>OZ245733.1:0-337500 GCA_965227185.1 Roseovarius sp.
ACAGCGTCAAAAACTGGTTGAACGCACTGGCCCTAGCGTTCCAACCGTGTAAGGAAGCGCGGTCTTCACAGCTCTGTTCGCCTGTTGCCATTCATCCCAAACCCCACCCTCAACCCTAAACCCCTCTGCAGGATCAGAACACCCAGACGCTGAACGGAGCCCTGGCCTTTGTGCCCTTCATCCTACAGCAGGCAAGGCTTCAAGCGGGACCCTGCTAATATAGGGGTGTAAATAATTACTAATATTATTTTGGGGGTTCGCTGTTATACGTATAGTATAATGGGCCCCAAAACCCTATTCTAACCATTAAGGCCGCTATATTACAATGTTGGACAGCGGGTTTAGGGCTTCGGGTTCGGGGTCTGGGGTTCAGGGCCAAGGTCTGGGGTCCATTTTATGGCTATGGTTTTGGTTTAGGTTTAGGCTTCAGGGCTGCAGGGCGCAGGCTTAGTACTGTTGATAGCAAGTAGTACCATTCAGACTGGCTGTATTACATCATAGTTATGGGGGTCAAGTATTCTTAGCGACCACCATTGTAGAGTTCTCAGAATCTATCGGTAAAGAGCATATATTGAAATACTTACTGTACACAGTCTAAATCATGGTAGATTGCAAAAACAAAAGGTGAGCATAGAGATGTTTATGAACCTACTGAACATTCATGACATTGATGATGATGTTCAGCAGGCAAGTCATATTCAAGTAGTCGCTGATCTTTCTGAGAGGCCTTCTTTGAAGGGAACCTCGACGAGAAGCAGATTGTGATCCACAAGGGGTCTGGAGGCGCTTCTCGATGCGTGCAGTCTCCGGTCTTCTGACACCCGAACTCCCCTCTGAGGTGTCGTTTTTTCCGATGCCAGTGGCTTCACAGCCCTCACTGAGAAGTTAGCGAAGAAGAGCAACGGCGGGATGCTCAGCTGTACACTGCAGAACATGACAGAAACGGACCCGGGCAACTCTTTGCACCAGACGTGTGTCATACTTTCTGAGGGGTCCGCCAAAGCCTTTGCGATGTTTGAGGGCTGTTTGTGAGGTCGTAGACAAAATTGTCAATAAAGTCTGCATCCCTGCGCGGGAGAAGCTTCCTGTTCCCATGCCCGAAGTCGTAGAGCTGGGGTCCTTCAGGGCTTCCAGCGGACTTGCCGCTTTCTTTACTGCCATGTCCAGAGGATCATGCGACCTCTGCCAGCCAACAGCTTTCCGGCATAGATTGTCTAATGCAGGTTTAGGGTTTAGGGTTCTGAAACCCTAAGATTCTACAACCAAAACTTGATGAACCCGAAAGCCTTTCGAGCTTAGGTGCCGAGCTTCTATCTCAGTGCCTGACAGCTCGGGCCTCAAAGAGCACCGAACGTGGAGGTTTGAATTAGAGTACGACTATAGTGGTTTAGGTTTTAGAGTTTTAGGTTCCGGGAGCTATAAGTATATCTGTGACCCTGACTCGGCGTATGACTGCTGATGACTATGGCCATGGTGATGATGACGACGATTATGATGAGGATGGGTTGGAAGGCTGGGCCCAATGGGGGATTTCGGGGTTCCGCTGTTGGAGTTTACGCAAGGGGGTGTAGGTGTATGCTCTCCCAGCAGGAACCCCCATCCCGAAACCCTAAACATTAAATCCTGCAGCCTAATCAGCTACTCCCCGAAATTCAAAGGCCCTAAACTGGACGCTCCACCCTGAGTTTAGAACCCGCACGGTAACCCTTATAGTAGCTCTTATAGCAACCCTCCTCAACCGTCATAGAGCTTGTGCAGCTGAGGCCTTCTTTACACCGCTGATAGACCTCATCAATGCATACCGTGGAGACACCATCAAGTTCAGTGGAGATGCACTGAACCTTGGTCTGCTTATATAGGGGTTACCAGACGGGGTGCTGGAAGGCATACAGTAAAGGTTGGTATAACGGTTACTTGAAAGGTTTCTGGTTGAGGGTATTTGAGGGTCTTGCGGTTGAGGTTCTGGAGCTTAGTTGGGGTTCCAGGGTTGAGTGCAGTCACAGACCGTGTGAGCGCATGCGCTTTGCTTGCGAGCACAGCTGTCGGAAACGAAGGACGATATACTTTCCCTCCGTCGACGACACCAAAACTTCCAGCTTTAATGGCCGCTTGGACCCACAAAAGATGTTTTCTCTGTTTTGCCGTGGTCTAGCCTGAGCCCAAACATTAGACCCTCATACCCTGACTGAGCCCCTGAGCCTCAACGCCTACACACCAAAGCCAAAAAGCCCACAAACCTTACAAACACAGCCGATGCATCCGGTCAACCCTGACGTCTTGAAGCATGAGAACCGTCAAACCTCTATAGACTCTAAAGCTGAACTCTTGAGACCTAACAGGACCCTAAACCCTAAGTGCGTAAACCCTAATAAAGACCTAAACCTCTAAACCGTTATAGGAACCGTCAGAGTCATGTTTGAAGTAACGCTTGTAGTCACCCGGGTAGCAACCCTGAAGTAACTGTTACAACAGCCCTTAACGGAACCTTACACCCGAAACCCTTGTAGGATCCATTAAAAGAAGCCCTTAAAGAAGCCCTGAAAAAACGTTCCACTTCCTGCTCGAGGCATTGTGCCACCGCACGGAAGCTTTGGCCTCGCTGATCTCGGTGCGCCTGGGTTCCTTCAAGGGCTTGTTTTAAAGGGTTCGAATAAGGCAATAAGGGTTGCAATGCGGGTGCCTTTAAGGGTTTACTATAACGGTTGCAGGGTTTTGCAGTTTGGGCCTTTGTTCAGCATGTCTGGTTTGAGAAAGAACTGGGTTTGGGATGAGGGGTATCGGGCTTAGAATTATACGACTGAAACATCGTGAAGCCACGTTATTTGCCATGAGTCTTCATTGTCGTATACATTGAGCTACGGTTTTCAAGAAGAACCCAGCGTTGCATTACAATCAGGCACTGGTTGGCTGTCGGCTCAGGCCAGCCCATCTGTCTATCTATCCCTAGATCTACTCATCCCTAAACCATAGATTTAGACCCTAAGGCCTAAACCATAAATGAAAGGTATGTATAGCGTATAACTTACCTATTCCGCACGCATGTATGTGTGTATAGTATGTATATGTATACGTATATATATATATATATGTACACATGTACACATGTATACGTATATCTTATATGTTTGCAGACGATGTAACTAATAGTACAATCCAAGCATATATGTAGATATAGATATATGGGTCGGATATCGATGTGTATGGAACAACTTCAGATTGCTCGCGCAGGCCCCATGGCAACGGCCGTCCTCCGAGCGCGGGGAGCCCTGGGTCTCTCTCTGCGCCTTCCGGGTGTTCCTTTAAGTGGTTTAGGGTTTAGGGTTTACGGTTTAGGGTTTAGGGTTGAGTGTTCCTTTAAGGCTTCTTTCAAGGACTATATAGGGGCTTAATTAAAAACAACTACCAATACTATTAGAATAGGGTTCCTTTAAAGGGGTCTATAAGGGCTACCATAAGGGCTATTATAAGGATATAATGTAGGGGCCTAAATAATCACCAATATTATTTTCTGGTTTCTTTATTATAATTGGAGTATAATGTGCCCCAAAACCCTATTCTAATTATTAAGGTTCCTATAGGTTCCTTGAAGGTTCCTATCAGGTTGCTAGGGTTGATTGTACTGGTTACTTGAAGGGCTCCTCCTTTAAGTGGACTCTCTCTGTTCAAGGAGCTCACAGGGGTCTCTATAGGGTTTTTAAAGAGAGTTTTACGGGGTTTGAATAGGGTTTAGACTTGGGGCTTTCAGAATTATAACAAGATTTGGGGATACTACAGTATACAGCGGCTTCAGGGAATACTATTTCCAGCGATTCAGGGTTCTAGGTGCCGCTGCCACAACAGGGGTTTTGTACGGTTCCAATGGTAGTCCATACGGTTTTACAGGGGTTCAGAAGGTTTCTTCAAGGTGCTGTCAGGGGTTTATCAGGGTCGTTTCAAGATTTGGTGAGGGTAACCCCTAGTTTCATAGCAAGGGGTAGCTCAAGTTATTATAATGGCGCAAGCTTAACATTTGCTACCATAGCTCCTTATTCCTTAAAGCCCTCTTCCCTAAACCTTAAGCGCTAAATCCTAAACTCTCAAACCTCAATCCTCAGTCTCCGGAGTTCCTGACATGAGGGTGCTTTTGCTAGGTGTGTGAGGTCTCGGTGTACTGGCTCTGACTGGCTCTGAAGGGTTTTACCGGAGTTCGTGAGGGATTATGGGGATTTTGGGGCCCAAGGGTTTAGGATTCAGGATATTGGGTCCAGGGAGCAAGAAGCCAAAAGCCCATGCTTAAATCACAAGTGCCTTGAACTTCAGTAACAAAACCCCAGACTTGATCCCAAGTCCTACACGGTCCTAAACTTGCTTCATGTTCTGAGACCGCTAAGCCGAGGTCTGCTTGCTGCATTGAGATCCACAAGAGGCTGCACATGTTCGAGACAGGCGGGTACCCCTTTCTTAAATCCTAAATCCCAGTGCCTGGACCGGTTGATGTCTGGTGCTATCTGGATCCTTTCCGTTTGGACTTCCAGTGAAAAGCTAGACATGCGCGTGTGTCATCGTCGCCGTATTCGTATCGGTGTTGGTCTTGTTCTTGTTGCTCTTGTTCGTCTTCTTTCTTCTTCTTCTTCTTTCCGGTTTTTGTTGTGATCCTTGTCGTCGTCGCTTTGTGTTTCTGGCGGTGGCTGCGGCAGCGGGGCGGGCTGGCAGGGGGGGGCGGGAGGCCGGGGTCGTGCTGCTGGGGGTGGTTGTGGTGTTAGATTGTCTGACCTGGAGCTCCAGTGTTTGTGAGGAATGTGTTGGGCAGTGTCAGTACTCATGTTAGCTGATCGTTTCTCTGAATTGCTGTCATTGCTGTTGTGTCACATGTCGTTCTTGCTTCAAGTGCTGCTGTTGCAGTTCCGATTTCCAGGTTCGTTAGTGTTCATGTCGGTTTTGTATCTGTCGTGTGAAGATGAATACTCATATGACTGCTTAAAATGACCATCATAACAGTCCATGCACGGTGATTGGAATCATCCTGATTATGATTCCGGTGTTGGTGACGATGGCGATGCTGATCATGGCGATACCAGTTACTGGAATCCTTGTTGTCGATCTTATGTCTGATTCCTCTTGTTGGGGTCGTTAAGTTAGTGTTAAGGTTTCGCTCCTGCTAGCTGCTAACTGTATTGCATGATTCCGTTGTCATAGATATCACTCTTTGTCTTGTTGTCCGAGGTTAGAGTTGTGCAACCTGTTCTTGCTTCCCTGGGCCAGGTGTTGATGATGTGCGGCTGTGCCTGCACATCGGCGTCGGCTGTGGTGAGATTAGCATCCTGCAGGCCACCTGCTTTAGCGTGTAGTATAGGGCTGGGTCAATGTGTCGGGCTTTAGGGGTTTAACGGCTCCTTCTGCCCGCTACGTGGGATATCGGGTGGAGGGGTCGAACAGACTGGTGGTAGTGCTGTAGTCAGGGCAACTGTAGAGACAGTGTATTCATGGCTCCACTTGTATCGTGCTGCCAATGCTACAAGTACTCCTGAATCTTGAGCCGAAAAGCAAGACGCCAAAGTCCTACAACTTCAGCCCACGGGCTGGGTCCTAAAACCCTTCAAGCCTTCAGCCCCAAACGTTTAACCCTAGAATCTACACACCAAACCCGAAACGCATAGCCTGAACCTATCAACACCACCCAGAAAACCTGATGTCAAATCCAACTCCCGAAACTACTCTTTCAGATCCCTACAATCCTTGGGCAAATTCATATATGGCCATCACAAGTAGCGTAATGTTTTTCGGTATGTTTGAAGTTAGAGTGCCTGAATCAGCTACTATTGCTAGCGTTTAAGGCCCCTAAACCCTGAACCCATAAAACCCCAAACCCCAAATCCTAAACCCCCAAGTCCTAAACCCTAAACCCTGAACCCCATATTAAGCCTTGCATTCGCAGGTGGGTGGCATCGTTCCGCCGGAGACTCACATCCCAAGGCGGGATGACGTAAACGAAGTGGAGGGCCTTGACACCTTTGTTCATATTGAAGTTATAGGATTAGAGTATTAGGTATCGGGGTTTAGGGTTCTAGGGTTTTTCGGGTATTAGGGTATTATGATATGGGAGTTTCCCAAGATCAGGGGTACATTATTTTGGGGGTCCTTATAATAACGATCAGGGTACTATGTTAGGGTCCCCTATTTTCGGAAACTCCCATATAGAAGTTATCTGATATACCCCAAAGCCCTATTCTAAGTATCGAGTATAGCCTCTATCTGGCTTTGTACAGGGATTTAACTATGACGGGTTTGGGGCCTTTGGGATCCAGATCTTCGTTTACCAGTCGAGTAGATGACTCGAGTAGATTCTGACCTTCTTCCGGGGAAATAGAATCTGGCGCATGTCGTCACAAAAGTTCAAACCTTATGAGTTGAGAGAAAGGGTTCAGAGCGCAGGGCTCAAGGTTTCGAGTTTGGGGTTTAGGTCCAGGGTTTAGGATCTCTCCTCGTGACTCGTCCAGGTGGCCCCTCCGCCTGAAGCCTGAAGCCCTGCACCCTATGTGTAGACACCCTACACCCAACATATAGAAGTCTTCTGGTAGTTGAATTTAAGTTGGGCCCTTAGATCCTAAACCCTGATAAGCCCCCATAACCCTGAACCCGAACCACAACACCCTTTGCGCCCATCCACGAAATCCCTAAGATGCGCTTCAGGGGCCTAAGGGTTCAGAGCTAGCACCGAAGCCCTGAGACACCGGAGACCTGAACCTAAGCCTTAAAGCTTTGAAGCTCCAAGCCCATAAGACTCTAAAGTATTAGGATCTTAAGCGTCCAGAACCTACCATGGAGGCCTGACGCACTACGAGTAAAGCGGCCTGCAGATTTTTTTGGCATAACCTACACCAAAACGTGTAGAACCCTTATTGTAGATTCCATAAAGAAGCCTTCGAAAAGAACCCTCAAAAGCCCACCACAATAGCCCTTCGAGCCCAGAAAGTGCCGAGACCCTAAACCCCGAAACCCTGAACCCCTAAACCCCGAAACTCCTAAACCCCTAAACCCTAAACCCCTAAACCCTAACCCCCTAATCCCTAAACCCTGAACCCTAAGCCAGGATAGAGTATCTCATCTCCGGAGCCCCGCTCGAGCAGATCTCCATCGTGTGAAGCTCAGCCGGAGGGTGGCGCCGGGAGGTTTAGGCAGAAACTCGTTTTGGGTTTAGGCTTCAGGGTTTGGGGGTTAAGCGGTTTGGGGTTCAGGGTTTAGGGGTTTAGGGTGCAGGGGTTTGGTGGGGTTTAGGGTTTCCAAGCCTTCATAGCAAGCCCTAGATACTAAACCAAGAACTCGCGAGGAATTCAACAAGCCCGGCGCCAAAAGGAGCACATAGCCTAAAGCCAAAACTCGAAGGCCCATGGCCTCAATAGTAAAGCTTGTACCCGAAATTCCAAATTTCGAACCCTGAGCACCGAATCTTTACGTATAGAGGTGGATAGACCCTTGAACCCGAAAGCCTGGACTCCTTGGAGAAGCTTCGATTGTTGGTGTTCTCCTTGTAGCGGTGGCTGCGCATTTCTATGCTTCAGGACCTGTGTTTGTTATCTGTTGGAGCATGAATGTGTAGACACCTTCAGTGATCTTCAGCAGAACAGCTGCGCCGGATCGTTGGATTCAGCAGCCGGCCAGCTAGAGCTTGGGGATGGTGCATGTGGGCACACATTCGCAGCCCGTCTGCTCGATGCCCCTGCAGTGCGAACTCCGTCAGGCCGCGTGGATGTCGGACGCTAAAGCATCTCCGGTCAGTGTGGGTCCCTCGCCCTGGAGGGCCTACGAGGGCTGCCGCCCCGGATGCCCTTTGCTGAATTTGCTCCCTGGGGCAAAGCTGGCGGACCCCGTTGCCGAGCTGTGGTGGGCGGCGCGCTGGCGTGCCGCCTGGCCTCTTCACCGCCGTGTGCCTGGGACGCGCTGGACCTTCGGGGAGGCGATGTTCTTGCCCGTCATCGTCGGCGCTGCTACGATGTTCGGTGCCAGGATGTGGGGCGACGTGGAGAGGAGCGGATACCCAGCCACATTCCTAGGAGCCTTGACCTACGCGACGGCATGCCGCAACTCGATCCTGACACTGCTGACTGGGGTTCCATTCGAGCGGGCCCTCTTCTACCACAAGTGCATTGCGGTCGTGGCAATCTTTGCGGCCTGCTATCACTCCTATGTTGCACTCAGCTTTCCAGTAGAGGCGGGCCATGCGGCCATCGGCACGGAGCAGTTCACGTTGAGTGTTCTGGGTGAGGGCAGGAACTTCAGCGGTGTCATGATATTTGCCTGTTGGGTATCTGCGACTCTAGTGGCATTGGTCTGGATCAGGCGCTACCTTTTTGAGGTCTTCAACCGCTTGCACATCGTCGCCGCCATCGTCGGCTTGGTCTTTGCGGCTCAACACGGTGCCACGACGACTTTGGCAGGTGCAGGCCTCTGGGTCTTGGACAAGATCCTTTCTTTTCTCAGCTCGCTCGGGAGGGTGAACCAGGCTCAGACTCATAAGGCGATGGCTCGTGTACTTCCCTCAGATGTGGTGGAGATCTCCTTCCCAAAGGGCGGCTTCAAGTACAAAGGGGGTCAATGGTGCAACGTGTGGGTGCCGGGGCTGGGGCTGCAGTGGCACCCCTTCAGTCTCAGCTCAAGCCCGCACGACGAGGAGGCGTGGGACTGCGGGGGCCCAAAGTGGACTGTCATTTAAGACGGACGAGTGTGTTGTAGGATTGTAGGGAAGAGCTGCCAGGTGACCTTCCACATCCGTGCTCTAGGAGGCTGGACAAAAAGCCTTGTCCGCAGCCTGAAAGACACGGAAGCCAGTGGCTCCGGCTCCGCAGTGCGTCTTCCGATCTATGTCGACGGCCCCTTTGGTTCCGTTGGCCTGGACATTGATGGGAGCACCTACAAGTCCTTCCTACTTGTTGGCGGTGGTATCGGCGTCACGCCCCTGCGGAGCATCTGGGGTGAGTTGTTGGACCAGGGTGCCCGCGGCCGCCCTCTCAGCAAGGTTCACCTCCTGTGGTCAGTGTCAGACTCCGCGATGCTGGAGGGGCTGAGCGTCAAAGGACCAAAGGCCGGCGCTCAGACCTTGGACGCCAAGGTGGAGATCTTCCTAACACGCGAAGTGGCCCTCGAAGAACCGCGGCGAGGGGCGATCGGCGAGCAGGTGATGCAGCAGGTGGTTCTTGGGAAACGGCCCGATTTCAACAAGTCTTTCGATGAGATGCGACAACACTGTGAGAAGGCCTCGGAGAAACGTGTGGCTGTGCTTGTTTGTGGTCCCAGCCGTCTGGTGGAGGCTACACAGCAGGCGTGTCTGAAGCACTCGCATAGTGGCATCTCTTTCGACCTCCATTCTGAGATTTTTGAGTTTTGAGTCGTTTCAGTTGGGCGGCAGAGCAGCGGGTCTTCATTCACTGCTCCTTCTGCCACACCGGCGATTCTGCATGCTAGCTGTTCTGCCAAAGGCGTCGGATCACTGCAGATTTGCAGGCGGACGCCAGCCACGCTGTATAGCTTGTCATTGAGCTGAGATGGGTTCACTCACCGCTCAGTTCTGGCCGATTTTGAGGGGACTCTTTCTTGTCCCCAAAAGTGGCGCAGACCTAGGCATCCAGGACCTTGAAGGTGGACGCGCAAAGCGGCGCAGGATGGGCTAAGCTCGCCATGCGCAGCCCAAGGCGCTGGCAGTTGAGCTGAAGAGTACCGAAGGAGCTGACCGTCTTGGTCTAAGCATTAGGCAGCCTAGAAGTGTAGCCTCATTGGGGCCCGAGCCCTAGCCGTAGACCGTAGTTGTGTTTGAGCGGGTCTCGAAAAACCACGATTCGTTCGCTTCGTCTCGCTATTTTCTTCTCCTGCCTAAATACTACAGCCTAACCTATTGTGCAGACCAATGATGAGTAAACCTTCTTCCTTCATACTCGGATCCCTTTATGACCCTTATGAAGGGAAGTGGAGTTATTAATCCGGGGTCTATTTTAGCTAGTTTTCGGGTGTGAGGGTTGGGAACGCGGCGAATTCCGAAGGCCACAAGGCCTTCAAAAGCACTGAGGGCTTGGAATGCTAAGCCCTCGATCAATCATAGGAGGCCCAAGCCCAAGCCCAAGTGGGTTCTAGCAAACTGGGTTGACGAATTTCAATCCCAACCCTCCTACCGAGCAACCCAGAAGCTTCCCCAAAGCACCAAAAGCACCCAGCCACAACCTCAAATCAAAGAAGCCTTCCCACCCGAAAAGGCCCTCACAAACGCCACCATCTGCAGGCAGAGCCCCTCGCCAAGAACGGCGAGACGTGTCTGAGCCCGCAGGCGCCGACTCTGGCGAACAGCTCTTTTCGAGAGGGCGGTTCAGTGCTGAATAATATTGAGCAGACGTTTTCTTTCGCGTCCAGCATTCGGGGGTTTTGACTGCGGTCTAGGATTCAATGGAGTCCAGATTTAGAGCTTGGGAGTAAGGTCGTGCCTCAGCCTCCTCGGCCGAAGTCACCTGATTTTTTTGGGGGTCGCCCCAAGGAGAATCTCGTAAAGCACCCCAAACCTTGAAACCCATAGGAAGCCTTCGCAACAGGCCACTACAGTACGATAAAAAACTCCACCCCCCCTCGCATGCCAGGCCTGGGAGTTGGTGAAAGACTGCGTCATCGAAGGCCGCCCCCTGGAGGCCCCGAGCCTTCGAGCCTGATATTGTTGATGATGATGGTTGTTGCTGTTATATTATGGTTATTAGTACTACTAATATAAGAATGATACCAGTAATTGTGTTGTTGCTGTTTCATTATTGAAACTGTTAGTACTGTTATTGTTGTTATTATCGTTTCTATTGTTGTTATTGTTATTGTTATTTTCTTCTTATACTAGCATGGTTCACGGTTCATATTCTTATTCTTGTGCTTAGGCTTATGCTTACTCTTATTCTTGTTGTCATTCTTATTTATGTTGCTGTTATTATTCTTGCTCTTCTTCTCGCTATTACAGGCAGTATTCCTATTGTGGCTACTCTGAACGTTATAGTAGTATTGCTATTTTGATTACTACTATTGTCAAATTAGTATGACCGTTCTGACTATTATTGTTGTTGTATTCGTGTTACCATTGTCACAACTATTGTTGTTGTCGTCATTGTTGCAATTACCCGTTTTGTGTTCTGAAAGGGCCTTGTCGGCTTTTGTAAGAGTTGGAAGGAAGTCAAGGACAGTTTCAGGTGGGTAGTTTACAGGTGGGTACCCCCATATAAGGCTCATCTAAGGCTCGTATAAGGGTAATGGGCCGGTAATGGGGCTATATGAGGTCTATATAGGCCTCCTTTAAGGGTACCCACCTGGTAACTACCCACCTGAAACTGTCCTTGAGGAAGGGTGTATGTATGTATGTATGTATGTATGTATGTGTGTGTACGTATGTATGTATGTAGGTAGAACCCCAAAGATCCCAATCCCACCAAAAGACCCAAAACCTTAATTAAACCCCTTAGAATCCTCAACCCTCAGCCCTGAACATTTACAGCCCCGTAAACCCCTGAAAGCCCCAAAGCCCCCAAACGTCCCGAAGCTTCAAACCTCCGAAGCAACGGACCTGGCAATGCCAGGATCGCATGGACTTCCACCTGCTGCTCCGGATGGTCCGGAGCTAAGGCTTCGGTGGTAGTTTAGTTCAGGGGATGCAGCAGCAGCAGTTCGTGTAGAGTGCTGGCTACTTCAAGCATTAAGACGATCAGGGGCCTTAATAATTACCTATTTTTTGGGAACCCCTTATTGTGATGACGGTATAATGGGCAATTATAAAAGCCCCTATATGAAGGGTTTTCGAGTTTTGGGGGATTTCGGGGTGCCTATAAGAATATAAGGGTGCATATTAACGATTCCTATAAGGACTCCCACAAGGGTTTCCACAACCATTTGGAGGGTTTAGACCCTCTGAAACTCTTAGACCCTGCACCCTGGAACCCCCAGCACCCTTTATATGACCCACTCAGAGACCCTATTCTAATCCTTTCTGCTTAGGATGAGTCGAAGTACACCTTCCCGACCATCAAGTATGCCACTCAACTCTACGACACGCGCATCGAGAACTGCTTCAAGCTTGACCAGCTGAACATCACGAGGCAGGTTTTAGGATTTTGAGTTTTGACTTTGTTGTGCAAGTTCGGGATGTGTGTTGATATTTTGGATTTCTGTTTAGGTCGCCTTCGGTGGGACTCTGAATACGCTTCCAGCAAGCCTGTGAATCTGCAGGATGATCTTCCGTGCCAAGCCCTGCAATGCGGAACCCCGTGTCTGAACCTAAACCACAACCTTACTGAACCCTAAGCCTCTACACCACTAAACCTGAAATGTTTAGCTCAAACCAGGCGGTACATCCCGTCTGCCGTCTTCAAGCAGATCGAGTGCGGCACCCTTCAGTACGTCAACGAGATGCGTGACCCGGCTGAGAGGAGAGCATTTGTGGAGGGACTGACGAATTCACCCTTCCCATGTTCCCGGTTCCAGACACTGCTACAGGCTGTGCTGCAAGTTAGGCTCAAAAGTCCAGCAGTTGAAGCTGGATGTCATGCTACAAGCTCGAGCGTGTCGTTGTGATGCAGCGGCTCAGGCAACATCTCCGTTATCTTCATCAACGGTTCTGGCTTAGACGTCGCTGGCTGAATGATTGATCCAGGGTTCTAAATGAAAGGCCTTTAACACAGTCTGGAGGAGCAGAAGCCATCAAAATGAACCTTAAACCGCACACCCTATCGGGACCTGCACTTGCCACTCCCATGGCTGCCTGGCTTTTTAGGTATGCTAAATGACAAAAAAACCAGGAAGTCCCCATGCCAACCACAACGAACAAAGGCGGCCCGAGTGAAGGTTTTCTGAATCACAAGAACCGGCAGTTCCGTGATTCGACTCCTGAGATTTTGCATCCTAAGCCCTGAGCCTGCTCAGCCCTAGTTTTGGGTTTGGAGGCTTTGTGTGTAGGTCTAGGTTTCGGGTTTCCAAGCACCTGGAAGCCCACAGGCAGAAGCAGCGCCTCTGCAGCTCTACGTTTGAAGTCCCTAAACCCTAAGTCTTTACGACAGAAGACCTACACCTCTAAACCCTACAGCCTTCACTGTCAACCCTCATGCCTTAATCCCGAACCGAAAACCCACCCACGCCGTCAACAAACTCTGCAATGTGCCAAAGCCCCTTTGAAGGGCTTATGAAAACCGTTTCATCCCCAACAAACGCCCATCCATAAAGCCTCCCAAACACTAGGCCCAAAACCTGAAGCCCCCCCGCACGAAGGGGCTGTAATGCCCTTAAAAAAACCCTGAACTTGAATGAGATCCCCAAAGCCGCAGACCCAAACTACATATTACATATTAGACATTATGTAATGTGTACTGTATATTGCATAATCTGTATATGTATATATACATGTGTATATATATATATATATGCATAGAGTAGATAGTATATCGTATATAGTATATGGGACACAGTACATAGTACATAGTGCATAGTATACAGTAGATCGTATATAGCATATACTGTAAGCCCACTGCAAGGTCATGTCGTCGAACGGCCCTAGCCAGGCGCAGGAGCTGATGTCATCCGTGGACCCCTGAGCTCTCTGTAGGGGTTAGGGTTCCTTGAACGGATCTTTCAGGGTTAAGGGTTAATATACGGGGTTGAAGGTTTAGGGAGCTCTTTTTGTTCTGAGGGCCTTTAGGGTTTTGGGGGCTTCTCGCTGAAGCTCCCTGAGCTCATCTCACTTTCGGTGTTAATGGTTTGGAGGCTTGGGTTTATAGAAATTGTATAGGGTTTGGGTCCGGAGTTTTGGGGGGTTTTGCCGGGTTTTGGGGGGTTTTGCTTTTGCTTTTGCAATTTGATTTTTGAATCTGGGGGAGGGCTGGTTTTTGGCTGGGCTGGGCTGGGATGGGCGGTTTTTCTTTTTGCTTTGGAATTTGATTTTGGAATCTTGGGGACGGCTGGCGGGTTTTGCTTTTTGCTTCTGCTTTTTGGCTGGGCTGGGCTGGGCTGGGCTGCCGCTGGGCTTGGCTGGGCACTCCTCACGCAAGTTTTAGGGAAAATTCGAGACGAATGAAAATGCAATACGAAGCGAAACTCACACAATTTCTATTTATCCTGCTCTTGAGGGTTTAGGGTTTAGGGTTTGGGGTTGAGGGTTTAGGGTTGAGGGTTTAAGGTTGAGGGTTAAGGGTTTGGGGTTTAGGGTTTCGGGGGCTATTTCATGGTCCAGGGCTTCAGTACATGAATTTCGGTTTGGAGAGTGACTGCAGCTCCCCCAGCTCCTTTTGTGGTTGTGGGGTTTGGGAAATCGTTCCCTCGCCACAGAGGGCTTTGGGTTTTCGGGTGCTTGTGGTTTGCAACCTCGGGTTTCGTTGTAGTTCCGCCTGGCCTCAATTTACATTCCTGGGATCCATTGACCCTGCAGCCGCAGCCAAGGAAGACACATGACCGTGTTAAACGGCACCTTCTAGTGTGCTCTAAACGAACGGACTTTGCTCAAGCGCGATCTAATTCCAAGCACTCCCCAGGGCATGAACAGGTCTCGATGTCCGGGTCCGCTAGGTGCAAGGAGCCTCCGCTCCGGGAACATTCCCACCCAGAATCCAAGTCCGACCGCTCTCTCTGGTTCATGGCGGTCCGCTTCGGATTGTATTTTGGGATGATTTGGAAGGTCCGTGGTGCTGGGCCCATTACTTGGAGGTTTGGTACTTTGCAAGCTGCTTGTAGTGCGCTTCCGAGGTGCAGAAGGTATGCTACGCGCACGAGGGAACTCTGAACAAGTTCTTAATTGATGACAAAGGCATGCAGCGGCCCCAGCATTTGTGCTCAGCAGCCTGCATTATGCTCTTCAGGATCCTAAGCCTAAAACCCCAAAGAGTCCACAAGTGCCAAAAAGTCCAACCCCAGCGCCCTAGAGTTTTCGCTGTCTCTGATATAATATATATATGTATATATATATAATATTATATATATATATAATCACATACACACGCACACAAAAATATGTATACTTATCTATCTCCACCTATACATAAACAAAGAAATAAGTATATGCATGTGTATGCAAGATTGCATGTATGGATGGATGGATGGATGGATGGACGGACGAACGGACGGACGGACGGACGGCCGGACGGACGGACGGATGGATGGATGGATGTGCATATATATATATATACACATAAATGAAAGTATTTGCTTGCATGTTTTCTCAAGGCTCTTCCTCCTGGTCTTTGGCTTGCCGCCCCTGGTGCACCCAGATGACCCTGCAAGGGCTGTTCTCGCCAGCATGGAGCTGGTCCAGGCGGAATTTTTTGGAGCCTCCTCTTCTTTTTGTAAAGGGAGCAAGCTTCTTGTTTTTATGGTTTTCACAATTTGCAGTTTTCAGGGCTTTTATTTTTGTTTTGAAGGGGCCAGGGTTGGGGTGGCTTTAGGATGTGGGGCCCTTTGGGTTCTTAAGCCGTAGACCCAAAGGCCTGCACCCAAATCCTTCAAGCCTAGTGCCTACACCTGAATCCGCAACCCTAAACCCTAAACCCTACCTAAACCCTAAACCCTAAACCCCAAACCCTAAACCGTAAACCAAGCCGCAGGTCTTCAAGAGATTGGAGCTCGTGGGGCGGTTCGGTGTCACAACTGGCCGAAGTTACTGTGGAGTGGGAGGCCCAGCCGGTTTTCTGGTTCACCATCACCGACTGGAACCTGTTGTTGTGTAGAGTCCGAATATAAACCTTAGTCGAACTAAAATTCATAGGGCCTTTCCAAAAATTAGGTTCTAGTAGGTCCCGGTAGGGGCTTCTTGGCACTGCCACAGCAGCCTGTCCACAGCTGAGGTCTGTGGAAGCGCCAAGCGCATGGAGTACACAGCTCCCCGGACTTTTTCAGACCGTCGGACCACCGCATTCCTCCGAGAACGGTGTGGTTGTTTGTATTATGTTCTCTTAAGATTAAATGTTGAGTGCCAGGTTCTTGGCGACTGCGTGAACTTATCAGCACGGTTGATGGCATTCCCGCCACGTTTGGCGTCTTGATATGCTGTCCGTGCTCGATGAAGAGGATCTGAGGCCCCTCTTAACCCTAAGCCAAGCCTTCCGTGGCAGGCCAATGCTCCGCCTTTGGGAGTTCTGACAGATGAAGAGACCAGCAGACACTCGACAGGCGCTCTTTTCTTGGGCAATCGAAGCCCTAATCCCCGAACCCTAAACCCCGGACGACAAAAGGCCCCTTTAAAAGCGTCCTAGTCCCTAAAACCACGAAACTCGAAGCAAATCCCGAAACCCTAAAAGCTCAGCTCCTTTCTTCGCCGGGCAGGTGAGATTGACTTCAAGCCCCTGGCGCCCATCAAGGCCTGAGGGTTTGTGGAGGCTTTTCAGCTTTTTCGAGGAAGCTTCAGGGTTTGGGGCGTTTAGGGCCTTTAGGGTTTAGGGGTGAGCTTCTGTTGGAGCTGACGGAGCTTCTTGCCCCGCCAGCATCCCCCAGGTGAAAGGAAAGACGAATCCGATCTCAATCTTTCAGCCGACTCTGCGGGAGGCAGGGGAGATCCATCCGTGGAAGACTGCTGATATTGCTGATGGGCAAATGCTTGCAGCACCTCAAGCCCAAGCACCCTAAGCAACAATTCCTTTTGAAGGATTATGCAATATTGATTTTCTGTTTACTGTTTACCCTGCAGGCAGCGATGGCAGTGGGTGCCGCACTTACTACTGCATCTCAAACACACGGCCACGGCTCAGGGAAGCGTTGTGCCTCGGAACGCCACTGGGTAGCCTTGCGAGGTATCACCGCGGATCGGAAGATCCGGTTTCCCTGGTATGCCGCACCCTCAACAGAGTCTGCCTGCGAACGCTTGTCCTTCCAGTTTCCTCCCTCCCTCCCTCCCTCCCTCCACAAGGAAGAACCCCTCCGAGTACCCCTAAACTAGGGACCTTGAGACCTTAAAATCACAAACCCTCAACCCTAAGCGCTTAAACAATAAACCTGGAGCCTGTAAGGAAACCCAAAACGCTTAAACCCCCTTCGTCACAAACAGCACCTTCAACCCAGGCTTCACTCCTTGAAAAGCCCCTAATCGGTAAACCCCACAAGCGCAAAGCCAGAAGCCCAAACTCTTCACCCCAAGCCGCAAACCTTAACCCACCGTCAAACCCTCGTAGGCCCCCTTTACAAAGCCTCTACACAGCCCTAGAGAGTCCAAAACCCGACACACCACCCAAACATATCACAAAACTATGGAACCCTCGAGAACTCAAAGGAACCTTCTTCTAGCTATGGAGGCGCCCGCCTTGTAGAACCCTCAGGGAGCCCTATTCCAGAACCCTACTTACTTCTAAGCCCTCTCAACAAGCCTAGCAATCCCTTTCATATGCAGCATCTCATAGAAAGCAGCATTAAAACCCTACGCCCTAAACCCTCGAAAGCCCTAAGCCCCAAACCCCAAGAAACCCTGAACTTGAACCAACCCCTAACTTCCCAAATCCTTAATACTAAGAACCCTTAAACCCTAAAAACTCTAAACCCTCTAGGCCCTAAACCCTAAACCCTCTAGGCCCTAAACCCTAAACCCTAAAAACCCTAAACCCTCTAGGCCCTAAACCCTAAACCCTAAAAGCCCTAAGCCCTCAACCCTAAACCCTAAACCCTAACCCTAAACCCTAAAAACCCCAAACCCTCAACCCTAAACTCTAAACCCTAAAAGCCCTCCAGAGAAAAGGACAACCTCCTGGACGGCTCCACGCTGAACTCCAAGGATGCCATGGCCACCTCGAAGCTCAAGGCTCCCGGATTAGGGTTTTGGGGCCCATTATGCTATAATTATAATACTGTTGATGGACAAAATCCTGCATGACCCTAAGGACCCTAAACTATGGGAATTATGGTATATTCCTTATAGTGGGTAGTGCAGGATTTTGTCCATCAACCGTAAGGCTCACCCTTTTCATTTTGCAGGTGGGGGTGGGGGGATTTCTCATGGTTTTGGTGTTGGTTTGAATGCTTCGTTTTCGGTTAAGTAGGGTTTAGGGTTTAGGAGTCTTAGCAGTGTCTTGGGTTTACCGGGTTTATGAGGCTTTTTGCGGCTACTGCAGGGTTTCCAGAGCTTTAGGGCTTTCGTTTTCTGTCGAAATGTTGACCGGTCAAAACAGGGGTTGCTGGGAGAGTTATCTTAAGGGTTCCTGTAGGGCTTGCTGCAAAATTCAAGGCCCCCATGGCTTATTCCTTTCCCCCTTGACGTTTCGTCCTTTTGATAAAGTTCATAATATGTACGTCTATATACCTACTTCTCGCTTGTTTACATGCTGTTTTCTGGGTGTTGTTCTTGAATTATTAGGTGTTCTTGATCCGTTTATGATCATGTCTATGCTCAAGGCTAATATTGTCCGCATGAGTCACTCTAGTTGCCATTTTTACACCATTGTCAGTGCTTTCTTGTTTTCAGTTATCATTCTCTCCTTGTTCTCATCGTGTGTGAACCCAAGCACCTAAGCCCTCCTAAACCCTAACACCCTAAAGGCCCTAAAGGCCCTAAAGGCCCTAAAGGCCCTAAAGGCCCTAAAGGCCCTAAACCCTAAAGGCCCTAAACCCTAAGGCCTGGGCCAGCCCTTCCTTTAAGCCCTGGGCCGAGGTGCAGAGCCTCTGCTCCATACAGAAGTGGCCGCCGAATATGAAAGTCGCAGAGATGCTGGGAAGCCCTTTCAGCAAGGCACTGGGGCATTGAAACCCTAAACCCTAAAAGCAAGGCGTTGGGGCATGGGCCGGACCGCTCTCAAGGGTTTTCTTGCTTAGGGGTCTAGGGCTTCAGGGTTTGGAGTTTAAGGGTTTGGGGGTTCAGGGCGTGCCGAGTGAATACCTCACGAGGCACAATCGTTCGACTGGCATGCTTGTGTTGGAGCGCTATTGCCGCTGCTGCTGGGCGTCGGGTAAGTCTTCGCATCACGGCGATGTGACATGAGTTGCAGGCAGCATCATCAGTTGGCAAGGTGTCAAAGATCCGCGGAGTGACTCTACCAGTGCCAATACCGCCAAGAACAAGACTATTGACAGCAAGCAAAGAGACCATGAGCGTTACAGCACCAACGCCGCAAGTAGTGATACTAAGCACATGGTGATGTAGCAATAGTGATAATAGCCGTCGCAGTCAAATTTGCGGCTTAGTCCGAGGAATATGAGATGTTATGATTACAGCGAGGTATGCCCAAAAGGTGGTAGTGAGGATAGTAGTCGTGCTAGTGCTGATCATCTTAGCAGTCATAGTCATATCGGCATCGACCCCAGCAATAGCTGCAAGGACAGATGCGAGAAGAACCATGCACAAGGCCCCCCCAAACCCTAAACCCGTCTAAACCCTGAACCCTAAATCCTCAACCCCAAACCCTAAACCCAAACCTTACAACCCAAGCGAAACCCTCAAGCCCCAAAGCCTAAACCCGGGAACTGAAAGCCTTTAGCTCCAAAACAATACGACCTAAAACCGCATTCCACATACCATACCCTAAACCCACCTGTCAAAAGTCTTACTTAAGAAACATACAAACCCTTACAACCCCTTATCAAAACCAAACCGTGAGAAAAAGCAACTCTAAGCCCCTATACAAAGCTGTAAAATCCCAAACCGAACCTTTACTGTGTGGACAACTTTAGAAACCTCCGATAAAGCTTATACTGCCCTAACCTGTGAGGCCTTGCACGCACCGGACCAAGTTGTCGGGGCCTCCACGCCCACCCCTCGCATGAAGGCGGAGCTGCTGGTCAGAAGCTAGGCCGTTTAGGATTTTAAGTAGGGTTTCATGAGGGTTTTTTAGGGTTAATAGGATTTTTGAATTTTGAGTTTGGCTTGTACAGATGCACATATGGAGGCTTTCTAAGGTTTCTCTAAACCCCAACTCTTCAATCCCGGGCTTCGGCGCTTTGCCACACCTTGGGTTTTCCCCTCCCAACCGCCCTTGAAGCACTGCATCGCAACCCAAGCATGTAAGCCCTGAAACTGAAGCGCAGGGCCATGAGGACCTAGATCCCCATGCCCTGAAACCTTAAATCCTACAGCTACGCTCTGGCGTGCAGGCTCCGGCAAACAGCCCCTTCGCCGAGGGAGGTTTGGTCGTCATCGAAGGTGCGAACGGTCGTGTCCTCGGGAGTGCTTAACTTACCCATGTATCGACCTTTTGCTGCCTTTGTTTTAGGATGCCGACCTTAGCGACGCGTTGAAGCAACTTATTGGAAACTGTTGTCTCCAAAGTCATAGTAGCCGCAGCAGCAGAGGTGGAGTAGCAGCACTGTAGGAGCAGCAGCAGGAGTAGCAGCAACAGCAGCGGCAGTAGTAGTTGGGGTAGTGGTGGTGGTGGTGGGTGCAGTGCTGGTGCTAGTTTTAGAAGGATCGGACGCAGTGGGAATAGGATTTGGAGCAGGTTCTATAGGGTCTTGATAATTTATGTTTTTTAATGTAGAATGGAGGAAGAGAAGGAGCAGGACCAGGAGTGAGAGCGGTGTATACTAGTTGTCATCGACCTAGTCGTCGTTGCAGCTGTAATCGCTGCTGTTAACCTTCTAGCAGTCGGATGTTTGTCGTAGTTGTAGTGGTGCCAGCAGTCGTATTCGCAGTCACAGTCGTCAAGCGCCGCCACCGCTACTGTCGTCTTCGTCGTCATGGCCTTCGTCTTCGCAGTCTGGTCCAGCATCAAGCAGTGTTGGAGGCCGGAAACAGGAATGGCAGTTGCTGTTGAACCATTCTTACCGGTCAAAGTACATGCATTCCCATGTATGAGCAGCTATAACAACATTGCTATCAACAATGAGTTAGTTCGTCATACGACAAGCAAATGGTCATAACATCAATCCTTGTTGATGGTTCCATTGTTTTCAGGATGCTTCGTTTTTTCGGGGTCTTGTGCTTTTATGGTTTTTGCCCACAGCGGTGATTGGAAGCCTTTAAGTATACTACAATCCCAAGTCTGAACCCCAGAAGCGACCGCGGACCCTCCATTGGCCGCTTCTCAGGTTTGGGGAAAATCGAGCTGGCGGAGCACATCGCCACTCATTGCGCGTTGCAGTCTCTTGGCCTGGAGGAGCAAATCCCTGGTGCTGTTCATCCACCCTAAGCCCCTAAGCCCAAAGCCTAAACCCCGAGCCCCAAGCCTCATCAGACCCGAAACCTTGCTACCCTTTACGCTATCAGCTTCCTCCCAGGCCTCAAGCCTACATCCTCTTAAACCCTATCACCCTACTGCATCATCTATAATAATGTGTTTGTGTATATACATATATATATATATATGTATACATGTTATTATGTGTATATATATATGTATAAATAAATAAATATGTGTATATATATATGTATGTATGTATGTATGTATGTATGCATGAATGCTGAAAAGAGTTCCCTTCGATTGGGCCCAGGTTTCAGACGCTGCCCGTCTTCGGCTCGATGGGCCCCAGGCACTGGCAATTTTGCTCACGCACTCTTTTGGGACACTTCTCTTAGAACACCGGTCTTTTCTTGCTTTACAAGGGGCCTTTTACGGGTTTCAATTTGACTTAAAGTCTAATCCAGAGGATCTCAAAACGAAGAGCATCGTTTACAGAATCCCCGTCATCTCTTGTGCTCTTTCTGCAAGGCCAGACGGTCCCAAAGCCATCAAGTAAGACATCATTATCTTGACGTAGAGCAGCAATCCTTCATGAGGACCTTCTGATTATGTAAGGGTACTTGAGTCTCTTGATCCCTCTCCCTCTCCCTCTCCCTCTCCCTCTCCCCCTCTCTCTCTCTCTCTCTGTCTCTCAGTCTATGTTTACTTTCGTATTGAAAAGAGCCGCTGCAAATGAGGCTCCAGAGAACTAACAACGCTTAAACCCTTCGTCGTAAAGCCTTAGCCTCAGCCCTTTACATTCCCGGGGGTCTTGTCGAAATCTCTCGATGGATATGTGTATGTATATATATATAGATATAATGGTAATAATGGCAATAGTACATATACATATATATATTATTATAGAGCATTTGAAGCTTCGTATTGATCGCTTCCTGGAGCGACTGCGAGGCCGGGGGAGTCGACCCGCATGGCCGTGGAGTTGATTCGGAGTTTGGCGAAGGGCCCAGTGTTTACGGGTTAGAAATTTAGGGTTTAGGGTTTACAGTTTTTAGTAAGGGGTGTCAGGTTTATTTGAAGCTAGTTTCTGCACTGTAGGGTTTTACAGGGCTTTCATGGTTGGGGTATATGGTAGTAGAAGTATCGACGTAGGGAACCTCACCATTACACATCGCTTCAGGGCTCAAAACATATTTATGCATTTTCAGTGTCTACCCGAGATGAAATGGTATAAACACATTACGTGGATGCATAGTGACACGTCATATGTGCACGCACGCACACATGATATATACACATACATGCAGACATACATACATACATACATACATCAAAACACGTGGACACACACACACACATGTAGATATGCACACATGCACACATGCATGCATGCATGCATACATACACAGACATACATATATACACACATCTGCGTTTCGTATACTTCTACATATACCTGTACCTATACCTATACATTTGCATATGTGTGTATGTATGTATATATATATATATGCACATGTATATAATATACACACATGCACATACACAGATGTGTACGTAATACATACACGCACATAGACATAGACATATAGGTATACGTAGAAAGCTATAGACATGTACTGTAGCAGGTCGTGTGTCCAAACAAAATAGTATACGCAAACATATTGAACACATCCAGTGCATGAGTCAACAAGTACAAGATTATGTGCCAGTTCCATGGCTGATCTCAGGTGGGGGTCTATCGCACATCAAACTCGGCCACCCCGGCCGACGATGCGCAGGCATTGACCGCTCTGGGTTGCGGGGTTGGGATGCACAGGGAGCTTGAGTTTGGGGGTCAAGGGGTGTAGGGCTTTGGCCTCGAGGGTTAAGGTTCAGGGTTTAGGGGATGCGGTTTTAGCGGTTTACGGCCAAAAGGGGTTTAGTGTGTGCAGGGTTCCTCATGGTGCACCACATGCTTTCACGTGGTGCTCCGGTGTCTCGCCATACATCGTGCTTCGTCTGCGCTGCAGTAGCGTTGATGCACAGCATGCATCTTTTACGCGAACGTGGAGACCCCAAGCCCCAAGCCCTCAGCCCTCTAACCCTGAAGCCCTAAAGCCTAGAGACCCCAAGCCCTGAGCCCTAAGCCCTTAGCCATGAGCAGAGAACCACACAAGGCCCCGGAACTTTTCATGCCAGGCTCTCGAGAAGCTGATGCCGGCGCAGTATGCCGGAACCCAAGGGCATCAGAACGGAGCTCCACGAGACCTGAAGATTTTTAGGGTAGAGGAGTTTAGGGTTTCGGACTGCAGGGTTTAGGCAGCGGTTGAGGGTTTTGTGAGGGATGAGGACTCGGCGGTTTGTTTGCAGAGGCTGGCAGCATGAGCCTAGGCCTGAGTAAATATTTGCTTCATGTTTCGCAGTGTTTCTATTGGAAATGTGCTTTACCTGAACAGGGACACAGGGACACCGACTCTACACCCGAAGCCCCAAGTCCTAAATCCCCATCCCGCTGGTGTAGCGGTAAAGGTGCAGAAGCAGAAGCATTCCGAGCCATGGGAAGCTCAGAGACTCCCAGAGACACAGGGATTCCCGATGACCTCCAGAAACGACTGGATCTCGTTAAACGGCAGATCGAGGAGCTCTTCAACTTGAACCGCAATTTCCGGACCAATTTCGAGCACTTGTCCGTGGCGATGCTTTATGCGCAGAAGAACCGCCTTCTCGACAACGAGGAACTCCTGAGACTGGAAGAGCTGAACAGGGCCGCCAACTCCGCAAAGCATGAAGGTCTTGGGGTTGACGAGGTCGGTGTCGGCGGCGAGCTGGAGAGTGAAGACAAGAAGGACAGATTGGTGGAAGAGAAGGACATGGAAGGCGCGGGCGATTGCATCGGCGACTTGGAGCGTAGCTATGCAAAGCTGCTGGGGCGGAGCCTTGCGAAAAACGAGCCGCGGTACCGCTACAAGCCTCGGCCCTCCAACGTGGGAAACTTTGTGGCAATCGTTTGTTTAGACGCACTGGATCCTCCGATGGAATTTGCGGGTGATTCCTTTCGACTGAAGCAAACGGCAAAGCATTCCGCTGCATTGCAGGCACTAAACTACCTGGAGCTACAGGGCCCCGACAACGTTCGAATCGCGGCTCCGAAGGTCAGCTCTGACAGTGAACCTCAACAGATACGACGGCGAAGGCATTGGATGGACGTGGAGCTTTGCGAACAGGGTGCACTGGGCGCCTTTCCAGGCGAGGCAGCCGAGTCCGAGTCGTCCTCTCTAGTAGAGGCTCCGGAAGCCTTACGCAACATGTCCAACGCGAAGGGCCGGCTCCTGGAGTTCCTGTCGAAGGAAGTGCGGCGGCCGCTGGAGGAGGAGGAATTTCACTGGTCCTCCTCGTACTCGCTGAGCAAGTGCGGCTTCACTGCTACGCTTCAATTTAACGTGGAGGGCTGGGCCGTTGGGAGCTTTACAGGAGCTGCATTCGGCCGGAAGAAAGACGCGGAACAGGATGCAGCAAGGCTGGCACTTCTTCACCTGCAGAAAACGAAAGCCCGGCGCCCACAGGCGCTGCCAGCGACATTGCGGTTGCCGGCGGACATCACCATCAAAACCTTGCTGGAGCGGTATTTGCCGGAGACTTTGGAGAAAGAGATGTATGAGGTGGCCTGGGAAGGTTTCATTCTTCAGGAGGCTCTGCGTCTGGGAGACATCTCGCCAAATGGGCCAAGTCCCCTTTGCCTTGTCCTCCAGAAGCGCGAGGAATGGTGAGACCGAGCCCCAACGACTGCGACGACTTGTTGCGCGCTGGTGCCGGTCGGCTGTCGCAGCCGTTCACCTAGTGACCTGACGGACCTGCGCACTCCTCGGAAAACAGTTCCGGAACTCTCCTCCGGGTTCTCTTCAGATCTGTGTACGCCCCCGAGATATTGGCAATTGTCATTTCTGCCAGAAGACTTCCATAAGACTCGATTCCACTGCATGCTTTGCTTCCTTGCCTGCCCTGCACGGGGCCATGACGTTTTCGGAGCTCCGTGCCCCACTTGCGTCTTAACCCCTTCGGGGGCGGAGACAACGTGGGTGCCCATCCCCTCCGTCGGGGGATGCCTTCCTTCTCCCTCTCCCTCTCCCTCTCCCTCTCCCTCTCCCTCTCCCTCGAGCTCCCTCTCCCTCGAGCTCCCTCTCCCTCGAGCTCCCTCTCCCTCTCCCTCTCCCTCTCCCTCTCCCTCTCCCTCGAGCTCCCTCTCCCTCGAGCTCCCTCTCCCTCGAGCTCCCTCTCCCTCGAGCTCCCTCTCCCTCGAGCTCTCCCTCGAGCTCTCCCTCTCCCTCTCCCTCTCCCTCTCCCGCTCCCGCTCCCGCTCCCGCTCCCGCTCCCGCTCCCGCTCCCGCTCCCGCTCCCGCTCCCGCTCCCGCTCCCGCTCCCGCTCCCTCTCCCTCTCCCTCTCGCTCTCTCTCTCTCTCTCTCTCTCTCTCTCTAAAGCTCAAACCCAAAGCCCTCAACCCTGGTAAACCCTACAAACCTTACACAGCTTCTAAACGTTTTCAGGCCAGCAGCATCGACCAGCTGAAGCGGCTTTTGGCCCACGAGACGCTGGAAGATACTGCCGCCACACTCGAGGTCGCCCTGAAGGCGACTGCAACGCCACAGGGGCTCTTTACAGGGGGTTTAGGGTTTTAGGGTTTTGGGACTGAGGCCTCTTTATAGGAGGCCCTTATCGGAAGATGTAACATGGGATTGTGTGAGTTTTTTGGGGTGGTTCTGCTTCTGGTGGTGGTTCTGATCGGATGAGTAGGAGTAGGAGTAGGAGTGAAGACAGGTTGGCGGAGTGGTGACGCTGATAGCTACTGAGGCAGCTACAGGGCATACACTCACAAGCCTACCTTTGATGGTTGCGCTCATGGCAGCCAAAGGAGTATTTCTCGCAGCCACACCAAAAATATGAAGTGTTTGCTGAGGGTAAGGTGCCGCACACTCTTTGATTCGAGACCCATAGCTCGTGAACCCTGTCCCTTGAACCCCCATCCTCAAGTCCTACAGCCTAAACCGTTGTGGACAGGTGATCATCTCCCTTCTTGCTGGACTCAAGAACAAGTCAGGACGTCTCAGGGTTGCCCCTCCACTGGAGGTTTAAACAAATGGAGAGCTTTGATTATTCCCAGCTGGAGCCTCCGCCCGAAGGCCCGAAGCCTCAAGCTCCAAGTCCGTATACAACCCCTATGAATAGCCCATCAAACCCCATTCGCCAACCCCCTACCTGTCAGAAACTTCGGTTAAACGAACTAGCCAAAAGCCTAAATGACGAGACCTCTTGGAAACTTTTTGTCAGAACCCTATTTACACTCTTCTTTCAATCCTAGAGCCGGAGCCGCGAACCTCTCGGTTCTGAGGTTTGTCTGGGGTTTGCTATAGGGCTGCTTGCAGGGTTCTACTGCAGCCAAGTAAAGGATTTAGAGGTCAAGTATTGGGTTTAGGGGACGCCAGGGAGATTTGCAGGGCTTGCGTAGGTTTTAGGATTTAGAGTTCTTTGTGGCTTAGCCTTTTCGGATGTGGTTTGAGGCTTAGGGTTCTGTAAGGGCTCTACAGGGACGTTAACATGTCGAAGGTTTAGAGGTTGTATACGGGCTCTTCTGGCTCCCTATTATGGTTTAGGGTTAGGCTTCTTAGGCTTCTTTGGGGTTTGTGGTTGAGGCCTTTTCAGTTCTGTTGAGACTTCTAAACCCTCAACCTTAACCCTAAACCCTCGACTCTGTGCTAAAGATGTATTAAGATCCTTTTGCAATTAGTAATCTGTCAAAGTTTAAAACCTAAACCAAAGCGACCACTTCCAAAAGGAATTCTGGTGGTTCTGCAGTTCGAGCAGGCCGGGGCGCTCTGGGAGATTGTAATGCTAGGGTTTGAGGTATAAGGTGTAGGTTTTAGGGTTTGGGGTTAGAGTTAGGGTGTTGGCCCCGAGTGAAGCCAGCGCGCTTTGAGTGCGTCTCGGGGCTGAGGCCTGAACCATGAACCCTGGAAGCTCCAAAACCCTACCTTAAACGCTAAACCCGAATAGTAGTCCGTATAGTCGCCTTTACAGTAACCCTAAATCCCAGATCTATGTCACGCAGCGATGGAAGCGTTCATCCTGACTTCAGGGGACGAGCCTCTTCGAGAAAACTGCCAAGGATGACTTGGTCTGCTGCCCAGGTAGTAGAGCATAGTATAGTATAGCATATTATACAAAAACAGAACATAACATAATATGACATGATGTAATATAGTATAGTATGATATACCATGATAAGGTACCACATAATATAACATAGTATAGCATAAGGTAGACAGCATGTATAATAACAATATCCCGTAAGGCTTAAAGCCTTGCAACTGCTCTCTAAGGGCGTTCATGTTGCCTGATAGGGGTGTACGAGGCTTGACAGTTTGTGTTTTAAGGTGCTTCTTGGGGTTGACTTTTTATTAGAGGTTTAGGGTTGATGTTTGGGGCTTAAGGTGGTTGTGATGCACAGGAGACAACCCGGGGCTGCGGAAATGTAGGTGGTGGTGGGGCAGTGATGACTCCTCCAATCCCTAAACTTGAAATCCTACGTCGTTAACCCTAAACCCACAACCATAAAAAGCCCCAAAATCTCCCAAAACCTCCATCGCCGAGGCCATCTTCTGGAGATTTACCTCCGAACTCAGCATCCTCATTGCGAAGGCTTTATGCCAACTGCTAGTGCGTAGGGTATATAGGGTCTGGATTTAGGGCATAGGGTTGAGGGATTTGCAGGGCTAATGTTGCAGAGCCAAATCCTGCTTGACCCCAAGTACTTCTATGCTGTGGGAATTCTGGTGCATGCCGAACCTAAACCCCAAAACCCGCAGCCACTCCCCTAAACCCCATGTCAAGCCCTAAACATCCCAACCTCTGGACGCAAACAGACAAGCTTAGTTATTTACCGGTGCTATTTCTGAGGGTTCCATATCGATACTATAATGGACCGTTAAAACCTACTCATACTATCGAGGCCCCTGTGGTCAACCGCCATAGCACCCTGCATAAAAGCCCTTATAGAACCCTTTTGTTTTTCGAACCCGTAAAACCCATCCGCTGTTAGAACCTCTATTGTCTACCCTTGTGATGCTATCCCTCACAGTGCCCGTTATTCTACCCCTCACAGTAACCCTTATAGCACCCCTTCATAGCAGCCGTTGTCGTACTCATTGTAGTACCCCTTACAGTAGCCTTATGTAGTTGGCTTTGCAGGAACCCTTAAAGGAAGTCTTCAAGCAGCTCAGTTTGCCGCAGGAGAGGTCGATCAGCGGCCTGGTGCTTGTACGAGAGGCGCCATTTTCTTTACGTGCGTGTTTGGATCAGTGGTTGGGGATTTTAAGGACTTTAGGGGGTTTAGGGAGTTTAGGGTTTTTATGGAGTTTAGGGAATTTGGGGAGTTTTTTGGACTTTAAGAAGTTTAGGAGTTTGGGGAGTTTAGGTTATTCTTTAGGATTGAGACTGACTGGGGCTTTAGGGTTGATAATTTGGGTCTGGTTGGGGCTTAGGGTGCAGGAAGTACAAGAGCTGCAGCAACTGCAGCAACTGCAACCAGCGCTGAAGTCATCGTGAGGTACTTCTCGAGTCCTGGTAACATGAAGGTTTCAGCAGACAGTTTTGTGCAGGCACGGTACGACCAGCAGTGTGTCAAAGACGCCGCTGCAGCCGGGACCTTGCTGACTCTCAAGGGCCTCAATGACTCTTGGCTGGCAGAGTAGACCCTCTTAGCCCTAAACCGTGAAGCAAGCTTGGGTCTCCTCCGACTCTAAACTCCCTCCCTTCCTTGGTCATGTGGGTTTCCATGTGACGACTGTGACACAAATCGATATGGTGGGGATGTCAATTGCACGAGGCATCCTTGACTTTCATTCAACTCCTCAGCTTTGAATCCGAAGCTCCTGCGGGGAGAAACCCAAGCTCCAAGCCCTGATCCAAATAAAACATAAACCCGAAAACCTTCGAACCAGGAAGAGCATATCCTTGAGTACATGGCCAACTACCTGGGCATCCCAGAGGAAGCCGTGCCACCGCCGCTGAGACGTTTTGTTTCACAGGCAGGGCTGGGAGAAAGCCAGCCGACACCAACCACAACAACCCTAATTGAGAAACCGAAACCCACCCTTGGTCTGAGTCTGTGTCCCCGACTGTGTCGGGGTGTCCTAGCATCAGGGGTTTCCAATCATGTGTAGCAGCGTCGTCATAAAGTCGACGAAGAGCCCCAGAGGTTAAAGCAAGCAGGAACTCATGCGGAAAGTCATCATTGTGGTAAGTTGCGATTGCACAGCTGCTGCTACTTCTCATGTGGCTGATGCTGCTCCAGCTATTGCCACCTGCTGCGCTGCCCTCGAGTGCTGCGATGCTGCTGCAGCTGTTGTCACTGCCACTACCACTGCCGCTGGGCTTCTGCTGCTTCATGCTTCCACAACGACGACGACGGCGGAAGCTACGGTGGAGGCGGGGACAGCGGCGACGAATTTCACGGCGCTGGCCACCATGACGACCTGCTAGAAGAACACCACGTTCACACCGACGACGGCAAACGACGACGATGGCTGTGGCGGTGAATGTCGATGACGACCGCAGCAGCGAAGCGGAATTCCGGGAGTCGCTGTAGCAACAGTGTAGTAGTCTACTTAATTTCAGAGATTTCCCCGAAATCCGGGTACCCTAAAGCCGTGACGCCTAAGCCAGGTAACCATGGGCAACCCGCTCTACATCCGTGAAACCTTGGACCAGCTCAGCGAGGAAAACGTCCTCAAGGCACATCTACATGGGTTTTTAGGGTTTAGGGCTCTAGTGTTTTGGGTTCTAGGGCTTTAATGGTTGTTTAGGTGAAGTTTAGGTCGGGTTCTAGTGCCATTCGGGGAAATGCTTGGTCGGAACTTCCCATGTCGGTTTAGGGTGACGGATGGTTTTGCGCTCTCCTGTCGAACTTCCTTATGTGGCGTTGGGGGGGATGGCGGGTGGCAGGGGATCAGCGATGACGTCCGGTTCGGGTTTTGGATGTGGGGGACAGGAGGGGAGGGAGACGGAGGTAGTGAGGTCTGGTTTGTTTTCCCTCCTTGAGAGTCCCCGAGTGCCATTTCAGCCGAAGGGCAAGAGCCCCCGTCATGACGGTGCAGCGAAGATGATGACCTGCTCCTATCGCAAGCGTACAGGGGATGCGCCATGTTGGTCCGACTGTGTATCTTACACATCTCTCAAAGATACTTAACTTCGTTTCGTTCTAGGCAAAAGCGTCCTCAGCCTTTGGGATGCTTTCTGAGGACGTCATCACTTGCACGATGAAGCAATCCTTTTTCAACGGGTAGTGTGTCTTTGGCCGAGGCTTTCCTCCTCTTCAGGGGCTTTTAGGGTTAGGGGCCTTTCTGTGCACTACTCATGCTAAGAGTTTTTGTGGGCTATGGGTCTACTGATTGTAAGGTTTGTTGGGAATTTTTGTTGATATCATATTTGTCTGCCATGCGATGATCCTGCACGATGTATAAAGTTTTTGTCACGCTGTAAGGCGCTCAAAGCGCTCTATTTTGGCCCCTCGTAAGCTACGCCGAACTGAACGTTTTCTCGAAGCGCCTTCCCTCTCGAGGATCGAGACGCTCTTGCTGATAACGCGTCCCCGAAGCAACATTTGAACATTTGCTGAAACCCACGGGTTTTGCACACTTCCGAGCCTCAACAGCGATATGGACGGCCTAGACGACCGGGACTTGGAGCTGCAACAACTTTTTATAGGGTCTAGAAATTATAGGATCCACTGCAGGGGTTCGTTATGGTCAAAGGTTGCTGTTCTATTATAGAGTTTAGGGCTTGTGGGTTTAAGGTTGAGGGTATCTAGGATTTGGGGTTGTACGTTTAAAGTTTAAGTGAGCACGTGTGCATCATTTTGCAGGCTTGTAGGTATTTTTTGATCTTACGGGTTCATGCGGGTCATGGGCTTAGATTTTCGGTTTGAGGGTCGTGAGGTTTAGAGATGTGGGTTTGGGTAGAGAAGGGACATGCACCAGCCTCAACTTCGGACCCTGTGCAAACCTTTGTCTTGTCGTCAGTAGCCCAGTGCCCTTACAAACCCCCTTAATATGGGGGCCTTAATAATAAGAATAGGGTGTATATTATACTATTATGATTAAAGAGCCCCCACAATAGTATGGGTAATCGTTTAGGCCCTAAACCCTAAACCCTAAGCCCTTAAAGTCCTCTGCAGCCTTGCAGCACCCCCAGAATCCCATCACCAGCCGTCGCAGGTGAAGCCTGGTACGTCAGCGACCTTGATCGGGGCGCTCGAAAAAATAGACATCTCCGTCCGGGCCCAGGGTGGTTGTGGTTTACGGGTTTAAGGTTTAGGGTTTCAGGGTTTAGCTTTTAGGGCAGGAGGCTTAAAGAATTAGTAGCCCCCCGTCAAAAAAAGTCTTGATATACTAACTTGCAGCAAAGCCCCAAACTCTATTGTATGAATGAAGAACCCTAAATTCTTGGCCTCGAAGTCGCGGCAAGATCCTGGAGCCCCCACGTGAGGAGTATACCTGTGAAAACCATCTGGGAGCTTCTGTGTGGAAGTTCCTGTGTCATGGAGATCGCAAGGTGGAAGTTGGTAGTAGTCCAAGTTCCTTCCATACTTCCTGATGGTGCCTGATGCCTTCAAGTCACAGAATTTCCGAGTTACTGACCGTCAAGATCAGCCAAGAAGTTGCCATCCCTGCTTTGGAAGCGAAAAACTTGCTCGCTGCCAACGGTGGCAATGATACTGGTGGTGGTGATCGTCTCAGAAGTGGTCGTCGTGGTGTTGACCACGGTGGTCTCGCTGTTTGGTTGCTGCTGTTTATCGTATCAGCAGTGCTAAAATCAAAAACAGAGCAAGAGCTAGCAAGTGTAATTGCAATCAAAATCTGAAACAGCACTGCTAAGGCTCCGGCGTGATCAGATAGCCGTGCTGATCAAGATGTGCAGGTCCTCTCTCGCCCTTTCCTCGTCCATCCCAAGTCCCAGTAGGCATTGTCGCAGCCCTGAGGACAATATCTAAACCCTAGACCCCAAAATCCTGATCCCAACGGCAAAAAGCCAAACCACAACACTCAATGACCCAGAACCCTAAACCCTTAAGCCTGAAAGTCCTGTCCACGCCTTGGCCCTACCCTAAAACCCTAAACCAAAGATCCCACACCGAGGCCTGGAACCACACCGCCATGGTGGGAGGAACTGTCTGTAACATCGAGTCCCTGGACCCAATCGAGGCACAAGGGTTTTGCAGGGCTTCTCGAGGGTGTCTAGAAGTAGTAGGGTTTTGTAAGGCACATGACTGAGGTAGGGGTCTCGAGTTTAGGGGTTAGAGTTTAGGGTGAAGGGTAGGTTTCAGGTTCAGGGTTTAGGGTTTTGGGGTTTGGGGTTTTGCGGTTCACGGTTTGAGGTCTGAAGGTTCTTGCAAGAAGATCCCTTCGCAGTCCATAGTTTAGTACTTTGACCTGCAAGACAGGCCCGAAAGTCTATCACCTGCTTTTCCAGGCATGGTCTAGGGTTTAGGTGTTCGGAGGGTTGGGGTTTTGGGGAGTGCGGTTTCGGGGTTTTCGGCTTCGGTGTTGGCTCAACCGAGGAACATTTCCTTTTGGTGGTTCCCCGTTGACGGCGTGGAGGGGCTCGCAAGAGCACGTTAGTCTTATGGTTCGGAGTTTAATTAGCTACCTGTATAGCTGTATAGTGGCAGCTTTTGCACCCTAACCCCCCCTAAGAAGCCCGCTTTTGCTCGGCAGATGGCGGCCTTGAAGATGTCCACCTGCTTTGAAGGGCCCTTCACGCTGCCAGATCTGGCAGCAAGACGGGCCCTCAGAAGCTAGGGCTTTAGGGTTTGGAGGTTTCGGGTTTAGGGTTAGTGTTTAGGGTTTGGGGCTTAGGGCTTAGGTTTGAGGCTTAGATTTAGGGTGTAGGGCATTCAGGACGGTCATAAGGGCGTTCACGGCTCCTGTAAGGGTTTAGGGCTTCATGGGATTGTATACTAGTTCTTCTAGGTTTTCTATAAGAGCTTGTAGGCGTTGCTCAAATGGCTTGGTTTACAGGGTGGTCAGGATCCTGCCTGATTTTCCTTGCTCTGGGCCGGTCCTCCCTGTTGTCATTGGCCGCAAGCGAGGAAGATTTTCAAGTACCCTGCCCTCCAGCCTCCGGTCCAGTTAAACCCATAAACTCCCCAAACCCTTAGCCCCTAAACCCCTAAAGCCCTAAACTTTAACCCCTAAACCCAAACCCTTGAACTTTAACCCCTGAAGGCCCCCCGAAGCCCCGAAGCTCTTGGCTTTGAGGCAACTGCTCGCAATGGGGTGGGTCGACGCACTTTGACTTGCCTCCGCCTCGGGGGGCTCCGGATCGGTCCGCTGGGTTCAGGGCGTTAGGGGCTGTAGGATTTGGGATTTGGGGGGTTGGGGTTTAGGGTACCCTAAACCCTAAACTTTAGGATTTGGGATTTAGGGTTTTGGGAGGTGTAGGCTTTTGGGGTTTAGGGCTTAAGGTTTACGGGTTTACGGGAACTGTTTTGGGTGCTAGTAGCAAGAGAAGCAATGGTTGACCCACTGGTCATTGGCTACCATTAGTCACAGGCATAAGGCAGACGTCTGAATAATTCTTAGCGGTATCCTCTTATTGCCGCTGTTCTAACTGTCAAGGCCCCTATGTTGCTGTGGTGGTAGCACCATCACTACGTGCCAAGCGTTCGTAGCTGTAGAAAAGTGACCATAAAGCAGGGTACTTGGAAAACCCATGTCGACCACGATAATACTGCTTCCACTCCTCTACCTCCTGCCGGTGCTCCTTCTCGTAAGCCACACTAGAAATCATCCCTAAGCAGGCACGGCTTTAGAAGTACCAGAAGGGTTCTCAGTTTGCATTGGGATGTTGACGAGAAGCAGATGGCATTCTGTTTAACATCACCACCTAGACTGGAGAGCTTGGCCCGACTATTACTATGGTTATTATTATTATTGTTATTATTAATCTTACTGTTATTATTACTAGTATTATTATTGCTATATATTATTATTATTATACTATTACTACTACCATCATTAGTACTACGGGCAGTCTGCTCGGATTGTAGCAGGAGCTGAAGCACCTGGAGCAGCAAAGGCATCAAAGTTACGAGAAGCATTAGCCAAGCCACAACACCGTTACAGCAGCATAGCACTGAGGTTGCGCCTCTTCAGAGCAACCAGAAAATTGGTGTCCAGAGGCTTCATAGACAAGGCACCTTGGCTTGGAACTTCGGACATGCACGTGGCGTAAAAGGTGTGCGCGCATGGTTCTGAGACAGGTGAAGATCGCTAAATTACAACTGTCGTGTTTTATGTATCCGGTTTTGCATCCATGAGCATGCTGATCGCTGCATCGCCCTTACCTTCACTCTGTGGCAGTTCTGATCCCGACTGTCTTACATCCTGAAACCCTACATGCTTCGCTAACCGTCTGGGTGCTCGAGCATGATGGATAGGCTGTGCCATGCCCGCTGGCGAACCCCTGCGGGCTAGGGAGGCTCAAGCCTGCATGGACCAGCTGTTCAGTAGTGGTGTAGATGGTCAGCAGCAGCCCCCCAAGCCGTGTGGCCTTACTTAAAGCTATCCCATATCCAGACCCGCTAACCCTAAACCTAAACCCTAGAACATAAAAGCCCGATACCCCCATAAACTCTGAATCGTGATAAATCTCTGCAGAACCCCATAGAAAGAATCTTCATGGAACTCTGTAAGCCCTTACCATAACCCTTATCGTAACCCCTCTAGTATCCCTTATCGTAGCCCTTACAGCAACCCCTTCTAGGTAACCCGAAACGCCCCTTTTCCAGGTGCCTCCCCCGAGGGAGAGCCCTCGGAGTGCCGGCAGCGACAACAACTTCGGGGCCGCTGGGCCTAGAGAGCAGACTCTAGGGATTTAGGCTTTGAAAGGGTTTAGGGTCTTGAAGGTTTAGGGGTTCAGGGTGTACGGCCGCTAGGTGGGATTCTTGAGAGTTGAGTTACTGAATTTTTGGGGGCGTTCGCAGAGGGTTTGAACGCTTGTTTTTGTCGGGCTGAGTTTTATGGGGCTTCACAGAGTCTTCTAGGGTAAGAGAAGGTTTCTATTTTGGGATTCATTTGACTGAGGGTTTGGGATTCAAGATTGTGAAGGGTGTAGAGTCACCAAAGCCCCTCGAGTTCATATTGGGGTTTCGGACCTCCAGGTTGTTGTCGACGATTTGGATCAACCCATCTTGGGCAGAACAGGAGACGACTACTCCTGCCAAGGCTCCCTGCTCCTGCTCCCACCACCACCGCCACCAGCACCACCAGCACCGCTGCCACCACTACCATCACCGCAACGACGACGACGACAACAGTTACTGTACTGTTACTGTCACCGTTAGTCACTGCTACTGCTACTGCTACTGTGACGACGGCGATGACAACTATGGTACTCATACATTGACCCCTTACGACGCTCCTAAGAGGCCCTCAGACAAGCCTAAAAAAACCTCAACGAAGCCTTCCATGGCCAATAGTGCTTCATAGCTTCGTGAACTTAAGCCCTAAGCCCTATAGAACCCTAAATCCTTCAAGGCCCTGAAAACTAAAGCCCTAAACCTGTACGCCTAAGGACACCGAGTACTTTTTCATGCAAAGTGCCCTGATCCGAACGGTTGGCGCCTCCATGGTGCTCGAGGTCGGCTTCTTCCGCTGGGTTTAGTTCTTTCTGGGGTTTCAAGGATGTCGGATTTTGATTTTGGGTTTGAGGTGTCGGGTTCAGGGCCTGAGCTGTCATTCTGTGCTCCACTGCTCGTGCTGCAACCGTTGTCAAGGCTACTATCGCTATCTGTTATGTTTTCGCTTCGTCGTCTTTCTCAGAAGAAGAAGAAGGAAATGAGGATTGACATGGCTGTGATCCCGCTCTTGATCAGAAAGCTGTTGAGGGTAGAAGCATTGAGTGATGGGTGATGATTGCAGATATCGATGCGAGGTGGTGGTGGTGGTGATGACGATGGAGAGGATGATGACGATGACGGTTACGACGACGGTCCTACTTCTTCTTCTACTCTTACTCCTACTCCTACGGCGACTGCTGCTGGTGGTAGTGACATTGGTTACGACAACGAAGACCATGGCTGGGGACCGGTCAGAATTATATGACCCTGAGTTTTACGCTTGCTTGAGAACGATTGTTTAACATCTTTGGGCCATCCCTTGTCAGGCGCAGAGAAAGTCAGTGAAGCGAAATGCTTTGATCGACAGAGCCCGGGTCCTAGCAAGGGAAGTTGCAGCCAGGCCTTTGCAAAGCGCAGCAGATTGCAGCTAAGGTCCTAAAGCAGGATCTGCCGGAGCGAATGACAGAGCTGGCTGCCAAGAAGTCGAGACCTCGGTGGGCCAACGCGGCCAGCGGAGAACTCTGGACATGAAAAGACAGCGCTGAGGGACTTGCAGAACTGATCGTAGAGCATCAATCATGCAGTGCTCTGTTCCAAAATGCACAGACGCAGGTATGTCTATATATATATATATATGTATGTACGTATGTATATGTATATGTATATGTATATATATATATGTATGTATATGTATATGTATATATATATGTTTATACATAAATCAATTTACATTTATATCTGTGTGTATATATATATATATCTATACATATACTCATTTATTTACTTAGGATGCCATACATAGATAGCCAATGAGAGTACATAGGCCACAGGCCTGAATGCTGAGAGTCTGCGCCCCCCCACCCCAGGTCGGTGCAGCACATCCCTTGGTACTACGAGCGAGCACTCAGACGAATGTTGCCCTAGGCGCTTTCGGGGTAGCTTTCTCGGATTTGAGTTTCAGGTTTTCTTTTAGGTTTAGGGTTAAGGGTGAACGGGACTGTTGCTTTGCGATTCATATCCCGCACCGCCAAGGCCTCAAGCCCTAAATTAAAGGAATGCCGCACACCCCAAAACAGAGCCTCCAAGGTTTAACGAAGGGTTCTTAGGGTTCAGGGTTTGGGGTTTCGGGTTTAGGGTTTGGGGTTTAGGGTGGCGGATAGGGGTGAAAGGGATTTGGACTGTGCTTTCTTCAAAGGGTTTTTGGGCTGAAGGTTTAGGGTTAAAGCGTCTTCCAAGTAAACTTGCCTTCAAGGCTTTGGCCTCTTGGTCAAGTTCCCGAAGCGCAGTCTCAGCCCTGAGCCCTGAAACGCCTGTGACCCGTTTAGCACTGTCAAAGACCCTTATAACACCCTTTCATTAAACACCTTATAGCAGAATGGGCCCCAAAACCCTATTCTAGTTATTAAGACAAGAGCCTTGCAGGCCCTCAGACTTCGCTTGCTTTGCGGCCGGATTTGGAGTGCCTACCCCCATCACCCTTGATGCCAAGCCCTAGACCTTAAAAGCCGAATTGGGGGTTTCCGAACATAGGGGACCCTAACCTAATACCCTAAATAGTAGGGACGCCTTTGTTAAGGGCTCACAATAAGGCACCCCTACTATTCAGAAACTCTAAACCCTTCTAGAGCCCTTGAAAGGAACTCTTCTAGTAAGCCCTTTAAAGGAACCCTAAGGTACCCCTAGTATTCGGGAAGTCGGAAACTCCCAAGACACCTCAGACTTCGGCCTCTCTGGCCCTTTGGGAGAGGCAGTTCTCGGCTCGGACGTGGCATGGCAGGCGCCGCTTGCTGGCACTGGCAGCAACGCTTGGGTGGGGGGGGGGGGGGGGCGGGGGTTTGCGGGGGGGTTGGGTTCAGAGGCTTTGGGGATCTAGGCTGTAGGTTTTAGGGGTTTAGGGGTGTAGGGGTTTAGGAAATGGGGGCTTCAGGTCTTGGGGGTGCAAGGGCCATTATTGAAGGTTGGAGCGTGTCTTAACATGCGTCGTGTTGTAGTGTAGTCTTACAGCAACTACAAGGCATAATTATGTGTTGCTTGCGGCAGGTGGGGATAACACTAAACTTTAGAACTTTAGACTGTACATCTGTAACGCTGAACGATGAATAGGTGCTCTACTTGCATCCTTGCTTGCTGACTGCCCATGGACCCTGCAAGAGTATCATGCCAGTATGTATACATTTGTACATAGGCATATACACATATTATACATACACATACAGACACACACGCAGACATACGCCGACGCTGCCTGGAAGATGTCAAGTTTCCGTCGTGCTGTTGCAGAGTCTTAGCAGAGTCTTAAAGCCTAGGATCAACTTCTTATCAGGACCGGCGTACAACCGATCAGGATGTGATATCCGGCACCTGGCACAACCCTACAGCTTGAGCGTCTGAACAAAACCGATGTGAAACGATGCAAAGTTCTATGAAAGCCCTAACCCTAAACCCTAAACCCTAAACCCCTAAACCCCTCAACCCAAACCCCTAAGCCCGAGGCAAAATTGCCCCGCCGATCCTCACTTCGTGCGGGGCCCGGCTTCTGCGAGGGGCCAGGAGTCGACACGAAGAGGTCGCCGAAGCATGAAAGCAAAGTCGGCAGTGCCTCTCATAATAAGAATAGGGTCTTATGATTCTATTGGGATTTAAAAGGGATTTATGGCTGGTATTTTTTTGTGAGCGTTTCATGGGGTGTTTCTTGTATGCTTTTATGATTTTCCATTTGGTTTGTATGGGGCTTCTTGAGCCCCGAGCCCCACGCCCCAAAACCATGAAGCCTCAGCCCTAGGACCCAAGATCCCTAGATCCGAAAGCCCCGACACCTTAAATCTGGGTTCTTGTTAAGGGATTTAATTTAAGTTACCCATAATAAGGAAACCATAAAAACATATTATAGATCCCGATTCCGATTAAGGAATCCAGAAATCTCCGAAGCACTTGTGCCCTGAAACTTTTAGGCTAGGCTGGGCCCTAGGCCCCTCAACCTGGAGCTCTGGAGTCCAATCGCCGTGTTCAGGTGGACTTTTTCGATGCCATGCGAGTTTTCTGTGAGAGAGCTTCCTGCAGGATGCACTTTAGGGTCAGGCTTTCAGGCTTCAGGGTTTAGGGTTTAGGCTTGATGTTCAGGACATAGGGTTGGCTGCAAGAAGGTGTCGAGGGTTCCGGGGTTCAAGATCCATGCTACGGTGGTGCATCTTGCAGCTCTCTGCAGGGGCTCTGCCGGGCCGTGTATGGCAGACAGTTGCGGAGCCGCAAAGAATAATGGTTCTGTGAGCTTTTTTGAACCGAGACTGTTAACCTGCTTCGGGTCGAGCGATTCGGTGTTTAGGGTTCGGGTTTTTCAGCAGGGTCTCGGGGGCCCTGAATCCTAAACCACAGGCCCTCAGCCCCAGATCTTTGCGGCTTCGCCACAAGGAATTCATTTCTCCATCCCTCGGCTGCCGTAGCGCAGCCGGAGGTATTACTTGGCGACACCGAGGCCCAGCGAGTCCGACCCCCCGAAAAGCTGCAACACCCAAGAGGCTCAAGGTTTGAAGGGCTGTTTCTCCGGACATCTTTCTGGGTGTTCGGGTCTTGGGGTTTCTGGGTTTCAGTGTTTAGGGCTTACAAGGGGTCATTGAGGGCTTCAGAGTTTGGGGTTGATGCCCTGGTCCCCTGTTTATACTTCGAGGCCCTTGATTAGCGGCAAGTGACATAGGGTCGGAAAAACGACTAATAGTATCCCCATATTTTCAGTATAACGTAATATATTCCCAAATCCTATCAAGGTTATAGTTCGGATGGCTCGAACTAGGTATTTCTACCTCCCAAATCGAACCGACTTACCAAGTCTCATGATCCTTCGGGTTGCCAAAGAGAGACAGGTCTCACCCTTATTCCCGTCATGTTCGCTGCGATCTGCTTGCAGCATGGATCGGGCACTTTCCATGTGGGGGTCGCCGTTTTCCCTGAAAGAACAGCCGAGAGAATCGCCAGCAGTTTCTGCCATGCTTACCTCCACGATCAATAGCCTCATGCTCACTTTACCCCTAAGCCCAGAGGCTTTTCTGGGCCCTTAGACCGTAAAACTGAGTCTTCGAAATCGTGAGCACATAAGCCGTGACGCCACATTAAATCCTACGCTCGACACTCTACATCGACGGCTTCCACCCCCACTTGGAAGTTTCAGTCAGTGGAGCGGTGGCACCCCAAAGTTGGGATTCCACGAGTTGCGTTTCACCTGCGAGGAACGATATCGATCGTCGTAGTAGCACAAAAGACCGACAAATTTTTGTCAGAGTAATAGTAGTAATAGGAGAAGTCAGAGTAGTTTAAGTAGTTTTAAGTAGTAGTAGCAGCAGTAGCAGTAGTAATAACAAGATCATAATAATATTTGGAAAGGCATTAATCGTCATACTGAAAGTGCTCTTTGGCGCATCCAGTCTCAGTGCGACGAGGGACAGGGGTGCTTCGGGAACATGTTTGTTCTGCCGTCAGCGTCCAGTGCTTTCCACAGCCATCCCAAGCTCTCAGCAAAATCGGGGGCCACTCCATGTGTCACTATGGCCGAGTCCTCGGAAGCCCTGCGTCGTCTTGGACTTCCACTGCACATGTGCCCGATTCAGCTGCATCGAAGCCAGAGAAGCCAGAGATTCGGGAGCGGCGGCGGCAGGACACCCGACAGCCGCGAGAGAGAGATTCAAGGGGAGGCGGAGGCGGAGGCGGCGGAGGCTCCGCCAGGGCCGCCAGGGCCCTCAGAGGATGTGGAAGGTGAAAGCCTTTTGAAGGTCAAGGCCCGGATGCAGGAAGCGCTGGCTGAGCTCGGTCTGACTGCTGCGCTCCTACCTGTTGACCCGCATCCGCCTTACTATGAGCAGTCGCTGGAGTGGAGGCGTGATCGACTCGGAGCGAGCAGTGTTGAGGAGCTGTGCAAAAGTGTCGTGATGGAGAACACGAAGCTTGAAGGCGATACCGATGGACGCGTCCGATCTGTGCTGGTGGTTGTTCAATATGTGGCAAAGCTTCACAAGGAGAAGTTAATCAAGGTCGTACAGGCCATGGAAGCAGAGAGGGGATTGCCAGCTCTGGGTAAGAAGCAGTACAACATGCGTCTGCTTGAAGGAGCTGCGTGTCAAGCAATAACCGGCTGCGGTCATAATGCCGTCACCCCGTTGAAGCAGGATCTGCCCATGATACTCAGTGATGCTATCACGAAGCTCCCTTCTGGTCAGTTCTGGCTGGGCGGTGGACATGTTGATCTCAAGCTCCGGCTGCAAGTCGAGGAGGCTATCCGTGTTATGAAGATGACTGTAGCAGACGTAACCGCCTGATATCACCAAAAGCAAAGACTCTGTCTTGCAGATGCTGTTGGTTGCTCCTGTGGTTGTCTTCACCTCTCCGCCCGCCTCCACCTCCATCTCCGCCATCACCACCATCACCCCAGAGCCACAATTACAACCGGAGCCACCACCACAGTCACTACCACAGCCACCAGCGTTGCGAGCCGTTGGAACCCCATCGCCGTTGCCATGCCGACTCGTCGTCATCGTCGCCCTTGCCGTTGTTGTCATCATCATCATCATGTTCCCGCTCAGCTCGCCATCGCCAACACCAGGTTGATTGTCGTCATCATCATCACGATCAGGATCGTCGCCATCATCATGATCATCATGATCAACATCACCATCATCAGGATCATCATCATCATCATCGTCGTCATGATCATCGCAATGATCAGCGTCGCCACGGATATCACCGTTCCTCTTCGCTGTGACCCACCCCTGTCATGAGAAGCTGTAGTGTTGTCCTCATTTTCATGACATGTCAGACTCACGGACATCATCATCTTCTTCGTCGTCTTCTTTTCCATCATCATCGTCATCATCGCCGTCGTCATCAACGTCAACGTCATCAGCGTCCTCATCCTCTTCCTCGTTATCTCCATCTCCATCTTCTTGTTTGTCTTTGCCATCACCATAGCCTCTTTGAAGCAGGCGTGCAAGTATTAGCGCTTTCAACACCGTCTTCGTCGTCATCATATCCTTTGCCATCGTCGTGGCGACGACAGTTACACAGCGATGTTCTAACCTGCTACATTTTCATCAGCAACCCAGACCCTAATCCTATACCTCAAAGCTTAAACCTATCCTTAAACGTCAATCCCAGCACAGTTGGATTCGCTTGCGAGGTACAAGAAAAATTACAAATTGGACAAAGCCGAGGCAACCAATGCAGATCGGGAGCATTTGAGGGCTTAGGGCCGAAGGTTTTAGGCATCGAGGCCATCTTACACTCGAAGCTTCCAAGCAGAAGATCTTTCTCTTTTGCTGTTGTTGATGCTAATGCGGCTGTGATCCTCATCGTTTTAGTGCTCTCGTTGTGACTTCGCACCCCGATCTTTTCAGTGTCAACGCAAGCATTCTAGAAATTCTACCATCAGTGTCACATGCATCACGTTTCAACACGGTCTTTCACTGTGGCTGGCATGATTCGTAGCAAGCTCCACAGCATAAACCCGGACAGGATCAAAGTCACTGGCGTTGTCGTATGCATCACGCAGCACTGTTATCTAGATTGGCCACGATAAACACAGCTGAAATTTCTTCGGCCTCAGCAGCAGCATAAGTTCTGGTCATTGTTCCTACTAGCCTCGTCATCAAAGCCAGCATCACCAACACCAGCTCCATCCCCATAATCATTATCAGCATCGCCATCCGTTTTTGCATACTCTCCAACTTTCAGCTTCATCCTCCTCCCCCTGCTCCTGCTCCTGCTACGACTGGTTACTACGAATGCCACGACGACGACGACTACGACTACTACTACTACTACGACGACTACGACTACCACCACCATCACCACCACCGCCACCACTACTGCTACGACTCATCGTTCGCAGAGTCATCCTCTGACTGGCTTGGAGAAAGCGATGCCCCGGGGCCCAAAACGGAAGCGCCTGCTCCTAGACCTAACACAGAGGCCTAAATAATTACCTATACTATTTTGGGGGTTCCTTATTATGATGATCGTATAATGCGCCCCCAAACCCTATTTTAAAAACTAAGGCTCCTACGCCAAGCCAAGGAAATCCAACCCCACGAGTAGAAAGCCCTATGCTGTAATCGCGGGTGTCGTAGTGGACTCATCTTATGTTCAATTCTGATATATGACGGTATGTTCTGGTATAGTATGGTGGTACATTCATGTGATATCATGCTGTGTTGTGTTATGTGATGTTGTATTCTGTCAAAGTCTGCATTTTGTTTATCATACCATATTCTTAGTGCCGAGGTACGATCATATTATTCTGCATTACGCTGGATTGCTTGCTACCACATTTTGCATATTTTCTTTTGGAATATATATTACTTCTGAGGTTGTCAGGTTTTCCGTTCACCTGTAAACTTCGCTTCTGAAGTGAACGAAGCTTTTCTTGACTAGCAGCGCGAAACGGCGAAACACAAGCGGCCGCTCTGAATTTTGTCTTGGGCCATGTCTTCTGGTAGGCCGTCCTTCTTCGTTGCACCCGCAATGCCGAATTGAGGACTGGCGCTGCTTAGAAGGGGCCGGAGCAACTATGTGGAAGTTTCGGGGTGGCCACCGGCGTGCTGTCTGTTCTTCCTTTGCCCTAGTTTGGTGTAGCATTGTGCTTGTAATGCTACATGTAGACCCTAAATCCCAACACCTTCAACTCCAAAACCCCCTTCAAACCGAAATCCCCCCAAACACCAAGCTCGGAGTCCTGGTCCGCAAACCCGAAACCCATAATATCAACCCAGACGCCAAATCCCAGACCCCCAAAATATTGAAAGCCCCAAAGCCCTGGTCCGTCGCGGTGGGAAGGAGTGGCGCTTGGCAGGTTAAGTACCTGAACCACATGTCCCAGGCTCCTCGAGTTTCGCCTACTTGGAGGTTCATGGGTAGTTCTAAGTGAGGTTATAAGTAGGGTAACTATATTTATAATCTGTATTAGGGGACTTATAATTCCATGTATAACTACCCATGAACCTCCAAGTAAGGTTTCAGAAAGTGTTGTCCTTGCGGGTTTTGTGGCGGCTTTGCGACGTTTTCGGGTTTCGAAGGGTTTTTCTGGAAGGAAGTTAGTAGCGTAGTTCATGTGTTGGTTTTGAGGTTTAGGTGTTGAGAGTTCAGTACTACGTGATCAGGTTTTCATACAGCTCCCATCGGTACATGACAAGATCCTGACTATCAGGATCACTATAAGGGATCCCTCATTTTTGAAAACATGTTTGACCCGAACTTTGTGCCATTCGCTGAAACCTAGCCGAAGCAACCCTAAACCCTTTAGCTTGGACAGCATGGGCAGACGGAAAAAGGTGCTGAAAAAAATGACCCAAGCTTTGAACCCTAATCCGTAGCCCGAACAACAAACACGGAACCGTCCTCAGCCCGCAACCCTGAACTCAAAGGGGCATTCGGGTTGGGGCAGGGGCGGGAGCGGGGGCGGGGGTGGGGTTCTTAAAAGGGTTCGGACGAGGTCATTTTCTGGTTTATGGGGGTTCCATGGGGTGTTTGTTGAGCTCTTAGGATCATATTCTGATTTAATAGGTTGTTCATATTTGGGTAAGAAGCACCCTAATCGGGAAAATCCGACTCATAATCCCTACTTGCTAAGTCCCCCGAACCTCGAAGCACAGCTTTTCTTTTGTGCCAGGTTCGCATGAAGCAGAGCCGAGACGTGGAGGCTACAGCGGGTTTAGGGTTGCGCTTTTCTCGTGCTTCGGGTTTTATTTAGGGTTGCGGAGCTACACCGAGCATCTTTCTAGTGTCGTGGGCGCTGCAAAGTCGTCCTCCCTACACCAAGATTCTCAATGGGTGGTCCTTGGAGTTCTTGGGGGTGGACATGTACGGGTTCTCGGGTTCAGGGTTTTAAAATGTTGAAAAGTTTTTGATTGTGGGGATTTCGAGTTTTAAGCATGGGTCGCCTTTTGTTGAGGGTTTGGGGTGGAGAGAGATTCTCCCTCGTTACAGATTACATTTCAGATTTGATGTTTCTGTACTATTCGAGTCAAACAACCACATGAACATAGCCACGATTGAAACCCACCAAGACGTTCTGCTGTTTATGTTTTTGGAGCTCGCAAGAAAAGCCGATATGTTGAGCCCTTCAACAATTCATCTTCCAACCCTTACGTAAGCGCTTGTCTAGCATGACACTTCAGCCCCAAGCGCTAAATCTTGATCCCTGCGCCCACCTCGAGGGACCTACGGTTTAGGGTTTACTCGTGCAATCTAGGCGTCGGAAGTTTGAAACTGCTGTTTCTTACGGTTCCTTGTCATAGTTGCAGGACGATATACCACAAAACCGTACTCTGATCGTCGGAGCCCCGATATGAAGATTCAGAGTCAAGAGCACTCAGGAGGGGAGTGGCTCAGCTGCTAAGGTTGCTCCGTGCAACTCCTGGATACTGGATACTGAAGCTTCAAGTCTAGTAGACCCGAAAGCCTCTAAAGCCTAAGGCCTAAACCCCAAACTAAACCCCACACCTTTCAGAAACTCAACCAGTGTCTGAAATACCATTATACGAACGAAGGACGCAAACACCATAACACCAGACCAGACGCACGCAAGTACCAACAACTCAGCCAATGCAGGACACTTGCCACAAGACAGCCACGTAAAGACAGAAAACCACACTTTCATACAGCAGGCCCTAGACGACCTTTCTGATCCCCAAGCCCAGAACCCAAAACCCTAATCCTTACATGATTCGTGCTAAACCTTAAGCAGAGGGATGGATACGATGCTGCTAGGATTTGAGGTTTGGGTTTTTAGGGCTGAGGCTGCGGAGTTTGGATTTTTGATTTGGGAGTTTCAGAAAACACAAGACCCAAAGATGAGCACTAATCACCAATCCTCATTATCAGGACCCCTCAGTAAGCTACACCTTCTATTTAGAAACAGGAAAACAGTAGATGCATAACGAGGATCAAGGGTGATCGTAGTAGCTTCTAGTGACTGTAGTAGCAACTGCAAGTACAGCATCCCCTAAAACAATAGCAATACCAACAGGCACCCTTTTCTGTTTGCAACTCTTATGCGTGTGAAGGGCATCGACGCCCTGCCATTTTTTGAGGGCTTGTGAACGAAAACCTTTTTGGTGGAACCTTTCTTCCACCGCTGTAGATCCCGAGAGCCCACACTAGAATGCATATGAGGGTTTCGGGTTCACGATTTCTGTCCTCCCGTCTTCAGGCCATGGAGATGATGTACGAGATGGAGTCGCTTGCGACCTTCCCCATGCATGAGCCAGCCCGTCCGGCAGAAGTTCCCGGGGGGGGGGGGGGTGCGGCGGCAAGTGATATAAACCGCTAGATCCCCTAGACCCCTAGGCCCTAGACCCCGAAAACGCCTAAACCCCTAAACGCCTAAGCCAAAACCTAAACCGTTGTCCCCAACACCTATCCCCTGTGGCTGTCGGCTGCAGAGCCGCTCTTTTGCCGCCTCCTCCCTAGTCCCAGGGAGCCGCGCAGTTCTACGAGACGCTCTACCGCCGCATCCTTGGCCCACTTGAAGGATACGGTTTAGGGAGTGCTCTAGGGGTTTCAGGTGTAGGATTTGAGGTTTACATGTAGGGGTGGAAGGTGCCTGACCTGGGAGTAGATGTACTTGGCAAAGTCCCCTCTATGCTTTGTGCGATCGCCAGAGTCATCCTAAGCCATACGCCCCATACGCCAAAAAAGCCGTCCGAAGCCCCTCGTCCCTGGCCCTAACCCTAAACCTCTACATAGTACAGAATATAATATATGATATACTAATAATATATGACTGATATATATATATATACTCTATCCCCAACCCCAAGCCTCTATGCTCCGAGCCGCACTCGGACGGTTTCAGGCAACATGAGCTCTTCCCTGCGTCGGATGGGTAGAGAGGTCCGTGGCCCAGGGTCTCCCAGGTGTGTTACAAGCCCTTAAAGCCCGATAAAGATTCTGGAAAAAGTACCGAGAAACGATACGGAAGCCTTCTAACAACCCTGTGCAGCATTCCAAAACTTCATGGAGTCCGTTGCAAGTTCTTTCAAGAAGACCCCTTATTCATAAACCCCTTTCCTCACGGGCCTTAACATTAGGGTTCCTCTCATGTTTCTTGTTCAGGAGGAAGAGTTGAAAAATACGGAGTTTAAATTAACAGAACCCCTTCCAAGCTCCTAGGGTTTCACCCTCTAAACCCTACGCCCTAAACCTTAAGCCCTAAACCCTAAACAGAGGCCGGAGGTCGTTTGGGGCTTCAATCCAGTCTGTTTGGCCGGAAGGGTTCTTGTTCAGGAACTCTTATGAATCCGTTGAAGGGGTTGAAAATGTTTGAAAGCGTTTATAGTGCTTTATAGCGTTTTTGTGAAGGGTCGTTAATAGGCTTTGTTTTTCACGCGTTATGGGGTTTATGGTTGTATGCTTTTCTGCGGTTTGGGGGCTTTGGGGAAGAGCTCCCTCACGCCTTAGGTTAAGATGAGGGTTGCTACACAGCAACACCGCGGGGGTTACTCTAATGGTCGTTATATGGGTTACTGTGGGAGTTTTTCGGGCTTTGGGTTTCGGGGTTTGGGGTTCTGGGGACTTCGGGAGGAGTGTAGTGTACTGTAGCTACTACGATGTCTGCCCTTCCATGAGCCCCCCAACCCAAAGGGCAAACCCAAAAAACCCAGCCACCAAGCCTAAGCCCGAAACCCTATACGCTAAACCCTAAACCCTATACCCTAAACTCTATACCCTTAACCCTAAACCCTATATCCTAAACCCTAAGCAGCCGCCAAGCCACAAGCCCGTGACAGCAGGATGAGGCTGCGTTGTACTTTCTGAAGATGGCGGAGGCCGTGGAAATTTTCGATGGGGTCTCCGAAGAATTGGTATATGGTAGTTTCTATTTTGGGGTCCTTATAATGAGGATCTTACTATTTAGGGTACTATATTAGTAGGCCCTATTTGCGGAAACTCCCATATCATTGCTTTGGGCTCCTTATTAGAGTTATACTGTAATGCATCCCAAAACCCTACTCGAAATATTCAGGCCTTTGTCGGGGTCTCGAATCTTGGCGGCAGAGGTTGTGTTAACGTGTGCGTGCCCAGACGAAGGGCTCTTGCACTTCACGGGATTCTCCCAAAGACCCAAGCCTAAACCCTCAACCTTAAACTTAAAACCTAAATTCTAAACTTAAACCTGACCTCTAAACTTAAAACTTAAACTCTAAAGGCATAAGCTCCAAACCCTAAGATCTGAAAGGCCTGCCGGTTTCACAAGAAGCAGCTGGCCGGAGCCCCAGGAGCTGGAAGGCGTCGACGTCGGCTTCCCTTAAACCCTAAGCCCGTTTAACGAAGGTCTAAGTCCAAAGCCCCAAACCTTCAACCGACGCGAAACCTTCAGCCCTAGACCATGGACCATCAAGCCTAAACCCTACACCCTAGGACCTCATGGCCCGACTCCCTGAGCCCCGTGCCCAGCATCCAGCATTGCAAGGCCCTACGACCAACCCCCGCAAGCCCAAATACCCCGAATGCCCTAAACCCTGAATGAAGCAATCTACACCCTTGCCCAGGACTGGATGGATCTTTGGGATCTGGGCATCCTCATTGCAAACCGGGCGTACCAAGCTGGCAGGCACGGCAATTTCCGGTTAGGTGTATTATTTGGGGTTTTGACGGTTAAAGGGTCTAGGGTTGAAGCGCTGGGGGTAAAAGGGTTTAGGATCGGAGTTCAAGCGTTCAGGATTTTGGGCTTTAGGTCTTGGATTTGGGGTGTGCTCGGCTGCATATTCCTTGTTGCCTAATCTTATAAGTTGTCTCGAGGGTAGGCTAGGATTTGGGTATGCTGTCATCGGTTGGTTGTGGGGCTACTACCCCCGATGTGGCGATGTAGCATGCTCCGACTGTTGCTTTCTCCGTTTGTTCAGTCTTTCCAGCTTAGGACCCGGAACCCTAACCCCGCAAAGGTGGCCGGAGTTCTACAAGTCTCGCGAGATCATCGCGGAGGCCGGAAGGAAACAGCAGCACTTTTTAACTTTCAGCACCTCTCCCATTTACTAGTTCTGCTTCTGCTACTACTACTAGCCACCCCCCCTACCCACTACCTCTTTTACATACTCTTCTAAGACACATCCGTTTTACTCGGTATTTACAGCACTTTCGTCACGTAGGAACATCTTATGAAGCCTCAAACTTCACCTGCGAGTTTTCAAACTCCAGCATCCGATTCTGGACCTGCTTTTGGGGGCGGTCGGGGGGTGTGCGGGTAGAATGATGACGACAACGTTACGCCGACACCCGGAACAACATCTCCGGAAGAGCCATTTTACTCGGTATTTACAGTGCTTTCATGACGTCAGCCATCTTATATAGTCGCCAAGCTTACCTCTGGACTTTGCTACGTTGTCTTTTTGCCTTTGCGAGGGCTTTCAGCGAAAACTCGAAATTGGTTGGGGGAAAGCTTTTTTTACTCGGTCTTTAAAGTACTCCACCTGGTGCGTTAACCCATCGTCATCATCATCTTCAACAACGAACATCATCACAACTTGAACACCCTACCAACTACCCCTTTTACACACTCTTGTAACACACATCCGTTTTACTCGGTATTTACAGCACTTTCGTCATGGGGGCAATCGGGACCAGTTAACCGACGCTTGTCCCTAGGGACATTCGCTGGCAACTGTTCGAGGCTGCCTGTACGTTGTCAGCCCCCCCCCCCCCCAGCCCCCCCCCCCACAAAAGCAACGCATGCAACAGGGGTAGTGGGGCTACTACTCCTCCTCCTACTACGGGGAGGTCGAAACGACTGCCACTGCCGCTGTGCTTTAGCTTCTGCTATCACTGCCGCTGCCACTGCCACTGCGACCACGACTTCCAGTTTCGCTTTGGCACGAAGCGCACTTCTGGAGGCGCGCGCGATCCTCAGGTAGCTTCCCGGAGTCTGGCTTTGCTGGAGATGTTTTAAGCCCGAAGACCCTAAAGCTCTGAACCCGAAAGCCCCGGCTCTAAACCGTAAAACTCTAGAGTCCTGAATGAAGCCCTGAAGCTTTAAACCATAAACTAGTTCTTGTCGCGGAAGATTTTGCTCAAGAGACGAGCTAGCCAAGTTGCGACCTACCAAGCTTACTGTCGCCTCCTCGGACTTTATGAGAGCAACTGTCGGAAAGTTGAAGGCTTCAGGGTTTTGGTTTTTCGGCCAAAGTCTCGGCTTTCGGTTTTCGGTTTAAGGTGTTATGGTTGCAGGTTCAGGGTTTCAGTGTTGCTCGCAGTCGCCGAGTCGCGGAAGGTTGCTCGGTAGCTGTCGTTTTTCAGGCGGCAAAGCGAACAGCTACAGCGAGTGGGTTTGCCCAGAATGCTTTCCGTTAACAGCAGAGTAATGATGTCTCAACTGTCGGGCAGTTGCTGCACAGGGTTCCGTTTTCTCTCGAGTTGATGCCTGGCGCCGAGGTGATAGCGATGGCAGAAGGCGGAGACGCACCTCAGCACATCCAGCTCAAGGCAGGTTGCAGGAGTTTGGAGTTCAGGGCTCCAGGGGTTGCTTCGGCTGCTTCTCATAAATCTAGTGTGTGCAGACTGCTCTGGTCCCAGGCGGACAAGTTGGCCCGTGTTTGAGCAACGATTTCGCAATCCTTGCAAATCTCCGTGTCGTTAGGAGGGCGCTCAAAGCTTTCCTGCATCCTTTGAGACCCTTATGGGAGTTTCTGAAAATAGGGGACCCTAATATAGTTAAATGCTTGGATCCTTATTATAAAGACCCTTAAATAAGGTACCCCTAATTTTCGGAAACTCCCGTATCAGCATCCGAATCCTGGTTGCTGAAATTTTCGTTTCTATGATCGTACGGTTCCGACTAAACTAGATGATATTGTTTTTGATCTACAGGGCTTCAGGATTTAATAGATGGTTGCTATGATAAGCTTTAAGGCATCATGGGTTTATTTCGCAACTCGGTGATATGTGGGCTCTGATACATACCCTGGTTGGGGTTGTCCTACTTATATCCCTTCGTATGAGCTGCTTACTAAGTTCTCAGAACGTCAGAGTACTGCCTAGCCCCGAAGCCGAGCGGAATTTGCGAACTCAGTACTCTTAGAGTCCTATCTTATCCTATGAGGTAAGACAAGCCAGGATAATGTTGGGCAATGCGGGAGTGCGAAATCCCGGCATTTCTCGGCTAAGATGTCGGCAACACGCAAGCAAGAATACGCACGCTGCTTACACGGTAAACTTGTGTGTCACAGCCCACACAGCACTGCATGGCCCTATTAGGAGTTTGAGTAGGGGTAGGAGGAGTGGCAGCAGGAGAGGTGGTGGTGGCGTGGTGGTGGTCGCAGTAGTAGCAGTGGTACGTAGTCCTAGCAGCAGCAGGAGGTAGTAGTAGTAGTAGTAGTAGTAGTAGCAGTAGCAGTAGCAGTAGCAGTAGCAGCAGCAGCAGCAGCAGCAACAGCAGCAGGTGCGCAGGTGTAGGCATAGGCGTGGGCGTAGGCATAGGCGTAGGAGTAGTGCAGGCGCGCATCAAGGAGGGGAGGAGGAGGGGGGACGAGGAGTGCTTCTCCTGCTGCAGCTGCCGCTGCTTTTCCAAGCTATTGCTACTAATCCCGATGAAAAAGCAGTACAGCAGCAGTGCAGAATCGCTGTAGTATAACAGTAAGGCTAACGCAACACTCGCTTGGCAGGTCAAGGATCAGCAGGGGTCCGAAGTTCAGTTCAAGCACCTCGGCTGGCTCTCGGATCGACGCCCCTTCAAGCCCAACAAATACTGAAGCCCTGAACCCAAAACCCACTGTGTAGATACCAGGCAAGCCCCAAGAGATACTCGACACATCTTACTTCAAGTAGGTCTGGTAGGGGCATGCCTCGGAGGAGGGTAACAAAGGAGCCTCAGTACGCTTAGCAGTATCCTGCCTGCATGAAATACCTGCAAGCTTACTATGGCCCAACATACGGCGGGGTTTACCCTCCAGAACCCTCGTGAATCTCCTAGCCGCTCAAGCCTAAACCTTACATCTTCTGCAAGAATTTAAGGTCTCTGCACTCCTCCCTTTGCTTACATTTCGGGCCTTGCTGTCTGAAGCTCTCACCCACAGCTCCGCATCGCCCCAAGCAAGGATCAAGAAGACGACGCCTTTGCGAAAGTTGTCGGCTCCCCACAGAAACCCTGGGATTTGGAGCTTTCGGTTCAAGGTTTCCTAGGATTCGGGCTTCGGCTGGGAGTTCGAAGGTCTAAACCCTGAACGCCCTAAACGCAAACCCAACTCCACAGCCTACTATAGGGGCCTGAACAATTACCTATACTATTTTGGGGGTTCCTTATTATGATTACAGTATAAAAGGCCCCCATACCCTATTCTAATTATTAAGGCTCCCATATTAAACCCATCTAAACTCAAAGCCAGACCGTCCCTGAAAACGAAATTGCCTGGGGCTTTAGCGAGAAGCTGCGGATGCTTGGCGCCGATGTTGCATTCACGTTCAGCGCTGGCTCCCGGGATGAGAAGATGCGGAAGCGGAAAGGAGTGAACATGAATAGTCAATATTCTAAGGGATTCGATAAGGGTTGCTACATCGAAGAATACCAATGCTGTTGCCTGGAATGCTACACAGGAGGTTGAGTAGCGACAGTGCTGTTTTATTTGCCGTCGCTTTGGAAAGATCTCGGGGCTTCAGAGCCGGAGACCACGGAGTGAACGGGGCCATGACGTCTTCCAAGGCTGGATTGTTGTACCTTGGCTCTGAGATAAAGGTTTAGGGCGAAGTGATTCAGTAGATAAGAGCCATTTTTGAATTCTTTGGTTGAGTCTAGAAGGAGCAAACAGGGAGTCCCTTTGCCGGATCGGCGCACTGGCTAGATGGCACTTCTACATTTCGCAAGTCCAGCGAGACCTTCGAGAAACTGCCTGAACGAACATTAGGGCCGCAGCAAGAGCATGGGGAGACAAGCAAGACAAACCTCAGTTGCTAGATCCCATGGCTTGAACCTTGAACCCGACGTACGACACCAACAGGCGAATGCCCTCAACCCTTGGAGATGTACGTCCAGTGCATCCGTCCACAGTGGATCTGGTTGATAGCTACCTCGCCACTTCTTCAGAATTCATTTGGAGCACTTCTGTTGCTAAGTTTCATGGTTTTCAGGATTCACCAAAGTCATTGTCCGAAATAATCATCCCAACGGGCGCAGCAGTGTCGGCAGCCCAATGGTTGTTGACAGTACAGCGGTGGTCATATTACGGACTGCAATGTGGCAACGAGGCAATGGTCATAAGCTGGTAAGCACCAGCATAACAAGGCTGTCACCGCCTCGAAAAAATTTGCAAGAATACGAGCATAGCAAACATATGACACGTACCACCATATCCAGTACGCATCCCAGGCAGCTTTCGTCGCCCAAGACGGACAAGGCGCTCTTCTGTTGAGTTTGCGGTCTTTTTGCGTGAGCTTCGAGGTCCCTTGCAGGGTTTGGTTTAGAACGTCCTTGCATTTAGGATTCAGCGCCCCAGTCTCAGGGACTTGTAACAAGGATCTCGCAATTTTGGGCACATCGGAAACTCTCAAACCCTAAATCCTAAACCCTAAATGCTAAGCCCTTTACCCGAACTCCTCAGCCCTTTGCCTTAAACTTAAATCCTAGTCCCTGAACCTAAACGCTTCCTTTTTGAAGCTCCTGTAGGATTTGCCCACAAGGCTCCGGCTACAGGGCGAGGTCTCGAATGCCGACACCCCAAGTGCCAAACGTAAATCCAACGGCTTAGGGTTTATTTGGGGTTTAGGGTTGAGGTTTTAGGGTTTTAGTGTCCTTTAAAACCCGGCACTCTCAACCCTGTAAAGCTTAAGCTCTTGGCCCGTCAACGTGAAGCCGAAAATCCTTACATGTAGGGTTGAAAAGCCACGATGTGCTGTGGTTCGGTAATTCGGAGCTTTGATTGCGCTCTTTCACAGGAGGGCAGCGAGACAGACAGCGAGGTTCGTTGGGTCCATGTCAGATGTTGATGGAATGATGGTTGTGATTGTGACAGCATGAGTACAACGTCAGGAATGTCAGTCTTTCGTGTCGTTGTCATTGCTGTTTCCGGTGTAATTCTCACTCCCTGTTCGGTTTGTCTCTATCTGAGCATTTTCTCCCTAGACTTCGTTTCGGTATGCATTTATGTGTCCTTACTCTTATGCCCACTTGAAACAACGGCATCAAGGCTTACATGAAACAGCGCCGGCATCAAAGAATCAGAGCAAAGCACAACCCTTATCAGTTATGTGCATGCCGCTGTTTCCATGCCGCTGTTTCCATTTGTACTTCTGTATACAAACCTATGAACAGATAACTAAACACACAAGTAGGTAGATCGATCAGTACACGACAACACAGGCACACACACATCCATCCATCCGTCCATCCCTCCATCCATCCATCCATCCATCCGTCCATCCATCCATCCATCCCTACATACATGCATACGTACGTACATACGTACATACATACGTACGTACGTACATACATATACATACATACACATACGTACCGACACATGCACATACACACATATACACACACGTGCATGCACATACGTACACATACATACATGCACATACATACATATACATACACGTACATACACATATATACACCTGTATACACATACATGCACATACATGCACATACACACATGCACACATGCACACATACACACATACACACATACACATACATGCACATACATGCACATACATACACATACATACACATACATGCACATACATTCACATTCATAGATGTGCACCTGTCTGTCATGTGGATGTCATTTTCTTTGCTGAACATAGCGGCGTCCATAAGCGCTGCAGCTGCTGCTGGTGCTGGTTCCTTCTTTTGATTTCTTTGCATTCAAGAAGTTGCGGTTTTGGGGTTAAGCTAAGAAGCGAAGAGGCAGAAGCCGGCGGCAGCGGAAACTGCCTCTGGCTAGCGGGCCGAGCACGGCAGGTGGGGGGCAAGCGATGGGCAGCTTGGCACTCCCACAAGGAACCCCTCAAAATAGTACAAGCAATTATATTTTGGCCCCTAGATACTAGAACCCTACTATAGATCCCTTATAGACCCCTTTAAGGAACCCTTTCTTCCCAAAAGACCACAGAAAGAGAAGCATCCCACACAGCTCCAAACCCAAACCCTGGACGTTAGACCCTACTTAGCCCATATACGGGTGGAACGCCTCAGTGCTCTGAAAGCGTCGGAATACTCAAAGTATCCCCTTCTGGTTTCTTGTGTATACAGATATTGTACCCCAAGTTCCGCTCTTATTGTTACGGCCCCCAACAGGGACCTTGTTAGTCGTGGGTTGGGGATGTCGGACTTCAACTCAGTAGTTGAGCAACATAGAGTTCGAATCAAGTAGTCGTACTGTGCCTCAGGGTTCCCGCGTCAGAGCCTTCGGGGCTCGAAGTGAGTTCTGAGGAAACCTCGGATTCAGGATGAGAGTTTGGGGGGCTCTGGGCTCTGCGGCTCCTGGTGAGATTTGTGGGGGGTTCGTGGATGAATTTGGGGGCTCCACGGTGTGGTTTTGGGATTGGTTTATTCGGCTAGGGCCCTTGGCAGTGGGCTTTGAGGTCTTCGGAGCTTTGGTGGCTGATCCGATAGAACCGCTAAGGAGGTTCTCGGCACAGGAGGCATGAAACGATCCCAAGCCCTTTGTACCATTGAGCAGGGGTGGGCAGAACCAAGCTCGCAGACTTGTTCTGAGCTTTCTTAATTGCCGTATTCCCCTTTGATCCACCGAACCCCAGCTGTCGACACGGAGTCCGTGCGGTGGGTGCTCAGGTAAAGTGGCTGGTTCCTTTCATCATGGTGGGTATCGCCAGTGTGCTCTGCATGTGGATGCTGCACGTGGCGACCTGGTACTACGTCATGGGGATCGTGCGGTTTGAGAAGGCGAAGCTCGGACTTGAATCTGAGCTGACCTAACCGACTCTAGCAGAGTGGCAGCCTTTCAGATTCTCTCAGTCTGAGTCGTAAGGTACGTCAGGAATCCCGACTACAAGGCGGGAAGGGAAGCTGCTGAATGTGACTCTCGGAGCCTCGCGGAGCCCGTTACCTGGTGCTTAGTAGGGAATGGGGGAATGGATATTGGGATGATATTGGGGACCATTATTGGGGATTTTTGTAGGGGCTACTATAGGGATCCAGCCCCCCATTCCCTACTAAGAACCAGACAGCCTGGCAGGAGGAGCATCCGGGGCTCTTCTCCAACAGCCTTCACCCGGACGAAGTCTCCTACGGCTCGCTGCAGGAGTCCGCAGTCCACCCCAAAACTCTGAAAGCTGAGCCCCAAACCCCGCATGGGAGTTTCCGAAAAATGAGGGGTTCCGTATTGGTGGGGTCCTTATAATCAGGATCCCACTATTTAGGGTACTATATGAGGGTTTTTCGGAAGCCCCATAGTCCTTGAAGTCCGAAGCCCAAGCCTCAAAGCCCTGTCCTTCCCCCAGGACCCCCTGTCTGCGCCGGTGCCTGAGAAGCTGCCGAAGTCACACCAGGTTATTGGAGGGTTTGAAGAAAGCAGGGTCACCAGAAGGGTCGAACATTTGGAGTTTTGAGGGATCGTGATATTCAAGGTCCTACCGTCGAGGAACTTGGGGCCTCTGTCCTTACAAACCCGTGTACTTGCAGTGTTTCGTGCGTTGAGGCGGCTGGGCTTCAAGCACGTGCCGCTGAAGGCCAGGCTCCTCCGCCGTTCTCTCTTTATTGAGGCTCTGGGATTTTTAGTGCTTCTGCCGTGAGCGTGAAAGCGAAGTCCGCATGAGTAACTTCGTCTGCCTTCCGGTTTTCGTGGGCGGGACAAATCCGAGAACAAGCAGAACGCGGCAATACAGGCCCAAAGGAGGAGCAAGCGATGCCTGGGCGCAACAGCTTACAACAAATCCTTAAGAAGTTCGCCAAAACAGGCTCCTGTCGGCGGTAAGCTGAAACCCTAAGCCGTAATTAAGACCTTCAAACTTCAAGCTGAAAAACCCAAGACCCCCAAACGCCTGAAGGCCCTTATAAGTTGTCGTCCTCAAACACCTTCAAATTAAACATCCTAAACCCATAACCCGATACCCGGATGAAACCCAACGACCCTATACACCCTATACCATAAGACCTAAACCGAAACCCCAAGGCCCTCAGAGAACCATATAGAAATTCGGAACCCAGAGAGACTTCTAATAGCATCCTTCCATAAAGCCTCTGAGAAGCCCGACGTCCTACATCCTAAAGTCCTAAAACAAACCCAGTGCAGGTCTTGGATGGGGTGGCTTTGCTCTTCCCCTTCCTGTGGTTCCTCACGGTCGCAGCCTCTGTCTCCAGAGTTTCAGGGGTTTTAGGGCCTATCGTTTTAGGGCCTTCGGTCGGATTCTTAACCCTAAGCCTCAAACGGCTGTTGATCTCAGTGCTTTTTTTCTCTCTGCTCTTCCCATGCTCCTCACTGTTTAGGGAAGGGCCGGGAAGGGCTTAGGGTTTCGGAGTTGTGGTTCCCTTCCCAGCGTGAGCAGGTAGTCTACTTGCGGGATGTGCAGCAGTGGACGAAAGTCCTCCTGAGCCACTCAGCCACTTGGAAGCAGCCCGAGCATAATCTGAATTTCTTTTGCAGTTGCCGGACTGCCACTGAGCATTATGTAAACCCTGCAGATCTAAACGCGGAAGCCACCTTAGGTTCTGGCAGTCGGCAAGGGTGTCTTCGGCGTGGTCACCATTATGCCTGACAGCATTGGATGGGCAAACTGCAAGGCAGGCGACAGCCTTGACTCCACTGTGCATCAAACTCTATATTCCTAAACCACTCGAAGCCCTAACCCTAAACCGTGCAGGAAAGCGCTGAAGCCCCGCAGAGAGCTGATGGCTAAATCCCTTAAATATGCCCAAAATTCCCGATGCATCCATGAACGTGAGCCTAAGTCATAAATCCCTGGCAGGAACGTCTGGGCCCGTCTGGCGTGGACTTCTTCATGAACCGGGCTCGGGGACTCAGGCTTTCGCGAATTTTTTGGGGCGTGAGCCTTGAGGGTTGTCGTAAGGTTTTAGAGGAAGGCTTTGGACGAACTTCCAAAACCGAAAGTCCTGATCCTGAAACTCTATACACCCTACATCTCAAAACGCTGCAAAATCACAACACGGCCCCTTGAAGAAGCAAAGAAGCAACTATGATCCGAGGTGCCGGATCCTAGAATCCACGGCATGCGCGGGGCTCGAGCAGAGTCCGTGATCCTTTGCTAGCGTGGTTGAAATTGAGTTTCAATCGTTTGAGCTGAGAGTCTGGGGTTTGGTCCGCCCGCATCTCCATCTCATTCGACCCGCCCCTCCACCCTTCACCTTAACAGCTTTTTATCGCCCCCACCCTTCAGGGTTTCTCAGGCGTTCATAAGATTTTTGCAGCGGTGTGTCTTGGCATCATCACCACCGCCACCCCGTCGACGGCGACTATAAACAGCACCATGACGCGGTGGCCCACGAACGATGATGGCCATGACGAGGACGACCACAACCGCGACCACCACGGGCGCGACGACGGGACCACGACGGCTCCGATTGGGATGTCGTTTCTAAATTCGGCGACATGTTCAAGGACCTCACCTCCACTTCTGAGGCCTCCATCTGATTTCCAAAGCAAGTAATTAATCTTCTGAAGGTGGACGACCTTCATGGCAATTCTTGGAGTTGAGCTGGCGGGCCCTGAACAGAATCGGTTCCAGCCTCAGCCTTTGAACCTGTTTTTGAGTGGACAAGAGCAAACCCCGACGTTTTCTAGGATTGGAGCTGGCATGCGCTTTTGTGCAGTCGCTTGGCTGGCACGGGATGGTCAGCATCACCCGAGACTTCCGTGCTGTGAATGCAATTTGATCTGAGCAGCATCCTGCGAGTTTCCTTAGCGCAACGGCAAGAGTTCTGCTCCCATTCATACTGTGCCCTACACCCGAAACCCTACATCCTTCCTAGGACATGCTCTACTCCGGCCACACCTACTTTACCATCCTCTATATCTTGGCCCTGTGCGAGCTCGTCCGCAAAGCCGCTTTTCGAGAAAGTTTGGAGAATTTTCAGCGTTTAAGGGTTTAGGGCCGGTTAGGGTTTCTGCAGGGCTTAAAGGCTTGAAGATGTCGATGCGCAGAGGAAACAATGTGGGCTTGCTTGATGAGTGAGGGCTTGCGACAGACGTGCGGTGCAGGTTCTCGTAATCGTAAGAGAGCTCTACAAGCTCAATGACACCTGTGCAAAACTCTCGCAGATTCAGGCGATCCGAATGCCTGACTCCCCGATTTACGTGAAGAAGCCGTTCCGACAGAGACTCGGGTGGCAGTGGAAGCAATGCAAGGTAGTAGTCGTCGAGAAGTAGCGGGTCATCTTCGTCATGGCTTGGTATTGGTAGTAGAAGTGCTCGCAAGTGTATGGGCAGCAGTAGTAATAGTAATAGACGGCAGACGTAGTACTGGAGCAGTCGCAGCAGGACAAAAGGTAGTTGTAGTGGCTGAAGTCTTCGTCATAGTTGGTGATGACACAGTCTGGCAAATGTGAACAAGCCAAGATTTTGTGTTTGTGGTTTTCGGCTGTTCTCAATTTTCGTGTTACGAGATCAAGCGCGATGCTGCTCCAAGAGAGCATGGCAGGCAGCTTGCTCTGACCAGCACTCTGGCTACCAAAACACAGCGACAAATATATTCCATTTGACTATGTTTGCTCTCATTGCCACACCAATAGTCGCTATCGGTGGCATCAAGGTTTATTAGGATCATTTATTAGGATCATCATCACCGGTGTCATCACCAGCAGCATCGTGGAAATTATACTCTGTGCTTGTATCTCAATCGCCATGAGCGCTTTTGTGAGCGTCATCGACGTAGACTTCGTCATCGTCTTCATACTTTCCGTAGGCATACATCTCGTTCTGACAGCTTGGCTTATCGTGATACCTGTTGTTGGCATGCTGCCGTTCCGAGGAAAATGGTCATGCTTGCCCTGCAGCCGAGCTGCATCCGGACAGACCGTGGCTGAATACTACCACTGTAAGCATGTACGAGAAGATGCAAACAGGGTCAACTACATTGGAAGGGGAGGGTGCGAAAGAACAAGAGTTCACGTAAGTTCTAGTTCTAGCACTGACGAGCTTCTGTGGTTACAGGCCAGACAATAGTTCCAACGCAGTGTGCAATGGTGCATATTGAAGTGTCCTTATTCACACATATGTTATAGTAGCAGCCATATTCCAAGTGCAGTGATACAACACATGTCGCTCATAGTGATTATAGTTGTACGTCTGTACTAGACCCGAAAGCTTTCTGTTCAAGAATAGGTTTAATAGTGTATAGCAAGATGTAATGTGCTGTTACATATCTGCAGCCGGCAAGATGCAGAGACATACTATAAAGCCAGGGGAGTTCCTGTTGTTGTACATTTGTACAGGCATTTGTCGTACGTATCAGTGAGCCAGAAGGCATAGCAGCATAGAGGGATACAGACAAGTTCTCCGACGATTGACATATAAAGATATATATATATAGACACCTTCATGTATATTCATGAAATCCTGCTTCGTATGGTGCAGTAGATCAGGTAAAGAGGAGGTATACTAGGTATTGGCACAAACGTGGGCATATGTTGGTGCAGTAATTTACCCAAGGCAAGTAGCTGTGCATACTTCTATTAATATCAATGTGTCTTACCTGACAGGTTGGGATTGCAGCCAGAACATTGTCTCTTCGTGAGAAGACATGTGTCGCAAGATCGTTTTACATGTCAGAATGCTTGCGTGAAGTTTGCACCGTGAAATGATGAAGAAATTTTGTCAAAGCCGGTAGGGAGCTACACAACAGGTTCATGACACAGCATATGATGATTGACAAGGTGACCGGTATGCAATACGAACAGCACTATCTCCGTGGGTATATCTGTATCTGGATTACTATCTGTATACTATATCTCCATCTGTATCTATATCTACATCTGTACTTTATTGCATCTTCATCTGTAGGGAATATACACACGTGTATTCAATACTGTGCGGGACCGAGCGTTTGTACCACGTTGAGCAGCTCCGAGGAAACATGGTCTAACCTCAACCTCATTTGGGTATATTGGTCCCACCAGGATTGGTAACGTGCTCCGTTTGGCTACGCAACGTAACTATTATGGAGACTTCCCGGGCATGTATGTTTCTGTATATCCGCTCACACATATGTTTGTACAGATGCGTATTCTTCGTGTGTATGACCTCACACATTTGCATGTCTGTAACCTTGCGGTGGGCACATCTAATGAAATGCGTTCATTTTGTAAGGTATGAGTGTACAAGGTGCAAAATACCATAAACAGGCTCTATCTGTCGATGTACCGTATGTGTATATACATGTATGTAAGATGCAAGGAAACAAGCAAGCAAGTACGCATATATATATATATGTCTACATGCGGCAGTATTCGGTGCCCTGTGCGGTTTCGAATATTTTGCAAAGCTAGCATTTGGCAACAGACCTCATAAACCACAGTTGTAAACCTTAATCCCTTAACACTCGCTACACTCTCAAGCGTTAAGCCGGCATCCTAGCCGAGGTATATCGCGTGTCTGACGCAGCAAAGTCGGCATCCCAGCTTTTTCGCAGCGACGAGAACCTGGTGTCTCCAGGATTGCCAGAGCAGATTTCGTGATAGTGGTGTTAATCTTACCAACCAAGACCACAAGAGGAGTAGATCCACTTGTGCTGCTATTGCATCCACTCGTAATTCTCTTGCTGCTACAACCGTTATCACTATTGCTAATCTTGCTGACTCTACTGCCACTGCTACTGCTTCTGCTGCTGCTCCGCCACCACCGCCGCCGCCACCACCACCACCACCACCGCTATTACTGCTACCATTGCTGCCAGTGCTGCGACTGCTGCCACTGCTGCTGCGGGTACTGCTGTTGCTCCACCGTACGACTACAACTTTCACGATGATGCCTACTACTACTAGTCTGCTGCTAAAGCCAGCAGCAATCATGGCAACAGTAGCGATAAACGAGTAGGTTCCCGGAAGGCGTGCAAACTGCTGCTGATAAGAGTCCTGGTAATGATGATCATTTCCAAGTTTTCTTTGGACGTCTATGCTGTAAGAATGATGAACATGAACCCTAGAAGTAGAGTAGGTAACCTTTAAACTTTTGGGGTAGTATAATCCCTATATAATCCTTGTATTATGAAAAAGGTTAACCTTTAGTTCCCCATGATACCCGACAAGTAGGGAACAGGAGCCTTCCCCACCTTCGCCCGAGGCATTGAGGTTGGGATGGTGCTCCAGAATCGCTTCCACTACACTTCAGATGTGGCAAAGGTCTCAGCTCGTAGTTGAGGCCAGATTCCCAGATTCCGATGTGACAGACAGTTCTCGCACGCTCCAGTTCCTCGCCATTCTCTTGACCTTCCTGTGGCTTTGCTGGCATGTCTTCTGCGGATACTGGATGTGCGTTGAACAGGCTTGGGGATATGTTTCTAAGACAGCAGCCTGCACAGTTAGCAGCGTTCTTGTATGGAACCCTTCCCGAACCAGAGCTTACTCCCCAATCAGCTATAGTTGACTGCTGCCCTGCATCACAGGCAATTCCTAGCATTCAGGGTTTAAAGCCAGCCAGGTATACGTCGGCGCCCATCTGCATCGCGGCGAAGTGGTGGGCTGGGTTGCCATCTCAGTGCTAAACCCCGAGCCCTTCAGAGGGCTGAGGCATGCAGGGAGAAGAGTCACCTCCCCGAGACAAAGGGCCTTTCAGGAAAGATGGTGTTTCATTGCGGTGAAGGAAAGGGTTCACGGGCTCAATCAGGGCTTTCCCGAAAGCTATAGAGCCCTGAAGCCCCTACAGTACACCCTGCAGTTTGACGCCCTGAAGGCTCGACATGCAACATAAGGCCTTACGTAGTCTGGTCTTGGGCCGAAGAGCCTTACAGATGAAAGCTTTCAGTCTCAGACGTTGCCCTAGACCCCCAAAGCCCTACACCCCCAATCCCCGACATCCTGGAACAAGTTTATAAACTTCCTGTAAAGCCTAACAGAAGCCTTACAAAAACCCTACAAAGTCCAATAGAACCTTTCAAAACTCCTATGAAAGTCTGTGTAAAGACAGCGCATTGACACAGTCCTCCGCCCAGGCTGGGTGAAGCCGAGTACAATTACGAAATTAAGGCTCAGGGTTTATGGTTTAGATTTTAGGGGTTTCAAGGGTTGTAACGGTTTCAGGGGTTTGAGGGGTTCTAGGGTTTAGAGCCTGGCACATGAAGCGGCTACGGGGAGGACTTTTCGGAATGCTTGTATGAGAGTTAGGGTTGTTGTACGGGTTTTCTGAGGCTTACAAGGGCGCCATAGGGTACTGTAAGCATTTCAGGGCCATCGGTTTTCAAACATCCCTGCAGGGATTGTCAAAGAGAACGGTGGAAAGAAGGGGTGCAGGGTGAAACCAAGTGGCATGTACGGGCTTTGGGGGTGGCTGAGCTCGGCAGACCCAATTACCAAGCTTTTTACGTTCTTGAGAAGAAACTTGTCAGCTTAATTTGTTAGTCGGGTAAGGCTGCTATATCTGTTAGGTCAGGACACACAAAACCGTCGGGATGCTGAAACGTTTGCTGATCCTTCAACAAGCCGATAGAAGCCTTTTGAAAGCCCAAAAAAACCTTTATAAGACCTGACGACTCCAAACAAGGCTCTGACAGAAAACCCATAAAAAATTAGAGCAAACCCAGCAACATCTCTGCAAAACACTATAAAACCGTAGAGTGCCCTATGGAACCCCTTTATAAGGAATCCCCCAAACTGGCAGGATATGGTGCTGATTCCGCGTCAGGCTCTCCAGGCGGACGTGTGGCTCCCCACGCCGCTGACATGCACGGAGATCCGAAAGATTGAAAGTTTCGGGTGTTTGTTGGGCTTTTAAGGGGTTCAGGGGTTTTCGGGTTGTTGCGACTTTGTTTTAAGGTTTAGGTTAGGCATACTTTGAGGACTACCTCTGGATTCCTATTCGACCGCTGATCAGTCGGATGGAGCCCAAAACCCTAAACCCCCGAAGAAGTCCTTGATCGCAGGATTTTGGGAATTTTGGGTGCGCGGGTAGATCGAGTTTCAAGCCTCGCTGGGCCTAGGGGTCATGAGGACAGGGCATATCGGCTGAAGGGTACAGGAAAGGGTTCCTTGGAGGGTACTATACGGGATACCAAGCAAGATTGCTGTACTGGGTGTCTTTGTTGCATGTAAGATTTGGGGTTTGTGGTCGTCGTCGTTTTTTGTGTTTTGGTGGTCACCACGAAAGGTGCACAACCGTAGACAGCAGAAGCCGCTTTTTGTACCCCCGTATGGTAACCCGTATAGCAAAGTATCCCTTAAATGACTCCCGGCCCGGAACCTAGGTTCTGCGTTCCCTTCTGCTGCCTCACAGGCCGGATCCGTGAGGGTGTAGGGTTTTCAACAAGGGCTTTGCAGGGTTTTTAACAAGGGCTTTATGCGGGTTTTAAAGGGACTGGCACGGTTTCACAAAGAGTCTGTAGGGGCCTGCATAATGAGAATCGGCTTTTGGGACATATTAGACTAGTAAGTCTGAGGGTCTTGGGAACATAAGGGCTCATAAGGGGGTATTGTTATTGTTACTGTTATTATTGCAATTATTATTTGTCTTAAGTCTTAACTAATATATTCGTAGTCAGAATAACAATACTTATTGGTTTGTAACAAGCGTTATTCTTAGTCCGACCTCTGTATTACGGGGTTGCGGTTTAAAGCCTGTGGGGTTGAGGGATGAGGTTTTGTTGGTGGGGTTTGTCCGGGTTCGTGGCATTTTGGGTTTCTGAGCTTCGGGGGACAGATAGTGGAGCTTGTCTCGTGATTTTTGTGACTGGAGAAGTGGCTTCCAGCTGTCTTCCACTCGATGCAGCCGAGGAAGCCACCACGTGATCAGAAGCTCGGCAAGAAGTTGGACTGTTGCGCCCCTAGGGTTTAAGGTTTGGGATTCTTGATTCGGATGAAGCCTGCCCAAATGATTATTCTCAGAAGCAGTTTGTGGTTGATACTTCATGATAAGATCCCTGTTGTTACTTCTGCCGATACCACTGGCCCGGATACCAATGAACATTCTTCTTGGTATTGTAGTAGGTCTCTCCTGCTCCTTCGTCTCTCGAAACACTGAGCCGACTGAATTCTACAGCCCGGACGCCATGCCTGAAAAACCCAAATGCAACTTCCTAAAATCTCTAATGCTTAGACCCTAAACCCAACATCCCCAAACCCTGAACCTGAAAGCGAGCCATCGAAGCCACAACCCTTAACGACCCGAAGCCTGAAAACCATAGAAACCCTGCAGTACAACACTGTAAACGCATATACAACCTTGCAACACCCCTCATTAAACCCCGTCTAACGCCCGCAGGAAGACCCCGAAGCTCTGAGCCGCGACGCCTGAACCCCAAACCCCAAACCGTGAACCTTGAACCCTAAATCCCAAGCCCTGAATCGCTTTTCGTCGTCCCAGGCGACAGGAGCCTTCACATGTGGAAGGAAGCGGCAGACGGCTCAGAGGAACTCCGACCGCATCGATCGAGTTCACTCCGACCGTATCCGACGACCGGAGCATCCATGGCTTCCCATCCATGGCTTCGCGTCGAGCTTTGATTTCAAGATAATGCATATGCTGGTGATGTTCATGATAACCCTGATGATGTTGCTTGTCACGTTGCTCGGCGTGGTGGTGTTGTTGCTGCAGTTTTCTTCGTCTGACGCTACTGCAAAACCTACATCAAACACAACGTCGTTTTCCCAAACCTGGCTAAAACATATGAACAAACGTCGTAACTTGTGGGGAAACTCTGAAATAATGTAAGAAAGAAAGGTGTGCAATCTCGGAGACTCGAACACTTTTCATATTGCCGTTCTAGCACATGGCCACGAAATACCAACCCCACAAAACACACAGCGCCCTGCAGAAGCTGCAGCCTAGTTTTGTTTCGGAAGGGTTCGGTTCAGGGTTGACCATGGGCTTAGGGTTCGCTTTTGACTCTCGCGTCAAACACGGTTTTAGATACATATGAATTTTCTTTTTGAGGGCTCTATAACGGTATTAGGGGGGATTTGGGGTCCAGGGTTTACACGTGGGCTCCTGAGGAGAGTTTTGTGGGATGCGACTTTGATGCCTAAACTCTGAACCCTGCAGCCTGATTACCCGAACCCTAAGGCCGTATGCCCCCAAACCCCCCTTCTTCCGAGGTGTAGAGCCGCGTGGGGTATATGTGAGCCGGCAGATGGGGAAGTCCCATACATCATCCCCTAAACCCACAGCACTATAAGCTAAATCCTACCGTACTGCAAACCTACGTTTGTGTAAGATCCCCGGATTTATATAGAGAGTGCACACAAAAAGTAGGTTATGGTAGATTGAGGTAGACCCTCAATCCTAAATTCTAGAATTCTCCGGGGAGGGTTCCGGGCCGGGCCAATCTCTGCAGCCGGTGCAGAAGCCTACAAGGCCAGTAGCAATGATCTAAAGGACAGTATGAACCATAAGCCTTAAGGGTTTAGGGTTTAGGGTGTAGCAATGGAAGGCAGAGAAGTGGGAAACCCTCCTGCAGCTTTATGTCTGCCTCTCGCCTTCAGATGTTGTGGCGTAGTTTCTGCAGATTCCATGAGCCAGGATGGGGATCCTTCCTCTGTACGGTTCTGGGTCGCCTCCCAAAGACGGAGGTGCCCAGCAGGAAGTGTGGGAGCTTTATATTTGGAGTCCCTCTTTGGGATTTAAGGTTCCGGTCTCCCGCTCGAAAGGGCTTCCCAGAGAGTAAACCCTAAACCCATGAACTTAAACCCCCCAAACCTTCAACCCCTAACCCCTAAACCAAACAAAAAAGCCTACCAAACAAACTGTACAGCCAGATATCCTATAACACCAGACGACCTGTAATACCGGATCACCATGCCCAAATCCAAATGAGCCGTCGGGATCCACAGAGTCACTACTGCTACTACTACTACTACTACTACGACTCCCGCTGCCACTAGTACTACTACTACTACTACTACCTCGACGACGACTACTGCTACTACTACTTCGACTGCGACGGCGACTGGTACCAGAAGTGTGACTACGACTACGACTACGCCGACTTCGCAGACTACGACTACGACTACGACGACGACGACCGCGACGACTACTACAACTACATGTGCTGCTACTGTTGCTGCTACTGCTGCTGCTCCTGCTGCTGCTACTGCCACTATAACGCAGTGTGATAACAGTGAGAATCATAGCGCGTGTTGAAATGAAAATAGAAACTGGGAGCGAAAACAAACTACGCACTCAGAGGTCTGGTTTGCCTAAACCCTCAGCCCTAAACCTCAAACGCTCAAGCCCGAAGTACTTGCCACCTACTTACGAAATCCCAGCTCTCTGCGGGTTCCGTGCCGTGGCCTTGCATGTGGTGCTAACGACTCGTGGCCGTCTCCACGCGAGCTTGAAAGGCATGAAAAAGGGTTCAGGGTTTATTGTTTCAAGGGGTTTGTCATGTTTTTGAGGGTTTAGGGTCCTAGGTTTAAGGTGCATCGCTTCAGGATTTAGGCCTGGTTTGTCAGGGTTTGAGTTTGGGGAGTTCCGTTCTCCGTGCCATCGGTGCTATTGCCACCGGCATACCCGGTGATGCGAGCAGAGGTGAGGAGCTTTTAATGTAGGCTCCATTGTAATATTTCGAACATGGTTTTGGCGAATAGTATTGTGCTAAAGCCTTCAACGCTACCCCAAGCCCGAAAACCCTAAACCCCAAACCCCAAAGCCTAAAGCCCATAACCCTAACGTCCTACAGCCGATATCCTAAACCCTTAACCCGGAATCCGAAAGGGTGAACCCCTTGGCCCGAAACTGCAACTTTGCCGAGGATGGACGCCTACTGCAGCCGACTTGGCCTGCAGGCCGTGGAAGGGAGATTCATAAAAAAAGGGGGCCCTATTTTATAAGGTTCTGTTTTAAGGGTTGAGGGTTCGATTCTTAATACAGCGGTCCGAGTTGTTCTCGACCTTGATCCTTCGGTTCTTTACTGAACTTATACGGTAATCCACCTCAAACGCCAATTCCAATCATTCAGTCCCTTAGATTACTTAGGGTTAGGAGTGAGGAACCCCCAGGCCCCAAGGGTTTAGGGTTCAGTTTCAGGGCTTTGCAGGAAGCGTGGGAAAGAATAGATGCAGTTTTAAGAAAATTGATATGAGTTCGGATTCGGGGTCTGACACGGCCCAGACAGGCATCGCAAGTGCGCTTCATGGTGGACGGCGAGCGCATTGCTGCGCTCCCCTCAGATGTCAGGCTTACGTTTACGGGCTTCAGGCTGAGGGATGTTCCACGGTTCACAGTAGGATTTAGTGTCAAACTGTGAGCAGCGGGCACATTAACTTGTTGTTCTGACCTTCGAATCCCACAAAACTGCCAGGCGTCAAAGCACCGAATCTTCTGACCTGCCGATGTACGAATTTCCTTGCTGGTAGCAACGACCTCTAAGCCCTAGTTCCCAGCAGTAGGTCCCAAATTCGAAACCCTAAGTCCTGAACCCTGTGCCCGTGTACAGCCCGAAACCCTACACACCCTGAACCCTGAGACCAAAACTTAAAACGTCCGCGGAACCTCGAGCTTGGAACCCTTGAAGGATCCCTTTAAAGGAACCCTAAACCCTAAACCCTTTATAAAGCAGAGTCTTAAGTACCCCGAGCCTCGGAGTTCCCAAGCGCCAGGCGGATGACACCGCCGAGAAGCTTGGTCTCGAGGACGAGGAGCCTCAGAGCTCGCGGCTTTTTTGTCAAGGGCCCTGGGGATTTTAACAGTTTTTTTAAAATACACGGTTTCATACGGGTTTGCCAGGTCCACAAGTTTTTGCTTTGAATAGGGGTTGTGATATCGTCGTATAGGGTTTTTTGAATACCGGTTTGGGCGATTGTTTTGGGGCTTTAGTAGCCCTCGACCCTAAGCCCTACACAGTATAAGACCTCAAGGGCAAAGCAGCTTCTGGGGTCTGAGAAAGTCTGGGAGAAATGTCGGTGCCTGATAACCAGGGGCCAAAAAAACCAAAACCAACTTTGGGGGTTCCTTATTATAATGATAGTATAATGGGCCCCACAACCCTATTCTAACATTTAAGGCCCCTACGTTATTTAGCCCCGTGTCTAAAGAACATACAGGCCCTGAAAGACAGGAGTTTGTTCATCGGGGGTCTACAGTAAAAGCCCCAAACTGCCCTAAACCCCTAACGGCCCTAACCCCTAAATCTTGAGCCCCAAGCCCAGACTCTGCGTTCGCAGGACCTGATCGACGTCGCAATGGAGCAGACTGGAGGGGCACTCCGCTGAAGCGAAACTCCAGAGCGGGACGCAGGTGTGGGGGACCGGTGTAGGGCGGAGGAGGGTTTAGGGTTTAGGGTAGCAGGTTTAGGTCTGCCTAAGTGAGAGATGTCTTCGCGGCCCTTACCGCATCTGCGTCGAGACCGAGGGAAGGCTGCATTGAGCCTCTGCCCATCGGAGCTGCAGACCATTTCCGATTGTCTCGCTTGTGAGACGTGGGTGGGGCACAGTGCAGCGACTAGTATCAGTAGCCCAATGCACGAGACCACCAGGACTGCTATGCCTGGCACATGGGGGCGTGGGCACTGCGAGTGGTGCGGATTTCGCATGTTGTTCTTATCTTCTTGCCAGCACAACTCTTTAAGCCGCTGGAACTTCAAAGTGGCTTGTAGCATAAAGTGCCTGCCGCGGCAGATGCTCTGGGCTCTCGTTCCTCGCATGAAGGCTCTCACGGGACGCGCATTCCACGTGCAAAAAAACGCGTCCTGGGGTCAGGAGTTCCAGGTTCAAAGGTACTTACAGCTCTAAATTACCGATTTACCGTCTGTAGTAACTACGAGACTATCGGTTTTTCATACGTAGTGTTACGTGTTGTGTTATACGCTACAGCTCTATATAATTACCAGAGAGAGAGATACATACATATCTATACATAGATATATATACATATATATATACACATGTATATGTATACTATCCACCTATGTTAGCTTGAGGGTCTGTTTGGAAGTGAACTGATGTATTGGGGATGGCTTGGGAGTTGTCCACACCCGAAAGCCACGGCTTCAGGCTTCTGGATGAACTCTTGTATTTTTGGCATAAACGGCATATTGTTTCAGGGTTCATCTGTTATAGCTCAGAGCTAGACCTAATGTCTTAAAGCCTAGAACCCAAACCCTACACCCTAAAACCCTGAAGCTCTTTACCCTTGTAGTAACCCTGCTAGTACCCTTTAACAAGAAACCCGTCTAGTAGACTTTACAGAACCGTTAATATGGAAGCCCTTAGAAACTCCTATAGAACCCTTAGCAGCTCCAAAACGGATCCTACCCGACAGGCGCTTTCCCAGCTGCGGGCAGTGGAGCCGCACGAACTGGTTTTGAGAGCCAAGGCTCAGTTGGATTGATACTTGTAATATAGGGGCCTGTTAGGGTTGTAGGGTTCCTTTAAAGGGTTCCGTATAAAGGGACTTCTTATTAGGGTTACTACAAGGGGGTATCATGGGGGTGTAATATAGGGGCCTTAATAATTATAGTATTATAGTATAAGGGGCCCCAAAACCCTATTTTAATTATTAAGGCCCTTATTGTAGGGTTTTTAAGTGGAGTTTCTAAGGCGTTACAGAGGTTTTGATCGGGTTCTGAACATGGTTTTATAGGGTGGAGTACGGGCTTTGTAGGTGTGCATAGGGGTTTTCACAGATATTGAACAAGGGTTTCAGGGTTAGGAGGTGTAAGGTTTGACGAGAGGGTTTCGGACTTGGTGCTCTTACGTCCCACTTTCTGTGAGGTAGCAGCAACAGCAGGAGTAGTAGTAGTAGTAGTAGAAGTAGAACAAGAAGGCGTAGTAGTAGGAGTAAGAGTAGTAGTCGTCGTTAGTAGTCGTAGTGGTAGCAGTCGCAGGAGGAGGAGGAGGAGCAGGAGAAGGGAGAAGCAGCAGTGGTAGTAGATCCGTTGTAGAGTGGATGCCCAATATAGAGACATGACCTGCAACCCCTTGTAAAGCCCTGCAAAAGCTTCATATGTAAAGCCGTACAGCACCTATATAAAGTCACACCATCTTTCAAAGCCCTGTATGAAGCGCTCTTAAACTCTATAAAGCCAGCTGCTGCAGGTGCTTAGCAACCTCGCCGGGCTCTTAGGTTTCTGGGAGCCGGTTTCGGACCTCTGGCGATGTGAAGTAGAACAGCGTGTGCTGCAGAACTCGCGGAATTTCAGCTCTCCGTCGACGCACTCGAAACCCCAAGTACCGAACCCTCCACCTTACCGGGAATGGTTCTCCGCATTGGGTTTTCTCTTCGGCTTGACAAAGGAGTGCCGCATAGTTCTGCGGAACACAGTTTAAGGAATGGCGGCCGGCGAGCACATCTTTGGTTAGGACTCGAATGCGGTCTATGGTTCGGAGCCACGAGTTAACAATGACCCGACTAGTAAAAACACCATTAGTAATGATGATATCAATGGTGATAAAAGTACTAACCATCATGGTCGAAATCAGAATGGTCGTCGTAAGAATAAGAGCAACAATCATAGTCAATCGTCATGATACCCATACAGTGATAGTGCTAGTGAGTGGTAGTGACAGTAGTAGTAGTAGTAGTAGCAGTAGCAGTAGCAGTAGCAGTAGCAGTAGCAGTAGCGGTAGCGGTAGCAGTAGCAGTAGCAGTAGCAGTAGGAGTAGGAGTAGGAGTAGGAGTAGGAGTAGTAGTAGTAGTAGTAGTAGTGGTAGTAGTAGTTGCAGCAGCAGCAGCAGCAGCAGCAGCAGCAGCAGCCCGCGGCAGCAATGGCAGTAGAGTAGTAGTAGTAGTGATTGTTATAGCCAGAGTGATAAAGATAGAGATCGTAAAAGGAATAGCAATAGCAATAGCAACATCGCCAAATCAGAGGGAATATGGGGCCCTTGCGCCTGAACACCGTCACGGCGCTAGCAGATGTACTGTTGATACCATGCTTTGGGGTTTTAGGGTCTGGGTGTGTATGTTTCGATAAGGGGCTCAGGTATTTAGGGCTTTTAAGAAAAGTTCAACCGCTGAGGGGCAGTGTTACCTGGCGACCGAGGAGTACCAGCAGGCCACAGCACTATCAGAGAAAGCTGAACCGCGCAGCCCAAACCCTGAACCCAAAGCCCGAACCTCGAAACCCTAAACTCTAACCCCTAAACCCCCCAAAGGGCCCTTGTAGATCCCATAAAGTAGTCCTCATAGGACCCCCTAAAGGAACCCTAAACCCGCAACCCCAAAGAAGACGCAGGCCGAAGTCTACTACTCGGAGGCCGGATTTGGGGACGTAGGATTCGGGTGAGGATTTGGGCCTTGGGTTTTCAGCCGAACTCACGCGAGATCCCTTGTCCTTTTCCTAGACCTAGAACTCGTTCAGCCCAAACTTGTTGACAGGGTGTTTCCTTTGCATGCTTCACCCTGAAAGCTTCAGTTTTCAGATTCAGTCCCCAACACCCTAACCTCCAAAGCCCAAAGCCGCAAAGCCCGAATATCCTGCAGCCTAAACCCCCGAAGCCCGGATATGCTAAAGCCCATTTACCCTAAAGCCCAACATCATGAAGTCCTGCAGTCCTGAGGCCTGAACCCCTGAAGCCCCAATACCCTAAATCCGGTAGGCTTATGACCTCTTCGCCAGCACTGTGGGGAAGCGATCCCCACTGTTTGGGATGCAGGCACCCGCTCGAGCACCAACTCATCAGGTTGAGGGTTCGGGGTTCAGGCTTTAGGTTCGGGTTTGGGGTCTGTAGCTGATACTTTGACTAAAGGTTTAGGGTTCAGACTTTAGGTTTGGGCATAGAGTTTAGAGTTTGAGGGTTTGGGGTGCTTTGGCGCCAAAAATATGCCCCTTGTCATGGCCATAGTAACAGTAGTTGCCGTCTTTGTCTTGCCTCTCCCCTCTTCCTCCTCGTGTAGTGTTGCTCTTGTTTCTGTTGATGCTGCCGCTGCCGCTGCCGCCGCTGCTGCTGCTGCTGGTGCCGTACGCCGCTGGGGTCCAGCTCGTAGTTCGTCTGTTTAGCAGCTTACTAGAGGTGCATTTTAGCTGCGGGCACTGGGTAGTACTGGTGGTGGCTACAAAGGTGGTGGAGCTGCTGGTTGCGGTGGTGTTGAGGCTGGTGGTAGTAGTACTAGTAGCAGCGGTAGTAGCATGGCCCAGTGGTAAGTTTAGCAGGAGGAGGGTGGATGCGATCCTACATCTTGCCTTGTCATGTCTCAAGTCCTCAGCACAGACAGTTTGATGCTTCGTTATCGTCTGTCATCTCCTAATATAGGGGCCTTAAAAATTACCTACACTATTTTGGGGGCTCCTATTATAATTATGGTACAAAGCGCCTCAACACCCCTATTCTAATTAGTATTGCCCCTACATTACCCCATGTCCTCGTTTCTGTTGCCTCATCTGTCACTACAGTGCAGTCAGGTCCGAATGAAGCCCCAATCCCGAATCGCAAACCCTAAGCACAATCCCTAAACTCCTTAACCCCTGAACCCTCACACGAAAACCTAATACCCCCGACCCAAACCCTACAGCCTAAACCCCAAACCCCAAATCCTAAACCCCAAACCCTCTAACCTGCACCCCGAACCAAAAACCCAAAATTCAAGCCCAAACCCTCAACCCGAAATCTCTACACCCCAAACTTAGAGCCCTCCTAAACCCTCCTAACAAAAAGATTCTCGAAGAGGCCTGGGCCTGTGGCAACCTCCGATTCGCTGAAGGCCGCCACGCGGCAGCGCTGCCGCTGCTGGGAGAGGCCTCGTTGTGCTTGTGGGTTCAGGATTTCTAGGGTTCCTGTAAGGGTTGCTGACAGGTATTGTAAAGGGTTTATGTAAGGTTTAGGGTTTGGTTTCGGGTTTAGAACCTGAGGATTAGGGTTTTTATGGGGTGTGCTTCGGGGAATTCGGAATGGCCGCTTTGGAACCACTTTTTGGGGCCTTCAGGGCAAGGGTTTTACAACGGTTCACAATACCCAAGCAATCCCCTAAACCCTAAACCCTAAACCCTAATAAGAAAAGAGCCAAAAGTCTCGGGTCGGCCCCCGGTTTCGGAGAGCTCAGGCCCTCTACGTGGAGGTGGTGGTGGACGGCTCAGTGCTTTATGTTTCAAGGGTCCATAGGATTTTATCCGGCTTGCTTTTACAAGGACCCGTGGAGGGACATATAGAGAGTTTCTTGGGATTCGCAGGGTTTTGAGAGGATTTCTATGAGATTTTACACGGGCTTCCAAGGTCGCAGAATGGAACCTTAAGCCCTGGTCCCTGGATATAGATTACAAGCCTCAAGAGTACCCTTTAGCCTTAACCTTGAACCCTGCAGCCGACCTAAACCTTCATCGTTTAAAGAGCACTGAGGCGGACGGACTCTCCGTGTCGGAGATGATGAAGTTGTTGGACCAGGTCGGGTGTCTTAAGTTGGCTTTGGGGTTTAGAAAGCTTAGTAAGGCTTACAATTCGCGGCTTTGGGGTTTTGGGGTTTAGGTTTTGAATTGAATTAGGGCTGTGGGATGTTAGGATTTGGGATGTCGATGTTTTTGATTGGGGCCTGAAGATGAACTGATACGAGGTGCTCTGTTTCGGGTTTAGGGTCCTATCTTGGTTGTAGTATCATAAACCCCCAAACCCGCTTCCGACTATCATGGCCTCTATGTTGGGAGGTGCTCTCCTAAACTTTAAACCCCAAGAAATTTGAAGAGGGTAGACTTTCCGTAGGGTTTGTTTACAAGTTTTACAGGAACAACCCCTAAACCCTAAACCCTAAACCGCCAAACCCGAAGCTCCTGTACCACCGATCGTGGCAGATTCTGCACTCGATGAACGAGCTCCGAAGCGAAGACTCGCCATCGCTCCAGGCATTGCTGCATCTTGCAGAATCACGGGGAACCGTAAGTCGGTTTTTTAAAATAATGTTCACAAGTGTGGGTGTCATCCTTAGTCTGCACCTACCTTAAGTCTTTAAGTGTGACAGGGCTTGACGGCTCCTCCAACTACCCAACGTCGACTGAGTCACTAGCAAGAACAAGCGAGACTGTAGAGCCGCTTATTGACACGTCAGAGAACACGAAGAATCGGAATGGAGCGAGAGAGGGAGAGAGTTGGTTTTTAAGTAGAAGCAGAAACAGAAGCCAGAGGCGAAGTGGTGTTGTGGTAGTAGTGACGATGTTGTCGTCGTTGTCGTTATCGTGGTGGTGGTGGTGGTGGTGGTGACGGTTGTTGTTGTTGTTGCCCAGCGCTCTGGAGGTCCACCTCGGGCCAGTGCGGAGGGCCCTTAACGAGCTCATTGAGGAGAGCTTTCAGACAGTCGGGCTGAGGCCCTTATGGTTGAGGGGTTTTAGGGCTGATGCACTTTATGCAGCTAGTAGGTACATTCGAAGTTTATATGAATGCTGCAAAACAATGGTTGACATCATTAGTACTGTAGTTAGACTGTAGTTAGTGCTGTTGTTCCTGATTAATCAGGTTGTTTTTTCTGTTCTCGAGGGGCCGAAACCGGAAGTGCCCCCATCGTTTCAACCAAAGCACCCCAGGCCATGCATCGACACGCTAAACCATGAACCCTAAACCGTTCTTACACCTCATACATCCTGAAACAGCCACTATAAAACGACAGACAAGTCTTTTAAAGTTCTAAAGCTCTACAAAACCCTTACAAAGTCCTATCAAGACAGCATAAGCTCCTGATAAAAACTGCATAAACCCGAGATAAACCCAGCAACAAGCCGCCATAAGAACCTAGGCCTAAACTTGACAAGCGCGCTCCGCAGCCGCGTAGGATCCGCGCTGGGATGAGTTGGACAAGACACTGGACTTGGCGGTGAGGGGCCCCAAGTCCGTTGGTTTTGTTCTTTGGTTTAGGGTTTGGGAATTAGGGTTTTGGGTTGTCGATTGTGGGTTGTGGGCATTGAGTTGAACGTTTATATACCTAACAGCGGTGTTTGTTGATTGGAGCAGTGCTCTGTTCGCCTTCTTGCTAACTTTTCTCACCCTGCAGCCCTAAACATTGAGCTTCAGCTCCTCAACCCTAAACCCCTCATCGTCAACCCCTGAAGCTTTATGCCTTAGATCCGAATGCTGCGCCCGGAGCCTCTTGTCCGAAAATCCTTAAAACCCATATCACCAAAGGCCCCTGAACTACCCTAGAACGTAAGTTCTAGGTAAGCCCTGATCCGTACATCCTAAATTTTTCTTCAGAGTTTCCCTAAGCCGTAAACCCTAAAAAACCCTACACCCTAACGCCCCGAAGCCCTAAACCCCTAAACCCCTAAACCCTAGAGCACCCAAGCCCTAGAGCAAAAGAGGGCGCTAGAGCCCACGCCCATGGCCCAAGCCGGCAGTGCCGTTCCAGGCCGGAGGGCTGTGACTTGCCCTGGGCTTAGGGTCTTTACGGGGTTTAGGGTTTAGGGGTTTAGGGGGCTTAGGGTGGGGGGGGGGTTCAGGGTCTAGGGTTTAGGGTTCAGGGGTTTTTAGGTTTCGGGGTTGAGGATTCAGGGTTTAGGGCTCTGTCGGCTTGGGGTTTGGGGGTTTCGGGATGAGGGTTTAGGGTTTAGGGTTAGAGTTGAGGTTTCAGTCTTTAGGTTGTTATAAGGGTTCTAGTGGGTTCATATAGGGTTCAGGTTTCAGGGTTTAGGCTCAGAGTTCGGGGGGATCGGGTTGAGGGTTTAGGCTTGGGATTGAGGGTTTAGGTCGTTATAAGCTGTTACGACAAGATTTCTGAGCTCAGAGTGTGGAGTTAAGGATGGGTTTAGGGCTTGAGCTTGTAGGGCTGGCGGCTTCGGGTCGTGCGGGTTTCGCGACCTGGAGAGTGGGATTTAGAGCTTTAGATTCTCCTGGTTCAGGGCTGCAGGGCTTTAGGCTTTGGGTCCTCGAGGTCTTTGAGACCTAGAGCTCTAGGGCTTGGAGCCGCAGGGGCTAACTTTTGTTCGGGGCTCAGGGGCTTCAGGGTTCCAAGGTTTTGGGGTTCAGAGTTTCGGGATTCTTGTTCAGGGCTTCAGGGTTCTGGGGTTCAGTGTTTCGTTCAAGAAGCGTTCCTTTGAGGTTTACATAAGGGCTGTTACAAGGGCTCCTTTGGGGTTTACGCCCGAAGGTTCCGGGTATTGGGGTTTTGGCATGACCTTAGCAGCGATCTACTAGGAGGTTCGGGGCCGGTACCTGGTATTATTGCTCATCCATTATCACCCTAAACCCCTAAACCCTAACTCCTAGAGTTCAAGCCTAAGTCGTCAACTGTTCTCAGAATCTAGAAAGTCCCGCGATCTCAGGGCCTCTCTTCTCTGCGACTCAATTCATTGAGCGAGGCTCGCAAAGTCAGGATTACTTTGAGGGCTACTTCAACCTCGAAGCCCCAGAATTCTTGACCGCTAGAACTCTGAGCAATCATCTCTAAGATAAGCCCTAAATCCAGAAAACTAAATACGAAGGTCAAAACCCTCGGCCCTGCGTGGACTAGGGCCTAGGCCCCAGACCCTGAGCCTCTGGCAGGCGGCGATGAAGCCTCCGGCTGGCCTGAAACAGTGGTGCTGACAGAGCCTTGGCAAGTGTGGAGAGGGTTCAGGGTCTTGGGTTTTGGGGTCTCGATCCAGGGCGTTGGGGTTAAGGGTTCCGGGTACGCGCACTGGACATGTTTCAACAGGAGTTTGTGGGCATGATGGCAGTGCGGCATGATGGCCCAGGAGTTCACGGCCAATTTGGTACACGAGCTGTCGGAAAGAGATGATGATGCTGACTGGGAGATCGAGGACCTGATGGGTCTTTTTAAAAGCCATGCTTGCCCCGGAAAGCAAAGCTCTGCCGCATTTGCTAGGTCTTCATGCGATCAGTACCTTGTGGCTTTAAGTTTGAGACTACAAAATTTACCGACCCTTTCCCGGCAGGACTGGAGCAAGCCCCATGTTCTCAGCCAGTTACGGTTGGCACCCACAGCTGCGCGGTGCCGTTGCTCAGTCCTGAACTTTACATCGTGAACCCGAAGCCTCAAAAAGAGAATAAAGACCCAAGCCCCGAGCCCCCCGAGCCCTAAGCGCCTACATACACTCCTCCCCTCCACTAACAGAATCCTCCCGACTCAAAGATAGAAAGAAACAAACCCGCACACTAAGCCCTAAATCCTCAACCCTTAAACCCTAAGTCTTAAACCAACTAAGCCCTAAACTCCAAGGTGCATGAAGGATGGGCAGCGAGCGCGCCTCCTTCTCTGCCCTCAGGCTTCCGCAGCTGGGGCTGAGGCTTCTGTGATTGACCTGCCCCTCGTGCAGCCTTAGTGCTTTGTCACTTAGGGGTGCTTAGAAATATTTTTTTAATCTTTGGTTCCTATAATCCCTAAGAGACAGCTGAAATTAGAATTTTTGCCAGCGGTCTAAGTTCAGTATAGGGTAGAGGTCGGAAAAAGGGAAATACAGTATGGTTATACCTGACACCGATTAGCCCTACTCTTGTTGACATGGCTTTTTGCCTGGACCTTACTTGCTACAGTTACTGCAGCTACTCGCATCGCTATTCAGCTTATCATAGTTTTTATAATGGTTGCGGTGGAAGATTCGGCCTGACACCCTAAACAGTCTAGTCTCTACAGGCCCGAAGCTTTTTGTTTAATGACCTCCCCATGTCCAAGCTTAGGTCGCCCGGCATTTCCGGCCACTTCTCCGAGGCTCGGGGCTCTTAGGTACGGGGCTTCAGTCTCTTGGCTGAGGGTCCCCTGGCCACCTCCGCTAAGGGCCTTGCCGTGTGGGTGGCGTGTGTATGAGACACGCAGCACCGTTCCTTCATGGATTCGTTTGAAGGGTGCGTCCCGCAGCAGCAGCAGCAGCGCTCGCCACCTGTGCTACAAGAACATGAACTGTACTAGCCAACCCTCTCCCCCACCTGTCGACAGCTCCGCGCAGCAGCGGCATCATCAGCCTTTGCATTAATTGTCGAAGCAGCATTCGTTCACATCTAATCTCTTCATCTTGCGCTCAGAGCTAGTGTGCTTGCGCTGAAGATCTGTACCCACGCTGTGCTAGAGCGGGAGTGGTGGTAATTACAGGGGTGGATGCGACTAGTTTAGGTTTAAGCCCAAAACCCAAAACCCCAAGGCCCCAACCAGCCCTTGCAACTGTCCTATAAAGCCTTGTGTGGAACCCTCATGCAAGCCTTGCAAACAAAGGCCCCAAGCAGCAGGATGGAAAGCTACATCTGCTGGAGTTCGACTTGACGAACAGCAGGGCAGGGAAGCGCTTCGGCTTGGTGACTGCTCGGCCAGGCGCTCAGCACACCTACTGGGGTTTTGCGCTTGCAGGCTTTAGGGTTTCAGGGTTTAGGGTTCAGGTTTAGAGGGCTTAGGGCTCGAGGCCTTCAGTGCGCATCACCTCAAGACCTCAAGCGTGACTCAGGACACCGAGCTCAACTGAGCGGGACGTGTCCGATGAGACCAGCGTAGGCCGACCCAGTTGAGCGGCTGGAGCAAAAAGACGCTGATGGGGTTGCACTTCCAACGTGGGAGTTTCAAAAAGTGTGGGACTTTAAAGCAGAACCCGAAACAGTAGGAGCCTCATGTTATGGACACCTAAACGGGGTACCCATACTTTTCTGAAGCTACCATCCATATGCACATATTGCATTACAATACATCACATGACCTGGTGTTGTATTATGTTCTAGTATATTATATCGTATTTTGTTGTATTACCTTGTACTGCATGAACTATACTATATTCATTTGCACGGTTTTTGTTCGTGACGTTACGTCTGTGTGACGTTACGTGTGCGGTCATGGTCGGTGTAAGCACTATTCCCATACCTCAACCGGATATATCTCTACTAACATCGTCATCAGCATTTCACCGTCGCAGCCTTCAGCACAGTCATCGCCACCCACTCTTTAGCACGATTCTTTCTTTCTTCTTCAGTACTACTTCCTACTTACTAGAAAGCAACCCGGAACCGGGAACCTACTATCCGAAAACCCAAGCGGTCCTTTGAGACAGCCGCCAAGCTTGAACAGCCGAAGCGAAAGCAGCTGAAGCTACAAACCCTAAACTCCACTACAAAAGCAAGACCCAGGCCCTAAACCCTACCAGGTACTAAGCCACAAGATGGCATTGGTTTACGTGGTGGCCAGGTGGCCTGAGATGGGTGCGGCGCCTTAGCCTTCGTCTCCCGAGTTTAAGGTTCCAGGGTTTAGAGTTGGTGCCGGATGTTGCAATTGCAATTACAAGTACAGGTGTAAAGATAGCCAGAAGGGTTTTCGTCTTACCAACATTGTCGCCATTCATGCCGGTGTCGTCTCAGTATGTTTTCTCGATTGTGTCGGAGTTTTGCTTTGTAAAGGTTAAGTTTCATGAAGCAGCGTTTCGTGCACTTTTGAGGTGTTTGAAGCTGTCAGCTTGATCCTACAACCTAATTTCATAACTCCTAAATTCCTAAACCCCGAAACCCTGAACCCTAAGCCCTAGATGCCTGAATCCTGATAGTATCCCTCGTAGCACCCCATATAGTAACCCCTATAGTAACCTTCTAGTAGCCCTTATCCTCGACCCCCCATGGATCCGACTCGCTTCTTTGCGGCGTCTGCAAGGCGATCGAAAAGCTGCGGAGTATTTTAACCTCAAGGCTGCCAACGACTCAGCTGTCAGGGTTTCAGGTCTGGGGCTTCAGAGATCTTTCAGGAGCCCCCAGAACCCAAACCCTAATCCCTAGAAATGTGCGTTTGTAGCTGCTACTCCTATTTCCTGATGGCCACGGATATTTCTCCAGTTTTGCATGGACACGCGGCGTTCTTGACTGCTGCGGCTCCTGGAAGCAGTTGGTGCGGCATAGAAGCGGCATGCGATATGTCGTACTTCTTGAAGTTTTGTAAACGAGTTCTTCAGACCCCCCCCAAGGTGTCGGTGCTGAACGATCTTCAGCATACTGGCTCGCAGGAGGCGCGGGTGGGGTCTCCTGAGCTTGTTTCCTGAAAGTTTCGCTGCAGAGTTGCTGGCAAAGCCTGAACCTCGAAGCTCCCTGAGGCCTTAAACCCGAAAAGCCCCGGCACAACTTCTGAACGCCGATGAACCACTGTGAATCCACCAGACGAGGATTTGCAAGCCTTGAACTCCGTATGCCCTAGGAGTAACAATCTTGATGGGTACATATATGATCATATATGTAATGTATATATATATACACACATGTGTATGTATGTATGTATGTATGTATGCACACACGCACGTATATATATATATGTATATATATATGTATACATTTAGACTGTTAGATACCTACGCTTACAGGCACATACATACACATTCACATGCGGATACAGATGCAGATACACATACACGTACACGTACATGTACACACACACACATCTATATATATATATATATGTACATGTATATGTTTATGTATATGTATATGTATATGTACATATACACAGATACATCATTTGAGATACAATATGCCGCACTTAACTATGGGTTCTCGAACACTAGCAGCCTAAACTCTACACCCATCGAAGCCTAAACCCTAAATTCTACATGCCTGAAGCTGCATGAATCTTAATTCCTTAAAGCCGAAACCCTAAACCCCAAGACGCCCGAACCCGAAACACTCAATACCTGAACCCTAAACGCTCTATACCTTAACCCTAAACCCAACCCGAAACTGGGAGACCGGGTTTTCGAGCTTCGGAGGGGCGATCTCCTCTCTTCTTTGACTCCATAGGGAGAAACCGAATCCTTGTAGGATGCATCATAGGTTCAAGTTGGCTTTGGGGTGTTTTTTTTCAGATTTAGGGTTAGGGTCCATTGTTTTGGGTTTGTGGTTTATGGTCGGGTTGGAATCCTGGAAGGAGGGTGAGGGAACAGCATTAGCGTGGGTTGCCTGCTCTTCTTGAGCTTATGATCTTGCGAAGGCCCTACACCCTAGCCTTTAAACTTTGACGCTAAACCCTCAACCTTGTCTTCGGACATGAAGCGCTACAGGCAAAGCGCTGGCTGCTACAGGCAGAGGCTGGAGCATGGCTATGACTGTTTTGGCAATCCATGGACCTTGATGAAACTTCTGCCAGGCTGTGCATTCAGCTGTTCTAGGGCCATGGTCGTCCTCAAAGACAGAACAGCATGACTTTCCTGCACAGAACTGAGCAGCTCTCCAAGTTGCTGTGTACATAGATGCTCTGAGTTAGGGTCCTTTTTTTGGAGCTCCAAAAGAGAATGTCACTCGATGAAAAGGATACTGATTATGGCCCTAATCCAGAGGAGTATGCGGCGAGCGGGTCGCAGACGTGGGTTGACCAGCACGAAAAGATGCCGCGCTCGAGAGGTTTCCTTGCCCTCGTGACCACTTGGACGCCGTTTTCGACGATAGCCCCGCTCAGCTTTTGCTCACAGACCAACTTGCAAGCAGTCCTGTTAGCCTTGTTCTTCTGCTTCTGCACTGGTAATCATGGTTGGCGCATCTAGGCACCGCTGGAATCCCGATGCCCTCAGAGTCAGGACCAACATCTTAAATTAACTGGGTATCATCACGGTAACCTCACGAAGCTCACCTGCAGCCCCTCAACAGCGGTACTCCGGCCGCATGGTTCATCTGGCCATCTTGCCATGCACCTGATTGAAGCACGGTGTGGGCAGAGCGTGCGAGACCCAGCAAAGCAGCCGCAAAGCTCGAAGCCTCGGCCGGGTCAGGTTCGACGTACTGTAGGGCCCTAAATAGTTACCAACACTATTCTAGGGGTTGCTTATTACAATCATAGTATCATGGGCCCCAAAACCCTGTTCTAACTGTTAAGGCCCTATAGTACTTGACTCAAACCATCCTGCTCGGCTTGTGGTATCGTATCTAAGTCTGTGGATTCCTGGTCGTCGCGAACTCTGAGGGTTACATTCATCAAATTCCCCTACGAGCACTGTCCCCTGTGTGATGCTTCTTGTCTTGCCGGTGACTGCAGCGGTTCCTCGTCTTCGTTGTTGTCTTGTTGCTTTCTTCCCTCCTCTTGTATAGCACGCAAGTCCAACACCCCAACGTCCGTCCTTGTTCAATTTTTCGAAACATCTGCACAGTCGCCTTTTTTTGCTCCTGCTCTGGATCTTCGGCTGTCCCAGAACCCCTTTAGTAACCCTTATAGTCATGGAAACTCCAAGCCCAGGTGTCCGTACTTCACCTTGCCGCTTCCCTCGATGGACAGTGAGTACCATCCTCAGCCCTCAGCCGGCCGTGGGGTTCCCATAAAGGTTCCCGCAAGGGTTTCCCGTTCCTTTAAGGGTTGCTTTAAGGGCTACTATAAGCGTTGCTACAAGGGTTCGAAAAGGGCTTTGAAACGGGTTTAGTGGAACAGAACTTTGGGAAGGGTTGCCGGTTTTGCGTTTTTGCGTTCAGGGTTCTTTGGGGTGTGAAATTTCTGAAATTTTGGCAAGAAAAAATACCGCCCCCTAAACCCAAGTGTCACCATAGTAGGGATCTATAGTCTATTAGTGATAATGTGGTTTCCTCATTATCATGGCAAGCATCCGGGTTTTGACTTGAGGAGGCTAGACCTGACCCTTGGCATTCCTCGGCAAACTACATCGGCGCCGAGCGCCACACTGAAACAGCTAAGGCCAGGATCCTTCATCAGTGCTTTGCCGGGCGCCGAGCCCTGTGAGAGTGGTGATGTTGTCCGGAGAGGCGCTTCGTGAAGTCTTTACTCCTACGACCACCACCGCCACCACCACCACCACGAAGGATTACAGCAGTGACAGCTCCGGCAAAGCACATGGACCGTGCTAGTCAGGGTGTCTGTAGTATGGAGAGACAGCGAGTATCGCTGCCAGTTGCTGCGCTAGGCTCCATAGGAACCCCGCAGTAACCATTATAGCAATCCATGGGTGGAGGATGTGCCAGCACGGAGGATGTCCAGAACGCCTTCATCCTACAAAAAGCGCGAGAAAAAATAACGAGGCCAACGAAATACTAACAGTTTCTGCTTATAGCCCACCTACTCCAAAACTCCATTCCAGGGATCTAAGCCCTTCGAATGGGCACAGGGTTAAAGGGTTGAAGGCGTTATAGATATGTATAGCAGGAAAGGAGGCTCAGGAATGCTGAATTTGCAGATGACCGAAACCTAAGTATCGAATCCCCAGTCAGGGCCCATATCCCTAAGTCGCGAACCCGGAACCCTTATCACTCTTCTCCCTAAACACGAACCGTAAACCCCTTGCTCAGGCTTCTTGCGCCGAGTGCTACCGATGCAGCGCCCAGCCACATTGCGCCCACCGAGGGTGCGCGTGTCAGGATGACGCGAAGCTACTCCGTTTTAGCCTGCGTACTTACCTTAGGTCACGTATGAGAATTGGACCCGTTTAAAGCTGCTGAAACCCTATTCGACTTGTTAAGGTCCCTCTCTTATGTTGCCTTTAATACCATCGGTTTAGGGTTTACGGAACGGGGGTATTAGGGTTTAGGCATTACGCAGGGTGGAGGGTTTAGGACAGTTTAGGATGATGCCATCCCAAGAGCTATTCTTCGTTTTGATGGTCTTCTTATTCCAGTGGTTAATATAGAAGCCAGGATAATTTGAAATACTATTCCACTTTAGCCCCCTATTCCTATGTGACATCGATTCCGAGACCCCTAAACCCTAAACCCTAGCCTGAAACCAAAAACCCCTGAACCCTAAACCCTAAACCCCAAGCCCTCAAGCCTAAGCCCCAAACCCCAAACCCTTAACCCTAAGCCCAAGCCGTAGATCGCCGGTCACAGGCTGGGATCCGGAGGCAGAGCCGAAGCCGGAGCCGGCAGTCGAGCAGACTTTGGCCCGTTACCGAGCCTTTCCGGGCTTTAAAGGAAGGGTTTCTATGATGGGGTTAGTAACAGGGGTTTGGGGTATAGGGAGACTTTGAGGTTTGGGGGTTTAGGCCGGTTCAGTAGGAGATTTAAGTTGGGTTTGTGTCATCAGTGCTTTATTCGGATGCTTTGACTAGGGGAGAGTGGAGGGCTCGTAGGTCATCCCCCCTTGGATTCACGACGCCTGATGAATAGGTAACTGAGCACCTAAGAGTGCTTCTGCTACCAGCAGACAAGTGTACTCCATCATCATGTTGCTGTCAGTATGTTATCCTACCTCCCTATCGCTTGGGTCATACCATTGCGAATCAGGCGCGTAATCTGCTTGACCCACTTGTTGCAGTGGGTCAAGCCCGGCTTGTTTCGAGTGTTGCGTTTTAGGTTATGTGTCTGCGTATGACTTCACACACAAAATCGCGTGAATTCATCTCACTCTGTTTTATCCAGCGATTTTGACAGAGGATTTGCGGTGTTGTTGTTCTCACGGTTCTGGGGTGTTAAGATACTCGGTGGGGTTCACTGAAACTGTTCATGGCTCACGATCTACGGAATCTTGACTTCGGCTTTGGTGCAGGATCTAGTATTGTTGGCTTGGGGTTTTGGGTTCCGTGTTTGTTCTGGGGCTTAGGGCTTACATAGGTGCAATTGCGTTTCTTTCTGTTTTGGGACTGCCACTGCCGCGATGTCGCTGTTGCTCTTGCTGCTGTCAGGCTATAGAAGATGCAGGTCGTCCAGAGCCTGAGACAAGAGTCGTGTTGCATGCCATGCGCCCAGCTGTTTAAAGCTTAGGTCTTGGGGCACAGGGGAGGGGTCAGCAGAGTGCAAGTCGCAGTAGGCACCGGGACACCACCGCAAGCAACAGAGCATCAAGAGTATGCCAGAATGGCGCCAAGAATGAACATGACAGTTCAGCCCGGGTCGAGCAATACTTGTACATGGGACAGCTATCAAGGCGAACGCCAAGAAGCTGGTCCGCTGCCGCGAGCGCTTGAAGGATTGCCGGTGCTGCACGGTTTATCGTGCTACGATGCCCAACATGCAGAATTACACTACCAGTACTGGAGTAATGGGACTAGTGTTGCTTCTACTTCTGCTGCTGCCGCTGCTACTTCATCGGCTGCTCTTCTGTTGTTTTGGCCACAACAACAGCAGCAACAACACCAGGCACTGAGTGGTGAGCACTAACCGTGCACTACGAAATGCAGGCTACGAACGACAAACTACTAGCTACTTGATTACGAACTACGAGAATCTAGCTGCAAACTACCGGCTAGTAGCTACGAACCACGAATTACGAACTAACTAGGATCTAATTGACTACTAAGTACAAATTACAAACTACAAGGGACGAATTTCTGACTACTAGCTACCGCTACTAGCAGCAAAGTTCCTCCTCCTCCTCCTCCTCCTGCTAATGCCGCCTCTAGTGCTGCTGCTACAGCCCTGCTGGTACTCCCACTCCTACTGACTTCTACTTCCTACTTCTACATCTACTAGTAGTTCTAGTACTTCTAGTAGAAGTACTTCTAGTTTTTCTACTACTTTTACTTCTGCTCTACTACTTCTCACTTGGCGACTTTTCCGCAACTATTTCTCCGTGTGTTCGACTGCCGTGCTGCTGTCATTCTCCTCCCAGATGCTGCCACATCTCCTGACACTTGTGCTTTGCTTGCACACGATGCAGTGAGCAGAATGGTGACCGGAACAATTACCCCCAAGTTGGTCATGAAGCCCACTGTGATGGTTAAGATGGTGACGGTGTTGATGATTGTCACTCTTGCTCTCAGGTCACGATGTCCACAATTACCACGATGACAATCGTCATCACCATTGTCATGAAATCCATCCTGCTCATCCTCACGGCCGTCATTATTATCACCATTGCCACCGTTATCGTCATCACATCATCAGTATCATCCGCCAGCAGCTTCACCATCTTAATCCATATCCTAGTAACCGTCATCTTTGATCGCATCATCTTCCTCACTACTGTCGTCACCTTGAACCCCAAACGTGTCTTCACTACTAAAACGAGTTTTCACATGCGTCTTAATCAGCATCTTCAGGTTAGTGATCTTTAAAATTTATCATCTTCGAATCTTCATCACCGCTACGATCAGCATCATTATCCCCGGCCAGGACAAGGACATGCAGGGGATTCTGTCCGTCCCAGAGTTTTCCTCCAGCCGGCCTCCTACAACTTTGTGTTTTGTAGCTGCTTGGGGGACCCTGAGGTCGAAGATGGATGAAGAGCCTGCGGCCCGGATCTGGAGACCTCTAAGCAGCATGAGAGGTCGCCAGTCGGGATTGTCACTGTCGGGGTCAGCATGGTGTTTCCACAATCAGTATTGCTTGTCTCCAGCACAAGTTCTGGTACTGCCGCTGCCGCTGCTACTGCGACGGCGGCGATCACGACGAACGACGCTTTCTACTAGTACTCGGCTACTACTCCTGCTGCCGGTACGGTTACAGCTACGGAAATTTTTTCTCGAAGTGTCGTGATCATGTTCGATGTCTTTTCTCTGGAGCTCTAATTGGGATCGCTCAAGGCTTGTGTACGAGGAGGTGGATTTTTCCAGCAACGAGCTGACGTCTGCCAGCATGGGAGTTGCTGGAGCCTCAGAGTTGCAACTAGTTCCGGGGTCTTTCGGGAAACTTGAAAACACGCTTGGTGAAGGGTCACTTTCTGAGGAGCCCTGAAAGACACAGTTAATCTGGGGGTCGGGATTCTTAGAATAGTATTCCCGTATAGTTCCTTTGTAATTAAGTCTTAATTAAGTGTAACATACCCAACATCCTCTTCTGATAACTAAGCCCCCTGTATTACCCCCCAAGCCCTAAGCGCCGGAACCTTCTCCTGTAGGCCCTAAGGCCAAAATCCTGAACCGAAAACCTATCTACTTTCCAAGACCCTTAAAAGCCCCTAAGTCCAAAGCCCTAAACCTCAAACCCTCTTCAAGGTGTATTCCTCAATGTGCAGATGCGTGGGTTTCTGCAACTACTCGGACTACGTCGTTTGGGACTTAAGTTTCAACTTTAGGGTTTCCAGAGGCAAATAAACACTCGGTTCGGGTTTTCGGGAGGTTACATCGACCGAGGCCCCCGTCTGAGCGTCTCGACGGAACAGTGAGGGAGGCTAAACCTCCCCGGCCGACCGGGGACGCCTCGCGAAGCGAAATCAGCTACTGCAAGGTAGACCGCCCCATCTGTGGGGCGTCCAAGCGCCTTCCTCCAGAGCTCGGGCCCCTTGCTTCCACGTTACATTTCGATCGACAGGGCGCGAGGGCGGGTTGCTGCTTCTGTCCAGTGGCCGGCACAGGGCGCGAGGACTGACAACCCAACACACGTTGTGGGTTTTGTGAAGTGTGTTCATTCTATGCAGACCCGTGAGGAAGCAAAGAGCAGACTCGAATTGAGAATATTTTGGGTGGCTGGGGCGGACGAGATGCTGACGCGGCTACAGAAGCGCACCCGCCGCGCACACTGTATGCCCACCGTAAACTCTAAGCCCCAGGCCAAATTCGAGATTCCATCTGTTCTAGGCCTCCTGGATTAGTCTTTTGGGGTTTTAGCGTGTAGTATTGAGAAGATTTCAGGGTTCACCGGTTCGAAGATTTGGGGTTCGCCTTGATTTTGGGGCCTAGCGTTTGTATGTAGGTTCGGTTGTGCCTTTCTGCTTTCATGAACAAAGGCTCTGAATACTTGCCGAGTCCTGAATCTGAAACTGGACAGAAGCTTCACGCCTTAATCTTCAGCCGTAAAGCCCGAAGCTCAACCTAAGCCCTAAGCCTTAAACCCTAGGCTTGAATCTCTTAGGCCCTAAACCTCTCGAGTCTTATAAAACCTAGACCTAGACCTGAACTTCGTAAGTCCTATGCCCCGAAATAACCGCTTAGAAAGCACCAAGGACCCTAAACCTAAACTCAATCCCCCAAGCTCCAGAAGATGATTGAATGACGCCGTCCGTGAGGTCGCAGAGATATGCCGCCGAAGCCGCAGGCTGCTGTGGGTTTCACATTTAAGGGTTGCTATACGGTTGCGATGACGATCCTTGAAGCGTTACCATACGGGCAGGGTTTGAGCTCAGTGTAAGGTTGAGGGATTAGGGTCTCAGGTTCAGGGCTCAAGGCGGGTTTATGGTTTTTACCCTTACGTAGGGTTTAGGGCTGAGGGCCTCGCGCCAGGCAGCTCAAAGTGCTCAAGCTGTTCCGCAACCGCATTGATGAGGGCTGTGTCCCTCACTTTTCGGAGCTGTGTGGGGCCCAGTTCAGAAAAGGGCCTGTACTGGTAGGCCTTAGGGTGTGAAAGGTTTGGGGTTTAAGGTTTGGGGATTTTAGGGTTTATTTAGGGTTTTGGGTTCGGTTTACAGGATTTGGTGGGTGTAGAGTTTCGGGGTTTAGGAGCTCTTGATTTTCCTGTGGGTTATACAAGGTTTTTCTACGGTTTTACCGGGAGGGACGTGCAGGTGCAGCAGACGAGATGTCAAAACGGAGGTGCGAGTATTGACTGCAAGATTTATGGGTTTAGGGTTGGAGGTGGAGTGGTTTAAGGTTCTGAGTTGAGGGGTTTAGGGTTTAGGGTTTAGGGGTGCGGGCCTTAGGGTTTAACATTTCAGATTTCACTTTTATCACTGACAATGGTATGTGCTATTCCGCAAAACACACAAGCCGAAGCCATCGTCCTGACTTCACGGACCAAGGTTGAGTGTTCTCGTTGTCCGACATGAGTAAAAATGCATGCAAGAAGGTACATAATTACCTCACTAAGTACAGTCAAATTTATACATCAACACAAATATGTGAATATGCAAAATTGCTTTGTGTTTTTCCTCTTTCGTATCTCTCACTCTCGCTCTCTGAGTTCTGTTTCCGCATCTGGTACGTATATATCAGCCTAGCTAAGTAGGTGGCTAAACGGATGATGAACCCCGGTAGCAAGCCCAAAACGCATTGTAGACCCTTAAACAACACCGATAAGGGCTGTGGTAAAAAGCAAAGCAGCGAACATCCTCAAGTGAGATCCCCAGGCTAAAGCACTGCACAGAGCTTCGCGAAATCCATCTGCGCCCCCGGCTGCGTTTCCTCGTGCATGCCTTTAGGGTCTGGGGTTTTGTTGGGCTTGCCTTGACAATTCAACCGCGAACCGAGAGACCTACAGTATTATCAAGCTCCCTACACCACACCCTGAGCCCTGAGCCCCTGAGCCTCATGAAGCTCCCAAAGCCTAAACCCTAAACTCCAAACCCTGAACGTCGACCTCTCTAAGAGCCCAGGGAGTAAGAAGCCCTGCATTAAAACTCCCGTCGCCTATGACTGAGGGGCTATTCGCCACGGAGGGAACAACCTGACAAGAACAACTTTGTAAGACACCTAGAATTGCAAGACTTTATAAGACACCAGAATGATAGCAACTTTCCCTACGAAACTGATACTTCTGCCAATTGTATAAGAAGCTTCATGTCAGGAAGCCGATAGTTACAAGTTATTCTTGAATCAACGGGAACCGAGCGCACCTGCAGCCCCGGATCACTTCGGCAGGTCACACAACTGCTTGTCCGCGCCTGAGTACGCTAAGCCTTGAGCTTATATATAGGGTGTTTTGTCGCGATGCACCATGATCTTTTTAAATCTGCGTTCCAACTGCATTTTTGTTGGTACGGATCTGGGTCCGGGCTGGCTCCTCCCGGTTTTCGGGATGTGGCTTGAAGTTGGAGATTGAAGGCTGACGTGTTGACGGCCCAGGCTCTGGCACTGCCCAACCCCAACTGCACATGTCTTACATCCTAAACCCTAAACTTTATGTATTGGCTACGCTACTAGCTGAGGGTTGTGAGTTTTGGGCTCCTTAAACCCGGAACTCTGAAAAAAACGGAGCGTGGACGGTTTGGGGTTCAGTCTAAGCTTAGCTACTGAGAGGTCAAGTGAAAATCCAACGTCTTGTAACCCCTGTATACACTAAATACCCATCCAAGCTCATTAAAATTAAGTAGGACAGCATGAAGTTCATATACATCAGAGTAGGGCAGTACATCTACATAAACCACTCTAGGACACTCTTGAAACCCTAAGATGATGTATGCCGAAGTACCTCCAACGAAATCAATCTTCGCTGGCGCTTTCGGGAATAGACTTGAGCTCGCAGTAAGGTCGTACAACTGCGTGATTGACTTGGCGGCCTGTGCACCCGCCTTACATCTGGTAGAGGGCCCTTGCTCTTGTTTTGGGTTCTGTAAGCGTCGTATAAGAGGTTCATCACAAGGGAATTAGGGCTCAACTTTAGGGTTTTCAGGGTTCAGTGTTTCGGTTCTATCGGACTGTACTTTTTGCTATATTTTCCCGATGCTTGCAGTGTCTTTAGGTGTGAATTTGATTTCTGCTGTGCATTTTGGTTTGGTTGACTTTCAATGCTATTATTGCTTCATCCGCTGTCTGCGTGGCGTAGAGGCATAGAACCTCCGTGTTCGAGCTGCTCTGGTTGGTCTTTGTGGTGCCTGATATTTAGCAGTTTATATTTCGCTGTGTATGGGGTTGCTTAGAATTGCGAGCAATCAGCCCCATATCATGTGGCATAACATAGGGGCCTAAATAACTACCTATACTATTTTGGGGGTTCCTTATTATGACTATAGTATAATGGGCCCCAAAACCTTATCCTAATTTTTAAGAGCCCTATGTTAGGTTGCTGGCTGATACCATGATTCCGGCAGCAGCTTTTGTCGTTGCGACAACTGATCCCCTCGCGCGGTCCAGGCTATCCGAAACCTTATACCGTAAAGCGCAGGCCATGCATCCTAGAATCCCAAACCGGCAGCATAGAACCCAAACCCAAAACTCTGAATACTAAGAGGCCGAAGGAGCAAGTAGTTTGTTCCCTCACACTGGCTTTGGGGGATGTGGCTTCAGTCGCTAGAAGCCAAGCTCAAGCATCGCGGTGTTGACGCACCTCGTGCGAGTCATTCGGCCTCTGCCTTACCCAGGCCACTCAGCATCGTCGTGGATTTAAGCTGCCGCCAAAGCCTCATTGCTGGACAAGCAGCTTTAATTAGTGCGATTATACTGAGTTGACTGCAGCTGCTGTCTTGTTTCGTTTCGAAAGGATCGTCTGTTGTTGTTGGTGCCAGTCTTGCATCACCCATGTTGCGTGCCAAGGGTCTGGGTGGTCACCTCGGAACGGAAGCCGCCTCAAGCATGCTTAGCAACAATATTCCAAAACCCGGCACTCATAATTGGCTTTCAGCGAAGCGACCTGTGAAACTTTTTAACAGGGAGCATGCAGGTTATGGCTGCGCGTGGAGCAGAACAGCTTCGGTCCGCCAGGTGCCGGTTCGGTGGATGGATTTCTCAATGTTCAGCAAAAATAATTGCAGCCTTTGAGTAAAAGATGGATTTTCATGTGAGCTGACAGTAATGCAAAGAAGGTGGTGCTGTTTTCGTCGTAAGAGCAGTGACAGTCTACTATCACTGCTTAACTATTGCCGCTGCTGCTACTATGCAGCAACAGTGGCAGGAGCAGGAGCAGCGGCAGGAGCAGGCACAGGCGCAGGCGCAGGCGCAGGCGCAGGCGCAGGCGCTGGCGCAGGAGCAGGCGCAGGCGCAGGCGCAGGCGCAGGAGCAGGAGCAGGAGCAGGCAGGACCAGTACAGCAACAGGTGGTCGTCGTCCTCGTAGTTGTCGTCGTCTGAGTCGTAGCCGTAGTTGCTGTCGTAGTCGTCGTCGCTCCCGTCGTCCCCGTCATCGTCGCCGTAGTGGTAGTGCTGCACTAGTGTGAGTAGGTTTAGTGTGCTAGCTGCTAGTGGTGATGATGGTCGTCGTCGTCGTGGTCGTTGTGGTCGTCGGTGTCGTTGTGGAGAAGCCCTTGCCAGCGGCGAAGTGCAGGCGACTAGTACGCGAAACCCCAAAACCCCAACCCGACACCTGTGAAGTTGTCTGCGCAGGCCAACTCCTTCGAGATCTGGAGTCCAGGTTCAAGGTCTGCCTAGCCCCGAGGTTTAGGGTTCTGGATTCAGAATGTTGGCTATTTGCTTGTAGGGCTTAGGGCGTGTGAGGGTTGAGGTTTGTGAGATCTCAAGAAGATACTGTGCAGGGGCGTACGGTTCAGGGTGCAGGGGCGACACCCTCCGCTCATAGTCACTAGAGTCTTCTTTTATTCCTCTAATCGTGCAAGACAACTTGCTGTTTTCTTTTGAAGGCTCTGAGTTCTGCTTGAAGGTGTTTTTGGACTGCCAACAAGGCTTGTATAGAACAGAGGGGGAAACTGCACATTATCCATACATAGGTCATAGATACATAAGGAATCGTGCATGCACATGCTCTCCTTAGAACTAGAAGACCACACGAAACCCTGATGCCAAGGCCCCTTCGCTCTCCTGAAGTTATACTAATGGTCATTATTGTTTGTATTGTTATTGTTGTCGTTGTTGTTATTGTTTCACTGTTTCTCGCTTATCATTGCCGTTGCTACTGCTATTGGCATTCTTGTTGGACATGCTCGTAATATTCTTTTCCTTATTTTGACTATTTTTGCTGCCAGGCTATCACTCTTGTTTTTGTGAGATGACGTCGGGTTGAACGAGCTGGGGCATCGAATGCCGGCTTAGAGCTCTTGGCGTTATCCCCTGGACACTACAGGGTTTGTGGCTTTACGGTTTTCTGGTTCGGGTTGGTTCGCTTTTTTGGGCATAGGTTGGGCCAATCCCCTTGCAATAACTGCCCCTAACCGTCGGAACACAAAGGCCCTGGTACGCCTGCGCTAGATGTTGTGGGACCACTAATTCAAGAACCTTCCCATAAAACCTTATGGACAGCCCTCATAAGACCCTGGTTGCAAAGGGGTATAGGACCCCTATTAAAACCCAAGTAACACAACCATCGAGCCCCCAAAGATCGAAACCCTGGACCCCAAACCCTCCATAACTTTTAAAAAAAAAACCCTCCATAAAAGGAACCCCAGAAGGAACCCCCAAAAGGAGCCCTTGAAGGAATCTCGGAAGGAGCCCTGAAAGGAGTCCTCAAAGGAGCCATAAACCCCCTCGGGGTTGAAAAAAGCACCGGGACCCGAACTTCGAGCGCCGAGGCCCCAGGAAGCCTTCCTGCTCGCAGCGGGGCGCTGAGTCTTAGAGTAAGCGACCTTTATCCTTCCTGTTTGGGGGGCATTATAAGCCCAATATAATCCAAGTATCATCCCAAGATAATCCCTATATCTCCCTACATATTCCGATACAATCCCTATAGAAACCGTATAAAATCCCGAAGTTAACCTGTCACTGCCGTTCCGGACTTTGGGAGTCACGAAGAGCGAACTTATGCGGATTCCTTTGTGGCTTTCTGTAGACACTGTAGGGTGTTTATAGGGCTTGTGTAGGGCTAGGCTTCATAGCCGTGCAGCCCCGAAGCCTTAAGGCCACTAACTACCCCTAAGGCCTATGCCCTACACACCTAAAGCCGAAGTCGGATGAAGGGTAGGAGGAGGACATGAGGTCTTGCTCGGCTGTGACAGATTGTTCTTCCTGACGGTAGATGATGCTGTTCCCCCACTGACAGTAGCCCTGGAGCTATAGTGTGTGGCAATGTTGTGCCTCACCAAGCCTTGTTTTGCCTCGGTTGCTCTTGCACTTTGGTCTTCTGCTCCATGCTCAGGTTCCACTGCGCTTATGGCTGCGTGTTGCACATGCCGTTCCTGGGCACGGTCGGCAAAGACTTTGGCAAAGACCAGCGCAACGACTACGGCAAAGACTACGGCACAAGCTACAGCAAAGACTATCGGACTGACAGCAGCAAGAGCTATGGGGGCAGCGGCAGAGATTACGGCAAGGACTACAACAAGGACTACAGCAGGGACTACGGGAAAGACAGCAACAAGGACTACAGCAAAGACTACAACATTCGCAACCACAACGGCCACGACAACAACTACACCAACGACGCCAGCAAGAACCAGAACTACGGCAAGGACCACAGCAAGGACTACAGCAGGGACTACGGCAAGGACTTCAGCAGGGACCGTGGCAACGACTACAAGGACTCTCAACCATTCACGGCCCTGAAGGCTTCAAGCCCAACCACCCCCTAATCACTAGCAAGCTGGCCACGACCCGAGCCCGGAAACCCTGAAACCATGCCTGAATTCAAAAACCTAGACTCTCTGTGTCAGAAAGCTGCTAGACAACATGTTTTACTAGGAGAAGCCGTAGTGTTCAAGCTCACAATCAGAGCAAGGGCAGCAAAACCCGCAAACCACCCCAAGTCCGAAGCCCTGAACCTTAAACGTTAACCGAAAAGCCCAAACCTCAACCGTTCAAAATCTCAAAAGCCTCTTCTTATGCAGCCCTGTAAAGCCCTATAGACATTCCTCCTTCAATGCCTCATAAAAGGAATAAACCCTCAACCCTAAACCCTAAAATCCTCAACCCCGACTAAAACCCTTGAAAGCCCCGTGCCGGCTCGCTGGCATCGCGAGGAGCCCAGCGCCAGACAGGCCCTGTCATGCATCTGCCAGGTGTAAGATGGGGGCCTTCATAATTAGAACAGGGTCCCTTTAAAAGGGCTGCCTCAAGGGTTGCGATCAAGGTTTCTATCACGGTTACTATGTAGAAGCCTGAAAAGTGTGAGGCTTGATTTACAGGTTACTATAACTACGATAGAATACCAGTCTTCCAAAACAAGCTTATTCTAGCTGTTCAGGCCCGTATACCAGGGTTAAAGGTTGTTGGGGTTTCAGGATTTAGAGTCTAGGGGTTTGGACGTAGCGATTAGGGCTTTGGGTTGAATGTGGGGTCTTGGCGCGGTTTCGACAACAAAGCTTAAACAATGATTTCGGATTTGGATGCCTAGAGACTCCAACATCCCCACTAACGCAAGGATTGCCTGTTCAAGAAGATACTCGTTAGTTGAACTATGAAGCATTGCATCCCCACTTCCTTGATTGCGCCCTACACCCAAAATCGTAATGGGATTTGAGAGTTTTGGGGTTTTTTCTTACTACAAGGGTTCTGATTTCAAGGGTTGCAGGCTTACCATAGCCAGATAAGCGCCCTTGCCTATTGAGTTTCAGGTCATATGGGAGTTTCCGAAAATAGCGGACCCTGATATAGTAATTTTTGGAAACCCTAAACTCTTATACAAAATAACCCTTATAGTACCCTTATAGTAACCCTTGAAAGGAACCCTAAGGTACCGTTAATTTTTCGGAAGCCCCCATATATTTTCAGCCCTCTAGGGCCTTCCAGGCAAGTTCCGCCTTGAGACGGCAGAAGTAGTTCTTGTGTATGGGGGCATTTCGTCTCGGGGCATTGAAAAGCAATAAACCCTACAACCCTAAAAGCCCTAAAACCCTAAAGGCCCTAAAACCCTAAAGGCCTAAAGCCTAAAGGCCCCAAAGCCTAAAACCCTAAAGGGCTTAAACCTTAAAACCCTAAAAGCCCTAAACCCCCAAATGTTCAAAAGCCTTAAAATCCTAAGAGCCTAAAACCATCAAGGCCCTAAAGCCTAAAAGCATAGACGCTCTAAAGCCCAAAGACCTGAAAGCCCTGAAGCCCTAAACCCCCCTTAGCCTCCTTTAAAGGAACCCTTACCATAAATGCCCCGAAGCCCAAAAAGAGGCCTCGCGCCCAATTTTCGGGAGCCCGGTCTTCGGAAGCTCGGCCCTCGAAAGCCCCGCTTTCGGGAGCCCGCAGGCCTGAGTCATTAGGGGTTTTAGGGGTTTTAGGGGTTTAGGGGGTTTTAGGGGATTTCAGGGTTTTAGGGGTTTTAGGGGTTTAGGCTTTACATTTAGGGTTTTAGAGGTTTAGGGGTTTAGGCTTTACATTTAGGGGTTTAGGGGTTTAGGCTTTACATTTAGGGGTTTAGGGGTTTAAGCTTTACATTCAGGGGTTTAGGGGTTTAGGGGTCTGGGGTCGAGGGGTCTAGGGGTTTTAGGGGTTTGGGATGTAGGGGTTCAGGGGTGTAGGGGTTATGGATGGTTAGAGGTGCAGGGCTCAACGGTTTGTAGAAGGGTTTCTTAGAGGGATCTCTGAGCTGTTATGAAGCTTTGATAAGGGAGTTGTAAGTATGTAGGTTTGTATGGTACGCACGTACGTATGCACCTATGTATGTATATACGTAAGTAAATGTGTATTCATATGCATGGGCCCGTTTGTTTGTCTGTTTGTGTGTCTGTCCGTCTGTGCGTCAGTGTGACTTTCCGTCTGCCGGTCTGTCTGCCTGCTTGTCCGTCTGCCTTCCTGCCAGTCTGTCTGCCTGTCTGCCTGTCTCTTTGTATGTATGTATTGGTGGATGAATGCTTGGATATGTACAACATGAGTGAGAGAGAGGGCTTACGTCGAAAGAAATGTTCAATGATTGACGGAATAGGCGGGCAGGTAGGCACGTAGGCAGGCAGTTGGATAGCTATGGAGGCCAGGCAGGCAGGTAGGTAGGTAGGTAGGTGCATAAAGGGATAGATCGGTTCATAGACACATGAATGCCAGACAGAGTGGCAGAGAGAGGTAGATAGACATCCATATATACAGAAGTGTGCATGTATATACATATATATATATACATATATGTGTATAGATATATGAGCATATATATATATTGTATATATATATATATGTACATGTACATATGAAGCCCTACTCTATCTTACCGGTCTATTTGTCTATCGGTCTATCGACCTACCTATCTATCGGTCTATCTACATATCTATCTACCTATCGATCTGCCTACCTCTATCTTTATCTATCTATCCTTCTTTCGTTTTTCTATACGAAGTGACGCCTTCTACCCTGGCTGCTGCGACGTCGCAGATGTTGCCCCGAGCCGCGCCTTCGTCCAGCTGGCGTATTGGGGTTGAAAGGACTACTTGCGGTTTGAGGGTAGACCATTTTATAATGGGCTTTGTGGGTGTTTATGAGACTTCCAGTGGGCTTTAGCAGGGCTCTATCGAGTTTCGAAGGGTTATATAGGGTAAAAGGAGCACCGATAATCTTGCAGTCCTATCTTAACCCTGCAGAAGCCTGAATAATATAGTAGCATTATACCTTAGAGTTTCTTATAGTCCTTATAGTTCTACTGTTCTATATGCCGAAAGATTAAAAAGCTATTATTAGCACCCAAGGTCTTGGGCTTAGGGTCTGAGATGTAGATGTAAGGTTTGGGTTTGGCAGTCACGAAGCTCCCTCAACTTCAAGCTCAAATACCCTTCAAAGGACCCTTTTGGAACACTTCTTTAAAGAACCCCTGGGAGAACCTGTGACTACAGAAACCTTACGGTGAACCGTTCGTAGAGGCCTTGAAAGGCCCACCGAAGGTCGAGTGCTTGACTTTCGTCTCTGCCAGGTCCATTCCGGTCAAGCCGCCAAGCCCCCCACCAAGGCCGATAAGGCCAGGCTCTGAGTAATTACCACTCTCATTCCTTCGGGCTGCTTCTGAGGTTTAAGATGTAGATTTTAATCAACGACACTGTTCTAGTTTGAAAGGCCCCCCATGCTAGGGGTTTTCATAAGAGCAGGGTTTTGAGGTTTGGAGTTTCTGGGTTTCGGTTCAGGGTTTCGGGATTGTAGGGCTTTGCTAGGTGCAGGCCTCGGTTCAGGGTTTGATCTGCAGGGGTCCCCAGGGCTTTGTCTCTCGAGCATGCTAGCTATCCAGGTCCTCCAAGCAACGGCGCATGGGTAGGATTTAGGGTTTAGTTTCCAGGTTAGGTCGAGATCCTAAAGGCTCTACCGGCCCTCAGCAACGTCCCCAGCCAAAACCACCATGAGCACTACCACATAAGCCCCAAGCCAGAACACTGAAACTTGAAGCCTGAAGCCCCGATCCGCCCGAGAGACTGAAACCCGAAAGCCTCGACAAAGGCCAGAGCCCCTCAAGCAAAAAGGTTTAGGCTTTGGGGTTTAGGCTTGGGGTTTAGGGTTTCGGGATTAGGGTTTGGGGTTTAGGCTCTGGGGTGGGTTTTGGGGGCCAGCCGCAAGCAACCCGAAACGCCACAAAGCCTCTAGTTCCTGATGCGAAACCTCGCCATGGTGATCTGGAAGGGTTTTGGGGGTTGTGCTCTGGTCCAACGGGTCCCGTAGTCTATCTGTTCGGATGTGTTATGTTGTAAGTGGTGAAGCGGATGCGTGCTGTGGCCGATACTGCAGGGATTTGTGGATGCTGTTCAGTCTCACCCTACGTGCCTCAAGCAGCCGAAAAGGTCCGCCACCGCAGGTAAACACACACATAAACTTGTCAAGCCGGAAGCAACATTGAACCAAACAAAACCCTTGAAGCTAAAACCAGACTCAAGCTCGAAACCCCAAAGCAGCCGCCTGATACAGCAAAACCGCAGTCAAGTTGGTAGGGTCACTACACACCCTAGCGAACCCTAAACCCTAAACCCCTAAACCGAATGAGCTCCTTTTTCCACTTTGAGTTCCCCCTTTCATTGCTTTTGTCAGGCTGGAGGAAGCTCGAAGCCGGAGCCGTGTAGGCCACACCGAGTTGTGGTGCGGATAGCGCTCACACATGAACACTCATGCCAGAAGTCGCAGTCGTGCTACTGGCCAAACAGCCATGAGCATGAGCACGGCAAACATCATCACCGTGAACTCCGAAGACAGCCACTACTACTGCGACGGCTTGCAGAACTGCCGCCATGACCAACAACCTGCAGCATTCAAGTCGACTGACAAGCCTGGACTACTAAACCGCATGTAGGGTACACCAAACGAGAACTACTGCGCTTGGAATTAGAATTCTGTCAGCAGCAAGCCCTTGACCCTGAACAGCAAGCCTTAAACCCGAAGTTCACCTCAGTGCTCTTTCAAGTCTACATCGGCATGTCCTGATCTTACGGCCATTTTTTGCTTCCTTTGCGCCTAATATAGGGGCCTTAATAATTAGAATAGGGTTTTGGGGTATATTAGACTATACTATATTTATAATAAGGAACCCCCAAAATAGTGTAGGTTATTAAGGCCCCTGTAGTACGAAGAGAAGAGCAGCGTTGGTGTTGGGATCCGTGCTCGCATACGTAGCCGCCAAGCATCGGGCATTGGTATGAGAAGAGGGAGTCAGCATGTATCCGTGTGATTGAGTGTTTATGACCAGCATCTGCGCCATGGCTGTATGAAGCTGTAGAATATTGGTTGGCTCGACATTCATGACTTCTTTGTTGAAGTCAAAAATGCTTTCGGGCCCCCTAAACCCTATACTATACTATACTATATACTGTATACTATACACTATATTACTATATATACTATATACTATATACCATACTCAGGCACCAGGCACGACAGGTCGCGGAGGCCCGCGCCTCCGCGCCCCCCGAGTCGTCGGAGGACCTCCCGGGACCGGCGGAGGCCGGCAAAGGAAGCTTTAGTAGTAGTAGTAGTAGTAGTAGGAGTAGTAGGAGTAGTAGTAGTAGTAGTAGTAGTGGTGGTGGTGGTGGTGGTGGTGGTAGTAGAAGTAGTAGTAGAAGTGGTAGTAGTAGAAGTAGTAGTGGTAGTAGTAGTAGTAGCAGTAGTATCAATAGGAGCAGCAGCAGTGGTCGTGGTGGTGTTGGTGGTGGAGGTAGGTAGGTAGGTAGGTAGTTAGTCAGTGAGTGAGTGAGTTAGTTAGTTAGTTAGATAGTTAGTTACTTACTTGCTTGCTTACTTACTACTACTACTACTACTACTCCTGCTACTACTACTACTACTGCTACTACTACTGCTACTACTACTACTACTGCTACTACTACCACTACTACTACTACTACTGCTACTACTACCACTACTACTACTACTACTACTACTCCTGCTACTACTACTACTACTACTACTGCTACTACGACTTACTACTACTACTTACTACTATTACTACTACTTACTACTTACCACTTACCATTCACTACTAACTACGGACTACTTATTACTTACTACTTACTACTTATTACTTACTACGTACTACTTACTTACTACTTACAACTTACTACTCACTACTTACTACTTACTACTTACTACTTACTACTTACTACTTCTTCTACTACTACTACTACTGCTACTACTGCTACTGCTACTGCTACTACTAGCACTACCAGTACCACTACTGCTACTACTACCTTTAGTCGTCTTTTCTTGTTTAGAATCAGGGCAAAGGGTTGCTTGGGTCTTTTGTGAAAAGAAGAACAGTGTTTTTTAGGGTAGCGTCGTGACTCTTTTGGGTATTTTTTGTGTTTTTTTGTGTGGGTGCGGTGTTGGAGGTTTAGGGTTTAGGTTTAGCAGTGTTCCTGAAATGAACGCTGTGGTTTAGGTTAGTTTAGTGTTTTGGATTCTCAGGTTTTAGGTAGGGTACCGTATTTTTTTTCAAAGCTCTCCTAAACACTAACATTATCTGAAACTCTAAACCCGTATCCGGGGTTTAGGATGTTGTAGAAACATATTCATGGTTACAAAAAAGACTATACTATTGGTATCATGCCTACTCGTATTCTGAATGATATTCGTAATCCTTTTTCTTAACCTTATTCTTATTTATTGAAATACGATCTGACCGGTGTTCAAAGGTCCTACACCCTATTGTTGGAGCTCTGGCGATCCTACAGACAAGCGGGGTTCAAGTAGGGCTTGCTTTGGGCTGCAGGTTCCAGGGTTCTAGGGTTTCGAGATCTCTGTTTTCCTTGGCAGGGTTTACAGGTTGGGGTTTCGTGGGTTTCGTTTGAGGGTTATATAGGGTGTTGGTTTTTTCAGGGCTTAGGGGTTCATGGTTCAAGTTGTTGCTACGCTGTCCTTTTGAGAGGTCTCCTGACTGGAAGAGACGAGACAAGGTCGCTAAAGATACCTTATGAAACGGGTTCCTGTGAAAAGACGGTGTAGTCAATTCTCCTTGACGGATCAACACGGGTCGTTGTCTAGATACCCGGTGTATCAGAAATTCCGAATGGACCCTCCTAAACCGAATGACTGGGGGCGGTGGGGGTGGGGGGCTGTAAGCTTAGCAGTTCGGGCTTGGGAGGTGTAGGACCTTCAGCTTTGGATTCTGAAGTCGTTTACACTTATGCACTCACTGAAAGAAAACCTGGAAAGCCTTGATCCTGATATCCACAGAAGACTGAGTAAGCATGGCTTTTACGACATGACAGGCGAAGCCACAGCGTCGATGCTCACCGAGCCGTGCGGCACCGCGACCGCAAGCGACACGACAGCCGGAAGCGCCACCGCAAAGACATCAGCAAAAGTGCCGACCGGCGTCGGAGTCCACGGAGACTCAAGCAGCGCTCACCCTTGCTGGGCACTCAGAGTAAAGTTCCCGGAGCACCTGTCGTAGTGAGAGGTGTGTTTCTCTGCTACGCCCGCGGTGTGCATCGCCAAGGCAGCGCAGTGCAGGCGACACCCGCGAGCCAGTGCAGGAAGCCCTGCCCAGAAGGCGGCAGAACGACGTGGCCAAGGCACGGGTCGGAAAGATTAAAGCTAGGTTTACAGAAGTATCAATCTTATCCCTTGATCGTCCCAGCAGAATTACACTGCCCGAAAGCCCTTGTCTAAGTAATAAGGCCGCTATAGAAAACAAAACACACCCAGGTTTCGAGGTCTCGGGCTCCTTTTGGTAGAGCAGGGCGAGGATGCTTCTGACCGTGTGGATCTTGTCTTCCTACACTCCTTACAAGTGCATGTGTATATATATAAGATACGTAAACCTATATCTTTATCTAGCTTTATATAGATAGATACAGACATAGATATGGATATAGATTCAGATGTTGAGATGCATATAGACTACTTTCTATAAACTCCGGTCAGATGTCTACAAAAAAGATCTTAACATCCCCAGAGAAACCCTGAAGCGAAAGCCAAAACCACCCTACAGTAGAAGCCAGAAAGTTGGAACATCATTATCCTCACGCCCTTAAAGTAAAGTATAAGGGATCCTATGGGGTGCACTATAGACTCTCGAAGGCCCCCAAGGCCGCGTCGCCCACGCGGCCTCCCGGGAACTGGACCGGGCCGTTGAGCGACGAGGAACTCTGGAACCGCCGGGGGCCCGGACTTGTTTTTATGAAGGTAAGCCGGGGAGTGGGCGGTAGGGTTAGGGTTTCGGCTGCGGTTCTTTCAGGCTTGACAGGATTTTCAGCGTTTTCCATTTTTGGAAGAGGGGTTGTCGGGTTGTACAGGGATTTCGAAGGATTTGCTACTGATACTATTTGTTTCTGTACTACTACTACTCCTACTACTACTACTACTACTACCACTACTACTACTGCTACTACTACTACTACTACTGCTACTGCTAGTGCTACTGCTACTGCTACTGCTACTGCTACGGCTACTGCTACTGCTACTGCTACTGCTACTACTACAGCTACTACGACGACGACGACTATTGCTACTACTACTCTTCCCACTGCTGCTACTTCTAAATCTTGTTGATAGTCTTCGTCTTCCTTGTTGCTACCGCCACTACCACCTTTACCACTGAGTACAGTTGAGCTTTCCGTACTTGCAGTTCTTTCGGGGATCGGCAGACTCAACGAGCAGCCACTATGACAAGGGTGGACACTCTCCAAGGCCTGTTGATTCCATTAGGGCTGTCAGGATGTTTCTACCTTGAGGTTCGGGGTTTTAGGCTTCTGGTTTAGAAATAACCGCTTCTACTCAAGCCGCAAAGCCCTCGCGCAAAGCCCTATACAAAGTCACACCGACCCGATCTCCCAAGTGCAGCACTTGCGGAGGTTTGGATCGTCTCTCTCGGTTGGACCTGGATGGACGGGACAAAATGTCACATGGGGTGTACGGATGTATATACCATCTTAGGGTTTGTGTCTTAGGCGTGTGGCTCTCTAAGCTTGTGGGACTGTCAAAGAAGGTACGTCACGTTCGAAAGCCAGCCCTTCCCACGGAATTAAGAAAGGATGTCGACAGAGTGCATTTTTCGTATGGCACCCCCCCAAACCCTTCTGCCAGCTTTATTCTCGTATCACTCAGATGACTTGCTTCGAAGCGTGGGTCTCTGCTGCGGTCTTCGCTAGAGGATCGGCAAGTCACTCTGCGAGGTGTCGATGCTGCAGCCGCAAGACTCAGACTCAATGCAAGCACAGACGAGTAGGCAGAAGCACAACAAGAAGCCAGTGACGGTGCTAGCAAGAACAGGAGCAGGACGAAGGAGAATTCGTCGTCGTCGTCGTTGTCGTCCTTGTCGTCGTCACCATCGTCACCGTCGTATCCGCCGTCCGCGACGTCGTCATCGTAGTCCCGTGTCATAGTCGTCGCTGTCGTCGTCGTAGTGGCAGTCGTTGTCGTCGCTGTGTCGTCGTCGTCATCTTCGTCGTCGTGGTCGTCATCGTCGCTGTGGTCGTGGTCGTAGTCTTCGTGGTAGTGGGAGTGTTGATGTGTTGTGATGATGATGCTGCTGATGATGCTGATGATGCTTATGGTAATGATGATGATGTTGGTGATGATGATGGTGACTGTTATCAGTAGTAGTAGCAGTGGTAGTCGTCGTAGCAATAGTAGCAGCAGCAGCAGTAGCAGTCGCAGTGGCAGTCGCAGTGGCAGTGGCAGTGGTGGTGGTGGTGCTTGTGGCAGCAAACAGCAGTGGCAGTGCAGCGCTGTTGTCGTGCCTCTCGTTCGGACATTGCTGCTCACTTAACCACACATAGTCACCGCTTCTCGCACTTTGAGCCCAGAGATCGGAGCCATGGCTGCTGCCCTGTGAAGAGATACAAGGCTTCCCGCAGTGGGGTTTGCTTAGCAGGAGAGGCCTCATGCAACGCGGGATCGCCCTGAACCGTAAACAACTAAAAATATCCTACACCCTGACTGGCCCTAGCCCCATACACCGTGCTGCGCATCGCTGTGGCATGCATGGCCAGCTACCCTTGATGCTTGCTGCAGCGTGGGATCACTGCAAAGACCTGTAGTCTTTCCCCGGGCCCCGAAGACGGGGCAAGACAAAACGGGCCGCACGAAGGACGGCTGGTCTTCCGCGTCGGGGCTTCAATCCTATGAGTAGCCATAGCTCACCAGAGGCCTTGATGTCGCTAAGCTCTAAAGCCCCCTATGCCCTCCCCCTAAAAGGGGCTGATAAGGATTGTAAGATTTCAGGCTTCAGGTTTCTACAATGGTTTTAAAGGGCTTCATTTAGGGTTCTATATGTAAGGTTCTATGGTTTCTTTCAGGATTCTATGAGGATGCTGTAGGATCCTTTATAAGGGTTCTCCAAGCGCTGAAGTTTAGGTCCTGCAGGTCGCCCCTCGTGAGCCTTCTAGGGCTGTCCAAGCGTAGTCAGGGGGTTCTTTGAGGGATTAGGGCCGTTTAGGGCCGTTTAGGGTGTAGGATCTACGCCCTGAACCGTAGATGCCCTCCCTCATCACGAGCAGAGATGGAGGTGTGTTTCTTTTTCTAGGTCTAGGTAGGGTCCTTCTCCAACGATTGTGGTGGCAGTTGCTAGGGGTTGTTTGCCTTTCCGGAGCCACAGTTAGGGGTACCTTATTTTACGGGTCCCCACATGGAGGAAACTCTGAGACCACTAAAGCTAATTTTCAACACACGCCATGGGACAAAACCTTCGAAGAACCCTCGTTGAGTCCCTGTACGAGGAGAGGCCCAAACCCGAAACGCCTAAGCCAAAAATCCCAAACCCCCAACGCCCTAAACCGTAAACCCTGAAGCTCTGAACCTTACCCAATATGCTATAATATATTATAAAATGCTAGAATAGACTATATTATACTATAGCATACTTTTATATTTAAGTCCCCTGAAGCCTGAAGATCAGGACGAAGCTTGTGTGAAGCGCTCCTTTTGCCCGTTTGGAACCCTGCCAGAACCGCCCACAACCCGAAACCCCAAGCCCTGCGCTGCAACCTACGCAGCCCTACGCCCTATAGGCCCTAAGACCCCGGAGTTTGGCGAGGACGAGATGCTCACCATCTCCATCTCCGAGTCCCTCGCCGGAAACCCGGAGGGATGGTCGGACCCGGCCTCAGATTGTCCCATTCCTTTCTTTTGATGCATGCATGTGTGTGTGTGTGTGTGAGTGTGTGTGTGAGTGAGTGTTTTGGCTGTTGTTGGTTCCTGTCTTTGTCGTTTGTTTGTTTGTTTGTTTGTTATTGTAGCTTTTTGGTTCGAGCTTGTCGGGTGGGTCTTGTCGATGCTCTTGTTCGGGCATGTGTGACGTGAGCTTTTTGTCGTTTTTTTTTGACACTGTCCGGCCTTGTGTGCTCGGGGGCTGTCCAACTGTCCATGCCACAGTTGCTGGTTTAGGGTTCGCAAAATAGGTTTAGGGTTTGAGACATTGGGCTTGTGGGTTGGGGTTTTGAAGCGCCTACATGATGCTGAGGTACACTCCCAGCGGCCGCTGGCGGTGCTAGTGCTGTTGCTGAACCTTTGTTGATGTCGCTTTGTTTCGTGTCTGGTTGTCACCGTTGTCCTCGTCCCTGTACGCCCTCTTCTGGCTGTCGTTGATGCTTGTTTTCTTCTTGTCGTCGATGCTTGATGACGGTGGCGCTGGCGCAGTACCAGAGGCAAACTGTAGCCGGTGAGAATGGTCTTGATGTTGCTGGTGCCCTCCTCCTCCTCCTCCTCCTCCTCCTACTCCTCCCCCTACTCCCCCTACTCCTCCTTCTCCTCCCCTCGCGTCGCGTTCGTGGTCGTCGTCGTTCTTGTTTTCGTTGTTGTTCAATCTTCTTCTTCTTCTTCTTTGCGTTGCTGCTTTTGATTTAGAGACTCTAAAGTGTTCTCGCAACATGATTCAGACTTCAAAGCCGTGATCCGCGGAGGTTCATGTGAAGCTACAGGGCTGCGGGCTACGTGGTGTTTTTGTCAGGCTGGTGGGTTCAGATGAGTCTGCCACGGCTCGGGAGCTTTCTGCATGCCTGGAATGCCGAGGAGTGGAGTGGTGACACGAAGAAGTACCTCTCAGGGCTAGATGCCCAATTAGCGGCACCAGGTGGTCCCACCGGCTACGCCCACGCGTGGAACGAGGACGCAGAGCCGAGACCGTGGAACGAGACCACCTCCGCCATGAGCTCCCCGTGGCCAATGTCCCAACTACCCCAACATCTCCCAGAGGCGATGCCTGCGCCGCCGGCGCCCTCGATGCCGATGCGCGCGATGCCCGCCTCGTCATGGGCCTCGCCGCTCCGAGTCCCTTTACCAGAACCCATCATCAACAAGTACGACAAGCCACTTGCGGGCGACGAGCCCTTGGAGTTGCCCCCACACCTTTCCACTATGATCGAGCAGTTTGCCACCGTTGACCCCACACCATGGCAAGAAGAAGCCCCCAAGCGCTTTCAGCCGCCCCCCGGGCTAGCAGCCGAGCAATCACTCGCAGGCCCCAGGGTGGCCAAATCCGTAGTGCCCGTTGCAACCGAACTAGACTTGCCACCTGGCATCAAGATCTTTGGCGTTGACTATGCCGGCTCCATGTGCACACGCGTTGAGTGGAGAATTGACGACCTCAATGGAAAGCTCCAAGCCAGCATGGGAAGGCCACTGGTTTCACCTCCCTTCGCAGCTCTTGGCCTACCAAATCTTCGTCTAATGGCGCCTAGGCCGAACGCCGACCCCCCCTAGTAGTCCAGTAGTATCCCCTTTTCTTGCATAGAAACATCCTAGAGCGGAGAAGGTCATCCTCACCTTAGGGTTCCTTAGTGCAACTGGTATACGATACCCCAAAACCCTAGTCTAAAGGTTAAGGCCTCTCCACTGCTGGGGGGAACCTAGGTGTTTCCTGATGGACGGGAGACCATGAAGAATGCCCGGAGCAGTGACTGGGCTCTTCTGAAGGAGCCTAACTTTACTTGTCCGAATAGCAAGAGGTTTAAGGTTTACGCTTTCGTGTTTTGGCATCTAAGCGTGTGGTAGCCGATAAGATGCTTTCCTTATGGGGGCAAGTTGAAGCAAGTTCCTTAACGTCCCATAAGACCTTTCAACGCCCTTAAAGGTGAGCGAAAGGGCCTCTACACGCAGATGATCAAGAAAGGCCCCCTTCACGGCTCACTGAAGCTAAAGGCAGACTGCCTCCAGTGTGCCACCGTGATGACCGTGAACCTCCTTGTGGGACAGGCGCAGCAACACTAATTGCCTGTTCAAAGCCCCTATAAGTCTACTGCAACCCAACCCTGAATAGCAGGATTGATAAGTCTTATAAGCCAAACTCTTTCAACAAACGAGCAAGCCAGAAAATAGAATATACCAGAATATATTACGTACACTATAATGTACTAGAATATACTGTAATATGCTATAGCACACTATCATATGCATAATATACTATAACATATTGGAATATGCTATAAGATACTATATATATCACTATTATATTGACATGATATACTATAATGCAAAGGTTCGCGCTGGGCCCTTGGTCTACGACTTCTCCGAGCAAGCGATCCATGGGCTCGAGGACTTGGGCGTGGATTGGTTGAAGCAGGCGGGAGGACGTGGGGGGTTTTAGGGGTTTTGCAGGGGTTTAAGGGGTTTTAGGGGTTTTTAGGGGTTTAGGGGTTGGGATTTAGGGTTAGGGTTTGGGGTTTAGGGTTTAGGGTTTCAAAGGGGGTAGAGGGTTCCGATACGGGATCTACTATAAGGGTACTATAGGGTTTAGGGTTTAGGGTTTAGGGCTCCTCTAGGGGATCTACTATAAGGGTACGGGATCCGCGATCTATAAGGGTTACTATAGGGGTACTATAGGGTTTAGGGTTCAGGGGTTAGGGTTTAGGGTGAAGTAGGGGGTTCCCTTCTTAGGGTTCCTTGAAGGGCTTATGGGGTTTTACGGGTTTTGTAGGGGTTTAGGGTTTCAAAGGGTTCCTATGAGGATTGCTATAAGGGTTACTGTAGGTTTAGGGGTCCTTTCAGGGCTTGGGGGTTTAGGGTGGGGTTTAGGTTTTTGTAGAGGTTTTAGGGGTTTAGGTGTGTAGGGGTTTAGTATAGGGTTTTGGGGCTCAGGCTTGTAGGGGTTGAGGGGAGGGTTGAGGGCTTCAGGCTTTTGGGTTCTGGAGTTTCACTGCTAAGGGTTTAGCTCGTAAAATTGATATTTTTACAGTAATCTTGGGCTCCTTTATGTTTGCAAACTCCCAGGTGGACAAGAGCAACGGAAGCTTGACAGTTGGAATTGAGATTCTTGACGTGCGCCCGCAGCCTTGATCCTGCAGCTTGTACATATACTCAGCTGGCCCGGCTAGCGGCTTGTGAAATCTTGTAGCTCGGCGCCGATTTTGACGCTCAATCTGGACACCCATGTACAAAAGCGTCGTGCGCAGAGCGGTAAGGCTTTCCAATTTGCCTTGCCATGGCCATGTTCAAGGCCAGCTGTATCTCACAATTCAGACCCTCTCTGCTGCCTCGGTTCACATCGAGGAACCACTCTAGCGAAAGTTGGAGACTCTGATTTTGGATGCTTATATTATCCTGACGTGCCTAAAAGGCACCTGCACCCAAACCCCGTGTTGTTGTGGAATGCTTTTGTTATACATCCTGCTGCCTTGTGAGAGACACGGGGGTTGGTCTGTCTGGCTTCAGAGATATGGGCAATTTTTCACGGACACAATGCCTAAGCCCTAAACCCCATAGGCCCAAACCCTAAGCAGTCTTTTTCCATTCTATCCGATGCTTTTTGAAGCCTCCAAAGCCAGCCTTATGGATTGCAAGAGCTTCGTAAACAAATCAGTGGACATGGGCCACTTCGTACATAGCTGCTCACCTGACCTTGCAAGAAACTTGGTGTATAAAAGCGTGAGCTTGCCGCCTCCGCCGCTGAATGGCCGCCTGGAAGCCCCAACCCTAAACTCCTAAACACTACAACCCTGCTTTCACTGTTCACCAGTAAAGCCCTAGAGCCCTCGTGCCGGGGCATAGGCGGCACTTTTGTCGTCTGCTGGCACCCCTGCGTCCACCAACACATGAATGCGCCAGCGATGCGAGGCTGAGTCGATGAGGTGCCATGAGTGCAGGGCGGAGCTTCGTCCACAGAGTGTTCATGTCGAAGAGGCATCGCCATGCATTGTGGAAAAACCGCTGAGGCTTAAGGATTCAAGGATGTCACAGGGTCCTTCTCTTTGTCATACATGTAGTCTTTGCTGATTTCGGGCAGGGGTGCGCTTCTAATTGCTTTAGTTGGGGCTCTGTTTTGCCTCAGCCCTCCGTTCTGTGACACCTGGTGTAGGTTCAGTTCCGAGCATGTATGCAGATTTACATTCCTTCCAGGCTCCGTCCTGAGCGGTTACTTTCCGCTTGTCTTGGCGTTCCCTTGTAAGTTGTTCATCAGGTTGAGACACATCATCTGAGTCAGACATGTAGGTTGGGAGGCCTTTTGGTCAGCGTCGATTTTCCTGCCGATTAAATCATGGATGCTTGACTGGTATATACTGAGACTTGCGCATCCTCTGAGCCTTGCGTTCGCTTCCTGCTCTTTGCACTGAGCTCTACGTGAGAAATCGTGTCGAAGCTTTGTTGAAGATGCTAAGATGCGAGATTTGTCATGGAAAGTGCTCGAGCCGGGCCAAGCGAACAATCTGCAACATCCTATCCTACGTTCTGCAGCGCAACAGGTCATGATTTCGCAGAAGAGGAGGCAAAAGTGTGAGCCTGGCTGAGGCGTTCAGAATTCTTAGGCGCAAAATAGAACTTGAGTAGAGATCCTAGCGATGGCCTTCCAGAAGGTCTCTTCCCTTCCCTAAATCGACACGATGGCAATCCCGGCATCATCTCATGTTCAACATCCCACTGTGAGTATTTTGGGTTGTATTCATTTTCGGAACCTCAGGAATTTCTCCGTCATGAAGCGTTCAGATCGCTGTGTCGCGCAATTGAGGCGCCTAACGTGCGTGCATTCTTGAAGGTTCGGGCTTTGAGCGAGGTCCTGCGCTTTTAGGGTCTAGTCGGATTGCATGAGTCAGACTCATGAATGGAGGGTTTTACGCAGAAGCTAGCGGCTAGCGTTGCAACACCAGAATCCCCAAAGTATGGCCCTGGCACTAAGACCCCGTTTAAGTTGAAAAGATCGTTCTTTTACACGCATTCAGGCGTTTTGCAATGGCTCATCGTGCTACTATTGGAGCCCGCCGCGAGATGGAACTTGAGACCTATGATGCTGGAGCTAAGGGTCAAAAAGAGGTCACTGGCAGCCTGTGCATCATGTTCACCCGAGTTTTGGCAATACTGATGGCGTTCTGGTGTGTGCCAAGTGCTAGGGGTGCTGGCGTTGCCATGGCCGCCACCGTGGTATACCTTGTGGCAGCGTTTCTGGGCAGAACTTGTACAATTCTTAACCCGCGTCACGTGAACACGATATTGTGCTTTGCTATCAGCTGTTGGTTCTGGGTCTTTTTCTGGCCCATGTTTCTGAATTTTGCCACTTGGAAGAACGGCTGGGTCCCTGGTTTTCGGGCCCTTCGGCCAGGCTACCGGCCTGAGAGATGTGACACCGAGAAGCTGGTGAAAGAGATCCTCGAGATGGGCGACTTCGCAGAGGATACCGTACACTGGGACGCAGCAGCCCAGCGCTGCGACTGCCGCCTTCCTGATGACGATTATCAAGATGGCCGCTGCAAGTCCAACGAAAGCGAGCAATTTCCACGCTTTACGGTTGTAAGCGCTCTGATCGATGCCGGGCGGCGTGACCGTTCTGGCTGCGACTACTTGCGCATGTTCGGCCCACATCTTCACCGACAGTACGATCTTGTGTTCTACGGAGAGGCTTGGGCTTTGGAGGTGTTGTTTGCGGTGCGGAGCGCACTGGGCCTGCAAAATCGAACCCACTTGCGACTGTTGGAGGTAGCAGAGGGCTCCGAGGAGTCCGCAGCTTCAAAATGGGGCCAGCCAGCAAGCTTGGCTTTTCACCACTTGCTTGAGAAGATGCAGGTCATTGTCGCCAGGAAGTATTGCAGGTATCTTCTCAACAGTTTTCACTCAGGCATCAGCGGAAAGGCGATACCGAACTATGCCTGGGTCACGAATGAGAAGGCGAATTTCGTGGTGCAAGCATTACGAGAGAACTACTTTCGAAACTCATCCAGCAACTTCAACTTAGGCAACAGCTATTTTGTGTGGCTGGATGTTGGGGCTGGCCACGGTGCTGTCAAGGTGCCCGAACATTTCTGTGCCTGCAACATTGCGGTGCCAGGTACGGTGACAGTGTTCCACCAGCTTAACAACAAGGAGGAGCTCTTTCTGGGCTCAGAGAAAGCCACGCTGCGTGTACCTCAACCGCTACCGCTTGGAGAGCTGAGCTTCAGCAAATATCTCGAAACCTATGACTTGACACACCATTTTGATGAGGTCATGGGCACCTTCTGGGGTGGCGACCCTGTGGCCCTCGAGAAGTTCTGGCAAGACTACTCTGGTACCGTCCACCGACTTGTTGCAAATAGTGCCGTCGACCACGACCAGGGGGTGCTTTGTCTTGTCGTGTCTGGGCAGTGGGAGTGGTTGCGGTACATCTCAAGTAACTTCTATGGAGTCCTGCACTTCTGTTGAAGCCCTCGACAGAAAAAAAGAAAAGTCATGGTGCGCCCAAGACCGAATTGCTGTGCCAACTTGGAAGCATCTTTTTCCCGCCGCAGTTGCCTCACTTCCTGAGTCGAGCTAGATATGGTCTCAAATCCAGATGTCTGGTCTGCATCGGCTTTTTTATATCAACATATCTTGTGGCCCCGGAAGTTCACAGCATGCCAAGCCCGGCAACTTCATGTCTTAAAGCTGTTCAAGTGTTAGAGCCATAAGTTGGCTCACAGCGCAGTTGTAGCAAATGCGGATCCCCACATCAGGGTTCCCACGGTAGAATTTAGAGATTGTCCATGTGCGCCGAGCATGGGTTGGCGATGCATTTTTACACTGCCTCTTGTTACAGCAGATGCTGCTCCGCCGCACGAGCGGGTCGCTGCTGCGGAGAAGGTGCGACTCACCAAGCGCATCCAAGCGGATGCATGAGTGATTGCCTAAGCGGAAGTGCTACATGAGATCGTCGGAGGCTGAGTTTGCTTGAACCAACTTTGCAGGTCAAGCTGAATGACTGAGCAGAACTTTCACGAATGTCGTCAAGATCATGACATTTTAACGATAGTCCTCAGGTCGATGTGAAGGATTTCCTCAGACGAGTTCACGAAAGACCCGAGCCCAGGGCCCTAAAGTCGAAACGTTAAGTTAAAACTGATGCCGTGGCTTGCGGGGATGAGTTTGCTGCCATGGCTTCTGCTCGCTGTCGGCAGAGGGGACTTGTGCCTGCCGGATGGAATCCCAGAAGCTGACCGGAAGTTCTTGCAAAGAGGTACCGGTGAGCTCGATGCGATTCTAAGTCCCACCCAGTAGTACTCTATTATCATTTGGGGTAAGTTTCCTGACTCAGGCTGAAGAATAGGAGAACGGCTAGCCTTCCACTGGGGAGCCGAGGATCCAGCTCTTGGCTTTCGAGTGGTCTTCGGCAGAGCTCGTGTCCATCATCGCTAGGATTGTGGTCGAAGAGGCGTGCGCATGACCATGTCGTCGCTTCTGCTTCGTGTGGTGCCGCTACTTACTGGGGCCTTAGTTGCGATAGCACATCATAATATAGGGGCCTAAATAATTAATTACCAAGACTATTTTCGGGGTTCCTTATTATAAGTATAGTATAATGGGCCCCCAAAACCCCATTCTAATTAATAAGGCCCTTATATTAGGGTCTTGGAGGTCCCATGGATTTGGTTTAAACCTTGGAGGAGCTTTTTCTCAAGCTTGAACCTTAAACGACAAGCTCGACAAAAGGACTCGTCGCAGGCTGGCTTAGAGCCAGTGGCTCCATAGGCCTACAGGTGACGTTGGGATGGCCTGAGGGGTGCATTCTAGCAGGGAAAAATAGCGACTACAAGGGATGATTCCGACCTCTGTGTGACCTCAGCAAGCTTGCCTTCAGCCTTTTCAGACCTCCCAGTAAGATGAGACGTTTTTTGCGCAGGCTGTAGATAGATGTACAACTAAAGCAAACCCTAAACCCCACGTCCCTAAACCTAAACACCCAAACCCCAACACCCCCAAAATCCGGATGGGTCATCCGAGTCCCGCAAATCTGCAGAATATTAGATGCCCACACCAACGAGCCATGTGATGCCCTTCTCGGCAAGGGATGCAGTAACAGGTCACATAGGTAGTTTTCTAAATTGGGGCAAAGGGCCCCCAATTTAGAGAACTACCCGCATACCTTTTGCAAGCTTTGTTGATCTTTGCTGTACCTCCTACTCTTGCTTGGGATGTTTACATGGCCTCCAAGCGTGCGCAGCGAGCTCGTTCTACCGATAGCCCGTGCTCGCCCCGATTTTCCATAAACCCCTCAACCCCCCTGGAACTGAATAAGACCTACACCCTAAACCCTAAGCCCAAAGAACCAGCAGGTCTTGGGGTACAGAGCCTCCATCAGTGACCTCCGACCGCTGGCGGCTGCTGGGTTCTTATTAGCTTCGTCAAGCTACAAGTAGCGAAAGAAAAGTAGCTCCAGGGCTTTAGGGATTTTTAGGGTTTAGGGATTGAGGGTTTAGGGTATTCTATTTATGAACTTATCCAGTCCTTGGTCAACTCTCAAGTAAAGGGAGCTTAAGGCCCTCAAGACCTCTGCAAACGCCTTGTTAAGCGCGAAAGTCAAGCTCTATAAAACCGTACCGCACCATGTAGGACCTTCCCCAACACCCACCCAAAGCCCTTGTAAATCCAATAGAAAGCACCTATCAACAACTTTGAAAATATACCCACGAGTTCTTGAAGAAGAGCCCTCAACCCCAAACCTTGAAGCCCCTTAAGAAGCGCTCAGGTTTTGGACGCGGCTTTGCCGCTTTCAGGTTGCAAAAACACCAACTGCTCCGAGTTATCCCCGGAGGCCCCAAAGTTTGGGATTTAGGGGTCCTTTAAGGGCTTATAATACAGTGAAAACCCTGTATAAGAACCCCGTTCGGCGAGAGTTCTTAGTTTCCATTGCATTTGATTTTGCCGGTCGAGCAGCTAGGGTAGGCTCAGGTTCTTAGCCACGTTCTTGCCAGCATCGTAACAGAGACCTTTGTCACATGGGCACATGGGCAGAACCACTGCGCTATGGAGTGCCTTCCTAGCCTTGGGCGATTTCGACTTTTGGGACATGACGTGGGGTCTTGAGTGCCGGACATCTTGCCTCGTTGGCGAGCGTGTGCAATGGCATTGCAGGGCAGGCATGGCATTGGGAAATGTGGATGGGAGCCTTGGGGTCAGAAGAGCACAGGCTGGGCAGGAGGCTGCAGGGGGCTGGAGGCCCAGCCGGCATGACACTAGGAGGGTTCGAAACAGCAACCTCGTACTGCGAGAGCGCATGCACAACCACTGCGCTGTGGCATGCCCGGCTGTATCCACCCAACATACGCTCATTATGCTCAGGCAAAGGGTGTGTTTATGTGGAGGGTTTTGAAAGTTAGTTTTCGATTCTAAATTTCCTTGGTGAGGGAACGAACCCAACAAAATAAGAACTTGACCCCCCAAACTAGGGTGCCCTAAGGTTCTTAATGTTGAAGCATCTTGAATCTTGTGAATTCCGCCTGGGTAGGGGCTAAGGTTCTTAAACAGTGGGTTCTTATACGGTGTTTTCACTGTAAGGGCTGCAAAGAGGATTTTTTATGAGAGCTTGGCGTTTAAAAGGGTTCAGGGGTATCGGCTTTAGGGTTAATTAAGCAGTTTGAGGGCGAGAGGCTTAGGGGCTCCAAGCTTTAAGAGGGAGTTGGTTTTTTAGGTCCGAAGGATTCCCGGAGGTGGGCCACATAGCTCTAGAGACCTGGATCGGAGCCTATGGTGCAGAGTTCCAGATCTTCAGAGAGAACCATCCGAGCCAAGTTGCGGAAGATCTCGGTACCTTTGTCATAGTTGGGTAACATTTTACATTTTTATGGGTGCTTAAAGCCAATAAGGAATAGAAGTTTAAATTTTTAATCCTATCCCAGCCATGAACTAGGTACCATGGGCTATTCTGGTGAAGAGGCAATGTATGTCTCCCAGGATGTCCTCCAGGAAGCCTATGGCGCTACCGGGCACACCCTGCAGTTCTATATGAGCTACAATACCTCAAACTATGATGCAGCTTGGTGGTCCAAGGTCCAACACCCAACTTTTCAACCATCATTTGGTTTGTGATCATCTATATAGTCCTACTCACCGGAACCCTAAATACATCCCATTGGGTTTTTGGGAACTAAGGCAAAGAAACACTTCGACAAGCTGACGGACCTGCCGGCCGAGGACTGAAGACGGCAAATCAGACGGCATGGATTCCCTTGATGCTAGAAGTAGAAGTAGATGTGGAAGTAGTGGCAGAACTAGAGAAGTAGTAGGTGGAGGAGGCAGACTTATTGTTAGCAGCAGCAGTTGCAGTAGCAATTGGCTGTAGCAATGGCAAGAAAGTAGTTCATCTTTAAACAACGGCCAGAACCCTAAACCCTAAACCTTAAACCGCGAGTTGAGTTGGCGTAAAGTTTGCCCGCATCACCTTCGATCGGGAGCCTGAAAGTCACCCCGGAGCCCTAAACCAAAGCCCTAACTCCCTAAGCACCCTCGGCCCTAAAACCCTCAACCCTAGAACCCTAAACACCCTACAAGAACTTACGAAACCCTAAACCCTAAACCCTACAAGAATGAATTCTCGCAACCCTGAGTTGAGAGGACATCGCCTTCTGCAACGAGACGGGGCGGCTCTGGACCGATGCTGGGTTCGAGTTCAGTATCATAGGTGTCTAAATAATTCCCTGAACCCTAAACCCTAAACGTCCGAACAATAAGCCCTTGCATGCACCTGCATTGTATGATAGTTTTAAATCCCCTTAGTCAAGTGGTCAGGGACCCCATCGTGAGGGATGAGAGACTTTAGGTGCTTGTTTAGTGCTCTTCTAAGGGCACTAGAAAGGAGTTTGCGGCAAAAATATGAGTTTGGGGCTTAGGGTTTGGGGCTTACGGGGCTTTAGGGTTTCGATTTTTAGGGTCTGGGGTTTAGGGTTCCTTAGCCCTACAGAAGGCTTAAAAGGGTAAAGGTTTCAGGTACCTCACCATAAAAGCGCAGCAACACCGTCGGAAGACACCGAAAGAGCGCCCAGGATACCACGGCCATGAACCCGTACGCCCGATGGACGGGTGATCTCGACGGCCTCGTCGAGGCTAGCACCAGATTTAGGATTTTGTTAGGGGTTTCAGGAGTGGCAATCAGCTCTGAGGCTATGTTTCAATGGCAAACTTGGGCCCAGAATGTGACGCGCAGACAGTTGGAGGGCATGCATGTGACCAGTCAATCGTTCGATTTGTGGTTTGTTTCCGCAGGCAGCTGTTGCCTGAAGGCCGAAAGGTTGAAGCAGTAAAGTCTTGGGGCCTTGGGATGTTTGCCAGGTTCCCGGAGGATATCACGCCAAGTGTCCTGACGGGCGCTTCTGGATTTCGCCAGCTTGTCGTCACAACACGTCGAAGTGTATTCCAGTTGTATCTAACCGTCTCGGGTGGCTGGTGGACACGTTCATGTTCTGGTCAGCTGCATACGGGATGCCCACCGCCATCGGAATATCGCTGAGTGTTCAGCTGCACATAGATCATTTTACCAACCATCGGAGTCTGACCTACTGGTATCGACCGGATGTGCGGTTTGCACACCTGGACCCGCAGCCAATCATCTTCCCGAGGCACCGGGCGAGTGAGTGGGCACAGGGAAACAAGCGAACCATGACCCAGGGATCCTACATTGGGAAGCTCGTCGCCCGTGAGCTGCGCTTTCAGGCTTTCAACGTCTACGAGTTTGTGAAGAATATGGAGTTTGATCTGTCTGAAGTGCAAACTCAGCTGATGAAGGTGGCAACGGAGAATCAATCGCTAGAGGTGGTTGCCTGCCACTGGGTCCTTTCAAACAGCCAGAGGTGGAGAAATTGGCTGCGAAAGGACACAAGCTGCTTCCCTGGGTACGGCCTGGTGGATGCGAGAGGGAGCTTTGTTAGATCCCGTGCTGCAGCCGTCAGTTGCAACTTCTGCTCGTCTGGGAAAGCATCTAGATCGTTAGTGGACGACGCTGGGCAGACCTACACATGTGAGTCCTGCCCTGCTGGCACGTATCAGAGCGCGTCCGGAGGGACGGCATGTCTTGACTGCGAGCCCGGCAGGGTGGGTGCTGTCAATGGGCTCACTGCGTGTGAAGTCTGCGCACTTGGAAGTTACGCGAATACCTCTGGGATGACGCAGTGCAAGCAGTGTGGATCTGGAGGTGAGGAGTGGACCACAAGTCGTGTGGCGCTCGGACAGGAGAGGTGGCTCGAAGTAGAAGGGGCCACTGACGAGAGCTTCTGCCACTGCAGATCCGGCTTGTTTCTCCATGACGGAGCATGCCAAGTATGTAGTGATGGGACGAAGTGCACAGGTTCGGACCAATTGCAACTGCTCCCCGGCTTCTTCTCCAGCCCAGAGGATCCCGGCTCCGTCTTCAGATGTGAGAGCCTTAGCTGGATTATTTCATAGCATATGCTGAAGAAGGGAACAGCCATATTTTTCCAGTTTCTAAGAAGGAACGAGAAATCTAGAAGTTTTGACAGGAACAGTTCAGGAGCGCGGGAGTCTGCCCTGGCGGCTCCCCTGGGACCTGTGCTGCTGGGCGTGAGGTGACACGGCTCTTGTTTAGTTACTTTAGACTGTAGACTTCGGTTGAAGTTACTATGAAGATCTACAAGAAGTAAGGGAGCTTTCAATTCGGTATCATGGCAACTAAGTTGCTTAACAAGAACCCAGGTCAGCAGCGTGGCCTGCGGCGTTTGCCTGGAGGGATTACGCCCGATTGACGAGACTTGCGAGCCATGTGGTGGAGGTGACTACGTGTTCTTGGTGTTTATAGTTCTCGCGATCTTTCTGAGTACAGGCTGGCTTCATGCTTGGTTTCTCTACCAGGCAAAACACCATATCGTAAGACAAGGCGCGTTACTCAACGTGACCATGTACATCACACAGCTGGTCGTTTATCTGCAGCTCTTGGTCGTGATCCAGAAGATCGAGGTGAACTGGGGCGAACCTTTTCTTCTGATTCTTGATTGGCTCAGCTTCCTCTCTTTGGAGGAACTCGTCAAGTCGCTCCATGCAATCTCCTGCGTAGCACGGCTCACTCCGACGCTGCAGTTTTTGCTTCAGACTCTTGCCGTACCAGCCGCCTTCATGGTGGCGCCGACATGTACTCATCTGTTTCTGCAGACTCCGTGCGCCCTCCGCAAGCGCCGAAGAGGCAGTTCAAAGGTCTATGTGCTTCTCGAGACGCTTGGGTCGCTCTCGGTGCTCTTCTTCATTGTGCTCTGTACGGCTGTGGTGGAGCCACTTCAATGCCAGGAGCATCCAAATGGGATGTCGACCTTGCAGAGCAGTGTCAGCGTGTTCTGCAACTTTACCGGCGTACACTTGCATCTTTGCATCATTGGTGGCATCCTGGGTCTTTTGCCACTGGCCTTTCTGTCCTTATGTGCCTGGGCAGTCCTTTGCGAACTTCCGCGACGTGTTCAGATGGCAGACATGAAGTTTATCGTTGCCTTCTCGTTCCTCGTTCTGCGCTTCTCTCCGGGCCTCGAGGCTTTTGCGATTTTCCTGCTACTTCGCAACATGCTCTTCGCCCTGGCGCCGGTGTTGCCGTCTGCCAGCGCAAGCTTGCTGCTAGTACATGTTTTGATCTGCGCGAACTTTTTCGTGGTGGCCTTGTTCAAGCCGTGGCGCACATTGCATGCATCTTATTCGGATATCTTGGCCAACATGATCTTTCTCATCATCATTTTTCAAGCCTCTTTCTTCGTGTCTGAAGTCGACAAGGTCGCCTCAATGGTCCTTTCTACTGCGGCCTTGTGTGCCATCCTGCTTGGCCTGACCGGCTTAAGTTTCTACACGATGATGCAACTCCTGCTTTCACGGAACAGCTGGCTGGCTCGTTCTAGCAAGTTTCCACTCTTCCAACCCTTGTTTGCTGTTGTGGATTTAAACCAGTACGATATCACTGTTAACGCACTCAGCAGTGCTTCTGCAGCAGCTTCTGCATGCTAAGCGAGGTTCCAATCCTCAAACCTGAACCCTTTCCAGGAGCCGGGGCTCTCAATCTGCAATCTCGGAACGCCAATCCTACTCCCCACAAGCCGTGATTCCCCATACCCTGTAGAGAGCCCCGGCAGAGCCCGAATGAATGAAGCCGTGTAGAACCCCTCCAGTAAGATCCATAATCGGCTCATATAAAGCCGTCTTATAAAGCCCCTTTGGGAAGCTCATATAAAGCCCCCTTATAAAGCCCCTTGGTGAAGAAAGCCTCCTTTCTGAAGCCCCTTATGAAGCTTACGAAGGCAAGCGCTATCGTTACTTCCTGTCCCACCAGAAAAGCGCGGCCGGGTGCCTGGCACGGCTCCTGAAGATCGAGCTCCAAGCTCGGGGCTGCTCGGGCACGGATGCCCACATTACATTGTGCTAGGTTTTTTTTATTATGATAATATTGCGACGCTATTCGATTCTACTCTATGTCATACTGTACTGTGGTATATTCGACTATACGAGATTATGCAATGTTCTTCTTTTTCTGGGAAGTTTAGGGTATACCCTATGTCCTAAACTGTAATAGGGCATTTACCGCAGTCCGTGAACACCAGAAAGCTATCATTTCAGAGAGAGTTTTCGAGTTTTGGGGGCCGTGGTTAGGGAATGCCAGGCCTTGTCTAAACCGTCCGTGACATCCCCCGGAGAATCGTCAAGTCTCGGCCGTTAGCTCGAGAGCCCGAGCATTGGATTCTCGACCTTAAGCCTCAACTAATATAGGGGCCTTAAGAATTACCTATACTATTTTGGGGATTCCTTATTATAACTATAGTATGAAGGGGCCCCACAACCCTATTCAAATTATTAAGTCCCCTATATTAGGAGCTTTGTGTAAGGACCAGAAGCGACCCTTATAGTGCAAGCAGCACCAAATCGTGGCACCGCGCTCTTCCTTGACACTTTGCCCGACATTCGAAGCCTCTGAACCCCATAGGCCGTCACCGCAAATGCCTTGAATATTTATTGCGCATCTTAAACTCGAACACAGCAACACCGGAACCCTACACCATAGAAGCTAAAGGCCGAAAGCACGAAAACTCGATAATGCATATTTAATATTATTCCTGGGGCTTCCTCATTATAACTATATTAACTATATTATAAAGGATTATTCAGGCCTCTACATTCAGCCCAGGCTTCAGCTCCTTCTTGGATGCTGACGATTTGACGGACTTGTCCTGGCTGTTTCTTCGGCACGAAGCCTGAAGCATAGACTTTGATACTGCAACCGTAAATCATAAACCCCAAACCTAGAAAGTGTACAGCGCCTGAACGTGCTGAACAGAGTTTTTGTTTCATGGCATATTTCTATAGGGGCAAAGCGGGTATCGGTGCTTATCATTCACACTTCAAAATTAAGCCCTGCCCGATTTCGGCGTTAGCAGCCCTCCCTGAGCCCTTCAGGGTTTAGGGCTTTAGGATTTAGGGTTTCTTGAAAGACCAGCCAGCCCCGGTACACCCAATGTGGAATCGTAAACCTAAGCCCTGGGACTAACAGGGCAATTCGAACACACTATAAGCGACAACTCTATACTTGCACCAGCACTAGTACTAGTACTTGTACTCGTTCTCGTACTCGTACTCGTACTCGCAGCAGTAGCAGCAGTAGTAGTAGTAGTAGTAGTACTACAACAACAACAACACCAGCAACAACAACAGCAACAACAACAACAACAACAACTACTACTACTACTACTAGTGCTGGTGCTACCCAATACTAGACGTATGTCAGAGCTTTGAGTACTAACAGCATTCCAGGCTTAGGCTGACAACGCGGAAACTGTACCGGAGCCCGTTGCAGAGTCGTTGCTGTGTTCGCGAGCAGCCAAGGTTTTCGGTCTTGAGCCAGAGACTCAATCGCAGCTGAGAAGAAGCGAAACACAACCGCTAAATGCGAACTGGCATCAGCTGTAGAAAGATGAAACAGACGGAGGAAGGACAAGGCGCAAAGATTGTTGAAGACACCTCGCTCAACCCACAGTAGAGCAACATGACAAAACAGGCAACTCCAGTCCAGAAGCTCTAGGTATGTCTGAAAAGCTGTAGGTTTTTGTTCGTCGGTACAGCCGTCTTCAAACTCGTCTAGCTGCACGAAACGTTAAATTTCTGTTCTTCTTGGTTTAGCACATTTAGTGCAACGGAAGATATTGAGGCGTTTCTTCTCCCTTGGCTGTTGCCAAAGTGTCAGCTAAGGAATGTTGAGGCACTGGTGGTTATTGCCACACCCATGTATCTTACTCGGACTTGGTGCGTAGCCGAGCTGGTTACCGCGCGGCTGCACCAGCTGGAAACAACTCTGCTTGCCTTGCCTCATTTCTTCATACCTTCTGATGCCTTCATCGATGAGTTTGAGAGCATGGCTCAGAGCAAGATCGATCTTGCAAGCTGGGGTTTCGGTACAACAGACATCACGGAGACCATAAGGTGGCTAAGGACCCTGAGATCCTTCACACTTCAGTCGCCTTTGGGGCGATCTCAGATGACCGATGTTGTGAATTTTCTGACGGGAACTAGCAGACCTTCCTCCGAAGTCGTTGACTCTGACTGCCTGATCCTTGCCGACCAAGATTCCGTGGAGGCCATTGCAACAGCCCATATCTTGCGGCACTTCATGGCTCCCCATGTCTTGCACCTTTGCAATGTCTTGCCCAAAGTTCTGGGTGCCACGGACAAAATCAAAAGAACCACCCAGAGCCTCGATACGAGCAATGTCAGCTATCGCCCTTTGTTACTGGTCATGGTCTGCACGCATGGCTGTCTCTTTGTCATAGTTGGGTATTTTTTTAGATTTTTATGGGTACTTAAAACCAACAAGGAATAGCTGTTAAATTTTGAATACTGTCCCAACCATGAACCAGGTCTCGTGTCTGGGCATATGATGGACTGGGTCCTCCAAGCCTACCGAGTCGCCTCCTCCTGCAACTGGGTTCTTGTTAAGGGATTCAATTTAAGTTACCAGCATATTATGTACTATAGATCCCTATTGTGGTATCTGAAAATAATTTCCTTAACAAGAACCCAGGCAATGTACTTCCAGTGACGGCAGAGGACGGCTTTCAGATTCCGCAAACTGCGGTTTTGACGGAACTTCAGCGGCATCCCAAGGTGCAGGCGGCCCGAGACTACAACGCGGCAGCCACGTACGTCAAAGTGCTGAAGGCTATCTTCGTTCAGGCGCGGAGGGATCCACGGTTTAGGGTTTAAATTTAGGTTGTCTAGGGGTGAGTGGGGCGTGGATCCTAGAACTCAGGGTCAGCATTCGGGTCCTGCATCTTTCTGAGATTCCCATGGGAACTCCTATGAAACCCATGAAGACTCGTATACGGCCCCGATAAGTGAATCGTTTCTGGAGGTGGCTGTGCATTTCCTGCCGCAATCCTTCTCCGAGTCAAGTTTGGAACTGAAGGCCAAGCAGGTGGCTTCGAGGCTACAGAGAGAGCACTCAGCGAATCTTAGCTCGCTGCTGCTTGGATGTTCTTGAAGATATACTTCGGGCTTTGCTTAGTATCTTGGCAAGGGAGAAATAGAGTAGATATTACAGTGCTTGCAAGAACAGCCCAGGCTTGACATGTCTGCAACTGGCTCGGAGACGCTGCGAACTTTTTCGTCTGGGGAGCCGACGGCACCTGTGAGAACTCTGTCTGTGGACAGCGGTGTCGGTGAGATGCTAGCAATGATGCAGACCACCACGGAGAATTCACAGGAAGACTACGTCGAACAGGCTTTCTGATGGTCAGTGCCGCATTACCCCAAACCCAAAACGCTAAACCCAAAACCCCAAACTCTAAACCCAAAGCCCTAAGGCCCTAAGGGCCTAAACACCAACCCCTTACAGCCCCCTACGCCTAAACAGACACGAAAAGCGGCTGGAAGCTATCGAAGCCTCAGCTTCAAGGCTTCGGAGTGCCCAGCTCGGGCTGGGCAGTTTACCTCACGTCGGCGGCTTTCCGAAGGAGGGCCGGCCCGTCTGAGCAAGATTGCTGCTCTTGCCAGTGCTGTTGCTAGGCACTAGTATGGGTACGAGTGTTGGTATGAGCAACTAGCATTACTAGTTTGGGTATGTTTATGATCATGAAGACTCTGGTTACTACTTCGTTCCTCGTACTGCAGCGCCCACCGAAGGTGAGTTTATGGCAGCGGAGGAAAGAAACATCGGAGGATATCAAAGCTCGGTGTGTAGGGTTTAGTGTTTAGTGTTTCGGGTTTCATGTAGGGTCTAGGCGGAAATTCCTGTTTTCATTTGTGACTATGTACTTACTTTGATAGGTCTCAAAACCCTATCCGTACTGCTTACACCCCGTTTATTGGAGTCTATCATGCCCTTCATGCCCTGTTTAACCCCGTATATCCCTTTTGTACCCTTGTTCAGGCCTAGCACATCCTATGCAACCCTGACCCCTAAACCCCAAAGCCCCCTAAGCCGTCTAAACCCAGAAAGTCTAAAGGCTTGTGGAAAGTCTTTGGGAACCCGCCGTCTTCAGACCCAGGATCTGTGGGGCTTGAGGGGTGTTATGGGTGTTTTTGTGGTTTTACTGGCTTTTTGTGGTTTTGGGTGGGTTTTCAGGGTTTACGGGTTCGTGTCCGGGATAGCGACGCACGCAGATTCAGATGGCCAGAGGAGCAATTCTAAGCCCTAGACCGATCCTGACACTTGCAGCATCCCCTGAGTTTTTTGTGGACTTTGATGTGCGTTTCTGCTTTGGCTCAGGCCGCCTGCAGTTCTGAGCAGCAGGACAAATCTTACTACTGCTACTGTGGCACCTTTCGCTATTGCTAGATTCTGCTAGATGCTTGTGGGGTCGTCGTCGTTTTCGTCGTCGTCGTCTTCCTCGTCATCGTCGTGGCAGTCGTCGCCGTCGTCGCAGTCGATTTCGCAGTTGCAGGCGCAGTCGCAGTCACAGTCGTAGTGGTGCAGGGGGCTGGGCGTTGTGCTAGTTGTGGCTGTTGGTGTTGTTTTGCTTGATGACGTTGACGTCTTCGGGCTAGTGTTGGGTTTGTATGCCAGATCGCGGGTTGGGGGGCTGGGCGGGTGGCGGGGAAGGGAGGCAGTCTCACTGGTAATCGAGTTGTAGTGGCGGTGGCAATAGCAGTCGAAGTGGTAGTGGTGGTGGCAGAGGTTAATGGTATTTGTAGGGCAGTGGTAGAACCAAGAGAATCATCTGAATCATGCACGCTTCTTCGTCATGTATGCGAGCTCCGTCACAAGACTCGGGATTCTCATAATCCGAACACCCATCGTGTGGTGAGCAGGACGAATTTCAGTCTGCACGCATACTAACGTTGCTGAATGGCGTTCGTCGTGTGTCACGCTTGCCCGAAGATCTGTTGTAGAAGCGTAGTTGTGCTGAGACATGGAGACGCCCGTGGAAAATAATCGTTATGCTGCGCACTGGCAGACTGCTCACTGTCGCGAGTAGTGATGCTATTGAAAGTTCTTATCGCCAGTACTTCTATGTTAACCATTCTGATGATTGAAAAGAATCGAATGGCAGCGGCGGTAGTGGCCGAATCAAGAGGGAAACAGATTGGACCTAGAAAACATTGCGACAAACCCTAAGAGGAAAGTTGCTGTAACATATGTGCCTGTATGACCGACTATCAAATTATATTCCAAGCTAGCATTTCTTTCAGCCGGAGAGAAGAAGACAACATGGGCATCTTTGTGGAGCATTCCTGTCTCTCTGCCGCAGCTTTTTGAGTCGCAGCAGGTTTTGGAGTTCCATGCTCTGAGCCTCCTTGAGCGAATGCAGGTCACGGAACACGGGGTGCTTGCTACCAGCAGACAGCTCCCAGCTCTCCGCAGCCGTGTGCCCGTGGGAAGGGGGTCTCAGCTACATGGTTCTATGTTATGAAATTCTTTTGTAGTTCTGCATGGTTTTGCAATGTTTTTCTTGCTGTAAGGGTTTTCAAGGGTATGTGGTTGAAGGTACTTGATAATCCTAACTCAAGCTGCAGCTACCACAGTCAATGTGCATGTAACGTGCCAAGTCATGGTGACGGTGAAGTGCCCCGGCATTCTAGGAAGCTTTATGAAGCCTTGTAACACCCCATAATTAAACAGGGGCCTACCGGGTTTCCCCCTCATTAAAAGCCTTGTGAAAACCCAGGCGAGCACCGCGACTCTCGGCCTTGGATGCCGAGCCCAGGAAGGCTTTTTGGTCTGTGCTTGCTCTTGGCCTCTCTGCCAGAGGCTGCAGGTCGCAGTGGCGAAGAAGGACGGCGATGAAGGCAGTTCCTGGGTCCTCGTTGCGGTACTAGAATTACTGTGAGTACATAGAGTACAGGGGGATCCTATCTTGGGTTCGAATTTTTCCTACCATGTTGGTAGGGAACTGATAAGGAGAGCAAGTCGGGCCGAGCCTTTGCTACGGATCCATATTTATGCTACCTTGATCGAAGTAATAGGGTTGGAATTATCCGTAATACGGTTCCTCACAACAATTCCTTGCTTTCGTTATAGCGCACTATAGCCCACAACCCTATTCAGATTGCTAAGGCCACTACATTAAACTCTGTCTTATAGAGCGCTTATGGAAGCTTTCACGGGAACCCTGGATGCAGCCCTATTCGAAGCATGAAGCAGTGCAACAAGAGCCCAGGTTCTTCAACAACAGGCGCCGCTTCAGACGAGGGAGCGGAGATCGGAAAGGGGGAAAGTGCTCCCCAATCACGACGCTTTCCCACCACCACCGAAGGAAGGGGCTCCCCAAAAGAGAACAGCGCGGCTTCCGGAATAGCTATAAATCGGCTCATTGAAGAGTTCCTGCAAGGGTTACAAAAAAAGGTTCTATGAGGATTAGTAAAGTTTAGTAAAGGGGCCTCAGTCAGCAGAATAGGGTTGTGACAGTCGTCGCATAATTGTAGCAACGAGCCTTCAGGAGTAGTATCTCCATATCTGAGCCCCACAAGGTAGGGATATTCCTGTCAAAAGCTTATCCTTATGTCAGTCTTATGTCCACTTGGGGGCCCTGAGAAACAGGTTCCCACGACTTGGTGGCAATTGACTCATCACCTGCTCTTCTTCGGGCTTGGGCTGTGGACCGTCCTCTTTGAGCCATCTTGGGTTCCTGACTGGAAGCTGACTTTTTTCATGTACCTCTATGGTGACTTCATGTCGGCCTTGCTCCATAGGACCTTCGATCACGAGGAGTGCCTAAAAGTACCTGCTCTGGACTTTGTGGCCTACGGTTTTCAGATGCATCATGCCTGGCCTATGGAATCGACCAGGGGAGTTGGGCTGTATCGCCTCTTCTGTGACACTGTCAGGATTCAGTGGATCCTTCTTCTCTGCTTTGCGGCGCTCTCAAATCACACACTGCTTGCTGCACAGATCCTCTACCTAAAGCTACTTTTTGGTGCCTATGGCTCCGCTGTCGGGCATTTCTATGCACACTTCCCCGAAGGCTCCAGGCCCTTTGCCGTTCGTATCCTGCAGCGCTTGCATCTGTTGCTGCCCCCGCAGCATCACGCTGTCCATCACCGTGAGCCCTACAATGAGAACCTGACCAGTGTGAGTGGGCTGACGGACTTCATCGTGAATCCGTTGCTGAAAGACTGCCCGTTTCTGCCCGCGCTGCTCACGCTGCTGGGTCTTTCCATGTTTGATATCCGACTGATCGAAGGCTTGTATACTGGCCTTTTCTAGTTTCAGTTCCTAGTGATCCCTTCGCCGTGATCCTAAACGCTTACTTACCCCAAAACCCTCAACCCTAAATCCAAAACCCGAAGCTCAAACCCTGCCCCCGTCGAAGTGCCGAAGAAACGAACCATCGATTCGCCTTGCCAGGGCAGACGCAGGTCCGACAGGGCAGGCTGGTTAGTCTAGGAGCCGTCATAACTAGAATAGAGTTTTGGTGGTTCTTAATTATATAATATGCCCCCCCCAAACCCTATTCTAATTTATTAAGGCCCCTATATTAGGGTTGTAGTTTTAGGGTTCAAGGTTTCGGTGTACTGTCGAGTATGGCTTTGAAGGAAGTATGCTGAAATCAAGCTGTGAACCCTAAGTCTGAAGGAGAGGATCTTCTTTACTAGGTTCCTGAGTTATAAGGGTACCCGTAGGGATATATAGGGTTCTATAATAGTCCCCTTTAAGGGATCCCTTGTTTAGAACCTGGACTTCGGTTCTTGCGTTTGTCAGTGCTCGGATCTTGCGCGCCCTTGAGCCAAAGATGTCACAGGATTTGTTGTCCTGGGCCAGATTCCTCTTTGCCGCTGGTTACCATGGTTTGGTGCAGTGGAACCATTAGACCCTAGCCCCTTCCCTAAGCAGTAGGAAGCCGGCCCCGGTGAGAAGAGGTCTGGGCTCAGGGCCCCTACGATTTGTTGCGACGGCATAGCCGGCGGCAGGCGTAATTTTTGATATTTTGGACGGGTCCTTCGGGAATTCCCGCCAGCCAAAGACCGAGACCACAGAGGAAAGAACGAACAAAGCGGCCTCGAAGACGTAGCATTATCGGTGGTGGTGGTGGTGGTGTGGTGGTAAGCTTGCCAAGGCAAGCCGCCGTGAGCTAAAGTGGTGGTGCAAGTCGCCGAGCTGGCATCGCCAACCTAGTGGCGTGACGGAGATTAGGAGTAGGGCTGGGAGTCTTTCCTGGGAGTAGCAGCAGCAAGAAAACTCAACAGCATTGCGGTGGTAGTAGGTGGAACATGAGCAACAGCGGGAGCAGAAAACAGCCCCCGTTGTGGTGGGTAGCAGTGGAGCAAGAAATGGTCATCCATGGTGAGGTTAGGAATGGTAGGCGGTCTTGCAAGATTGAGGGTAGCAGACGAAGTCATGTTAGTCCTAAGGCCACTCAAGGCAGCTTGCGTTTGATAACAGTTCTTGTATAGTCTGTCCGTAGGTTTGGTGCTCGCCGGTGGTCGACATAAAGCACTCCTGAGCTGCTTGTATGGTACATCCCCAAGAACACGGAGATATAAGCTCTAGAGCCCCATCTGAATACTTCGGACAACCATTCTCTTGCGATCAGTCTCTCTTTATTTTAAACCAATTGGAATTTGCCACTCCGTTGCCCAACTCAGCCTGCACTCGGTTTCCACCCAGCGTAATTTCATCCCCTTCGACCCGACGCATCCACATGAAGCCGGGTCCTGGCACTGGCACTCGCAAGCCTTTGTCCATGTGTGCATGAGGACCCTCCCCCCCCAAAAAAAAATAGTACTTGTATAGGTAATAATTAAGGCCCCTATATGGGATGTTCCGAAATGGATATGTCGTCTCAAGGAGGCCTGCTGCTTCCGCAGTTGCTTTCAACAGACCCGAGATTGCTTTCAAAAGTGTTTGACCCGGCAGGCGTAGCTTCGACCCAGAGTGTCGAGAGCAGCCCTACAAGCCCTGAACGAGCCCCTACCAGTAGATCCCACACCGACCAGCACTGAACCCTTCGCATCGAAGAAAACGCAAGGCTTCTATCTGTCACGGATAGCTAAACCCATTCTGAAACCCTTAGCTGCCGCCCTTTCCGCTGCCATGCCTCTGTCGTGGCTGTCATTTGCCAGCGCGGCGATCCTTCTCCAGTCGTCACTCTGCTGTCGAAACAAAGGGTTTTGGAGGCCACGCTGCGATTGCGAAGCCCAAGTGCTGACATGAAGAAGACCTGAGCTCGGTAATGAAGATAATGGAAATGTCGATGCCAGCTTGACACTGCAAGTGTTAAACTTGCAATTGCTGTTGCTGGTCGCCATCGCACCCGAAACCCGAAACCCTAAGCCCTCAACAATGACCCTAGACCCTAACTCTCCCCATAAACCCTCAATATCCCGATACACACCCCCTAATGTAGGGGCCTTAGTAATTACCTATACTATTTTGGGGGTTCCTTATTATAACTATAGTATGATGGGCCCCAAAACCCTATTCTAATTACTAAGGCCCCTATATTAAATATCCTTAAATTCCCGCTGAAAGCTGAGGCGAGGCGTAGTAGCAGACCTCCAGGTCGCCCGGTCGGACGTGCGACTCGGGCTTCTCTAGGGCCTCTTTTTGGGGGTTTGTGGGTATTGCGGGGATTTCGGGGGGTTTGAGGCGGTTTAGGGTTTTAGGATGGTTTTAGGCAAAGTTTTGGGGTTTTAGAGGTTTTGGGGTTTTTAGGGTTTTAGGGCCGTCGAGGGGTGCAGGGTTTAGGGTTCGAGGGACTTCGGGGTTTAGGGGTGCATGGGTTCAGCGGTTTCGAGGTTGTAGTTTTAGCGCTCAGGGTAGAGGGGCTTGTCTCGGAGTTGGGAGTCGCAGATCAGTGCCTTTGTCCGGGTCCGTATCTGAAGGATTCTTCAATGTCAGTAGGGTCTGCGTGGGGTTACTTTCTTCTGAAACCCACATGAGTCCGATCTAGAGTCCAGAGGTTGCAGGATTGAGGGGGGGTTCAAGGTATCTGGGGGCTTTGGTTCGGGTTTTCTAGGCAAGGGACAAAGGTTTGCAGTTTCGTGGCGGCGTTCTCTGAAGTGAACTTAGGATTCTTGTCAGCCCTACAGCGGCTCAGGGTTCAGGGCTTAGATTGCAAGATTGAGGGTTCCTGCGGCTTGGGATTTCGGCTTCGGTGTTTGGGCTTCCTCGGAGCGCAGGCCTTTCGAAAGCTTCCGAGAGGCTGCAGCAGTAGTAGCTATCGCTACGAGTACAGCTACCATGACTACTACCACTACTACTACTACGACGACGACGACTACTACTACTAGTGCTAGTGGCACTATGGCTGCGAATACCACCACCACCGTTACTATTCCTCCTCGTTCTAGTACGACTACGACCTCGCAGCCCCTGCCTGCTTCCAAGGAATACCACGAAGCTGCACCTGATGACCTTCATGTTCAACATGCGCAGGCACTTCGCGTACCTGCAGGTAGGGCTTCAGCATGATTTCAGGTTTTTGCAAAGGGTTTAGGGGTTAGGGTTTAGGGTTTAGGGTTCCAGAATGGCTTAGGCTTTGCGCAGTACGGTTCGAGGTTCTCAACTTGCGAAGTGCGCCCGATCCAACGGTTCGAGTCCCAACCCCCCTTTCGACAGTATAAAGCTTTCCAAAACAAACCAAGACATGTCGAACACCCCCTAAAGTGCGACAAAAACCCTTCAAGACGTTCCAAATTTTGTCAAAAAGGCAGTTAACACCCCAAAGCAACTCTCTACAACCCAACAATTACCTTGGCAAGGTTTCTGCAGAGGCCAATCAGATGTTTCCACACGTGCTTGGTCTCGGCATCCGGAGCAAATTATTCGTAGTGTTACTACTTATCGCGATTACTAGTATAGCTATTATTGCTACCATTGCTGCTACTGATTTTCTCTCTTGCTTAACGAGTCTTTTGTGGTGTTAGTGGTACAGTCCAAGATTCTGTGGGGTGTTACAGGGTCCGAGGGGCTTCCAATGTTTAAAGCAAAGGAGGCTCATAAGTAGCGAGCTGCGATCCGGGAGGAAATATGCTGTTAGACTTCTAGTAGAGCAGTAGTTTAGCAGACCCAGAACCCTATTCTTCTTCTTAAGGATCCTCGAGTAGGATTGCCAGGCTCTGGATTTCGGGGCTTCGAGGCGCAAGATGTACAGGGTTTCGGTTACGTGGTTCAGGGCCTGGGGTTTTGAGTTTGAGCGGCCAGGGGTTTAACATAGGGGCCTTAATAATTACCAATACTATTTTGGGAGTTCCTTATCAGTATAATGGGCCCCAAAGCCTTATGAAGGCCCCTATACCAAAACCCGATAATATCCCTTATAGTAATCCTTAAGGAACCCTTTTAAGGAACCCTATTCTAATTGTTAAGGCCCCTATATTAGAGGTTTCGGGCTGGGCTGGGAGTTGCGCGAAGTCTTCGCTGGGATTGCCCATGTCGTTTCATGTCTTCACACTGCCCATGTCATATAGGACCTAAATGGATCTAATATCGGGTTTAGGGTTATACCCGTAGGACCGAATATAGGAGCTGGAATAATTAGCCATAGTATTCCTCAGTATTCTAGTTATACTTAAATGTAACCCAGAATCCTCTCAAAGCTCTTCAGGCCCCTATACTAAGGCAAGGCCAATTCCTGGGGCACGGTGGAAAAGGCAAACGCGATGCGGACCTTTGCTTTCTCGCAGAATGACCAGGATGTCATGATTCTCGGAGTGCAAAATCAGCCGATGCTGCTTCGATTTCTTTAGAGCCCCGGTGTTTCACTCTCTCAGCCCTGTAGCCCAGGATTTTTGCAGACGCGTTTGATTCTTTGGTTCTCGGCGGTCGGCCTGAAATACTCCGAAAGTTTGAGGAGCTCGAAAGCGAGTCTGGGCGCAGCATCGTCATCGGTGCCGAGGAAACCTGCTTTCCAGACTCGGAGAACATCCCTGAGATGACACCCCCAGCGAAGCACCGCTGGCGCTATCTGAACAGTGGTGTGCTTGTGGGTCGGGTGCATGCCTTCAAGACGATGCTGCCGGAGCCCATACACGAAAACGTGAATGATCAAGTATGGTTCCAAAGATACCGCAGAGACAATCCGGACAAAATTCTTCTGGACACTGAGTGCAAGCTGATATGCAACATACTCCGCCTGCAGGAGGACCGGCATGGGGTCTGGTCCTGCATGACAAAAGCATGTAAACCAGTTAGATCGTGAGCAAGTAGAGACATGAAGGCCAGACGAGACACCCCACAGCCTTCAGTGCCACTGCTACCATAACAACAGCAGCTACAACTGCAGCAACAACAACTGCTCCTCCGACTGCTACTGCTACTGCTATTGCAACTATTTCCAAAGTGTCTACTAATACTACTAAGACGACTCGAACTACTACTGCTTGAGGACGGTGTTGACGTGGAGGGCAGTCGGCTACATGTGAGGCCGACCGGCACAGCGCCCGCACTGGTCCACTTTCCGGGCTTCGGCCATCGTCCCTTCGGAGAGAAACAATACGTCCCTGTATGTGTGTGTATATGTACACATATATATGTATATATACATATGATACCATATATATATATATATATATAAGTCTATAAACATAAATAATTACAAATATACATGCATACGATATTTATACAGCTACACATATATGTATGTCTTGGTACATAAGACAGTAAAGCCTGTGGTGAGAGCATCGAGTACATGCATTTGTCTGTGTGTGTATACATACACGTAAACAAGTATGCCACGACTGGTAGCATGAATAGCAGCAGTATTTTCTAGCATGATGCAAAGATGAGAGTTGCTGTTTGTGATTGTGTCCCAGTCCATAAACAGTCCGCATTCCAATCTGGTTGTCAGTCACTAGTCAGTTGCGGCATGGCCGGACAATGGTTTTGGTAGTTTGTAGTTGTCAGCTTGTTAGCAAAGTAGCTGACGGCATAGATAAATAGGTCGCCGGCTGACTTGAACAGTTCATGTGGATGTCTTCTTAGTGTAGTTGCCAAGTCAGCCGGTTGATTATGTACCGGATGGCTAAGCACAGATTCAGGAACGATGGTGCCTTGACGCATGACTAGATTCAGATAACCTCGTCTGATTTGTTGTTTGACCAGCGAAGCCTCGCAAGTAGAGAACCGAATGGTGAAGTGGTGCAGCTAGTTGGAATGAATCGTGGCATCCCCTATCGCGGAAGCAAGGCACCAGATGGGTCGATGGACGGCCTACGTCTTCCTTGCAGGATGCATTCCAGAAGATTTTTCCGCAGGAGTGACTCGCAGTGTGCCACGTGATTATATCTTCAACCTTTCCCAACAAGCCGGAGCAAATCGACAGTTCATGAGCAACCCAGGCACGACTGGCAACAATGGCCAGAGTGACGATGAACGTAGCAAGAACCAGAACGATGGCCAGCATCAGAGCCAATGCTGGTTGTCACGCCCGAAACAATGGCCGCGGAACCAAGAGTCAAGATAGTGAAGGTCGTGCTGCCGGCCAGGTGAGCGAAGACAGCAGGAATTCAAGGCCAGGTTAACAAGAGGCCAGACTGGCAGGGCGAATACTATTGGTTGGAGTGAGAGGGTCGGGCCAGGCTAGCAAGAACCAGTACTTCTTAAACAGCAATGCAAGAATGTCTCCCAGATTTGCAAGAACTGTACGACACCACTTTTATGCACTAAGGCTGATTGGTAAGAACAGAAACAACAAGTAATCGTAGCAAGGACGAGGATATTGTGTAATGCAAGAGCCGCAAGGCTGCTCATACGAGCAACAGTGCAGGTAGTACAGACAATACTAGTTACTAGTGGTTCTACTCATGCTCCTAGTAGTCGTCGTCGCCGTAGTAGAAGTAATAGTAGTCGTCGTTGCCGTGGTCGTAGCAGTAAAAGCTGCAGCAGCAGCAGGAGAGTAGTAAGTAGTAGTAGTAGTAGTAGTAGTCGTAGTAGTAGTAGTAGCAGTAGTAGTGGTAGTAGTAGTAGTAGTAATAGTAGTAGTAGTAGTAGTAGTATTAGTAGTAGTAGTAGTAGTGGTAGTCGTAGTCGTAGTAGCAGTCGTAGTAGTAGTAGTAGCAGCAGTAGTAGTAGTAGTAGTATTAGTAGTAGCAGCAGCAGGAGTAGTAGTAGTAGTCGTAGTCGTCGTCGTAGTAGTAGTAGTAGTAGTGGTAGTCGTAGTCGTAGTAGCAGTCGTAGTAGTAGTAGTAGTAGTAGCAGTAGTAGTAGTAGTAGTAGTAGTATTAGTAGTAGCAGCAGCAGGAGTAGTAGTAGTAGTAGTAGTAGTAGTAGTAGTGGTAGTAGTAGTAGTAGCAGGAGTAGTAGTAGTAGTAGTCGTAGTAGTCGTAGTAGTAGTAGTAGTAGTAGCAGCAGGAGTAGTAGTAGTAGTAGTAGTAGCAGGAGTAGTAGTAGTAGTAGTAGCAGTAGCAGTAGCAGTAGCAGTAGCAGTAGCAGTAGCAGTAGTAGCAGTAGCAGTAGCAGTAGTAGTAGTAGTAGTAGCAGTAGTAGTAGTAGTAGTAGTAGTCGTGGTAGTAGTAGTAGTAGTAGTAGTAGTAGTAGTTTAGGAGCAGCAACAGCAGCAACCGCCGCAGCTGCAGCTGCACCGGCCAAACAATAACAACAGCAACAGCAACAATCACCCAACAGCTATGGCTACGACTGCAATAGCCGGAGCAGAAGCCACAGCAACAGGAATAGTTACCACAGCATCCACAACAACCACGACAATCTCCGCAAACACAACTACAGAAACGGCAACAGCACATCGCCGGCAAAAGAGCAACAGCAACGACTGAAGCAAGAGCCAGCCGCAGCACCGACAACCACAGGTAGCGAAAGCCCCCTCGCGCAAGAATCGCAGCAGCATGAACGGTACATGGTGATGAGGGAGTAAGCAGATACTGGTGATTAATGCGCTGCTGGTGACTGCAACCATGGCACTGGCGAGAACGATGAGGGTGACGATGATGAAGATGGTGATGATGTTCATGACCATGATCTTGATCATTGTTATGACAAGGATCATGAAGACAACTACGACGGTAGCTATGGTGCTGGCCACGACCACCTTGACAGCGACAGGGGGTGTTGGTGGTGATGACTTTGATGTGGATGCATAAGGCTATGGAGGAATAGTACGAGAAGGCTGCGACAGGCATGGATCGTAAGGGTATGGAGGAATAGTACGAGAAGGCTGCGACAGGCATCGATGATAATTCTGATTGATTCTCCAGGAGTCTGCCTACCTGATGGAGGGATGGTGGTTTGGCGTCCAGGTAGAGGCAACTCACGACCTCAAAATCTACGAGGGTACCTTGGCTCTTGATATGCTTTTCATGAAATATGGGGGCCGTGGCATCTAATTACAAAGGCCTCTACATGTTTGAACTCAGGAGTATGCTGCAGTGAAGCTTCTACATTATTATATTACAGAAACTCCTACATTCGATTATAGAACGCTTCAAGTACCCTGTAAAGTATTGCATTTCGGTTGCGGTGACGGTTTCCGGAGTCTCGCCCCTGTGAGACTTGAGCCCACTGAGCTCTAATACTGAGCGTTTCTGTAAGGCTGTCTACAAGGGTTCTGTAAGGATAGTGGGCCAGCTCATGTCAGGCCCGAAACCCTGAAACCCCAAACCCCTACACGCCCTACAGCCCTAAACCGCAGATAGAGGTAGGTGTCCGAACGGGGACGGGTTGCGGATGTGTTGCCCAGTTATACACCGTACTGCAACATATGCCTACCTTACCAAAACGCTAAAGCGCCCCAGACCCTCAAAGCAGCTCTTGAAGGAACCCTAGAAGCCTCAAAGCCTCAAAGGAAGTGCTAAAGGAACTGAAGCCCGAGCCCGTTGAACCGGACTGGTTAAAAGTGTCAGGCCCGGGATGGTGGCGCCTCTTTGCCTCTCTGCTCTGCCTCCAGTGCAACGTAGGAGGCCGAAGGGGCCTGAGGGGGCTGGGTGCTGGGATCAGGTTTTGGAATTAGACTTTGTACTTGTAGGGCTTGACAAATGCACTTGTTGAAGTTTATATGGGCTAATTGAGGATTCTGGGTGGCTGCAGAAATGCCTGGAAACCCGGGAACCTTGATGTATATGAAATTCAGCTCTGGTGCTTGTTGTCAACTTTCAGCAGTTCACAGTCTGGACTGAGTGGTGAGCGTCGCCGTGCTCTGTGGCAAGTGTATGTCCGTGTACCAAACCTTCAACAAGTTCCGCCTGCGAAGTGGGATTTGTTTGATCTACCCTTGTCGGAGCCTCAGTCGGGTTTGGGTTTACTGTAGGGGTCTGTATAAACGTGAGAGATAGCCAGGAGCCTCCGATCATTACCCCGAACTTGGAATTGCAGATGCTTCTGAGCATGGAAGAGGGCCCCCCAGAAGAAGGGAACCTTGAACCCTAAACCCTGAATCCTGAACATGTGCCTGGTGATGGAGGCAGTCCTGAAGTTCATGAGGGTGATGTTGATGTGGGAGAAGGTGATGGTGATTAATTTCTGCACTGGAAGATGATGTGTACTTGCCGGAGGTGACCGCGGATGATGACACCCCAACCCCATCTTCCCACCTGATGAGTTTAGAGGTGGGCGCACAATATGATGACCACAATATGATGACCATGAGGGGTATGGGCCAGGGACATGATGTACGGCCAGATTGTTTGCTTTCAAAGCAAGTTTCTTGATTGGTTACCCCTCGCGAGCCTTAGTTGGCAGAGCACGATGGCGTACGTGTAACAGACAGCCCTACACACGAAGTCTCCCATCGCTCCTTGAAGGAACAGTCTCCGATGACTGCGCATCCCTGCGACATAGCGATTTCTGAGTCTCAGATGCGATTTGACTGTGCGGGCTCCTACAAGGGGTACCGGAAGCATTTTCGACTTTGGAGTGTAAGATGAGTAGGGGGATCACTATAACGTATTGCGAGACTGCTCAGAGAGTCTCCAATACAGATGACACCACTCAGCACTCATGACATATGCTCCGAAGATGCAAAACGTTCAAGTCATCCCTTTGGGGTTTGGGGTCTCCAAGCTGTTTTCTGCAAGCCAAGTCCTAAATCCCAAGCCCTAAACCTCAGCTGAGTTCTAAGGTTTCTGGCTAAACCTTCGATGGTTCCTCCTTCTGCTGGCCCTGGCCTTCTGCGTGCTCCTCTGCCTGTCGGGCCGGCAGGGAGGTGGTTGCCCTCAACGGTGCCAGGCGGGCAACGAGGGGGTGGGGGGGGGGGGGTGCTTAGAGGTTCGGGGACTTAGTCAGTTCAAAGTAGGGGTAAAAATCGGGATGAGACAGTTTCGGGCACGGTTACAGCTGTGTACCCAAACCCACCACCACCACCACCACCACCGACCACCACCACCACCACCACCACCACCACCGATCCTGATGACCTCAAATTTTACCGACACACTCCCACGACCCTTCCAGCAGAAGCTGTCGGCGGTTTTCGGCTTCCAGTGCGGTCAGTTTGGTTTTGGGAGTAAAAGCTCTGGGTTCGGGGTGCTTGCCGGCTCCGTTCGATACGCCTTGTTTAGCTCTCAGAAAACCGAGTCCAACTCCCCGCCACCTTGGGTCCCGGAGGCGTGGTGGCCAAAGAAGAAGCCGGCCGTTTGGGAGGCATAAACCTGGTTTCAGGCTTTGAGGTTCAGGGCTTGGGATTTCAGGTTTAGAGCTCAGGGTCTGACACTCTTAAACCCTCCAAATCCCATACGCCCCAAAACCTTCGAAGTACTCCAGGCCCTAACAAAGAGCCTTTAGGGTCTTAAATCTCCAAAGCCCGAACCCCAACCTTTTGGCCCGGAGCGTGACCGCGGCAGTGGACAAAAAGCTCAGGACTTTGGGCTTTAGGGTTGTGAATTCGAATCCGAGGTTTTTTGTGGGATTCACAATTGCTCGGGTTTTAGTTGGGTTCTATAGTTTAGTGTTTTCGGGTTTAGGCTTTGTAGGGTTGAGGGTTTAGGGCCGGTTGCTTGATTTGGGGAGTCTAGTGATTAGTGTTTAGGCTGTGCTGCAAGGCCGTAAGATTTGGGAAGTTTATTTGTGGGCGTGAGGCTTGCTGTTTGTGACCGATCTGCCAAGGATACAAAAGCTGAGGGGGGTCCCACGTAATTCTGAAGCCCCAACCCTGACCCCCAAAGCCGTAAATCCAAAGACCCTCAACCTCGAAACCGGAATCGACCGGTCTCTTCTAAGACCCCAATAGTAAAACCCCTATCAAAACTCTGTAAAACCACAAAAAACAACTTTAAGGCCCAAAGAGAGGTCATGAGCTTTCAGTTCACATTTCCCAAAACCGGCCGAGGGGCTCGAATCATACCAAAACTCAGAGGCCCCCTGAACTACGGATCATTCTTTCCCATGTCGCACTTTTTTGGGCTCACCGCACCCAAGTAGTAAGTTGGGCATGTGCAGGGCTGTTTGTAGGACAACCACCTATAGTGGCTTTAGTGTAGTGATGACTTGAACCCGAGGTGTAGCCGACTGACTAGGTCTCATGGCTCTTCAAGTGTGTGATACCACTGGCAAGATCCTAAAGAGAACAAGACAAAAAAGGGGTCTGCAACATAGCAGTAGTGTCCCCCCTGGTGTTTTAGTCCTGCACATAACTCAAGATGCACCAAAACCTTACAAGTGATTTAGGATCCTACATTCATCACTTCGAGCAGCCGCTTGTTCGCCAGCCGCTGATACAGTAGGTTTTTCCATCCGAAACCTCCATCTTTTTGAACGTGGTCTCTACAATCAGAAACCCGTATGCACACCCCTGTAAGCCCGACGATGAACCCTTTCACCCGACCCCTTCTGGGAGGTCTTGACGAAACTCTCCCAGCTTTCCAGGCAACAGCAAACCAACGAGTCTAGGGTTGAGGGCCAGATCTTCATGTGACAGTGTAGCTTTCGGGACTGATGCCCCTGATATCTGTAAGATTTTTAGGGCATGGAGCTCCAAACCCTATGCAAAGACTCGTTGGAACGCTGAGAACTGCCCCGCCCAACCCCAAAAACTCAGCACTTGATTAAACATTTCTTTAGTTTCATGTTAACGCAACTTAGCATGCAAGCAATATGAAACCCCCTCGGCCCGAAGCCGTAAGTCGTAAACCTAGATGCTACAACCTGAAGCTGCAGACCCCTAACCGTCGACTGCTTAAGAGCAGCGGTGGCCATGCGGCGAGCATGGCCCGTCCTCCTCACAGGAGCCGTGTCAGGATCAGAGGACTATGTCAGCTGCATAGGTAGGGACAACCGAAAAAGCACGCCCGCGCACGCGCGCGCGCGCACGGACGCACGCACGCACGCACGCACGCACGCACGCGCGCGCGCGCGCGCGCACGCGCACGCACGCACGCACGCACGCACGCACGCACGCACGCACGCACGCACGCACGCACGCACGCACGCACGCACGCACGCACGCACGCACGCACGCACGCACGCACGCACGCACGCACGCACGCACGCACGCACGCACGCACGCACGCACGCACGCACGCACGCACGCACGCACGCACGCACGCACGCACGCACGCACGCACGCACGCACGCACGCACGCACGCACGCACGCACGCACGCACGCACGCACGCACGCACGCACACACACGAACTCTATGGTAAGGAGATTCCAAGACCCTCCCGAAGCCTGTGACCCTCGGGCCCCTCAGTAGGTGCAGAACGTCGAGCCCACGTGGCCACGTTTGCCAGCGAGCTGGACATGATCCAGTCGGCCTTTTTTGCGTCTACCTCGAAGGTTTTCGGTGAAGTTGCTTAGTAGCTGAGTGGATACACTTTACACTTTTTGGGATAAGATTAAGATTACCCACTATAAAACTCAAAGGTGTAGGCTTTTTTGGGGGCTCAGGAGAACTCAGCTGAACTAAGGTTGCGGTCTTGGACTACGGCCTCGGGGCCGAGTGGCCCAAGCTAACTGTGAGGCTACACGCATACAAAGATTATGTTTCTCGGATGATGGCCTCTCAAATCTGCGACTTTGTGCTTTTCGTGGATGGTTACGACTCGGTAATTACCGGCTCGAGGGAGGAAATCCTTGACAGGTTGTTGGCGCTGGAGTCCAGGACTGGGAAACCCGTCTTCTTCGGTGCAGAAACGCAGCCGGATAAGTTTTTGGAAGCTTTTCAAGAGCTGGCCAAGGCCAACAACGTGAGCACACCATGGCGATATCTCAACGCCGGGCTCATGGCAGGGCGAGTTTGGGCGCTTCGTACCTTCTTTCAGGAGATACTCCATGGCCACGGCATGGACGACCCCATCTCCGACCAGGTCTTGTGTGCAAACTTCAGCCTCTTTCAGCGGCCGGACTTGGTGGCGCTGGACTACCAAACCGAGCTCTTCTTGAATGCCTTCGGCATCGAAGGTATTTTAGACGGCCCCTGGGCCTGGGACTTGGGCCAACCCCCCCAGTCCGTGGCTTTGGTGGAATCTGAGGGCCAAGCTTGGATCGAAAATCGTCTCACCAAGAAGAGGCCCCTGATCTTCCACTTCCCAGGGCCCGGGAAGTTCTCCAAAAAGGCGCCCTGCCTGAAAAATCCCAGGCTCTTCTGCCTGAGGTCCTTGCCCTTCGAAGTAGTTCGGCTACTTCTGCCCGAGGCCTACAAGGGTTGGCGCCTGGAACCTGGGGGGGTAAAATTGGGAGATTTTCTCTTTTTTGTTTTGTTGAGTCGGGGATTCTAAGTAAGAGTTTAGGAGGAGCTTATGTACGAGTATTCTGTAGGTGGCTTAAGGGCCAAAAGCTATACAAAAATATATTTAGTGACGGTTTTTCTACGTATATCTATAGTTACTATAACATAACCATAGTAACCAGCCGAAGGAGAGCATGCAAGATCTCTTTGACGACCTCTCCACACCCTGGCTACCGCGCTGGAACAATGACGACTACCTTCACTTCCAGCGGACCTGGAGTGTTCTAGAGAAGCCAGGTGGCAATTTGGGATAAATCTTGTTTGTACTTTCCGACAAAAAAGTTGATTCTGAGCTCGCAAGCAGCTTGGGAGCCCCGACTGAAGCCTAGGAAGATCAAGCTCAGAGAGCGCATCATCAGCTACATGGGGCTCCTTGACCTTCTTCTTCTCGCGCTCTTTGCCCTCTTCCTCTACTACCGCGTCTGGCGGCTGAGAGGATGTTCCAGGCTGCCGCTCTCTCTCCAGACTCTTCGACTGCGAGTGAAGCCCGAGACTCTGGACCTTTGAGGAAAAGATCGGGGCGATACTACTACTACTAGTACTACTACTACTACTACTACTACTGCTACTACTACTACTAACTTACAACTTACAACTTACAACTTACAACTTACAACTTACTACTTACTACTTACTACTTACTACTTACTACTTACTACTTACTACTTACTACTTACTACTTACTACTTACTACTTACTACTTACTACTTACTACTTACTACTACTACTACTACTGCTACTGCTACGACTGCTACTGCTACTGCTACTGCTACTGTTACTACTACTACGACTACGACTACGACTACCGCGATTACTACTGGCAATGATAATGTGAAGAAGGAATCAGAATATTGTAGCCCTAATGCCGTGTGTAGAACGCCGAGTCAGATTCATGTTTGACCTTGGCTCTTTGCGCCCCCAAAGTCCCAAGGTTCCATATTCTGGTGGCCAAATATGTCCAAGCCCGTGAAGCCAGGCAGCCACCACCCCCCGCCAATTTCGATGCCCGTACAAACTCTCATGCTTCCAAGCCTGGCCAAAGCAGGAATCATGAAGCCCATGCTCAACCAAACGAGCTAAACCTAACCACCGAACCCCAAACAGTTCAGCTCCTCGTGCGTCGGGCCCCCAAACCCCGAACGCGAAACCCAGAACCCTAAACCCCGAAGCCTAAACCTAAGCCACACTGTGTGGTTGAGTGCAACGTGCCTCAGAATGAGCGTATCGAGACAGCCTGCCATGTGGAAGGCTTTCTGCCTGTGGTGCCTTTGTGCCTGCTACCCCCGAGCCATGCTGGAGGATGGATGGCGACTCCATCGGGGGAGGCAGATTCCTTGGAACCTCTTCAGCCCGAAGGCAAGAGCATGTGGGGTTGGGCCTCAGTGATTGTAAATAGGTTGTTGGCTTTGGTTATCATATTACAAACATGTCTTTGTGGTTCAGGGAGGGCGGTGACGCTTCGGAGGTGCAATTCTTCGCTTGCCCGAGCCTAAACCCTAAACCCCCGGCACAAGTTTCAGCCCGAGGACCCAGACCCTAAACCCCAATCCCTAAACCCTAAACCCTAAACCCCAACCCCTAAAGGCCCTAAAGGCCCTAAACCCTGAAGCTTTCAGCCCGTGAACCTGAGACCGAAGCTTTCGCCGAAGACTCAAAGACTCCTTGGATTCCTTCCCTGCTCTCCGTTGCTCCAAAGGCGAGGTACGGTTGATGGACAAAATCCTGCATTACCCATTTTAAGGAATATACCATAATTCCCCTAGTTTAGGGTCCTTAGGGTCATTTTTGTCCATCAACCGTATCATGTCCCTTGTAGTGCTTGTGCAGCTCGAGAAGCATATACGCCGAAGGCTTCGTCTAGTTTTGAAGCACCCCTAAACTCTCTCACCCTCCCATAAAGTCTTGTGAGAACTAAATATCAAGGGCCCCATAGTAGGGACGTGCAGGGAGATCCTCTATGGAAGCTTACTCTTCAGGGTTTAGGGCGAAGCTCCTGAAGCGGTGTGTTTTGCCAGCATCTCTGGCAAGAGGCGCCGTTCCATGCCACGGTGGTGGCGAACCACGACCTGCCCAGAATGCTCTCACCGGCCACCGGGGAAGCCGGCGAGACGCTTGGGCCTGTTGGCGTTTTGGGTTTAGAGAAAGATCGGCCTCGATGTGGAATTCAGGCGTGCAGGTTGCGCCTGCAACCCTTCTGCCTTTTCCACCTTTGGGACCCTTTTGAGCTTGATGGCACGGGGTTCCCTGCCCTGAGTGCTCACGAACATGTTCATCCTTAAACCCAAACCACATAAACAACAAAAAACCCAACCCCATAACATCCCAAACCGCATACCCTGACCCCAAACCCTAAGCCATTGAATCCTTGACACCCTGAACCTTCACTGTAAACGCCCAAACCCCGTTGAAGTCATGTCTGGCCTTTCGGAAACCTCTTGATGCTAGGGACAGGGCCTTCCTGATTACTTCAAAGTAGTGTTTTAGAAGTTGAGAACAGTTGCTGAATGCGCCCCCAGTGCCATGCAGCCGCGCGGAATGCCCAAAGCCATAGTAGCAGCATTGCGTTGAAGTTCCTATACATTGAAAGCAAACAGACCCCCTCCCCATACCCTATTTTAATTGATGAGTTACCAGTCTGTTTGTTCAGGTGCCCGGAACCGCAGAAACTCGTCATCCTGAACTCGACACCCCTGAGCCCTTCAAGCGCAGACCCAACAACCCTGGGCGGTTTTAAGCAGAGTTTTGGGGTTTGTGGTTGGGGTTTAGGGTTTATGTGGCTTTCGGGTTGTGCCTGAATACAAAAGAGCCTCCGACTTAGAGGCGCAAACTTCGCAGAGTTGTGTACATGCGTGAGGTAGCGGCGCTAATTCCAACAAAAGACAGTCCAGGCTAAAAGCCCTCAAACCTAAATCTTCCCATAGTTGAGATAGATTCTTGAACACTTAGTTACATAATGATATCCAGTTCTACTACACGTTATAAATCACGAAACCACATTCTAATTAGCAAGGCCCCTGTCACAGTGTCTTGGTTGATGTACATTGGTCCAGGTCTTCTTTCACGCGAATCATATTAACTTTGCTACAGTAAATACTCATGATGGAACCCTACCCCCCAACCCATGAGCTCTAACCCCTAACCCCAAGTCCTACACCCAGCCTTCTCTTGCCGAAAATGCGTCGGTCATGGCTCGCATGCGCCGGCGCGGCTTTCCTTCTTCACTTGCTACCCTGCTGGAAGATTGATTTCGAGTTTAGGACTGCGCGTTGGAATGTTGAGGGGTTTCAGCCGCGTAGCGTTTCTAGGTTTACGGGTTTGCAAGGTCCCAAGGTCCGGAGTTTAGGCGTTTGCAGGTTTGCGGGTTCAGGTTTTGGGTTCAGGGCTTCGTCGTATTGTGCAGCTTCGAAAATGACGATGATGTTTGGCCAGGAAGAGGCCGAGGTCCAGGATAATGATGATAATGGTGTTGGTGATGGCATTTAGTGGCATCATTGAGGCTTGAGGTCCATGTGCCGCCGCGGAGGGGTTGTCACTCGTTGGTGTTGAGCGAGATCACGGTTTCTGGCAGCTTTCGTTACTGCATATGCCTTTGGCCTTTGGCGCTTCAAGAATGCCACGTGTGTACGTATGTGTGTGTTGGAAGGGGGCAAAGCGTGCCAGACGGCATAAGAACTGCCAACAACAAGCAGCGGCTTTATGAGCAGCCACACCAGACGTCGCAAGTACACCAAGTGCAGAGACAACGATGGCGCGAGCAACAGCATCAATAACAGCAGTAAAATCTTACCGGACTTCGCCCACACCGACGGCAATAATAGAAACGACAGATGCACTACTTACAACAGTCGCAACTAGCAGTGTAACATGATTAGTGCTCATGTTTTCAGAAGAATAATCGCAGCATGTATGGCAAGAATTTCTTCGTGACAATCGGAGCCGGAGTACATGCAACCATAAGCTGTGCCATACGCCTCTCTGAGCTGTCCCTGTGTTCTAAAGACCCATAACTCACCCTGCTCGACGCAAGAAGCCACCTCAAGATTCGACCCTACAGCCAAAGCCTTGTACCCTGAAATCGAGAATCTCGACCGAGATTCAACAACCACATGAAACGATCAAGCGCGCTTAATGAAACCTCAAACGTTATAGGGTTTAGGATTCTAATGCGCTGGGCAAACCGCTATGAACCCTTGTCGAACCCTTACGAAGCTCTATCAAGCGCTTTGGTGAAAATGCTTCATTAATCTAGAGAGCCCAATACCCCTGAACTATGCGATATTCAGTACACCTTATTTTGAGGACCCCCCCTAATTTTCTGAAGCCTCCGTTGTCTTGGTTTTTGCAACCAGATGTTTGCGTGAAGGATTATGGGACCTAGCAAGTCCCTTCTACGTGCAGCATTGTGCCATGAAACAACGAAGACCTACATCCACAATGCCCAACCTGCTAAAGCCTAAGCCAGACCTTAAGCCCATAAAGCCTGAAAACTAAGCCTACAGTCTAAACCCTGAACCCCAAAGGCTTAAAGCATAAATCCTGAAGCTCAAACCCCCTAAACCCTAAACCCCAAAACCCTAAGCCCGCTAGCCCCAAACCCCAAACTCGCAAGTCCCAAACACCCAAACTTTAAACCCCCAGCCCCTATCCTAACCCTTATAGTAACCTTTCAACACCCTTATAGCAACCCTCATAGTAACCCCTAAGCACATATATATATATATCTGTATATAATATCTATATATATATACATACATACTAATCCAAACCCCAAAACCCACCGAGGAGCCGCGGGCAGTCACCGGAAACAGAGGAAGTGGCAGCGGCCTCGTCGGACATGATCCTCACACTGTATTGGTAGAGTAGGGCTCCTTGAAGGAGTCTACAAGGGCTACTGTAAGTGAGTAGTATAAGGGTTTCTTTTTGGACTTAGTCGACTAGCCTTAAGAATCCCAACGGGTTTTCTGGTATTTGTTACTATACTACGAGTATTCGTAACTGACTTCATGACCGCACTGTAAGATTCCCGGAGAAAGTTTGTTGACGACAATCTCCTGCAAGGAACCAGGTGCAGCTGCACCTGATGACTTTTATGTTCAACATCCACCGGCATTTCGCTTACCTTCAGGCGCCTTGCATCTGAGTCAGCACCCGAAGCACGAGCTCTCATTCCTAAGCTTGGCAGAACAGAGCCCTGTGTGCTAGTAGCGGAACTCATCACGGCGCGGAGAGTAGCAGGAAGAAGACAGTCGTAGCACCGATGATGCCCGTCGTCATCGTAGTCGAACTTGCAGCCACTAAGGGTAAGGATCTCACCGGTACCCGGCGTCTCTGGACCCAACGTTTTACCGGATCCGAGTAGGTTTCCGTGCCTTGGGCACGCTGGAGGTCACTGCAGAGTCTCAGCAGATCTATCCTCAAGTGATGGGCCTCGGCATCCTGGCGGAACCAGATGCTTGTTATCAGTTGTAGTCTATCAGGCTCATCTTTTCTTCTTACTACTGTTCTTTCCCTTCGGCTGTTCCTACTGTGAATCGTATTCTTGTTTTCGTAGTTCGTCTCAAAAAGATACCTTGTAGTGCTGTAGAGGGGGATCTCGCCAAAGTAGTAATATCCCTCACATAGTCACATAGTCATAGTCGCCAGATAGTTGTAATACTACACCACTGTAGATCCGACAAGAACAACAGTGAAGCACCATGCACCACGTACACTCCACGACGACCGCAGCAACCGGACCCAAAAAGACGACCATTGAGGGGAGCGACGACCATGGGCAGCACCAGGACCATCAGGTTGACGAGGACCACGAACAACAGGACGATCGAGGGGACCACTAGGAGCACAACCAGCCATGAGGCTGGAGCCTCTCAACATGTGGCGCGGCCCAGAGGCCTGGCCCTGCTCGGAATGCCCCGGAGCTGAAACAAGCACCACGCCACAGCTGCTGCGGAATTCCTATGTGTGTGTGCGTGTTTGGAAACGCTATTTTAAGAAAATATCAAGGCCTTCATATGAATCCCTGAGCCCTCCGATGCGTTGGGGATGGGGCCTGAACCCTAAACGCTGACCCCAACCCCCTAAACCCTGAACCCTTAAATTCTGAAACCCAAACCCTAAACCGAACCACCTAGAATAAAGCAGAAACCTACTATAGGGGCCTGTATCATTATAGTATAGTTTTCCCCCCAAACCCTATTCTAATTGTTAAGGCCCCAAAATAAACCCGACACCCCAGGCCATGGGCATGAACGAGGTTTCTTCTTGTCCCTGTGTAAGGCAAGTCTAATGACTGGGGCCAAATGGGGGACAAGATAAATGCGATACGGACATTCGCCTTTTCGAAGGATGACCAGGATGTTATGAATCTCGGATTGTAAAGATCGATGGAAGTTCTTCCTGCTTCTTCAGTGTGCTGGGTGTCTGCCTTTCTGCTCTGCAGCCGAGGATTGTTGCAGACGCCTTTGATACGCTGATTCTGGCAGGTCGGCTTGAAATACTCCGAAAGTTTGAGGAGCTTGAAAAGGAATCTGGGCGCAGCATCGTCTTCAATGCTGAGGTTGCCTGTTACCCAGACAGCGACAGCATCTGTGAAAAGACCCCTCCCTCGAAGTACCGCTGGCGCTTTCTGAACGCTGGGCTCATGGTGGGTCGTGTGCACGCCTTCAAGACGATCCTCCCCGAGGCTCTGGAAGGCGAGAGAAAGCAGGTGAATCTGGGTTCCTGTTAAGGAATTCTTACTTAAGTTACCATAACAAGGCCATGTTATTTACGATAGATCCCAATTATGGTAGCTGAAAATTGAATAGCTCAACAAGAACCCAGGAATGATCAATGGTGGTGGCAAATCTACCGCCGAGACCATCCAGAGAAAATTCTTCTGGACACGGAGTGCAAGCTGACATGCAACCTCTTCGCCGTGGAAGAAGAGGACGGGAACAACTCTCCGGCTCCAATCTGTTGTTTTCTGGTTCTTGAGTCCTAAGATGTGAAGGCTTGGCTTGACCAAGTACACTAAACTCCAAAGCCTTCTATTGAGTCCCACAGCCACAAGCTACGGCCTCCAGGAGGGCATCAGCTTAGAGGGGAGACGGCTGCATGTGCGGCCAACTGGCACTGTACCACCATTGATTCACTTTGCAAGCTACGGACATCGTCCCTTCGCAGAGAAAGTGTTCAGGTTTAAGTTTGACTTTTGTAAGGTTTACAAGGCTATGAGCTTCAGAAGGTTTAGGACACACGCACAGTTTAGGGTTTTTTGGGTTGAAGGTTCGAGAGGTCGGGTTTAGGGGTGAAGACTTGCGGGGGGCGGAAGATTTAAGGATTCTGTTGCGGGAAGGCCGAAGCTTGCAGCATTGAGGTGTCCATAGGGGTCGGAATGATTAGTAGTCAGTAGTATCCCCTGAGATTACTGACTACTGTAGAGCCCAAACAACCGGACCCTGTTGTAGGCACCCAAAGCCCCACCAGCCTAAACCAAAAGACATGAATAGGCCTTAAGCCCTCTGCAACCCAATACACCTAAGCCTACACTGTGCAAAAAAACCCTAGAAGCCCTAAGGGTTCAATTCCTAAAGCCTTAAAAATCCCAAAGCAGGGCAGCGTTTAGGGCTTTAGATTCTGCAAGGGGGGCCCTTGGCGTTTAGCTCGTCATGGTCGTAGGGTTTAGGGCAGTTTGGCCTGGCTTATGTTATCACAGGGTTCCCTGAGAAAGCAGGAAGCTTGCAACGAAAATCCCTTCCCAATGGATGAAGTCGGATTCACGGGGTGCGCGTTCACGTTCGCCGGCACGTGCATGATAGCTTATGCTGTCTTGAAATTTACAGGGATCGGTCCTTTTTTTGTTGGGGCGGCCGGGTACCAGTAATTTTCCAATCTGAGCCGATTTGGGAGGTTCGGTAGGGAGAAAGAATAAGCAACACTTAAAGCAGTGTTTATGCCTTCGTTCCGCGTGGTTATGTGGCTAAGCCTTGAATGAGTTCTGTGAACGAAAACTGGGATTCGTTGATGGCCACGTGGATGTAAACACTGCGTGTTATGATCAAAGGAGAGTTGAAAAGTTGAAAGGATGGGTTTATACTACATCTAAACATGGAAACCTCGGCTCCACTTCATTGTTTCGTGAATGGGTTGGTTGTTCCAATGGCTACACCCACTAAGCGGCATACCAGAGCATTGTTGATGTTGATAGACGGATAGTGGCATGCTTGACGGAAGCAAGGCACCAGATGGGTGAATGGCCGGTCGACTTGCTACTTGCAGGACGTCTTCCGGCAACTCTTTCCGCAGGACTTGCTGCCTGGAAGTTGTAAGCGTTACGCATCCAAGCCCTGAAGGTCCAGAACCACGAACAGCCTTTCGTCAACCCAGCAACAGGCAGCAATGATGCAGCATGGCAATAGGAAGAACAGAAACTGGTGTGACTGAGAAGAACGGAAGCAGCAGAACACGTAAGAATAAGACACGAGGTGTAAAAATTATTGTTACGGGAATCTGTTAAACAGAGTGTAGGAAGATAAGCAGCCAAGGACTGAGAACATGTTGTAATCAGCCAGCAACAACAACCCCGAACCCAGCATGACATGCGCGACTGCTGAGGCCTCAACAAAGTAGAATGCTATTGCCAGTGTCGTGATAGCATCGGTAAGATTAAGATGCTTCTTACAATACTTCCGGAGCTCGTTCAGTAAAGTGTCCTACTAGTGACAGCAACAACAACAACAACACTAGCAACCCTCACTGGCGCATGAGGCAGATGCAGCAGCAAATCGGCAAGCAAGCAACAACAGCGAGAAGAAGAACAGCAAGAGCAAAAAACAACAGAAACGGAAAGCGGAGCAGCAGCAGCAGCAGCAGCACCAACACCAGCAGCACCTGCACCAGCACCAGCAAGAGCAACAGCCACAGCCGCAGCCACAGCGACACGCGACAGCACAAGTTGCAGCAGCAGCGCAACAGCAGCAAGCACCGCCGCAGCACCACCGGTACTACCACTGGAACACAAATCAACCCACCACAGACTCCGCCCCCACGACCATTGCTTCCACCGCCCCGTAACCGCGGATTCCCGACCATAGTCCTCGCCTCTGCTTCTGGTGCCAGCTGGAGCACCACCATCGCCCAACACAAGCACCAATGCTACAAACGCCGCAACAGGCTACAGTTGCTGCAATGAGACAAAGGTGATGACGACGTGATGAATGTTGTTTATTCAGGAGTCAGCAAGTCTGATGGAGGGATGGTGGATTGGCATTCGGGTCGGATCCAGCCACGATCTCAAAATCTACGAGGGCCCCTTGGCTTGCGTTAGCTTTTTCTTTGAGCCCTGAGTCTAAACCCGTCAAGCTCTAAGCTCCAAACCCCGTACCCTGGATCGAAGGTTTGGAGCCGAAAAGGTGGACGGGTTGGGGTATCAGCCCTGAACCTTCTGAACCCAAACCCTGAAAGTTCGAGTTGGGAGTGAGTTGCCTGTACAGGGATACAGGGATTGACCTGTTCCTAAAAGGTTGTCGTAAACGAAGGTTGACAGATTTCTCGTGGGGACGTTGTGTAAACCAAATTTTCTACTTTCCGAAAGTTGCGATAGAGACGTAGGTGTCCGCTTAATGTAGTGCAGGCTTGTGCAAAATACTTCCCGCTTTCTCGAAAAGGCCGTGTGTTCGTGACAGGCTGCCTAGGCTTCTGGTGTGCTAAAGGTCTGCGATGTTGAGAATCTTCCACGTTCGCATGGCCGACCTGAGACGGTCGAGTTCGGTTCCTATGGTTTTTTCTTCATTTCAAAGGGTGGTGTGCGTGGGAGCCGGATATCTCCTGGCCCTTGGGCCTTCGTGGATGCTTTCTCAGGCTGCAGGATAGGGTGACACGAAAGAAACAAAAAACCCTGCAAAAATTGATGGGATCCCTTGGCTTCCGGAAAGGAGCCCTAAACCCGGAAAGGAGCTTTTAAGAAGGGATCCTGCAGAGCCTGGGATCTCAGGCCCAGGATTCTGGCGACTCCTCACCTCTGCGATTTGCCTCCAGTGCGACCTTGGAGGCCAAAGGGTCTCTGGAATTTAGGGTTCAGGGCTTAGGGTTTAGGGTTTAGGGTTTAGGGTTTAGGGCTTGGGGCTTGAGAGAGTGGATGGGGTTTCTCAGGGTGTAGGAAAGGTATAACTGAAAGTTTACGGGCTTTAGGATTTAGTTTCAATAAGGGTTTCATAAGGAGGGGGTTAGCTTTACATCCTTATAATATTAGCTAGAAGGGGTTCTAGGTCATAGGTAAGTAGGGCATGTCGTGTCCACAGCCGGCGCCGCGGGTGCAGCGCATGCAGTCGGCATGCAGGCGGAGCCGTGTCCGCAGCCGGTGGAGGGCGGCATGCATTTGGACATGCAGTGTCACGCAGGTGGCGCCATGTCCACAGCCGGCGCAGAGGGTGCAGCGGCATGCAGCCGGCATGGCATGCAAGTGGGGTGTCGTCGTATCCACAGCAGGCGTGCATCAGCATGCAGTCGGCATGCAGGGTGCAGCGGCATGCAGTCGACATGCAGGCCATGCAGGTGGGGCGGCAGTGCCCACAGTCGGTGCAGTCGGCATGCAGGTGGGGCGCGCCGTGTCCGCGGGTGCTGCCGCGGCATGCAATCGGTATGCAAGTGGCAATTTCCTTTTTGGAGAGCTGCAAGCTTTCTTGGTGAGCTTCGGGAGGCTGATTTCGGGCTTGAGAGCTAGCCAGCATCAAGCACCAAATCAGCCCCCGAAGCTCACCAAACAAATCGCTAAATTTGATTGGTTGTTGCTTGGCAATCTTATCGGGTCCAGGAACGGTTTTTGGATCCGGCCTGTGCACTTGTTGTGGCTAGCTTAAATCAACCTCCCGAAGCTCTCCCAAAATTACAATCAAAGTGGGCTGAGTTGATTTTTCTTTATGTTTTCTGCCGGGTTGAGGAGCGTTTTCGGATCCGGAAGCTGGTTTTGGCCTGAAATCTCATCAACATCTGTAACAAGTGCATCGGCCGGATCCAAAAACGATCCTCGGCTTGGCAAAAAACATAAATTTAAAGAGAGCCAACTCAAGTTAATTTTTTTTGGAGAGCTTCGGGAGGCTGATCTTGGGCTTCAAAGCTAGCCAACATCAGTGAAGTCGAGGAAACTGCAAAAAATATATTTAGTTGAGTTTTTGGAGAGCTTCGGGAGGTTGAGTTTGGGCATGGAAGCTAGCCAGCATCAGGTGCAAGTGAGTGTACCGGATCCAAAAACGTCCCCTAACCCGGGAAGATTGTTGAAGAAAAACCAATGAAATTTGGCAGATTTTTTGGAGAGCTTCGGGAGACTGATTTTGGGCTTGAAAGCTAGCCAACATCATCAACAAACATAGGCCGCATCCAACAACTGTTCCTGGACGATTGAATGTTGCCAAAGGAAATTCAACTAAATTAGATTTTTTTGGAGAGCTTCGGCAAACTGATTTTGGGAATCAAATCTAGCCGACGTCAGTGGCATGCGCATAGACGCTTCTCAGCCCGGCAGAATAGTTGAAGACAAGAGCCAACTCCCAGCGATTTGGGGTCTTCGCCGGTATGATAAGTGCTTCATAGGTTTGTGTTGTATTTCCAAAATCTTTAGAGGGATATTCATGGGTTTAACCCAAAGGGGGTGCATGGCAGTCGAGTCAATTTGGAGGTATTTATAGTATTGGTTCTACTACTGGTTGAGGCTGTATATTGGGATCCCTTGATTTTCTGAAGCTCCCGCTTCAAGCAGAGGTTGTCGAGAATATCAGCCGTGGGAGTGGGGGAGAACGGGAGCAAGAACGAATGTTCTCAGTATATCATGTTGAATCAGTCTTTGGGAACTTCGGCTGAAGTTGGAAATCGGACATGCGCCCTAAGCCGTCCAATTTCGTGTGTCGTCTCGTTGTCGGTGATCATTGAGAAGGTGTAGAATCCGATGACTGCAAGTATTTGCGGCACAGTGCCACCTGCTTCTCGGCTACGAATTCGGTTTAGGGTGTAGGCATTACACGCAATTCCAGAAATGCAGAAGGCGTTGCCCCACTGAAGCAATCGTAGTGTTGATGGGCACGTTGGTAGCAGGTGACAGTAGGTAGTGGTAGAGGCGGTGTTGGCAGTGGCAGTGGCAGTCGTACTCGTACTCGCCAGTCCCAGTCGCAGTCGCCGTCGCCGAAGGAGGCGGAGAGGTGATAGTATACGGATGACTTGGGTGGTCGTGAGAAGCCATGCAACATGGATCTAACAGAGCTTGTGTTTAGGGTTTTGACAGTTTGGCTCTGCAGGCCGGCCTTGGGCCCTAAACCTCAAATGCTAAACCTTACATGCTGAAAGCTGAGGTTTCTGGCTCAACCTCGGATGGTTCCTACTTCTGCTGGTCCTGTCTTTCTGCATACTCGTCTGCGTACGGGGGCGGCAGGTATTTGCCTGCGGTCAGCGGGTTCAGGTGGGCGGCTTCGGGCACAGATGTTTGGAGTCACGGGTCCTACACCCGAAACCCTAAATTCAAACCACACCCTAAATCTTAAACCCTAAACAGAAATCTAGCTCTGGTTTGCCCCCCTGGGCAGTTTTCAGCTTTGATGTGCTGAGGCTTAAGATCAGCACGGAGCCCCGAAAGCAAGACATGCGACGCGATCGACTCCAAAAATCCTTAGTCCTTAAGTCCAACCGGTTAGTCCAGACCCTAAGCCTTAATGTAGAGATCCTTAAGAAGAGTCCCTGCATTAAAGGATGCGAGATTCTCGCAGATCAGAGTTGGAGCCTCTCAAATTCGAGGCCTCATGCTGATACCCGAAACGGCCTAAAACCCATATGCTCTAACCCTGCAAAATCTAGGGGCTGGAATAATCCGCAGTGCTATTCCGTAGGGCTCCTTATCACATCTATAGTGCAATATTAAGGCGCAGCCCCCTTAAGGTTGAAGGACCCTTGATGAGGCCACGATATTGAAGTTTGGCGAATGTCGATGGGTCATTGGACGAGAGGGGTTTCCCAGAGGCCCTGAATTCCTAGACTTTCCGCGAAACCTGAAACCCCAAGCCCGAGCTCTGGGGTTTTTTCGGCGGTCGTGGGCTGAAGGAGTTCGAGTTGTAGCTGCTTGAGGGCTTGGGAGTTGAGGGTTCAGGATGTGACCTTCAAAACCCAGGACCTGAAAGGCTGAACTTAGACCTGAACCACCGTTACCTGAAACCTCACCCCCGAAGAAGCAGCATACGCAAACACGCTGCAACGACATTGCCCAAAAGCCTAAACCCTAACCCCAAACCCCAACCCTAAACCCTCAACCCTATAGTACCCTTAAAGTAACCCTTATAGATCTCTTTCAGGAACCCTAAACCCTCAACCCTATAGTACCCTTATAGTAACCGTTAGTAACCCTTATAGATCTCTTTCAGGAACCCTAAACCCTAAACCGAACTTGGCGCTTTCTGCGTTTGTCTCCCATGGTGCACAGGTCCTCGAGGCCTGGCGACGCTATCTGAAGCCCCGGAAGCCGACGGTGCTGGCGGCGTAGGCAGAAGATTTGAAGGTTTAGGGTTTTAGGGTTTAGGGTTTTAGGGTTTTAGGGCTTTAGGATTTAGGGTTTTAGGGTTTTAGGGTTTTAGGGTTTTAGGGTTTAGGGGTTAGGGTTTTAGGGTTTAGGGTTTAGGGTTTTAGGGTTTAGGGTTTAGGGTTTTAGGGTCTTAGGGTTTGGGGTTTAGAGTTTTAGGGTTTTAGGGTTTAGGGCCTGGGGTTCAGAGGGGTGAAGTTCCTGTCCCCAAAATGTATTACAGTATAGTGGTGTATATTTGGTTATAGTATCTTATAGGACCTTTTGAGGGGAGAGCCTGAGAAGTGGGCAGGAGTCCAGGAGCAGTGGCACCGCCACCGGCCCGGAGGAAAAGTGATCCGAGGCTTTCGCGAGGATTTAAAGTACGTGATGCAGGCTTCCCAGCTTAAACCTGCCTACGCAAAAAGGGATGAACATAACATATATCAAAGTCCTTGAAGCAAAGGAGTTTTCCAGACCGGTAACGAGACTAGCTCAGTGGATATAAACCCCACAAACCCAACATCTCTGCAGCCCCTAAAGCGTCAATTCCGATCCCAAAATCTCCTAAACCTCCAGAGCCAAGCTCCTACGTGATGCGTAAACCCTGAATAACCCCTAAACCAGTTTGCGAGTTGACGGCCGAGGACACACCACATCACGCTGAGCCACCACGGGCAGGCGCAGGGTTCAGGATTTAGGGTTCGAAGTGCCAGTGGAAGGCGATTGCGGGCTGTAGAGAGCATAAGAGTGGCCGGGGCGGTGGTTGTGGAGGTGATGCGAGTGATCGTCGCTGCGAGGTTTCGCTGTTATTACTGGTCCAGTCATTCTAAGCCTGGGTAATGAGTGATACTATTTCTCCTTTAGAAAATCCAAAGATACCCCTGTAGGAGCATGGAGGTCCCAAGCTCCTAAACCTCGACCCTACACTCCCAAAGACTCGAAGCCCACACCAAGCCCCGAAGTTGTCAAGCCCTATAAGCTCTCTTATTGCCTATTTTTCAAGCCGTCCATGAACTGCCGTAAGCCACGCACAAAATGACGAGCATTTGCAAAGCCAACACCCTAAATCAGGAGAAGAAGCGCCCTGAACTCCAAACAGCCTGATAGTAGCCCTTCTCGAACCCCCTGTCGAGTCCGCAAAGGGAACCTGAAGATGAACGTTAAGGCCTTAACTCCTAAACCCAACCCTAAATTCTAAACCAAAAAGCGGCCCCAATCTCCTGAACCCAGTCGACAAACACAGAGGTGCCGTACCTGGAGGGCCAGGCAATCGGCGTCATCGCTCCGGGTCCTGAGAGGATCGAGTTAAAGCTCCGGGTTTCATCTTGTTTTGGGCATTTTTTGAGGGTTTAGGGTGGGTTTGATTTTAAGGTGCAGGGTTACTGAATTTCTGTTCGTTTAGGGAGTATCAAAGGGTTTAGGAACTCTGCAGTTTCTCTTTAGGGTGAAGACCCTTTTTTCGGCGTTTGGTTACTTCGTTTTGTGCGCTCGGGGCCTCAATCAAGGCAATTAGGGGGTACCGGGCTGCGGGGAGAAGGGCGGGGAAGCCTCATGATGAAGGTTTAAATATGGCTTACACTCGTAAGTTTAAAGGCTCAGGGGTTGCTTTTTTTTTTTTTTCGGTTTCTGGGTTGATGGAGGGTTTAAGGCTTTATGCAGTACACTGGAGCAGTTTGAGTAGAGATTGCTACCAATTATCCGTATGCTATCCCCTTGCAGGACTGGTGAGAGGCCGGCAAAGCTCCGGCTCTACTCAATCGCTTCATCCAGGTGTGCTGCTCCAAACTGACGCACTTGTACTCGTAGGAGACGGCACTTCTAGGTTATCTTAGACAAAAAAATATCCAAAAAACGCCCGAAGCCCCGAAAGGTCGGGAGACGACCAGAGGTCGAAGACCCTCTCGCTCTGCGTGAAGCGCGTCCTGGACGTCTCGGAGCGCGACCAGCGCGACCGGTCGCGCGGTGTGGGAGGGCGAAAGATTGGTGGGGTCTGCTCGAATTACCTCTGTGATGTGGAGTTGGGGGATAAGGTGGTGATTACTGGGCCCACAGGGAACGAAATGCTTCTGCCTGAGGAGAACTGCTGTAACTTGATTCTGGTGGCAACAGGCGCAGGCATCGCTCCAATCCGAGCACAACTGCGCCGGCTTTTTCACGACGTTTCGGCGGCCAATCCCGACTCAACCCGCAAGTTTACAGGCCTGGCTTGGCTTTTCTATGGGGTTCGCTATGCATCGTGTCGGCTCTATGAGGATGAGCACATGTCCTACAAGGCGAAGTTTCCGGACAACTTTAGGTACAACTGCGCCATCAGCCGTGAAAGCAGTGATTCTGGAGAGAAGGAGTATGTACAGACGCAGATGTGTCAACACATGGACGAACTCTGGGGACTCCTGCAGCTGCCAAACACTCACATTTATGCGTGTGGCGTGAAGGGCCTGGAAGCAGGGCTTTCTGACTGTCTTGCCTCAGCTGCTCGGGATCGCGGCCAGGACTGGCGTGAACTTCACAAGGCAATGAGGACGGAGGGACGCTACCACGTGGAGGTTTACTGAAAAAGTCCTCTGAGGAGGCCTAGGACACAACGATGCCGGCTGCAGACAGAGTCGATCCTATCGCATGTGGGGGTATGGCTACACAGCTGCCATAGTCATTGCGACTATTGCCGCTAGATGAGACTGTGACCATTCCGATCAGCAATGTCATAGCCGTCATCTCATTTTGTACACCTAGGCCGCCAAGGTACAGGTGTCCACCAAGAGCAGTACTTGCGTTTTCAGCTGCTCCTACTCCCGAAGCACTAAATAGACCCTGAATTCCAAACCTTGAAATCAACCCGCACGCCTGAAACACCAGGACTGCTTTCAGCCACAAATCCCTAGCCCTTGACTCTTTTAAACCCCGAACCCCTTGAACCCCAAGCCCCAAACCTGTTGGAACCCAATGCCATTTGAGACCCCAGCGTCAAATCTTCTTTTTCAGGCCTAAACCGGGGGCTGCTTACATCCCTACGCACTCTCAAAGATTTCCCTTACAAAATCCGTATAGTTTCCGTTTTTGACACGGCAAACCAGCCTAACCCTATAACCCCAAGCCCTAAAACCCTCCGGCCTAACAAAACCCTCAAACCCGAAGGACCTAAACACGTTGCAGCACCCAACACGCCCCAAAACCCTAACGCTGTAAAATCTGAAAAACACTTCTAAACCCCTAAAAGCGCTCATAAGCCGTGAACAGGGAAACCACCAAAACCACACCCCCGAAACCCTGAACTCTGAAACCTTAGCCTTAGACCCTAAACCCTACACTCTAAACCCAAAACCCCGAAAAAGCCTGAACTCTAGCACCCTAACCCTACACTCTCAACCCAAAGCCCTCAACCCTAACCCCCCCCCCACCTCCAAAAGAAGCCCGAAACCCTAAGACCCGAAAACCCTGCGGCCCTCTGCGTTTTGGGGCTCGGAGCCTGGCTTTGAGATCCGGTGAAGAGGCCGCGTTCAACGCGGAGGTGCCAAGAAAGGGGGGCACCTTTTAGGGCCGCCTAAGGGTTTGGGGGGGGGGAGGTATGGGTATGGGTGTGGGTTTAGTTTTTTTTTTTTTTTTTTTGCGGTTTAGGGTCATAGGATTTTTGGTTTAGGGCTTTAGGGAATTTGTGGAGCTGGTTTTTTCGCAACCTTGGTCTAAGTTCTTGGTGTGATGGGGTTATGCGGCTTTCCGGCAGTTTGTGCGTATTGATTTCCGGGGATTCTGTTGAGGATCTGTTGCTGGGAACTGCGGTTCGGAGTTTGGGGCGTCTCCTTCAGGATCTTTGTAGTCGTTCTAGGGCAAGCAAAGAGTTTGGGGGCTGGAGTGGTAGTGTAAACCCCCAACCCCGAATTGTGACCTTCTTCGGGTTTGGGGATTTTGGGTTTATTTCGGCCAGACTGTCCTGATGCATCCGCTTCAGGTGAAAGCTCTCCTGACCAGAGTACCTGAACCCTAGCTTCTGATTCTAATGCCTAACCCGATCCGTGAACCTCCTAAGAACCCACCTAAAACGCATGCTTTGAACCCCGAACCTCCTTCCTGAGGAAGGCCTTTGAAGCTCCTCGACCAATTCTTAGAGAGTCTACACGGCCCACGCAGGCTTAGAAAGGCTACCACAAGCCATAGCAGCGCATCGGTCATAGTGCCAAGACCAGTAGGAGCAGATCTGCCTGGGCCCAGGAGTGTTGCTATAGATGTGACAAGCATGAGGATGGTGGCAGTCCAAATCGCAGCACGCTAGCCGAAGCCCAAAGCCTTACATAAATCCGAAATCCTGTACCCCTAAAGGAACCTTCAAGAGGAACCCGAAGCCCGAACTAGCAGGCCTGGCATTTCCACATGGAGATGCTCGCTTGGTTCAGTGAGGACCGGAGCTATCCAGCAAGCTCAGAACTCAAGCAATGTAATATAGGGGCCTTAATAATTAGAATAGGGTTTTGGGGCATAGTAGACTATAGTTATTATAATGTAGGTAGTTATTAAGGCTCCCATAGTAGTCATCTCAAAGCTCAAATTCGGTTTGGTTTTTGGGTACATGATATTCGAGTCATAGGGACTACAATGTGGGGATGAAGTTGCTAATTGTTCGGACGCCTGTATGACGCTCAACAGCTTAGAGCCTTGTGTCACGCAGCGAAATTATATAGATTCAAACTGGTTCAAAACATGCACGCATGCAAAGATGCATCATGCGTACACAATCGTCTCTGCAGAAAGAGGGCGTGCATGCATACACATTGCAGATACAGATGTAAGATTCCCGCAAGGAAGCTGTGGATAGCATATGTGTAAAATGGTGACATGTCTGGTCAGACACTGCTCAGGGTTGGAGTTGATCCGTGCACTTCCTAGGTGTGGCAGTTATAGTTTAAGGGTTCAGTGGTCTGACCACTGAACCCTTAAACTATAACGGTCTAAGGATTCAGGGGTTTAGGGTTTGAGAGGCTGAGACTTTCTACCAGGCAAAACAGTTTACCACTTTCTGCTTGCGAATGACATAGTGGCTTAGTGCAGGATATGGAGGATGATCTTCACACCGCTGGCGTCACCAACGAGCTCGTCACTAGAAGCCTGCTCAGCTGACCTGACCACACTTGCATTCTTGCGGTAATGAGACCTAATCTGTGATGCTAGACAGTCTTGCAGATTCTTGTGGTTGGTTTGGGGGACATGGTGGCTTGAGTCGTCGTCGTCGTTGTTGTTGTCTTAGTGCTTAATAAGCACGTGCTCCACCATCGCAAGCGCAGGTTTGACATATGCATCCCAAGAGCACTTCTTGCTACATGGATAAGGGGTTGGGCAAGGAGTCTTGCACCGTGTCGTGCGTTCTTCGAGGCACCATACAAGCACAGAGTCATAGGCGCATGACGAAGCGCACTGAACAAATCACATTGTCACAACAACTTTCCTACAGAGACAGGCGAGGATGCGACGTGGAAACACCTTGAAACGCACGTTTGGGATTCGAGTCTTCCAGCGCGTAGTGGGCCTGGAGGAATGCCAGTGTAGTGGCTCGAGGTTTTATGCATTGTGGCGACCTGTGCGCATTTTGGGGCCCAGGAAGAATGCAGTGGAGGTTTGATGCATTGACCTGTGTGGGTTCTGGGGGCTTGGAAGAATGCACTGGACTGCTGGTGCCGGTGCTGGTGCTGGTAGCAGTGGTGGTAGTCGTTGCTGTTCTTGTCTTCTTGGTCGTCGTTGTCGCTGATTGCCATTCTTACCCCTGGATCGGAGTGCTCAAACCTTCATCGGCCGGAGATCGGAATAAACTTCGGTGATACAAGAGCATCAGCAGGTTGTCAGCTTGGGTCAAACGTGTCGTCAATTCCTGTACTGCTCTGTTCTCAGCGAGCCACATACCCGGGCCATACGCCTTAAAAATGGACCATAGCTGACATTTTTCACAGGGCTTAATCAATTTTTGGGGCAAGGACGGGGCAGGGGGAGGGGGTGGGCCCTTGCGGGGAGGGCAGGGGGGGGCGGGCAGGGGGCAAGAAGCAAGGAAAGGCCCAAAAACAGCGGGGGCGGGGGGGGTGGAGGGGTGGGAAATGAACGCAAAAAGCAAGCGGGCGCGTCGAAACTTTTGGGGGTTGCAGGGGGGAGGATTAGGTGGAGGGTGCCTGAGTCCTGCGGCCTCGGCGGATACTTCTGGCTTCAGCCCCATTTCTTACCAGGTGCATGGGGCTCTTTGGGTCCAGTGTCGAAACTTCAAAGCCCCAAATCTTCAAATTTTAGAGACTCCGGAGCAGTTCAAGCCTAAAATCCAAGATTCGTTCTGACAAGACGGCCTTCTCCAAGGTTGGGCGAGAAAAGAAGCCAGAGTGGGGCTCTTGGTAGATGTGCTTTTTTGTACCACAAAGGGGCAGAGGTCTGGCGTTTGGGGTTTTGGTGTTGAGGCGGTCGTTGACGTCGATCGGCTTGATATTTGTCATGGGTCGACTGTTTCGATGTTGGCTTGTAGGCTGGTTCAAGGTGCCGTGGTAGTGTTGCAGGGCTTCGATAGGTCCTGGCAGGGTCCTGGATCGTAGGACCTTGTTTTGTGCAGCGGTATGTGTCTTGTGTCATGTTTCCGCCGTAGAGGGAGTAGATCGGGTTTGATAAGTTTTCGTATACACATTCCCAAGGAGTTTCGCAACGGTTGATGGCTCTACATACTGGGTTCTCGATAGATATCAACTGGGAGTCTTCCTGGAGCCCCTACACCCTATTTGGGGGGAGCCAGGCACCGTGGTGTTTTGAGGAGTTTGGGTTTCAGCTCCCCCCCGCAGGCAGCGCAAAACACCCCAACTCCAAGAGAAAAATGGCACAGCATCGTCGGCTGTCCCGAAAGCAATTGCTTTTTCTTTGTAGGGGTCCTGTAGTAAAGTATACTCCCAAACCCGCTTCCTAAGTGTCAACGACCGCATATAAGCATATATAAAGCCCCTCATGAAAACTTGCAAAGCAGTATTCTCATTTCAGCCGCGGGGTGCGAGTTCCAAGCTTGTACATGGATGGATCAGGCTTGGAACGAGTCTCACATGCCAGAGCAAAGGCCACAGCTGTTTTTTGGATCTTGGGAACCTGGATAGTTTTGGGGGTTCAAGGGTTAGGTTTTCTGCTGTGGGTTGGGAATCTGCGATGCTTGGAAGGCGTCAGGTCCCAGAGATTTTGGACCATACCAATCACAAAGCAACAGGGGACATGTAACTCGCCAGGGCCAGATAAATTCGTCGTATCAGCCGTGTTCGTCAGCGAAATTGTCTAATTTATTGGCAAAGCCATGGCACGTGATCATGAGCTGTAGCACCTTTTACATCTTTAGCTCTTCAAGCATGGCCAGTTACCTTTCTAGCAAAAAAAGCAGCAGCCGCTTGTTGGTTATGCTTAGTACGGCCGTCACTACACGCTCGCCGCGCCGCCGGCACTACCCAAGGCACTATCATCTTTATGACGAGCAGAATTGATTGCATGATAAGTCACAGCGACCATGATTGTCATATGCATCTGAGAATGGCGAAATGCTGGTATCAGCATCTGACCTTTTCCAGCAGGACACATCAGGGTCATCAGTACCGGCATCAACATCACCAACCGCAATAGTGCACAACTTAGTCAGAACCCCTGTTTCTGCTATTATTGCTGTCAGTAACACCACCATCGATTACAGTAAAGAGCACCTCCTCCATGGATCATCATCGTGAGTCTCGCCGTCAACACCATCGCCACCATCGGCATTCGATCAACATGCTCCTGACCGTGCTTGTTGTAGTCAGTGGCTGATCTTGTCAATGTCACTCGCTGTGTTGCAGAAGCCACAGCAATCAGGAGAAGAGCAATCCGAAACCCTGAACAAACCCTAAGCCACGTAAGTCAAAATCCTCGACCAGCGTAGATTCCTACCGACCCATTACGCTGGGAGGAAAGGAACCCGCAAAGAAAATAGAAGTCAGCATAGCAAGCGGAGCAATACTTGTCCTTGTCAGGAACTGCCTGCGGAGCCATAGGAAGGCAAGCGAGGGTGGAGGGTGCATGCAAGAAGCCTTTCTGGGTTTCGGTTTTTGGGTTTAGGGTTACGTGGGGTTTCAGATTTTTCGAGTTTAGGGTACGTGTATAGTAGGGCTCGTCTCTGGAGGGATCCTTTCTCGCTTTCGTGATTCTGCGTGCGTTTTTGTGGATGTGTGTTGTTGGGAAATGGTGCCGGGGAATCGGGTTGGCTTCCCTGACTTCTTGCTCCTCGACTTCCTGGCTGTCGGCTTCTATCCTTCTAGCCACTTTCTAAACTTTAACTGGATGTTTCGGCTTTCGCTTTCGAAGCCGAAGTAGGGAAATGCATACGCACTCGTACATATTCTGGATACCTGAAATCACGAGGCTGGATAATCATATGCGGTGGTGGCATCAAAGAACCGATGTATGTATGGATGCACGCCGATATGTAAAGTGGTACAGTCGCAGGAAAACGATAGCAGCTTTGGCAGTCATCATTGCTCTATCGTATCCTGCTCACTCAACTCCATAAACAACCATGGAAACGCTGTAATTACAAAGCTCAATAAACAACAGGCCATTTTGGAGTTCATGGAGGCCCTAGCGCGGGTTACAGGGCTCTCCGTTCCCGGCTGGCAGGCGGGGGCGGGGGGCAAGGAGGAGCAGTTTTCAGGGGTTCACGGGCATCATTTTAGGGTTTTAGGGGTGTAGGGTTTAGGGGCATTAGAGATAGGTGTATAGGTTTTTTAGGGTTCAGGGAACGGCATTAGGGTTGAGGGCTTAGGGTTCGTCATGAAATCGGGTTTCGGGATCTATTGTCCGTGACTAGTGTAAATAGAATTCGAGGCTAGAAGGGGGAAAACACGTATTGGAAAGCCTCTTACATCTGTTGAGGCCCCTGTTGACATGAGACCTACCCTTCCTCGATCCAAATCTGCAGAGTGTTTGGCAGCGCGGCCTCCGAAACGCATTCTTGTAGGGTTTGGGGTTAGTCAAGAAGTTCTTTGAGGATTGTGAAGGGCAGTAGAGTTTACCCTAAAATGCTGCAACTTTGCGGCGCTGTGCTGAACCCTTGAAAGCCGAAAGTCGTACGAAGCCGAGGGAGTGGGCGGGTGGTGGAAGCAACGTAAACCTTAACCCTGTTTGAAACCTTTAAACCTTAAAGGCCCTAATCCAAAAACCTGAACCCCCACACCTTCAAACCTTAAAACCCCTAAAGGAAAAGTTTGTCTGGTGCTTCGTAGGGAATGGGGGAATGGATCCGTATAGTAGTCCCTATATAACCCCCAATAATGGTCCCCAATATCCATGCCCCCCATTCCCTACTGAGCACCAGGGAGTCAAAGCCTGAAGTCGAAGGCCCCAAGCCCCAGAGTCCCAGAACCCAAGGCTCCCGAAGCGCCCACGAAATCCGAAAGCCCCAAGTATGTGGGCTATGATAAGTAGAAGAATAAGAATCATAACAATAACACTAGTATTATATTGATACATAGTTAGCATAATATAAGTAATGATGATGATACTAGCAGTACCAATGGTGGCCATTAAAGAAGCATTCCTTCAGGTCTTGTTAGCATATTGGGTTTAGGGTTTGGGGTTGAACCCCGGTCCAAACCTTCTTCCAATTATTACTACGGTCCCTGTATCAAGACCCTAAGGCGCTAGAACCGCACACCCTAAAACCCCAACACCCAGCATGCCGCACCCGAGAGCCCCGAAGCCCTAAACCGACAAACCCTACAACCCCGAAGACTGAAACCCAAACCCTGAAGGGCTAAACCCTAAAAGCAGTGAAGCCCTAAACGGCAAAGCCCCTTGAAGAGGTCTGAGTTGCATAGCAACCCGGAGCAATAAGATGGACCATACAGGAATCCTCAGGAAGGACTCCGTCCTAAAGCCCTAAACCCTAAACCGCACACCCTAGACCCGCTCACGTCAATCCCAAAACAGAAAACCGTCCATAACCCCCCCAGGTGGCAATCCTTTTATGGGATGCCTTCTGCCGAACTGGGATTTTTGCCGAGACCTCGGCCCAGGGGTTTGCGGCTGTGTTGTTTATCACAGGGCAACAGAACCAGTGTTTACAGTAGCGGCCAGAATTATCAATTGATATAGTACTATGCATATGTAATATGGTAGTCGTTGTTGAAACCACATGTCCCCAATGGCCATCATGGTAGGTGTTCTTTTTGGTTCGAATCCCGAATGGCCTACTTTGAAAGAACCTTCGGAATTATCTCCACATAGTTTTAGGTGTAGGCCGATGCACGGGAGGTTCGTAAAGCGAGGCAAGTTGCTGTCGCGACGGACATCTGCCAACCGCCAACCATTCCCGGTCATAGTCATGATAGCACTGCCCAGAGAGCGCAATACATCTCAATAAAGGAGTATTCGAATTATGAAGCCAACTACGGAGCGTGGAAACCCGTGCAAAACCTTCTAGATCCTGAATGAATAGTTTGAAAATATCTCCCTTTACAGCCCGTGTGCAAACATACCTTAGAATTCACCAAAACATTGTTCTAGCGTCCAGTGCCTATATCAGCAAAAGCTATGAAGCCAATATAACATCCTATAATATTTATATATTCTTATAACCTTAAACCCTAAACCCTAAACCCTAAACCCAGTTACTATACTCATACTGACACAACTATTTCACCTGGCGAGGCTTCGAAGTCTGACCTGGAAGCCGAGAGCCAAGAAGTTGTGGGGCCGACTGTTGGTGCGTTCGAAGGTCTCACCCTTTTTTGGGGGTTTAGGGTGTTTAGGGTTTAGGGTGTTTAGGGTTGAGGGATGTTTTGGGTTTATAGGGCTTATAGGGTTTAGGGTGTTTAGGGTTTAGGGTTTGGGGATTTTGGGGATTAGCGTTTGGGGTCTTAGGGTTTCGGGTTAGGCTTGGGGGGTTTTGGCGTCACCCACACCCATAACTTTAGGGTTTTAGGGGTACACGTTAGGGTTGCTCGGCTTAGGCAGTCTAGGGCTTAGCAAACCGCGACTTCCAATCCCTACTTGGAGGTTCATGGTTAGTTGTAAGTGGGGTCATAAGTAGGGCAACTGTATTTATAACCCATATTGGGGGACTTATAACCCCACTTAATATCTACCCATGAGCCTCCAAGTAGCACTGAAGGCCCAGAAGGAGCTCCCGGCTGCAGTTGCCGCCTTGGTGCTGCTGCTTCGCAAGGAGACGAAGCCGAAAAGTCCCGACCAAACGGGGCTTTGGGCCTAGGGTTTAGGGTTTACTTCGCGGGAACTCCGATAAAAGAGGTTGCTTCAAGGGTTTTGATAGCATTTCCTTTGAAGGTTTCTTCAAGCGATACTGCAAGTAAGGGCTGCCGCAAGGGCTTTGCAAGAGTAGGGCTTCTGGGTCTTGTGGTCGAAGACTTCAGAGTCTAGTCAGGGTCGATGTTGAAAGGCTGATTTTACGGTGGGTTCTAAGGGACTTGTAAGGCCCCGGGTTTTTAGACTTCCCCGTGCAGGCTTTGGACTCCTGGTCCCCCAAAATATGGTTTAATGATGCGACGTCTAAATTCTTTCAATCTATTGCCAACACTAAGTTGGGGCTCCTTGTTAGAGCTATAGTAGAATGTACCCTCAAACCCTACTTGCAGCAAGTTACAGATATCTTCTTTACACGCTTCATTATGTAGACACTCTCTGAGGATCTGCATGTCGTCCTTTGTTTCGCTCTTCGTCGACAGGCGTTCGCCCGTATCGCCCCAAAAACTCCATTCTAATTTGAAACACTTCGCGTCGTCCGCCTCGGCCCGGCTATAGTTGACAATCCCACTCCCGAAGGGGGTGGGGGGGCGTTGGCGAGGCTATTGCCAGCTAGGTCACTGCGAATTATAAAGGTTCCTGTGTTGCGTCTCTGTAGCTAGGCCACCATCTAGCTTGTCACTGGATCGGGTCATCGAGTCCCAAGTCTTGTTCGCTGCAGATCCACACGGACGCTGCTTGGTCTACGACCACGAAGCCCATCACCGATCATGGGGCGGCACAGATTTTGAAATTTGCAGTGTGCAAGCCCTTGGGCGCTCAGAAAGCTGTGTCGTCCGTAATGGGTCCTGCATCAAGCCTCATTACGCACCGAGTAGGGGTGGATGCATCTCACACATACCCTGAGATCGAAAAGAGGATGAGTGCAGCTGCACGGCTCCGCGTGCTGCCGAATTGGCGCATTTCACAACGCGGCGCGGGACCCAGCCGGACTTTTCGGTTAAGCTATTGCAGCCATTGTGACAAACATGATCCTGACTGCAGCAGCTATCATTTCCCACTCATGCTTACTGACTTTTGACTGCAACTACTATCATGATTGTCGGACTTCCGCTGGCCGTTGAGAGACCTCTGCATGGTTTGTTGAGATACCGGGCAGATTCCGGTTGCATTTTAGAAGATGAGAAGGCGCAGTATCCGGGATCCTCAAAACCGGAAGGGTTTCGAGCTTAGGTTTCGCTGTCCAAGGTTCCAAGGGTTGGTGACACGTGCGCCCAGAACCTGAACGTAACCGCTGAAGCCCACTCCGTACGCTTCCAAAGTGCCCCAGCTCAAGGCATGATGTACCAGCTCTTCCGGAGATGAGCAACCAGACTCGGAAGTCAACCGACTCCCTGCTTATGGGTCCCGGAAGACTTGGGACCCTTATACCATCCAGCCCAGAACCTAAGCCCAAAGCCCGAGACTGCAAGAGACAACCAGACGCCAACAGATCAAGTCACACACCCCTAGCAATTCCAATCCCTAGCGCCGAAGAGGTTCTACCGGCGCTTCTTTGCACGGAGCACGTTCGAAGCCCGGTTGGGGTTTAGGATTCAGGGTCCAGGATAAGGTTAGGGTTCAGGGTTTAGAGCCAGTTTTGGAGTTCGAAGTAGATGTCTCATAGCCGTTACTTGTCGTGACTTCAGGAGACTGTAGACCCCAGGACCGCCGACATCCAAGCTCCTCGGAGTGGCGCCCTGTTTGAAGTGCATTCTTTCAGGTCGACCAGCGAAGAAACGAACGACGAGGTCCGTCTTCTTCTCATTTTGGTTGACTCGGAGTTTCGGGGTGGTTTAGTCTTGGGAGTTTTAGGGTTGAAGGTTCCGGTTTAAAGGGTTTGAGGTTAAGGTTTAGGGGTTTGGTTTTCAGGTGTTTTCAGGTCATATGCATTGTTTAGAGTGTAGAGTGGGAGCTGTAGGTGACGGGGAGGGTTCAGGGATTTGTTTCTTGCCGGAGAAGTCTGAAGACTGTTTCATAGCTTTCGAAAGGTTTTCAGGGTCTATTGCTTAGGGCTGAGGGCTTTTGAGGGGTAGTCCGATAGCTCCATGAAGCCCTAAACCCTAAACATGACTGCGCCAGCGTTAGAACGCAAAAGCCGCATATCCTTAAAGCTTTGAACCCCACCTGTATCTCCAACTTCTTGCTGCTGTTCAAGCACTATACGCACTCCATCATTGACGGGTCTTAACTTACAATGTAGGGTTTGGGGTGCTTTTTCGTAGGGTCTGGGACTGCAGGTGAACTCTGGAACCCCAAAGTCCTAAAGTCCGAAGCCTGAACGGTCTTGAATCGAAAACCTCTTAAGCCCTAAGCTTAGACTTCCCAAAACAGTCGAACTCCGTTGAGCAAGTACTATAGGGGCCTGGATAACTACCAACAGTATTCTGGAGGTTCCTTATTATGATTGTAGTATAAGATACCACCAAAACCCTATTCTAGTTATTAAGGCCCTTACATCATAGAACCCTACTATGGACCCCTTTGAGTATCCCTTTAACGAGCCCTTTAAAGGGAGCCCTATTCTACTGATTAAGGCCCCTATGGTAAACTGCTCCTGGATCCTCTGCAGGGGCCGCAGGAGCCGGTGCCTTCCGTCATGGCAGAGCAGATCCACCAGCAGGCTTGGACTCGGAGGTTTGCTTCTTTGGTTGTTGTTGTTGGCGGTGTTGTTGGTGGTAGTGGTCGTAGTAGTCACAGTCGCAGTCGCAGTCGCAGTCGCAGTCGCAGTCGCAGTAGTAGTAGTAGTAGTAGTAGTAGGAGTGGGACTCTTACGAAGCCCTCATAAAACCGTAAACCCAACACCCAAACCCCTAAGCCGCTAAACCCCAAAATTAACAACCCCAACACCCGAAACCCTCGACCCACAAACCCTAAAACCCTTTAAACCCCCAAACCCTAAACCGTAAACCCTCTAAAATCGCGAAAGCCCCGCTCAGGAGCGCCAACTTCTAGAAGCCTTGGACTGGCAGATGCACCGTCCCTGTGCTGCCACCTGGATCGACACACTCTGCAAACGCCCGGGGGCACGGAGAGCTCTCGGAGGCTTATAGGGTTTAGGGTGTAGGGTTTGGTTCAGGGTGTAGGGATTAGGCTTTAGGGGTTAGGGGTTTTAGGGTTTAGGGGTTCAGGAGTTTAGGGGTTTAGCGTTCGGAGTCAGGTGTTTCAGGAGCCGAACAGGCACCCTCTTGTGAACCTTTCGGTTGGTTCTCCCGGGCTTGCTTGAGGGGGGAAGTATGGAGCACACCAAGCTTGTGTTTTTGTTTATGAGTCCCTACTGTTCCTAGGATTCAGTGATAAAACAGGGAGTTTCAACACCGCGATGCCTTGCATTTTTCCTTAACCCAGGTGATGCCCTGAACTGCTGCAGGTCACGTGAGAGACGGTTCGGAGTTTTCAGCTGCCTAAATGCGAAACCATTTAGGGTGCAGGGTTGGGTCGCCGTAGGCTCAGTGGCTACGCAAGGTCTGAACATCATCACGAGCAAAAAGTTCACGCCTGGAGCTTAATCCCCCAGCTGCATTGCATCAGTGTCTAAGGGATCTTCATAAAGAGTTTTGTTTTCGGACTCACATGCTTTTTGTGGGATAGTCAAGAATTCGTGCAGTATGGATGTACAGGGGGCTTTGTAAGACTTTGGACCTGGGTTCCTGGTTCCATCTCTAAAGCCCAAATTTCAGGGTTTGGGGCTTGGCGTTTTTGGTTTTTGTCTCGCAGCGGCATGTCCAGGCTTTCGGTGAGCGTCATGAATGCAGACCTCCCGCACCGTCAACCCGACACCATTCGGAACAATGAAGATATAGCGTTGGACACGGCTCAAATCTCAAATATCCCCGACTCTCTCTAAATCCGAACCCATTCTAGACTCTGGGCCTAAGCCCTAAATTTCTTGTACTCCATAAAGTCTTATCAAATCCATGCAAAAAAATTAGGTTCTGCAAAAACCTTATCCGTTCAGAATGCTGCTGCTGCTGCCTGCCTGCCTTGCGTGCGCGCGCGCGTGTGCGTGCGTCCGTCCGTCCGTCCGTCCGTCCGTCCGTCCGTCCGTCCGTGCGTGCGTGCGTGCGTGCGTGCGTGCGTGCGTGCGTGCGTGCGTGCGTGCGTGGGTGGGTGGGTGGGTGGGTGGGTGGGTGGGTGTGTGTGTGTGTGTTTGTGTGTTTGTGTGCAACCCCTGTTTCCAAGGGAGTACTCACTAAACAAGGATGTTAGCGGAGAATCTGTGTTTTGCAGCAAGGGGGTACGGCTCTCTGATGCTACCGTACCCAACGAAGCTATGCATCAGAGAGGGATGCCAAGCCTGATCAGCTTGGTGTACCTGCACAAGGCCGCCCAAAACTGCACCCCAAAAGATTGTTGCTTCGTATTTGGCCTAAGAATGAGTCGAAGATACAAGAGATGATGTAACCTAACACAAGCAAGTGTGCTTTCCGACAGTAATTCTGCCAAAGCGCTGTCGGACTCCCGGTCAGCGGGGGAGTCCCTTGGAACATCTGGTACCCCATGAACACAACTGTCTTTCCTTGCAATATGAGCCTTGAGACCCAAAGGCCCCACAAGATTTAGGCTTTGATTGCCGAGTATACCATTGGACAAGCTCAGCTGAGCACCCTCGGTGATTCCTGGCTGACCACTTCCTGATGTTTCCTGGCTGGACAGCTCCATGAAAGACCCCAAGTGAAGGAGCTAAGGAGTAGACTTCACAATCATTCAATCATGTAACATTCTTGTTTCACACCTTTGCTTTGTGTCCTGAGCCATGGCAAATTATCATTTTCATTTTCAGCAGCAAGGAGAAGGACATCGAGAAGACGTCCGGCCGCTGTCGGCATCATTGGTGCCACTGGTTTCACCATCACACACCGCAACTGTCCATGTATCCATGTCCTTGACGAATCTTGCCTTGAAGGACGGCGACGGGGTGTGCTTTCTCATAAGAGCACTGAATGTGGAAGGGAAAATTATCCAGGTCTTGAGAGCCCACCAAGCAGCCCAAGTCACCGCAAGCTGGATTCTCGCAACCACAAGACCGACAGCCACTTCCATCATGTAGGGTTAATCCCGGTACAGCTGCACTGCGTTCTGCCCAGACATAGTCAAGAACTCCGCCTTTGATGTGGGTGCTTATATCTGGGTCAGACACCCAGACAAGGTCACGGGATCGCATTGCGCTCTCAAAGGTTGCCCTGATATCATCTTGCATGTTGAGATCACCACACCCACGGATCGGAGTACAAGAATCGCTGCCATACCCTTGACGTTGCAAACGTGTTTTAATGGCATCCCATTCTTCGAAGTAGGTGACCACAACCTGGATGGGGGAATGTGCACGCAGAACCAAATTTCGGCATCGCACAAGGAAACCCAGCATGTCCGCATCGTGGTCGACACTTGTGGGAGCCACTGGATTGTGCCAGATAAGGCGGGGGTGTACCACAGCGCAATCGAGTCGAAGCCAGTGCTTGCATGACCGTCCACAACAAAGGGGAATTCTGGAAGTAGCAACTGCATGTCCACACCGGCAGGCCGCCGACATCCTGGAGTGAATCCCCATGGGCGCCAAGTGACGGGAGGTAGGATGCCGCACACCACCACGTGTTAGTAGCAATCATATCACCAGATGGATTCATGCCTCCTGACAAGCCGAAATTGAGGACGAACCCCTTAACTGAGCCAATCGGTTGAGGAGTTGGCTGAGCTCGTTGGGCCACAGGACCAGATTGCGCAGCGGCAACGCGCATATGTTGCACCCGGCGGCAACGCTTTCGTGGCCTAGGCCTTTTCTTGAATCTTTGGGATGCTGCTGAGCATTTGGAGATCCACTCCTTGACCACAGATCGAGTCGCAGAAGCCACAGCAGACACAAGAGGAATCAACCCAACAGGAACGTCCTGCATTTCATCCTGGAGCATTTGACAACAGGCCACTGCATCTTGTGTAGCTGAAGACAAGGAGGCGTCCCACAACGGATGCAACGAAGACGATGTGTCTGGAAGGGAGCTGAAAAGGGCACTTCGCAAGTCATGGAGCTGGCGCACAGCATGGTCACGGTCTGAGGAACCCATCACATCTAACCAACTATCTCTGCACAATATAGAAGCGAGCGGATCAGCCAGACACACCTGACATAAAGCTGTCATGGCCCCGCGTAGCCAAAAACTTGGCTTTGCACTCTCTTCGCAAGCTCGCCCAAAACACCAGACCATACGTGACCTCCTTGATGTTGGAGGTATCCTGAGCCTCAAATCTCTCCTTGGGAAGCCATTTTCCTGAGAACTCGTTCACGAGCAGCGACTCCAGGGTTTCCACTGCGACCAGCGAGGATTTGGTTGCTTGGATTTGGACCTTTCCTGAAGACGGAATGGAGGTGTTGGGAGTGACACCGCGTGCACCAAGAATTTGATTGATTTTATCCCAAACACCAGCTGCACCAAATCCATCAAACATACAAGCATGCGAGATGATCAGCACTTTGTTTTGGCGTGCAGCAATCCATGCAGCAAGCTTGTCAGCATAGACCCATGGTGAGCAGTGGAGCGACGAAGGTTCGTGTGCAAGGAGTCAAACGGATGAAGACTCGCTGTAGCATACGAGAGAGAATTTCTTTTTGCTCCATGCGGCCGTCAAGTCGGACACGGCCTGTGGTGGACATGTGAACATTTATACTGGGCCCCAGCTTGGTCTTAACAGCTGGCACTGCATCTGAACCTTTGAAGCCATTCGCGTTGATCAGTTCGTGGAACTCAGTTCCCCAGTAAACCACATCCACGAAGACACCAGCCACCGCGAGCTCACGGCAAAAGAGATACAATCTGTCCAGACGGTCATGCTCTTGACAGTGGAAGACAAAGTCCATGGTTCCTTCTGGACTTGCCATTTGACTGGACCTTGCTGCCGATTCGCGAGGGTGGAGAGGAGCCCACTTGGCACGCTGAGCTCGGAATTTGTCAACCGCGGATGGAGGCTTCAGAGGACCGTGCATCGTTTCTGCGGAGCTGAGTGCGGAGCATTTGTGGAGCTCAGTGCGGAGCTTTTGCGGAGCTTTTGCGGAGCTTGGTGGGGAGCTTTGTGGAGCAGATCGCTCCTACCGGTTTAAACCGGTTCTGTGTGTGCGCAACCCCTGTTTCCAAGGGAGTACTCAGTAAACAAGGATGTTAGCGGAGAATCTGTGTTTTGCAGCAGGGGGTACGGCTCTCTGATGCTACCGTACCCAACGAAGCTATGCATCAGAGAGGGATGCCAAGCCTGATCAGCTTGGTGTACCTGCACAAGGCCGCCCAAAACTGCACCCCAAAAGATTGTTGCTTCGTATTTGGCCTAAGAATGAGTCGAAGATACAAGAGATGATGTAACCTAACACAAACAGCATCCCACGGGATGACTGGTCAGCAAGTGTGTGTGTGTGATTGTGTGTGTGTGCGCGTGTGTGTATGTGTGTGTGTGTGTCCGGGTGTGTGTGTGTGTTTGTGCGCGTGCGTGCGTGCGTGCGTGCGTGCGTGCGTGCGTGCGTGCGTGCGTGCGTGGGTGGGTGGGTGGGTGTGTGTGTGTGTGTGTCTGCGTGTGTGTGTGTGTGTGTGTGCGTGTATGTGGAGGCGGGCTAAATGGGGTGCGGCCATGCACTACTCCGTGACGTTACCCTCACCAAACCCCGACATGACCCTTGAAACGTTTAGGAAGTGCAGAGGAGTCAGGTGCTTTGCTTGTGTGACCACGGTTCTGAAACCCTGAGTCCTGAACCGCTACGCCGTTACGCCTTAAACACTCAAAAGCTCTTTATTGCGGGACGGTGCAATGCCAAGGCAACAGGTGGCGTGGGTGTGCCAACAAAGCCGCGCTCCCAACCGCGGCTTGGGGCGGGCTTACATGAATAAGTGTGTTTCGGGTTTGAAACGGTTCCATAGGGCTTCCGTGATGGTGGTTTTGGTTTTGTATAGGTTTCTTGTTCAGAGTCTCAGTAAGGTTGCATGGCGGTGTCTTACGTCATTATCTGGGTCCTTACCGCAAGGATTCTGGCATGTAGGGGTTTTGAGTGGGGCCCCTGGATGATAAATACTTGCACTTAAATGTAAGGTTCACCGATCGTCGTGGTAAGCAGGGCGCTCAGTCGGGTAATTCCCCTAATGACCCCCTACAAATCCCCTATACCGGGCGCATAATATTTCGCAGAATCCCCTCCATATTCGTATAGGTCGGGGCTCGGAAATGTGATCTAAGTCTACCTGAAACGACCGCCAGCGCCCCCAAAACACTGCTTGCAATGCTGAGGTGTTGCCACATCCCAGGCCCTTGTCCACCTGATGCCAAGCTCTTTCGAGCATCTCAGCCGCTGGAAGTCGTTCGACACAGTTCTTTAAAGGGCCATGTAGGGTTTCATAAGGGCTCTTACAAGGGTGCCAGGGGTTCAATAGGTCTTTTCTGCAGGGGTTCTATGAACTGAGGGGTATTTCGAGGGTTGCGATGCGGGGTACTATAAAGGTGCCACAGGGACGCAGAGTGCAAGGTTTTTTGGGTCCTAGCCATGTGGCAAAAAGTCCCGCAGCCAGGGCCGCGAGTACAGACCTTGAGTAGTAGGATCTTGATGAGAAGTGTCTCTGAATAAGGGACTCAATTCCAAGACATAGATATCAAGTAATACAAACTTCACTAGTAAAGGTACATACCTTATCTTATAGTCTTATAGTTATAGCGGGGTCCTAAGTATGATTTAAGGTATATTCCTTCCAAGCCTACAAAAACCTCAGAAACCAGGGTTTCATGCATAATATAGAAGTCTGACCAAATTTCAATCCTATTCATACTATTCCTACTTTTTCTCTTATAAGTTTTAATCCGAATTGCTGTCGTAACAATGATGACCCTCATACTGCACCCTTTTAACTGCCTTATACTCCCCCTTAAAGGAGCCTCCCATTTCTCGTGAATAAGCTGGAGGAGAAGCACCTACCGGAAGCCCTGTAAGCCAAATTGGGGGTCCTTACGAATGAGAGTAGGGTTGTGGGATACATTCAAATGTACAAGTACATATGGGGACGTTAAGCGGCAGGGACCATTATTCAGGCTTCTATGTTTCAGCCCTAGGCAATAAACCACATTAGATGATGTGTGTGGCGTCTTCAGACTCTGAAGCGCTCTACTTGAAGGATCCGGTGTCTTAGTATTGGCTGTACACTCCTATTGGGGTTACGCAAATGACAACCCTACTTGTAACCCACCACTAAGTCCCGCCTCGAAGTGAGCCCCTGAAAGACCCCTCGAGGATGCAACCTAAGCAGATGGCGAATGGACTCATCTGCCTCATGTGCGTGATCGCTCTCGCCTCAGGGCACGGGATTGAGGCTTACAGGTTTGGGGCAAGGGCTCTCTTGGATTTCTCGGTCTCAACGAGACTTCATGTAAAGTTTAGGATCTCTCATTCCAATATTCATCCCAAATTTCTAGACTTCTTAAGCCTGCACACTGAGGCAATGTGCCACGATCATATTCTGAACTGCAAACCCCAAAAGGCCTGGTTCGTGGAGGTTCTTCTGACTCAAGCCATAGGTTCCAACGCAGGAACACAAGTGCCCAAGACACCCCGGTACCAAGTCCTGGCCATGCAAGCTTCAGGGCATGCACATTTTTCGGTGAGGCTTTCTAGATGTCGGTACTGGTGGAGAGTAAGCGGGTGAGGCCCGAATTCTTCCACTCGAAGTTCTGCGATCGACGAAGGTGCCGGGCAGTGAATGCTTTGACAGCTGCAGCAGCTACGTTGAGTAGGCACTTTCGCGACTCCTTCCGTGCCGGCGGTGTTACTTCGAAAGCCAAACCTGTAAGTGCGTCGGGCTACTTTTTTGTCATCCCTACAAAAAAGTCTAACTTTTCGGATTTCAGGTCTACTTTTTGGAGCATTTTGCTTTTTTGGTATGTGGTGGTGCGGAATACTTTTTTGGGGCGGGCTACTTTTTTGAGGCTAGGTTGGATTCGGTGGTGCGGACTACTTTTTGGGCGGGGCAGGAATACTTTTTGCCAAGGCTGAATCCGTACTCAAACCCCAGATGGTGAAAAATTTGGTGAAAACCAAACCGTACCCGAACCCGTACGCAAAGCGTACGCGTACAGAAAGCGTACCAAACCCAACATGATGGTGGAAAAAAAGGCGTACTCATTTTTCACCTTTTACCCGTACTCAACCCGTACCAACCCGTACAGGAATATTTTTTCGGGCCAGGCGGGCTATCCACCTGGATTTCTGGGGTGATTCGCGGAAGACTTTTTCGGACCAGGCGGGTTTTCCAATGGTGTTTCGCGGACTACTTTTTTTCCGACCCCCAGAAATTCTATCCCTGAACGCAGGAATGGAAAAAAGTATCCGTTTGCACTTACTGGAATTGCATTGAAGCTCAAGCAGGTCACCAGTTCGGAGTGGCAAAAGCTGTTCTGTGATGCGCTTTCTTCAGGCCCCGGATGTGACAAGAGTTTCACGAATGTTCGGTTGTGTTCAGGGTGTGGGGTGTCAGGATTTCGGTTTTAAGGGTTCGGGTTGGGGGGTTTCCTACAATCAAAATACCGATTTCTGAGGCTTAGGCTTAAGGGAGAGTTCTCCCACAGGGTCCGAGTATGTGATGTTTAGGCTTCAGGGACAGGGAGTTTGGGCATTCGGGGTGTGGGGCGTCAAGTCAAACTCATGCAAGCGGTTACATGACTGTTGGGCAGGAGGCAATAAAGAGGTCTGAACGATTGGCAAAGAACATGCCCCTAGAGCCCCTATGTATCTACACTGTTGTAGGGTACCACCCAAACCCTATTCTGACTGTTTGTTTTGGCCCCTGTGTCATCTGATGGTGAGGCTTCAGGGGTCTAGCTCATATGGGGGCCTTAATGTTTTGGGGGTTCCTAATTATAACTATAGAATAATATCCCCCCAATCCCTATTCTGATTATTAAGGCCCCTATATTAGACGAAACCCTGAGCCGATAGGAACCTGAAGCCCCAGCACCCAAATCCCAAAACCCGAAACCCCCCAATCCTAGAGCGAACCCAGGACAGTCGTCTTTTAAAAGGCGGTTACAATGTTAAAGCAAGCACTCTTAGAACCCAATGTAAGCCTCTTAGAGTTCGGGGGTTCCCTGGGTCCGACCTTGAACCCTGAACCCTAAATCCCAAGCCCCAAACCCTACACCCATACTCCCCACAACCCGAACCCCCTACCCCCCAAACCCTAAACCCTAAACCCCAAACACTAAATCTCAGACACTAAACCCTAAATCCCAAAAACCCCCCAAACCCAAACTGAAGCCTCGCAGCCTGAAGGCTTGCCAAGCTCCGAGTTGGCGGATGACAAGCTTCCCTGGTTTCTGCAGCACTTCTCTCGGCTTCAGGGTTTAGGGGAGGATTCCGGGAATAATATAAGGGCCTTAATCGTTACCTATACTATTACTATGTTGGGGGTTCCTTATTATAATTATAGTATATTGGAGGGTTTTAGAGTTTAGGGGCTCGGCTTCAGGCTTGGCGTTTAAGGGGTTGGGGGATTTAGGGCCTGCGGTCGAGGGTCCCCGCATCAGGTTTATAGGGTTTCTAGTAATTCTGGATCTAGGCTTTTGGGGCTTGTTATCGCTAGCACTTGTATGAAGAATTACTCTTTTGTAGCTTTTTTGGGTGAAGACAAAAACCGGAATTGCGGTTTGGCACTTCGGGCTTGGGGCTTCTCTGCTTCATCCAGGTGCCTCACCGCGGCTACATGCTGTTCACGAGAGGCTTGGTCTGGGGCTGTTCATATGCTTCTGTGCAAACGGTTCGGGTCTAGGGTGTGAGTGGAGTGGTACGAGAATCCGACTCTTAGGCCTGCCTGGTGATGATAGATGCTTGGACATGAATAGAAGCAAGGCCTAAAGCCCCTTTAATCTGGGAAAGGACTTGCATGACTGAACCGCATCGTGCAAACGACGCCAGGAAGACGAGAGTTTAAACAGTTACCTAGACAATGTGAGTTCAGGTTGAAAAATCACCGTGGTGATTCATGCATTGAAATCATGTACATTTCTGACAAGAACACGCTCCTAGTGTGGATAAGAGTGAAGTTGGTCTGAGCAACGACTTCTTTCGGCAGTGCAGGTAGGTATGGAGAAGATGTTGACGTCGAGCTTCATTGAGAGCTGACGATCTTGACCGTAAACACACGAAGCACGCGGTGGCGGGAAACAGATTTCCGACCACTATTCCCGCATGCTTCCAACATAGACTATATTTGCAAGTTGCTACACCTTATGTGGGAATGCAAACTCGGATGTAATGATGATGCAGGTAGTTCCGATGACGCGGTCTGGCATGAGGATCAGGACGATGGTTTTTGCTGAGGATGCGGGTGATGAAGATGATGAAGGTGATGAAGGTGATGAGCGATGAGATTATGAGGACATCCAGGTGGTGATGGTTGTGGGGGTGGTGGTGGCGGTGGTTGGGTGGTGGTGATGTTTGGTGATCTGAGATGACCTGACTGACAGTGCCTTTAATGCTGACGGTAAGGGTCGTTCGTCGTGATGCTAGTGATGATGACGATCATAACGATGAGAAAGGGTACGACGTTTCGATGCTACTGTTGGTGGTGGTGAAGCCTAGACGATGATGACGACGAGGAGGGTGACGATGGCGATGCGCAGGACGATAATGCTGGCAATGCTCGCGGTTGTTTCGCCGGCGGGCAGGGACTGTGCAATGACAGCCTCGATGCCGAACCCCAAACCCCAAACCAATTGATTCATGGCTTCGGTCGTGCTACTGGTACCGCCTGATATGAAGGTGCTGCAAGCAGACTCCTTGAAGTTGGCACAAATGCCGGTCGCCCGGAGTAGCCGGGGAGCAAGCCGGCCTTGGTCGCAGGCTCTTTGTTCCTTTGGAGTCCGGCACGGATCACTGGGGTGAAAGGTGTCTCTGCCTTTTTTGCCCTTGTTTTCATCTGGCATCTTTAAACCATCAAGTGCATACGCTTGTGCTGATTGTAGAGTGGCTCGTGGCACCGTAACATGCTTTCAGGTCCTGGGCTCCTTTCCACCGGAGCATGCCAGTAAAAGTCACAGCCGAAATAACAATGCTTGTAACACTCGATATAGCTTTTATTGTGTTCGAAACACGAGAGGAAGAGCACGTTAGATCCCCAAGACGTAAAGGAACTTACAAGAACCCTCAAAGGAACCCTGAAAGGGGCCCATTGTCCCGCGTCTCAACATCCAATGGTCCAATGCCCAGGATGAAGCTGATCAAGCCCAATGCACCAAAAGCCCAATCTGCGGAGCCGGTGCTGGCAAGAGAAATGACCAGCAGGACGGTGCGGATTTGAGAAATTTTAGTTTAGTTTAGTTTAGTATAGGGGCCTCAATGGTCAGAGTAGGGTTTTGGGGTATACTGGCAGAACTATTAAGACCCCCGCTAAGGAATCATGGTGGTAAGTATTGAGGCCCCTATATTAGCCTCCTTAGCTTTACTTTATCGTTCCACAACTGTGAGGAGTCGCGGCTGGTGCCAAAGATACTGCATAACCGCCCGTAGGCATTTTTGGCGGTTGCACAGCAAAGCCCCGTTGAACGCAAAGCGCCAGCAGAGCTGAAAAGCCTCTCAGTGGTTTCGACATTCAAGCTCAGCCGCAGAGCTTGAGCCAATTTGCGGGCAGTAGGGAGTCAGAGCAACTGCTTATGACAGCAGGTGTCAGAGCACCGCTTCTGACAACACAATCATGAGTACTTTGCATCGGGCGCTCGTCGTGACTGGAGAGATCTCATTGCCAGTGCTTAAACGTAGGAAACCCTTTGTCAACTCTAAACCCTGAATCCGTATTCCGGCTTGGGAATGCCGGTTTCTCGCCTCCTGGGACGAGGCAGCGTACTCGGATTGGCCAATTCTGTGACTTTTTAGAAGTGGTAGATGAAATTGGAGCGAATAGCTCCAGTAGGGTCAGGAACAGCTTTGGCTTGACCTCTTCAGGCCATGGGCCTGCAAACTGCGAAGCTGGAGCGTTTAGTGGTTGGGGTTTTAGGGTTTAGGATTCGGAGGATACTTTTCGGTCTTATCGAACCTTTGTGCATAGGGTTGCACAACTTGCCAAAGCGAACCTGCAAGGCATCTGCGTGTGCCATAGTCCCGCTTCCGGCCTTGCCCTTGTGTTGTTTTTCCACTTGTTTTCAAAGCGGTTTAGTTTAAGTTTCCGAACAGGGATTTAGATTTCCTTCTCGGTTGTAGTTATTCGTGATGGCTGCAAACTAGCGGGTCCCATGTCTTTTTGGTGCAGGTAGGGCAGGTAGGGGTTCCTTTTAGGATCCTAGTCTCATCGTTAAGGTTCAGCAGGGTCCACTACTTTCTGGAACCGCCATGTTGAAAACAGTCAATGGCGATCTTCAGTCGCAGATCGCTGTAGCTCCGAACTTACCTTTAACTCGAAACGTTAAATCCACAACCTTAACACTCCCAAGCCTCAAAATCTCCTGTACATCCCTATAGAACACTATAGATCTTGTTTAAGATCCTTCTGGATAGACCTATACAACCTTCTACACAGAGACCGCATAGGGAGAAACAGCGTTCTGGGTATTATGCAGTAATAGTATTGTAATGGTTGAGGCACTGATACTATAAACCAAAAAATTTTGAACCCTAGACCCAAACCCCTTCAATAGAATCCTTTCCAAAGGACCAAGCCCCTTGAAGGATGCTATCAGCCTACGAATACCCGTTTAGAACCCCTACTGAACCTGAACTCGAAAGCCTTTCAACAGAACCGCTTGAAAGCCAGAAGTCCATCAACACCACAACAAACACCATAGTGCCCTGTTCTTTTCGCCCCCTGATAAAGACCTCAAATAAAGGACATAGGGACTCTTGACCCAAACCTGGCTTTTTGCTCGGATGGCGGCCGGCAGACGGCAGACGCAAACTCTTTTAGCCTCTCAGAGCTCGGGGCCAGCTCACGGTTAGACGAAGACGGACGGTTACAAGAACCTGGGGAGGAAAAAGCAGAGAGGAAGGGTAAGGCTTCCTTTGGGGCAGTTACTATAAGGCTTGTTGTAAGGGTTTGGGGTGTGGGGTTCTGGATGATCGTCATGATGGTTGTTTTGCCGGTGATATCACAGACTCCCATAAGTCAGAGACTCCATTACAGAACGCTTCGCAGATTCTAGCAAGGATCAGTAGCCAGGGCCCGCTAAGTAAGGATGCCCCCCCTAAACCCTAAATTCTTAATCCAAAACCCTAATTTCTCAGCCCGAAACCTTCTACCCTAAATGGTAACCCTCAAAGAAGAACCCCCGAGCCTAAGAAGCTCGCCCGTTCAGCTGCGAGGTTGGCCCAAGTCAGGTAGCTCTACGCTCTGAACCTCCATAGCATGAACCATGACGCTCGAAACCCTGGGTTTACCCATAGGCCCCATAGTAGTTCCTTTTTGGGGTTCATATGTAGAATCCGAATTCTATGAGGTAATCCCAACAAGGAACTACTATGGGGCCTATGGGTAGGGTTTAGAGTGTTGCTTTTGGTAGGGCTTAAGGATCCTACAACCTGAAGTCTTAAGTTAACCGCAAGAGCTCAAACCTTAGCCACTCAGGCAACCCCAACATCCCAGGACCTGTCCGAATACTTTTTTGGGTTCCTTACTCAGCCTTATTATGAAGTCTAACACAACATACCCCGAAGCCCTATTCTGATTACTGAGGCCAGGTAGAGCTTAGGGCGTTCTCTAGCCAAAGAGTTTGGGGTTTAGGGCTTTACACGTTGGGTTTCCGGGCTCAGGGTTTTGAACTTCAACCTCTTCAGGGCTTCACAGAGGAGAGGACTTAGGACGTAGGACTTAGCAATGAGAAGTGTGGATGACTTCTTCGCTTCACTGCCCGCCGAGGAGCAGCTTCCCGAGGTTTCAGGGCTTTACGGCTTTTCAAGCCATGTTTGGTTATAAGGGGGGCGTATCGAGTTTGAGAGAGTCTCGTCTTTTTTTAAATGGGGCTTGAGGGTTTTAGGGTGAACGGGCTTAGTAGGTTTCAGCATTTGAGGGTTTAGGATGCAGTTTCGTTTGGTGCTTCATCTCGGGCAAGGCGAGGGTGGGGAACTTTTCTTATTAAAAAAGGGTGGTGTAGTAGAATGCTTAGCGTTTGGGGTGTTTAGGGTTTCACCTTCGTTGAGGAGACAGAAGCAATGTGTGGTAGGGTGTGGTGGGATGGGTAGAACAGACACGAGCGAGATGTTACCAGTAGTCTGGGTCCTCGTCACGGACGTTGTTCTTGCCATTGTAAGCAACTCACATCGAGACCATTCAATACATCTCTACAGCGGTAATGTAAACTAAAGAACAAGAGCCCTGTAATAAAATTTAATAAAAGCAGCAATAGCAGCAGCAAAGCGATGCTTTAAACAAAGATCAGCAGCGGCAGTAAGGCAGTAGTGGTATAGTCACGTCGTCGTCATCTTCTTCGTCGTAGTCGTGGTCGTGGTTGTGGTCGTGGTCGAGGTGCGGTGGTGGTGGTGCTGCTGCTGCTAGTGCTGCCGGCTGGTAAGCTATGGCAGTGCAGAAGCAGTCGTAGCTGCCACGGTAATGGCAGTCGCAGTGGCAGAGATAGTGGGTGTGCACTATCATCAGCACCACCAACACCAAACTGTCCGCACTAGAAGCTACGGCGCTACGGCTTAGGCACAGGTTTTGAAGGTGCAGGTCGGTGTAAGGGTGAATTGGTAATGGCAAGTACGACAGCCCTTACACCGAAGACTGGTTCCAACGTTGCCGCACATTGTGGACACTGTACGAAGACGGTGCGCCTGCAGTAGATCCTTGCAGCACTGCGTTCGACCTGCTGAGGTTCGAAGACTACGAAGCCGAGCTCCGAGAGGTTCCCCTGATGAGCCTTTTTTTGAAGGGGGAGGTTGGTGGGCGGGGCTTTGCGGTCTGATTTTGGGGATTTCGGCTTTTAGGGTTTCCGGCTTCGGGTGTTGATGCTGGTGGATTTTGCGGTGTTTGCTTTCAGGTGTTGGGGCACATTTGCGGACTTGTTACTTGATTGTTGTTGTACGGCAAGGGTTTAGGGTGTGGGTTTTGGGCTGTTTTGTTTTGTTGTGTAAGGGTTGAGGGTTTCAGTGGTTGGGGCTTTTGGTGCTAGGTTCAGTCATGTGTGAGGTTGCGGTGTTAAATCGGGCTTTGGATGTGTTTTCTCATTTTGCTCTGGAGGTCTGTCGGTTGTTGTCTGATCAGTACTGCGTTCTTCAGGATTGTGCCCTGAAGGGTCCGCGCAGCTCTACCCTCACACCATTTTGGTGGTCAGACCTTAAGCCCTGGACTCCGACCCTGCACCAAAACAGTAGACTCGAATCTCCGCCTTTAAACCCAACAAACACTCGGCCCTGTGTGTTTCCGGAGGTCTTGATCAATGCGGCCGCAAAGGCGAAAGACCTCGACTTGATAGGAGGGCGATTTCCGCTGCAGCAATGGATCGTGCTTACCCCAGCTGCTACTCACTGCACATGTCTGGAGTGCCCCATCCCACTCGATTTCGGGTGCTTCAGGATCGGCGCTTAGGCGGCGAGCTCCACAGCACGGTGGACAACCTGAACAAGTGAGTCTCGGCACATTTCGAGTCAGGGCTTTACAGTGTGTTTGTTGTGTTTCGCAGGATCATGGGACTTCATAACCCTGCACCAATTCTAACTATTAAGGCCCCCATGTTTTACGTCATGTATGAATTAGTAAATAAATAAATAAATATATATATTGTATATTGTATATTGTATATTGTATATTGTATATATATATATACACATGTATATACATACATACATACATACATACATACATATATATATATATATGTACATACATACATACATACATACATACATACATATATACATATATACATATATACATATATATATATATATATATTCATTCCTATCATTGGACTTCGCGAAGTCAGGCTCCCCCATTTCAAGGTCCCCAGAATAAGGCGCCAGTCTCAGAGTAAGGACCATAAAAGGAATCAGCCCCTAAACCCCTTAGTTTAAAGGCTTAATTAGTAAGAAGGGTTTAGGCTTTAGGGTTCAGGGTTTAGGGTTTAGGTTTCAAGGCTTAATTAGTAAGGGGGGGAGGGCCCTATGCAAAGGACGGTGGTTACTAGTGTAAGGTTTAGGCATGGTGACTCTTGCGGTTCTGAGTCTTGCCACCACTGGCTTACTTCGCGTAACTATCTGAAGCCCTGCTTTCCAAGCGGCTCGGCAGCGACGCCAAACGAGCCTGTCGACTTCCTTACTTACAGTTGGGACCTTTAGAGGGTCATTCATATCATATATAGATATATGTATGTATTTATATACACATACACCAATGAGAGAGATAGAATGATAGACAAGTAAATACATACTTTTATACATACATACATACATACATACGTACATACATACGTACGTACGTACATACGTACATACGTGGGAGGTCAGCATTGCAGAAGAAGGGACCCTACAAAAAAACATGATCTTTATGCTACGAACCCTCCCTAGCTAGCAACAGTCTTCCTTGGTGTTTCATCGTAACTCTAGCATCATGTACCCCAAAACGTGAATCTAATGATCAGGGCCCCTAATATAGGGGCTCCTTGTTATAGTTATAGTATAATGGGCCCCAAAACCTTATTCTAATGATTAAGGCCCCTGTTATAGCACCCTTATAGATCCCTCATAGAACCCCTCTAAAGTACCAATAGGGCCCCTATGCTAAGCCTCCCAAGGTGAGATTGCCCTGATCGGCGCAGCCCAGGTCTCAGAGCCTGCTTGCCAATGCAGTTCATATAGGGGTCGGAACAATTAGTCACAGTATTCCTTAGGGTTCCTTATTGTAATGGTACTATACTGTGCTCGTCATTGAGGCCTCCATATTAGCGGGCTGTAGTGGTTTTAGGGTTTCAGGGTGGGGTTGGTTCTGGTGGTTTTTGTATCAAAGGGCTTTGACGTTGGTTGCTTCTTTCAAGGGTCTAGGGCTCTATTTGTTCAGGGTTTAGGGCTAGGGTTTCAGCTTTGAAGACTTGGGTTTGGGGTTGAAATGACGAGGGGTCGCCGCGCTGCCAAGCTGCCAAGCGCTTTTCTTGCACTGTCTTCCCAATTTCGAAGCCGCAAATCTGTCTTGTCTTGTTTGGAGGCCTGCCTAGACCCTGAACCGTAAGCCCTATACACTCTGCCTATAAACCAAATCCTGAAGACTAATCTTCAGCACGAACACTTTTTGCAATTTTCTATTGAACCTTGTCACAATAATTACAGGTATATGAACCTGCAATAACCCAGGTAACTCTACCCTTGGCCCCTAACATAGCCTGCGCAAGTACATATGTGATCGCGCAAGTATAGCAACATCTGCACCCAAAGCCCAGTTCCAACTTTTCAAGGCTCCTAATATAGTGGCTTTTAATTTATTAAAATTAAGCCTACAGTAGGTGACTGTAGATTCTGCCCGTGGCTGCACCAGGCTGGTGACGCCTCCGAAGGTGAGGAGGCCAGGGCTTCTATCAGAGCCGAGGTCGGGGGGGTTTGGGGGCGGTTTTTGGTTTGGTGGGTCAGCTAAGGTTTCGGGTGGAAGGGGTTTTGCTCGGGATAGGTCTCGGTGCAAGGGTCCTGTAAGGCTTCTATAGGGGCGCTTATAAGCTCAGGACACTCTATAAGGCTCCGAGAAGGGTTCTGTACCGTTGGGAGGGTTCTGGGGGTTTGGGGAATATGGTTTAGGGATTATTCTGATCCTGCCAGTTTTAGTATGTGCTTTGATCAGCCGGCTGGTTTGAGGTTTTCAGGGTGTTCGGGTTTTAGGTTTGCTTTTGCGTTTATGGTTTTTCTGATTAGTACAAGGTTTGTTTAGGGAGTATAGTGTAACCCTGGTGCCAGAACCCCAAACCCGGGTCTTTGAGTCCCACCAAGCCTTGATTCCGACGCATCAAGAACCTGACAATCTGATAGTCCTAGGCGCAGCCAATGCAAGGACATGCCCACATCCCTAATGGCACAATCCTGAAACCCGCCAGTCTAGAACAGAGCCCGAACCCGACAGTTTTCAGCTCTTTGCTCTGGTTGGTTCGGAACCACAGGCTGGTCTCCCGATAATTTGCACAGGCTTCGGAGGGAAGACTTTGGGGTACCCTTTTTCCGACCCTGGCTTGCCTTGCAGGCAGCTTGTTGGGATCGTAGGCTTGTAGACCCAGTTTGGTGCAAAAGGCAACCTCCGACTGGCAGGCGGCTGCTTTTTTCCAGGGCCTGAGCGAGGAAAGCTTCTCAAAAGAGGAGGAAGACTTGCCAGAGCCTTACATCCGCCGGCAAGGGGCGCAAGAAGAGAACATGGCATGTCTGCGCTCGACCGTCACGGCATTTGTGACGGTCAAGCACGTGAGCATGACACTTGTGAGCAGCGTAGCAATCTCTGATAATATCGTTTGATTTCGGGTGCATTTCTTCGGCTCGTAGGAGAAGTTTACCTGTGATGGCATGTGGGTTCCCGGTGGTTTGTGTGACTGAATTTTTTGGACTAGATACCGTCGCAGGCGTTTGACAAACAACACTTCTGTTTCCTCCGTTTGTGTGCTGCCTCGGAGCTAGCATTCTTGAAGCATCGTCGTCTCAACCCCAAGCCTCCAAAGCCCCAAACTCCAAAGCCCCGACCCCCCCGAACACCTAACCCTTCTAGAACCCTTCAACTTCGACTAGCCGGTACAGTAAACCCCCTAAACCCTAAACCCTAAACCCTAGCCCCTTTAGCCCCTTCGGGTCTAGAAAGCCCCAGGCGCGACTCGATCTTCGACTTCTTGGCCGGCTGGCAAAAGGGCATTCAGAAAGCCAAGCTCTGCGAGCTGAGCCCGGGGCTCAAAGAGTGGTTTTTCTTTTTTCATAGGGGTTTCAGAGGGGTGCATATGGAGGTTGTTAGGAGTTTAAAGGGCTTCATAGGGCCGCGATTGAAAAATGCAAAATTTTGGTCTTAGGAAAGGCATCCGATTGACGAGTTTCTGGTGCTTTTCAGGGTTCGGGGTTGAGGGAGCAGGGTTTCCGAGCTAGGTCCGAGGCTAAGATGGCTTCGTCTTGTTTTTTGTTTACATTGGTGTCCTCAGAGGTTTTGTATATAGCGGTTGATAAGGAGTTGGGCTTCATATTGGGAATGGACTGCCAGGTGCTCTTCACTTTGGGGGGGGGCCCAGTGGCATAGTATGCTTGGTTACGGTCCTGAGACAGGCTGAGAGGGGCTTTGGTTTGGCCCCCTTACTTGGCCCTACGCTGTACGGCTAATGTAGGGGGTATATTCTACCATAAGTATAAGAAGGAACCCCCACAACCCTATTCTAATTATTAAAGCCCCTACGACTACCCACCCTCAGTCCTGAATCTCCGCACCATGGGCGAGGCGCAGATGCTCGGGTGCAGACTTGCGCGCGGGCCTTGCTGCCCGCAGCAGTCCGCGGCTCGGGCTTTTGGTCTCTATGTCTTTGAAGAAGAGATTTCTCGGAGTCGTAGCCTCTAGCCTTCGGGCTCCTCAATCCACCGGTCTGGTTAGTAGGTCTTTGTACCAAACCCGGACTACGCAACACCCTAAAGCTTTAAACTTTAGACCCTAAATTCTGGAACCCTTACACCCCACCTATAATGCCATTCCTAGTACAAGCTCTTACCCTCACTTAGTCGTCGACCAGGTAACCTTTGACTGCTAAGTGTCCAAGAGGTGAACTTCAAGTACAGGCCCCAGGCCCCAAGCCCTAAACCCCAAACCCTAAACTGCCCAAACCCGAAACCGTAAACCAGCCCCAAACCCCAAACCCTAAACTCTCATGCGCCAAGACCCTGAGCAGGAAGCTTGCCATCGCTTTCCGAGGTTTCTCTGGCGGACTGGATGGAGAAACGGATCGGTGGAGAGATTGAGATTCACCAGGACTTTGGGGGCTTATGGGGGTTTGGATGGGGATTTTTAGACTTTTCGGGGTTTCGGGTTCAGGAGTAGGGCTGAGGAGTTTAGGGCTTTGCGTGGAGGGCTCTGGTCTCGGGCTTTGGGGGCCTCGTCCCTCAGGTGTCGAACTACCCGAAAGTCAGCGGTCTTTCACCCTAAACCGACACCTTACAGTATGGTTCTCTTCCGCGCAAGTATGAGGGTTTAGGTTTGGGCTGCGAACCCTGGCAACTTGGAGCAGGAACTTGGCAAAACGTCCGTGTAGGCTTACAGATGATCGTAATACCCCAAAAGCCACGATAGTATAAGAACGGCACCCGCATCCTAGTCCTAGGGGTCTAGGGTTTAGGGTGTAGGGTTAAAGCCCTAAATCCTATGCTAGACCCTCGAGCCGGAACAGAGCCAGAAACCCCTGGAAGCCGCTGAACTGCGAAGGTTCGGATTTGTATGAGGCATAGTCCAGAAAGGGTGTTGAGCTTTGTTGGTATACGAGGGTAGAAGCGAGGAGGCTGCATCTCGTCCAAAGCAGGAAAGCACCAATACATGCACAGGGCCCCCGGAGTTTACGCGTAGGGGGTTTTCAGTAGGGCTTTCAGCGAGCTTCAAACCGTATTCATATTCAGGAAGGCAGGCTGTCGGGGTAGCCCTCAACCCTAAACCCTCCCTAAACCGTGAAATGCCAGGATGAAAACGGCAATGATGTCATTCACGTTACCCCAGAGGCTGGCATTCTAAGGGTTGTACTATCCCGAGATTCCAGAACCCCTGATTATATGCCTTCGACCCTCACACCAGGTTCCCTATAATCTGCAAGAATAGTTGGCGGGATCTAGCACCACAAAATACTAGAACAGAGTGGCATGTGCTGTTCCTGAAATACTGGTGGGACCTCCTCAATGTGAATTACATTAAGACCAGTCCTACCTCTTCAAAGTTAAGTTAGCAGTGCTCGGTTCCGTTATGCCGGCCGCATCAATGGGCTTTGTGGTGCGATGCGGTTATGCGGTTTAGTGTCTTCCCATCCATCCGAGTGCAAGAGGGCTCGGGGGGACACAACAGCTGAAAAGGGACAGTGGCGGTTCCGGTCCCTACTATTATTTTATTCTGTCCTGTAAATAACTTGAGTCCTGAATCTCCAGCCCGAAAGCCTAAAATGCAGCTCGAGCGCCCAGAGGCTAAAGTTAGCTTCTCCTGCCATCTGCGCAGGCAGTGAAGATAGTGCAGACCTTAATGGGTCCGCGACCACCCAGAGACTCCAAAGCCCCCACCCAAATCTACGAAGGATTTCAAACGTGATTTTACCGTATATTCCTCAATCCAGGGGTGGGTGTTGGAGTCTTTGAGCAGCACTCAGCAGGAGCCGTTACATGTCGCGTTCTGGGTGTATTGCGGCGGAGTCAGCGGTTTAGAAGCTCAGAGATTGGGTAGGGTACCCCCCAACAGATACGGCCCTCATAGCACGGAGCATAGCCGACTTGCTAAGTCGCATAAACCCGAAGCCACCATAAAGGCCTCGTAAAGCCCTGCAAAGCACTCTAAAGCGTGTCATAGGAATCCTGACTGTGCAAGTCCGTATGATAAAGATCGCCTTACGAGGCAGGCAGCAAGAAGCCTGCAAGAAGAGGCTTGAGCCTCCAAAAACCTCAAAACTCCAAAGCAAGCAAAACAGGAGAATTCCCCAAAAGCTTAACAATGTACCCTGAAGCGCCACAGACCCAGGATCCTTGTCAAGTTTGAAGCGGGAACTGTGCGGCCGATAGCAGTTCGACCATGATCAACGCCAGAAGAGCCTCAGCACTAAAAGCCTTGAAATCAAAATCAAAGCACCCCAACAGGCTCTAAGCAGTTCCAAGCACACTGAACACAAAAGCAAGCATCACAACCGTAACAACCACAACCTGAAAGCCCTAAACGCACGTTCGCACAGCCCAGGTGGTAGAGAAGATGAAATCGCGAGGAGCCGCGCCGGGCAATTCGGTGCGGTTCTCAAGAACCCAGAAAGACCAAGATCCCTCAATTCAGCGCTGCACGGTATTAACGTGTTATAGTGTTAGGGTATTTTAGTATTCTAGCATGATAGTAATTGTCATAGTATTGTAGTATTGTACAAGCATAGTATTATAGTATTATAGTATTATAGTATTATAGTGTTATGTATATAAGTATTGTAGTATCACAGTATTGTAGTGCGACAAAGATTTCGAGAGGCTATTATGACGGTTGTACTAGGGCATATAGGCCCAACACTCGCAGAAGATCAAGCACATTCCTTTCTGCAGGGGTTTTGGGCTCTCTGAGAAGCAAGTAGGTCTCAGGTATGCTGCCAAGTTTGCCCAGACACTCAAGCCGTCCGCCATTTGTAGTTCAGTCAGCATGCGACGCCAGTCGTCGTCTTCTGCAGTTCTCTTCGGTGTTTATATGAGCTGCTTTGCATAATAGTAAATATGCGGGTATGAGAGTATGATAAGTCTTATTTATACATGTACGTCTGTGTCATCATTGGTACATGCAAAAAATATTACAAGCACATTTATGTACACATGTACATGTACATATGCACATATATATATATATGTATGCATATATAATACACAACAAACACACACACACACCCACACACCCACACACCCACACACCCACACACCCACACACCCACACACCCACACACCCACACACCCACACACACCCACACACACCCACACACACCCACACACGCCCACACACGCCCACACACGCCCACACACGCCCACACACGCCCACACACGCCCACACACGCCCACACACGCCCACACACGCCCACACACGCCCACACACGCCCACACACCCCCATACACGCTCTCACACGCTCTCACACGCTCTCACACGCTCTCACACAGTCTCACACAGTCTCACACACTCTCACACACTCTCACACACTCTCACACACTCTCACACACTCTCACACAGTCTCACACAGTCTCACACAGTCTCACACAGTCTCACACAGTCTCACACAGTCTCACACACTCTCACACACACACACACTCCTACACATACAAAGGGACCGAAATACTGAATGCATGATGTATCGCTTCCGCATTTGGAGCTTCAGGCTCAGCAGTTTCCATTTCCGCCGCCGCCGCCGCCGGCAGGGCACACAGGGCAGCAACTTGGCCGCCCTCCATGACATTAGTGTTTTCTTGGCGCTGTAGGGTTGCTAAAAGTTATTGTGTCGAAAGGATTTTGTAAAGGGTGCTAGAGGATTTGTGGTAGGGGTGTCTAGTTGTTAGGGCTATTACATCAGGCCCGAAGACACTACCAGGCTGCTATGCAAGGCTCTTGAGATGACCAGATGCTGGAGCTAATAGGGGCCTCATTAAGCAGATGTGGGAGGTTCCCTCTAGCCTAAACCCTAAATGCCCTAAGCCCTGAAACCCTAAAGCCTAAACCCTCAACTCCTAAACCTAACCCAAAACCCTACATCCGGCTGCAAACACGAACGATGTCGCGGTCGGGCGTTACATGGTTCAAGGGGTACACTTTAAAACTCAACGCTGAGAGTTTTTACCTAGGGTTCAGAGCTTCAGGCAGCTTCAGGCTTGCATTTGAGGATTTCCGGTTCACAGGTACAGAACCGGATTTCTCTCCTGCCGAAAGTCCCCGGTAACGGGTCCCCAGCATACGACCGGCAGCAAGTTCAAGAGAGGTCTGGAGCTGAAGCTTCGCGGCCGCAGGGCTCCAACCTGCCCCCAAACCCCAGCATGTTGGGTTTTGGGTTTGGGATAGCCTGTTCCTGAAGTCTTACGTAGTTCTTCATTCAGACTTCAACAGTAGCAGATTTCAACGACAATCCTCAATACCCAAAGAGCAGGCCAGAAAAGCCTACGCCCTGGGCCCCAAGCCCTACGCCCTAAACCCCAAACGCAAAGCCCTAAGCCCGTAATCTTATGAGATGTCAACCCTCAGCCCTGAGCCACAAGCTCCTAAGCCCTAAGAGACCCAAGGACTCCCTGCTCCCTGTAGACTGTATAGTTATATTTTCGAAGGCAACATGTCCCATAGTATAACAACCGTAGTATTAATCAATAACAGTTAAAGTACACACACACATAGTAATGGTAGTATTACTTGTACCAGATAATCAGAGCCATAAAAATAACAGCAAGAATAAGATTCGTAATAGTAATAGTGCGAAGAAGAATAAGACTAGTACTACGAGTACTATTAGTGGTAGTAAGAAGCCCTAAACCCTAAACCCTAAACCTCTTCCGAAACCCGAGACCCTAAGCAAGCCGCCCACAAGGCCCAAGGGGACTGGTCTCGGGCTGAGACGCCGGCGAGATGTTGTTTAGTGGAGTCCGTATTATTACTATAATTATTGCTACTATAATCATTATTGTTGCATATAAATACTACTATCCTTATTACTACTATCATTACTATTACCTTTTTTTATTGCTATAATTACTATTGCTACTGTTATGACTATTGCCATGAGTATTGTCACTATGATTATGCTTGGAGTACGAAGAATAGGGGCTTAGGGGTTGGGAGTTTAGAGGTTCGGGGTTTAGGGGTTTAGGGGTTTTATAGTTGTTTTTTCTGTTTGTATTTTTTTTTACTTGGTGTCTTAGGTTTTTTTGTAGTGGGAGTTTCCAGACTCAATTTGAATAGGAATGTAGGCGCCTGGTAAGAGACCTTGGAGCTGAGGGGTTTGTGGTTGCTGAATAGGTAATTAATCTTTTTGGCTTTCTCTATATATGATCCTACCATGGTTTCAACAAAGGCTCGAAGACGGTGACCGCAGGACCGAGGTTTTGAGTTTGTGCTCTCAGGTTTCAGGTTTCAAGGCTCAGGTCCTTAGTTTTTCAATGTGGGGTGTAGGGCCTTAGGGGTCTAGGTGAGGGTTCCAGGATTCAAGGCTTAGGGGTCTCGCGGTTCACAGCCGGAAGGGTTGAAAGCCTTAGGGTTCAAAGCTTGACTGCAATGTGGCTTGAACCGTGTTCACACCCTATAAACCCTGATTTGGGAAAGCACGACCTTAAGCCCAAAACCCTAAACCCTAATCCATGCCTCGCCCAAACACCTCCAATGCGACTTGCAATCCGATTCAGGCGGTAAACTGCTAAAGCCCTGAAAGCTGAAGCCCTGAGCTCCGAAAACTATTCCCAAACCCTCGCCCACAGACATCTTGCCGTCTCCTGAGCTAGGTCCAGGCTTCACAGCGAAGGCATCGGGTGAGTCGAGCTAAGTCCTAGAAGCTGAGTGGCCTGTCTAGTCTGGGGTGTTGGTTAATGAAGAAGTTCAGGGGTGGTTTACAAGGGCTTTTGCAGGGATTAAAGCAGTGCTGTAATCAGATATTAGAAGTGCCTCTGTCCATATATATATACATACATACACAAATTCATTTATTTGTCTATGTTTTATATAAACACATGTATGTCTGTATGCATGCATGCATGCATGCATGCATGCATGCATGTATGTATGTATGTATGTATCCGAGACACTATGCCAGGGCTCAGGGATTTAGGGGTTTCAAGTGTTCAGGGCAGTTCGGGCTTTAGTGGCTAGTATGTATGTATGTATGCATGCGAGCCTGTGCATGGATGTGTGTGCATATGCATGTTTGGGACAATACTTTCAGCATTAAAGGTTTCATGGCTTGAGGGACCAGGGGAGGGGTTTAGGTGAGGCGCCTCTGAATCGGTTTTTTGTGTTTTTTCTTCATGTCTTTATCTTGGTACACACACACACACACGTACTGCCTCTCTCTCTCTCGCTCTATTTCTCCGACTGTCTCTCTGAACGGACAGGCTCTCGCTGTCGCTCTCTCTCTCTCTCACTCTCTCTCTCTATCTCCGTTTCAGCCTCCCTCTCTCTGTCTTTCTCTGTCTATCTCTCTGTCTCTCTGTCTCTATGTCTCTCTGTCCCTCTGTCTCTCTGTCCCTCTGTCTCTCTCTCTCTCTCTATCTCTCTCTCTCTCTCTCTGTCTCTCTCTATCTCTATCTCTCTCTCCTCTGTCTCTCTCTCTGGCTCTCTCTCTCTCTCTCTCTCTGTCCCGCTCACAACACTATATAGATTTGCTGCAGGGTGCAAAGGGAGGAGGGAAGCAGCCACCTCCGAGCCAGGGGCTCATTCCAAGATGGTTTGGGGGTTCGGGGTGTGGGTTTAGAATATAGACCTAAATCTTAGGGGTGAGGGTTTGGATGTAGGGAAATGGGTTGTTTAAGGTTTAGGCTTTAGGCTATGACTACGTATACCATAACATACGGCGTAGGTCTTTGGGAAGCGGGCTAGGCTTAAGCCTGATGGAAGATTGCAATGTGAGCAGGACTCAATATGGCCTTTTGACAGCAGGTCTTAGACTCGCCCGATATGGATTGTGCAAGAGAGTGGAGGTCTTGCTTCGCTGTCCGAGCTTGTGACGGCTTGTACAACATATGTTCACGATTCCCAGCTCACCCGCAAAACTCCCTCCTTGCCTGGAACAGACATCACTGCAGGTTGAAACATAAACCCTACTTGAGTCCAGACTTTGGCTCCCAGCCTGCAAGGCAAAGAGGCATTTCTGCAAAGCCTGCCTGCCGACGAGCTGACAGGCCGGACACTCTCAAGTTTCTGGGCCTGACAGAGGGTTTACGGCCGTTTAGGGCTTCTAGTCCGATAGCTTAAACCCGAAACCCTCAGCTCTAAACCCTAAACCCTAAGCCGTGGTGGTGACTGCGAGTTTCGGTGAGTGTAGACGGAGCATGGCGACTGAAAGCTCTACACGTTAAACCCGAAACCGCCATGAACCCTAAGCCCTAGACCCACGATCCCCTTATGTTCACTGCATCTTTCTGCCATAAAGTATTCAAAGCTCCATTCCAACGGTTCAGTTCTCAAGAATAAACCCTAAGCATTGTTCCCGACAGCATAAACCCTCCTCCGTTGAGCGCACAACAGTATTTCCATGTAGCCCTCATGTAATTAGAATTGTCGTATCCTACACCCAAATTCCATGTTGTAATTAATTAGGATTCCGGCATTCTTTCGGCTTTGCGCTTGCGGGAGCATGTTCCGAAGCTGCATCTCAGATGCTCTAGGGCCGGTGATCAAACGCCCTGAGGGTTTCGGGGTGATTATGGGGTTTGGGGCATAAAGGCACGAGAGCATGTGGGCTGCAGTCCCGCCTCAAAAAGGGCTACTAAGTCTTGCCAGTCGCACAACCCTACTATGCAATTATGCACGTTTTGCCTTCAGGGACCGGACATGGAGTCCGACTGAAGAGACACATCAACTCGTTGCGTTATGGTTTGTCTCGGCTGCAAGTTGAGATTATGGTTGTTGTTTGGACACCGATATCCTGGTTAGTGATCGTGCGGATTCCTTCCAACATATCCTCGACTCACTACGAAGGCGACGAGGTCGCATTGCGCGAAGCTCTTCTTTTCTGGATTGAGTCGTGGAGGCGGCTCTTGATTGATATTAGGTCTATGGTCTGATGGGGGTTGTGTGAAGCGCTCTGTCTGTCTCTGTCTCTGTCTGTGTCTGTCTCTGTGTGTGTGTGTGGGGTGCTAGTTTTGTCTTCCTATCTTTGGATTGCTAAACGTGAAACCCTAAACCCGGTAACTCTACATCCCCAAAGACCCTGCAGTCGCTGCAGAGTCTTATCAGAGAACGCCCGAAGCAGGCCTTGAAACCCTTCAAAAGAACCCAAGGTAAAGAACCCTAGTTAAGGTTCCTACAACGTCCCAGACAGCCCTACAAAAAGCCCTTCACAACTCTATAAGAACCCGGATCAAGAATCCTATAAACTCTAAAATAGCCGACGGTACTCGACCCGAAGATTTCGGAGCTGTGGTCTTCTAGGGCTTTGGCTGCGGTGCTGATTCTGTAAGGGTTCCCTCTACTAGTAGGGCAGCTAGGCAGGTTCCTTTAGGGGCGATTATGGGAGTTACTGAGGCTTTATCGAACAGTGACATGAACACCTATACAACCCCAAACCCCCAAAGAAACCCTCAAAACGCTCACACCATTAGACCCAGTAATGTTTTTTTTCCTTAGGCTGATCGTAGTACAAAGCCCCCAGAAGAGCCTAGTCTACTGGTTTCTGCCTTCCTTTATGCCTTCCTGTACTAGGGTTTTGGATTCGTATAGGGATTCGATAGGGTTGAGATTGTGTCGAAGAGTCTTGTGTGTTCTTTATACCTTTTTCTGAGATTGCATTGAAAACGATGTTTGAGTATAGGATCCCTAGTCAGGGTCTGGACTAGGGCCCCACTGTGAGCTGAAACTCCCATGTCAGTGCGGAGCCTTTTGCGATGTACTCCCCAAGGCCACCCGAAACCCTATACCCTCAAGGAAAACAACCTCAAAACGAAACCTTGCAGTAATCCTAAACCCTGAACTTCCGAAGGCCTGGCAGCGGCAAAGGGAAAGGCGGCAGTGCTTCGCCTTTGCTCACGGATGCAGCGACCTGAGGCTTCATGCAGAAAGAGCAGAGAGACACACCAGTCAAGCCCTACATAGCGACCCCTATAGTATCCCTCAATTAAACCCTAAACCCGAAACTCCTCCCCCTATCACGGTAGCCTTGATTCAGATAGTACTTAGTAACCCCGTAAAACCCTAAACCCTGAACCCCTAAACCCTTAACCCTAAACCCACCCCTAAACCCTAAACCTCTAAACCCTAAACCCCTAAACCCTAAACCCCGCATAAAATAAAGCAAGCTTTGACTTCCAAGGTCGCGCTGAACCCCCAGATCCTCAAGCTGCGGCAGAAGCTCCTGCCCACCACCGTCACTCTTCAGGACCGATGGGGCCGATTTGGGGTTAGGGTAGGGGCGATACTATTTTGGGGGGGTTCCTTATTATACTTAAAGCATTAATGGGCCCCGAGACCATATTCAAATTATCAAGGCCCCTATATTAGGGTTTGGGGGTTTAGGGTTTGGGATTGGGTTTCGGGTATACGGGTAAAGCAAATTGGGCAGGATTCAGGACTTAGGTTTTAGGACTGAGAGTCTCGGGTATGGGGGTTAGGTTGAAGATTTTGGGTTTAGGGGTCGGTTGGGATTAGGAAGTAGGGCTGCAAGTATATAGGGCTTTAAGCAGGTGTCGGAATGGCTCGGGAGGGTTTCATTAGAGTTTTATGGTTTTCCAGGAGGCTGTATTTTAGGGCTGAGGAGGTTCAGGATATAGCTTTATCAGGGTTTAAGGGGTTACGGGGTTCTTCAACATTCCGGGTCCTTCTTTTGGAGTCCAACAAGTCCTCATATGAACGCTCCGATGCTTATGGTTATTAATTATCGGTTAATTGCCGGATCCTTTATGTCTGAGACTCCCTCTCAGGCTTACCAGAACCCATGCCGCCCATTCCAATTCGCTTAAGGTTTGCATATGCCGAGCCCTTTTTGTTGAGTTATACCAGGATCAGAAAGTACTTTTCACCCTCTGCTTTCATATGGCTAGTCTTCAAGTCCTTATTAACTGATCATGACCCAAAAACCATTTAAACTCTGGCCAACAAAAACTGTGTGTGTACTAAGCCACCCGGTTCTTTAAGTGCGATTCCCCGTGTCTGCTACTGTGCTGCCGGGCAGCTAGGTGCCTCTTTCGAAAGGTCTCATAAGGAGAAGAACGGATAGGGTCTGGGATTTTAGGTTGTAGACGGTCTTAGTGTTTAAGGCCAGCCGTGAGACATAGGGTTACCGTTCTGGGCACCGTCTCAGATTCTTACAAGAGCATCGAGACTGGCAGGAGTGGGTGGAAGCCAGGATAGGTGGCGAGATCGAGATACGAAGCAATCAGATGCACGGCAGCAGGGGGAAATGGCAAGAGCTTCGGGAATTGTACAGGTGCACTATGTATTTACCGTAGTTCTTTTTTGATTTATCTGGTATCTGTAGACGCGCATAGATTCGCTGAAGCCTTTCTGATTATACACGGACAGTCATCGAAGTAGTGCTTGCCAAAGGAGCTTGTTAGGCCAAGGGAACAGCCGTAATCCGCAGATCGAAAGCATTGCGGCATTTGCCACTGGATCAGGGTTTAAATTTAGGGTGTTAAGTCTGTGAGGGTTAAGCAGAGTCCTCAAACCTCTCGCCATACACATCCTGGGCTTGCAGGTCAGATTGTGCGGTTTAGGGGTTTGCGGGCTTTAGGACAATGGAGGGACGGAACGTATCTGTCAAGCCAAGCTGTGACGATCTTGAAGCGGCATCAGCAGCCTTCGAGCAGGATTTAAGACGAATGGCGCTTCTTTTGTTGAAACTGGATTCTCGAGTCGTTTCACGTGCCTCCCTTAGATGGGCGGCACGATGTGCGACTTCTAGACGGCTGCTGGTGCCAATTGCGCCGGCGATGACTTTACGGAGTCAGAGCCAGTGCACATGCAACATAGTCGCATGTATATGTATGTATGTATGTATGTACAGATTTTATTATGTTAACATGAAGCTTGTTGGCTACGCTCTGCCAACCATAGTCAGCTTTAAGCCACTTTAAGCACTGAAGCCTGCAGAGCAAAGCTTCCCGAAACTCAAAAGCCCATCTGAGTCTGCTGAACCCTAACCCTGAGGCCATAAGCCTCAAAATAGTCAAATCCTACTTAGACCTGTTCAGCTAGGACTTGAGCATCCGCATTCCAGTCGTCTAAGGAAGGGGCAGCTCGAAATCTTGCTGCGGAGTCGGCGGCTAAGGGGCTGGGCCCTGGGCTTGATCCGAAAATAGGGGACCCTGATATAGCAGCCTAAATACTAAATACAGTAGTAGGATCCTCATTCTAAGGATCCCAAAACAAGGTGCGATTTTTGCCAGTCTTAGGATTCACGGTTACGGCTGAGGGTTCAGGGCTGAGCCTCCAGTAGATTCGGAAGCTTAGGGGTTTGGTTTAGGCTACTATATTTGGGTCCCCTATTTTCGGAAACTCCCTTATAGCACCCTTATAGATCCCTTTTTGTAGTCCTTATAGGGTGGAGGGTCTGGGACGCAACAGCTTGAATAGGAATCTGCGACATATACTGCTCGCCGGGTGTATTCCGGCTGTCTGTGCTATTTTGTGCTGGACTCTTCTTACTTGGAAACTGAAACTTCTTATATAAATCAAGACCCCATGATGTGCTGATATCACGGATGCCCTCCGAACATCTCTGCGGAGCGTCGGCATCCGACATGAATTTGCAGGGTCCCCACACCCCCAGAACCCACCCAAAAAGCCCAAATCCTGAGACCCCTGGCTTGCACAGGGCAGGTGCAGGTTCCGCACGCCCATGGCCCAGAATCCTGAGCCCTTCCTTTCATTTGGGGCTTTTGGGTTGTAGGAGTTCAGGCCTCAGGGCTTTGAGGGCTTAGCGATCGTAGAAGAAGGAACATGGCCAGAAGGGCCCTTGCCCTTAACAGTAACGTTCGAGATCAGTTGCGAGAGGCCAGAACCTTCAACAACGACGAAACAAGCTGCCACCATGAGATGACGGTTGATGCTGGACCTTGTAGAGACGCTAGAGGAGATGATTGAGATGATGAGCGGCTAGGTAATCAAATACACGGATCCTGAAATACATATGCAATATGTACATCTACAGAAACATGCGGAGGCACACATCCTCATGCGCACATGCACGCAGACATACAGGTTTTTGCAGATATCGACAGGTCCGGCGGAAGGTGCCGAGCCTGAACCAGCGCAGGACCACGGTTTCTGTTTCGGGAGTTAAAGGCATGCGGCCTAAGCTGTAGTGTGGAGTGTGGAGTTTCAGGATGTTTCAGGCTTAGTAGGGTTGCGGGTTTGAAGTGAAGGGAGCCTCAAACCCTGCTCTAACTATCACTCGCCTACAAATGTTCATATCCTTTTTGAGCACTGGTCATGCTTTCACATATTCAGCATAGTTTATGAGTCTATTCCGGAAGGTCAGATCGTGATTACCGTGAAATCCCAAATTCTAAATTTCCTTGTACAACCCTGTATAGGACCATTTACAGAACCCTGATACTAGCCCTTATAACACCTTTAAAGCGATGTGGGCTCTTCACCACAAAAACTCAACAAGGATTCTCGTGAGCCGGTTTGGGTTTGGGGTCCAGGCTTCAAATTTCAATTCTGCTTCCTATCCAGATTCTCTATCCGGCGCTTCAGGCGGGCCCTTGTGGTTTAATCAATATAGGGGCCCAAATAATTACCAATACTATTGTGGGGGCTCCTTATTAGAATTACAGTGGAATACTAAGGCCCTATGCGAACAAATTAAATCGCACGCCTTGAAAACGAAAGACGCAGCTGGTGCAGGACGTCAGCGCAATCTTGGATGAGCTGCCACAGGATGCGCTGACCGATGAGGCTGTACCTGGGGTTCAGGGTTTCGAGTTTAGGGCCGGATTGCAGGGATTTGTAGTTCAAGGCCTCCATTTCCATGAACACCTTCACGTCCTAAGTCCGGAACCCCGAGACCCCAAAGTTCGAACCCTCACAGATCCTCAGGGTCAAGAGCCTGACTGAGGTTACTCGAAGCCTCCCGAAAACAAACACAGAGACCAAGAATCCAAGCGTCCTCTTGATCTTCAGAGGTTTGTTTCCTTGGAACAAAGACACCCACTCGGGCCATTCCTAATCTCCGCGCCACAGATGGTTCCCATCTTTGTACCGGTTAATGGCGCAAGGGGCGGCTTGGGGTATGTAAAGCTGCACTTTTAGCGTGTGCTTCAAATAAGAACGGTCTTAAATCCCAACATGTTAACACATTCTGCACGACACCCTCACACCCTAATACCTCCCTATAGTACCCCTTATCGCAAACCGTAAAGGAACCCTTCTATAGAACCCCCTTAAAGAATCCCTAAACCGTGCAGTCCCAGAGCTGGCATTCCTGAGAGCATCAGGAACTCGAGCTCAGGGAGAAAGTTGGAACCCCGGTGTTGGTGCTTTGGGGTTTAGGGGTTTAGGGGAGTTTTGGGGTTTAGGGGTTTGGGGATTTAGGGGTTGAGGGTTTTGGGGTTTGGGGATTTAGGGGTTTAGGGGTTTAGGGTTTCGCGGTTGAGGGTTTTAGGGGTTTGGGGTGTCGGGGTGTAGGGATTTAGGGCTTTAGGGGTTTAGGGCTAGGAATTTAGGGCTAGGGGTTTAGGGGTTTGGGCTTTAGGAGCGCGCCGGCCCACCCAACGTGGGTTAGGATGATATCATGACATGCTGTGACAGCAATCGTCAAATACCAGTAGCAGACTTTTGCATGTGACAGTGCCAATAGAAGACTACGTACTTCATACTGCCACTATTCTGAAATGAACTGCTACATATACTATTCCCAAACCCCCGAAAGTAGGCAGAATAATGGCCCAACACTCACCAGATTCAGATGTTGGGGGGTTAGGATTGGGGTTCCTAAGATCCTTATGGCACTTTGAAAACCCCTCAGGCCCGGCAAACCAGTATGCCTACACCATAGATGCCATAGAGCCCTGGCAGGAACCCTTTTGGAGCCTTTTTAAAGAAGCCCCAAACGGGACCCAAAAGCACTGTAAACAAGTCCCCTGTGGAATCCTTATTGCCACCCGGTAGCTGCGAGGTGCTCGAGTTGGTGTCGTCAAGTCCAATGCCTTTGCGCCACGTGAGCGTTTGCCTTAAAGTTATACGGTTACTATACGGGCTGCTACAAGGTTATCAAAAGGGGTACTACGAGGTTTAACTATAGGGGCTAAGGTTTGGGGTTTAAGGCTTTGGAGTTTCGCGATTCAGAGCTTTCCGTGCGGTTTCTAGGAGATTCGGTTCTTAAATGTTGTCTGGCTTCTTTTACGGGGCATCAAAAACATACAGGCTTAAAGTGAGGCTTTTGGGCTTTAGGGACACTGGCTCAGTCCGGGTTCGGTATTGGACGCTGAAGTCTTTGGCTCGGGGTGTGCGGTTGTGAGGGTTTTAGGGTCTGGGGGTTTCAAAATTTAAAGCTGCCGCATTGGGGTTTGGTGGTTTTAGGATTCTGCTAGTTTCGCGTTTCGGGTCTGAGTGCTTTAGGAGTTTAGGGTCAGCCTGCAGCATTACTGGGCGACCGTTGTCCGATATAAGTACGGATGCCAGTGTGAGACCAGGCTCGAGGGCACAGAACGCCGTAGCAAGGAGGGGAAGGGTGGAGGCAATGAGCTCCAAAAGTCTGCTTGTAGTGCAAGAAACAGCAATACACGCACAAGCATAGTGAATTCTGCAGTAGTCTTCGCCTAAGACTCCTGTGTCCTTCTCGTTTCGGGTAGCTCCGTCAAAGCCCCCAAAATAGGAATCAGGGCCCTCATGCCATGCACAGTGAGGTCACACCCCGAAGGTGCTGGCGGTCAAGCGGAAGTTTCTTCCGGATGAGGTGGCTCCAGGGTTTAGCGCTTCCTCAACCTTAGGGCTTATGCTTGAGAGTTCGAGTTCCGGCCTTAGGGTTAAGTTTAGGGCTTAAGGTTCGGGATAAGCAAAGTAGCAGTAGCAGTAGCAGTAGCAGTAGCAGTAGTAGTCGTAGTGGCAGTGGCAGTGGCAGTGGTAGTGGTCGTGGTCGTGGTGGTGGTCGTACTGGCGGTGGTGGTGGTGGTGGTAGTAGTAGCAGCTCCGCACAAACGGAGGCGGGATGACCACACGCGGAACCTTGAGGGAAGGCCTAAAACCATTCCTCAGGGGGAGGGGAACTAAACTCCCAAGCTGAAGGCATTCGACAAGTTGGGCGGGGGATAGCCACCATGAGGGGGTTGCGGCCGGGGCACAACCGTATTTCTTCTGAAGCTGCATAATCCGAAACACGCAAAAACCTCGACCGGCACTCGACGGAGGTGCCGCTGCGTGATTGGATAGACCGCCGAATCGGTGGTGAGGACTGCCTCTCCCACGGTTCCCACATGGTTTCTGTAAGGTTTATGTCTGGATTCTACCAGGTGCTTGAAAATCCCCTCAACAGGGTTTAAGGGTCTAGGGTCTTCATAGGTTCAGGGATGGTTTTGATGGGGTTTATGTCAGGCTTCTGGGGTACAGGTGTCAAGTCTTTAGGATTTAGGATCGAATCTTGAAACAAGGTCGTGTTTTCGGTGTTGCAGCTTTGGCCTCTTAAAAGCTCGTGCGCCGGAGCGTCCCAGGCCCTGAAGGACTTACAACTTGCTTGCACAGCCCCAAGCCCTAAGCCCCAAACCCACACCCAAGACCCAAAAGCTCCAAACCTCAAGCCCGACACCCCAAACCCAAAACTTTACACAAGTCCTCGACCAAAAAACCCTAAAGTCCTTCTGGAGCACTTAAAGAACCCGTTGTAGAACCCTTCGAAGAACCCTTTATACAGCAACCTCCAAACCCTGATGCAAGACTCCGGAGGTTGAAGTAACGGAGGACGAGCAAGTGCGATCCCGCAATGCTGAGGAGGACCCTCTTAGGATCTTGGAGTTTAGGGTCCAGGTCCAGGTGTGTTGCGCCGTAACCCCTGAACTCTAAAAGCTATAGAACCTGACCAGAACAAAACCCACAAAGCCTGAACTCTGTCTAAATCACGAAACTCTGGGCCTGGGTCCGTTGACCTTTTGTTTCTTTGCTTGTCGGAGCATGCTTTGCTGGGGAATGTGAATAGGGCAAGCCCTAAACCCGGAAGAGCCAGAAAGTCAAAGAAGAAGCTGGTAAACCCTGCAACCCGCCACTCCCTCTGTGTAGAACCGTAGAATATGCTGTCAAGTTCGTCTAACGCGACGAGCGGGTAGTTATCATCTTAAATCTAGTGGCCGTTCTGCGAAGACCGCAGCATCCCTGAAAATGCTTCCCAAATTCCCAAACCTGAAACCCTTAACCCCCGAACCCACAAAACCCTAAACGCCCTTAAGTCCTACATCTTGGATCCTGAAAATTCATGCTGGCTGCACCTCTCACGACGGGATGTCACCTTCGCCTCTATGCAGGAGGAGCCTCCTCCTGAGGAGTCACCTCCGCGCCGGGGCTCCTGCTTTGTTTGACGTGGCTGAAAAGGTATTACAGGGTTTACCTTGGACTACCAGAACCTACCTTGTTCTAGTTCTTGTTACAAAACCCAATATGGAATCGAAAAACCCGACAAAACAAGTAGCTTTTGGAAGGTTTTGGACAGGTTTTTCGGGTTTTAGGATCTCCAAATTAGCGCTTTCTCTGCCGCGCAGGGCGGGTCTTGGAGGATTTGGAGGGTTTAGGGTTTAGGGTATCTCCAGGAGCGCGTGAATACCTTATGACGTCGGCTAGGTTGCGATGTTGTGGGTCCCTGACCTGGTAGTTTCCGAAAATAGGGGACCCTAATATAGTACCCTAAGTAGTAGGATCCTTATTATAAGGACCCCATCATAAGGTACTGCGGCTCTTTTGGTCGGCGATGCAGTTTCTGTCCTTGCACGCGATCGCTGCATGCATGCGCAAACCTGGCGAGACAAGAACGACTCAATGTCCGAGTGCTTCGCAACTACTGTGCACAAGAAACATAAAAATGGAAATCATAAACCATAAACACGAAGATTGCTTTGATTCTCCCGGAACAGATTTCCTGAAGCCTGACCCAAACTCAGATGTGTGCTCAGGCAACATGGCAAAAGGCAAAGGCAAAGGCAAAGCTGGTAAGGCCAAAGCCCAGAATGGCGACATCGCGCAAGGCCACACTGGCTTTCTGAGGGTTCGGGGTTCTTATGGGGCCTTATTTTGTTCCTTGTTAGTAGGTGTGGCATGCAAATTTTTGCTAGGTCTACTTGGACATTGGCCCTTCAGTCTATTTGCTGTTGGGTTTCGGTCTTCTGCATGATACTTCCCTGTCTCTTGGCCATCCGTCACTTGCTTTTGCATCCTCAGCGTGGCGGGGCGGTTCTGCCTCAGTGTGCTGCCCTGCAGGATTTTGTTTCGCTTGCAGGGTTGAGGTGCAAGTTATTCTTGGCGAATTACAAGTTGAAGTGTTGGGAAACTACAAGATGTAGGCTCATGCTTTGCCGAAATCTGAATCGAAATTGCACTACCGAGTGATTCATTGGTTTCGAGCTTGCCGCACGACATGACCTTGGCACACAAGGCAGCGGAATCCCTGATTCCCAACTCTCCCTTTTTGGTTCAAAGGGTCCACAAATTGTTGTTTGACAATTCTGCAACTAGCAATTCACTAATAGCTCATGTTCAGACAAGGTATTATTTCCTACGGGCTAGGGTTGATTGACTTTAGGGTTATGACGCATAGCGGTCCCACCAAAATCCTGAAGGGTCAGGATTTATTGAGTTTAGGGTTAGGAAATACGGGCCCCACCAAAATCCTGAATTCAAAGCCCTGAAACACCCCAAAACCTGACACTTCCATCGCTTCTCGGTATTCTCGGTAACTGCGGAACCAAGAAACTACCGCAGGACGAAGGTTCGCCACATGGCCTCGAAGTCAACACATGAGACACTACAACCCTCTTTCCCCCTTAGATTCCTCCGCAAGATCCCAGAAGCTCTCCGCCGAGAACATTATAGTAGTATAATTTATTTACAGGAAATTAACTACTCCCCCACGCTGGCCACATAAAACGGACCTGCGGCCACTCCGCTTCTCCGCGGTATATGTTTAGGGCATACGGGTTAGACCTTCCGTATGTCGAAACTTTTTTCGCGATGTTGTATAATATTCTATAACATAACTCTACATAGTACAGTATACTGTGACTTTATAGGGGCTAAACCCTCTCCATCGGCTTCCAGACCACAAGCGGACGACGGAAAGCTTTTTCCAGAGCCTTCCAGTGGAGACCCTCACAGATGGCGAGGCCAGGGCTTGGGGACAGAATAGGAATAGCAATAGTAATACTAGTAATAATAGTAGTAATAGTAATAATAGTAGTAATAGTAGTAATAGTAATAAGAGTAATAACAGTAATAATGGTAATAATAGTAATAATAGTGACAATAGTAGTAATAGCAATAATGGTAATAATAGTGATAATAGTAATAGTAGTAATAATAGTAATAATACTAATAATAATAGTAATAATAGTAATAAGAGTAATAACAGTAATAATGGTAATAATAGTAATAATAGTAATAATAGTAATAATAGTAATATAGTAATAATAGTAATAATAGTAATGTAGTAATAATAGTAATAATAGTAATACTAGTAGTAATAGTAAGGGTAATTATTTGGGGACAGAAATAGGGTTTAGGGTTCAGGAATATTTCGAGCTTTGTGGTTCTAAAGTGGTTTGAGGATGGTGACTGTGTAGGCTTGTCGTCGAGCTTCGGGTTTGGGGCTAAAGTTTTGGTTTCGGTGAAGCGTCTTTTTCCCTCGATGCTCTGGTCGTTTCTTGGCGCTGTCGCTGCTTTGGTTGGTGATGTTGTTGCGGCAACAAGCGCTGTTTCTTCTTCCTTTGCCGGGCTTGTGCCAGCTGCGCAATGGTTCAATGTATAGCATGTGCAGTCTATCTGCCCTGATACTGCTCTGAGTCGACTGAGTTTGTGCAGACAGGATAGGTGGATGACAGGCTTTCGATACTAGCCTTCTTCCCGACAACACTGTTGCAGTTGCACCGTGAGTTTCAACTTTACCGAATGACACCAAAACACTAGATTATCTGAAATGTGGGACCTCAGTGCATCGTGCTTCAGCCTTGCCAGGAGGAACTTCGCGATGCCATTCTGACCTTCATGGAACACTGGACCGGCGAGGAGAGCTGGGCTTAATGCCGGTTGGACGGCTAACAACTCGGATGCAGAAAGATCAAGGGAGGGCGTCCTCCTCTGAGGAGAGGATGCTGTGGATGCCTTCTGCTTCACCATGACTTGAGTTGGTTGATTTAGCAGCAGCTGCATCACTATACTGCTAAAGTTGCGCATTGTCTCCGTCATCATTCTCATTTTTGTAGGATCAGTATCATTTCAGTTTGAAGTGTTCCATTGCTGGGTTGCACTTGCTTGATTTGTATTGCGGCTGCTGCCATCGTTGCTACGTGACGATGACTACCACTCTCACGGTCATAATTGCAAGTCCCAAACTATCGCTACTGACTGCTGTTACATCAGGACTACCAGCATTGTGTAGTGTTTTCCCACTATTGCCATTGTTGCCTGAGTTGCTTGCACTCGAGTTGCCACCGTTGTTGCTACCACTACTGCTGCTACTGTGTAAAATGCTGGGTTTTTAGTATTTTTTAGAAATTGTAGTTAAGCCAACTTCCAACGAACTAGTTGCTCGGGCTTATGGTGATGATGATGATAAGGATGATGATTATGAGGATGATGAAGAAGATGGTCAGGTTAACGTTCATGTCACTGCCTTTGGCGATGATGCCCAAAACACTGGTATTTACAGCATTTTTTGCTCTTTGTACAACAGCTTGCGGTCAACCATGTCGTTATTGCCCCCCCCCCCCCACCCACCCCCCGGCACAACAGCAAAACGCCCAAAACGCCCAAAAACGCAGAAAAACAGAGGTTAACACCAGGCGCCTGGAGGCGGGGTTAGCTACTACTACTACTACTGCTACTACTACTACTACTGCTACTACGACTCCTACTACTACTACTACTACTACTGCCTATTACTACTGCTACTACTACTACTACTACCACTACTACTACTACTACTACTACTCCTGCTACTACTACTACTACTACTGCTACTTCTACTACTACCACTACCTACCACTACTACTACTACCACTACCACTACCTACCACTACTACTACTACTACGACTACTACCTACCACTACTACTACTACTACTACTACCACTACCACTACCACTACTACTACTACTACTACTACCTACTCCTACTACCTACTACCTACTACCTACTACCTACTACCTACTACCTACTACCGACTACCTAGTACCTAGTACCTAGTACCTAGTACCTGTACCTACTACCTGCTACCTACTACCTACTACCTACTACCTACTACCTACTACCTACTACCTACTACCTACTACCTACTACCTACTACCTACTACCTACTACCTACTACCTACTACTACTACTACTACTACTATACTACTACTACTACTACTACTACGCGCAGGAGTACAGGTTTGCCCACGGCAATTGGGCAATTAGGGATCCGCATTCAGGATTCAGGGCTTAGGGTGCGGGTGCGTCGTTGGATTCCACGGGTTGTGTCTTATGTCATTTTCTTTCTAGAGTTTCTAGAGCGCATCAACACTGTCTGGTCCACGATCTCACCCGCATCATCAAGAAAATCTTCTGCAAGATCATCGTCAGCATCAACACCATGCGCATGTGAGGTCAAAACAGTACCAACACGTCTTCCTCTGATGATGATGTCTGATGATGGTGCCAGGGTCTTCCGTTGCTCTGATGGTGGTGACGATGAAGATGGTGAGAATGAACAAAACCCCCGAGAACTTAAAAACCCTCCAATTTTCTTCGGTGTGCGAGCTCTTGCTTCTGCCTCGACTTCTGGTCTTTGGGCATAGGGGAGCCAGTGCTGCAGTGACGCACCGGAATATGGCAAGTTTGGCTCAATGATTCTGTACCCGCAAGTTCCCTCTGACTTTCGCACGTGGCCGTTAGCGGTGCAGCTCAACGTGCTGTCCTGTCTTTCGGTTGAGGACCGCACACGCCTGCAGTGGTGTAGCCTTGTGCAGCACGAACCAACACTCACGAGGCAATGGCAGCGCATAGTACGCATATGTCAGCTTTCCACGGTAAGCCGACTACGACCTCAGTCCTTGGAGTATTGTCTTTAGAGCTTTCAAGATCACCATAAAGAAGTCATGAAGACTTTCATGTTGGAATGCCCTGCAGGCTCTTACAAGGACTCGATGCCGCCACCACAAGCTCCGTCGCCAGCACCCACTCAGTTAGACCCGGCGGAGGTGGACGTGCAGGAGCTCGGCGGCTTCTTAGACCCGGAGACACCTCCCAGAGCACCTCGTCGCCAGCCTCTTGAGTACACGCCACCGTGACCATGGGCAAAGGAGGCCTCAAAATCAAACCCAAGAGCAAACTTGGGAACCGCAAGAAGATCAAGAAGGACCAGCAGCTGCAAGACCTCAAGACCAAGAATTCAAACTTCAAACGGCATAATATACAATATGCGCCGACCACAGCTCCGAAGCAGTCCGTGGCCTTGAAAGAGTTGCACGAGGAGCTCTCCTACCCCGAGATCGTGCGCTGCAGCGACAAGGCCCTGAAGTCACTGCTGCTAGCCGAAGGCGTGCTGCGCACGAAGGCACAGCGGCCCGTGATCATGTGTTGGTCTTGCAGCAGCCGCGTGGAATCCGCAGACAGCCGAAGTAGCTCCCTCCGCTGCTCCGGCGGGCGTGCGTGCCCGACGCGTGCCAGGCTGAGCAATGTGGACGATGCCTTCACGCCTTTCGGCCCGACAGCAGCATCTGGATGCGACAAGGACCTCGCAGCCTTCGTCAGAACCGCGTGGTGCTACGGCATGAAGGCAGGCAACAAGAGAGAGGGGACCCTGTCCAAAGCGACCATGTGTTGCGCAATACATGTAAAACGCACATGTGTGTACGAGTATTGCGTAGTATTGCAAACCCTTTGCCGTCTCTCGACGAAACTGAACATCAGCGATCATGCTGCCTTCGCAACAGCAGCAACACACGAACAGTACATCGAAGCATTGGTGTTTGCCTTCTTGTCAGCAGTACGGAAGAACCAGGAATTCAACATCCGTTTGAAAGCCACTCAGTGTAGCACACGAGCCGGTGAGCTGTGCGAAGTGACAACACTCCGCTTTCATTCCTTCACTCCGGCACTTGGGATCTAAAGTGGCGACATACACGAACATGTTCATGTCCGTGGCCATTTTGGTATAAGACTGCGTCTTGAAAAGAAATTTTCTTATCCCACGCTCCCTTTACGGAAGCCAGCGAAACCGCTCTCAGCACTTCCCTCCAGCACTCATCTCCGCCCGAACACCTATGTGATATCTTCCCAGTGCTGAAGTTGAAGCAATATCCAGCCAGGAGCCTAATTTCGGCAAGGGTTCAATACTGCGCAATACACATGCACAGACACGTACATGTAGACATACACATGCGTATACATAGGCATAGACATAAAGATAGGCATGCACATATACATATACATATACATATACATATACGTATATACATATACGTATATACATATACGTATATACATATATGTATATACATATATGTATATACATATATGTATATACATATACATATATACATATACATATATACATATACATATATACATATACATATATACATATACATATATACATATACATATACATATACAAGTACACAGATGCATCTGCATCTGCATCTGCATACACACATACACATACATATACATATACGTATACATATACATATACATAGACATAGACATATAGACATACAGACATACAGACATATAGACATATAGACATATAGACATAGAGACATACAGACATAGAGACATAGAGACATAGAGACATAGAGACATAGAGACATATGGACATATGGACATATAGACATATAGACAGATACAGATACAGATACACAATCATCCTATGCATTTTATTTTTCACATCTACTGGGAAGCCAGCTTAGTGTAAGTGCGAGACAAACGGAAGGCAGCATAGTGTACGCGGTGTCATCCATTCAGCCGTCAAGCCGGGGCAGATCAGACAGCTCATCTCATCCGCGAGCCGGGCGAGAATCTGCTCACAGTGCACAAAAAAGTGCAGCGATACAGACAGCTGCATGTTATCGCTTTGGCATACAGCGAAATGCAGCACTCGCAGCAGGTCCGCTTCGAGTACGACATCGTGGAGCCAGACAGCGCGCGCTTCGGGAAGCGGGCGACGGAAGATGGATCCGCTCGCACGCACGTGGGCAGGACCTTGAGACTGAAAGAAGTTGCGCTAGTCGTATCTCGGGTGGATGCTCGGGTTGAAGCGTCCTGGTTATGGAGTGATGGTCAAAAACATCTGAGTAAGCAGTTGCGGAATAATATTCTTTCGGCTTCAATCTTAGCCCTGATTCCCGCGGGCCGTGCATAGAAGCTGAAGTTTTAGCCTTCTACGCCCGAGCCCGCCTAGTTACTAGTCACCATTGAATTCCCAAACAGTCAACTTAACAATCACACAATATCTGGACACAGGACGTTGGTCTTGAAGGGACGCAAAAGCAAGGAATGGACGGCAACTCCTCTTCAACCAAGTCAGTCACCGGGCAAGCGCGGCATGCCACCCGAGTCTCTGGACGAAGTCTTGTGCCCCATGCAAAAGCAGATCCGTCGTGGGTGCATTGTCGCGCCTGATGGTGGCCAAGCCTTCAAGGCTGCCGCGGCTGCCTTGCAGAAGCCATTGCTACCTGGGGTGAGGCATGCACAGAAGCTTTTCATGCCCACAGCCAAGTTGCCGGCCTCTACTTGCCAGACTGAGACGAAGAAGAGGACGCTGACGAAAAAAACCGCCAAGAAGTCCGGGCGAGACTACATCATGGCTGCTGGTGACAACTGTGCAGAAGGATTGCTTGGCAACATTAAAACGACGCTGAGGACCGGGTCTTTCGAGTAGAAGCGTGCACAAGGCGACCAAGCCGCAGCTTCATTTCTCGGTTTGAACAGCTTCGCTTTTTGCTCGGTTGTTGATTCCAGGAGATCTGGTGGCATCCGCGCGCAGAGAGACAAGCTTTCCTCATATCGTGCTCTCAGTGCAGCCGCTCTGCTTCGACAGCCGGGCTTGCGAAGAGTACTTCAGGCACCGTTGCCCCAGAAATGTGTCAGTCTTCTTTGGCTTGAAATTTAAGATTCCAGACTTCAGGTTTGGCCTTCAGGGCTTTCAGATCCTTACTCTTTTTGGGTGCCGCGTTTGGGTCTTTGTTTTAAGCTGGTTTAGAGCCTGCCTGACTTGGCATCAACTGCGGCAGGCGCATGCAACTTATCGACGTGCGCTGGAATCCGGAGTTTTGAAGCTTTCACCCACGCAGGTTTATGCTGTGAACAGCATTTCCTGGCTCGGACTGGCAGAAGATCAGGTCGAGAAGTAGCAATAGGCAGCTTTTGTGCGCAACCAGCTCTCCGGCACAATCTTCCCTGAAAACTCTGCCCTTCTTAGGGGATAGCTACTGCAGCACAGAAACCACAAGCCCTTCGCAGCTTCAACTCCGGAGTTTGCGCAAAAGTTTCGCAGCGACAAGATCGGGAGGACCCGTCGCAGGTACCGCGCCTGCCACGCAAAACAGACTCGGCTGTGGATGCAGCCAAAGAGGCGCGGGCAAACCTACGCCTCTGCCCGTACTACTACTACCTACTACTACTGCTTCCCCTGCCCCTGCTACTACTGCCACTGCTACCGCTACTGCTGCTACTACTGACTAGTACTACTGCTGCTCCTGCGACTACCAGTACTAGTACGAGTACGAGTACTCGTGCTAGTCCTAGTCCCACTCCTAGTACCATTACTAGTACTACTAGTGCTAGTACTAGTATTTATAGTACTACGACTCCTCATACTGCTACTACTATTGCTACTATTGCTACTACTACTACTACTACTACTCCTACTACTCCTACTACTCCTACTACTCCTACTACTCCTACTACTCCTACTACTCCTACTACTCCTACTACTCCTACTACTCCTACTGTTACTGCTACTGGACTACGTCTGCAACCGTGATTTCCTTTGTCATCATCACTACTGCAAAGCCAAAGACAGTTTGCCATAGAACTGGCACGAAGCACAACATGGTTGTCACTGGTATGTCTGCTGCTAGGTTTAGTTAAAGTTTAGTTGTCACGTTGTTTACACGGTTATTCTGGTCATGGTTATTCGCCATCGCCCCTTACTTGCTAGTAGTACTAGCATCTACATGCCTGGGCAGTTTCAGCTGATGGTTGTGCTGCAGGCAACCTCAGCTCGGTAAGCTCAAGACCCAAACCTGAGCCCTTACACCGGAAACTCAGATCCCGTCGTAAACAACCTAAGCCCTTTGTGACCTCCGTTGCTTTCGGAAGGATCGTCCGCCCCTGTCCAAAGCCATGCTGGATCCAAACATCAAGCGGTGCGGCACCCTCAGTTCGCAAAGAGCTGGGTGCTTCGGGTGCTGGTTATGGAGCAAACATACTATCTTTCCTTGTGCAGAATCTGGAGTTTTGTCATTGCATGATTATCGTCTAGCCGATGCCTCTTTCCTATTCTGAAGATGTGTGTGCCCGTCCACCCGACTCTCTCTGCGCCTCCGCTCAACTGCGCCGGTTGGGCAACTTTGCAGGTGCGCTATCCCCGAGTTGCTATGCCGTGTCGATTGTGGGAACGAAACATGCGATGGTTTTGGGTCTTGCTTAGCATGGCCACATCGTCGGTTATTCCTGTTTGCTTTCCAGTTCCTTTTAGCAGAGCACCCACCCAGCCGCCCGCCCACCCACCCACCGGAACCAGGTCGACAGACGCTGCCGCCAACCCTGGCTTTGAAGGCTGGCTGGGTGGTAGGACTCAATGTGTACGATTGGGTAAACTGGGTGTTTAGGGCTGGGGACGCTAAGCGCAATTGTTGGTGTTCGTTTATGTTGCTATAATGTTGAAGGCAACTCACAGGTTGGTCACTGTCAGTGTTGTGGCATGAAGCCCTAGTCCCTAATCTGTCATGTTCATTTTTAAGACTCAAGCTCTTTGTAGGCTTGAGATCCTAGTTCGCGCTTTGGCCTCTTTTCGGTGCGGGGCAAGCCTCGAGCGTCCAAGGTCAGTGAAAGACTTCTCTGAATGGTTTAGGATTTTGGGGCTGAGTGCTTTCTGGTCTTGCGGTTTACGGCTTCGGATCTTCTACGGTTTGCAGGCAAATGCCCCTTCTTCTTCCCCCACCAGCGCTGAGTACAAACTAGCCGAGAAAGACAACCGCACCTTTTCGAAAAGGTTTTCACGGCATGGCCCTTCACTCTAAACACTGAAGCCCAAACCCGAATCACTGATCTGTGACAGCCGTCACTGGACAGTAAATCTTGGAACACTGCTTGCCAAGCCGTTTAATGGACACCTTTTTATGGTGCCTTCTTATAAGCAAGGACCCGCAGAGAGACCGCCTGAAAGGACTGGATAGAACGACGGCTTAGTGGCGAGCTGGAAATCGTGCAGAACGCCAAGGGCACCCTGTTGCTAGGCGGGTTTAGGGCATATTGGGATTGCATGTCGTTCAAGGTGTTATGTGTTCGAGGGTTTTTGCGGGTGTGGGGTTTAGGGGTTCGCGATTTGCGGTTTTTGCGTTTGGGAATTTGGGCATCTGTGCTCGCTAGATGCTGTACCACTGCCACAAGCGTGAGTTTCAACCCAATCACGCACCATCGCCGTCATCCTTTTGCTCGTCGTCGTCGTGCTCCTCCTCCTTCCCTTCCTGCTTTTCATCATCGTCTTCATTGTGACGCTAATGATGCTGATGTTGGCTATGATGGTCATGCTTATCACCACTGTCATCGGCGCCAGCACAATCATGGCAGTCAATACAGAGGTCGGAATACTGTAAGTAGCAATACTACCCCCTGCTGTCCTTCTATACTCATGATGCAAATGGTATAATATGCCCCGAAATCCTGTTCTGATTGTGAAGGCCCCCTATTCGAAGTATTCGGGCCGTTATACTTTCCTCGTCCTTGCTTCTTGTCGCTCATCAACATCAGGGTCACCCTCATGGTCACCGTCTCATCCCAAGTCACCATCATGACTATGGTCATCGTCGTCATTATTAGTTATAGTTATGATTAGTTATCGTTACCATCATTACTCGAACCTTAGCAGCGCATTATCATTATCATGATATGGGAGTTTCCGAAAGTTAGGCATACCTTAGTCGGGGGGCCTTATAATAAGGATCCTACTACTTAGGGTACTATATTAGGTTCCCCCTTTTCGGAAACTCCCCTATCATCCATTCGGAGCATGTTGTATGTCTCCTGCAGGCATTCGAGGAGATCCAGGACCCGAGCCAACGAAGAGAAGCCTCGATGTCTGCGGCCCAGACGGGGGGCTGCCTTTAAAGGGGTTAGTATAAGGCCTACTATGAGGGTTCTTAGGGGCCTTAATAATTAGAATAGGGTTCCTTTATGCCTCAGAAAGAGACCTATACTTCGCATCTCGCATCTTACTGGGACAGGGTTGACTTGCCAGGTGTTTGCCTTCTGGTCATCTTTAGCCGTGAACTGTGAATCCATGCAGGTTTGTGGGGTTCAGGTTTTCTTTGGCTTTTGGGGTTATAGGACCATGCGAGGGTGCTGTTTCTGACATGTGGCGCTCTTGAGAGGATGAGGACGAATCGGAATTGTAACTGCGCTTCAACAGACTCTTCCCGGTATCGGTAGGCTTCACAAGGCAAGTGCTGCGGACAGATCTGAACTGCAATGGGGGCCACGCAAAAAGTATGGTAGGGAGTAACGCAAGTGTGGTTAGCATAAGGCCTATAGTACCTATAGGCCTATAGTTAGGGGTTCCCAGGCATGCGGCCTACGTGCCAGCCGGATTACCAAGCCAAATTCTGAAGGCCCAAAATCCCCGAAGGTTAGCGAAGCTCCCAAACCAAGAGCATTAACACTCGAAAGATCTAAAGCAACAGCCCCAACAGCCTAAAGCGCGAAACCAAAAGCCCTGAAACCCGAAAACAGCAGCCCTAAACAAACGGCCAACCAAGCCTTGAAAGCACCCGGCGAGGAAGCGGCAGAATGGGAGACAGGCCCTGGCTTGGGCCCCAGGAATTGTCGGGACAAACATGTTGTTTTAGGTTTATAGGGTCCTGATTATGATTTCCTTATATAGATTAAAAGGGTAGGTGGTTTGCGGCTTTTCAGTCGGGAAATCCTTAGCTTCTTTGTCTTCGAAAGCTGATGGGTTTCTGGGTTCTCCCGGATTTCGCTGGAAGGCTTGGTAGGAATCTCGATTCTAGGCTTCACAGGTTTTGGATTTCGGGTTCTTGGGTTTTGGCTTTTGGGTTCTTGGGTTTGGGGTCTAGTCTAGGGATGTAGAGAGTAAAATTTCGGGTTTAAGGTTTGGGTCCTTTTGTAGCCCTTGCAAATGGAGGATGCAGCTGTGATACTTGTGCAAGCGCAGCCGCGCTACCGTGCCTACAACAAGGGCCTGCTGGCCAGCCGTGATGGCCCTTGCGTCTATCCCACCAGCCAGGATGGCGCATTTACATCAAAATAATAAGGTCCCCGCAAGGTCCCTAAATCCGCTCCGCTATGCGCTGGATAGGCCCTTCAGGTAGAGGAGCCGAAGCACTTAAATCCTAAGCCCTAGACTCCTAGACTAAGACCATCCAGTCCTGCTTCCTTAAATTAAAGCCCTGAAGCCGTAAAGTCCCAGAGCGCTTTTGCAACCCCATCCCAAGACTGTGAAGCCCCTACCAAACCCGGTGAGCCCTAACAGATACGAAGACAACAGCCCACAACCCTAAACCCTAGCGAAGACGAGGAACAAAATTGCCACAAAAAGCAACAGAAACACTGGTAGGCAAACCCGGACCGGACACCCGAAACTCCTTAAATCCTCGAAAATGCCTACTGGCAGGCAAAGCCCGGAGGCTGGGTTCCTGAGAGGCAGCAAAGAAGCTCGTCGTCTCCTGACATCTCAGGCACCCCGCCGAGAAGTGCGATATTCCAAGGGCCCAAGAACCCTCAAGTCAAGTATCCTTAAACACTAAGGCGTATTGTAGGGGCCTAAATAATTACCTATACTATGTTGGGGGTTCCTTATCATAACTGTCGTATAATGGGCCGCAAAACCGTACTCGAATTATTAAGGCCCCTACATTAAGATCAAAGTCTGCACTTCTTGCAGCCGGGCGCTGTCTTCGGACTTGAGCTGCCTGGGCCGAAGGGAAGCCTGCTGCAGGACAACAGCAAGGAGTTGGATCCCGTGAGGATCGTGGCCGCTAGAGAAAGCAGGGGCGACGCTTGTTTACCTTGTGATTTGTGGTGGGGTTACGGCAGTTAGCTTAGAGGTTATCAGATTTCTGAGAGCGTATGAGCATATTAATATGTTGCTTAATGGTTGTTGGATTTAGGGTTGGTCGCTTTGGGTTGTCAGACATCTCGGGCTTCAATGTGTAGGGTTTGGGGTTCTGCAGGTTGAAGGTTGAGGAATTGCGATTTAGTATTGTTGGGTTATGGGCTTTGGGGTTTGAGGGTCTGGGATTCTTGGAGTTGCCATTTTGGGTTCTTGGCGTTGCAGGTTGTAGGTTTTCAGTTTAGCTTCTGAGTTCCAGGGTCTTAAGGTTCAGTTTGCTGTTTTGGTGGGGTTTTCGGGACAGTATGCTAAGTTGTTGGAAGGGGCAATCAAGGCTCAAGGAGGTAACCCCAGACATTGAGTGGGGAAAGACATTGGGCTAGGAATTCCGGAATTCACCCTTCCAACTGTTTAGGCTGCAAATGGATTGCGGTCTCCGGATGTTGTGGAGTCGAAGGTCTGAGTGAGGAGGATATAGGGGAGCGCTCAGTTCAGGGTTTAAGTGTTGGAGTTTGCTTTCTTTCTCGATTTTGTTTGGCTGCTGTATTTCAAGCTTTTGTGGTCGTGCGCGGCTTCCGCTTGTTTCATTGTACCAGGAGGTGATTTCGATTCTAGGCAGTAGGGTTCTCATACATATTCTTCGCGCCAGATTGCTACCCTGAACCCTAGACTTGTGTCTCCTGAACCTCCTTGCAAACACTGCATCGTGCTGCTCAAGTCCGGGGGGGGGGTGCGGGCGCCCGGATTTTGACCGCCACCTGTGTCGCAAGGCCGCAGCTCTTGTCTGCTAGAGTCCGCTAGTGTTGGCTGAAGATGCATGGCTGCTTCAAGGCTGGTGTTCATTACCCGGATCCCCAGGCCCGAAAGATTGGCGAAGACTTTGCCTTGCGCTTTCGATTGATTAGGGCTGCGCAGCCGTGAGTTTGTTAACCCAGGCCCAAACATGTCGCCAGAGACGAGGTTCAGCCCAATTTCCACAATGCCTCCACCACTCTTTCGTCGGTAGTAATGTCAGGACAAGCTAATGATGACTGCTGGAGGTTTTCTGTATCGCGATTTTACGCCGACGGACGACTTCAACAATCACAACTGCTGGTGCTAGTAGTGTGCTACTGACTGCCAAAGCCGCCTGCCGCTGCGTTGTGCTAACTCCAACAAGCCCAACTGTGTCCACAACGATAGCGACGGGTCCCACTGCTGCTCTTGTTTTTTTCCTCGTCACCCTCCACCACCAACACACGACGACACGTCGACCACGTCGACCACGACGACTGCTATTGTTACGATCACGACGGCCACCAGCACCGCCGCTACCGCTGCGTGGGTACCTTCTCTTATTCTGACCACTTCTTATCCGGAATCATAGCCATTTGTGGGGACTCCACGATTATTTCTTTGTGGCCTCTTGCGCCAGGTCTGCTAAGCAGATGCTTGGACCTCTTCAGCCGAGGACGCCGCGTGCAGCTTTGGAGGTTTTGGAGCCGAAAGGTTTGGACAGGTTTCAGGTTCATGGCTTACAACCCAGGGCTTAATTCGTTTAGTCATAAGGCCGGTTTGGGTCCAGGTAGTGCGCAAGTTGTGGACGATCAAGCCATGACCCACGAGCCGCGCACGAACGCGGGGCTTTCATACCAGATATATACCCCAAAACGCTTCCAGGATACGAAATCCCAGAAACAACCACAGTCCTTGCAGGACCCAGATCGGCGGACTGATCTTCGGCAAGGAGGCAGTGCGCTGCCTTTCCCCTCCTAGCCACCGGTTCAGGGTCGAGGGGCTGAGGGTTCCGCATTTCAGGCATGTGTCAGGTCTCATGGCAAAACCCTACGCCAGCCCTTGCCCTAAACTCCGAACCCGGAAGCCTTTGATGCCGTCAGGATGTGCAGCCCGTGCAGAAGGCGGCCACAGTCCAAAGTCGCCCTAAGCCTCAAACCCCAATTTCGCTTCCGAAGCCGCGCCCCCCAAACGAAGCATTTTGACGAAAGTGTTTTCTGATGCCTGGGTACAAGCCTGTTCTGTGTTGCCAGAAGATCTTCAACCCTAGTGATAGTGCTTACGTGGGGTTTCAGGTCGTTGGTTCAGCATCGCAGGACGGGCCCCCGAGAAAAATGCAGGAAATAAAATCGTTAAATCTGGCAGGGCTCCCCTAGTATGTAGGGTTGTGGGATGCACGCTTGCGCTTTGAAATCGAAAGGGCAGGCTTTGGCTGACTCAAGTTGAAGTCGTGTTAGGGCCATCTTGGAATGGGCACTTCTTCAAAACCACTTCGCGAATCGCGAGCACACTAAACTATACAGCCAGGGGCCAGGAGCCCAGAACCCTTAACGCGCGAAACCATTAAGCCTTAAACCCGAAACCATAAACCCTAAACCCCTAAACCCTAAACCTTTGAGCCTTGATCCCAAAATCCGGAACCTTGTCCTTCAGCGAGAGTCCAGGATTTGCCCCTCGTGGGCTCGAACTACGTCTTCCCGAAGCCGCTTCCCTGGCTTCAGGCGCATATTGTGTCACATATATGTTTTGATACATGTATGCATATACATATCATGCTTTATGTATTATATGATCTTATATACTATAATACTACACACTGTATATTATCTAGTATATATTATATATTGTATATTATTGGAGGATTATGGGACTTAGTTACTCGCTTAGGTTCGGGGCCAGAATCTAGAAATTACGTATGTGTACTCTAGTTGGGGATAAGGCGTGTTTCAGAAAGTTTCGTGCCCTGAGATAGATCGAATCCGTAATATCCGCTTCTTTAGGAACCATAGTATCTTTAGGGTCCTGAAAATCAGCCCCCCCCGCCAACCCTGAAAAAGCCCTTTCAGAATTCTCACAGGTACCCTGAAGCAAACTCCTAAATCATAAGAGTCTGAACCGCCCTATCAGCCCTCTCCAACCCCACCATAAGACCTTTCAGAGCTGCTATGAAATACCGCGTGAACCCGTATGGCCCCCTTTTAAACTCCACCGCACTTTTAACATACTCTTACGGACACCATGCTAAACCCTTCTCGTAACCCTGAAAGTAACTCTTCAAAGAGTCCCTATAAGAACCCTTAAACTCCCTTAGATTAGTCCTCGTTTCATGCCTCTCTCTCTCTCTCTATATATATAGATAGTATATTTTCTACACATATATACATACATACATACATACAGACATAGATACATACATATATATATATATATATCTGCCCATGCCATCAGGTAGGCCTAAACTACCCCCCCCCCCCAAGCAAAAAAAAAAAAAAACGTGCCGAAGGCGACAACGCCGGGCCAGGGCTTTGGAGGCGGACCCGGGGAGCCGAGGAGGGGAGGTAAAAACAGGAATAGTATGATGATTCTTAAGGCCCCTAATATAGAACCCTATTATAGATCCCTTATCCCCATTTAAGGATCCCTTTAAAGGGAACCCTAGGGCTGTAGCATTTAGGGCTTGAAAGGTAGTAGGGTTTGGGGTTCCGGGTCTTCTTGATCCTTGGGTGTACACGGTGTGTGTTCTTTTGGGAGGGATGGCGGTGTTATGAAGGCTTTGATAAGCTTTTGATGGGCTGGAGGTCTCGGTTTGGGGAATAGATCTCGGAATTGAGAAGTGAGATCTGGGGCTTCGCGATGTAGACGTTTAATATTGCGGCGCGGGCTATGGGCTTTCGGGTTTCGGCCGTGGGGTGGAGGCTTTAGGGACACGGGTTTGCCGATTTTTTATGAGTTCAGGGTTTATGGTTTGATGGCAAGCCTGAAACCCTCAAACCTAAACCCAAAAACGTTGTTTCGGGGTTTGGACTGAAAGAACTCTGGCTTCTGAGCGGCGGCCATTGATCCAGGCTGCATTTTGCAGCACGTGGCCCCTGCCCGTACGATGCTTTAGCTTCAGCAAGCACTGTTGGGCCCCTGGATACCGAATTTCTGGAAGTTTAGGCACCAGCTGTTGATATCAGACTTACACGGGTGGATCAGATCTCCCCCACATGAAGTAGAGGAACAGGTTTTATGTTGTGGAGTTTGGTGCGTGTATACAGCGCTCTTGCAGTATTCCTGAGTGTTTATTTTGGGTGTTAATGTCGGGGGTTACCATGAATAAGCGAAGGACCTACTTCATTTGAACAGTCAATTAATGTGGCGCTCGTGTTTGGCATGAAGAAGCTATACATCAAGCAGGCGACGTTACCATGCCGGTCACCCCGGCGGAGGTGTGGAGCTCGTTTGGTTACATTTTTGAAGGGGGTGGGTAGGGCTTCGGGTTTTGCAGGGTAAGGGGGTTGAGTTTCAGGATTGAAGAGAGTGTAGAGTTTGGTATCTAGGGAAGTCGGGTCGGTGGGAAATGGACAGCAACAACAGAGATCGCAGCAGCAACAGCAACATCAGAAACATCTACAGGCAAACATGTATCGGAACAGCTAGCAGCAGCAGGAGGCGGATGAGTAGCAGCAATAGTAATGTTCAGGAAACAAAAAGAATAAGACGAAAAAGAAAATATGTAGTAGTAGTAGTAGTAGTAGCAGTAGCAGTAGCAGTAGTAGTAGTAATAGTAGTAGTAGTAGTAGTAGTAGTAGAAGTAGTTGCAGTAGCAGTAGCAGCAGCAGCAGGAGCAGGAGCAGGAGCAGGAGCAGGAGCAGGAGCAGGAGCAGGAGCAGGAGCAGTAGCAGTAGCAGTAGCAGTAGCGGTAGCGGTAGCGGTAGCAGTAGCAGTAGCAGTAGCAGTAGCAGCAGTAGTAGTAGTAGTAGTAATAATAATAGAAGTAGTAGAAGTAGTGGCAGTAGCAGTAGCAGTAGCAGCAGCAGCAGTAGTAGCAGTAGCAGTAGCAGTAGCAGTAGCAGTAGCAGTAGCAGTAGCAGTAGCAGTAGCAGTAGCAGTAGCAGTAGCAGTAGCAGTAGCAGCAGCAGCAGCAGCAGCAGCAGTAGCAGTAGCAGGAGCGGCAGCAGTAGCAGCAGCAGTAGCAGCAGCAGCAGTAGCAGTAGTAGTAGTAGCAGCTGTAGCAGTAGCAGCAGTAGCAGTAAAAAATACCAGGAAGTCAGCCGTAGCGGCACCAACACCGCAAGCGACTGCAACTTTTTGGCCAGGACCTGCACCCTTAAGCCACAAACCCCGAATGCTCCCCAGAATCAGCTTCTATGTCAGGCGCAGCTGCCACGGGATGCCGTGCACGACAACGCCATGGTGCGCGCGGAGCGTTGGGTTTGCGTTTGTGGGGGTCAGGGTTGATGGTTTAAGAGCTTTACCGATGCCAAAAGTTGCCGACTTGTGTTGCTGCTGCTTGTGCTGCTGCTGCTTTTGCTGCTGCCGCTAGGACCAGCACCACGGCCAAGGCCACGACCACCACTCACCACTTGCCACTACCACTACCACTACGACTGCTACTACTACGGCTGCTGCTACTGTTGTTGTTGTTGTTGTTGCTGCTTTTGCTGCCGATGCTGCTGCTGTTGCTGCGCTTCTGGTGACGATACTATCACGCACGTCAGCATGAAACACACTTGATGCTGTGTTTGTTCTGCACCCTCACTGTCAGTCTATTATGAGCAATGTTGATTTTTCTTCCGACTTTCCTTTGATTGGTCGACTGTTCTGTTCGTGAGCACACTTTGCAGTTATGCCGTTGTCGGCAGGCAGCACGCCTCTCAGCGTGCGAGAAGCGGCTGGATGGCTTCGAGTCTCAGGCCATCAACATGTCACGGGCGGTGTTGGTGATCATGACGGACGTGGCGGCACCGATGGTGATGATGATTATGATGATGCTGACGATGATGATTATGATGATGCTGATACTGGTGCTTAAGCCCCACGGCTCACAGATGAGAGCCCGCGTGGTACTTCCTTCGTCTTCTGGTTCCTTGGGGGCTGGGGTGGGGTTCTTCGGCGAAAGTAGATGCATGGCCATGGCGAAGCAGACAGTGAAGAGGGCATGTCAGAGATGGAAGCCGCTGAGCATCGGACAGACCGCACACCTAGGGATCATCAACGTGATGGCTCTCCAAGGAGTCCTGACCAGCGACCTCGCGGCCCACCGCCGCCGGCGACGCCGAGATGGAAGAGGAGGAAGCTGCCACAAGTGATGGCAGCTACACCTGGAGTGATACCAGCCTCATTCTGGAGGCACGCTGCTTGGAGCATGCAAAGGAGACGTTTCTGGGCTTGTACCGACAGCAGCTCTCAACAACCATGCTGCTCGCGATCAGGGAGCAAGGAGGCCGAGTTGGAGGCATGCGACGTCGGCTGGCGAACAGGCCTTGGACCACCTTGCAGGAGGTGGCTCGCCAACATCTCCAAGGTGCTCCTCTGGAACAGTGGCGGGACTATGAATTCCGCAGCACCCATGAATGGAGGCCACGGAACCGCCGGCCGGCACCCATGGATGACTAAGACCAGGACTTGGACCTGGACTTGCAGGTACATCCTTGGTCGACCCAGGAGCTTCTGTGCAATCTCCTACCAGACACAGCCTGCCCTCCACCCTTTCGGTCCCTACCTTAGGCACCTTAAGCGTCCCCGTAGGCTGCTCGTTAGGCACACCAACATGATAAGCGCAAGGAGCGTGCACGCAGCTGCCCGCTGGACAAGCGAGGGGCGGCTCCGGTTCCAGCCACCAACAGGCGTGTCCTTGCCGGCCTCAGGAGCGGCAGAGCCATCATACTGTTACACGGCTGTCTCTTTCCTTCAGCATGGGAGAAATAGGAACCACCGGCACCCACAGAGGTTCAGCCGATCCGGTCTCAAATCCGGATTCTATCCCAGACCCCTATAGTTATGGTTCTACGAATAGCAGGGATAGATGGGGCGAGGGTTGCTCCTGTCACCGCAGCATGATTTGGAAGTGGTGTTCAGATTTGATTGGTCCGGTACTTGGGGCAGCGATTCGGGCTCACTTTCAGCGGGGCATTGTTAGATCGCCTCCCACAGTTCGCCTACACCAAAGGCAGGGGAACGGCAGATGCCCCTAGCCAGGGCCCACGGGCACTTTCCATGCCGTCTCTCTTCGGTTGGGACAGAGCCGTGTCGACTGCTTCCAGCAGCAGGCTGGCAGGGTCAAAGCACAGAGCGTTGGGGGCTTATGCCTATCCCTTGATCTCAGCAAGGCTTTTGATAATGTCAGCAGGCCCACCATCCATAGCACGCTCCATGACAAAAGGGGTCAGCCCGACCGTCGTTCAGGCAATCCAACAACTCCACTTCGAAGCCAGATATCACTATCGGGTAGGGGAGCATGAGAGATCCACCCGCGCGAGCAACGGGATAAAACAGGGGTGTAAGATCGCTCCGTATCTCTGGAGCTATTTTACGGTTGTTTTCATGTTGCCCCTCAGGGATCAGAGAAGCCAAGCCTGGATAGACGAAGTACTCACCGTCTTTGCCGATGACTGTTGGGGTGCATGGATCACCAAAACACAAAGTGATCTGCAACAGGCAGTAGCCGACTTGCAGTTGATCCTTGAAACACTTGAGACACTCAAAATGACGGTGAATTATCAGAAAACGGCGGTCTTGCTGAAGTTGGTTGGCAGATCGGCGGCTTCGCTTCGGAGAGATTACTTACAATAGAGCTGGCGTCACCTATCTCAAAGTGCTAGTGCATGGCAGAGAGTGTGGCATGCCAGTGAAAGATCACGAAGACCTTGGGACAATCGTGACATATCACCAGCGTCTTGAACGAAACATGGCTCACCGCCTGCGTGCCAGCCAAAACGGGTACCAGTGTCTTCGCAAAACGCTGGTGGGCAGGCGTCATCTGGAGCAGGCCCACCGCATCCGACTTTGGCAAGCCTGTGTGTGCCCCATTGCCTTCTACTCTCAGCACATCGTAGGTCGGCGCATTGAAACGGCTCACCATGGACCTCACCAAACAGCTGCGAGCCATTCTCCGCCGGCCGGCCCACTTAACTCACACCACCACGGCAGCCATTTGGGAAATGGCAAATCTGGCCATGCCAGGCTGGACGATTCAGCAGGCCCTCCAGCGTCATCAGGCGAAGCTGCAGGCCACAGCAGCAACAGCCCCGGACATCACCACTACTTCCGTTGCCACCGCCTATGTTCAGGCGACGGCGGCTGCTCTGGAAACCTTGCTGATGACCGTGGCTGCTGAAGTCATCGAGAGCCCTGCCAGTGATCCTCAGGTCAGTTGCCCGTGTTGCCAGGACACCTTTGTCAGTGAAAATGCCGTGTGTATTCACTCAAACACTCCACCAGAACCCCGACCACTTTTGTGCCCTACCTACACTCGGTAGCCGGGATGCCACAATGTCGATTATGTGACCGTCAGTTCTTCCGCATGACACACCTCAGAATTCATGTGGAGAGCGGGTCGTGCAATAAATTAGGGGGCGATAGTGTGGTAAGCTCGACTCAGGTCCCGGCTTCTGTCGCGGTACCGCCGACAGCGACTGCAGAATTTTTCGTGATGAAAATGTAGCCAATATGCTGCCTTTCGAACTCGCATTGATCAGTGGGAGAGATGGCTCGTTTTTCCTGCCTTACTACGTGAGTTGCAGAACTATTGCTCGATCTGCCATGTGTGGATAGCGGACTTTCGTCGTGTCAAGCAACACTTCCACAAGCAGCATGGGGCTGAGCACGGCCATCTCATTCAGCGAGCCCTAGAGCTTCGAAAGCCCTTTAAAAGCCACCTCACACGAGATCGAGCGTGCCGTTGGTGTCAGCGCAAGGGTTGGGGCCCCGGGACGCCACATTGAACAATGCACTCCAATGTTTCAGCTCAGCATTGCTGTAGCTCTTGTTCAACAACAGCAGCGGTCCTCCCAGGATGTACGGCATGATGGAAGCAGAGCCGGAGCTGGAGGCGGATATCTTCGTGCACTGCTCGGGGGACCGAGCTCAGAAGAGGGCCCGGCCGGACAATCACTTCTCGTTCAGGGGAGCGCCTCGCAGTCGAGATTTGGACATCCAATGCAGCAGGAGATGCAGGTTCGGACCCCATCAGGGTGATGAGTCGGGTGATACTGCAACAGGAAGAAACGATAGCAAGACTTCGTCAGGAAAAGTGCTTCGTACTGTTCATTCCCTCGGATCAGGACGGGATTCTGAAGTCACTCGTGGCTGTGGCCAAATGTTGGAACGAGCAAAATGCAGCGGGGAACCAGAAGTTCAGAAGCCCACCTCACCTCTCCGAACATTGCTGATGTCATCCATGCTTCAGGAGATGCAGAAGAGAATGCAGAAAGAGGCGGCGACAGAAGAGGGCCGCACGGCCCTAGTCAAGAAGGAGTGGCTGACAGCAGACACGCGTCAATGGCCATACCTGCAGTGGGACGTGCCACCAAGCAGCTCGTCAAAGATCCAGATCGCGCAGCCCTAGATCACACTTCATTGACCAACCTCCTCACGTGGATGCTGAAAGAGCTTCACGGTGACATTGTTCAGCGATTCAACTCCACTCCTTCCATGAATCGTCTGCAGGGTCAACTGAACCCGGTCTCGACCTTCCATCTGGAAATCTCCCTTCGGGGTCAAACCTCCTTGGAGATGTACGAGGCCTTCGCCAAGCTGGCATCGAATGCAGTGACCGGCCTGATCGGTGTCTCGATCAAGAAGGACAGGTTGCCGCAGTCAAATCTGGCGAAGCAGCTAGCGCGGATCACTTGCCAGCGACGATAGGCCTGAGCCCCAGATCTCGACCGCATGCACAGGTTGGCACAGCCACACCAGCCCTGGCTAGCTATCAGTTCAGGTGGGTCGGTGTTGCGACCCGAGCCGCAGGCCTGGCCTTTACTGCCCACCATACGGCTGATGGGGTGTGATAATCAGTGCTACTTGAACGCCTTTCTCTACTGCCTCACATATCTTCTGAGTCATCAAAACCAGCGTTCATTATTGCCACAGGCTTTTTGGCAGCAAACAAGGACGGCTCAATCCGCCGCTCGCTTGTTGGGGTTCGGGCTCCTTGGCTTGTCGGCGCCTCGGCGCCAGCATGATGTTGCGGAGCTGGTTGAGTTCTTGCATCCGAAACTCGCCAAAGCAGCCATCGCAGGTCACTGGGAGCTGCGATATCAGACGGACCTGGGGTTGCACAGGCAAGTCATAGCGGCCAGCACCTGCTGTCTAAGATTAACATTAAAATTAAGGGAATCCATAGACGGCAGAGCATCGGTCATTGACCTTCAATGGTTGATCAGTGGCATGCCGATGCGGAGATAGGGCTGAATGCCTACACCACTGCGCCATTATGGTTATGCCTGCAGCTTCCAAGGTTTTACTATCGATCCCCGGGTTGGGCTATTAAGCAATCCCACCCGTATCTGCTCTCCCAATGCCTGAAAATACCGATCTTCGTTACGGCTGATAACCTAGTCGTCCAGTGGATGTCATACACGGTGCTCGCATGCATTCAACACCATGGCCCACGACCCAACGAAGGCCATTACACGGCGGTGCTGCGCAGCCGTACACAGCAATGGCTGTTTGACGATGAAAAACCGCCGCACCTGCTCAACAATCATCAGCTGGATCATCTCAGCTCCAACATGTACTTGGTATTTGTTGTGAAGTCGTATCCAGCTCAAAATCACGTAGCCTCTGACCCAGCTGTCCCGAGCACTCATGCCGCTGGTGGACAGGAAAGACACGTCCCAGCCATGCTTGAATCAGGACGATCTCAACTAGCTCGTGAGTCGTCTCAACCTGCAGCGAGCGCAGCTCGAGGACATGTCGGAGCATCTCACCATTCTGCAGCAGGTCGTCTCACGACTGACGACGGAAGTGGAGATCCTGAAGGATCGATACCAGTTGCTGTGACGTCAGGCTCAGAATAAGTGCTACGCGGTGGAACTTGTGATTCAACCCACCTCTATTTTGCATACCCTTGATGATTAGGGGCGAACGGGAGATGGCGCTTTCTCTCTTGCTTTTCCCAACGTCCCAAAAAGACGAAGGGTCCAAGGCACTTCGGTGCGCTTTTAAAGCTAGGTGTTCCCGAACAGGGGCATTCGTGCTGCTACCAAGAGTAGCCGACTCGTCATAGATGAGTTGAACAGCGCCCGCTGGACAGAAGAGACTCATTCTGCCGCGTTGGAAGGAAGGGAATGGATACTGGTGCTTATGGCAATCGTTAACGATGACTCTTGATGATGATGACGATGATGATGGTCATGATGGTGATGGTGATGATAGATGTTGATGGAAGCGGTGATGATGTTGCGGCTACTTGGGATGATGAACTTTCATGGTCATGATCAAGGCATCGCTGATGATGACTGCTAGTGTGCGCGATACTTCTTTGTTGTCAGCCGAAGTCAAAGCTCCGAACACCAGGCTAGCTATGTCCGGAAGCTTGAGGACGAGCTTTCGGCACTTCGCCAGGCCTTGAACTTCAATCCGAGATGCTTCAGCAGCCAAGTTGTTTTGAAGTTGGGGGCTGTATGTTTATCTCCAGAAGCTGTAGGAGACTTTTCAGCTTAGGTATGTGAACATACGAGGTGCAGAGCAGGTCTCTTGTAAACCTGAGACATAAGATCGAAATTTCTTGAACCCCTCTGAAAGCTGGGTAAAACCTTTTATGGAACCCGTACGAAACGCTTGAAAGCACCCTGGGCAAGTGGTAATAGTCTTCAATTCCTTCAGGGTCCTTTTCGTGATTATGGTATAGTTTACCCCAAGATGCTACATGCACTAAGTGTTATTGCCTCTATACTCTTCAGGCCCTCAAGAACCTTTTGTAGAACCCTTGAAGGAACGAAATTTATCTGATTTGTCAGGGCCCTGTACTCCAGATCCCCTGCAGCACCCTCAAAGAAGCCCCCATGTGAGACTAAGGGCCCCGGATAACTCCGCCGCAGCGCAGGTGATCGACGAACGTAGCATCGTGGAGACTCAGAGGTTCCACCAGTTGGAGGGCAAAGCCCAGCAGCCTGGGGCTAAGAGGAGGAATTCGGGTGTAGGGTTTCGGGTTTAGGGTTTTGGGCCGTTTAGGGTTTAGGAAGAGGGCTCCATAAGGGGCTTATATATGGGCTATCTGAAGCGAAGCGATTTTTGGGTTTTGGGGTGTTGGGTTTAGGGGTTTGGGTTTGGTTGTTCACCGGACTGAACGGGTTTCTATAAGAGCTTTTCATGGTACACAAACACCCGGCTATCAGTCAGGGTTTTGGAGTTTAAAGCCTACAGCCCTTCAAGGCAGACCCTGCGACCAGGTCCCACGTGCACGAGACGCAGCTCCAGGACCAGCTGGTGAGCCTTCAGGCGCCGCGCAGCTTCCATAGCCAAGGCAATGCTAGCAGCAACAGCAAGAGAAACAACAAGGATCGTGACAGTGACAACATTCTGGATAGTCACAATGCTTCTGCACTTCATGAAAAGCAGTGCTGCAAGTGCACATGTTTGCCAAACGGCAAAAGACCACAGCGATGCACCACCACCCGAAATACGAAAGCCCCAGATTCATAGACCACAGGGCAGAGCCCGCGAGGCCGACGGCACTCTTGGAGCGACTTGAAAGCGCCAGGCACAAACATCGAAGAAACAGAAATAAGACCACACGAAAGAAGTAAGAGGCCGAATGCTATGGCCTTGTTTGGACTTTAGACACTTCGAGCAGAGTTTCAATTCACACGTTGACATGGTGCCAAAGCATGGGATGCATTCATGAGTTTGGGATTCACCGAGGATCGACGTAGTGCACACCTCGAGGGTTGAGTGTTGTTTTTCATCCTTTCTCTCTCAATGTATGCACCCCATGGTGGCATCAGCACTCTGTTTGGGGAGCAAGAAGGAAAAAGAAACTGCAAGCCTGAAACCCTCAACCCTAAATCCAAACCCTAGTAAAAGCTTTCCTCCAAAAATCCCAAACGCTAAACCTTTGAGTCCGCCCAGCGGAAGTTCGAATCTTCTCATCGCACTTACCCCACAACCGTAGTCCCCAGATCCTACCATAGGGGTCTGCGTTGCTCCCTTTTGACCAGCCGCTTGAGAGCCTAACCTTCGACCCGCTGGTGCCCGTGGCACTTGGCCGCTTGGCCCGCGCAGCAGTAGATTTGTGTGTGGACCCGGCTGTGGTGCGTTGCCACACCCCCGTGCATCTGTACTGCAATATACGCCTAAATCCAGTTGAGATTCTCTTATTGTCACTATAATATTAAGCCATGTGTACCTTTTTAAACGAGCGTTTCGCACCCCATTAAACCTTCCAGTGGCAAAACACCCTGAGAAACCTCACATAGCAAAAATGCGCTTCCGCTAACAACTATGCTTCCCTGGTCTACACAACCTTTATGGAGGTCTTATAGCAAAGCTTTCTAGAACCATTTTCAACCCTAAGCCGTAAAGCCTGACTGACCCTACTGGACCCTCTGCAGGCCGAGTTCCAGCAGTTTACTACGCAGACGCTGAGCCGGCAGCTCGCCGACCACGTGGACATGGAGGGCCAGGCAGGGTTTTGTTTTGGGAGGTCCAGTGTTTTTTGGGGTTTCTTTAAGATCTCTCATCCTTTTTTTGGAGGCTCCTTGCATTGAGGACATTGGGCGTTTGGGGGGATAGGGTTTACGGGTTCAGTTTCTTGCTCATCCATGCTTTTGGGCTTGCCGGGTTCAGGTTCAGGGTTTGGGGATTGGGTTATTGATTAGATGTACTTCAGGGTTGAGGGGTGTGGTGCTCTTTGAGTGTTAGGGCCCAGGGTTTGCGTGTTATAGGGGCCGGAGTAGCCATGGTCAGCCGATCAGCAGCTTCCACAACCCGTGTCCTTGTCGTTATCATGCTGCCCGTGACTATTTGGTGGCTTGGTGGTTCTTACTTTACTTACCAGCTTGGAATATGCAAAACCATAACCCTGCAGCTAGACTTTCGTGAAGCCTTATGTAAATCCCGAAACGTCTAAACTAAACCAAAGCCTATACCCGGAAGCCCGACACTCCGCAAGAGTAAGCTCCCTGGAAAGTCTTTATGCAAACCCTACAAAAAAAAATATATATATATATACTATATATTATAATATGAATAAACATATGCTCGTTCCTTCTGTTTCTGCATACTTCGACGCTACGTACATAGTTCTCCGTTACAAAAGGCCTAACTCTTCACCCTGTCGAGCTGATGCAGCGAGGTTTCGACTGCACTAGCCCGGCAGATACACTCCACGGAGGTGTACTTCCTGGTTCCAAGTCTTGTGGAGGGTTTGAAGTTGAGGAGTTTAGTGTTCTCGAGTGTAGGGTTTCAGGGTGCAGTGCAGGGACCCTGAGCGCCGAAACTTGATTCTGAAACCCTGAACCCGAGCAGCTTAACCGTGTAAACCCGAAAAGCTAAGCCCCAAAACTTCACCTCCGACATCTTAGATCTTTAACCCTGCGGCCACAAAGATCTGCCAAGCCTACTTTGAGAGTCAGGGGCTCTGGTTAGGATGCTTTCGGACTTTCTATCGTTTTAGACGGGCCCTATACGTACGGTGTTTATGGGCCTGGTAGCAGTATTTATAATCTGGGTAGCCTGAAGAAGCTGGCTCTTGTCTCTTGCGGCGCATGATATTCCTGGACCCGAAAGCTTAACTTCAAACCCTGACATCCTGCAACCCCTTCCAGCCCTACAAAGATGCCACGAAGCCCCGATTCAAACGAACTACGGACCTGTGGAGTCCCGAAAAAGGCCGTGTGCCTCCCACCCTGAAACCCAAAGCCTGATCAGAGGAATCCTTAGGGCACTGATCTTGTTTTGAGGATCCCAACATCCTTTCGCAATAACTCTTAGAGTCAAAAACAACAAATTGAGCTTCATGTTTTTACAGCCTCCTCGAACACGAAGGTGAAGTAGTCAAAAGAAGCAACTGTGACTGAGTGTATAACTGGACCGGAAAAAGCCAAGGCCCAAGCCACCCATTTCTCTTCTACGATGCACTGGGGTGCTGTTTGTGGCGGTGGTGGGTGGTTTCTCTTTTGGAGGAAGGGATTGCGCTTAATGCTCGTAGTTCAAGTCTCCCGGTAGGAGTGGCGCCTGGCCATCAAACAGAAGGATGTGGAGCTCTCAGCGCTACTCGTGTCGACCGACCAGATCTTTGCAAAGTTGCAGCTTCAGATTGCGCAGTACCGTTTTGGGTCGGCAGGGTTTAGGGGTTACGTAGGGTCCCCTTGTGCAGACTGAGCATCCTTTTAAGATGAGCCTTCTTTGGAGATCATATTTGGTAGAGCGCTTTTTTTGTGGTCTTTGACGACGATGATTAGCACATCGACTGCAGCAGCGGAGGTTAAGATGAGTCAGCGTACTTGCAGAAAGTATTCTGGTTTAGGAACATGAACTTTGGATCGCGGCTTTTGCGCACTCCGACCCCTGGTGATTGCCTGAAAGCCGCAGGCGCAGGTTCAATCTGACCTGGAAATGCTGAATGCTTCGCTGGAGGATCTTGGCATGCACTTCACGGTCTTTACTCCGCTAAACAATTTTATCCGATCCTTTTGTGTGCTTAGGGGAACTTTACTTACGATTTTGTCAAAGGGCCAACCGCCCAAGCTAGCAACTCTGGCTCCAAGTGCCCCAGCTTTGGGTGTCCGGTAACTTGGACAACGACCCAGCTGAGGATATGCGGGAGAAGCTGCTCACTTCTCAGGCTCGATCCGTCTTAGAGCAAGATGTTGTTAAGCTCGCTTTTCGTATGAGCGGGACGGGGAGATGGCTGAGCTGGGTTTGGGGGATGAGCACTAGGGGCCTCTTGCAAGGCTTTTGCATGATGCGTCATAAAGCTTTCTATGGGGATATGATATGAGGTCTTGTATGGTTTCGTAGGTGGAGATTTGGGCTTGAGGATTGGAGGTTTGAGGTCTAGGTTGAGGGTTCAGGGTTCCTTTGTACCCTTGGGGGGCTTATGAGGCTTGTTATTGTTTCAGGAGCCCATTATCAAGTGCAACAGCATTAAACACGCAAGCCCTTAATTCCCTACAAATCTCAAAAAACACCTGAAGCGCACAACCACCCACACCCCGAAGTATCAGTTGGATCCCCGATAGTGACCCTTATAGGCTTACAGCAGCCCTTTACAAAGCCTTTGTCAACGTTATAGCCTATAGAACCTAACAGAACCCGCATAGTAGCCCTTTATAGGAACACTGAAAGGAACCACCAAGAAAGCCCTTAAAGCAAAATCAATACTGACAGGCCGAGCTTCGCGTGCGGCTGACAGCCCTGGAAGTCCCCACGAAGGTCCGTTGCCCCGCTTCAGCGGCCGCTAGAAAGTATAGGCATAGGGTTTAGAGTTTTGGGTTTAGAGTTAAAGGATCTAGGAAACCCAAAACCCAAAACCGTGCAGGCTTGTTATGGCTTGTTACAATAGCCTTTGCAAGAAGTTCTTCTGTTGGAGCTGTTTGGAGGCTCTATGGGTCACCACCCTTGTGAAGAATGATGCTGGACCGAGACGGACCCTAGTTTAGCCAACTGCACAGACTATGGTTAAGGGGTGTGGGCCATGGGCTTCGGTGTAGAAGCTTGCTCCCAAGCCCCCAACCCTAAATTTTCAAATCCTGCTACAGCCCCATAAGCCCTTCATGAAACCGTTCAAACCCCATGTACAACCCTCTACGCCCCTTAACACCCCTGAGACCATTCTAAAACCTTAAATCCTACTCCCCCCCGAACCTCCTGGTTCGTCTCCAGGCCGACGGCCTCGGCCGCTCAGTGGATCTTGGTGGCGGGTTTGCGGCCCAGGAGCTCCACTTGCTAATTTGCTTTGTTCTGTCTAGGGTTTTGAGGGCTTAGAGAGTGGGGTTTTTCTGTCTAGGGATGTAAAGTACATACGGTCTTTGCAGGCTTTCAATTTCAGGATTGAAGTCTTGATTTGAGGGCCTGAACCCCCCAAAACGAGGTGCCGCAATAACTTGCAATCGTATTATTACGGCTCCTACATAAGGCCTCTGTCCCAAATCCGGAACCCGGAAACCTGAACTGGCCGGGATGCTCTAAGCGGCCGCCTGCAAAGAACCAGAACCCCTCTTGGTTGAAGGAACCAGACCTCGCTTGAGTTGAAATTCTTTAGCACTAAGTTGGCGGCTTCTTATTGTGATTAGGATTATTAGTGTTACGGATCCCTCTGTAGTTTGTCTATCAAACATAGCTTTGTTGACGCTCCTTAATCAAGAAAGGCAATCAAGGGGTATGGAGTGGTCCCCAAAGGGTTATCTCCAAGGCTTGGGCATAGGATCACATATGTTGCAGGTCAAGGCTTCGGCTGTGGACCTTTACCTAAACCCTAAACCGCAAAGGCTTGGAACTTTGAATCCCTCCTAAAACCGCAAGACCATCAAATGCGAAACCCGACAAGGGTTTCGGGTTCTGTCCCCCTTCCGTTGGTTGTTGGTCGACATCCCGACATTGGTGGATATGTTTGCCTTTTGTCGTGTAGGGCTTGGGGTTTGGGCTTCTGGCCCTCTGTTAGTTGTTCGTCCAGGCAAGAGAGCAAACTCAGTCAAAGCTTCACGAAGCAATGAGCGACAAGACGCGCACACACCCACATGCACGTATTATATATATATATACACATGCATACATATACATCAATATTATTATGTATATGTATATGTATATATATATATATGTATATCAATGCCTTTGTCTGTTCCATGTCCATGTCTATGTCTATGTTTATGTATTTGTCTATGTCTATGTCTGTGTCTATGTCTGTGTATATGGATATGGATGTGTATATAAAACATATGTATGTGTGTATGTCTATCTATGTATATGCATATGTGTTTGCATATGTATATGTATATGTATATGTATATACACGTGTATATACACGTTTATACACACATACACATACATACCAGTACATGAGGACGATATCAGAATGGCGATTATGCTTTCATATGCACGCCTGCAATGCTAGCAAGACAGGACGCTGATGCTGGCATAATCGCGTTTCATGTCGAGGTGATGGTTGCCATATGTTGCAATTTGTCTTCATGATTTTTGCAGAGTGGACGAGGAGATCGACTTCCTGAAGCAGCACCTGAGCAGATTGCAGCAAGGCGCATCGCCCGCGGACATCAACTAATTTCCGTCTTGGGTGTTGGGGAGTAGGTTCAGTGTATCCCCGATAGCAGTCTGGCAAGTTCGACTGCATGTAACATCAAAGTTGGAACCATGCCTCCTGAAATCGGTATTACAGATGTCTGAAGAATTGGTAGTAAGATCCCTGTATAGTGGTCCAGAAATTTCTACAATGCAGCCCCATCCTTACGAAAACGAAAAGCACGAGCTATTCCAGTCATTGAGGCCCCCCCATTTCATCGAATCTGTCGAACCTCCGGCCCAAAAGCAGCAAATCCTAAACCTGGAAGCTCCTCCGCCCATCCCGTAAATTCAAGTTATGTATGCATTCACTAGTTATTGGGTAGTTTTAGGTAGATTTACACAAGTATGTGTGTGTGTATATATATGCAATGAATGACTGAGTGAATGAATGCATGGATAGATGATTGAATGCATCTCCCCGTGATTCTCTTCTGTCCTGGTATATTGGCCCCCACTCTCACGGCACCGTGTATCAGCTTTGCAGGCTCGGTGCAGAGCAGAGCTACCTTGTCAGAAATCCAGGCCCGGTTGGAAGGCGAGCCCGGGAAACAGCAAGCTTGCCATAGGAGTAATGTTCGCTGATATGACTAGAAGCACAGGTCGCAGAGACTCCACAATCCTTGCGTTAGATCTCGGTGGTACCTTGGGAAGCAGATTCTGGGTAGGGTTTGGTTTTGAAGGTTTGGCTAAGGCTTCAGGTGATATGTCCTAGAGTTTGAGTTTACGGGTTTAAGAGTTTAGGGTTTAGATTAGTAAAATGAGACTCCAAAGGAAACACCCCAGTGCTCGTCACGGTTTCACTATCTCCATGTACTCACAAATCCGCGGATATAATGGGTGTTGTACAGTTCATTCATTCCTCTGAACATGTCTGAAATTACCCTTCTAGTACCCGTATAGTAGCCCTTATATTTCCCTGATATGGCCTTCTTTTCCAGAGGGGAGGTCTTAGGAGCTTCAGTCTGAGCATCGGAAAGCGCACTGTGTGCTCGCATGTCTGGACCCCAGGCCCTCTTACCCCAAAGTTGCCCGTAACCCTCCAAAACCCCATCCATTGAAGTGCTATAACTGAGCTCGATAGACCCCAAACCCCGGAGCCCTGAACTCACGCCTGGGCAGGGGAAAGCGCCACACGTGCTGCCGCCTAGAGCTCAGCTTCATTGTGCGTGGATATGCAAATTGTCGGGAATTTAAGCTAGGGTGTTCAGCATGTAGGATTTAGGGTTGAAGGCAGGCTGAGGTCAGTAACACCACGTTTACGACCAGGGTTGAGCTGCGGAACTTGGAGGGCCCCAACAGAAATTCAGTGACCCAGAGCCAAAGCTTTAAACCCTAAAGGCCAGGCCTTCACCCGAAGCTTGCAGGGTTTTGGGTTGGTGGCTTGGGAGGGTGCTTCAGATCTGTCAGGTTGTTAGGCTGCCTTCACAGCGCCTGACTGAATGATGTATGACTGAATGATATACATATATATATATATATGTATATGATTGGCCCAAAGACGGATCGTGAGGTGGAACACCACACCAAGGTCAAAACTAGTCGGCGCCGGAATGCAAATCCGCCGATATCTTGTGTCCTAAAGTCTATCGCCTGAACCACAGCATCGCTTCTTCATGAAGGTGTCGCACGTGATAGTTCCTTCGACCTCAAGCCCCATAGTCCTCAACGCTTATATCATACCCTACACGCTGAAAGCCTTCCTTTCAGCGCGACAAGCCCCCCCCTCCCCACCCACACCACGCACCAAGGCACAGCAGGAGCAGAGTACTCGCTTGGAAGCCCTCAGCCAGGCGGTCGCTTGTGTCCATGATCTTGAGACTAAAATGTCCAAGACCCCTTAGACGATCCTTAGACTATCCAAAAAGCAGTACCTTTGCCAAATGGTCCTATCTCAACCCATACTTTGGTGGGAACCAGTTTCCGGCGTTCCTTTTTGGAGTGAAGGGTTCTGGGCTTGGAAGTCAAGTTGTTCCCTTGCTCTAGCTTTCGCTCTGGCATCCTGCGGCAGACTTTGCCCTTTAACCCTGCTCTCCGGCCAGATCCAACATACACTCGCAAGGCCATTGGGACATATTCTACTTCTCCTACTGGGGTCCAACAGGACAAGAGGATTGTGTTTGAAACCATTTTGCAGAAGGTTTCAAGACCGAGCGGCTCGCCTAGTAAAGGTTCATTTGAATCCGTTGCCGGCAGGCCGAAAAGTCCGTCACATGCCATGCAAAACATCAGGTGTGTTCTGGTATCTTACAGCAGAAGCATACAGGCACGATCTGGGGACATTATCGCTGACTGCTTTTAAACCCTTATAAAACCTGACACATCCTGATAAGACCTGCACAGAGACTCTATAAACCATCCTGAAGCCCTGAAATCCCTATAGTGTAAAGTTTTCTCCAATCTCTGCCTGCAGGCCCTGGACTTATTATCCCCATAAAACTCCCTATGATTGTGCCCCAAAGACCTATCGTAGTTATCAAGGCCCCTATATAGCCTATATCCATCTCCGCCTGCAGGCCCTGGGGTTTTCAAGGGCGCTCATGGCCCAATCCATTGCGCAGCGAGTGGAGGCTGTAAGGTTTTCACGGGGTTGTAAACTCTGTGCACTGTGTAAGGGGTTTCGGATTTAGGATTGGATGTTCGCATTGCGGTGTGGGTCTACTAGGATTCAATGCAAAGCAAATGTCCTTGGTATTACCAGCAACATACTAGCACGAGTTGCACGAGTCAAGGTCTGCAGGTGCGCTGAACCAGACAGCTTGACTAGTCAAAGCATATCCTCACCCAGCATAACATAAAGTTGAGAAAGTGACACACCATCAAGCCCAGATCCTACACAGCCAGACACAGATCCCACGAGAATTACACAGTGTTTCTAAACCTATCAAAATGTAGTCATAGAAAATTCACAAGGAAGCCTCTACCATTGTAAACCCGGCAGATTCGAAAGAGTGAGTACTCTGTACTTTGTCCACTGTGAAGCCCCATACACTGCCCGGAAGGCACTGGAAGAGCGCATGGGCATGGAGCGTAAGGAGCTATATGTTTGGACCTTGTGGGGTCGATGGCACTATATACTACAGTAGAAGCCCAAAAGTTGGAAACCCAATAGCCTCGGTCTTTGAGAGTATATGTACAGGGATTCCCAGCACTATTTCTCCTTAATCCGGTTTCCAACTTTTTGGGGTTTACTAGCCCTTCAAGGAAGCCCTGGTTCTTCAACTAGGGTTTCTTCAACAGGCTCTTGCATTAGCCGTCGGTGATTGCAGGTTCTTGCCGTGTTGGGCTTTTGGGTTAAGGGCGTTGACTTTAGGATTTCAGAGTGATTTTCATTGTTTGGCTGTTGCAACAGGTTCCTGCACGACTTGGACCCTGAACCCCAAACCTAAGCCATATGTGAGAGATGTCAGGCAATGGCTTTGACGCCGCCAGTTTCTTGCCACTTTTGTTGTTTACGTGTCACAGCGAAACAATAGGGCACGGCATTTATGATCTAGATTCTCATTGTCACGGACATATGCATGGGTGCGCTCTGTTTCCTTCGTTCGTTTGTTTTCTCACTGGGCTTGAACTTTAGGTTCTAAATAAGGGTTGTCAGGGGAGGACAAGCCTGAACTGGCAGGCTAGCATCCTGTTTGCATGCCTGCAATGGTTCTGTAGAAGCACAAAGCTTGATAGTTAGTTTTGCTGTGCTTTTCAGGGCTCTTTTAAATCTTGATAAATATAGGGGCCTAAATACTTACCAAGACTATTTTGGGGGGTTCCCCGTAAAAAACAATACATAATAGTATAAGATGCCCCCAAAACTATTTTAAATTACTAAGGGCCCATATACCATAGAACCCTACTATAGATCCCTTATAGTATCCCTTTAAGGAACCCTTTAAAGGGAGCCCTATTCTAATTATTCAGGCGTAGTCCTCTCTTGCGACCTTCCCAGGCCCGACAAAACCGCCTTCGTGACGAAGTGACCACGGAGGGCCAGGTGCGGATTTAGAAAGTTCAGGGCTCAGGGTTGAAGGTCTCAGGATTCGTCTAAAGCCTTATTTAGGGCTTTAAAGTGTTGGGGTTGGTCGAATACTGCATCGGCGTGTTTGAAAGGACTGTCATCTCGACTCGTCCGGAGAGTATCCGGCACTTGAGCATGGCGGCTGATCACCACCGGTTGTTTCGACAGAGATACTCCTTTGCTGATTGATCAGAAGATGAACATGCACTGAGACGGAAAGTACGAATTTGCCACAGTCGCAGAAGCATACTCAGACTTGTGGGGCAATAACAGTAGTGGTCACGGTGATACAGTAGCAATGAGGGGGATCTCAGTAAGGAATGTGTGGCGCCATTTTTGCTTCATTGTCACTATCAAAGAATCGTTCAAAACATTTGCCGCCACCGCCACCGCCACTGCCACCACACCATTATCATCGTCCTCAGTACCGCCGTCATTTTCATCACCAATCAAAACCATTGCCGTAGCCATCATCATCATCACCACCACCATCATCACCACTACTGTAGATATCAGGGTCCTCACAACAACTTGAAAATCAGTAGCCCTTAAACAGGTATTTCTAATAGTCAGAAACGGAAACCATTGTACAATTTTTCACAACACTGCCAAGCCGTTTTAACGACCCCCCATGAGACCCTCAACAGAATCCTTAAACAAAACCCTGATAAAGTCTCAGAAAGTGATATTACGGATCACCTCGTGCACAGGAGGGGAGCGCCCGCCTGCAGGAGGTGTCAAGCAGGCCGGACCAACCGAACAGGAGCCTGAATGTAGGGGCCTAAATAATGTATAATTACCAATACCATTTTAGGGGTTCCTTCTTGTAGTTGTAGTATAGTATACCCCAAAACCCTTGTCGAATTGTTAAGGCCCCTATATTAACGCCTGACAAACCCCAACCCCGTAAGGATGGCGTCAAAGAAAACCCTTACAACACCTAAAACCCATACGGATAGCTTCCGTCCTTGAAAAAGCCTTAAAACCTGATCAATAGGCTTAAGCCTTTAACAGTCCTAAATATAACAGGGCTTGGGTTTCAGGCTCTCTAGAGAAGGCTTCAGGGTTTTGGTGTTCTCGGGACCCTCACGCCCCCCGACTCATAGGGATGCCGAGCCCTTGACGGCTTCGCGGCTTGGGAGTGTTAGGGGGCCCCAAACCCCTCAGAGTTTTGGGGCTCAGGGCTCGTAGGGGCCCAGTGCAAAGCCTGACGTGGTGGGCCTGGGGATTTGGGGAGCCTTAACCATTATAAGGCTTAACCAAATCCACGAACCGCCACCAGGAAGGGTTTACTATAGGGGCCTCAATGATTGCCTATACTATGTTGGGGTTTCCTTAAATGTAGTATGACGGGCCCCGAAACCCTATCCTAATAATCTAAGGTCCCTATATTAGAGTTTAAATTTCAGGGGTTTCTCCTTGAAGGTTCCACTCGGCGGTCGAATCGTTGGAGAGGCGCTGCCAGACGTTGGAGGCAGCAGAGTGCTTAGTGCTCTTTCCTGTGGTAAGGCCACCAAAGGGTTGGAAGAGGTTCTATACCCAGGGTATATCGGTTTTTGAGCTTTGCATTGGCCAACTATGAGACCAAAGAGAGGTCGTAGGGACCTCAACCGTAAAGCCTGATAAGCGCTACACTCCATTAGCCCTGCATCCGAACAAACCCCAAACCGCAAATCCTGACAAATAGACCTTCAACCCTAAATATATTCTGCAGATACTTTGTTCTTTCCTAACGTGTCCAAGTATCTACATCGGGGATACTTTACCTTTCAAGCACGGGAACCCCTTTACGGCCCAAGTGCAGTCTAACGGGGAATGCTCCTTGAAACCCTGTACTAAGTCATCAAACAACCCAACAAGGCCCTATGCAACTCGTACGTATACAGCCCTGAAAAGAACTCTTCTAAGACCTTGAAAGGAATCCTTGACAAAGGTATTTTTGCCCCTTGAAGGAACCCTTCAAGGATCCCTTGTACAGAAACTCATAAAGGATCCGTTAAAGGAGCCCTTAGGGTAAGCCATCAACCCTTATAAAACCTGAACCCTTAACCCTAAGCCCTAAGCCCTAAACCCTCATACCCTAAAACTTGGAGCGAGCGGTCTGAGGCCAAAGAGGAGATCCAGCTGCGGCTTGCAGAGACCCAGCCACCCTGGCGGCTTCGGATTAAGCAGTTTGAGGGGGACGTTATAAGGGTTTCTAGGGTTGGTATAAATTAATTTACTATGAGGGTTGAGGAGTTTAGGAATCAGGGTTCGAGGGGGGCTAGGGTGTAGGGATGTTATTTAGGGATTAGCACTCGTGTCAGAGTCACGTTAGCGGCGGAGTTCCGGCTTCAAGGTATTTACAGGGTTGAAGGTATAATTAGTGTCTACGTAGAGGTGACGCTCGGCTACGGGTAGAGCGTACAACCAACCTGCTTTGCTTGGCTCTTCGGGGGTGCACTTGCAGGCCTGAGGGTGTTCTCCGTTGGGAATCCTTTCACGCCAGTAGCTTTGACCTAATGTAGGCGCCTGATTAAGAAACCCTGGGCCTATAACCCCTAAAATAGTAGGATTCATATAAGGAACCCTAATAAAGGCCCAAGATTTCTTAATCAGGTTCCTACATTAAACCCCCCAAAACCCTTATAGTACCCTTTAAAGGAACCCTTATAGAACCCCAAAAAAGGCCCAAGGATTCTTAATCAGGTTCCTACATTAGAGCTTAGAGCAGAGCTCGAGCCCAAACACTGAGCAAAAAAAGGCCCAAAGGCCCAAGCGCTGCAGTTTGACACAACTACGAAATACGAAACCGCAAAAATCCTGAGGCAAGAGACCCTAAACCCTAAACCCTAAACCGTGAGACTTGACTAGAAACATTGAACCTTACCGAGAATCGAACCCTAGACATTGAAATTTTACCGATAACTTTTTAGATATGGGAGTTTCCGAAAATTAGGGGTACCTTATATGGGGGTCCTTATAATAAGGATCCTATTATTTAGGGTACTATATTAGGGTCCCCTATTTTCGGAAACTCTCATATCCCTTCAAGAAGCGGCCGAACCCTGAGCCCATGACAGGAAGTCCGGTCGAGGCGACGTCGACGCCTTGAAGGGGGCCTTGATGTCCACCACACGGAAATCCCAGGAGCAGAGTTCGGGATATAACAGAGGGGCCTTAATCATTAGAATAGGGTTCCCTTTAAAGGGCTCCTTAAAGGGGCTCTCTAAGGGATCCATAGTAGGGCAGTTTTGCGAAATTTCCCTCAGATCCCTTAAGGACCTTGCAAAACCTGTTTAAACCACCCAAAATACAGAGGATGGAGCCCCTCATTAAACAGGTAACCCTCAATCCCCAAACCCTAAAACCGTAAGTCCTCGTAAACCATGAGATACTGCGAAACCCTTATGAAAACTATACTACCCTGAACCTTCACAAGAGGGGAGCATCCTGGAATGCACTGTAATGGGTTTTTGCGGATAGTCCGCCTTTCCGAGATGATTAAGGTTTTTATAGGTGGTTTGAGGGCTTAGGGATGTTTGGGGCTTGAAGTTTTTGGTTTGCATTCGGCATATGAAAGGTATATGGGGATATTACTAGTTAATGTTGAGTTTTTGACCTTGCGGGTTTATGTTTTTGGTTGACGGGTTGGTAGATAAGGTCTTAGTTCGGGTGATCCACAACTTGCTTGGGGTTCGAGCTTTCTTACCGACAGGTGTCTTTGATCGCCGAACGTGACAAACCCCCAACGCGACAACGCAAGGCCCAAAGCTCCACCCAGCCTTCATACCCAATATGAGATGCAAGCAGAAACGAAAACAACCAATATCAAGAACCAATGCATAACACCTCGACCAACACCACTCCTCAAAAAACAGAAAACAGAAAGCAACAACGAAGAACACGAGCGCTTCAATGCAACCTTCGAGCAGGAGCAATTCGAGCGGCAGGCCGACTCACTCCGCAAGGTCCGGGCCGAGGCCCCCCCTTTTTTTTTTTTTGGATTTTTGGGTGGTGGGTTTAGGGTTTAGAGTTTAGGTCTCTTTTCTTTTTGTTCTTCCCGAGGTTTCAGGTTAAATGGCTTACAGGGTTACAGAGGTTTTCGGTGTATGTCTAGGGATGTTTTTCGTCTAAAGGGCTCAGGATCAGGGGTCTTCAGTGGGCATGAGTTTTGTGTGGATGCTTTAGGCTGTAGGGTTCTGTGTTTAACATATATATATATATCTGATAGGCTATTCAGAAGAGGCGCTCCTTCTTTGACTCTAGGTTCTTCGCGGTGTCCTTGTTTAGGATTTAGGGATACATGGGACTTGTATGATGTTTGTTTGCGCATCAGCAGAAACGGCCCTGCAGCTTTTTTGTTTTTGGTTCTTGAGCTGATCGTACATCCTTTCTATATCTTTGCTTTGGGTCCGACGTCAGGAGACCGGGATATAGCGAGCTTTCAGCCAGTAATGGGAGATGCCGCGAGTGTACACACACACACCCACACGAGCTTTTGTTTACACTACACACTGCCACTGAAGCTACTGTGCTGGTAGCTTCCAGGCTTCCTGGCCTTTCGGCCTGGTTCCATTCCATGATTGGCAGGTGGATTCCAGTCTGCGTCACATGCGAGACTTGGTGGCTGACTCAGCACTTCGTGCAGAGTGTCGAACCAAGAGAGCTGGGATATCCGTCGACTAGAATAGTCTTTAAACCACAACAAGATGCCCCGTCTAGCTTGAGTATAGCTCATGGGAGAGCCTTTAACCGGCAGGCAATAGATCCGTCAAAGTCTGGGTTGCGAGTGAACCATGTGTGGAAGGCAGGGCGCATACTGTGCTGAGGTCTCATCAGAGCACAGGGCCCGAATACAGGACTCTGTCCGCTTGTGGCCGTCGTGTGATCAAGCCGGTGTGATTTCGCATTCATGGTTTTGCTGCCAAGGGAACCAAGGATGATTTCAATCGAAGATTACAATGTCTACAAGCTCTTGCCGGAATCCTATACTCCGAAAATGTTTCAAGCAGAACAGTGCCTCCTAGTGGCAAGCTCTTGCAATGTCCGAGAATACATCTCAGCAGATCCCGACAGGATGAGAAAAGGCTCTGCGATGAGATTGCAGAGGCATCTTCCTGCGGCTCTAAGTCATATGCCCTGAAGCAACAGAAAGGCATCATAACCCCGTTCCCAAATCTGTAGGACCCTGGGTTAAGTTTCCTTGCACGGCACCGCGATGCACGACGAAGATAGGGATTCTCCTCACAATTTCGGGGTCCTTCCTGCAAGCATCCTATTAGGTCCTATTACTCAAGGTCTGTGTTGGGGTCCGGTATTTTGTGAAGCGCCCTCAGTAATCTGGCATAGACGCAGCTTCCAGAGAACTGAAAGTTGTCGTGTGTTGTCGCATTGCAAAAGCATTGCTTTGGCTACATACGTCTTGCTTGTCGTCGTTGCGTTCATGTTCACACATTAGAACAACACCATCCTCATCGTCGTTATCCTTATCAACAACATCATCATCGGCAGCTGCAGCAGCATCCTTGGGCGAGTTGCAGCAACTTCAGCCCCCTCCTGGGGCATGCCGTGGAAGACCGAGCGCGAAACCATAAGCCCGAAACCCCAACCCCAAACAGGCTGCATGGTGCCTGCAGGCTACGAAGCAGGCGATGAGCACAACGAAGAGCGAGCTCCAGAGCTTGCTCAAAAAGCAGGCCTTGGCGTGTGGCAATTGCTTACCTGTTTAGTGTCGGGGCTTTGATGGCACAGACCTGGTGGTGGGTGATAGAAGGGCTCAATCGTGGTTTACATGGTTGTATAGGGGAACGTTGTTTTTGGGTCCTCATGACAGGGATCTTTCTATTCAGGGTGTCCATTAGGGTCCCGCTTTTTTGAAATTCCCACTCGTACTTCCAACCCTTGCATGCGGACAAACGGCACCCAGAAGCGGGCTGTAAACAAGCCGTACACTATACAAGACAAGGACGCATGCCTAACAGGATACAAGCTGAACTTCAGGCTAAACCCAAACAGCCTGAAGCCCGACACCCTGAACCCTAAAGCTTGAACATCCATAGTGCACAGCCGATCTTATTAAGCATTTTAACCTAGAAAAGGGAGCCAACAGCCGGAGGCATGGCCAGACAAGTAGCAGATGTCCACTGTGGTCCAGCAGTTTAGGTTTTAGGGATGGCGCCCAAACGAAACCCCAAAAGCAGCACTCTCTCAGCCGTTAGGCCCTAAATCTAAGTAAACATGGAAGTTAGGGGCTCAATATAAGTACTTCGACCCCCACAATAGCAGACTTCGTAAGTCCATGTTCAGGAACCCTTCTCGGAAAGCTAGCAGATATTCAGGGTATAACCTTGAAGAAACTCTACAGGAAATCGAATAACAACCCTTGTTATTTGTAGGGACCCTCATCGTAACAACGCTAGCAAAGTCTTTGCTGCAGGCCGAGGCCGTCGCTATTGATGTGGAGCGCGTCCGCCGCGTCGGGGCCCTGCACAGGGGTCTTGGCTTCAGGGTTTAGAAGAGGCCTTGTGTGGCCTTATAAGGTACGGTATAGTATACAAGGGGGGCTTGTGTTGTTTATTATGGCTTTCATAGAGGGTAACCAGTAAGTATTGGTTGTGTTGGGGCTTGGTGTTTTGGAGTGTATGGTGCCTTTGGGTGTTTTGTTGGCTTTCTTGGTGTTGGGCATCTCGGATGGTTGGGCTTGAGGGGTGGTCCTAGGTTAAAGCTACTTTACGCATCTATAAATAAGATCTCCATGCGACTATAGTTATACTAGGGATTATGAGGGGATAATATTCCTAACACTCCGACCCCTCCATTAAACGCTATAGCCCTCTACATCCAGTCAGCGAAGCTTCGAAGCCTTTTCTTCAGCTTCATTTGAGGCTTCAAAATCGTGGAAGGGAGAATTTTGAAGCGGATTTAGGCTTGAGGCACCCTTCTGACAACTACTCCAAGGACTCCCAGATGTTATCATGCAAGGGCCCTGAATGGCATTGAGGGCTCTTTATTGGGAGGCATTTGTATTAAGGATTCGATTGCTTGGGGTTTGTGATAGGGGCCGCCATTTTCAGAAACTCCTATACTCCCAGGCTAGTTGAGGCCCACAGACGTGAAGCCTTGACCTCTAAGCCCAAAAGCAGGAGTCCCGAACGGCCGTCGAAAATCCTACAAGCCCTTATAAAGTTCCTGGGTTTAGGTTCATGGTTTTTGGTGTAGGGTCTAGTTAGTTTTGGAAATCCAGTCGAGGTCAACGCTGACCGAGCCGATCGCCTCTCTCGCTACGTGGATGCTGCTCTAAAGGACGCCGGGATCCTGAAGCAGGGAGATGGAGGCCGGCAGAGAAGATTAGAATAGAGTATGGCGCTGGCGATTTCACGGAGCCATAGGAAGAACTTTTGCCAAAGGTTTTACGAGGACCGCAGGGGCTTTGGGGCTCTGGGGCTGTTGATCTAGGGCTTGATGCAGTCAATCGCATGGTCCTTTGAACACAGCCCTGTTTACATCCTAAACATCAACGCGAAGAACCCGCGCACCCGCCAAGAGCCCCTTGCGTGGCGATCCAGCTGTGTGCTTCTCGTTCCGTGACGTAGTCAACCACTTCGTATCTATTGGGCTGGGGCTAAAGTTACAGACCCAGCTTTTTCAGCCTCAGGCACCCTCGATAGCCAGGGTTTAGAGCCGCAGGGTCAAGCTTTGAGGATAGGTTCGCTGTACTCGAAACCGCTGCACAGATGCCCTCAGAGCCACATGCCAACGCGGCTTATAAGCAGTGCGGACAGAGGGTTACTTACTATATCTCCTAACCCCTTAACAAGCGTAAGATCCCACCTAAGCTTCCACTAGAAGCCCAGTCTCAGAGTGGTTTTGGGAAGCCAAAAACCTGAACCCCTGTCTTGTGAAGCTCATGGCACTGGCAGGGTCAGAAAAAGATGCTGCGGCAGGCAGGCAGCCTTTCGTGGGATTGGAGAGGTTTGGGATTTAGGGGGGTAAGGTTCATAATAGGATCTAAGATCTCGATGGTTGTGACAGTCCTTCTACAGCAACAAAAACTATGGTATGTATACATGTATTCAACGTATCATTCTGTATCGTTGCATAATGCGTACAAGACGTATACATATGACTGGCGAAGCGCATATGCACAGATGCTTGCATAAAACATACATTCACACCCCGTACATGACACTGCATTACACTGCTCTACTATTTACACTGCATTACTCTGCATTGCGTTGCGTTGCGTTGCGTTGCGTTGCGTTGCGCTGTGTTGTGTTGCATTGCATTGTGTTGCAATTCGTTGCAATGCATTGCACTACATTGGAGTACATTGCATTACATTACGTTTGCATAAACTGTACAGTACGTGACAGTGCAGTTACTATCACATAGCTGTGTAACGATAGGATCCCGTGCGACATCTGCGTGGGTTCCACAATTATAGGGACCCAAAAAGCACATAAGCATAAGCATTGTATGGGGATATCATATCCCTATCCTTATTTTTGCTTATGTGCTTTTTGGGGGCCCTAAATTAAGACGGACCTCAGGCGCCGGGCTTCAAGCCCGAAACCCTAAACCACAAACCTTAAAGCCTCAAGCACCACACACGCATGGCTGCTTTGGAGCCGTCTTTTGAACCCGAGATTCCCACACAGTGACCCCCGGAGCGCTCTCAGATGCCCGGCTGCTCCGAGACCTCAACGAGCAACTGGGAGCATTGCAGAGGGACGTCGCGCAACAGGTGGGGGCTCTGACCGTGTTGGGTTTTGGAGTTCTTAGTGCAGTGATGAGGGTCAGGCTGTTGAAGTTGCGTGCGCGCGATCAAGAATCGTTAAGGTTGATCCCTTCCCCGCTCCCCTAAGATTGAACCCTGATTTCCGGACCCCGGTTTTAATATTAGGGCGGAGTTTTGGGCCCTATAAACCCTTAAGTTTTGGTCCTTTCGAATTAGCACTACCCAAAGCTCTAAACCCTAAAAACCCTAAATCCCTAAGCCCTAAGCCTTAAATCCCGAAAGCCATAAAGTCATGGTCCTTTTTTCGGTTTAGTACTACTGTAGTCTTGGCTCTATTGAAACTCATACAATCCCAGCTCCCCCCTAATAATTTAATAATGTTTTGAATAAACTTTCAAATGTGAGCCCGAAACCGCACAATTCCGGGGGCCAGAGGTCTTAATATTAGGGAGGGCTCTAATGAGGGGCAAGGGATTAACATGCGAAATTGTGGCATGCTCGAGCGTCCAGTCGGCAACGAATGCAGCATACGCAAAGGAGTGGATAGGTCCTGCGTCTTTTGTGAACTTTTGCGGTATGCAGAAGCTACAGCATCTTGCGTGACACGTAGAATCAGACGGTTTGGTCAGGCTGTGCTTGTGCACAGCTACGAGAGGCTCATATAGCTCAGTGCGCGAACTTGGGCATGTCGTGGTAGTCATCGAAGCATGTGTTCTTGCATTTGAGATCTCCTCCATGTGTGGACTGGCCGGAAGTCGCAGTTGCCTTGCCACTTGCAAGCAACTTTCGTCTGATTCAGACAGGCGCAAGCATTTGAGCACAGATCCGCGGAGCTTGCCGAGGACTCTTCTTGCGAGCCCCATGTCAGTGGACTCCCAAAGAAACGAGTGCTTACAGTTTAATTGAGTGTTTAGGGTTTAGGGTTTGAGGGTTCAGGGTTGACAGGCCTTAACTAAGGGTTCGTAGGGCCGAGAAAGCCGCAGCGGGGCCTCTACTCCAATCCCTCGCTTAACAAGGATTTTCTCTTAGGGATCCTATTGTACGAGCTGAAGATCGCCGAAGCCCATTAATCAGATTCTACATTCGTCTTTGGCACAGTGATGGAGGCATTTTCATCCTATCAATATTCAACGTATTACAGAAGTCGCAGGGGAAGCAACGCTTCGCATCATGACAAATTTTAAACCACATAAACCGATAAACCCCAAACCCTGACCGCTGACTTTGGTTGAGACTGGAGGGCATATGAAGGGCATAGCATGTGTCAAAGAGCCTAGACAGTTTGAGCTGACTGTGGGCCTCTCTGCTGGGCTCCGTTCAAAGGCCCAGCAGAGGATCAGGGCCTTGAAGTCATTAACGGACCCATCCCTGAACTCCCCACAAAGTGTCTATGCAAACCTGATGATCCCATATACGAAAATCTGACCCCATATCCAAAACACAAGCTTCGCCTTGTTGTGGCAATGATAAGACTAAACCGGAACATGCAGGCTGCAAACTAATCCGGAGGTCGCAGAGCATTCCTCTAACAGCTCAGGGCTTATGGGCTTGTATGGTTTAGGGTCCATAGGGCTTCAGGGATTTGGGTTCTCCGGTTCTCCATTCTATCAAACCTTAACCTGGCACCCAAAGGCCCAAACCTCCAAACCCAGCCTCAACACCATGACCTACTTGTTCGCAGGCGGTACAACATACCCTGAAGCACAAACTGTGTCTGGACCTCTGATGGGGATCCTGGCAATTGCTATCCTCGAAGAAAGACAGGGCATGTATGAATCAGGCTTTACATATGCACCCGGACAGGATTCATCTCAATTCTTCAGAACCCCTCCATGAACCCTGATAGAGATTTCTAGTTGTTAACGGTTCTTCTTCCGTACACGTGCAGGAGCTACGATCCAAGCTGCAGCGTGGAGCAGAGTCGCAGAAGGAGGAGGACAACGCAGGGGCTTAGCTTGTAGCGAAATCTTCAAAACCCAGCTCTTAGACCGTTATGAACCTCGAGCACTCAAAAACCAGTTCTAACGCCGATAACACTCCAAAGACATCTCTTGAACGGCCTTGAAACTCGACAAAGATGCCAGGCCAAGCTGTTTCGCCGAGAAGCCGAGAAGGCGCCGGCCAGGAAACGGTTCAGGGTTCGAGAGAGCGTCCCTGAACATTAGACGTGGTATATTGCAGAATGCTTTTTTGTAGGGGCTGTAAAGAAACATTATTCCTGGGAACTCGGACCTTCAAATTGGGGGCTAAGGCCTCGTGTTTTGCTTTGCCGAGCAGGTTTATCATTCTTTACAGTGGAGGTTGAGAAGATTCAGTCTGTTGTTTAAGGCCCTGGTTCTGTTGAAGTTTAGTCTATGTATACACCTTCTTGGCGACGCAAGTTCTAGACACCCAGGATCGAGCTGTGCACCTCTCGCCTCTGGGCAGCAAACCTGATCCAAAGCCTTGACAGCCTTAAGTCCTAAACTCTACAACATTGCCAACACGTAAACACCACAACGCTCTAAATCCCTACGAACATAACCCCAGATCCTTCAACCTTAAAACCCCCCAAACCGCCATACGCCTCATGCCCTGAAACTTATGATCCCAACCCTGAACCTCAACCCCTGCTGCCTGCTCAGCAGAAAATCAGGAAAAGGTGCTTGAAAATCCTCCTTAACAAATTTTACAAAACCTTCTACAACTCGTCTAAAAACCTCACAAAAGCTCTCGAAAACTCTCTCAACCTCATAGCCTTGCAAACCTTTGGTTTTATTCGTAAACCTTGATATAGGGCCTAAAAGGGTTTAGAACCCTAAACCCTAAACCCTAAACCTTGATATAGGGCTTTATAGGGTTCCTAAACCTTGTATAACCCCTTTCCTGCAGGTCGCTCAAGACAGCGAGCGGAGAACCGTGGCACGGCAGGATGAACTGGAGGGGCGGCTGGAGGCTCCTGGCTGATTACAAATAGTTTCTTATAGGGGTTATTATGAAGGTTCCGTGTTTCAAACGAGGGCTCCTACAAGGATTAGCATCAGAGTTACTGCATGGAGCTTGCGGTTCAGGCTTTTATGCAGACTTGAGGTTCTTGCGGTTTTCTATGGATTCTAAATATGTACGTGTTTGATAGGTGTGCTGTCAGCGTGCAAAGGATTTTGTAATGTGTTATAGGTGTGACGTTCCGTCCTACAGGGGTTTAGAGCCGCAGGGGTTTATGACTTTGCACAGGTTCTATATGTGGCGTGGGGGGGGGGGGCTTCTTGTTCTTCCTCGTCTTGTGCTTATCCTTGTTGTTGCTGCTGTTGTTGCTGTCGCTGTTGCTGACGTCATGACATACCTACATGCGTACAAATACACATACCCATATGCATCCACAATACACAGACGTCATGCACATACTCGTATACATACACATGCATGTAAACACACACACACACACTCACACACACACACTCACACACACACACAGAAATACATGCTGGCGTGTGTGCATACATACATACGTACATACCTACATTCCAGCCTAGCTGCCGACCTTACATACATGCACACATACAGGTGTAAACATGTATCCGCCATGTATCTTGATGTTTTCTCGAGCGTCCACGAAGTGATTCGCAGCCTGCTTCAGAATCTGTGGCGCGGCCCCCAGGTAGACTCTACATAGTCGGATCCTTATCAAAGGTACTCCAGCGCAGGAGTTTTCACACCGAGAAGCCTTAACGGAGGTGGATATCAAAGGTAAAAGGGCTCCGGAATTCCAATAAAGCCGTTTCGATAGCTGTCCTGGCGTGAGGTTTTCTCAGTTTCGGGTTGCAGGCAATGAGGCTTAAACTGCCCCACACATTTGTCAGACCTATGTCCGCCACTTCGACAACTCCATCAATGCTGTCCAGGCCAGGTTCGAAGAATCGCTGCAGCCTGTTGGCCTTGTTCTGCAAGCCGTTTTCTGACTCGTATCCGACATCATGCAGTGAGCATTGTCCACAATGGAGTGTCCGCGCAGCTACAACCTCAATATAGCCCCCTCCTGCAGAAACGCTTTTGAACCAACTCTTCAAACTGGGTATGTGGGCCTTAATTAGGGTTTCTGATCTGGATCGTTTCCAATGGTCGAAGCGCATGTGCAGGGTCTTCGGGCTCAGGATTTCAGAGTTGTGTTTTTGGTGGGTCTTTTTAAGTTGCATAGAGATTTTGGCGGTGGCGGTGGTATGTGGGGTGTTGAGCAGCCCCCTGGCTACTGGTCTACGGATTGAGGCATACTCTGAACCGTTGTGGTTGCTGTGCAGTTCTTGAGTAGTATACCTCAATTCTATTTTTAGCATGGCACCCGAAAGGACACAGCAGTGATCATTCTATCCTACAGGCACTGTCAGCTCACCAAAGCCGGAGTATGACTCAGTGCAGTATTCGTTGTTGTTGCTACTCAAAGTACTACTGCCGCGAGTCATTATGCTGCCGCTATTTCCCACAAGCTTTCTGCTAAGTTCAACGTAAGCCAGGATTGCACCCCAACCCGAAGACCGTAACCCAAATTTGAAACATCAGCGCCCTGAACTTAGCAGCCCCAAGCCCAAAACCTCAGTTTTGAGCCTGGTCTGCTCCTCCCAGTGTGCATGTAAGGGCTATATGCAGGGTGTCTTTAAAATATTTATTAAGGTCTTCTGGTTGGTTTATGTTTGCTTTCGCCGGATTTTGAAGCAGGTCACTAGGCCACAAACAGCTAAAACCCTGATAGAAGACCGACAGAACACTAGTATATGTAGAGCCCTTGCAGAGCCTTCTCTCAGACCTTAACAAAGTTTAGAGTCCAAACCCAGCAACCCTCTACCCTTCAAGAGCCGGCGACGGGACCTTCAAGAAAGCGCCCCAAAAGGGCCTTTGTAAGTCTGATTTCTGATGGTTTCTGCTACAATATTTAGGGTTTAAACCCTAAACCCTAAACCTGTGCTAGAACTAGAACATGATATACACCAAGAGTCTAACGCTTCAGGTCCCCATACTTAGCCCTCATAGTAACCCTTACAGGAACCCATCTTGGAATCCTTGTAGTAAGTTTACAGTAGCCCTTACAGCAATTCGTAAATTCTAACCCTGAAAGGAGAATGCCGTTCCAATTAGGTGTTAAGGTCATCAACCCTAAACCCTGAGGCCCGAAGCCGTAACAGTTGAGTTCCTTTGAGTTAGGAGCTCTTTCTAACTAACGAGGTCCTGTATATCAATTCCCCTTAACAGTAACCCTGAAATGAAGGAACCCTTACTCTACCTCTTCTTGTAACCCTCGAACACAGGAATCCTTATAATAACTATTATGTGATCCCCTCATTTTATTTATTCTTATATACAGCCCTCAAAGGAACCCTTATTCTAACTATTCTATACAGCGCCCCCTAGTATTCTACCCTATTATGAGGTCCCCTATATTAAGGAACCCGTATCCTATTTACTATTCTAAGGTCCCCCTTAAATATTTGGAGCATAAGTCCTACAACATAGTAGAGTACAGTAGAGTAGAATAGGATATGATATGGCACAATATGATATAATATGATAGAATATGATGTAAAATCTGATATAAGATGATACAATATGACTACTACAAGGTACCCTTTTTGTAAGTATGACATAATATGATATAATGTGATCTAATATGCTACTATGACTACTATAAGGCACCCCGTTTTTCGGGCCGGCTTTCCAGAGGCCGCCGTGCTTCGACCATGGCGGGAGCCGGATCCCGGCCTAGGCGCGCAGAGGAAAAAAGGGAAGGGGCCAAAAGGGGAGGGGGGCGGGGGGGGGTTGAGTTTGAGGAGGTTCTGAGGGATTTTAGGGAGTTTAGGGGGGTTCAGTGGCGGTTTTGGTGGGTTTGTAGGGGTTTTGAGACGTTTTTCCTTTCGATTGGAGTCAAAGTTTGGGGTGACTTGTCTCAGAGAGCCCAATAACCCGCTGGTTCAGGCTTCTTAGGTTTTGTTTTAATAAGGGAGAAAGGTTTATACCGTTGTAAAATGGTAGTTGGGCATCAAGTTATACCTCATACGTGCTATATCCTGGACCCAACAACACCACACCCCTGAAGCCCTGAACCCTATACCGCGGCTTGCCTTGTCCGAAGCCTCCTGTGATGATGGCGAGGTTCTCGCTACAGCTCCGGCACGCCTTCCCAGGCCGCTGCGGCGGTGCTCGCTGAAGACAAGATTAGTGGGTCTCAGATTCCCGCGTACGGGTTCTAGAAGGGTTGCTGGGTTTTTAATTTTAGAAAGGATTTAGATTTGTGTGGGTACTAAAAGGGTTCTACAAGGGTACTATATTATGTTTTGTTGTTTTTTGTTTTCAGGGTTTTGGGTTAGTCTTGTTTTGAACTTGAGCCCTCAACCCTGATTTTTGTTGCTGTGGCATGGAGAAGGGGGTGGTCTTCTTGCCTCACCCGCTCCCCCCCTGTTGGGTGGGGTGGGGTCTGTTGTCTTCTTGGTTTTGGTTGGCGCCGCTGCACCTGTGAGGTGTGATGGTCTTGCTTGGATTCTTGATCTCTCGGCATCTTGGTCTCCTATATCTCCTCCATCCTCCCGTGCCGTGCGTGGCCTCTCAGTAGCTAGCAAATTAGAGCAGCGGGACAGTCCGGGACCCGAGATCATACAGCGAGAGAGAGAGAGAGAGACGTTACACATACATACAACTATACATTAATTATCATAACAACTCAGCCGAATTACTCCTCATCTTTGAGACCCTCGGTTTAGGCTTATACGGGCAAGTGCACAATCAGTGTCCTTTGAGATGTCGCCAAAAGTAGCAACGGGGTTCCTGGGCCCCTTTACCAGGCCGCCGCGCTTCCGCTCGGTCCTGCCCCCAGCTTCTGTCGGTGCTTCGGGGTCCTTGGACACCTCTCAGGGCACTTCGGGTGGGTATAATGTGATAGCATGGTTGCAACGGTATGGACCCTACTGACTTCGATTACTGTCGCAACATCTAGTTCATCAGTAGTAGGATATGGGATGGGGGAGATGTTCCACGAATTCGTCAGGCATGCTTCGAGCTTGAAGTGTTTCAGGGTTTTGCGGATCCGGGCTGCTGGAAAGCTTTCTGGGCTTCCTTCGCCTGAGTTGTGGAGGTCTTACTACACCTCAGAAAAAATGAACTGAAATAGTAGTTCTACAATAGAGCTCTTAATCCCACCCGGTCAATGCCTCGTTAAGGCAGAAGACCTGAAGCGGCCGTGGCCGTGCCACCGCTGGCCTGGGCCCAGGTGCGCCACGGAGAAGACTCCTGACATAAGGGTGTAGGGTAGTGGCATGGTAGGGTGTTGGTTTTTGAATATGGTTAGTAATATCCTGTCATATTCTGCGTATAATTGTACTCAGTATGCTCCGCAGCCCAGTTCTAGTCGTATTTCAATCGTACTACTGAGGCTGTCATATTTCAACCACTGAGGTAACCCGATAGATAAAGGTAATCTCCGTTTGCAGCTTCCGACTGGGCTTGAGAAACTCGCAAAACCTCCGTGATGGCCGGCAAGCGTCTCGCTTCGTGAGAGTCCGCATGAACGATTGCATATACCTCTAATCCTGAAGCAGTGAAGCCCTAGGCGACCCTAGGCCCAGAGGGCCCTTCGAAAGAGAAACCCACGCCCCTGACCTGTCAGCCCCAGAAGCTAAGCCGACCCTGAAGGCTTAGACCCTCTCATCCCAGCTGAGCTGTCGAGCTGTCCCTTCTTCGAAGGGTCGAAGCCTTCTTCCTTCTGTCAACCAGGATTCTTTCGCTTCCGATTCCTTCAGCTAGTATGCGGGTTAGGGTTCAGGTTTTAGGGTTTACTAGGGTTTAGGGTTGAGGGTTTAGGTTTTAGTTAGGGTTGAGTGCATCTGTTGGGTACCGTGGGCAGAATCCGCTGGTGACATTTGAAGGAATCTTGGGGGAAATCTGAAAGAATTTGTTTGCGACCTGTTCGAACAGTTGTGGACCGGAAACCGCCCACCCTAAACCCTTGTCTGAAAGATGCAGGATGGTCGTGGACAGGACGCAAGAAACAGCCAGGTGACCGAGCAGGCACGGTTCGGGCACCGTGGAGATCAAGTTATCAGCATATTGAGGAGAGCAGTACAGCAGCACTCCAAGCCCGATACATGCTAAACCCCGTATACCACCCTATGTCACATTGGGGGGTTTAGGGTCGACCGGGGGTTTTGGCTGTTACTCTGACGCTCTTCGGACCAATTTGAGGCTTTTCGGGATGTTGCCGAAGATTCATAGGGTTTGGGACGGCGCATCGCCGACTCTCCTCTTCGGGTGACGGGTTTTATGCTGTCTCTGCATATAAACATATTTTAGAGGCATGCAGGCACGCGTGCTGTCGCACGTCCCGGAGTGTCCTTTTTGCTTGCAACCAAAGTTCGTTTGGAGGTGCTGGCCGATTTGTGGAGACGGTTGGCGACCTCTGCCAGAGCCTTACCTTGCACTTGCTCCGGAGACTCCCTGTTTTGCCAAGAACTCAGGAAGTGAACCGGTAGCTCCTTCGGGGAGTGCGCAGCCCTGGTACCGCTCTGATCGCCATGCAAGCCAGTCATGCATGAGACCTCTGTCCGAAAGCAGCATCGCGGGCTTTGGAATACCCGTTCTGTGCGCTGACTACAGCCATGCTTAGTTGTATGGTTCTCGAGTTGAGTCGAGTGTACGTATGTCCAATGGGCATCTATGTATGTATACATGCATATTTGTACATGTTGTTTCTATCGAAGTTATGCTATGCTCCTGCTTAGAACTTGTATGCTGGGAGTCCTCACGCATTGGATGACTCAATGCAGAGGCTGCCAGATTGTACATATTTAGACCGACTCGCGAACATCGTGGGTCAGCAAAAAGGCAGATGCCCCTCATCGATTGAGGGGCGTGTGGTTTATCAGGGTTGTGGCGAAGCCATTGTTTCCTCAATGGTTCTTGTTGCCGTTGTTAAACCCTGAACCCAACCACAACCGAAAGCACGTGGGGAGCTGTTTGCGCATCAAACATCTCGAAATGGTGGAGGTTCAGATACGCGGCCCGAAAGAGCTCGACCGCACCCCTCTTCGCCCGCCCCAACATCCCAGACCGACCTTGTAGTGTCCAAGAATATACAGGGCTTTTTCCAAGGAAACTGAACCTCAAAACCTTGGCGCAGCAAGCCCGAAAATCCTAGAGCTCGACATAGGTTCAAAATCCTTTGGAGGTAAGCTTCTCAGCCTGTGAGCTTCAGAGTTCTCGACTAGAAATATGTCGTATGGTGCCCCGCATTCCTGCAGGGTAGGGGGGAGGGGGGCAGACAAGGACCACATAATGATTATAATGTTTCCACCGAACGTCAGTTGAGGGCTAGGGATGGTAGGGAAGATACGCTGAAGCCTCCGTGGATTACTTTCATAATTGTTTCTATTATTCCTTTGCCAGGGTCCGGGGATTTGGCCTCGAGCCCTATCCGGAACTCCTCATCACTTCGGGCATCAGCAACCTTTGAAGCCATCCTCCGTTGCCTATTTCGGGCTCGAGGCCCAGTTTATGCATCTTGGTCATCGTCGTCATACATTACAGCCGATATGACTTTGGTCGTGACCCTGCTTTTGCCTCTAGCCCAGCTCCGGCTCAAACCCCGGCAGTCTGTGTCGCGCGTCCCCGTGGGCCAGGACCTCGTATATGCTGTCATCCGCCTTGGTGATGATGTTGGTAGTATACCTAGGGCAATAATCGTGTGTGTGATGCTGCTGCTGCTGATGATGATAATGTTGATGATGGAGGATGTAGAAGGTGCAATGGTGGCGATTATGCTGATGATGACGGGGCAAATGCTGATGCTGTTGATGGCAAGTGACGCTCGTGGTGGTGCTCGTGGTGATGCTGGCCTACGTGGATGACACTGGCAGACAAGGTGAAGCAGATGTAGCCTGATAAGAAGGAGAAGAGGAAGAGGAGCGAGATAAGGCGAATTAAAACACTGTCATGCTGCTGGTGATGATGACGAGAGAGCCGTGTATATGATGATATCTTCTATTACAGCAAGCACTAAGACTATTGTAAGCTTCCAGACTTTATATCTATTGCAGCGATAGTTCTAGTTTATTTGCCAATGGCCCTTGGCATGCTTACTTTCGGTCATCATCATCAACAACATCATCATGGTCATCATCGCCCACGGCTTTGTCATCATGCTCCTTCTGGTAATCGTGGTAGTGGCATCGGTCGCCGTCGCTGGTATTGTGGTTTCTTGTGTCAGAGTTTCGTTGTCGTCGTTGTCGCCGTCGTCTCAAGTTTGCATTCGATGGACTCTTCGTCGGTGTTTAAGGCTTCCACCCAAGCCAAGCCGAACAGTAAGAGCCAGACCATAGAATGTTCCGGCCGTACGCCCCGTCACCCAAAGTTCAAAACCGTGAACCCCAAGCTTGAAGTCCCCACAAAGCCTTAAGGCCTGCACACTAAGCCAGAAGCTCGAGAATAACACAAAAAGACCAGCAACTGCCCCAGGCCTTCTTTGAGGTTGAACTTTACCAAGAGGTTGCCCTGTCCAGACTAGCTTTCAGGGTTAGGCTTGGGTTCGTAGTGTAGACCCAGTCGAGCCCTGATTAGCAGGCCCTTTCTGTTGATGGAGGTTATCATACAGATCGAAATGCATGCTCAGGCTCTCACTCCTCTATCATGGCTGCTTCGTCTTCGGCGGGGAGCTCGGAGAGGGAGGGCTGAGGGTGTAAGCGTCAGGGCTTTTAAAACTGAGGTGCGGTCATCTAGGCTTTATTGCATCAAGGGCTGCCTATCTTCTGAGACTTAGACGTCGTCGGTTTCAGGGTTGTTCCTGCAAAGTCAGAGTTTCTGGCATCAGATCACAGAGTATAGGAGGTGATCGATACTGGGGCAGCGCGGGTGCTCCTTTTATTGCCCTAGACTACACTCTTTTGACCAAGCCTGGGTCTTCGGCGCCGTTTGCCAGGGGTTGTACGGTTTAGGTTCGGGTTAAGAGACAAGCCCACATCCGAGACACCCGAACTCTGGAATTGCCCTAGGTTGCCGTCTTTGGAAACTGGGACCAGTGGTGGTGCTGGTGGTTGGTGTGACGGTGGCGGTGGCGATGGCGATGATGAGTGTTGCTGCTGTGTCCTTCGGGCAACTTGTTTTTCCATGTATTCTGTCACTCATATGTCATAAATCAATTTGTGAGCATCTTCAGGCTTCCCCTGGTAAACGCAAGTGCTGCATTCCGGCTTGCTTTACGGTGCCGGTCAAGTCATTTGACCTCCTCCTCAGCTTCGGGGGGTCTCAGGATCACAGTTTTCGATTGAAAGGGGGTCAGAGATCTCACCGTAATTGGGCATGCGCATACATAGCTTATACGTGCATAATAATACGTACTTGCTTGCCTACTTAAGTACTTGATTACTCATCGCTATAGCGTTGTTAAGAATCTCAAGGCTTACTGCCAAGGAAACCAAGGCAAGCCAAGCAAGAACTGACAAACGCCCGTGTCGATCAGAGGAGCCTGACTAGCAGAAGACCCTAATGTAGGGGCCTTAATATTCTGAATAGGGTTTTGGGGCATATCATTATAGTAAGGAACCGGGGAGGTCGGCGCCACCAGTCCCAAAGTGGCATGGCGTTGCTGATGTTCTACCTTGATTCAAGTTTGTTATCCGTAAAGAATTTCATCATGGTGTTGTTACTTCTTCGCAACACAAGTATCCGTGTCCACGCGGCTTGCTATACCGCGCCTTCAGATATGTGGTCTTGTCCTTTTTAGGCCTTCTCAACAAATGTCTGTATCCGTGTGGTGATTGTCACCCGTATTGATAGTTTCAAAGCTTTGGCAGTGAGTATTTTGGAACAATGACGATCGATATGTTAGGGGTTGTACAGACTTGATTTGCACTTTCTAGATGAGGATACCAGGATCACCAGACATGATGTGCGCGGTCTGGGTACTTCCAGATGGCGAGAGCGACTGTGAGAAATCTATAAGGGTTGTACTTTGCTGACGGGGTGGAATGGAACATCATGGGGAAGACAGCCAAGTTCGTTGAATCGAAACCCGACTTACAGCTAATCTTACATAATATCGGCAGCCCACGTCTGCATTGCAGAAACTGCTACCCGTGATATATCGTTGTTGTGTCGAAAGAGTGGCAGGCAGTGTTGCTGGGCGTATTGGACAAGGCAGGAGCGTAACAGCCGCGTCTTGGGGTTACGGTTGCAGCTTGTTTTACTCTGCTCCAACACAGCAGGAAGGAATCTCAACACACTAGTTCTGGTTGGCAGCCTTCATGCGAAGCATTGTCGGCTTCATGTGGCTAGTCAGTACTATAGCCCTTCCTCTATGCACTACCGTGGATGCCGTAAGTTACTTATGTCACCTCGTCACGTAATGCTTGCAGGCTCACCTGCGAGTAGTCTTCTGGCCCCTGGACAAGGGATCATCATGAGAAGTGGAAGCCCCGATGCTCTAAATGAGACTAAGAGGTCCTTGAGCACTCCTGAAATTCATGAATCCGGGTATTTGCAGTGTGAGCCCCAGGCACTGGCCTCTCATGCTCCGAGCCCTTTGTGCAGGCGGCCGGCCTCTCCTAATATAGGGGCCTAAATTATTAATAGCTACCGATACTGTTTTGGGGGTTCCTTACTAGAGTTATAGTAGAACATACCCCAAACCCTATTCTAATTGTTAAGGCCCCTATATTAGACCCTGGCTTTCGGGGTTAGGATTTAGATGTAAAGGGTTTACATAATTATACGTATATGCACATCCTGTATATACCATGTATAGCCCACACTATGTATATAGATACACACATGCACATCTCTGGAAAGACATATTCTGTGTGCATTCCGGGCTCAAGGCTGATTGGGCTTTGGGTTTGCCTTGAGGCTTTGGCAGGTGCTTGGAGTTTGGGGCTTGAGGGTTTCAGGGGTTGGCGGTGAGGGTTCAGGGTTGAGGCAAGGCTGCACTTACGGTGTTGGCACTCAGCTCGTGTTGCAGTCAAAGTTTGAAGGCCAGGAAGGACTGTGACCTAAATCACAAGATTCGGCTCTATCGAATCCATAAGGGTTCAAAGTCGTGAGTCCACTAACCCGCCCAGACCCAGAGAGGAGCAGTTTGTCAGCCTGGGGATCAACGTCGTCTATGTCAGCTTGTACGTGTTTGTTTCGCATACCAGGACCGCTGCTTTGATGCGCAAAAGTGGCGTGCGGAGATTGCCCAATTGCCCGCGCTCACAAGGCTGGTTGCTGTTGGGATTTGGTTAGGTCTGATTCGTGACAGCCGGGAGCACTGAAGGATTCTCTGAAACCAGTATGATGGTCCAGCTAATCCTGGTGTTTGGATTTATTGTTCGGGCCGATACACGCAGTTTGAGTGACTATGGAATTGTTTGCGAATGTTGGCTGCCGGATGTTGCCGAAGTTCAATCCTTGGGCGAACATGTTGTCACCACAGCGTGAATTGCAATCCGTAGCTGTACCTGAACTAGACTGTCTTTTCAACCCTATATCCTATGCCTGAAAGCCTGTACCCTAACACTCTTAGATCCGAAACCCGCAGCGCTTGCACTCGAGATCCTGAAAGCTTCGGGCTCTGGGCAATGGCGCTTGGTTAATTTCCTACAGTATACATATGGAGACTAAGCGTGATGATGGGAAGACTCCCATTGCACCGCGTTGGCTACAATCTTGGAGCGGTAAAGGACGGGTAAAGGTTTGGGTTTGTCGAATTCTAGGCTTGTCCCCGGTTCATCAAGTACATAAGTGGCCAACACCCTGTCCTGTAGCTCTGCGATTTGCGATAGTGTAGAGATTAACCTACAGTAGGGTCTGTCTTAAAATCCAACGGGATGGAATCTGGCATGACATCCCCTCGTTTGATGGTAGTGGCATGTAAGCGGTAATGGCACTCGGTGGTTTTGGGTTTGGATTACTGGGCCTAGGATTGTTCTGTAGATGTTTGGATCGTTGACCCCGTTCAGGATACAGGTGTCGAAATGCGGTGGCAAAATGTCCGTGCTCAACACCAAGATCTACCAAGACCGAGGTTAAATTCTGCAAGCTCACACTGCCTTCTCAACGCCGTTACTTCGCTGGACCCTGAAGGGTCTCCATAGCGAAGACGAATAAACGGCTCGCTCGCTTCCCTATCACAGCCGGCTGAGCATTCTGATGCCGGCAAATCTCATGAACCTCACAGCCCCGACCAGGCGGTTTTGCGGAGCACGCCCAGAGCTCAGAGAGGTGCTAGAGATGAGTTGCATTTTTTGGTTTAGGACCGAGTGCTTTGTGGGAGGTACCGCGAAATTATTTTGGGCGGCATAGGATGCAAAGTAAAACAGTCCAGACATAGTCATGATAGTGATCATCCACCCATCCACCATTGAATGCTCCTTGTGCTCCTCCTGTCAATGTTTGGGTTTAAATTTAAGGGCACCCTAGTCAGGAGACTTCGGTCCGACGCACTCCCAGGCATTCCATCGTGCGCATCGATGCCTTCGGCGAATCGAAGGCTCAAAGGTCTGCGGGCAAAGCCGGGCGGCAGGGCCCGCCATGGGGGGTCGGGACTCCGTGGCCCACGTCGGCGTTCCCTCCTTTCTGCCTTCTCCCCCTCCTCTCCTCGTTTGCTTCCTTCCCCCTTCCCTTCCTCCTTCTCCTCTGCCCCTGCCTCCGCGCCCATTCCTTCCCACTCTCTCCTTCTCTGTTCGACGTCTTTTTTTGCTAAGCCTGCTCCTGTCCACTTCCCTCCCCATCGGGCCGTTTGTCGTCTACCCACTCTGCTCGTTTCCCTCATCGTTTTCTGCCTCCCCGCCCGCCTTCTTTCGCCGTCTTCTTCCTCTTCCTGCTCCTGCCCTCCCCGCGCAAGCAACCAATCATCCAAGCAGACAGACAGACAAACAGACAGAAACAAACCCCAAGACACCGAAATACAAACCTAAACCTTAAGCCCCTAAACCCTAAACCAACAGCACAAAGTGGGAACGCCGTAATTAAACCGTCTAAACCCCAAAGCCTCAATCCCCGGACCCAGACCAAAACTCTATGCAGCGAAAGGTATCAAGCTATATATCTATCTACTTATTTAACTATCTGTTTCTTATCTATCCGTCTATCTATCTAGCTATCTACTTATTTATACATCTATGTACACGTACATACACACATACATACTTACGTACATACATACATACATACATATCATCGACACAGTTATCTATTTTGGAACTCGGCGTATGCTGTTGCGAAACCACGTGGCTGTTGGATTTGGCTTGATCAGCAAAACATCGTGTTGTTTATGCGTCTTCATCAAAGGTTGTTATGCACGCATGCATACATAGCCCAAACTCTCGACCCCTTAAGTTCAAACCATGAGCCCAGAACCGTACAACTGGCAGTCAGAGCCCACGAGCCTTGCTACAATTCTAAGACCCTACTGCTCAACCTTTGACCCGTTAACTCGACATTCAAGCCCCAGGCCGTCAATCCTAGGCCGTAAGCTCTTAGCTCTCAACCCATATAACCTCAACCCTCAAGCAAGCTGCAACCTAAACCGGATCCCCAACACCTTAAGCCTAAGCCAATTGACGGCCAACCTTGCCCCCCCGTATAAGTTTTATGCAAATGCATTCGGTACTATGTAACTGGTTTGAGATGAGATATCTTCTGTTTCCAAAGAAGGGCGGCGACGCGGATGGGTTTTGCATGCTTGTGTGTTTGGTCATGTAGTATGTGTAATATGGAGATCTCTGTGTGAGGCTTCTGAGAAGTAGCCCGATACAAACCTAGAAAACTGCCATGCGTGGCTCCTTAACAGTTTGAAGTTTTAAGTCGGAAGTAGCCTGTAGAAACACTGCTGTCAGGTTCCAGCACGTTCCCAAGATTTTCTCTCCACCCCAGTGTCGAAACAGATGGGCTCCTGGCTGTTTCCGCCCTCCACCCATACCAAACCGATGACTCATCAGTTCGGACCAAAGAAGTCCGAACCTCTACACCCCAGCCGAGGACCCCAAATCTTAGGCTCACAATACACAAGGGACCGCACAATTGGGTAACCACGCGGCAAAACTGGTACAATGCCCTCATCTGAATCAGACCCTTGGAAGCTCCATGAGTGCCCCACTGTGATCGCGCAAGGTGTGAGCCACCTGACGATTGCTGCTTCACGAGGTTTCACCAGGTGGGTGGCCGATAGCCCTCAAGCTCTTGTCCCTAATCCCTACACCCCTAACCCGTTAAAAGCCCAAAAGCCGCAAACCCCCACGCTCCTAACCCCTATACAGTCTCAACCTCGGAACCCCCAAATCCTGCTGCAGCGTGCAGTCAAGCTTGAGCCGGTGTCCGCCTCCATCGGGCCGCTGGTGCCAAGAATTTACTGTTTGCGCACGCTTAGGGCTTAGGGTATAGGTTCACACGTTTACGGAAAGGGTTTTGTGGTGGTATATCCGCAAAAGAGCAGCAAAGCTTTCGGTTGGGCAGTGGTTGTGGAGGTCAACCTTCTTTTAGCCGCTCTGTTAGGGCTTGCGGTTGATGTTGCGGCAAAATTCCTAAGATAAGAGCCTTACTTAGCTGGTTGCCCTAGTTTCCGAAGTGGCTCGTCGCTCCCACCTCCTGTGGTCATTTTGCTGCTCAGCGCTTGCGAATAAACTTTTCAAGCACTGGATGACCCCATGCCAGTTTGTACACCGACCGGCTCGCGAACATCGCAGGTCAGCAAAACCGGATGTCCTTGTTTAGCCTTATTTGGTTCAATGCTGTGGGTCCACGCTCTGTGGCTTGGTGCTTCTGGATGTAAATCCCAGACACAGACCCGCAAACCCAAAGCACCAGAGCACCCAAGCCCCAGCCGTTAAACCCAAAACCCCCATCACCATCGTCACCACAATCACCACCATCACCGGCACCTCCACCACGCACCACGACGCACCGCCACCACCACCACCCACCACCACCGCCACCACCACCGCCACCACCGCCACCACCGCCACCACCGCCACCACCGCCACCACCGCCACCACCGCCACCACCGCCACCACCGCCACCACCACCACCGCCACCACCGCCACCATGCACCATCTCCCCTCCCCCCCCCCGCCTCCTCGCGCTTCCCTCCTCAGCAGACGCCTCGATCCAGATGCCTGTTAGTCATGAGAGTCCCAGCTCCAGGAATCACTTCATCTCCCGATTGCCCGTAAGCTCCACCCCGGCAGCCGCAAACCCTAAAGCCGACAACACCGCAAGCTCTGATAAGCAAAACCCCATCTCCCTTAAGCCCCACGCCACAAACCCCAAAGCCCGAAAAAAACGAAACCCCCCAGTCCAAACCCTCAAGCCCCCCATACCGGAAAACCCCCAGATCCGCAACGAAACCCCAACCTAAAACGTAGAGGGGTGCTTACAAGAACTTTCTCGATAATATGTCACGACGTCGCTTTTGAAGGCATGAATGATGACTCCAGATACATGGCCAACATCAAAGAACCCTTCGATACCCCAAATCTGCGTCCAAAAGTGTCTCGACATGTCTAATAGGAGGAGCTTGTTCCTGTATGTACCTGAATTTTTGACGGGTTGTTCGCACGGACTGCGCGGCTAGTTTTTGGAATGTGTTTAGATTTTGCGTCCTGCCTTCCGAAGCTGGTTCATAAAGCCCTAACCTGAAGCCGTGCTGGCTTGGCAAGGTTTAAAGCAGCAGCCCTATATACTTCCTAAACTTAATCCGTTCTGTTACATGACATTTCGGCCATGTCTCAATGCCGGTAGCCGGCCTTGTCAAGCAGGTCATAGCCGCCCTGAGATAATTTGACTGTTTAGGGATTCAAGGGTTTTGGGCTGCATTCATTTAAGCAGATCCATTCGGTTTTGCACTTTCTAAAGGAGGCTTTGCGGGCGCATGCAGTTTGCCTTGTGTGTGGTCATGGACGTCTCTGTAGTTTATGGCCCTTGATATTTGGCAAAGGCCAAGAGCCCGGAATCCTGGCAGCTTGAAACAACCTGCAGTCGCTGTGCAGTCGTCTTCGAAGACAGTCTCCCCACCCGAATGTCGAAATAGATGAGAGAACGGCTGTTGACACACGTATCATCCCAACACGCTGACTCTTCAACCGGTGTGCTAATGTTCAATGTGAGTGGGACCCTAGGCAAACTGCCCAGACTTGGACCCTAGGCAGACTGCCCAGATGTTTCGGTTCTTCTACAGGAAGTACTGTACATGGACTGCTAGCCACTCCTTATTCTCGGAATCGCATCGGAGTGATATGTAACAAAGCTGCCCAAGCGACATGAACGATATAGGACTTAGTCTAATTGGGAAAATGTCAGCCCTGCTGTGGAACTACTCGGGGCCGGAGACCATCCCATGCAAACTCTCGTGTTTGTTTTGCAACATTCTCAGAATTTCATGGCGCAGCTTCACAACGGCAGACCAAACTTTTCAGGATTTGAGGATAGGAAGTTGGTCATCGTTTTCTTCCACAAGCTGGTGCTCTGAACCCCATTCCCGGCATCCATGAATGGCTCTTGTGAACGCGAAACCCTACACCCTAAAGGCCTAAAGTCTAGAAGTTGAAACATACCTGTAAAGCCATGTAGAACTTGTAAAGCACCTTATCAAATGCCTACAAGAACCCTCGTTTTCCGCTTTCGTAAGACTGCATGGATGTCGCATCGCCGTGCCGGGGCCAGGCTGGAGTGGTCTGACACCATGACAACCCTAAGCGGAACTGCCTTGGCATGCGTGTCGGCGATCTACCAAGAAGGTGTTAGTAAGTGCACTAGCTCGGGTTCTAGCGCAAAGTCTGCTACTTCGTGTATGCAGGTACGGCGGCGGGGGAGAGGCGGACTGTAGCGACTCTCGATGGCCGTGGCGCTCAGAACATGTTGTTTCATGGCATTTCAGCGACGTGACCCGGCCAAGCCGGCTTGCCGTCATCCTGTAAATTTTTGCAGTCTTCAACCCTCTTGGTCCGTCCATACAGTCCTTCAAAATAGCGCACGTTTGGCTACTTGACCCTTCCGCTGAACATGCATGGTCAACTATCCTAGACCCGAAGCCCCGAACCTTACACTTCACTGCCGTGAACCCTGAACGACATGACAAGACTTTAGCACCCAAGAGCCGTCAAACTCTTATACCGTCAAGCACTCACCGCCCTTGTCTCAAGCCTTCAAGCACTAGTGCAAGCCTCAAGAAAGATATTCTCCATTTTAACAACCAAACACCAACAATACAGATGACTCTGTGCCTTCATGTTTCATTCTGAAGACTGCAATTGTATTAGTATTAGTGTTAGTATCCTCCAGGACCCCTGTGTGCCGGGCAGAGTTCGATCCGCGCGAGCGCCTTTTGCAGTCCTTCTCTGCAAGGCGCTGTTTTGATGCAGAGGGTCCCTGCTTGCATTGAAAGCCGTATTCATATTCTTGTAGCCCGACAAAAGACACTTCGTGCCCTGTTTTTTGGAGGTGGCTCCATTGCTAGCAAGGGTTTATGGACGTGGAATACGCCTCGAGTTTTGGAGATTGGCAATTTGGGGCTTGTGGTTTGGGATGGAGGGGGTATTCCGGGTTTATGAGGTTTGATTCAGGGACGAGGGGTGCTGGAACAGGTAAGGGGTTTAGCACGTTGCTTGGTGGCACATGCGGTTTTCTCCTTGAGTGTTTTGGACAGGAGCCGTGCAGAAGGAGTGGAGTCTATGAGTGGCACTTTCGATGTCCGGGAGTGCAGCAGGACGGTCTTCTGCCTTTTTCAGATATGACCTTGGTATGTCTTGTCCCTGAATCATGGACCCCATTCCTTTCGATGGCTTACATATAGTTGAATGTGAAGGGGTGCGGTCTCCGTGCTGTTCTCTATACACCGGTGGCGATGCATTTTATTGAACAGTTTGCAACCTTGAACTGGCTTCGGTCTAAGGCTCCTCGTGTGCCCGGATTTCAGTAGTTAACTTGGTTGTTGCAGTCGCAGTATGAGCAGATTAGCAGTAGCAGCAAAAAGGAATTGTAATTGTTAGTATTCTTCTTCCTATTATTGTCATTAGTAATTAGTAGTGGTAGTCGCAGTCTCAGTCGCAGTAGGAGTAGGAGTGGGAGTAGGAGTAACGTCCATGGGAGGGGGGGGGGGTTAACCATGCCCAAACCCTAATAGCGTGCATTCCTGATTGCGTGCGGTCACCAGAGCATCCATGCCTGGGTTTCCAGCTTTGCTTGTGCTCGTTCTTGTTATTGCTGTTGTTCTTGTCGTGATAGCTGTAGTAGTAGTAGTAGTCGTAGCGGTAGTGGTAGTGGTAGTGAGGTAGTGGTAGTGGTAGTGGTAGTGGTAGTGGTAGTGGTGGAGGTAGTGCTAGTGCTAGTGCTTTAGTGCTTTAGTGCTTTAGTGCTTTAGTGCTCTAGTGCTTTAGTGCTTTAGTGCTTTAGTGCACTAGTGCACTAGTGGTAGTGGTAGTGGTAGTAGTCGTATGTAGTTGTCGTCGTTGTTGTGGCGGTTGTTCTTGTTGCTGTGACCTATCCCAGCCCTTGGCTCAATTCAAAGCTGTTATCCTGAAACAACAGGCTTCGGCGATCCGCAGCCGCGCAGAAGACCGAAAAGGACAGTGGAGCCCTCATCATGTTGGCTTTGGTGCACCCGTCCAACCCTAAAGCTTACACCAAAATCACCCTGAAGTGTCAGATTGTTGCAGTCGGCAAGGCGATCCTCATCTAAAGGCTGTAGGCTGCCGGAGACGCCGGTCCTATGCCGAAACTGTAGTTTTCAGGAAGAAGGAAATACCACGATTATGGCGGTGGCGCTTATGACCTTCATGATGGTAGCGATGCACGTGATAACAATGGTAGCCCTGATGACAATGGCAATGCATCATCCTGGTTTATACGGTCGGGCTGTGGTTGCCGTTTGGTTGTCTCTTGCAGTTCTTTTTGTGACGGTTGTGGCTGGGTCCGCGGACACCGCCCAAGATTCTTTTTATACCTTTACAGTTTATAAGTTTTTGTTGGAGGCTGAGGGCTTACTGTAAAGATCGACTCCAAAGTGACTCCGTGGCCAAAGCCCTAAACAAGAAACACGTGCAAAAACAAGACACAACGCCAAATACCCAGTCTTATAACCCCGAAACACTTTGAACCTTATGAACGACGACACAAAGGAGGCAACCTAAAAGTGCGTGAGCCTTTCATCGAATTCCAAGGCTCACGGACAGCGCTTGTCGCCGTGCTAGTGCCTCAGGGTAGTAGGATTTCGGCAGCAGTTTGTTGTTGGGGTGTAAGGTTGCGCGTAGTTTGGGTTTGTGCAGGAGTTTGGCATTTGGGGGCTTTGGGTGTTGGATCGAGTGTTGCCATTCGTCCTGATGTAGTTGCAATAACCTTTAACACGAAACAACCGTCAGTACCAGTCATTTAAAGCCATATCCACCGTGGTATGAACAGTACGCGACTATCAAAACGGCGAGTGGTTGCAGAGATTCTCGCGTTTGAGCTTAAGGTCTGAAGCGATAGGGCCAGTGTAAATGTCGAGTTCAGGGTTGCGACAGTCTGGTCACTAGGGTTTTGATTTTTTTTGTTGACGTTTTGCGGGCACCGGTTGGAACGAACATAACCAACATGCCATAACTAGTTTAGGGGTTCCTTATTATAGTTATAGTATAATGGGCCCCACAACTCTATTCTAATTATTCAGCATACTCCAGACTCTGAACCTCCTGGCCCAGTGCTTTGCCGGCGCCGGCATCCCCCCCATCCAGAAGCATCCTATGCCATAAGAGTGCTCTAAGCCCCTAAAAGCCAAACCCCAAGCCACAAAAACACCTAAATCTCTGTAACACAAGATCTAAAGCGGCATCCCAACAAAGGGCTGCCCACCCAAAACTCCCACAGTCCACCTCGAATCCTCAAGGGGGCCGTTCAAAATTCTTCAGACGGCTCTCTTCTCAAACCGAGAGCCACAGGCCTCGGGCTCGTCAGGACAGTATTCTACGTACATGCATGCATACAGCATACACATACATGTAGATATCGCATCGTAGCCCACTTCGCCCTTGACTTTGCTCCCAGGGATCTCTGGTGTCACCCACCGCGACCAGGCCGTCGGTGTTTTTCCATGCCGGGAGTTTCGGTTATCCAGGAGATTCGTTGGATCCGCCTTTTGCTGACTGTTCTGGTTCGTTTGCTGGAGCTCTAATCTCAGCTATTCGGACTGCCTCTGTTGATGTCCATTACGATGATCTTTCTAGCCGCCTAGTAGTGCTGTCAGTAGCGTGACCTATTAAGACCGCTGTCACAGCCATGCACATGCCACAAATCCATCTGGAACTTACTTGAAGTTTTAAGTCTCAATTCACAACGCCCCAACCTCCAAACACAAAGCCCGGAAACCCAAACGAGCCCCAAACTTGCAAACTTTGAATCGCACCTGCAGAACCTTTTCCTGATCAGACAAGAAGTATATGCCTTCGCTGTTAAAGCTCATCTCCTGCAGGCCCTCGACGGCCTGGGCCTTGGGACACAGGCTCTCAAGGTCTAAGTTTGATGGGGTTTCTTGTGGTAGCCTCCGCGCCGCAGCAGCAGTAGCAGTAGAAGTAGAAGTAGAAGTAGCAGATTAGTAGTCGTCATCGTGGTGCTGGCGGTGGCAGTCGCAGCAGTAGTAGGAGGAGGAGGAGGAGCAGCAGCAGTAGCAGCAGAAGCATAGGCGCAGACGCTGGAGTAGGAGTGGGCGTAGGAGTAGGAAGGAGGAAGCAGGTTTAGGGGAAGGAGGAGCATTCTTCTTCAATTATTGCTAGTGGTAGGTCTTCCCCAACACTGACTGACTTGGCCACCACTGGTGGCTCCAGGATCTATCTTTGGCAACCCCAAGCTTTGATATGATATAAGATTCCATCGACAGCCAAACATCCTTAGTTACGCCCCTCACTCTATTTCTCACCGTTTGAAACCTGAACAGCCCAACATCTCAAGTCCCGCTCCATTGGTCCATGGATCCTATCTGAAGCCAAGTCTCCGAGGCGTGAAGCCAACCGGGCAGTTTTCCCGTGGGCTCCTTCCCGGAGTCGCCCTTGCAAGGTGCCTCACCAAATGGCGGGTAATGTGAGAGGTTTCCTTCTACTTCTGCCTCTACTTCTTCTTCTACGTCTTCTTCTGCCAACACTCGCTGCTGCTCCTACTACTGTTACTAGTCCTGCCGCTAGAACAGCAGCATCAGCACTGCCATCACCATTATCATACCACCGCGAGCACGACGAGGACGACGACGTCGATGACCTCTACTAGCATCATGCTGGCAGCAACCATTATGGCTGCAATTGCAGCATGCTGCTACCGTTGCAACAGTCGCTGGCTGTATTTGCAACAGTGCAAACCAAGAGCAACATCAATGGCACAGCGGCAAGATGACGAACAGCTGCGACAGCTGCAGAAAGACCCCAATGTTTGGTGCTAGTGAGAGTAGTCGCAGGGTCGCTTTCATGTGAACGTAGCTTGGTTTTTGGATTTCGCATGACAGGGTGGTAGTGACTGCGGCATCCAGAAGTCTGTTGCAGACTCTGTCCCACTCCATTCTGAAGCTCAAGTCCCAAAGCCTAATTATACTGTCAGTCCAAGTGCTTGGTTACGGTAGACTTTGCCGTAAGGCTTGTGATCTTGGATGGACCACGTCAAAGGATCACACAGGCCAGCCGCGAGTGTCAACTGGCGCCGATATGAGGTGGTGTTCCACGCGTTGCAGATTGTTGCTCCACCACAATATCTCGGTTTGGGGTCTGGGTCTTAAGGTTATCTCCTTCTTGTTTGAAGCGAATACTAAAGACGAGCAGGGGCCATGATTTCGGTCCATCCTTTCCTGTGACCTGCACTACTTCCTCATAACCACGCTGTTACTGGGCTCTGAATATGTAAGTTACTGTAATTGCTCATATATACAGGTTTGTAAGTGTATAAGATGTACTGATCAAGGACGCTTTTTTGAGCATTTTTGAGTCCGGACTCTGTCTCGTGCGGCATGGCATGAGGATGAAGGTCCATGTGTGTCGAAGTACATGTACCTACATGACACATAGGTGCATACATACATGTCCAGACACAGGAACCTAAGGACATCTGATTGCAACCTTTGCCAGGTTTGGACTCCGAACTTGCACGATCTTCGCCGCACTTGCTGACGGCCCGGCATTGGACAGCGAAGTGAAGTATTGTACACTGTACACACTCCCTTAAAGACAGGTTATTCTTCAGGAAGGGATCTACTTAATCTGGGCTCTTCACAGACGAAGCTCTTCTTTATCGGAGGGTGGGCTTGGCACCGCGGCCTGCATCGCGCAACAGATTAAGAGGCCGCGCAGTAGTTCCATGTAGTTCCCATGTACCCGTTTATCTTGGGTCCGCGTTATGATTTGTGTTTTCAGCGATTGCCCGGCAAGTGAGGTTGTAAGGTCATGGCCAAATTGCAAAAGTTGATGCAGGGTTCACGGCGTGTCCTTGTGAAGACCGAAAGATGTCATTCGGCAAGGACCTAAACCCTTCAGCCTGGAACCCCTGATAAGGGTCTTACTTCTGTAGAGCTTCTTTAAAGCCTTAGAACCCCATATACATACTATGCAGGCACACTATGTTGAAGCCGGAAGCATGAGCATTTTCTGGACCCAAAATCGTGCCCTCAAAACCACCAGCCTTGCACGTGTCCTGATACGTACTTGGTGGGACCCGGTGGGTCCGCGCTCTTCTCTACGGTGGGACCCAAATTGGGCTCGGTGGGACCCGGTGGGTCCCAGCTCTTCTCTACGTGGGACCCAAATCGGGTTCGGTGGGACGCGGTGGGACCTGGTGGGTCCCAGCCCTTCTCTACGTGGGACCCTACACCCCGTTTGGGTTTTACAATGCTAATTAGGGTGAGGGGAGGCCCCATGATAACCATTTTCACTGCCCTTTAGCATTGTAGTCCAGGTGTGCGTCCAGCCGGTGTGTGCAATCATGTAGGGGGAGCTGGGCACAAGCAACGTTGACCGTTAAGCAGCTTTTTGTTGAGGTTTTCGGCCCAGTTTGCAGGCCCAGATTCCGGACACCAAGCCAGCTTCATGATAGAGTGCCCTGAATGTGCATGGGTCCAATTTTGGGTCCGCAGAGCGACTCTGAAACCGGAGCTCGAACACGGGAAGCAAATCTGGTCACAAGGATGGGAGCACAAAGCAGCCCCACAAGTGATCTAAATGATTGGGGCCGACATTGTGGTTCCCAAAATGTGGAGTTTCTGTGGCTCCAAAACTCGGCCCGCAGCGCGGCCCGTAAACTGGTTGCCTTGCTACTGCTGGCATTAAGAAAGCTGCCCAGAAAGCGGTCCCAGAAACGAAGCCGGAAGTCGTACGCTTTGCTGGCCAATCCAGTGCCCTGCAGCTGCCCAAACGTGCCAGCTGCTAGACTAGACCAAAAGCTCGCACGTAGCTTGCTGCGACATGGCCCTACATTGCAGAATTTGCCCTTGACCTAGACAGGGCATGTAAGCTGATCGCATTCTTATATAATACTATGCAGGCACACTATGTTGAAGCCGGAAGCATGAGCATTTTCTGGACCCAAAATCGTGCCCTCAAAACCACCAGCCTTGCACGTGTCCTGATACGTACTTGGTGGGACCCGGTGGGTCCGCGCTCTTCTCTACGGTGGGACCCAAATTGGGCTCGGTGGGACCCGGTGGGTCCCAGCTCTTCTCTACGTGGGACCCAAATCGGGTTCGGTGGGACGCGGTGGGACCTGGTGGGTCCCAGCCCTTCTCTACGTGGGACCCTACACCCCGTTTGGGTTTTACAATGCTAATTAGGGTGAGGGGAGGCCCCATGATAACCATTTTCACTGCCCTTTAGCATTGTAGTCCAGGTGTGCGTCCAGCCGGTGTGTGCAATCATGTAGGGGGAGCTGGGCACAAGCAACGTTGACCGTTAAGCAGCTTTTTGTTGAGGTTTTCGGCCCAGTTTGCAGGCCCAGATTCCGGACACCAAGCCAGCTTCATGATAGAGTGCCCTGAATGTATTTGCGAAAACTTTGACGAAACCCTGAAAAGCCTGTGGAAAACTCTTGCATGTGCGTGCTAACCCCTGATAGGAAAACACAATCACATACTCCTGCCTGCTGTTTTTGTCAGCTTCTTACTCTCCCTCGCGCTATGTCAGGGCCTGACCTCGGCCCTGACGGAGACACTGGAGGAGCCTTCGGAAACGACAGGCAAGGGAGTTCTGGTATCTCTACTGTCCTAGTGTCTTGGCTTCCTCAGGGTTTTGGTTCATGTGTCTTTAGCTGGGGTCCCCGTTCAGGATTTCTGTAGAGTTCCGTAATACAGTTAAAGGCGGTTTATCAGGTTTTTTTTGAAGGTTTCACACAGGTTGTATCTAGTTTTATGGAGGTTTAGGTTTTTGAGACTTCGGGGTGGGAGGTTCAGGATTTGAGGCTTGAGGGCTCAGGGTCTTGAGTCTTTGGGGTTTGGGCTTAGGTCTTTGTGCAATTTGAGGAGCCGGGATTGATATGGGACCTGAACCACTAATCAGTTTACTGCGTATGGTTCAGTATAGCGTGCACCAGAACCCTATTGAAGTCTTTGCGCCCTCTGCATGACGGGCTTGGGGTTCCGCGTGCAGAGGCTACTCGTCGCATGTTGTTACACGGACAAAAGCTCTAAACCCTGAGTTCTAAATGCTTACTAATGCCCTTGCTATTTTCGGTTGCTGGTGCCACAAGGTCTTACTCTGAAAGGTCTAGGGTCCAGGGCGGTTGGCGTTTCGGGTGAATCTTGGGAGACACGCTGGGGAACGCGGAAGGTCTTCTGTTTTGTGCATTGTCATTTTGTTTGATGTCTCCATAACTGGCCAACGGCCGCACTGCCCAGTGCGAAAACGGCTGCTCCTCAGCCTGGCCTGCTGCAGCCGGGAACGTCGGGTAGAACAACAGCACGAGGCCCAACAAAAGTTCATAAACTGAAACCTAAAAATGGAAGCGGTTGTCCGTGCTAATCGTAGAGACTGAACCCTGAACCATGTGTTGAACGAGGCATCCTGAGTCTGAGCTGAAGCCCTGAAGCCGTAGGTTGCAGTAAACAGGTCCACCCGGCACCGTGCAGGAGAAGCCCACTGAGGCACTCAGCAGCTGGGATAGGGTTTGTGGTTGTTGAGTGTTCGGCCTGATAGGATTTCGGATTTCTGATTCTGGGGAGCTTAGAGTTCAAGGCTGTACATCGTTATTGGTTCAGGGCTTAAAGGCCACGGAGGTTGGGTGTTGTTTTGACTTTGGGGCGATGGAGTGATATTCAGGTTTGTATTTAACGTCTGCTCCTACAAACGACCTGCCCCCCGACTGAGCTTTAATGACCCTTTTTTCAGAAGCAGCCCATCTTCCTGCCTCACAAAGTATGTCTTGCATGTCTGAATGTCAGAATGTCGGTCACCAGAACTCCCGACGATGCTTTCGGCAATTCTCGCATGGAGAGTTTATGAGGCATAACACGGGTTTCCTACTTCTAAAGATAAACCCTTGTAGAACCCAGTAAAACCCTGCAAAATCCTTATCATCCCTTAGAAATGGGTATTGGGCGCTCTGAGCAGGTGCCAACTCTGAAGCCTGCTCCCAGCCCGCGAAAGGCCATTTGAGTCCGTCAGTCTGGCATCGCGAAAAGCAGATTGAATGTGGTAATTATTATTCGTGGTATTGGTACAGGATTTTCGCAGATTGAGTCATGGCACAACAACTTCAAATCACAATGATCAAGCACTTTCCAAGAATGGCCGTGACAAGTCCTACGATTTGTCGTAATGGTACGGACGGTGAGCATGACACACAGAAACATAACCAGGCGAGGTTTCATCCTATGTGCTACTGCGCCTGCTTTTTCTGCCCTGAAGCCTGCTGCTGCATACGGTCGTGATGGTAGCAGTGCTGCTGGTGTCGCTGGCAGCGACCATGGAAACCATGTCTGAACAGAAGTATGAACAACATTTACACATAAACGCACGAATTCACTGCCTATCACTTGCCCGTGGTACTACATGGTTGCCAAAGGCTTTCACTGATCGCTACCACTTCTGTTGGCGTGAGTGCTGTTTGGGACGTTCTTCCTTAAGGTTGCGGTGACCAATGACCAATGTTGCATCTGCCGAGGTGGTTGCGCCCAGGTGTACATTTCTCGTCCTTTGTTTGTGTACGAATTGCAGTCCACATCATCTGCTCGAACAGTGAGTACCTCACCCCCCCAAACAAAACCAACACATCAAAAGATGCACATATTGTGTCGTCGTGGTGTCAGCGGTCAGCCAAATCTTGGATGTGCTGTAGAGGGCATGTTCGAAGCAGAGTTTAGGGCTTTATACCCTTGCGCAGGCACCGTGTGCTCTCGCGCAAAGTACGCGCAGAAGTGCGATGCCTGGTGACGGAGCAGACTTTCCACGTTACAGAGATCTCAACTAGGCACCTCCCAGGCGGCCATACTGCATCTTCAAACATAAATGGGCTTGCTATAGTATGAATTAGGCCATATAAAAGGGTTTGGGGTCTGTGGGTAGTTCTCCAGACTTCGCAAAACATATCGACCTTCCTCGGGCGTTTAAACCGGCTTGCACACGTTTGGCAACCACCACCCACGTAGGCTTGCGTGCAAGGGTGTGGCTGCTAGGTATGCTCAGAGGAAAACCCGGTCCTCCCCCCGCATAGCCGCACCACAAGGGAATGTTATGTCTTATGTACCACGATAGAGCATAGAGCATTCTCACACATGATGTGTGATGCTGTATGTTTGCGTTGAGGCTTACCGACACCCTGGAGGTTCGCAGGGTCGGCCTTGTCTGACATAGGTGAGGGCTCCGCAACCTGAACCAAAATCTGAATGTGCTCCCTAAGCTCTAAGCCAAGCCATACTTTCAAAATTCGCTCGGGGTCAAGGGTCAAGGGTTTAATTCGAGGTTTAGGGCTCGCAGTTTCCGTCTCTGCTGTTGAGGGCCTTCAGTGTTCGGGGTCTGGTTTGTTTCGGAGCTCAAGGATAGGAATACGTGCTCAGGGTACTTCATGCTGAACTTCGCCATCAGTTTCTGGCTTTGTTTAGTTTTAGTTATCGTAGTGTGTGCATGGTATATGCATAGAAATTCACGCAGCGAGGTGTGTACCTAAATACCTATGTTAAGTTACTTCAATATGCCTCAACAGTTTAGTCTCCTTTTTCAGGCCGTGCCACTGTAGTAGCCTCCTGCGCCCTTTAGCCTCACAACCCCCCTGCTCGGGATTGTCGGATGGAGACTTTCTTAGGTTTTAGGCTTTAGGAGCAAAACTTTTGAGTCCATTATAGACCCCTAAAGCTCGAACATCCGAGCTTCAGACCTGCTCAGACCCTAAGCCCAAGCTTCAGAGCATCAGAAAAGCCTAAGCTTTCAAAAGGTTCATGGAGAACCCCGATACAAACTCTGGGAACGCCAAAGATCACATTCTCAGAAAATCATGTGCTCCGCTGAATGAAGCGCCGAATCTTGAGGCCCCCAACACGAAATTAACAAAAAGAACCTACCGAATAAAAGCCCTTTCCATAGAACCCTCGCAGGGCCCTTTTGGAATCCTATTTTGCCCTTCAAGGAACTTTCAAAAGGAACCCCAGCAAGCTAGAGTCTAAGCCGCACCAGGCGGGGCAGCACGCAAGAGCTGAGCCCAAGCCGTCGATCGTCTCAGGCGCCCTGAAGCCGTTTTCGACACTGAACCCTGGCTTTGAACCCCAAACCTGAAACTCCTGCAAAATCTTATTAGCAAAGAGACCCTGAGTGAGAGTGCGGGAGGGATGTTTGTCTCGCAAGCCCGCAGCCTTGAAGGGCCGGGCGCCCTCGAAATCATCTCGGAGCCCATCGAAGTCATCTCGGAGCCCCTCGAAATCCTCTCCGCCGGACTCTCAGTCAGCAGCAGCTGCGCTGTCCAGGCTTCCAGGGTTTTCGGTTCTGAGGCTGGGGTTGAGCCATGTCCCCCTCTGCCGGGGAAAACATGAACACTGCCGACACCGTGCAGGGATATCACTTTCATACGGCGTGATGCTTTCTTGAGCGTAAGCACTGCCATTTCTATCTGGCCGGCGGCGTCTTCATGAGTGAGAGTGCGCCGATTACCAAGATGAGCTGCATGGATGTCACTTTCGCCAGGTTTGGGCTCCTACTATGGTCCTTGAATCACTGTAACCTTAGCCTGCTACTGATAGGGCATGTAGTGCTGCAGCAATCCTCGTCCCTTTGTGTCTGATGGGAAGTGACGGGGCGACAGGCAACGTGGCAGCCTCAGCTCGTCATCGATGCTCGCCAGACGCCGGACTGCAATTGGAGGTTCTGAGTGCTGTCCCAATAACTTCTAAAGTGGTGTCCAATATCGTGAAAATTCAGGTCATATAAGGGTCTGATTAACTATGAAGGCCCCTATGGTAGCCCCCATGGCATTTTCCCAGCTACCGAGAAGCTCCCAACTTCACCCATGATACCAAAAGTGGGTTTGGCGACTGAGGGTGGGAGGCATCCTCCTTCTAGGAGTATCTGGGTACTCAGAGTCTCAGGAGACGTAGTAAGTAATCAGCTTATAAGCAGGAATAGTAGGGAGAGGCCCAGTTGTAGGATACTTTATAGCCCCACATACACCAGAGCCAGCAAGTTTCGAGGTCCTAAGCTCCTCCAACTTCAAAGCCCTGAAAGAGCAAAGCACCTGGCCAAGCCCCGAACCCTGAAGCCCTGAAGCTCTACCTTACGTGCCAACCCTTCTGTAACATTACACAAAGTGCTACCAAACCCATAAACCCTGGAACCTAAACCTTAAACCCCAAACCCCAAACCCAACATAACCTAAACTCACAACCCTGGAGCCCGGAGCCTCGACCCCAAACATCCTGAACACAGCACACTCTCAGGTCGCGATGGCCAGGAGACTTCGGATTTGGGACGATCGAGCACCTTCGGTCACTCTCTGAGCCTGAAGCTCCGCCTGTGGAAGTCAGTACAAGTTTTTGGTTTTGGTTCTAGGGTCTAGGGTTTAGTGTGCGTTTGCTTGTATCTTGAGATTCTATGATTTAGCTTCTCTGTTTTCAGGTGTAGGTTCTGGGCCATCTCCTGTAGGATTTCAGGATCTAGTTTGATTTCGAGTTTAGTTGTTGGTGTAGGGTTGAGGGTGTCTCAGGCAGCTTCTTGTTTGAATTTGTTTGGGCTTGAGGGCTGAGTCTGGGCTGTGGGGTTTCTAAAGGTAAGGTTCTGTATGCGGTTTTGCATAGGGCTTATGAACACGGGGCATTACAGTACTTTACGAAGCGACACTGAATCCTACATTCGGCTGCATTAAGGTCCTGCGAAATGTTTAAAACCACTGTCGCAGTCCTTGTTCTGAACAAAAGCACAGCCAATCAAAGCCAATACAGGCATCACAATAATTAGTGTTGCACTACTCACTTAAGGTCCTTATATAGTTATTCTAGATGTATCCCAAAAGACAATTTCAATGACTCACGCCCTATGCTTGACCCTTGTAGAACCCTGATAAGGACCTTTACAGAAACCCTCTTCTTAAGCCGCTCTACTAGGAAAGATCAGCTGGCTACTCCAACGGCGAAGCCGGGCATCAAGGAGGAGAGTTAGGGTTTCGGGGTCAGGCTGCAGGGGCGTTTCTGGCTTCAGGAGTGTAGAGCTTCAGGCCTTTGAGGTTAGGGGCATTTTGGGTGTTGAGACTGAGGGCTTTAGGGTTAATGGCCCGCGATTCGTGACCTTCTTGAGCTTGGTGTGTTGTAATGGGTTTTTGACAGCCCAAAGAATCAAACCCTGATCATGCCTTAATCCCTTTTCACTCCCACACCCCCACACCCTGGAGGAGCCGAAGCAGATCGAGATGGAGCCAGAGCTGGACCATATGGTCAACCGAGGTGGGACTGTGGGATGTGAGGTTCAAAGTTGGTTGAGGGCCAAGGGGTTTCTGCATTTCCGGCTGAGGGTTTAATGATTGAAAGGCGTTTTGATTCTTATTATAGGGCCGAAACACTCAACCTCAAAGTAACCCTATCATCGCTCTTAATAACCCCTGAAGGAACCCCAAATCCCATAAACATCCATCCCGGCCAGGAGACTCGCCAATGCAGATCGACGACTCTGCTCTCGAGGTGCATGATCAGGACCAACCCTACACCCTGGATTTAGTAGTTTGGGTCAGTATGAGGTTTCCATTAGAGGGTGATGATAGGGGTTACGTTAGGGGCTGCACTGTCATCCAAACAGAAATAGGAACCCTCAGGCGCTGCCCGAAACATGCAATACGCGCCTTCAGAAGTAGAATACTATTCCGTAGTGTTCCTTGGTACAAAAGAGTTTTTGTTGCGCGGACCGGTTGGGTCCGGTTTTTTTTTGTTGAAAGGTTTGGCCAAGGTTGGGTTTTTGGAAGGTTTGGCCAAGCCCGTGGCCCTGTGGTCTCCTGGTCCTTGGTCCCGTGGTCCGTGGTCCCGTGGTCTCTGGTCCTCTGGTCCTGCGGTCCTTTGGTCTCCTGGTCCTCTGGTCCCGCGGTCCTCTGGTCCCGTGGTCCTCCGGTCCCGCATGCGCAACAATACTGGCTCAGAGCCGTAGCATACTCAGGGAATCCACATTCCGGGTATTTGTACTCTATATTGGACAGTCACGCTGTGGGGATAAAGGCTTCACTGTTTCTGGCGTAAATCCCGAAGACCCGAAAGCTCAAAAGCTACAGTATACTCCCCATATGAACCCTCTCAGAACCCGTCATAACGACGTTGTGTTTGCAAATGGGGGGGGGGGGGCTGCGCCCCCCCCAACCCCCCCGCTGTCGTTTTAAGCCGTGCAGGCTTGCTTTCAAGAACATCGCACCCTGAACAAAACTTGCATCAAACACGAAACTGTTTTAGAGCCTTTCAAAACTCATCATAAAGGCAGTCTGTTTGCAGAAGGGGGGGTGCGTCATTGTTTCACATTATACTATGTTATAGTATATTATGTTATATCATCTTATTTTAAATTAGATCGAATCATATCAAAGTATTATCTTTTCGTATACTGCATTGTATTCTGTCAAATGAGAATACATTTTATGATATTATAACATATTGTATTATCTTGTATTACATCATTAAAAGTTATGTTTTATAATATCATAATATAATATATTTCATGCAAAATGTTCCATATTATAATATACTGTACTGCATCATGTTGTATTATCTCACATTCCATTATATATCCGGTTATTTTTCTTTTATTGTCTTCTGCTATATCATACAGCATTATATTATGTTATATTGTGTCACAGTATATTAAGTTATGCTTTGTTGTATTGAAATATGTTAAAATCTGTCATGTTTTTTACCTTGAGTTTTATGTCCTATTACATTATATTAAATTTATATTGGCTCATTTTATATTGTATTATATTTTCTCTTATCGTATTACATTCTATTCTATTTTTTCAATAGTATACTTGTTTATACCATGTTTTATATGTTATGTTAAATTATGCACAATTATAATGTATTCTTTATTGTATCGTATTATATTACAGTATATTTTCTAACTGTATTATACTATATTACATTTTAACATATGACATTATTCGATACGGTATGCTATTATATTATGTCATATGAGAAGATATTTTGTGATATTCTAATATATTGCATTATATCATATAAAGTTATATTATATTATATTATATTCTAGCATAATATAAAGTATTTCATTTACAATGTTATATCTTTTAATATATTGTATTGTATCATGTTCTCTTATCTCTCATTCCATTACATTTTATAATGCTTGCAAGAACATCGCACCATGATCAAGACTTGCATCAAACACGAAACTGTTTTAGAGCTTTGCAAGACTCATCATAAAGGCATTCTGTTTGCAAAAGGGGGGTGCGTCATTGATTCATATTATATTATGTTCTAGTATGTTTTATCCTATTGTATTCTGTTTTTTAAACTATAACCAATCCTACTAAAGTATGAGACAGCAAGAACAGTAACAAGAACATTAACAGGACAATAACACAACCACAACGACAATGATGATAATAACAACAAGAACAACCACAACAACCACAACGACCACAACAACCACAACAACAGCAACAACAATAATAAGTATATTGATAATAACAATGGTCATAGCAACAGCAACAACAAGACCAGCAATAACAATAATATTAACAAGTACAATAGCATTAACAAGAACAATAAGAATAACAACAACAGCACCAACGGCAACAACAACAGCAACAACAACCAAGGTAGCATAGGTTTTCCTCACGACAACGTAGAGAAATAGCACGAAGTCCGTCCAAAATGTAAAGAAAGCAGTTTTTTCGCAACAAAACCTAAGGTAACGTGCGTTTTCCTAACCCCTCAGGAAAACGGTACGAAAACCGTCGAATATGCGAGAAAACTTGGGTTTTCCCCTAGGAAAACCCCAGGTAACGTACGTTTTCCTAACGAAAACCTAAGGAAAATGGCAGGAAGACCGTCCAATATGCAAGGAAAATAAGGTTTTCCCTAGGAAAACCTAAGGAAATGTACGAAACAAGGTTTAGCCAAACCTTTCAAAAAAAAAAGGTTTGGCCAAACCTTCCCAAAAAAAAACCCGCCACCGGTTGGTGAGTTTCATATCTTGCCGCCCTCCACCCCTGGACAGCATTTTTAAGGACTTAACTCTGGACTATTTCTCGACTTGTTACTTGCCGTTGTTGTCATGACTGCTGCTTTTGCGATTATTTTTGCGACTACGACCCGAGATCTCGGTACTAACAACAGAGCAGAGCCCTTTTCCAGGATGATGGTCCGCACGAAGAAGACATCTTGAGGACTGCCCTTGGTGTTTTCAAGTTTTCAAGTGTTGGAGGCTTTTGAGAAGCCCTTGAAAGATGACGTTTGGGGTTTTGACGGAAGTCTCTCAAAAGGTTTCGGGTTCGGGGCATGCCAGGGGGTGAGGGGCTCAAGGCGACCCTTCTGGTAAGTACTGCCAAGCCGACCACGGCGGTCACTCAGTGCCCAATAAAAGGGAACATCACAAAGATATGGGCTTGCAGTTAGTCACAGTCTTGCTGGCAGGCTGCCTATGTTCCTGGCTTGTGCACGCAAGGCCACGGTCTTATCACAACCATCATTGTGACGACTAGTGATCTGCTTCATGTGATACTGCTTAATACCCATTAACGCCAGATAAGCTGCTCAGTATTGCTACGGCTGGGACGACACTGGTTACTGTGCCAGGTCGCCAGGTGCCACGGGCAGAATCACCGCTTCGATACGTTATGCATGAACACGATGGGTGCTTGCACGATCACGCTTTCCACCATAATTAGGTCCAACACATGTTGTGGCACGGTGTATAGCCCTCTTTTGGCACTTTGGAGTGCTGACAGGACGATGGTGGTACACTCTACATCCTAAGTCACGCTAAAGGCAAGATATTCTTGCACCCTGCACTCTGAGGACCTTCTAAAGCTTTTACTCGTGCTCAACAAGCAGGAAGTGGCCACAGTAGTACTTATGATACGAGAACAGCCAGTCGTCATAACAACAAGATTAGTACATGTGGTGTCAGGGTAGCAGCAGCAGAAGAGCAAAAACTGTAACCACACAATATGTACTATGCCATCATAGTAGCAGTAGAACAAAGAAACCAGACGAACAACAATAGACAATAGACTTATAGCACCGGCAACAGTAACAATCGCAATCTAGGCATTGCTGAGATGTACCGAGGTCCAAAGAGTCTGGCGTTGGCAGTGCCGCAACCTTGTGGGCTTTGCAGCTGTAGGTGATTGGGTAGTGGGTCAGTGCCAGACGTGCTCAAAACCTGGGTTTCTGAGAAGATGCACTCAAACGACGGGCTTCGACTCAAGTTTACCCTGTGGCAACATCCCCATCCCTAAACCCAAGACTCTAAACCCTAACTGTCCTAACTCCCCAAACCCTGCCCACATGACCCCAAACTCCTGAGGCCAGCGGAAAGCTACACGAGGAGCCTCGCAGGCCCGACAAGGGAATTCACGAAAGATCCCGAACAGTCCTTCACCAGCTAAGCGGCTAAGCAGCAGGTTCGGTTTAGATGTTCAAGGGTTCTATAGGATTCCATTTGGTGGTTTTTGAGTGTTCTATGAGGGTCTTTCAGGGTTCGGGTTCTCTAAGGTTTTAGAGTTTAGGGTTTATAACAGAGGCTTCAGGGGAAAAGGGGTTTTTCGGCCTCACGGTTTGGGGTTTGACAGCTTTGGGCTTGCGCTGATCCAGGGCCTAGGGTTCAATTAGAGTCTCTGATGACCTCATCGCCTGGCAGGATCTGGAGAGCCCGAAGCACCAGGAGGTTTCCAAAGTGGCTGAGGTTGCCACTGAGCTCCGCCAGTAAGACATCTTTTTGCAGGTGTGACTGTGGGATGTGCTTTTTTCTTGTGGGGAGTTTCATTTGATATTGCTCAAGGACCGGAGCTAGGCGGCCCTTTATCTCTCTTGACTTCTGCCCAGGCGGACAAAGATCAGCCACGGGCATCTGCTGAAACCACGGCGGAAGCTCGCGGAAATGGCGTGGTACTTCTCACCGCCGGGGCGCAGCAAGGAGAGCCAATATTGCAGAGCCCCTGAACCCGAAAGCTTCAACGCCAAACTGACCGACAGAAACATGACATGTACCGATCATCGCCGACAATATTATAATCTAGCAAAAAACAGGCCCGAGACGCAAGCAGCAGTGCCGCAGGTGATGGCGACCCTACCGGAGAGGTTGGCAAAGCAAGCAGCCTGGGTCAAGAGACCGGTGGAGCAGAGACGAGGCCAACATCGCCTGCAGATGTGGCTGCCAAAGAAGCAGCTGATGAGAAAGCCGAAGCCAAGACCGACGAGGTGCCAACGTCCGAAAGTCCGACAGCCGCGGAGGTTTTTATTCTCGGGGAGAGCTCCTCGAAGGATCAAGCCTTTGCAGGTGAAGGCGAACTATGCGTAGAGAGTGCAACAGCCGATTCCGCTTCCCCAACACAGCCTCGTACCAGGTTTGCAGAAGAAGCTGGCTCAGCTGCCGAAGTGGAGTCTGCGGCAGAGAAGAGTCAGGCATCAAACTCGATGGGTCGTCCGTTAGCCGAAGAGCTTTGTTCTGGCGATGGCCATGATGGTGCCCGCAGCTACTCCGAGGATCCAGCGTCGCCATCGGAGGACGGGGCATTCGCGAGGGCAGCAGGAGCAGAGGACCATCCCGACCAAGTTGTGCAAGGTGCTTCAGATGCCGAAGCTGCGGATGCGGAGAGAGGCACGGACGAGGTCCCGAAGTCAGATCGGCCGACGGCGGAGGAACTTGGACTTGGTGATGACTCGCGTAGCTACTCTGAGGATCCAGCGTCGCCATCGGAGGACGGGGCATTCTCGAGGGCAGCAGGAGCAGAGGACCATCCCGACCAAGTTGTGCAAGGTGCTTCAGATGCCGAAGCTGCGGATGCGGAGAGAGGCACGGACGAGGTCCCGAAGTCAGATCGGCCGACGGCGGAGGAACTTGGACTTGGTGATGACTCGCGTAGCTACTCTGAGGATCCAGCGTCGCCATCGGAGGACGGGGCATTCTCGAGGGCAGCAGGAGCAGAGGACCATCCCGACCAAGTTGTGCAAGGTGCTTCAGATGCCGAAGCTGCGGATGCGGAGAGAGGCACGGACGAGGTCCCGAAGTCAGATCGGCCGACGGCGGAGGAACTTGGACTTGGTGATGACTCGCGTAGCTACTCCGAGGATCCAGCGTCGCCATCGGAGGACGGGGCATTCTCGAGGGCAGCAGGAGCAGAGGACCATCCCGACCAAGTTGTGCAAGGTGCTTCAGATGCCGAAGCTGCGGATGCGGAGAGAGGCACGGACGAGGTCCCGAAGTCAGATCAGCCGACGGCGGAGGAACTTGGACTTGATGATGAGTCGCGTAGCTACTCCGAGGATCCAGCGTCGGGATCGGAGGAAGCAGGGTCAGAGGACCATCCCGACCAAGCCCTGCAAGGTGCCACAGCTGCGAAGTCGGATCCGCCGACCGCCGAGCAGCTGGGTTTTGACTCCCCAAGGGACTCAAGGACGCTGTTGCCATTTGCAATGGACCTTCAAGATCCGGCTAGCTCTCCCGAAAGCAATTTCCTGCCAGATCCTGCTTCGATCGAGATCCGACCAGACGAGGCAGATTCCCCAAAGCCTAGGCCTAACAAACCGAAACGCTATAAGCCCCAAGCCGTATAAAAGCCATAAGCGAAGCACCATCAGCCCTAAGTCCTATAGAAGCTTGTACAAAGCTCTGAGCCTCAACCCTAAAGCTTTTTTAAAGCCTGTAAACCCTGAACCCCAGAGGCCGCTTCCCTCTCTGAGTATCCGTGGGACACGAAGCCGATATCCTCGGATGAGGACATCGCAGAATACGAGGCCAGCTACGCGGAGACAGAAGAGGAAGGCAAGAGCTCCGTTTCTGCCCCAAAGTCCGGCATTGCCGTGAGTGAAGATCTGGCGCACTCCCATGCCTCCTCAGATCATGCAGCTTAGCAGCGAAGTTTATAGACTTGAGCTGTTTTTTAATTTAGGGGGGGGGGTGTATAAACCCGTTGATACAGAATGTTTGATTTTTCCAGGCCTATGTACTTCCCAGCTATCCTTCAACCCCGCACCACACAAATAAGCTTTCTAGCTTGTGAGCTCTAAACCTCCAAAAACAGGACACCTTCAACCCTTAGCTTTGCAAACTTTGAAGCCGATAATAACCCTAAACCCAGTGCAAAGCTGAGGCAGATCAACGGGGCCCTCTCCGCGCGAGCAGCTCTGAAAGCTCCAATAAGCTGCGAGTTGGCACTTTCCTTAGGGACGAAATGATTAAATGATCCTTAAAGGTGAGAGCCCTCTACCCGTATAATACTAGTGTATGAATCCCCTGTTTGGTAGTGTAGGATCCCGGGTGGCACTTTTGCAAACGGTCTTTTCCCTCTCTTTACAGGCTCAAGGGTTTGGGGCTAAGGGTTAAGCAGTGGCCACCGGTTTGGGGGCACTCAGACTACGACCCAGGCTCACGGTGTCCGAAGACAGCAAGGTCATCGAGACCTCGCAGTCCAGGCGGGAATGCAAAGCAAAGGCTTTGTTCCGCATTTACCAAGCGTTAAGCGTTGTTAATCCGGTAGTTTAGTCTTGGGTTTTTGTGAAAGGTGGGGTTCCCGCATTCTAGGGCACCATGTTGACTTCAACCGTAAAGCCCCCATGAAGCCTTATGCGTGGACCGAACACAACCCTTGCCTTTCTCACACAACAAGGTTTCTCCAGCCATTGGAGGAAGCATCTGCTTCTCAGCCGAGTGTGGGAGGATTTTTTACTTTCGGAGGCGTCTTAGGTTCAGGGTTTCAATTCATCTATATAGGGTAGGGTTTTGAGTTTTTTGTTAAGGGAGTTTCGTCAAAAGCGTAAATAAGGGGGCTTTTGAAGTGCAGCCAGGTTCTGGAATCAGGGTATTCTGGTCAGTGGTCGGAGCTGGATGCAGGCCCAAGGCATGTGTCGAAGGATCTCAGTGAAGATGCATACTCTGGAGAATGGTCCGAGGAAGGCGCATGATCCCGACTGACAAAAGCTGCGTGGCAACTGTGTCCGGCTGAAGATTTACCATGGCCTAGTGCAAATGGATTATTGTATTGGTTTTGGTAGGTTGCTTTGTTTAGGGATTATTGTATTGGGTTTGGGAAGTGCTTTGTGTTTTGGATAATTGTATTGATTTTTGGGAGGTGCTTTGTGTATTGGTGTTTTGAAGGGTTGAAATCTTGGGCAGGTTGAGAAATTGTGTGAAAGTGTAGGGGGGAGTATATGGATGTGAGGTGTGGGGTAAGGGCGGTGCTTCGGATTTTGTTTTGTGCTTTGGGGTTTGGTGTTGTGTTGGGAGCTGCTTTGTGTTTTGGATTGTATTCGGGATTTCGGCGTGGGACTCGGGAGGTGCTTTGTGTTTTGGATTGTATTTGGGATTTCGGTGTGGGATTTGGGAGGTGCTTTGTGTTTTGGATTGTATTTGGATTTCGGCGTGGTATTTGGGAGGTGCTTTGTGTTTTGGTGTTTTGAAGGGTTGAAATGTTAGGCGGGCTGAGAAATGGGGTGAAAGTGTAGGGGGGAGTATAGGATGTGAGGTGTGGGGTTAGCCCCTGTTTGCTAAAAGTGCACAACAGCATCCGCCAAAAGTCGACCCCAATCATGAAGGCCCCTTAAGCCCTGATAGTTAAAACTCTTCTGGTCCTTACAAAACCCTATAAAGGGCTAATATGTCAGCGAAAGGTAAGTAAGACACCGATGTTGGGTGGGTTCGAGCCTTGATGTATTGGAGGCTATTCAAACCCTTCCTGAGGCTCAGGCTTCGATCGATGTGTGTCTCTGGAGCTCCCGTATATGCAAACAGTTTCAGTCAGTCCAGAAGAGTTTGAGGCGCGTAGATGGTGCTGATATGACGTACAAGACTCTGTAGGACTGCAAGACTGCAGACAGTAAAGTTGCATGATTGATTTGTATGCTGAGCCACTCTACGTAGGCGCGAACCGATACCATTGCCTTTCCCGCTCCCCGAACATACTGGGTAGGAGGGTTAAGTCGTCTCACCTTGTGTAAAGTCGTCTCGCGCGGGCGTGCACATGGGGATTCCGCATACAAGCTCGTAAGAGCATCTAGCTGGAAGTCATCTCACCCCGGCAAGCACATGGGGATTCCGAGTTAAAGTTTGGGAGCCAGTTGTGTGGCGACATTGAAACCCGAACTAAAACGCCAAGCCCTACTCCACATATGCATGGATGTGTTTCTCAAAAATCGTCTCGCGCGGGCGTGCACATGGGATTCTGCATACAAGCTCGTAAGAACATTTGGCTGGAGGTCATCTCACCCCGGCAAGCACATGGGGATTCCCATAGCGCAGCTGTGTTTGTAAATGGATTGGAAAGTAGTCGGGATTGCAATCGTGTGCGACCTCCAACCGACGAAGCTTGACTGAGTATTCTTTACAAGCTCGGCTAAAGCTCTTAGATGTGTAGCTTCCGACCACTACCTCGCGCGGACCTCGCGCAACCTCGCGCGGGCCTCGCGTAGGGCCACCTCTAGGCCCCTTGTAAAACCCAGGTTTTGGAGGGATGTTTTACGGGTCGGACTGTGGCGCTTGGCAGTAGTTTACCATCCGTCAGCCGTGAACCCCAACCTGTGCGTCCCCGAAGGAGAGGAGGCTGCAACCAATAGTGAGGGTGCGGTTTGCAACCATGATCAGACAGAGCTCCTTGAAACCCAGCGTGTACGTGGACTTTCCGCTCGTTTCGAGGCCTGGATAGCTCCCACTAGAACGTGGCGTGCAGTTGCAGTCTTCGTTTGTTTCAGTGCACCTTTGCTTCACTTTGTGCGAAGAGTCTCGTGCCACGCACAGATTTGACATGTTGGGCTGTGCTCCTTCAAAACCAGCGTGTAGTTGCAGATCCCAGTGTGTGAGTCGACTTTTTGCGGATGGGTCGACTTCGCGCGAATCTGGGCGTGAGCTTGGGGGGAGCCGACTTCACACAACCTGCGTCGACTTAACCCCGGCACCCAGTAGTAGTTACTATGAGGGGAGGTTTAATAATTGGGGGAGGTCGTTATACAAACCCCGAACCCTATTTTGTACCTGAAACCCAGAATAGAAGTGCCTAAGTAGCGCACAAAAGCTCGACATTCCTGCTCTGCAGCCACAAAAGGTTCAAGAAGACATGCCTTTAGACTCCTCCAGTGTGATCGTTTTGCTCTAGTTTAGGGGTTTAGTATTTCGGGATTGGGGTTTAGGGCATATGGGGTTTAGGGTTTATAGAGTTTAGGGCTCGGGAAGACCCTACCGTCCTTTATTTTCTGCATTTAGGTTTCTGGGTTACGTGCCGTTCATGAGCGGATGCGCTGCCTGGCACAATGGAAGGGTGCTGAACCTCTGAGGGCTCCGTAAGTGTAGCTTTTGTTTTGTAATCGGATTGGGTTTAAGGTTCAAGTTTAGGGTGCAGGGGTTCAGGGTTAAGCCAAGGAGATCTGGTTCAGAATGTCGCATACGCTCTTGACTCTAATTAGAGGCCCTCCGTTCGGTGAGCCCTGAGATCTTGCGTGACATGAGCAGCCACAAGTCTGCAAGGTTCGTCATCCTCGGATAATGGCTGTGGATATGCGAGGCCGGATCAGATCCTCCAACTGCAAGCCTCAACTTAGCCCTTCGCCCTTCCCGGACGAGGCAGCCGGGAAGCTGACAGTAACAGTCGTAGTAATAGAAAAAGGTGAGTAAGACCTTTGACAATCAGTCGCCAAATCGTCAGCATACTCCTACACGCTGAACCCCGTACCAGTACTCCGAAGCCCTAACTTCAGACCCTTAGCCTTCCGTGCCAGTTGCTGGTGTGCCGAGCCACATTCTCTTTCTGGAATTCCTAGGCACCGCGGTCGGAAACAAACGCTGGACAAAAAGCACAGAAAGGTTTGATTGAAGAACTCAAAGGCATCCTATCATGCTCAGCCATGCCCATGATGGGTCTAGGGTGTTCGCAGATTTGCGGCTCTGGGCCTCGGTGTTGCACGATTTCATGGCCCAGAGTTGTCTAAGGAACCTTCCCAGAGCCCATATACCCCTTGATTCAGGGCCATAGCTTGCATGGCTAGCATTATACTGGGCTTCATATTCTGATGCGAATTTTCGTGGGCTGAGGGGCAGTATGCCCCTGGTGCAAGTCTTTACCCGAGCTTGAGTGCTGTGTTTCGGGCTTCAGCTTTCGGCTTTAAGTCCGCTAGTTCTTCGGGCTTGTGGTTCAGACTTATAAACCCTGCACCCTTAAACTCTAAACCCTAAACCTTTTTTTCCATCACAGCCTCCTCACAGGCTCGATGCTGACATGGAGGATGGCAGCCGCGAAGAGGCGCCGAAAGGCCTGCTGGAAAAACATTTGCCACTTGCTCTAGGCCTTCACCTCTCAGCCCTACAACCTCTATGAGCCTTACAAGCCCTACAAACCTTGAAAACTCCATGATTCCTAGAAACCTTACAATCCTATAAGCCCCATAAGCCCTAAACCTCAACTTGAACTTAACTCCTAAACCAAGCCCTCGCTTGAAGCAAGCTGTGGCATTCGCCCATGAAAGTACTCGAATAGGGGGGGGAACTACAAGAAGGGTTCCTGCAACGGTTCCTAGGGTCTTTGCAAGAGTTACTCTAAGGCATACTATGAGGGTTGTTTCCGGGTTGAGGGTACAAGGGTTTGGGAGTTTAGGGATGGGGGGTAGGGGTATAGGTTTTCGATTCGGGGGACAACGTAGCTCCCGGGTTATCAGGTTTTAAGTCGTCCTTGCGGCTGCCTAGTAAATCTATCTAGGGCCCCTGTACTTCAAAGTAGGTTTCGGGGCTGAAAGTTTCGTCAGAGGTTCAGGGTTCGGAGAGTTCAGGTTTTGATTGCGTTTGGGGTTGAGGAGGCTTAGCGCAGAGGGTCAGTAGAGTTCTGCAGGTGCCTCTTTCAGGCGAACAGGCACTTGCTGTGATGCAAGGGCCCGATTTTGTCGGGGCGTGGTTGGGGCCCTGAGGAGGGCAATAGCATTGAGTCTGAATCCTGCAGCATACACAGAATCCATGGTGACCATGGCATGCAAAACAACACTGATACAGTACTCTTGACAACAGCAGTCCGTATGAAGATCCGTCATCCTAGCCGCAGGTATCATCACCCCAGCAGTCGCCATGATGCTGAGAGGCTACTGGTAGCAGCTGCATTACTGCCAAAAATGATATCAACGAGGCTGATCACACTAGGGATGCGCATTAACTAACCACCACCTAGAATGTAAACCCGACATCAACAGCTTCTTGCTGATGCCAGGTCATACGACTTGGTGTGTCGCGAAGAGCTACTTTTGTCAGAAGCTCAGCCTCCAGAAAATTCTCACACTCCGACGGCCGTAATATAGGGCGTAAGGGTCTCTCAAGTCTTTGCATCCAACATTCATACAATACATTCCCAATGCCTGGTCTAACCATTATGGCTCCTATACTAAACCCTTGAAGTAAGCCTAAAAGGGACCCCTTGAAGATAACCCTATTCTAGTCATGAAGGTCCCATTACCTTTTATTGAAACTCAATGCCAAGGCTTGATGTGCGCGATGGTCCTTTGCTTTTACATGGGCCGAAACGTCGCTCCCTTATCCAAAGGCGAGGGCCCCGAAAACCTCGCGTCCATTTCGCGGCGCTGGCTGGTTGTGGGGTTTAGGGTTTAGGGTTTAGGTATGGAGTGTGTAGAGTTTAGAGTGTCAGAGTGCAGGTCTTAGGATTTGACCTGACAGTTGAAGGCTTATGGGCATAATGGTCAGCGTAATGGTCGTGAGCATGATGACCTTTCTGGTGATGGTCCAAACTGAAGGTGAACATGCCGATGATGATGATGATGATGATGACGTCGATGCTGATGAGGTCATGACGATGATGGTGATAATGATGCAGCTGATGTGCTGTTGCCCTACAACAACAACTACTACTACTACTACGACGACGACTACGACTACTACTACCACGACGACGACGACTACTACTACTACTACTACTACTACCGCCACTACGACTGCCATTACCACTACTGCAGCTGAAATTATTGCAAACATGACTCTTATTGTCACTATTTACGACCAACGCTCCTAATTCAGTCTTGAACATGATTACTAATGATCCTGCACTTATGGCAATATATGCTGAGGCTTGAACCTGGGTATGGCAGGTATTGAAAATACTTGGGGTCGGTGTTGTCAGTGGCCGTGCTGGTCCTCGTCGTCGTCACTACAATGGTGGTACATGCCAATCCCATCAGCCCTAAACCAAAAATCCTTGACCCTTAATTGCCTTTCCGCCCCACAAACAGCTGTCTGAAACTAATATGCAACCTATAACTATACAGCGCTTCGCATGTGTTTGAAGCCCTCGTAAACGCTTGTAAAGCCCGGTGTAACCTTGTAAGCCTTACTGCAGGTGAAATTGACAGCTTCCCTCTTTGGGCGCCACCCTTGGTATCCTCGAATGGGTCTACTGTTTTTTTTGTGGGTTTACACCTGGCAGGTGTAAAGGAGTCGCTGTGATTCGCTTATGGCTTGCAAGGGTTTTCCATGGCTGCTAGGAGGTAAGCAAGGGTTGCTTACGGGTTTATGGGCTGTCTAAGGGCGTAAGGGTTTGTTATGATTTGCTATGATGACTTTACCACGATTGCAGATGCCCGATTCTCGAGTCTTCACAATAGCGAAGCGCGAGTTAGATTGTATGCTAGGATCCTCAACAGGATGTACGGGCCTTGGGGCTTTAGAGTTCAGGTAAGGGTCCTGTGTTTGAGTATTTTAGGGGTTGGAGGACAGCTAGGTCGTAAGCGGAATTTTGAGAATGTCCCCAGTTGGGATATTATTTGTAATACCAACTGCATGGATGTTCCCATCAGGTCCGGGTTTAGGAGCCCTCAGCCACGAATCCTTCAAGTTGCAAGGTCCACAACTGTTTCAATCCTAACCCCTCGCGAGCACCTCAACCCTGCAGCCGCACATCGCCAACACCCCAAGCCGAAACACAAGCGACATCGTGCACCGTTAGGCCTTAAACCTTCGGCTGGGCTACATCCCCGACACCAACACAGAAACTAACACCCAAGGCCTAACCCTCCAACCTACAACCACCAAGCAAAAAAAAGCAACTTCAGTCCTGAGGCCGGCGAAGCCTCTCTCGAAGACCGGAAGTGCGCCGGAAACACAGGGAGTCAGGATTTCCCATGGGTCTTAAATATAGAGGGCTTGTAGCGAATTTGGACTGGGCTCTGAATGCTTCTATATGTGTTGTCAGGAGTCCTATTTGGGTTTAGACGGGAGTTTGAGGATAGGCCTTCAAGTTTTGGGAGTTCGGTTTTCTGCTTTGCCATGATCTCTGGCTAAAGGGCTATTTGTATTCATAAGTTATGTTCGCATCGCTTGGAAACTGAACGGCTATTTGTATTCATTGGTTGTGTTCGCAGGAGCTTGGAACTACAGGACTTTAACAACACACATGTATGTATGGCCATAGCATACGCGCATGACATGTAGACCCACATGCATGTGTGTATGTGTAGACATATATTGTACATATTATGTGTAATATATATATGCCTACTTATACATACGTATATACATACAATGTAGTCACTTCTTTTCAACGCATCCTGTTATGCTGATAGCTGTACGACAGCGTATGTGCACTTATGTTGTGAGTGTGTGTATCTCACTCTCCCTCTATATATATATATACAATATCAAGCTGCTCATTCATGTATGTCTGTTTGTAGGCGTGTGCAGATACTTACATGCTTCTGTGTGCATGTATGCTTATATCCTCTCTGTCTCTGTCTCTCGCTCTCTCTCTCTATATATATATGTATATATTTACACATAGACACACAGACAGACAGCCAAGCAGACAGGCAGGCAGGCAGGCAGGCAGGGGGTCCCTGCGAAACGGCAGTGTTCCTTTGTCCACGAGAAGCCGTTAAGCCAGAGCTGACAAAACTGATAGCATCACTTGCAAAGCAATTACCGACACGTTTAAATGCATGGTAACCCCCACGCCCAAGCCCCAATCGCCCACGATCAAAGCAGCTTCTTCTTGAAACACATCACTCACAACTCACAGCTGTATAGCAAGCCCACACCGCGCAATCCTTCAAAACCCCGAAGGAACCCTACAATAAACCCATATAAAGCCCCATATGCAGCTGTAAAACCCCAAGCCTGCAAGACCTCAGCCTTAGACCCGTCGAGCAACGCCAAGCTGAGGTTTTCAACATTTTCCTCGCTCGGCACTGTGACAAGAATCCACCATGGACAAAGGACGTTTTCACGCTAAGCATTCACCGTTTACCTTGACTGCCCACGACTCCTGAAAATTAAATAGGACTGCCTGTTATGACTTGGAAAGTTTCCGTATCAAGAGATGCTGGGCTTGCTGGGTAGCTTTTGGATTAAGGTGTAGCCAAGTAGTAGCCAGCAGCAGCAGTCTACTGCTACTGGTACTATACTACTGCTCCTCCTGTTGCTGCTGCTGCAACTACGAATGGTAATGCTAAGGCGTACCCAGACCCCTGATCCGACTCCTACTCCTACGTTTGAAACTACAGTTGTTACTACGACGACGACGACCATGCCGACTACTACTACTACTACTACTACCACCACGACGACGACGACTACTACTACTACTACTATTACTACTACTACTCCTGCTATTTCTACTGTTTTTATCGCGTTGATCATGTCGCCCGCTGCCTGTTGTGGTTTGCATCTGCAGGACCCCACACGGATGCAGCTGTGCACAGAGAGGGGCTTGCTTCGTGGAGCCAACCGGGCATGTTAAAGCTCGCAGGGCTCGGCTTTTACGTTCAGGGTTTGTGAATTTTAACTAAAGGGCCTGGGGTTTGCCACTCCACATTTCAGGCTCTGGGCTGTTCGGTTTGCTGCTTCCGGCTTCACACCGCAGAATTTGTCTTGGCCACAGCCGTAGCGAAAGAACACGGCCCGACGGCGAGAGAGAGAGAGGGAGAGAGACAGAGAAAGTCTGAGAGAAAGCGAGTGAAGAAAGCCGCAGAAAGAAACGCAGACAAAAAGAGCAAGGGAGAGGCAGCGAGCCAGCAGCCCAACGGACGAAGGCAGAGAGTAGCGGTGGAGAATGGATTGGCATCACGGCGTGTTCACATGCAGATGAGTAACCGCAACGCTTTCGCTTGCCTGCCAGGAACATATGGGCGCGATCTTTGGTCCAGGTGGCAAGTATCCAATTCCGGACAGGCCTGCATCAGCTTGAGTGGCTTGCACCATTTGCGGGTTGTTTCGATCAGTTTCGTCAAGATATTTCCTCTGTGCATGTTCGTGCACTCGAGCAAGCATGCAGCAATGCCGCCCCAAATGCGAATGGACATACTTGTACCTACATCTACGTGCATAGCCATGGATACGCACACATGTCTACACACACACACACATCTGCACATAGACGCATAGACACATATACGTCTATACGTATATGCTTACGTACGTATACGTATGTATGTGTGTATTTGTATATATATATATATACCTTTGTAGATAAGTACGCATATGCACGCATACAGATGGCTGCATGCATACGTGTGGCCTACTTTATAACTACACGTTGAACCTTGAACCCCTCCGCCGCAAATCCTAACTGGGCTTCCATGTCTCCTTTCCGGAGGCTCTTCGCGCGGCATCTAGAACCCGGTGTCTATAGCAGCAGAGATTTGCCGGAGCCTAGGATCCGTTGTGTAGATGCTTTGAAGTGGTTCTACAGGGAGATGCGGGTCTTTCAGGAGATGTTTGAAATATCTTATCGGTTTCTTAGCCCAGAGGGCGTTTACAAGTTTGCAGTGGGCTCTTATGGTGATTTGGACTATTTGAAGTTCAAGGCTTGGGGGTTTCAGGGCTTTGTGGGCAGATTAAGTACGTGTGGGATTCAGGGTCTGAGGGATTTTGTGGTTGATGGATTGATGTCTATGGGCGAGAAGATAACTTGAGTATCCCAGGAAATCTTCGGCATTGGGGTGTAACGTTCAGCTTCACTCAGAGTTCCAGCTTGTTAAGCGTCCGTTCTCCAAGAAGCTGCTACACTTTAAGATGTGGGGCTTGGATTTCATTTAGCATCTTCGTCAACAAGCAAAGGCCCGGAACCATACCACCTTACGGGCAAAACTTAACTCGAGGCCTTAAACCAAGTTCAGGATTCTCGGGAAATCCTTCCGCGGAAACATAATCGAACAAAACCTAACTGTGAGAAACTGCGCAAACTTTTGTAAACTCCTTTAATTTTTCCGCGAGCCGTTCACACCTACAGACATACATCCGAGACTCCAGAAATCTGAAACCTGAACCCTGAAGCCGATGCCCGAAGCTCCTTCTTTTGCCTTACATAAACCTTGGAAGCCCCTGGAGTCGAATGTGTTCATCAGCCCTCAAGCAAGCCCTGTAAGCCTGCAGCAGTTTCATCTCCCTGAAGCCCCAAACCCTTGAAGCCCCTTTTTGCAAAGCATCAGCATCCAATGCACATAAGACTAAACCGCCCTGCTCGCCATATGCCCAGTATCACCCCCTGAACCTTTAGAGTCTTTAGAGCTTTGTTTAATTTTGTAAGGTAAGACTTTATTTTGGACCGAGGTCCATATATCCATGATAAGTACAGGGAGTGTCTTTTGTGGCATTCGACTTTGCCTTTTTGGGAAGACCCGAAACCCCAGACCTTCAGGGTAGACCTCTGTGTAACTCCAAGCAAGGTACCTCCTTTGGCCGCTGGCCCAGCGTCTGCAGCTCGTGGTGAATACCACTTTCAAGCAGGAACTGCTTCGACCTCCTGAAGTGTCCGGGTGTCCTTTTTTCAAACTGTTTAGTTGGCAGGGGCGGGGGGATGGGTGGTTTAGACCAAAAAATCCTCACCATGCAGTATCACGCTTCAGGAGGACCCGCTGGAGCTCGTCCGCGCTCTTCACGAGGGGCGCGAGGCGGAGCTATGGCAACTCAAAAGAACTGCATGTTCGTGAAGACAGGGGTACGACAAGGCTCATTTATAGGGGGGTTCATAAAATTTCATAAATCAGTATGTGTTTTATCCGTCTTGGGGTTTATGAGTGTTGTTGTCGTTTGCGTCGTAAGAAAGGGTGTAGGCTCCAGCCATCTAGGGTGGTTACGGAGCATTCAAGTTCCGGGAGGGCCATCGGATGTGGAGTCGTAGCAAATTTTGTACCACGAAGCCACAGTGTCCAAGTAAACTAGGATTCTTCTTTTCTTTCTGCAGTTGTTCGGAAAGCTTCAAATTGGCTGCGGTTGGGATCCACTTTCCGATTTCCCATACCTTGTCTCATTGTCGTCATGTCTGTTACCGGAATAATCGGCATCCCCATCCTTATGACTACCATCCTCCTCCCGAGCCTCTTCTTCACATGCGCAAGTCTCTTGCAATTCGTTTCCTTGGCGGCTTTCATCGCCAGATCTCTGCGTTTGGAAGATGGAGAGCACCAGGAACGTATTGGAGCCATCCACAGGCCTACCCAGTACAAGCCGTAGACTCACATCCCAAACTTTGCATACCAACGATGCCAACGATCTCAGCCTTTAGCATTGAGACATACAGGTATTGGACCTAGTATTTCGGGCTGTTGGCTTTCAGGTTGTAAGTTACAGGGTGCTATGCCGTTGTAGTTGAGGGTGAAAGGTTGTTGATGTTCAGTCCAAGGTTTTGGCAGATTAGCTTTCCGTTGTCCAGTCTTAAGCGCCTTTGGTTTTGAGGGAGGGCCTTTAGGCTGTGGAGTTGAAGACTCCTCACCAGGCCGGCTGCCCATCGGGTAGGACAGAACAGACTGTGCTCTCCCCAGCATTTCGAGCGTGGCCGGCGATTTTATTGGGTTGAGGGATTCCGGGCAACTCCTCCGACCCTACTTTTTTTGTGGTTGAGGGCTTCTTACAAACCCTGAAACCTGCGGGCCGGAAGGCCCTTTGACACGACCGATGCCAACAGCAGAACAGGGCTCCTTTGAAGCCTATCCGGTCCCAGCCAGTGCTGAGGAGGTTGGGTCGTGATGCTACTACGGTAGGGCATGTGCAAAGTTAAAGATGGAAGCAGTACTTTATATGTAGTAACAACAAAGCAGCATAGTTTGCTCGAGTAAAAGAACAATACATAAGCACCGGCAAGAGCAGCAACAGCAACGTCATTACTTGCAGCAGCAACAGGCTGGTCGTCATTTATTGCCAACAAGAAGCATGCATCGCGACCCTACTTCCTAAACTCCCAATCCCTGAAACCACATGCATCCTAAACCCTCTTCCCCAGAACCCTGACCCAAAAACCCAATGCCCCAAACCCTCATTCCAAAGTCTACTCCTGGAGCCATACGCGATCAAGGGATCTGCTCCGGCGCGGCTAAGGCCACAGTTGGTTGTGGGGTGATGCCGGGGACGATGTGCCTTGTGGTCGTGGGAGAGCACGCCTGCTGTATGATGCGATCCCACTTGTAGCTTTGCAAGGGCGGCTCCAAGGGTCGCTTGGTTGGTCGCGGTGATGATGTTGCGATTGTTCAATCGGTGGCGGTGCTCGCAGATGTGGGCGCCCGTGACGTGGTGCGAAGGGGCTCAGCGACTCGTTGTTTTTGGGCCCAGCCAGGCTGTATAGTGGTAAGGAATGGGAGGAAGAGTCGGGAGGAAGAGCAACTGAGCGCGCTGGCGAGCACTTGGGTATCGTCCCTGCAGCCTTTGCTTGGCTCCTCTCCGTTCTTCAAACACTTGGGAGACTCGGTTGAGAATTGCTTAAGGGTCTTTCTTGCGCATGAAGGCAGCTGGCACTCTACGTCTGCATTTTCCGGGCTTCAAGCTCTGGATGGATTTCGTGCATGGAACCGACCTGGTGACGCAGCTGGCGTGGGCTGATAGTCTGGTGACTTTCTTTGATTGCGTGCAAATGCGTTTGCTCTATTGAGATCCCTGAAGATTGTGGCCGCTGTGCTGGGCTGGAGCAGTTTATTGGAGACCTTAGCGAATCCTGTTGTGGCAGCTTGTTCAGGTGGTGCACATGCGGGCAAGGATCGTTAGAAGCATTGTCGCTGCCATGGTTTGCAGTGGCACGTCTGGAGGCGGCTGCACAGGCTGCTACAAGTAAATGCGGTGAGTCAGATCAAAACACCTTCATGTGTGTGGTATTCATGGCTACGATTTGGGGTGCTCTTCGCTTTTCGGATGCCAGCGAGTCGTGGTATCTGAGATGGACATCGAGCCGGGGATCGTGCACTGCAGGTGTTGGATGATAAGGTCATCAAAATCCCGCGGGTATCTACGACGACTGGACGGAGGCTGTGAAGCTGCTGAAAGACAGGCTTGGAGATGCTGATTTTCTGACACCCGGCCCCCTTGGTGGCCGTGCCTCGTTCACCTTTGCGCAAGCTCAGCTGAGACGCTTACTGGTGCACTTGGGCGCTGTGTTTGAGCATTTGGCATGCCTTTGTACTTTGCATCGTTTGAAAGTGACGGGTCTTTGCTGGGATTTGCAGCTCGATGTCGATGGGCGTGCTCGTCACTTGTGAGGTCATCATCGGGCACGCGAAGGCGGTGAGGCGATGGTCGAGAAGTATGGACGTGATGATGTAATTACTTCCTGTTTTGCGGGAGCAGCTCGCAGTGGCCAGCCATGCCCGGTTCCCAGAGCTGCGACCTGCCCCTCTAGGTCTGGATGTTGGTGCCTCGGATGATGTCGCAAGCGGTTTCGTCGGCTAGCATCGAGGCAAGTGACGAGGGGTGGAGCGATGTTGAGGCGATTGATTCCAGTGACGAACATAGTGCTTCATGGCTCAGTTGGTGGAGCTTTGCAGATCGTTTCGGCAAGCATGTGACGCATGTGCTCCTTTGCAGTCGGTTGCAGAGGTACACTGGGAGGTGTGGGACGATAACCCATTCTTTCACGTGGGGGCTTATGTGCCTTGTATAGCCATGCAGCTGTGGACTGCTCTTGGGCGCAGAGTGAAAAGGGGCCGGGGCGTGGGTTGTGCGAAAGTTTGCGCGAGGTCGCAACAGAGACTGCTCCGGGCGCAGGCGAGTGTCTGCTATGTGACCTTGGCGAAGGTCACGATCTCGAGGGAGATCAGTGATGACGTGGCTCATCCAGCTGTGCAGCTAGGTTGCTGTGCTTGTGGGCATATGATGGTGTCAGCTTGTTGTTGCACGTCGGGTGATGCTTGGGGGCCACTTTGCCATCGGCGCTGTGAAAGGTGTGCGCGTCTTTGCCGTTGCAGTCACTTGACGGTTGGTGACATTTTCTTGTGCTTCCGCGATGGATTGCGAGAACAAATTCGAGGATCTGATCAAAGGAGTTCAAGGCTCGTGGCTTTGCCACAAGTCGGAACTGTGCTGGACTTTGCAGAGTGGAGCGGAGGAGACTTTTGACGTGAACCCTTACACAACCCTAAAATTTAGAGACCCTTGCTGGCAACCCTTAACTCCCTGCACCCTTCTCCCTAATATGAAACAGGGGGGGCCCTCCCCCTAATAGAAACTCGGAAAGTGTTTTTATTATAATATATTGGGGGGTATTTTATCGCTACTCACTTTTAAGGGCTCTTGCTCTTGCTCCTGCGCGGGCTTCTGCTCTTGCTCCTGCTGCGTCCCTTGCTCTCGCTGCTGCGCCTGCTCTTGCTCTTGCTGTTGCTCCTGCTCTTCCTCCTGTTTTTGCTCTTACTCTTGCTCTTGCTCTCACTCCAGCTTTTGCTCTTGCCTTTGCTCTTGCTCCGGACCCCCTAATGCAAATTAGGATAATTAGGTTTTAACGGGCAGGGGTGATTTCGGAAGGGTTGGCCCCAAAGTGTTTTTATTATCAGCGGGGTGTGTAATAAATGGGTGCTTAATCCCTATGCACGGTTTAAGGTTTGAGTTATCGGGTTTTGTGTGTTTTGGGGGTTAGTGCCAGGCGCGTTGGGAGCTTTGAAAGCAATCTGAAATTTTCGTTATCGGATTTGATTGAGAGCTGTCGCCGAGCTCAAAGCTTCATTTTTCGGCCGGAGGTCCTTGTGTCATGGGATCACTGCACCATCCCAACACTCGCACAGGCGGGGGGAGTGGGGGTCGGGGGTCGGCCGGCACCCAAAAATCAATGCTTACGGTTTGGGGCTGAGGGCTTAGCGTGCCTACCTCGACCTTCAAATTAAATCCAAAGTCAGAGGCTTGCTTCTTGCATATCAAACGCCGCATTTCCTTTTTGTAGCACCACGACCATTCAGTCAACCCATAACGATACTGCAGCTCAGACTCTACCTTAAACATTATATACCTTGAAATGCTCAGGATTCTGTAGGGTTCTACAAGGCTCTGTGAGTCTCGAAACCCGCTATGAAGGACTATTTCCTTCCAGAGTATGGAAAATACCTCTTTCCAGAGTAGGGAGGGCTCTTTTTATAACTGTAGTTAGGCTTTCGGAGGGGTTTCAAGTCGAGGATTCGGGATTTCGGTTTCGGGGTTGGAGTTGCAGGTTCAAGCCTCACGGTTTCATGGTCTGAGGTTGTTCATACTCGTAACACGATCGTTTCAGTAGGCAGGAGCACACAAATGTTTCACAAATGGTGGAAGTGGAAGTCATGCTATAGTCTTTTGATGTAACCCTGCTTGAAAACACGCCCATACGAACCATCCAGTACCTACACTCGAAGTTTCAGTTCGGATTTGGAAGCTATGCAGCTATAGCGGCATGAAAGTATGTAATGATAAAAATTTTAGGCAAGCCGCAAGAAGCAGATAAAGCTACCACAGAGGGAAGAAAGGAAGACCTTGAAACCATCAGCGGAAGGCCGTCCGACCCCAAATCTGAAGTCCTGGTTCGACAGGAGCCCGACGTCCGGTTTAGGGTCAAAACTTTACGGGTTGCCTGAAACGCAGTTCCTTTTTCCAGAAACTCTGAACACGCTCCGGATCCTCAAGCCTAATGCCCGATGTGCAAAAAATCCCAGAAACTCAAGAATGCACCGAGCTTTGGGTGAGGCGTTGGGCTGTGATGATCAGATCTGTCGTTCTTGTGCCTTGCCGAACATTCATGGCAATCTCTGATCGCAAGAAAGCCAGGCCGGCAAACAAGTTTGGAATAGGTACACGCCGCAACAGCAATACGAGCATCTACTGAGTCTGCTGCGGTATTAGTTGGCAGTGTAGGAGCAGACACAGCTGGTGGTGTCGGCGATGGTGGCATCTGGTGGTCACCGCTGGTGGTGGTAGTGCTGCTGCTGCTGCTGCTGCGGCTGGCAGTGGTGCTGGTGCAGAGGTAGTGGGTGGCGGTGGTGAGAGTTGTACTGTTTGACACTGGCAGTCGTAGTTGCCATACAATAGTAGCAGGAGCAGCAGTGGCAGTGGCCGTCGTCGTCGGCGAAGTCGTCCTCGTAGTCGGCGTCGTAGTTATTAGCAGTAGTCGTTTTCGAAGTCGTAGTCGTCGTCACAGTGGCAGTGGGAGTGGTAGTGGTAGTGGTAGTGGTCGTAGTAGTAGTAGTAGTAGTAGTGGTGGCAGGAGTAATAGTAGTAGTAGTAGTAGTAGTACTAGTAGTAGTAGTAGTAGTAGTAGTAGTAGTAGTGGTAGTAGTAGTAGTAGTAGCAGTAGCAGTAGCAGCAGCAGCAGCAGTAGCAGCAGCAGTAGCAGCAGTAGCAGCAGTTGCAGCAGTTGCAGCAGTTGCAGGCGTAGGCGTAGGTGGCGTGGGCGTAGGCGTTATAGGAGTAGGAGTAGGATCAGGAATCAGGAGTAGGATCAGGAGTAGGAGCAGGAGTAGGCGCAGCAGCAGGAGCAGCAGCAGGAGCAGCAGCAGCAGCAGCAGCAGGAGAAGCAGCAGGAGCAGCAGCAGGAGCAGCAGCAGCAGCAGCAGCAGGAGCAGGAGCAGGAGCAGGAGCAGGAGCAGTAGCAGTAGCAGTAGCAAGGTGTATTCGTCGTCGCCGACGTTGTCGTCGTCGTAGTGTTGGTATGTAATTAGTAGTCGTAGCGTCGTAGCGGTGGTGGTGGTAGCAGTGTTTGCTTTGGTGGTCGTAGGAGCAACAGGAATATCTCCAGCAGTCGAAGTCGTGGTGGTAGTCGTAGCAGTCGCAGCAGTGGTGGTGGTAGCAGGGTGGTAGTAGGAGCAGCAGCAATGGGTAGCAGCAGTCGAGGTCGTGGTAGTGTCAGAACTTAGTAGTAGTGGCGGTAGTAGCAGTGGTGGTGGTAGCGGTGGTGGCAGTTTGTAGGAGCAACAGCGTCGACCACCAGCAGTGGAAGTCGTCGCCGTTTTTGCGAGTCGTCGTAGTCGTAGCGGTAGTAGTAATAGTAGTAGTAGTAGTAGTAGTAGTAGCAGCCAAAATAGCAGCAGTGGTGGTGGACGTGGCAGTAGCAGTCGGGTTTGGCAGTGATTAAGCTCTGTGCGATGCCGGCGTCATCGTGATGGTTGTCGTCATATTAGTCGCGATTGTGCATGAGATATCAACAACAAGTGGCTGATGATGCAGATGGGGCTATCCACGGCAACCATGGTGACACAAGTGACGTTAGTAGCATGTTTCCGAAACGCGAGCAGCAGAAGAAGACATGAAGTCTTGGCAGAAACCTCAAGGTTGGGACGATGCCAACTACGATCAGGTCATATGGCTGAGGCAGGGACGCGCCTGCGATGAGGTTCATACGCTTGGGCCATTCGGGTAGAAGACCGGGCACGTCGGGAGATGAAGACCTCAGATGAATGCCGGCGTGAGGTATGCCGGTTTGAGACAGCCCAGCCACAAGAAAATGCCTTCTCCTCGGATCGGGAGAAAAATTCCACTGGTTGTTCGATGGATCGTTATATTGGGTTCTTTCGAAGGGGGCATATCAGTGAAGCATCTGATCTCAGCTTCGTCAGTGTTTTGGGATTTAGGAAGGCTTCCATTTGGGGTTGGTTTCAAAGTTCGGGGTTCAGGTTTGGGAGGTTTGCTCTAGGTAATTGGGGCTTCGGGCTTTTGTGTTTGGTTTTGGAAGTTGGAGTGGAGTTGGGTTTAGGCTTAGGACAGCTGCGATTAGGTATTGCGGTTTGGTCAGGGAAGTTTAGGTCTTCGGGTTAAGGTTTTGGGTTTGGTTTTGGAAAATTTCGGTTCAGGGCCGGGAGTTTCGCTTAGGAATAGGGTTGAGGAGCTATGCCCTGCAACCTGAACCCTAAACTTCTAAACCATATAACTCCCGAAATCTAAATTTCCCAACGCCAAATTGCGCAACCCCTAAACCCTAAACTTCCTCAACCAGGCATTCAACCCCTCACTCCGTCTTTTTGCTCCCTCAGGTCTTGGAACATGACTGCGAGGGCAGTTGCAGAGAACTTTTCGCTTCCCCGGGGCTCGGGCCCGAGATGCCGACAGAGGTAACTCGTAATGTACTTTTTTATGTAATAGAAGAACTGTTATATATGCTTTATTTTATACTGTAACGGAGAACTTTTGGTTGTTTCTCCTTCTGCCCTTGCGGCAGATGCTTGATAATTACTCGTATCATCATTGCAACTGTCTCTCCTGATTATGGTTAGCAGTCAGCAGTGTGGTGATTCGTATTTTCAGAAGTAGCCTTGTAGCATTGCCATTTGTTCAGCTTCTCTCCCTCAAGCGGGGTTCTAGGTAGCACTAAAGGCAGCGAAATAGACACATCAGTTGGGCTCCGCGGCATGGCGTTGCATGAGGCTTTGGGGTTGTCATCCTAGAAATTGAAACCAAAAGGCCTGGAGGGTCGCCTAACACCCTGAACCCTACAAACCCTACAAACCCTAAACCATCCTAAACACAAAGCCCTAAAACCCCTGATTCCCCAAAGCAGCCCGGTCTGAGCGAGATCGAGGCGCCATGGGCTACAAAGAGTGCCTCGGCAACCCGGCAGAGAACACGCGCTTCGGATTCACCTGCGAAGCACCGCAGGGCGCCCCAGATTTTGTTTCTTGTCGTTTCTGACCGCTTTATGGGTCTTTATACGGGTAGTGTTCAGATGTATACAGTGCTTTGATTGTAGCGTTTGAGGGTCTTGAGTGTTGCGCCTTGCAGCTGCCTTCTTATAGAATCTCCGACAGGCACAGGCTTATAGTATCCTTATGGGGGGGGCTCCAAGGGGGGTAGATAACCTACTAATCCCTAGTTCTCTCTAGTGCTCCCTAAGGTTCCCTTAAGGTTCCCTAAGGATCCCTTGTACGCTCCCCCCTTGAACCACCCTCCCTTAAGGACCCTATAACAGGCACGCAAAATGCATTGCGACAATGTAGAACACCATTCACCATCATCCTTACCCGCGGCGTCAACTCGTTTCGTCATTCGTTGCAGAAAGTCAGCCGCTTCATCCGTTCAGTCGGCGTGGTGAATTCCCGTCCTGCAAGGAGCAGACCACAGACCGTAATGAGCGGACGTCCCTCTCGGGATCCTAGCCATAAATCCCTGAAACCTCCAAAGCCCGAAACCCTGAACCCCTAAACTCCAAGCCCGAAAGCCCCTCAGTCCAAACCCCTGTATCTGTTTATGATGTGTGCATACAGATACAAACGGGGAGTTTCGAAAATTGGGGGTACCTTATTTTGGGGTCCTCATAAGGGCATTATATTCTGGTCCCCCATTTTCGGAAACGCCATATATATATATATATGTATAGACACACACACACATACATACATACGTACGACCACATACATACATGCATTTTCAACAGAAAGCGTGCCCCAATCAAGACTCGAATCCTTCATATAAGAACCCCCCAAGTTCAAAATCATATTCCCGATTGTAAGGGACACCCATATGTATGCACGCATCAAGGCCGTCTTGGGACTCGTTGCCAGCGTTCGTGACGGGCCTAGATGACGGCCGCGCTCCAAAGTAGGGCCACGTCCCTTCTTCTTTGCGTGCTTGTCTGCTCCACCGAATCCAAAAGCTCCAAAACCCGAAATCTCCAAGTGGTATAATTAAGAAGCACAACATTTGTTCAGCCCTAACCTCTATGGGCCTATGCCTTAATGCCTTTAAGCCCTAGACCCTCAGACCTCGTCCCTTGCGACAGAGCGGGAGTGATCTTGAGCATCCCCTTTATGCTTTCAGCTTAGGGTTGGAGCAGCGGTCTGGCGTTAAGGGCTGCTTGGTATGCTACTTCCGCAGCTTAACCTGCATAAGTGTTCTTGTTGGCTATGCTCGCTGAGCGTTTCACATTAATGTCCCTGTACAGACGTTCATGCATACATAGATACATGCATGCGTCCAGCCTTGCGTGCATTCACAAATCCGTGCATGCATACATACACATGCACATGCTGCTGATACGCGGAGACATACTCATACTCGTACACATACGCACGCACATGCACATGAGACACCATGTTTATGGCTTGCATTCATGAGTTTTTGCGGTCGCATGCCATGCGGAAAATATTCGCAGCAGATCAGGCAAACATCACGTGTGTAAAGACTTGTGTTCCGAGCTCTGCTTTCCAATGCTATCGTAGAATTTAATTTTGACAGATCTGACACTTTGAGTTTCATTGTGGTAAGCACTTCTCAAGCTGTTACGGGATTGCATCAAACTGCATTGTTAATTAATACTTCATTCGATAAACTCTTATGTGATTCGTTGTTGTGTTTGCATGGTGTGTTTGCCTATGGCTTGCCTGTCGAGCTTTGACCATAGGATCTCAATGGTACCATCCGCCAGCAACATAGTGACAAAACCATATTAGACATGTGCATACCGGTTGCACCGCACTCCATAAAAAAGCTTCACAAACAAGCAGACAAAGTCGCTCAGTGCGTGGCTTGGTGACAGAGTTTAGTGAGCCGAGGCAGAGAAAAGCATCCGCATGCCGGTAGAGTGTCGCCATCGAACGGGTTCACGGTTTTAGGGTGTAATATAGGGGCTTAAATGCTATTTTGGGGGTTCCTTATTGTAAGTATAGTATAATGGGCCCCAAAACCCTATTCTAATTATGAAGGCCCGTACAGTAGGGCAGTGTCGGGTTTAGAGTTAGGTGTTTGGCTCTCGTGGCTTACAGTAAGCTTCAGCACGATGTCGGGAAGTGTCTTGACATGCTTGCTTTGGAGGCTGCAGTGGTTTTGTTGCAGCGCAGCAATCCCCACTGAAGCCCTGAAACATTGCTACCTCTTCGCACCTTCGCATGATGGCACTTCAATCACTCAACTCTACGTTGAAAGTGAGAGTGTGCACTCTTCTAGCCCGCGCGGCCAATCCGTGCAAACGGATACCATCTTTGCTTAGAAAAGCTCGCAATGAGCAGGCTGGCAGCAGCCATGTCTCTGAGCTGCTAGTTACGCATATGCAAGGCCTGTGCGACTCAGACTCTACATCCCTGAATTGATTTTAGCAACAGGCCCATACTTCTTAAATGTACTAATAAGTCTGCCCCGGCTGTAAACCCCGTTCACAAATCTAGAATCGCGCCATGTTTCCGCAATCTTTTCTGAGCCTCTTTCCGGCCCGAAGCTATGCTCTCTCTCTTTCTGCACGAGACTCAAGATGACAGTAGTCGCAAGCACACTCAGAATTTACCGAAATGCTGGTAGTAGCAAAGGTGATACCAATCACAACTGCAATCTGGGGTGGTAGGGATTAACTGGTAACAGTATAGTTTCGCTTTCGACATATCTAAGATTGATTCCCTGGATCGCATGCGCACCGGCTGCCTCCTGTCTCAGTTAGCCCTGGTCATTGCTCAGGACCTTCACCTTTTCTCACGATGGTGCTAGTGCAATTTCTGCAATTGCGTCGCTTGTGTCGGGATCAATGTGAGGGGCACGGTGTTGAAAGAGAGCTGTTTTTACGTTCCTACGGACGATCTTGACGATGATACTTTTACGACTTTGTTGGCTAGGCTGGGACCCTCTGCAAATGTGAGCGCCGTTATGCTGCAACCTTGTGTTGGCCTGTTGCAGTATGTTCTGTACCAGGACGCCGACTGTTCCGAGGGCTTGGCCCTTAGCTGGCTGCACTCGGGTGTTTCTCTAAGCAACATCTCAATATTTGTGTGTGTGTGTATGTGTGTATATCTATCTATCTGTATATATATATATATCATACATGGAAACATAGATATGGGTATTTAAATATGCACATATATATATATATGTATATACATATATATATATATACACATGATGCATATGTATGTACATATATATATATGTATATATTTCTATCACTGCTGGGTTTACACTTCCAGCTACTGCTCTGGTAACTACCGAAGACGACTCCATAGATCGTTATGGCGTTGGTTCCAACGAACAAAACTCTGGGGACGAGCCAACAAGCAGCACAGAAGCACCTCAAACATTCCAATGTTTCTAAACGCAAAACATTTTCATCACTACAAAAATGGGAAATTCAGCTTTTATGTAAGCAATGGTTCCGAAACAATAAGGACATGTTGAAACAAAGTTCAAAGATTTCATAGACATAAACTGGCAAGAATTTCAACAAATGGACCTTCACCACAAGCTAAAAAGCTTGCAAACCAATGTTGCATTAGAGCTGCTTCCTTAAACGTTCGTGGGTTAAACAAAAACACTAAGCGAGAGATAATCCTAAACATTATGCGTCGCAACCACTATGATATCATGCTTTTGAGTGAAACATGTTAAATTCAAGTAGTTGGGAAGCTTGGGATGGTTATTATTGCTTCTTTAGCTCGAGCGTTGATCCTAAAGTTAGAGAGAAAGAAATTAAAAGGAAGGAAGATAACAAATCACAGGCGAATAAGGATAGAACGACCGCATACACACATTTCCGGAATGCCCTCACTTCGAAAATGCTGGTGTTGCGATTGTTGTCAAAGCAACGTTAGTAGATTCATTAAAAGACATTGAACAGATCAGCGGTAGAATGATGAAAGCTACTTTCGCCGCGTCTGGCTCCGACATCTCCTTTTTTGTGCGTCTATGCACCGCATAGTGCACATGCTCTTGAAGAAAAAGAAAGCTTTTATGATTTGTTATCAGATGAGATCTTGCAAACTAAGGGTACTTGTTATGTAGGTGGTGATTTCAATGCCAGGTTGCACTACGTCTGCAATATAGATGAAGACGTTTGCTGTCCACACATACTGGGAAGAGGAATGGCTTATTTGGATGGAATGAGTGAAAGTACGAAAGAAAGCGAAGCACTGTTTTTAGGCTTTTTCAAAATTCATGCATTGAAAATAATGAACACACAACTCTGGAAACCACCTAAAAATGATTGACGTACAAAGAAAAGTGTGCACAGCAAGAAGACAATTTGGACATAGGACCCCCATATGACGCACACAAATATGCTCAACTAGATTACTGGTTAGCAGGAGACGCTTGGAGATCAACGATAGAAGATGCGCAAAGCCGAAAGGACATTTTCTTCGATTCTGACCATTTTGTGCTAGAATGCCGGATCATGATTAAAGAATTATGCTACCAAGAACGAAACAAAGAAAGAACTATACGTTTGTACACACAGCTGGAAGAATTGCAACATGCATATTCGGTATGCAATAAAACGTGAAGCACTTTGCTGACAATCGTTTTCTACCTTACTTCAAGAGGCAGCTGATAAACATTTAGGAAAAATCCCACATGACAAGAACAGGTCATACATTAGTAGGGGAACTTGGGCAAAGATTGAAAAACGAAACCAAGGAAGAATACACGGTATGACAACTGCTGAACTGAAACAACTAAAACGATATCACGAAATCGGCTAACATGGGTAAACAAGCCTCACTGATGAAGAAATTTAACAAAAATCCTAAGGACCCAAACAAACAAGGATTATGGAGAGAAGTTCGAAGTTTGAAGAGAAAGTTCACACCTCAATATGTCAAAATGAAAAACAAACATGGCAAACACGTTCCGTTGATCCTCCGGGCAGAAACGGTTGCAAGCTATTTGGAAGAAGAACATTGGAAAAATATGCTAACAGACAGCCATGCAGGACAAAAGTTGTTGACAACAATTTTGCTGATGAGTCAACTTTCACTATTTCAGAACTGAACGACGCCTTACAAGCAGCAAAATGTAATAAACAACCTGGACCTGACGGGATCATCATAGAGCTCTTAAAGTGGCTCGATGCGCCGAATAGAGATATTCTACTTCAAATAATCAATAGCTGGTGGTCCAACAAGACCGCCCCCGAAGAACTGTGGTTGGCGCGGGTCGCTCCGATCTCCAAAACAGGAGATACAGATGTTGCTTCTAATTATAGGCCTATATCTTTTTTTAAGGAGCATCTACAAGGTGTATATGATGATGATCAGTTCCAGAATGCAGAATTCGGTCGAGCACCTTTTAACAAGGACGCAGTACGGTTTCCGTCCGAGCAAATGCACTTCACATGCCATCTACCTTATCAGACGTTTGCAGGACTTTGCAGAGTCGAAAGCTGCTAAGCTAAGCATCGCATGACTCGACCGGCAGAAGGCTTTCGATAAGATTCAACATGACACGCTATGGGTTGCTTTATACAGATTAGGTTTCAGCCAGCATTACATAGATGTTATTGCGGATTGTTATCGAACGCCGACATTCTTGGTGAAGGACGATTTCGGTACTTCAACAGTAAAGGAGCAAAGAAGCGGCATACGACAAGGATGCCCGTTGAGCCCTTTCTTGTCCACATTGGCTATGTCGTGCATTTCTGATTTTCAGAAGCTCAATGCGTTTCAATTGAGGGGCATTCGGAAGATTTTAATCAAAGCTCCCACCTATATAGACCGTACAAATACCAATGCAAGGCTTCTGGAAGAAGCTAGTATGATAGCATGTCCAAGCCGGAACGACCAACGAAAGATACTAGTATTTAGTGAGTTCCATAATCTACGACGTGCTAAGCTTAGGTCATATACTTCGTAGTACAAATTCAGATCCTTTAAGACAGGTCTCGTTTATGCCCAGCAGTGCCAGTAGAATTGATTATGGCAAAAAGCGAGTTGGGAAGCCCGGCAAACTTGGCTACAACACGCAAAGAAGTTTGTGTGGGAAGAGACGCTTGGCAGATTATCTTATGAAGAAACCCCGGTACAAGATAATTTCATGTAAAATGCAAGCTTGCAGAGACAGTTAGAAAGCAGAGGGTAAGCCTCCTTTTTGCTGCGCCAACGCCGTGTTTTGAAGGTGACGTACAGTCTATTCACGGTATGGCTTCGGAAAACTACTACTACTACTACTACTATTACTACTGCTACTGCTACTGCTACTGCTACTGCTACTGCTACTTCTACCGCTACTGCTACTGCTACTGCTACTGCCACTGCTACTGCTACTGCTAGTGCTACTGCTACTGCTACTACCACTACGACGACGACTACTACTACTACTACTACTACTACTACACTACTACTACTACTACTACTACTACTACTAGCTCCTGCTACTGTTACAGCTACCGCTACCGCTACCACGGCCACTACCACTACCTCTACCTCTACCCCTAGCTCTACCTTTATCTCTACTGCTACTACTATTACCTAGCACCGCTGCTGCTACTTCTTCTTCTGCTGCTGCTGCTGCTAGTGCTACGACTACTGCTACTGTTGCTGCGAAAAATCCTGCATCGGTTTCTCGACACAGGTGTTGCCTCCTGCAGCCCCGGATCTTAATATATTCGTCTCCACAATGAACCGAAGAGAGTCGAGGCCCGAGTAGGAACAATCCTGCATGACCCGATGGCCTCTCCAGGGAGACGCAACGGGGATCTTCACTGGCACAGCTGTGAGACAGGTCATGCAGGATTTGTACCATCCACCGTGCTGCTACTACTACTACTACTGCTGCTGCTACTGTGCTACTAATTACTATACTACACGCCGTCTCTTAGTGCCAAAGTTAATCCCACGAACTTTCAGCCGTGCATGTAGTCGCTCCCTGACTCAAAGGAGAGCTGAAAGTCGAAAGTTTACCCTTAAGTAGCGAGTGAACTGCGTGATTTATCTCGGGAAATTGGGACCTAGGTGGTGCCCTCTGCTGCGTTCTGAAGTATGACGGTGCCCGCAATTTCTTCAACAGTGCTGACAGCAGGACTGCTTGGGGCATGAGCATATACCCAAAACACCGCAAACCGTAAGCCCTCAATCCTTCAAAAGCAGGCGAGGGCAATCCTAGATTCTCGTAAACTGTGACTGACGTGGTCTGTGCGTTCAAGACCTGGTAATGGACGATTACTAAACACCTTCTGTTTAATGTTGATGTCTTCATTCATATTATTGGGGTCCGTGAGAAACTCAGTCACCTAGTGGGCTTATTTTTCTGGTGTGTACACGTTTTTTCACGACCGAATTCCAAAACTCTGAACCCGAAAACTTTAGGCCCTCAGACCCTGAAAAGCAGCCCTCGGATCCCAAACTGGACGCAAGTCCCATGAGATCTCCGCAATGAATGGAAGTGTATTGTGAATGGCCCCTCCTTTACGAGGAGTTTTATTGTAACAACCCAAGAGGTTGCCAAGGCTTTCAACAAACCCCGTACGCCGTACACTGGACATTTAGAAACGCAACTTGTGTTTGGGGGCTTGGTAGATGTGTGTTCAGAAACAGCTGGCCCAAGAATCCAAGAAGGCTCGCAGACGGGCGCGCTCCAGCCCTCATTGCGCGCTTTGCCCCTTGCACCCTGCTAGCTCCCAAGCCCTCAACTCCGAAACTCTTAAACCCCTCAACCCTGGACTCCCCGAACCCTTAGCTCCTATACATCCCTATACCCTAAACTCTAAGACCAAATCCTAAACTCCGACATTGCCTAAGCCACCAGGTGTGAGGCGGTAGCGCACTGCGGGCCAAGCGAGGACTACGATGCCCAGGCGGGTGGGGGTGAAGTCCGCCTTTAGCGGGGTTCTCAGAATTCTATGTCATGTGTCTGGGATCGTGTGCATATCCAGCTCCATGTGTTCACTTCTGTGCTTGCTTGTGTACATATATGCACACACATCTGGAAATAGACCTCTGTAGTTACACACATGCATGTGCACATTTTGCTTCATTAGGCCGTGTACACAGACGGCGGCTCGTTTTCCTACATTAGTCTGTTTTGTGAGAAGGCTCTGCATCAAGGCATCATTCGCTTCATGCCCGAACCTCATCTTACCATGGAAGTATGGAAATTGCGCTGTCCCTGTCCAACTTCACTTGTAGCAAGATGTTATCACGAATCCAGCACGCCAAAACACATGCGTGAAACATCGAGCCTGAAGGAGCTACCCACAAGCGCAAGCGAACAGCGAAGCAGAATCCTCCCACCTTTCACCTCCCTGCTTTTTGTTGTTTGTTTTTCCACGCATCTATCACACTTTGTTTGCATTGCGAAGTGGTCTTGCCACGGCCATTGTCAGTTTGCGACACAGAGGCCAACAGGTGCATCGCCGCCGGCGAGCTCACGACCCGATCTCAGCATCTTAGAGGTTAGCAGGCCTCAGGCCTGCGAACGAAGAGCATCCCTGCAAATTATGAAGGCAGCTGTCCATCGCAATGGTAGATCGTCCTTCTAAACCCTAAACCTCAAAGCCTTGACCCTCAACCCTTAAGCCCGAGCCTAGACCCTATACCAGCCCGACAAGAACTTATAGCATGAGCGCTGAGCCCCAAAAGCCTTGGCCCTCAAACCCCTAAACCCTGACACCCTAAACTTGAGCCCTGCGAACCCTACGCCTACGAGCCCTAAACCGCGCAATCCGAAACCCTATACAACCCTAAACCACGCGAGCCCTATACCTAACGAGCCACTATGCCTTAGAAAAAGTCACTAGCTGCCTCTTCTTCCCCAGGGCAGTGACGGAGAGTCAAACCACGACAGGACGGACTCCACGTTCTTCGAGTTTTTTTTCATAGAGGGCCGAAGCTAGCGATAAAACTGGGGTATTGGGTTTTGTCACGGGCTTTGACGGGGGTATAAATATTTGTACTCAGAAGTTGAGCATCTTGTGTTGCGGAGTAGTTTTTCAATCATGTGCCAGTTTGCAATGTTCTCAAGCACCCCACTGCTTTCCCGATTTGCGGACTTCCTGGGATTCGAACCAGCCTAAAGCAGGCATCATTCACGAACTCTCCAATATCCCTAAATCAGAAACCCTCGGGGTTGTGTAGGTATGGTATTCCTACACTTCCCGCTTCGCCACGAATTACATGGATTTTGTGAATCCTAAAACGAATTCTCACACTCCATGCATAAATGAACCTTGCATCCTAAACCCCGCGAGGAACACTATATCCCAAACATTAAACTATTACACCCCAATGGTCCTTAAACCCCAGCCCTGAACCCGAAGTTAGCGGAACTCTGGACCCGATATCCCCAATATACTATTAAGACGCTATGACGCCCTTTTCATCTTTGGTTTCAGGAGTCCTGTCAAGTGGCACCTCGACCACTTTGCCCTGTGAGTCGAAGCCTTGGGTTTAGGACATCGGGCTTTGATACTGCTGATGGACAAAATCCTGCATGACCCTAAGGATCCTAAACTATGGGAATTATGGTATATTCCTTATTATGGGTAGTGCAGGATTTTGTCCATCAGCAGTACGACCTTTCGTGCTATCCGCCTGCTCTGAGTCTTTAGGAGACGAGATCTCCCAGGGCTCACATAGAAACCTGGAAGATGGTGTCACAGATGCTTTATCGGGTTGGTTAGACTTCGAGGGGTATAAGATGTCGAGGGGCACCCTGGACCTAAATCAACCCAAACCATCCCAAACCCCCTTGTGTTGTCTGCTGGGTTTGGGGTTTAAGAAAATGGAAGGTCCCTATCGACAGAACCTGACTCTTGTACAAGGGCCCCTTATTCACTCGGACCTCCCGTGAGGGTTTCGGATTCGAGGGGGGTGGGTTTGGTGTTGGGTTGACGATCCTATGGTCTAGGGTTTTAGGATGATAGAGGTTCAGTGCTAGTGTACCTCTATCACTACGACGACCCACCACCACTGCACTACTTCTGGCCGTATAAGAAGCCTATGGGTGCTTTAAATATCGGGGCGCGGGGATGAACTCCTGTAGAATCCGATACACACAAACTGATGCATACGCTGCGAAACTTTTTTCTGAAACCTCACTGGAGCTTTAAGTTGTTGTGGTTTGTGCTTTGAACTGATGGTTTTAAGAGGCCTCTACGACTGAAGCAGACAGCTTGCACGAGCCCGAGAACCTGTGTACAGTAAACACCTATGGCAGCTTCGCACTCTGTGACGTAATCCGTTTGCACGCAGGCAACGCTAACAAGAAAAAACACACCGAAGCCTCAAGCCCCAAATCCTGCAAACCTACAGGCCCGAAGCGCCAAACCCTGAAACCGTCAAGCTCCAAATCGCAAGCTCTCAAACCTGAAAATCCTGAAGGCCTCAGGCCTGCAAGAAGCCACGACATCCCTCAAAGCCTCAACTCTGACCTGACCCTATAACTCTAAACTCTAAACTCTCTAGGCCCTCTATAGGCGTCTAAGCCTCAGGCAGCAAGCCGCTTGCTGCTTGCACGGGGCCCCGGATGCCTTGAACCCAAACCGCTGCGCCCCGGCCCCAGCTCTCCTCTTAGGGTCTCTTCTTCTTTGCGTTTCTTCTTCAGAAGAGTCTTGGTGCCTTGGAGCTTTGATTTGCCTTGACCGTAAACCCTTTTAAAGCCTTGGAAAGTAATTGCGTAATTCCTTGACCGAAAACCTTCAACTGCAAAGCGCCCTTCCGCAGAAGCTCATCGGCGATCTTTGCAAGCCTCGAGGTGTGTGAAGAAGGATGGCTGACCCTGGCCTCCGCTGAGGCGTCGCTTCAAGGTTTCTGGGTCTAGGCCTCTAGAGGCTTCCTCATCACGACTCCTTTTATCTTCAACTGGGGCTCGAGGTTTTAGTTTGGATCCTATAAACGGCCCTATCGAGCCTTCTGGCGGGACCCATACTGTTGGCTTTGCCTCAGGGGATGCAGTGCAGCACACCCGTGTCGACCTCGGCGGCTTCCACATCCCCGGGCGAGGCGGGCCTGCGCGGGCCTGCAGATTTTGGGGTTGCCTGGGACTTTAGACGGCTCTAGGTTTTCTGCCCGCATGGGGTTGCCCAGTTTTCTGTCCCCGTGTTAGGTTATACGGCTTCAGGACCAGCGTTATGGTCTATCAGGACGTTTAGGGTTTAGGGGCTGGGTTTAAGGCCTCGCATTCCGGGCTGTGGTTGAGTAGAGGTTTGTGATCAAATGTTTGTGTGCCTAAACGCGCGCGCGGCTCAAGGTGGATGGCTTGTTTCCAAAGAGTTAAAATTATCTTCCTATATCTGCTGCTGGCTGTCTGGCAGTATGCATGTAGGTACCGAGGTATGTAGGTGTGTATGTATACTTGATGATACTTGATGCCTGCATACAGCCATACATCTATACAAGCATGCATGCATGCATGCCTTGGTAAACTATTCGCATATCTGCACGTACCCGGAGGTGGCAGAGGACCCGCCGCCGGCCGATTTCATGAGCATGGCGTGGGGACCTTCGGCCGCATTCGACACCTTCGGGATACCGCCGTTTAGGGTAGCAGAGATTGTGCCTTAAACTGCCATAAGCTCTTCTTTTGCAGGTCCTGAATTTTGAAAAGGGGTAGCTATTGCCGTTCGGGGTAGATGGGTGGTATGACCATGAGGTATTTTGACACTTCTAAAATACTCAATTAGAAATGGTTTCGCTCTGTTTGTTTGGATTTCCGAGTTCGGACTCGCGTCCAACTCCGCTGATACACAGGATCTGTGTAATTGGTTGGCTCTTGCAAGCAATGTCTGTATGACTTATCGCACAACAGTCTGGGCGCTGCTTCCGTTTGGAGAGCTTTGTTAGGCAGCTTGGGACGGTCTTTACATTCATTATGCTCAGCAGGTTCCGACTGCTGCTGCTGCTGCTGCTGCTGCTGCGGAGCTGTGTGGTTGTAGAAGAAGAAGTAGTAGTAAGTAGTAGTAGCAGTAGTAGTAGTAGTAGCAGCAGTAGTAGTAGTAGCAGTAGTAGTAGTAGTAGTGGTCGTCGTAGTGGTAGTGGTAGTGGTAGTGGTAGTGGCAGTGGCAGTGGCAGTGGCAGTGGCAGTGGCAGTGGCAGTGGCAGTGGCAGTGGCAGTGGCAGTGGCAGTGGCAGTGGCAGTGGCAGTGGCAGTGGCAGTGGCAGTGGCAGTGGCAGTGGCAGTAGCAGTAGCAGTAGCAGTAGTAGTAGTAGTAGTAGTAGGAGTAGGAGTAGTAGTAGTAGTAGTAGTAGTAGTAATAGTATTAGTGGTAGTGGTAGTGGTAGTAGTAGTAGTAGCAGTAGTAGTAGTAGTAGTGGTAGTGGTAGTGGTAGTAGTAGTAGTAGTAGTAATAGTAATAGTAGTAGTAGTAGTAGTAGCAGTAGTAGTAGTAGTTGTTGTTGTTGTTTTTTGCTGCTGCACTGAATGTGTTTTTGAGCTCTCAAGGTGCTTGGGGTTTCATGATGAGCAACGGAGGGTGTCAGCCTCAGGGCCTCAGAGCAGCTGTCGATGTTGGCATGACCGGGAAACTCTGAAATCTTGACCGCGGCAGTGTGCCCAAGACAGCCCCAACAATTAAACAAAACCTCCGTTGTTCGGTTTGACCATAACCTTGCAACTCGAAGCTAGTACCGCGGATATGTCAATGTGTCACCTTCCCATAGTCTAGCTGAATGTATCTGGGGACCTAGCCGGAACGGACTTGCTAGGTAGGTGCGTGTGTGTGTGTGAGAGAGAGAGAGAATTACCAGGGTTCGCACATTTCCCATCCACAAACCTAGGTTGGTCCTTCTCGTTGCAGCTCGCGGCTTAGTTGCGCACACTGGAGCAATGCTGGCAGGCAACAAGTCTACAGTAACAGTAAAGGTTAAAGCTCAATCCCGCGGCCCGAGCCTCGTCTCGTGTTATCTTGAGGTGATCGTTCTTTGCTGCTGTTTCTGCTGCCTGTTGCGCACGAGACCCAGCTCCGAGATGCCATCCTTCCTGTACCATGCATGGATCATAGACAGCTCCGAATTCCAAGGCAGTTGCTGTCGGAGGGGTAGCTGCTGCTGGTGCTGCTGTTGGGCCCAGCCGCCATGTCTACTATCGAGAACGGAAGGTTCATCCGTGTGAGTGTTGCGAGAGCGGCAGTACTCAGTACATGATGGTACAAGTAGCAGTAGAAGCACTAGCACCATGGGTTACAACAGCTTCAACAATAACTAGGCGCTTGTAAGTCTGTCTGATTGTCGGGGGCCGCTCTACGTTGCAACAATTGTCGGGTCCTTAGTACAGCATATAGTACTCATGCGAAAAGGTGGATGGCCAGTAAAATCCATAACCCTCCATGTACCAAAAAAATTGTGCTGGACCCATGATCATTGTCTTGGTATGTTCTCCGCAAGAGACGCTGCCTGCAAGTACCCAGTACCTACAAAGGACACAAACTCATCCCTTCTCCGAGATTGCCAAACTGTGAATCTTTATGGGTTCTTGTCAGTACGTATTTTCTGGAATGTGGGAAGAGGGGAAGTGAGAAGATTCAAGAGGCCTGCTAGTAGACTAGTTCAGTGCACATTTGCAAAACGACTCTCTTCCTGCAAAAGCCGTTGACAAGAAGACCGGATGCCAAAACCCTACCCAAATCCTAAAGACAAGTTTTTGAGTTTTTTGAGTTTGTTGAGTTTGTGGAGAGACGAACCATTGAGACTCCAAAATCCGAGACCCGACATCCTAAAGCCAGGGTGGCCGCCAGAAACCTATGTATGCGCCATATTGCTGGCCTCCTCAGGCGCAAGCCTCAGAGAACCCAATACACTGTAATCAGGAAAACCGCACACTCTTCCTAAAAGCTCTGCACGCAGTCATTTGCAGAATCGAAGGAACTGACCTGGAGCCGCCCAAACATCCCAATTCCCTGTTGTGACGGAACATATCATAAATCACAGTACTATGTTGGTAAGGCGTGAAAATTGAAGAACTGCCTGGCGGTTCTCAACCTGAAACCTCAAACCTCAAAACCTCAACCGTACTCGCTTTCTGTTCAGGGGTTGGATATCCGGAAAGCTGATGGCGTAGGATTGGTGCAAGATTGATGTAGTTTCACGGTTGAGTCTTGTAGACCTGACATTGTCAGCCCTCCCCCGTCCAAAATGGATCAACCTCCCAGTACATAGCATATACACCTGTAATCATCTGTATGTGTGTATATGTATATTATATGCCCATGTATGTCTATGTGTATATATATACATGTATATACGTATATATATATATATATGTGTGTATGTATGTATGTCTATATATATATATATACAACGACACTCACATATTTACGTGCATACACATGGACATACATGCATACGTTACATATATAAAATCACACGCACATACATACGCACATAAACAGATAAATCAATATATATATATATATATATATACACATACACACAGTCCGGTGTCCTGAGGATTTAAGTTTCTAAATCGCAAGAACGGTGACCACGTGATAGCACGGCACAGGGTATAGGAGCAGTTCGAAGCTGAGGGAGCTCCTGAGTTTCCCAAACCCGAAACCATCCCCACACTCTGCAAGTCTAGAGTCTAAACCGGAATAGTTTAGGGTTGCAGGTTTAATTGTTATAAAACCGACACCTAAACCTTTAAACCGTGACCACCAACCCAAAGCCCCACGCCTGTCCTTCGCCTTTGCGAGGCGGTGGGCGCTGTACCGCTTCCGATGGAGGCCTCGAGAAGTCGAGCTTTCCGTATGCTACTCAAGGGGGTTTTAGGGTTTTAGGAGGCTTAGGCTTCAGGGAGTTTCGGGCTTTTAGGGGATTTATGGGGCTTAGGGTTCATACACTACTTTGCATGTCCATTTTCTTCATTGTGTTAGTCATAGCTGGTGCTCGGGTTGAATGCTATGTGAGAGCTTAGAGGCTGCATTGCAAAGTAGATGGAGGCAAAAGGTGCTGCCTCTCTGATAATGAACAAACGAGGATGACGATTGTCTCATCTCCAGAACATGAGCCGCACTTCTGGCCGGAGGCCCGAAATAAGAACGAGAAACCTATGAATGCATCGTGCCGGTACAGCTGCAGAGGTTGCCTACCCCTAAACCTGTAAAGCTTGAACCTACGATCCTTAACAAGCCGATCTTCAGGGGTTGGGCTATGCAGCCCCGCCGCATGTGCTGTGGCAGCACCGCAAGAGACTCTCGTCTGCAAGTGGGTTTAGCTGTCAAACGGGACCTCCAGGTGCCGCTTGTTCCCTGAGCTTGAGACCGTATGGAAGGTTCAGTCAAGGTCCCCAAATCCCTTCTGAGCCCTTATCAGACCCGTTACCTGTTACCTATGCATGCAGGGACAGTAGCCAGCCACCCTTATTCCCATGAGCTTTTACGGACTACCCTCATCCGCATAGACACTAAACCCGCAACACAACCTAAAGCCCTAGAAGCGCTATAGCCCGAAGACCCTCAAGCCCGAATCTGTGGGAAACCTTGGTACCACTTCCTTGGCAGAGGCGGATCTCAAGCTAAACCCCCAAGTCTCCGAGGGTTTAGGGACTACAGCGGGATCATGGTGGTGTTATAACAAGGGTTTTAGAGGTTTTTGTAATCAATGGTTTTGAGAATAGGGTTGTGCAGGCTTGTATGTATAGGGTTTTCAATAGTGTTTGGCATTGTACGCGGGGATCTTTAACGGGTTTGCTGTAGGCACCGAGCGGAGTTTCTTCCGGGTGTGTGCCTCTGAAAAGAAGCCCTAGATCCCCAAACCCAAACCCTCGCCAACCTGGATTTAGGGGTCGGGGGCTGCATCATACATCCCCAAACCCCAACGGCCCCCAAACGCTAAAAGTTTAAAACCTCAAACCGTACTTCAAGCCCTATGCCGCTGCTTGCTTCGTCCGAGAGATCGTCCGGAGTGAACCCGAAGCCCTCAACCCCTGTAACAGTAGCCATAATACTACCAAACCTACCCAAAGCCCCAAGAACCCGCAGAAGCCAAGAGAAGAGAAGCGAAAGGCATGCAGGGCCCCGGCCCGAGCTCGATGACCAGCCCTGTGCCAAGGCCCCCTCCAACTAGGAATACCAGAGGACTATGAATACGGCGACTAGTAGTATACGATCGTAGTAGCAGTACTAGTGTTACTAGTGCTTTTACGAATAATCATCATAGCTATGACCGTAAGAATAGCGAGAGTCATCAACCTCAGCACCCAAAAGCCCGGTCAGTGACAGAGCACCATGTCCCACATTACCATGACGGTTCCCTGTTCGCCCAAACTCCACATCAAAGTCAACTACAGGTCTCTTATAGCCGAATCGTCAGAGCTAATATCAGGCTTAAGCGTCAAGTTTAGGGTCGAGCGTTGGTGGCTTTGGGTTGCAAAGCAGCTCCCCGAATGCAGGCCCTTGCCTCCGCCGATCTCTTCTCCTTTGGTGCATGATCGTGCCTGCATAAGAGCATCTGCGCGCACTCGGCAAATCTGAGCTTGCGCGCAACATCTCGGATCCCAAATCCACAGAAACGGAAGCATTCCTGTCAGAGTATACAGGCCTCCATAGGCTGGAGTCTAAGACACCGTCTTTGGAAGTGTCTCCGCTTCTGTCTATTTACAGAGATTTTGGGGTCTCAGCTTCTCGAGAAGCCCAGCGTTTGCAACGGCGTTGCTACAGAAATTGACCAGATCAAAGCTCGATGGTGTTATGAAAGGGCCCCTTATAAAGGGGCCTAAATAATTGCCAATACTATTTTGGGGGAGTCCTTATTATAAGTATAGTATAATGAGCCCCGAAACCCTATTCTGATTGTTAAGGCCCTTATATTAGCCCTCCCTCAAGCCTTTTCAATTTCGAGCAACCCATGCTTGCCAAGAATTCGAGGTGCCTGTCCAAATAGGATGTTTTTTTCAGGGTCCCGGAAGGCAGCTTGGTGCTCTTTTTAGTGGCTCCGCAACACGGGAAATGTAATACCCAGCATAAGACTTCAATATCGATCAACATGCGGTACCTTCAATGAATCCCTAAAGAGCACTAAAGGGGACAGGGCACCATGCTGACAGCACTGGTATGAGGATACCGTGTTTCGGCAACTGCCCATGCTGGAGCAAATAGCACGGCCCTTACACGTGGAAAGTAGGGCATTGTGAGTTAAAGCGCCACGTACCTGCCCTGACATATCTGCTCATCCATGCACTGCTTAGAAGGTCCACAGCCCTTGTGCCCATCTGTTGCTTAGTAGCTTTACCCCGAAAGAAGGCAGTGACTGCTCGACGTGGAGGATGTGAGTTGAACTTTGCTGTGAGCCGTTGCCTGGCTCAGGCTCAGAGCCTAGTTACAGTCAGGAGCACACAGAATCCCAGCACCGACGGCATCCCTCCAGCACTGTAAAAGCCCCGGTAAGGTCAATGCTTACAGCCGCAACGACAGGCAAAACTGCAGTCAACACATGTATCATGAACAGAGCCACCACCGCCCGCTGCAGACCCCTGATGCTTCATCCCTGAAACCTCAAGCTTATAGGTCCCTTAATCCTGACACCATACTATCAACACCCCAAGTTTTCCTAAATTCCAAAAAAGCGAAACCGAAGATCCGCCCAAAGCCGCAACAAACCTCGTGCACGCCGGAAAATCCCAAAGCCGCCCGACCGCCCTCCCCACCACCACCGAACGCCTGAAGAAAGGAAAATCGGCTAAACTCCGAGCCCTCTAAACTATATACACGCCCTACGCATCCCTGCACTCGAAAGCCAGAACCTTCCACCGGAAATCCGAAAGGTCCCAAACCCTCAATGTCAACCCCCCAATGCTAGACCCTGTTCTTGCCACGGGCCCAGCAGCCTGATGACGTCGGAGCAGGCTTGGACACTTTGGAGCCAAGGTTCATAGTATGAAAGAAGTAAGGGTTTGGGTTCTTGTTTGGGGGGCTTTGGGGTTTCCTGCGGCAGCTTTAGTGTTTGGGGTTTGTCGGGGCGTTCGCGCTTTGGTTTTCAGGGTTTGGAGCCTTCGTCGTTCTTCCGAATATTTGGCTTGGTTTCGACAATGTAGAAGCCTTAGGACCGTGCGAGTTTAAAGGTTGAGGGTCGAAGCTGGAAAGGCTATTCGTTTTCAGGGATGAGGGCTTGCGAGACTGACGACAGTGACACATGGCTAAGCAATACTTTGTTGGAGGCAGTAAGAAGTTGTGGACGGGTGTCTCGCATCCTTAATTCGGCGTTTCAGGGTTTTCCGAAGTGTCTTGAAGCCGGCCCTTACCGGTCTAGAGGGCGACAAATGGGCGAAAGAGCTTTCGGGTTAAGGCTTGGCGGCTTCATGAGTGGCGCAAGCATCAAAAACCCTAAAGCCGTATAGACTCTAAACGCTAGAAGCAATACGGTCCCTACAGCCTCAACCTAAACCAGCTAGCAGCTATGAAATTTGGAATTCTCCTCTCAGGGCTGTGAGGAGGAGTCTCCGCGCGACCCAGAGCAGGAGGCCCGCCGTGGCAAGTGAAGGCATCCCGTAGCCCTCAGGCCCATGGGCCGCTCAAGGGTTCAGGCTTTAGCAATTTAGGGTTCCGGGTTTATGTATTTAGGGTATACACACACATACATGGCAGTGAGTCAAAACCTTCTGGTATGTAACAGGGCCGGGGCGCCCCTCGCGCGACAAAGTATGTAACAAAAGCGGGTTTTTGCGACAAGGCTGGCGCGACAAGGGGCGCGACAAGGTCCATCACATATATTCATATATGAATGTATGCATGTGTACATGTGTATATATAATGTGTGTTTGTATATATATATGTATGTATGTATTTGGTTCTGTCTATATTATGAGGCACGCTCGTGTGCGAGTGCTGCAAACGTTGAGCTTGGAGTTGAGTGTTGTAGGTTTGGATCCTGGTCGTGTGTCCTGAATTTTGTTGTGAGAGCCGTGCATTGTCGTGGTTTTCTCAGCCGTCGCGCGACAAGGTCTGCGACAAGGCGCGACATAGGCGCGACAAGGCACAAAGTTGCTCAGCCCACCACTTGCCCATCCAGTCCTTAACTAAGACTAGCAGAGTGGAACAATGCTGTACAGAAAATATCATGAGTCATGAAAGGTTAAGCTTGCATCCGTTCCGGCGCCATGCCAATAATCAAAATGCCCCAGCAGCGTATTGCGACAAAACAGAGGCCAGTTTTGCGTAAGGCCAAGACCTTGCTAAACCCTAAGCCGTTTAAACCTTACCCTAAACCACGCTCCTGCACGATGGAGGCTTCGGGATTGACAGCTTGCTGAACTCTCATTTTCTTTCTATACTTTGCGCACTCTCCCTCGTGAAATCGCAGGGTGTCGGCTTGTTTGCTATTCCGCAACATTCCTGTCAGTAATATTGGAGGTGCCCCAGCAATGCCGCGCGACAAGGGTTTGAAACAAAGCCGGCGCGACAAGGGTTTGTAACAGAGGGGGGGGGGGCCCCGCGACAACACGGGGTATTGACCCATGGCCACATGTATATACACACATGCATGTCGCGGCCACCACAGCCAGCGAGATCCCGACAGGGCTGATTTGGGGGCAGCAAGTTGAGTAGCAGCTCAGATATGTGTTGCAAGAACCCTACAGAGGGCTTGGCATCTCCATCTAGACGCTATACAATTTCAACCCTAAATCCCTGAGAGCCCTACAGAGTCCTTGATAACCCTATGTTAGAACCCACCCTGAACTTGAATCTCAGAATCCTGACACTCTACACCCTCCCAGGACCTTCTAGTGCGACAAGTGCTCCGAGGCGAAGCAGGCACAGCCAAGCTCTAGACGGCTAAGGGTAAGGTATACCTTTGAAGCTTTTCCAGGTTTATTGGGGTTTGTCGTTTAGGTCTCAAGGGCACCAGGGATTTCGGGTGTTTACTAAAACCAATCAAAGCATCAAGGCTACGACCTCAAAAGCCCCAGATCCTGAACTGTCAACAAAGGTCGTCAGGCTGTTAGTTACCAGTAGTATAGAAGAGTGATTTGTAACTACATACTCCAAAATCCTATTCAAATTACGAAGGCTCGTATTGCTCCTGTCCTCTCCTAGAGTAGAGTGCCAAGCTTGCTGGTCGCACCCGTCAGTTTCAAACCGCTGCTGCAATGAGCTCAACAGACTCAACATTTTCTGTACAGTCGCTGCAAAGCCCAGACTAATGAAAGCATCATATAGGGCTGCTATAAGGGCGTGACTCAAGAATACTAGCCTCTCATTCCCTGTTGCTAGCAAGGCGCACAGGGCCAATGATAAGTCTTTTGGGCTGCGTTGAGCCAAAGGGAGATCCTAATTTATCAAGCAATTGCAACAAGTTTATTTCACAAACTTTGTAAAAGCAGGTGTAAGACCCAGAAACTTGTAGAAACCCATGTAGGACCCCCCATGGAGCTCTTATTTGTCGCTGGGAGGTGACAGCCCCCGACCAAAGGCAGGTGCAGCTCGTGAAGCCAATGGTGGGTGTTTATAGTGTCGTAAATGTGGGTTACAAGGGCTTCAAGGGTTCTATACAAGCGGGTATATAAGGCGTTGTTTACGGTAGAACCTGGGAATCACGTGGTGCTGTGGGGACTTTTCAGGTTTTGGGAGACACCGTTTTAAGATTCTCCCTCCCTTCTTGAAGGGCAACGATGTTCGGACTACGGGAAAATCATTTGTCAGAAGTTCAGGCTGGTGTTGGGTGGCATAAGGGCACAGGGTTCTAGGGAAGTTTACCGGTTTACGGGTTCAGGGTTCGTAACTGTTAGGTCTTTAGATCAACCATTTAGTATGGGCTTTTGCCAAAGATATGTAAAGAACAAGTTATCAGGTTCAGGATTCCGGGTATCTTTGCCCAGCATGTTCGAGGACTTGGCGGGAATATCACTGCTGGCTATCGAGGATCCTACTGATGTTTGTTTGTTGTTGGGGGGAGCTCTGGGGTGAGTGTCTGACTGTTGGGGCTTCGAGGATGAAGGCAAATATTCAGCTCAGGATGTATGTGTGGCGGGGGTGTTCAGCATGTTCCGAGGTTCACATTTTCGGAGTTGGAAGCCCTTTAAGTGCCAGGATCCCTGATAGACGGACGCAAGACAAGGGACCGTGATTTGCAAAAGGCCTCATCAAGCGCCCTGAAAGACTTTAGAGCTTCACGACGCGTGGGGTGTGGGGGTCTGGGGTTCACGGTTCAAGATTGCTTGTCGGGGCCTGGATAGATATATATATATATATACATATATATGTGTAACAGAGGAGAGTGGAAGAGAGAGGGAGAGAGAGAAATAATTAGTTGAATCGGTAGGCTTCCCATTATAAACTTTTTCGTCCGACCTGATTCAAGTGTGTGAAAGCCTGTTTCCTCAGATGGGAGCGGCTCAGCTGCGTGGAGTGCTGCTGCGCGCGCAGCAGCGCATGGATGCCGAGCACCGCGTCGCCACTAGCACCTGGCACGGCTGCCTGAGCTTCATGTGTGTTGGTTCTTGTGATCTTCATCTTCAGATTCGATCAAAGCAGCCGTCGCCATCCACAACATTAGATATATTTGTTGTTGTCGCTGTGGTCGCTGTGATAGAGGAAGCCCAGGCTCACCAATGGAAGAGCATCTCCACGACCATCCCCACTAGTTACCAGCTGCAAGGATTAAAGTGTGGGATTGACACCACTGAGGGTTTGGAGTGGTTTTTCTGTGACGGTAGGATGGAGCAGCGTGAGGACTCAAAGCTTGAAGGATTCTGAACTGTGGACCGATTGATCGAATTGCATATGCTAATGTTTCCGAATCAGAAACAGTAGCGACAGCAAGTATCACTCGAATAGTGTTGCGTGTTGTGCTGTTCAAAACTGGGCCCAGGGATTCGGGATGACAAGGTCTTCGCATGTACAAGTTATAGACAGCCCTCGTGAGGGTTCATGACTGTGGCTAAGTCTTGCATCCGAGACGCCCGCAAAAGAGTACTTGTGAATGAGCGGTCTTAGTCCCCAAACATAGCTGTGGCATTCTTGATTAAGAGTGCAACTGAATACGCCCACCTATAAAACTTACAAGCTGCAAAAGTTCATAGCTATGGCGCACTCAGGTCTTACAGCTGAGGGCTCAAGCTTCGGCTATTCGAAGAATTGATCTTTCGCAGATCGGAGCAGGCGCGCCCCATTGTCTCTCTTCGACGAGCGCCAGGCTTCGAGCGGTCCGAGGCCGAGATATTCCGGAAAATGCTGAGTTACGATCAGTATTCAGTATAGTTCTAAGACTAAATCTCAGTCTCAGTAGGCCTAGAACAGGGTTGCTGGCGCGTGTCATCGCTGCTTCTACTGCATAGCTTGAGATTATTATTAGACGAAGAGAGACAGAGAGAGACATCCAGACAGAGACAGAGACATGCAAGACGAGGAGAGAAACATCTCGAGCGAGAGTGAGTGAGAGAGAGCGAGAGGGAAAGCAAAGAGATAAAGAGAGAGCGAACTGGGCGTGTATAAAGACGAGACTTTATGGACAAGCTCGTACAATCCCACTTATTCTTGAGATATACATATATATATATATATGTAAACATGTATTTACATATATATATATATATACACATAACATATACATATATATATATATATGTATTTTTTACAATATAAGGTAATATATATACATATATGTATGTATGTATGTATGTATGTTATGCAATGTAATGCAATGTAATGCAATGTAATGCAATGTAATGCAATGTAATGCATGTAATGCAATGTAATGCAATGTAATGCAATGTATGTATGTATGTATGTATGTATGTATATATGTATGTAGGTATGTCACATCTGGACACATACATGCATACAGACATGCAGGTGAAAGGAGAGTAAGATAGAGAGACTACTGGGGTACGCATGTCCTTTGGACTGGCCGGGAGTTAATCCGAAGGGGCCACTAGGGCGAGCACAGGAAGGGACTTGCAACTGCAAGTTGTGCTACCTCCACTCTACGGCCACTGCTCCAAACGCGAAACTCGAAAGTCAATCCACAATCCTACCTAGACCTTCTGAACCTAGGCAGCTATAGCAGAGGCGACAATCCTAAATAGGTAGGTTCCGCAGGCCTAGAACCTGATACTTATCCAGAAAGCTGTCGCGAAGGTTTGAAATTGTCCAAATTTGTTGCATCAAGCAGCCCTCTAAACCAAAGCCAGTAGCATCCGTGACCGGGGTCTCAGAACATAGTAAGGAAACCCCAATATAGACCCAAAGTTCGCCCAAAGTAGTAGCTGCTTAAAGCCCCCTCCCCACCCGAACAAGGGACGCCTAATTCTCAGCACGCCCCACACCTTGCACCGTGCACCGAAGCAAAGGCCAAACCCTGCATGCGCAAAGCCCTGACTTGGTATGCCTCAAAATCCGAAACGTTTGCTCCAAAACAGCAAGCTTTAGCGCTCTATCTGAAGCACCAGACCTTGAACCTTCAACCGTAAATTCTGGACCTTGCAACTTCAATTCTACAGTGATCAATCCATCGAATTTTTTACCTTTGATAGAGATCCCCAAAGCACAAGATGGTGTTTGACTAAGAGGCCTTAGACAACATCGACATCCTTAAGTTGTGTTAACCCCAACGAGTAGGACGTGAAATGCCTGTCTGTAAACCTCGAAAATGAAACACATAAGCGGAGGTCCCGAACCCTAAACAAAAACCCTAGTCCCCAAACGAAAAACCACCCAGTCCCTACTCAAACTTAGGTGGCATCCCAGACTGGGCGATCCGCACTGTGCTCAAGGCTCCACTTTCCACTCGGACACGGGCCATGGAGTCCTGATAATCAGGGTTTAGGGTTGTTTTGTTTTTGTTGAGGGGGGGGGGTTCCTCATAATAAGGGTTTTGTTCTAGGGGTTTCATCAGGGTGCCTCACACACACGGTTCTAGGCTGATATATGGGTCTCATCGATCGTTATTTGCTTTGTTTAGGCTTTCATAGAGGTCTTACAGGCTGTTATGGGGTTCTTATACGGATTTCGTGACAACTGTTTCATTCTAGTTTTTGGAGTGCTGCTAGGTCCTTCCGGTTTTGGTGTTTAGGGTTTACATTTAGACCTTGAGTTGTACTACATTTTCTCTCTGCAGGTAATTGATGCTATAGTTGTGTCCAAAACAGGTGAACTCCGAAAAGGAATACATCTGCTGGCCCAGCTAGAGAACTGTAGTGTCACACACAGCGGCCGAATTTTCTGCGTGCAGACTCTACCATACACCCCGAATCCCCAAATTCAATAAAGCTTCCAGCCTAGAACCCAAATCCTAAGCCCCAACGTTAGACCCCCCTAAACCCCCTACAAAGTTTTGACAGCCGTTTTACAAATCTGCAAACAAGCCTTCACCCTAAACCCCTACCCTGGAATCTTCAAAACTTTAAACTACAGAAAGCAGGCGCGCCGCCTTGTAGAGCAAGCAGCGGGGCTTGGCGACCTCACGGATGTTTACGAGGTCTGAAATGAAACACCCTAGTTTAGGGCTTCATAAGGCTGTCTCTTGCAGGGTTGGGCGTTAAGCATGGATTAGACCACATGCTAGAGAGGGGTATGCTATGCTCAGTAACTATAACTCCTTACTTAAGGGCTCCTTACATGAAGCTCCGGGTACTGCCTCGTTTCTGTAGGATCCCCTTTTATTTCTCGAACTGGCTTCTATACTTAGACCTTTCCAAAAGTAAGGTGATGCGAGTCAAGGCAGCTTAGCGAAACTTGAACGCAAGGGCTGATTGTTTCTGGGCTTGAGGTTGTTGTGCCGAAGCGCTTCAGATTTAGGATTTGACCCGCTCGGCTCTTGCGGCGTTGCTGCATGTACGAACGAGGGCAGGTTTGCCGGAAGACGACATGACCTGAGTCAGTGATGAAAGCCCCAAGGCCTCGACTCTAGCCCGTGGATACATATATATATATATGAATATATGTAGACCTCCGCAGAAACTCTGAATCCAAGACTTGAGGCCCCATTATGCAAGCTGTTGGTAGGTCTTGCAACGTGTCTGGTTTCGGGTTGCAGGTTTTGGCTTTGGGGCTGAAGTGCCATCACCCATCACCCATCACCCGAAAGGCGCAAATACTCACAGCGCAGCGCGAGAAGCGCGGCATTGCGCGCGCTCCTTTGTCGTGGGCCTAACTGCATGGAGTGTGTGGCGCTGGAACCCAGAGCTTTTTGCCGCCAAAACCCCGAAACCAAAAAGCCCCAAGCCCTTGGAACTCAAGCCTCTCATAACTGCTCGATGGGCGTTGGGGTCCACGGTTTTGGGTCTAACTGTCTAGTGAGTTGCGCTTTTGGTTTTGGGTATCCGGCCTGCTGGGTTCGGATTTGGGTTTGGCGAAATGACGGTTCACGTTTCGGGTTTTGTGCGCTGAAGGTTTGCAAGCAACTTCCAAACAAGCGGGAACATTGATTATGTAGTATTGGGAGTCAAGGTGTGCGAGATAAGTACTGTTGAGGTGCTTTTGTAGAGAGTCTTTTGCTTGTGGCTGTAAGGGCTTGGGGCTTATTAGTGTAGATTCCCAGCTCTCGAGTGGTCTATGAGTCCAGCCGCAGGAAGCTGTTTCGGCTTTCGGATTCCCCGCTTGCATATTCGAAGTGTCCCAAGGTAAAAGCCTGCACTATTGGCCGTAATTATCGGAGAGCCTTGCTGTGATAGAGTTTCCGCGATGATGCCCTTCCTTCCAAAGCCACACCGGAATAGCTCCTATAGACATGTCGGGTTCCACAAAAAGCAAAGCCTCAAATGCCAAATCCTTGACCCGCTCTTCCTCTGTCGCAAGCAAGAGCCTGAACTGAAACCGTTGCGAACAAATCCAGATGCGTGCAAGCGTGGGGCAGCATAGCGGCGATGTTGTCCGATTCCAGGGTTTGGGTTTAGGATGTGGGAGTTTCATTGTTTGTGGTTTAGGTTTTGGCATTAGGAACAGAGACTTTGGGTCTATGGGGCTGACCCGAAGCCTGAACACGCAGGGTATGGGGGTTGCCGTTGCAGGGATCCGAAACCCTACCCTAAACTCCGAAACCCCTAAACCCTAAACTCCGTGCAAACCCTAAACCGGGCCGTCGGATCGGTTCCACAGCTGCCTGCAGCCATGGCCACTGCAGCTCCGCAGAGGTTCAATCGCAAGGCCGCCTTTCGTGCCAATGCGGTCATTCTGCTTCAGGGTGTCTCGTATACGTACTATCATTATTAGTATTATATATACATATATGTATATGTATATGTATATGTATATGTATATGTATATGTATATGTATATATATATATATACACACACACATGTGTCCCCGTGACAGCCGTGATTCGAGGGGCTTATTACTTTTTGATATGTCCTCAATTTTGGTTTTGATCGTGCACAGTATTTTTTGTTTGAGCCTTTTTCATTTTCTTTTTGATGCGGCAGCCAAATTTCTGTCCCGAAACCTTTAGATCGCTTATAGCATCTTCTTGCTGATCTGCTGTGTTCTACGTTTTCTGACTTTGGGGCAAGACATCAATGGCGGATGTTTTTGCGGGCTTCATACGGGTTTCGATTTCAAGTATAGGGTCTCAACGGGTTCTACAGAGAGGTGTTCTAAGTTACAAGAGTGTTGCAGTGCTTCGGGTTTGTTTCAGACCTGTAAAAAAGTTTGGGTCTGTTGGCCTGGGGGCAGCAGGAGAGAATTGTGCATCGTTCCAGCTTCCGCTTCTCGTTGTCTTGGCTGTTTGTAGGGTTGTTAGTAGGAAGCCTGAAGCTCTAATTGATCTCGAGAAAATCCTCAACCCTACACGCCCTAAACCCGAAGGTCCTAAAGCCGAAACCTGGAAGGCCTAGCATTCCGAAAGTTCTCAGGCGCCCGGAAAGCGCATCTCCTGCCTTGCCTGCGCGGCGATGGCGACGTCGGATCCCGAGCTCTTTGGGGTTTCCCTGGGGCTTTTTTTCCAACCACATATTATTAATGCGCCCCAGTAAACTAGTGCTTGGGCAGCTGGACCCTAGGGGTTTAATATAGTTTAACCCTACTGGCCCGCTAGAAGGCTCAGAGCCTTTAGGGCTTAGGGGTGTCTACCTACAAGGGTCGGCGAAGTTGGAGTTTACACAGGATCGTAGTAGTAGCTTTGGGTTTCTACATTAGGGCGCCTATGTTTGCAGTTGACCGACTTAGGGCTGAGTTTCACGGTGTTGAGGTTGCTTACATGGTTCTGGGTTTTCAAGGGTTTCGGGTTTGCAGTTCAGGGTTGCATGATGTAAGGATCTAAGTTGTAGAGCATCGGCTTTGAGGCTTTAGGGCTTAGTAGGGTTTTAGGGCGTATAGGGGATAGAGTTCCAGGAATTAGTGTATTTTAAGGGATTCAGGATTTAGGCATTAGGCTTGTAGGGTTTCTGGATTAGGATCTCGAGGATTAGGCTTTCAGGATCTCGCAGGGCTTTAGGATTCGGGCTTTTGGGGTTAGGGCCGGGGGAATTTTGGGGGCGGTGCTAGAAAGGGCTCGAGTATTGAAGGTTGTATATGAGAGGCCCGAGGTGTTTTGTTTGAGGATCTCTTCGCGAGAGCCCAATAGTCAACGCCCCTGAACCGATGTTTATACCTTGCATCATAAATTTGGAGTTGCATGCCTTACGTAGGGCATTGGCCTCTCTGAGATTTGGGCGAAGGCAATTTGTAAAATCTCTGGGCATGGAAGGGCATGACAGGGTTGAAGGTACCGGGTAGCAAGGGCACGGTTTTAGCAATTTTCACATGCAGTTTGGTGTTCCTGCTGTGAGCAGGGTCAAGGCTTTCTGGTCCAGGCTTCGGGGTTCCTGGTTATGGATGTAGGGTTGTGAGATATGTTGAGGCTTGGTAAGCTTGGGAATTGGAGGTGTCCGTGTGCAGTTTAGGTTTCCTTGTTTGGGCGGCAGGTTTTTCTTGCCATAGAACTTTCGGTGCCCCCGGGCATTTTCGGCTGAAGCTCCGCTGCCCAGGTCTCTTCGCGCCGGCGGACATTGCTTTGCGTCGCTAGGCCTGGATATATGTTTACTATGTAGGGTTCCATGAGGTTAAGTACTTGTGCAATATAGTTGTCAGTGTTTCATATTGGGTTTTACAATAGGTTTGTAAATGCCGGTTCTATAGAGGCTCTTCAGATTGATGATGAAAAAGGTTCTAAAGAGGGCCCGGTAAGGAATCTATAAGGGTGCTCTAGGCTTTGTTGCTGTAAACGGTTTCAGGGTTCAGGGCGTTCAGCGCTTTAAGGTCAAGCGACAAGGTTTTAGGTTTCAGGGTTCACGGCTTTTCATAAACCTTTAGTGTGGCTTTGCTGGGGTTTTAGAAGGTTGGGGGCGTGACGATGTCGAGTTCATTCATTCGGGCTTACCGTTTACAGCTTGGGGCTCAAGGCCTGAGAGGACATCAAATGTGCAGTTCACTGAAACTCAAGATGCCTTTAGGCTCCCGATGATAGGAGTTATGTTGTGCCAGTGTATATGTAGATGTAGAGAACTGCGGTTGTTTTTTTTCGGCCAGGGTACTCGGGGGTCCTCGTAGATGTAGATTACAAGCTGAATACCCACCCCTGGCTAATTGGGATGATCGTGAGGGTGCTGATCCTGAGGCCATTCAAGAAGGCTGTTTGTCAGCCGGGAGTGTACATCAACGATGTTCCTTTGTGTTCGGTCCCGTATCGCTTCAGACGCCAACTTGACATGCAATCCGAAACCCCAAGCCGCAGAGCCCCAAACCCCCCCAACACCCTATCTATAGAAACCCCTGCACTTAACACAAAGAAAGCCTGAACCCTCAAAGCCTAAACTCCCCAGAGCCCTAAAGCCCAATTGCTTGAATCTCAGAACCCTAAGAGGCGGCCTCACCATGACGCCTCGGAGCAGACTGCCCCTGCGTGGCGTCGCCGGCGAGCCGGAGGCGGGCAGTGCCCGCAGCGTTGAAGGCTTCGGATTGGCTGTGTTTTGTTCGTCTGCTCAAAGGGCTTTTGTACAGGACGTCTTAAGGTTTAGAAAAGGGGCTTTTTCCCAGATTCCCAGAGAGGCCACAAGATCCCTGAGGACGCGGTGTTGAGCTGCGAGTCGGTCCAGACAGAAAGCACAAGCATGCTGATTGACGTCCACGTCCATCAAATGTTTATGAACACCGGCTGGCTGCTCATGATATCCCCGTGTTTGTTTGCAGCAGCAATAGTTCGTAACCGTAATCGTAATGCCAGTAATAACAGTAATAGCAACAGTCATAATAATAGCTTACTACTGTGAGTTGAGACGACCTAGCTGCTAGCTCAAGAATCCTGGACGCCAGCCTGCCTTCATTGGCTGTTCGGAGATATCAGAAGGCACCCCAAAATAAAAGCTCTAGGGTTGTCGGTCTTGGGTTTGGGGGTCTTTGGTTTGGGATTCAGGAAATGACCCCTACTGTAAGCCTCTGAACCGGATGTGGTCTGGTGGTTCCTTCCCTCAGGTGTCGACCGCTGTGCCAAGGCCTGTGTTTCAGACTGCGCTTTAGCATTTTGGGATACAGGGTTTGTGGTGTCAGGGGCTTGGGGGTTTAGGATGCATAGTCTACGGGTTTAGGGTGAGTAGCGTTTGGGCTTTGGGGGTTTACAGCGCGTGGATCTAGGTCGGCTTGCCATCAAGCAGCCTGAGAAAAACAGAATGAGCAATGCAAGTACTGCTGTAGCTGGCAAACACTTGGAGCATCGGTATCCTGACGCACTAACTGTACACGTTATCCGAGTAGGAACCTTCTAAATCCATGCTCCGATATTCGGAGTTCACTACTCACTTTCCATCCTGTGTTACGTTTGATGTTTGTTTTTTTTCAATTTGCGTCCTCCAGTGCATAACATTCGCTCTCCGCAGTACATCTTCACATGCTACCACCCTGTGATGTAAGCGTGTAACCTGCACGTGCTCGGAGGAAACACCAGATTGTAAAGCACCGTGCAGCGTAGTGTAACATAGACGAAAGACGAACCAATCGCATCCGTGAGTGGGGGTCATAATGCTGGGATCCTGTTTTTGCAGCAGAGCCGGGGTAGCAGACCTGCTGTTCGTAGCCCGTTTACTCTCAGGCTTCTCGCACTTTTTCCAGGACCATGTTCCTGGTCCGAGTTCCCCTGCTCACGTGGAGTATGTTGTGCTCAAATGCTTTGTATCTGCTCAGAGTCTGTCCGTCGGCATGTCTCCTGTTCGGAATATCCAGGCACCTGGATAAATTTTGTGCCATGACACGCCAGACCTTCTCGAAAAGCTTCTTTGGTTCACGACTTTCGGGTTTGGGGCGTCTCAGGCTCCGCCCGGCTACAGCAGGCGACATGCCGTGGTGGCTCGTCGGCAAGAACGAACGAAATCTTGAAGCACAACGATAACCGACGCGAATTTCCGCCTTTGCCTGTGTGCAAGGTCGTTTTCTGGATATGTCGTTGGTTCTGCATTTCCATGCCTGTGGAGCTGCAGACCCTCAACCCTAAACCTCCAAACCCGCGTTTTTTCTACTACAGCCCCGACGGCTTCCTCTTTCAGAGTGAAGTTGGCTTTATGGGCATTGAGTAAAGTCAAACGGAAACCTCACAGCATTGGCATTCCTGGTTCGTCGGGGGACACGCTAATGCGCAACGGAGTATCGGTTTTTAGGGTCTTACTTGGGCTTGAGGTTTAGATGGGTTTCGGGTTGAGAAAGCTGAATTGAAGCTTGAGCTTCAAGCGTGGCCCAGGATTGCACTGACGATTGCGTCAATGGTCATGAGCCCTTTCGGGCTCCAGGCAGAGAACTTCCTCGTGGCGGAGGCGACCAATGCCCTGTGCTTTCCCGGGACGTGCTTTTCCAGGAATGCCAAGCTGTAATCATCGCCATCATCATCAGCAGCATCATGTGCTGTATTAACTTATTACAGACAGAATTTGGAAAGCCCTAAAAAGCACCAGACCTTTTGCACAGGACGATGGACCCGACGATGGCCGCCTGGGATTCGCGCAACTGCGGCGACTGGGGCCTTCAGACTCACAGGCTTGTGCTTCACTGGTTTTCTACAAGTCCCTCAGCAGGACCCTTATATCTGCACTGTAAATTGTATATGGCGGCCTTCCCCCAAAACTGCACACGGTATGAAGAAAGGGGTACCTGTGTCATTGGATTACAGGGAAACCTAGGTTTAGTGAAGTGACGTCTTTTGTGTGGAGGACTCGTATGGGTTTGGTACTCTTGGTTGTAGCTAGTGCAAGTTTGTTAAGTTTACGTGCGGATGGTCCTAAATCCGTTGCCGGGAAGTTGCAAAGCAAGGTCGCAATATGAAGGCTTGTACAAATAGCAATGACAGGTGCGCGAAAAGCGGTAAGGCCGAGCTCGCGAAGGGATTAGGGAGATTCAGTTGAGAATGCTGCTGTTGTTGGTGCTTAGCTTTCGTTCAGTGATCGGCCAGTATACGTAGGATTTTCGAAAGACTGCGCAACCGAATGTGTCTTGCTTATATTCGCAGATCTCTAGGGATGACAAGTCCGGTCTCTCGTGAAAGTTGGGACTGTATTTACTGCAAATAAGCTTCGTAAAATACAACGGCACTGATCTCGGGAAGGTCCTAAGATGCCCGGTCATAAATTCCATATGAGATTGCACGAATGGGGGTGCGAAGAGCACCCGAAAGGGCGACATGTCTCTCAAGAAGGCCACAGCCAATGTTGGCCGGCGAGCTTGGCAAAGCACTTCCACAACTGGATTCGCGATGAAATTGACCTTTGAGCGCTAGATGCTGTCCAACGGGGCGTTTATTCCAATCCGCAACATGGCTGGACGCCATGATGTGGTGATGTAATGACTTTCCGGTTTCCTTGTTGTGTTGCTCTGGTCGTACCTAAGCCCAAACATGTCCGAACCCAGAGCCCCCTGAACCCCATCAAGGACTCAGTACACCCTAAACCCTCCGCTCATCTGAAACAGGGCGAAGAGCCTGCTCCATTCTTGCTGGCCTCTCTCTACGCTCGGGCCCTGGCAGCGTCCCACTGCTGCTTGGGGCCTAGGCTTCGGCTTTAAGCAGGCCTTTGAAAACTTGAGTTTAGGGACTGTGGGGCTTTCGGCTTCGGGCTTAGAGTTTCGAGCTTGATCTGACTATTTCGGGATGCTCTGGACTGGCTACATGCTGCAGACTGCGCTGCAAGATAGAGAGCTCCTGAAAGCCAGAATGATGAAATCGTGCACTACCAGAATCCCAAACCCTAATCCGCAAACGTGCTGAACCCTTCAGGCCTAAACACCCGTAAAGGGCTGTGATGCAAGAACTACATAATAGACTAGCCCTGAAAACTACACCTACATGAATTCCTACAAACGAATATCGAGGCTTTATACAGGTATGTAGAAACCCCGTTTACTAAACCCCAAGTCTCAGTTCCAAGCCCTAAACCCTAAAACCGCAAGCCCTAAACCTTTGTGTGCCTGCCTCGAACAGAGGCGGACCCTTGGACGCAAGGAAAAGGGCATTGCATTTAGCAAAAACGTCACCGCCAACCGTAACCCAAAAGCACTGAACCCTAAACCCGAAACCAATCGACCCTACTAGCCCCAGCCCTAAACACATAAATCATGATTCATCGTACCCTTATAGCAACCCTTGGAGGAAGCCTGAATTCGTAAGACCGTTGAGGTCAAAGCTGAAGCTCGCGGTCAGGGGGTCGGATCCCGCCTGGTGCGGGCACTGCTTGGAAGATCTGACGAGCCCAGGAAGAGGAGATTTGGCTTCTAGAAACTGTTGGGTTTTGGGTCTTTAAACCCTCAACCCAGGGTTTGAGTTTGTAGGGTGTTTAGATACCCAAAACCCCGTTCCGAAAACTAGGTCCTCCGAGTAGTATCCTTATGTGCTTTTGTTTTGTCAAATTCGGTATTGGGTTCAGGGCCTGTGGTCGAGGCTTTTGTTTTTTAGGGCTTCGGGTGCAGGATTTGTCGTTTTGGGCCGCACTCGAGCCCTGAACCCAAAAAGCAATCCAGTGGAGGACTGTCTATGCCCTCACTCTGAAGAACAAGCTCGGCTTCTTCGAACGCCTTCAGTTTAAGGAGCTTTCAGGCCATCGGGTCGGAGTTCAACACGACACTTCGGGCTTACGATAGGGCTCTTAACAAGTAACACAGGCCAAAAACTTTCTTGGTGTA
>OZ245733.1:342500-2142500 GCA_965227185.1 Roseovarius sp.
AACTAGATGAGGACTACCTTGCACTGCCGACTGCTATTGCGATTGTTGTAGTTTTTCCGTTCTTTCTGACATCGTCGTGGCCTGAAGCGGCTGCTAAGTTAGGCTTGCAGATAAGAAGACCGGTGTTAATGTTCCTTTGGCAAGTGCAGTAAAGCATGCTCTGGTGCACTTCAGGCCTAAGCCATGAAACCTAAGCCCGACAACCTACTTTGGGTATCACAGCTGTGGGGCAGATGATCAGCTTCGAAGGACCAGGCCCCCCCGCAAACCCTCTCAAAACCCCGAAAGCCCTTCGAACCCCTGAAACCGAACACCTCAAGTTCCTCCGCCCCCAAACTTTGACCCTCTCAGTTTGATCAAGGCATCACCCTGGTGAAGTCTCCGAAGATCTCGTCGATGTCTTGCGCCGGGATCTGAGGGTTTGCTTGTGCTTTGCACCTGGGTTGCGAGAAGATGAGGAGTTGAGAAAAGCTTTGTGTGCTCTTGCAAACGAGACTTGACTCGATTTGCTCCGGTCCGTGGCCGTAGCCCGTCTTTTCGCGACCCGGCCTGCGCAGGTGAGATCAGTGCGTCTGCAGAAACAGCAGATGCGGATGCCAAGACACTCAGCTGCAAACAGGCATTGTTGACGACATGAACACCCTTAACCCTTATACTTTAAAACCTTTATGGAACCCTTGCCAAACTCCAAAACCCCTATTCAAATCCCTAACTTACTCCCAAAGAATCCTGAGCGATAGGGCCGTCACCAGGATGCTGCAGTGGGCAGCTGCCGGTGCTGGAGGCAGTGACAATTGACAAGACATTTCAGGATGTAAGGCTTACAGTATGGTTTGAGGATCAAGTTTTCGATTGCAGGGTTGCCGCAAAAATCTCTATGGTGGCCAAGTGAGTCTTTCCCTAATGTATTTGTCGTGCCGCGAATCTTTCAAGTTCAAGGGTGCGGCAACCGACATCGCCGACTTTGCTGCAAACAAAAACAACCCAAACTACTAAATTGTGTATGAGGGGTATGAGTGTCTTCATTTCACCTGTCAAGAGAGGCCCTATAGGATCTGGCAGATGGTTTGAGGCAGTCGAGAATGAGGGTTTTAGGAGTTAAGGTTTAGCGAACAAAACTTGGCTTGGATGGTTCAGGCTTCATAAAGCATGTGAGAAGGAAGTATTGCGGGGCTCTGCGGCCCCGTCGACGAGTGTGTGAGGGTTGTCACACCGTATCCTTCAGATGCTGCACCTGAACCCTGACCATGTAGACTCCCGAAGTCTCTAAGTTTCGGGTTACCTGGTTACCTAGTTCCTTGAAGCCGAGACTCCCCGTTACTCAACTCGGGCTGCGATCTGCTTTTGAAAGGCTCCGTCTCAGCAACAGATGCGAAGTTGCTCCTCAAGAAGGTGGACCGAGTCTGGCAGACACTAACAATTACTAATTACTCATGCTTGCTTCGCTGGGCAGGCCTATTCGCCTCGTCCTTGCTGTCATGGTTGCCATTGCAGTTCTGCTCGAAGTGGTGGGCGGCACAAGTGGTGATTGTGGCGGCGTCGAGATGATTGTGATGGTGGTGCTTCTGCTGCTGAAGCACTATACTTGTTTCCGTTGGCGTTTCAGCCTTGTTGTTCCTGCCGTTGTTTTGGCTTCGGTGGTGGTGGTGGTGTTGGTGGTGGTGGTGGTGGTGGTATGGAAGTTACTGTCATTGTCAAGCTTATTTTGTGGTTCCTTGCTCTTAGTACTTGCTTGTAATTGCCGCACCTCTGAACTCCCAAGTGCTATGTGAAATTATCAGTCCTGGCCTCAATGTGTTTTCCAGGTGCACATAAAGTTGGCACGCAAGCTGCGTTCGAGCGGATACGCCACAAACCGGAGCTTCCCGGAGGCGGGTCATCGAACATGAGGGTTAGCACCGTTTATCTTATTGCTAGCTGCTAGCTTCCTCGTAAAGACGCCTAAGGAACCCAACTCACCAAAGCCCTGCCATAAACCCTACTACATATTGGTCTGGTTGGCCTGGGTGCAGCTGTGAGCTTTCTGGAACTGTCCGGAGCAGTGAAATCTGAAGCCGATGTTGCTTCCGAGTCATGAAGCATAGCCCAAAACCCCGTCCCCACAGCCCCAGCCCCTGAGTCGCTAAACACGAAATCCTCAACCCTCATCTCCAAGCTTAAGTCAGTTGTCATTAAACAGGAGCGAGAAGACCGCAGAACGGTAAGGATCTCGTAATTGAACTGTTGTCTTGAATATCGCGCATCAGATGTTTATGATCAGTCCTGATGTTTCTTTGGTGTGTCGGTGCCTTGAGTATGAACAGGTGTGCCGAGAGATGTTGACGGAATTGGAGTCTGCCAAGCAGGCTCGAAAATCAAACATGTGGGGGCTTTACGGGGTCCAGGGATTTAGATTCGTTGTTGCGGGATGCTGCGGATTTACTCTTTTGGGAGTTCAGGTGAGTTATTGATGTTTTGGGGATTCAAGGTTGGGTTTGTCGGTCGGTTGTGGGTTTTGGATCTAGCTTTCGGGGTTAAGGGTGTCGGGGTGGACGAGGCTCTTGAATGTGCAGAACTGAGCAAAGATCGGGGCAACAACTCCTGGGAAGGGTTTATACAAATGAAAGGAAACCGAAAGCCGATGCCCTGAAACACCAACTTCACAAAGCGGGAGATGGCAATGACAACGACAGTGCCAAACAAAGCAACAGCAACATCACCAATACCAGCAGCAGCAGCAACAGCAACATCAGCTGCAGCATACAGCCCTAAACAGAAAGTCCTGTAAAACCCAATTCCGTTCAGTACCCCAAGATTCAGGCCTCTATAACAATCCCGTAAGCCCGTTTACTACGAAAACGTCGGTTAAAGCCCAATAAACCCCTATGATCCCCTGATTCTTAGTGCATAAGGCCCCGAAGATTATGACGAACTTTATAAAACCCTTTAACACCCTCTCAAAGTCACCGCAAGATGGCCAAAGAGGTTTATTGAAAATGCCTGGCAGAGGCAGCTTCGAGCACTTGCCGGCTCCCGGTGGAGAATGCGGCTTGGGCCCCGGCAGTCCTCTCCGCTTTGGGGTTTCGGCACGGGAAGCTACAAGAGCTTCTATAAGAAGGTTATACACAGGCTACTATAAGGGCTCCATAAGGCTTATAGAAGGTGGGCGCGCCTTATTTTCCCTGGCATTCTCGCACATAGAGGGCGTTATCGTGTGTTTTTTGCAGATAGGCGGCATTCTGGTATGTTTTATCGTAAGGTTTTTGCGTTTTCCTGTGTTTTTTCCAGTGTTTGCATCCAGCATCCGTGTTCCCACAGAGCATCCATGTCCCAACCATGTTAACGTCCACACAAAGTCCGTCCGTTCCCACACAGCATCCATGTCCCAACCATGTTAACGTCCACACAAAGTCCGTCCGTTCCCACAGAGCATCCATGTCCCAACCATGTTAACGTCCACACAAAATCCGTCCGTTCCCACAGAGCATCCATGTCCCAACCAGAATGTCTAGGAGGGCTTTCTTCTTTGGGATAGTGTCCAGTAGGTCTTGCGAACACCGTACACTCCTTGCCATCTCCCAAGACCTCTCCCAAAGCCTTACGCCCTGAACCCCTCTATGAAGCCACGATAATCATAACAATAACAATATTTACAATCATGAGAACAATCACAAGTATTCTTAGTATCCTGTCGGGCAAGGTCGTTCTGAATCAGTTTCTTGGGCGGTTGAAGTTGCACAGATTTGGACTTCTGGAAGGATTAGTTTTTTAAGGCCCCAAAACTTGCTTATGCTCAAAAGTCCCACGCCTGCTACGCAAGACAAACCTTAAAGCAGCCCAAACTACCAGTGAAAAAAAGCGCGAAAACCTAGAAGAAGGGGCTACATACGGGTGACTGTAAGGGTTGTTTCAAGTGCTACTGTAAGGGTTGCTATATCTGTTGCTGGGGGCTTATATCATCAACTGTAGTTGTAAGAGGAGCATCGCGAAGTCTTCGTCTTCGTAGCAGAACGATCCAAAACCCTAATTTAAACCCCTGACATCTGATATCCTTGACTTTCAAAGGTCCAATATCACAGCCTAAATAGTATACCAAGATTATTCCTTAGGGTTCCTCATTATTCGCATACGACAGCGGAACCCAACATCCTATCTTAACGGATTGTTGAGAGGAGCAGGTTGTTCTCATGATGGCAATGTGATGATGACCATGAAGGTGATAATGGTGATCAGGGTGACTGCGACGATGATGTCGGTGATTGGTGGTGGTGGTGGTGGTGGTGAGGGTTCATTCAACAATTCATGTTGCGGAGTTTTGGCTTCTGCGGAGCTAGGATGTCTTGAGGATGCCAGCGTCCCTTCTGCTTGGTTTGACCAGCACATACAGGATTCGGCGAGCAGCCAAACTGACTGCTTTTGGGTCTAAGCCCGACCCCTGAACCCCAGCTGGATTTAAAGTTGGCTCACTCGCTTAGTTCAGGTTAAGGGTACAACGGTTGAAGTCATGTGCCCGAAGGCCGTTCAGGATGCAAAATTCACATTTCATGACCTAGTCTGCCCTGTAATATAGGGGCCGTAATAATTACCAACACTATTTTGGTGCTTCCTTAGTATAATATACCCCCCCAAACCCTCTTCTAATTATTAAGGTCCCTAGACCAAAACGAACCCTATTCTAATTGTTTATTTAGGCCGCTATATCATAGAAGCCTACTATAGATCCCTTATAGACCCCTTTAAGGGAGCTTCTGCCTCGACAGCCAGCTGGTATAGGGACCTTAACAATTAAAATACGGTCCCAACCGGGTTCTATGGTATAGGGGCCTTAATAATTAGGATAGGGTCCCTTTAAAGGGTCCTTAAAGGAGCCGCAAGGGATCTATAGTAGGGTTCTATTTTGGTCTAGGGGCCTTTGTAATTGGAAAAGGGTTTGGGGGTATATTATACCATAATTGCAATAAGGAACCCCCAAAATAGAATTGAATTTCGGCTTCCAGCTTTGTGTTGTGGCGTTTGCTGCACCGGCACTGGATCCCCACACCCTCCTTGTCTTCAGGATTCTGCGAAGAAGCTGCTGGCTAAGTGCTTCACGAATCTGCTGGAGGTGCTGAGATTCAGAATTTCGACTTCTCCTCAACCCTACCTTGGGACAAGGAATTAGTGTTCCTCTTTCTAGAGACTATTCAGAAGGGATCTTTAAAGGTGTTTTGTTACGAGTCCATCAGAAATCATTCGACCCTAAAACCTTCAAAACCCTGTCCTTTCAGTCTAGTTTGTAAGCCAAAATTCCTCCAAACCCTGATTTAGGTTTACAAAAAGGGTTACGATTTCCACAGAGGTTGCTATTGGGGTGTCTATGAGCTTGCTGTGACGGTTCTGGGCTTAAGGCTTAGAATTGTTTTTTTTGGTGTGAGGTTGGGTGTTAGTGAATAAGTATAACTAAGTCAGGGCGTAGGACCTTAGGATTTGCGACTCCGGATTTTGGTGTTCAAGGGATTTGCGGACCTAGCATACGAGGCCGACAACCCTTTGTGCTTGAAATAATGATCACAATATTATCATTATTGTTTTTAGTATATACTATGATTGATAGTATACTGGTAACTGTTATTTTTAAAAAGACACTTATTATTACTACTGCTATAGCATGCATTATTACATAAGGAGCCTGGCCAGGCCTCGGATCTGAAACTTGTGGGCACAAGCATCATCCAGCTGCTGCCTGCTATGAAGGCAGGAGTGGTTTCCGAAAAGGCTGGTAAGGCTCCCAAAGAGTAGTAGTAGCAGTAGCAGTAGTAGTAGTAGCAGTAGTAGTAGTAGTAGCAGTAGCAGTAGCAGTAGCAGTAGCAGTAGCAGTAGCAGTAGTAGTAGTAGTAGTAGTAGTAGCAGTAGTAGTAGTAGTAGCAGCAGTAGTAGTAGTAGGAGGGCTCCGAAACGTGAGGCTGCAAGGGGTGCTATCAGGGCTTGAGGGTTTCTGCTTTGGGAGCTGTTCCGAAACGGGAATATTATGTGTGGACCCTTCTGTTCTGTACGGGACCGTACGGGGTACTCCTAGGGTTTTAGGGTTTCGGGTTTGGGGATGTGCAGCGGATGCTGCAGGGTAGCTTGATTGGGCTCTGACCAAGATCACGGGTTGCAGGTCACTGAAGAACGCAAGCGTACTGAACGCTCAGTCTTGTTTTCACGTGCGCGATCGCACGGTCCGTGGCTTCAAGTGGAATCGCTAGTGACACCTAAACAAGGGGCCCCTTGGTCTCCAACAGCTGCGATTGTACAAGAGTTGCACGATCAGCTGAGAATGTTGTACAAACAAGCCTCACTACATATGAATGCTGCATCAACCCCAAAAGAAGTCAGCTGATCGGTTGGAGCCAGGGCCTCATCAATCGTAGTGATTGCACTCTTGCCAGATTTCTTATTCTTCCTAGCGGAAGCAAATTGGGGATCAAAGCGAATGCACCAAAGGCCTGAGCGAAGCAACTTCAAAAGGCCAACTCTACAGTCTGGGCGCTTCTTAGTAAGCCCATCTCCAAGATCAAAGTCTGAAGCAACCCATCTCAGCTCTCCAGCTGAGCGCGTTAGGTTCGCTCGGAGTTGATATGCCTGAAGAGCTGCTCTCATGTTGCTCAATCCCAGCAGCGGCGATTCATTCAGCTCCACAGCATCGTAACCGCCACGACTGTCGGTGCACACAATCCCCTTGATGCCGTGGACCTGGCGCTCTTGCTCCTCGATGAGATTCACTCTCGTTGAGGTACTGGTCGCTGTTCCTCCAGCACCATGTAGTTCGCTCCACAACAACCTCGTCCTGAAGTTGTGGTCTTCGGACTCCAACATTGCTTGAACCTCTGCGTCGTTGGAGCTGATAGCCTTGCGCTGCAGCTTCCATGTTCGCCAAGCCAAAATGTTCATCGCACATACGTCACCTCGAGCACTTTCGGGACCAGCCATGAGGGTCACCATGCCGCCGGTCGAATCGCCCTTCGGACGGTTGGCATGCGCCTGATCACCCATGGTGATAATGGTGAGCTCGGCCCAATGTCGAGCTGTCGGTAGCCGTGTGAATTTCAAGGACATAGGCTCCTTTCTGACCTCGCCAATGACTTCCTGGATTTCACGTCCAACATCCAATGTTCCTCGCGTGACCAGATCAGTCAACAGAAGATTGCATCTTGCACAGATTTGGGGTTGCGTCTGGATGGCGACCCATTGAAGGGCACCGAGGGCGGTGCGGCAGGCTGCAACTTCTGTTTTGGTCATTGGGCCTGATTCGGCCAACCGGTCGGGAGTCACATCGAGGTCGGGAATGCCGTCGATGTAGTAGTCCTGGTTGACAGTGATCTGCATGTAGCCTTGAGCATCAGGGGTGGTTGTCACATCCGTGCCAGCATGACGGTAGTTTCCGGTTTTGGACATACCCCAATTGTAGGCACCATTCACCTTGGCTTTCACAGCCAGCCATTCAGGGGTGTCATCGCCAACACGGTGGAAGTCATCCACGTGGCCACCCATGGCACCGATCACCTTGGGGAACTCACGGCCATTGAGGTTGTCAACTCTATCCTGAGACTTCCATATCCACAGACAACGTTCACCTTGTACAGCGTGAGCACCAAGGGACGTTAAAGTCTTATGGAGATCCAACCAGAGCCCTCTGGGCGCTGTCGTGCTCCCGTAGATATTTCTAAGGATCCTCATGATGCCACCTTCGTCAACTCCAAGGGCTTCACGAAGCTCGCGAACACCTGTGGTCCAAATCTCCTTGTCCGCCTCCGTAGCTTGCGTCTGCAGAAAGGCTGTCGCCAAGTCAAGCCCTTCAAGATTCCACTGGCGGAATGCAGCCATGCTATAAAGTAGGTTTCTTCCCAAGGATGACTGAACAGGTGAAGCTGTTTTGAAGGTGGGATCCAAAAGACTTGGATGCTCAAAGCCCAGTAGGACAATTCTGGCCTTCGCCTTCTTGCCACCGTCCTTCGTGAACACGGACTTGGGATTCTCAGCAGCGTCCTTCCGTGCGTCCGGGAGTTCTTCTTGAGGTGTAGGTTTCCAAGTCAAAACCCATCGTGAACGAACAACCCGGCGACTCTCGAAGGCCTTTTTGATCTCCTTGTCGTCGAGACACTTCCTTACAGCCTCGTGCTTGAGGAAGGAATCTACCTCCTTGGTCTTGGCACGGGTGAACAACTCCTTTTCAGCAGCAGACAGTCTGGACAGGGAAACCTCAGAGTCTCGCATCTTCTTCACCATGTAGAGCACGGGATGTCGTTCCAGAAGTTTTCTTTGACGATTCGAGGTAGGCGCACTGACCTCGAACTCTATCTTCATACACTCGTCGACTTCCATGAAGGCGCTGTAGATGTCCAATGCATGCGCTTCCTGTGCTGCTTCCACGTAGAGATCGTTCACCCAGTCCTCCAGCTTTTGACGCTTGGCCTCCCCTTGAGAGTAGTCATTCACATCCTCGTCAATCGGAGGACCAGAGGGACCAGATGCCAAAGAGGTGCTTGAAGTGCCTTGTTCTGTTCAAACCGGGGGACCAGATGCCAAAGAGGTGCTTGAAGTGCCTCGTTCTGTTTGAACCGGGGGACGAGCACTGGAGCCTGTCGAATTGGACTGACCGGTATCAACCGACACCTTCAGAGTAGTCTTCTTCACCACACGGCGTCGAGGCACAACCATTGTAGTTGGATCTGGTGCTTGTGGTAGGGCTGGCAACTCAGTCTCATCCTCACGGGGTGCCTGGTCCGTCAGGTCCATGTATTCTCTTTTGGGCAAAACATCCGCAAGCGTCTTCCATGACGTGTAGTTTTCGGACCTGTCCGTTTCAAACTGAAACCGCTCAGACTCTGTCACGGGGCGCACGGAGTGGACAGAGCATCGGAAAAGTTGTGAGCCGGCCAGTACCCACACAATGTGCCGTCGATCGTCATCTGCATCTTGATGCGGCAACACTTCGCTGAACACTACTCGACCAGGTCCTATCCAGTGAGGACGCCCCGATTTCTTTAGACCACCACGAGGTCCTTGAAATTGTTCCTTGGGCCAAACTCGCCTCCAAATCTTGACCAAGTCCATAGGATGGTAGGTCCGCAAGGGTTGGCGCACAGTGGTATTTCCCAGCTTCGTGAGGACACGTTTGGCTCTGGTTTCCTTGGCAATGGCTTCAGCTCGCTCGCGGCCAGCCACCAGTCGGGTGAAGTCGTCCTTAAAGTCCGCCAGGGCATAGGTTCGCACATCCTCATCAGTCAAGGAGTACTCTTAAGCCCATTGAAATGCGGAGTAGCCAGCAGTATACTCTGTGGAGTTCAAGGCTGACGTGGCCAGAAGAAGGGTCACCATGGGGTCTTGCTCCAAGGCCTCCAAGTGAATGGCAGAGGCCGTCATCTTGAGATCCTTCACACCAGCCTCGACCACACCATGCGCCCAGGCTTCCTTCTCGGCCACGTATGACAGAGTCACATTGATGCTGCATCTGAAGAAAAACTCCTTGCCGCATCCAGAACCAGTAATTTTGGCTTTGGAAAGAGCGAAAGCCATCGCTCGGAGAAGGCCTTGATGAGATCATGTCCAGACTCGGTCCTCATTTCCAGGAAGTCGTACGAGAAGAGAGGACACACCACACGGAGCTTCGTAGCCAGATCCATCAGAAGCAGAAACTTCACCTTGATCTTGGAGCCTGGTGGGATCCACTCGCCAGAGTCCACTCCAACAGCGTGCCATGCTGAGTACATTTTATGCGTCGTAGCTGGGGGCACACTTCCTGAAGAAGTTCCGCCACTCTTCAGACTGGCACACGCGGGACAATGGTAGTTCCTGGCCATCTCCACCTTCCACTCTTCATGGCCAGCCTCCTTGATGATGCGGGCCAGGTTGCGATTCGAGGGGTGTCCCGCCGCCTTGTGGAACTTGGCAATTTGAGCTTCCCATCGAGCTCGTAGTTCTGATCCAACTTCGGCCGTGTCCTGCGTCACGTCTGGCTCCTTGAGAGTCGGGCACAAGGTCCCGTCCAGGTAGGTCGCAACCTGAATGGCCTTGAGCGGAAAGCCAAGGTTGTGTAGTTGATGTCGCTTCTCAGCAGGTAGTTGATCAAGTAGACGCGTGGTGTAGGCAGAGATGTAGATGCAGCTTCCCGTATGCTTCTGGGTTCCATGAAGAACTTCTGGTCGGAAGTCTACGAAGGCGTGCCATGTAGGTCGCACGTATCCAAGCTGTAGGGATCCATCTGGTGTCTTTCGTCGCACGGCCGGAAGACCAGGTGGAGGTTGTCCTTGCATCCACAGCTCCCCGCCGCTGTAGTTTCCAAGACCATGAACCACATTCAGGGTCCCCTTTAGATTGTGATGGTCCCGATGGGGAAGTGCGTGGCCATTAAAGGTCAACATGACACTTGACCAGCCCAGATCTGGTAGATAGTGACGGAGGTAGTAGTTGACGTATCGCACCAGTTCAGGGTATCGTAGACTTTGGTTGGTCACACCACAGAAGGCGCCATGAGAGTAGCAACCCAGGACCAGAGTTTGTTGTAGCTCGTGAGACCAACGTTCATTCTTGTTGACTCGGCTGGCAGGAAGTTGGGCTTGCAGATGTTGTAGAAGTCCCTCACAGGTTTCCATGTCAAAGGATTGTTTCAACCGAGCTTCGCGGGCCATAGACTCAAGCATGATCTTATCATGCTGGAACATCGTCATCTCCCCGTAGAAGTCGTCCACATCACCACCATATCCAGTGTTAAACTCCACATCGGGAAGGTCGGAGCCTGTCTCAAGGTCGGCTTTGAGGTCGTCGTTGTTGTCATCCCAGTCTGGCTGCTGGAGAAGTCGTAGGTGTCTTTCCGGAACCATCTGACCTTTCCAATGTCGTGTCCATGCCTGAACCAGTTTCCAGGGGTAGTAGGACGACCGAGCAGTCTCCTGACCTTCAATGTGACCATGGACACCATGATTGCCACAGCAAACTTTTGCTCGGAAGGCACGGTGGAAGACGGGGTTGTTGGTGCGGATCAACCACTTCTTCTTCAGGAAGGCCGTGTTATCCTCGGTCTTCATGCCATAGACGCAGCCGTCGATTCGACAATCCAACCAGTCCTGACCTTGTCGGTGTAGTTGAGCTGCGAGGTCCTCCAAAGGTTTTTGCTTCCAGCCAAAGCAGGGAAACAGCCATTCCCAGTAGATCTCCACATCCGGGTCCTCATCCACCGTCTTGAGGATAAAGTCCACGGCATCCTTGAGCATCCGGCGTTCGCGTCGGCGGTATCCTTCGAGGCGTTCGCGCTTCTCCGGGTCGTTGTAGTTGACGCTGCTCCAGCTGCACCACTTGGTGCACGGAAGGCTAAACCACAGACGTTGGGGTCGGTGTTGTCGCCGTAGAGCTTGTAGTCGATCCCAAGTCTCGTGGCGGTAGAGATCAAAGCCCGTCGACAGGTTGATACGGCGAGGTCGTAGTCCATGTTCCTCCGCAGCCTCACTGAGCCACGAGTGGGGGCTGCAGGCCAGCTCCCAAATGCCATCACGGCCCTCGAGATGGAGGCCGAGAAGGAGAGAAGTAGTTGCCGTTGCCATCATTGCTGCCATCGCCGTCACCTTCTTACCCATGTACACAGGAGTGCTGGGCACCGGCTTGTAGGTGGTCACTGTTGGTCCTGACCGGCCTCCATAGCTGCAATCAGCTCCTCGTCGTCCACCATGCCCCAGGTTGTCGCCGATGTCTCCGGTGACGAGGGGTACCCAGCCGTTGCCGGAGGCACCGAGGTTGTTGCCGCCGCGTTGTTGCCCAGGAGGTCGCTGATCGCCTTGCGCAACACATAGTCGGCCTTCACCTTTTCCATGGCATAGTGACAGATCTTGGCGGTTGGACGAACAGCTCCGAGCGCAGTCTCCAGCTCGTTCAGCATCACCTGAACCATTGCGGCATTCACTGTTTCGGTACTCGATGCTGGGCTCCCCTTGCGAGGAGTGTAAAGCATCCGGAGGTTGCAGCATTGACAGTTGATCCACTGCCCGTGTGGATTGCTTAGAGGAGCTGCCGGAGTGTGCTGCCCGAAACATGGCCACTGTGTCTTCTTGGTGCGAGGGTCTCGAAGATCCATTTTCATTCTCCGGCTGGTGTCGAAGGATCGGGCCCTCTGTTTGGGACGTGCCTTCGCCTTGTAGGCGGCCTGGAGGATCGCCTCGGTCTCGGGGTCCACGGAGGGAGCCGTTGTCGTCGAAGAGGGCTTCGCTGCAGCGGGGGCCGCGGGCGTCGCCATGAGAACTTGAAGAGGAAGTTGTCGTAGGAGAAGTGGCAAAAGCAGAGCCACACATTTGAGCTGTCACAGCTGCCGGGGTCGTCGATGAATGACCATGCTGATACAAGCGCCACATCCTTGCGCGAGCATTGGCAAGCGACTGTTCATCATGTGCACGATCACTGGCATTCAAATCTATCCAAGTAGTCCGCAGCTCAAGCATTTGTTGTGACATGTCAGCTTCACTGCCAAGAGGACACCGACGCACAAGAACATGAGCATTACCTTCCATACAAGTGTTCCCTCGTGTCAAGTGATAGACAATGTCGTAGATGTAGTGTCCCTTGGGATTCACTTCTAGCTGAAAGATCTCTGGGTTCTCCTCCTTGGTACACATAGCTAACCCCGTTCCGAAGTCAATCAGTAGCCCTGTTCCCTTGTTGCCCAGGAAATCCATGCCAATCAACAATGGAACAAGAGTTTGTTTGTCAAAGTTGGACTGGTAGTACTCCGCCGGGCTGGGTAAGGTGTACAGTGAGAAGGTTTGCAACTGACCTGACACACGACTGGACATGTGAACACGACAGAGAGCTCGACCCCAACGCCCATTCCCAAACCGAAAGTATGGCCGCGCTGACTGATCGAACTCAATCTTCGCAGACTTGTCCTTTGCAAGCACGGATCCTATGAGCCCCTGTACGACTGCTTCAGGAGCAGCGGAAGCGGTTGCTCCGCAATCGAGCATGCCGGTGTGGACATTGCTGGCGCTCGTGGAGGAGGACTGCAGTTCATAGCTCTCACTCAGCTCTAGGCCGCCGACAAACATGTTGGAGGCATAGGCGTTCACAGCACGGGACGTATCCTTTCCCTTGCTCTTTCCCTTGCCCTTGCCTTTCATCCAAGCTTGTGCTTCCATCCACATCGAGCGCTTGCCCTTGCCCTTGCCTTTGGACTTGCTCTTTCCCTTGTTGAAGTAGAGGTCGTCATAGTAGTCCGCAGCATAAGAAGAATGCTTGCCATAACCCTTCGGCCTTGGTCCACGTCGGTCGGGACAATCGCGAGCAAAGTGTTGTCCCCCACATGTAAAGCAGCGACCACCTCCAGCGCCCTTGCCTTGCATGACGGCGCCGAATCCTCTGTCCTTGCGAAGGGCCTGGGTGGCCCTCTGGGCCTCGGCCCATGTACGGTTGGCCTCCGCGGCCAGACTCTCGGCTATCTGTTCCGCCTTCTGCGCCTCCTGGAAGCGAGTCTTCGCCTCCGGATCATCTGGTTCCTGAGCCGTAGCCGCCGAGTAGGTCTCCTCAGGGTACTCGTCGGAGTTCGGGTACCACCAATCGTCCTCGTAGCCGACGTCCGTGTAGTAGAGGTCGTCCCACCATCCATACGCCGAGTCGTCGTCCAGGTCATCCCAGCATCCATGCTGGTAGTAGGTCTCGTTGACATCCGTATCCTGGAGGTAGTGAGCGTTGTAGCCTCCCTGATGTCCGCCATGACGACCGAGGAGTTGGTCGTCCCAGAGGCCTTGAAGGGCCGAAGAGATGACTGTGTAATCCAAGCTGTTCTTGGTCGTGCTGAGGATGTCCCGCTTCTCTTCGTGGGATAACCCCGCTGCCTGGAGTAAGCGCCATCCCCGAAGAACATCCAGGATGAAGCTGTCTGCAAGGGACAGCTCGTCCAGCGGCGTAGGCTTGACGACCCCCTTGTCCTCTGGTGTAGCGAGCGGCTCATCACACACACTGCCACCGCCATCACGTTGATGGCTCGGGGATGAGCCTGTGGCCGCAGTCACCCTAGGCTCTTCACGTTCAGCTCCTGGGGAACGGCCATCTTCGGGAGAATCGGCGGCGCCTGCTGCATCATCACGCTCGGCCTCGTCATACTCGCCCTCGTACCAATCGCCATTGCCCCACCAACTGGACCAGCCATAGTCCGCTTCCCACTCGTAGTCATCAAGGTCCTGAGACGTAGGCAACCCGAAGTCTCGACTCTCCTGGCTAACTCCAAGCTTGTCCTCGTGGAGCCTGATGATCGCCTCCACGAACTCCTCGTGCATAAGAGTCTCCCTTACCAGGAACGTCTGAATGGATTCTCCTTGAAGTCGTTTGAAGCCGAAGTATTGTTGGCAAATGGCAGCAGCGTTGGGTAGAGAGCGACGAACAAGCGGACTGGCCGCTAAGCGTTGCAAGAAGATCTTCACACCATCAGCGCTGTCGAATCCAATCTTGCTCCAGCTCATCGCCAGTAGTCTCGCTGGTCCGGTGAGGCGAGACAAGAGCTTGGACGCCACATAGCGCCATTTGTGAACCGGCGTTGATTGCATGTACCATGAGACCTCACGAGTATAACGCCGCCACGTGCGGGCAGATCCGTCCCAGCCGGGGATAGAGGAGGAATCCTTGTTGTCGGACATGTTGTCACCACGAGGAAGAGTTATCCGATGTAGTCCGCTCCGAAGAAGAAGAGGTAGCCGATGTTGTCAACGCCGAAGAAGAAGAGGTAGTCGGTGTCGTGGATGCCGAAGAAGAAGAAGTAGTCGGCGTCGTTGACGCCGAAGAAGAAATCTGGCAGAGATGTCGTAGTCACCACCAAAACCAAAAGGTGACGCCTCAGGGCGTCAGCAGGGAAGACAAAAGCAGTCTCCCTCGGAGAATCTCGGAGCAGTGCTGGTATCCCGTGATCCCTCAGGGAAGGTCCTCGCAACACTGCTCCGCTACCAATGCAGCGGATGCTGCAGGGTAGCTTGATTGGGCTCTGACCAAGATCACGGGTTGCAGGTCACTGAAGAACGCAAGCGTACTGAACGCTCAGTCTTGTTTTCACTTGCGCGATCGCACGGTCCGTGGCTTCAAGTGGAATCGCTAGTGACACCTAAACAAGGGGCCCCTTGGTCTCCAACAGCTGCGATTGCACAAGAGTTGCACGATCAGCTGAGAATGTTGTACAAACAAGCCTCACTAGATATGAATGCTGCAGGATGCTAGGGTTGACAGGGGGTTGGCTTGAATTATACGAGCTCCTGAGCCCCTAAAACCACGCTTTTGCTCCACGAATCGAGCGGTTGAATGTCACCCGGCGAATTACTGGGCTCAGGATTTGGTTGTTTCGGTGCAAAATTCCAGTTGATGGGGTTTGGGAATGTACCAGCCAGGTTTTCTGCGTTGGAACATCTCGATATGGATGAAGGCTGTAGGGTTAGGGGTTTATAAGGTTTAGGTCTAGGTTTTAGAGTTGAGGTTAAAGGTTTAGTGTAATTAGGGTTCAGTGAAATCTGCGGGAGCTTGGGGTGTCTAAGCTTTATGGCGTAACTTTTTGGATTTTAGGATGGTAGCCAGCCAGATTACCTTAAACCCTCGACCCTAAAGTCCTCAACCCCAACTTCAACCTTAAGCCCCAAACCGAAGAGGAGCCGTTGAAACCTCAGCCTTTTCTGCTGGTCGCACTCTCAGTCAGTGCCAGCTTCGCAGATGGAGATGGTGCTCTCATTAGGAGCGTTGGGGTTGTGCGAGGTTGGGGGGTGAGGGCTGATGGATGGGTTGAGTATGTAGGGGTTTTAGGCGAACGAACCACCGGGATTTAGGAGCTTAGGTTTGGAGAGTTAAGGGTTATCGCTTGTTCGTGCCGTACTCTGAGCTTCTGTGCTTGGCTGTGCGACCATACATATGACTACTGCAGCACGGCTCGATAAGTAACAGTTCCGGCTAGGGTGTGTAGACTTTAGAACTTTTTACTGGCTATATTGGCTTCAGCAGTGACGGAGCATGCTGCACTCACATGCTATCAACACGAGAACTAGACAGCATGAAGTAGCAGCTGTTCTGCGCATGGTTTTAAAACATGGTCGGGATCCAGGCAGTGTTCGTCCTGCAGTTGTTTAGGGGATATAGGGGTGTGGCAGTGCGTTCTGTCCCGATGGCGGCAGGAGTGTCCCAGAATCCCAGGATTGAAGTCGCTGTAGCATTGCTGCAACTGTGGCGCGAAGTTCATTTGAGGCCCCCTTGCAAGAGCAGTTCCGAAGATGTGCCAAGCTCGGTTCGCATGGACTTGGCTTTCTTGGGGTACGCAGGTGTGAATATGTCATCTACATAAACCCTAAACCCAAGACTTTGCACTGACCAAGCCCTGATTCCCAACAGGTCCTAGCAACTCTGCTTCTCTTGCTGCAATGCTTTATAGGTTTTGCAAGCAGTCGGGATGTTGTCACCGCTGTAGGCATCGAATCCTCTTTCTGCAGCGCAGACCTGCCCAGAAACGGACGTTTCTTCGAGATCCCTGCACCAGTCTTGCCTTGCCCTCAGTGGCATAATTCCTTAAGAAGATCGTAGTTGTGCATCCTTTCTGTTTAGGAAAGTGGGTGCTCGGAGCAACCCCCCCTCCAGCATCTACAAGTTTTTCCGTGTGCGCTGGTACATGCCCTCAATGATAATCGCTATAACCTTACGTAACAAACTCTTCGTCCGTTATGGCTTGGCTCCCGCTCACCATCTCCAAAGCTCTGGCCGTCACATTTTGAGCAGTAGTCGTCGTTGTCACCGTAGTAGGAGGGGCAGCAGCAACAGCGGTGGTGGAGTTTTCTCGGTATTGCGGCTGGCGATTATAGCCGAGAGGAGTTGTAGTGGCTAAGTCGCAGAAGCTTTGTCTTTGGCTTTGCCGTCTCTCAGCATCAGTGTAGGCTACTGCCCTCGGCATGATAGCAGATGTCCTCGCGCCGGTTGCACCCGCATTTTTTTCCACAGCTGCAGTGGTCACAGCTACGGTGGCCGCAAGGCGGCCTCTCCATGATGGTGGGGCGGCTCGTGTGGAAGCGATCAAACAGGTCATGAGGGCAGACTTCAGGACAGCACTTTGTGCTTGGAGCGTTTGGCTTCTGGCTGTCTTAGAGGTAGGCACGTGCACGGCCTACCCCTTGTTTGCCTTGTTCCTGAACAACACTCTGCTGCTGCCGCTAGCTGGATTTGGATTGTTGGTTGCCATCACACACGGCGGATGCAATCTGTGGTCATACTCGCGAAGTCCGATGATGTTTTTGCTTTTCCAGGTGCTATTCCAGATTCGGACTCCTTGGGAACAAGAGGCCGGCAACGTGTTTTTATGTTGTCACGACAGGTATGAAATTAGGATGCTGCGTCATCCTCTATTGCTCCTTCGCAGTTGCCACATCTTCGCTTCAGCTCTCCAAATGCGGCAAGGGCACTGCAGACGACACCTGCGAACAGGCACCACCATTTTTGCTGGCTGCCTGTCAAAATAAAGAGTTCCATGGTTTCGATAACTGTATGGAAACTTCTCCTTGGTGGTTTGCCAATGCATGCATTGTCACGGGAAGTACCTGCCGTTTGTTTCGTTCTGATGACAGCTGGTTGCAACTCGCCAGTGACACTGTGGGATCTGCCGCGGAGCATGTGTATTACTCGATGGCAGTCCTCCCTGTGGTATTACCGTTTGTCTCGCTTATCCTTTGGCTGGCATTATGCTGGCTACTGTCTTGTGTGTTACCGCGAGCAACACCGGAATGTGGCTGGCGGCGCAAGGTAGAGGAGCGCGTTGAATCGATTGAGGCAGAAATGGCAGATGGCAGGTTCAGACCTAGCAACTATTCTCTAGGGTCACTCTACATAGAATTCTTGCTGCTTGTCATGGACATTGTCTCTGATATCAACTGCATCATCACTTTCTTCGCGATTGAAAATCATCCAGCTGCGGGCATATTTCAGACAGTCATCTTGGTTTTGCCGGTCCTATTGGAGCTTTGTCAGACGCGGCGCTTCCAGCCGGTCGTTCTCTGGAAGGAATTCAACAAGTCACGAAGGCGGGGATATCGCACCGCCGGCTTCATTCGCATCGTCCTGGCGGAGAAGGCGACAAATACACCAAAACAACTGCACCCCAAATAGGAGTAGCAGGGTTCTGGTTGAACCCACTCCACGGCCTTCTTTTACAGCTCACCCAGCGCAGGGCTTGGAAGCGCCATTGTCGTGTGGCTTCCAACTGTCCATCCTTTATCGAAACACGCGCCTCGGCCCTTGCCAACTTTAGAAGGGTTTAGGGCCCTAGGGTTTAGGTTTACGGGCTTCCAATGGTCGCAAAGGGCAGCTACTTCCCTTTGGCACCTCAGCGGCTATCCTGGATTCAAGGTTCCAGGTTTCAAGTTCCAGTGAACCCCAGATAGTCACACCTAACCCGTGAACCTAAGCCAAACTTTTCCTCCGTCGAGTTCAGGTCTTGGTGCTCTTTTGCCCAGTTCCCACGAGGAAAGATGAGGCCAACCAAAGTCGTGACATGTTTGACTTGTTCGCATTGATCCTTAACAGAGCTTACAGCCTCCGGGTTGCATGGGTGATACTTGACTTAATCAACATAAGTCTCATGATCCAAAAGCACACTCTAAGTGAACACATACCAAGCCCAAGGCCCCAGGCATCCCCCAAACACTCACAAGAACCCGTGCTAGTACCCTCAGGCTCCATAGTAGTTCCCTTTTGGGATTACCTTGTAGGATTCTAAACAAATACTAACCCCCCAAAAAAGGAACTACTATGGAGCCTCTAGGTATGATCTTTCAAGCAGACCCGGCTTCCTGAGCCCGAAGCCCAAACTCCAAAAGTGCCAGGGATTAGAAACCCAGGAGCCCGCGAGCATTTCTGAGTTGTTGGCTGTCCATGTCTCTCAGTGCCCTTTCTACCGCCCATTGCGCTCCTTGGATTTGCAATACGGGCTTAGGGTCGAGGGGGTTTTGCGTTGTTGTTGATGTGTTTTTCCATATTCGCACCCATCTTTCTTTGGAGCCGTTCTTGCCAGCGGCCTTCTGAGGCGTACGAAAATTTCCACCTTGGCATGATCGACATCATACAGCCACAGAAGCAGAGCCATTGTGCCGATGACGACGTAGGTCAACGCACCCCAATGGGGCCAACGTGCTTGGGCCGTGTACCCGACACAGAGTGATTCTGATCCCTGTACATCTGCAGTTTTGTGTGGATTAGCCCTGCCTGTGCCTGTCCGTACAGGCCCAAGTGTTTAAGCTCGCCAGGCCACCGCACTGCTTGAAGGGTCATGGGACCAAGTCCCCGGATCCTCATGTCCATGCCATTAGTATAACGAGCACTGCTGCAGGATGTGGCATTCTCAATTTTCAACCATGCGGAGCCGCCCTAAACGTTCAAGCTTAGCCCGGAACCCCCCAACCTAAACCGTCAACCGTAAGCCTGTTGGAACTCCGGCGATCTCATCAGCCTTCAACCCCTAGCCCGAGACCCAAATCATTCTCAGACGCAATGCGATTGGCATTGTGTCATATGGAGGTCATGAATGCCAAGCAGTCTGCTGGTGCAATGCGTCAGCACTTTGAGCGAACTCTTTCATCCGCCGCTGCTGTAGGCAGAACGCGTGAACATGATGAAGCGCTGAGATTGAAGACTCGCTGTCGCTTTTGTTTCGATGTTAGGGCAACGTGAGGTGGGTCGCTGTAGCAGTAATCAATCAAGCATGCCAGCTTAGGTGGGTACTTAGCAGCTAGCAAAATAAATGACATCTGTATGAGTCTAGAGTCTGGGGTCTGGAACAGAATCCAGGATCTAAGGTCCGTGAGACACGAGGCTAATGGGAAGCATGCCACATCAGTTTTTTCCCGCATCATGGGGCGGCCCCGGACCCATAGATTAACCAACGCCGTACACCTCTTGTGGTCTTGCAAAAGTATTGAACTCGGTGATTTGCGTGTTGCTCGCCTGTGTCTGCGCACTGTTTATTCGCATGTTTCGAGCTATTTCTCACAAGTTACCCACTCCTCTCTCACTCTTTCCAGTGACTGGTTTTGTCCAGCATTCGGTTACATAGTGATTCGGGAAATGGCTCGCAAAATATTCCAAATCAAATCAATACTCAACCACCACAACAGATGGAACAGTTTCCAACGCTTGCCAGCCGCCAGCCCTTCAAGTCCCAACCGGCAGCCCTGAACGTTTGAGGTGCGGCTGTGGTGGCGGAAGGTCAGCGCAGTGTGCTACGCAACCAGTGCGCCCAAAGGGGAGCTTTGAGGGACGGAGGGATTTTTGTTCGGCTTTCTTGGGGTTCGGGGATTGGAACTCCAAGCACACCCCGCACACAGCTGCTTCGTGCTACTCTCACAGATTTCAGCGGCTTGCTAAACCCTGACGACTCGTGAGTTTCGAGATCGGTCTTCAAACCTTTGAGATTTAGAATGCAGAGCCATAGAAGCCAGATGGCGGTTTGGAGAGTTTCCGTACTTTTGCAGGCTGAGTCTCTGAAGCTTTTGGTGTTCGTTCTAGGTTTGCTGAAGCTGCCCGAACCCAGAAATTGTAAAACAAAAACATTCAAAGCGTTGTTTTGCAGCTTTGAGGCAGGGTTTTCAGGGGTTTGGTGCCAAGTCCATGGAAGGGTTTGAGCTCCGTGCAGGAGATTTAGGTTGACCACTTGGGGTCCTACTTAGGGGTCTTAGCGCATGTCTGCTGAATTGGCAAAGTCTAACTTTGCCGTTTAAGGCAGAATGTAGGCATAGCCACTTTCTTAACCGCGCGGATTCTGACTGGGTGTGTGCTGCTTAAAACAGCTTGGTGACACAACTTTGTTGCTTGCATTTGTCAGCAGAGATGGTAGCAGGTTCAAGTCGCTACAACGAGTCCATGCTTGTATGTAGGCAGGTATGTACGCATGGATGGATGGGTGAGTGGGTGGCTGGATCGGTGGATGGGTGGATGAGTGGATGAGTGGATGGGTGGATGAGTGGATGAGTAGATGGTGGATGGGTGGATGGAAGGACGGCTGGACCGAGGGACGGATGGCCGGATACGGATGGCCGGATGGGCGGGTTGATGGATGGACGGATTCATTGATGGCATGCCCGAACACGCCCGGGCACACGATGGACACACGAGCGAGCACACAGATACATACTCACCCACACACACACAATACCGACACCGACAAAGACACAGACACAACACAGCAGACGCGCGCGCGCACACACACGCACACACACACACACACACACAAACGTCCATGTGCATGCATATAGCAGATCCTCGAGAGGCTTGTCGTTCAGGCGGTGCTTGGTGTTCGTACGGGTAGGCCAGCAATGAATTATTTCTCCGATGGTGTCGAATGCATTATATGTGCCGAGCACATCACCGCACGTCCGTTTGTCAGTCCACGCTGATCGAATTGAGCCTTGAAGGTCGGAAAACAGAAGATATGAAATCCTAGAAATACCCAACGACATGAACGAAGCTCTCAGAGAACTAAACCCTACACCAAACGACCCTTCATGAAGCCCTACAAAACTCCAAGCTCTGAATCTCTTTCAGATCGGCTGCAGGCTCCAGTCCTGGTCTCCCTGGGCGATACCAAATCTCCAGAACCTGCGCAGCTCTCAGTTTTGGAAGGTCGCAACCGTAAGGCCGGGTATTCCAAGAGAGCACTCAGGCGCAGCCTGAGTCACGTGAGCGCTCTTCGGGAGGCATGGAAGCGATTTAAGACTCTGAAACTTCAGGTCTTGGGTTCGGGGTTCCGGGCTTTGGGCGGCTCTGCTGTCTTCGTGTGAAATCTTGGCCGCCTTTCTGTGTTGCATTCCGGGTTTTCAAAGGTTCGGTCAGCTCATGCTCAGAAGCGTGGGTTTGTTCTTGTTGTTGGTCGGGTGCAGGATTTACACGGGGCCCTGAAGACCACCTGGACTTCTATTCAGGTTTTTGCAGGACGGGCTTCTTGAATCCCCTTATACTTTGCAAGGACCTTCCTGGCGCGAAGGTATTACGGGATCCTTGCGCTTCTGCATGGGCCCCAGGTTCGAGGCATCGGGTGCTTGTTTCCTTCACCAAACTTAACCATCCCATCCGAACTTGCTACGGCTTTCATGACTAGCAAATCCAGGAAAAATAGCCCAAAGCCGAAGCACGATCAACTGCAAGCCAAAGCCCTGGACCCTGAAGCCTTAAACGTTAAATTCTAAATCCGTTCACACTAACCTCCTTACATCGAAGTTTCATCAAACCTTCAGAATGCCCTGACAAATGCCTGAAACCTAATTTGAACCCTGTAACACACTGAACCCTTGGACCGTGAATCTTGAACCCAAACCCCATAAACACCGAAACCCTGAACTCTAAAACCTTCGAGCCTTCATCCCAAAAGTTTAAGCGGAACCCCTGATTGTCAGCAAACCGTTCTGACAAGACTTAATTGACTTAATTATACAACCTTACCCGCCCACCCCCCCCCCCCCCCGAACTTCCCCAAACCCCTGCCTTTTCCCGACACCTCCCTATGCTCTGCCTTGTCTGCGACCCCTCAAGCAGGTGACCTTGAGGTGCCAAGCAGCCTGCCAATCGCCGGGCTCCCGAATAGGGCACCCGGAGACTCAAAACCCTTGGCGTTATGTGATATCGATATCAATAAAATCATAGCAAGGAATCCCCCCTCTAAGATTTACCGTTTGCTCCTTAATGAAGGCTTGTTTGGGGTCTGGGCTACGCACATGCAAGGGCCCGTACATACATTGAAAAGCCCTTGTCACACGAACGCCTGAAAACAGGGAGCCCTACATTTCGGAGTGTGTTTTACACACACATATATATAATTATATATATATATCTACACACACACACGCACATACATACATTTTTTGTACACACAGTGCCCGTCAAGCGTCTTTGCGTCGTCCTTGTCCTCGTGTTCAGAAGTAAAACCTGCTTTGGTGCTGGTGCCTAGAGGCTAAGAACCTGCCGAGACCCTAGATTGTAGTGCCATTTTCGGGGTAGCTATGTCAGCTATGTATTAACGCCAAATAGTGTCAGCTTTACAAAATAAGTAGCCAACGGAACTACGGTGAAAGGTCCAAGTAGATGCACTTCAAGTTTCAGGGCTTGGCCCAGTAAATCAAAGGGCCAAAGTATACTCCGAGTCTTATCTCTGATGATTCAGGCAAATGTGACGAACCCCAGACCTGAAATTCTCAACCCCAAGCCCAAAACCTGGATTACCTTATACTTATGCCTTTGACCCGAAACCAGTAAAGCCCTAAACCGCTGAGGCCTGCTATAAATCAGCATCAACAGCGTAAGGTTGTGTCGGTACGACCGTTTGCTTTTTGACGCAAGATTGTGCAGAGAAGCATTGTTGAGATTTTAAGTCTTGGCCACCAGAAGCCAAACTTGTGTAAAGCATTCGTTTAATCCCATGCAGCCATGATCGTTGAAGGAAGCGCTGTGCCTCTGAATGCTTGAAGTCCGAATTTTCCTGATTAAACCCTAACCTCAGCAACACCCTACGACAGCATAATGTTCTGTAAATTCCGCAGAGGCCCTATTTAAGGCCCTCTGACAAAAACGACCCGAGTAACCCAGCAAGTCCCTGCCTATGAGCCAGCGAGGCCGGACATCGCCAAAAGCATGAAGTGCCCCGCCCACCGCTCTCCACCGGTTTGAGGGTTTCAGAGCTTCGGGGCTTGTAGGGTTTTCAGGATTTGTGGCTAAGGCATCTGGGTATTTGGGGTTTATGTAGGGCTTGTGTCGTTTATGCCGCGTTCGAATTGGCTATAGGCTTCAGGGCTTAGGGGTTCGGGGCTTGGTGTATCTTGCTGTCCTGTAGGGTTTAGGATGACATCTGTCTATACTTCTTGCAAAGTGCGGAGTTTGGAATGTAGGGAGCCTGCCTCATGCTTATTCTGCTTTCAGGGGTGCTGACAGTGCAGTTGTTTGGCTAAGGATCGTTTAGGATTTGGGGGTCTAGTGCTTTCGTGCCAGGGGTCGAGAGCTTCGGTGCTTCAGATTTCGGAGACACCCAAACCAGCTTCTTCAGGAATAACTCTGCCTTCAAGTATGTTGCAGGATTCCTTGAAAGGCTATCGCAGTTTTTGTGCTGTTGGAGTCCTTTGGGGTTGATGTTACTTCGGCCGTTCGGATTGAAGGGGTTTGGTTTGGTTCAGCACCTTGGGGGCCTTGTAGGCTATGGACTCACGCTGCAGGGTTTAGGGTTTAGGCTTAATGGCACAGCGAAACCTCGACTCTACACTGCTTTCACATTATGTCCGAAACCCCTGGGGGGATCTTGGAGGACAAGATCAGCAATCGTGTTGCTCTTTATCTAAGCCCCAGACCCTCAGCCCCAGATCACATTCAGCCCCTTAGATTCCATCCCTTTGATTCACAAGCCCTTCATCCTGAAGCACTGGCTGCACTGCCAGGCAGGCAGCCCAGGAAGTCTGCCACAGCATCAAGGAGACTGACTGGCCTCTTCAGGTTTATACCTGAAGATACCTTATTAGCCTCAGCCTACTTCCTTGTCATGTGGGGCCTTGTCTTGCAGCTTTCGGGCCTTTTGGAGAGTCAGGATCACCGGCTAGCGTCGGCTAGAGACGATGACTTTATGTCTAAGTATATGATGGATTGCCATGATCCACGGAGCAGAACTTTAAACCGCTGAACCCTATCCTATCCTATGTGCAGGAGTCGCAGGCAGCCACGAAAAGGCAGCGCAGCTCCGTTGCGACCTCATGGGGTGGTAAGACTGTTCTGGTTGAGGAAAAGCTAGGAATTCCCAATTGCGAGAGCCTTGTCTATAAGGTAGGAATAATGAGCATGGGTTTGAGGGCATATTCGAGTATATGCATACAGGGAGTGTATATTACTTTCTGAAAAGCCCATGGCCCGCACTCAATGCTGTGCAAATTCTGCAATATGCTGCATTTGCGGCGTACCGGCCCATCACATCCACACCCTATGCCCCAAACCGTCATGTCTGCGTCCTTACCCCAACGGTATCTGCTGGTTTCTATCAGGTCCTCATTGAACGGCTGCAGTCCAGTGTTTCTCTGCGCGAGCTTGAGAAGGATCTGGATGCACTGCAGGCAGGCCTCCGTGGTGGTTTTATGTTGGTTGTATTTGGCGTACTTAAACGTGCTTAAAGTTACGGGATTTTTGGGTGTATACGTTCAGGGTCAGGGTCAGACGGTCCGACGGTCTCTCTCTGTGTGTGTGTGTGCGTGTGCGTGTGTGCGCGCGTGTGTGTGTGTGTGCGTGCGTGTGTGTGTGTGTGTATGTACGCGTGCGTGGGTGGGTATGGGCGGGTGGGTCAGTGAGTGAGTGTGTGCGGGGGCGCCCTTTTAGTTGGGGCTCCATTTTCGGCGAGTTCGTATTACAAGGGTCGGGAATAACCCTTGCGACGTTTGGCAGCCAACTCTTGCGGCGAGCCCGGTAAGCTTTCAACGGTTGCTAAAGGGATGCTTCGACGGTATCCAACTTATGAAATATTATAGTGCTTGACATGGAAATAGCGAGAGCAGGGTTTGTTTCTGCATCGTGCTAACGGTGTTGTGGTCAGACGGAGCTTTCAACTATATTCATGGACTATGACTCCTAGAACCCCCCACACCCCGAAACCCTTACAGCAGGCCTATCCCAATTAGTATAAGGCCCCCCTAGACCAAACCATAATCGAACCCTAAGCCCCTTATGGAGCCTGTTGAAAACCTCATAAGCAGGGTAACTATATCTATAACCGATATCAGGGGACTTATTTATAACCCCACTAACTAACCACGAACCTCCAACATTGGGGGTTCCTTATTATAGTTATAGTATAATATACCCCAAAACCATAGTCTAATTATTCATTAAGGCCCCTATACCACAGAACCCACTATAGATCCCTCATGGACCCCTTTAGGGATCCCTTCAAAGGAACCCCTATCCTAATTATTACGGCCCCTATTGTCAGAACCCCTAAGGCCCGCCTTTGTTTCTGACTGAGAGGTCGGCCTCCGGGCCGCGCGGGAGACGGTGACAAACGCACGGCGAGACTCGGCGCTTTCAGGGCTCCCTTTTTGTAAGGGAAGTCCTTTCAGGGAAAGAGTTGGCTGTGCCTTAAGGGCTGCCTTTTTTAAGGGGATTCCCCTCAGGGTGTCTTTTCGGACTCCCTTTATAGGGTTGATTTATTATCGGTGAACAAAACGCTTCCTTCAAGGTTGCTTTAAGATAAGGGTTCACTTGAGCTTGCTCTACAGGGGTATTTAGGATTTCGGCTCTGCGATCTTCCCAAATGTGCCCTGACAGGGAATCCGTTTTTTTTCACGGGCTGAATGCTCAGCATCCTTAATTCTTAATTGGAAGTTCTTCTTCAGGAAGTGTGGGCCAATTGGTTCGGGCCTGGGTTTCTGCAGAAGGGTGCGTACGTTCGGAGAAGATCCTCTGGAAATATAGCTTTCTCGACAACTCGGCAATTGCATCGAATGGGTCTCTCCACAACACGGAGCATGCATTGCAAGCAGTGAGAACCATCCCTGCCTGAACCCAATCCATTCGTATCGGCCGTACACTCGAAAGTCGACTCGAAAGCCCTTTGCGGAAGGTTTCTTCGATGGCCGGTCGGTGTCGAAGCTTAGCCGCTTCATGCTCATCTAATGGTTGATGTGAGTTGACGCTCATTGCTTTTTTTATTGTTTTCTGTACTCGTGCTTCGCAGTGTGACTGTGTTTGTATTTAATTATCCGGTGTTGATGACCGTTCCTCTGAGTAGAATAAGAGCAGCAGTTTTCTTCGTCGTCATAATTGGTCAACAAGTCTGAGCTAAATCTAGACTGTAACGTCTTTCTAGACTGCAAGGTTTAGCACGCATTCACTGCCTGAGGTCCGCGGTCGCAGGGCAAGTCCATGAAATCGAAAAGAAGCAAGGTGCGGTTCGCAAAGTCCAGACGGTTTCATGTAGGCTTGAGGTTTCGGGCTTTCGTTTAACAACCCCTGTAGGCCCCAAAATAAACCCCAGCCCCAGAGTCGTACGGGTGCAGCGGAGTCTGTTAAGGGGTAATAGGATTCTGGGTGTCGGCACGGGTTGCGATTGAATTTCATTCGTTGGGGTTTGCAAGCTTGGAGTTTGGGAGTTTCGGATTGTGGGTTCCTTCACTCCGGTCCGACCACAACTTAAACTGTCGGAGGCTGCACTGCTTTGAGAGTCGCTGTGAGAAGCCTCTCTTTCTGTCTTATGCTTTTTGTTTATGTGTATGGAATTATGAGTATATGTATGTGTATACTCGTCATATATATATATATACTCTCTCTATATATATATACATATATACACGCACAATATGTGTATATACACATATATATATATATGGTCAGGCGTCTGGCGTTCCCAGCCCCCCCCCCCCCGCCCCCCCCAATGGTATGGTCTGGTACGGGGTGGGGGGGGGGGGCTGGCGTGTGCGGAGAGGGGTGGGGGCCGTTGGAGCTGCAGCTGGAGAAACGGCCAGGCGTCACAGACAAGGCCAGCATAGTACACAAGCCCTACGCAAGCTATAAATCCTATAACGTAGAGCAGTAGCGCCTGCTCCTGCGTTTATTAACCTTGACCTAAGCTTCAAACCCTAGACCCAACCCTAAACCCCGCGTAAATGCAGGCTTTAGGCCTAAACCAGACATAAACTGTCAACCCTAACGAACCTGCATCCCAAACCCTCCCTAGGCCCTTGTCGACTTGAAGCCTTATACCTTCAAAAGCTTAAGCTAGACCCAAAACCCCAAAACCCCCACAACCACCCCACAGGGGGAAGAGGGAACCCACACTCCATCCCACAGGAGGGGGGGCATCCTGGACCATAGACCATGGAGGGGGGGGGAGGGGGGGGGCCGCGGAGCGCGTGACCATATATACACATATGTGTGTACACGCATAGCTGTGTTTCTGTGTACCTGCATAAGCAACAACCAGTAGCTAGTATGTACACCAAGCACGTACGTATATGAATGGACATAGATATGCGCATATACATATGTATGTATGCCTGTATGCCCGTATGAAGGGTATGTTATGTTGGTTTATGTTATGTTATGCATGTACCTGTATATGTATGTATGTATGTATGTATATATATATATATACACATGTGCATGTGTGTGTGTGTGTCTGAGTGTGTATATGTATATGTGCGATATGCATGCATGGATGGATGGATATGTATGTACTTGTTTATATGTATACATGTAATTTCGTATGCATGTATGCATGTGTATATACATATATATATAATATAGACATATATATATATACAGATAGATCGAGAGATAGGTGGATAAATCGACCGGTAGATGGATAGATCGGGAGAGAGAGAGAGATATATATATATATATATCGAAAGAAAGATAGATAGATAGAGATGGAGATAGATAAATCGACCGATAGATGGATAGATCGGAGAGAGAGAGAGAGATATATATATAAAGATAGATAGAGATGGAGATAGAGATAGAGAGAAAGAGAAAGAGAAAGAGAGAGGTTTGCATCGAACACCAAGGACTATCCAGTAGTTGTATACAACAACGCAGGCGGCGCCGACAGAAATCACGCACTTGATCGGTGCTTCGGCAGCGCCGACAGACACCAGGGGTTTGATCGTAGCTTCGCTGCAGTTCTGGTGGGCAGGGCAGTCTTCCCATCTCGGATCTAGAAAGTTGTACATTGGCTACATTGGTTAGGGCCTGGGCCTGAGCCCTAAAGCCGTAAAACCTAGGGTTTCGGACCCCGGCAGTCAGAAAGAATCCAAGCTGCGTCAGCGTCAAGTTTGGGTCTTATTTCGAATATAGGGGGTCTTAAGACTTCGGGTGCTTTGGGTTTAGGGCTTCTTGAGCGCTTAGGGCCGCTTGAATGTAGGGCTTCTAGGATTCTAGGGTGTCTAGTGCTTAGGGCTCCTGTCGAAAAGCCAAGGAGGTCGAGGTTTCCCGCATGAGCGGCGATGCCCTTCAACCTTTGCTCCTGGGCTTCCAGGTCTATGATCTTAATCCCAAGTTCAATATGTATCCAGGGATAGACGTCTGGTGCTGGGCTGGTCTTGAGACAGCAAAACCGCAAAGCCGGCTTCGGAGAGTGTTGCAGTTTTTTCGTGAAGTGGGAGCGTGGTTTGAAAGCTGAAGTACCGCGTGGGAGGCTCAGAAAGGCGACACGTAGTCTATTCGCTTCTCCGATCGGGGTAGGCGTGGAGACCTGAGGTCTGTGCCCTACACCAAACAGATCAGCAACCTGGACAGATTTCAACAGCGCTCTGTGGTGCAAGCAGCCGAAATAGGATTTGCCTTGTTACTAGGGCTCAACCCCAAACTTCAGACCTGAGCCTTCATTTCCCGCCTCAAGCCTTCAAGTCTACAGAGCTTCAAGTCTTCAGGCTTTAAGGGTTTAACCTTTCAGGGTCAATAGTGCAAGGTGTAGGTTTTGTGATTCAGAGTGTAAGCTCTGTTGCAGACATTGGGGCAGTGACTTTTTGTGTATAGCTTTCCGCAACTGCAGGTTCTGTTCGTGCCTAAGACTCGTCTAGTATAGGAAAGGAGAGCATGTCAGCCGGCTACGTTTCGCGATGCGGCCCGGATGCCTGAGCCCTTAGATGGCGGAGGCTTCTGGCACTTGCCGGGGTTTCAGTCGCCGGCTAGTGATGAGACATCGGACGTCGACTGAATCAGATCGATCGTTACGGTTTCAAGGTAGCGGTTTGCGACCAAAATGCACGAGCAGTCCCGAAGAACGTATGCACTTTCGGGCCCTTTCGATGTATTTGGGATAGGAAGTATGGGAAAGCATGGTCAGGTTCTGCTCCAAACTGTCAATTCCTGCACACCCCAAAAATCGAACCCCCCGAATGCTGTACGGCAATCCCTACACCCTCGAAGCGGGTTTGGGGTTGCCCAAGGTATCTCTACACATTCACGAAAGAGGCCTGAATCCAGTTTTCCATCGTCTACCGAGGTGAGCTAAAGCGAGAGGTCGCGAAAAGTGCAGCCATCCCTCTCAAAGAGATTCAACTCGTGGGCCCAGGCACTTGGGTGTATATAGGGTGGCAAGGATGATCAAAGACATTTCAGGGGTCGTTTGAAGGCAAGGGATGCATTGCGCATGCGACCCGGCAGCACCGGAAGTTCATTGGTGGCACGATCTGATCGTGACTAAGGTCGACAAACCCTACCCGAAGCCGTCTGGCTTACCATGCATATTGTTAAGGAAGCTGCAGATCCTTCTTGAAGCCACCTGGCTGACAGGGCACCCGTCATTTGCAGGACCGTACGCTCTGTATCAACATGTAGAGCGCTTTGTGTTCAGAATGTGGGGTGTTAGGAATGTGCCCAGCAGGTGCAGCTAAGCTCGAGGACAGTCAAGTTGTCGGAGATTGCAGCTTGGCTATGGAATCGGCCCGTTTAGGGCTTAGAAGGCTTTAGGGCTTCGTTGGCCTCGCAGGGGTTGTGTAGGAGTTCTGGGGGTTACAGTTTAGAACAGCGGAAGCCATGCAGTCAACCGACACACTGTTTGTTATGGGCAGCTGTACGATGGTGCCTGAGGGGACGTCAGCAACGGAAAGCTACAGCTGGACCTTGTCGCTGGGCAGCAAGGAGCAGTACTGCAAGTGGCACACAGGGCAGGCATGACATGTTCGCAGCCTCCTGAAGCAGAAGCCACCAAGCAGAATCATCTAAACTAGGGTAACTAGGGTCAGTCGTAATTAATTCCCAAACTGAACGAACCCTGAAAGAATCCTTGCTTGTCAAAGCTGGTGCTGCTGGTGCCGTGCCGGCTTCATGTTTTTTCCTGGATGCTATTGGTGCTGCGCCGGAGCACCAATAAGATGGCCACACATGACAGCATGACACGCCCACAGGTACTGCATGCTCAGGCTGGAGGCACGCGCACATATATATATATATATACACACACACACACACCAGACAGTTCGCATGCTGTCAGCTAAGCAGTCCAAGTCGCCTAACGAACAGTGTAAGCGATACACCATAATGCGAAGCATGTAATTTGGGGTATGGTTTCACCCACCACAGGTCCGGAAGAAGCCTGCTGCAAAGACCGCGCCGCACCAAGTCACAAGTCGAGTCTTTATGTATCTTCAACCCCTATACCCGAAACCAGCGGTCAAACCAAAACCCTAAGCCATGCTTCAGGAAGCATGCTCCGTGCGACGACTACCACTATGGACAACTGCCGCCACCACCATCACCACAACCACCACAATCACCAAAATCACAACAGCCACCACGACGACCACCACAACCACCGCCACTGCCACTGCACCACTACTGCCGCTGCCACTGCCACTGCCACTACCACCACCACTAATACCACCACCAATACCACTACCACTACGCAGCAGGACGACGACTGCGACTACGACCCCTCCTTATGCTGGTACTAGCGGTAAGAGGCGGTGAGAGGTTACCCACTCAACCTTGCCAGGGCTGCCGGCGAGATGCTGGTTAACGGACGTGGCCACACTGGGTTTACCTTCTCCGGACGATACACTAGCAACTTGTAACAGAGAACGGAGCCAGCACTGCGCAAATCCGAACAAGAGCACTAGCAGGCGCCAGCACCAGCACCAGCACCAGCGCCAGCAGCAGCACCAGCAGCAGCAGCAACAGCAACAGCACTTGACAGCAACAGCAGCACCAACATCATCGCCACCACCACCAAGGACCACCAACAACAACAACATCAGCAACCCACCAACAGCAATGTCAGCAGCACTACCACCAACAACGCCACCTCCATCAACAATAGCGAAAGCAACACCATGTTCGACAGCAAGAACAACAAAAATACCTAGAACACTAACGAACACAACAACCAAAACAAGAGCAATAACGGGAAGAAGAAGAGTCATGATAATAATGATAACAAGAGCATCAGCAACTGCACCAGCCGCAACGATAGCATCAATAACAACAAAAACATGAACAACAACAACAACAACAACAAAACCACCAACGCCAGCAGCAGCAGCAGCAGCAACAACAACAACAAGCAACAACAGCTACAACAGCAACTGCATTGCCACCACCACCAACAACAACAACAGCACCACCAACATCAACAACAACCACAGCCACAATAACATCAACAACGCCAACACCAAAGGAACAGTAAAAGCAATAGCAACAGCAACAACGCCAGCACCAGCGCCAGCAGCAGCAGTAGCAGCAACGGCAACAGCACTTAACATCAACAGCAGCAGCAGCAACAGCAACAGCAACAGCAACAGCAGCAACGGCACCACCACCAACACCACCAACAACACCACCAACAACACCACTACCACCACCACCACAACAACCACCTCCGGCAACAACAACACCAACAGCAGCGTCAACAGCACTACCACCAGCAACACCACCGCCACCAACAACAGCAACAGCAACACCATGTTCAACAAACAGAACAACAAAGCACAACTAGAATAAGAACAATAACAAAAACAATAAGCAGAACAAGGGTAATGACCCGAAGAAGAAGACTGATAATAATGATAACAAGAGCATCAACATCTGCACCAACCGCAACAGCAATAACACAAGGACACACAACAACATCAACAACAACAACAGCTCCACAAACATCAACAACAACCACAACCACAACAACACCAACGACAACACCAACACTAAAGGAACAGCAACAGCAATAGCAACAATAATAACAACAGCAACATCGGCAACGGCAACAACAGCAACGGCAGCAGCAACAACAACAACAACAGCAACAGCAACAACAGCAGCAACGGTAACAGCAACGGTAACAGCAACAGCAACAACATCGTCATCAACAGCAACAACAACCCCACCCACAGCAACAACAACAATAACAACAACGACCACAACAACAACAACAACAACGACAACAACAACGACAGCAACCACAACAACAACAACAACATCAAGCAAACATTGCACCATAACCCTAGCCGGAACCAGCAGCAGTACAGTAGCAGCAGCAGCAGCAGCGACAACAACAGCAGTGACAACACATCTGCTTGCTGATGCCTTGTTTCCGATTGGGCAGTGGAGGTCAGAAATCTGTATAAGCATCAAGGGCTATCGAAAAACGTGATGAGCCATCGAAAGAGGTTGTCATCAACTGCGCGAACGTCGGGACTGTTTATTCAGAAAGCTCCTTGGCAAAGAGCCTATGCCAGGGCATACACTCGGAGCTCAGGTTTGGCACGTGGCACTGTATATTGTAACATTGTGCTGAGACATTGCAGCGTTGGTTCGATCCTTCAAGTCGACCCGAGCACCCCAACGACACAAGGCAAACTGCTAGAGGGTAACGGCTGCGACGAGGAGTCCATTTTATACGTTTAGCACATGAGGCCTCTGGCGGCAGGGTGCAGGGTCATGAGGCTTGGATCGTCAGATTCCCTGAAGAAGCTGTTCTTGGAGAGGTTTAGCATTTCATGCTTGATGTAGTATTTTGCGACACGGGAAACGAAACTCTAAGGCAGTTCTGAAGATCTTTTGGCAACCCAGAAAAGGCTAGGCCAGATGGCCATGTTGTGGGTTCGTGTCGCCATCAACCTTAAATCTAATATCTAAATCCCGAAACGTAAACACTAAACCAGTCAGGCCGACGTCAGCTCTACGCCGAAAAGCTTTCGTCGAGCTCGGATTCAGGCGCCTACGCCCTAAACCTTAATGAAGGGTCCCTGACAGGAACGAAGATTGTCCGATTTAGAGGTCTCTCGAAGACATCGTAAGGTCAAGGTAACAAGAGCCAGGGTACAGGGCCGTGTCTAGTTCCCTTACGAGTAGAACTCTTTCCTATACCTTCAGCCTTAGGGGTTCAACAAAAACTTTAACAGGAACCTGCAAAGGAGGCCTCAACGGATCCCTGAGTTTCAGGGCTTCGGCCGAAGTTTGAGTGCGAAGACGGAAGCCAGAACGTGGACGACCCCGTATAAACGATAATACCAGCCTCCTTCCTGCGACTGTATACCCCTTACTCAGGAGGGGAAGCGGCACGCATCAGGGTCGGCATTACAGCCTGAAGTCTCAACCCAAACCCTATCGGAACTTCACAGCCCTATTCCTGAACCATCACTGTAATATGACATGGCATGCGTTGCCAGAACCTGGGAGTCGATCTCTACAGCCCTTGGCCCTACCTAATCCTTATCCCCAAGCCCTACAACCCTACAGCCCTACAGCCCCGGCGCGTAATTAGTGTAAACATCGTGAGAGTTGGTAAGGCTGCAGATATTTTGTGTTTATACGGGTATGCTTACTCAGGACCTTCGCCCCCATTCCACAAAAAAGCAAGCTTTAGGCATGCACCGGACCTGCCTCAAACTCGTACTAGCGCCGATTCCCGAGCCCTCAACCAAACATATCAGCAGCCAAAGCTGAAAACCCACGCTGATCTGCCCTGTCATCGTTTGGCAGGTACCAAAAAGGGCTTTGATTGGGATGGCGTGCGGAGGAGGGGCGCTGAGCTGTGGAATCTGAATTCGACGTTACATCCGTGACCGACTTGGGATCCTGCAAAAGTAGGTCCTGGTCAACCATGAAGCCATGACAGTCACCACTTGAAGCTGCATGCCTTCATCCAAAAACTGCGAAAGTAGTCTTAGTCTTGTCATGCCGGCAGAGACTGTCTTCCTCCTGCCAGCCAGCAGCATGCAGCCCAGACCCTCCATCCCAAACGATTAGCCCCAAATCCTTGGAAGCTGCAGATCGTGGACCCTAAACCCGGGACCCGTAAACCCCGCGCCCTAGACTTTACATAGGGCTTCGGGAGCTTGGTGGCACTTACTTGTACTTTGACTGCTCTCCTCAACCTGACTGCACCCTGAACATCTGCTTTCTAGACCCACCCTTATTCTCAAAGCTGAACCTGAACTCCAACACCGAAGCCTTGAACCCTGCTTCGCACTTAAACCCACAACTCCAATCACAGGGCCTTCGACTTCTATGAGAGCCACGGACTGCAGCCACAGGGCGTCTGCAAGAACAGGCTCTCCGGAGGGGTTTGGTGCATAACATCACCCGAAGCCCTATTTCTCCTAAGCTGGGTCCTTTCCCTTTGTCAGGACAGCTGTGCTGTCACCGGTGCCCTCGGACCTCAAGGCCAAGGTCATCGTTTGCCCCGTCGTGGACGACCAGCGATGCTTGGCTGCTCCTGGGCCCGAAACCCTTAAAGTCCAGCGCGTGCGCACATTAGCGTGCATGCATTGGACGGCTTCACAGGGTGCGTCTGGTGAAGTGGGGTTGCGAAGTTTCACAGGAAGTTCAAGCAGTTTGGACTCAAGAGGTCCGATTTCCAGGCGCGTTGCTTGGGGTTGGACTTGCTTTTTTACACACCGCCAGATGTCGTCATGCTTTTTGCATGATGCTTACGACAACGAAAGCACAAAGCATCACCAGTTCTACAGGTTTTATACAGTCACAGTCGTTGACATCTGCATATGGGAGTAGGAGCAGGAGTTCTTGTTGTTGCTGCTGCTGCTGCTGTTGCTGTTGTGGTAGTACTAGTAGTTGTAGTAGTTGTAGTAGTAGTAGTAGTTAGAAGCTGTTGTTGTTGTTGTTGTGGTCGTGGTCGTAGTCGTGGTAGTGGTCGCGGTAGTGGTAGCAAAAGCAATAGCAATAGCATCAGCATTAGCTTTAGTTTTGGTTTTAGTAGTAGTGGTAGTAGTAGTAGTAGTACTAGTAGTAGTAGTAGTAGTAGTAGGCGGAGGAGGAGGAGGAGCACGAGTAGCAGCAGGAGTAGTAGCAGGAGTAGCAGCAGGGATAGTAGAAGGAGTTGTAGTTGTTGTTGTTGTTGTTGCTGCTGCTGCTGCTGCTTATTCTTCTGCTGCTGCTGCTGCTCTTGTCTTGTTGTTGTGGTTGTGGTTGTGGTGTTTGTTGTTGTCGTTGTTGGTAATGAGCAGGCCTGGTTACCCCTGCAAGCCTTGGGCCCAAACCCAAAGGGGCGGTAGAAGATATGTTCCTAAGTTCGCGGGCGTCCAATCTCGAAGTGAGGCTTCCGAGTGTAGGGTTAACATGGGCTAACGCTGTTTCGTTCAGAAGCCAGCGTTGTTCATGTATGTAAAATGTAAACGCACATTTTTCTATACTTTTCTTGTATGATTAAAACAAATGTATATATGTACAGACATGGCTTGGGGATGCATTCTATCGCTTGCGCTGCGGATTCTGTCCATGTTGACTGATGAAGCATTTTCAGGAGACGCTGATGATTTGCTGCTCGTCGGCAACCTTTGAAGACACTTGAGCATTCTAGCCTGGGATTTCTGGGTGGTGCCTGCGAGGACCCTTTCAAGGGTTTCTGATCGTGTTCTGAAACATCTCAGATAACTGCGGTTGTTGTGTATGCGTGTGTCGGAGGAAGGTTCCAATGTATATAGCCCGACAGGAAAATTGTTGGTATTTTTCGGCCGTGTCCAATCTCATAGAACCAATCCCATGTGGACTTTGCCCGCTTGCTCACCAGCTACAGAAATGCTTGCAGCATGGACATGCAAAGTGCGCATACAGTGCAAATCAGCTTTGGGACTGCAGGTTCACCATCCGCTTGGCAATGCGTGGCAGCCTCAGTGCATCAGCAAGCTGGAGATCAGGCTTCCGCCCAGTGTCTCGTCACTGTGGCACCGTTTTGGGCTCAGGCTATCGCTGCCAGCTTGTGGACAACGACAACTACAGGGACTGGAAGCGTGAGGACAGCCTGGCTTGCACCCATCAACATTCAGCACTATGAAGACTGATGCATACAAAGGTTTTGGGGTTGAGGGTTTAGCAGTCTGGTTTATAGTCTCTTCCGTGCAGGAGGGAAAATGGGGGACAAACGACGACATTCGCGAATGGCTCAACGGAGATGGAGCACAACTCAAGGCCGATGGGCATGCCCCCAAACCATCCCAAACCCTAAAGGAAGCCGTAAAGGAGCCTGCATCGTTCCTGAACCACACAGCACGAATGTGAGTATGTGCTTCGAAGTTTACGTTAGTCAGCTTCGAACCCTGAGCCGACCCGTGCTCTGGCTTTGGTCACCCGAAGCTCTTGTCCCAAACCACCACGGGCACATGCTATCATAAACTTCTACTTACTGGGCTGATAGTTAGTGCCGGTGGATGAAGCGGAAGACTACGATGCCGATGGTGGTGACGGTGGTGATGGTAGTATGGATACTGGAAACATGATACATGCTGCATTGTTATTATTTTTATTGCTGTGGATTGGCCGCCCGCAATGCCGCGAAATGTGTGTCGAGTTCTGGACTGCACACCCCTTTGCCGACTCTTTACAAGCATGTACATATACAAAATGTGCGTATTCAGAAAGAAATAGATAATTGATGAAATACATTACCATAAATTAATAACTCAGTCAATAAATATACGTGTATATGTATATATATATATATTATACGTAACGGTAGATAGTGTGTGCGTGTCTGTGTGTGTTCTGGGTGCACATCTCCAAAACCTTGTAACCTCGTGTGGGCTTTGCACGTTCTCTGTTTTCCTGTCTTCGTGCCTGACCCCTGACATGATAGTTATGTACGATGTTGCATCCGTTTCGTGTGCATAAAACTTGCTGTGGCATAAGGCCACGTAAGGACTATTGACTATTGCCTGGTATCGGCTATCGGGTGTTGTTTTTGAATTGTGATTGGTTTCCGTCCAGGGTACGTAGTTTCGTGCGAGTCGAATACAACCCCAAAAGCTCGCCTCTACTAAGCTTCAGTTTTGAACAGTCGCCACAACCCAGGTGACATATGTCGGAGCCTGAGAGTGTTGAGCCAGCGGGCTTGGAAATTGTACACGGCCTGGCCGCGGATGTGCACGTAGTGCAGACGTACAGTGATACATCGCGCAGGTTCAGTTTGAATTCTTGGAGCCAGCTCTCCGCTACATAGTGAGGTTCATGCAGCACCATGCCAACTGCAAATGATATCGAGGAGTAACAGGGCCCCAAAAAAGCACATAAGCAAAAAATAAGGATAGGGATATCCCATATAAACCCTCTTATAAAGAAGGCCAGTCAGGTCGGGATATCCCCATAAAATGCTTATGCTTATGTGCTTTCTTGGGTCCCTAGAGTACCTAGCAACTTTGCAGAGGCTTGGAATTCTGCAGGCCAGGGCCGAACCCCGCTTCCAGAACCGTCCGTCTTAGCGTGGCTGGCGCCCAGGTCTTCGACAAAACCGGGCGATTCATCCCGTCTGTGCAGCCAGAGAGGAGCCCCAAGCCCCGGTTGCCTCCGGTTCAGGATTAGGCCCTTAGGGTTTTTCTGACATCTCAACCCTTACAGCCCCAAAAAAGCAAGAAGACCCGTAAGGCTCGGCTTTGGGTTCGGTTGGGGGTGTTGGGGTGAAGCTTTGAATTTGTGGCTGGGTTTCCGACTCTGAATGGTGTTGGGGTTCAGGTTCGGAGGTTTAGAAACAGGGATTTGGAAAGCTGGGTTTTCTGTTAGGATGCTTTGAGATTCGACGTCGGCGATTCGACCTTGAGAACTACGGCCATGGCATGACCGACTGCACATAGCAACAATACAGTGCCCCCAAATAGTCGGAGCAGAGTTTCAAGGCAGAGTGTTTGATCATGTGGCACAGAAGGTGCACAGGAATGTTCCTCAGAATTGTTGAAGCGGCTGTGCTGTGTTTTAGGGATCATCATGTGGTTCGAGTTTTCCTGAGGTCAAGTCATGATTGGAACAATGGTAGGTCGCTGCACTGTTCGTCAGCACTGCCACGTCTCATGATCTGTTGGGTGGAGGGTTTGTTTGCTGGAAAGTCTTGCTTGGAGGACAACGTGAAACCTCGCCGATAATCAGCAACTTGGTCGCATGGTCTGAAGGCCACTCTTGCAGCCTACGCTCAAGCTCTCTTTTCGTTTCTTCGTCCCCGTACTTTGAGCAAACCCATCAATCAACGAGCACCCGCAAGTCAGGCATTCGACCCACTTTGCTGGCAACTCATGGGCCTGCGCGGCAATGAGCTCACGGTACTTCTAGAAGGCTGCCTGTGCTCCTCTGGTGGCTGGGTTGCAGTGGTCCTGCCGCATTTTTGCTTTACGTGTAGGCATGCAGTGGCCAGCTAGCTACGTCGCTATAGACAGATAGACACATTGCACACAATACATGTGTATCTCACACGTGCATCTTGCATATGCGTGTACACAGGAGTGTACATTTGGCGGTGCATTCTTGCAGCGAGGCTCGCGGTGAGAGGCCTTTGGCCTCTGCTGTCCAGTTGCTGAAAGCCTGGTCATGGCCACGAGAGAGCCACACCTGCCCGCTGTGGCCGCAGACGATGGCACGTCGTAGAAGGAATCGACAACGAGGTTCGGACATGGACAGTATAGCCCAACTGGGCCACATGGAGGTTCCTTGCGGGTTCCCCACAGTGAGAAATGTTGACCGACTCGACAGAATTCTAGCAAGGAGCCCAAGTTTTGACACAGATCCGAATACCAGGACACATTTTGCCCAAAGGGCATGTAAAGGCAAATCTTCCTGAAGCGATTGCGAACAAAGGCAGTGATGCAGGGTGGTCCCCGCTGTGCTAAATTGGGCTTGATTCAGGGGTTGCTTTAGGGCTTGCTTCTACTTCGGACCCATTGCGCATAAACACAAGCTGTTGAAACTTCCCCCTTTCGGGAACATTGCCTTGACAGGCATATTCTCGAGCTATGTTTTGTGCTCCTATAACTGGGTCCATAGGGTTCGGGCTTCACGACGGTCTGAATCGGCGGACTTGCATAAGGTGCCCCTACACTGCCCCGGGGCTTCGTGCCGTTTCTTCCTGGTTTGGCGTTTCGGATTCAGGGCTTGGGGTTGGGCGTCTGGGAATTCGGGCTCGAGCCGGAAAGCCCGTCCCAGATGCTTTCATTGGACCCATTGAAAGTCTGAAGGTAGGAGGCTTCAGGAAGAGGTGTCCTTGTGCAACACCCTTTGCTTCTCAGTATCTTGCCGTTCTGCATATTACATAGTCCTGCAGTTATGCTCTAAATCTTGTTCCAACTCTTCAGTCACGAAAGTACCCGGTAGGCGCCTCGGAGAGCAAGTGTTCTGGTGCTGCATGGCCGACTGCTGCACTGCATGTGTAATTTAGAGCTTAAAACTGTCGGGTCACTCGCGGTACTACCTTCTTAGGACCCCACACACGTAGCAACAGCTGAACCCGAATCACGAAACGCGCATGTGCTATACCCCAAAGCCTCCTAAAGCCCTAACCTAACCCCAACCTCCGAACCCTGCACCCGAGACCCAAAAACCTCAAGCACATGCTCAGCTGCAAGATATCTTGAAGCTGCGAAGAATGCCTTCAACAGCCCCGTGGAGGCAGGGGGTGCAGAATTGAATGCTGCCCGTCGGGTTAGGCAGCGGCGCCCGTGAACATGAGTTGGGCTTCCATGTTGAATTTCTGACTTTTGTTGGGGCTCTCTGTCCGTCCCCGTCCGTCTGTGTGTGTGTGTGTGCGTGTGTGTGTGTGTGTTCTGAATGTGCCCACCTGTTTTTTTGAATTGTGGTTATTTTTATCACAGTCCGCATCCGTTTCTGCATTTCTACCTGTCTGTGTGCCTACCTATCTATCTATCTATCCCTGCCTCCCTCCCTCCCTCCCTCCATCCATCCATCCATCCATCCATCCATCTCTCTATCTATGTATCTATCTATCTATGTATTTGTTGCCAACCAATTATCTACGTACCTATCTATCAGTCCTTCTCCCCGTCTATCTGTCTAGCTAATGTCTATCCATCTACCTATCTAACTGTACACACCTGCATATATATATATATATACACATACATACTAACCTACTCGCTTGCATAGCTACTTACTTCTACTTGCTGACTTACTCAGACATAGACATGGACATCAGCATGGACATAGACATAGACATAGGTACATATGTACGTACGTACATGTGTTTGCATCTACTTACCCAAAAGATGCTTGCTTCAGGGTTCGGATCTGCAGTATTCCTTTATAGGTGTCGTGTGTGGGTGTGTGTTGACTTTCGGGTGAAGGGTTTAAGCACTATCGGGCTGGTGCCTAAGGATTTGCTGTATGGTCTCGTCGAGACTCCGCGCTAGACACCAGACTCTGTCACCCGCATTTCTTGTTCGGCATTTCGGCCTCCAGGACGTAGCTGCCGGAATTACTTGGTATGCTCGCAGCCCGATAAACCCCCTCCTGGAGAGCCCACCACAATCGGAATACATAGTGCATAGTACATAGTATATGCTCCTCACTATGGTATCTTAAATCAAGTGCCTCAACAAGGACCCGGAACAATATCTCCAAAAGACCCACTGAAAAATCGTTCTTCCACTCAAGCACCAAAGCCCAGAAACTTGCATAGCCCGAAACCCGAAAACCTTAAACCGCAAGATGATATGACCCTAAAGCCTTCAAATCTGGAGCCCCGAAGCCTTAGAAGCCAGCTGACAGGCAGAGACCACCGAGAGCCTTCCAGGCCATGGCAGGCTTTTAATATGGGGTTTTAATGTGTATAGTAGTACTACATTTCGTGCGGTTCCCTATGATGATCATCGTAGGGTATTCCTCAAAACCTCATTTAGTACTTGAGGCCAGCTATAGTGTTCTTTTGGTCAGGGGGTTGCACGGGGTTTCGCTCTCTCTTCGTTGCCTCTTCGCCATTCACGGGTTCTGGGTTTTTAGGATGCCGGGTGCTTGAACATTGCCCAGTGCATTTGTGACAGGACCCCATTCGCACCAGTTTTATCTGCTGTTTTGAAGATGAGCTGTGCTTGGTGCTTGGCTTTCCAGTCCCATCGCAGGCTTGCCGTCGTCTGCGGCGCAAAGCCCACATCCAGACAAGGCTGTCCTCTAACACCCTTCTCCTGCACCTCAGGAAACTCCTCAAACCATGCTAAATCCTAGAAAGTCCTCAACCCCCAATTGCCAATGCCTGATTCCAAGCAACTGCTTGCTTTGAAGGCCAGGCCCTGCCCCTAAACCATAAATCCCAATCCCACGACCCCAAACCATCAAATAGTCAAATGCTAAATAACGTCCAACCCCAAACATGAGCGCCAAACCAGCCCCGCAATTTGGACTAGTCGCTGGAGTTTCTTTCCGGTTTAGGACTGAGGCTTCCTGGTGTGTCTTCGAAGTTGAAGTTTTCACGCGTTCAGCCTCGTCTTCCAGCCTTTTCCCTTTCAGTGTTCGAGCTTGGCCGCGCTTCATTGAATCAGTTTCATGGGGTGTGTTCTAGGCCCTCTTCCTCTGCGCGGTCGCTATTGCTCGAACAAGTATCTTGGGCTATCATGTCGGATATGATAGCTTTTTGATCCTATGTCCTATGAGCAAACAAGAAAACACAAGAACATCTTCAACTCGTAGCTGTCGCCTGTATGCCCGCAGACCCAACAGACCCAACACGCCATGAAGGACGAAGCTCCGGTCGTCATCCTCCAGCCGGTGCCAAGAAGGCGTGCCAATGCAGCAGCCTGTATGTTCTGGCTCTAGGTATGAGGGATCAGGGGCTCGTGAGGTTTAAGTTGCAAGAGTTTAGAATTAGTATTAGGGAAAGGTTTATTGCTTCAGGTCAGGGTCATGGTACGGTTTAGGGTCAGGGTGGGGTTGACGGTTTAAGAGGGACGGGAGCTTCTGAATGCGGTATCTTGAACATGGCGTGCGCTCGGAGCTGCAAGGAGGAATCGTGGCGTGCACGCGCACTCAATGCTCTTGAATTGCCCCACTGACGGAGTTTCCATCAGACAGGACAGCGAAGAACCAATGATCCTGCTATGTTGGCTGCCGGCAAGCCACATCATACGAAGGGGAGTACTATATAAGTTAGAGCATTTAGAGCTTGCAGCTCCAAACTTCTGCTGAAGCCACCGACGTGTAAGCGCCAATCGGTTTCTGATTTAAGGGAATAGGTTTTGAAAAGTCAAGTCCCGAGCTTAAGCCATCAACCCGCATAAAGCTCACCCCTGCGCGATTCTTTCGGAAGCAAATTCTGGAGCTTTAGGGGTGTAGACTTTATATAGGGCTTTAGGGCATGACCCGAAAGCTTGAATCGCAGCACCACTTGATGGTTTTTGGTGTTGGGGCTTAGCTTTGCGCCTTTTAGTGGCTTGACCTCGAGCGATCGGACAGCACTTCCTAGAAGCTTCGGTAAGACGTGCAACGAGGTCCGCATTCTTCTCGTCGTTGGGGCGGCGTCCCAAAGAGTGCGCTGGGTTGGCCCTGCGGATCAATAAATAAATAAATAGCATATCAAGGCAATGAACAAATTTATGTGTGTGTATGCACACACAGACATATATATATATATAATATGAATATACATACTTACATATTGTTAATCTGAGCCCAGACCATATCATAAAAAGCACTGGTGGCGCAGCCCTAAACCTTAAACCCTCCGTGAATGGCAGGGCTCCGTCGCAATCTTGGTACAGTTACAGATCAACACAGACACACGCACACACTCACAACCGAACGTTAGCTCATGCTCCAACTATCTGGGACTTGCCCCTTAATTATGTATAAGGAACCCGAAACGCCCTTCCTAGTTCTAAAAAGAGATCATGTCAGGCCAGCTCAGTACGACCAGCCAAACACCATGGAAATCGTCGTTTCCTCGTTTCCGTCTTGTGCGATGAAGCAGTCAGCTGCCATTGCGCACAGCAATCAAGGTAGGGTCAATGACCCTAAAGCTCAACACCCTGAACCCTGAACCTGGAATAACTCAATAAATAGGCACCTGATCGCTCAATGACGAGGCTCTGACTCTGTTGTCACTAAGTCCATCACGAGTCTAGGCTCTACTTGCACCCCCCGGCCCACACACAACCCGATGCTCCCAACAGTGCTGGGGTTTGGATTTCAGTGTATCTTACAGCATGACTGTTTTCGTGCAGTTCTTCAAGGCTTGAAGCTTTCGGACAGAAGCGGTCGAGAAACGAGGGGTGGAGACACCATAAGGCGTTACTTCGGCTGCTTGTTGGTGGGTATGAATGCTAAGCCCCTCCCAAGGTACCTGATCAAGTTCCTCGAGGGAGCTGTGGACGTGATTGGCGCTGCCGGAAGTGCCACAGGCATCGGAACGAGACGGCATTGCAACTGTATCGGAGCTGAAATCGTTGATGGTTGCGCCTAATGGGGTTTAGAGTTTGGGGCTTTCTTCTGTTTTGCACGAGCTTCATGCCCCCTCCGAAGTCAGCCTCGCAAGCGCATGACTTGCCAAAGGGGGTTTGCAGCATCTGTTGTGCGGTTGGACTGCATTTCCTACAATTTTAAAGTTTAGGGAGTTGCTTATGGGTTAATGCTCTGGTTTTTTGAAAAGGACACAAGACTTCAGTGCTCAGAAGTTTTAGGATGTCAGCGTTCAGGTTTTGGGGATCATGGTATATGCAAGACCGCAGCTGTTGTTGACATTTTCTTCCGGTTCGGGAAGTGTGAATCTGTTATAGGTTTCTTTCAAACCATGTCAGGCTCACAGTATGCACCACCGAAAATCTTCGAAGCACCAGCACAAAGAACAACCTATACACCGCCACCCACACCAACACCACCATCACGACCACTGTTGCTATAATTCAATATTGACTGCGGCGGTCGTTGGTGATAGTAGCCAAAAAGTGACAGCATCTAGCAATAGGAACCCTTCTGTCTGACGACAACACACAAACGAAGTCATAGAAACTACGGGTGAGCCCTAGAGGCTTATGACAGAATGCACTCCGAAGCATTGCAGAGAGCAGGTACACAAGCCCTGAACGCAGAACACAAAGGGCCAAACCGCAAATGCAGCAACCCTAAACCCTAAGCCAAACCCTAACCACTAACCCCTAACCCCTAAACCCCCAAAACCCTAAAGCTTAAAAACCTAAAAACCCTAAACCCCCAAACCAGGCTAAGACCCGAAACGCTTCCCCCCGAAGGGATGAGCGTTGACCTGGAAGCTCCAGAGCCCCGGCAGGTGCAATGCCTAATACGGTTGAAATAGGCAGTAGTAGTAGGAATACGGAATAGGGACTTAACTAGGCAGTAGTAGTAGTAGTAGTAGTGGTGGTAGTAGTGGTAGTGGTAGTGGTAGTGGTAGTAGTAGTAGTAGTAGTAGCAGTAGTGGTAGTGGTAGTGGTAGGAGTAGTACCTGTAGTAGCTGTAGGAGTAGGAGTAGTAGGAGTAGCAACAATATTATAATAATTAGTAGTAGTTGTAGCTGTAGTAGTAGCAGCAAGAGTAGAAGTGCTATTGGCCGAAGCCCGGAAGACCGCACTTGTAATGGTGGTTTAGGGTCAGTGCTCTGGATTTAGATTTCAGGGTTACCAGTGTTGCTAGTGGTACTCTTACCATTCGCAACTTCTTCACACGCTTGTTCCAATGGTTGCATCTCTTCAATTGCAGTCTAAGTGTGCCTAAGCTGCAGTTTCCTTTCATCATGAGGAGGGACTCTCAGAAGGCTGTTTGCATCTTGAGTCTTCGCAGGACATGCCACACTGAGCTATCTGCCTGTCACTGTGCTTTGGTATCTGCAGTCGACGCCACGCAAAACCTTTGAATCAACATGTCAATGTGTGGTGGGAACTTCACCCAGGTCGTACGGATCCCTCCAAAAAGGTAAGATAACTAAACCCCAAAGGGCCAAACGCTGTGTTGTTCAAATGCAGTTTCTCCCCAACCGCAACATCCGGAAACCCCGCATGGCGGGAATCACAACGGGTAAGAACTCCCCATTCCCCCCTCCCTAAACACTGAAACCCTCTCCCACTCTGAGGTGGCAAAGCCCATCAGTGCTGAGGCTTTAGAGAAGCTTGACTCCGTGGCCGGGCGCTCAGGACGACGGGCCTGCACTGGCGGTGGATTATTGTTTCAGATTTCAGGGCTTTACGTTACGGTGGGACACAGGGTTTTGTGGGCTTTAGAGAGTTTCGGTTTCAGAGTCCGTGCAAGGGCCTTTGTTGCAAGAGGGTTCACGGGCTTGGGCTCCCTGGCACAGGCCAGGTTTGCTGGATCCAGAAGGGCCTCGCCTTCTGTGGGGACTATATTGTGGTACACTGTTTGGCTGCCGTTTGTGTTCTGACAGATGCTCTTGCAAGACAAGTGTGGTCAAAATGGATGCCGACAGTGCTCACGAGATTTTCCGTACACCCATTGAAGTTTTGGAACCCATCAGCAACCACGGAATGTTTATGTTTCGTTGTCCCAACTTTTATCAGTCTCTCCATGGTTCTTGGAAGGGTCTGCTTAGTCTTGCGGGCCCGGCCTCAGAGAACCTACCTAGACCCCCCGACTATACCCTCTAATATGCCCAAACTACCCACTATTAAGGGCCATAAGGCTTAGGGGCTCTATTAAAGAGCCCTTCAGGGGTCCTGGCAAGACCGCTGGGTACTTTGTTGCTCAGTTTGGCACTATATCCCCGTGGCTCAACGCCCAGGCTCAAGAGCTTCTGCTTGCTTCTTTTGTGCGGTCAGGGTTCCCTTTAAAGGGTTCTAGTGGCGGGTGAATGGAACTGCAAGGATACTATAAGGCTTTACCGACAAAGCAGGATTTGGGGCATGAGGCTTTAGGACGCATGGGGCTTGGGTTTTGGGGTTCAGGGTTTGCGGATTCGGATTTAGGTAGGTTCCGGGGGGCGAGTTCTCAAAGCTTGCTGTCATGGTACATGGTAGTTCCGCAACAGTCTCTACAACTTTTCTTCTCTTAGTAATGTAGTGCTACCACCGTAGAAGTAAACTAACAAGAAGACTGGCCGTAGAACCCCAAACCCTAAACCCCTAAACCCCTAAACCCTAAACCCTTAAAGCTTTTAGTCAGGGCAGGGGCCAGGTCGGACTGGCGTCCGACCGGTTCAGACGAAGACAAGGCGAAGGTCCCACAGGAAGCAACAAACGGGGTTCTTGGTTGCAAGACTCCGACAGAAAGTCCGTGAGGCCTCTAGCTCCACAGACCCAACCACGCTCACTGCATCTGTGTGTGTGTGTGTGTGTGTGTGTGGGGGGCGGGGGGGTGGGGGAGGGAAACGTCGTTTTCGGAGTGCAGACTAGCGCATATTGACGTATCTTGCTTGTCGTCTCCGGTCTGGCTACTGCTCCAAGTAATTGCTGAACGCGGATCAAAAAACCGTATGTTCATAAGCGAGCATCAAACCCTCAAGACCGTGGAACCTCGTGCTCCATTTTTTGTGTTCTACATGTCTGGCCTCTAGTCTAGACCCCAAACCCCACGGCCCTTGCACTGTCACCAGGGCTCCCACATTGTGCTTTGTGCTTTCAACAGTCTATGTAAAGCATCGTCATCGTGATCGTCCTCAGGTCATTAAGTCAAGTCATCACTATTGCTGTCTTCATCATCCTTTGCATCAGCGAGAGGTCGGAGATGACTTGGCGCCCGGCCGGGTTCACGACGAAGCAAAGCTGGCTTCTCTTGGTTGCTGTCCTGCATGTTTCTCACTAGCCTCCAGCAGAACATGGAGACAGCAAGGATGTCTCGCTAGCGGAAATGTCGAACTCCCGATTAGTCCTCGGTTCAGCATGTACCTAAGCAATGGGAACCTGTTATGCCCAGACTGTCTCGCCAGGTCGACTGGACCTGTGCACAGGTGGTGTGGGAGCATTGCCGCCGGAAGAGCGACCGCCGTTGGACCCTGGCATAAGGAAAACAGCAGAGCTCTCTGAGAGCTCAACGCCGCTGTGCAAGGGTTTCGGTCAGGGGCATAGATAGACTTCTGTTTGGTGCGCATCTGCAGAGTAGGTCTTGGCCTCTGAAGGGTGCAGCTGAGCATATCTTGGAAGATGCCCGCAGGGTTGAAGCTCATTGTACAGACGAGATATCTTCTCATGCCTGCCTGGTCCTTCAGGCTGACAGAATGTAGCAGATCTGCGTCAGCGGCAAAAACTAGGACCTCAAGAATAAACCCCTTGCTTTCATCCGAAGTAGCTCCTGGCAGGTTCCCCCAGTGCCTTTTGGTCGACTAAAGTTATAAGGGCGATAAAGGTAAGCACGGGCCGCCCACGCACTCATCCCAGCCCATGAAGCGGAAGTCTACGACTTGGAAACCCCGATGTGAAAAGTTTGCCGATCTTCGGATGCTTCCTGCACAGCTTGCGCAGCTGATGCAGCCCAGAAGGCAGTTGCTGCACATCCAACGCTGTTCTGCCCTGGGTTCGTACCATGTAAACTGGTTACTTGTGGTGGTGCTGCTGCTGCCGCAACACAGCTGACACTGTGAAGCTGACTCAAGCAGCCCCTTGTTATTGCCAATGCTCGCCTTGAAACTGGATGCACCTGCGCAGTGGCAGGCGGCATGATAATCACCGCAGCGTTCCAGTTTGCAATGGGCGAGAGTCTTAGTGTGACTGCCATAATTAATGTCCGAGCAACAGATTCAGATTTGTGGCAGATGCTGCCCCTTTCCCGCCCGCGTCAGGCTTCCTCGCCTTGTTTCTGAGATACGGCGAGCGCTGCACACAGATTCTGCTGGAGTTGAGCTGAGCACCATTGCATGGTATGCAGCGTCCGCCCAGGCGAGGCCGCTTTCATCACGTGGCAGAGAGAATCAAACGGGGATGTAGACGCGTCCAGAGCTTGGAAGTATCTGAAAGAGGTGGAACCATGCCTGCACAGAGTACCCAGCAGCAGTGTCCTGAGGTCGTTTGGGTGTTGACCTGTCTGAGCCTCGGGAACGTGGTTCGACTCTCATGCATAGATTGTTTCGAGAGCAAGTCCTAACCCGGCCCCAGGCCTCAAGCCCAAACAGTATAAGGCTTCCATTGCGGCCCCTGCAAGTTCCTCTGGCGCTGCTGCAGACGGAAAGGCTGAACACTTCTGACTCGAGGTTCTTCCCTTTGGAGAGCTCTTAGGGACATGGTTAGGGTCTAAGTTTCTAAACCCCCAAACCTGGGGAATTAGCTCGTCCCGGCAAAGGTGTACTACAAACAGCCGGCAACTTCTATGCCCCTAAGCCTTGAAGCCTAAACCCTGAAGACTGAAAGCCCAGGAGGTCCCTTGCAGTCCGTGTACGACTAGAGTACAAAATATCACCACAGTTCAGGCTGTTATAAACCGTTCTGGCAACTGTCTAAATAAAGAAACTCTGTTCAATTTTTTGGAATCCGTATGTGAGTCCATGAACACCCAATTTTTTCAACCTCAACTACTCTTAAATTATCCTGACCAACCAAACACTTACCCTGAAGTCTGCGATCCTAGACCCGAAACACTCACTGAAGACTGATACCCTCATTGCTGAATTCCGAAGCCAAGAACCCTGGTTCTAGAGCCCGGGGCTAAAGCATGCCCCCTCAAGCCTTGAGCACTACAACTTCAGAACTGGAACCATATCTTTCTAGCACAAGCCCGCCAAAAAGAGAACCTGGCCACCATTATAGCACATCGACCCTGAAACCACGACTCAAAACCTTAAGATCCTGTAGGAACTCCGTAACCCACTTTCAAGGCCCTTTGCAAAGGACATCCCCCAAAATCCCCTGCAAAGCCCGAGAGGCGTAGTCTCGGCTCGTAAGCCAACATCGGACCCGTCGTCCTCTGGTGCCGGTCCGGAGCCCAGGGCATGGGCTGGCCGTTTAGGGCCAAAGTTCGGGGCTTGGGGTTTAGGGTTTAGGGTGTAAGGCAGTGTAAGGATCTTAGGATTAGGACTACAGTTCAGGGTTCCGGGTTCAAGGTTTATAGGGAGGGCTCTTATAATGTTCACGATTCAGACTTTAGGGTTTGGGGTGTTGCGCTTCGGCATAGGCTTAGGATTGAGGCTTCAGGGCTTTGGTGCCTGGGGTTTGGGGAGTGGACTGTGTCGTCAAACGCAGAGGGCTGCATAGGGTGCCTTGAGTTGAGGTTTGGAAGTGTAGTGACTGCAAGGCTTTTGTTGGGCTGTATTGAAATTAGCTTGTGCAGGGCCCCTAAACCGTAAACCGTGTGTTAGAGTGAGGCACTTTGGGAGTTTCGGTTTTGGGCGGATTGTTAGGGGTCGTCGGAGAGGACGACAACGATTCCAACACATTCGGCAGCCAATACTCTGAGCGGAAATTTGCCTACAGCCCAGTACTACACCGGGTCTGAATAGTTTGTACCAGTATCTCTGAATTGCAGTCCTCAATATATAACTACATATACATATGTGTATATAAGTATAAACATATATATATATATAAAGGGAAGGGGAAACCCGGTAGGCCCCCTCTTGGCTATAAAGAGTACATTGGTTGAATGCTTGTAGACGGTGTGAACCGAAAACCCCGTTAATACCGATGAATGCGGGGTTACCGTTTGTATTTGCATGTTGTGCAGGTACGAGTGGGGCACCAAAAGCGGATGTCCAATTCTATGGCAGCTTACTTACGTACGTCAAGAGGTATGGTGTCATGATGAACAACAATATATCTTCTGATGGAAAGGCAAGACTGTCAATGCAGCACGTTAGGCAGACATGCGAAGCCAGGTGACAACATCGAGTATTATGTTCATCCCATATAGGTGTCGGATGCACATATCATAGCTCCTTCATCATCGCTCAACCACAAATATCTCGTTGCCACTCACGTGATGTCTGTTACGTGTCTACGTACTTGCCTGCATACTCAGTGCGTTTTGAAGTAGTGTCTCGTTACTACTCACGTGATGTCTGTTACGTGTCTACGTACTGGCCTGCATACTCAGTGCGTATTGAAATAGTGTTAGTGTGTTTTACCAACGGCGTAACTATCTTTGCCCGAATACGGACTTGCCTAGCACTTAATGCTTACAACGTGTTTGTATATTATGTCGGTGTTCTAACTAGTATGCAACTAGTTCTCGCTTCGACTTTTTCTTGATATCCAACTGACGGCCTGCCATGGCAATATTGAACTCGATACCTGTTTTGCCATGCCATCTTAACTGATATAACATGTATCTCGGATTTAAGCCGCGCTATTGTCTATTGTAATTTTGTTCTTCTATATAATTAATAAGCAAGCCATTGTTATATGCTTGATGTGCGATAATATTACCGTATATTCAACAATACTCTAATGTGGATTGCACGTGTAGTTGAAATTCGACATTAAGACCAACCGTATGTAATTGATATTGCACCGATGGTAGGAAACTAGTCAGTGCAACGCAAATAGCATTTCAGTGGCAGCTTGTCCGATACTTTAGTCACTTTGAATACATCTTGAAGTTGTATATTTCATGTGTTATGTTCCCGCCCTTAAGCAGCACACGATGATTTGCTCCTTTTGTACTTACCGTTATTTCTTGTGTACTGAAAAAACGATACTCAACATCCCCCAAAATGAAAAACACTTAACTATTTTACGTCTTTTAGGGTCCACATCTTCAAAGACAATGAACCTAGTTCATGTTGTTTAAATAAGAAATGATCTGACATGTATCCGTATGTGTTAATGTTGCACTAGGCTCAATGAGTATTGGCGAGATAGCAGGAGAGGTCCTGCTCTTGCTACTTGAGAAATGATTAATTAGTCATCGGTTTGGCTTTGGGTTGCGTTGTACATATTGTGGTTCAACACGTACAAGTACCCGAGCATCTGCAACATGATGTATAAACCAATGACTATTAGTCAAGCATGAACTAGCATTTTCCCCACGTACTAACATCAAAGGGTACAAGGTATACAGCTTACTTGTTGGTTGCGTACTCAAGTTGAATATGTATGTATATGTATATATATATATATATTCATGTGTATACTATCCATGTTTCGTAAATATGTAAAACGATTCTGCTAATTGGGATTCTTTAGACAATCGCTAAATTATCATTCGATAGCAGCTGCTTGTTCAATTCGAAACGAGCATAGACAAATGAATCGACACTATTTTTGAGCATCAGATATTGGCTTTCCACGAAAACTGGGCACTTTGCGATTTGTTAAGGCCTTGCGCTACGTTGGCTAGATTTCCTAAGCAGTGAGAACGATGTTTTGACATACTATAGTCTGACAAGGTTGGCATAAAATCCAACCATCTGTGGGCAAGCAGCTCCGCGCGGGAAACCGACGACTGGGGTGTGGGCGGGTAAACCCTAAAAAACCGAAAACAACAAGAACAAAAACAACAATTTCCCAGGTGACTAGTCCCCCAGATTTTTTGTATACTGGATATAAGGCCCTACAGGCGGAATAGCATGCTGTAAACCACTAAAACCGAAAAACCCAAAAAACCAAAAAAACAAAAACCAAAAAAACCAAAAATCTGGGGGACTAGTCTCCTGGAGAATTGTTTTTTTTGGTTTTTGGTTTTTTGGGTTTTTTTGGTTTTTTTGGTTTTTCGGTTTTAGTGGTTTACAGCATGCTATTCCGCCTGTAGGGCCTTATATCCAGTATGAGGACGCGTTTACAGCATGCTATTCCGCCTGTAGGGCCTTATATCCAGTATGAGGACGAGAGTATTTCAAAGCAACGCCCGTGTTTTAAATCAATGCTTCTTTGATCATACGGGCCGACGTGCAAGGATCATAGGACACAACAAGGGTTTTGGGAGACGTAAAACAGCCATGCGGGGGCCTACCTGGTTTCCCTCTCTCTATATAAACAGATATAGATCTATAGGTTTCCAGATTTAAATGTATATCTATATACATATATACATGCACGCATGCTGGAAGTCTTTGGCTGTAGCTGAGGTGCGAACGGCGCAGAGGGTCAGCCACGACCCTCCAGATTCGGATTCATTCTGAAGGCACAGATATGCGTCAATATGCATGACAATGAATGTGATTGCAGCTCTGTTTGTCTGTGTGTGTGGATAAATAATGCATAAGAGGCATACACACACACACACATAGGTACATACATACGTCTACTTACTTACCTACATTACATTAACACATACATACATGCATGCATTACAATACATTACAATTACATTAAATTAGAAGTCATTACATTACAATATATTGCATACATACTTACTCACTCACTTAGTTGCATGCATTCTGCGTACGTACTTACATACATGCATAAACGCATACATACATGCGCACACACCTGCATGCAAACATGCGTACATTCATTGACGTACCTACGTACCTACCTACCCACCTACCTTCGAACGTACATACATACATGCACACATATACACCTAGACATGCATTCATGCGTACATACGTACATACACACGTACAGCCGCTGACACACACACACACATGCACAGACACACACACACACACAGACACACCCACACACACACACACACACACGCACACGCACACGCACACGCACACGCATGCACACACACACACAGACACACACACACACATGCACAGGCACCTACCTACCTACCTACCTACCTACCCGCGTACCTATCTACCTACCTACATACGTACATGCATACATTCATACATCACTACTACACTTATACATCTATCTGTATACATGCACTTCGAACTTCTGTGTACATGCCTCTGTAAATAGATACACGGTATATACCTCTGGATTCGAGATTCTGCTTCTGTGTCGAACATCAGAAGGTTCAGGAGTCTGGATTCAGGGCTCGCGCCGTTCCCGGAACGAAACTGGGCAGAGAGGGAGAGAGAGGGAGGATCCGGAGGTTTGGCTTGCAATCCAACTTTAGCTTGCGATATTATAAGTTGGTTCAGCGCATTGGGCTTGGCTCGGTTTTGACTTGCTGGCTGTGGCGGATTGAGATTTCCGTTCCGGGTTGAGGGCTTTGAAGTGCAAGACCCGCAGGTGACCGAAATTCCGGGCTGTCTGGCGGATAACTTCCGATGGTACTGGCCACTGCCTCGATTGATAAGGATATTGTAGGCGTTGAGGAGTTTAGGATGCATGTGCTTTCAGGTTTGGCGGGTTGAGCCCCTAAGCCCTACACCCAAAGGCCGAAGCCCTGACACCCGAAACCCTAAATCTTCAAACGAACAGCATAATTACTCTAAATCCCGCTGCGCAAGGAACCCCTCCCAAAATCCCCAACATCCCGAAAACCCCTGAAGCTTTTAAATCCTCTATAGGGCCCGCGAATCCCCTCAACAGCGTAGCACCAAAACCAGGCAGTCGCAAGTGCTCTCAGGTTTCTGCTGGCGGGCCAGGCCGGACTTATGGCCGCTGTCCCAGTTTTCATGACTGACAAATTCCGCCCTCCCCTCTCGAACCTTTTCCAATCAAGTCACCCCAAAAAGCTCTGGCCTTTAAAGTCGCGGACAGGCGGGATTTAAAGAGAGCATTCTGGTGTGCCAGAGAGTTTAGTCAGGGCCTATAACCTCAAAACATCTCAAAATCTTTTATGACCTAGCAGACCGCTAAGAGAAGCCGTACAGGACCCTGATAGAGCCCCTGTAGCAAGCCGTGGAGGACCCTCATACTTCTAGGTTGTTCGGAAATCCAGATTTCGACCCGAACCTTGTTTAGGAACCCTGAGCAGTTTTTAATGTGAGGTTTGAGGTTTCGGGCATTGCAAACTCTGAGGTACGTGAGATCATTGTCATTCAGATGCTCAACGGATGGTACTGGGAGGCCTGCTGTGCGGCTCGACGCGTTGACTCGGTTTCGGCCCTTGCAGCAAAAGCTCTGGTCTGAATGTACCCCTTAAGAGACCCAGCTCAACTCTCTAGGCAGTTTCTGATGACTGCGCGTAGGTTGATGGGAGAGTCATGAGCCAGTCGAAACCGAGGACAAGATTCGAGAGCTCCAGCCTCGCACGAGTAATTAGAAGTCGTCGTTGTCGTCGTCGCAGCAGCAGCAGCAGCAACAGTAGAAGCAGGCGCAGCAGCACTAGTAGTTTCGGTAGGTAGAGTGCTAGTCATGTGGCAGTGGTGGGAGTAGCAAGCATGATTCTCGTCATGGTTATCTTCATCAGCAGTTGAACAGCTCCAACAGCATCATCACCTCCACAGTTCCTTTTCCACACAAGCACGAACACTGATGAAGCTCGGATCAAGGGCATCGTTGCATGGTCTCGCATGTGGACTACTTGTTTGTTTGACACACGATGTTCGAGTCTTTGTCGCATGGGCACACCGTCTTCTGCTAGGGTTTAGGCTTCAACTGTATGCCATGGGACAGCCAGTATTGAGCAGAGTCCGAGTCTCGCTGTTTTTGTTTCTGCGTTTTCAGGTGTGCGCGGCAAACTTGGCCATGTGGATCGTCATCACCCTTATCGCTCCGGCCTCGGCATCGTCTCATCGTTTGCATTGCTGGAAGCCTAAACCCCAAGCCCGATCTCCTATGGGCCTTGAAGCTTAACCAATGCCACACTGTTCGGTTACTAAACCAACAAACAACCTGACAAGGTCCTGATCAGACTGGCATGGGGTCTGACTTACAGATAAATACCCTTCGCAATTTTTCTCTAATGTGTTACTGTATTCTGTAAAGCTTGCCAAACCCCCGGTGGAATTATTCAGGCCGCTGTGAAAGCCCGCAGCCGATGCTTGATCTGCTCTCTAAAAAGACTCCCCTTGAGAGCCACAAGCACGACTTCAAATCACCCTTCTCTGAGGTCCGCCAGGTTTGGCTGTTTTCCAGAGTCAGGAACAAGTCGCCCAGGGCAGTAGACCAGGCCCGGTGGTTGATGGAGTCGCTTTTCTGTAATAAATTCATGCAGGGTTTTGCGGGTGTGTAGGAATTGCCGATCTTAAGCCTGTGCTAGACGCCGAATTGCAGGCAGTTCTTCTGGGATAAGATTTCTATAGTTAGGGTTTTATCATACGATATATTAGTCTAATCGGAAAGACGGCGGAGAGCGCAAGGGTGTCAATGGTTTGTCGGGCAATTAGGTAGCAGGGTTCGGGCTTTCGATCAATCTGGTATCGAGTCTTTCGGACTTGTGGTTTCGAGATGCGTGACGGGTCACTGGCGATTCGCCGAAAATCCATAGGGTACCTAGGATTTCGGGTTTCTGTGGGGACCAAAAATTTTAGTGAAAAGGCTGCAGTGCGATGCCGTGCAAAGGAAGACACACGACGCATAGCGCCACGAATAAGGCCAGAGGAGGCAATCCCAACTAGAATCCTGGACAGGCCAGAATCCAAGGCAGCATTAAAGGGACAGCCCAGTAAACCCCATGATCCTAAACCCCAAAAGACTTATATACCCTCTCAGATACTTGACATGCTTCTCCTGCCGATCAACTATGGATTCCTATGTGCTTTGTGTGCAGGGAACCCAGACAGTTCTGGTGCTCGTGCCACCGCTGTTCCGTGTGGTTTGGTGTCTAGCTCGAGACTGAGTCATCCTTCTTGCAGGTTCGTATTCTGAAGTTGGAGAACACGGACCAGAACCGCACGATTGTGTCGGCGATGATTGACAGTGCTGATATTTGGGAGCCACGAACTGAGTCCGTGATAGAAGTGTCAGCACCAGGACATGGTGTGCGTCGGATGTCCAGCCTGCTCTCGAACCCTTAAACTCTTAAGCCTAAACTCAAATAAACCCATCTAAATCCTGAACGGCTTCCAAGGTCCTGGGCTCTCTGGTCCGTTCTGAAGTTGTTTGCGGAGATCTCAGGGCCCTCATCGATCCAGCGGGGCTGCAGGGTTTCTTCCCACACCCCAAGCCCTTCATCGAATTGCATACACGGGATCTCAGGTGAAGATTGTGGAGCATGCGAGCCAGCGCGTCGCAAACTCAGTGGGGGTTTACCTTCTTGCGTCAGGGCTTCTCCAGATTCACAGCGTGGATCCCGCAGGTGGTTTCTCGAGAGAACGACTTTCGTCAAACCGCGCGGCCCCATTCCCAGAAAGCCGGCAGAATCTTGCTACAGCTGTGTGATTTCTTCGGTGACAGGCAACGACAGCGTACTTCGTCCACAATGATTGCCGCAGATGCCAGCACGGCCACTAGCAAGCTCGAGGACGGATCAGTGGTCTTGCCTGAAAGCTGTTTTGGGGTGTAGTGTCTCTCAAGGGTTTTAGCGTTTCGGATCTCATGGTTTTTGGGGTTAGGTGTCGCTGACCTCAGTACTCAGTTGGTGCTTTGAGAGCTTGCTTTCGTGTTACGCTTCTTTCTCCCGACAAGGATCAAATCAGCTTGAGTTTGATAACTTCGCTTCCTCATGCGACCAAATCTGGAAGGACGTGACGCCACCTGCTCCAGGCACATTTCTGGAGATTTCTGGAGCCCCCGAGTCATTGCCACTGATGTTGTTGTTAGTATCTTTATATAAGCATGACTGCGGCTTCTATCTTACTCTCCTGACAGCTTCTACTACTTCTACCACGGACCTACTACCTACTGTTATTACCAGTATCATCAATAGCATGATATTATCAGTGCTATCAGCATATTGCAAAAATTATCGAAATTGCCTTGCGATGGTCTTTTCTTAGTTTCTTAGTTATGCATGGTTTGTAGCAGGAGGGGAGGCATCGTATTCCATGCTGCTCTGCTCTGCTGACATCGCTTGCAGGCCCCCTTCCGAGTGAAGAGGTCGCGGCAGGCTGGGACTGAGATGGTACTTGGCAGTCTTTTTTCAAGAGCCTTGGATATGTGGCCGAGGCGAGTTCAAACTGAGAACGTGTGTTGCACTTGTTGTTCATTCAGAGCCGGCGAGTTGACACAGAGATTTTGAATCGCAAAGTATACCAACCACTTGACGGAAGAGAGTGCCTGGGCTTCTGTGGATGTAGGCGTGATGCCGACCGGTGAAGGTGACCCTGCAGGTGGGTTGAGACCTGCACTGAATACTTAGGATCCTGCTTTCTGGAGCAATCTGCGCGACAAGCCAGAGTCGCACTGGACGCTCATTTGGATCCAACTAAACTCCAGCTTCACACAGTTGAGACCATGACCCTGAACCCCGGACTCTGCCAGACCCTGAATGAAGCCTTTGGCTTCAGGCCCCACGCTGGCTGGACGAGACCCCTTGCCGGCTGGCGAAGAAGTCGCCACAGGCGGGCACGGAGAGGGACTCAGCCGACGCAGAAGCCAGATGACTGCACTTGGGCCACTACAGGGGGTTTTGGGGTTTAGACGTTTAGGGCTTAGCTTAAAGTCAGAGCAGTAGCATTAACTGTCAGTACTGTCCAGCGGACGTTGTAGTAACCACAGGTTGATATGCATCGATGACAGCTGCAGGCCTCATGCCGCCCAGCGATGCCGTCGACACAGGCATCAGAAAGCACCCTCTCTTCCATGTAGCGGCCGACGAAACATTTAAGGGGTTATACAGGGTTTGGGTTCAGGCTGGCAGCTGCCTTGTGGGGGTTGCTTGTTACAGTCAGAAGAAGATGTGTTAGAACATGGAGAGGAACTTTGCCAGAATATCGGCCCTATGCGCATGGCAGCTGCCCTTTGGAGTTGTTCGTTGCAGTCCGTAGAAGATGTGTTTCAATAGGAAAGAGGAACTTTGCCGCAGGTGCCGCGAGTGAAGGCCTTGTGCAAGCCGATGGGGAGGAGCTGGCGGCAGCACATGCAAGGACAGCAAGGAAGACGTGGAGTACGCAAGTCATCCGTCCACCTAGCTCCAGCCAGGCTTGTTGTCGCACTTTCTGCCACCTTGGAAGCCCACAGTGCCGAAGGACTGCCGGAGATCCTCGTCCATCACCTCGTTCGAGGAATCAGGCCGCACTCGTCTCTTTGGGTTGACCGGGTAGGCGTAGAGACGTACGCTTTTTGTGTAAGGCGACAGCCCTGCGACAGAGGTAGATTTACTCAGTCGTTGCACATGAGACGTCAGACAATGCACTATGAAAAACTGTGTGGGTTCCACGCGCCTGTTGGTCCTACCTGCCCCTATCTGCCCTGGCCCTACCTATCTCGCCTGATCGATGTTGCGCTATCGGATGTCCCAGTCCAGTCGAGCTTACCTCTACATAGTGCTGGGATTAATCGTGCCTTGATCTGGCTTCCTCTAACGCATCCTAACTCCTGTCCATGTAGCAACGGTTCGGACAGGTATCCAAGTGTGAGTTTGAAAGGTTCTTTGTCTACCTTCGAGTTCGTAAAGTTGTTTGTTTGGCTCTCATCCGGTCAGAGAGTCAGCCGGCAAGTCTGGCAAGCCTTCGCTGCGCGCACTACATTCCCGCGTGACTCAATCTGCCTGTTGCCTCAATGCAGCCTAAACTAAACCCCAAAACCCAAAGCCCTACACTTTGGAAGCCAAAAGCCCTAAGCGAGAAGCCAGATAAGCCAGGTGAGGGAGCCGACGGATCGTCGGAGCATCTCCTGGCCGAGTCTCCGGCGCACACAGCCTCGGCAGGGGAAGCGCAAGGAGAGGCCTTGGTCCCAGGAGCCCGGCCGAGCTCGTTAAGAGGCTCGTAGGCTTGTAGTCCATAATCGCCCATATATTTCAACACCATATTAATAATATGGTGTTGAAATATATGGGCGCATTGAGGGTTTTTATGGGCTTTAGTATAGAAGGGTGTCCCGAGCGAGGTCGTTGGAGTCGAGTTCGATAGTTTGACGCTCCACCCACTCTCCAGTTCGAAAGTTTGTTTTTTCGAGATTGAAAAGTTTCAACGTGTAAAACGCCGCAGCTGGTGTCTTATCTTAAACTCGCCCCCTCTTGGAGTGATGGCGGTTAAGCTTTTAGCTTAAACCCGACCCCTTGTCTAACGTCTGATCTCATATCTTGGAAGATGGCGGTTAAATTCAGATCGAAAGCCGCCCCGACGCTGGCGCATGATCTCATATCTTGAACCCGGCCCCTCAGCAGGCCCTGCGATGGGGGTTGGTTTCGAGTCTCAAATCCGCCCCCTGACAACGTAGCTGCGAATGATCCCATAATTATCTTAAACCCGGCCCCTCGCCTACTCACTAGGCGATGGCGGCTGATCCTAAACATTGCATGTCTTTTACCTGCCCACTTATCATTCGATCGGTCGATCCCGCCTCTACCTTAAACTCGCCCCCTCAGTAGGCGCATTGTGCATATAACCTTGCTCTAAGTGGGATGGTGTTGAGGTTTTAGGATATTCTGACACCTTGAACTCCAAGCCCTATCTCCCATACTCAAGACATAGACCCTAAGCCCTAAACGCCAGGTATTAATCAAACCTCAAATCGCGCAAGCTCAAACTCAAAAGTTTCATTTTTTCAAGCCTTCTAACGTTCAAGTCTTTCGTGCTCCGAACGTAACTCTGCAACTTTGAAGCTCTCGATTTGTCAAACTCCGGCTCTTTGAAGCTTTCGAGATATGACCGGATAGAACTTTCGACCTTCGAAACGTTCGAACTCCAAACTTTCGATCTTTCAAGCTCCCACACTCCCAAACTTTCTCAAGTTCAATCTCGGGCCTTTCATTCTCCAGCCGCTGAAACTTTCAAACTCGAGCCTAGGAGGCCCCCAATGACACGTATCCGCACGGCTTCAAGCTTTCAATCTCGTTTCCTCTCCAAATATTCCGACTGCAAACTGGCGCCTGCTTTCAATCTCGTTTCTTGCAAACTTTCGAACTTCGAGCTTTTCATTCTCTTAATTTTATACATTGTCATACTCCTCAGTCTCGCTCTACACTTGGTACCATCAAATTCAAGTTCGAAAAACCCTGCTCGTGACACCTATCCTGCATGAGGGCCTAGAGTAGGAGTTTTCGGGGAATGTTTTTATAAAAGAGCTACATAGAGAGACGGATGAAACGAGACATTTCCGAATGCTCCCAGGAGCCCGAGCTTTGCAGGGGCCGGAGCCAGGCTCTGAAGCCCAGCTCCGAGGAGGACGCAAAGCGTCGTCGCTTTTTTTCATTCGGGGCCTTAAGGAACCCCTAAAATAGTATATAGGCAAATATCGAGGTCCCTATATTAGGGTTGCTTTCTCCATTTTTGCCGATAAAATCCCAGCTTGTTTGAAGCGAGAGCTTGTTTACAAGCCGTTTGCGGGGCCAGGGAACCCAGCAACTAGGACTTCAAGCTGACTCGTTCCAGAACGACCTCCATCCTGGAAGAGACAGCTGAGCAGCTGGAGGAGGCTCCAAGAAGTCCTCGCTTGAGCGCGGGGGATGAAGAGGACTCCGGGAAGCCATGCCCAACAAAAAGCTTGGAATGTGTCAAACCCGAAAGCCTTCAACCTGAAGTCTTGAGGACTCCAGGAAGCAGCAGGAGGAGGTGGGAAAGGAAGATCAAGACGGAGTCGACAAAGGAGCGACTCCCGTGTCCAGCGATGCGGAGCTCCTGCCGATGCTGTCGGATCAAGAACATCCGCAAACATCCATCAGCAGCGAGAGCCCCACAGAGCCGGAGGAGATGGACGGCAACGGTCTTAGCTTTGCCTTCTTGAAGAACATGGATTACGGATCTAGAGAAAAAGCTGGGATTGAGAATTCACTTGGTTCCCAGAATCTTTAAGACTGTGATTATGTTTGGTATTTGTTGCTGCTTCCCGATGAGACTATCCGTCACTGAGGAGAAGCTTTAGGCCTTGCCTCCTTAGTTTGAAGAGTCAATGCATTCCCTACGAGGTTTCGGTTGATGTGCGAAATGGTGCACCACCTTTATCAGTATCAGCGGCACGTTCGACACTTACGGTACAGAACCCTGCACACCCTTTGCAACATTGGCACATGTTGCTTGCCAGGGGATCCCTGAATCTGGTCGTTAGATCCGGTCGTTTCGAGGCTTCCCATGACCAACGTTGACAAGGGCTTGCGGGGTTTTTGACCTACATGCCCGAAGCCCTATGAACAAGAAGAGGCCAGCCTGGACCGATGGGCACTGGCCAGCCAGCGGTGGGGAGGTTCGGAATTCAGGTTTCCCTGCAAGGTGTTGATTCTACAGTCAACATTAGGAATGCCTTGCTGGGGACGAATCCTGAGTAGTCAGATAGATCCTTATTGTCGCCTCTGTTTATAGTCCTTCCCCTGATGGCAGGCTTTAACATCCTCTCGATGCGTCCTCGCTCCCCATTCGAGGATTTATCGAACTGCGTACTGCCTTCCCGGATATCATTTCTAGGCTCTTCTCGGGGAGCCCATCTCTAGAATTTTAGTTCAGGCGTTGACTGTCGTTCAGCAGCGCTTGTTGTCAGATTGTACCATCGCAATCCATGCTGGGTTTCAGCGTGACCTTTGTCAGGCCGTCGCTGTAATAGTACCATCTTAGGTTGTTCTGAATACTGAGCGTTCCACCCTCCTAAACCCTTAACTCTAAACCGCAAAAGCTCTAACACCCTAAACCTATCTCCAAGACATGGTCGGCCGACAGGTCAACGACACCATCACCACATGTTGGCGAAGCCGTCGTGATTTGTAGTGTGGCATGGGTTTTGGAGGATTAGGGTGAAACTTTGGTAGGAGAGATGGCCGTAGCAGAAGAGCAAAGGCATGAGCCGTGATCAGAAAATAGGCACGTGGAGGCAAAGAGAACTTTCATTGATTTCCACTGTTGTCAGCGCCAGCACCAGCACCATCATCAGCATCGCATCATCATTTTCTTCGTCATCATAATGATAACCGTCATCATCAGCAGCAGCATATCATCATCATCATCACCATCACCATCACCACCAGCATCGTCATCATCATGATCCTCATCGTCGTCATCATCGTCTTGCTCATCAGTTCTTCATCAACTTATCCATGCATGCTTGCATGCATGCACACATTCATTCATCCTCCTCAGCACCATCGTCATTAATAATCAGGACCTGGACGCAGTGCCCCACTTTGCCAGGAGGCGCCATTTGCTTAGGGCAAACGACGGTGCAGTCAGGGTTTGGGGTTTAGGCTTAGGGTTGGAGGTAGGGGTTGAGGTTCAGACTTGAGGGTTTGGGTTAATGTGTTGGGGCTTTGGGGTGTAGGGTTCTTTTGTGGATGGCTCTCCGCTGGGGCCTGTGTGGCAAATTCCCAGACTACTGCGTCTAGAATCCTTAACCGAACCTTTTTGTGCATTAGGGTTGCGGTTATTACAAGGAAATTTTGAAGGTGTCTTAAACGGATTCTACAGGGTGCTTCTCCAGGTTTAGGAGCATTGGACTTACCTAGCCGCTAGGAGCATGGGACACGTTGTCCGAACTGCCACCCAATTTAATCCGCTCTCGCGTTTATTACACACCTCCCTACAGTAAAAACACTTTGGTGGCAATCCTCACGAAATTGCCCCTGCCCTTCAAAACCTGATTTGCATTTGGGGGGGTCCGGAGCAAGAGCAGGATGAGGAGCAAGAGCAATAGCAGGAGCAAAATCAGGAGCAGGAGCACGAGTAGGAGCAACCGCAAGAGCAGCTGCAAGAGCAAGAACAAGAGCAGGAGCAACAGCAAGAGCAGGAGCAAGACCAAAAGCAAGAGCAAGAGCGGGAGTAGGAGCAAGAGCAGAGCAGGAGCAAGAGCAACAGCAAAAGCAAGAGTAGGAGGAAAAACAAGAGCAGGAGCAAAGGCCAGTGGCCGGAGCAAGAGTAAGAGCAAGATCTCTCAAAAGTAACGGTAGAGATCAAAATACCACCCATAAAAACACACACACACACATCCGTTCCAAGTCTTTATTGGGAGAGGGGTTCGGGGTGGACACCCCACCCGATTTAGGAGCCTCCCTGAGAGGACTGATCACCGGAGCTAGAGTTGTGCCACCCCTTGCCATACCTAAACCCCGAAGAAGCCTCTAACACCACAGCAAAGACCATCATACTACCATCAACAAACACATTCAAACCCCACCCCCCGGCATCTTCCCTCCAAAGCAAAGGCCCGACTCGTGGCTTCAGGGTTTAGAGGTTTGGGGCCATTCAGGGTGTGGAATGGGGCTGAGTTTAGGGGTCAGGGTTCAGCTTTTGGGGTTTCAAGGGGTTGATGTTACGATGCGAATGGTGCTGAAGCTGGTACGGATGCGACCGCCGATGATGCTGGAAGGAGCCGAATCGGGTGTAAACGTTGTTCTACCGGGCTTCGAAGAGTTTTTTGTAGGCATTATTTCGGTTTTTTGTACCACGAATAAGCATCTGAAGTCGACCAGACCTTGCCGAGAACTGGGCAGATGAGCTACTTCGCAACACTCGGACAGAGCATCATATATGTACAACTTGAGTCTTCAGTATTCAGCCGCTGAGTGCCTGAGGATAGACCCTAAACCCATAAAGCCCTGAGGAATCGAAACCACGCGGAAGTACCCGAACAAAACCAACACAAGGCTCTGAGAAGAGTCCCTCGAAACCTTGGACCCCTGGAGAGGCGCCGTTGCCACAGGCAACAGCAGCCGCGGAAGCCCTGGCCCCCGAGGTGCTGTCAGATGGGCAACGACAGAGTGGCGTTTTAGGTTCTTCTGGCTAGGGCTTTCAGAGGTTTAGCGTTTAGGTATCAGAGTTGAGCAAAGACAACAAATCATCACGGGAAGCAGAAACAGCAAGGTGGTAAAGACAAGAGGGGTTCGAGCGGCTGCTAAACAGGATACAATAGCAGGATGGTGCTACTGACAGCGAGTTCGCCTGTGTGTCTGACATGCTTGCTTATGTGTTACTCAACATCGCACAAATGTTGGAGGCTGCAATGCACTCGCATTCTGAAAGCGGCGCTCTTGCCAGTCATATCTCTTAAGCACTTGCACGTCGGCCGGAGAGCGGCTAATGTAGCAGGCAGTGGTTCATTGTTTGCATCAGGATGCAGAGAAGCAAATGCCTGTCCCCATTTCGCCCGACTCTTCTGGCGTGCGACGTCCGTGCCTCTGGCTTGGGGTTCTATAGCGCCGCACGACTACAGGAATTTGGCCGCATTTTTCGACACGGCATCACGTAGGGCATGGCACCTTTTTGCAGGCCCTATGTTCATATGCATGATCTTGTTTCCAAGCAGCCCTAGGCTAATCTCACAAACACTTGGCTGTGAATCGGTAGGCGTTTGCAAGAGCGATGAGTGTGGTCGGATTTCTGGTCGAAGATTTCAGGTTTTAGGTACTTCGGGTTGGCCAAACATATCTGGAACCGCATTGCACCGGGGGGTGTGATTGCGAGTTTGAATTTTAGGGCTTTACAGTCTAGGGGATCTCCACATCCTAAACCCTGCCCACGGCCTCCGTGAAGGACTTGTTGATGAAAGCGGTAAGTCTAAATCTCTTCATGAGGGCTTCAGGCAGCAGGCATCTTGCATGCGCATGTGATTTGCGAGGCATGCCCTGGGTCTCCAACCAGCCCAAAGCAGGTATTGCTTATAAACTTAGACCCAAAACCCTAAGATCCTCAACCTGAACCGTAAAGCCCTGAAGCTTATGAACCTTCAAAGAACTCAGAACTGCACTACGAAAACGGCGAAACAACCAGGCTCCCTGAGCGTCATAAATACCACCGGGACGAAGTACCTGGAGGATGGTCGGGTTTTCTGGGTCCCCAGATTGTTTTGAGGTCCAATGATGTCGGGTTTAGGCTTGCAGGTCTCAGGATTTAAGGATTTTGGGGCTTTAGAGTTTGGGGTTTGCAGGGGTTGCTTGATCTCGAGTTTGATCTAGGCAGACCATAGCGATTCCTACCGGGTCCGACATCCCTTGATCCGCTATGAAGGCTTGGAGCTGATGTCGGGGTTCAATCTTTGGTTGTTTTCCGGTGGTGCCGGATCCTGGAACTCGGGACCGTTTTTGCCCCAAACCGTGTCAGGGTTCGGGTGGTAAAGTGTCGAATGTGGGATGTTAGGAATTCTGCAGCCCCGGCCTTCGCGCGAGGTGGTGAACGCCTTCAAGAAGCTTAGCCTTTCGGGCGTGCAGGCAGACTCGAGGGCATTGAGGGATCTTTTGGGAGGACCTGTCCTGATGGTCACATGTCACGACCACAGCAGAAGCCAATAAGCAAGTAAGATAGTCGTAGGAAGTAAGTGGTGAATAATAAGTAGTTGGTGGTAAGGGGAAATTAGTACATGAGAAGTCGTATGTATCACATAGTGCGTAGTATGCAGCATGTAGCAAAAGTAGTAAGTAGCATGCATCGGTAGGACCAGGTAAGGCGTAGTACGTTGTACGTAGTAGGTAGTGAAGAATATTGGGTAAGGAGTAAGTAGTAAAAATAATTCGTCAGTAGCACCAGTAGCTGGCATAGAGGAGACACTGCAAAACAACAAGAGTCGCTCTTACAACTTGGAGTTTAGGTGGTTGATCATATGTCGACAGCGGCTGTAGAAGTTCATGGCCCCAGGTTTTCCGGCTGTCAGGTTTCAGGCTTCATGGTTCCAGGTTTCAAGAATTCAGGTAAACTGTTTGAGAGTTGAGGGCATGGAAATTTAGCATCTTGAGGGCATGGAAATTTAGCATCTAGGTTGTTTTTGTGTTGCCCAAGCCGGCTAGGCCTTACTTCTCTCCTGGACAGCAAGCTTTGGAAACAACCCTAACTCCAAGGCCTCAGCTCCCATGCCCCATTCCCCCCAAGCGCAGGCCTGGGTCTTCATCCTCTTGCTCGCCACCTTGGTGGAGGTGGAGATTGGCATTCTCTTGCCGGGATGAAGAGTTTGAGATTCCGCTAGGTGCTTTCTTGCAACAGTGCCGTACTCTTGTGGGGACCCCACAGCGGCCCTACCGATTTAAGTGATGTATACTTTACAAATCTACATAAGTTGGTGGAAAGACTGAGCCATGCTCTGGAGATTCAGGATCTACCGCATAATTTGGACCCCGACGCCCGAAACCCTGTACCCGTAAACCTCAAATCCCAGAGCACCAGTCTCTTACAAGCTGTCCGAGTTACGACAAAGCCCCTAAGCACCAAAACATAAAACACAATGTACGCTTTCTATATATACATATATATATATATTTATATTTATATATTTATATATTTATATATTTATATATTTATATTTTTATATTTTTATATTTATATATATATATATGTATGTATGTATGCATGTATGTATGTATGTATGTATGTATAAACATGGAAAGAAACAGAATCAATGGATGCATCTAAGACAAACTGTGAACGAATATACTGGGTACAGATGTGCGTGTGGGTGCCATATAACCCTTGTACATCATTTGTTATTTGTATGTGTATTTACACATGTCCTTCCTGACTGAGAAATTAGCTGGTGAATTTCTGAAGGAGAACGTCATTAGGTGAAGAGTTTCTGGAACAATCAGTCAGCTGGTTGAGTTTATGGGTCAATTGTTTAGATAGCTCGTTGATTCGCCATGTAGTCAGTCATTGAGCCGTTTCATTAGCTAGTTAAGTACTTTCGCAACTAAGCAACTATTTAGTTACATCTTGTTCTACATATGTTACCTGAAGTTATGTGAGATTTCATCTCAAGGCTTGTAAAGTCGAATATCGTATGGTATGGTGTACAGTGTAGAATGTACAGTGTGTAGCCTATGTTTTAATTTAAAGTATCGTACATAACATGTAGTATTTAGTATATGTTCTCTGGACGTTCCTTATAAACTATGCAGTATAGAGTCTAAGATATATGGCATAGTACAGTATACATTGTAGAGTAGAGTTTAGTATAGTATACTATAGCGTATAGTACAGCCTTTAATAGCTCAGGGCAGTAGAGTATAACAATGTCTATCATTGTGTTCCGTATCATGTTTGCTTTCAACCCATAGTGACAATCGTATCCATCGTTATGTGTGCGTGTTTTGTGTTGTAGTGTATTCTGTTAATTAAGTTACAGCCAACAATAAAGGATTTTCCTGTTGGTTACATCAGGCGATTTTTATGTTTCAAGACTTCATGTTAGGTTATGCTAGATTGTGTTGTCTTTGCTATGGTATGTTCTGTTGTTATTACGCTAAGTCACGCTATATCATCTTTCATGACGTTGTACTATGTTAGACAGCGCTAGTCGCAGGTTTTCCCCTTAACAGCGCAGGTCATGTTCAAAGGCATCCTGGCGCCGAGCATGCCAACTGTGTGCTACTGGGTGCGCCTGGCCTAGGGCCTGCCTGTGGATCCAATAGGCCACTATTTGGAGGTTTGGGAGCTAAAGGTAGGGCCTACGGTTTTGGTTTGTGTTCTTGCTTGCAGGGTTTATAGCGTGTTCGGGTTCATGGGTCTTTCGTATTGGTTCTGTTTTAGGTTTCGGGGCTTGGGGGTTCTTGGGAGTTGATTTTGAGGGTGTAGGGTTTAAACTGTTTGTCAGAGTTTCGGGTTTAGGCAGGGAGCGCTGACAGGTCTACAAGAAATGCGAGAACTGCAACGTCTGGTACGACTTGAACTTCTACCAATCAACTCAAGGGTGCTCCCCTCAGTGCGCTTTGTCAGCTTGGGAGTGAACGGGAGAGTCTCATCAAATGCCCCAGAACGGATCGAATTTGTTTGAAGCCTGCAGTCACATTATGTGGAGATAGATAAAGCATCAACAGTCAGAAGTCTAAGTCCTACACCCTATAAAACCCGAAACCCCATATCTATCTATCTATATTTAAAAATATACTAGATAGATAGATAGATAGACAGGTAGATAGACACAAATACACACTGACTGACACCCTGAACTCTCGGAAAATTGGCAGGTGAGTCTGGAAGGGAGAGCTTGGACCCCAGCCCTAGGCCCTAAGTCCGAGCACCGCCACAAGAAGGAGCTGAAATCCTAAACCTTGAGCTGACTCCCCAGGATTATCTATATTCTCTGCAGCTTTGCTTTGATCTTCGTGGTGGCGTTCGAGCGTGCACGGGGCCCGGAGGTTGCTGTAATGTGTCCTTTGAGGGCTTCTATGTGGCTTCGAAGCCGGGGTGGACATGCCACGTGGGGGATTCCCAATCAAAACTGTTCGATAGATTTTGGGACATGCCAGTATTGATTGATATTGGTTGTAACTCTTTTCGCTGCGTTTTCCCATCAGATTTGTTTACACCTGTATCACCATTTCCTACAAAGGCGAATTTGGGTAGTCCAGCAAGGTAACCCATTTGGATTGCCTCATTCGCACTGGTCATGACAGAAACACTATTTCTGCTAAGACTACACGGCAATCAGATGTTTAGAACTCGAAGAAATTAGGTACCGTTCCGAAGCCTGCTGGTTGTATTAGCATTATACTCCATACTGCTTGAAAGCCTTGCGATTGATTCCGTTGTTCCCATGTTCGGGTGTAATCACCATGATGGTGCGTATTTCCACTGCCAGCTACCATTACTACTGCTTGTAGACCGGTCTCAATGTTCATGGCCTTCTTCTTATCAGTGTTACCAGTCTTCCTAGTAATTAGCAGTTTTACTGCAAGGGTCAGCCAAGCAAACTTGTCTCCAGATCTTTCAGCCCGAGGTGTTCCAAGATTACCTGCACGGAATCCAGCCCTATTGGAAATTCTGGGGCGCCGGTCTCCGAGAAGTGCAGCGAGGGAACGTCGTAAAGGACGTGATTTTGGGGACGGGTTAGACTGCAGCACTTAGGGAGATTTGGGATTTGGTGGCTTGGGTTTCGGTTGGAAGAAGTTGAAAGATCGCTGTGGCTTTTCTCCGAAAAGGGTGATACATGCGTTCATCCTGCTAACTTGTACATCGCTGGAAACTTGTCAGCCTGGTTGTGTTGGCAAAGGCTGTTTAAACACATCGAAGACAGAACCATTATCGGTCATGACATCCATCCCAGCTAACTGCGGCTGCTGCTGCTGATGCATGGGTTTCATGCGCCATTGCGGTCTCGAACTTGATCCTCTTCCTGCGGCTATTGCCAGCTACGCCCGCTGTACCTGCTACCCCTTTGAGACGACGACGACGCCGACGACCGCCCTGTGGCTCCACTGCCTAAGACTCGTTGCCTCCTAATTGAGCATTTACCTCCTTCTCGTCCTACTACGATGCACCTCGCACTTCGGACAACTCTGTCCGGAGAGGTTCAAGGTGCTTCGGAGGAACAGCGACTTCGCGCTAGAGATCTGCATGAAGTTGTGTGCCAATACACACTAGTCAGTATTCCTCTGGCCCTAGACTTCTAGTATAGCAATCCCAGACCCTGCGTGAAGTATTCAGGCCCTAATAGTACTCCAAAACAATGGTCGCATGATCAGAGTTCTGCATCGTTTGGCACGAGACTTCAGGTGGGTAGCCGCCATCGCATGAATACGATGGCGAACACCTGAACCTTATCATCATCCCTGAACCTAAAATCCCAACTGTAACCCTATAACCCCAATCGCTACTTGTGCAGTTCGACAGCCCAGAACCCTAAACCCAAATTCCTAAACCCCTTAACCCATAACAAATACCTAAAACCCCCAAAAATCACAAGCGAGGCTGAGCCCGAAGCGTATCCCCCACCCAGGTCAAGATCGTGGTCAGCGTCACCTATTTCCAGTGGCTTCTGTTCAAGTGCCCTTTAGGGTTTAGGGTACACGTATACGGGTGTAGAGTTTAGGGCTTTGGTCCTTTACTTAGGCTTTCAGGTTTAAAGTTTGGGTGTTGAGAGTTTCTGAGGCTCGAGAAGGAGCGGAGCAGGCTGAAGCCACATTCAATTCACGTTTAGGGTTTATGGCCTCAGAATCTTCAGGATTTCAGGGGCTCGGGGTTTCAGATTTCAGGGGCTTTAGCTTGGTTCGTCTTCAACGGGGCTCTAGGCCAGGCTTTCAGGATTTCAGTCATTCGTGCTTTCGGGTTGTGACACGGGTTACGGGCCTGAGAAAGTTAAGGGCTTCAGACTTGGGCGTGTTTCCGCATTTTCGAGGGGTTCCTGAACCCCGGTTGTGAGAGTCCCTCCGATCGAGCATCCTGAAAGGTACGGCTTCCAGATGCACGAGGAGGAGGTGCCGTTCGCGACGAAGTTTCTTGATTTCAGGCGGTAGGAGCGTATTTTATGGTTTGTTTTTGGTTCAGGGCCTCAGGGTGGCTCGTGATGTACATGCAGACTGTAGTATGTTACCGTCGGAATGATGTGTTGTTGTTGTTGCTGCTGTTGCCGTTGCTGTTGCTGTTGCCGCCGCAGCAGCAGCAGCAGCAGCAGCTGCTGCTGCTGCTGCTGCTGCTTGTGTTGTTGTTGTTGTTGTTGGTGGTGGTGGTGGTGGTGGTGGTGGTGGTGTTGGTGTTGTTGGTGTTGTTGATGTTGATGTTGATGTTGTTGGTTGTTGTCGCTTGTTGCTGGTTGCTGGTTGCTGGTCGCTTGTTGCTTGTTGCTGGTCGCTTGTTGCTGGTTCTTGCTGCTTGTTGCTTGTGTTGCTTGTTGCTTGTTGTGGTTGTTGCCGCCATGCTTCGCATTGACTTCGCATCGCCATCGACGTCAGCAGTGCGACCGGAAACATGAGCAGCTCCTCCTGCTTGTTTTCTTCTGGTCGTGATGGGGGTATCAAGTCCACAGTGATGGGAATGAGTCGAGGCAATTTAGTGTTGGTAAAAAGCATCCGCATGAAGTCACTCCAAGAACGCATCATCTCAAGAATCTCAAGCCAAATTCCCGAGCCCTTGCCTAAAACCACATACTGAAACCTTTGAGCGCAGATTTACCTCACGCACAGCTTGATATGCTGCATTGAGATGCCCGGGGCTCGACAGTGGTGGGGTGGTCAACTTTGCGAATTTCGGAATCGCTTGCCAAGGGCTCACGGGAAATGGCCGTGGGAATCGCTCTCAGTCTGTAGAGCGGAGAAGTTGAGGTGGATGGAATTTCGGAAGCGGTTAGCTTGAGCAGAAAACATGACACAAATTTTGGAAACATGCCGCAAGTACCCACAATCCTAGGAGGTAGATCAACTCCATAATTTATCACATTTTTTGGCACACTTATGCATAGCTTTATCTACAAGCAAAAAAGCAAGCCACAAACTCAGATGTGTGTGTATATGTATATATATATATACACACATGTGTACCCTTGTTTGTTCAAGTACGTACTTATGCCCGTACATACATGAGTGTGCATGTATATACTGTATTTGTGCATGTATGTGTTCACATGCATGTATAACTATGTTGGTTACAGGAAGAAAAACCTGGCACACGCGATTGAATCTCAGAAGATCCGACACACACATTGCAAGAGCCGAGTTATTATACATTTCCTGAGCAGAAGGCTAACCGCTAACCAAACACGTTGCTGTCTTGGCTCCATTCCCGCGGACACGATCTCTTGTGGAGACTCAGCACTGCATCCTGAACGCAGTTTCTGCGTTGCTCTTTGAAGAGTCGTATGCCAGTCTGCAACAGACCCTAAATGACTCAGAACACTCGTCCTGAGGCCGATACTGTGTCTTCTTCATGCGACCTACGCAGCGTTCTCAGCATGGCACCAGAAATGCAACGATCCGAAACTTGAAACCCCCTCCATTCTCAGTGTCTGAAGCCACTGTCTCTCGGAACCCTGAGCTTCTGCGAGAAGTCGTTCAGAACATTGGTACTGCTGAGTGCAGCTTGACCATGCAACTGCAGTGGTTTACCGACAACATTGCCTCACGCGCCAGCAGTGCATAAAAGGTATCCTGGGCCACAGATAAGAATTACAGAGTTTTTGTTTGAACATTTTGCGTTTGGATGGCTTGCCCTGTAGGTTGTTTGTCTTCTTTCGGGAAGGTAAGCTGCATTTGGTTTTGTAAGTGCCGGGTCCTTGTTAGCGCTTTGAGCACTGAGAGGCTGAGAACAGATCATCAAGACCTGGTGTCAAGACTCTTGCCGTAGGCTTCGTTTGTCAAGTCGAGGTGGCCTATGATAATACGCCCTGTAGATCCGGCGTATAGAGCCTGCCTAAAGCCTATAGGCTTATAAGCTACACACGCAATCGGAGGCAAGGTGTACTTGCAACGGGGGTCGCACGCACAAACGAGACGGTAGCCTCCGCGACCAAAGCTCTCCTCAAATCAGCAATCCTGTTTGCATCCTGTGGGTCAGAGCCTCCTGTAGGGTTGGAGATAGGATCGGCCAGCAAAACTTCAGCTGCCGTCGTTCTTGAAGCATCTTGTTGCCATGCTATACTTTTCGTAAGACCCAGAGCATTATCCTGATTAGTCTTTCGTTGCTGGACACAGCAACAAGTAAGACCATGTGAGTTTGGTGGTCACTTTTCCGGCGGCGTCGATGTTTGCTGAGAGGCTTTTGCTCCCTAGACGTAAAGCCCGCACCTAGGGACCTAGTTACCTAGTGCCAAGGCGTACCCCTATGGTGAAGAGTGGATGAAGCACCTCCTCGAAGATGACCTTTCCGGGGTGCGCCTTCGACAGTTTCTTGTGCCACTCGACCGGCCGTTGAGTTTGAGTTGACGGCACTCCGGTTCAGATTTGATTGTACACTGTACACCAAAATTTTCCCTAAATCCTACCTCGAAAACCCTCCGGCTCCTCGTGCACCGTGCCAGGAACTTGGGTCACCGGTGCCTTTGGATACTGAGGAAACTCCACCTCACACAGCAAGGAGCTCAAGTCACGAAAGGTGCAGTCGTGCTCGACTCATTTTTTCAGTCCGTGCTGCTCTAGTTACTAGTTACCTATTGTGGTTGGGTTTGCCGCAGAGCTTTGTTAACACGCCTAGCATTCGATGGCTTTCTATCAAAGCGCATGCCCCTGAATACCGATAGTTCCCTACAACATCTCTGCGTTGGTTCCTGAGTAGTCTACAGTAGAGACGCACCATGCTGCTGTCTTTGCATCCTTGTGATGCCGATTCGTCATCATCTGCACAAGGTCGTTCTACATTCGTGAGGCATACTATACTATTAATTACTAAGCATTGCTGCATCGCGCCATTGTCCAAGAAAGGGCATGCATGCCACCAGGCAAATCATGCATTCTCTGCTTTATTGAAGATAACCTTCTATGTTTGCACTGTCATACTGTTGTTTTGTTGTGTTTGAAATCGGTTTGTTGTAGACAACAAGTGTACATTTCTATATCACTATAGGTCTATAGGTGTCTGAGCGCTGTTACATCGTCAAGCCGCGGCGAAGCCAAAGATATGACATCTTCGTGTGGTATTTTCTCTACTTAGTCGTTAGCATCAGGACACCTGGTGGGAACGGAAAGGATGGTGCTGGGCAGTGCTGAGGCGCGGTTGTGTTCTTCTTGCTTTGGCCTTGGATCTTGGAACTTGCCACTTGCCCCACCTTAGCCTTGGGCAGGTGCTGCTACCATGCCACCCTGCTGGTGGGGCCCTGCCCTGTTTTGTTCGTAGTCAAGACAGAAGGTGACCTCTGAATCTCCAGCCTCAGAGCTAAGGCCACCAAGGCCGTTGCAGCGCATATCGGGCTATGTTGCAGAATCTTGTTGCCAGGTCATGTCCCTTCTTTCCAGTGCCCCGAGCTTAGCCTGACTATGATCCCCACAAGCGCCAAAATTCCTGCACCACTCGTGCGATCAACTCCTACAGCCCTTACTCTCAGACTACTGTACACAGACAGGCTATGGCTGCTCATCCTTGTGCATGATTGTTATATGGTCTGTATCTGACTTAGCCATCATTAACTTGTGGAATCCTGTGAGGTGGCGATGGTGTGTTGGATGCTGCCTCAGAGGGTTTTCCTTTTAAGCCTCTGAATCCTAGGGCTGAAGGTTAGGGAATTCACGAGGTAGTGCTTTTGTGGGGCTTCGGGGTTTACAGCCGTGCGCTGCGCAGCTTCACGGTGTTGGTTGTGTTGATCTCAATGCGACCTACTTGTTCTTAGCCCCTCGAGTTTCCCCAGCCCGGCACTTTGTCCGATAAACTCGGCATGCCTAAGATAACTGCAAAGCCACAAGGGAGGCAACCACTGTTCATCAAAAGCAAGCAGTCCCAAGCCGTCTGACAGCCCAGACACCTCCCCCCAAGAATGACGAACACAAAGACTTTGAGTTCTCTAGAAACATGTGTCTCGTGTGTGTGTGTGTGTTCGCGTACAAACGTGCATGCATGTGTATACACATACATATAGAGGTGTATATATATATATAAATACTTTTGCCGAGTATGTATATACATACATATACATGTACATACATACATACATACATATATATATATATGTGTGTGTATGTGTATGTATATGTGTATGTGTGTGTTTTTGCATATGTATTTGTGTATATGCATACGCATATGTATATGAATATGTATGTGTATGTGTATATGTAAATGTATATGTATATGTATATGTATATGTATATGTATGTATATATATATATACACGCATGTTTGTACATATATATATATATATATACGCGTATCTAGTAAGACGAGGCTTCTGCCGCCACATTTAGACGTGGAGACCTTGCCTCCCGTCTACAACATCACGTGCTCAAAGGCTGGGTGGGGGCCGGTGCGCGCTTTCGTGGTGTAATGCAGGATCCCCTGTAGTATTAAGGCTTCAATGTCAATGGTTTTATAACGCCATGAGGGTTTACGGGGGCTTATGTGTTTTAAGCGGCTTGTCATAAGTGTGTTTAGGGTTTTGGGTTTGGTAAGGCCCCAAACTTAAGGCCCACCCATAATCCCAGAGGTCCCAATTGCAAGGCTGCTTCGGACCAGCGTCCGTGCCGTGACATAGACAATTTTGTCTTGTTTGGAGCACAGAGTCTTCCTATGTGTGTAGTGCAGGGATCGATTACTAAATGAAGGCTTTGGACCTATAAGTTAGCGTGCTATTGCAGCTTGTCGGAGCATGTCTGACCTTCGTGTCTGTTCCACATACTCCATTCCGCTATGATATGCTTTTGTGGTTCGGCGACTGTACATTGCGGAGTGCTGAGTCTCGCGTTGTCGTTAACAGTTATACAAATTTCCAAAGGCTGCATCCCGCAGTCGAGCCCTAAAGGACAAATTAGTCCGCTGAAGCACTGGCAGGAGGGTGTTTTGGACTACCTGAAGGCCGGGCTTCGACGTTAGTGAAACTGCCTTGTGCTGATGGGATTCGGGCCTTCTTGCGGGCACCGGGTTCAGAGCATGTGCATATAGCTGCGTCAATTATCATCAACCGTATGACTTGGCAGAACGGAATGCTCGATTTTTCAGAATTCTCTATAGCAAAAGAGGCCTGAGGTTGATGGTAGTGATGGTAACGATGATGATAGCCATGGTGAAAGCGGTGACTGGACATGATGACGAAGATGGTAACGATGGCGAGAACGATGATGTTTGTTGATAACCATTAGTTATAGTGATAATCATGGTCGCAATGATGCCTATGATGAGCATGATGATGACGATGATGACAACGGAGGTCATCCGCATTGACTTGCATTGACGAAGGGGCGATCTGGAAAAGTAGCTGCACAGAGCCTTCAAAGTCATCGGCCCCCATCCGCATTTGCGCTTTCTCTCGTAATACTTGCTTCGGCTTCCCGGCTTCACAGATTAAGTTCAGGTTTTTTGTGTTTTTTTTTTTGTGGGGGGGGGGCCTTATTTAAGGGCGTAGGGTTTTGTGTTTGCGGTCCAAGGCCCTACACTATATCCGAAACCAAACCTCTCTGCAGCTCTGATACATCATTACAGCCAATTTAAACAGGGTGGATTCTCTCAAGACAGGCTACGAACTTCGATAGCTTCCTTCGAAGAAAATTGCCTGAAGCCATGCCGAACAAGGCCCGGCAACTTCATTTCTGAGGCCTATATAGTCAGCCTATCAACATCAGCCCGAAACGAAGCCTTCAGCAGGGCAATCTCAGCGCCAACTGGGCCCTGACGAACCGAAAGTGGGGGCCAAAGCTCGAAAGCCTTTAGGGCGCTTGGGTTTGAGGGTTGGATTAGGGGTGTTGATGGTTCGGGTCTTAAGGTTCCGGATTTGGTTTTGCTGTTCGAGGTTCAGTTGGGTTTGGCCCGAACACCAGCCCTCTTTCCACATACCTCTGCATGCTTTTTCTTGCAGGCAGTCAGCCAGGGTTGTGGCTGTGATGATCTGAGTGTTTTTGTGTCTGCCAGCAGCATCTGTCAGTGTTTTGCTTGTGTCTTCGTGCTTCCCTTTGGCTGTGCGATTCCGAAGACTTGGCTGCGCGATGAAGTGCGGTATCCTGACCAGTCGTGACTCAGTAGTGAAGATGACGGTGTTCATCATTGTCGTCATCATCGTCCTCGCGTTCGTTTTCGTCAACATCATTATCATCATCAGGGTGTGGAAGAACGGTGTCGCCGTTCGATCTTATAAGGGCGAGTCTGGGTGCCTCCTTGCAGGACCCTCGATCCTGCATACCCTGGGCAGCCTGTGTAAGCATGTGTAAACCCTCAAAGGCCAACCCACAAGGCCACAGGATGGTTTAATATGAATAGCAAAGGCGGAAATTCCACAAAACCCAGGCTGTGAGAACAGATTGGAACAGTTCTGGCCACAGATGTATTCATAGTCGGCGTATGAATTATTTGGAAAAGGGTAGACACTCGGGAGCCTAGCAATAGCGGTGTCACGGCCGGAAATACAAGTGTACTCGAAGCTTGAGTATTTCCCACAGCTTTTAAGCACATTCAGTAGTCTGTTAGCGCTGACAACCATAGAAATAGAATTGAAGTCCCATAGTAGTCGCATGAAGTGCAGCACTATCAACAACAGCTACGATATAACACCTTACAGCCATAAGCTGAAGTCTCCGAAGATTCGTCGCTAATAAGGCTATGTTGATGACCCTAGACAACAAGCAAGCTATGTTATCATTGTAGCCTAAGGTAGGCGAGGACCAAGAGCCTCAACCCTCCAGTTCTAAAGCCAAAGCGCAAAACACCCCAAAACCAGAATCCCGCAACCCTCGACCCCTGAAGCCGGAGAGCCCATTGAGACTGAAACACGGACCACTTCCAATGTGGTGCCTGAGGTCGGGCTTTGCACAGGTGGCTGGAGGGGACTACTGGTCGTGGCCTCGGTTAGGAGTTCATTAGGGGCTTGTGGGTTTTGCAGGGTTTAATGAAGTTTTAATGCTCACTATTACTGTTTAGTTCCTGCTTCAAAGGGTTTGCAAAAATCCTGGACCAAAGCCCTAAACCCCAATGCCCGAAATCCTAAACCTTGTGCAGACCTGTACAACCCATCCATTCGGCAGCTGCCGTTCGGCGGCTTGTTTGGAGGCGTAGGGTTTGGAACTGAAACGTTTGTGGCTTCGCCTCAAGTTCATAGAGATCACTAGTTGTTGCGGAGTTGGGGGTTCTCGGCGAATTTGGAGGGAATTGATTGGGGGTCCTCATGGTAAGGATCCCTCTATTTAGCTTTCTACATAAGGCAGCAACGATAGTGGTGCCCACTTTTCCGTAGCTCCCGTATGTCGTGGCATGCCAGGCTCCCGCTGTGCTCTTCAATGGCATTCGGATGCCAACTCGGGTGCGACTCATGTCATGGCCGAGAGATTTCATCGGCATGCGTACACACATACTTACATCCGTGCATGCATGCATGCATGCATGCATGCATGCATGCATGCATGCATGCATTCCTACATACATCCTCTTTGCCTCTCACCGTAGACCCACAACAACAGTACATGCTAAGGAAAGCTTGTTGAGTTAGTCATGCATATCTCTCTGCCTATCCATGTACCTGTCTATGTTTCCGCCTCTTCTCTCGCTCTCTCGCGCAGTGTCGCACATCGTCGCACGGAAGTGAAGTGTGTCAGAACTCTTTTTATCCGTCCGTCCATCTACAGAACAGCCATTGCTGGTCTTGGCCAGGACGGGATATGCTGACAGAGGGCTCCCTATCATCGTGCGTGCATGACGCCACCCCAAAGTTTGCACTGGTAGCACAGGCATTATCATCGTGTGAGCATGGCGAGATTGGATGCTCTGGTAGCATGGACATTATCATCGCGTGGGCGTGGACGGGGCGACAGTGGTTGCTCTGGTATCATTGACGTTATCATCTTGCGGGCAGGCGTGGATGGGGCGATCATGGTAGTTCTGCCGCAGTGCCTGCGGCCAGGATCTCATTCGCTTACCGGCACAAAAGGCAGGCGCGAAGCCCTCAAACTGCAGAAGGCATTGCACCTGCCGGCGATTGTAGCCAACACCCGAAAGCTGAAGCTGCACGTGTACGTCCGACTGGAGGGAACTGCGGCCTCAACAACAAGCACATGCACAATCACAACCACAACCACAGCAACAGCAACGGCAATAGCGATACGAGCAGCAACAACAGCAAGACCAGCAAAAACCACGACAACACCGGCAGAACCGTAGCAGCAGCAGCAGCAGCAGCAGCAGCCGCCGGAGTGACAGTACCAACAGCACCAGCGGCATCAACCTCAACAACATCATCATCATCGGATGCAACAGCAGACATAAAAAGCCCCATGAACGTCGTCGTCATCTCTTTGGGCCAATGATATACGTTGTTCGTTTCTTGGGTTGTGTTGCACATAGGTCACTTCGGCAGTACGCTTAGCACACGAAACAACACATTGCACACCGCCAAGCTTTGCTATTGTGCCCATGCATAGTCTTGGCCCGATTGACGCGAACAAGCCTTCTGCAGGTACAGAGGCCATCCGAGAATCTCCTGCAGCGCCGAAGGCAATTACAAGGTGTGCGGAAGCCCAGAACATCTCAATCCTGGAATGTAAGCCTTGTTCTCTTCGTTTTCTAGAGCCGCATTGCGACGGGAGGCTGTTGCCGGCCAAGCCTCTTAAGCACAACGTCCGAGTTTTGGGGTCAGGGTTGTCGGCGTGGAGGCCTCAATGGGCCTTCCTTATTGTTGTGCTTTGCCGGTATAGACTCTGCTTTCGGCGATCTTGAGCTCATGACATGTTTGGACTTGCCTGCCGGCAGTGGTCTGATAATGTGGGCCTGTTGGGCCTGTCTCTGAGGGATAGACCCCGTAACCCTAGTCTACTAGACCTTGAGCCCTGCACCCTGAACCCCAGCCCCAACCCACAACCTTAAACCTTAAAACCCTGGTGCCCTGAACCCCTACACGCTTAACCCTCATACAAGCATTGGAAATGCAATTGTCATAAAAACCTTTGCCGACACCTACTGAAGGAGTACTTTTGTCCTTTTCGCCACCGAGGCATGGGATGTGTGAGCTCGTGGGTTGCGGAGCTCCACGGAAGGCGCTCCAGGGTGTTTTATAGAGTTTTGGTGAGGCTTTCGGGTTTGTCAGGGGTGCTACGAGGGCGTTTAGGGCGTTTGCCAAACGACTACAAGCAGGGCTTTCAAGGCTGCGCAAGGGTCTACAAGGTCTTATGGTTGAACCTCCACATGATTTCAGGTTTCAGGGACCAACGACAACTCCAGTCCAACATTCCACCTAAAGCGCCAGGAACTTCTCGACTCCCGGACACTCAGACCATATTCCCTTCACCACTACGGTGTGCAGTCATACTGCAGCGATTTCAATTCTTATTTATAGAGCGTGGTTGCGCATGCTTCTCTCAGCTGAGTCAGTAGTATCCTCGGTATCATGTTTAATCACGCATTGTCTACTGTGGTTCTGAGAGTCAATAGGAGCCAGTGTGTAGCGTGTCTTATTGCTTGCCTCTGGTTGCGGCCGTGTACACAGCTTCCCAAGAGGCGGATGCATAGGTTGGCGGGGTGCAAATCCGATTTGCAGAACGAACGCGAGAGTACTTTCAATCTGCCCTGGCCGCCTCGGACAAAGGCTGTATAAGCAGGTCCTGTTAGCATGGATCCCTCTTACCATCCCCGATCAATATACATATTTGTATTCATGCCTGAATGCATGTAAATTAGGTGTGTTTAGTTGGTTGACTACCGTTCGTTTTCCGTAGGTCGGCGGGTGTACGTATTGCTTGGCAAGCATCGAACCGGTAAAACGTCATATTCTGAATGCACCGATCACCAGCCGCAAATCCAGGAACACCAAAAAATCTCAGCCCTCTCAGCCTAAGCCCTGAAGCGCTGAGGCCCGAACATCGTGAATCCTAAAACCCGGTGCCTCCAAGCCTATACGTTCTTGCCACTGCATGCCCTAGGGCCCTAGGACTCCGGATAGCCCAATGTATGTGTTCTGCGGCGGCTTGAGACCCCCCAGTAAGCAGTTATCACTGCATGTGTATACTTAGAGTCTCACTAGGGTGTCGGGTGCTGTCGGGTGCTCTGTGCCGGCAGGTGGAGCATGCCAGCCCTGTCATTGTAGAACAGGAGGCCTTTTGCTTGCCATGACCCACACCCGAAGTCTCCTGTCAAGAGTTTTAGGGTTTATCTTTTTAGTGTTTGGTGTCTCGGATTTAACTATGAAGGGGGGAGTTTGCAAGTTTGAGTGTTATGCTTGATGATGAAGATGATGATGACGGTGATGATGACAACGATGAGGTTGATGAGCATAGGTTACGACTCCTGTTGTGTTTTGTGGCTGATGTGCTAATAGTTCCACAGTCATTATGCTAGTGTTATGATTCCGACTACTGTCAGTGACTTTGCTACTGCCCCCAAGCCCTGCCTGCGCTCCTTGCCAGTCAGTCCGGAACTCTCAAAGGTGATACTGTCGAAAAACACTCTTAGCAAAGCGTGCAAACACGGTTTGTTGTAGGTGGTTCTTGGTTGCATGAACTATTGCGAGCTCTTTTTGTCTCGTGGCGTTTGAGTGAGTGTGTGTGTGCGCGCGTGCGTTCAGTTGTTGCTTGTGTTCTGGGCTGGCATGGGAGATGGTTCTCAAGGTTTTCGCACGAAGTGTCCCTGGAGGTCTGGATAAGCTTCTTACAGGGACGGAGGTCTTAGCCGTGTCGTTCTTGTTCAGTGCTGACACACCTTACTAAGCTGAAACGTAAGCTTCGCTATAGCCTTGCATAATGAGTTACATGGGCCCCTGCATTGCTTGCATCGGGGTTTTGTTGTCGTCGGAGGTCGGAGCTGTTCACTGCACAGGGATTTGTAAGAGATTTTTTCAAAGCCCGGGACAGCCGCAAAAGTGTACAAAGTCTTATCTCTAACCGGCATCAGCCCTCCATCTCCGGAAACTCTGATTACCTGCTATGTTGCATTATGTGGCCCAAAACCTTTTGCCCTTAACCGCAAGGCCAGAAATCCCCAAAACCCTCAAGATCCTTCAAGCAGGCCAAGAAGGGATGGACGACCGGCATGACTGTCAAATACAGCTGCGATCGAGGAGCCCTGAATGAGTTGGTCGTCTATGGCAACTTCAGGGTTTAGGTGTTTGGTCTGCGGATTTAGGTCTCAGGGGCCTCTTGTTGTGGTTTATGTGGAACCCGTGGCCGTCGAGGAGTAATTCTCTTGAAATCATATCTATATATATATATATAGGTTGAAAACCATGGTCTTCGGATCTAAGGAAAAAGGGCAGGGGAGGGCAGAGAGTGCTGGAGGCTTGCGGCTTACGGATTTTGGGATTTCGCGGTTTCGGTTTCTGTTGGGAGTTTAGGATCAGGATCTTGGAGGCCGGCGGGCAACGGTTGAGGGTTTAGGGGGGGCTTTTATGGGAGTCCAGAACATCCGGCTGGCTACAGTCAGGACATTCGGTGGGTTGGGAGACCTGAATTTCTTTGCGCTTTTACGGATACTGGAGTTTAGTGTAGAGCGGCAGCAGAGTCCTTGCTTTCGGCCGGCTCGGTGTTTGCAGTATTCTTGCACGTGCTTATTGCCACAGACCCTAGATGACCAGCCCAAAGAAAGTCAACCGAACGGCAACACGAAGTCGGAGAGTCCTTCCTGATCCCTTCAGCATAACTTAAGCCGAAAACCCTAAAGCAACCGTGACTAAGGATATTCTGGGCAAGCGTGGAAAGCTGAGCTTCCCGCATTTTTGTCCTCTGCCATTGCTGTTTTGCTCAGCCTTTGACAGGCTTGGGCATGAGGTAGGACAGCTAGGAATCCGAAAATGCCGCACTTGCTCTTGCGAGATAAGATATTGCCACGACCTAGGGGTTTAGGGTTTCGGTTTCGGGTTTCATACCAGGTAGAGAAAGAGCACAGGGAAATACAACAGGTTGGCTAGGGGTTCATCCGTGTCCCCGAAGGCGCAGACGGCTTTGCATTCTTTGCTGGTGAGACAGAGTTTGTGAAATGCCAGAAACGTCCTAGACAAGGCCTCAGAAGTTTCAGGAGGGTTTTGGGGATAGATTGCTGCATGTATACTACTTAAGTACAGAACACCGGCTTAGATGCCAAAGGCCAAACCCTCCTACTTGCCGGAAAAATTCCAGACCCGAAGCTTTCGTAGAGAGCCGCCCGAAAAGGTACCCCAAACATGAATTGTTGAAATCCTGAATAAAGAACCCATTAAGCAAACAACTCGCAACGGCCCCCGAGAAGCGGTCAGGTTTGCCACATGTGGCAACGACGGCGCCTGGAAATTCGATGCTTCTCAGAGGCGCCTGTGCCAGGGCTGTGGGTTTAGGGCCTCAGGGTTCGGGGTTGTAGGGCCCACACGATATTAGAGGGTCCTATTGAAGGCGGTTACACAGGGCATGACGAAGATTCTTTCAGTGTCGTGTGGATGTTTGTTTTTAAGCTTAGGGTTTTGCAGCGAGCCTACGTACCCCTTGATTAAGGAGCATGGCTTATTCAAGGTATGAAGGTCACAATACCATGATTCAAGATGTATTCCTTCATGAAGGGTATTAGTCTTTGTGGTCAGGGTTTAGGCAAGGGTTCTAACAACAGTGTTTCAACAGTTTCGGCAAGAGTTTGATTAACAGAAAGGGAGGGCTTCACAGGTGGTGAGAGGCTTTGGGGTCTTAGTTTTGCGGTTGTATACGACCCTTCCTAAGTTTTGTCAGAGTTTGGCGGTTTAACGGATTGCAGGTTCAGGGTTGGGAGTTGGGGCCAAGCTTGGGGTTTCGGGTTTGGGGGGCTTGGGGGTTTTGACCGGTCGAGCCTAACGACCATGCGCCTGCAGCTGCCTTGCTGACTCAGGTGCTCGCTCGTTGGTTGTGGTGCCCTCGAGACCTTTCTGCAGTCGGACACTGAGAGTAACAGTGATTAACAAAAGAAAATGTAGTTTTGTCGTTGTCGTCAGAAGACAGTCTCGGCCTAGGTACCTGAGAGGGTTGCTTGTTGGAGCAGAATAACACTACAGTAGCCTGTAATTCAGGAACCACGACAACAACAACAGCATTCCCAACCAGAGCAGGAACAACAAGAAGGATAAGCTAGACTCCTAGACCCTAGCCGCCTGACCCCCAAGCCCAAAACCGAGTACCATGACAGAAAACCTTTCCTTTGCAACCTTGAGCCTCCCAGGTCCTTTCATTGGGGCGCATCTGATGGATGGCCACAGCCCCAGATTCGACGCCTTCGCCCTGAAGCCCCTAGGGCCCTAGGCCCTAAACTCCCTCAACTCTGAACCTCAAACTTGGAAACCCTGAACCCTGATTTGCAACCCTTCACCCTCAGCCCTCCCGTGAGATGACACAAACCTTGAGTCTCAGAAGCCAAAGTTCAGTGAGTGTAATCTTCGGGAGACGGCTGCTTGCTGGCTTCAGGGCTTACCATAAAGCCCTAAATCTATTGCCAGTCTACCCTAAGCCCCAAGCCCTAAAGCTGGATGGCTTCGGGCGTTTGCCCATGATCTCTGGTTCGGTCTTCGTGTTCAAGGTCTAGGGCCGTGGAGGGTTTGGGTAGGCATCTAGGGGGTTTGGGGTTGAGGCGATTTAGGGTCGGAGTTGGGGAACTTGTGAGGTTCAAACATAGAGGAAGATGTTACTGTGTTGGTAAAAAGGATTCAGCTGGACCTCAGTCACGAACCGCCTGCCTGCGTAGCCAGACTTCCCTGTGTGTTCTCAAAGTCACATCCCCCTGCACGCCCCGAACTGTGCTACAAGGTGTCGGCCTTGCTTGTTGTACCTGCAACTCCTGTTATTGCCTCTTGTGTATGCCGACCCCCCGCCCTTACCCCCCCCCCACCCGCCCCCCGCGCACTCAACCCTTCAGCGGCATTTCCTGAACCCGAATGAATCAACCTCAAACCAGGCCCCGAAACCCCAACCCCTCGAACATTACTCTACTAGAACTACTAGAACCCTCTGAAGCCGCTATACAGCCTCATCAAACGCATGCTATCAAAACCTTGAAGCCTCCCGAACATTGCCCAATGAGACTCTTCGTACACTTATCACGAGATCAAGCCCCTTCGTAAAAGTCTCAGCCTTACGGCCCTACGCCTTGAACCGAAAGGCGAGAGGCCATGTCTATGGCCCGGGAACTCAAAGCACTCCGCAGGGCTGGTCGGTTTGCGAGTCGTTCACGTTTTCATTTAAATGTGGTGGGTGTGCACCCTTGTATTGAGGGTCTTTACAGGGTCGCTAGTGTGCTATGGGAGTTTCTCAAAATGCAGGGATTGGCTTTTGAGTTAATGGTTCAGGGTCGGGAGGACAGGAGTGATAGGTCAGGAGTCTGTCTTGGCTGTGCGGATCCATGAAGGGTCTATGTTTCGGGCTTATGCTTTCGAAAGCTTGCTCTTACAGGAATGGGCAGGAAACACTCTACACCCCTTCACCATTGGTTCAGCTACAGCAATGCGCTGTGTCAACCAAAAGGCCATTGAAGTAGCTGATTACAACACACTGGTGAAGCACTTCTAGCGATCGCACATCGTGAAATCTCAAAACTAAGAAATACGGGAGTCTGAAGCACCCAACCAGCCGCAAGCAGGGTAGCGATGGCTGTTGCGGTTCGGGCAGCCAAAATACTTTCAAGTTTAGACCATCAAAGATTTAAAGACATCACTCCCTGAGCCCAACGGGAGGGCCTAGGAGGGACTGGGATGGTCCGGCCAACTCAGTCCCGGTTTAGGGATTCTAGGATTCTATTGGTTGTTCCAGGACCTGGCCGCACTAGTCGAGGGCCAAAACCCTGGACCTCAAGGCCGAAAAGTATAGAACCCCGAAGGACCCGTAGGAGCCCTACAAAAGAACCCTTCAGGAAACCCTCGCAGAACAGAACTCTGAGAGGTCCTTGAAGCCCACAAACTTGTGAGTAAAACCGACGCAGTTGTGCAAAATACGCTTTAAACTTCCATGCCGCTCAAAAAAACGGCAAAAGCTCAGACTGGAGAGCATGACCTCGATCGGAGCTACGTGGGTGAGACAGCCGCCCGACAGCTTTTGGCTTGGGCTTTTGAGGAGGTATCGGGCTTTCAAAGGGGTTGCATCGGGGGTTATGTGGTTTGTTCGGTGTGGGGATGGTTTGAGTGCCATTTAGATTCGAGCCGAGGTGGGGGAGATCGATTGGGTTGCACGGGATCTCCCCTTTTTTGGATTCTCGCAGGTAGCTTTGAGGTCTGAGGGGTTTCTTGCGCCACACTTGCAGGCGCTGCAGGGATTTCTGAACCCTGAGCCCCGAAACCATTGCTCTGTATACGATGCACCAAAACCAAGACCCAGAAGCGTAAGCTCCCAACCCTATACCCTCGCCATAGAACCCCAAGGATGAATGTAGAAAACCAAGAAGGGTGCGGGGTTCGAGGTGCACTTCACGTGCTCGCCCGGCTATCGCGGCCGACCGGTTGCCCTTTGCCACGAAGGAGGCTGGAGCGGCGATAACGGTTAGTTGCGGGTTAAGAGGTTTGAGGGTTCGAAGTGTCAGTGGTTTAGTGCTTAAGGTATGACAATGGTTTAAAGTATTGCGGCAGAGTTCTTCTGAAAGAAAGGGTTTTGGGCAATGCCCTTGCTTGGAAATCTTGACTACAATCGGAAGCTTCCTCCAACTTCTGGCTATCCTGCGCCAGCCAGCTCTCCAAGTACGTGCATCATCTCTAATAGTCAGCGCCCTGTCTCGTCAGGGCGCTGGAAGATGTCCGACGCTTGCGAGCCTTTCCAGACGTCACTGAAATGTCACTGCAAACCGCGCTGGGCCTGACCCCCAGTTCTACCAAGGAGGTTTAGGGTCGAAGGCGTAGGGTGTGGGGTAACGAGTGTTTGAGATTTGGCTTGGACGGCTTGGGGCAACTTTGACAGGGTTTCATAAGAGTTTCTTAAACTAAGGCATGCAACTGCGTTCCTTTGGATTTGCCCGTCATTGAGTTAAAGAGAGTTCTGTTTAGTAATATTTCAGAGGCTTTAAACGGCACACCCAGGCGTGCATCACAGTAAGTTGTCGAAAGAGTTGAGGTTAGGGTCTTGGTGGCCTTGGGTTTAGGGCTAGAGGCCAGTATGCTCAGAATCGTCACGGCCCGATTGACGTGTTCAGCCACTTGAAGCTTACAACATCCCAAACCCCAAGCCATCAAAGTCGGCAGCAGTACAACACTCTCAAGACGAGGGATCCCGCCGTGAACTTGAGACTAGGGTTTGAGTTGCCGCCGCTGCGCCTGAGTTCAGTTCGCTCACCGTACAACCAGATGAACAAGTGCCCTTGAAAGGTTAACAGCTTTTTCCGGAGAGGCCTGTCGAGATTGCCTAGGGGTTGAAAAGACTAGCTGCTTAGCTGCCTGAATAGTTGGAACAGGGCTTGCGGTATGGTCTAGTCATTATTGGAGAAAACGGGGACTGCGTATCGGACTCTTGTCAAATTCATCACGCTACAGCCTGAACAGTACACTGCCTGATCCCGAAAATAAGTTCATGGCGCACACTCAGGTGCAGTGTGACGGCTGGCTGGGGACCGATTGCAAGGCTTGCAGAAAATCTGCTTTTAGGTGATCGAGGGTCGAAGTGGCTTGGGGCAGGGTCCCAGAGGGTCGAGTTGAGGATATCTTCGACTGCTCTTGATGCGGGCTACCAGCCTCGCCTTGCGCACAGGAATGGTATGGCTGCAAAACCAGCACTGATTCCTACGACTGGTGCGAGGTGCTTGCGGATCAGTCTGGCAAGCGGTGCTTCCATCTAGGTTTTCCGGCTCGGTGTTGGAGGGTTTCGACGCAGGGTAGGGTAGCACAGGTGCTAGACAGGGCTCATAGGGCCAGGAGGCCTAGTAAGCAGGGTGCAGTATAGTAGTATAGAGGGTTTATTAAGGATGTTCTGTTTGTCTTGGGCCCGAGGGGCTTATAGTGAATATGCTAGAGCGTGCTGCTGCAGGGGGTCAGTAAAGACCTTGAGACGCCTTTAGCTCTGGCGCTTAGGGAAACCCATTCTTTCGAAGGCACCATAAACGATCTGTCAAAAGAAAGGCAGTTAAAAGGGTTGGACCCAAAACCAAGCCATGGGAGGTAGATGCGCAGTCTTGCCCTCCAGAAGCCCACGACTTTTGGGGCGCCTCGGCTTGAAAACAACCAGACCACCTGATGGTTTTATTGTGAATGAGGCGGGGGCCGCTCTTACTTACAAAGTTTTAAGGAGTCGCGCATGGTTTTTGTATAGGGTATAACAATGTCACTGTATACGTGTTTGCACGAGCTTCTCGAATTTGGCGGACCCCTTATTGAGGATGGTGGAGTCCAGGGCCTTGTTTGCAAGGATCATACTAGTTGGGTCTTGGATATTAGAATTTCGAAGCTTTGGGGCTGTAGGGATTTTTTGTAAGTTGTGCAGAGATTTGATTTTGTGTTCAGGGGCTTGGTGTTCAGGATGTTGAGTTCGGGTAAGCAGGTGGAGGGGGGAGGGAATCGGTAGTTTGTTCGGAACCAAACCCTACATTATTTCTCATGCCATACAATCCTGTCAAGCCTTTGCAATGCCATATTGAACCGAGAGTCGTAAACCCCTAAATCACGCCGACTAGTGCGGTACCTCTGCTCAAATGCAACAAGCTCTTCCAGCTGCGGAATTCCTTCAATCTGAAGCCCTGAGCTCGATTCGCCTTACAACCCTGACAATGCCGGAACCCGTAAATCCGAAATCATTTAGGCCTAAACCTGAAGCTAGAGTCTTTGGAGCATCGGTGGCTTCGAACATCAAGTTCGGTCAGTTTAGGGTTGCAGGAGTGCCCAGGATTGGGGCGTGCATAGACCCGGGGTCGAGGGTACATTGTGTATGCGCTTGAATTCTGTTAAAGCCGTACTCACCCAATCATCCACCACGACCCCGACGCAAGCCCGACCACAAGATCTAAAACTGTGAAGCTCGAAAGCCTCATCCGAGACAGCCTTACTTAAGCTCTAGACCCTGAAACCTTTGCGGGTCGCCTTCTGTGATTAGTTCTTCTTTGTTCAGGCGCAGAGCCTGCCTGGGACTACTGCGTGAACGACAATTTCAATATCCACTGGGAGCCGAAAGCAGTTGCAGACAGAGGCCCAAACCCGACCAACGAAGCTCCCTAAAGCCCCAAACCCTGAAGCAACCTCCCAGATTGCCCAAGCTGTAAATGAAAACCTTAGTTCCAATGTGCACACTCCTGAACCCTAAAACCCAATAAACCCCCATCCTACATTCAACCCCCCTCTAAAACATTGTAAAACATTGTAAATGCTGCTAAGCCCTTTTCCCTATAATTCCAAACCACTTACAGCACCTGAATGTTACAAAGCAACACCCTTGTACGGAAATCCTGCGTCACTTTTTGAGTTTGGTGCCATGACAGCTTGTGACTGTCATCGTTATTGAGCAAACTCGGGACTTTCGGTTTGCCCGCCCAATCGTTAAATCACCCCCGAAGACAGGGAGATCACATGACATTCTGGGTGCTCGCCATCGCCTTGGGCCTCGCCTGCGCCGCCATCCTCGGGCTGGTGCTGATCCGTGGCCGTATCGGCGACGCGCCGCCCGCCGCCTATGACCTGCAGGTCTATCGCGACCAGTTGAAAGAGGTCGACCGCGACCTCGCCCGCGGTGTCATCACGCCCGAGGATGCCGAGCGCACCCGCTCGGAGGTCTCGCGCCGCATCCTCGCCGTCGATGCCCAGCTTCAGGCCACCGGACAGGCCGGTGCCCGGCCCGCGCTTGCGGGCAAGGCCTTCGCCACCCTCGCCCTCGCCGCGCTCGTCGCCGGTGCCGTACTCCTCTACGCGCAGATGGGCGCACCCGGATACAACGACGTCCCCCGCACCGCGCGGCTGGCCGCCTCGGAAGAGGCCCGCGCCAACCGCCTCAGCCAGGCGCAGGCCGAGGAACGATTCAACGCGTCCCAGCCCGTCACCCCAGACATGGGCGAGGTCGACCCGCAGTATCTCGAACTGATGGACCGCCTTCGCGAGGCCGTCGAAAGCCGCCCAGACGAGATCCAGGGCTACATCCTTCTGGCCCGGAACGAGGCCGCGCTCGGCAACCTCGCCGCCGCCGCCGAGGCCAAGGCCCGCGTGATCGAGCTCAAGGGCGATGCCGCCACCGCCGGCGATTACGCCGAACTGGCCGACATGATGGTCTCCGCCGCCGGCGGCTATGTTTCAGCCGAGGCCGCCGAGGCCATTCGCGCCGCCCTCGCCCGCAACCCGAAAGAGCCACGCGCGCGCTACTACATGGGTCTCTACATGATCCAGGTCGACCGCCCCGACATCGCCTTCCGCACCTGGGACAGCCTCCTGCGCGAAAGCACGCCGGATGCCCCCTGGACCGCCCTCATCCGCCCCCGGATCGAGGAACTGGCCTGGCGCGCCGGCATCAACCGCTACGAGCCGCCCGCGCAAACTGCCGCTCCCGGCCCCTCCCAAGGCGATATCGACGCCGCCGGCGACATGAGCGCCGAAGACCGCACCACCATGATCCGCGGCATGGTCGACCGCCTTGCCACCCGCATCGACGAGACCGGCGGCACGCCGGACGAATGGGTGCGCCTCTCGAACGCCTACGCCGTCTTGGGTGATTTCGATGCGGTGCGCGACCTTATCGCCCGCGCGCAGGACCGCTTCGACGACCCTATGGTAATCGACACCATCACCAACGCCGCCAAGCAGGCCGGCTACTCCGAATGATCATCGAGGATTTCACCGAGTTCACCGCCGCCCTGCCTGGCTTTCGGTCGCTCATGGGCCTCGATCTGGGCACCAAGACCATCGGCGTCGGGGCCTCCGACGCGCTTCTGTCCTCCGCCAACCCCGTCGAGACCATCAAGCGCACCAAGTTCACCGCCGATGCCGACCGCCTGCTGGCCATCGCCGCCGACCGCAATGCCGCCGGGATCATCCTCGGCCTGCCCCGCAACATGGACGGCTCCGAAGGCCCGCGCTGCCAATCGACCCGCGCCTTCGCCCGCAATCTGGCGGCGCGCACCGACCTTCCGATCGGCTTCTGGGACGAGCGCCTGTCGACCGTTGCGGCAGAAAGAGCACTGATCGAGGCCGATTTGACCCGAAAGCGTCGCGCAGAGGTGATCGACGCCGTGGCCGCCGCGTATATCCTGCAAGGAGCGCTGGACCGAATCCGCCATCTGAAGGCCGAGACATGAACGACAACCCCGTCTGGACCCGCAACGAGATCGAAAGCCCCTGCGTGCGCATCTGCGTCGTCCACCCCGAGGCGCGGATCTGCACGGGGTGTTATCGCACCATCGACGAGATCGGCCGCTGGTCCAAGATGACGCCCGAGGAACGCCGCGAGGTCATGGCCGACCTGCCCGACCGCGCCGCCACCCTCACCAAGCGCCGCGGCGGCCGCGCCGCCCGGCTGAAGCGCGGCTGAAACCGCCCACACGGACGATCCCCCTGAGCGTACCAAAAAATGCAATTTTTTGGCCCGGAATTTTGCAAAATTCCGCGCCTCGCTCGGACGTCACGCCCAAAGCAACCCGTCAGGATAACGCGCAACGATTGCGCCCCGGCAAACGCACCGAACGCTCTATTCATTCCACCCTTCGGCCGATGCCACCGTCGCGATACCACTGACATACCGACGCGATACCGACATGCTTTTCGCGGTTTTCCCGCCATTAACTTTCGAGTCGCCCAGCCCCTCAGGGCGCCGTCAGCCACTGGTCGTCCAGGATCGGCCATTCGGGCCGAAAATAGACGATCATCCGCCCCTCTTCCGGTGCCTCCGCGCCATCCTCCCACGGCGCCACGCCATGCAGGGCCAGCCGGTGAACGACATAAGCCTCCCCCGGTTTCGCCGGCAGCAGAACCCTCTCGCAGGTGTCGAAAACCTCGCGCCGCGCGGCCTTGTAGGTATCCGTCAGATCGACCCTGTCCCACGTCTCCGGCGGCACGTCCTCCAGCGCCTCTTCAAAGGCCAAACGCATCACTTTATGACTGCCTTCCCAGACACTTAGCGGGCTGGCCCCGGCGCCGCATTCCGTCAACGGAAGCCCCAGGATATACGCATGCCGCTCCTTCAGAAACCGCCGCCTGTCCGGCCCTTCCAACAGCAACCCATCCACATGCGCCGCGTCCCGCCGCAGCCTGTAGCCAAAGGCCGCTTCCCCCTCGCCGTCCTTGGGCTTGGGGTAGCCCGGATACATCACCGATACCTGCCCCCGATGCAGCGGCAGGCGTCCATAAAGCTCCGATACAGCCTCCCATGCTTTGCCTGTCAGCGGCCCGGCCTCGCCCACGGTCCCATCGAGCGCGTTCGGCAGCGTATCGACCCCCACGAACCACGTCCCTTCGCAATACATCCAGCGTTGCTCTTCAGGTGCCTTAACCCTCTCTTTCGCAACGCAAAACGCCGCCTCAGCCCAAGCAGCCACGGACGGGTCAAACGCAAACCGCGCCCATCCGGTCTCACGGAAATCCTTCACGCCGCGATCCCCGTCACCTGCGCCAGCGCCTCCTCCACCAGCGCCGTTCCGGCCCCCGGCTTGGTGGCGTTTTCCGACAGCATCCGCCGCCATGCCCGCGCCCCCGGCTGACCGGCGAAAAGCCCCAGCATATGCCGTGTCACCTGATGCAGCTTACCTCCTGAAATCAAATGGTTTTCGATGTAGGGCAGCATGGCCTTCACCGCGTCTTCTCCCGTCCGGTCCGGCCCAGCCTCGCCGAACACCCGCCGGTCCACTGCGCCCAAGATATCGACAGGCCGGTGATACGCCGCTCGTCCCAGCATCACGCCATCGAACCCGGCCTCCAAGTGGTTCACCGCCGCATCCAGCGTCTCGACCCCGCCATTCAGCGAGATATGCAAGTCTGGAAATTGCTCTTTCATTCGCGCCACCAGCGGATAGTCCAATGGCGGAATATCCCTGTTTTCCTTGGGGCTCAGCCCTTGCAACCACGCCTTGCGCGCATGGATGGTGAACCGCCGAACACCCGCCGCTCTGACCCGTTCCAGAAAATCGGGCAGCACGGTTTCACTCACCTGGTCGTCCACGCCGATCCGGCATTTTACCGTCACTTCGGTGTCCACCGATCCAATCATCGCGGCGCAGCACTCGGCCACCAGGTCAGGCTGCTTCATCAGCACCGCACCGAAGGTGCCCGATTGCACCCGGTCGCTGGGGCAGCCCACGTTCAGGTTTATTTCGTCATACCCCGCCGTGGCCCCCAGACGCGCCGCCTCGGCCAATTCTTCGGGCGTCGATCCCCCCAACTGCAAAGCCACAGGATGTTCCTCTGGCGCATGGTCCAAAAGATGCAGCGCTCCACCGCGCACCAATGCAGGCGCGGTCACCATCTCGGTATAAAGCAAGGCGTTTCGCGATAATTGCCGATGCAGGGACCGGCAATGACGGTCGGTCCAATCCATCATGGGTGCAACGCTTAACTGCGAAGAGGCGCAAGCATCTGATTTTGCCTCACTAATCATCTTTCATCCATCAGCTTTTCAACTTTAAAATCACTCCATTCCGCCGGGTTATGCCCTATTCTGCCAGGTTTCGCGAGCCGTGTTGCTACGGCGTAGCAACTCACAATGCCATCCGTCCAGGTGGGCGAGAGGCCCTCCAGTGCCGTCAGATGTCCCGATCTCCGGGGTTCTGACCTCGGACCAATCTTCTGTCTGCAATCGACCAAGGAAGTCCAACCATGACCACAAACATCATCCAGTTTCCCGGCAAGCAAGTGGCCGCACCGCTACCAGGTTCTCTTAATGAAAAAGTGCGTGATGACGGCGCTCCAACGAAGGTCCCGCCGAGAAAGGATTCAAAGGCGCGATCAGATAGTCGCCGCATGAACGATCCTAAATCTCGCAGTGTCGAACCTAACATTCAAGAAATTCCTGGCGATAATGGCGGATGCTCCTATCGCGTCCAGATTCGCAAGACCGTTCAGGGAGAAAGCGTTAGCTTTGCCAAAACCTTCTCCAAGCTTGCCATGGCGAGGAAATGGAAGAAGCGGAAGCTCGCCGAAACCGAGCTCGATGGCGTTCAAGCGGTTTCGAAAAGGGTGATATGGCCTGCCGCCGGTTTCGTGGACGGCAACTTAAGCTTTCATAGCTCGCTCCTCAAATGTGAAAGGGCTTAGATACCCGATGGTCGAGTGCCGACGCTGCGGATTGTAAAACCGCTCAATGTAGTCGAAGACATCTGCGCGGGCTGGAATAGGCGCCGTCGGCGTAGAGCGCCGCCTCGTCGCCCACCACCAGATCCTCGAGGCTGTCCACCTCGGCCCGGTTGCCGGGGCTCACCGCCACCCGTCGCACGAACCCGTCCTCGTCGGCATTGACGAAGCCCTGCCACCCCCAGACCGCCCGCCGGCGGCCCTTCACCGCCGAGCCCGCCTCGGGGTCGCGGCGGTCGTAGCCGCTCTGCGCCGCCTCCACCACGGTCGCATCGCTGGTGTATTGGCTGCCGTGGTCCGAGTGGTGCAGCAATTCCTTCGACCGGCCTCATGCTCGGTAAAAATGCCGATGATCTGTTCTTCCGTGTATCTCGTTCGCTTCATGGTCCGGCCCTTCGTTGGGTCGGACTCTAATTCCAAGTGGACGAAAAATCCCGTGGCAGGTCATGGGCAATCTAACGCCTGCTGACGTCTATCATGGCTACGGCGCGGAGATCCTGAAGAAGAGAGGAGTTCAAGAACCAGACAATCAGAAAACGCAGGTTGCAGCACCAAGCCGTGGCCGCCTAAACTCAAACAGAAACCGAACCAAAGCCTCCGTTATCATACAGCCCAAGATCTCCGAAAAAGTCTGAAGACGGACAGACTTGTGGGACCTGATCCTCAAGCGAGAACTCGTAGAACAGCGCCGGTTGTGCCTCCTGCCGCGGTCCCATAATCGCCAATCCTCCCGCCCATTGGCAGAATTGAATCAGCACGGCGCACTTCGATCAAGCGCAAGTTTTTTTTGCACAAAATAAGACGTGAGTGACGCTTGGGAAGTACAGCGAACAGTGGCCGCTCTTGCGCACGGTTGTTTGCTACGATGGGCCGATCCTGCGCGAACCGGCCCGTTTCGATAGATGCCGGAGGCAAAGCACCAAGCGCCGACTCAGAACGCCTGCGTGAGCGACACCCGAAACGTCCGCCCCGGCGCCTTGCGCGTGGGCGAGGACAGATGACCGACATAATCCTTGTCGAACGCGTTCTCGATCCCGAACCGCACCTCGGTGTCTTCCAGCCAGTTTGTCTCGAGCTTCCAGGTGGCGCGCAGATTGTGCACCGTCGTGTCGCTCAGGTCCGCGCCCAGCGCGTCGAACCGGTCGGCGGCATGCACGACCTCCCAGCTGAGGTCGAGGTCGTCACCGATCCGCTGGCCGACCGTCAGTTGTAGGCGATCCGCCGCACTGTTGCGCCAGGTATCCGAGGTGCCGTCGGGGTTGTACTCCCGCCCCTCGCCGACATGCCCGGCGACATCGACATAGAAACCGCCCGCCGTGCCATAGGACGCCTCAAGCTCCAGCCCCTCGGTCGTCACGCCGTCAAGGTCGGTTCCCGTCGCTCCGGCCACGGTATAGGTGGTGATATCCCACAGTTTCGTCTGGTAAAGGTTGCCGCGCACGATGAACGAGTCGCCTTCCGCGAAGACATCGGTGCCAGTATAGGCGGCCCCGATCTCGAATGTGTGCGACTTTTCCGTCATGGCCAGTCGGCGCTGAGAGGTGGGCGTGGAATCAAGGTCATCGATCAGCGGCAGGCCTTCGGTATAAGCCGCGCTGCCGAACACCGAGACCCCGTTGCCGAAATCATAGGCCAGCGCCAGCCCCCCCATCAGCGCATCGTTGCTATAGCTGTCAGGCACCCCGGCCAGCGGCGCCGAGCTTTCGATCCTTGAGCTTTCATAGCGCAGCGCCGGCGTTACCGTCACTTGGCCGATCGTCATCTCGTTCACCACGAAGGCGGCAAACCGGTCATCCGTGCCGCCCGGTGCCGCGGCCGCGTCAAGGCGCTTCTTGTGGATGCCTTCGATCCCGGCCAGCATGTCATGCTCCACCTGCCCCGTTGTGAACAGCGCCCGGTTCGAGATGGTCAGCTTGGTCGTCTCGTAACGGTTGTCGGCACAGATTACGCCGAAGAACGGATTGGCGCAGAACACCGCCACCGGCTGTCCGCCCTGGAAGGGCGAGCTTCCATCGATATAGGTGGTGTCGATCTTCTGGTCGGCATAGGACAAGTTCGCCCGCAGGTCGATCAAGTCGTTGACCGGGTTGAAGCGGTATTCGACGGTTGTCTGTTTCGTGTCGGTGACGCGGTCGACCCGGCCAAAGCTGCCCGCTGTCGTCTGGAACTGGTCATAGGGCACGTCCTTGTCGTCAGCCTCGGTCCGTGAATGGCTGAACATCAGCGAATGCGCGTCGTCCTGCCCAAAGGTGAACCGGGCCTTGGCCAGGAAGGACGGCGTCTCGAACGAGCTATTGCCGATCTGCGTGCCGTCCCCGGCCTCCAGCGTGCCCTGGTCGCGCCAGGTGTAGTTCAGCAGGAACTCGGCCCCCTCGGCCGGCATCCAAGCAAGGTTAGTCGAACTGGTGAACCCGTGGCCGTTCGAACTGAACTCCAGCGTCTGCGACCCGCCAAAGCCGGGCACTCCGCCGGTGAAATCCGAGGCATCCTTGGTCTCCAGCTTCACGACGCCGCCAACGATGCCCGAGCCATAGGCGAAACTGCCGATCGTGCCGCGAAGCACCTCGACTTCCTTGTAAAGCAGCGGATCGGTGAAAAGCTGCGTGCCAAGCCGATAGATTTCTTCCGACCCGACCGAGGCGCCGTCGATCTGCACCGCAATCTTCTGGTCAGAGCCATAGGTGGTGTTGGCACCGAACCCGCGGATATTGATCCCCGACCCCTGTGGCGTGGTGCCGTTCACCAGCGTCACGCCGGGCACCGAATCGATCAGCTGCGCGACGGTGCTGGCCTGCCGGTCCTTGATTTCCTCTTCGTCGACAACGGTCCGGGGCAGCGCCGTGCCGAATGTCAGATCCCGTTTGCCGGGGGTCAGGACCAGGGTCCCCAGAAAGCCGGGCTCGTCCTGCGCCATGGCCGTCCCGGCCAGCGACAGACAGACGAGCGCGGTCGTCCCACGCATGAATGTGGTAAGCATAAACGCCATCCTTGTTGCACGTTGATCACCTGTGCTTGCGAAGGGCTGGCGCGGTAGATTGGTTGATTTGCGATGCATTTCATCGCGATGGGTTGCACCGTTACTCGTAACCAACTAAAACAGTCAAGTAATTTATCGACAGCCACGCTCCAAAGCATCGCGAGCCAAGCCATCGGACCCACCTTCATTCCGAGGATGCCCAATGAGCGAGCGATCTGCACCGACCCCCGATTCGATACGCGCCTTCCAGGCCGAGAACCCCAAGATGCGCACCCGCGACCAGGCCGATGCGCTCGGGATCTCCGAGGCTCAGCTTGTCGCCGCCCATGTCGGCCGCGGCACGGTGCGGATTGCCGCGCATCCCGACCGGATCATCCACGCCGCCGAGACGCTGGGCGAGGTCATGGCCCTAACCCGGGTCGAGGCCTGCGTGCACGAGAAGGTGGGCGAATACGGCAACTACCACCCCGGCGAACATGCCGCGATGACCCTGACCGAGAATATCGACCTGCGCATTTTCCAGTCGCACTGGGTTCACGCCTTCGCCGTCGAAACCCCGTCGGAGGACGGCCCGCGCCGGTCGCTCCAGGTGTTTGACGCCGCTGGCGACGCCGTGCACAAGATCCACCTGCGTGATGCCTCGCGCCACGACGCGTGGGCCGGTATCACGCGCGACCTCGCGCACGAAAATCAGGCCGAAGGTCAGACAGTCGCGCAGCGCCAATCCGTCGAAGCCCCGAAATCACGGCCCGACAAGCTCGATATCCTGCGCGAGGAATGGGCGCGCCTGACCGACACGCACCAGTTCCTCCGCCTGTGTTCCAAGCTCAAGATGAACCGCCTGGGCGCCTACCGCATCGCGGGCGCGCCCTTCGTGCGGCAGCTCGATCCCACCGCGGTCGATGCGATGCTGCACGCCGTGCGCGATGCCGGGATCGAGATCATGCTCTTCGTCGGCAACCGCGGCTGCATCCAGATCCATTCCGGACCGATCCGCACCTTGCGCCCGATGGGGCCGTGGCAGAACGTGATGGACCCCGGCTTCAACCTGCACCTGCGGCGCGACAAGGTGGCAGAGGTCTGGGCCGTCGAGAAACCCACCCAACGCGGCCCCGCCATCTCGGTCGAGGCATTCGACGCCGAGGGCGGCCTGATCTTCCAGACCTTCGGGCTGGGCAAGGAAAGCCGCGACTCTCGGCCAGAATGGGGCCGCATCGTCGCCGACCTGCCCTCGCTCGAAGAGGTGCCGGCATGATTTGCAGCAAATCGAAAGCCGCCGCGATTGCCGCGCTATGCACCTCGATGGCCGGAGCCTTCGTCGCCCTGTCCGTCAGCGCGCAGCAGGCCGAGCCCCCCGCCAATCCACATGCCGAGATCCTGTCCATCGGCGGCGCGGTGACCGAGATCGTCGCCGCACTGGGACAGGACCACCGGCTGAAGGCGCGCGACACCACCTCGACCTACCCGCCTTCGGTGCAGGACCTGCCCGACGTGGGCTACATGCGCGCGCTCTCCCCCGAGGGCGTTCTGTCGGTGGGCCCGTCCCTCATCATCTCGGGCGAAGGTGCCGGCCCGCCCGAGGCGCTGGACGTGATCCGCGCCGCAGATGTTGAGTTCGTCGAGGTGCCCGACGCCCTGACCACCGACGGCATCCTGCGCAAGATCGACATCGTGGGCGAAGCCCTCGATGTGCCGGACCGGGCCGATGCGCTCGCCGCCGAGGTCGAGGCCGAGATGCAGGCGGCCATCGAGGACGCCCGACGCCCCGAGGCCGACAAGAAGCGTGTGCTGTTCGTGCTCTCGACCCAAGGCGGCCGGATCAACGCCTCGGGCACCGGCACCGCCGCCGACGCGATCATCCGCATGGCCGGGGGCGTCAATGCGATCTCTGACTTCGAAGGCTACAAGCAGGTCACCGACGAGGCCGTTGGAACCGCCGCGCCCGACGTCATCCTGATGATGGACCGCACCGGCGATCATGCCGCCGACGATGACGCGCTCTTTGCCATGCCCGCGATCCGCCTGACACCCGCGGCACAGGACCGCGCGGTGGTGCGCATGGACGGCCTTCTGCTGCTGGGTTTCGGCCCCCGCGCCGCGACTGGTATCCGCCAGCTCAACGCGGCGCTTTACGGCACGGACAGCTAGACCATGGCCGCCCTTACCGATATCGACGCCGCCCCACGCGACCGCGCATCCCGCGCCCTGCATTGGGCGCTGGCGGCCGCGCTGGTCCTCGTGTCCCTTGCCAGCCTTCAGGTCGGCGCGACCGACGTGACGCTTTCGAACCTCGCGGCCAAGCTGGCGCGGGGCGAGGCGCTGACCCAGATGGACCGCGTCGTGCTGTGGGATATCCGACTGCCGCGCCTCGCCATGGGCGGCCTTGTCGGCGCGGCACTCGCGGTGTCGGGGGCTGCGATGCAGGGCCTTTTCCGCAACCCGCTCGCCGATCCCGGTATCGTCGGCGTGGGTGCCGGCGCCGGGCTGGGGGCCATCCTCGCCATCGTGCTGGGCGGTCTTCTGCCGCCTTGGGTGAATGCCCTCACCGGCAACCAGCTGACACCCTTCGCCGCGTTTCTCGGGGGCTGGGGCTCGACCCTTCTGCTCTATCGCGTCGCCACGCGCCAAGGGCACACTTCGGTGGCCACAATGCTGCTCGCGGGCATCGCGCTCGGGGCACTGGCCGGGGCGGTGTCGGGTATCCTGGTCTATATCGCCGACGACACGCAATTGCGCGACCTGACCTTCTGGGGTCTCGGCTCGCTTGCCGGCGCCAGCTGGGCCAAGGTGCTCACGGCGGGGCCGATGATCCTGCTGGCCCTCGGCGCCGCGCTGACACTGGGGCGCGGCCTCAACGGGCTGGCCCTGGGCGAGGCGACCGCGGCCCATATCGGCGTCAGCGTCCAACGCCTGAAATCCATCGCGATCCTCGCGGTTGCCGCGGCCACGGGCGCCGCCGTCGCTGTCTCTGGCGGCATCGGCTTCGTCGGCATCGTGGTACCGCATCTCCTTCGGCTCGCCTCCGGCCCCGACCACCGCACGCTGCTTCTGAATTCCGCACTGCTTGGCGCCATCCTGCTGATCCTTGCGGACGTCATTGCACGGGTCGTGATCGCCCCCGCCGAGCTGCCCATCGGGATCGTCACGGCAGTTCTCGGGGCGCCGGTCTTTCTGTGGATCCTGCTGACACGCCGGGGGCTTGCCGACCTATGAGCTTCACCGCCGAGAACATCCGCGTCTCCTACGGCAGCCGCGAGGCTCTGCGCGGCGTGTCCTTCACCGCCGATCCCGGCGCGGTCACGGTCATCGTCGGCCCCAACGGATCGGGCAAGTCCACCCTGCTGGGGGCGATGACGACCTCCCTGCCCCATACCGGCGCGGTCCGCCTGAACGGGCGCGACGTCGCGGCTATGAAGCCTTGGGAGCTGGCCTCCGAACGCGCGGTCCTGCCACAGGCGGCGCGCCTTGCCTTCCCGTTCACGGTGATCGAGGTGGTGCGCCTCGGCCTGCAATCGGGCACCGCCGGCGACCGCCCCGAAGTGCCCATGCAGGCCCTCTCCCGCGTAGGCCTTGCCCATTATGCCCACAGCACCTTTCAGGAGCTGTCCGGCGGCGAAGCGCAGCGCGTCATGCTGGCCCGCGTGCTCGCCCAGGTCTGGAGCCCGGTCGAGCATGGCCGACCTCGCTGGCTGCTGCTGGACGAGCCTGTCAGCAGCCTGGATATCGCGCATCAGTTGCAGGTGATGGAGATCGCCCGCAGCTTCGCGCGCGCCGGCGGCGGCGTGATCGCCGTCATGCACGACCTGAACCTGACAGCCCTTTTCGCCGACCGCGTCGCTGTCCTGTCAGAAGGGCAGCGCCTGGCCTTCGGCTCGCCCGCCGAGGTACTGACCGATGACACCCTTTCGCGGGCGTATGGCTGCGAGCTGCGGGTTTCCTCTCCACCGCCCGCCGGTGTGCCCTATATACTGCCGCACGCGGCTTCTGCCTGAAAGGATACCCTGTGCGCCTTGCCACTCTTTTTTTCTGCCTCGCGGCGCCCGCGCTGGCTCAGCCCGCCGCGGATATCGTCATCCTGGGCGAGGTGCACGACAATCCCGACGCCCATCTGGGCCAGGCCGAGGCGATCTCCGAATTGCAGCCCAGCGCCGTCGTCTTCGAGATGCTGACCGCCGAAGAGGCCGCCCGCGTCGATGCCGACCGGTCGCTGGCCGAGGAGGCATGGACGGCCAGCGGCTGGAGCGACTTCGACCTCTACGCCCCCATCTTCGATGCGCTGGAGGGCGTAACGATCATCGGCGCCGCCGCCCCGCGCGACAGCGTACGTACGGTCTATACCGAGGGTGCCGCCAAAATCTTCGGCCCCGACGCCGCGCGTTTTGGCCTGAGCACGCCCCTGCCCGAGGATCAGCAGACCATTCGCGAAGACATGCAATTCGCCGCCCATTGCCAGGCCATGCCGCGCGACATGATGGCCGGGATGGTCGCCGTGCAACGCTACCGCGACGCGGTGTTCGCCCGCGCAGCCCTCAACGCGCTCGACACCCACGGCGCACCCGTCGTCGTGATCGCCGGAAACGGCCACGCCCGCACCGACTGGGGCATTCCCGCTATGATCGGCCGGGCGGCCCCTGACGTCACCACGCACTCCATCGGTTTTGTCGAGGCCGAAAACGACACGCCATTCGACGAGACCCGCACGGTACCCCCGGCCCAGCGGGATGACCCCTGTGCTTCGCTCACCAACCAGTAAGGACCCACACATGTATCTTGCCATGAACCGCTTCACCGTCCCCCTTGAAAACGCCGCCGAGTTCGAGGATCTGTGGCTGAGCCGCGAAAGCCGCCTCAAGGACATGGCGGGCTTCGTGTCGTTCCACATGCTGAAGGGGCCCGAGGAAGACGGTCGCGTGCTCTATGCCTCGCACACCGTATGGGAAAGCGAGGCGCATTTCCGCGCCTGGACCACCAGCGAGGAATTCCGCGCCTCCCACGCCCGGGCCGGCCAAAGCCGTAAGCTACATGAAGGTACGCCGCGCTTCGAAGGCTTCAGCGCGATCCAGAAAATCGACGCCGACGCCCCGGCATGACCCCAAAGGTCACGCGCACAGCGCCAGTTTTTCGCAGCTTCGACGAGGCCCGGGCGCGGGCGTTCTATGTCGAATGGCTGGGTTTCGACTGGACCGGCGAGGTCCGCGTGTTCGACGGCGCACCGCTCTATGCGTTCCTGCGCCTTGGGGATTTCCATCTGCACCTGACCGAGCACCATGGCGATGCCACGCCCGGTTCGACCGCCATGGTCCACGTCGACAACCTGCGCGACTGGCACGCCGCCCTGCCAGCCAATCCGAACATGCGCCCCGGCCTCGAGCCGCTCCCTTGGGGCCTTCAGATGGAGGTGACCGACCCGTTCGGAAACCGCCTTCGGTTCCTCGATCAAGCGGACGGCACGTAATCGCATCGTGACCGTACCCACACGGCCGCGAACATTTCTTGACTGAAACAATCGGAATAAGGTATCACAACCTAAATCCCGACTCGAAGAGTCGGGTTTCTTCTGGCCCCACTCTGCGCAGTCGCACACCGCCCGCGGTTCTGCCAAGGCCACCGGAAAGGTTGCTGCATGACAACATCTGAACCCGCCTCACGCCCCGCCCCGGACACGGACGGCATTGCCACCCACGATGCGCGTGATCTGGTTCCGAACGGTGTCACGGCCAACATCGCGCTCGATGGCCAGGTATACACCCTGCGCATCACCCAAGCCGGCAACCTGATCCTGACCAAGTGACCCTTGATATCTTTCCAAGCCAGATCCAGCCACACTCCAGCGAGGCCCCATGCCGAAAGTTCCAAGTCCCTGCATCGACGTCTGCAAGTTCAAGCGCGAAGGCCACTGTATCGGCTGCTCGATGACCAAGGACCAGAAAAGCCTGTTCAAGCAGCTGAAAAAGGACAAGCAGCGCGAAGCCTTCGTGGAACTTCTGGTGGCGCAGCAGGCCACGATGGGCCGCTACAAGCACTGGGACGCCGCCTATGCCAAGAAATGCCGCAAGAAGAAAGTGACGCTCACCGCGATCGAGGGCGGCAAGGCCGCCTGAGGCGGGATCACCCCACGCCGTACACCGCGAAAGACACAAGACCAGATCGTAGGACAACGACCCCACATGACCTCAGCACTGCGCCTCCCACACCATGACGGCTTGCATGACAACCGGACCGAGACAGGCCCCACGCCCCTGCTCGACCACCTGCGCCACGCTGCCCGCGACGCGCGGTGCAAAAGCTATGTCGACCTTTTCGGCGCCTGCGCCTCGTTGTCGGTCAACCGCGAAGTCGCCACCCAAGCGGCGTCGGACGTCCTGATGCGCTGCCTGTCGCAGGCGCTCGGCCGCCGGCCGATCCTGTTCCGCGCCGGCGAACCCGAAACCTCGTTCGACGAGGACTGGCTCCTTGCCCTCGCCCGCAGCATCCGGATCGGAGACACGGCCAGCTGTACCTTCCTGCTGCATTCCCGCGTCCCGAAACACGCGCACCGCAATCTCGTCTTTCTTCTGGGCAACGTGGCTGACAATTTTTCTCAGACTTAGAAAGATTCTAAATTGTCTTGCCGAACGCGGGTGCAGGCCCTATTTTGAGGCTGCAAGCCAGCCAATCGCCAGCCAGCATAGCTCCGAACAGACATTACCACATAACCAAGGAGGCGAGTATGACCGAAACGGCACAATCTCTTTCCACCGACGCAAACGCGCAGATTTCCGAGGCTCTCAACCAATGCGTTGCCGAGACCGCCGTGACCACGATGCTTGCGCAGAACTTTCACTGGAACGTCACCGGCATGGCTTTTGGCCCGCTGCACGAGCTCTTCCAGACAATCTACGAAGATCATTTCGTGGCCCAGGATGACCTGGCCGAGCGGATCAAGGCGCTCGACGGGCACGCCGAAGGTGTGCTTGCCGGCATGATCAAACGCTCCAAGGTCCCCGAGGCCGAAGGCACGCCCGCCGCCGAAGAGATGATCCGCCTTCTGAAAGAGGCGCAGGAAACCCTGGCCGAAACCATCGCCGGCGCCGGAGAACTGGCCGCCAAGCATGGTGACACGCTGACCGAAGACCTGTGCATCGCCCGCGGTCAGACCCACGAGAAATTCGCCTGGATGCTGCGCGCTCATCTGAAATAAAACGCTGCGCGCCGTCAAAGCCCGGCGCGCTGGCCGGTCGGTCGCTACGCATCGCTTTCAGCCCGGATGGCACATCCCTGCCATCCGGGCTTTATTCTGCGCGCGGCCTGCAACTATCGCTTCGTGACCTTCTAACGGTGCGTTCTGCAAACCTATAAGCCACCGACCCCGCCAGCCATGGCAGAGATCCCCTCTACCCGGGACGGCACCGCGCCTCAGAACATCACGCGCGGTAGCCATGTCGCCAGCGACGGCCAGAACCACACCACGGCCACGCCTATGGCCTGCAAGCCGATAAAAGGCATGACCCCGCGATAGATATGCCCGGTCGTGATCTCCGGCGGTGCAGCCCCGCGCAGGTAGAACAACGAGAACCCGAAGGGCGGGGTCAGGAACGAGGTTTGCAGGTTGATCGCCAGTATGATTCCCAGCCAGATCGGATCGTGCCCCAGCAGGATCAGCGACGGCGTCACCAGCGGCAGCACAATCACCGAGATTTCCACGAAATCCAGAAAGAACCCCATGAAGAAGACGATGATCATCGTCACGATCAGCGCCCCGGTCGCCCCGCCCGGCAGGTTGGCCAGCCAATTGGCCACCCGGTCCTCTCCGCCCAATCCGATGAAGACGAGCGAGAACATACCGGCAGCAAGTATCGTGGCAAAGATCATCGCCGTCATGGTCATGGTGGACGTGACCGCATCATGCGCCACCCGCTCGGCCAGCACGTTGCGCAGCGCCGCCAGCACGCCGATCAGCCCCAGCACCGCCAGCGCGATGTAGACCCCGCCCGCCATGTAAGACCCGACGCCAAGATCCCCCCGCTGCAATCGCACCGGAAACACGCCCGCCGCAATGGCCAGCACGATCAGCGCGGCGGCGGCGATCAGGATCACACCCCGGGCCCGGCCCAGCCGCGCACCTGACATCAAAAGCGCGCCCACTGCCCCCACGGCGGCGGCCTCTGTTGGCGTCGCCAGCCCGCCCAGGATCGAGCCCAACACCGCGAAAATCAGCAGGACGGGCGGAACGATGGCCCCCAGCACTTCGCGCCCGCTCGGGCGGGGCATCGTCGCGTCCGCGGGCGGCATGTCCTGCGGTCGCAACGCGCCGCGCACCAGCACGTAGATCAGGTACAGCGACACCAGCACCAGCCCCGGAATGAGGGCGGCAGCAAAGAACTGCCCCACCGACAGCGCCTCGACCGAGAACTTGCCCTGCTCGTATTGCGCCTGCTGATAGGCGTTCGACATCACGTCGGCGAGGATGATCAGCAGGGTCGAGGGCGGGATGATCTGGCCCAGGGTTCCGGCGGTGCACACGATCCCGGCCGACACGCTCGGATTGTATCCCGAGCGCAGCATCGTCGGCAGCGCGATCATACCCATTGCCACCACCGTCGCGCCGACGATCCCGGTCGACGCCGCCAACAGCGCCCCCACCAGGATCACGGAAATGCCAAGCCCGCCGCGCAGCGAGCCGCAGGCCCGGCCCATCGTGTCCAACAACTCCTCGGCAATGCGGCTTTTCTCCAAGAGCGCGCCCATCAACACGAACAGCGGTATCGCGATCAGCACCTGGTTCGAGATCAGCCCGAATACCCTTTGCCCGAACGCACCCAAAAGCGAGAGGTCCATCGCCCCCACGGCCCAGCCCAGGTAGGCGAACAGCACCGCGATCCCGGCGATGCTGAACGCCACCGGAAAGCCCGACAGGATCGCCACCACGAGGGCCGCGAACATCAGAAGATCAAGATAGTCCGTCACGCTGGCTCCTCACCGGCGAAGAGCCGCAGCAGGATCGCGACGGATTGCAACGCCACCAGAACGCAGAAGACCGGGATCAGCGATTTCAGCAGGAATACCGCCTCGATACCTCCGACCGAGATCGGCCCTTCAAGAATTTTCCAGGAATTGCGCACCGATGGCCAGGACCACCAGATCAGCGCCACCATGGCGGGCAACAGCAGGAACAGGTGCCCGGCCATGTCGATCCAGCGCCGTGTGGCGGGCGTGGCCTTGGCGTAAAAGATGTCGACCCGCACATGCTTGTCGACCAGCAAGGTGTAACCGGCAGCCAGCATGAACAGCGTCGCGTGCAGGTACAGCACGCTTTCCTGCACCCAGATCGAATTGACGCCGAAGACATAGCGCCCCACCACGATGCCGAACTGCACCAGCACCATCACCAGCGCGAACCAGCGCACCACATATGCGACCACACGATTGATCGTGTCGATGATCCCTGCAAGCGCCAGCATTTCCGGCCTTCCCTGCCCCAGTTGTCATGGCGCGCGAGGCCACCCCCGCGCGCCCGCTTTCTCAGTAACCCATCACTTCGGCGCGAGCATTCATCTGCCCGTTGTCGGCATAGGTCATGTAAGCGCCGATGCTGTCGCGATAGGCGACAAAACTTTCGGTGATCCGCTTGACCAGCTCGTCATCATCCTGGCGCAGCTCGTCGATCACTTCCTTGGCCGCGTCCCCCATGGCGTCGATCACCTCCTGCGGGAACTTTTTGACCTGCACGCCGTCCTCCTCGACCAGCTTCTTCAGCGACGCCGCGTGCTTGGTGGTGTATTCCGTCCAGACCGGGTTGTAGAGGCTTTCGCACGCCACCGACACGACCTCTTTCAGGTCGTCGGGCAGCGCGCCGAAGACCTCGGCATTCACACCGCACTCCTCGGCCGAGGACGGCTCGCCCACGCCGGGCCAGTAATAGTTCTTGGCCACCTGCTGATAGCCCAGCGCGCTGTCGGTCCAGGGCCCGATGAACTCGCCCGCGTCCAATGCGCCGGTCTGCAACGCCTGGAACATGTCCGGCCCGCCCATGGCCTCGGCCGCCATGCCCAGCTTGGCGCACATCTCGGAGGCAAGCCCCGTGGTGCGGAACTTCAGCCCTTTCAGGTCCTCGACCGAGGTGATCTCGTCGCGGAACCAGCCACCCCATTGCGGGCCGGAATTGCCGCACAGGAACGGCTTGATGCCGAACTGGCCGTACATCTCGTCATAAAGCGCCTGTCCGCCGCCGTGGTAAAGCCAACCCACCTGCTCGTCGGCGCGCAATCCGAAGGGTTGCGAACCAAACAGAAGGATCCCCTTGGATTTCGAGCCCCAATAGGCCGGCACCGCGTGGTAAAGTTCCGCCGTGCCTTCGCTGACGGCATCGAACACGCCGCGCCCGGGCACCAGTTCGCCCGCTGCAAACAGCTTCACCTCGATCCGCCCACCCGACAGCGTGGTGATCCGGTCGGCCAGCATCTGCGCCGCGACACCGGGGCCAGGCAGGTTTTTGGGCCATGCCGTGACCATCTTCCATTGCTGCACGTCCTGCGCGATGGCCGGGGTGGCCAGCGGCGCGGCGGCGGTGCCGATGGCGGCACTCGTCAAAAATTTGCGTCTGTCCATGGGTCTCTCCTTGTTGGTTGGTGGTGTTTGATTTTGTTTCATCGCGGCGCCGCGCACGTTGTCTTAGCAGTCGCGCCGAAGCTGCGGTTTTTCAAGGCTGCAAAGCGGTTTGCAGCAAGCGGCCCCGCTCCGCGGTCAGATCCCGGAAGCATCTGATTAATTTCCGTGCCATGGCACGCGCGTCGCCACACTTGGCAAGCCGCATCCCTGACGCTGTCGGCCCTGTCCATGACTCAGTTCCCCAGGATACCCGGCAGGCGCAAACCGTGGTCCTTGGCACAGTCGATTGCAGTCTCGTACCCCGCATCCGCGTGGCGCCAAACGCCCGAGGCCGGATCGTTCCACAGCACCCGCTCCAGCCTTTTTGCGGCCTCGTCGGTGCCATCGGCCACGATCACCACGCCCGCATGCTGGCTGAAGCCCATGCCCACGCCGCCGCCGTGATGCAGGCTGACCCAGGTCGCTCCGCTCGCGGTATTCACCAGCGCGTTCAGCAAGGGCCAGTCGCTTACCGCGTCCGAGCCGTCCTTCATGGCTTCCGTCTCGCGGTTCGGGCTGGCGACCGAGCCACTATCGAGATGGTCGCGCCCGATCACCACGGGCGCTTTCAACTCGCCACGGGCAACCATTTCGTTGAACTTCAGCCCCGCGCGATGCCGGTCGCCCAGCCCGATCCAGCAGATCCGCGCGGGCAACCCCTGAAAGGAAATCCGCTCACGCGCCATGTCCAGCCACGTGTGCAGCTTCTCGTTCTCGGGGAACAATTCCTTCATCGCCTGATCGGTCTTGTAGATATCCTCGGGATCGCCCGACAGCGCGCACCAGCGGAACGGCCCGACCCCCTTGCAGAACAAGGGCCGGATATAGGCCGGCACGAACCCGGGGAAGGCAAAGGCGTTCTCCAGCCCCTCCTCCTGCGCCACCTGCCGGATGTTGTTGCCGTAATCCAGCGTCGGAACACCATCGTTCCAGAAATCCACCATCGCCTTCACATGCACTTTCATCGAGGCCCGCGCCGCTTTCTCGACCGCTTTCGGATCGCTCTCGCGCTTGTCGCGCCACTCGGCCATGCTCCAGCCCTGCGGCAGGTAGCCGTTTACCGGGTCATGCGCGCTGGTCTGGTCGGTCACGATATCGGGCCGCACGCCCCGCTTGTGGATCTCGGGAAAGATATCCGCCGCATTGCCCAAAAGCGCCACCGACTTGGCCTCGCCCGCCTCGGTCCAGCGCGCGATCATCTCCAGCGCCTCGTCCAAGCTGTCGGTCTTTTCATCCACGTACCGCGTGCGCAGGCGGAAATCGATGCTGTCCGGGTTACACTCCACCGCCAGACAACAGGCCCCCGCCATCACCGCGGCCAAGGGCTGTGCCCCGCCCATGCCGCCCAGCCCGCCGGTCAGGATCCACTTGCCCGTCAGGTCACCGTCATAATGCTGACGCCCGGCTTCGGCAAAGGTCTCGTAGGTGCCCTGCACGATGCCCTGAGACCCGATATAGATCCACGACCCGGCCGTCATCTGGCCGTACATCATCAGACCTTTCTTATCGAGCGCGTTGAAATGGTCCCAGTTGGCCCAATGCGGCACGATGTTGGAATTGGCGATCAGAACGCGCGGCGCGTCCGAGTGGGTCTTCACGATGGCCACCGGCTTGCCCGACTGCACCACCAGCGTCTCGTCCGCTTCAAGATCCTTCAGCCCGGCAACGATCCGGTCGAAATCGTCCCATGTCCGCGCGGCACGCCCGATCCCCCCATAGACCACCAGTTCATGCGGGTTCTCGGCCACGTCCGGGTGCAGGTTGTTCATCAGCATCCGCATCGCCGCCTCGGTCTGCCAGCTTTTCGCGCTGATCTCTGTGCCCATGGGCGGGTAAATGTCGCGCAGGTTATGGCGGGGATTGGTCATTCGGGCCTCCAACGGATCAGGTCGTCTAGAATGGTTTTCAGATGCGGGCGCAGACGGTCTGCGCGGTCAGGCGCACAGTTCCATGGCGGGCTTTCGAGCATGTAGGTGGACTGCGCCAGTTCCATCTGGATCGCGTGCAGGCCCTCTTCGGGCCGACCGTAATGCCGCGTCGTCCAGCCACCCTTGAAGCGCCCGTTCAGGATGGCGCTGTACCCTTCGGCCGCCTCGCAGACCCCATAGACAAGCGTCTGGATCGACGCCGCGCAGGTTCGGCCCGCGTCGGTGCCGACGTTGAAATCGGGCAGCGTCCCGTCGAAGAGATAGGGTATCTTCGACCGGATCGAATGGCAGTCATAAAGCACCGCGAACCCGTGAATATCCCGCACCCGCTCCAGCTCCCTCGCCAACGCCGCGTGATAAGGCGCATGATAGGCCTCCCGCCGCCGCGCGATCTCGGCCTCATCGGGTTCCGCCCCCTCGCGCCAGATGGGGTGTCCATCAAAGTCGGTCACCGGACACAGCGACGTTGTGTTCTGACCGGGATAAAGACTCGCGCCTCCCGGGTCGCGGTTCACGTCGATGACATAGCGGTGGATGGTCGTGCGCACCGTGGTCACGTCGTCCACCAGCCCGGCGTAAAGCTCGTGGATACGCCAGTCCGTATCCGCGAGCCCGCGCCCGGTTTCGTTCAGCCCTTCGGCGATATCACCGGGAACATCCGTGCCCGTATGGGGCAGCCCCAGAACCAGCGGGCTCTGCCCGCGCGTCACCTCTACAAAACTCACAGCCTGACCTCCACGCCCGTCTCGCGTGCCAGCGCGTCCTCGCGCACCAGCGACGCCGCCCGCTCCATGTCGGGGGCCATCATCCTGTCCTCTTCCAGCCGCGGCACCTCCGCCCGGAGCGTCGCAATCGCGCGCCGCAAAGCGTCCGATGTCGCCAACGGCGCCCGCGCCTCGATCCCCTGCGCCGCACACAGCGCCTCGACGCCAAGGATCATCGACAGGTTCGCATTCATCCGGCGCAGCCGCCGCGCGCCGTGGGCGGCCATGCTGACATGATCCTCCTGATTGGCCGAAGTCGGTGTGCTGTCGGTCGAACACGGGTTTGCCAGATGCTTGTTCTCGCTCATCAGCGCCGCCGTCGTGACCTCGGCGATCATGAAGCCCGAGTTCAGCCCCGGCGCGGGCGTCAGGAAGGGCGGCAGGTCATGGCTCAAGGCCGGGTCCACCATCAGCGCCACGCGTCGCTGCGCGATGGCCCCGATTTCGGACAATGCCAGCGCGATCTGGTCGGCCGCAAAGGCCACCGGCTCGGCATGGAAATTCCCGCCCGAGACGATCCCGGCCTCGATCACCAGTGGATTGTCCGTAACGGCGTTGGCCTCGATCTCCAGCGTCTGCGCGGCAAAGCGCAACAGGTCCAGCGCCGCCCCCGCCACCTGCGGCTGGCAGCGTATGCAATACGGATCCTGCACGCGGCTGTCGCCTTCCCGGTGGCTTTCGCGGATCTCGCTGCCCGCCATCAGGGCCGACATCGACGTCGCCACGTCGATCTGCCCGGCATGGCCGCGCAAGCTGTGGATCTCTGGCTGAAGGGGCTGGGTCGAGCCCATGATCGCATCGGTCGAAAGCGCCGACGTCACGATCGACGCCCTGAGTGCGCGGACGCCATCGAACAGCGCCGCCAATGCACAGGCGGTCGAAAACTGCGTGCCGTTGATCAGCGCCAACCCTTCCTTGGCCCCCAGCACCACGGGCGTCAGCCCGGCCTGCGTCAGCGCCTCCCCCGCGGGCATCCGCACACCGTCCAGCAGTGCCTCGCCTTCGCCGATCATTGCAGCGGCCATATGCGCCAGCGGCGCAAGGTCGCCCGACGCGCCCACCGAGCCCTGCGACGGGATCACCGGCACCACGCCCCGCGCCAGCATCCCCTCGATCAGCGCACAGATCTCCCATCGCACGCCCGAGGCACCCCGCCCCAGCGACAGCAGCTTTAGCGCCATCATCAGGCGCGTAGTCTCGGCCTCCAGCATCTCGCCGACGCCGCAGCAATGGCTGAGGATCAGGTTGCGCTGCAACGTTTCCACATCTTCGGGCGGGATGCGCACCGAGGCCAGCTTTCCGAAGCCGGTGTTCACTCCGTAAACCGGCACGTCGCCCCGCGCCGCCTCGGCGACCTTTTCCGCCGCCGCCTCGATCGCATCCCGCGCATCCGGCACCAGCGTCGCCGCCACACCCTCGCGCCACACCCGCTCCAGCGTGTCCAGCCGGGTCTCTCCCGGCACCAGCGTCAGGGTCATGCCTGGCCTCCGAATATCCGTTTGTGCAGCGGGTTCACCCCGATGCGATAGCTCAGCTCCGCCGGTTCCTCGACATCCCAGATGGCTAGGTCCGCGCGCATCCCGGGCGCGATCTCGCCCCGGTCATAAAGCCCCAGCGCCTGCGCTGCGTGGTGCGTCGTGCCCGCCAGCGCCTCGGCCGGGGTCAGGCCGAACAGCGTGCAAGCCATGTTCATCGCCAACAGGACCGAGCCCATCGGCGACGAGCCGGGGTTCCAGTCCGTCGCCACCGCCATCGGCACGCCATGCGCGCGGAACGCCGCGACCGGCGGTTTCTGCGTTTCGTGCAACGTGTAGAACGCACCCGGCAGCAGAACCGCCACGCTGCCCGCTTCGGCCAGCGCCTTGGCGTCGGCCTCGCTCGCATATTCCACGTGATCCGCCGACAGCGCGCCATACTGCGCCGCCAGCTTGGTCCCGCCGATATTGCTCAGCTGCTCGGCATGCAGCTTGACCGGCAGGCCCATCGCCGCGGCCTTGTCGAACACCCGCGCGATCTGCGCGGTGTCGAACGCGATCCCCTCGCAGAATCCGTCCACGGCATCGACCAGCCCCTCGGCATGGGCCGCCTCCAGCGCGGGCAGGCAGACCTCGTCGATATAGCTGTCCGCATCCGCGCCCTTGGGCACCGCGTGCGCACCCAGAAACGAGGTCACCACCCGCACCGGACGCGCCTCGCCCACCGCGCGCGCCACCCGCAGCATCTTCAATTCCGTTTCGATATCAAGCCCATAGCCCGACTTGATCTCGATGGTCGTGACCCCTTCCGCAATCAACGCATCCGCACGCCGCAGCGCCTGCGCCAGCAACAGATCTTCGTCGGCCTCCCGCGTCGCCGTCACGGTCGAGACGATCCCGCCCCCGGCACGCGCCACCTCTTCATAGCTCGCCCCTTCGAGGCGCATCTCGAACTCCCGAGCGCGGTTGCCGCCATGCACGATATGCGTGTGACAGTCGATGAGACCGGGCGTCAAAAGCCGCCCTCCGGCGTCGATCACCTGCGCATCTTGCGGCAACTCGCCAAGCTCGGCCATCGGCCCGACCCAGTCGATCCGCTCGCCCTGCACCCGCAGCGCCGCGTCCCGAAGCAGGCCGTACCCGTCCTCCGAAGCGTCCATGCAGGCAATGGTGGCGTTGGTGATCGTCAGGTGATCCGGCATCGTGACCTTCCTTGCAAAGCGGGCTACATAACGGTAATATGTAGGTACATATTTTGTCAATGGAGATCGCCCGTGCAGGAAATCCAGTCTCGCCAGACCCTTACTCCGGATGGCTGGGTCAGCGACCTTTGCCTCACCATCGAGCAGGGCCGCATCACGCGAATCTCCCGCACCCCTTCGCCGGACGCGCAGCCCGTCGATCTGCTGCTGCCGGCCCCGGTCAACCTGCACAGCCACGCCTTTCAACGCGCCATGGCCGGACTGACCGAAACCCGCGGCCCTGACCCGCGCGACAGTTTCTGGACGTGGCGGAAACTGATGTACCGCTTCCTCGACCGCCTCACCCCGGACCACGTGCAAGCCATCGCGGAGCTTGTCTTCATGGAAATGCTCGAGGCCGGCTACGGCGCGGTGGCAGAGTTCCACTACCTGCATCACAACATCGGCGGCACGCCCTACGGCAACCTGTCCGAGATGGCGGGGCGCATCACGCACGCCGCGCAGGCCACCGGCATCGGCCTCACCCTCCTGCCCGTCCACTACATGCAAGGCGGCTGCGACGGGCGCGCCCTGCAAGGCGGCCAGCGCCGCTTCGGCAGCGATCCCGACCTCTTCGCCCGGCTGCACGCCGACAGCGCCGCGCTGGTGGCCAACGGACCGGACGATTTCGCCATCGGCGTCGCGCCCCATTCCTTGCGTGCCGTCCCGCCCGAGGCTCTGGCCCAGGCGCAGTCCATCTGCCCCGACGGCCCGATCCACATGCATCTTGCCGAACAGGTCGCCGAGGTCCAGGAGGTCGAGGCCCATCATGGCGCCCGCCCGGTCGAATGGCTGCTCGACACAGCGCCGGTCGACAACAAATGGTGCCTGATCCACTGCACCCAGATGACCGACGCCGAAACCACCGCGCTTGCGCAAACCGGCGCCGTGGCCGGACTCTGCCCCATCACCGAATCCAGCCTTGGCGACGGTATCTTCAACGGCACCGCATATCGCGACGCCGGGGGCCGCTTCGGCATCGGCTCGGATTCCAACATCCACATCGCTCTGTGGGAGGAACTGGCCACGCTCGACTATTCCCAACGCCTGCGCGACCGCAGCCGCGCGGCAATGGCCACGGCGGACCACTCCACCGGCCGCGTGCTTTTCGACGCAGCCACCCGCGCCGGGGCGCAAGCAGCCGGGCGCGCTTCGGGCGAAATCGCCGAGGGCCAGCTGGCCGATCTCATCGCGATCTCAACCGACAACGAGTTCCTCTGCAACCGCACCGGCGACACGGTCCTCGACAGCCTGATCTTCTCCGGGCGCGGGCGCGCTTGCGTCACCGATGTCTGGAGCGCGGGCCGCCACATGGTCAAGGACGGCCGCCACGCCGACCGTGACCGCATCACGCAGGCTTTCCTCGACGTCGTCACCGCACTGGGACAGGACATATGACCTCCGACGCCCGCCTGTCGTGGAAGGATGTGCGCGACCGGATCCACGAACAGATCCTCACCGGTCGCTACGGCCCCGGAGACCGCCTGCCCCGCGACGCCGACATCGCCGAAGACCTCAGCTGCGCCCGCTCCACCGTCCAGCGTGCCATGCAGGATCTCTCCGACAGCGGCCTCGTGGAGCGCCGTCGCAAGGGAGGTACACGGGTCAGGGCCGAACCCGTCACCCGCGCGACGCTCGACATTCCCATCACACGGCGCGAGGTGGAACAACGCGGCGCGCGCTATGACTACCAGTTGATCCGCCGCCGCACTGCCCCCGCTCCGCGCGGCGTTCTCGCCGCTTTCGGGCTTGCGGCATCGCGTCCGATGCTCCGCATCGAGGCGCTGCACCTCTCCGACGGACGCCCCTATATTTTCGAAGACCGCTGGATCTGCCCCGAAACCTCGCCCGAGGTGCGCAACCTGGATTTCACCGCACAAAGCGCGAATGAATGGCTGGTCGTGAACAAGCCCTATACCCGGCTGGACCTGCGGTTCTACGCCATCTCGGCCAATCCCCGTTTGGCCGACCTGCTGGACACCGAGTCGGGCGCGGCGCTTTTGGTCATCGAACGCACCACCTGGGTCGACGAGGCCCCGATCACCACGGTCAAGGCGATCACCACCCCCGGCTACCAGCTTCTGACAGGCACCTGATCCGGGCTACAGGCACTCCGCCAGGGCCGTCGCAAGGTTGCGCAAAAGCTGCGGATAAAGCCCGGCGCCGGTCTCCAGATCCGACCCCATCGGGTCCATCACGCCGGTTTTTACATCGGCCCCGTCCGTGACGGCGGCCACGATGCCCGGGTCGAACTGCGGCTCCGACATTACGCAAGTTACGCCGGCGTCGCTGACCCGCTCCTGGATTTCCGCAACCCGTGCCGGGCTGGGATCGGACGCGTCGGACACCGAGATTGCCCCCGACGCCGGAAAGTCGAACGCCGACTCGAAATACTGGTAAGCATCGTGGAAGACGATAAAGTTGCCGTCCCGCGCCGGCTCCAGAATACCGTCGATCTCGGACTTGAGGCCGGCAATCTCCTCGCGTCCCGCCGCAGCATTGGCAAAGTAGGCGCCCGCATTGTCCGGATCGGCCGACGACAGCGCCGCGGCGATCGCGTTCAGCCACGTTGCCGCGTTGTCGGGCGACAGCCACGCGTGCGGGTCGTGGTGCCCATGATCGTGCCCGTGACCGGTATGGTCCTCTTCGTGCTTTTCGTGATCTTCATGATCGGCGTGGTCATGGTCAGCGTGGTCATGGTCGGCGTGACCGTGATCTGAATGCTCATCGTCATCATGCGCGTGGTCGTCATGATCTTCGCCATGGTCCTCGTGGTCATCACGACTGTCGCCCCCGTGCACGCCATGATCATGCGCTTCGAAAAGCGCGTTTTCCCGTATCGGCAACGCGACCGTGCCATCGGCCTCCATCAGCCCGACCACCTGCGCCTCGCCCGACAGCGTGCCCAGCGCATCTTTAAGCCACGGCGTCAGGTCTGGGCCGATCCAGAACACGAGGTCCGCGTCCTGCATCGCCGAGGCTTCCGAGGGCCGCAGGCTGTATTCATGCGGGCTGGCACCCGGCGCCACGATCAGCGCGGGCTCCCCCACCCCGTCCATCACCCGCGCCACCAGCGAATGCACCGGCGCGATGTCCACCGCCACCTGCGGCGCCTCGGCCAAGGCGGGTCCGGCTAGGATGGTAGACGCGAGAAAGCACGAAAGAAGGTTTCTGGACATGGGTGGCCTCTTGTGATTATATAACATTCCGCAGCGGATACACGAACTGTTATAATATGACAAGCACCTCCCGGCCAGAAGATGATCATCCGACCGATCCGGTCGGCTTCGAGTCGCATGACCACGCCAGCTGCATCGCCTCCGGCATTGCCGAGGCCGAGGCGCATTGCGCCCGCGAAGGCCTGCGCTTTACCCCCGTTCGCCGCAAGGCGCTTGAAATCTTGCTGCGCGAACACCGGGCCCTTGGCGCGTACGAGATGCTCGACGCCCTGCGCGAGGCGGGCTTCGGCTCGCAGCCGCCCGTCGCCTACCGCGCACTGGAGTTCCTGGTCGGCAACGGCTTTGCCCACAAGATCGAGCGGCTCAACGCCTTCATCGCCTGCGCCCATCCCGGCGCGCACCACTCGCCCGCCTTCATGATCTGCCGCGCCTGCGATTCCGTCGCCGAGGCACAGGCCACCCCCGCCCGCGGCGCCCTTGGCGCGGCCGCCCGCGCCGCCGGTTTCCAAATCGAACGTACCGTCGTCGAGGCCGAGGGCCTCTGCCCCACCTGCTGGGATAAGGCCAACACATGAGCCTCGTCTCGGTCCAGAACATCAGCGTCGGCTACGGCGCCACCCGGGTTTTGCGCGACGTGACCCTGGCGATCGAGCCGGGCGAGATCGTCACCATTGTCGGCCCCAACGGATCGGGAAAGACGACCTTGCTGCGCGCACTTATCGGCGCTGTGACGCCGAACGTGGGCCGGATCGACCGCAACGCCGGGCTGCGCATCGGCTACGTGCCTCAAAACCTGCATATCGACCCGACCCTGCCGATGACCGTGTCGCGCTTTCTGCGCCTGCCGGGCGGCGCGACCCCGGCGCAGATCACCGCAGCTCTCGACCGCGCCGGCGTACCCGACCTGTCGGACCGGCAGATGTCGGGCCTCTCAGGCGGCCAGATGCAGCGCATCCTGCTGGCCCGCGCCCTGATCGGCCAGCCAAACCTTCTCCTGCTCGACGAAGCAACCCAAGGCCTCGACCAGCCCGGCTCGGCCGCTTTCTACCGCCAGATCGAAGAGGTCCGCGCCGCGACCGGCTGCGCGGTGGTCATGATCAGCCACGAATTGCACGTGGTCATGAGCGCGTCCGACCGGGTGATCTGCCTCAACGGCCATGTCTGCTGCGAAGGCACGCCCGAGATCGTCTCGGCGGCCCCCGAATACCAGGCGCTGTTCGGCACTGGCACCGGCGGGGCGCTGGCGCTCTACCGGCACGATCACGACCACAGCCACGACGCCACCTGCGGGCATGATCACGCGCACGACCACGCCCACGACGACACCACGACGAAGGCCGCCGAATGATGCTGGATGATTTCATGACACGCGCCACGCTCGCCGGCATCGGCGTGGCCTGCGCCGCCGCCCCCTTGGGCAGCTTCGTCGTCTGGCGGCGCATGGCCTATTTCGGCGACGCCACGGCCCATGCCGCGATCCTTGGCGTGGCGCTGTCGCTGGCCTTGCAGATCTCGATCTTCGCCGGCGCCGTGGCCGTGGCGCTGGCCATGGCCCTGACAGTGACCCTGCTGACCGGGCGCGGATATGCGATGGACACGCTGCTTGGCGTGCTGGCGCATTCCGCGCTGGCCTTCGGGCTGGTGGCGGTGTCGTTCCTCTCGGGCATCCGGATCGACCTGATGGCCTATCTCTTCGGCGATATCCTCGCGGTCTCGCGCGGCGATCTGGCCGTGATCTGGGGCGGCGCGGCGCTGGTGGTCGGCCTGATCGGCTGGCGCTGGTCCGCGCTCTTGACATCGACCCTCAGCGCGGATCTGGCCCATGCCAGCGGCATCGACCCGCGCCGCGAACAGTTGATCCTCACCCTGGCCCTCGCCATCACCGTGGCCGTCGCCATCAAGGTTGTCGGCGTCCTGCTCATCGCGGCGATGCTGATCATCCCGGCCGCTGCCGCCCGCCCTTTGTCGCGCACGCCCGAACAGATGGCATTCTTTGCCGCCGCCATAGGTGCGGTCTCCGCCGTGGCGGGGCTGCAATCGGCCTATGTGCTGGATACGCCCGCCGGGCCGTCCATCGTCTGCGTTGCGGCAATCCTCTTCGCACTCACCAGCGGTCTGCGCGGCCTGCGCGCCTGATCCCGGCGTCTCAAGCCCGAACCGGCGCGTACCGGACCCGGTGACACAGCGTTGCCGCATCCTCAAGGATCGCGCCATACGCTGTCGCAAGCTCGTCGAACGGCGTCTCGCCCGAAATCAGTACGTCCAACGCGGGATCCGCCAGCAAATCCAGCGCCTTCTGCAATCGCCGCCGATAACTCCACCGCGCCCGTCGCCCGGGCGGCACCTGTCCCACCTGGCTGCCGACGATCCGCAGGCGGCGCTGGTGAAACGCCCCGCCCAGCGGCACCTCCGGGCGATGCGTCCCGAACCAGCTGGCCTCGACGATGGTCGCCTCCACCCCCGCCAGCCCGATCGCGGTGGCCAACCCGTCCGAGCTTGCCGAGGCGTGGATCACCACATCGCGCTCGCCCGCCGCCTGCCCCGGTGCCGTAAACGCACAGCCCATGGCCTCCGCCATTGCCGCCTTTTCGGCATCCACATCCACAAGGCACACCTCCGCCCCCGGCATCCGCGCGCACAGGTATCCAACCAGCGCCCCAACGACACCCGCCCCGACGACCGTCACCCTGTCACCGGCAGAAACGCCAGCATCCCAGACGATGTTCAGGGCAGTTTCCATGTTGGCGGCAAGGATCGCGCGCTCAGGCGGGACACCCGCCGGCACCGGCACGGCGGCGTCTTCTGGCACTGCAAACCGATCCTGGTGCGGGTGCAAAGCAAACACGGCTTCGCCCTCGCGCTCTCCGCCCGCCACGCGGCCCACGGCGGCATAGCCATATTTGACCGGAAAGCTGAAATCCCCCTCCTGAAACGGCGCCTTCATCGTCTGGTGTTCGCTCTCCGGCACGCCGCCGCTCCAGACCAGCCGTTCCGTGCCCCGGCTGATCCCCGAATAGAGCGTCTCGACCTCCACCATGCCCGGCTCGGCCTCGAACGCGGTCTCGCGCATCTCGACCGCACCCCGGCCGGTGATCCACAGGGCCTGTGCCACGTCTTCCTTCACAACGCGTGCCCGGATTTCAGCGCCTTCACCGCCAGGTAGCCGCTGTTGTGAATGTTCTTGCCCACCCGCAGCGGCAATTGCTCGACCACATCGATCCCCTGCGCCCGGAACGTGTGCACCTTGGCGGGATTGTTTGTCAGCAGCCGCACCGCCCCGAACCCGAGGTTGCGCAGCATCACCGCCGCCACGCGAAAGTCGCGCTCGTCATCCTCGAACCCCAGGGCATGATTGGCATCCACCGTGTCCAGCCCCCGCGATTGCAGGTCATAGACCCGCATCTTGTTGGCCAGCCCGATCCCACGCCCTTCCTGGTTGAGGTAAAGCAGCAGCCCCGCGCCCTCCTCGCCCATCCGCAGCATAGCCGCGCGAAGCTGCGGGCCGCAATCGCATTTGAGACTGCCCAGCACGTCCCCGGTGAAACAGGCCGAATGCAGCCGCGCCAGCACCGGGCGCGCCGGATCGGGCGTGCCGATCTCGAAGGCGTAATGCTCGGTCCGACCATCGGGGTCGCGGAATACGTGCAGCTTTCCGGCATCATGGGCCTCCACCGGCAGGCCGGCCACCGCCACCGACGACAGCGCAGGCGTCTGCGCGAAGTGCTCCAGCGCGTCGAAATGTTCCACTGTCGCCATGCTCAGCCCTTCCGGCAGCGCCACATCCCTAGCCAGCCCGAAGACCAGCGCAGCAGGCAGCAATTCGGACGACTTGACAAGGCTCAGCGCCAGCCCGTGCAGCCGCGCATCGCGGTCGCGGATCCGGTGCAGCGGCGCCACCGGCCCCGGGGCATCCTGCCCGGCATCGGCCAGACGCAGGAACCAGCCCATGTCGGCATGTTTGGGCGGACAGATCCGCACCGGCAGATCCGAAATGTCCGCGCTTTGCACCGGCGCCATCGCGGCCCGCGCCCGATTGCTGGTCAGAACCAGCTCCGGCACGCCGAAAAGCTCGCGCAACCCGTCCAGCCGCGCCTGGCTCAGCGTCTCGACCGCCACCACCACGGCGCGGTCAGGTCCATCCGTCAGAAGGCATGGCAAACCCAGCCGCAGGTCGGACTGCACCCGGCTCAGACGTTCGGCGATACTGGGAAGAAGACTTTCTGCAACTCGGGACATCGGGGGCTCTTTCGGAGGAACGGACGGGATATCTGGCATCGGGCGGGCTTCTCTCAGTGCCGCAGCGCGGGGCGTTCCCGCACGCGATGCGGCCACAGCATCTGCGCCGGCGGGTCGGGCACCAGCGCACAATCGAACAGCACATCCGACCCAAGGCCGTAGACCTCGGTCTTGGGCCGCAACGCTTCGGCAAGGCACGGAACGGGCGAGGTCTTCAGCCCCGTCGGCCCGGCCCCGATCAACAGCGGCGCCACCGCCACGTGCAACCGCGTCAGCAACCCCGCCTCCAGGAACTGCGCGATAGTGATCCCGCCGCCCTCGATCAGCACGTGGTTCAGGCCCAGCCCCCGCAGCGCGGCGAGTATCTGCGCCGGCGAAATCCATTCGCCGCGCGGCAGGCGGATCACCTCCACGTCGTCGGGCCGGGGCTTGTCCACCGCCTGGATCACGATCCGCCGGGCGCTCGCGTCGCGCAGCAGGCCGGCATCGTTGGGCAGGCGGCCATTGGGGTCGATCACCACCCGCGCCGGGTTGCGCCCGTTGGCCAGCCGCACCGTCAGGCGCGGGTTGTCATGCAGCGCCGTCTTCACACCGATCACCACCGCGTCCGCCAGCGCCCGCAGCCGGTGCAGGTGCGCCAGCCCGTCCTTGCCGGATATATCCTGCGCATCGCCCGACTCGGTTGCGACGCGCCCATCAAGCGACTGCCCGATCTGCGCGATCACGCTTTGCCCCGACACCGTGCGCGTCATGCCGCCATAAAGCGTCAGCGCCGCGCGTTCGCCGGAACTCCAGTCGCCACAACAAAGGCACGCCTCGTCGTTGCGCGCGGCCAGGATACGGGCCCAGACTCTGGGGGTGACATCAATCAGTTCCATGCTCATCTCCGATCATCCTGCTGCGGCCTGTGGCCTGCGGGCACCGCCAGAAGATCCTTGTGCCCGACCCGCAGCGCGGTATGCCGCGCCGCCTTGCGCCGGGCGACGGCCCAGCTTTCTGCCTGCGCCTCTCCGGCCTCCTTCGCCGCCCGGGCGACGCCGGCCACGAACTCGTCCTGCAAGGCGGCATCGTCCGGCCCCAGCCCCCAGGCGCTGTCGGCCAGCGTCACCGCAAAGCCCCGCGCCTCGAACCCGTTTGCGGTCAACGTTGCCGCATCCGGGCCCATCGCGGCCTGACCGCCCTTGTCGCCCCGCTGGTGGCGGTTGAACGCCTCCGACACATCCGCATCTGCGGCGAAGGGCGGCGCCCACCGCATCCCGCCGTCAAAACTCAGCGCGGCATAGAACGGAATGCCCGCCTGCCCCAGCCGCGCGGCCAGCGCGTCGACCCAAGCCGTGCTCATCAGGTCGAGCAAGGCCGAGGCCGTCACCAGCCCCACATGATCGAGCGGCAGGGCCTCTACGTCGGTCACGCTGCCCATCACGCAATCGGCCATGGGATGGCGTGCCTTGGCCACCTGCAAATGCTCTTCGTCAGTGTCCAGAAAACACCACTGCACCCTGTCATACCCGGCCCCGGCAAAGGCCCGCGCGGTCGATCCGGTGCCGCTGCCTAGGTCCAGCACCCGCATGCCCGGCGGCACGCATTGCGCGGCACGCTCCAAAAGAGCGGCATCCCGCGCTGCGTGGTCCGCCACCTCGCGCAGGCTCAGCCAATCGGCCTGGAACTCAGTGTCAGATATCTGATTCATACCACCCACGCGCCACATGGCTTTCATGAAGCTGGACACGGATGCGCTTCACGCGCCCGCCATCGCCCAGTCCTTCGGTTTTCGTCCGCTCCCGAAGCTGCGCCCAGATGTGGTGGCACAGGAACTCGGTCGTGGTGATCTTGCCCTTGAATTCGGGCTTGTCGTCCAGATTGCCGTATTTCAGAGGCTCCAGCGCGGCATTCAACGCCTCGGTCGCCAGCCCGATATCCACGACCAGACCGTTCTCGTCCAAGCTTTCGGTGTAAAAGGCGGCATCCACGACGAAAGTCGCGCCATGCAGGCCCTGCGCCGGGCCGAAGACAGGCGAAGGCAGGGAATGTGCGATCATGATGTGATCACGAACTTCAACAGCGAACATAACACTTCCATTTCTTGGGGTGATGCGGGGGAAACCCCGCGTTTATCCGGTGGGTTAACCGGCTCATGAGGTGATCCGTTCCAGAACGCCGGCGAAAATGCGTGCGGTGTGATCCCAGCCGGTCAGGGACTTCGCCCGCGCCCGCGCAGCGGCGGCATAATGCTCCGCCGCGCCGGGGTCCGTCAGCAGGCTCTCGATTGCCCCGGCCAGCGCGCCGGGATCATCCGGCGCCACCAGCAGCGCGGCATCTCCGACCGTCTCCGGCACCGCGCCCACCCGGCACGACACCACGGGCAAGCCGCTCAGCATCGCCTCGCTCAGGACCATGCCATAGCCTTCGTACCGCGTGGCCAGCGCAAACAGGCTGGCGCGGGCATAGGCGTCCTGCAAGGCCTCCGCACCGATCTCTCCGGCAAAACTCACGCGGTCCTGCAGCCCCAGCTTGGCGGCCTGCGCCTCCAGCGCCCGCGCAGTGTGGGCGTCATGCGCCTTGCCCACGATCTCGGCCTGCCAGTCCAGCGCGGTCAGACGGCCCAGCGCCTCCAGCAACACGTCATGCCCCTTGCGCCGCGCCAACAGGCCCACCGACAGGATCAGCGGCGGCTGCGCCTTCTGTGTGCCGGGCCGTGCCACGTCCCCGGCCCGCTCAAAGCCCGGATACGCGACCGTGATCTTCTCAGGCGCGACGCCAAGATCCCGCACAACGGTCCCGGCGATATGCTCACTCGGCACGATGACATGCGCCACCCGGCCCAGCACCGCCGCCTCGTTGCGCAACAGCGCCCGCGCCCGCTCCGGCTCCAGCCCGCTTTCCAAGCCCAGCGGATGGTGCACCATGCCGACGACGGGCGCTTCGATACGGTCCATCCGCGCGGGGTCCATCGCTCCCAGCGCCAGCCCGTCCACGATGATCGGCCGCCCGCGCGGCACCGTCGCCAGCGCATCGAACGTGGCCTGCATGTCCCGCTCGGACGGTGCAGGGAAACTGCCCGGCAATTCCAGATGAGCGGTCTCGTGCCCAAGCGCGTTGAGCCGGTCCAGCACCGTCGCGTCATAGACGTACCCGCCCGTGCGCTGGTCCTTGTCACCGGGAATGGCAAACACCGCGCGGCTCATGACGGGCCCGCCCCTTCCGGCGCCGCGCGCACGGCCCCCGGCACCCACAGGAACGCAAGGCCCGGCAGGGCCGACACCAGCATTATCGCGCCGTAGCAGATCCCCATTGCCACGCCCGCATTCGCGTCCAGCCCGATGACCGGAAACAGCGCCGCCGCAGCCCCCTCGCGCCAACCCCAGCCCCCGACCGACAGCGGCACCAGCATCGCGCAGAACACCAGCGGCAACACCGTCAACAGGCCTTCGGGAGGAATTACCGACCCGGTCGCCCGTGCCGCCGCGTAAAGCCCGCCGATAAGCAACAATGCCCCCAAGAGTGCGTGCATCAGGATACGCCGATGCCCGATCAGCCGCCACACCAGCCCCGGAAAGGACCGTGTCGCCTCGAACCGGCGCGCCACCCACACGGCCACAGCGCCCAGAACCGGCAGGGCCGCCAGCAGCGCCCACACCCCGCCGGGCCAAGCGATCCCGCCGGGCACCAGCACCGCCCCGATCAGCCCCAGCGCCAGCAGCGCGAACATCGCCACCTGCCCCATCAGCCGCTCTGCCGCCACCGATTGCCCGGCCCGCGCAAGGTCGGCCTGCCGCCGCACGCGCACCGCGCGGCCCACATCGCCCAGCACGCCACCCGGCAGGACCGAGTTGATCAGCTGCGCCAGGTAATATTCCCGCACCGCCGCGCCGAACCCGATCGGTATCTCCAGCGCCTGCGCTGTCAGCTGCCACCGCCGCGCCATCGACAGCGTGGCCAGCGTCAGCGCCACAAGGCTCACCGCCAGCCAAACCCAGTCGGCCCGCGCCAGCCGGGCACCCACTTCGGCGGTATCGGTCCACCACAGCATCGCCGCCATCAGCGCCGCCGAGGCCAGAAGCTTGATCCCCCACACCTTCATGGCGCAACCTCCGCCACCTGCGCGACCGACGAAAAGGCACGGATGAACGCGTTGCGGAACCCGTCCATGCGCTGCGCCTCAAGCTCGGGTGCCGGGATCATGCCCTCGCTCCAGCCCCAGCCGTCGATCAACGACAGCACGCCGGGCGGCGCGATCATGTGCACCGGCACATCGCGGTTGTCGCTGCCCGCTATGAGACCCGCCGCTTGGTGGTCACCCGCCACGATCACCAGCGGCGCATCCTCGCCCAGCCGCGCCACGTGGGAAAACACCGCGTTCAGGGAATAGTCCACCGACCGGCGATAGGCGTCGCGCACCGCATCCCGGTCCTTCCAGAGGTCGCGGGGCGTCGGGCCGCGTGCCGCCATCTCGTTGAATTCCGTCCCGTCTCCGATCTCGTCCCAAGGCAGCATCTCCGGCACCGGCGTCCACGGCGCGTGCGACGAGATCAGCGCGATCTGGATGAAATCCGGGCGTGGATCGTCGGGCAAAAGGGCGTCATAGGTGGCCAGCGTGAACTGGTCCGGCATCGTGACCCAGTTGAACGCCTCGCCCTCATAGGGAATGTCCTTGGCCTCGAACACATGATCGAACCCCATCGCCGCGCTTTCCGGCCACGCCATCGTGATCGCCGGCATCACCGCCGCCGTGCGATAACCCGCCTCGGCGGCCAGGTGAAACAGCCATTTCTGCCCGCTTGCGATCATCGCCCTGTAGCGCGCATTGTCCGCGGTCCAAAGCCCGCTGCCCAGCGCCCCATGCGCCAGCCAGCTTTGTCCGCCCGCCGTGGGCGAGGTCAGCCACCCGCTTTTCATCTCGAGCCCCGCTCCGGCAATCTGACGTTCGGCGCGGCGCAGAGTGTCCAGATGCGTCGGCGCATATTCCGGGTTGTCGATGCTGGCGCGGCCATAGCTTTCGATCCAAATGAGCAGGATGTCGCGCCCCTCCAGCCGGTCGAACGCACCGGAGATATCGCGCATCGGATCGACCTGCGCCGCCTGCCGGAACCGCTCTAGGTCCGCCACCGTCTCGCGGGCGTCGCCAATCCGGGCCACGGCCACGCGCGTGGTCCGGGCCGATCCCGGCGGGCTTTTCTCGAACGTCCAATAGCCCAGGTGGTGCCCGGTATCCGCCACCGCCCAGCCGCCCGTGGCCAATGCCGCCACCAGCGACAAGACCCGCGCTGGTCCGGGCAGCGCCACGCGCTCCCACGCTTTCAGCCCGCCGCGCAACAGCATGTAAAGGAAACCCGTAGCTACGACACAGCCTGCAACCACGAAAAACGCACTCGCCGCGCCCATGCTGTCACTCAGCAACCCGATCCCGGCCTCGATCAGGAACAGGTCCGAGACAGGGTTGAAGGCCCGATTGTAGGCCGCGAAACTCGCCAGGTCCGCCAGCTTCAGCAGTGTGACCGCCACCAGAACCAACGCCAGAACCGACGCCACGCCGCGGGCCCGCCCCAGCGCCAGCATCGCGAACAGCAGCACCGACAGCTCGATCGGCCAATAGGCCAGCCCGTTGTAATTCATCTGCCCAGGATGGTTGGGCAGCGCCAGCACGGCAAGCATCACGCCCGCCGAGGCGAAAAGGATCACGGCACGGATCATCGGGCGTGCCGGACCAGCCATGCCGTGTCCACGCCAAACGACAGCACCAGCAGCGCCGATGCCAGTCCCGCGACCCATGGCACAAGGGCCGTTGGGAAGAGCGGGCAGGCCAGCGCGATCAGCGTGCCGATCTGCACGACGCAAATGATCTTGCGGCGCATCGACTCGGGCAGCTCCCGGCGCAGCGCCGGCCATATCAGTCCGGCCAGCACGAACGCATAGCGCATGAACCCCAGCACAAGGATCTCCGCGCCCGTCCTGCCCGACAGCAGCAGCCACATCGCCAGCACCGCGCCCAACGCCGCGTCCACTTCCATGTCGAACCGCGCCCCGAACTCGGATTTCAGCTGCGACCGCCGCGCCAGCCAGCCGTCCACCCCATCCAGCGTCAGGATCGTCAACCCGACCAAGAACACCAGCCACGGCGACACGGCCCCGGCATCGAACAACGCCCCGGCCAGCAACGACAGCAGCGCGGCGCGCCCCAGCGTGACAGTGTTGCACAGGCCAAGCGCCGCGTGCGGATAGCTGCGCCAAACCCCCAGCGCCACCAGCGCCACGCACAGCCCGAACACCGCCATCGCCCAACCCGGCGACGGCAGCACCATTGCGCCGAACGCGGCCAGCCCAAGCGCCAGCGCCGCTGCGATCATGGTGAGTTCCGCCATCGGCGGCCGCGCCGTCAGCGTCGCGGTTTGTTTCTGAGGGGTTATGTCGACCATCTGTTATCCTTGCGGGTTCCGCACAAGATAGAACGCACGCAACCGGCGACCAGATCACAAATCGTTCAACGCCGGTGGCTTAGCCCTGACGCGGCAAATGTACGTCGCCGCGCACCGGCAGGTGATCGGACGCCGCCCGTACCGGGCCCGTGTCGACCACCTCGATATCAGACAGCGATCCCGACCTGTCGGTCAGGATCCGGTCCAGCGGCAGCAGCGGTCGGGTCGAGGGAAAGCTGCGCCGCGCCGGGCCATGAAACCGCCGCCCCAAAAGCCGCGCGTTGAACATCAGCCCGCCCCACGGCCGCCATTCGTTGAAATCGCCCAGCAGGATCGTCTGCATCTCGTGCCTGCGGCGCAGGTATTGGCCGATGATGCGCATCTGCACCACCCGCAACGGCTGCGACAGCGACAGGTGCATCGACATGATCCGTACCGGCACGCCGTCCACCTGCGCCTCCACCGACACCGCCCCGCGATGGCAATGCCCTGGCAGGTCGATGACGTCGCGAAACCCCACCTCCAGGCGGGGATTCAGGAACAGGATCGTGCCCAGAAACCCGTCGCTCTGCACACCCCAGCGCAGTTCGGGCCGCTCATGCTGCCAGATCAACCCGGTATCGGCTGCAATGCCCACTACGTCCAGGATACGCTCATGCGGGCGGCACTCCTCGTCCGCCTCCTGCAACGCGAGCACATCAAGCCCCCCGGGCGCCAGCGCCGACGCGATGGCCGCACGCACCCGGCCGGGATCGACACGCCCATCGGTGCCCTTCGCACGGTGCACATTCCAACTCGCACAACGCAGGCGCGGGCCGGTCATCGGTATTTCCATCTTGCTGGACCCACCTGTTGCGTTACCTTTCACCGATAGCCTTTCATATTCTTTCAATGACAGGAGACCTCATGCGACTTCAATTCCCGACTTGCGCTTTGGCCGCGATCACGTTCGCCGCCGTTCCGGTCACCGCCCATGCGGAAATGGCCCGGTACGAGCTCGATGCCAGCCACACTTCCGTCTTTTTCACCGTCGACCATGTCGGCTATGCCAAAACCCTGGGCATCTTTCCCGGCGTCGAAGGCAGCTTCGACTACGACACCGAAACCCAGGAACTGGGCGAGGTCAGTGTCACCATCGCGTCCACCAGTGTCGATACCTTTCACGAAGGCCGTAACGAGCATGTCCGCAAGGCCGATTTCCTCGACGTCTCCAACCACCCGGAGATCACCTTCACCGCAAATGGCGGCACCGCCACCTCCGACACCGGAGGCACCGTCGAGGGCGAACTGACGATCCTGGGCGAAACCCGCCCGGTGACGTTGAATGTCACGCTCAACAAGGCGGCACAGTATCCGTTCGGCCACGAGCGTTTCGTATTGGGCCTGTCGATGCAGACCAGCATCCAGCGCAGCAAATTCGGCATGACCTACGGGGTCGAGAACGGGTTGGTGGGCGATACGGTCGACATAATGATCGAAACCGAAGCGATGCGGATGGACTGACCCGGCAGACGCGCCGCAGGCCGCGAACGCGAAATTTCGTTATCTGACATGGCGTTGCCGTCCGCTCCTGATGCGGGCGGCGTCAGGCCGAGGCGGCGAATTCCGCTGTTTCGTCCATCATTTCAGGATACCAGCGCTCCAGCACCGGCGCGAAAGCCTCGCGGATACGGCCCACCTGCGCCGGCGTCAAATCGTCCTTCCACCCGCCGGCCTTGCCCTTGGCGAAGAAGCTTTTCATGCCCTCGGGCCGCTCGGTGAAACCGTGCTTTTCTTCCTGTTTCTTCATCGCCTCGAAACTGGTGGCCTTGATCGCCTTGGCCAACTTCGGCCGGTCCGGCTTCACGCTCAGGAAATCCAGCAACCGCTCCATGCTCTTGGCCGGCTTGTCCAGCAGGTCTTCGTACCGGATCAAATGCCGCGGCATTCCCGGCACTGTGGCCCACCGGTTTACGTGATCGTCCCAGCGCCCCAGCGCATCCAGAATGCCGCTTTCGGTGCCCATCACGTTGTCCGGGTCGCACATCTTGGCAATCGCCTCGTCCAGCGAAACGGAGGTATGCCGGGCAAAGGACGGCGCCACGTCGAACGGATTGCGCATGATGTAAAGCGCTCCCGCCGTGACTTCTGGCGGAATCAGGTCCACCGGGCCCACCCGGATCGGCGTGCAATGGGTCTTGACGAAATGCTTGCCCGGCTTGGCCCCCGCGATCATGTGCAGTGCCTTGGTGCGCACCTTCAGCCAATCGTCCACGCTCTTGCCCCGGAACGGCGCTCCGTTGGCGGCGTCAAAAAAATCCTGCCGAATATCGGCAGTGGTGAACTGGCGCAAGTTATTGATATCAGGCGCCATTCCCGGCGGCATGAAATAATGCGCCAAAAGGCTGCGCAGCCACGTATTGCCGGATTTGGGGTACGAAGCCAGCCAGATGATCCGTTGCAGGTCAGACACTGTAATACCCGTACTTTTTCATGACCCGCTTGTGATCACGCCGCACCCGCGAGACCAGCTCCGGGTCAAGTGCGTCTTTCCACTGCCCCGCCTGCCCCTTGGCAAAAAAGCGCTCCGCATGCGGAGATTTCTCTTGGAAACCGGACTCGTCTTCCTGCTTTTTCAGTTCGTCAAAGCTCGCGAACCTGACGGCCCGGTCCAGGCGCTCCGGCTCGGGCGTAAGCCCTATAAACTCCAAAGCCTTTCCGAAATGTACGTGAGGATCATCCAACAGATCCTCGTACCGCAGGGCCAGTACGGGAAACGCCCCGCTCCGGGTCCAATCCTTGACGTGCTCGCTCCAGCTTCCCAGAAATTGCCAGGTCGTCGTCGCATCTGCCTTGTTCGCGCTGTCGCTGCGCCCAATGAACTCGACCGTCTGCTCGACCGTCATTCCGTAATGCCGTGCATAGGACAACACCATGTCCAGCGGGTTACGCAGGATATAGATCGCCTGTCGCGTGAAGTGCGCCGGGATCAACTCGACACCGAACGCCTTGTTCCGGCAATTATGTGTCTTGACGAAGTTTACGTCGGCGTTGTTGCTTACGATGCCGCGAAGAACTTGGGCTCTCACCTGCAAGGTCGCTTCCGGATTATTGATATCCAATCTTCTACCGGCGGCGGCGAAATACCGTTCCGGTTTCGAGTCCCCAAATCCAAAACGCTGGATTTGGTTTATGTTTAGAGGCTCTTGGGCGTCTGACAGGTAATTCGCCAGGAAAATGCGCATCCAAGTGTTGCCGGATTTTGGGTACGAGGCCAGCCAGACAATGCTGCGTTTCATGTCCACCCTTTGCGACACAAAAAAAGAACGGTTACCCGTTCCCTAAAAGAAAACGGCGGGAGAGTACACTCCCCCGCCGTTCAAATCCGTTCAAACTAAGCTTAGAAGCTCAGGTTGATCGCCGTACCGATGGCGGTGCCGTCGATGTCGGCGCCAGCGCCGTTTTCGGTTTCACCGTGCAGCAGGTACGTGGTCCAGCTGACGCCCGGTCCCATGTCGCGGTTGGCGGCGAGTTTGTAGTACTCGTATTCACCGTCGTTTGCGCCTGCTTCAACTTCGCCGAGGTAGGCTTCGAGGCCAAAGGTCCAGGGACCGGCGGCGTCGTATGCCACACCAACGCTGTAACCTTGTTGGTCACCAACGCCGGCTGCAGCGCCGTTGTCGTTTTCGGCATAGGATGCACCGAAGGTGAAGCCGCTGAAGCCAACTTGGAAGCCGACGCCCCAGGTTTCGGGATCCGAAACACCTGCAACGTTGCTGTCACCGGTACCCCAGCGCGCGGCCAGAGTGACGTCGGTCGTGCCGAAGGACTGGCTGTAGTTGACACCGATATCGAAGATGTCAGTAACAGCAGTACCACCAGCAGCGCGGTTAGCGATGCCGCCGGAAACGTTGCCGGTTGTACCCGGAGCGTACGAGATACCAGCGGTGAAGCCGCTGAAGCTCGGCGTGTAGTAGGTGATACGCGCGATGTCGTTGTTGCCCGCAACCTCGGTGTAGGACGACAGACCGGCCTGACGGAACGCGCCAGGTGCGCCAGCACCGGTCACGAACGGGATGAAGGCCGAAGCGGACGGCGAGTTGATGGCCATGGAACCGACTTGCGGTGCGCCAACCATCATTTTGTAACCGGCCGAGTTTTCGTAACCTGCGTCGATGCGGCCGAACGTGTCGCTCGAGATCGACATGTAGGCTTCGTCGGTGTCGGTCGACGGCGCGCCCGCAGACGGAGCATCGTTCAGAACTTCGAACTGAACGTTGATGCCGAAGGTCATGCCGTTGTCCAGCGTGACATTCGGGGTGAAGATGATTTCAGCGTTCGTGAACATCTGGATGCCGTCCAGATCAGAGCCTGCGCCGAACTGAGCAGCAAAGTTGCTACCGCCGACATCGGTGAATGCCACGTGCTGTTGGAAGAAACCACCCCAATCCAGGTTCCAGTCCTGGGCCGAGGCAGGGGCAGCAGCGACGCCAAGGGCGATTGCGCTGGTGCAGAGAAGTTGCTTTTTCAAGGTTATCCCTCCTTAAAGCAGGAAAGTTACAAGTTCCACCGCCCCCGATCCAGGACACGGCTTGAGGGATGAATGCTGTAAATGCCCCCTCACTGTCAACGAACCGCCCCCCTTGCTTCGTGTTGTTGGACGCTCTGTGACGTATTTCACACACACATCTCCCACGGGCCGAAGCAATCGGGCTGAAAAACGGAAAACCCCCCGATTTTTAAGGGGTTTCGCACAACCGCAGGCTGCGGTTTGCAGCGGGCGCACGGGCCCTGCCGGCACCTTCAGGCGACTCGCGTGGAGACGGGCGATGCGAGTCGGCGCCGGCCCGCGACATTTCCGTCACACTATCTGCAGGCAACGGGTCATCCCATTCCTTGACTGGCCCTGAGGGGCGCGCGACCTGGACCAACGCCACGCCACGTCCCCATAACAGGTTCGGCACCATGCGCGGTTTGCGCGTTTGTACCCACCGACACCGCTTCAGATCCCGCGCTCCTCCAGCACGTTGCGCGCGTGCCGGAAGCATTCCAGCCCCTGCGGCACCCCACAGTAAATCGCCACGACGTGCACGATGGCGCGAATCTCCTCTTTGGTGACGCCGTTGTTCAGCGCGCCGCGGCAATGGATCTCGAACTCATTCATTTTACCCAAGGCGCCGATCATGCTCAGGTTCATCATGCTGCGCGTCTTGGCGTCAATCACCTCGTCACCCCAGCCGAACCCCCAGCACCAGGCCGTCATCGCCTCTTGGAACGGTCGCGTGAACTCGTCCGCCGCCGCCAGGTTTTTCTCCACGTATTCGGCCCCCAGCGTGGCCTTGCGCTGCTCCAGCCCTTTCAGGAACAGGTCTTCGTCGAACAGGCTCATGGTCTTCCCTCTCTATTAGATGTCGATCGGGCGCAGGGCATAAAGGTCCTCCGCCGCGGTCCTAATCTTGTCATGGTCGTATAGCCGCGCGCGCCAGTCTTCGGGAATGCCGCCATATCCGTATATGCGCCCGGCCAGCTGCCCCACCACGGCGCCCACCGTGTCGGCATCCCCACCAAGGTTCACCCCGGCCAGCACCACGTCGCGGAACGTGTCACCCTGCGTCAGCGCCCAAAAGGCCGCGTGCAGCGTATGCACCACGTATCCGCTGGCCTCCTCGGGCGGCGCGTCGGGGCGCGGCAAAAGCCCAATGTCCCCGGTCACAAGGAACTCCGCCATATTCGCCGCCGCCCTCTGGCAAAGGGGGCTGGCATGGGTCAGCCGGCTCTGCAGCTGCGCTACCGCCATGGCGCTTTCCTTGGAGGCGCCATAGGCGATCACCACCGGCGCCAGCCGCATGATTCCCCCATTGCCGCTATATTCGTCCTCCACCGGCCCGGCATAGGGGTTGCCGGTCTGCTGAAACCGGGTCAGCGCGGCGTCGGTCTGGTTGCCGATGTCGAAACACACCCGCGTCGACGACAGGTACCCGTTGTCGCGCCAGTTCACGAATCGCCTCATCGCGTCCTCGGCGTCCCAGCCATTGGCCGAGCGCAGCATCTGCGCCAGGCACAGCGCCATCGATGTGTCGTCGGTCCACTTGCCGGGCGCCAGGTTGAACGGCCCGCCGCCCACCATATCCGTGATCGGCTCGAATCTGCCGCGCGCGCTGAATTCCAGCGTGGTGCCCACCGCGTCGCCCACGGCCAGCCCCACCAGCATCCCGATCGCCTCGTCCTCGCTAAAAGCTTTCTGCATCATTTTTCGGAATCCTCGTCCGCGAGAAGCCCGTGACCTGCGCAATCGAAAGTCTCCAACACCGCGACTGCGCTCTTTGCCTGTCGAACCTCTGTCACGTCGCTTTCCTGTCACCACGGATTGACAGTATTGGTGACCGGCCCGGCCACCGCGTGCAAGCCTCTGTTTCCGGGTATCGCGCGCGCGGCGGGCCCTCGTCGTTCCCGCCGACCCTCCGTGCAGGGCTGCGCGGGCCTGATTAGCGCCCCCGGTCTCCAAACAGTGTGCGATCAAATAAACCTAAAGTCTGCCAACCAAAGATTCATAGTTAATATTCTTTCTTCGTGGGAAATTTTTATTCATTTAATGATTTTTTTTATAGCAAAACGACTATTAATTACGCATCCTGCCTTTGTCTGGACGGTTGTCAAGCAAGGCCCCGCCGGACACCGGCCCCGTTCAAGAGTGGCCGGCACATCAAAATAGGTGCACCCCGCCGGCGCCATCCTCCTGTCGGCTTACGGGTCGCACCACACTGGGAGGACAGTAAATTGGATAGCGATATCGGTGCACTGACGGTGATCTTCACCGAGTTCTATTATTGGGTGACCGTACCACTCATGTTCCTGATACACGTGGGCTTCTGCATGTACGAGGTCGGCGCCAGTCGCCACAAGAACCACATGCATACCGTAATGAAGAACACGATGCTCATGCCGCTGGTGACCATCACCTTCTTCTTCTTCGGATGGTGGATCTACTTCGCCTTCCCCAACGGCCCCGGCATCACCGGCGGCCTCACGCAATCCGACAACGCAGTGCCGTGGTCCGAACTGATGGGCACCCACCTTGGCGGCCCCGGACCGGCGCTCGAAAGCGCGCAGGGCTACGGCGCCGAACTGGGCAACGGCTTCTGGAACCGCCTGAACGGCGTCTTCTGGGCCGCCTTCCTGCTGTTCAGCTGGACCGCAGCTTCGATCGTGTCGGGCGCCACAATCGAACGCATCCGGCCCACCGCCTTCTGGATCCTGGCCGTGGTCATCGGCTCGGGCACCTGGATCATCGACGCGGCCTGGGGCTGGCACCCCGACGGCTGGATGGTCACCCAGCTGGGCTATCACGATGCCTATGCCTCGGGCGTGATCCACGCCATCGCCGGAGGATTTGCCCTCGGCGTGATCGTCGTGCTGGGCCCAAGGATCGGCAAGTTCGCCCCCGACGGCACCCCGCGCAACATCAACCCGCACAACAAGTGGCTTGTGACGATTGGGCTCTTCCTGATCTATTGCGGCTTCTGGGGCTTCTACGTGGCCTGCAACGTGCCGATCATCGACCACCAGTCGCTGGGCGGGGCCGAAGGCGTGGTAAACTTCACCGCCACGACGATCTACCTCACGCCCACCACCCTGTCGGCCATCGTCTTCAACTTCCTGATGTCGCTCTCGGGCGGCCTGCTGGCAGGCTACGTGGTGTCCAAGGGCGAGGCGTTCTGGACGTATTCGGCAGGCCTTGCCGGCGTTATCACCGCCTCCGCGGGCAATGATCTCTATCATCCGATACAGGCGATGCTGATCGGCGCCGTGGGCGCGGCCTGCGCGTACAAGCTTCACTTCTGGGTCGAGCGCCGCTTCAAGATCGACGATCCGGTGGGCGCGGTGGCCGTGCACGGCTACGCGGGCTTCATTGGCCTGGTGATCTGCGGCTTCATGCTCTGGGGCCACCCGGCAACGGCGGCCTACCATGAGACCGTCGCGGTCATCACGCCCTGGGGCCAGTTCGCAGGTGCGATCATCATGTTCGGCGTTCTGGGCTTTCTGCCCGCCTGGATCGTGTCCAAGATCCTGATGGGTATGGGCATGTTGCGCGTACCGCCGGCGGTCGAACTCGTCGGCTTGGATATGTCCGAGGAGATCGCCGAGGAAATGGACGCCATAGAGGTGTCCGAAGCCGACATCGCCGAGGCCAAGCGCCTTGGCCTGCTGACTTGAGGAGGGTCACGACATGTCAACGACAGCTGTAGAAACCTGGGCAGGCGCCGACCTGTCCCAGATCGGCCCGATCTATCCAATGGTCGGCACCGAGATGATTCTCGTGATCGTCGGAATCCTGTTCTGGCTGGCGTTCCACGTCTTGCAAGCCAGGATCGAACGCCGTGAGCTCGACGCCGACGAGGCGGCGGCCCACAGTCAAGAGCGCATAACGCGGGTCTTCGAGGACGAGGCGCGGGAGTAAGACCTCCTCCGCGCGCCTTGAACGCCGGTCTTCGGACCGGCGTTCTTCGTTTCAGGCGCAGGACATACCGGCCTTGCATCTGCCGCTATGGACACCCCTCCGGCCCTCTGCCACTGATCGCGCCATGACTGTCCAGACCCCCATGCCCGAGGATATCCAGAACCGCACGCTCGGGCTTGCGGCGGCCTTGGGCGTGCTGGTGATCTGGTCGGGCTTCATCGTGTTTTCCCGCGCGGGCGTGCAGACGGCGCTGACCCCCGGCGACATCACCGCGCTACGCTTCATGGTGACGGGCATCCTGCTGGCGCCCTTCGCCTGGGCGTGGTGGCCACGCCACCTCGGCCCGGTGCCGATTGCGCTGATCGTGCTCTGCGGATCGGGAGCGCTTTATGCCATGCTCGTCTATATGGGCCTGCGCTACACGTCGGCGGCCTATGCCGGGGTCTTCACCAACGGCGCGCTGCCTTTCTTCACCGTGCTTCTGGTGACCGCGTTCACCGGTGCACTGCCCAATCGCCTGCAACTTGTCAGCCTAGCCATCGTCACTATCGGGGCGGTTTTCGTCGCCGTCACCGGCATCCGCACCACCGGCGAAGGCGCGGCCCTCGGCATCGTGTTCTTTCTCACGGCAGCCGCGATCCAATCGGTCTATATCTTCGGCGTGCGCCGCTGGCGGCTGACCCCGCGCCAGGCGCTGGTGACGATCAACATCCCAAATGCGCTGGTCTTTCTGCCACTGTGGTATTTCTTCCTGCCGTCGGGTCTGGCGCAGGCCGAAACCGGCACGATCCTCTTTCAAGCCGCCTACCAGGGCCTTGGCCCCGGCATCCTGGCCATGGTCTGCTTTGCACTGGCAGCCAATCACCTTGGCCCCACACGCACCGCGGGCTTTTCCGCAGCCGTCCCGGCCTCAGCGGCCCTGCTCGCCATTCCTGTCCTGTCGGAAATCCCCGGCCCGCTGGAATGGACCGGCATCGCGCTGGTGACCATCGGCCTTTTGATGCTGGTCCGCGCCCGCGACACCTGACCCATCGGCCAAGCAAGAAACGCCTCAGGGACAGCCGAACGGCACGAAGGTACTCGCCATCCCTTCGTTCATCGTCATCTTCAGCAGGGTCTCGGCCAGCCGCCATTCCTCCTCGGTCATCGGACAGATCTCGGCCCTTGCGACACAGCCCTCATCAATGAAAACCTGGTTCTCGGTCAGGAATTCCATCCGCAGCCCCTCGGCCCCCTGCAAGGTGATCGCGTCGCGCACCGACGCTTCGTAAAGACTGCACTTTTGCGCCGTCCAGCCGCCGTCCAGCCTGTCCGTTGCGGCTGCGGCATCCGCACCGGCCAACCCTATCGTGGCCGCCACCGCCAAGACCGGCGCCGCGCCTGCGCGACCGAAGGGTATCTCTTTGCTTTTCATCGGAATTTTGCCTCGCCCGCTTTTAAAGGAAGGCTACGCCGCCGGATCGCATGTGGCTACTTCCGCATAACGTGTGCGGCGGAAAACCGCCGACGCTCACGAGGTCTGCCAGGACCCTACCCGCGCCGCGCCTGCCATGCCTCCGCCCGGTCGACCCAGTGGCGATAAACAATGTCCGCCGCCTTCAGGAAATGCGGCTTGTCGAACAGGTGCAGCACATGCCGCGGCAGGTGCGTTTTCGCATAGGCCGTCTCGGACCGCGCATCGCCCACGGCCAGCCATCCCGCCTTGGCCCCCAGGTAAGGCGCCATCACCGTGCCCGACCCGCTGAAGCCCATGGCGAAACTGACGCCGTCACGCTCTCCCACATGCGGCATCTGCGCGAAACTGAATCCGGTATAGCCGCTCCAGACATGGCTCAGCCTGGCCTCGGCCAGCTCTGGCCAGACCTCCACCATCGTCTGCCTCTGCCGCTCCGCCGCAACCGCCAGCGGCACATCCCGCATCGCGGCACGCCCGCCGAACAGGATGCGCTTGCCGTCCGGCGAAATCCGAAAGTAACTGTGCCGCGCCCGCGTCTCGACCATCATCCGACGCCCCGGCGCCAAGTACCCGATCAGGTTCTCCGGCAATTCCTCGGTGGCGATGATGAAACTCGGCAGCGGAAACACGCGCTTCACATGCCAGCCAAACGGCCGCGTAGTATAGCCATTGGTCGCCAGCACGACCTTGTCGGCCCGAATGCGCCCCTTCGGCGTGCGCGCCACGTGCCGCGCGCCGTCGCGCTCCATTGCCTCGACGCGCGCATGGCTGACCACCGGCACCCCGCGCCGCCGCACCGCGTCCAGCATCCCACGATGATACTTCGCCGGATGCAGCGCGCCATGCTCGGAAAACAGGATGCCGCCGTGGTAAATCCCGGTGTCGATCTCGCGCCCCAACGCCTCGCGTTCCAGCAATTCGACCTTCACCCGGCTCTTGTCACGCACCTTTTCCGCCAGCCGCTTCTGCCCCTCAAAATGCGACGCCGTATAGGCCAGCTGCACCCGACCCGTCTGCTGAAAGTCACAGTCGATCTTCTCATGCTCGATGAACCCCCGCGCCCAGTCCAGCGCCGGGGCCGCCTCCGCCAGCAGCGCGTCTGCCACATCCGCGCCAAACGCCGCCGCCATCCTGTCCCAGCTCAGCCGCGGATGCGCGCCCACCATCCCGCCATTGCGGCTCGACGCGCCTTCGCCCGGCACACCCGCCTCGACCACCACGACCTTCGCACCGCTGTCATGGGCGGCAATCGCCGCCGACAACCCGGTATAGCCCGCACCGATCACCAGCACGTCGCAATGCTCCGACAAATCGTCCTCGGTGGCCTCGGGCGCCAGCGCCTCCCACCACCACGGGCGGCCCGGTTCCGCCTCTCCTGTCCACTGGGTCATGATCACGCTCCTGTTGCCGCGCCCAGATTGGCAGCAAGCGGCCCGCGGTCAAGCCTCGTTGCCGACAGCCCAGATCCCATTGCCGAACGCGTCCGAACCCTCAGCGCACGACCTTCAGCAGCAACAGCGCCGCGCCCGGCTCCGCCATTCTGCCGAACGGCCACCGCACCGCAGGACGCGTGATTCACCCGTCTAGCGACCCCGCACCGTCGCAGGCCTGACAACATGTCACAGGCTCCTTTTGCGCGCATTCCAGCCCCTTTCCGCACACACCGGCATACATTCGCCGAGAGTCGCGGAATACTAGAGCGCGGAAATCAATGAAAAATTTTCCCCTGTGTAAATATTTTTACACTTTTCCAAAGGTGGCGGGAAAATATTTACAAATAAAAGTCAATGATCCCAACGGCTAAGTGTAAATTTTTACTAAAGGCCTTATAACGCCGCCAATGCGCGAATTGATCTATACCTCGAAGTCGAGGAGCATCCCGTGCGGAGGAGGAGACACATGACAAATCAACCGGAAACAGGTGCGTCCACGTACCCGCCCAGTGCCGATTTCACGGCGAATGCCCATGTTGACGCGGCGAAGTACGACGAGATGTACGCGGCCTCGATCAAGGACCCCGAGGCGTTCTGGGGCGCGCACGGCAAGCGCATCGACTGGATCAAGCCTTACTCCAAGGTGAAGGACGTCGATTACACCTACGGCCAGGTCTCCATCAAGTGGTTCGAGGACGGCACGCTCAACGTCGCCGCCAATTGCATCGACCGCCACCTTGCCGACCGCGCCGACCAGACCGCCATCATCTGGGAACCCGACGACCCCAATGACGACGCCCAGCACATCACCTACCGCCAGTTGCATGCCGAGACTTGCCGCATGGCCAACGTGCTGAAAAACCTCGGCGTCGGCAAGGGCGACCGCGTCGTGCTCTACCTGCCGATGATCCCCGAGGCCGCCTATGCCATGCTGGCCTGCGCCCGCATCGGCGCCATCCATTCCATCGTCTTCGCCGGCTTTTCCCCCGACGCGCTCGGCGCCCGGGTCGACGGCTGCGACGCAAAGGTCGTCATCACCGCCGACACCGCCCCGCGCGGGGGGCGCGTGACCAAGCTCAAGGACAACGTCAACCAGGCGCTCCGCCGCGACTTCGACGAGGTCAAGTGCCTCGTCGTCAAGCGCACCGGCGACCAGATCGCCTGGCGCGACGGGCTCGACTTCTGGCTCCACGAGGAGGCGGAAAAGGTCGAGGACACCTGTGAACCGGCCGAGATGAACGCCGAGGATCCGCTCTTCATCCTCTACACCTCGGGCTCCACCGGCCAGCCCAAGGGCGTCGTGCACACCACCGGCGGCTATCTGGTCTACGCCGCCATGACGCACGAGATCACTTTTGATTATCACGAGGGCGACGTCTACTGGTGCACCGCCGATGTGGGCTGGGTCACCGGCCACAGCTACATCGTTTATGGCCCGCTCGCCAACGGTGCCACCACGCTGATGTTCGAGGGCGTGCCGACCTACCCGGATGCCTCCCGCTTCTGGCAGGTCTGCGAAAAGCACAAGGTGAACCAGTTCTACACCGCGCCCACCGCCATCCGCGCCCTCATGGGCCAGGGCGACGAGTACGTCACCAAGTGCGACCTGAGCGACCTCAAGGTGCTGGGCACCGTGGGCGAGCCGATCAACCCCGAGGCCTGGAACTGGTATCACAATGTCGTCGGCAAGGGCACCTGCCCCATCGTCGACACCTGGTGGCAGACCGAGACCGGCGGCCACCTGATGACCCCCCTGCCCGGCGCCCACGCGACCAAGCCCGGCGCCGCGATGAAGCCCTTCTTCGGGCTGAAGTTCGAGGTGCTGGACCCCGAGTCCGGCAAGACGGTGGAGGGCAACCCCGCCGAGGGCGTGCTCTGCATCGCCGACAGCTGGCCCGGCCAGATGCGCACCGTCTGGGGCGATCACGAGCGCTTCATGAACACCTATTTCCAGCAATACAAAGGCTACTACTTCACCGGCGACGGCTGTCGCCGGGACGAAGACGGCGACTACTGGATCACCGGCCGCGTCGATGACGTGATCAACGTCTCGGGCCACCGCATGGGCACGGCCGAGGTCGAGAGCGCCCTCGTCGCCCACTCGAAAGTCTCCGAGGCCGCCGTGGTGGGCTATCCGCACGGCATCAAGGGCCAGGGCATCTACTGCTACGTCACGCTGATGTCCGGCGAGGAACCCACCGAGGAACTGCGCAAGGAGCTGCAGGACTGGGTCCGCCAGGAAATCGGCCCCATCGCCAAGCCCGACCTGATTCAATGGGCCCCCGGCCTGCCCAAAACCCGCTCCGGCAAGATCATGCGCCGCATCCTGCGCAAGATCGCCGAAGACGATTACGGCGCATTGGGCGACACCTCCACACTCGCAGACCCCTCCGTCGTCGACGACCTCATCGACAACAGAATGAACAAGGGGGCATGACCATGGACGGCACCCAAACACCCCAAACCGCCCCGGTCCTGATCCTGCTCGGGCCCCCGGGCGCCGGCAAGGGCACGCAGGCCCGCCTTCTGGAAGAGAAGAACGGCTTTGTCCAACTCTCCACCGGCGATCTTCTGCGCGCCGCCGTCGCCGCCGGCACACCTGCGGGACGCGAGGCCAAGGCCGTCATGGAAGCGGGCAATCTGGTCAGCGACGATATCGTCATCGCCATCCTGCGCGACCGCCTGGCCGAGCCCGATTGCGCGCAGGGCGTGATCCTCGACGGCTTCCCGCGCACCACCGTACAGGCCGAGGCGCTCGACACCCTGCTGGCTGAACGTGGCCAGAAGATCGACGCCGCCATAAGCCTCGAAGTGGACGACGCCGCCATGGTCAAGCGCATCTCGAGCCGCTTTACCTGCGGCGGCTGTGGCGAGGGCTATCACGACAGCTTCAAGCCCACGGCCAGCCCCGGCATCTGCGACACTTGCGGCGGCACCGACATGAAACGCCGCGCCGACGACAACGCCGAAACGGTGGCGCAACGGCTGGAGGCGTATCACGCCCAGACCGCGCCGCTGATCGACTATTACCAATCCAAGGGCGCGCTTTCCCGCGTGCCCGCAATGGGCCCGATCGACGAGATCGCCGCCCAGCTGGACACCGTCCTGTCGCAACGGGCGACATGACAAAACGCCGGTCGGGCCGCATGACGCGGCCCGGCCATTTCACGAAGGAGGAGGGACCCCCAAAATGTCTCTGGACAAAACAAGCGCGCAATATTGGAAAGCCAATGTGCGTCTCATCCTGATCAGCCTCGTCATCTGGGCGCTGGTCTCTTTCGGGTTCGGGATCGTCCTGCGCCCGCTCATTTCGGGCATCGAGGTCGGCGGCACCGACCTTGGCTTTTGGTTCGCCCAGCAAGGCTCGATCCTCGTTTTCCTGGCGCTGATCTTTTTCTACGCCTGGCGGATGAACAAGCTCGACCGTGAATACGGCGTGGACGAGGTGTAAGTCATGGATCAGTTTACTCTCAACCTGCTGTTCGTGGGCGCGTCCTTTGCGCTCTATATCGGCATCGCGATCTGGGCCCGTGCGGGCTCGACCAGCGAATTCTACGCCGCCGGGCGCGGCGTCCACCCGGTCACCAACGGGATGGCCACCGCGGCCGACTGGATGTCGGCGGCCTCCTTCATCTCGATGGCGGGCCTCATCGCCTTCACCGGCTATGACAACTCGTCCTTCCTGATGGGCTGGACGGGCGGTTACGTCCTGCTGGCCCTGCTGCTTGCACCCTACCTGCGCAAGTTCGGCAAGTTCACCGTGTCCGAGTTCATCGGCGACCGCTTCTACTCGCCCACCGCGCGCCTCGTGGCCGTGATCTGCCTGCTGGTGGCCTCCATCACCTACGTGATCGGCCAGATGCAGGGCGTGGGCATCGCCTTTGGCCGCTTCCTCGAAATCGACGCCTTCTGGGGTCTGATGATCGGGGCCTGCGTGGTGTTCGCCTATGCCGTGTTCGGCGGCATGAAGGGCGTGACCTACACCCAGGTGGCGCAATACTGCGTGCTGATCCTGGCCTACACGATCCCGGCCGTGTTCATCTCGCTTCAACTGACGGGCAACCCGATCCCGGCGCTCGGCCTTTTCAGCGACACCACGGACGGCGAGCCGCTCCTGGCCAAGCTGGACCAGATCGTCACCGATCTCGGCTTTGCCGAATACACGGCAGCACACGGTTCGACCATCAACATGGTGCTCTTCACCCTGTCGCTTATGATCGGCACCGCCGGTCTGCCCCACGTCATCATGCGGTTCTTCACCGTGCCGCGCGTCTCCGACGCCCGCTGGTCCGCCGGCTGGACGCTGGTGTTCATCGCGCTGCTTTACCTGACGGCCCCGGCCGTGGGCGCGATGGCACGGCTCAACATCTCGGAACTGATGTGGCCCAACGGCACCGACGGCGCCGCCGTCAGCGTCGAGCAGATCGAGACCGCGCCCGAATACGCCTGGATGGCGACCTGGGAACAGACCGGCCTGCTGGGCTGGGAAGACAAGAACGGCGACGGCATGATCCAGTACTACAACGATGCCAATCCCGATCTTCAGGAAAAGGCCGAGGCGAACGGCTGGGAAGGCAACGAGTTCACGAACTTCAACCGTGACATCCTCGTGCTGGCCAACCCGGAAATCGCCAACCTGCCCGGCTGGGTGATCGGCCTCGTGGCTGCCGGCGGTCTTGCCGCCGCGCTCTCCACGGCGGCGGGTCTTCTGCTGGCCATTTCCTCGGCCGTTTCGCACGACTTGCTGAAGGGCCAGCTGACCCCGAACATGTCTGAACGATCCGAGCTTTTGGCGGCACGTATCTCGATGGCCGCGGCGATCGTGGTGGCGGTCCTTCTGGGCCTCAATCCGCCGGGCTTTGCCGCCCAGACGGTGGCGCTCGCCTTCGGACTTGCGGCGGCCTCGATCTTCCCGGCTCTGATGATGGGGATCTTCTCGACCCGCATCAACAACACCGGCGCGGTCGCGGGCATGCTTGCGGGCCTCACGGTGACGCTGCTCTACATCTTCCTGCACAAGGGTTGGTTCTTCATTCCCGACACCAACACCTTCACCGATGCAGACCCGCTCTTGGGTCCGGTCAAATCGACCTCCTTCGGGGCGATCGGTGCCGCGGTCAACTTCGCGGTGGCGTTCTTCGTCGCCAGCATCACGAAGGAGACCCCGCAGGAGATCAAGGACCTCGTCGAGAGCGTTCGCGTCCCCCGTGGCGCCGGTGCCGCCGTCGAAGGCCACTAAGCTCAAAGATGGTCCCGCCGCGACACATGCGGCGGGGCTTTCGCTTCAAATCCGGTCCGGCCCGCGCCAAGGTGGGCCCGAGCACCCCCTCAGAGGCTCCGACCATGCCCCTTTCGAGCGACCTCACGCAGTTCCTGCGCTCGGTTCACCCCTATGACAGCCTGGATGACAGCGATCTGGATGACCTGTCCAAGCGCTGCGACGCCGCCGATTTTGCCGCCGGCGCGGACGTATTCAAACTGGGCGACACTGTCGACAGCCTCTACATCGTCGTCACCGGCGAGATCGAGATAAAGGACGAGGCCAACGTCCAGCTTTCCCTGCTCGGCCCCCGCAATTCCTTCGGCGAACGCGCGCTCCTGCGCGAGGACATCGCCAGCCGCACCGCCACTGCTCGCTCCGACGCCACCCTGATCGTGATGCCGGCGGACGCGCTTTTCGCCCTCATCAAGTCCTCCGCCAAGGTCGCTCGCTTCTTCGACCGTCGTCGCCCCGCGCGCGGTGACCGCAAGGACCTGACCACCCTGCGCGTAGCCGAGTTGATGACCCGTGACCCGCTCACCTGCACGCCCGACACCCCGATCCGCGACGCAGCGGCGCTGATGCACGAACACCATATCTCCTCGATCTGCATCACCGAAGGCGGCGACCTGCGTGGCATCCTCACCGTGCGTGACATGAACGGCAAGGTCGTGGCCCAAGGCACCGATCCCACCGTCCCCATCTCCAGCATCATGACCACAAGCCCCATGACGCTGGAACCCGATGCGCTCGGCACCGATGTGCTGCACCTGATGATGGAACGCGGCATCGGCCATGTGCCCATCACCGAGGGCACACGGCTTGTGGGCATCGTAACCCAGACCGACCTCACCCGCGTGCAGGCGCTGTCGTCCGGCGCGCTGGTGGGCCGCATCGCCCACGCCGACGACGCCGCCGCCATGTCCCGCGTCACCGCCGAGATCCCGCAACTTCTGGCCCAGCTTGTCGGCTCGGGCAACCGCCATGACGTGGTCACGCGGCTCATCACCGATATCGCCGACACCGTCACCCGGCGCCTGCTCACCCTGGCCGAGGCAAAGCTCGGCCCCCCGCCCGTGCCCTATCTCTGGCTCGCCTGCGGCTCTCAGGGACGCCAGGAACAGACCGGCGTCTCGGATCAGGACAACTGCCTGATCCTCTCGGATGACATGACCGACGCCCATATGCCCTACTTCGCCAGCCTCGCCAAATTCGTCAGCGACGGGCTGGATACCTGCGGCTACTTCTACTGCCCCGGCGACATGATGGCGACCAACCCGCGCTGGTGCCAATCCCTGAGTGTCTGGCGCGGCTATTTCGACGACTGGATCGCCCGCCCGAACCCCGAGGCGCAGATGCTGGCCTCGGTCATGTTCGACCTGCGCCCCATCGGCGGCGACACGACCCTTTTCGAATCGTTGCAAACCAACACGCTCGCGAAGGCCGCGAAGAACTCGATCTTCACCGCGCACATGATCTCGAACTCGATCAAGCACCAGCCCCCGCTGGGCCTGCTGCGGGGCCTCGCCACCATCCGCTCGGGCGAGCATCGCCGCCGCCTCGACCTCAAACACAACGGCGTCGTCCCCGTCACCGACCTGGGCCGCATCTACGCCCTGCAAGGCCAGTTGCGACAAGTGAACACCCGCGCCCGGCTCGAGGCTGCGCAGTCCGCCGGTCACCTCTCCACCTCGGGCGGGGCCGACCTGCTGGATGCCTACGACCTCATCGCCACCATGCGCCTCGACCACCAGGCGGCACAGGTCAAGGCGGGCGACCTGCCCGACAACTTCCTCGACCCCTCCACGCTGTCGGATTTCGAACGCAGCCACCTGCGCGACGCCTTTGTCGTGGTCAAGACGATGCAATCCTCAGTATCGTCGGGCAAAGGCATGTTAGGGTAGACGCATGTTCATAGAACTCATCGCCACCATCTTCGCGGGCATCGCCGCCGCCGGGCTGTTGATGATCGTCAACATCGCCACTGGCCGCCGCCTGCCGCGTTGGCTCACGCCCGTGGCGGCGGGTCTCGGCATGATCGCCGCGACCATTTCCAACGAATACACCTGGTACGACCGCACCGCCGAAGCGTTGCCCGAAGGGATGCAAATCGCTGTCACGATCGACGAGCAAAGCTGGATTCGCCCCTGGACCCAGATCTGGCCCTATACCGAACGCTTCGCCGCCGTCGATACCGGCAACGCCCGGCGCAACGCCAACCAGCCCGGCCAAACCATCGCCGACATCTACTTCTTCGGTCGCTGGGCGCCGGTCAACAAGGCGCCTGTCCTCTTCGACTGCACCGCGAACCGCTCCGCCCTGCTGATCGACGGCGCGGACTTCGCCGACGATGGCAGCGTCAGCGACGCCGACTGGCAGACCCTGCCCGAGGACGATCCCCTTCTCGGCATCGTGTGCGAGACCTGACATGTTCACCCGGCTCAGCCTCCGCCTGCGCATCTTCCTCTTCTTCTGCCTTCTGGCGGCGGGCGCGGTGGCACTGGCGGGCGCGGCGCTCTGGTTCGGCTGGTCGCGGGCCGACGGCACACTGCCACCCGCGCCGTTCCTGACCGCCTTCATCGCCTTCGCGCTTCTCAACACCGCGCTTCTGGTGGGCGTCTGGCTGCTCTTCGACGAAAACTTTGCCAAGCCGATCGAGATGCTGTCCGCCAACCTGCGCCTGCGCGCCCATTCCGGCGTCGACACGGAACTCTGCCCCGAAAACACGAAATACCTCGGTGATCTCGCCCCCGCCGCCGATGCCGTCACCCGAACGCTCGGCGCGGGCGTCATTGACACCGCCGCACAGGTCGCTCGCGAAACCGAGCGCCTGCGCAGCGAGGCCAGGCGCCTCACCTCTCTGCTGACGGAAATCCCCGTCGCCACGATCCTCGTGAACCCGGCCCAGGAAATCGTGCTCTATGATGGGCAGGCCGCCGACATCCTGTCCCAGATCGCCCCGCCCCGCCTCAAGGCCCCGCTCAAGGACTACTTCGACGCGGCCAGCCTCGCCGCCGCGCAGGACCAACTGACCCGGACCGGGGCCGAAATCTCGACCGAGCTGCACGACCACTCCGGCGCCCGGCGCTACAAGGTCCGCCTGAAACCCCTTGGCGAAGGCGGCTACATGCTGCTGCTCGACACGCAGGAAACCGAGGTCGACCCCACCCGGGCCCGCCCACTGGTCTATGATTTCGGCCTGATGGAGACCGCCCAGGCCTGCGATATCCTGGACGCCCCCTTGGACTCCCTGTGTTGCGTCGCGTTCGACACCGAAACCACCGGCCTGTCGCCCACCGAGGACCGCGTGATCCAGCTTGGCGCAGTGCGCATCCTCAACGGCCGCATCGTCGAGGGCGAGGTCATCGACACCTATGTCGACCCGGGTCGCCCGATCCCGCCCGCCTCGACGAAAATACACCGCATCACCGACGACCATGTGCAGGGCGCGCCCGACTTCGACACTGTGGGCCGCGACTTCCACCATTTCGCTCGCGACGCCGTGCTGGTCGCCCATAACGCGCCCTTCGACATCGCCTTCTTCCGCCGCTCCGCCGACCGCATGGGTGTCACGTGGGATCACCCCGTGCTCGACACCGTGCTGTTGTCGGCGGTGGTCTTCGGCACCACCGCCGAACATTCCCTCGACGCCCTCTGCGACCGCCTCGGCGTGACCATCCCCCCCGAGATGCGCCACACCGCGCTTGGCGACGCCCAGGCCACCGGCGAGGCGCTGGTGAAACTCATCCCCCTGCTTCAGGGCAAGGGCCTGACCACCTTTGGGCAGGTCATCACCGAAACCCGCCGCCATGGCCGCCTGATCCAGGATCTCAATACCTCGCACGGCTGATCCGCGATCCGGATGGACACCCCCGCCATCTGTGATAGCACCGTGCCCGGACCCAACCGCGCGGATCACAGCCCATGAAAACCTTCCCCCCCGAACGCATCGTCTGCCTGACCGAGGAAACCGTCGAAACCCTTTACCTCCTGGGCGAACAAAACCGCATCGTCGGCGTCTCGGGCTATGCCGTGCGCCCCAAGGGCGTGCGCCAGGAAAAGCCCCGCGTCTCGGCCTTCACCTCCGCCGACATCCCCAAGATCCTGGCACTTCAGCCCGATCTCGTCCTGACCTTCTCGGACCTGCAGGCCGACATCGCCGCCGCGCTTCTGCGCGAAGGCATCGCCGTCATGGGCTACAACCAGCGTGACCTGCACGGCATCCTCGCCATGATCCGCCACTTGGGCGCCACCGTCGGGCAAGAGGCCAAGGCCGCCCAACTGGTCGATCACTACCGCGACCGGCTGGCCCAGGTCGCCGCCAATGCCGCCGGCAAGCCCCGCCCCCGCGTCTATTTCGAGGAATGGGACGAGCCGATGATCTCCGGCATCGGCTGGGTCTCGGACCTGATCGAGATCGCCGGCGGGCAGGACGCCTTCCCCGAGCTGGCGACCAAGGACAAGGCCCGCGACCGCTTCGTCACCTCCGATCAGGTCATCGCCGCCGCGCCGGACATCATCATCGGCTCGTGGTGCGGCAAGAAGGTGCGCCCCGAGAAAATTGCCGCCCGCCCCGGTTGGGACGCCATTCCGGCGGTCCGCGACAACCGCATACACGAAATCAAGTCGCCCCTCATCCTGCAACCCGGCCCCGCGGCGCTGACCGACGGGCTCGACGCGATCGTGACGGCGCTGGCATGACCCGCAAGGCCGTCCTGTCATGGAGTTCCGGCAAGGACGCCGCCATGGCACTCCATGTCGCGCGTACCCAAGGCACGCTCGATATCGTCGCCCTCGTCAGCAATTTCAGCGCCGCCGACGACCGCGTCAAAACCCATGGCAGCCAGCGCGAAATCGTACGTGCCCAAGCTGCCGCCCTTGGCCTGCCACTGGTCGAAATCGACCTGCCCGACCCCGCGCCCAACGACGCCTTCATGACGCTCACAGGCGACGTGGCAAGGCAATTTGCGGATGAGGGCGTCACCGACTGGGTCTTCGGCGACCTCTTTCTTCAGGACATCCGCGACTGGCGCACCGCGCAAATGGCGGCGCTGGGCGTGACCTGCCACTACCCGATCTGGGGCAACGACACCGCCCGCCTTGCGCACGACATGCTGGCCGCTGGCCTGGAAACCTACATTGTCGCCGCCGACACCTCGCGCCTGCCCGCCGCGCTCTGCGGCGCGCGCTTCGATGCCGCCTTCCTGTCGGCCCTGCCCGACACCGTCGATCCCTGCGGCGAAAACGGCGAGTTTCACACGCTCGTGGCCAACGCCCCCGGCTTTGCCGCGCCCTTGCCGCTCGAACGCGGCGCAACCCGTCAGCGCGATGGCATGGCCTACACCGACTTCCGGCTTCTCTCCGGGTGATTTGCAGGTTGTAATTCGCCCGGTTAGGCTACTTATACCGATGATGCGCGACACCCCGCTTCCCCTCGACGACATGATCGTCTGCCCGCAATGCGATGCGGCCTACAGCCTGCGCCGACCCGATGTCGGCGAGCGGGCCCGCTGCGCGCGTTGCGGTACGGCGCTGATCACGCCGCGGCGCAAGGCCGGGATGCAGATCATCGCCCTGTCGCTGACCGTGGCGATCCTGATCGTCTCGGCGACGGTGTTTCCCTTTCTGACGATCACGGCGGCGGGCACGTCGAACTCGGTCTCGATCCTCGACGCCGCACTGGCCTTCAGCGACGGCCCCCTCATCACGCTGTCGCTGGCCACGGCGGCACTGATCGTCTTCATCCCGCTCGCCCGGGTACTTCTGGCGATGTATGTGCTCATTCCCATCGTGCTGGACCGCCCCCCGGCGCGCGGCGCCACGCAGGCGTTCCGCCTGTCCGAGGCGATGCGGCCCTGGTCCATGGCCGAGATCTTCGCCATCGGTTGCGCGGTGGCCCTGGTCAAGATCACGGACCTTGCCGATGTCGGCTTCGGGCCCGCCTTCTGGATGTTTTGCGCCTTGGTCTTTCTTGTTGTGGTTCAGGACAATTTCCTGTGCAGGTGGTCAGTATGGAACTCGCTGGAAAAACCGAAAACATAAAAAGCGCCCGCGAGCTGGGCCTCGTCGCCTGCACCCGCTGCACCAAGGTCTGGCCCGCCGGAACCGAAACCTGCGGCCGCTGCGGCAAGCACCTGGAATCCCGCGACACCACCAGCCTGCAACGGGTCTGGGCCTACTGGATCGTGGGTTTCCTCTGCTACATCCCCGCCAACATGTACCCGATGCTGCAAACCCGCACGCTTCTGACCGTGCAGGAGGACACCATCGTCGGCGGCGCGATCGAGCTTTTTCACTACGGCTCGCCCGGCGTGGCGCTCATCATCCTCATCGCCAGCGTCGCCATCCCCGTGGCCAAGTTTCTGGCCATCGCCTTTCTTGCCATCTCGGTCTTGCGCGTCTCTAGCATATCCATGCACCAGCGCCAGCTTCTCTACGAAGTGGTTGAATACATTGGCCGTTGGTCCATGATCGACATATTCGTGGTTGCTATCATGTCGTCGCTGGTGCAGTTGAATACACTGGCGGCGATCACACCCGGCCGCGCCAGCCTGTTCTTTGCCCTATCGGTTATCTTCACCATGCTTTCTGCCCAAGCCTTCGACAGCCGGATGATCTGGGACGTCCAATCCGGCAACCCCGATGCGCCGGACACGTCGGACAGCAACGCCACGTCGGACCGGACCGCCACATGAGCGACACACCTCCTCCCTTGCAGGTCGAACGCCAGCGCAAGTCGCGCCTCAGCCGTGTCTCGATCGTCTGGATCATCCCGGTACTCGCCATCGTGATTGCCCTCGCCGTCGCTTGGCAGACCTACAGCGAGCGGGGCCCCGTGATCGAGATCAGGTTCGAGAACGGTGCCGGTATCGCCGAACGCGAAACCGAGCTGCGCTATCGCGACGTTGCCGTCGGCGTGGTCGAGGAAGTGCGCTTTTCCGAAGATCTCGCCTCCGTGGTCGCCGCCGTGCGCGTCGACAAGGACGTGGCCGCGTTCATCGACGTCTCCGCCAGCTTCTGGATCGTCCGCCCCGAGGTCACGGCCCGCGGCATCACCGGCCTCGATACCGTACTGTCGGGCGTCTATATCGAAGGCACCTGGGACAGCAAGCCGGGCACGCCGCAAACCAGCTTCGACGGTCTGACCGATGCGCCGCTCTTCCGTCCCGGAGGAAACGGTCTGGAAATCGTCATGCGCACCACTCCCGACGGCACAATGACCGACGACAGCCCGATCACCTTCCGCGGCATCGAAGTGGGCCGCGTCGGCAAGGCCAGCATCTCCCCCGAGGGCAACTATGCCGTGGCCGAGGCGCTGATCTACGAGCAACACACCGGCCTCATCTCCTCCCGCACCCGGTTCTGGGAAACCTCCGGCTTCACCTTCTCCGTCGGACCGCAGGGCGCCGAAATCGACTTTTCCTCGATCGCCACGCTGGTCAGCGGCGGGCTGACCTTCGACACCTTCGTCTCGGGCGGCGAGCCGGTGGACAACGGCACCGTGTTCGAGGTCTATGCCACAGAGGAAGAGGCCCGCAACAGCCTCTTCCAGGCCGCCGATGTCGAGACGCTGGAAGCCCGCGTCGTGTTCGACGAGAACGTCTCGGGCCTCGCCGTCGACGCCCCGGTGGAAATCAACGGCCTCAAGATCGGCGAGGTCCAAAGCGTGCTCGGCGTGATCGACGAGGAAGAATTCGGCGACAGCCGCGTGCGCCTCAGCGTCGTGCTGGCGATCCAGCCGGCCCGCCTCGGCCTGCAGGACGACGTCACGCCAGAGACCGCCCGCGAGTTTCTCGCGGACCGCGTCGCAGGCGGCCTGCGCGCCCGGCTGACCAATGCAAGCATTCTGACCGGCGGGCTCAAGATCGACCTGGTACAGGTCGACGACGCCGAACCGCAAACGCTGGAAACCCCCGTGGATGCCCTGCCGATCATCCCCACCACCGAAAGCGACATCGTCGATGCCGCCGCCACGGTCGAGGGCGTGGTCAACCGCATCAACAACCTGCCGATCGAGGAACTGCTGGGCAGCGCCATCGACTTCCTCGACAGTGCCCAGGCGCTCGTGGGCAACGAGGATCTTCAGGAAACCCCCGGCGAGGTCCGCGCCATCCTGTCCGAGATCCGCACGATCGTCGCATCGGAGGATGTCCAGAACATTCCCGTGGCACTCAACGCGTCCGTCACCCGCCTCGAGTCCCTTCTCGCCGAGATCGAGGAAACCGAGCTCGCCTCGCGCCTCGTCAATGCCGTCGACGCCGCCGCCGACGCTGCCGAAGGTGTGACCACCTCGGTCGAGGGCATCCCGGCCCTCGTCGAACAGATCGAGGCCGTCGCCGCCAAGGCCGAGGCCCTGCCGGTCGAGGATCTGGCCAACCAGCTGACCGAGCTGGCCGCCGCCGCCGAAGGCATCCTCGACACCGAGGCCGCCCGCCAGCTGCCCGCCGACCTGAGCGCGGCCCTCAACGAGATCAACGCCACCCTGACCGAGCTCCGCGAAGGCGGCGCGGTTACCAATCTCAACGCCACGCTCGGCTCCGCCCGCCGCGCCGCCGACGCCGTCGCCACCTCGACCGAGGACCTGCCGGCGCTGGTCGAACGGCTCGGCAACGTGCTGAACCAGGCCAGCGTCACCATAGCCGGCTACAACAAGGGCGACACGCTCAGCCGCGAGGCGCAAAGCGCCCTGCGCGACATATCCCAGGCCGCGGACGCCCTGACGTCGCTGGCCCGCATGCTGGAACGCAATCCCAGCGCGCTAATCCGAGGAAGATGACCATGAAGCTCCGCACACCCGCCATCATCGCCGCGACCCTGCTGACCGCCGCCTGTGGCGGGCCTACGGCCGATCTCTACCCGGTCGCGCCGCCGCAGGTATCGGACTCCATCCGCATCTCCTTCCGCACCGTCGAGGTGCGCGAAGTGTCGCTGCCCGCCTATGCCGCCGCCGACGAGATCGCGGTCGAGGACGAGGACGGCAAGCTTGTGACCGACGCCAATGTCCGCTGGGCCGATTCGCCCGAACGCGCCGTCGCGCTCGAAATCGCCCGCAACCTCGCCCGCCTCTCCGGCGCGCGCGTCGCGTCCGAACCCTGGCCATTCGAGGAACTGCCCGACGCCCGGCTGGAAGTCCGCTTCGAAAGCCTCGTCGCAGGGGCCGACGGCAATTTCCGCGGCGCGGGGCAGTATTTCGTCGGCGTCCCCGATGGCCGCCGCGAACGCTCCGGCCTCTTCCAGCTTGCCGTGCCTTACGATCCCGAAGGCGGCACGCCCGCACTCGCCCGCGCCCGCGGCCAACTGGTGCTGGACCTGTCGCGCATTATCGCCCGCGAGGGCCTGCGCTAAGGCACATCCCGGTCGACACCACGGGAAAGGTAAAATTGCTTCTGCACGCGCGCCCCGGCCTCACGCCGGGCGGCAGGTACTGAATATTTTGAAAGTGATGAGAGGTTCGACCTCGACCCATGCGTGCCTCAAGTAGCCGAAGGCGGCAGGCCAAGTAAGAATGGTGCGGTCGGGGGGACTCGAACCCCCACGAGTGTTAGCTCACAGCGACCTCAACGCTGCGCGTCTACCAATTCCGCCACGACCGCCCGTGACCGAAAGGCGCCCCGTGGGATCGCCTTGGTGAGCCGCCGTATAGGCAATCGCGCCCGGCTTGTGAAGGCCAAAAACCACGGCTTTGACAAAATCCGCGCCACCTGCCAAAGCACGCCGATGGTAGACTGGATCACCTCCCCCGGCCTCGTCGACTACGAGACCGCCTGCACCGAGATGGAGGCCCGCGCCGAGGCCATCGCGCGGGGCGACGCCAACGAGGCGATCTGGCTGCTGGAGCATCCGCCGATGTACACCGCCGGAACCTCCGCCAAGCCCGCCGACCTCACCGATCCGGACCGCTTCCCGGTCTACCCCACGAAACGCGGCGGGCAGTACACCTATCACGGTCCCGGCCAGCGCGTCGTCTACGTCATGCTGAACGTGGGCCAACGCGGGCGCGACGTGCGCGCCTTCGTGCAACAACTGGAAACCTGGGTCATCGCCACGCTCGACCAGTTCAACGTCATAGGCGAAATCCGCGATGGCCGCGTCGGCGTCTGGGTCCTGCGCGACGACAAGCCCCTCACCGCCACCGGGCAAAAGCCCGAGGACAAGATCGCCGCCATCGGCATCCGCCTGCGCAAATGGGTCAGCTTTCACGGCATCTCGATCAACGTCGAGCCCGACCTCGATCATTTCACCGGCATCGTTCCCTGCGGCATCACAGACCACGGCGTCACCTCGCTCGTCGATCTCGGCCTGCCAGTCACCATGGGCGACGTGGACGTGGCCCTGCAAAAGACCTTTGCAAAGGTCTTCGGCTAAAGCGTTTCCGGGTCAGTCCGAGGACGCATCGCTTTTGGCGTTCTAAGAGGCAGCGAAAAGCGACTCAGTTTTCCCCTGAAACGCTCTGACCTGCACACGAAAAGGCCCGAACGAAGCGCGATTCACGGTCTTGCTTCGCCCGGGCCCCACGCCGGCAATATGCCAGCCATCAGGCCAGCTCGGTTTTCACCTCGATATTGCCCTGCGTCGCGTTGGAATACGGACAGATGAAATGCCCGCGTTCCATGATCGTTTTCGCAGTGTCCTCGTCGACGCCCGGCATCTTCACCGTCAGTTCGACTTTCAGGCCGAACCCGCCATCGTCACGCGGTCCGATCCCCACCTTGGCATCGACCGACGCATCCTGCGGCACCTCGCCCAACTTCTCGCTCTGCGCGGCAAAGCGCATCGCACCCAAATAGCAGGCGGCATAGCCCGTCGCGAACAACTCCTCGGGGTTGTGCCCCTTGCCGGCCCCGCCCAGCGCCTCGGGCGTGTCCATCGTGAAGGTCAGCATGCCGTCTTTCAGACGCGCCACCCCTTCGCGGCCACCGCCGGTGGCATGGGCCTCGGTCCAGTACTTGATATCGGTCGACATGAGGACTCCTTTCATCGCTCAAGATTAAATCGTACGCGATACATATGCCTGCAAATCCGACTGTCAACGCTTGCGATCAAATCGCGCACGATTTACCTTCGCGCAATGAGCACCCTTCCCCCACCCGACATGCTGTGCTTCGCGCTCTATTCCACCGCGCACCGGATGCAGCAGGCCTACAAGCCGCTCCTGGATCCGCTTGGCCTGACCTACCCGCAATACCTCCTGCTCAGCGCACTCTGGTCAGGGGATTCCCGCACCGTCGGCGCCCTGGGCCGCGAAGTGCAGCTGGAATCCAACACGCTCACCCCCCTGATCAAGCGCCTGGAAACCCGCGGCCTTCTGCGCCGCACCCGCGATACGGCCGACGAACGCCAGGTCCGGGTCCACCTTACCGAACCGGGCCGCGCGCTCCAGGCCGACGCCGCCCATATCCCCGACTGCATCGCCCGCGAAACCGGCATGAACATGGATGAGCTCACCCGCCTGCGCGACGAGATCCTAGCCCTGCGCGACCGTCTGAAGTCCACCTGAGGACCGCGCAGCCCGGCGCGCCTTATCTTCCTCTGGCCAAAAATATCCCCGCCGGAGGCCCCGGCCCGCCACGCACGCCACGCCCGGCACGACGCGTCACATCCCCAACGGCCCCGAGACGCCGCACGTGGCGGTGTCGAGACAACCAGCGCGCGTGAAACGCACTCCTGTCGGCTACCGGCTACGTTAGAACCGCCGCCCCGTCAAAACGGAATGTCATCCGTCCCGGTCACGAACCGCGCCACCACTTTCTTGACCCCCGCCTTTTCGAAATCGATCTCCAGCTTGTCGCCCTCGATCCCGATGATCGCGCCATAGCCGAACTTCTGGTGAAACACCCGCTCGCCCATCTCGTGCGCGCTCACGGCTTGGGCATCGATCACCATGTCCCGCGCCTCCTGCGGCTGGCTCATGGGCCGCTGCTGGCTGCGCGCCTGCATCCGCTTCCAGCCAGGCGAGTTATAGACATTGGCCTCCGCCACGCGGGACTCGATCGACCCCAGGCCACCGCCCGCAGCCCCATAGCCCCCGCCATAGAGCCCCGGTGGCGTCAGCACCTCGACATGCTCCTCCGGCAGTTCGTCGATGAACCGGCTGGGCATCTGGCTTTGCCACTGCCCGTAAACCCGCCGGTTGCCCGCAAAGGAAATCGTGCACACCTCCTCGGCCCGCGTGATCCCCACATAGGCCAGGCGGCGCTCCTCCTCGAGGCCCTTCAGCCCGCTTTCATCCATGCTGCGCTGACTGGGGAACAGACCATCCTCCCAGCCCGGCAGGAATACGGCGGGAAACTCCAGACCCTTGGCGGCGTGCAGCGTCATGATGCTGACCTTCTCGCCCGCCTCTTCGCTTTCGTTGTCCATGATCAGGCTGACATGCTCCAAAAACCCTTGCAGGTTCTCGAAGCCTTCCAGGGCCTTCACCAGTTCCTTGAGGTTCTCCAGCCGCCCCGGCGCCTCTGGCGTCTTGTCCATCTGCCACATCTCGGTATAGCCGCTCTCGTCCAGCACCATCTCGGCCAACTCGACGTGGCTGACATCCTTGTCTCCCACCAGCCGCCCCCAGCGCCGCAGCCCGTCAAGCAGCTTGCCGAGCTCCGCAGCCCCCTTGCCGGTCAGCCCCTTCTCTTCCAGCAGGATCGCAGCCCCTTCTACCAGCGACACGCCATTCTGCCGCGCCGTCACCTGGATCTTCTGCTGCGCCTTGTCGCCCAACCCCCGCTTCGGCGTGTTCACCACCCGCTCGAAGGCCAGATCGTCGGCCGGGCTGACCACCAACCGAAAATAGGCCATGGCATCGCGGATCTCCATCCGCTCGTAGAACCGCGGCCCGCCGATCACGCGATACGGCATCCCGATCGTCAGAAACCGGTCCTCGAAGGCCCGCATCTGGTGCGACGCCCGCACGAGGATCGCCATGTGATCGAGGCTCATCGGCGCCATGCCCCGCGTGCCCCGCTGCATCGCCTCGATCTCTTCCCCGACCCAGCGCGCCTCCTCGTCACCGTCCCAGTGGCCGATCAGGCGCACCTTCTCGCCCTCTTCGGCCTGCGTCCACAACTCCTTGCCCAGCCGGTCCTTGTTGCCCGAAATCACGCCACCGGCCGCGGCCAGAATATGCGGCGTCGAGCGGTAATTCTGCTCCAGCCGCACCACCGTCGCGCCCGGAAAATCCGTCTCGAATCGCAAGATGTTGCCCACCTCGGCCCCCCGCCAGCCATAGATCGACTGGTCGTCGTCACCCACGCAACAGATGTTCTTGTGACCCCCCGCCAAAAGGCGCAGCCAAAGGTACTGCGCCACGTTGGTATCCTGATACTCGTCCACCAGGATATAGCGGAACCAGCGCCGGTACTGCTCCAGCACGTCGTCATGGCTCTGAAAGATCGTGACCATGTGCAACAGCAGATCGCCGAAATCCACCGCGTTCAGCTCGCGCAGCCGGGTCTGGTATTGGATGTACAGCGCCACGCCCTTGCCGTCATAGGCGCTCGCCTCGGCGGCGGGCACCTGCTCGGGCGTCCACGCCCGGTTCTTCCACTGGTCGATGATCCCCGCCAGCATCCGCGCGGGCCAGCGCTTGTCGTCGATATTGGCCGCCGCCACCAGCTGCTTCAGCAGCCGCAGCTGGTCGTCCGTGTCGAGAATGGTGAAGTTCGACTTCAGCTCCACCAGCTCCGCGTGCCGCCGCAACAGCTTCACGCAGATCGAGTGGAACGTGCCCAGCCACGGCATCCCCTCGACCGCCTCGCCCATCAACCGGCCCACGCGCATCTTCATCTCGCGCGCCGCCTTGTTGGTAAAGGTCACGGCCAGTATCTCGTTCGGACGCGCGGTGCCCGTGTTCAACAGATGCACCATGCGGGTGGTCAGCGCCTTGGTCTTGCCCGTGCCCGCGCCCGCCAGCATCAGGACCGGCCCCTCCAGCGCCTCCACCGCCTTGCGCTGCTCAGGGTTCAGGTCATCGAGGTACGGGGCCGGACGGGCCGCCATCGCGCGGGTTGCCAGCGAGGCACGCTCGAAGGCATCGGATTCGTCGAAACTGCTCATGGGCGAAGAATAGCGTGCGCGCTCCCCGAGGGAAAGCCAATGTTCACACTGTGTTCCAACCCGTTAACACTTATTTACACCGCTTAACGCCGCGTAGGGTGGGTGAAAACCCACCTTTGGTGGATGAAAACCCACGCGCTCCGCCTCACGACCCCGCGCCCCTCTCCCGTCGCAACGCCTGCAAGTCACAGCTGGCCGCAACGGCGCTCGGCCCCGGCAGATCATGCTCCCCCGCCATAGCTCGTCGCATCCCCGCCGTCGCCGCCCAACGCTGGATCGCGCCTTCCGAGCAGCGCAGATAAAGAACGCCCGCAGCCTTGCTCACATGGCGCATCTCGTGCTCGAACCGGCCTTCATACCCGTCCCGATCGATCAGAATCACCACCGGCTGCTTGCCCGTCAGATGCTGCGCGAACAGCGCCTGATGCACGGAATCCCGCGCGCTGGGACTGCCGTCGAGGCCCAGCTCGATCACATGCCGGTCGGTCTCGCAATCGACGCGCACATAGCGTTTCATGCCTGCCACATCGAAATAATGCCGCTGCTCTTCCGCGCTTCCCGCCAGGAACGCGCACAGCAACGCCGCCAACTCGACCTCACCCATCTTGGAAATCTCACCACGCACAATCGTTAACAAAGGGTTAACACGAATAGCCGAGATAGCCACATGCGCGCAAGTTTTCCGTCACCCTTCGGTGTCCTTGCAACAGCATTCCTCAACGAAGGTTAACGCGCGCAATTTTCTTCGTACGAAGAAAATCTCCAACGAAAATTCGTACGAATTTTCGTGCCGCCCTCTTGGCACGGACCCGATACTTCCGTCGCAACCGTGGAACGATCGCCGCACATTCGGGTTTCACCGGCATCTTTGAATCGGAGAGGAGGACTCCCATGAAACGCAAACTGACAAGCGTCATCGCACTCTGCGCCATCGCCGGCCTGTCCGGCCCCGCTTTTGCGGACTGCCAGGACGAACTGGCGAAATTGACCGGCGAAGCCGGAATGGAAACGGAAGATGCTATCTCCAAGGACGGCAGCTTGGCCCCCCTGGAAGACACGGATGCGGACACAGGTGAAACCGACACATCAGAAGCCTCGTCCGGCGGCGCCGATGACTCCGAGAGCGACGGCGAGGTCGTAAAAGACGGCGACACTGCGCCGCTCGAAACAGATACGTCGCAAGTCGCGACCTCCGGCCAGGATGCCGCAGCGCAGCAGAGCGAGGACAGCGCCGAGAGTTCGGCCGACGGATCCGAAGAGATGTCGCAAGAGGCCAAGGACGCCATCGAAACTGCGAAGGCCGCGCTGGAAGCCGGCGACGAGAAAGCCTGCATGGAAGCCGTCGAAGAAGCGCGCAACTCGTAACGCGACTTCGACCCCGACACAGCTTTTAAACGCCGCCGACCCACCTTGGACCGGCGGCGTTTTTCGGTTTTGCACCGCGCCAACCACCGCCTGGTCCAGACGTGCCCCTTCCTTTCGGGTGATCGGCGACCTGGCGCAGCGCACGGCCCATGAACGTCGGCAAAGCATCAAAACGCCACCGTCGCCATACCACCCAGATACCGACGCGATACCGACGTGGATTTTACGGGTCGATCCGCGCCGTTAACCATCCCGGTCGCGGATTTCTCTTCCCGGTCGCATCGCGGCTTGCTATCGCTTTGCCATGTCGCTCGATGCTCGTTTCCCAGCCATCTCCGACCTGCGCGCCCGCGCCCGGCGGCGACTACCGCATTTCGTCTGGGAATATCTCGACAGCGGCACCGGCTCCGAGTCCACGACGCGGCGCAACAAAACGCAGTTGGACGCGGTGCGCCTAATGCCGTCGATCCTGCATGGCGAGATCGCCCCTGACCTCAATACTTCCTTTCTAAGTCAAAAGTTTAGCCTGCCTGTTGGGATTGCCCCTTTGGGCATGTCCGGCATGATCTGGCCCGGCGCAGAACAGCTTCTCGCCCGCGCCGCCGCCCGTGCCGGCATTCCCTACACGCTCTCCACCGTGGCCACGCAAAAGCCCGAGGATCTGACCAGTTCTCTGGGCCCGCACGCCTGGTTCCAGCTCTACCCGCCACGGGATCCAGATATCCGCAAGGATATGATCCAACGCATTAAGAACGCGGGCTTTTCCACGCTGGTTCTGACCGTGGACGTGCCCATCGCCTCGCGCCGCGAGCGCCAGGTCCGTTCGGGTCTGACAACCCCGCCCCGGATCACACCGCGCATCCTGGCGCAGATCGCGATCCGCCCCGCCTGGGCCATAGGGATGGCCGGGCGCGGCATGCCCCGAATGCGCTTCATCGACGATTATGCCCCCAAAACCAAGGGCTTGCCATCCAACAAACATGCCGGCTACCTGCTGCGCACCTCGCCCGACTGGTCCTATCTGGCATGGCTGCGCGAGCATTGGGACGGCCCCCTGATCGTCAAGGGGGTGCAGGACCACCGAGATGTGCCACGCCTGCAATCCGAAGGCGTTGACGCCATCTGGATCTCCAACCACGCCGGCCGACAGTTCGACGCCGCCCCGGCGACGATCGAGGCCCTGCCCCGCATCCGCGCCGCCACCGACCTGCCGATCATCCTCGACGGCGGGGTCGAAGGCGGTCTGGATATTCTGCGTGCGTTGGCTCTGGGCGCGAATTTCGTGATGATGGGGCGCGCCTGGCACTACGCCCTCGCGGCGCTCGGCCGGGACGGCCCGGACCATCTGGTGCGCATCCTGAAGTCCGATCTCGAAGCCAATATGGGCCAGCTCGGCCTCGTCCGGCCACAGGACGCACCGAACCGCCTGCTGCCTGACACGGAGTGACCGGCTTCGCTCCCCGCGTTTACCGGGCCTTAACCGTTCTGAGGAAATATCCCGTCAAAAACGCCTGAAACAGCGTCCCGTCGCGTAGCCTCCGAACGGGTAGAAATCCTACCCGCCCGGCCAAGAAAAACGCCCGCCGGTGGATGTACCCACTTTGGCCGATTGCGCTATCCTCTTGCAAAACCTAAAAACAGGCGCGACGCTGCACTGCGGCGCAGACAATGCTGCGCGACCGCAGCGAACGACATGACGGGAGGACAGGCCATGGCCGAGTTCAAGAAAATTCTGATCGCCAACCGGGGCGAGATCGCCATCCGCATCATGCGCGCCGCCAACGAGATGGGCAAACGCACCGTCGCCGTCTATGCCGAGGAAGACAAGCTTGGCCTGCACCGGTTCAAGGCCGACGAGGCCTACCGCATCGGCGAGGGCTTGGGCCCCGTGCAAGCGTATCTCAGCATCGACGAGATCATCCGTGTCGCCAAGAAATCCGGCGCCGACGCTATCCATCCGGGCTATGGCCTGCTGTCCGAAAACCCCGCCCTCGTGGACGCCTGTGAGGCCAACGGCATCACCTTCATCGGCCCCAAGGCCGAGACCATGCGCGCCCTTGGTGACAAGGCCAGCGCTCGCCGCGTCGCCATCGAGGCCGGCGTCCCCGTCATCCCCGCCACCGAGGTGCTGGGCGAGGACATGGACAAGATCCGCAAGGAAGCCTCCGAGATCGGCTATCCAATGATGCTCAAGGCCTCCTGGGGCGGTGGCGGGCGCGGCATGCGCCCCATCGAGTCCGAGAAGGAGCTTGAGGAAAAGGTCCGCGAGGGCCGGCGCGAGGCCGAGGCCGCCTTTGGCAACGGCGAAGGCTACCTTGAGAAAATGATCATCCGCGCCCGGCACGTCGAGGTTCAGATCCTCGGCGACAAGCACGGCAACATGTACCACCTCTATGAGCGCGACTGTTCGGTCCAGCGCCGCAACCAGAAGGTCGTCGAACGGGCCCCTGCGCCGTACCTGACGGACGAACAGCGCGAGGAGATCTGCCATCTCGGCTACAAGATCTGCAAGCACGTGAATTACGAGTGCGCCGGGACGGTCGAGTTCCTGATGGATATGGACACCGGCAATTTCTACTTCATCGAGGTGAACCCCCGGGTGCAGGTCGAGCACACGGTCACAGAGGAAGTGACTGGCATCGATATCGTGCAGGCCCAGATCAAGATTGCCGAGGGAAAGACGCTCGAGGAAGCCACCCGCAAGGCCGGCCAGGACCAGATCACCCTCAACGGTCACGCGATCCAGACCCGGATCACCACCGAGGACCCGCAGAACAACTTCATCCCTGACTATGGCCGCATCACCGCCTTCCGCGAGGCCACCGGCATGGGCATTCGCCTCGACGGCGGCACGGCCTATTCCGGGGGGGTCATCACCCGTTACTATGACAGCCTTCTGGTCAAGATCACCGCTCACGCGCAAACACCCGAAGGAGCCATCGCCCGGATGGACCGCGCCCTGCGCGAGTTCCGCATCCGGGGTGTCAGCACCAACATCGCCTTCGTCGAGAACCTGCTGAAGCATCCCATTTTCCTCAGCAACGAATACACCACCAAGTTCATCGACACGACGCCGGAACTGTTCGATTTCGCCGCCCGCCGCGACCGCGGCACCAAGGTTCTGACCTACATCGCCGACATAACCGTCAACGGCCATCCCGAGGTGCAGGGCCGCGTCAAGCCGCGTGCCGACCTCACCCTGCCCCGCGCGCCGAAACCGAAGGCCGAAACGATCACCGACGGCGCCAAGCAGATCCTCGACCGGGACGGCCCGCAGGCGGTGGCCGACTGGATGGCGGCGCAGAAACAGGTGTTGATGACCGACACCACCATGCGCGACAGCCACCAGTCGCTGCTGGCCACGCGCATGCGCTCGATCGACATGATCCGGATCGCCGAGAACTATGCCCATGATCTGCCACAGCTTTTCTCGGTCGAATGCTGGGGCGGCGCCACATTCGACGTGGCCTACCGCTTTCTCGACGAATGCCCGTGGCAGCGCCTGCGCGACCTGCGCGAGCGGATGCCCAACCTTCTGACCCAGATGCTGCTGCGCGGCTCCAACGGGGTGGGCTATACCAACTATCCCGACAACGTGGTGCAGGCCTTCGTGAAACAGGCTGCCGAAAGCGGCGTCGACATCTTCCGCGTCTTCGATCCGCTGAACTGGACCGAGAACATGCGCGTCTCGATGGATGCGGTCCGCGACGCCGACAAGGTTCTGGAAGCGGCCATCTGCTATACCGGCGATATCCTCGACCCGAACCGCGCCAAGTACGACCTCAAGTACTACCTCAACATGGCCAAGGAGCTGAAAGAGGCCGGCACACACATCCTTTGCATCAAGGACATGGGCGGCCTTCTGAAACCGGCCTCTGCCACGGTACTTTTCAAGGCCCTGAAGGAAGAGATCGGCCTGCCCATCCACTTCCACACCCACGACACCGCCGGCGTGGCCTCCGCCACGATCCTTGCCGCCGCAGATGCGGGTGTCGATGCCGTCGATTGCGCCATGGATGCCCTGTCCGGCAACACGTCACAGGCCACCATGGGCTCGGTGGTAGAGGCGCTGCGCCACACCGACCGCGACACCGGCCTCGATATCGACGCGATCCGAAAGATCTCGATCTACTGGGAAAACGTGCGCGAGCATTACGCCGCCTTCGAGAGCGCCATGCAGTCGCCCACCTCGGAGGTCTATTTGCACGAGATGCCCGGCGGCCAGTTCACCAACCTGCGCGCCCAGGCCCGCTCGCTGGGGCTCGAGGCAAAATGGCCCGAGATTGCCCGCACCTATGCCGACGTGAACCAGATGTTCGGCGACGTGATCAAGGTGACCCCCATCGCCAAGACCGTGGGCGACCTTGCGCTGATGATGGTCAGCCAGGGCCTCACTTGCGACGACGTGCTTGACCCCAAGACCGAGGTCAGCTTCCCCGAAAGCGTTGTCACCCTGATGAAAGGCTACGTGGGCCAGGCTCCCGGCGGCTTCCCCGACGATATCGTGCGCAAGGTTCTGAAGGACGAAAAACCAATCACCGTCCGCCCCGGCACCCTGCTGGAGCCCGAAGACCTCGAGGCGCGTCACAAGGAGTTGCAGGACAAGTTCGAGGACGAGGAGATAGACAACGAGGACCTGATGGGCGCGATGATGTATCCCAAGGTTTTCGATGCCTACATGGAGCGCCACCAAGTCTATGGCCCCGTCCGCACCCTGCCGACCAGGACGTTCTTCTACGGCATGGAGACCAACGAGGAAATCTCGGCCGAGATCGACCCCGGCAAGACGCTTGAGATCCGCCTGGTGGCAGTGGGCGAAACCCACGAGGACGGCGAGGCGCGGGTGTTCTTCGAGCTGAACGGCCAGCCCCGCACGATCCGTGTGCCCGACCGCCGCGTCAAGGAAACCGTGCAGGCGCGTCCCAAGGCCGAGGCCGGCAATGCCGACCATATCGGTGCGCCCATGCCGGGCGCGGTGGCCACGGTGGCGGTCAGCGCAGGTCAGCAGGTCAAGACGGGCGACCTGCTCTTGACCATCGAGGCGATGAAGATGGAAACCGGCTTGCACGCCGAGCGCGACGCGACAGTGAAGGCCGTCCACGTCCAGCCCGGCGCACAGATCGACGCCAAGGACCTGCTGGTCGAACTGGAATGATCGGTCCGGGCGGGTCGCGCAGCGCGCTGTGACCTGCCCGGCCCTGAACAACAGCCCTCTTTCCAAAACCTGGGAATCCGACAAAGCTGCGCCGATCCGAACCGGGGACGTCATGCAGAAAATACTCGTCTTCACCGACATCCACTTTGTTCCCAAGGGCGAGACGATCATCGGCCTCGACCCTGCCGAGCGGTTCGCCCAAGGGCTCGCCCACGCCCAGGAAAATCACCCGGATGCCGCCCGCATCGTCATCACCGGCGACCTCACGCATCACGGCACCGCGCCCGAATACGAACGTCTTCACGCCGAACTGTCCAAGGCCCGCATCCCCGTCTCGCTGATGCTGGGCAACCATGACCGACGCGGCCCCTTCCGCGCGGTCTTTCCCGACACGCCGCAAACGCCCGATGGCTTCGTGCAGGACGTGATCGACCTCGACGACACCCGCCTCATCCTGCTCGACACCCTCAACGAAGACGCCGACGACACCCATAGCGGGCTTTTGTGCGACGCGCGGCTCGACTGGATGGAGGCCGCCATCGCCGGGGCCGGACGCCGCCGGGTCATCCTCTTCATGCACCACCCGCCCATCCTGACCGGCTTCGGCGGGATGGACTGGATCGGGCTGAAATCACGCCGCCAACTGGCCGCGCGGCTGGAAGGCCACGACACCGTCCACCAGATCGTCGCCGGTCATATCCACCGCACCATCCAGGGCAGTTTCGCCACCGGCGCGGGCAACCGCATCCCCACCGCGATCTTCAAGAGCCCCTGCCACCAGATGCCCATGGCACTTGGCTTTCAGGACCCCAGCCTGTCGATCGACGAACCCGGCGCCTATGGCCTTCTGCTGCTCACACCGGAGGGTATCGTCGTCCATACCGAGGACTTCACCCTGCCGCCCGCAGCAGGGGTCAGTTACGACCACTAGCCGCCAGTCAGCTTGCCCCGGCGTGCCTTTCGTTGCGTGCGGGACCAAAGTGCCCCTTCCCGTACCTGAAGGAATAGGCAATCATGGAGCTCCTGAATTGGCATGATGACATAAGGGAGGACGTGACATGTGCCGCATGTTTGCCGGGCAGGACCCGGAACGATATGAACTCGAAACCCGACGTATGCGCCTCAACGGGCAAAGCACCAGCATCCGGCTGGAAAAATCCTTCTGGCGCATTCTCGACGACATCGCCGCGAACGAGGATATCTCGACACCCGCTTTCGTCTCGAAACTGCATGGCGAGGTGTTGGAACTGCATGGCGAGCCCAAGAATTTCACCTCGCTTTTGCGCTGCACCTGCCTTGTCTGGCAGGACAACCAGACCGTCCAGCCAGAGGCCCGCATCGCCGCGGAGTAACCTTACACGCCTGTAGTAACGGTTTACTACCACTGTCATTCGGGCGTCTGATACGCTTCTTTGACCATTCACAAAGTCGGAGAAGCCCATGGCAAAAGCCATTCACAGCATGATCCGCGTCCTCGACGAGGCGCGGTCGGTTGAGTTCTACAAGACAGCCTTCGGGCTCAAGATCGCGGACCGCCTGGATTTCGAGAAGTTCACGCTGGTCTATCTCAGCAATTCCGAATCCGAATTCGAGCTTGAACTGACGGTCAACAAAGGGCGGGAGGAGCCCTACGACCTTGGCGATGGCTATGGACATTTTGCCGTGTCCGTTGACGATCTGGAAGCCGAGCATGCCCGCTTCACCCAAGCCGGGCTGGAGCCGCGCAAGATCGTGGAATTCGCACCCGACGGCAAGCTTGTCGGCAAGTTCTTCTTCGTCGCAGACCCTGACGGCTACGAGATCGAGGTGCTGCAACGCGCCGGGCGCTTCAAGTAACGCCCGCAACAACCGGCTTCGGGCATGGCGTGTCCCGGGGCCGGGTCAAACACCAATCACCAAAACTCACGCCGCATCTAGGGAGGACAAGATGTTGAGTACCCAGACAAGACAACTCCGCCGGCTGACCCGGCGCGACCTGCTGAAAGGCACCACCGCCTTCGGCGCCTTCGTGCTCGGCTCCGGCTACGTGGCGGGCGCGGGCGGCGCCTGGGCCACCGAAATGGACGCGCTGAAGCCCGAGACCTTTGCGACGCTCGTCCAGATGGCGCGCGATATCTACCCGCACGACCGCATTGCCGACGAATATTACGTCGCCGCCGTCAAGGGCTACGACAAGCCCGAGGAAGTCGACGCCATCACCGCGGGCATCGACGCGCTGAACGATGCCGCGCGCAATATGCACGGGCTCGAATACGCCGATATCGGCTGGGAACGCGACCGCGTAGACGTGCTGCGCTCGATGGAGGACGACCCGTTCTTCCAACGCATCCGGGGCGGTCTGGTGACCGGGCTTTATAACCAGAAAGCGGTCTGGCCGGTCTTCGGCTACGAGGGCGAAAGCTTCTCCAAGGGCGGTTACATCAACCGCGGCTTTGACGACATCGCCTGGATCGGCTGAGGGAGGACTAAACAATGACTGCACCATTTGAACTTACCGACGACAGCGTCGTCGTCGTCATCGGCACCGGCGCAGGCGGCGGCGTGCTGGCCAACGAACTCGCACAGAAAGGCGTGAGTGTCGTCGCTCTCGAAGCGGGCGGCCGTTATTTGCCAGAGGACTATGTCAACGACGAGTGGGAAAGCTTCGGCCAACTGGCCTGGCTCGACCCGCGCACCACGTCCGGCGACTGGCGGGTGGCCAAGGATTTCTCCGGCCTCCCCGCCTGGATCGTCAAGGCCGTGGGCGGCACGACCACCCACTGGGCCGGCGCCTCGCTGCGCTTTCAGGATCACGAGTGGAAGGCGCTCACGAACTACGGAGAGGTCGAAGGCGCATCGCTGCTCGACTGGCCGATCGATCCGCGCGAGATGGACGACTACTATGACAAGGCCGAGAAAAAGCTGAACGTCACGCGCACAAACGGCAATCCCGGCCTGCCCGGCAACAACAACTACAAGGTGTTCGAGGCCGGCGCGAAAAAACTCGGTTACAAAGAGGTTCACACCGGCCGAATGGCGATCAACAGCAGCGACGATCAGGACCGCCTGATGTGCCAGCAAACCGGCTTCTGCTTTCAGGGGTGCAAGTGGGGCGCCAAGTGGTCTTCAGCCTACACCGACATCCCCCAGGGCGAAGCCACGGGCAACCTCGAAGTGCGTGAAAAGGCCCATGTGGCCCGCATCCTGCACAACGAGGCGGGCAAGGTCACCGGCGTCGAGTATTTCGACGAGAACGGCGATCTGCAGATGCAAAAGGCACGGGTCGTCTGCGTCGCGGGCAACTCGTTCGAATCGCCTCGGATGCTGCTCAATTCGGCCTCCAGCATGTTCCCGAACGGTCTTGCCAACAGCTCCGATCAGGTGGGGCGAAACTACATGCGGCACATGACGGGCTCGGTCTATGCCGTCTTCGACAAGCCAGTAAAGATGTGGCGCGGCACGACCATGGCAGGCATCATTCAGGATGAATCCAAGCATGATCCAAGCCGCGGTTTTGTCGGCGGGTACGAATTGGAGACCCTGGCGCTCGGCCTGCCCTTCATGGCGGCTTTCCTCGACCCCGGCGCCTGGGGGCGTGAGTTCACCACGGCACTCGACGAGTACGAGAACATGGCCGGTATGTGGATCGTGGGCGAGGACATGCCCCAGTCCACCAACCGTGTGACGCTCAACACCGAGGTCAAGGACCAGTTCGGCCTGCCCGTTGCGAACGTGCATTTCGATGATCACCCGAACGACGTCGCCATGCGCAACCACGCCTACGAGCGCGGGGCGGCGATCTATGACGCGGTGGGCGCCACGCGCACCTTCCCGACGCCGCCCTACCCCAGCACGCACAATCTTGGGACCAACCGGATGTCGGAAAATCCCGAGGATGGCGTCTGCAACAAGTGGGGCCAGACCCACGATATCGCGAACCTGTTCATCTCCGACGGTTCGCAATTCACCACCGGGGCGGCGGAAAACCCCACCCTGACAATCGTCGCCTTGGCCATCCGCCAGGCCGACCATATCGCCGGCGAGTTGTCCGCCGGCAATATCTGACCCGCGTCTCCCCGGGTCGGGTTCCCGGACGGGCCTTGCGCTCGTCCGGGGCGCGTGTTTCCGCCCAAAGGCGTGCCCGAGGCACTTTTTCTTGCCGCGCCGTTTCAAACGCACTACTTTCGGTTGCACCTTGCTGCCTTTGGCGCCCTCTCTTGAAGGAGATGTGACGTGACCGGACTGCACGATCAGGACCAAGATGTCCCTGCGCCGCCCACCAAGCGGCGCCGCGCCCTGTTCCTTGCCTTTCTGTTGCTGGCCTCGACGCTGATCTATGTCGAGTTGATCCTGCGCTACAGCGCCTGACCGCGCGCGAGGCAAAAAAATTTGCAGCCACTGCGATTTTCCCTTGCAGGGCCGCGCCAGACTTTATATCTCCGCCTCACCCAAGGACGCGGGCGTAGCTCAGGGGTAGAGCATTACCTTGCCAAGGTAAGGGTCGTGAGTTCGAATCTCATCGCCCGCTCCAATTTCTCTCCAAGTTGATTGACTGGGCCGGTAGAACGCCGGTCCAAGTGCCGATTGGCACCACGTTTCCCCCGCCCTCTTTCGCCCCCTTGGCGCGCTGGCCAACCCCGCCTATAACGGCGCGGCAAACACTCAGGGACGCACCCATGCGCAGCGCCAGCATCACCCGCAAGACCGCGGAAACCGATATTTCCGTCAAGATCGACCTCGACGGCACCGGCACCTATGACAACCAGACCGGCGTGGGCTTCTTTGACCACATGCTGGACCAGCTGGCCCGCCACGCGCTGATCGACATGGAAATCCGCTGCACGGGCGATCTGCACATCGACGACCACCACACGGTCGAGGACGTGGGTATCGCGCTCGGCCAGGCGCTGGCACAGGCCGTGGGCGACAAGAAGGGCATCCGCCGTTATGGTGCCTGCCTGCTGCCGATGGACGACGCGCTGGTGCGCGCCGCGCTGGACATTTCCGGGCGGCCCTACCTTGTTTGGAACGTCGCCATGCCCACCGCCCAGATCAAGACATTCGACACCGAACTGGTCCGCGAGTTCTTCCAGGCGCTCAGCACCCATGGCGGGCTGACCCTGCACGTGGACGCGCTGCACGGGATCAACAGCCACCACATCGCCGAGGCCGCGTTCAAATCCGTCGCCCGCGCCATGCGCGACGCGCTGGAAATCGACCCGCGCAAAGCCGATGCCATCCCCTCGACCAAGGGCACGCTCTGACCCCATGACCACCGTTATCGTCGATTACGAGTCCGGCAACCTGCACTCGGCCGAGAAGGCGTTTCAGCGCATGGCGGCCGAGGTGGGCGCGAACAAGGTCGTGGTCACCTCCGACCCCGACACGGTGCGCCGTGCCAGCCGCGTCGTCCTACCCGGCGACGGCGCCTTCCCCGCCTGCCGGAACGAGCTTTACGACCATCGCGGCCTATTCGAGGCAATTGAAGAGGCTGTACTGACCGGTGGCCGACCGTTTATGGGCATTTGTATCGGAATGCAGATGTTGGCGACGCGCGGGCTGGAATATACCGAGACCGACGGTTTCGATTGGATTGCGGGCACGGTCGCACCGATTGCCCCTGCCGATCCGTCGATGAAAGTGCCACATATGGGCTGGAACGACTTGGTCATCGATAAAGCCCACCCCGTTCTCGACGGGATCAGGACCGGCGACCACGCCTATTTTGTCCATTCCTACCATTTCGAGGTGTCGGACCGTACCCAGCGCATCGCGCACGTCGAGTATGGCGGCGCGGTCACGGCGGTCGTGGGCCGCGACAATCTCATCGGCACGCAATTCCATCCCGAGAAAAGCCAAGCCACCGGCCTGCGCATTATCCGGAATTTCCTGACCTGGACGCCCTGAGACCTACTGGATCCGCGTCCATTTCTGCGACATGCACACCGGCCCCATGCAGCCTCGTACGGTCATCCGGTCGCCCTGAAGGGTCATGCCGGCCGGGTATTCGCGCTGATGTGCCGGGATCCAGGCGCGGCCTTCATACTTGCCGTTGCCGGTGGGCGTGGCATTGCGGATCACCGTATGACCCAGGCTCGCGGCCTTGATCTCTTGCCCTTGCGAATTGAAGGTGCGGGTGATCTCGCCACAAACGGCGTTGCCGCAGTCATAGACGTTCACATGGGCGATGATGCCCTTCTTGTCGGGCTCCGTCTGCCAGGTTCCCGTCACCGGATCGGCCATCGCCGCCCCGGTCAGTCCCAGAAATAGTGCACAGGATGTCGCCAAACGCATTGGCCGGGCCTCCTTCTTACCTGATTTCAACATATTACAGGTAAGACGTGCGGCCCGGCCAAATCGTTCAATCACGTTTGCCTTATCGGCGGGAAAAGGCTTATTCCCCCTTTATCCAAGTGCCACTTGGGCGCTCCCCGCAAAGCAAAAACACCGCGTGTCGGCCTCAGTTGACCCGTTTCCACGTCTGCTTGGCGCAGATAAGACCCCCGGCAACACAACCACGCAGTTGCAACGTGTTCCCGTTCAAATCAAGCTTTCCGATGTAAACCTTGTTGTTGGACGGGCGCCAGACCTTGCCTTCGTAGCGACCATTGCCTGCTGGCTTCATCTGACGCACGACCTGCTTGCCGATATTCGGCGACTTGTATTCGCCGTTCTCATTGAAGGTCCGCGTGAATACGCCACAAATCGCGTCGCCGCATTTCTGCATTTTGACATGTGCGAAAGAGCCGTCGTCGGGTTCTGTCTGCCAGGTTCCCAGAACAGGGTCCGCCAAGGCCGCGCCGGCACTCATCAAGGTGGCCACAACGGCCAGTGTCATCGTTTTCATGCGTTTCTCCTCCCGCAGTGATGGCAAGCACTCTGCGGCGCGGGCGTCACCCCGATCAAGCCTGACGCCACGTCGCGTTGCAAACGCCGTCCCGTCATGGCACATCGCGGCAAAGCCCTTTGCCCGGATGACCGCCCATGATCCTCTACCCCGCCATCGACCTCAAGGACGGCCAGGCCGTACGCCTCTTCAAGGGCGAAATGGAGAAGGCCACCGTGTTCAACGACGACCCCGCCGCACAGGCGATGGAGTTCGTGAATGCCGGCTGCGAATGGCTGCACCTCGTCGACCTCAATGGTGCCTTCGCGGGTGAGCCGGTGAACGCCGCTCCGGTCGAGGCGATCTTGGAACGCACACAGGTCCCTGCCCAGCTTGGCGGCGGCATCCGCGACATGGCGACGATAGAACGCTGGCTCAGCAAGGGGCTTGCCCGCGTCATCCTGGGCACCGTGGCGGTCGAAAACCCCGCACTCGTGCGCGAGGCGGCGCAGGCGTTTCCCGGCCAGGTGGCCGTGGGCATCGACGCCCGCAACGGCCGCGTGGCGACAAAGGGCTGGGCCGAAGAAACCGATGTCATGGTCACCGATCTTGCCCGCAGCTTCGAGGACGCGGGCGTCGCCGCGATCATCTACACCGACATCAACCGCGACGGCGCGATGCAGGGCCCGAACATCGACGCGACGGCGGCACTCGCCAACGCCGTCTCGATCCCGGTCATCGCCTCGGGCGGCGTGTCCTCTCTCGAAGACCTTGTCGCGCTAAGGGATTGCGGTGCCCCGCTCAATGGCGCCATCTCGGGCCGCGCCCTCTATGACGGGGCGCTCGACCTGAAAGAAGCCCTGCGCACCCTCTCCGCCTGATACGCGTCCCGCACGGAAGAGAGATCCGGGCAGATCAGCCGCCCGCCGCCTTCTTAGTAAGCTTGCCCAACGCACTAGTCATCTTCTGGATATATGCCGCGTCATCGTCGATCCCGTCGAGTTCATCGAACATCTCTTCGGGGTCCTCGTAGGCCAGCCAGACCTGCCCATTCGCGTCCTCGTACACGAGGACCTTCATCGGCAGGTACAGCCCCGCCAGCGGATCGTCCTGCATTGCCGGCGTGCCCAGCTTCGGATTGCCGAAGATCAGAACCTGCGACGGCGCTAATTCCATGCCTGCATCCTGTGCGCCTTTGGCATGATCCACCCGGGCAAAGACCGTGGCGCCCGCGCCTTCCACCGCCGCTTCAAGCGCGTCCATCGTGCCAGTCACGTCGCCGCTGGCCTGCACCTTCATCAGATCGTCATCAGCCAAGGCGGGGCTGGCCAGAAAGGTCAACGCGGCAAGTGTCAGAAATCGTTTCATCTCGAATGTCTCCTTCAAGGGGTCTGTCCATTTATGTATAGCTAAGCCGACCGCGCCGCGTGGAAACAGGCATTCGCGTGATCGGCCCGATCCTGCCGGGAGTCCAGGTTCAAGCACGCAAACACCCGGCCAATTGCCGGGTGCAGGCTTTTTCAGGAAGGCAGGCTCACCGCCAGGTCGTGTAGCCCAGCGACAGAGTCTTCGGCGATCCGCCCGACACGGCGTTCACCCGGAACTGGCTGATCCGGCCTTCATTGGTGCGCGCGCAGATGTAGGACCCCACCGGGATATCCCGCAGCGACACCCTGTTCGCACTGAACCGTGCCCCCCGGCAGCCGTCAAAGCCCCGGTTGCGCCGGTTGCCCACGCCAAGCTTCGCACCATTGCGCGGCGCCAGGTACAAAAGCTCGGCCGTCTCTGCCTGGAACCAGATGTCCACGCCACTGCCGCGCCCCACCGACCCACGGTCAAGGTCCGCGGTCCAGGTTTGCGGGATGTCCAGCGGCCCGGTCGAGAAGGTCCGCGCGCCGGAGCCCGACGCCGAGCCGCTGTTGCACTCGAATTGCCGCCCGCTCACCCGGCAGGTCGCACCGTCCGGGGCATAGCGCTGGATCGATCCCGCGGGGCCATAGATGCACTGCAACGCGGCCCGTCCGCCGATATTGGTAACCCGCGCCTCGGTCAGCGAGTTGACGATCGCAGTGTTCCACCAGCCCCCGGGAAGGGCCGTGGTCACCTCGCGCCGGATCTGGCTGTGCGGGCAGGTGATGGTCTCGGCCTGCGCCGGCGCGGCTGGAGCAGTGACGGCGGCTGTCATGGCCAGCGACAGCATGGCAAGGGTGGATTTGAAAGACATCATGGCTTGGTCCTTTCGGAAGGATTGGATTGAGGCGCAAAGCCGCGCCGACACCTATCCGTCGCCCATCCCCCCGGCGGGGTTCAAAATGACAGCCCGACCGCGTAGGCGCCTAACCCCCATTGGCACCGCCCGCCGCCCGCGCTAGAAGGCAGGCGCGAAAGGATGGCCCATGCTCAAGATCCGCATCATTCCCTGCCTCGACGTGGCCGATGGCCGCGTGGTCAAGGGCGTGAACTTCGTCAACCTGCGCGACGCGGGCGACCCCGTCGATGCGGCCCGCGCCTATGACGCCGCCGGTTCCGACGAGCTTTGCTTTCTCGACATCCATGCCACCCACGAAAACCGCGGCGTGATGCTCGATGTGGTCACCCGCACAGCCGAGCAGTGCTATATCCCGCTCACCGTGGGCGGCGGCGTCCGTACGGTGGCGGATGTGCGCGCGCTGCTTTTGGCCGGGGCGGACAAGGTCTCGTTCAATTCCGCCGCCGTGGCCGACCCCCACGTGGTCCGCCTTGCCGCCGATCAGTTCGGCAGCCAGTGCATCGTCGTGGCCATCGACGCCAAGACGGTCAGCCCCGGAAAGTGGGAAATCTTCACCCATGGCGGGCGCAAACCCACGGGCATCGACGCGGTCGAGTTTGCAAAGCTGGTCGAGGACAAGGGCGCCGGGGAAATCCTGCTGACCTCGATGGACCGCGACGGCACACGCGCGGGCTTCAACCTGCCCCTCACCCGCGCCATCGCGGATGCGGTCTCGATCCCCGTCATTGCCTCGGGCGGCGTCGGCACCCTCGATCACCTCGTCGACGGCGTGACCGAGGGCGGCGCATCCGCCGTGCTGGCCGCCTCCATCTTCCATTTCGGCGATCACACCATCGCCGAGGCCAAGGCCCACATGGCCGCGGCCGGCATCCCCATGAGGATCGGCGCATGACCCTGCAAGAGTTGGAACAGATCATCGCTGCCCGCGCCAGCGCCTCGCCCGAGGACAGCTGGACGGCCAAGCTCTTGTCCAAGGGCCCCGAGAAGGTGGCCGAGAAGTTCGGCGAAGAGGCCATCGAGGCGCTGATCGAGGCCGTGAAAGGCGATGCGCAAGGCCTCACCTCCGAGGCCGCAGATGTGCTCTTTCACCTGCTCGTCATGCTGCACAGCCGTGGCGTGTCCGTCGCCGATGTCATGGCCGAACTGGCCACGCGCCAGTCGCGCTCGGGTCTTGCAGAAAAGGCGTCCCGCTCCGAATGATCCGCCACATCGTCTTTTTCACCGCCCGCGATCCCAAGGACCTCGGCGAGATCCGCGCCGGTCTCGAAACGCTCGGAACCATCCCGCACGCCACTCATTTCGAGGTCGGCGAAAACCTGCATGCCGATACCCTGACCGGGGCCGAGGTCGATCTTGTGGTCTACGCCGAGTTCGAGACAGAGGCCGATCTTGCCGCCTACAAGGCGCATCCCGTCTACGAGGAAGCCATCCGCAAGGTCCGCCCCCTGCGCGAGATGCGCATCGCAGCCGACGTCGTCGCGGGCTGACCGGCAGGCCCGACCGGGGCGCTACAGCTTCGACGAGATCACGCCGGTATTGAACCCGCCCATGCGCAACTCGCCGAACAGGCGCTGGTACTCGATCTTGGGACAACGGTTCATCACCACGTCCACGCCCCGTGCCCGTGCCTTTTCGGCGGCTCCCTCGTGGCACACGCCGATCTGCATCCAGATCGTCTGAAGATCAGGAAACCGCTCCAAAGCCTCGTCCACGATCGGGGGCACATGCTCGGACCGGCGAAAGATATCCACCATGTCCACGCCGCCCTCGATCTCGCTCAGCGACCCCAGAACGGTCGCCCCGAACGCCGTCTGGCCCGCGTGGCCGGGGTTGACCGGCACCACGTCGAAGCCTTTCAGCTTCAGGTAGCGCGCGACATAGAAACTCGGGCGTACCTCTTTCATCGACACGCCCACCACCGCGATCCGCTTGGTCCGCTTCAAGATGTCCCGAAGGGTAGAATCTTTGTATTGCTCGTTCATGGTCTCACACTAGACCGCGGCGTCAAAAGAAAAAAGCGCCCGGGCAAACCCGGGCGCCAGTCGCGGAACGAGGGACAGTGAAAAGAAGCACCGGAGTTCCAGTTCGGCGCTTCGTGACACTGAGATAGGTACTGAATTCCAGATATAAAGAGGTTGTAAATTAGGTGTGAACATTCGGTAAAAATCCGCCATTCTCAGTCGATGATATCTTCCAGCACGTCCCAGACCTCGTCCAGCACACGGCCGAGGATCGGCTTGCGCTTCCGCTTCCCGCGCCGCTTGGGGCGGTCCGGTCCCGCATCGCCCTTCCAGTCCGGTCGCGGCGCCACGAGGCGGCCATCGCGACGCCTGTCCACTTTCTTGCCGGGGTTTGCGAAGCGTGGCGCCCCCTTGCGCTCTTGGGCATTGTCTCGCGACACCGGCATCATCTTCATGTCGTGCAGCGGTGCCCCGCAGGCACCACAGGCCAACTCATGCCGTCCCTCGTCCAGCACCAGCACCGCCCGCGTTCCGCAGTAACAACATGTCGCGATCTTCCGGCCCATCACGCCTCCGTCGGTTATACCAGTCGGTTATCCTCTGGACGCATATAGGGCCACCGCCGCAGCATTTGAGACATTGAGCGATCCGAACGCCCCCGCATAGGCGATCCGCACCAATTTGTCGCAGGTCTCCCGTGTCTTTTGGCGCAGACCCGGCCCCTCGGCCCCCAGCACCAGCGCCACGGGGCGGTCCTGCATCCCGACCAGCGCCTCCTCGACGGTCTCGCTGGCCTCACCGTCAAGACCCAGAACCAGGTAACCCATACCTTGCAACGCGCTCATCGCATCGGCGAGGTTGCGCACCCGCAAATAGGGCTGGCGCTCCAGCGCGCCGCTCGCGGTCTTGGCCAGCGCCCCGGTCTCGGGCGCCGAATGGTGCCGCGGCGCAACTACCGCCGACGCGCCGAACACCTCGGCCGAGCGCAGAATCGCCCCCACGTTATGCGGGTCCGTAACCCGGTCCAGCAACATCACGCGCGGCGGCCGCACCCCGTCTCCAAGGCAGACCTCTTCCAGCGCCCCCCAGTCCAGCGGCTTCACTTCCAGCGCCGCCCCCTGGTGAACCGATTGCGGATCCAGCGGCGCGCTGAACTTGCGCGGGTCGGCCATCTCCGGCTCCATGCCTGAGGCCGCGATGGCGTCGGACAACTTGTCCGCGGCGTTCTTCGTCAGCACCAGCCGCAGCTTCTCGCGGCGCGGGTTTTCCAGCGCATCGCGCACCGCGTGCAGCCCGAACAGCCACACGGTTTCCGCCGCCGAGGCCTTCTTGGCCTGTTCCTTTTCCACGACCCACTTGGGTTTCTTCGTTGCCATCCGGGGGCCTCCTTCACAGGCGGCGGACAATGGCCCCGCACCGTCACAATCGCAAGCGATTTTCCGGTTGACGGGGCACCGGCCCGCTTCTAAACACGCGCCTCAGTGGGCGACAGGCCGCAAGGTGTGGCAGGGGACTGTAACTCCCTCGCGGAGACGCACGCTAGGTTCGATTCCTAGGTCGCCCACCACTTCCACATTCAAATCCAGCCGACAGAAGCACAGCCTCGCAGTAGGCTCGCTGTGTCTGTCCGACGCGCCAGATTATTCGCAGAATAATCTATGCCCCTGCCCCGCGCCTCAGACCCTTCCAATGTTCGCAGACTAATCGGCACTGGATTGCATCGGCGGAATATTGCGCGATTCCGCCACTTGCGCTACACTATGGTCATAAAAATACAAAACAGGCACCGGGCAGGTCCATGAAATACGTTATCCATCTGGGCGTCCACAGGACGGCGTCCATGCTGTTGCAGCAAAACCTTTCGGCCAATCTCGACCAGTTGCGCGCCCAGGGCGTGTTCTACGTGAATGCCGAAACCCCCAACCTTCTGCGCCGCCAAGTGCGCATGATCCGCCGCCGGCACAAGCCCGGTTCGACCCCAAACGAGATCGGCCAGTTCGAAGCCACAAACGCCGCCATCACGCGGGCCGCCACCGAGGCCGGTGCCGAAACGGTTCTCATTTCTGACGAGCACCGCCTTGGTCCCTCAATGACCCAAAGCCTGATGTGGAACGCCACCCACCCAGGCTTCTACCCGCAGGCCGCGACCAACCTGCAACACGCCCAGGCCGGCCTCCCGCTCGGGGACACGCGCTTGCTGCTCTACACCCGCAACGCGGAAAGCTTCCTGCTCAGCCTCTACTCCGACGCGATCCGTCAGAACCAGGTCGCCATTTCGCTGGAACAGTTCTGCCGCAGCGTGAACTTCAACTCGATCAATTTTCCCGCTTTGGAACATGAGCTTGCGGGGCTGCACCCGGACCTTCAGGTGAAGTCGCGCCAGTTCGAGCGGATCAAGCTCGGGCCAGAGACCTACCTGCGCAGTTTCCTGCGCGATATCGGGCTCGATCCCGCGCCCTTCACCCTGCATCCCGCGCCACCGCAACCACAGCTTGATGCGATGCAGGTCGAGGCGCTCTTGCACATCATGTCAGGCAGCCAGTCGAAACGCGCCGACATGGTCGCCCGGCTGCGCGAGAACGTGCTGCGCGGCGCGCCGAACCCGCTGGCGCCGCTGGTGCTGCCTCAATGGGTCACAGACTCGATGCGCGTCACCGACGAGGGCCGCGCTTCCGACGCCGGACGCACCCACGCCGCCTAAGGCCGCGGGCTCCGGATCTTAGCCCCGGCGCTTGTCCTTGGGCCGCCAGGTATCCAGCCAACGCCGGACCCGTCCGCGCCGGTCCTCGATGGCATTGCCCGCCGCGTCGAACCGCGCCTCGACCCCGTCCCAGACCGGATCGATCCGCCGCGACCGGAAGCGCCGCCACAGCCGCCAGATGCCATAGGCGACCAACCCGAAGACCGCGAGTATCAGGATGTTCAACCACGGAAACGGCTTGCCCACATCCGGTCCGGCCACCGGCCAGATGCTGACGCCGTTGGGAAAGATCGACAGGAACTCGTTGCGCCACCCGTAATGCTTCAGCGCGGCCCAGCGCGGCGCCTCCGAGGTCGATTTCAGGTCCGCCGCCTCGGCCTGCAAATTGGACGTGTCGAACTTGAAATAGGGCGGCCAGCCCCAGCTTGTGTCCTCGTTGCGATAGACCATGGTGCTGCCATCCGCCCGCACCGTCTGGATGAAGAACACGTCGCGGTTGATTGCTGTGGCGTCATTGCCAGCGTCGGGACTGGCCCAGAACAGACTGTTCTCGCCGAAATCGATCCGCTTTTCATAGGTATCGGTGACCCGCACGATGTCGGTCTGCGGCAGCGTGTAATGAAAGAACGCCGCCACGAGCACCCAGAACACCGCCCAGAAAAGCCATTTGAGATACACCATCGCCCCGCCCCTTCAGTGGAAGTTCGTGAAATAGATGATCGCGGCCACGATGCTGAACGGTACCACGTAGACGCCCAGGATCAGCTTGCGCCTGAGCGAGCCGTCATAGTCTTCCAGCCCCTTCTCGATATAGGCGTCACGGTCGCCGGGCCGGCCTTCCTCTTCCCACCATTCGCGCAGCTTGGCCTTTCGCACGCTACGCGAATAAAGCGACAACACCACGTAAAGGATCGTGCAGACGATGAACCCGATGATCAAAAGCCGTGCCAGTGCCGCCATGTCCTATCCCTTTCCCTTCGTGCCCGTCCGGCGTGTCACCGGCCCCCAAGGGCCGACCCGTGCCACGACCGCCTCCAAGTCGGACGCCGATTCGGGCGCTTTCGGCGGCGCGGGCTCTTCCATCGGCGCGTCGTGGCCAAAGAGTGCCGCGCGCGTGCCCAGCTTGTCCACCTGGTATTCGTTCAGCAGGAAATCGACGACATAGGCGCGTTTGGTGTCCGTCCACGTCTCGTACCGGCGGTAAAACAGGCTCTTGTGGCAGATGAACAGCTGCCGCACATCCTTGGGCGCCAGTTCCGCCAGCAGCATGTTCACCAGTTCCGCGTCCTTGTGCGCCGCCGCCCGAAGCGTGTAAAAATAGGCCGGGTTGTCCGAGGTGATGACCGGCCACGGCCCGCCATTCTCGGCCCAGTTCAAGAGCGCATTCAGCGTGTGGAACTCCTCGGGCAGAAGGTCCGAATGCCGTCGCGCCAGCCGGCGCATCTCGGCCCGGGTGCGGCCGGCGAATTCCACGCCCTCCCCGGCCAGCGCATCGACCAGCATGAAATCCATCTTCTGCCGCAGGATCGCCGCCGCGTCGATGCCGCGTGCCTTGACGATCGGCTCCACCAGCCCGTTGAGGTCAAGAAAACTGGCCACCCGGTTGCGGTCTTTCAGACCGAACACGTACTCGATCCGCCCGCCCTCGAACGGCGCCTTGTCCTGCACACAGATCACGCCGGGCAGTTCAAGATTCTGAAACAGGTACACCCCGCCAAAGTGACTGGTCCAGTAATTGCGCTGCTCGAAACTCATTTCCTTCAGGTCGATCGGGTTGCGCAGCACATCGCCGGTCTGCCCTGCAAGCTCGATCATCTCGGCGATCAGCACGTCGTCAAACCACGCGTCCTCTTCCGACATGAACCGCTCGACCTTCTCATCGAGCTTTTCCGCCTGCCGCAGCGCGCCATTGGTGGTGTCCGCCTCTATCTTGATACGCCGGATATCGAACAGCCGCTCCGGGCTCGACATGTCGTAAACCGAGTTCACCAACTCGCCCGCCACCGCATCCCGCGCCGTCAGTGCGAAAAGCGCGGGCTCATTTTCCTCTATGAATTGCTTGAGGATGCCGCGCGAGGTCGAAAATTGTGCATTCAAGAGCGGCGCGCGCTTCTGATCGGTGGTCAGCAGGATGAACTGCCGGTTCACCCCCGCATGGTTGAGGTACAGGTCATCGCCCAGCTCATGCCCCACCTCGGGCGAATAGCCCGAGATATCGACATAGAAATCCGTCAGGCTGGTGGTCCTGCCCGTCAGGTGCTTCAAAGCCCGATTATACCGCTCGACCAGCGCCGGGCTGGCAACATGCACCAGGTTGCCGAACATCAGGCCGGATCTGATCAGACGCTCCATGCGCCACCTCCGTAGGGTGGGTTTCCAACCCACCATTCCCGCTCCGCCAGAAGCGCGCCCGCGCCCCGGACCCGATCCGGGGCCTCGTCATTGCAGCGACAGATGGTTTCCGCGTCAGTAGCAAAGCGCTTCAACAGAGAAACCATTAAGGAAATGACATGAGTTCTCATCGCATTAGCCACTAAAGATGGGGAGAACGTCAGTCTTCTCAGCGACTAAGCTGCGTTCAACAAAGTAGTGCGTTTTTCGTGCGCGTTTTTCGACCTTATCCATCACTGAATTGAAAACTTCCGCCTGCAGGTCCTTAATAATCCGTACTGCGTCCAATGACCAACCAAGCCACGCCTCGGCTAATTTTTCTTCATCTTCGAAAGTCTTATCCGAAAGAGAAAAGCGCCTTAGCCTTTCAAAATACATTAGTGACTCACCGATGGAAAAGTAGGTGTTACCATCCGTTTTGTTAATGAAAACGGAAGCATCAGCATCGTCTCGGATGCTCCTCACATTCTTTTTCGCAGCCCCGTATTGATAGTGAAAAGTTACCTCGTTTCGTACATTTCGATTGATCGAATAGCCTTCGCTGGAGCGGAGGCGGTCAAGTTTAATTTTTGTACTTTTCAATAGATCACGCAAATCATCGTCAACGTCGGTACATTTACTCAAAGTCACAATAAGAAACTCGTGCGCTTCGAAAACGCGTGAAGCCAAAGTTCGCAATATCGCATGATGCTGCAAATCAGCTACAAATTTAAGGGGCTTCGCTTCCACTTGTGTACTGTTAGCCAATCCAAGCATCCGCGAAAAAACATTCAGTTCATTGCAAATAAAAGACAAAGTGCCGAACAGAATTAGCTCGTCTTCCGTTAATCTGCTTAGATCTGCTATCTTTGCATCTAATTCCAAATAATGAACAATCTTGTCACCCATCACGCCTCCCTCGCACGATATCGCGGTTCCTCAACCGCTCCACCCGCTGCGCCAGGCCCAGCCACATGAAGACCAGCACCGGCCCCCACACCACCACCGCCGAAACCGAGGTCCGCAGGTACATCCGCACCACCGCGCCCTGTTCGGCAAACCCCTGCCCACCCAGCAGGCTCCGCTTGTCGAACAGCGCGAACACACCGGCGCTCAGCCCCACCAGCAAACCGGCCGACACGATGAACGACACCAGAACCCGGCCGCGCGACCGGGTTTCCCGCGGCGTCAATAACCACGGCAACAAGGCTGCAAACCCGCCGATGATCAGCAGCGGCAGGCCCGTGTTCAGCAATGTCACGCTCGTGTCGTTCATTCCTGCCTTCCCGCCCCGTACCTGATCCGAGGACTCTGGTTCACCAGACCTGGGTCAAGCGCCTTTCTTGCTTCCAAATTCCACCGCTTGAATTCAACCATCCTTTCCAACCTGCCAGCAATTGAATCGGCCTCCAAAATTAGCCGAGAAAAACATACGCGCTCCGTACCTCAAACTACGCGCCTTGCGCGCCTGTATCCTACCCAGACGGACACCACCGCGACGGCAATCAAAAAACCGCGAAGCAAAAGCATACTCACGCGGACTCGATCTGGCGAATACTCGGACATATCAGAACCGGAACCAAGCAACGCATACAAAAGACCGTTTGAAAAATGCAGTACGTTATAAAACGAGATCGTGAGGACCAAAACCAGGCAAGCAGCAGGAAGAATCACTGACCGGTTCGTGGCAGCGCTACGCCCGAGCCTTTCCCCGAAAAAGATCGCAGCCAAGAACGGCAGAACTCCGAACACTGCAAAGATAGCGATGCCTGTGTTCGCCGCTGCGCCCATCACTCCTCCTTCGCCGCCATATACCGCCGCTTGGCCTCCTCCGTGCGCCCGAAGTCGCGCACCATAGTCTCGATCGCCACCTCGTCGGACTTGTCCGCATAGCGGAATTCGCTGTCCGCGTACCGATTGATCTCCTGAATCACCATTTCCACCGTGATCGGCTGGCGTAGTTCCTCGATCATCCCCTTCTTCTCGTCATAGGACTTGAACAGGAACAGGTCGGGTGTCTCCATCCACTCGTCGGGCAATTCGAAATCCATCGCCCGCACCTTCACCGCGTCAGTGATGTTCTTGATCGCCCGGCCCGTGAAGCGCGCGTCCGCCTCCTGGATGCCCTTCAGGTACGTCCCCAGCTTGGCAATGGTGTCCAGCTTGCCGATATCCTTCTCTACCCGCTCATAGACACGCACCAACCCCTCCTCATGTGGCCGCGCGTGGCTCTCGAACGACGCCGCCACGGCCTTCTTGATCTCCTGCGCGGCATAGACCTCGTGCTGACCCAGCGGAATGTCGTGGTTCTTCCCCATCAAGAGGTAGAGGATATCAATGTAATCCTCCCGCGTCTGCGGCCCGTCCACCAGGAACCGCGCGCCCGCCCGCTGTCGCAGAGCGTCGTCCACATTCTCGGGGTAATTCGAGAACATCCCGAAGGTGCAGTTCCCCCGCACGACCGTATTGGCCCCGGCAAAGCTTTCCATCAGAACGGCTGTGATCTCCAGCTGCCCCGCGCTTGACTGCCGGTCCCCGCGCTTGCCCGCCAGCTGGTCGATATCGTCAATCGTCCCGAACCCGATCACGCCGGGGTCGATCACATTGTTGATGAAAGCCTTGGCATTCTGCGCCGACTTACCCTGATAGCTGTCGATGCTTTCGGTGCTCAGGTTCTGATAGCGAAACGGATAGCCAACGTTATCGCAATACCCCTTGATCAGCCCCGCCATCATCTGGATCAGCGTGGTCTTGCCCGTCCCCGGCTTGCCATCCCCCATGAAGGTGAAAATGAACCCGCCCAGTTCCGCGAACGGGTTCAGCTTTCGCTCGAAGTCATAGGCCATCAGCATCTTGGAAAGCTTCAGCGCCTGGTACTTGGCGATATGGTTGCCCACCACCTCATGCGGCGGCTTGAAGGTCATGGTCAACGTGCTGGACTTGCCCTTGGCCGCCGCCTCGAACCCGCGAATGGTGAAGTCATCGGCCTCCACCCGCCAGCTTGCGCCGGTAAAGGCGCCCAGCCGCCCGGCATTCTGGGCGCGCAGCGCGATCTTCTCCATCAACTGCTCGGCAAAGGCGCTGACTGTCGCCACAAGCCGCGCATCGTCGCCGGCATGGGCCGCGATATCCTGATCCAGCTCCCACAACGCACCATGCAAAGCCAGTTGAGAATTGTCGGTCAGAACCTCCTCGACCTCGCCCACCTCGACGCTGACTTCCGAGCCATGCGGCGCCAGCAGGAACGCTGTCGCATTGGCGAAGACATGCCCCACCGCCAGCGCCTCGGCGCCCAGAAGCTCGGTGAATTCGGTCTTGCGGTCCGCGCCCAGTGATCCGGCCAGGTTCGCCCGCCGCAGATCGGCCAACCCCGTGGCGTCGGAAAACTGCTCTCCCACGGCCAGCGCTATCGCAATCGCCCGCCGCAAGCCGTGCAGAACCGTGGCCTGCATCGGGCTGACGAATGGGTCGTCGCCATCGGCGGCCTCGATCCGTTCCACCAGATGCACCCCCTCGGGCCGTGCGGTCGAACGTGTCACAAGTCCCGGCGTCGTCGTCCGGAACCGCCGCCGCGTGCCCAACCCGGCCGATTTCTCCTCCTGCGGCGCGTCGCCCGGCTTGGCGATGCGCGGCGTATGGTCAAACCCCGCCAGCATCGCCGCCGCGGCACCATACTGCTTGGCGATATCCTGTTCGCGCAATTCCATCGTATCGGCCGTCAGGCTCATTTCAAAATTCCCAAGTTTTCATTGTTCCATAAATACTCCCGCCGGAGGCGTGGCCCGGAACGGGCCAATCAATACCTCAAAACCCGTCCCCCGGTGCTGACCACGTATTTGGTGACTGACGAAAACCCCGCAGGGTTCTTTTCGGCCAGCACCTGGTAGGGACGCTCTGGCAGAATGATACTGCGCTCCATCCGCGTCGCCCCGGTCTCGGCCCCCTGCCCCGAAAACGGGTCCAGCGCAAAGACCTCGCGTTCGACTGTCCCGAACCAGCCCGCGCGTTCCTCGATCACGCGCTCGCTTTCCAGCACCTCGTCGGTCCACGCCAGCGCCCAGTCTTGCCCAACCGGTGCATCGGCCTGCGCCAACACCTCACGCAGTGGCCCGCTCTGGCGAGTGAAAGCGTGGCTGTACATCGGGCCCACGTGAAAGCGTCGCATCCGCTTGGGGTGCAGGTCACCGAAACTCTGGTCGAACCCCTTGGCGATGGTCAGCAACTTCAGCCCGCCCAGGGATTGCGCCATCAGGTGCGCCTGCACTTCGGGCCAGCGCCGCTCGTCTTTGCCCAAAGGCGCACGGCCCGTGTCCTCGACCTCCATCAAATAGATCGTCGGCAAGTTCACTTGGCTGTCATAGACCGCCCAGTGCAGCAGGTAGCGCCGCCGCTCGTCCAGCCCGCTCACCCATTGGATCTGTGGATCGTTCTGCGCCCAGAACAGGTGCCCGCGCAGCATTTCCTCGTAATAAAGCCGTTGCGAAAGCGCGAATTGAAGGCGCGTCGGAATGGTCCGCTCGGAAATAATCTGCTCGACCATCTCGCGCTTCAGTGTTTCGGTATCCGGCATCCCGTCCAGGTGCCGCCGCGCCTGCGCGGCATCATTGGCCATCACCATCAGCTCCGAGAACATCGGAAAGCCGCTTTCGGTCACGTCCATCGCCAGCGAGCCGAAGAACTGCCCTGTGTCGCGCCCGACCAGCAGGTACTTCATACTCAGCGCCTTGAACGTATAGGCGATGCCCTGAACATAGGTGGTGAGAACCTCGACCTCTTGCTTGCTCAGGCTGCCTTCGGCCTGCATCACGGCGGCCACGCGGTTCAGATGCGCCGTGATCCGCTCGAACTTGGCGAAATAGCGCCGCGACGCGAAAAGGTCGGTCAGCGCAGCGCGGTCGGAGGTCGGTGCGTCGGCGGTCATTCACCTCCTCCGCCACCGTCACCCGACCCATCACAGCCGTCACCATCAAAGCTGGAATAGCCCGCATCGCCAGACCCGGCGCCGGGCTTCACGAAGGCCCAGACCGCCAGGACGATCATCCCGATGATGCCATAGCCCATCATCTCGTCATGTCCCAACCTGTAGCCGCCCAGTGCCATGCCACCCGACACAATGATGCCGAACAATAAAACCAGGCCGCTTATACGCTCTTTGGACATCGCCCTCACGACCCATTGCCGCCATCCCGGCGCGACCGGCTGATCTGCAACAGGCCCGCAACTCCAAATCCGACCCCGACAAGGTTCACCCAGGCCGGCACGGTGAACACAAACGATACCGCGAGGCATACGACCGACAGAACAATGGCAAGCGTTCCCAGCCCCATGGCTTAGCCGCCATACGCGTTGGCGTCATGCTTTTCGATGATCTTGGAGAACCGCCGCGCGAACCGCTCGTCCGCCTTGGCCTTGGCTTCCAGCACTTCGCGGGCAAAGACCATGTGATCCTCGTGCGCCTCCAGCATGTCGGCCATCTTCTGGTTGGTGGCCGCACCGATACCCGCCATCGCGCTCTGCGCCTCCTGGTCGGTCTGCACCCCGATTTCATTAATCCTGTGCGCCACGTCCTGCTGCTGTGCGGTTTTCAGTGACTTGGTCAGCGCATCATACAGCACGACCCGCTGTTTCGTGTCGGTCTGCAACTTGTTGATCAGCACCATCTGCGTCGCCGCCTGGTTCTGCAAGCTGTCGACCCAGGTCTTGCCCTTCTCGATATACCGCTCCAGCGTCTGGCTCTTGGCCAGCTTGACCTGCTCCTGCTGCACCATCTCGTTATACTTGGCGTTCATTTCCGCCAACTCGCTTTCCAGCTTGGTGCGGGCGGCCGCATCGGTCTCGTTGGCGATCTTGTTCTCCAACTCGATGATCTTGGGATCCATCCCCTGGATATCCGCGCGCAGCGTCTCCAGTTCGCCCACCGTCGCCTCGCGCTCGTCCAGCGTCTCGGTCAGGTTCGTTTCCACTTTGACCTTGTGCTCTTCCAGCGTGCGCAGCTGGCCTTCCAGCAGTTGCACGATGATATCCGACTTGGAAATCAGATCCTGCAACTTATCGTCGATGCTGGCGGTGCGGATCCGCTCCTGCCGCATGCTGTCGGCCTTGTGACGGTTGAAGATACCCACGAAGCTTTCCCAGCCCGTCTTGGTCCGCATCTCATCGAAATCGCGCGAGAATCCGGCCGTCACATCGTCCAGCCCCATGATCAGCTCGGCGATATTTGCATTCATCGTCTCGGTATGGGCGTGCACCTCGTCCAGCGTCGCGTTCTCGATATCAAGGCTGGCATCCTCGCCGCCCTTGATCTTGGACCGCGCACTTTCGATCTTGCTGGTCAGTTCGGCGATCTTCGCCTGCGCCGATGCGACCTGCTCCTGACTTTCGCGCACCTGCGCATCCAAATTCGCCATCACCGTTCCCTTTCAAGTAAAGTTAATTACCTTAACATCAATATAGGCACGCCAATGAGAATTTGAAGACGCGCTGTTCCCGAAGGTTTTCGCAAAACCTTGAGCGTGGGGCAAGAAAGACATGCACGCATCAGGGTATAAGCACCTGTTTGCGTTCGAACGCCCCCGCCGCTGTGTCCAGATCATCGTAAAGAATTTCGATCTCGACGCTTTCGACCGACCCGGGCGGAAACGTCCGGTAAATGATCGTATCGCTGGTGATGGCGTTGGGTGTCGCGGTGTCCAACTGACAGGGCGGCATTTCCCAGATTTCCATCGCACCGCCGTTAACGCCGACGCGAAACTGGTGCATCCCGCAGCGCCAGCTCAGTAAATGCGTCATATAAAGCCAATCCCGCCCCTCGTACTCACGCACCGCGACCCAATTGCCGCGCGTCGCCTCCACGATGGGCTTGATCTCGGCGGCGGTGGTGAACTTGCCCGTGGGCGTCTGATCCTCGGCCTCGAAACCGCTCGAAGGCTGTGCCTCCGCCGATCCCGTCGAAGCCACGTTCTGCCCGCCGGGCTGTCCTCCCAGCGCCACGGCCAGGCCGATGAAAAACCAGTCGATCATCCGAAAATACCTTTCCTTTCAAAAATCTGCGCAACTGCCTCTCGCGCAATCGCACCGCACCGCCTATACTGCGCCAAAAGGGCAGTTCAGGCAGGCGTGACCGGATTATGGCCGCGAAAAAGGCGAAAAACCAAGCGTTCAATATCGTGGTGGTCGGCCACGCCGGGCGGCTTCAGTTCGAGGCGGTGCTATTCGCCGCCTCTCTGCGCGCTCGCAGCCCCGACTTCAAAGGCCGCCTTTTCGTGGCCGAACCCCAGCCCGGCCCGCTGTGGAAGAACGACCCGACCATGCGCGGCGACATTCGCGCCCTGCTGGAAAGCTACGGCGCCGAGATCGTTCCCTTCGAGACGAAGCATTTCGGCCATGCCTATCCCTACGGCAACAAGATCGAATGCCTGACCGCTCTGCCCAAGGGCGAGCCGTTCGTGTTCTTCGACACCGACACTCTGATCACCGGCGACCTCACCCGCGTGCCCTTCGATTTCGACCGCCCCACCGCCTCGCTGAAACGCGAAGGCACCTGGCCAGAAATCCAGCTTTACGGGCCGGGCTACACCCAAACGTGGAAATCGCTCTACGACAAGTTCGGCCTCGATTTCGAGTCGTCGCTCGACACGTCCCTGCCCGATGAATACTGGCGTCGCTACCTTTATTTCAACGCCGGCTTCTTCTTCTACAAATGCCCGCATGTCTTCGGACAGCGTTTCCTCGACTACGCGCTGGCGATCCGCGACGACCCGCCCCCCGAACTGGTCTGCCAGTCGCTCGACCCCTGGCTCGACCAGGTGGCGCTGCCGCTCGTCATTCATTCCCTCGGCGGCGGTCGCGACACGCTGCCAGACGGTTTGCTCGACGGCGCGGTGTCGTGCCACTATCGCCTGCTGCCGCTTCTCTACGCCCGCGAGAACGATGATGTCGTCGCCCTGCTGGAAGAGATCAGCGCCCCCAACCCGGTCAAGAAACTGCTCAAGAACTACGACGCCATCAAGTTCATGATCTACCACGGGCGCGGCCACAAGGTGCGCGACCTCTTCGACCGCGCGAACATGCCCCGCAAGGAACAGGCGATCCGCAACACCATCCGCCGCAACGGGTTCTGGATACGCTGATGGCCTTGCGTGACGTACCCGGCCTGACTCGCATCGCCCAGGTTTTCGGTCCGTCCGACGCGATGCTGGCCGTCGCCGCCCTCGAAGGCGCGGGCTTTCGCGTCTTCGTGCCGGGCTACCACACGCTCTCGAATGCGCAGTACCTCTCGGTCGCCTTGGGCGGCGTACCGATCATGGTCGAAACAGCCCGCGCGGCCGAGGCCGCGGCCTTTCTCGACGCCCTGGAAACCTCTGATGTCGAGGTGCTTTCCCCCTCCGCATTCGCTAGCATTCCCGATGACGATCTGCCGCCACCCCGCCCGCGCGGGCTGTTGCGCCGGCTCGTGGAAAGCGCGTTCTACCTCCTCACCGGAACCGCACCCGCGCTGCGCGGCCGCTACGGACGCATCCCCAAAAAATAGCCATTGGCCCGGCTCTTGTCCGCGCAAGACCATGTCAATACGCTTGTCCTGCGCCCCGCCATCGCTTACCCAAATGACAAACGCCATAAGGGAGGCTTTCCATGTCCGACGACGACCGCATCCACCAGTTCGGCTTCGACACGCTGCAGATCCACGCCGGCGCCCGGCCAGATCCGGCCACCGGCGCGCGCCAGACGCCGATCTACCAGTCGACCGCCTATGTCTTCCGCGACGCCGAACATGCCGCCGCCCTCTTCAACCTTCAGGAAGTGGGCTTCATCTATTCCCGCCTGACCAACCCCACCGTGGCCGTGCTTCAGGAACGCGTCGCCACGCTCGAGGGCGGCGCCGGCGCCGTCTGCTGCTCCTCGGGGCACGCCGCCCAGATCATGGCGCTTTTCCCGCTGATGGGTCCGGGCAAGAACGTGGTCGTCTCCACCCGTCTCTACGGCGGTTCGATCACGCAGTTCAGCCAGACCATCAAGCGCTTCGGCTGGTCGGCCAAGTTCGTCGATATCGACGACATGGACGCCATCAAATCCGCCATCGATGATGACACCCGCGCCATCTTCTGCGAGTCGATCGCCAACCCGGGCGGCCACATCGCCGACCTGCGCGCGGTGGCAGACGTCGCCGATGCTGCCGGCCTGCCGCTCATCGTCGACAACACCTCGGCCACGCCCTACCTCTGCCGCCCCATCGAACATGGCGCGACGCTGGTCGTGCATTCCATGACCAAGTTCCTCACCGGCAATGGCACCGTCACCGGCGGCGTCGTGGTGGATTCCGGTACCTTCGACTGGTCCGCCTCCGACAAGTTCCCATCCCTCTCGGAACCCGAACCCGCCTATCACGGCCTGAAGTTCCACGAGACGTTCGGCCCGCTGGCCTTCACCTTCCACGGCATCGCCATCGGCCTGCGCGACCTCGGCATGACCCTCAACCCGCAGGCGGCGCATTACACCCTGATGGGAATCGAGACGCTGTCGCTGCGGATGCAGAAACATGTCGAGAACGCCGAAACCGTCGCCGCCTGGCTGGAAAAGCACGACGCGGTCGAGGCGGTCACCTATGCCGGGCTCAAATCCTCGCCCTACCACAAGCGCGTCAAGACCGTCTGCCCCAAGGGCGCGGGCGGGCTTTTCACCGTCGCGCTGAAATCGGGCTACGAGGGCTGCGTCAAGCTGGTGGATAGTCTGGAGCTCTTCAGCCACGTCGCCAACCTCGGCGACACTCGCTCGCTCATCATCCACTCGGCTTCCACCACCCACCGCCAACTGACCCCGGAACAGCAGACGGCGGCCGGGGCTGCGCCCAACGTGGTTCGTATCTCCATCGGCTGCGAGGATGCGGACGACATCATTGCCGATCTGGAACAGGCTCTGGCCAAGGCCAGCGCCTGACCGCCGGGGGTCTCCGCCGATCGCGGTATTCGTGATCGGTGTTTGCCTTTCCCTCGGCGGTAAGCTGCTGTAGAATCCAACGGCGGCAGGGGGCTCCTCCTGCCGGGTCCGTGGTGCCAGAGCGTTGTGAATGAAACCAAATTTTGCCCTGACCCTGTCCTTTGAAGGCATCAGCCTTCTGCATCGTGCCTTCCCCGGCTGGCACATGGTGGGCGAAGTCAGCCTCGACAACACGGACCTGACCGGCGCGCTCTCGGACCTCCGCCACCGGGCGGAAAACCTCGACAGCAATCCGATCCGCTCCAAGCTGGTCATTCCCAACGACCAGATTCGCTTTCTCCAGTTCGACTCGGAAGGGCTCGAAGCGGACGAGATCGCCTCTGCAGTGCACCGGTCGCTCAACGGGGCGACACCCTACGCCGTCGACGATCTGGCCTATGACTGGTCGATCTCCGCAGGGCAAGTGCATGTCGCCGCCGTTGCCCGCGAAACCCTGGCCGAGGCCGAGGCCTTCGCCACCGAACATGGCTTCAACCCGCTTTGTTTCGTCGCCGTCCCCGAGGGCCGCGATTTTGTTGGCGAGCCATGGTTTGGCGAGACAAAAGCCGCGCCCTCCCTGTTGCCCGAAGGCGGGCGCATCGACCGCGACACCGCCGCGATCCGCGTCATCGGCACCGCGCCCATGCCCGCCGCAGCGGCGGACGCCGCACCCGAGGCTGACCTCGAAGGCGCGCCCGAAGCCGGCGCATCGCCCGACCCCGAGGTGCCGCCGACGCCGGAACCCGACCTTCCGCCTCCGCCACGGCCCGAGGTACCGCCCGCGCCGCAGCCCGACCTTCCGCCGCAGCCCGAACCCGAGGTTCCGCCCGTACCCGGCACGCCCCCCGCGCCGGACCCCGAGATCGAGCCCGACACCGATCCGGTGCCTGACATCCCGCCCGAACCGACGCCGACACCGGACCCGGACATTCCCCCAAGCCCCACACCCGGGCTTGGCGCCGAGGATGCTGTCACCCAGGACACCCATGGGGCCACCGACTCTGAAACGCAGAACGAAGGTGCCGAGGCTGTCGCGGAAAAGCCCGCCGACCCGCCCGCGCCCGATGCCGCGCCTGCCGTCGCCTTCAGCTCGATCCGTGCCCGGCGCGACGAATTGCCCACGGTTCCGCGCCGCCTGACGGGTGCAACGCGCGATGCCGCGACCCCGTCCGCCGAGACACCCCCCCGCGAGGCGCCCCGTGCCGAACCCACGCTTACCGCGGCACCGCCCCCGACCGCCGACGCCGCTGCCGCCAAGGTTACCGGCACGCCCCAGGACGCGCTGCCGGCGGACGCCGCCGCGCGAATCGGCGCAACGCTGCGTCCCTCCGACGACAACCGCTTCGCCCCGCTGGATGACGACCTGCCTCAGGACGATGAAATTGCGGCCGCGCCTGTCCCCGATGACCCTGACGATGGCGCCGACATTCCCCCGCCGCCGGCCTTCATGGCCGACCGCGCCGACCCGGCACCTCTCGACCTTCCCGATGACACGCCCAATGCGCCCCTCGCGGCATCCGCCGCCGCGACGTCGATCCCCTCCGCCACACCCTCCGGCCCGCTCTCCTTCATCTCCCGCCGAAAGTCCGCCAAGTCCGAAAAGCGTCAAGCCGCGCGCAGCACCTCGCGGCCCACCCCCGAGGCCCAGCGCGAACAAGAACGCCAACGCATGACCATCTTCGGCGCGCGCAAATCCGCCTCCGTTGGGGGCAAGCCGCGTTTCCTCGGTCTGATCCTCACCGCCGTTCTGCTGCTTTTCCTCGTCGGTGTGGCCGCCTGGGCCTCGATCTTTCTCGAAGACGGCATTTCTCGTGTCCTGCGGGGCGACCCCGATCCCCAGGAACAGATCGCCGCAACACCCGATGCCGACCTGCCGCCCGACGACACCGCCGGCGCCCCCGAGACCGAGGCCGACCAGGACGGCGAAAGCGTTCTCGCCGCCTTGCCCGGCGTCACCTCCGACGGCGCCGAGCCGCCGCGCGCCGACCCGCAGCCAGAGCCGAACCCGGCCGAACTGACCGATCAGCAGGCCCGCACGCGCTACGCCGTCACCGGCATCTGGCAACGCGCCCCGGACGCGCCCTCAGATCCCGGCGCTCAAACGCTCGACGATTTCTACCTCACCTCGATCGACCCCAAAGTCGTCGAACAGGATGCCGTCGCCCTGCCCGCCCCCGAAAGCCTGCGCGGCGACACACGTCCCGACACCCCCGCGGATCCGGCCGCCGCCGATACGATGTTCACGATGGACACGCGCGGCCTCGTTCAACCAACCCCCGAAGGCGCAATGAGTCCCGACGGCGTTCTGGTCTATGCCGGTCAGCCCGCGCTCGTGCCCCCCGACCGCCCGGCGGAAACCCTTGCCCAGCCGGGCGAGGACCCGTCCGAGGCCGCTGCGCGCATCGAAGCGCTTGAACGCATCGCCGCTCTGCGTCCCCGTGTCCGCCCCGGCGACCTTGCCGAAACCAATCAGCGCGAAACGCTTGGCGGTCGCACCCGGGACGAGCTTGCCTCCCTGCGCCCCCGCCTGCGCCCCCAAAGCGCCCAGCAATTGGCCGAACAGGCCGCCGCGGCCTCCACTGCCGCCGAAGCAGCTGCCGCCGCCACGTCAGAAACCGTCTCACCCGACCCCGACGCGGTCAACGCCGCGGTTCAGGCCGCTGCCGCGGTTCCGGCCCCGGATCCCTTTGCCGGGGCCACAGCCCAGGCCGTCAAGGTCTCGGTGAAGCCCAACGTCCGTCCCCGCAACTTCGACCGCATCGTCCAGCGCAGCAAGCGTCTTGCCGAACAGCAAGAGGCCCGCACCGCCGCAGCTGCCGTGCCTCGCAACCAGCGCATTTCGCCCAGCGGCCCGACGCCGACCACGGTCGCCCGCGCCGCCACGGAAAAGAACGCGCTGCGTATGCGCCGGGTCAATCTGATCGGTGTCTACGGCAGCAACTCCAACCGCCGCGCCCTCGTGCGGCTGGCAAATGGCAGCTACAAGAAGGTCAAGGTCGGCGACCGGCTGGATGGTGGGCGCGTCGCCGCCATCGGAACCAGCGAACTGCGCTACGTGAAATCTGGGCGCTCGGTGACGCTGACGATGCCCCGCGGCTGATCCCGTCCCCGACGGCAAAGCAAGTGATTGGTTGGCCCGCAAAGCCCGGCACACTCGCATTTCAGTATATTCTGAACATCGGCAAAAGATGCACCGAATGAACCAGCGGCTGAAAAAACAGCGGCCACGTCCCGATCCAGTGGCAAGCCGTTTGCACAAGTGTCACCCGCACCGCATACTCTGACCGTGGCGGCGCGCCGCCCCGCTCCCGATCTGTTAAAGGATTCCGATGGAAGGTTTTTTCTTTCAGGCGACTGTATTTCTCGCCGCCGCCGTTATCGCGGTTCCGCTCGCGGCCCGGCTGGGGCTGGGCTCGGTTCTTGGCTATCTCGCCGCCGGTATCGCCATCGGTCATATTCCCGGTCTCCTGGGCGGTCACGACGCCGAGGAATTGCAGCATTTCGCCGAATTCGGCGTGGTCATGATGCTTTTCATCATCGGGCTGGAGCTTGAGCCAAAGGCGCTCTGGGACATGCGGCACAAGCTGATCGGGCTGGGCGGATTGCAGATCACCTTGACCACGGCGGCGGTGATGCTTGGCTGCATGGCGCTCGGCGTGGTGTGGTCCGTGGCGCTGGCCATCGGCATGGTATTCGCGCTGTCCTCCACTGCAATCGTCCTGCAAACCCTGTCGGAAAAGGGCCTTATGCAAACCGGCGGCGGACGATCGACCTTTTCTGTTCTGCTGACACAGGACATTGCGGTTATCCCGATGCTGGCCTTTCTACCACTTCTGGCTCTGCCCAAGACTCCGGACATGATCCTGGGCGAAACCCTGCAACGGCTGGCTGACGAAGGTCACACCGCCGAGGGCGATCATGGCGGTGCGCCGGTCCAGGTTGCGCAGTCCATGATTGACAGCCTGCCCGCCTGGGGCGTGACCCTTCTGACACTGGGCGCGGTTGCAGGCATCATCATCTTCGGCGTTTACGCCACCCGCCCGGTGTTCCGGTTCATCCATCACGCCCGCCTGCGCGAAATGTATACCGCACTGGCGCTCCTGATCGTCGTGGGCATCGCTTTCGTGATGAACCTCGTCGGCCTCTCCCCCGCTCTCGGTGCTTTCCTCGCGGGCGTCGTCCTCGCCTCGTCCGAGTTCCGGCACGAATTGGAAAGCGATATCGAACCCTTCAAGGGCCTGCTTCTGGGCCTCTTCTTCATCACCGTGGGCGCGGGCATCAACTTTTCGATTCTCTTCGCCTCGTTCTTCACCATCATGGGGCTGGCCTTTGCCATTATCCTGATAAAGGGCAGCATCCTCTACGGGCTGGGCCGCATCTTCGGCCTTACGGGACGCAACCTCTGGCTCTTCACGCTGGGCCTCGCCCAAGCAGGCGAGTTCGGCTTCGTGCTGATCAACTTCTCGGGTCAGAACAACGTTATCCCGCCCGAGCTGCGCGAGACGCTGCTGCTGGTCATCGCCATTTCCATGCTGATCACGCCGCTGCTCTTCATTCTATACGATTACCTGTCGCCCCGCATGATCGACCCGGCCGAGGCCCAGGAACCCGATGAGATCGACGCAAAGGGCCCGGTGATCATCGCCGGCATCGGCCGCTTCGGGCAGGTGGTCAATCGCATGATCCGCTCCTCGGGGTTCGAGACGGTTGTGCTCGATCACGACCTTGCCGCGATCCAGCGGATGCGCCGCTTCGGTATCAAGGGATTTCTGGGCGATCCCGGCCGGCCCGATCTGCTGCACGCGGCGGGCTTGGCCGACGCCAAGGTGCTCGTGGCCGCACTGGACGACGCCGACGCCACCACCCGCCTCGTTGCGTTTGCCCGACGCGAGCGGCCCGACCTGCACATCGTGGCCCGCGCCCGTGACCGCACCCACGTCTTCCGCCTTTACAAGGCCGGCGCCGACGACATCGTGCGAGAGCTCTTCGACAGCTCCCTGCGAGCCGGGCGCTATGTGCTGGAGAACATGGGGCTGACAGAGTTCGAGGCGGCAGAGTTGCAAAAGACCTTCTACCACCACGACCGCGACTCTGTCCGCGACCTCGCCGCCTTGTGGGACCCCAACATTCCCACCATCCAGAACGGCGCCTATATCAAGCGCGCCAAGGAATTGGAGGCGGAATTGCAGACCATGCTTCTGTCACAGCTCGAGGAGAAGGCCGCAGACGACATATCCGACGACCGCAAGGAAGCGTAGCCGCGCGTTTCGGGCTCTGACGTCATCCCGGACCTGATCCGGGATCTCTCCGATCAACGCACAAAAGAAAAGACCGCGCCCACCGGCACGGCCTTTCCCCTCAAATCTTCGCTCGGATCAGGCCGCGCGCGAGATCAAGACCTCGTCGACTTCCTTGGCCGCCTGCACCTCGTCGCCACCGCTGACAGCGGCCACTTCGCGGGTCAGACGCTCCAGCGCCGCCTCGTACAGTTGGCGCTCGGAATAGCTCTGCTCGCGCTGGTCGTCCGTGCGATGCAGGTCGCGCACCACTTCGGCAATCGCGATCAGGTCTCCCGAGTTGATCTTCTGTTCGTATTCCTGCGCCCGGCGCGACCACATCGCCTTCTTCACCTTGGCCTTGCCTTTCAGCGTGGTCATCGCCTTGGACACCACGTCGGGGCTCGACAGGCTGCGCATGCCGATCTCGGTCGCCTTGTGGGTCGGAACCCGCAGGGTCATCTTGTCCTTCTCGAACGAGATCACGAACAGTTCCAGTTCGATCCCGGCGATGTCCTGCTTCTCGATCGACATGATCTGGCCAACGCCGTGCGCAGGGTACACAACGTAATCGTCAGGGCGAAACTCCGACTTCTTCGATTTGCTCATTCAGGTTTTCCTCGCAAGCTTCCCAGTTCAAACTTGGCGTAGCATCTCCCGGGGCGGCGGGCCATCAGGGTCTGGCGTCAAGCACAAAGAAATCCACCTCCCATGCGTCAGCGCGGGCAGATGGATATATATGGGCGGTGTCTACATTTGTAACGACAGTGTATCACAAAAAAGGGGCTACAGAAAGCGGGCTCAGCACACCTACCAGATTACACATGAAACGTCAGGGCTTTACGGCGCATTCTTCACGCAAAACATGAAGCCCTTATCGTTTGATCAAACGAATCGGTTCCCTGTGGATCAACCGGCCTCAGCCGCCTTCCCCCGGCGCTTCCGAGAAATACTTTTCCAGCTTGCCCTCTTCCCCGTCGCGCTCGTCCGCCTCCGGCAGCGGATCCTTCTTGGTCACGATCACCGGCCACATTTCAGAGTATTTGCGGTTGAACTCGACCCATTTCTCCATTTCCGGCTCGGTGTCGGGACGGATTGCGTCGGCCGGGCATTCAGGCTCGCACACGCCACAGTCGATGCATTCGTCGGGGTGGATCACCAGCATGTTCTCACCCTCGTAAAAACAATCCACCGGGCACACCTCGACGCAGTCGGTGTATTTGCAAGCGATGCAACTGTCATTGACGATATAGGTCATCTTTCGCCCCGGTCGTGTTCTATTCAAGGTGACGTAATCCAGTCCGGCGGATCATTCAAGCGCCAGACGCGCAATCGCGGCTCACGAACGCGTTTCACGATCCATCTTGCGGCGGTCCTTCTTCGTCGGGCGCCCCTTGCCCTCGAACCGCGGATTGTGCGGCTCGGCCAGCCTGTCCCGCGGCTTCGGCGGGTCAAGGTCATCGTAAAGCGCCTGTGCCTCGGGCGCGGGCCCTCTGCGTTCGCCCACGGCAAGGATGCGGATCACGCGGATGTCGTGCTCTTTCGGAAAGGTCAGAACATCCCCGGGCCGCACCGACGCAGACGCCTTGGACACCCTTTGCGCGTTGACCCGTACGTGCCCGCCCGTCACCAATTTCGTGGCCAGGCTGCGGGTCTTGAAAAACCGCGCATGCCACAGCCATTTGTCCAGCCGGATCTTCGGCCGGCCCGGATCGCTCATGTCAGGACTTGTCCTTCAGCCCCATCAAGGCCGCTGCGAACGGGTTGTCGGGGTCGATCTTGTCTTTCTTCGCGGGCTTGGAAGAAAAGCTTTTGGCCCCCTCTTCACGGCGCGGCTTGCCCTTGGGCTTGCCACCTTTGTTACGGGGCTTGCCGCCCTGCGGCTTGCCGCGGCCCTCGCCCCGGGGTTTCGCCGCGCGCCCGGCCCAAGTGAAGGTGTAGTAGACCTCCATCTCGGTCTCGTCCTTGGCGGCGTCGGGCACCTCGCCCAACGGCACTTCGGTCTCGGACACCTCGGGGATATCCGCCTCGACTTCCGGATCCTCGGGCGGCACTTCCGTCACCGGCGCCAGCCCGTCCTCGGGAATTTGCTCTACCGCATCTTCCGCGGTGCCCGTCTCCGTCGCGGCGTCGGCCTCAGACGGCTCCGGCGCGTCGTCAAGCGCGGCATCCACCGGCTTGACCTTTTCACGCTCGCCTTGCTCGGCCTTGTAGCCAAGGCCCTGCATCAGGTCGGCAAACTGTTCAAGCGTCATGCCGGTAATCGACAGCATGTCGGGATTGGCCTCGAACCCGCCCCTGCTGTCCTCGGACCGAAGCATGTCCGCGAGCCGTTCCAGCATGTCGATCCGGATCGCCCGTTCGCCGGCAGCGCGGTAACCCGACATCGAATGATATCCGCCCGGCGCGCTGGTGCCCGCGGGCACCGTTACCAACCCTGGCGGAGGCGCCTCCGGAAACTCTTCCAGCCCCATCTTCAGCGACCACAGCACCAGCCGCAGGCGCGTCGGCGCGGGCTTGAGCAGCAGCGGCATGAAAATCGTGAACTGTCCGAAGCGCACACCATGCTTGCGCAGTTGCCCGCGTGCCTCCTGATCCAGTGCCTTGACCTCGTCGGCCACCTCGCCGCGCGGGATGATCCCGAAATTCTCGACCAACTGGAAGCCAAAGCCACGCGCCAGCCCAGTCAGCTCCTCGTCGCGCTGAATATTCATCAGCGGCTCGAACAGGGTCGCCACCTTGCGGTCGATGAAATGCTGCAACCGGCGCTGCACCTTCTGCATCACCTCGGGCCCCGCCGTGTCGTCCACGAACGCCTCGACCTGAGGCTTGAGCGGGTCGGCCCCCGCCACCAGCTTGCCAACGGCGCTTTCGCCCCACATCAGGCCACCCTGCTCGGTGAAGTCGATCTCGGTGTCCGGCGCGTTATAGAACTTGTCCGCCCGCAAATGGAAATGCGGCGCCAGCGCCTGCAGGCTGGCCTGCGCGACCGCCTTGGCCTCCTGTCCGCCCGCCGTCTTGTCCTGGCGGAACCGGAACCCTTCCAACCGTCCGACGAATTCGCCCTCGACGGTCACTTCACCCTTGTCATTCACTTCGGCCACGATGGCGTCCTTCTGCTTGAGCCGGCGCATCAGCACGCTGGTGCGCCGGTCCACAAATCTTTGCGTCAGCGCGTCATGCAACGCGTCCGACAGGCGGTCTTCTACAGCGCGGGTCGTCCCGCGCCAATGGCTTTCGTCCCCGACCCAGCCCTTTCGCTGGGCAACATAGGTCCATGTGCGGATATATGCCAAACGCTTGGAGAGCGTGTCGATATCCCCGTCTGTCCGGTCGATCCGCGCCACATGCCCGGCCAGCCAGTCCTCGCTGACGCGGCCATGTTCATGCAGGTCACTGAATATACGCTCAAGCAGCCCCGCATGTTCCGCATGACTGATCCCGCGAAAGTCCGGCACCCGGCACACATCCCACAAAAGACGCACCGAGGCGCCGTCGCTGGCCCGCGCGGCAATCTCGGCATCTTCCGCCAGCGTGCGCAGCACGACAAGGTCATCCGCCTCACGGGCGCGGGCCAGCCAATCATCCTCGGGCTTCTGCTCCAACGACGCGATCAGCGCGTCGACAGACCCGAATTGCAGCGCGGCGTTGCGCCACTCCAGTTTGCGGATTGGGGTAAAGCGATGGTCCATGATCGCCTGCGCCATGTCGTCGGGCAACTCGGGCGCCTCGCCCGTCACCCCGAAGGTGCCGCTGGTCATGCCCCGCCCCGCGCGCCCGGCGATCTGGCCCAGTTCATTGGGGGCAAGGTTGCGCATCCGCCGCCCGTCGAACTTCGTCAGGGACGAGAACGCGACGTGGTTGATGTCCAGATTCAGACCCATCCCGATGGCGTCGGTGGCCACGAGGTAATCCACGTCGCCATTCTGATAAAGATCCACCTGCGCGTTGCGCGTCCGGGGGCTCAGCGCGCCCATCACGACCGCCGCACCGCCCTTCTGACGGCGCAGCAGCTCGGCAAAGGCATACACATTCTCAACCGAAAACCCCACTACGGCCGAGCGTGCGGGCATCTTGCTTATCTTTTTCGAACCTGTGTAGGTCAATTGGCTCATTCGCTCGCGGCCGACAAATTCCACCCCCGGCACCAGAGCCGCAATCGCGCCGCGCATCGTGTGCGCGCCCAGAAACTGCGTCTCTTTCTGCCCCCGCATCCGCAAAAGACGGTCGGTGAACACATGCCCGCGCTCGGGGTCGGCACACAGCTGAATCTCGTCCACCGCGACGAAATCCGCGCCCATCCCCTCGGGCATCGCCTCGACCGTGCAGACCCAGTATTGCGTGCGCGGCGGTACAATCCGTTCCTCGCCGGTGACCAGCGCCACCACTGACGGGCCGCGCACGGCAACGATTTTGTCGTAGACCTCCCGCGCCAGCAGGCGCAGCGGCAGGCCGATCACGCCGGTGCGATAGCCCAGCATCCGCTCGATCGCGAAATGGGTCTTCCCGGTATTCGTCGGGCCCAGGACCGCCAGGATCCTCGACTGCTCGCCCATGGGCTTTGCCCCTTGTCGTCTCGTGCTTACAGGTCCCGGCCGCCGATTTCGCGTTCGACCATCGGCAAGACCTGTTCCACGTCTTGATGATGCGGATGCAGCGCCAGCACAAGGTCGAATGCCTGCTTGGCCTTCTCGTAGTTCTCGACGTGGTAGAGGATACCGCCAAGGCTCGCGATGGCATTGTAATGTCGCGGATTCAGCGTCAGCGCCCGCTCGATATCGGCCAGCGCGGGCCCGAATTTCTCGGCATCCGCATAGGCCATCGCCCGCATGTGGAATCCTTCGGCGAAATCCGGCGCATGATCGGTCAGCGCCGTGAAATGCTCGATCGCCGCCTTGGTGTCGCCCGCCTCCAGCGCATCGCGCCCCCGCTTCAGCAGCAAGTCCGCCGTGGCCGAGCCCGACCGCGTCCAGGCCAGCTCGATTTCCTTGGATATTCGGTTGGCCTCCTGTGGCTCGGCCTCTTTCAACTGCTCGAAAAGCGGGTCGAGCGCCGAATCCTGCGCCGCTGCGGGTAAGGAAAACATGACTAACGGCCAAACTGCCGCGACGATACATTTGGAAAGTCGGTTTATAACGCCCATAACGTACCCAGTTTAGCGCGCATGGCCGGGAATCAAAGCCCCCGGTCGATCAAATCTGGAGGAACTGACATGAGCGACGTAACGAAATCCGCGGTCGAGGCCCTGTCCGCCAAAATGAATGGCAGCTTCGACGGCAGCGCAAAGTTCGTGATCGAGAACGAAGGCTCCATCGTGATCGACGAATCCGGCGTGCGCGAGGGCAACGACGAAACCGACGTCACAATGACCGCCGACGCCGACACGTTCCAATCCATCCTCGAAGGCGATCTCGACCCGACGGCCGCTTTCATGTCCGGCAAGCTGTCGGTCGACGGCGACATGGGCACCGCCATGAAACTCGGCTCGGTCCTGTCGTAATCCCCATGCTGACGGACGCGCCTTTCTTTTCCGATATTGCCGACGGCCCCGACGGTGGCCGCGCCTTCTGGTGCGACACTGCCGACGGGGTGCGCATCCGGCTGGGGCTTTGGCGTCCACAGGACGATACGGGCGAAAGCGCAGGCACGCTCCTGCTCTTTCCCGGTCGTACCGAGTATATCGAGAAATACGGCCGCACGGCCAGGCAGTTCACCGCCGCGGGCCTGACGACGCTGGTCGTCGACTGGCGCGGCCAGGGCCTGGCCGACCGTCTGATCGAAGACAAGATGTCCGGCCACGTCCTGCATTTCGACGACTACCAGCACGACGTCGCTGCCATGGTCGACGCCGCGCGAGAGCTCGACTTGCCAAAACCGTGGTTTGTTCTGGGCCATTCCATGGGCGGCGGCATCGCGCTCAAGTCGGTGATGGATGGTCTGCCTGTGGCGGGCGCGTCCTTTTCCGCGCCGATGTGGGGCATCCGCATCTCCGCCGCCCTGCGCCCCGTCGCCTGGTCGCTGGGCTGGAGCAGCCGCAGCGTGGGCTTCGATCACGTCTACGCCCCCGGCACCTCGCCCGAAAGCTACGTGCTGGTCGAACCGTTCGAGAAGAACCGCCTGACCACCGACTTTGAAAGCTACGAGCACATGATCGCCCAGGTCACCGCGCGCCCGGAACTGACCATCGGCGGCCCGTCCCTGCGCTGGCTCTACGAATCGCTGATGGGCACACGCCGCATGTGGCGCCGCCCGTCGCCCGACCTGCCCTGCCTGTGCCTGCTCGGGTCGGACGAGGACATCGTCGACGTCTCCCGCGTCCATGACCGCATGTCACGCTGGCCCGGCGGCGAACTGGAAATTGTCCAGGGCGCCCGCCACGAGGTGCTTCAGGAAGCGCCGCAAATCCGCGACGCCCTGATCCGCAAACTGATCGACTTTTACGCCCGCGTCAGGGATCGGCACGCACCGTCTGGCGCTGACGCCCAAGCCCCCGGATCTCCAACTCCATCACGTCGCCAGGCTTGAGGTAACGCTTGGGGTCCCGCCCCATCCCCACACCCGGCGGCGTGCCGGTGGCAATCACGTCCCCGGGCTCCAGCCGCATGACCTCGCTCAGATGCGCGATGATCTGCGCCACGGTAAAGATCATGGTCGAGGTGTTCCCGGTCTGCATCCGCTCCCCGCTCACATCCGCCGACATATCAAGGCTTTGCACGTTGCCCACCGCGTCCGGCGTCACCAGCCACGGCCCGATCGGCCCGAACGTGTCGCAACTCTTGCCCTTGGTCCATTGCCCGCTGCGCTCGGTCTGGAAATGCCGCTCGGACACATCGTTGACGATGGTATAGCCCGCGACGTAATCCAGCGCCTCGGCCTCGCTCACGTATTTCGCCTCGCGCCCGATCACCACGCCAAGTTCCACTTCCCAATCCGCGTGGGTCGATCCGCGCGGCAGCACCACATCGTCATCCGGCCCCACGATGCTGGACGTGGCCTTCATGAAGACAACCGGCTCGGCGGGCGGCTCGACACCGATCTCGGCGGCATGGTCGCTGTAATTCAGCCCGATTCCAATCAGCTTGCCGATCCCCGCAATCGGCGGCCCCAGCCTCGACGTGCCGTCCACAAGCGGCAGCTTTTCGGGGTCCAGCTTGGGCAGCGCCCCCAGCGCCGGGCCGGAAATCTCGGCCATCACGCCGCTCAGGTCACGCACCCGCCCTTCGGCGTCCAGCATTCCGGGCTGTTCCCGCCCCGGTGCCCCGTATCTTACGAACCGCATTCTTTCGCCCCCTGTCTCGTTTCACCCGACGATAGCGGGCCTGTCTGTCACGGCAAGCATTCATCCTCTGGCCTGCGCGCGCCAACACGCTAACTCCCCCGCATGGTTCTGGAATTCAAACCCCAAGGCATCTACTGCCCCGCCGGCAATTTCTTCATCGACCCGTGGCGCCCCGTCGACCGGGCGCTCATCACACACGGCCACGCCGACCACGCCCGGCCCGGCCACGCCCGCTATCTTTCCACGGCCGCCGCCTCCCCTGTGATGCACCACCGTCTGGGCGAGATCACCCTCGACACGGTGGATTACGGCGAAACACGCCGGATCGGCGGGGCACAAGTGTCCTTTCACCCCGCCGGCCACGTCCCCGGCTCCGCCCAGATCCGGGTCGAGGTGGATGGCGAGGTCTGGGTCGTCTCCGGCGACTACAAGACCGAGGCCGACCGCCTGTCCGAGCCGTTCGAGCCGGTGCCTTGCCACAGCTTCATCACCGAATGCACCTTCGGCCTGCCGGTCTTCACCTGGACGCCGGAAGAGGACGCCGCGCGTGAGATCAACGACTGGTGGGCCACCAATGCCGCCGCCGGCACCTTTTCACTCCTTGGAGCCTATTCTCTCGGCAAGGCCCAGCGGGTCCTGTCGCTGCTCGATCCCTCGATCGGCCCCATCCTGACGCACGGCGCGGTGGAAAACACCAACGCCGTCCTGCGCAACCAGGGCCTCGCTCTGCCGGACACCCTGCATGTCACACCCGACCTCAAGGCCCAGGATCACCCCGGCGCCCTCGTGCTCGCGCCGCCCTCTGCCTTGGGCAGCACATGGGCCCGCCGATTCCGCCCGGCCTCGACCGGCTTCGCGTCTGGCTGGATGCGCCTGCGCGGCGTGCGCCGCCGCCGTGCCGTCGACCGTGGGTTTGTCATGTCCGACCACGCCGACTGGCCCGGCCTGCTTGATGCGATCAAATCAACGGGGGCGGAAAATATATATGCGACACATGGTTACACAGATATCTTCGCGCGTTACCTGAATGAGGAAGGCTGGAACGCCAAGGTGGTTCCAACTGAATTCACCGGCGAAACCCTTGACGCCACCGACGACGCGGAGGGTGCGGCATGAAGCGCTTCGCGTACCTCTTCACCACGCTTGACCAAACCACGAAAACCAACACAAAGGTCGCAGCCCTGGCCGACTATTTCCGCACCGCGCCCGATGACGACAAGCTCTGGACCGTTGCGCTCTTCTCCGGTCGCCGCCCCCGCCGCGCCATCACCACCACGAAACTGCGCGAATGGGCCGCCGAACGCGCCGGCATCCCGCTCTGGCTCTTCGAGGAAAGCTACCCGATCGTCGGCGACCTGTCCGAAACCATCGCTCTCGTCCTGCCGCCCCCGGCGGGCGACCACGACGACAGCCTGACCACCTGGATCGCCCGCCTCCGCGCCCTCGACACCGAGACCGAGGACGCCCGCAAAGCCGCCATCCTCGATGCGTGGAACCATATGCAGCCCCATGAACGTCTCGTATTCAACAAGCTCCTGACCGGCGGTTTCCGCATCGGCATTTCGCGCAAGCTGATGACCCGCGCTCTGGCGCAGGCCACGGACCGGGACGAGGCCGAACTCGCCCACCGCCTGATGGGCGACTGGACCCCCGACAGCACGTCCTGGCACGCGCTGATCGAGGCGCATGACGCCAGTGCCGACCTCTCTCGTCCCTATCCTTTCTGTCTGGCCTTCGGTCTCGACGACGAAGAGCCCGACTCGCTGGGCGATCCCGCCGACTGGCTGGCCGAGTGGAAATGGGACGGCATCCGCGGCCAGTTGATCCTGCGCGGGGGCGAGCACTTCACTTGGTCCCGCGGCGAGGAACTGATGACCGACCGCTTTCCCGAACTTGCCCGCGCCCGCGACTACCTGCCGCCCGGCACCGTGCTCGACGGCGAGATTCTGGCATGGGACGGGACTGGCCCGATGTCCTTCAACGCCCTGCAGAAACGCATCGGCCGCAAGACCGTGCCAAAGAAACTGCTAAAGGACGCCCCCGTTATCCTCTACGCCTACGACCTGCTTGAGGAGAACGGCACCGACCTGCGCGACACACCCTTCGCCCAGCGCCGCTCCCGGCTCGAAGCCCTTCTGCAAGACCTTCCGCCCGAAGCGCCCATCCGCCAATCCCCGCTCATCTCCTTCCAATCGTGGTACGATCTGCGCAAGACTCGCGCGACGGCGCGGGACGAGCGCGCCGAAGGCCTCATGCTCAAGCGCAAGGACTCCCCCTACCATTCCGGCCGCAAGAAAGGAGACTGGTGGAAATGGAAACTTGATCCCCTGACCATCGACGCCGTGATGATCTACGCCCAACAGGGCCACGGGCGGCGGGCCAATCTTTTTACCGATTTCACCTTCGCCGTGCGCGACGGCAATGACCTCGTGCCGTTCACCAAGGCCTATTCCGGCCTCACCGACACCGAGTTCCGCAAGATCACCGCCTGGGTGCGCAAGAACACCCTGCAACGTTTCGGCCCGGTGCGGCAGGTGAAGGCCGAACATGTCTTCGAGATCGCCTTCGAAGGGATCATGGAATCCACCCGCCACAAGTCCGGCGTGTCCCTGCGCTTCCCCCGCATGAAACGCTGGCGCCACGACAAGCCCGTGCAGGAGGCCAACTCCCTCGAAGACCTCCACGACATGCTGGCCTATTACGGATAAAGAAAATTCGTACGAATTTTCTCCGCCAAGAGTCTTCGTACGAAGAGTCTTGGCGTCTTACCGCAACAGATCGTCCTCGAATGGAAACCGCGACAACAGCTCAACGCCCGTCTCGGTGATCAGCACCTGCTGCTCCAGCTTCACGCCTTCAGTGCCGCCTTCCGTGCCAATATAACTTTCCACGCACAGCGTCATGCCGGGTTCGATCACCCCGTCATAACCCGCATCCGGAAAGTCCCCATGGTGATACAGGTACGGATACTCCCCCGTCATCCCGCAGCCATGCGCCGACAGGTAATAGCGGTTGCCATAATACTGCTCCGGAATGTCCCACGCCGCGTCGGCATAGTCGCGAAACGTCATGCCCGGCCGCAGGATGCCCATGTTGTGATGCACCTGCTCATGTGCCACCTTGTAAAGCTCCCGCTGGGTGGCGCTCGGCTTGCCCGGCCCCGAATGGAAGGTGCGCGAGAAGTCCGAGTAATACCCGTGGCAGCCCACCACATCCGTATCCAGCGCGATCAACTCATTCGTGCCGATCACGTTGTCGCTCGTCTCCTGGAACCACGGATTGGTCCGCTCCCCGGCATTCAGCAGACGGGTCTCCACGTAGTCCCCGTTCTGCGCGATCACCGACTGGTGCAAGACTGACCACAGCTGCGCCTCGGTCATCCCCGGCCGAATCGCCTCGTGCAGCTTGCCCACGCCGATCTCGGTCGCCCGCAGCGAGGCGTTAACGCATTTCATCTCTTCCGCCGACTTGATTGCTCGCGCCATCTCGACCGGCTCCTGCGCATCCACGATCCGCAGCCCCGCATCGCGCAGCGCAATCGCACTGCCGGCGTTCAACCGCTCGATCCCCAGCGCCGCCGCCTTGCCCACCAGCGAGGTCACCAAATCTGCCATCTCGGCGGCCCAGGCCTTTTCTCGTTTGGCGATATCCGGCCCCGCCGCCACGAAACTCGCCGTACGCGCCGCGCGCACCTCGTCAATCGTCTCAAGCCCGTCCGCCAGATGCGCACAGCCGGTGAACTCGAACAGGACCGAGCGGTTCTCGGTCAACAGAAGGTACCGCGACGGTGCGTTGCGCTGGCTGAACACCTGCATGTTCCGCGCCCCAGTGGCGTAGCGGATGTTCACAGGATCGGACAACAAAACCGCCGCGATATCCCGCTTGCGCATCTCTGCCCGCACCCGGCCCAGCCGGTAGCCGCGCACGGCGACAAGGTCGATCCCCTCATCCTCCGGCGCCCGGTCCAACAGAGCCAGATCCGCCAAGTCCGCCCGCTCCGCGTGCCAGTCCAGTTCCGCCATGCCATCCTCCTCGGCGTAAAGTCAACCATTCCATATCCGACCCAAAGCACCCCGAAAACGCTGGAAATTCTCCTGCTTTTGGATAACCTCAGGGAATGAATCAGGACCGCCGCAGCCTTCCCCCACTGGAGTCCCTCGTCTTCTTCAACACAGTTATGAAACGGGGCGGCTTTTCCGCCGCCGCCCCCGAGCTCATGGTCTCCCAGGCCGCCGTCAGCAAACGCATCCGACAGCTCGAAGACTGGCTCGGCGCGCCGCTTTTCGACCGCGGCGCGCGCCACGCGGTGCCCACCGACACCGCCCGCCGGCTGGAAGAGCCCGTGCGCCTCGCGCTCGACTACCTGACATCCTCGCTCGACACGGCGCGTGTCTCAGACACCCGCACGCTCCAGATCGCGGCCAACGGCGCGGTGTCGATGTTCTGGCTCTACCCGCGCCTGCAAGCTTTCGCCACCAGTTCGGACGCCTGCAATGTCAGCGTGCTGACCGCCGACGATCCCACGACCCTCACCGCCGACACGCTCGACCTCGCCATCCATTACGGCGAGGCCCCTCCGCACGGCTGGACCGGCACGCCGCTTTTCGACGAGACAATCACGCCCGCCGCCGCACCCGCCATTGCGGCCACCTTTTCCGACCGGCCCGACCTACCCCTGCTTGACTATCCCCGCCTCGCGCCCGACTGGATCAACTGGCGCATCTGGCACGACCGCAAGCCCGGCACTCCCCTCTCCGCGCGCCCCGTCGAGACCTGCCGCAGCTACGGCCACAGCATTGGCCGCGCCCTGGCCGGCGATGGCATCGCCCTGACCAGCGTGCCGATGCTCGACACCCTCGTCAGCAGCGGCCAGTTGGTCCCTGTCGGCGACGACGCCCTGACGACCACCCGCCGCTACTGGCTGAACCACCGCGTGACCGCGCCGCTCTCACCCAATGCCCTGCTCCTGCACCGTACGCTTGTGGGGCCCGACACCATCTGAGGCGCGCCGCGACCCCAACCAATCGGCCCCGCGTCCAATCCACCGCTTGAGCCTGCCCGCCCCGCCCCTTATGTCTTGCCCAACGCGACAACAGGAGATCCGCATGTTCCACCTTCCCAAACCCGCCTTCGATGTCAACGCCGGCTCCGGCTCCGACAACTTTGGCGACCTGCCGGAATGGAACCTCGACGACCTTTACACCGGGCAGGACGCGCCCGAACTCAAGCGCGATCTCGACTGGCTGGAACAGGCCTGCGCCGATTTCGCCGCCGATTACGAAGGCAAACTGGCCGATCTCGACGCCGCGGGCCTCCTCGAATGCATCCAGCGCAACGAAAAGATCTCGTCCATTGCGGGCCGCATCATGTCCTTCGCCGGCCTGCGCTACTACCAGCAGACGACCGATGGCGAGCGCGCAAAATTCCTCTCCGACTGCCAGGAGAAGATCACCAACTACACCACGCCGCTGGTCTTCTTCACCCTCGAACTCAACCGGCTCGAGGCCGACACGCTCAAAGCGATGTATGCCGAGAACGCCGATCTCGCTCGCTACGCCCCCGTCATCCGCCGCATCCAGGCGATGAAACCATATCAGCTGTCCGATGAGCTGGAAAAATTCCTGCACGATCTCGGCGTGGTCGGCGACGCGTGGGAACGGCTCTTCGATGAAACTATTGCTGGCCTCACCTTCGACGTGGATGGCGAGGAACTCGGTATCGAGAGCACCCTCAACCTGCTCACCGAACAGGACCGCGCAAAACGCGAATCCGCAGCGCGCGAGCTTGCCCGCACCTTTCAGGCCAACATCCGCACCTTCGCCCGCGTCCACAACACCACCGCCAAGGAGAAAGAAGTCATCGACCGCTGGCGCGGCATGCCCACCGCCCAGACCTCGCGTCACCTCAGCAACGATGTCGAGCCCGAGGTGGTCGAGGCCCTGCGCAACGCCGTGGTCGACGCCTATCCGAAGCTCAGCCACCGCTACTACGAATTGAAGCGCAAATGGCTCGGCCTCGACCGGATGCAGGTCTGGGACCGCAACGCCCCCCTGCCGATGGAGGCACCGCGCAAGATCGACTGGCCGACCGCCCGCGGCATGGTCATGGACGCGTATTCCGATTTCGACCCGCGCATGGGCGACCTCGCCGAGCCGTTCTTCGACAAGGGCTGGATCGACGCCGCCGTCAAACCCGGCAAGGCCCCCGGCGCCTTCGCCCACCCCACGGTGACGGACGTGCATCCCTACGTGATGCTGAACTACCTTGGCAAACCGCGCGACGTGATGACCCTCGCGCACGAGCTGGGCCACGGCGTGCACCAGGTGCTTGCTGCCGAACAGGGCGAGCTTCTCTCGTCCACCCCTCTCACCCTTGCCGAAACCGCCTCGGTCTTCGGCGAAATGCTGACCTTCCGCAAACTGCTCGACGCAGCCAAGGACAACGCCGAGCGCAAGGTCCTGCTCGCCGGCAAGGTCGAGGACATGATCAACACGGTTGTCCGCCAGATCGCCTTCTACGATTTCGAGTGCAAGCTGCACGATGCCCGCCGCGGCGGCGAGCTGACCTCGGAAGACATCGGCGCCCTCTGGATGTCGGTTCAGGGCGAATCGCTCGGCCCCGCCTTCGACTTCATGGAGGGCTACGAGACCTTCTGGGCCTACATCCCCCACTTCGTCCACTCACCCTTCTACGTCTACGCCTACGCCTTCGGCGACGGGCTGGTAAACGCGCTCTACGCCGTGTACGAGGAAAACCCCGAGGGCTTCCAGGACAAGTATTTCGACATGCTCAAAGCGGGCGGCTCGATGCACCACAAGGAGCTTCTGGCCCCCTTCGGCCTCGACGCCTCGGACCCGGCCTTCTGGGACAAAGGCCTCAGCATGATCTCCGGCTTCATCGACCAGCTGGAGGCGATGGAGGACTAACCCCTGCCCCGCACTCGCAGCCCCCACAGCCTGCGCAACCGCCTGAGACGCGCGCTCGTGCGCATCCGGTCGCGCGTGCCCCCTGGGCTGCGGCTGGTCTTGGGCATTTTGCTCATAATCGGCGGGATCTTCGGCTTCCTGCCCGTGCTGGGCTTCTGGATGATCCCGCTCGGCGTCGCCGTGGCCGCGCTCGATATCGTCCCGCTCTGGCGTCGCCTCACCGGCCGCCCACCAAGACGCTGACCCCACCTCTTCTTCTGGCCATAAATATCCCGGGGTGAGCGTCGAAACGCCGTTTCGACGTGAGGGGCAGCGCCCCTCTCCAACACCTGCCTATTTCAACTGACTGTCTTTAGAGCCGCGCCGGTTGATCCCACCCCGCGCCTGCTGCACACCATCGCGCTCCTGCTGGCAATCAATGCACAGCTTCACGCCCGGCAACGCCTCGCGCCTTGCCTGCGGGATCTCTTCCTCACATTCGGCACAATGCGTCAGGCTTTCGCCCACGGGGCGCTTGGCGGCCTTCATCCGCGCCAATTCATCCTCGATCGAGGCTTCGATCTGTTCCGATACCGCGCCGTCGCGCGCCCATCCACCGGCCATGGCTAAAATCCTCCTGAACGGCTCATATAGGATGCCACAGGCTCCGTGTCACGGCTGCGCCTCCAGCACCATGTAATCTTCGAACGCATCCCGCCCCAGCGAGGCCTGCTCCAGCATCCCGTTCAGCACCGAAATGGCCGAAGGCGAGGTGATCGCAACCGCGTGGTCCAGCCCCTCGCCATCCGCCAGCGCGGTGAAGTCGATCACCTTCACCGGCAGGCCCGCCACCGCCTCCGGCCCGTCGATCACGCCCAGCCGCTTCTTGCGCCCTGTGATTAGGCTGGCAAGGCTGAGCGCCCGGTCCTGTTGCGTCACGAATATCAGAAACGGCTGCGGCAGTCCCCCGATCGCCTCGGCCTGCCTGCGAAAGATATCCGGGTCGATATCCGGCGACATCAGCACCACGCCGCTGATCCGGTCCAGCAGGCGCCGGTTCCCCTTCAGCGCCGCCTGCCGCATCACCTCCATCACAAGATGCGCGCCCATGGAATGCGCCAGCAAGGTCACCCGGTCCCCCGACCCGCTGGTCAGCCGGGCCAGCAGGTCTTCCAAATCGTCCCGGGCATAAAGCACGCTGTCGCGGTCATAGACATACCCCCGCGGGTCCCCCGCCGAGGCCCAGGCGAACAGAACCGATGGCTCGGCCACCTCGAAATCCGCGCGCATCTGCGCCAGCCGGTACAAACCGTCGGAAAGCGTCACGTTGTAGCCATGCACGAAAACCTGGGTTTCCCGACCCGGGCGCGCCGCCTTCACATCCCCGATAAAGGCCGCGCCGGACGGGTAGACATCCGTCGCCGCCACCACGAAATCCGTCGCCGCATCCGGCGCGCCCTCGGGCCATTCCACGTGGCCCGGCCGATGCGTCGGCGGGATCGAGATGTCGGCCCGGAAATAGCGCATCTGGCCCGTGCGTTTCGCGCCAAAGGTCCACCCGGTATGGTCCAGCGCCTTCTGCGTCGCGACATAGAGCGTCTGAAGATGCGCCTCGGGCACGGTCGGTGCGTATTCCGCGGCAGGGCGCGGCGCACAGGCGGCCAGCACGGTCAGGCAAAGTATCGACAGGCTGCGCAACGGTTATCCTCTTTCGATTCCGACTCACCGGAAACAATAAGGCCCCCTCCGCCATGCGGAAGGGGCCAATTTTCGTAACCGGTCTGATGTGTCGCGATATCAGGCCGTAGCCATCATCCCCTTCTCGGCGGCCAAGCTGCGCATGCGCTTTTGCAGCTTCTCGAACGCCCGCACCTCGATCTGCCGGATGCGCTCGCGGCTGACATCGTACTGCCCGCTCAGATCCTCCAACGTCACGGCCTTCTCGTTCAGCCGCCGCTGCGTCAGGATATCCTTCTCGCGGTCGTTCAGCACGTCCATCGCCTCGGCCAGAAGTTCGCGCCGCGCCTCCAACTCGTCGCGCTTCTCATAGTCGCCGGCCTGGTCGGCATCCTCGTCCTCCAGCCAGTCCTGCCACTGCATCGTGCCTTCGCCCTCGGTGCCCACGGTTGCGTTCAGCGACGCATCGCCACCGGACATCCGGCGGTTCATGCTGATCACCTCGTCCTCGGTCACGCCCAGGTCGGTCGCGATCTGCTTGACCTTGTCGGGATGCAGGTCTCCGTCCTCCAGCGCACCGATCCGGGCCTTGGCCTTGCGCAGGTTGAAAAACAGCTTCTTCTGCCCGCTTGTCGTGCCCAGCTTGACCATTGACCAACTGCGCAGGATGTATTCCTGGATACTGGCCCGGATCCACCACATCGCATAGGTGGCCAGGCGAAAGCCTTTCTCGGGATCAAAGCGTTTGACCGCCTGCATCAGGCCCACATTGGCCTCCGAGATGACCTCGGCCTGAGGCAGACCATAGCCGCGATAGCCCATGGCGATCTTCGCCGCCAGACGCAGGTGGCTGGTGACCATCTGGTGCGCGGCGTCGGTGTCCTGTTCCTCGACCCAGCGCTTGGCCAGCATGTATTCCTGTTCCGGCTCCAACAGCGGAAATTTCCGGATTTCCTGCAAATACCGGTTCAGCCCGGCTTCGGGCGATGGCGCAGGAAGATTTGCATAATTGCTCAACCCTGTGACCCTCCAATGTTTATTGTCTTAACATCCATATGGGCAGCCATCAGCCCGGATTCAAGACAGGTGAGCCGAATGGTTTAATTATTTATGAATCAAACCGGTCCGGTTTTCCAGTGATGTGACGTTTGCTCACGCACACGTGCTGTGCTGTCATATTAACGTCAGGCCGGCGCGCCCAGTTCCTGCAGCAGGTTTGCCATGTCCTCCGGCAGCGCCGCATCAAAGCGCAGCATCTCCCCCGTACCCGGATGCTCGAACCCCAGCAGCGCCGCATGCAACGCCTGTCGTGGGAAACCTTGCGCGGCGTCCAGCGCGCCCGGCGACAGCGCCCGCGCGTTCAACTTGCGCCGCCCGCCATAAACGGGGTCGCCGATTAGGCCATGCCCCGCATGCGCCATATGCACCCGGATCTGGTGCGTGCGCCCGGTCTCCAGCCAGCACTCGATCAGCGCCACCTGCGGCGGCACACCGAACGGGGTGACGACGCGCGCCCGCGTCACCGCGTGCCGTCCGCCCTCGAACAGCACCGCCTGCCGTTGCCGGTCCGTCTTGTGCCGCGCCAGCTGCGTCGTCAGCTTCAGAATATTGCCCGCCTCGAAACTGGCCCCGCGCACGCCGCGCAGCCGCGGATCGGCGGCATCCGGCATCCCGTGCACCACCGCAAGGTACTTGCGCTCCACGCTATGCGCCTCGAATTGCGCGGCCAGACCATGATGCGCCCGGTCCGACTTCGCCACCACCAGCAGGCCGCTCGTGTCCTTGTCGATCCGGTGCACGATTCCGGGCCGCTTTTCGCCCCCCACACCCGACAGGTTGCCACCGAAATGGTGCAACAGTGCGTTCACGAGCGTCCCGTCCGGGCTGCCCGGCGCGGGATGCACCACCATACCGGCGGGTTTGTTGATCACGATCAGGTCGTCATCCTCGAACACGACGTCCAGCGCGATCTCCTGCGCCACCACGTCCACCTCAACCGCCGCTGGCACGCTGATCTCGATGATATCCCCCTCGGCCACCTTTGCCTTGGGGTCCGCCACCACCGCACCGCCCACGCGCACCGCGCCCTCGGCGATCAGCCTTGCCAGCCGCGTACGCGACAGCGACGCTGCCTCTGGCACATCGCGCGCCAACGCCTTATCAAGGCGCGGCGGCGGATCGGCCCCGATCCGCACGGTGACATTGGTTTCCAGGGGGGCTGCGCCCATGAACGATACTCCTCAGCCGCCGTCGCTGGACCCAAAGATGGTGCGCTACCTGCGCACGCTCGTGACCGTCCTGACGGGCGTGATGATTCTCGGGTTTCTAGTGATCGTCGCGCTCTTTGTCACCAAGTTCTCCGGCGCCTCCGGCCCTGCCCTGCCCGACGAGATCACCCTGCCCGACGGCACCACGCCAACCGCCTTCACCCGCGCCAATGGCTGGTACGCCGTGGTGACGGACGCGGACACGATCCTGATCTTCGATGAAGCGACTGGAGAGTTGCGCCAGACCATCCAGATCGACACGACTAAATCGCGCGAGTAATACCTGTCTGCAAAAAAGGGATGGTACCACCTCCCCGGCTCGAACGGGGGACCTCCTGATCCACAATCAGGCGCTCTAACCAACTGAGCTAAGGCGGCACGCGGGACGGATTTAACTTTCCCGGCCCGCGATTGCAAGCCTCTTCGACACGATATCGCCCATTCCAACCCGCTTGCCTTCGCGCGGCCAAGGCGCTAGGCCATCGCGAATATTCAAGCGTTTCCGGGTAACACTGAATCGCATTTCGCTGTCTCTGCGAACGCAAAATAGCGATGCATTCTTCAGACTGACCCGGAATCGCTATAGGAGGCCGCCATGGGCATCAACGACGAACGCGACATCGAGGCGAATCTGCAGATCGGCCCTACCGACCAGGGCATGGTCCGCCTTTTCATCATGGCAGGAGCGACAGAGGTTCCGATGGATTTCGAACCCGATGAGGCCCGTGAGATCGCCGAGGAAATCTTTGCCGCCGCCAAGGCCGCCGAAGCAAAACGCTAGCTTCTCGCACGCAAAAATTACGCAAATTTTGGGATAGAAAATACGCATTTTCTATCCCGTTTTCTTTGCAAGAAAACGCCCCTCTCAAAGCCCCGGATCGCGCGCGCCCTGCAACCGCAGCGCCGCCTGCCGCGCAAAGCGCCGTGTCAATGCCGTGCGCCGCGCACCGGGCAGCTTGTGCTCCGGCGCCATCCGGATGATCTGCGCGTCGTAGGCATCCGCGATGATCAGCCCCGTGCCCTCGGGCAACAGGTCGGTCGGAAACGCCTCGTCCACCGCCCAGAAATACCGGTCGCACCATTCAAGATAGCCGTCCCACTTGAGATCCGAAGTGAAATCCGCCCGGCTCGACTTGCACTCCACCACCCAGATCTCGCCCTTGGGGCCCAGCGCCATCACGTCCACGCGCTTGCCCCGCTCGGGCGAGAACTCTTCCACCGTGGCGAAATCATACCCAAGCAAATGCCGGCACACGCCCCGCGCCAAAAGCTGGCCGGGTTGCATCGCAATTATGTCGCTGACATGGTCCTGCATGAGCCCAATTTATGAACAATACGTGAACATTGGCAAGCCCCTGCACGGGAAATGCATATCACGCAGCCTTGTCTTGCGTGATTGATTAACCATTTCATAGTGATGTTCCCGGGGTCTGGCACGGTCGCGCCCCTCTTTCGCTGCAAAAAGGTCCGCCATGCCCGATCCGAAAACAGACTCCTCCCGCACACGCGGTGCCCGCTATGCCCGCGATCTCGAAGGCCATTTAGACTGGCTGGAGACCTTCTCGGGCACCGCCCTCGGCGTTTTGGCCGTGGCCTCGGGCATCTACACCTATCTCGGCGTCTCCTCCCTGTTGGACGACACCGGCGCCATGTCCACTTTCGCGGCGCTGGCCTATTCCGTCGCCGTTTCGGTCGGCATTTTCGTCTTCTGGTCCTACCTTCTGCGCCTCTTTCCCGCCGTCACCTCCGCCCGCGCACGCGTCGGCCTCTTGGGCGCGATGGGTCTCGGGTCTGTCGCCATCATCGCCATGTCCAGCTGGCTCAACGCCGCCGCGCTGGCCGGATCGGCGGCGGTCGAACAGCACTTGGCCGAGACCGTGCAGGACTATCAGCAAAGCCTGGAGCGTGCCCATGAAATCGCCCTCACCGGCCAGGCTCTCGGTCGAGACGTCGCCCGCGTGCGCCAATCCTTCGAAGATCTCAGCGAGCAAGAAGCCACCGGCAATCTCTCGGGCCTCGCCGGCCGTGGCGCCGTTTTCCGGGTCTTGCGCCAGAAATCCGCCGAATTGGCCGCACTCGAGGAACAGATCGCCGAACAGACACCGCTCGTCGACACCGCCTTCGCCGAGGGCAATACCATCCTCAGCCGCATGCGGTCCCTCACGGTCGAACCCGGCCCCGTCGAGGCCCGCTCGGTCGAATTCTCCGAAGCTGCCGTGCGCCTGCAAGGCCTCATCACCCAGATGCGCCAGCTGACCGTCGCCCCACTGGTGGAGCGTGCCGCGCAGGATCTCTCGGCGTCCGTCGTCCTGCCCGAGCTCGACAGCCGCACCGAGGCCGGGCGCGGCGACCAGGCCGCCACCATCACCTCCGTTCTCGAAGTCCTCGGCCAGCGCGCCGCTACTCTGGAAAACGCCGCACAGGAGGTGGCCGCGCTCGAACCCGCGCCCGAGGTCACCTACACACCCATATCCTCGGCCGACGCCGTCATCCTCTACGCCCGCAACTTCGTGCCCTCCTGGGCCGGGGCCATCGCCATCGACCTCTTGCCCGCCGTGCTGGTGCTGATCCTGTCGATCACCCACGGCATGATCCGTTCGATGCGCGACGGCACAGATATCGAGGATTCCATGACCGTGGCCGAACTGCGCGCCGCCATCGCCGTCGCGCACGAGATCGAGGATACGCCCGCCCCGCGCAAACCCGGCGAGGATGACACGCGCGAGGACCGCAACAAGGTCAAGCGCATCACCGGGACCACGCCATGAGCGACGACAAAACAGGTCAAGTCGCGACCGAAAAGCCGAAATCCAGACACGGCCCGCCCGTGGCCCGCATCCTGACCGGCGCGCTGATCTTCCAGATCGGCATCGGCGCCCTGCTGGTGCTGGGCGATGTCAGCGCCTCCGGTTTCCGCCTGCCGGGCATGGCCCCTGACGCCCCCCGGCTGACCGAACCCGTGCGCCCCGGCGACCAGCGCCGCCTCTTCCGACCCGATCGTGACCGCCCCGCCACGCGCCCTGCCCGCGACCCGGGCGAACTGCCTGAGCGGCTGGTGCTCACACAGGAAGACGGCGCAACCTATCGCCTCGAAGGCGGCATCGCGCCGGGCGACGCGGACCGCATCATGAAGCGGCTGGAGGAAAGCACGCCCAAGCCCGAAACCCTGATATTGCAATCCCCGGGCGGGACGGTGACCGAGGCGCTGGCCCTTGGCCGCCATTTCCGCGAAACCGGCCTTACGACGCAGATGCTGTCAGGCGAATACTGCTTCTCCGCGTGCCCCTACATGCTGGCCGGTGGGGCCACGCGCGACATCGACGACGCGGCGCAAGTCGGTGTCCACCAGCACTATTTCGGCGAAAGCACGATCCTGCCCGCCTCCTTCGCCGTCGAGGATATCCAGGCCGGCCAGGGCGAGGTCATGCTCTACCTCGACGAGATGGGCATCGACCCGATGGTCATGACCCACGCGCTCGCCACACCGCCCGACGAAATCTACGTGCTCCTGCCCGACCAGCTGCGCGAGTACGGATTTATTTCGGATGCTTCGGAATAGCCCCTTGCCGCATCGCCACTGACACCTTACCTCAGACGGGTGACGGGTGCTGCCCTTCTCGTGAACGGTTGCATTCCGGTGGCCTTAAGCAATTCCGAGGGAGCTGGCTCTGTCCGGGCCCTGGTCCGGTTACCCGGCGCCCACCTGTACATACAGGTCCTCGGGAATGAGAGAACCAAACGGTTGCGTGCGGGCCCGTCACACCTTCCGCACGTGTTTTGGATCATGGCTCGATATCGTAGGGTGGGTGACAACCCACGCGTCGCACCGCCTGCACGGCTCCCGACGCAATACGCCACGCGTATCTCACCGTTTCAAATCGGAAATCTTCTTACCCCTTGCTCCAGAACGGACGCTCGCCCTGATCGACCCGCACCGGTATCGTCGCATGATCCTGCGGCATCACACGCTGGCGCAACCCGCCACCGGGGCCGTCATCGTCGTCATCGTCCTTCATCCGCATCACCGCGATGCCGAACTGCACGCCCGCAAAGACGATCCCGTTCGAAACCCACAGCAACAGAACCGCCAACCAGCCCTTGTCCGAATGGCTGACCAAGTGCCACAGGTTCGCAATATCGAACCACAGCAGCATCCCCACGAAAACCGCCGCAAGGCCAAAGCCGATGGCGACGTTCACGATATACATGCGGATGAGCTTGGGCATTGGACGACTCCTTTGCGCTTCACCATTAATAGTAGCACATTGGCGCCCGTCCTCAAGGGAAAGCCCCTCCAGCACCGGCCGATCGTTGCCATTCCGCCGCGACATCCCGTCCGTCACATGCGCCGGAACGCGTCAGCCGGACACCATAACCCGACATCCCCTCTGGCCTTCCGCACACCCCTGCGCTATCTGGCGGGCCTGTAACCCCAGAGGCGCCAGATGTCCGAAACCCAAGCCTTCGAAAAACCCGGGCCCGTCGAGGCCGAGCTGCGCTCCGCGATCTCTCCCACCGGCGAAATCATCGCCGAGGCGCGCGCCGGCCGCATGTTCATCCTCGTCGACCACGAGGACCGCGAGAACGAGGGCGATCTGGTGATCCCCGCCGAATTCGCCACCCCCGAGGTCATCAATTTCATGGCCACCCACGGCAAGGGCCTCATCTGCCTGCCCATGACATCGGAACGCATCGACCGCCTCGGCCTGCCCATGATGGCCGTGAACAACTCTTCGCGGCACGAAACCGCCTTCACCGTCAGCATCGAGGCCCGCGAGGGCGTCAGCACCGGCATCTCGGCGGCCGACCGCGCGCTGACCATCTCGACCGCGATCAACGAACAGAACACCCAGGCGCATATCGCCACGCCGGGTCACGTCTTTCCCCTGCGCGCCCGCAACGGTGGCGTGCTCGTGCGCGCCGGCCATACCGAGGCCGCCGTCGACATCTCGCGCCTCGCCGGCCTCAACCCGTCCGGCGTGATCTGCGAGATCATGAAGGACGACGGCACCATGGCCCGCCTGCCCGACCTCGTGGACTTCGCCAGGACCCACGGCATGAAGATCGGCACCATCTCCGACCTCATCGCCTACCGCCACAAGCACGACAATCTCATCCGTGAGGTCCGGCGCGAGACCGTCACCTCGTCCCACGGCGGCGAATGGGACATGCGCATTTTCGCCGACCAGATCACCGATACCGAGCATGTCGTGCTGTCCAAGGGCGACATCACCGACGGCAAGCCCGTGCTCGCCCGCACCCATGCGCTTAACGCGCTCGAGGATGTGCTGGGCATCGGCCTAGAGGCCAGCGCCACGGGCCCCACCGGCAAGCTGCCCCGCGCCATGAACATCATCGCCAACGAAGGCCGCGGTGCCGTCTTCCTCTTCCGCCAGCCCCGGCCCAGCCTCGCCTCGGAAATGGAAGAGGACGACACGCCGCGGACCATCAAGCAGACGGGCCTCGGTGCCCAGATCATGTCCACCATGGGCCTGCACGAACTGATCCTCGTGACCGACAGCCCCAACACACGCTACCTCGGGCTCGACGCCTACGGTATCAGCATCGTCGGCACGCACCCCCTCAGCGAAGGATAACGCCATGGCCGGAACCGAATACACCCTGCCCCGCGCCACGTTCGACAAGCCCGTGAAACTGCTGGTCGTCGTGGCCCCCTTCTACCGCGACATCGCCGACATGATGATCGAAGGCGCCAAGGCCGAGATCGAAGCCTCGGGCGCCACTTACGACCTCATCGAGGTCCCCGGCGCCTTGGAAATCCCCACCTCCATCGGCATCGCCGAGCGCCTGTCGAACTTCGACGGCTACGTGGCGCTTGGCTGCGTCATCCGTGGTGCCACAACGCACTACGAGACGGTCTGCAACGATTCCAGCCGCGGCATCACCCTGCTGGGCCTTCAGGGCCTGTGCATCGGCAACGGCATCCTTACGGTCGAAAACCGCGATCAAGCCGTGGAACGCGCCGACCCCGACCAGATGAACAAGGGCGCAGGTGCCGCCGCCGCCGCCCTGCACCTCATTGCGCTCACCCGCAAGTGGGGCACCCGCAAGGGCGTCGGCTTCATGCCCGACGCCGAGGAATACAGGCTCGCAGGCGAGCTCAAGGACAACCCCACCGCATGACCGACCTCAAATGACAGAATTATCGGGCAACCAGAAACGCAAGATGCGCTCCGCCGCGCGGCTCTACGCCGTGCAGGCGCTGTTTCAGATGGAACATTCCAGCCAGTCCTACGAGACGATCATCCGCGAGTTCCTCGATTTCCGCTTCGGACAGGAAGTCGAGGACGGCATCGAGATGGCCGATGGCGATATCGACCTTTTCCGCCAACTGGTCGAACAGGCCGTGAACTGGCAATCCAAGATCGACCAGATGACCGATCGCGCGCTGGTGGCCAAATGGCCCATCGCGCGCATCGACCCCACCCTGCGGGCGGTGTTCCGCGCCGCGGGGGCGGAATTCCTCGAAGGCGAAGCGCCGGTGAAGGTCGTCATCAACGAATTCGTCGATGTCGCCCGCAGCTTCTATCCCGAGGGCAAGGAAGGCAGCTTCGTCAACGCCGTGCTCGACCACATGGCGCGCGAGGCGAAACCCGAAGCGTTCTGACCGGACCCAGGCCACGCCGTCCACCGTTCCAGACTTGATCCGGGACCTCGAACGCCGCGTAGGGTGGGGTTTCACCCCACCTCGGCGCGCGCCTCAATTGTCCTTGTCGTCGTCCTCACCCTGCTCGGCCGACCACGCGCCCGCCGCCTCGACCACGAAGGCCGACGAGGCTGGCAGCACGCCCAGGTAACTCTCGGTCTCCTCCACCGGCGTCGCCGCCCGCTTCGTCATCCGGTATGCGGCATACAGCGCAATCGCCGCGAACGCCGCCGCCAGCACCAACCAGAACGCGGACGGCCCCGCAAGGTCCATCACCCAGCCCGCCGCCAGCGGGCCAAGGATGGCCCCGATCCCGAAGGTCAGCACCAGCCCGCCCGACGCGGCCGCCATGTCCTCCACCGGCAGGAAGTCGTTGGTATAGGCCAGCAGCAGCGAATAAAGCGGCGTCGTCACGCCCCCGGTCAGGAACGCCGCCGCCATCAACGGCCAGTACGTGCCCCCCATGGCCCAGCCCAGCAGGCAGAACGCAGCCCCCAGCGCCGCCGCGCCGAAGATCACCTTGCGCCGGTCTATCCGGTCCGACAGCCAACCGATGGGATATTGCAGCACCAGTGCGCCGCCGAACAGCATCGCGATGAACAGCGCGATCTCGCCCTTGCCCATCCCGATCTGCGCGCCATAGACCGCGCCCATGCCCGACTGCGTGGCGTAAAGACTGCCCAGCAGGAAAATCCCGACAGTCCCCAGCGGCGACCCGGTGAACAGCTCGCGCAACGGCATCGCGCGGATCACCTCCGCCGCTGGCACCGGCGTCACCGACAGAAGGATCGGCGCAAAGGACACCGACACCAGGATCGACGCTCCGATGAACAGCGACGCCCCCGCCGTCTCGCCCAGGTTCAGCAGGCCCTGCGCCCCGATGATGCCCAGCGTCTGCGCGATCATGTAGGCCGACAGGATCTTGCCGCGCGTCTCGTTCGTGGCCGCATTGTTCAGCCAGCTTTCCGCAGTCACATAGATCCCCGACATGGCGAACCCGATCAGAACACGCAGCAGAGTCCACGCCCACGGCTCCGCCAGCAGCGGAAAGGCAATCAGCCCCGCCGACATGAAACTGCCCAATGCCGCGAACACCCGCACATGCCCGACCCGGCGGATCAGGCGCGGCGCATACCGCGCCCCCAGCAGGAACCCCACGAAATAGCCCGAAGTCACGACGGCGAGTTCACCCGAGGAAAACCCCTCGATATCCCCGCGCAACCCGATCAGCGTGAAATGCATGCCGTTGCCCAGCATGATCAGCACGATCCCGATCAGCAGCGCCCAGATCCCCGCAATAGCCTGAAACATGCCATGTCCTTTCGATTCGGCGGCCCCTGTGCCCCATCGCCACTCCTGCCAGCTTCACCGACCGCCGTCGTCCCACCGACGCCGCTTTGATTTCGCCCCGCGACACCGCGTAGGGTGGGTGGCAACCCACCTTTGGAGAATAAACCCACGCCGCGTCGGCCCGTAGGGTGGGTGAAAACCCACGCGGTCCCTAGTCCAGCTTCTCGCGCACCCGCTTGATCATCCACCACACCGTCGCCACCACCGGCAGCGCCACGATCGCTGTCAGCATCTCCTTCGACAGCCCCGTCGGCTCGGTCAGCGGGTACAGAAGGTACCCCGCCAGCGACACCGCGTAATAACTGATCGCCACCACAGACAGCCCCTCGACCGTGCGCTGCAGGCGCAACTGCAAATCCGCCCGCTTGTTCATGCTTTCCAGCAGGTCCTGGTTCTGCGCGCTGCGTTCCACATCCACCCGGGTTCGCAGCAGTTCGCCCGCCCGCATCGCCCGGTCCGACATCGCGTCCAGCCGCTCTTTCGTCGACCGAACCGTGCGCATCGCCGGGTCGTAGCGCCGCATCATGAACTCGCCAAAGGTCTGCCGCCCGTTGAACCGCTCCTCGCGCAGCACGGTGATGCGCTGCTTCACGATCTGCTCATAGGCCGATGTCGCGCCAAAGCGATAGGACGACCGCGCAACCATCCCCTCCAGCTTGGCCGAGATCTCCAGCAGGTCGTCCAGCGTGTCCTCGGCGGCCACCGACCCGCCCGGCATGTTGCTGATCAGATGCGTCAGCCGTTCCTCCAGCGCGCCCATGTCGGGCCGCATCTCGCCCACCCGGGCAAAGCCCAGCATCGACATGGTCTTGTAGGTCTCGATCTCGAACAGGCGCTGCACCACGCGCCCCATCCGCCGCGTGCCGATATCGGCCGACGCGTTGACCATGAACCGCAGATGCCCCGCCGGGTCGATCCGGAAATCCCCCGCGATGATCGCACTGTCATCCAGCACCCGCGCCACGGCCACGCTGTCGGCCACGAACCAGTCGTGGATGTTCTCGCGCACCGTGTCTGCGTCCTTCTGCGTCTCGATCCGCACCATGGCCGAGGTCATCCGGTGCCCCGGCGCCTCACTCAGCCAGTCGGTGGGAAACACCTCGAAATCCGCCGGATCGAAGGGCCTGTCGCTGACCCCGTCACGAAACGCGGTATAGGTGACGAACTCGGTATGCCGCTCCCATTTCAAATGGTGCTTGCCGATATCGCCGGAATAATGCGAGGCACCCGGCTTGGGATGCGCAGCACCATAGCGGTCCAACAGCGCCGTCAGATGCGCCAGGTCATCACCCCGGTCCCGCGCCGCCGCGCCCTCGACCCGCTTGATCGCCAGAAAAACGCCCGTGGCTGGGGCGTTCAGGTTGGGAAAGGGCCGCGCATGCAACTCGTTGGACAGCTCGAATCGCAGCGGATGGTCTTCAATGGGCGGCATGGCTCTCGCGTCCTGACATTTCCCGGCACACTAGCGACAAGGCCCGGGGATGAAAATCGATTTAAACACACTTTCAATAACTTAGCGGAATGCAAAGGTATACCGGCGCAAATTTAGCCGGTTTCGGCCCTCAACGCATGATCCTGCATCCACGCGCATGAAATCAACGATCCTCGTAGGGTGGGTGTAAACCCACGCGCCTCAAATCCACCGCAACAATACTTCACCCGTCCCGGACCTGATCCGGGACCTCTGCCTCGCCCCCCGACGAAAAAGGCCCGCCAACCAGCGGGCCCTCTCCAATTCCATAAGACGGAGCCTTACCCGATCTTGGACAACAACGCGCTCACGCTGTCCTTGGCGTCGCCATAGAACATCCGCGTGTTGTCCTTGAAGAACAGCGGGTTCTCGATGCCGGAATACCCCGTGCCCTGCCCGCGCTTGGACACGAACACGTTCTTGGCCTTCCAGACCTCCAGCACCGGCATCCCGGCGATGGGGCTGTTGGGATCGTCCTGCGCGGCGGGGTTCACGATGTCGTTCGAGCCGATCACGATCACCACGTCGGTATCGGGGAAATCGTCGTTGATCTCCTCCATCTCCAGCACGATGTCATACGGCACCTTCGCCTCGGCCAGCAGAACGTTCATGTGCCCCGGCAGACGCCCCGCGACGGGGTGAATGGCGAACCGCACTTCCTTGCCTTGCGCCCGAAGCTTGTTGGTCAACTCGCTGACCGCCTGCTGCGCCTGCGCCACCGCCATGCCATAGCCCGGCACGATGATCACGCTGTCGGCCTCGTTCAGCGCGTTGGCCACGCCGTCGGCGTCGATCGGCACCTGCTCGCCCTCGACCTCCGCCGCCGGACCGCTAGAGCCGCCGAAGCCGCCGAGGATCACGCTGACGAAGGACCGGTTCATCGCCTTGCACATGATGTAGCTCAGGATCGCACCCGAGGAACCCACAAGCGCACCCACCACGATCAACAGGTCATTGCCCAGGCTGAAGCCGATGGCCGCCGCCGCCCAGCCGGAATAGCTGTTCAGCATCGAGACCACCACGGGCATGTCCGCGCCGCCGATCCCCATGATCAGGTGATAGCCGATGAAAAGCGCCAGCAGCGTCAGCACGACCAGCGTCCAGCTGCCCGACCCGCTCAGGTACATGATCGCCAGAACCAGCGACAGGGCTGCCGCCGCCGCATTCAGGATATGCCCGCCCGGCAGCTTGGTGGCGGCCGAGTCAACCTTGCCGGCCAGCTTGCCATAGGCAATCACAGACCCGGTGAAGGTCACGGCACCGATCCAGATGCCCAGCACCAGCTCGACCTTCAGGATCGACACTTCCACCGCCGTCTTCTTGGCGACGATCGCGGCGAACCCGGTGAACTGCTTGGCAAAGGCCACGCCTTCCGCCGTCACTTCCTCGGGCCGCGGAAAGGGCAGGCCCGCATCGGCAAACTGCGCCGCGACACGGCCCAGCTCTATATCCGCGTTGAAGCCCACGAAGACCGCGGCCAGACCGACGAGCGAGTGCATGATCGCCACCAGCTCGGGCATCTGCGTCATCTGCACCTTGGTGGCCAGCTGATAGCCCACCACAGCACCACCCGCGATCATGATCAGCGATACCAACCACAGGCCCGAACCGGGGCCGATCAGCGTCGCCAGAACGGCGATACCCATACCGACGATGCCGTACCAAACCGCGCGTTTCGCGCTTTCCTGCCCGGACAGACCGCCCAGGCTGAGGATGAAGAGAACTGCCGCGACCGCATAGGCCGCAATGGTAAATCCGAAATCCATTGTCTCTTACCCCCTTACGATTTCTGGAACATGGCGAGCATGCGCCGTGTCACCAAGAAGCCGCCGAAAATGTTGATCGCCGCCATGAAGATGCCGAGACCGGCCAGCAGCGTGATGAGGTAGGAGGTCGAGCCGATCTGCGTCAAAGCCCCCAGGATGATGATCGAGGAGATCGCGTTCGTCACGGCCATGAGCGGCGTGTGCAGGCTGTGCGCCACGCCCCAGATCACCTGGAACCCGATAAAGACCGACAGCACGAAGACGATAAAGTGCTGCATGAAGCTCGCCGGCGCCACGGTGCCGACCAACAGCACCAGGAACGCGCCGACACCCAGCAAGCCCACCTGATTCATCGTCTGCTTCTTGAAGGCCTCCTTTTCCTGCGCCTTCTTCTCTTCCGGCGTCAGTTCCTTGGGCTTTTCCTTCTTCGGGGCCGCCGCAATGGCGGACACTTTCGGCGGTGGCGGCGGATAGGTGATCTCGCCCCCGTGGGTCACCGTCGCGCCCCGGATCACGTCGTCTTCCATGTTGTGATCGACCTTGCCGTCCTTTTCGGGCGTCAGATCGGTCATCATGTGACGGATGTTGGTGGCGTAAAGCGTCGAGGACTGCGTCGCCATCCGGCTGGGGAAATCGGTGTAACCCACGATGGTCACGCCGTTGTCGGTGACGATCTTCTCGTCCTTCTGCGTCAACTCACAGTTGCCGCCGCGCTCGGCGGCCAGGTCCACGATGACCGAGCCGTTCTTCATCATCTCGACCATGTCCTTGGTCCACAGCACCGGCGCGGGCCGGTTCGGGATCAGGGCCGTGGTGATGACGATGTCCATGTCGGGCGCCATCTCGCGAAATTTTTCCAGCTGCTTTTCCTGAAACTCGGGGCTGGACGGCGCGGCATAGCCGCCAGTTTCCGATCCGTCTTTCTGATCTTCCTCGAAATCGAGGAACACGAACTCGGCGCCCATCGATTCGATCTGCTCGGCCACTTCGGGGCGCACGTCGAACGCGTAGGTGATCGCGCCCAGGCTGGTCGAGGTGCCGATCGCGGCAAGACCCGCCACACCGGCGCCGACCACCAGCACCTTTGCCGGCGGCACCTTGCCCGCGGCGGTCACCTGGCCGGTGAAGAAGCGGCCGAAATTGTTGCCCGCCTCGATCACCGCGCGATAGCCCGCGATATTGGCCATGGACGACAGCGCATCCATCTTCTGCGCACGGGAAATCCGCGGCACCGCTTCCATGGCGATGACGGTCGCGCCCTTCTCGGCGGCGATCTTCATCTGCTCTTCGTTCCCGCCCGGGTTGAAGAAGGAAATAAGGGTCTGGCCCTTGGTCAGGCGCTTGACTTCGGTGTCCGTGGGCACGCGCACCTTGGCGACGATGTCACAGGCTTTCCACAAGGCCGCCGGCGACTTGATGATCTCGACACCGGCCTCCTTGTAATCCGCATCCGTGAAACCCGCGCGCGCTCCCGCGCCGGTCTCGATGGCGCATTCATGGCCCAGTTTCTGAAGTTGCAGGGCCGAGTCCGGCGTCATCGCAACGCGCGCCTCACCCTCCATCACCTCTTTTGGTGTTCCGATCTTCAACTTTCACTCCCCCCGTTTTCTGACGGTCACATGTGGCGGCCTCTCGGCCTGTCGTTTTCTGCACCCTAATGGTCGGGCACGGCTTATCACATAAAATTGTTCCACTTGGAATGTAGCGATTGTCGCAGGCTGTCAAACCCAACGACGTGTCTTATGGCAGTATTGCGCAAAATTCATTCGAAACTTTCGTCGCAACCGGTCCTCCTCGGGCAGAATGAAGCGTCGTTCGATCACCCACACGAAAACCGGCACCAGCGGCAGGCTCAGCATCGCGTCCCAGCGCAGGATCAGCCCGGCGAGGATAAGCGCGTCGCCCAGGTAGATCGGGTTGCGGCTGCGCTTGTAGATGCCCGACGTGACCAGTCGTTCAGCCTCCAGGTGCGGAATCGGCGTGGTCTTATGGCGCCTGAGCTCCATCAGCGCCAGCGCCATCAGCACCAGCCCCGCGCCCACCAGCAACCCTCCCGCAAAATCCGCCCAGACCCCGCCAAAGCTCAGTCCCGCCGGGTAGTGCGCCGCCTGCAACCAGGCCAGCGCCACCGCCCCCGCCAGCCATACCGGCGGTATATCGATCCATTTCAGCACGCCGGTCTCCTTCGGGGCGGGCCCAAAAATTGCGCAAATTTTTGGAATGGAAAATGCGCATTTTCCATAGCGTTTTCTGCGCAGAAAACGCCCCCTTGGCAAGCCTGGTACCCTGCGGCACTGTAGACCGCATGACACTGACAGGAAAACACGCCCTCGTCACCGGCGGCGGCACCGGCATCGGCCTCGCCATCGCCCGCGCACTGCAAGACAATGGTGCCGACGTCACCATCACCGGCCGCCGCGCCGACGTTCTGAACGAGGCCGCCAGCGCCCACAGACTGCACGCCCAAGTCATGGACGTGCGCGATGAGGCCAGCGTGGTCGAAGGCATCGCCGCCTCCGTTGCCGAACGCGGGCCGATCCAGGTCTGCGTGCCCAATGCCGGCATCGCCGAGGGCCGCAGCCTGTCGAAAACCGACACGGATTTCTGGCACCGCACCATGTCCACCAACCTCGACGGCGCGTTCTGGACCATCCGCAGCGCAATGGCGTCGGTGAAAGGCACCGATTGGGGCCGCGTGGTGGCCATTTCCTCCATCGCCGGCCTCAGGGGCCTAAAGGGTGCCGCCGCCTACTCCGCCTCCAAACACGGCCTGATCGGCCTCGTCCGCGCCCTTAGCGAGGATTACATGGGCAGCGCCTTCACCTTCAACGCGGTCTGCCCCGGCTACGTCGATACCGACATCGTCACCCGCAACGTCGACGCCATCAGCGCACGCGCCGGCGTCGATGCAGACACCGCCCGCTCCATGATGGTCGACGCCAACCGCCACAAGCGCCTGATTCTGCCCGAAGAGGTCGCCGCCGCCGTCACCTGGCTCTGCGGCCCGGGGTCTGAAAGCGTCAACGGCCAGACCATCGAGATCGCCGGCGGCCAGGTCTGATGCTGCCCCGCGACGCGTTCATGGAATTTTGCGCGTCGCTGCCCGCCACCACCCATGTGGTTCAATGGGGCAACGCCGATGTCTGGAAGGTCGGCGGCAAGGTCTTTGCCATCGCCGGATGGAACGACGGGCACGACGCCTACACGTTCAAAGCCACCGATATCGCATTCGAGGTCCTGCAGGATCAGCCCGGTATCCGCCCGGCCCCCTACCTTGCCTCGCGCGGAATGAAGTGGTTGCAAGTCCACGCTGATCCCGGCCTTTCGGATGACAGCCTGAAAGAGCATCTGGCTCTCTCCTACGACCTGGTGACCGCCAAGCTGACCAGGAAGACAAGGGCTGAACTGGGCATCTGAGCCTGAAATACCACGTCCAGAACTTGCCTTAATTCACCTAAAATTCGCCTAAAACCTCCCGCTTTCCGGCCACGGACAGACTGTATCCATTCTCGAAACAACCGGCGCCAGAGCAGCAAAAGGCGCGCCAGGGGTCACGCGGCAAAGACCGCGGACCGACGAAGGAAGGCAGGACGACCATGGCCACCTACGAGGTCAATTTCTACGACTACAATCCGGCGGGCAACATCCCCACCGGCACGGGCAACACGTTCACCTGGAACGGCCCCGGCACCGCCGCGGGCACCGCCGTCATCACCGACAACGAGGCGGGGATTCAGGAATTCACCCTCGACGACGACAATGCCGGCGGCGAAACCGCCACGGCCGATGTCACCCTCGGCGGCGATACCTCCGTCGCCTCCAACGTCGATGCCGAGCTTGTCTGGACCCTGCGCGACACCGTCACCGGCCAGACCTTCCAGGTCATCCAGTTCGACGTCGAGAACGGCGCCGCGGCGGGCGACTATACCCTGTCGGAAATCCCGCTCGTCGAAGGTCGCAGCTACGAGGTGCTGGACTACGACTCCAACCCCAATGCCGCGGCGGGCGACCCGGCCTTCAACGCGCAGGACTACACCGACCAGATCGTCGACGGCACCGAAGGCGACGACACGATCGACGGCAGCTACACGGACGACCCCCAGGGTGACGTGGCCGATGGCGGCGACGGCACCGGCGCGGGCCTCAATGCCGACCTCATCCATGCCGGCGCGGGCGATGACAGCGTCGTGGCAGGTCTCGCCGACGACACCGTATATGGCGGGTCCGGCAACGACACGATCCTGGGCGGCGCCGGCGACGACCTGATCTACGGCGACAGCGACCCGCGCGAGACCAGTTCCATAGGCGGCACCAACACGCCGGGCAGCACCTTTTCGGTTATCAGCCTAGGCACCGCGCCCGATGTCGACCCGACCGAGACCAACACCGCCAGCGAAAACGCCGCCGATCTGCAGGGCACCTATGGCGACGCAGGCAGCCCGCTCTATGAGCAGATTCTGTCAGCCCAGACCATCGACAGCAACGGCGACGGCACGCTTCAGGACAACGACAACGGCACCACGCCCGAAACGATCGTCATTGACGGCACCAGTTACCAGGTCGATTCCGGCATGGTCTATAGCGCGACCGTCACCTTTACCGACGGTTTATCCGAGGATTTCACCGCCGTTGTCATACAGACCACCACCGGCGACGTCTTCATGCTGCCCGAGTTGGCCAACAACGCCGACAACGCGATCCTCACCAGCAAGCCGATCGAGTCGATCACCCTCAACGGGGTCGACAACGACAGCTCACTGATCGGCGCCAACCGCCTCGATGCCGACTACCAGCTTGGCGTGGGCGCCCCCGGCGACGACAGCATCGACGGCGGCACCGGCAACGACACGATCTATGCCGAGGGTGGCTCGGACACCGTCACAGGCGGCGATGGCAACGACCTGATCTATGGCGATGACGCACCGGCCGCAGGGCAATGGGACTACCAAGTCTACAACCACGATTTCACGGACGCCAACGGTCAGGCCTTCGACATCGAGTCGGGAACGCTGGTCGGCTCGGGTCAGTCGGATGGATTTGATTCGGCGACCCTCGTGAACGAGGCCCGCGGCACGACCGGCGACCCCGATGACTTCGGTGTCATCTATACCTCCCAGTTCCTGGCCTCCGAGGATGGAACCTACACATTCTCAACGACCTCTGACGACGGCTCGACCATCCGGCTACTGGATGAAAACGGCGACCCGCTGACGTTCACCAACGGCGGCGGCACTGCCGACTTCATGGACAACGACTTCCACCAGGGCGCGACGACCCGGTCGGGTACCGTCGAACTGGAGGCGGGACGCATCTACACCATCGAAGTGCGGCACTGGGAAAATGCCGGAGACGAAGTCATCTCGGGGCAGGTCACAAGCCCGAGCGGCGCCACCGCGGACCTTGCCGACAGCAGCCAGGTCATAGGACCGGCCACGGCGACCGGCGGCGACGACAGCCTCAGCGGCGGCGCTGGCGACGACGCGATCTTCGGGGCTGGAGGCAACGACACCCTGATCGGGGGCACTGGCGCCGACAACCTTTATGGCGGGCTTGGCGATGACGAGATGTACCTGGCCGAAGGCGACAGCGCCTTTGGCGGCGACGGCGACGACCTTTTCGTACTGGGCGACCTGGGCGAGGCCGGATCCAGCACCATCACCATCACCGGCGGCGAAGGCAACGAGACGAATGGCGACACGCTGCAACTCACGCCCGATGTCACCTATGACGACATCACCTTCACCAACACCGATGACGGCGCGGGCGGGCTTTCGGGTAATTTCTCGCTGGCCGACGGCACCACGGTAAGCTTCTCGGAAATCGAGAACATCATCTGTTTCACCCCCGGCACCCGCATCCTGACACCCCACGGCGAACGCGCCATCGAGACGCTCCGCCCCGGCGACCTCGTCATCACCCGCGACAACGGCCCGCAGCCCATTCGCTGGCTGGGCCACCGCACCGTCGAGGGCCGCGGCAAATTTGCCCCCATCGCCGTCAACTCCACTGTGATGCAAGGCGCCCGCCGACCGCTGCTGGTCTCGCCGCAGCACAGGCTGATGTTCTCGGGCTACCGCACCCAGCTACTCTTTGGCGAAAGCGAGGTTCTGGTGGCGGCCAAGCACCTTGTCGACGGCCGCGACGTGCGCATCGCCGAACGCAGCCGTGTCACCTATTTCCACATGATGCTCGATCAGCACGAAATTATCTATGCCGAGGGCGCCGCGACCGAAAGCTTCCTTGCCGCGGATGTGGGCGTCGGTGCGCTCTCGGACAACTCGCGCGAGGACATGTTCCGCGTTTTCCCACAGCTGCGCGGCGATCTCTCGGCCTATGGCGACACCGCCCGGCTGTGCCTGCGCGCACACGAGGCGCGCCTCTTGGTTGAACCACGTGCTGCACTCGCAATGGTCGCATGATAGCGCACTAAATTTTAAGGGAAATCCTTAGTCTCGCCACATTCCCCCCGAAATCCGGCCAAGCCAAGATCCTAATGTCGCTCCCAACGTCGGACATGAAACGAACCGACCACGACAAAGCGGATCGAGTAGGATTTAATGGTAACCAGGGTCGATAAATGCCCCCGTCCAAGGGCATTGCGTGACACATCGCGCCCGCGTACGTGGGGCCAGCGGTGCGCGCCATGACCACATACACCGTCACCGCAGCCAACTGGAACGACCCGGCCTTCTGGGCCGCGATCTCGGAATCCGCAGGCGGCCACACGCTCGATTTTTCCAGCCTGCCGGCACCCTATGCCGTCAACATCGACAAGGCGACGGGCCGGATCACCCTCACCGACGGCGCCACGACCTTCACCGTGGGCGAGGCGGGTTATGGCGGGGCCTCCGACACCAGCCTGGGCGGCAGCACCCTGCTGGACCATTTCGAAACACTGACCTTCGGTGACGGCGATCACACCGTCACCGGCGATGCGGGCTCCGAAACCCTCACGACCGGCGGCGGCAACGACACGATCACCTATGGCGACGGCGCCGATTCCGTTCATGCCGGCGATGGCGACGACCTTGTCGGCGACACCCCCGGCCTCAACGCGACCGGCACCGGCAGCCGCGTTCATGCCGAGGGCGGCAACGACACCGTTTTCGGCACCGGCGGAAACGACACGCTGGACGGCGGCACCGGCAATGACCGGCTGAACGGCGAGGCCGGAGACGACCACATCTTCGGCGGCGACGGCGGCGACACCATTCTGGGCGGCACTGGCAATGACCGCATCTCGGCCGATGACTACACGCCCACCGGCCCCAACCTCATCGTCAACGGTTCTTTCGAAGACACCGCCGGCATGACCCCCGTGGGTTACGGATTTCAGGGAACCGACGGCACCATCCCCGGCTGGACCGACGCAAACGGCAACACCATCGACTTTCACAATGACGGACGCGGCGGGCTCACCGCCACAGACGGCGCCAACTGGCTCGACATGGAGGGGGGCGCGGGCCAGCAGCTCGTGATCTCCCAGACCGTCGCGGGCCTTCAGCCGGACGCGATCTACCAGCTCAGCTTCGACGCGGGCGATCTGTCCAACGCCGATGACGGCACGGCGCAGGACAACACGCTCGACGTCTACTGGAACGGTCAGCTTGTCGACACCATCGATCCCCCCGATGGCGATTGGCAGACCTACACCTACACCCTCGCCGGCGGCGCGGGCGACGCCACCGGCACGCTGGAATTCCGCGGCGCCGGGGCCAGCGACTCCGAAGGCGCGTCACTCGACTCGGTCAAACTCTACGCCACGACCGCAACCACCGACGCGAACGATTCCGTGACCGCCGGGGACGGCAACGACACGGTTCTGGCCGGCGCCGGGGCCGATACCGTCGCGGGCGGCGCGGGCGATGACAGAATCGATCTGGGCGCCGGCGACGCCGCCACCGACACGGTCGTGGTCTCCGACGGGGACGGCGCCGACACCGTGACCGGCTTCGAAGGTCCTATCGACAACGGCGACGGAACGTTCACCGGACAGGATCGACTGGACCTTTCAGGCGCGACCGACTCGGGCGGCAACCAGCTCAATCTCCGCGACATCACCGTAGGTGACGACGGTTTCGGAAACGCGCTTTTCAGCCTGCCCAACGGCGACAGCATCACCCTTGTCGGCATCGCCCCCGCCGACCTTTCGGATGAGGACGCGCTGGCTGCCATGGGCGTCCCCGCCCCGGACGATATCGTCGAGGGCACCTCCGGCGCAGACAGCATAGACATCAACTACACAGGCGACCCAGAGGGCGACGCGATCGACGCCGCCGACAACGCCACCGGCACCGACGCGGATTCAGTCCGTGCGGGTGGCGGCGATGACAGCATCGCCTCGGGGGCGGGCAACGATACCGTGCGGGGCGGCACCGGGGACGACCGGATCGAGGGTGGCACCGGCAACGACACCCTCTATGGGCAAAACGGCAGCGACAGCCTGCTGGGCGGCAACGGCAACGACCTACTGGATGCCCGCGGCGGCAACGGCTACGGCCTGCCCGACACCGGCTATACCGACCCCGGCAACACAGGCCTGAACTACACCGCCGACAGCGATCCCTTCGACGACCGCGACACCGTCGACGGCGGCGAAGGCAATGACCGCATCCTGACCGGCGACGACAACGACGCCATCTCCGGCGGAACTGGCAGCGACACCATCGACGCGGGCTTTGACGCCGACAGCATCACCGGCGACGCAGGCGCCGACGTGATTGAGGGCAACGCCGGGCGCGACACGATCGACGGCGGCACCGGGAACGACCTGCTCTACGGCGACATCTCGGCCTCCAATCCGCTCTATCCTTACTATCCGTTCTATAACCTGCCAAACGACGGCACCGACCAGAACCCGAACGACAACGCCGACAGCCTCCTTGGCGGCGACGGCGACGATACGATCTTTGGCCAGGACGACGACGACACGATCTCGGGCGGTCAAGGCCACGACGTGATCGACGGCGGCCTCGACGACGACAGCATCACCGGCGGTGACGGCAACGACAGCATCGACGGCGGCGACGGTGCCGACAGCGTCGACGCGGGTGCCGGCAATGACAGCATCACCGTCGATCAGGGTGATACCGTCACCGGGGGCGACGGCGACGACACTTTTAGGCTGCAGGACCTTGACACCACCGGCACCGGCGACGCCGCCATCTCGATCACCGGCGGAGAGGGAAACGAAACCAACGGCGACACGCTGATCCTCACCCCGGACGTGGGCCGCAACGACATCACATTCACCGACAGCGATCCCGGCACCGGCATGTCGGGCAGCTTTACCATGGCCGACGGCACGCCCGTCACCTTCTCCGAGATCGAGAACATCATCTGCTTTACCCCCGGCACGATGATCCTCACCAGCCACGGCGACCGTCCCGTCGAAACCCTGCAACCCGGCGACATGGTCGTAACCCGCGACCAGGGCCTGCGCCCGATCCGCTGGATCGGCAAGCGCACCGTTCAGGGCCACGGCCGCTTCGCGCCCATCCGCGTCGGCGCGAACGCGCTCGACCCCACGCGCAAGGGCCTTCTGGTCTCACCGCAGCACCGCATCCTCTACACCGGCTACCGCGCCGAGCTTCTCTTTGGCGAATCCGAGGTTCTGGTACCCGCCAAGCACCTCGTCGACGGGCGCGACGTGCTGCGCCAGCCCCGCGACGAGGTCACCTATATCCACCTGATGTTCGACCACCACGAGGTTATCTACGCCGAGGGCTTCGCCACGGAAAGCTTCCACGCCGGCGACGTTGGCTTGGGCGCCATCGAAGAGGCCGCCCGCGAGGAACTGTTCGCCCTCTTCCCCGAACTGCGCACGGCCCCCGGCCACCACCTGGAAACCGCCCGTCCCTGCCTGAAGAAACACGAGGCCGCGCTGCTGATCGAAGACACCGACGGCCCGCATTACTGACCCAAGCTGCCCTAGGTACTTTTCCGACGTCCCGCCTCAGGCCGAGCGCAGCGCCGGTCCGCGCTCACCGGCCTGCCACGCGCGCGCCGCATCGCCCAGCGCCTCGAACAGGCACCGGCTGACCGGATCGTTCGCCGCATTCCACTCGGGGTGCCACTGCACCGCCAGCGCAAAGCCCGGCGCGCTGTCGATATAAATGGCCTCGGGCGTACCATCGGAGGCATAGCCGTCGATCACGACGTTCTTGCCTTCCCGGATGATCCCCTGCCCGTGCAACGTGTTCGTCATCACCTTGTCGGACCCCATCAGCCGATGGAAAACGCCGCCCTCCGCAAAGCTCACCTCGTGACGCAGCGCGAATTTTTCCTCCAGCGTGCCATCCGGCGGCATCCGGTGGTTGTCCCGCCCCGGCAATTCGCGGATCTCGGGATGCAGCGTACCGCCCATCGCCACGTTGACCTCCTGGAACCCCCGGCAGATGCCCAAAATCGGCTGCCCCTTGGCCACGCAGGCCCGCACCAGCGGCAGGGTCAGCGCATCGCGCTCGCGATCAAACGCGCCATGCGCCTCAGTGGGCGCCTCGCCATATTCCTCGGGGTGGATATTGGGCCGCCCGCCGGTCAGCACGAACCCGTCGCAGATCTCCATCAATTCCTCGACGCTCACCAGCGCAGGGTCGCTCGCCACCAGCATGGGGATGCAGTCCGACACCTCCGACACCGCCTCGGAATTCATCCGCCCCACCGCGTGCACGGGATAGCGGTCGTCAATGGAGTGGCTGTTGCCGACAATGCCGATCACGGGGCGCGTCATGTGTGTCCTTCTGTGTCCTTCGTCTGCGGCAATTACGACCTAAGGATAATATCCCGCACAGATAAGAAAACCTCAACATGCGCACAAGCAGGCCTGCAAATCTGCCGCCCCGTTAATCACTTCCAAAGCCGGACCGCCTAGTTTCAAGGCGCAGGCGGAGGCCGGCAAGCCTCCGAAGCGCCAAATTGCATCCCGGCGCCAAGGGGCCCTTGCCTTCGCCTGTACACGCAATCCGCTTTCCGCGTTGCCTCCCCTGTCGCATCGCCCTACCCTCCGCGCGAACGCTGCACAGCCGGAGAGACACGCGATGAAAGACGCCGCACCGCAAGCCATCTACCTCGCCGATTACACGCCCCCCGCGCATATGGTGGATCACGTCTCGCTCACTTTCCGCCTCGACCCGGAAAAGACCCGCGTTCTCAGCAAGATCGCCTTCCGTCCCAACCCCGAAGGCCCCGGCGGCCCCCTGCGCCTCAACGGCGAGGACCTGACGCTCATCTCCGCGCGCATCGACGGCGCCGAGATCACGCCCGAAGTCACGCCCCACGGCCTCACCATGCAGGCCCCCGACACCCCCTTCACGTGGGAGGCCGAGGTCGAAATCGCGCCTATCGAGAACACCGCGCTCGAAGGTCTCTACATGTCAAACGGCATGTATTGCACCCAGTGCGAGGCCGAGGGCTTTCGCAAGATCACCTACTATCCCGACCGCCCCGACGTGATGGCCACCTTTGACGTCCGCATCGAGGGCGACGCGCCCATCAAGCTCTCCAACGGCAACCCCGGCGCATCCGGCGACGGTTTCGCCGAATGGCACGACCCCTGGCCCAAGCCCGCCTATCTTTTCGCGCTGGTGGCGGGCGACCTCGTCAACCACCCCGACACCTTCACCACGAAATCCGGCAAGGACGTGGAACTCAACATCTGGGTCCGCCCCGGTGACGAACACAAATGCGCCTTCGGCATGGAGGCGCTGAAGAAGTCCATGAAATGGGACGAAGACGTCTATGGCCGCGAATACGATCTAGACATCTTCAACATCGTCGCGGTCGACGACTTCAACATGGGTGCCATGGAAAACAAGGGGCTGAACATCTTCAACTCCTCCGCCGTGCTGGCCAGCCCCGAAACCTCGACCGACATGAATTTCCAGCGGATCGAGGCGATCATCGCCCACGAGTATTTCCACAACTGGACCGGCAATCGCATCACCTGCCGCGACTGGTTCCAGCTTTGTCTCAAGGAAGGTCTCACCGTCTTCCGCGACGCCCAGTTCACCGCCGACATGCGCTCGGAACCCGTCAAGCGCATCGACGACGTCATCACCCTGCGCGCCCGTCAGTTCCGCGAGGATAACGGGCCCTTGGCGCACCCCGTCCGCCCCGCCAGCTTTGTCGAAATCAACAATTTCTACACCGCCACAGTGTACGAAAAAGGCGCCGAACTCATCGGGATGCTGAAGACTCTCGTCGGGGAAGAGGCCTATTACAAGGCCCTCGACCTCTATTTCACCTGCCACGACGGCGACGCGGCCACGATCGAGGATTGGCTGAAGGTGTTCGAGGACACCACCGGCCGCGACCTTGCCCAATTCAAACGCTGGTACGAGGACGCCGGCACCCCGCGCGTCTCTGTGTCCGAAGACTACGCAGACGGCACCTACACCCTGACGTTCGAACAGCACACGCCTCCCACCCCGGGACAGGACGACAAGCCGCCCCGCGTCATCCCCATCGCGGTCGGCCTGCTGTCGCCCAATGGCGACGAGGTGCAGCCCACAAAAGTGCTCGAAATGACGCAAGCGAAACAAAGCTTTACCTTCGAGGGGCTGTCGTCGAAACCCATCCCCTCCATCCTTCGCGGCTTCTCCGCGCCGGTGATCGTTCAGCGCGAGACCACCAACGACGAACGCGCCTTCCTGCTCGCCCACGACACCGACCCGTTCAACAAGTGGGAGGCAGGACGCGACCTTGCCCGCGACGCCCTCATCGCCATGATCCGCGACGGCGCCGCGCCGGACGAGGCCTACATAGACGCCGTGCACACCATGGCCCGCGACGACAGCCTCGACCCGGCCTTCCGTGCCCTCGCCCTCGGCCTGCCCAGCCAGGACGACCTCGCCCAGACGCTCCATGACACCGGCACCACGCCCGACCCGCAGGCGATCTGGGACGCCATCGAGACCTTGCGCCACGCCCGTGCCGAACGGATGCAGGACACCGCCACGCGGCTCTACGCCCAGTTCCAGGTGTCCGAGCCCTACCAGCCCAATGCCGAACAATCCGGCGCCCGGTCGCTCGCCAACGCCGCCCTCAGCCTCATCAACCGGCTCGACGGCGGCGCAGAGGCGCAAAAGCAGTTCGACGCCGCCGACAACATGACCCAGCAGCTTGCCGCCTTCTCCTGCCTGCTTCAGGCCGGCAAGGGCGCGGCGGCCACGCAATCCTTCTACGACCAGTGGCAGAACGACCGCCTCGTGATCGACAAGTGGTTCATGATGCAGGTCGTCCACGCCGCCCCCGAAGACGCGGCCGCAACAGCGGCCCGCCTCACCGAACACCCTGATTTCACGATGAAAAACCCCAACCGCTTCCGCGCCACCCTCGGCGCGCTCACGATGAACGCGGCGGGCTTTCACCACGCCTCCGGCGCGGGCTACGACCTTCTGGCCGACTGGCTGATCAAGCTCGACCCCCTCAACCCGCAAACCACCGCGCGGATGTGCTCGGCCTTCGAGACATGGCGGCGCTACGACGACACCCGCCAGGGCCTCATCAAGTCCCAGCTCGACCGCATCCTCGCCACGCCCGACCTCAGCCCAGACACGACCGAAATGGTGACCCGCATCCGCGGCACCTGACCTTCGAGAAAGCTCTACAAGCTCGACAGCCAGACCGGTTTCGAGCCGCTCCTGTCGGTCATCACCGCCACGACACAGGCCAGCAACGGCGATCTCAACGCCAGGCAGCGCGAGGCGCTGGACGAGATCGGCCGCGCCTTCCGCATCAAGTGATCGAGGTTACTCGGCGACCGGAATCGGCTGAGGCTCGGGCGCCGCATTGGCGGCCGCCGGCACTTCACTCACAGCGGCTTCGCCCCCGACAACCTCCGGCAGGTCCTGAACCACGGGCTCAGTCCCGATCGCCTCGGGTTCGGGCAATGTCCGCACAACCACAAGGTCATCCGGCCGCACCCTTGGGCGCACGCTGTTCATCGGCTTGCAATAGGTCTGCCGCCGCGTCCACGCCATCATGTCGGTCCGTTTGCTGCGGCTGTGCAACGGGCCCCAGTCGGCGGCCACACCGCGCATGCCCCGCGACACCACGCCATCCCGTGTCACCGTCTTGGCCATGATCCGGATCGCGCAGCTCAGGTTCGTCGGCCCGTGCTTCAAATCTCCCCCGCTCCGCCCGCGACACCCGTAAAGCCTTGCGGTCGAAGGCAGAATCTGCGTCAGCCCGTACCACCGCCCGCCCCCGCCCACGGCGTAGGAACGATAAGTGCTCTCATGCTTCACCAGCGCCGACAGGAAGCCGACCCAAAAGGCCCGCCTTTGCGCGGGGCCGGCATTGGGATAGGCCGGGCACCAGTCGCCAATGTCGCGCGGCACGATGTCGGTCAGGGGCTTGCCGTGATCCTTCAGCGCGGCCAGCGCCGCGCGTGTCCACAGCTTGGAATCGCCCTTATGCTCCCACCGCGTCCGCGGCAGGTTACCGTCACGCGCTGGGGGCGAGACCCGCGTGACCACACCGTCCTTCAGGAACACCGCGTCCTCCCCGGTCGCGGCAAGTGTCTGAAAGCACAGGCATAAAAAGAAGGCAGCAAACCTGAGCATCGGCGCAGTCTGCCCCGAACACCCACGCGAATCAAGACTATAAGGGGGCTCGGCAAATTCCCTCTTGTCTCCGCAGCAATGCCGCTTTTTGGCCGGATTGCCCGGCCAGAAAGACCCTGAGATAACGAGCAGGCCGAAGTATGGCACGACAGCCCCGACATGCCAGCGCGCAGAACGGCGCGCCCCGCCCCCATTCCACCAAGGCGCCGCGCGGCCTTCGCAAGTGGTTTGGCAAGCGCAGAGCACCTGCCAGCGCCGAGACGGCGCCGCGTCGCACAGCCGAGGATATAGATTCCCTGGCCAAGCGCATCATCGTCCCGTCCCTGCCCGTCTCGGACGAGGAAATGGCCCGCGCCACCCACCAGGACCGTGGCCAGAAACTCGCCCGGCAAGACTCCTGGGATACCCTGTCGGACAAGATCCAGTATGCCGATCACACCCGCCTCGCCACCCCGGGGGGCGAGACTGCCTCGCTCCTGCTGGCCGCCGGCGCGCGCAGCGATATCGTCGCCGCCGCCGAAGACGCCCTGCATGACGGCCAGCACCCGGCCCCCGAGGCCATCGAGGCGCTGGAGGAGGTGCTGGACGAGATGCCGGGCGACTACCCCTCGGCCCTCGTCGTGGCGCTGGCGCATATCGACATCGCCTGGGCCTGGCGCAACATCGCGGCGCGCGACGACCCCACCGCCGCCGCCCGCGCCATATCAGGGCATATCGCCAGCGCCGACGCCATTCTGGAGCCCTATGACGGCCCCGCCATCGACGCGCCCTCGATCGCCGCCGCCCGTTGCGCGCTGATCGCCGCCTGTGAAACGCGCGGTCGCCGCGTGGCCGAGGAATACGAGGCCCTGATCACGCTCGACCCCGACGGCCATCGCCATATCCGCGCCATGGGGCGTCACATCCTGTCGCCCCATTCCGGTGGGGTCAAAGCACTCGAAGTCGCCGCCCGCCGCATCGCCGCCCGCACCGAAGACACTTGGGGCGCCGGCGCCTATACCTGGGCCTATCTCGATGCGCTGGCACTGGACCCGCACGCGCTCGACCTGCTGGAACCCAATTTCTTCGTCGAAGGGCTGCACGATATTCTCGCACGCAAGGACGACCAGCACATCATCAATCTTCTCGCCGCCTTCTGCGCCATCGCCATGGCGCCCGGCGCGGGTGGCAGGGTGCTCTCACCCCATGCCGACCGCACAAGGGCCGAGATCCACGACTGCGTCGATTGGATCCTCGAACATCACCTGCAGGAACTGCATCCTCTTATCTGGTCCCAGACCCTGCTGATGCCGGGCCACGCGCCGCTCCTGCCGTCGCGCCGCGCGCTTATCGCCAAGGGCCGGCAGACCGCCCTGCGCATCATCGCCGCCCGCTTCGCCGGCCATATCGCGGACGGCTCCTCACTCGCCTTTTCGCGACAGGGCATGTACCGCCTGCCCACGCTTTGACGAGATGCAGGCGGTGTCATTCCAGCGTCGTCGATTTGGCGGCAATGAGCCCGTGTGGAACACCCCTGTCGAGCACCCAGCCGGTTAACAGCCGCGTAGCGGCCCGGCCATCGTCAGCCCCTCCCTTGGGCTGGCGATATAGCGAGGCTGGGCGCAACGATCATTGCGAGGATGTATTCGGCAGGCATAAAGTGCTTCATAATTGGCGTCGGGTCGCCACCCCAGGGGCTGACGCTCGCCTCACTCGTGAACGTCCGCTTTGTCCCGCACAACCGGCACTCGTGAGCACGACGCCTTCGCAGTGGTGGTGCAACATCGTTGAACAACCAAGGACCCGGACCATTGTTCCATGCCTTCAGGCGTCCCCCTCGACCTCTCCCACCACCACATGATCGTCCGGAATATTCGGCTGCGGGTAATCCGCCTTCGTTCCGCGCCGGACGAAAACCGAGGCATGCACCCGCGCGCCCTCGGGAACATGCCGATACTCGCAGAGCGGCAGGTAGAACCCCAGGAACGTCTTGCGCCGGCTCAGGCTGTAGCGCGTCTTGTAGAACGGCAGGAACTCAACCACCTTCCAGATGCCTTTCATCGACACGTTATGCGGCGCCAGCGGGTCGGGCGCCACATACCGCCCCTCCGGATCGTCTCCCAGAACCAGCCGCCGCACCGTACCCTCCTTGAACTTTACCCCCAGCGGGCGCAGCTCGTCGATCATCCAGGCCAGCGGGAATTTCGCCAGCTGGCTGCGCTTTTCGGGATAGCCGCCGCCCACATCGCCATGCACGCCGGAAAACCACACCTCGTCCACGTCCTGCGGCGCGATTTTGCTCTCGTCGCGGGGTCGGGACGCGCTGCCCCAGTATTCGCCGCCCCCGGGCCACGGCGTCGGCAGGTACATCGTGCGCCGCTCGTCGATCGCCACCGCATGGCGCACCGACCGCACCGAAGGGTTCTCGGACACATGCGCATGGTTGCGGATACGTGGCAGGCGCGCACTCCACTCGATCACCGATCCCACCGTATCAAAAAGGCCCAGCGCCCGGATCGCGGGCCGCCGCGGCCGCAGCATCCGCTCGAACAGACGCACCTCGGCAAAGGGGTTGCGCTCGGGTTCCCGCGCGTCGGTCACGTCCCGCCCCGTCGCCCGACCGATATTCTTGTAGGCCCGGTAGGCATAGTTCAGCAGGTTCAGGTTCCGCGCGTCGATCAGCCCCAGCGCATGGATGAACCCCGCCAGCACCCGCGCGGTATAGGCGCCCCGGCTGAACCCGATGATATAGATGCGGTCCGGCTCCTCGTCGGTTACGTTCTCGCGTTTGCCGTCATCGTAATGCTCCACCAGAAAGCGGTAGGCCTCCTTCACATTGGCATCCAGTCCCCAGCCCGTGATCAGCCCCCAGACCTCCACCGCCCGGCGCCAGAAGGACAGCCAGGCATTCTCGGCACCGAACGTTCCCACCCCGGGATCGTAGAACACCAGCTGATGCTCGTCCTTCTTCAGACAGCCGTAAAGCCGCAGGATATTGGTCCGGTTGCGGGCAATCTCGTTCGAAGTCCCGTCGCAAAGCAGGATGATGTTCTTGGGCATGAGCAGACCTTTGTCTTGAAAAGAAATTTGGCGGAAAAACCGGCACAACCTTAAATCAATGCGACCAGTCTAACGCTCAACCGCACGTCCGCCAAGCCCGGCGCGCAGACGCCCTTGCCCGCGCCTTCGCTCTGGCCTAGAACCGCGCTGATACCTGAACGGAGCACGCAGACATGCTGGACCTGACCTATGAGACCCCGAAACCCAAAGTGATCGCCGGGGCAAAACAGGACTGGGAACTCGTCATCGGGATGGAGGTCCACGCGCAGGTGGCCTCGAACGCCAAGCTCTTTTCCGGCGCGTCCACCAAATTCGGCGCCGAGCCCAATTCCAACGTCGCCTTCGTCGACGCCGCCATGCCCGGCATGCTGCCCGTCATCAATGAATTCTGCGTCGAACAGGCGGTGCGCACCGGCCTAGGCCTCAAGGCGCAGATCAACCTCAAATCGGCCTTCGACCGCAAGAACTACTTCTACCCCGACCTGCCGCAGGGCTACCAGATCTCCCAGCTTTACGAGCCGCTGGTGGGTGAAGGCGAAATCCTCGTGGACATGGAGCCCGGCATCGCCCGCCTCGTGCGGATCGAGCGCATCCACATGGAACAGGACGCCGGCAAGTCGATCCACGACATGGACCCCGCCATGTCCTTCGTCGATCTCAACCGCACCGGCGTGTGCCTGATGGAAATCGTAAGCCGCCCCGATATCCGCGGCCCCGAAGAGGCCGCCGCCTATGTCGGCAAGCTGCGCCAAATCCTGCGCTATCTGGGCACCTGTGATGGCAACATGCAAAACGGCAACCTGCGCGCCGACGTCAACGTGTCGATCTGCCAGCCGGGGGCGTATGAGAAATACCGCGAAACGGGGGATTTCTCGCATCTTGGCACCCGCTGCGAGATCAAGAACATGAACTCCATGCGCTTCATCCAGATGGCCATCGACGTTGAGGCCCGCCGCCAGATCGCCATTGTGGAATCCGGCGGCAGCGTCGTCCAGGAAACCCGCCTCTACGATCCGGACAAGAACGAAACCCGCTCGATGCGCTCCAAGGAAGAGGCGCATGATTACCGCTACTTCCCCGACCCCGACCTTCTGCCTCTGGAGATCGAACAGGGCTGGATCGACGACATCAAAGCCTCGCTGCCTGAATTGCCCGACGAGAAAAAGGCGCGCTTCGTCAAGGATTTCGGCCTGTCGGAATATGACGCCAACGTCCTGACCGCCGAGCACGAGAACGCCGCCTTCTTCGAGGAAGCCGCCGCGGGCCGCGACGGCAAGCTGACTGCGAACTGGGTCATCAACGAGCTTTTCGGCCGCCTCAAGAAGGACGACCACGCCATCACCGACAGCCCGGTTTCCCCCGCGCAGTTGGGCGGCATCGTGGATCTCATCGCCTCCGACGCCATCTCGGGCAAGATCGCCAAGGACCTTTTCGAGATCGTCTATACCGAGGGCGGCGACCCCGCGCAGATCGTCGAAGACCGCGGCATGAAACAGGTCACCGACACCGGCGCCATCGAAGCGGCAGTCGACCAGATCATCGCCGACAACCCCGCGCAGGTCGAAAAGGCCAAGCAAAACCCCAAGCTCGCGGGCTGGTTCGTGGGCCAGGTGATGAAGGCCACGGGCGGCAAGGCCAACCCCAAGGCCGTCAACCAGATCGTCGCGCAAAAGCTCGGCCTCTGACGCCCCGGAATTTTCGTATGAAAATTCCAAGGCCCAGAAAATTCGTACGAATTTTCTGGTCCCGCCACCACATCACCGCAAGCTCGCACCCGCGACATTCCGCTAAAGCCGTCGGTCTTCATGTCCAATTCTGCGACCGAGTTCTACGAAGCTTTTCTGACACAGGCACTCGGCTTCGGGAGCCGACACTAGCCGCGATGCCGCAACCCGATGCCACGTCCCGCCGCCTCGGGGCGCGGCAATGTCGCATGCGCTTTTGCCACCGCGCGCAGCCGCGCCAGGACCGTCTCCGGCATCGGCGCCACTTTCGGCCCCGACTGATCGACATGCAGGGCGATCCCCTCGCCCGTGGCCACCACAGTGCCATCTTCGCGGATCAGCTCCTGAAAGCTGTGAAACCGCTTCTCGTCATGATCGAGAATGCGAAACGCGCCCTGCACCCGGTCGCCCAGCTTCAGCTCGCGCAGATAGCGCACATGGAACTCCGCCGTGTATGTGGTGCACCCGGTGGCGGCACGATACTCCGGCCCGAAACCGATCTCGGCATAGGCCTCGTCGGCCGCGCGGTCGAACAGGACGGTGTAATAGCCCATGTTCATATGCTCGTTATAGTCGATCCAATCCGCCTCGACGGTCTGGAAGCTGGACAGGAAAGCTGCAGGCTCGGTCATGCGCCCCACATATCACGCGGGTGGCGGGCATGACCACGCTTTACGCGCCCACCAGACCAATTTATACCAGTTATACCGAAATTGGTCTGGTCCGATGAGCACACACGCCGAAGACACTCCTCCCGAGATCCGCCTCGCCCACCCGGTCGGCGCCACCGTGCAGATCGTCGTCGACACGCTTTTCGCGCGCATCAAGTCCGAGGAATATCCTCGCGACACCCGCCTGCCCTCGGAACGCACGCTGGCCGCCGAACTGGGCGTCGCCCGCAACACCGTGCGCGAGGCGCTCGACGTGCTCGAAGGCCAGGAGGTCATCCGCCGCCGCCCCGGTGCCGGCAGCTTCGTCACCTACCGCTCCACGCCCCAGACCGCCCCCTCGCCCGATTCCGTCGCCGGCGAGACCAGCCCCCTCGATCACCTCGTCGTTCGTGGCATCCTGGAACCCGAGATCGTCCGGCTGGCCGTGGTGAACATGACCCCGCGCATGCTCACCGCGCTGTCGGAAACCCTGTCGCGGATCGAAACCGTGACCACCGATATCGACGCCTTCATCGCGCTCGAGGAACAGCTCTACATCCAGATCGCCGAAGGCACCGGCAACGCGCTTCTGGCCTCGTGCTACCGTCTGGCCATCGACACCTACCATGAAAGCTATCGCACCCGCCTGCGCCGCCGCGCGCTCACGCCGCGCCGGATGCAGGAGTACCAGAAACGCTACAACACGCTCTACAATGCCATCGCCTCGCGCGATGTCGGTCAGGCGGTGGAGTTCATCAAGCTGCATCTCGTCGAAGAACAGAAACTGCTTCTGCAAGACGATTGACGCGTCTTAACCCCGGTTAACGCAGGGCCAAGACTTTTTCGAAAAGTCTTGGCAAAAGTCTTCAAAAGACTTTTGCACCGCACGCCCTGTTCACACCGGGGGGTCGCAATAACGCACCGACGCAATACAGTCGGACATACCGACGCGATACCGACGTGTACTTCGGACTTTGCACCGCATTTACCTTTGAGTCGCATCGTCGTCCTGCACCACCCGCGCTCCCAACGCCAGTACCCGCTCATAAGACAACCGCTGCTGCCACATCTGCCCCAGGTCACGCATCTCGGCACGCAGCAGATCCTCGTACCGCCGCAGCCATCCCGGCACCGATCCGAACCCCACGACCCGGGCCCGCCCTTCCTCGATCCGCACCACCGGCCAGTCACCCACCAGCGCATTGTCGATCCCGAAAACCTCCGCACCCCACCACTCGGCAGGGCCAAAGGCGTGGGTCACCTCGCCCAATTGTTTCATCGCCGCCAGCACACTTGCCGGCGCGACGCTGTCGGCCTTCTCGACCGCGGCATGCCAGATATCCAGGATCGCCGCATACTCCCAGCTCACCGCCGTCCAACTGTCGGGATAGAGCGCGTTGTATTCCTCGTAAAACGCATGGGGCCGGTTGAAAAAGAACGCCTTCTCGCTCAACGCCGGATCGTCGAAATCGGGAAACTGGAACACCAGCCCCTCCATGAACTCCGTCCCCAGCCGCTCGACCAGCCGGTCATAGTGATCGCAGGTGCAGGACAGGATTTGCCCTTTGAAACCTTGGGCGTGGGCATACTCCGTCATCGCGTGCACCATTGGCGTATAGCTCGTGCACCAGCACAGGATGTCCGGCTTTGCGGCCAGCATCGGGCCCACCACGTTCTCCGCCGGCGCGCCCTCGGCGGGGTACTGCACCTCGTGCACGATCTCGATCCCCGCCGCCTTGAACGCCGCGCGATACGTGGCCAGCGACGGCAGGCCCATCCCGTCCTGCTGCGCGCACAGCGCAACGGTCTTCAGCTCCGGGCGTTGCCTGGTCAGCCACTCCACCCCGGTCACCACGTAGACCGGATGCACCTCCGACGGCGCAATCAGATAGGGCGCGTCTGGCGACAGGTCCGACGGCAACAGGGTCGAGGTCAGGATCCGCTTGTCCATCAAGGTCTGGCCCACCGCGCGATAGGCGTCCCCGCCCAGCATCATCATCAGCTTGATGTCATGCTCGCGCATGAGCGCCTGCGCCCCCTCGCGCGCCGCGTCAACGCTTTCTCCACAATCATATGCGTGAATACGGATCGGATAGCGCCGCCCCCCGATCAGCACCCCGCCCGCGTTGTTCAGCCACCGCTCCCAGATGCGGCAGCCCTGCAATCCGGGCAGTCCCCAGCTTTCCGCCTGCCCCGACAAGGGCGCAAGGAAACCGATATCAACCGTCCGCGCCATGCCCACCGACAGGCGCGGCATGACTCCCGACAGGGCCAATCTCTGAGCAAAACTTGATGTTTCCGCGGCCACCGCACGCTCCCTTAAGGAATCCTTGACAGACTGGTCCAGTCTTTGGCTTAGTAAAAGGAACCAAAAGAACCAAAGTCAATAATTGGTCCACACCAATCTAGGGAGATAAATTAGAATGGCCAAGAAAAGAGTTGCCGTCATCGGCGCAGGACCCTCCGGACTGGCGCAGTTGCGCGCGTTCCAATCCGCCGCAGACAAGGGCGCCGAGATCCCCGACATCGTCTGCTACGAAAAACAAAGCGACTGGGGCGGCCTGTGGAACTACACGTGGCGCACCGGCGTCGCCGAGGATGGCGAACCCTGCCATGGCTCGATGTACCGCTACCTTTGGTCCAACGGCCCCAAGGAGGGTCTGGAATTCGCCGACTACACGTTCGACGAACATTTCGGCAAGGAGATCGCCAGCTACCCGCCCCGCGCCGTGCTCTTCGACTATATCGAAGGCCGTGTGAAAAAGGCCGGCGTGCGCGACTGGATCCGCTTCAACCACGTGGTCCGCGACATCCGCTACGATGACAAGACCGAAAAGTTCACCATCACCGCCCGCGATTCCAAGGCCGACACCGAATCCGAGGAAGAGTTTGACAACGTCATCGTCGCCACCGGCCACTTCTCCACGCCCAACGTGCCCCACTACCCGGGCTTCGACACATTCAACGGCCGCATCCTGCACGCCCACGACTTCCGCGATGCCCGCGAGTTCGAGGGCAAGGACATCCTCCTGATGGGGTCGTCCTATTCGGCCGAGGATATCGGCTCGCAATGCTGGAAATACGGCGCCAACTCGATCACCACCTGCTATCGCTCGGGGCCCATGGGCTATGACTGGCCCGACAACTGGGACGAAGTTCCGGCGCTGGAAAAGGTCGACGGCAAGACCGCCTATTTCTCCGACGGTCACACCCGCGAGGTGGATGCGATCATCCTGTGCACCGGCTACAAGCACCATTTCCCGTTCCTGCCCGACGACCTGCGCCTGAAGACCGCCAACCGGCTGGCCTCCGACGATCTCTACAAGGGCGTCGTCTGGATCGAGAACCCCAAGATGTTCTACCTCGGCATGCAGGACCAGTGGTTCACCTTCAACATGTTCGACGCCCAGGCCTGGTGGGTGCGCGACTGCATCATGGGCAAGATCGCCCTGCCCGACAAAGCCACGATGGAGGCCGATTGGAAAAAGCGCCAGGCCGACGAGGACGCGCTCGAGGACGATTACGCCTGCATCCGCTACCAGGGCGACTATATCGAGGAGCTGATCGCCGAAACCGACTATCCCAGCTTTGACCTCGAGATGGCCTGCCAGCAGTTCTACGCTTGGAAAAAGCACAAGAAGAAGGACATCATGGCCTTCCGCGACCACGGTTATGTCTCGCCAATGACGAACAAGCAGGCGCCCGCGCACCACACCCCGTGGAAGGATGCGCTGGACGACAGCCTCGAAAGCTATCTTCAGACAAGTTGAACCGATTACGCACCGGCCCACCACCACGCCGTGGGCCGGCGCTATCACTGCCACAGATCTTCCTCTGGCCAGAAATATCCCGGAGAGCGCGAGAGGCAGCGCCTCTCGTCCCGGTCGACGCGGGCGCAGCCCGCGGCGAAACCGCTTTACCCTGCCTTCACAGCCGCACCCAGTCGCGCCGCCCGGCGCCCGGGTTCCTCGCGCCCGATGGACCGGCACAGCACGATCACCGGCAACAGCCCGAACGCCACCAGCACCAGCGACGGCACCGCCGCCTCGTGCAGCCGTTCATCCGCGGCCAGCCGGTGCGCCTGCACCGCCAGCGTCTGAAAGTTGAAGGGATGCAGGATCAGCGTGGCGGGCAATTCCTTCATCACATCCACGAACACGATCAAGAGCGCCGTCAACACCGACGACCGCGCCACCGGCAGATGCACCCGCATCAACAGCTTCGGTCCCGACTGCCCCAGCGACCGCCCAATGGCATCAAAATGCCCCGGCACGGTCGCCATGCCGCTGTCATAGGCGTTCAGGGCCGCGGCCATGAACCGCGTCATGTAGGCCAGCACCATCAGCCAGATCGAGCCGGTGATCAGCAGGCCGGTGTCGATCCCGAAGTTGTTTTCCATGAACCTGTCGATCAGGTTGTCCAGTCCCGCCATCGGCACCATCAACCCCACCGCGATGACCCCGCCCGGCACCGCATAGCCCAGCCCCGCACCGACCACCAACATCTTGCTGGCCCGCGTCGGGCGGGTCCGGGCGCGGAATCCGATCAGGATCGCGCCCAGCACCGTCAACACCGATGCCACCGTGGCCAGCACCACCGAGTTCTGCATGAAACCTATATAGCGCGCCGCGAACAGGTTCTGGCCCGATCCAACGGCCATCGTGCCCAGCATGATCACCGGCACGATGAACCCGAGCAGGACCGGCACCACACAGATCAGTGTCGCGATCCATCCCGCGCCACCGGTCAGGCGCGGTTTCTCAAGCGCTTCGAACCGTGCGCCCCGGCCTGCGGTCTGAGCGCGCCCCCGTTGCGCCCGCTCCAGCCCCGCCACCAGCAGGGCGAACATCAGCAGGCACAGCGACAGTTGCGCCGCCGCGGGCCGGTCCCCCAGCGAAAACCACGCCTGATAGATGCCGGTGGCAAAGGTCTGCACGTTGAAGAACGCGACGGTGCCATAGTCGGCAATCGTCTCCATCACCGCCAGCAGCGCGCCCCCCGCGATGGCGGGCCGCGCCATGGGCAGCGCCACGCGCCAGAAGGCCTTCATCGGGGATTGCCCCAGCGTCCGCGCCACAAGAAAGGCGTTCGACGATTGCTGCCGGAACGACGCCCGCGCCAGCAGGTAAACATATGGATAAAGCACGATGATCAGCATTAGTGCTGCCCCGCCCAGGCTTCGGATCTCGGGAAACCAGTAGTCGCGCGGCCCCCATCCCGTCACATCCCGCAACATCGTCTGTACCGGGCCGGGATGATCCAGCAGATAGGTATAGGCATAGGCCAGAACATAGGCCGGAAAGGCCAGCGGCAGCGCCAGCGCGATCTCCAGCCATCGGTGCCCGGGAAAGCGATAGACCGTCACCAACCACGCGGTGACAGACCCGATCACGCCCGTGGACACGCCCACCACCACCACCAAGACCAGCGTCGTCGCGGTGTAGCGCGGCAGCACGCTGGACAGCACGTTGCGCCATGTCTCCAGGTCACCGGTGAAGGCCGCCAGCGCCGACGCGAGGATTGGCGCCACGCAGAGCGCGACGATGATCCAAGCCAGGCGATGCAGCAAGCTTTCCGACATCTGGCGGGTCCCTCGTGGAAATAACCGCCTTTCGCTGCCACATCCTGCCGGAACTTGCCAGCAGAAACCTGACAAAAATAGTTTACCCGGTCCGGCTTTGGGGCGTCATTTGGTCAGGATCAACTTGCCCGCGCGCGTGATCCGCAAAGTGTAGACCTTGCCATCCAGCGTGATCTGCGCGGTCGTTTGTCCGCGCGTCAGCTCGCGCGCATCATGGGCGGTGTCGTTCGCCTCGCCCGCCTCGCTTGCCGCCACAAGCTGCGGCATCTCCTTTGTCTGCGCGCGGATCATGCCCCCGGCTCCCCGGCGGTCTGCAACAGCCGCTCCAACATCAGGTCAAGGCACAGCCCGCTTGTCATCGCGGCGTCGAGAAGGGTGAATGATCGAGGTTCCGGCATCAGTTTTTGCCGCGGCTCTCGGCCAGCATTTTCGGGGTGAGGCATCACACGCATGATCGCGCTCCATTGCTTGCGATTTCGGGGGATGGCTGACCTTGCAGGCTGGCTTCACGTATTTCTGATTGATTTAGTCAGAAATGTCAACGGTCGGATTTCACCCCGGCGATACACCCGCCGCGCCGCCGATACTGCCACGCGGGATCGCGGTTGCGTTCAGGATCGCAAAGCACGTCATGCCGGGCTCTAGCCCCATCTGGGTCGCCGCCCTTTGCGTGATCCGCGCCAAGAACACATCGTCGCCTGCGCAGAGCTGTACCGCAACGCCCGGCCCCATCCCGCGATGCAGAGCCATAACAGCGACAGGCAGCACATTGTGCGACGACAGACCCTCGGGCGCCGCCTTCGACAGCAGAACATCCTGCGCCAGCACCCGCAGCCGGATCGTGCTGCCCTCCGGCGCCAACACACCGGGCAACAACAACTCGCCCCCCGACAACGTCAAACGGCTCAAGCCGTCCGGCCCGTGCTCGGCCACACGCGCAGGCAGGATCGCGCCCGCCTCCCTGATTCCCACCAGCGGCAGCGCCTTGGGGTCGCTCAGCACGGCCTCGGCCCTGCCCGACAGCACCACCTGCCCGCACTGCATTACCACCAACTCGTCGGCCAACCGCGCCACCTCGGCAAGGTTGTGCGACACGTAGACGATCGGCACCTGCGCCACGTCGCGCAGCCGTTCCAGATAGGGGAAAATCTCGTCCTTGCGCGGCTCGTCGAGCGCCGCCAGCGGCTCGTCCATCAACAGCAATCGTGGCCGCGACAACCACGCCCGCGCCAGCGCGACCCGCTGTTTTTCACCGCCCGACAGCGTCCCGGGCCGGCGCTCCAGCAGCGCCTCCAGCCCCAACAGGGTCACGACCCGATCCATCTCTGTTTGGTCCAGCCCCCCCGGCGAGAACCGCGCCCCGTATTCGACATTGACCCCGACGCTCATGTGCGGAAACAGCCGACCGTCTTGAAAGACATAGCCGATGCGCCGTCGCGCCGCCGGCAGATGCACCCCTTGCGCGCCGTCGAACAACACCGTGTCGGCCAGCGCGATCCGTCCGGCATCAGGCCGCAACAACCCGGCGATCGCATTGACGACGCTGGATTTACCGGCGCCCGATGGCCCGAAAAGCGCGGTCACCCCGGCGCCGGCCTCGAACGCCACGTCCAGGTCCAGCCCGGGAAACCGATGCCCGATCTCGACGCTCAGACTCATCGCGGTGTCTCCTGCCCGATGCGCCGTGCCACGCGCCGGGCCAGCCATTCCGACACCAGAACCGCGCCAAGTGCCACGATGATAGCCAGCAGGACAAGGCGGATCGCCGCCGCCTCGCCGCCCGGCACCTGCAGGAAGGCGTAAACCGCCGAGGGCAGCGTCTGCGTCTCACCGGGGATGTTGGCGACGAATGTTATGGTCGCGCCGAACTCTCCCATCGCCTTGGCAAACCCCAGCACAACCCCCGCCAGGATGCCCGGCGCGATCAGCGGCAGCGTCACCGTGCGAAACCGTGCCGCCCGCCCCGCGCCCAATGTCTCAGCCGCCGCTTCCAGCTTGGGGTCCACCGCCTCGATCGCCAGCCGGATCGCCCGCACCATCAGCGGAAATCCCATGATCCCCGCCGCCAGCGCCGCCCCGGTCCAGCGAAAGGCCAGAACGATACCCCAGTCCGCCAACGTCCGGCCAACGACCCCGTTCGTCCCGAATGTCAGCAACAGCAAGTACCCGGTCACCACCGGTGGCAGAACCAGCGGCAGATGCACCAGCGCACTCAGCAGCGCCTTGCCCGGAAACCTCTTCCGGGCCAGCACCCAGGCCACCGCGATGGCCGGCGGCAGGCTGATCACCACGGCCCATGCCGACACTTTCAGAGACAGCGTCAGCGCGGCCCACTCAGCCTCGCCAAGGCCAAGGGTCATGGCGAATCCCCGACACGCGTAAAGCCATGCGCAACAAAGGCGTCTTCGGCTCTTTCGGAGGCCAGATGTTCAAGCACGGCTCGCGCGCCATCGCTATCGCGGCCCGTGACCAGTGCCATGGGATAGACAATCGATGCGTGCAATTCCAGGTCGATCCGGGCCAGGACTTGCACCCCCGGATCGGCTTGCGCATCGCTGGCATACACCACGCCCAACGGCACCTCGCCGCGCGACACCAGGGCAAGCGCGGCGCGGACATTTTCCGTCTCGGCCAGCTGTGGTCGCAGTGCCTCCCAAACGCCAGCCGCCTGCATCCATTCCCGCGCGTAGATGCCGGCCGGCACCGCCTCTGTATGACCCACGGCAAGCCGCCCCGCATCCAGACGCTCCAGCAGGATGTCGGCGTTCAACTCGCCCAGATCTTCCGCGCCCCGCGGCCCAACCAGAACCAGCCGGTTGCCCAACAGGTCCCTGCGGGTCGAGACCTCAATATGCCCATTCTCTTCCAGCCAATCCATCCAGGTCACATTGGCCAGAATCACCAAATCCGCCGGGGCGCCCTGCGCCACCTGCCGCGCCATGGTCCCCGACCCGCCATATGACACGCGGGCTTCGATCCCGGACCCGTCCAGCGCCGCCTCCAGCGCGCCGCGCAACGACGCCGCCGCAAAGATCGTTACCGGCGCGTCGGACCGGACCGCCCCGGCGCTGGCAAGAGTCGCGCAAATGATTGTGAAAACGCCGAAAATCCGTATCATGTCCCAAGTATCCTGCACTTGCGGATGCGACACAAGACCCGCCCGATGCCCCGTCTACTGTAAGGGACATGTCCCCGCCGCCACGATCCGGAGCGTTTTTTCGGACCAACATCGAAATTTCATGTGAACCAGCGATAATCATGTTAATACTACGTATATACGTTTCGGTCTGAGCACGTGGGCACCAGAGATACTCCTATGACCTTACAGGGCAAAGATCAGCTTCCACTCTCGCTGCGCATCGCCGACAAGCGCGATGTGCGCAGCCAGTTTGGCGCGCTGTGCTACCGCATGAAGGGGGGCAAGCCGCAGGTCCTGCTGATCACGTCGCGGCGCACGGGCCGCTGGATCATTCCCAAGGGCTGGCCGATGGAAGGCAAGACCCCCGGGGAAAGCGCCCTGCGCGAAGCCTGGGAAGAGGCCGGCGTGCGCGGCAAGGTCACCGGCACCTGTCTTGCGCTGTTTTCCTATTCCAAGGGCGTCGGCGCGGCCGACAAGCTGCCTTGCGTCGTGTTGGTCTATCCCGTAAAGGTCGATGCCTTGGTTGACGACTTCCCCGAGGCCGGTCAGCGCAAGCGCCGCTGGATGAGCCTGAAGAAAGCCGCCAAGCGCGTCGGCGAGCCGGAACTGGCGCATCTCTTGAAGTCATTCGATCCCCATCGCCTCTGACGGGTAAATCGCTCGCTCGACTTGATTTTTACCGCATTCCGCCTATTTTCACCGACGGTTCGGAAGCGGAGCAACCAGGTGATCAAGTTCACCCTCAAATGCGATCAGGATCACCAGTTCGAAAGCTGGTTCCAGTCGGCCGAAGCGTTCGACAAGCTCGACGCCGCCGGCATGGTCTCCTGCGCCGTCTGCGGCTCTGGCTCGGTGACCAAGGCGTTGATGGCTCCCAGCGTCCGGGCCAGCCGCGACGCCGCCCCGACACCGGTCCCAGTTCCGGCCGCCCCTGACACTATATCATCGCACAATTCGGCCCCGGCCGATCCCCGTGGCAAAGCCATTGCCGAACTCAGAACCCAGATCGAGAAAAACTCGGAATATGTCGGCCTGGAATTCGCGGCGCAGGCCCGCGACATGCATGATGGCCTGACCCCCAACCGCGCCATCTACGGCGAGGCGAAGCCCGCGGAGGCCCGCAAGCTGATCGACGATGGTGTGCCCGTCTTGCCCTTGCCTTTCGTGCCGCGCCGCAAAGCGAATTGACCTCTTGCCTTGTATCCGCCCTCCCATGAGGCAAGAGTTACCACCGGCACTACAAAAGGACGTCCCATGCATGTCGTGATCACAGGCGCCAACCGCGGGATCGGCGCCGCCCTCGCGGAGCGGTTCAGTCAGCGCGGCGAAACCGTCACCGGCACCTCGCGCGACCCCGAGTCCGACCACACGCTCGACGTGACCGACCCCGCCAGTCACCGCGCTTTTGCCGCACGGCTTGACGGTACGCCGGTTGATCTGCTGGTTTGCAACGCCGGCGTTTACCTGGACAAGGGCGAGGCGCTGCCAGACGGGTATCCGACAAAGATGTGGGCCGACAGCTTCGCCGCGAACGTCACCGGCGTGTTCCTGACGGTGCAGACCCTTTTGCCCTGCCTTCAGGCCGCCCGCGCAGGCAAGATCGCGATCATCTCCAGCCAGATGGCCAGTGACGAACGCGCGCCGGGCGGCAGTTACATCTATCGTGCCTCCAAGGCCGCGGCACTGAACCTCGGGCGCAACCTCGCCGCGGACCTCGCCCCGCTGGGGCTGGCCGTCGGCATCTATCATCCCGGCTGGGTGCGGACGGACATGGGCGGCAACAGCGCCGACATTTCCATGGACGAGGCGGCATCCGGGCTGATCCAGCGTTTCGACGCGCTGGATCTTGAGACCACCGGATGTTTCCAGACCTGGGATGGTAAAGATCACCCGTACTGACCGACGCCACATTTTCTTCGACAAAGAAAATGCCCAAGAAAATTCGTACGAATTTTCTTGGGCGCGCGGCGCACACGCTCGGCTCTTGCCCTTCGCCGCGCACGCGCGTAAAGCACCTGCGATCTGACCCAAGGACGCAGCCATGCCCCTGCTCGTGATGAAATTCGGCGGCACCTCGGTGGCCAATATCGACCGCATCCGCCGGGCGGCGAAACGCGTCGGCGTCGAAGTGGCCAAGGGCTATGACGTGATCGTCATCGTCTCGGCCATGGCCGGGCGCACCAACGAACTGGTGGGCTGGGTCGACGAGATCTCGCCGCTCTACGATGCCCGCGAGTACGACGCCGTGGTCAGCTCGGGCGAGGTGGTCACCGCCGGCCTCATGGCGCTGACCTTGCAGGAAATGGATATCCCGGCCCGCAGTTGGCAGGGCTGGCAGGTGCCGCTCAAGACAAACTCGTCCCACTCCGCCGCCCGGATCGAGGAAATTCCCACCGACAACATCAACGCCAAGTTCGGCGAAGGCATGCAGGTGGCCGTGGTCGCAGGCTTCCAAGGGATCAGCCCCGAAGGCCGCATCACCACGCTGGGCCGGGGCGGCTCGGACACCACCGCGGTGGCCTTCGCCGCCGCCTTCGGGGCGGAACGCTGCGACATCTACACGGACGTCGATGGCGTCTACACCACAGACCCGCGCATCACCGACAAGGCGCGCAAGCTGGACCGCATCGCCTTCGAGGAGATGCTGGAGCTGGCCTCGCTCGGCGCCAAGGTCCTTCAGACCCGCTCGGTCGAGCTGGCGATGCGCTACAATGTGCGCCTGCGCGTGCTATCAAGTTTCGAGGAACAATCGGACGACGCAGGAACGCTGGTCTGCGCCGAGGAGGAAATCATGGAATCAAACGTGGTCAACGGCATCGCCTATTCCCGCGACGAGGCGAAGATGACGCTAATCTCGGTCGCCGACCGCCCCGGCATCGCCGCCGCAATCTTCGGGCCCCTGTCGGATGCGGGCGTCAACGTCGACATGATCATCCAGAACATCTCCGAGGAAGGCCGCACCGACATGACCTTCTCCTGCCCCACCAACCAGGTGGCGCGGGCCGAGAAGGCCCTGCAGGGCGCCAAGGACCGGGGCGAGATCAACTTTCACGACCTCGTGGCAGACACCAACGTGGCAAAGATCTCAGCGGTGGGCATCGGCATGCGCAGCCAATCGGGCGTCGCCGCCAAGATGTTCCAGACGCTGCGGGACGAAGGGATCAACATCAAGGTCATCTCGACCTCCGAGATCAAGATCTCGGTGCTGATCGACCGCAAGTACATGGAACTGGCCGTGCAATCGCTGCACGACGCGTTCGAGCTGGACAAGACCTCCTGATCCCACGCGGCGCTGCGCGGCGAGGAAATGGTCTCGGCGGCTAAACCTCTCCCGACGGCGAAACGCCAGCCGGCTTTTGCCTTTGGCAACTGCACGATCCATCACAAAACCAACGTTCTACCGGTCATTCTCAGGACTGCACCGCCCCACGTACCGTTGGGTGACATTGCCATTTCACAATGCCCGCAACCTGTGATTTAACCGTTCCGGCTCCCGGCCAGAACGGCCCCATGGAAAGGCTTCCGAACGCCATGACACCTTCCGGCGATCAGATCGAGACGGACAGCCGCCAGATGCTCTCGCGCCTGCGAGCGCTCATGGCCGAAGACGCCGCCGGACAGGCGCGGCTGGACGCGATCACCACTCTCATCGCCGAGGAAATGCGCACCGAGGTCTGCTCGATCTACCTCTTCCGCGACGAGGACACGTTGGAACTCTGCGCCACCGAAGGCCTCAACCGCGATGCCGTGCACCAGACCCGGATGAGGCTTGGCGAAGGTCTCGTGGGCCGCGTCGCCCGGACCGGCAAGGTGATCAACACCGATGACGCCCCCGCGGCGCCCGGGTTCCGCTACATGCCGGAAACGGGCGAAGAGGCCTATTGCTCGTTCATGGGTGTGCCGGTTCAGCGGCTGGGCGAATTGCTCGGCGTGCTGGTGGTTCAATCCAAGCAGGCCCGCGAATACTCCGACGAAGAGCTCTACGCGGTCGAAGTCGTCGCCATGGTCATCGCCGAGATGGCCGAACTGGGTGCCTTCGTCGGCGAGGGCGCGGCCATGTCGGCCCGTCACCAACAGCCGGTGCTGTTCCGCGGCGGCATCGCCCAGGAAGGGGCGGCACAGGGCCATGTCTGGCTGCACGAACCCCGCGTCGTCGTCACCAACCCCATCGCCGAGGACCCCGCCCGCGAGATGGAGCGCCTCGAAGAAGCCGTGGACGCCCTGCGCGTCGGTGTCGACCGCATGCTCTCGACAGCGGCCACCGGCGACAAGGAACAGCTTCAGGTGCTCGAAGCCTACCGCATGTTCGCGAATTCCAAGGGCTGGATGAAGCGGATGGAGGAGGACATCGCACGCGGGCTTTCGGCCGAGGCGGCGGTGGAAAAGGAACAATCCACCACCCGCGCCCGGATGACCCAGGTCACCGATCCCTACCTGCGCGACCGACTGCACGACCTTGACGACCTCAGCAACCGCCTCTTGCGGATCCTCACCGGACAGGGCTCGGAAACCGGCGCGGAAATGCCTGACGACCCAATCCTGATCGCGCGCAATATCGGCCCCGGCGAGTTGCTGGATTACGGGCGCAAACTGCGCGGCATTGTGCTCGAGGAAGGCTCGGTCGGTAGCCACGCGGCCATCGTCGCCCGCGCGCTTGCCATCCCGCTGGTGATCCACGCCAGCCGCATCACGAACGAGGCGCTGAACGGTGACTTCGTCATGGTCGACGGCGACCAGGGCATCGTGCACCTACGCCCCGACGACAACGTGGTCACCGCCTTCCGCGACAAGATGGCGATGCAGGCCCAGGCGCAGGAACGCTACGCCTCGATCCGCGACAAGCCGGCGGAAACGCTCTGCGGCACCCGGCTTGCGCTGCACATGAACGCCGGCCTCATGGCCGACCTGCCCAGCCTCGAAGGCTCCGGTGCCGAGGGCGTGGGCCTCTTCCGGACCGAGCTTCAGTTCCTCGTGCGCGCTCACATGCCCCGCCGGTCGGAACTGAGCGAGCTTTATGCCCACGTCATGGACGCCGCCAAGGGCAAGCGGGTGTGCTTCCGCACGCTCGACATCGGCTCGGACAAGGTGCTGCCCTATATGAAAGTGGTGGATGAGCCCAACCCCGCGCTCGGCTGGCGCGCGGTACGCGTGGCGCTCGACAAGCCCGGCGTGATGCGCATGCAGCTTCAGGCGCTCGTACGCGCCGCCAAGGGCCGCCCGCTGTCGGTGATGTTCCCCTTCGTCGCCCAGCGCGAGGAGTTTTCCGCCGCCAATGCCGAGATGCTGAAGGCGCTGGAACGCGAGCGTATCCTCGGCCATCCACTACCTTCCGAGATCGAGGTCGGCGCGATGCTGGAGACGCCCTCGCTGGCCTTTGCACCCGACTCCTTCTACCGCGAAGTCGATTTCCTCTCGATCGGCGGCAACGACCTCAAGCAGTTCTTCTTCGCTGCCGACCGCGAAAACGAGCTCGTGCGGCGGCGTTACGACACGCTCAATGTCAGCTTTCTGAGCTTCATCGAATCCATCGTGAAACGCTGCGAGGCGCATGACACCCCGCTCAGCTTCTGCGGCGAGGATGCCGGCCGCCCGGTCGAGGCCGCCTGCCTCGCGGCCATCGGCCTGCGCAGCCTGTCGATGCGCCCGGCCTCCATCGGACCGGTGAAATCCATCCTGCGCCGCATCGACCTCGGTGAGCTTTACGCGGTGATCAACGGCGTGCGCAACGCGGGCGACCAATCGGTGCGCCCGGCTGTGATGGATTATCTGAAGGGCAAGCTCTGAGCCCCAGAAAATTCGTACGAATTTTCTGGGGCCCGGCCCCGACCCTCAGGCGCGTTTGACGCTCGGAAGCTCCACCAGCGCCCGAAAGTCCTCCAGCAACTCGCCATGATCGCGGTCGGCCTCTATCGCCAGCCGGCGCAATCCGAAATGCACATGCGCCATCTGCTGGTAATAGCTGGTGAAGGCGTAATTCGTCGCCGCCCCCGCCGCCGCGCCCAGCACGGGTACCGTTTGTGCGGCCAGCTTCTGGCCCAGAACCGTGGCCAGCCGTGGCGCCACCTTTGCCACCAGCGCCTGCACCGCCTTACCGGTCACCGCAACCCGCGTGCTGAGAAACGCAAGATCGCTGCCATCGTCATGGTCCAACGGCCCCGCCGCGGCGAAGACCTTGATGCAGTCATATTGCACGCCCGGCTCGTCCGGATCGAAGCCATATTCCGCAGCCACGTCCTGGATCGCCCGCAACAGCACCGTTGTCGTGACGGGAAGTTCCGCCAGCGCCGTGGGCAGTCCGCCCGCGCCGCCCGCCGCGCCCATCGCCGTCGTCATCGCACGGCTCATCCAGCCGGGACTGTCCGGAAAGTAACCACGCGAGCGGTGCGCGGTCTCCATCGCCATCCGCAGCGCCCGTTCGGTGCTGTCCTCCAGCCGCGACCGTACCGGCACCGGCAGGCGCGACAACAGCCCCTCGGCCTGTCCGCCGACCATGTTGAGAACCTGGATGCCGACGTTCCCGGCACGCCCGTGCCGCTCGGCCAATGCCTTCAGGCGCGCCTCCACCGCGGTCGCATCTATCGCCGCCGGCAGAATCTCGGAATAGGTTTTCTTGACCATAGGCAAAAGATCGGTCACCCCGCCCGCTTTTTCAAGCGGCACGCGTGACTTTGCCGGCGATCCCTTGCCATGCACCCGGGATCAATTCCATGCCAAGCACCCGCTCGGGGTTGGTCGGCGGCGGCATCTTCACCTTGTCCAGCCGGCTGAAACCGAACCGCTCGTAATAAGGCGCGTCGCCCACCAGCATCGCCCGGTCCCAGCCGGCCTCCTGCCCGACCTTCAGCGTCTCGCGGATCAAGTACCCGCCCAGCCCCTCGCCCTGCCGTGTCGGGTGCACCGCGATTGGCCCCACCAGCAACGCCCGCGCCGTGCCGATCCGCACCGGCCAGACCCGGATCGCCCCGGCCAAGATGCCATCCGCATCCCGCGCCACCAGGCACAGCTCCGCCACCGGCGCCACGCCCTCGCGCAAGCGGTAGGATGACAGCGCCTCGCGCCCGGGCGCGAAGCACAGATCATAGAGCGCCTCGACCTCCCACCAATCCTCGCGTGTCTCTTGGCGCAGGTTGTACACAGGCGCTTTATCCTTCGAAAAACAGGTGGATCGTCGCCTAGCACGCGGTTAGGCCTATGTCCAAACGCAATCGCAACACCCCCCGAAAGGTGCCCATGTTCTACCGCCCCGAAGACGGCCACGGCCTGCCGCACAACCCGTTCAACGCCATCGTCGCCCCCCGCCCCATCGGCTGGATCTCGACCCGCGGCAGCGACGGTTCGGAAAACCTCGCGCCCTATTCCTTTTTCAACGCCGTGGCCTACGTGCCGCCGCAGGTGATGTTCTCCTCGACTTCCGCCAAGCCCGACCGGGGCGACACCAAGGACAGCGTCGCCAATATCCGCGACACCGGCGTCTTCTGCGTCAACATCGTGGAATACGCCCTGCGCGACGCGATGAACCGGACCTCCGGCCCTTGGCCAATGGACACCGACGAGTTCACCGATGCCGCCCTCGAGCGTGTGGCCTGCGAAACCATTCTCTGCTCCCGTGTGGCCGCCGCGCCCGCCGCGCTGGAGTGCAAGCTGACGCAGATCGTCGACCTGCCCGGCGAGGCCAACAAGGTGGTGTTCGGAGAGGTCACGGGCGTCTACATGCGCGACGATTGCCTGAAGGACGGCATCTTCGACGTGCTCAGCTTCAACCCGCTCGCGCGGATGGGCTACAAGGATTACACCGTGGTGCGCGAGAAATTCCCCATCGCGCGTCCGGGCGAAAGCTGAGTCGCGCCATCGCTGCCCCCGGGGTGGCGATACTACAGCCGCTCAGGAGCACTTTAGCTTTGCCAGGTCCGTATGAGCTTAGAGCGGCGAAATAAGGGAAAACCAATCGCCGGCCCCTGGGTGGGGGGCATGCCAAAGGCATGCTTTCAGCATGACGATGGCGCGGTGGCCTTCGGCCTTGATTCCGCGCTCAGGTCGAGGACGCGGGCGCCGTCCCGGTCCTGCCCCGGGACCTCGACAACAAGGAGACCCCGGATCAAGTCCGGGAGTCACCACTGCGTAGGGTGGGTGAAAACCCACGCGTCTCCCGACCGGCAGGCCCTCAATGCCCCCCGCCCAGAACCCCGGTCTTCACGTCGTAATCCACGGCCAGCCCGTAATCGGGGTCGTCGTCGCTGTCGACCATCAGGTGCCCGGCCTTGTTCAGCATCCGGTGGCAATCCCGTGTCAGGTGGCGCAGTTGCAACCGCTTGCCCGCCGCCAGGTACTTGCCCGCCACGGCCTCGATGGCCTGTAGCGCCGACTGGTCCACAACCCGGCTCTCGGCAAAGTCCACGATCACCTTGTCGGGGTCATTCTCAAGGTCGAACAGCTCCACGAAACCGCTGGCTGAGCCGAAAAACAGCGGGCCCTGCACGCGATACACCTTGGTGCCGTCCATCTCCTTGCCGGTGATGGCGTGAATGCGCTTGGCGTTGTTCCACGCGTAAGTCAGCGCCGACACGATCACGCCCACGACCACGGCAATGGCCAGGTCGTACTGGACCGTCACCACCGTCACCAGCACGATCACCAGCGCGTCCGACAGCGGCACCTTGCGCAGGATCCGCAGCGAATTCCAGGCAAACGTCCCGATCACCACCATGAACATCACGCCCACCAAGGCGGCCAGCGGGATCTGTTCGATCAGCGGCGCGGCAAACAGGATGAAGATCAACAGGAACACCGCTGCGCAGATCCCCGCGATCCGTGTCCGACCGCCCGATTTCACGTTGATGATCGACTGCCCGATCATGGCACAGCCGCCCATCCCGCCGAAGAACCCGGTCACAGTGTTGGCCACGCCCTGCGCGATACATTCCTGGCTGGCGCCACCGCGCCGGTTGGTCATCTCGCCCACCAGGTTCAGCGTCAGCAGGCTCTCGATCAGGCCGATGGCGGCCAGGATCACCGCGTAGGGCAGGATGATCTCGAACGTCTCCAGCGTCAGCGGCACGGTCGGGATATGAAACGGCGGCAACCCGCCTTCGATCGACGCCAGGTCTCCCACCCGCGGCACGTCCAGCCCGAAGATCAGCACGATCGCGGCCACCAGCCCGATCCCGGCCAGTGGCGCCGGAATTGCCTTGGTCACCCGCGGCATCAACCAGACCACCGCCATGGTCAGCGCCACCAGCGCCAGCATGGTGTAAAGCGGCGCGCCCGACAACCATTCGCCGCCACTCATGCCGTGGCCGGTATTCTCCATCGTGCCGGGCACCTTGAACTGCCCCAGCTGCGCCAGGAAAATCACAATGGCGAGGCCGTTGACGAAGCCCAACATCACCGGGTGCGGCACCAGGCGGATGAACTTGCCCCAGCGCAGCACCCCAGCCGTGATCTGCAAGATCCCCATCAGGACCACCGTGGCAAACAGGTATTCCACTCCGTGCTGCGCCACCAAAGACACCATCACCACGGCCAGCGCGCCGGTGGCCCCGCTGATCATGCCGGGCCGCCCGCCGATCACTGCAGTGATCAGGCCAACGATGAAGGCCGCGTAAAGCCCCACCAGCGGATGCACACCCGCGACAAAGGCAAAGGCCACCGCCTCGGGCACCAATGCCAGAGCCACGGTCAACCCGGCCAGCAGCTCGATTCGCAACCGTGGCACGCTCAGCTTTTCCTCCGGCAGAAGGCTGAGATCGGACAAATCGAAGCGTTTGGCCCAGTCGGCCAGCAAGGTGCGTTTCACGGCGGGTATCCTGATTGGGTGTCTCTGCGCGAGCGCTCCCCTACCGCGAACCGGCCCGGTTGACCATTGCCAATTTCAGAACCCCGCCATGAACGTGGCGGAATTACTTGCCGTAATAGTCCCGGAACCACGCCACGAACCGCGCCACGCCCTCGCGCACATCCGTATCCGGGCTGTACCCCGTCAGGCTGTGTAGCAGGCTGGCATCGGCCCAGGTGGCCGGCACGTCGCCCTTTTGTATCTCCATCAGGTTGCGCTCGGCGGTCATGCCCAGCGCCGCCTCGATTGCATCGACGAAATCCGTCAGGCGCACCGTCTTGGAATTGCCGATATTGACCACGCGATAGGGCGCCACCGGTGACAGGCTATCACCCTCGGCAATGGACTCGGGGCCTTGGGGCCGCACCGGCGCCGCGTCCATCAGCAGGCGGATTCCGCGCACCAGGTCAGTGACATAGGTGAAATCGCGGTACATCTCGCCGTGGTTGTAGACATCAATCGGCCGCCCCTCCAGGATCGCGTCGACGAACTTGTAAAGCGCCATGTCCGGCCGCCCCCAAGGCCCGTAAACCGTGAAAAACCGGAACATCGTGGTCGGCAAGTTCCACAGATGGGCATAGGAATGCCCCATCGCCTCGGTCGCCTTCTTGGTGGCGGCGTAGATCGTCATCGGCGTATCGGCCTTTTGCGTCTCGGCATATGGCATGTCGGTCTCGGCCCCGTAGACCGAACTGGTCGAGGCCATCAGCAGGTGCCGGACCGCATGGCGTTTTGCCGCTTCCATCATGTTGAAGGTGCCGACCACGTTCGCCTCAATATAGGCGCGCGGGTTCTCCAGGCTGTAGCGCACGCCCGCCTGTGCCGCCAAATGCACGATGATATCCGGCGCGCAGGCATCCACGGCACTGTCCAGCGCCGCGACATCTTCCAGCATCGCCTCGGTCGCGGTGAAATTGGGCGACTGCAGCAGCATCTGGTGCCGCCGCGCCTTCAGCGACACGTCGTAGTAATCGGTCATGCCGTCGAAGCCGTGTACGACCATCCCCTCGTCCAGCAGCAGTTGCGCCAGGTGATAGCCAATGAAACCGGCCGTCCCTGTGATGAAAACCCGTGTCATGCGTGTCTCGTCCCCGCTGCCCCGTTCCGCCGGTCATTCGTTAGCGGGCACAGCCGGGCCGCACAAGGCCCGGGACCTCTCAGACAGGGGTCACCGCATCCCCGGGCCGCGATTCCACTGCCTTGCGCAGCGCGGGCGCGAAAGCCTTGTGACACCCCCGGCCAGCCTGCTTTGCGGCATAAAGCGCAAGATCCGCATCGTCCATCATGACCGCCAGCCGCGGCGTGGCATAGTTGCCGCTGCGCGTCGTGCCGATGCTGCCTGATATCTGTGCAACCTCACCGTTGAAGGCGACCGGCTCTTCCAGCCGCTTGATCAGCCGCGCGGCCACGCGCGACAATTCCTCTTCCGAGCTTCGCCCGACCAGAATCAGCACGAATTCATCGCCGCCCACGCGGATCACCGTATCCCCGTCGCGGGTTTCCTCGCGCAGAATCTGCGCCACGCATCGCAACACGTGATCCCCGGCCGCGTGGCCCAGGGTGTCGTTCACCGATTTGAAATAATCGAGATCGAGATGCATCAACGTGAACGCGTCGCCGCCTTCGGTCAGCCGACGCATCGCGGGTTCCAGCGCGCGGCGGTTGCGCAGGCCTGTCAGCGTGTCGGTATACGCCTCCTGCTCGGCCACCGCCTTCGCGCCCTGAAGGCGCTGATTCAGTTTTTGCCAGGCATCGGTCACCACCGCCTTGGCCTCGACCAGGTACAGCATTTCCACCGCCAGGTCCGTCACCGCGAAATCCGCGCTTCGCAGGTCGTGGCGGCCCACGGCATCCATCACGCCGATCCCAAAGGACAAATCAACAATAAAGCCCCCCGGCGGGCCGAGCGCCTGGTCCTCCGGCAACGCGACGGCAACGCCCTTCAACTCGGTCTGAGCGGCGCCGCGCAGTACGAAATGCAGGCGCCGACCCGCCGCCGCGCGCAGCCCCGCTGCACCCAGCTCCAGCCGTGGCCGCCTGACCTCAAACAGGTCGAAGAAATTGCGCCCCGGCAGTTCCCTGTCGCCCAGCACCTTCCGCGCCGTCGGTCCGGCATGCACGATCTGCCCACCGGCGTTCAGCACAAGGTGCATCGGGCACAAGACGTCCAGAACTGCCGCCGGACTCTCGATCCGGTCCACCCTCACCCGGTTGCCCCCAGCGTAAAGCTGCGCCCGCTGGCAAAGGCCGTCTCAAGCAGTTGCACCTCCACGGTCTCGGTGCCGTCGCTGCTACCCTTGTGTTCCAGCATCACCAGCGCGCCATAGTCATCCGCCATCGCCCGTAACAGACCCAGAAGAACATGGCCGAACGCAATACTTTGCGCCCCATGCCGCCCGATGGTGATCCAGAAGGTCTGGCCGCCGCGATCCGTCAGGCTGATCGGCGGCAAGTCCAGCTGCGGCACCGCCAGCCGCGCCCGCGCCGGCAGGTCATCCAGCGAATGCAGGAAATCGGTGAAATCCGCGCCCGAAAACCGCAGCAGCCGCCGCAAGGCCTCGGCCGTCGGGTGCGATACAAGGTAGGTACCGATATCTTCCAGCACCTCCGTTTCAGGCTTGTCCAGAAGCTGCGCCGCCTGCTCAAGCACGTCTCGGGTCAGCACGTCGGGATAATCCAGCATCGGCTCGAATTCCGGCGGCGCGAGCTGCGCCCGCCGGGCGATCTCTTCCCACGTCTCTTGCCCGTAGGTATCGCGCAGAAATAATTCTAAGGCCCTATTGATCAGCCCGTGCATGTTTTGCTCCTGAATTCCGTCTACGACTTGCAGAACAGAATTAAGAAGTCTTGAACGTTTAAACTTGTCGTTATTTCGGGGGCCACGACCCCGGCCAAAGCGCTTTAGAAATCAGTCGGCGCCCCGCCTTCTTCCTTGCGCTTGGCCACGAAGGCTGACAGCTCTTCGCGCACCGCCTCGTCCATGTGCGGCGCCTCGAACCCGGCGATGATGTCCCGGAACACCTGGTGCGCGCGCTGTGGCGTCCACACGCCGCCCGCCGCCTCCCACGCCTCGAAATTGCGCCAATCGCTCAAGAACGGCTGGTAGAACGCGGTCGTGTAACGGTCCTGCGTGTGCTGGATACCAAAGAAATGACCCTGGTTGCCCACCTCGCGCACCGCCTCCACGGCAATCTCGTCCGGCCCTGTCGCCGTCAGCTGCGGGTCCATATAGCGCTGGATATGCTGCAAGATCTCGCAGTCCATCACGAATTTTTCCGGGCTGGCGATCAGCCCGCCTTCCAGCCAGCCGGCGGCGTGGTAGACCATGTTCGCCCCGGACTGCACCGCCGACCACAGGCTGTTCGAGGTCTCCCACACCGCCTGTCCGTCCGGCACGTTCGCCGCACACACGCCCGAGGCCCGCATCGGCAGGCCATAGAACCGCGCCAATTGCCCGGTCATCTGTGTCGCGCGCATGTATTCCGGCGTCCCGAACGCAGGCGCGCCCGATTTCATGTCGACATTGCTGGTGAACGTGCCGATGGCGCAGCCCACGCCGGGCCGGATCGCCTGCGCCAGCACGATCGCGCACAGCCCTTCTGCCAGGCTTTGCGCCACCGCGCCCGCCATCGTCACCGGCGCCATTGCCCCGGCCAGCGTGAACGGCGTCACCACCAGCCCCTGGTTGCGCTTCGCCAACCGGATCCAGCCATCCAGCATCGGAAAATCATGTTTCAGCGGCGAGGTGGAGTTGATGTTGGAATACATGTGCGGGCTGGCTTCGAACTCCGCGTCCGTCAGCCCGCCTGCGATGCGGACCATCTCCATCACGTCCTCGACCCGCTCCTTGCCCAGACAATAGGCGTGCGCGACCTTGTCGGTCAGTGTCAGCTTGTCATAGAGCACATCCAGATGCCGCACGCTGGCATGCACGTCCTGCGGCTCTACCGGATACCCGCCGACAAAATGGATACAGTTGAAATACTGGCTGAGTTTCAGCAGGTTGGCACACATCTCTCGCGTGCCCGTCACCTTGCGGCCTATGCCCATATCCCAATAGCTGGGCGGCGACGAGACGTTGCCAAAATTGAGGTGCCGCCCCCCGATCGTGATCGCGTGATCCGGGTTGCGCGGGGTGATGGTGAATTCGCTCGGCGCCTTGGCGATCATCTCCATTACGAAATCGCGGCCCATCCGCACATTCTCGCCGTTGATGTCGCATCCACCCGTGCCGCGCAGGATCTCCACAGCCTCGGGGTTCAGGAACTCGATCCCGATCTCCTCAAGAATGCGCATCGCACCATCGTGGATTGCCTGGATTCCCTCGTCCGTCAGCGGCTCGACCGGCTGATCAATGTTGATCGGCGGGTTCCAAGGCATCTGCTCGATGACGGCCGTGCCCCGGCGTGTCGCGTTTCCGGCGCGTCCGCCGCTGCGTTTCCTGCGTGTGGCTGTCTCTGCCATGGTGAGTCTCCTCGAAAGGCTGCTTTCCATGCAATCACCGCGCGGGGGCGCTCGTTTGCCGCTTTGCGACAGAACCTGTCGCAGGTGAACTATCGCGGCACGATCAGCGCCGCACGCCGCCGCAGGATCGACAGGTAGATGGCGAGGCTGCCCACCACGATGGCACCGCCCACCAGCATCGCGGCCGTGGGCCGCTCGCCCACGCCGATCCAGACCCACAGCGGCCCCAACACCGTTTCCAGCAACATCAGCAGACTGACATTGGCCGCCAGCGTGTGCCGTGCCGCCAGCGACAGCATGAAGAACGACACGGGCAGGACCGCGCCCCCGGTGATCGCCATGGCCCAGACCCGGCCCTCAAACATCGCCTCCACGCCGGTCAGCGACCAGCCGACCGCCCCCGCGATCCACGCGCCGACGCCTATGGCCAGAAGGATCGGCAACTCGGGGCTTGCACGCACCGTCACGAAGTTCAGCGCCAGTACGAACGCCACACCAAGGCCAAAGATCGCCCCCGTCGCAGCGGCCCAGTTCAGCGCCACGTCCCCATGCCCGCCGCCCAGAACCGCAATGCCGATCCCCGTCATTACCGCCGCGATGGCCGCCCAAGTCAGCGCCGATGTCGCCTCGCCGGTCACCATCCGGCTCAGCAGCGCGGAAAAGACCGGCACCGCAGCCACGCCCATCAGCACCATCGCTGCCGGGGCCGAAGCAATGCCAAGGCAGAACAGCATCGAGTTCAGCACCTGCGCCGCCACGATCAACAGGCCCGGCCCGCTCATCAGCCGGGCGATGTCGCCGGCCCTGTCCCGGCTGAGGACGGCCCAGGCCAGCACCATCATCGTGCCCATGAAAAGCCCGCGCCATCCGGTCATCTGGAAGCCTTCCATGCCCGAAAGCCGCATCAGCATCGCATCGGGCGTCAGCACCAGCGTGCCGAAAAGCGCCAGAAGAATGCCCCGGGACAAACCTGCGCTCACGCTGTCATCCAGGCCGGGATCTGCCCGATATCAGTCAGGACCACATCGGCATGAGGGCGCAATTCATCCGATCCTGCCGGACCGGTCAGGACCGCGATCGTCTGCATCCCCGCCGCACGCCCCGCGATCAGGTCATGGGTGCTGTCCCCCACCATCGCCACGCGTGCCGGGGCCAGACCGGCTGCACGGGCGAACGCCAGGCACGGCCCCGGATCCGGCTTGGCCCCGTGGCCGGAATCGAACCCGGCGATGAAATCGAAGAACCCGGTGACATCGGCTTCGCCCAGATGGGCGCGGGCCCCATACTCGGTATCGTTGGTGGCGACGCCAAGCGCGATACCCTCTGCCTTCAGCGAAGTCAGGAAAGGTGCCAACGGCACCGCTTCGGCCTGCGGCGCCGTGGCCGAGGTCTGCATCAGGTAAAGTTCCAGGTCGGCCACCTCTCGCTCCGGCAAGGCGCGCGCCACGCATTCCGCCGCCTCGCGGTTGGTGCCCGCGATGATCGGGCTCGTCGGTTCAAAGCGCCGCGCCGCCAAGTCGTAGTGCATCTCGCGGGCCAGCCTGGCCCTGACAGCAGCGTCACCGCCGGCCAGATCCTCGATCAGCCCCCCGGCCCAGGTGCTCCAAGTGGTGTGAAAATCGAACAGCGTGCCATCCTTGTCAAAGAGCAGCCCATCAATCTTTCTTGCGGGTTTGTTCACCTTATGGTCCTCAAAATTAATTTATGTCCAATGGGTCTGAATCCCGCCCGGAAGGGCCGCGCGGGCCTCGACAACCGCCTCGGGCGGCACGTTCGCGGCCTCGCTGAACTCCATGATCCATGTGTCGTCCATCAGGAGAAAATCCAGCAAAGACGAAAGAAAATCAAGATCTTGCGCACCATCTCGCAGATCATCACGCCCGGCCCCCGTGGCCCCCATGAACACGTCCAGCAGGTTTTCGTGCCCCGCGATCCAGCCCAACGCCTTGAGCGCGACAGTCTCGGCAGCTTCTCGCTGATCGGCCATTTTGATTAACTCCCGGCAAGGTTTTCTTAACCAATCACAGGGATAGTCTAGCCATCGGAAAGGACAAGTCGGAAAGGCCTCGGCACATGTCAGGCACCATTCTCATCGTCGATGGTCTCGCGACCAATCGCATCGTGCTGAAGGTCAAGCTGTCGGCGGCCTATTTCAGCGTTGCGCAGGTCGGCACCGCGACAGAGGCGGTCGCGTCGATCCTGCGCGACAAGCCACAGGCGGTTCTGATGTCCGACGATCTGCCCGACCGCGACGCGTGCGACCTGATCCGCGACATCCACGCCCTGCCCGGCTGTGACCGGCTGCCGGTGCTTGTTCTGACCGCCGCCGACACGCCGCAGCTTCGGATCGACCTGCTGCAGGCCGGGGCAGATGACGTGATGCCCAAACCCTTCTGCGAAAAGACGCTTCTCGCGCGCCTGCGCTCGATGTCGCGCCACGCCCCGGTCGAGGTTGATCTTGATCTGACCAACGACACCGCCGAGGCACTCGGTTTCGCCGAGGCGCAGGCGGGCTTCGCCGCGCGGGGCCTGATCGCGGCGCTGCATACCGGCGCCGCGCGGGACCAGGCCCTGTGTCGCCGCCTCGCCCAAGCCACCCGGCACCGGTTCGAGACGTTCCGCACGCATCGGGCCGGTCTGCTCACCAAGCTGCACGCCGCTCCTGACGTTCTGATGGTCTTCCTGCCCGCAGACGCGGACGAGCCCGACCTGGTCCACCTGGCCGAACTGTGCAGCGCACCGCAGACCCGACATTCAAGGGTGCTTGCCCTGATAGACCCCGCCAATGCCCCGCTCGCCGCAAAGGTGCTGGACCTCGGGGTGCACGACATCGCCGCCCACGACGCCGACCCGCGCGAGATTACCCTGCGCCTGGACAAGCTGCTCAGGGTGAAACAGGCCGAAGACATGCAAAAGGCCCGATTGCGCACCGGGCTGCACGCGGCGGTCACCGACCCGCTGACCGGGCTTTACAACCGCCGCTACGCCCTGTCGCAGATGACCCGGATGATCGACACCGCTCGCAGCAGCGGGCAGAGCTTCGCGGTGATGGTCGCGGACCTCGATCACTTCAAGGCGGTCAACGACACCTACGGCCACGCTGCGGGCGACCGGGTCCTGACCCGCATCGCCCACGCTCTGCGCGACGCGTTGCGCCCCGGCGACAGCCTGTCGCGCATCGGCGGCGAGGAGTTCCTGGTGCTGATGCCCCAGTCGGGGATCGCCGCCGCCCGCGCCATGGCCAAGCACCTGTGCCAAACCGTGCGCCAGACCACCATCGCCCTGCCCGGTGTCGAGGCGCCCGTCTCGCTGACCGTCAGCATCGGCGCCACGGTGGCCGATCCCGCGAGGCAGGCGAACCGGCTCGACCCCGAGGCGATGGTGGCCGCGGCCGACCACGCGCTTTACGCGGCAAAGTCCGGCGGGCGCAATACCGTCACGTTTTCCCAGTTATCCGCCGCCTGACCGGGGACACACCGGCACCGGCCTCAGCGACGCCGCCGCTGCAATTCCTGCTCCAGCCGATCGGCATAGGCGACGCGGTCCTCCGGGCTCATCTCGCCCCAATAGGCGATCAGCAGCGTCTGCGCCGCGGCGACCCTGTCATCGAACAGCGCCCGCACCCGCGTCATCCTGTCAGCCGCGGCAGCGGCGTCGAACTCTTCGGCACGCAGCAACGTGACCAGTCCGGTCATCTCCTGCCGGAACGCCTCGCGCTCGTCCGTCCTCCCGCGAAAGTTCCGGATCATCTGCTTTTTGAGTTCACTGCGCTCCTCCTGGCTCAGCGCCCGGTGCATCGCGCCCATGCCCCCCGGGGGCCCGCCGCGCATCTTCGGCCCGCCCTTGATCGCGAACCCGGCCGCAGCCCCCACGACAAGCAAATTCAGCGCAAGCGACATCACCAGCAGCACCCGCATCCAGCGCGGTGCCCCGGTGCGCGGTCCGGTTTCAGTCTCGTCGCTCATGCTCATCCCTCCTCGTCCGGGAAAAGTTCTGTTCCGATGTCGGGCTGCAGGGCCAAGGTGATATCCTCGCCCCAGACCAGCTGCGCCGTGGCGCTTACCCCGTCCGGCGGCGCCACGCCCAACCAAAGCCCGGTGATGGCGGCGGCGCTCAGCCCGGTGACTGCGGGCCAGCCGCCCAATGCCCGGAACACAGCGCGCCACCCAATAGAGGCACGCGCCCCGCGTGCCCGTGTCGCGCTGCGTTCTTCCGTCTCCGCTTCTTTCAGACCGTCCTGCACCGCCTCCGCATCGCCCAGCACCCGCGCCAGGAAATCGGCATCCGGTTCGGGCGCGGTGCGGCGCGCGGCAGCAAAGGCCGCGCTCAGCTCGTCGTCAGGTTTACCCGTCTTGCTCATTCCGAATACCCCAGTTCATCCTTCCGCCCCCGCAGCACGTCGCCAAGGGCCCGCTTTCCCCGCGCCGTCAGGCTTTCCACCGCCTCGACGCTGATCCCCATGATCTCGGCAATCTCCGGATTGCCAAGCTCGTCGATATGGCGCAACACCACCGCCTGTCGCTGGCGCTCCGGCAGGTCGCTCAGCGCGACCTGTAGCGCATCGGCCCGGGCGCGCTCCTGCATGTCCTCGGCCGCGCTCGGACTGCTGTCCTGCGGATCGCCCGCCGCCTCCAAGGGTCGCGTGCGCCAGCCCCGACGCAGACGATCGGTGCACAGGTTCGCCACCACCCGGTAAAGCCATGTCGTCACCTTCGCTTCCCCCTGCCGCCAGTCCGGCGCCATCCGCCACAACCTCAGCAGCGCCTCCTGCGCGACGTCTTCTGCCTCGGTCCGGTTGCCGAGCAAGCGATAGGCATGGGCCAGAACCCGCGGGCTCAACCGCAAGGTCAACGTCCGCGCTGCCGCCCTGTCGCCATTGGCGAACAGCACCAGCAGCGCCTCGTCGGCCACGTCGTTCAGGTCGTCCAGTGGCATCGTCATGTCCCTGTCGTACATCCTGCCCCGTTACGCGCGTCCGGTTCTAGGCCGAAACACCCCGCCCCGGCCAGTCTTGCGAACGTGACCGGGGCGAGATCGCGCGGATCACTCCGCGTTCTGCTCTTTCTTCTTGCCATGATGCTTGGCGCGCATCTCGCGCATCTTCTCCCGCGCAGTGTCGAACTCGGCCTTGCTGATCGCGCCATCGCCATCCGCATCCGCCCGGTCGAACATCTTGCCACTCCGCCGCGCCTGCACCTCCTCGAAGCTCACGCCGCCGTCGCCGTCAGTGTCCAGCCGTTCGATCATCTTGCCGGCCCGCTTGGCCGCTCGTTCCTGCCCACGGGCCTGCATTTCCTCAAGGCTCATCACGCCGTCGCCATCGGTGTCGGCGGCATCGAACCGCGCTTTCATATGCGCCTGCATCTCTTCGCGCGTCAGCTGACCGTCGCCATTGGCATCCAGGTCCTCGAACGAATGCCGCGGGCCCTTGCCTTCGCCCGACGCGGCCATGCCCTGCACGGCCCCGCCCAGTGCGATCGACATGCCAAGGGCGCTCATGATCATCAGGTTCTTCATCTTCATGCTCCATCTCGGACAGGTTCGTTGCGGCGCGATCTTCCGCCGCGCCTTTCCTTTGCGACCGCGCCTGCCATCGCGATCATACCTTCTAAACGGGAGGCGACGCGCCTTCCGTCGCGCCTCTTCGACATTTTTCCGGGCACACCGAAACCATCCTTTGCGACATCCCGACGCACGGACAGCCTGTCACCTTCCAATTTCGTCTCCGACAGCGCAGGTCTACAGCCATTCACGCGCGAGGGCACATGACCAGCACCGATCACGACACCCACACGTCTGCTTCCGTGGCGCGCACCACGCCCGGGGACCAAGGCACCACTGAACGCGACCTGTGGCCCGCGGTCTTTCGCGGGTTTCGTCGCACCTGCCCCAATTGCGGATCGGGCCCGATCCTGAAAAGCTATCTCAAGCTGCGCAAAAGCTGTCCGGTCTGCCGCGAGGATCTCAGCCACGCCCGCGCCGATGACGGCCCCGCCTACCTGACCATCCTCTTCGTGGGTCACCTCATGGCCCCGCTGCTGCACATCACCTTCACGACGTGGCGGCCCGAACCGCTGTTGCTCTTCACCATTTTCGCTATTGGCTGCGTGACGCTCTCGCTTTACCTTCTGCCCCGGCTGAAAGGGGCCATCGTCGGCTTCCAGTGGGCGCGCCAGATGCACGGCTTCGGGGACGACACCTGACCTCTTCGGCGCCGAAGGACAGGACCCAGATGACCGCGACCTACCCGAAACATTCCGACAAGAGCGCGATCCGCGACGCGGCCACCGTGATCGTGCTGCGCGACCGCATGACCGAGCCACGCGTGCTGATGGGCCAGCGCGGCGCCAAGGCCGCCTTCATGCCCAACAAGTTCGTCTTTCCCGGCGGCGCGGTGGATGCTGGCGACGCCACCATCCCGCTAGCACGCACCATGCCCGACGGCTGCGCCGCCCGCCTGCGTGACGACAGCGAAACCGACCTTGCGCACGCGCTCTCCACCGCCGCGATCCGCGAGCTTTGGGAAGAAACCGGGCAGGTGCTGGGCCAGCCCGGCGACTGGTCGGGCCCACCGCCCGCCGACTGGAAAACTTTCGCCGCCACCGGCCACGTTCCCGACGCCTCCGCTTTGCAGTTCGTCTTCCGCGCCATCACGCCCCCGGGCCGCCCACGGCGCTTCGACGCGCGGTTCTTTCTGGTCGACGCCACGGCGCTCGCCTCGGACCCGGACGACTTCTCGCCCGCCTGCGACGAACTCAGCCATCTTCAATGGGTGCCTCTCGCCACCGCCCGGCACGACTATGACCTGCCCTTCATCACCGAGGTCGTGCTGGCCGAAATCGAGGCCCGCGCCCACGATCCCGCACCCCCCGCCTCGGTGCCGTTCTTCCGCAATGACGACGAAAACAACCTTTTCAAACGCCTCTACGGCGCGCCCCTGCAAGACTGACGCGCTTGCCTATCCCAGCAGCACCAGCAACAGGATGCTGGCGCTCACCAGCACGATCCCGACCAGTTCCCGCCGCGTCACGGTCTCGCGAAAGAACATCACCGAGGCTGCCAGCGAAAAGATCACCTCCACCTGCCCCACCGCGAACACGTAAGCCGCGTTCTGCAACGTAAACGCGGTGAACCACCCGACGCTGCCCAGCAGGCTCGTCACCCCCATCCACACCGCGCGGCCCCGCGCCGCCCAGACACGGGCCAACTGCCCCGGCTCGCCCCAGCGCAGATAGGCCGCCATGCCAAGGCTCTGTGCCGCCGTCACCGCCGCAACCGCGACCATCGCCCGCAGGAAGGCATCGTCGCTCGCCACTTCCAGCGTCGCGCCCCGATACGTCACCGCCGACACGGCGAAAAACGCCCCCGAGGCCAGCCCCAGAAGCGGCGCCTTGCTGGTGACGCGCCGCCACCATCCCCCCGCGCCGCCGGGCACGTCCGACAGCACCAGAACGCCGATCAGCCCAAGGAATATCGCCACCAGCCCCGGCAGGCTGATGCGGTCGCCCAGCACGATCAGCCCCACCATCGCAGTCTGCACCACTTCGGTTTTCTTGAAGGTGATCCCGACCGCAAAGTTACGCTCGGCAAACAGCAGCACGACGCACCACGTCGCCAGGATCTGCGCCAGCCCGCCGCTCAGAACGTAGATCCAGAACAGCCCGCCAACCTTCGGCATCCCAATCCCGGACCACACCGCGTAGCCCCCTGCCAGCAGCGCCGCCATCGGCGCGGCATAGGCAAACCGCGCGAAGGTCGCGCCAAGGGCGCTCAACGTCCCCATGCTCAGCGATTTCTGCAACATGAAGCGCAGCGTTTGGAAAAACGCCGCCATGATTGAAAGAAGGATCCACGGTTCGACCATGGCCTTCTATTGCCGGTCTTTTACTTCCTCCGCCAGAGCGGATGCGCCACCGGGTCCTTCGCCCGCAACAGGTGCCGCGCGAAGATCTCGGCGTAGGAGCGATAATAATACCCGCCATTGCGCCGCAGATACGTCTCGCGGTTCTGCCGCCACATCGCCGGCAGGCGGTACCACGCCACCTTCGGATGCATGTGGTGCACCACGTGCAGGTTGTTGTTCAGAAAGAGAAATGCCAACGGCCCGCCATCCTCGACCACCACGGTCCGCCCGCTGGCGCGCTCATGCGCCCGGTGCTCTAGGAAGGTTCGGATCTTCAGAATTGCATAGGCCGCATAGGCGCTGACCAGGTAGGCCCAGATCGGCATCGGCGACACCGCGACGACGGCCAACACCCCCGCCACGCCCAGCCCATGCAACACCCAGGCCCGCGCGATGCCCCGGTCCCCGGCCCGGATCGCGGCCCAGTCCGCGCGCATGAACACCACCTGTCCCAGCACCGGCCCCACGATCATCCGCCCCAACAGCGTGTTGTTGAACCGCAGCACCGCCCGGAACCAGCGCGGCAGCCGCCCCCAGACCTCCGGGTCCAGGTAATTCGATTCCGGGTCGTCATAGGGATCGGTCAGCAGGCTGTCTCGGTGATGCGCAAGGTGCAGGTCCATGAACCGCCGGTACGGCACGCAAAGCCCAAGGCTGAAAAACCCCAGCGCCTCGTTGACCCGGTCGTTTCGTGTGGGATGCCCGTGGATCATCTCGTGCACCAGCGACGAATGCAGCGTGATCCCGATCCCCGCCACCGCCACGCCTGCCGGCAGCCACAACCCCGCCAGCAAGAACAGCGCCACGCCCCAACCGGCGTAACAGGCCACCAACAGTCCCAATGTCGGCCATTCCACGTCCGCGAGCGCCCGCGCGCCCGGCCCCGGCACCGGCCCGGCGCCGCCTTCCAACTCCACTTTCATCTTGTCCCCAATATTCGTCCGTCACGAGAACCGTTACGACAGATCCTGTCAGGGGGGCAGTCAGAGAATGATTAACAAACCTCCCGTTTGTTGATAAAATCCAACATATGATCCAAAAATCCGACAAACGCGATCGCGCCACGCTCTTCCGGGCCCGCCTCAACGACGCGCTGCGCCTGCGCGGCACGTCGCAAAGCGCCCTCGCCCGCAGCGTCGGCGTCGACCGCTCGACCATCTCGCAACTGCTCAAGGGCACCGGCGCCCGCCTGCCCAACGCGCAGGTGGTCGGCGAATGCGCCCGCGCTCTCGGTGTCTCCGCCGACTGGCTCCTGGGCCTCACCGACCGGCCCGAGACCGCCGCCGACATTCTCGCCAACACGCTCTCGCTGACCGAGGCGCCCCGCGCACTCGTCGACGAACAGATCTTCGCCTGGCACCGCGAGGCGGCGGGCTACAAGATCCGCCACGTCCCCGCCGGCCTGCCCGACATGCTGAAAACCCGCGATCTGCTGGAATGGGAATACGCCCCCCACCTCGGCCGCTCCACCGAACAGGCCATCGGCGCGTCCGAGGATCGCCTCGCCTGGATGCGCGGCACGCAATCAGACTACGAGATAGCCCTGCCACTTTTCGAGATGCACAGTTTCATCGCCGGCGAAGGCTATTACTCAGGCCTGCCCCGCGACATCCGCCAGGGCCAGGTCGACTACCTGCTCGACATCACCGAACAGCTCTACCCCCGCCTGCGCCTCTACCTGTTCGACGCGCGCCGACTCTACTCGGCGCCGATCACCGTCTTCGGTCCCTTGCTCGCCGTGCTCTATATCGGCCGCAACTACCTCGCCTTCCGCGATACCGAACGGGTCGAGGCGCTGACCCTGCATTTCGACACCCTCGTCCGCGAAGCCTCCATCGGCGCCCGCGATCTGCCGGATCATATCCGCCAATGCTGGGCACAGACATCGGACTAGGACCGACCCACCCCTTCCTCTGGCCAAAAATATCTTGGGGGAGCGGCGAAACACCGTTTCGCCGTGGGGGCAAAGCCCCCGCAACACCCGCCTCAAAGGCGACTTCGGTCGGATATCGCGTAGGGTGGGTGCAAACCCACCACTCCCACGCATCAATATGGCATCGGATGCGCCTTGTGCGTGTCGTCCAATGCCTCCAACACCTCGTCCTCCAGCGTCACCTCCGCCGCGCCCAGCGCCAAATCCAGCTGCTCCAGCGAGGTCGCCCCGAAAATGGCCGATGTCATGAACGGCCGCGTCAGGCACCACGCCAGCGCCATCTGGACCGGATCGACGCCAAACCGCCGCGCCACCTCCAGATAGGCGTCCACGGCGGCAAAGGCTCTCTCCCCTTTGCGCCCGCCCAAAGTCTCGTTCAGCGTCAGGCGCGAGCCTTCGGGCACCGCCCCGCCCTGGTACTTGCCGGTCAACAGACCGGCGGCCAGCGGCGAAAAGGCCAGCAATCCGACATCCTCGTTCACGCTCAACTCCGCCAGATCGGTGTCAAACAGACGGCACATCAGCGAATACTCGTTCTGGATCGTGGCCACCCGCGGCCCGCCCATCTCGTCGGCGACACGCAGCCACTGGCCCGTGCCCCATGCACTCTCATTGGACAGGCCAAAGGCCCGGATCGTGCCCCGCTCAACCTCGCGTTCCAGCGCGCCCAGCGCATCTTCCATATGCGCCCGCGTCGCGGCGGGGTCCTGCCCCGAGGGATCGAATGTCCAGTTCTTGCGGAACATGTAGCTGCCCCGGTTGGGCCAGTGAAATTGGTAAAGATCGATATGATTCGTCTGCAACCGCTTCAAAGAACCCTCGATGGCCTGCGGGATGGTCTCGGACGAGATCGGCGCCCCGTTGCGAGCGTGCAGCATCCCCTCGCCGGAATGCTTGGTGGCCAGAACCACGTCTCCGCGCCGCCCCGTCCGGGCGATCCACGTGCCGATGATCTCCTCGGTGCGCCCTATCGTCTCCTTCGCAATCGGGTTCACCGGATACATCTCGGCGGTGTCGATGAAATCCACGCCCCGGTCCAGCGCCCGGTCGATCTGGGCGTGGCCCTCGGCTTCGGTATTCTGACTGCCCCATGTCATCGACCCAAGGCAAAGCGCGCTCACCTCGATCCCCGTCCGTCCCAATTGCCTGCGCTGCATGCCCCGCTCCGTCTGCCTGTCGTCAAAGCCCCATATGTAGCGGCTCTGACGCGGGCGTCACCCCGTATTTCGAGATTGAGAACAAATAGCGAACAAACTACACTGAACGCCATGGACACCACCCTGCTCACCCGCCGCAGCAGCCACCGCACCCGGCCCGCCCTGACCGTGCTGGGCGAGATGGCCCTGACGCCCGCGCGCCTGCACGAGTTTTGCGGACCGGCACGGCACATGACGGCGATGCTGGTGTCCGCGGCCACCCAAGGGCCGGTGTTCTGGATCGCCCCCGACTGGGCCGCCGACCGGCTCAACCCCGACGGCATGGTGGCGCTGGTGGGGCCCGAACGCTTCATCTTCCTGTCGCCGCGCCAGCCCATCGACCTTTTGTGGTGCCTCGAAGAGGTGCTGCGCTCCGGCGCGGTGCCGCTGGCCGTTGCCGAACTCCCGGACCTGCCCAATCTCACCCAGGTCCGCCGCCTGCACCTGGCCGCGGAAACCGGCGCGGCCGAAGGCTCCGGCGCGCCCCTCGGCCTCATTCTCACCCCCGGCGAGGGCGGCGCCCCCGGCGTCGAAAGCCGCTGGCACATGGCCCCCGCCCACGCGCCCGGTCGGCAGGGCTGGACCCTCTCGCGCCGTCGCGCCCGCACGCTGCCCCCGGCGACATGGGCCGTGACCCGCGCCAGGGGCGGCTTTGCGCTTGATCCCTGCAGGGAAACTGGCAATCCTGCCTAAAGCGTTTCGCCAAAAACCTGAATCACAGCTTTTGGCGAAGCGCAGTGAAAGGCTTGATTGATGCGCGCGCCCCGCCGTTATCTGATGTGCCAGGCCAAAGGCGGGACGCTTTAAGTGACAGACGAAAAACGCAAAACGCCCGGCCTCACCGCCGCGCTCTGGCGTGACATGCTGGGCCGCCGGGCATGGTGGGGGGCGCTCGCGCTCTTTCTGGGCGTCCTCGCCCTGCTGATCGTCTTCTTTGTCCGCATCCCGGCCACCGTCGATTTCATGACCGCCCGGATCGACAGCATCACCCAGATCGAGACCGATTTCGGCACCCGCCCCGCCTATACCGCCACCACCGAAGCGGGACGGCACTTCCCGCTCGTCACCCCAAACCGCCTGACCCCGCTGCTTGCCCCCGGCGACCGGATCTGCCTGCGCGTCCAGACCGACCGCTTCACCGGGCGCGTCACCGCACGCCACGCGGTCGAAGCGCCCGATTGCCGGCCCGGTCCCGAGGCCTAACCCGCCTTACGCCGCGCGCTCCATCTCGCGCAGTGCCGTCAGCAGCCGCGCCACCTCTGCCTCGGTGTTATAGTGGCACATCGAAATCCGGATGCAGTCGGTCAGCCCCAGCGGCTTCAGCACGTTGCCGCTGTAATGATCGTCCTTGCGGATATGCGTGCGGATGCCCTGCGCGTTCAGCCGCTCGACCACCTCGACTGATGGAACGCCCGCAACCACCACGGAAACCAGCCCCTCGCGCGCCGGGTTGTCGGCCCCGCCCAGGATGCTGACATGCGCCATGTCGCGCAGGCCGGGCAAATTGCCCGTGCCGTTGATCATCGCATCGGTCAGGTGCGTCTCGTAGAACCGAATGGCGCTCCCCGCTGCCTCGATCCGGCGGCGGCGGTCGGTCTCGTCCGACACTTTCCCGCCCAGCCAGTCGAAATACGCCACCACGTCCGAGACGGTGGCATAGGAGCCCGCATCCCGCGTCCCGAATTCCCAGGCGTCCTCGGCCGATCCGATCAGCCGCTCATGCGGCATCCGCGCCAGCCGGTCCGAAATCCAGCCAATCCCGTAGCCATGCCGCGAAAACACCTTGTAGGGCGAAATCGCGTAACCATCGGCGCGATAGCTTTCGATATCCAACTGCCCGTGCGCCGCGTGCTGGATGCCGTCGACGATGATCACCGCCTCCGGCGCCACCGCCCGGATCGCCGCACTGATCGCCGCCACATCCATGCCCATCCCCGTCACCGGCGAGGCGTGCACGATCGTCGCCACCGCCACATCCGGTGTCATGTGTTCGGCATAGGCCTCCGCCGTGACCAAGCCCAAAGCGTCGTCATGCGGCACCTCGACATAAGTGAGCCCCGCCACCTCGGCCCAGCGCCGCGCCGCACTGCGCGACGCGGGATGCTCGATCGACGACCCGATCACCTTGCCCCCTTTTGGCGCATTCACGCAGGCCGTCCGGATCATCCGAAAGAGCAGTTCCGTTCCGCTTTCGCCGGCAAAGAACTGACCTGAAGACGCGTTCATGAACACCGCCAGATCCGCCTTGGCGCGGTCGATGACGTCCTGGATACCTTGACCCGCCGGGTTCGCTCGACCCGGGTTGTCGGGGATCGCGGCGTAGAAGCCTGACGTCTCCACCACCTTTTTCAGCGTAAGCGCCCCGCCCGCATTCTCGAAAAAGATGCGCTCGCCCTGAAACGGACAGCGGTCCACATGGGCAAAGCGGTCCCGGATCGCGTCGATAAGTGCGGGGTTTTGCTCGATCATGACGTCTCCTGTCTTCTTGGCGGGCCTTTCCGCCATATGCCGGGATTCTCTCATCGCGTACAAGTCGCCGGCATCCCGGCCGACGAACGCCGCGAAATCAGGCATTTGCACCATCCGCCGCATGTGGCGAAGGCCATCCGCCCGCATGCGCCGAAAACGACCCCGGTCTGTCGAAAACGCGGCAGGACATACGTGCCGCGCCATGCCAAGCTGCACCCATGCGCATGATCATCTCCTTCGCGGCCCTCTTTTTGTCGGTCATCCTGTTGCAACTGTCCACCGGCGGCGTGGCCCCGCTCGATGCACTGTCGGGCATCACGCTCGACTTCTCCACGCAGGAAATCGGCTTTCTCGGCTCGGCGCATTTCTTTGGCTTCTTCATCGGCTGCTGGTTCGCGCCGCGTCTGATGGGTTCGGTCGGTCATTCCCGCGCCTTCGCCGCCTTCACCGCCGCCGGGGCCATCGGCCTTCTGATGCACATGATCATCATCGACCCCATCGCCTGGGCGCTGATGCGCGTGGCCTCGGGGCTTTGCATCGCCGGCTGCTACACGGTGGTCGAGGCATGGTTGCAAGCCAAGGTCACCAACGAAACACGCGGGCGCACCATGGGCATCTACCGGGTGGCTGACATGGGCGCCTCGCTTGTCGCGCAAATGTTGATCTCGGTGCTGGAGCCCGCGTCCTACGTCTCCTACAACCTTCTGGCCATCATCTGCTGCGCCTCGCTCCTGCCGCTGACGCTGACCACCGTGCGCCAGCCCGAAACGCCGAAAGCCCCCCGCCTGCGCCCCATGCTGGCGGTCGAATGCTCGCCCCTCGCCGCCGCCGCCGTGATCGTGGCCGCGCTTTCCAGCGCGACCTTCCGCATGGTCGGGCCGCTTTACGGCCAGCAGGTCGGCCTCGCCCTCGATCAGATCGCGTGGTTCCTTGCCGCCTTCGTCCTCGGCGGCGCACTGGCCCAGTATCCAGCAGGCTGGCTGGCCGACAAGTTCGACCGCCGCCACGTCATGATCGGCCTCTCGATCGCCGCCATCCTGTGCTGCCTCGTCACCGCTCTGGCCGGGACCGTCTCGCCGAACGGCGCCATGATCGCCGCCTTCTTCTTCGGCTTCACCGCCTTCCCGATCTATTCCGTCGCCGCCGCCCACGCCAATGACTTCGCCACCTCCGAACAACGCGTCGAACTCTCGGCGGCGCTGATGTTCTTCTTTGCCCTCGGCGCCATCGCCGCGCCCTTCGTGGCCTCTGCCCTGATCGACCGCTTCGGCCCGCAGGCGATGTTCGTGATGATCGCCGCGGCCCACGCCATCCTGATCGTCTTCAGCCTCGTGCGCATGCTGGCCCGGCCCAGCGCGGGCACCCGCACGCGCTATGTCTGGTCGCCCCGCACGTCCTTCGTAATCGGCCGGCTCACCCGCACTTCAAGGGAAGAGGACAAGCGCACCGATCCCTGACGCCAACCGCCTCTGGCACAGGCCGCGCCATTGCGTTACACGAACGCCCAAACCTCCAAGGACGTCTCGCAATGGCCCGCCACCTGATCACATCCGCCATTCCCTACATCAACGGGATCAAGCACCTCGGCAATCTCGTCGGCTCCCAGCTGCCCGCCGACCTCTACGCCCGCTACTTGCGCGGCCGCGGCCACGAGGTGCTGTTCCTCTGCGCCACCGACGAACACGGCACGCCTGCCGAACTGGCCGCCGCCAAGGCGGGCAAACCCGTCGCCGAGTATTGCGCCGAGATGTGGCAGGTGCAGGACAAGCTGGGCCAGGGCTTCCGCCTCAGCTTCGATCATTTCGGCCGCTCCTCGTCCGAGCAGAACCGCAAGCTGACGCAGCATTTCGCCGGCAAGCTGTATGACGCCGGCCTGATCGAGGAAGTGACCGAGAAACAGGTCTATTCCAACGCCGACGGCCGCTTCCTCCCCGACCGCTATATCGAGGGCACCTGCCCCAATTGCGGCTTCGAGAGCGCCCGTGGCGACCAGTGCGACAACTGCACCAAGCAGCTCGACCCGGTCGACCTGATCAACCCGCGCTCGACCATTTCCGGCTCGACCGACCTCGAGATGCGCGAAACCAAACACCTCTACCTGCGCCAGAGCCAGATGAAGGATCGGCTGGAAGACTGGATCGACACGCGGCAGGGCTGGCCGGTGCTGACGACGTCCATCGCCAAGAAATGGCTCAATGACGGCGACGGCTTGCAGGACCGTGGCATCACCCGCGATCTCGACTGGGGCGTACCGGTGCAGCGCGGCGACGAACCCTGGCCGGGCATGGAAGGCAAGGTATTCTACGTCTGGTTCGACGCGCCCATCGAATACATCGCCTGCGGCGCCGAATGGGTCGAGGCCGGCAAGGGCGCCGACTGGGAGCGCTGGTGGCGCACCGACAAGGGCGCCGAGGATGTCCGCTACACCCAGTTCATGGGCAAGGACAACGTGCCCTTCCACACGCTCAGCTTCCCGGTCACGATCCTCGGGTCGGGCGAGCCATGGAAGCTGGTCGACTACATCAAGTCCTTCAACTACCTCAACTATGACGGCGGCCAGTTCAGCACGTCGCGCGGGCGCGGCGTGTTCATGGACCAGGCGCTGGACATACTGCCGGCGGACTATTGGCGCTGGTGGCTCCTGTCCCACGCGCCCGAAAGCTCGGACGCCGAATTCACCTGGGAAAACTTCCAGGCGAGCGTCAACAAGGATCTCGCCGACGTGCTGGGCAATTTCGTCTCCCGCGTGACCAAGTTCTGCCGCTCCAAATTCGGCGAAGAGATCCCAGAGGCCGGCAGCTACGGGCCGGACGAGACCGCGCTGATCGACACGCTCGCCACCCGCATCCGCGCGTACGAGGCGCACATGGAAGCCATCGAGGTGCGCAAATCCGCCACCGAGTTGCGCGCCATCTGGGTCGCGGGCAACGAGTACCTGCAAACCGCGGCACCGTGGGCGACCTTCAAGGAGGACCCCGAAAAGGCCGCCATGCAGATCCGCCTCGCGCTCAACCTCATCAGGCTCTACGCAGTGATCTCCGCGCCCTTCATCCCCGACGCCTCCGCCGCGATGCTTCAGGCCATGCAGACCGACGATTGCCATTGGCCCGACGACGTGAAGCAGGCGCTGGAAAGCCTGGAACCGGGCCACACCTTCTCCGTACCGGACGTGCTTTTCGCCAAGATCACCGACGACCAGCGCGAGGAATGGGCGGCGCGCTTCGCCGGTCGCAGAGACTGACGGACTGCACCACCGATTCTGTCATTGCGACCGCAGAAATACATTGTCCGTGCGAAAGACCCCTTGCTTGCTGGTCGTTCGCACGGTCGAACACCCTTCCCTGCCGTCGCGGATCACCTGCCAGGTCAAGCACAACTTGTTTCCTTCCAACCGCCAGGTACCGCTGTCCTTGAACGCATTCGGCGCCGTGACGGTCGTCATGGCCGTGCCGTTCGCCTTGTAACGTGTGTACCCCTTGGTCTGCCCGTCGGGCGTGACCCAGGAAACGGTTTTTCCGACAGTCAGCGCCTTGACCTGTTGCGCGTTGAGCGTTTCCGCCTGAGCTATTGATGGCACCATAAAAACCAGCAGCGCGGCCAGCGTAAGTTTTTGAAGGAAATTTATGAAAACACCTTAGGCGTTTGCTGTTTCGAGTAATGAAACCTGATCCCTTAGTCGTCTGTGTTCAGGAATGCACCCTCGGACAGGCGATACGGGCAAACACCGACTAGTTTAGCGCAAACGGCGATTCCCCGAAAGACACGGGTGATGGCGTGGATTGTGGAGATGCCTTCGGCTCATTCCACAAGATACGGGTGGGCGAAAACGGCTTAAGTCCCCCGCTCAACCACGCCTAGCAAACTTGAACGCTCTCACTGTTCGCGGAAAGCCCGCTGCATACTGTCCGCCAGCGGCCGCGCGATGTACTGCGCAAATGTCCGCTCGGCAGTCTGGATCATCACTTCTGCCGGCATACCAGGAGTCGGGACGAAACCCTGCACCCTAGCCAACTCTTCAGCCGAAAGCGTTATACGTGCGACGAACACCTCACGGGGTACACCGTTGCTCGAGTCCGAGACGGCATCCGCGGAAACATAGTCCACAGTCCCGTTAAGGACCGGCGTGGTGCGCGCGTTCAGCCCAGTCAGGCGCACAATCGCATCATGGCCAAGTTGCACGCTGTCGACGTCCGTCCTCAGGATTAACGTTTCCACAATTAGTGGCGCGTCCGAGGGCAGGATCTCGGCGATCGGCTTGCCGGTCTCGATGACGCCGCCCGAGGTGAAATAATGCAGCCGAACCACCGTACCGGCGACCGGTGCAGTGACCTCGGATCGGGTCAGGACGTTCTGCGCCTTACGATACTTTTCGCGGACGCTCTCCAGTTCCGCCTGGATGACCTGCAATTCATCCAGCGCCGTTTCACGATAAAGGCTCCGCACCTTCTCGATCTGGGTCTGGTGTTTCAAGATCAGCTGTTCGCTTTCCTTGATCTCGGCCTCGATACGCCCGATCTGTCCCAACGCCTCGATGTTGGCGCGCATCAGTGCGTTGACCTCCGACTTGCGCACGAGGCCGCCTTCCAGAAGCTTGCTCTTGTCAGTGTGTTCTTCTTCGAAAAGTTCGACCACCTGCAGATGCGAGTCGTGCTGGATGCGAAAGCCTTCCATCCGCACGGTCAGCGCGTTGATGTTGCGCTCCAGAAGCGAAACGTCATTGTTCAGCGAGGCACGAGACGTTTGGAAGGACAGCCGCTGGCCATCCAGAATTTCGGCGATTTCCGCGTCTTCCCGCGCATGCTGCAGTAACTCTTCCGAAAACGACAAATCATCCAACTCGCGGTATTCGGCAACAAGCCGCGTGACAGTCGCCTCTAGCCGGGACTTGCGGATTTCCAATTCTCGCCTGTTTGCCAGAGCGGCAGTTTCGTCAAGCGTCAGGATTACGTCGCCAGCCTTGACCTCATCGCCTTCGGTGACCTTGATGTCACGGATAATACCGCCCTCGAGGTGCTGAACGATTTTGTTGCGCCCGGTTGCAACGAAACTCCCCTGAGCAATCACGGCAGCCGCCAGCGGCGCGCGGAACGCCCAGGCACCGAAGCCGCCGAAGGCAAACACCAAGAGCAGTAGCCCGAAGATAACGTGCTTTCTGATCGAGCGCGGCACCTCATCATGCCATTCGCTCACGACAAGTGCTGTGGAGGTGGAACTGCTTTGTTTCATGTCAGGTCTGGTCCTCCACAGGTTTCTGCGGCCGCTGTCGGGCCTGCTGATCCTCTTTGATGCGCTGCATCACCACGTCGCGGGTACCGAAGAGCGCGATGGACCCGTCGGTCAGCAGCATGATCTTGTCCACAACATCCAGAAGGGCCGGCTTTTGGGTAATGACCACCACGGTGATCTTGTTGCGGCGCGCGTGGTCAACCGCCCGCGCCAGTGCCTTGTCCCCGGCCGCGTCAAGATTCGAGTTCGGTTCATCCAGGACCACCAACCGCGGATTGCCAAAGAATGCCCGCGCCAGCGCGATACGCTGCTTCTGCCCGCCCGATAGGGGCGAGCCATCCGCGGCCACCATCGTTTCGTATCCTTGCGGCAGGTTGGCAATCATCTCGTGCACGTCGGCCAGCTTGGCAGCCTCATAAATCTGTTCATCCGTGGCATCGCTGCGCATCCGGCCGATATTGGCCTTGATCGTGCCCGGAAACAGCTGAACGTCCTGCGGCAGGTAGCCGATGCTCTCGCCAAACTGGCGCGGCTCCCAATTGCGCAGATCCATCAGGTCCAGCCGCACATTTCCGGACGTGGGCAGTATCGAACCCACAAGCATCTTTCCTAGTGTGGTCTTTCCCGCACCCGAATTGCCGATGATGGCTAGCGTATCGCCGGGGTTCAGGTGGAAGCTGAGACCGTTAAGAATGACCTGCTTGGTGCCCTGTGGAACGAACAGCAAGCGCTCCACGTCCAGCCGGCCTTCGGGACGCGGGAGGCGCAGCTTCTCGAATTGCAGCTTGGAGTTCTCCAGAAGGGTGCGAATACGGCCATAGGCGCCGCGCGTCAGGATGAAACCGTTCCAACCTTCGATCGATCCCTCGATCGGTGCCAGCGCACGTCCCGCGATGATGGACGCCGCGATCACCATACCGCCGGTGATCTCGCCCTGAATGGCCAGATACGCACCCCAGCCCAACATACCGATCTGCGTCAGCAGGCGCACGGCACGCGAAAACGCAGCGGACAGGATGTTCCGGTCCTGGGCCCGGACCTGCGCGGTCAGGGAGCTTGCGGTGTCCTTCCCCCAGATCGACACGGCTTCGGGGATCATTGCCAGGGCGTTGATGATCTGGCTGTTCCGCGACATCGAATCAAGATGCATGTTTGCCTTGGACTGCGCTACGTTCGCCTCGGCAAAGGGCTTGGAAGTGGCCCGTTGGTTTATCACCGCGATCACCAGCAGCAATAAAGAGGTCGTTACGACGATCATACCCAAGTCCGGGTGCACAAGGAAAATCGCAAATATGAACAGCGGCGCGAACGGCACATCGAGGAACGAGATCAGCGTGCCCGACACGATGAACCCCCGCAGTTGCTGTAGATCGCCTAGTGTCTGGTATTCGCGCCCGTTTCCGTGCAGCGAAGCTGCGGCCGCCGCGCTGAGGATCGGCGTGCCCAGCTTGGCCGCCACTTCGACGGCGGTCCGCATCAGAACGAACCGTCGGACCGCATCGAAGACCGCCTGCAGAATGACCGCGCCGGCTATCACGATCGTCAGCATGATCAGCGTATCGATAGACCGGCTTGTCAGAACACGGTCCGAAATTTGGAACAGGTAGATCGGGATCGCCAGGATCAGGACGTTTGTCGCGCAGGTCATCAGCATGACGAAAAGCAGGTTGCTGCGCACCGCGGCCATGCCGTCCCGCAAGCTGCGCGAAAAGTCCTGCGGGCCCACCCGCTTATGAAAGTTCGCACCGCCCCCGGAACCACCGCCACCGCCGCCACCTGGGCCGTTATCGTTGCTTGGCGGCTGGCTCTCTTTACGGATCGGTTCGTTGGCCTTGCCTTCGATGCTCACCCCAAGGCCCGAGCCGTCCATACGCGCGGTCTCGGTATTGCCATCAATACGATCAATCGGCTTCAGGATCAGTCTGGGCCGTTGCTGGGGCTCTGGATCTGGCGCGCGCGCTGCTGCTTGTGTCATTCAAAATCTCACTATTGAAAATCAGGTGGTCATGCTTTGCATGACGTCGAGTGCCGTGCCTCCGGTATGTGCATCATTCGAAAAGCCGTTGCCTTCCATCGCGTCAGACACCGCGTCCTGGATGAAGCCGTCGGCAAGAAACGCTACGGCCTCGTTTGCCAGCGCGGAAACACCGACACCCGTCGGGGCCGCCCCGGTATCGATCAGTTCCGCCTGGTACAGAAGCGCGTCCGAATAATAGTCGCCACCGGCCATCACATCGGAATCCAGGCCATTTTCCAGGATGTTCGCGGTATTGGTCAGCAGGTTCGACCCGGCAGTGATCGACACCGGGGAATCATCAAGAGCAGATGCCATTGCATCCACCGCCATATGGACCTGATCCTGATCACCCATATAGTTGATCTGGTCCACGATATTCATTTGTGTCAGGTTGCCTTCGATATACAGAACCCTGAGCTGATCCAGCCCCTGGAACAGTGCATTCTGAGCAACCGTATGTGACAGTTGCTCGACGCCATTCTTCAGGTCCTCCAACGCGTCTTTGAACTCGTTGATCATATCGATCCGGGTATCGATACCTTCCTGCATGATATCGACTTCGTTGCGCAGAACGTTGTCGTTGCCCGAAACCGAGGCATCGGCCAACCCGGGTCCCGAAAAGACATCGTCGTCCATAAGCACGTTGATCTGATTGATCAGATTGAGCGACAGCATCGTGCCGCCGACGAGGATCAGGTCGTAACCAAACCCAAATTCCCCGGCATGCGTGTAGTTGTAGGTCTGGTTCTCCCCACTCACGATGGACGTCGAATTCGCCGTGAAGGTCAGGTTCAGCCGGTCGGTGTCGGTCACGAACGTATGTTGTGCAACGTAGTTCGTCACCGTCACGTCACCTTCCAGACGCACCATGTTCCAGGTCGATGGCAGGCCGATGTCTTCCTCCGCCTCGTCATCGTCTGTATCTTCCGCAAGAGCCGAACTCGCACTCTTGATCGAGGCAATATTCTGAGCATGAGACGGTGCGCTCGCAGCAGCGATGGACTGGTTCAGGAAGTGGTCCACATCGCGAAGCACATTGATCTGCGAAACCGCGTTCAGGTTGATCACGTCGCCCGCCACGGCGATCACGCCGGCGTCGATCCAGTTGGTGTGGATATTCGTGTGATTGTGCGCTTCGTTCGCGCCCAGGCTGACGTTATGTTGACCGCTTACAACGGTCGAAAACTCGTCGTTGCCAAAATCATGCTGGGCCGCGTCCTTCGCATGCCCGGCCAACTGATCTTCCTCGTCGTCCTGCGCCAGCTTTTCGCGCTTGTGGTGGATGAACATCGGCAGTTGATCGTCTAGCGCCGGCACCTCGTCGACAAGCTCGCCGTCGACATGGATGCCAAGGGCATCGTCGTCGTGGAAAACACTGGCAGTCACACCATCAACCTGCGGAGCCTCGACCGCGTTGGCCAGATCGAGGAGCGACAATGCAGTTGTCGGGTCCGCCAGAAACTGCCCTGTCAGACCAACGCTCGACCAGGGCTGCAAGGCCTCGGCGAAATCAATCGCCTGGTAAAGCTGTTGGTGAAAGACACCGGGGTCCACGAACCCGGCCGCCTCGACGTCTCCCAGGACGTCATCGTCACTCAGCCAGATCGTCTGGTAAGTTATCGTGATCACGGATGACGGCAGCGGGATGTAGGGCACGATCGTGACGCTGGGCGCGAACCCGGGCGAGCCGAGGCCGCCTGACGACAGTTTCTCCGAGGGCTCCTGCACCGGCGCCAGCGGCCGCGGTGCGGAAGAGCCCAAACCTACCCCAAGCGGATCGATATACTCCATCGAAGGCGCGAGAGGAGGTTGAGGTATTTTCGGTGAATGGGGATTGTAGTCTTTAAGCTTGTAAGGCGCTTCGTTCTCGACGGGTCGGAATACTTTGTACTCCTCCGTGTCCTCTCTCTGCTCCCGCTTAAAGTTCTGGTATTCCTTGCGAAGCCTGCTTTCCTCTTCGGCCAGATGGAAAAAACCCGCGAAGTGAGCGATGGCCTCTGATGTAGGGTCTAAGCTCATTGCAGTTTCTCTTCCTGCCGGAGTTCACTGACGAAAAAATTAAATGACTTTCTTGAAAAGAACCCGGGGCCGAAATTCGGCCCCGGGCTTTGTCTTGTCAGGTGCCGTCGCTCGAATCGTCGCCGACGTAGTTGGAGCTCATCGATCCGCCAACCACGGTCATGTCGACCGAATTGCCGAGAACGTTGGCACCCATGACGATGCTCTGGTTGAACGCCGAGGTGTCGACCACCGCCGCGGCCGAAGCGTAGGATTCCCCGGTGACATAACCGTCATCACCGTTGTTGGATCCCCACATGCCCGCGTCGGCTGCGCCACCTGCGCCATTGGTGGCAGTGCCACCCATGCCGCCCGTAACACCGCTCGCGTCAGCCGCGCCGCCGGTGGACATGCCGCCCATGGCGTCGCCGGTGTTGCCACCTTCGGCCATGGATGTGCCGGCCATTCCACCGTTGCCGGTGTCAGCGCTGTTGGTGCCGCCAGAGTTGCCGTCGGCAGTTGCCGAAGACGTCTGGTCACTATCGGCTGCACCACCGTAGCCCGAGATGGCGTCGGCCATGCTCTCTGCGGAACCGTCCGTGTCGGATTCCGAGAAGATGTCGGCATATCCACCGTCGCCGGTGTCTGCCTCGGAACTGGACGTTCCTTCGACATCTGTCGTCGCAGCCGAGCTACCATCGGCCATGCCGCCGTCGCCACCGGCACCCGCGGCACCGTTGCCGCCGTCGCCCATGCCGCCGTCTCCGCCGGGGCCATTGCCACCTTCGGCTGCGGCACCCGTGGCGCCCGCGCCGCCGGGGCCTTGGCCACCGACACCGCCATCACCTATGGCACCGTCACCACCAGGTCCTTGGCCGCCTGCGGCGCCATTGGCTGCGGCACCGGTACCGCCGGTACCTTCACCGCCGTTGCCCATGGCACCATCGCCAGCGTCGCCAGTCGCCCCGGCACCGCCGGGTCCTTGGCCACCGGCGGCTGCAGCACCGTCGCCTGCGTTGCCGGCCGCGCCGTCGCCAGCGTTGCCGCTCGCACCGTCGCCGCCAGCACCGTCACCACCGGTACCTTCACCGCCGTTACCGCTGCCATCGGCATCGCCACGGCCACTTCCGTCGCCACGCGCATCGGAAGCACCCGACGTGTCGGCGTTACCTGCGGTGTCCGCCGGGCCGTTACCAGCGGTAGAGTTCGAGTTGCCGGTCGTGGCTTGCGCACCAGCAACGTTCAGCAGTCCAAGACCGCCGGCACCCGCAGCAGCAAGCGCTGCAGATCCAGCACCCGAGTCGCCGCCATTTCCGGTTGCATCGTTGTCGGTCGAGGCGTCATTGTCGCTCGAGGCGTCGTTGTCGCTGTTACCGGTGTTGCTGGTCGATGCGTTGCCGTTGTTGTCGCCACCGGTACCTTCAGCACCGTCGCCGCCATCACCATCACCGCCAGTGGCTTGGCCACCGGCACCGCCGACTGCCGCGCCACCCGAGCCGCCGGTCGAGTCGCCGCCGGTGCCATTGCCACCGTCGCCGCCATCGCCGCCATCGCCGTCGCCGCCGTCACCGTAACCGCCGTCGCCATAGCCGCCATTGCCGCCATTGCCCGTGGTCGATGCGCCGCCGGTTCCGTTACCGCCGTTTCCGCCGTTACCGCCAGTTGCATAGCCGCCGACGCCGTAACCACCGTCGCCGCCATTGCCGCCACCGCCGTCGCCGCCGGTGCCGTCGCCACCTTCGCCGCCGTCGCCGCCGTCGCCGTCACCGCCGTCGCCGCCGTCACCGTCGCCACCGGTCGCATTGCCGGTCGCGTCGCTGCTGATAGCGCCGTCGTTGGCATCGCTTTCCGAGTCGGAATTGCCGCTGTCGCCACCGGTGCCTTCGGTTGTGTTGTCGCTTTCGGCATCGCCTGTCGCGTCGCTGGTCGCATCGGCAGATCCGCCTGCGCCACCATCGGTGTCGCTGCTGTTGCCGCTCAGGCCAACGCCAAGACCAAGACCGAGGGTCGTGGCCGCGCCGCTGGCACCGCCGTCGCCGGACGTGGCATCGGTGTCACCACCGTCGCCGCTGGTTCCGCCGGAGGCATGCGACATCCCGCCCAGCGCCATACCGCCGGTCGTGGAACCACTCGAGGCGTCAGCATCGCTGCCGCCAGCACCACCGTTCGGATCGACATCAATGCCGTCTTCAGCAGTCGCCTGGCCGCCCAAGGCGTCGCCATTCTGCTGGAAGTCAGCGGCGTTGGTGACGGTCGCGTTCTCGAGGATATCGTTATCCGACAGATGGTTTTGCTGGACATTGACCATACCGGTGTCGTTACCGCCGCCGAAATCGGCATCGTTCAACGCTGTGATGTCATCGCCGGGATTCTGGTCGATCGTGACGTCGCCGCCATCCGAGTTTACGGCATTGCCGATCGAACTCTCGTTGTCGAGGTCGATATCCATTTCATCGTCGTCGCGCGGGATCCACTCGCCCTCGCCAAAGTCGATGTTGACGCTGTTGGAATTGTCGTTGCTGTCGTCGCCACCGTTGGTCTGCCGCGCGTTCGAGGTGCTCTGCTGGTTCTGATCCTGGCCTTGACCCTGATCCTGATCCTGGCCTTGGTCCTGGCCCTGGTTGTTGGTGTTGTCGTTCAAATCAGAAGCGTCGACCTGCTGCTGCTGTTGCTGCTGCTGAGCGTCGACTTCGATTTCGGCGTCTTCGATATCGATATCGGCGGTGACATCGATGTTCGCCTCTTCGACCTCGACTTCGCCGATGGCGAACGAGTTGCTACTTGTATGTCCTCTATCTCTCGACATGTTCAGTTTCCTTAACTGGTGCCCTTCGATGCCACCAGTCTGTCCAAAGTGGCCAATTCGGCGGGCATGTTGCGTTTCAGATTTTCTTGAGATGTCGGGGCGGGCGTTTCGCGCGAGCAAAACCAACCGACCCACTGATGCTTCAGTCCGTTATGGTTCCCCCCTTTGTTAATGCGCCGGTCAAAATCCCCAGATCGAATGTTTCCAAATCTGATCAATGGCCGCCCTGAAAACGGACGTAAGAACCGGCTGTTGCAAAATGTCTTCGTCTTGACGCCGCAATGTGGCGCTCAATCAGCTTGCTTTAACCTGTGGGAAAAGACAGTCGTCAGAACGATTAACCCCGAGTAGTGTTTTGATTTTCATCTCAAAAATTCAAAAACAGGCCCGGTTTTCAGGCTGATTCGATACAAACCGCTCAAATGTTTCGCGGCCCATCTACCAAAAGGGGGTAGTCCTTTTGGCGCGCTCAAGCAGCCATAGGCTGAAAACGTCAAGACTAATCTATTGGCATTACATCGAAAGTTATACAAAGGCCGGAAAATACCTAATAAAGTTGCTCTGTGCGTTTACAAATGTTAATTATCATCCCAATAAAAACTATTGATGTATAAATTTTAACCTTTGAGGTCGCCAGAGGAGCAGTGATTAACGCGAGAGCCAGCAGCACAATCTCCGTCCTGAACTGACAATTATACCAGCAAGGTCGGAAAACAGGGGTTGTGGATGCGGGCATTGGGGGAAGACCGTTGTTTATGCCAGGACATTCAGGCAGCGATAGCAGCGCGCTGGATCATTTGAAGACTGCGGATTGTACCGTTCTTATTTTTTTGGGCAGTTGCATGGTTTTTTCGGACCGCCTGCTCAGAACTTTGAAGTTTGAATTCCAGGACATCGAAGTGCTTCGCCTCCGCGATTTGCACGACTTGGAAACACTTGATGACCGGCTGAAGCTGGCGATCAAGCTGATCGTGTTCGACGAGGCGACGATTGGCAGCTATCTGCGCTCCAGTAGCCGCCTTGACCCGCTGTATCGCGAAGTCGGCAAGGTGCTGGCCTACACCGCACCCCAGATCGCGCGGGATTTCCACAGAAACTTGCAAAAAACCGACAACGATGTCGAACTCGGTTTCCTTCCGATGAACGCACCGCTCGACGCATGGCTTGCGATGCTTCGGCTCCTTGTCCTCGGTCAGGCCTTCATGCCGGCCGATTTGCTGGAGGACGCCTCCCCCTGCGCGATGGACAAGGTTTCGCCCAAGGCACCGTCCTTCGACCGCGACGCATTGAAGTGCACAACCGGTCCGGTGCGCCCCGTGACCAAGTTAACCGACCGCGAGTCGCAGGTGCTGAAGCTTGTCGCCAGCGGCTTGTCCAACAAGGTCGTCGCGCATCAGCTCGACTTATCGGAACACACCGTCAAACTGCATCTGCACCGCATCTTCAGCAAGATCGGCGTGCGCAACCGGGCGGGGGCCACGAACTGGTTCATGTCGCACGCACAAACGCCCGACATGAGCGAGAGAGGGGTGGCATGACCACGCAGCAGACCGAACAGGCGCCAGCGGCCAATATCGTTCCAACCGATTTCGACCGGTTCCTGCTGCTTTTGGGGCGCCTCAATTATAGCTGGACCAACACCGAAAGCCTGCTCATCCACCTGATTGCAGGACTTTCGCGAACCGACAAGGAGACCGCTGTCGTCACGTTCCTGACACTCAACACGACGCGGGCGCGTATCGATCTTGTCGAACGGTTGTCCAAACTCGGTCGCGTCTCCCAGGCGGAACGCGAAGCGGTTCGTGCGGTCACCCGGCGGATTCAGCAATTGTCGGGCCTGCGAAACCAGTACAACCACTGCATCTATTCCTTCGACAACAAGAGCGGTGATCTTGCGACTATTCGGATGCGCGTGGCTGATCGTAAGAACCAGATCAAGGTGGGCGAAATCACCGCGCTCGACGTCGAAACCATTGACCGGATCGAGCAATCTCTGGACCAGCTCACGGCGCTGAACAGCGATGTCTGGTCCCTAATCCACCAATATGGATATCCGGTTTGACCACGGGTCGGTTCCAAGACTCGCCGGAACGCTTTTCGTAAGGGGTGAAAGGCGGTAGAGTAAATGTTCGAAACCAAGCTGGGAGACATAGTCGCCTCCTTCCAGGAGACGGTACCGAAATACGACTTCTGGAGCACGGCCCATTCATTGGCTGCCGAGCGCATGAAATTCGCGGTGGGCAGCAGCATCCTTCTGACTGTTTTCACCGGCGATGCGGGATCCGGGAAATCCACCGTCGTGCGCCGGGTCGTTTCCCAAGCGCAGGGCCAGCAACTGATCGGTGTGTGCAAACACGGCCCCGCGTTCAAGACCAATCCGTGCCGCGCAATTCTGGATTCCTTCGGCGCGGGCGTGTCCACCAATGACCAAGCTGCGCAGAAGCGCATCCTCCAGCAAAGCCTCGAGGCCGCGCGCGCCGCGATTGGCCTACCCACGTTCATCATGGACGACGCCGAGAAACTGGACCCTGAACAATTCTCCGACCTCTTCGATCTGGCACGCCTGAGCGAAAGTCCCGAAAGCGCACTTTTCAAGATAATCCTGGTCGGCAGGCCAGAGGCGAACGAGCGGCTCGACGACGACCTAGGCCTCCCGCTGGGTCCGACGTTTTATCTAGAACCCATGGACGAGAAAGACACCGCCGGATATGTCGAGCACCGGCTTAAAAGTTCCGGCTACGAAAATCAGCCGTTTTCCGAAGATGCGCTCACGGCGATATACGAGCGGACGCAGGGAAATCCCCGACAGATTAACCTGCTGTGTCAGGCCGCTTTGGCCGAGGCCAAAGCGGCGCATGTCGAATGGATCGACGCAAAAAGAATTCACGACTGCACCTTCGCTTCTTCCGGCCATTTCGACGTCGTGCAAAAGTCCGGGTCGACAGCGACACAACACAGTGTTCCGCCAACAGACGTCCATGCGACCGGCGCCGCGACGGTGCCCTCTGAACCACCAGGATTGCAGGATGCCGAGGCGTACGACGCAATCTCCACGGCGCCGCAAACCGCCACCGATAGTTTTTTCGATGCGATTGAACGCGCCAAGGCCGAACTGCGGCTATCCGAAGACCCGCCATCGAAAGCGGCAATACCAACATCTGCCGTGGAAGGTCCACCAGACTTCAAAAGCAGACGAACCGCCCCTGATCCACCGCCGCAGATGCCCGCAGCCGCAGAAAAGGACAGTCCCCAGCCGACACGGGGACACGACAAGACGGCAGAACCAATGGCTCCACCCGCGCCGACCGACCCATCTCCTTCGGCTGCCTCGACGTTGATGTCCAATACCGATGCATCGCCGTTCAATCGCAAATGGCCGGTTCAAAAGGTTCTTGCAGCCGGTGTCTTTGGCGTGGCGGCGCTGGCCTATTTCCTTGTTTCGTCGAACCAAGAGCGCGCCGAACCTTCCGGGGACGATGCAGCCGCGACTCAAGAAACTGACACCACGACCACACCGTCGGTTGAAGGCTCAGCAGCCACCGACACGGATCTCGGCAAAACCGAAAGCGTCGCGTCCACGCCATCGCCCGACATCCCCGCCCCGATAGTCGACTTTGAGGGCCCAGCGACTCTGCTGCCCCCCATTGACAGCACGTCCGATGCCATTCCCCCGGCGCTCGAAGTACCCATTGACCCCAGCGAAGTCGCCTCGATGCTGGCACGCGCGCAAACTTTCGGTGATTTGCCCCAGGACCCCGAGGCGTGGTACCGCCTTGGGCTCTTTGTCGCCAATCAGGACGCTGTCGCCGCCGCGGTGGCATACACGGTGGCAGCCGGCCAAGGCCATCCCCGCGCCGCCTATTTTCTTGGCCAGATGTACGAGATCGGCGAAGGCGTCCCGGTCAATAATGTACTCGCCAAACACTGGTACGGCGCCGTCGGAGAAAACGTAGCCGCCGCCGCCGCGCGTTTTGCCCTACTCGATCCCACGGCGACCGCAGCGCCTACAACGCCGGTCCCACTATTTTCTTTCTTTTCCGGCCCGGGCGAGGCCGTGCTGGTCTGGACCAGCGCACCGGGCCTTTCCAACATGACTTACACTGTCGAATTTTCGGACGCCGATGGGCAGGTCATCAGCCGGATCGATGGCGTGACCGGGTCATTCTTGCGTCACTCCACGCTCAAAGCGGTGCGTTACTGGCGTGTAGGAACGCACGCAAATGCCAACCAAGCGGCACTGACATCGGGTTGGGTTCCGCTGGATCTTCAGACTGAAACGGATCTTGGTGTCGCGGCAACCGATCCCTGAGCGATCCCACTGCAAAGATCGGTTGCCATAACGTTTCTGCAATTATCAGCAGCCGATTTCGGCACAAATACGAGCCCTGTAGGCTTCGTTTGCCTTGCTTTCCAAAGACTCTGTAGTGGTTGCGACCTGCCCTCCACATTGAAGCTGGTAGCTGTCGACCAGCCCGGCATTGACGCAATCCCCGATATCCCAGCCAGGCGGGATATCGTTCAGTTCCACGCTCTTCCACTTCGGGTGACCGACATCCTGCAACTGCCTGAAATTGGTCAGGATCAGGTGCGACAGGTCCGACACCGCCTTGCAGCTCTGCCGATGATACGCATTTTTGTCGTCGTCGTATTCATAGGTCATGAGCACCGCCTTGACGGCAACCACGTCGATCGGATCGGATTGAAAGGGATATGTCCCCCCCGGAATCTGCGCCGATACATAGACAGAGCTCAAAGTGGGATCGGTGATCGGCAGAAGATGAAACTGCTCGGAATCGATCTCGTCAGATTGGAACAATTTCGTTGGCGCGCCCGCGACGTAGAAAAACGCATCCAGATCACCCGCCAGCAGACGCTCCATCGAGTCCGTCGCGTTAATCGTCACCCGCTCCGAAGGCTGTACACCGGCAAGATCAAGCACAAGCGACGCCGTCAGAAACGTTCCGCTGTCCTCGACGCCCACCGCCACTCGTTTGCCGTTCAGGCCCTCCAAAGACGCGATGTCCCGACGCGCAAGAATGTGCACCTCTTCGTTATAGAGCGGAAAGGCGATCCGAACGCCGAAAATAGCCCGCGCGATATTCGGGTCATCGCTGGCATAGGTCTTGAGATACTCCAGAACGTCGCTCTGTACGATGCCGAACTGGGTGTGGGACCGCTTGCGCACTCCCAGAAAATTCTCGAGCGACCCTGCGCTTTCTTGCACCGCATAGGTCAGACCACAGGCCCCCGCCACCTGCGCCAGGTCTCGGCCAATCTGGATATAGGTTCCGCTTGGGCCGCCGGTCAGGATGTTCTTCTCGAACTCCTGAGCGCGGGCCTGGTCGCCCATCCCTCCACCGATCGCCAGAAATAAACCAACTATTAATGTTGTGAGTGTTCTTAAGCCAATACCCTTCACGTCATTTCCCCTTCCTCTGTCAAATCACTCCCCGCGGCAGGCGCCTATCTCCCGAACCAGAGCGACGAGCGTCTGCCGGTTCACCACGCCAAATGTGGATTGCAGCGCTTGCACCGGGCAGGTCCCGCTCTCCAGCGCATCGGCAAGCTGCGTCAATTCAGACTGCGCCGCCGTCGCAAGCCCCGGGGTCCGGCGCAGCAACGCACGGATTTCCGCCCCGGACAGGGAAATGCTGCGCCTTTGCGCCGGCTCTAGGGTCGGTTGGGCTGCGCCGTCGCTGGTTTCCGCCTGCAGGTTGGCCGTGTCGTCTCCCGGTGTCCGCGTCGTCCCGTTTCGTTCCGGCACCTCGAACAGAGGAACTGTGGCTGCAGAATCCGCGTCGATCAGGCCATTCAGCGCCCGCGTCACCGTCTGGATACTGTCTCTTATGGTGTCTCGATTGGCACTCAATGTCGCCAGTTCCGCCTCCAGACCCCGGAGTTCCTCCAGACGTGCAACCTTTGCCGTTTCCAGTTCGGCCAACGAGTCTTCGGTTGCGCTCAAAAGATCCTCTGTCTCGGACAATTTCGCGCTCAGGGCTTCCTGATCCTGAAGACTGGTGCGCCGGGTGGTTTCCGCGTCCTCTGCCTTGTCCTGCAGCCCATCCACCTCGGCGGCGATCAGATCGCGCTCTTTGGTCAAATCCACCAACTGTGCGCGCACCTGGTCCGCTTCCTCGATCAGGGCGATCAGTCGCAAATCCTCCTCCTGCGCCGAGGAGATCTTGCGCTCCAACTCTGCAAGCTCATCCTGGCGGGCATTCTTCTGCTTTCGATTTTGGTCGATTTCGTCGCGCACCCCGGCTAGTTCCGTGCCCAACGCGTCAAGCATCTCATCCTTGCGCTGAAGCTCGGTGTCCAGCCTCTGCATGTGCGCGGTCTGAACCTGCATGGACAAGGCCAGGCTTTCCTTTCGCGCCATCAGGTCTTGCACGGCTCCGGTCAATTCAGCCTTTTGCGCCTCGGAGCCGGCTATTTCAGCCTCAAGTTCGACCTTTGTCGTGTCCAGCGCACCAATGGTGGCCTCAAGCCGATCCTCCGCCTCCGATATCCGCGCATCAAGCTGGCGTATGCTCGATTGAAGCGCTTCGCGACGTGCTTCCAACTCCTCGTTGTCGGCCACGAACGCCTCGCGCAGAGCGACCTTGTCCTCAAGTTCACTCAGGTCCGTCCTCTTGGCCGTTACCTTTTCGTTGAGCGATTCCTCCTGCTGTATCTTGGATTGCAGCGCCTCCTCGACAGACGCCATATCGTTTTGCGCCTGAGAAAGACCCTGCTCCAATGACGCCTTCTTCTCCGCTGCCGCTTCTACCTCCGCGTCCAACGCTTGCTTCCTGGCGTTCGTCTCCGCGATAGCCGCTTCCATCGTCGCCAGTGCGGCACGCGCTTCCTCCGATTTTTCGGCCGCGGCATCGGCCTCGGCAATCTTAGTGTTCAGGTCGGCCAGCGTCGCCTGCGCAGCCGCAAGCGCCGATCGGGTCTCCGCGGCCTGCGCCTCCTTGCTTTCTATCTCGTTCACGATCTTGGATAGCGCCGTGCGCGCCGCCGCCACATCCGATGTCGCGGCGTTCAACGCCTGCGTCTCCGCATCGCGCTGTTCGATCAATGCCTGTAATTCCTGGCGGATCGCTTGAACTGCAAGCTGTGCTTTTTCTGCTTCGGCCAGATTGGCCTTCTTGCCGTCCATGACGGACTGCGCGCGCGAGATCTCGCCTTCCAAAGCTGCCAGTTCATGATCCTGCTCAGCCACCAAGCTCAGCTTGTCTGCAAGTTTGTTTTCCGCCGCTTCCACCTGGTCCGTCACTTGCGCAAGCGACTCCCGGCGCGCGCTTATCTCTGCGGTGATCGAGTCGGATAGCGCCTTTAGTTCCTCATTTACGGCGCGCATCTCGTCCGCCCGCTGTGCCTCCTCCTCAGCCGCGGCGATCTCCAGCTGCAGGCCCTCCAGCCGCGCGGCCGCTTCCGCAAGCTCGGCCTTCGAGGCCGCAAGCGACGCGGATTCCGCCGCCGCGCTGACCCTGATGTCGCTGAGAACAGAGCTGCCCTTGGCAACCTCGACCTCAACCTCCGACAGCGCCTCTTCCTCCAGATCGCGCTGTTTTTGCAAGGACGCGATTTCCTCGGTCAACGCATCGCGAGTTTCGCCATCGATACGCAACTTCTCTGCAGCGGCCTGCAACTCGGCGACCATGGCCTCCGTTTCCAGCAACCGTGTCGCAGCCGCCTCGTTCTCCCCGGCCAGCTTTTCTACCTCGGCCCTGTGGGCTTCAACCTCGTCAGCGGCGGCTTCTGCCCGCGCCACCTGCTCGGCCAGCGCATCGCGCACGTCCGACAACTCTTCCTCGATCGCCTGCCGTGTCCGCTCGATCTCGGATACCAGAAGAAGGTTCGTGCGCCTTCGCTCCCGCTGTCCCTCGATCTCGGCTTTCACCGCATCCAAGGCATTCTTCGCGTCCGAGGCCTCTTCCAAAAGCCGGTCACGTTCTTTGGTAATCTGAAGAATTTCGTCTTCGAGAAGCGCCAGGATCTGCCGCAAAGACGCAGCTGACTGTCCTTGAGCCGCGCTCGAATCCGAGGATGACTGACCTGCAGCAAATGTAGAGAGGCACAAGAAACAAAAGCATGCAAAAAAACTGGATCGAACGAGTTTCAACGGTATTCCCCCAAATACCCCCAAAGCGTAATAAGTTTTCCTTATCGCATAAAAAATACAATTTGTCGATCCAGTTACCCGCCCGCCTGCGCGGGCACCGCAGCAGCATCGAGTACCGACACAAGTAATATGTACGGGATCAGCTTTGAAGCACATTTCCTCTCGTCGAGGACTGCGGCTCGCCTACCGGTCATTTGATGTGCCCCCTGCAGCAATGACGGCATGTGTCAGCGTCGCCCCAAGAACAAACCGAAGCAAAATCTAAAAGGAAAGTCGTATCGACCACGAACCCGGAATGCGGCCCAACACGCCGTAAGCGGCGAAAGACCTTTCTCAATAAAATCTGTATGGTACCCGCGGCCGGACTCGAACCGGCACGGCCTTTCGGCCTGGAGATTTTAAGTCTCCTGTGTCTACCATTCCACCACGCGGGCACGCTTCCCGTCGTAGCGCGCAGGCGTCGCGATCACAACTCTTCTTCGCTCTGTTCCAGCACCGGCAGCAGGTGCCGCTCGCCCAGCCACGGATTGAGCGCCAGCGCCTCGCGCAGGGCCAGCGCGGCCTCGCCGTTGCGGCCCAGCGCGTGCAGGGTCAGCGCCTGCCCCGTCCACGCCGCCACATGGCGCGGCTGCAAGTCCAGCGTCCGCTCCAGATCGGGCAGCGCCGCCTCGAAATCCTGCCGCAGGAAATGGATAAAGGCCCGCTGGTTGTACCCTTCCGCATAGTCCGGGCAATAGGCCACCAATGCCTCTGCCGCCGCCATCGCCGCGTCATGGTCATACGCCTCGCGCCGCGCCATCGCCTCGTCCAGCAGCGCTTGCGCCTTGTCATCCGGAGCTTCGGCCCACAGCGCCCACATCTCGTCCGACAGCGCCCGCCCCGCCGCCTCGTCCGGCGCATCCTGCGCCGCCTCGATCAGCCGCGAGAGTTCCGCCCCATGGTCAGGCGCGTCAGGACAGGTCTCTGCCCAGGCCGGGCCGGCCAGCACGCAGGCAATCAGCAAAGGTCTCATGAGTTTCAATGATGCGCCGCCTGCCCGCAAAATCAATGCGCAAATCCGCCCGGTTCAAAACACCTCGGACAGCGCGTTCTCCTTCACCGCCTCCATCGCCACATAGGTCGAGGTTTTCGACACATGCGGCAAGGTGCTGATCTGCTCGGCCAGAACCCGGCGGTAATCCTGCATGTCCTGCGTCCGGATCTTCATCAGGTAGTCGAAATTCCCCGCGATCAGGTGCACCTGCTCGATCTCCGGGATCCGCTTCACCGCCGCGTTGAACTCCGCCAGCGCGCTTTCCCGCGTGTCGGTCAGGCTCACCTCCACGAAGCTCACATGGTCCAGCCCCAGCCGGATCGGATCCACCAGCGCCCGGTAGCCCGAGATCACGCCCTCCCGCTCCAGCTTGCGCAGCCGCGCCTGCGTCGGTGATTTCGACAAGCCGATGCGCCCGGCCAGCTCAGTAATGCTGATCCGCCCCTCCGCAACCAGCACACGAAGAATCGCCTTGTCGAACTGATCCAGCTCGCTTGCATCCATTTGACTTGCGCCTCCGCCGAATTACCGTCTTTTTATCCCGCGAAATGACACCAATCGGGAAATCAGATCAGATATACAGTGGTACACTAGTCCAAACCGCCATCCCCCAGCAAGAGGACCGCAATGCCTTACGATTCCGACCTGCGCCGTGTGATCGACCAGACCACCTATGCCGAAGAGGCCGAAACCGTCGCCCGCCTGACCGAGGTGGCGGGCCTCACGGAAGAGGATCGCGTGCGCATCTCGAAATCCGGTGCCGACCTTGTGCGCCGCATCCGCAACCAGTCCGACCCCGGCCTGATGGAGGTGTTTCTTGCTGAGTATGGCCTTTCGACCGACGAAGGCATCGCGCTCATGTGCCTGGCCGAGGCACTCCTGCGTGTGCCCGACGCCGATACGATCGACGCCCTGATCGAGGACAAGATCGCGCCGTCGGACTGGGGCAAGCACATGGGTCATTCCACCTCGCCGCTGGTCAACGCCTCGACCTGGGCGCTTATGCTGACCGGCAAGGTCCTCAAGGATGACAATCCCGGCCCCGTCGGCCACCTGCGCGGCGCCATCCGCCGCCTGGGCGAGCCTGTCATCCGCACCGCCGTTGGCCGCGCCATGCGCGAAATGGGCCGACAATTCGTTCTGGGCGAGACCATCGACGCCGCAATGGACCGCGCCGCGAAGATGGAGAAGAAGGGCTACACCTACTCCTACGACATGCTGGGCGAGGCCGCGCGCACCGACGCCGACGCCATCCGCTATCACCTGGCCTATTCCCGCGCGATCAGCGCCATTTCCAACGCCTGCACGCACAAGGACATCCGCAAGAATCCTGGCATATCGGTCAAGCTCTCGGCCCTCCACCCCCGCTACGAGGTCGCGCAGCAGCACCAGGTCATGGACGTGCTCATGCCCCGCCTGCGCTCGCTCGCCATCCTTGCGAAATCCGCCCGCATGGGCCTCAACATCGACGCCGAGGAAGCCGACCGCCTGTCGCTCTCGCTCGAAGTGATCGAGGCCACGCTCTCCGAGCCCTCCCTCGCCGGATGGGACGGCTTCGGCGTGGTGGTGCAGGCTTACGGCCAGCGCGCCAGCCACGTGCTCGACCACCTGCACGATCTCGCGCAAAAGCTGAACCGCCGCATCATGGTCCGCCTTGTCAAAGGCGCCTACTGGGACACCGAGATCAAGCAGGCTCAGGTCGAAGGCATCGACGGCTTCCCGGTCTTCACCTCGAAACCGGCCACCGACATTTCCTACATCGCCAACGCGCGCAAGCTTCTGTCGATGACCGATCACATCTACCCGCAATTCGCCACGCATAACGCCCACACCGTGGCCGCCATCCTCGACATGGCCAAGGAAATGGACAAAGGCGTTGAGACCTTCGAGTTCCAGCGCCTGCACGGCATGGGCGAGGCGCTGCACAACATCGTCATGAAGGACCACGGCACCAACTGCCGCATCTACGCCCCCGTCGGCGCCCACCGCGACCTGCTCGCGTACCTCGTGCGCCGCCTTCTGGAAAACGGTGCCAATTCCAGCTTCGTGAACCAGATCGTGGACGAGGATGTGGCCCCCGAAACCGTCGCCCGCGACCCGTTCGAGGCGTACCGTGACGACCGCCCGCAACTGCCCACCGGGCCGGAACTCTTCTTGCCCGAACGCCCCAATTCCAAGGGCTTCGACCTCAAGCACCAGCCGACGCTCGACGCCATCGAGGCCGCCCGCGGCCCCTTCGCCAACGCCAGGTGGGACGCAGCCCCCCTGATCGCGGGCACAGTAGCCCCTGAAGAGGCCGAAGCGGTCTCGAACCCCGCCGACCCCTCCGACAGCCCCGGCACCGTCGCCACGGCCAGCAAGAAAGACATCGAAACCGCCCTGTCCGCCGCCGCGCCCTGGGACGCGCCCATTGCCGAGCGCGCAAAAATCCTCAACGCCGCCGCCGACCTCTACGAGGAAAACTTCGGCGAGATCTTCGCCATCCTCGCCCGCGAGGCCGGCAAGACGCCGATGGACGCCGTGGCCGAACTGCGCGAGGCCGTGGACTTCCTGCGCTACTACGCCGCCAACGCGCCGCAGGACCCGCCCGTGGGCACCTTCACCTGCATCAGCCCGTGGAACTTCCCGCTGGCCATCTTCACCGGCCAAATCAGCGCCGCACTGGCCACCGGCAACGCCGTGCTGGCCAAACCCGCGGAGCAGACCCCACTGATCGCCCATTACGCGATATCGCTGATGCACAAGGCCGGCGTGCCGAAAACCGCCGTCCAACTCCTGCCCGGCGCGGGCGACGTGGGCGCGGCGCTCACGTCTGACGCCCGCATCGGCGGCGTCGCCTTCACCGGCTCCACTGAGACCGCGCACAAGATCCGCACCACCATGGCCGAAAACCTCGCCCCCGGCGCGCCGCTCATCGCCGAAACAGGCGGGCTCAACGCCATGATCGTCGATTCCACCGCCCTGCCGGAACAGGCCGTGCAGGCCATCGTCGAATCCGCCTTCCAATCGGCGGGCCAACGCTGCTCCGCCCTGCGCTGCCTCTATGTGCAAGAGGACGTGGCGACAGGCTTCACCGAAATGCTCACCGGCGCCATGGATGCGCTCTCGATGGGCAAACCGTGGTATCTCTCCACCGACGTCGGCCCGGTGATCGACACCGAGGCCCGCGACGGCATCGCCGCCCATATCGAACAGGCCCGCGCCGAGGGTCGCCTCATCCACGAAATCCCCTCGCCCAACTCCGGCTGCTTCATCGCGCCCACGCTGATCAAGGTGAACGGGATCGAGGACATGCAGCGCGAAATCTTCGGCCCGGTCCTGCACATGGCCACCTTCAAGTCGCGCGACCTCGACCGCGTCATCGGCGCCATCAACGGCACCGGCTACGGCCTGACATTCGGCCTGATGACCCGCATCGACGACCGCGTGCAGCACGTGACCGAGGCGGTGCACGCCGGCAACATCTACGTCAACCGCAATCAGATCGGCGCCATCGTAGGCTCCCAACCCTTTGGCGGCGAGGGACTTTCCGGCACAGGCCCCAAGGCGGGCGGCCCCAATTACCTCGCCCGCTACACATCCCGCCCGGCGGATCACACAGATGCCACCTGGGACGGTTCGATGGACGCCAAGGCAGTCCAAGCGGCACTCGACAAGGCCGCCAAGAGCCACACGCCCGAACCTGTCGAGGCCATCGTCCTGCCCGGCCCCACCGGCGAGTCCAACCGCCTGACGGCCCACGCCCGCCCGCCGCTCCTCTGCCTTGGCCCGACGAAGGAAATGGCCGAGGCACAAGCCAAGGCGGTCGAGGCCTTGGGCGGCCGCGCCCTGCGCGCCACCGGCAAAGTGGACGCCGACGCGCTTACCACGCTCTCGGGTTTCTCAGGCGCGCTCTGGTGGGGCGATACTGACACGGCCCGCACCTATGCATCGGCCCTCAGCCAGCGCAAAGGCCCGATCCTGCCACTGATCACCGGTCTGCCGGACACCGGCCACGTCATGGGCGAACGCCATGTCTGCGTCGACACGACGGCGGCAGGCGGCAACGCGGCCCTCCTGGGTGGCGTCACCTGAGTAAAAACCGGCACTCCGGCTTTTTCTTGCTGAAAATACTCACATCCCGCCGCCCGCCACGGGCGCGGGATGTGACGGAGGGCACCACACCAAGACAACCGCGCCCATTTTCTGCGCAGAAAATGGCTTGGAAAATACGCATTTTCCAAAACAGAATTTGCGCAAATTCTGCCTGCCCCGCCATACGTGCCAGCTTGACCTTCCCGCGGCGCGCGGCCACTTTGCGTCAATGATCCCCATACGCGACCATAACCCCTCCGGGCGTACCCCATTCGTCACCTACGGGCTGATGATTCTCAATATCGGGATCTTCCTCAGTTACTTCCCCGCCCTATCGGGCGATCCGCGGGCGCTGATGGTGTTCTATCACGACTGGGCGATGGTCCCGGTGCTGGTCACCAGCGAGGGCACCTATACCACGCTCATTACCTCCACCTTCCTGCATGGCGGCTGGATGCACCTTGCGGGCAACATGCTGTTTTTGTGGATCTTCGGCGACAACATGGAAGAGGAGTTCGGCCATATCGGCTACCTCCTTTTCTACCTCGGCTGCGGCCTAGCCGCCAGCGGCGCGCAACTCGTCTCGGCCCCGCTCAGCCAAGTGCCGACGGTCGGTGCCTCGGGCGCCATCGCGGGCGTGATGGGCGGATACCTGCTCCTGTTCCCCAAGGCCAAGATCGACATCTTCATCTTCCTGGTGTTCATCATCCGCATCATCTCGGTCCCGGCCTGGATCATGCTGGGCCTGTGGTTCATCTTCCAACTCTTCGGCGGCGCGGGCAGTAGCGCCGATGATGGCGGCGTGGCGTACTGGGCCCATGCGGGCGGCTTTGTCGCGGGGCTCGTCGTGACCCTGCCGCTTTTCCTGCGCCGGGGCGGTCCGGCCTATTGGTACCGCACCGAGGGGCATCCGCCCCACCCGGAAGCGAAATACAAGCTCAGCCGCACGAACATCCCCAAGGTCACGCGCAAATGACCCAGCACAAGGCCAGCTGCCACTGCGGCGCCGTGCGCTTCACCGTCGATATCGATGGCCCGATCGACGGCGCTTCACGCTGCACCTGCTCCTACTGCCGCCGCCGGGCCGCCCCCAATATCAGCGTCCCGCTCGCGCACCTCACCATCACCCAAGGCGCGGACAATCTCACGCTCTACACCTGGGGCACCGGCACGGCGCAGCACTATTTCTGCAAGACCTGCGGGATCTACACCCACCACCAGCGCCGCTCGGACCCAAGCGAATACGGCGTCAATCTCGGCTGCATCGAGGGCCAGAACCCCGCCGAGCACGAGCCGATCCCGTGGAACGACGGCATCAACCACCCCTCCGACGCGAAACCGGGCTGACGCTGTTCACTCGTTGCGAATGATCCCGGCGAATTTGTCGAAGATCGACTCGTTGGCGCAAACCACGTCGCCACCTTCCAGAAGGGTGCCGCCGGGCGTCAGCGGCTCGACGAACCCGCCGGCCTCTTTCACGATGATCACGCCCGCCGCAATGTCCCAGGCGTTCAGCTTGCGCTCCCAGAACCCCTCGTAGCGGCCCGCCGCCACATAGGCCATGTCCAGCGCCGCCGATCCCCAGCGCCGCACGCCGGCGCAGGTCGGCATCAGCCGCGCCAGATCCTGCAAGGTCGCCGGCAGGTCGCCGCGCCCGCCGAAGGGCACGCCGGTGGCAAAGATCGACTCGATCATCTTGCTGCGCCCCGACACCCGCAGGCGCTTTTCGTTGATGAACGCGCCCTCGCCCTTCTCGGCCAGGAACATCTCGTCCTTGGCGGCGTCAAAGATGACCCCCGCCACAACCTGCCCCTTATGCTCCAGCGCGATCGACACACACCAATGCGGCAGCCCATGCAGAAAGTTCGTCGTCCCATCAAGCGGGTCCACGATCCAGCGGCGCGTCGGGTCCTTGCCCTCTTCGCCGCCGCCCTCTTCGGCCAGCCAGCCATAGGTCGGCCGCGCGCCCATCAGCTCTTCCTTCAGGATCGCCTCGGCCGCGATGTCGGCCCGGCTGACGAAATCGCCCGCGCCCTTCATGCTGACCTGCAGGTTCTCGACCTCGCGGAAATCCTTGACCAGCGACCGCCCCGCCTTGCGCGCGGCTTTCAGCATGATGTTGAGATTGGCACTGCCGGGCATGTCTCGGGCTCCTTTGGGGTCAGGCCGCGCGTATACGCGGGCCGGTCGCGCACCGCAAGAGGCCGCAAGCGCCTGGACGCCGGACACCCCCTTTCCACTGGAGCGCCCGGCCGTGGGTGATCCGTCGCCGGGTCGCTGAACCGCTGGTGGACCCGGATATCGCCGCGAGGCGTGGGGCCTTGAATCGGGTTCAAGGGGCCAGCCCCTCACGTTGAAACTGCGTTTCAACGCTCACCCCGGGATATTTTCGGCCAGAGGAAAAGCCTGCCTCTTTCCCTTGCCCCGCGCTTTCGATATTCGAACTGAAACCTCATTACGAGCACGGGACCCGCATCATGGCGATGGACAAGACCTTCAACGCAGCCGAGGCCGAACCGCGCCTCTCGTCCGCCTGGGAAGACAGTGGCGCCTTCAAGGCCGGCGCCAATGCCAAGCCCGGCGCCGAGACCTTTTCCATCATGATCCCGCCCCCGAACGTCACGGGTTCGCTGCACATGGGCCATGCCTTCAACAACACGTTGCAGGATATCCTCATCCGCTGGCACCGGATGCGCGGCTTCGATACGCTGTGGCAGCCAGGCACCGACCACGCTGGCATCGCCACGCAGATGGTGACCGAGCGTGACATGGCCGAAAATGGCGAGCCCTCCCGCGTCGAAATGGGCCGTGAGGACTTTGAAAAACGCGTCTGGCAACAGAAAATCAAGTCGCGCGGCACCATCATCGGCCAGCTGAAGCGCCTCGGCGCCTCCTGCGACTGGTCGCGCGAGGCGTTCACCATGTCCGGCGCGCCCTCGGCCCCCGAGGGCGAAGAGGGCAATTTCCACGACGCCGTCATCAAGGTCTTCGTCGATATGTACCAGAAGGGCCTGATCTATCGCGGCAAGCGACTGGTAAACTGGGACCCGCATTTCGAGACCGCCATCTCGGACCTCGAAGTCGAGAATACCGAGGTCGCAGGCCACATGTGGCACTTCAAGTACCCGCTGGCGGGTGGCGCGACCTACACCTATGTCGAGCGCGACGAGAATGGAAATGTCGTGCTGGAGGAGACACGCGACTATATCTCCATCGCCACCACGCGCCCCGAAACCATGCTGGGCGATGGCGCCGTCGCGGTTCACCCGTCGGATGAACGCTACGCGCCGATTGTCGGAAAACTCTGCGAAATTCCGGTCGGCCCCAAGAAGCATCGTCGCTTGATCCCGATCATCACCGACGACTACCCAGACCCGAACTTCGGCTCAGGCGCGGTCAAGATCACCGGCGCGCATGACTTCAACGACTACGCCGTGGCGCAACGCGGCGGCATCCCCATGTATCGCCTGATGGACACCAAGGGCGCGATGCGCGACGACGGCGCCGCATATGCCAATATGGCCGAAATCGCCATGGCCGTCGCCAAGGGCGAGCGCACCCTGACCGAGGCCGAGGCCGACACGATCAACCTCGTTCCCGACGATCTGCGGGGCCTCGACCGTTTCGAGGCGCGTGAAAAGGTCGTCCAGCAGATCACCGACGAGGGTCTCGCGGTCAATGTTGAAAATGATCAGGGCGAGACCGTGCCGCTTGTGGAAAACAAGCCGATCATGCAGCCTTTCGGCGACCGCTCGAAGGTCGTGATCGAGCCGATGCTGACCGATCAGTGGTTCGTGGCCACCGACAAGATCGTCGGCCCCGCCATCGAGGCGGTCAAATCCGGCGAGGTCACCATCCTGCCCGAGCAGGACCGCAAGGTCTATTTCAACTGGCTGGAAAATATCGAGCCGTGGTGCATCTCGCGCCAGCTCTGGTGGGGGCACCAGATTCCGGTGTGGTACGGCTTCGACCTCTCCGCGCCCGAATTCCGCGATGCCGAGGGCGACGGCGCCCTCGATCTCGTTGAAATGCTTGACGTTCTCAACGAAAGCCACTTCGCACCGCTGATGGAATGCGGCCAAGATTTCGAGACCACCGCGCAAGCCTTCGCGGCACAACTCACCGACCTGCCCACGCCGCTGGCCTCCATGACCGTGGTCGAGGCGAAGGACCGCGAGGATGCCCTGCATCAGCTCGCCTCCAGCCTTGCCGACTACACCGCCAGCCAGGACCCGACGCATCTTGTCTACCCGGTCTGGCGTGACCCCGACGTGCTGGACACGTGGTTCTCGTCGGGTCTCTGGCCCATCGGCACGCTGGGCTGGCCCGAAAAGACGCCCGAGCTGGAAAAATACTTTCCCACCAGCGTTCTGGTCACCGGCTTTGACATCATCTTCTTCTGGGTCGCCCGGATGATGATGATGCAATACGCCGTGGTGGGTGAAAAGCCGTTCAGCGACGTCTACGTTCACGCGCTCGTGCGCGACGAGAAGGGCAAGAAAATGTCCAAGTCGCTTGGCAACGTGCTCGACCCGCTGGAACTGATCGACGACTACGGCGCCGATGCCGTCCGCTTCACCCTGACGGCCATGGCGGCCATGGGCCGCGACCTGAAGTTGTCGCCGCAACGCATTGCCGGATATAGGAATTTCGGCACCAAGCTCTGGAACGCCGCCCGTTTCGCCGAAATGAACGAGGCGGTCGGCAGTACCGGCGCGATTCCGCAACCAAAACAGACCGTAAACCGTTGGATTCTCGGCGAAACCGCCAAGACCAAGGCACTCGTCGATTCCGCGCTTTCGCAATACCGCTTCAACGATGCCGCCAACACGCTCTACGCTTTCGTCTGGGGCACGGTCTGCGACTGGTACGTCGAATTCTCCAAGCCGCTCCTGCTGGACGGCACCGGCGAGGTGAAAACCGAAACGCAGGACACTATGGCATGGGTCATCGACCAGTGCCTGATCCTGCTGCACCCCATCATGCCCTTCATCACCGAAGAGCTTTGGGGCACGCTGGCCAACCGCGACGGGATGCTGATCCACGCCGACTGGCCCAGCTACGGCGACGAGCTGATCGACACCGAGGCCGACGCCGAGATGAACTGGGTCATCGCCCTGATCGACAGCGTCCGCTCCGCGCGGGCTCAGGTGCATGTGCCGGTGGGCCTCTACACGCCACTCCTCGTCACCGAGTTCTCGAAATCCGCGCGCCTTGCCTGGGACAACAACGCCACGATGATCAAGCGCCTTGCCCGGATCGAGGCCCTGGAAGTCGTCGAAAGCTTCCCCAAGGGCTGCATCACCATCCCAGCCGAGGGCGCCAGCTTCGGGCTGCCCCTGGCCGACGTCATCGACGCGGCCGAGGAAAAGTCCCGGCTGGAGAAAACCCTTGGCAAACTGGAAAAGGAACTGGGCGGTCTGCGCGGCCGGCTCAACAACCCCAAGTTCGTCGAAAGCGCCCCCGACGAAGTGGTCGAGGAGGCCCGCGAGAACCTCGCCGCCCGGGAAGAGGAAGAGAGCAAGCTGCGCGCCGCCCTCGACCGGCTGGCCGAGCTGGGCTGACAAATCCCGGCTTTTTCTTGCTTAAAATACTCATAACGCCACGTCCGCCCCGGGCGTGGCGTTAACTTTTCCGGGCGCGGGAAAATGGCACCCACGCGATACCACCCAAATACCGACGCAATACCGACGCAGGTTTCGAGCGTTAACCTCTCAACCCTTCGCCTTGCACCCGCCCCGGCTTTGACGTTACCTCTCCGCATGACCGGCCCACGCTACACCGATATCGTCCGCGCCCTGCCCGCCTCGGTCCCCTTTGTCGGCCCCGAGGTCCGCGAGCGCGAAACTGGCACCCCGTTCGCCGCCCGTCTCGGCGCCAACGAGAATGTCTTCGGCCCCTCGCCCAAAGCCATCGCGGCGATGCAGGAGGCGGTCCACGACATCTGGAAATACAGCGACGCAACCAGCCACGATCTGCGCCACGCGCTGGCCGCACATTTCGACGTGGCGCCGGAAAATATCGTTGTGGGCGAAGGGATTGACGGCCTTCTGGGCTATCTCGTGCGCCTGCTCGTCGAACCCGACGATGCCGTCGTCACCTCCGACGGCGCCTATCCCACTTTCAACTACCACGTCGCGGGATTCGGCGGCGACCTGCACAAGGTTCCCTACAAGGACGATCACGAAGACCCGACCGCGCTCTTCACCAAGGCGAAAGAAGTCGATGCGAAGCTCGTCTACCTCGCCAACCCCGACAACCCGATGGGCACATGGCACGATGGCGCGCTGATCCGCGCCGCCCTCGATGATCTGCCCGATGGCTGCCTTTTGATGCTCGACGAGGCCTATATCGAATTCGCTCCCGACGGCACCGCGCCGGAACTGGACATAGACGACCCGCGCGTTATCCGAATGCGCACCTTTTCAAAGGCTTACGGCATCGCCGGGGCTCGAATCGCCTACGCCATGGGCGCGCCTGACCTGATCCAGAGCTTCGACAAGATCCGCAACCATTTCGGCGTCAACCGTATCGCCCAGGCCGGTGCACTGGCGGCCTTGCAGGACGAGGCGTGGCTGACCAAAACGATCACCTGGATGGCCGAGGCCCGCGACCGCATCGCCGAGATCGCCGCCGCCAACGGCCTGCACAGCCTGCCCTCGGCGGCCAACTTCGTCGCCGTCGATTGCGGCCGCGATGGTGATTACGCCCGAACGGTCCTGAATGAAATGATCGAACGCGACCTCTTCGTGCGCATGCCGGGCGTGGCGCCGCTAAACCGCTGCATCCGTATCAGTTGCGGGCGCCCGCAAGATCTCGACCTGCTGGCACAGGCCCTGCCCGAAGCGCTCTCGGCGGCACGTTCGTAAAATTTAACTGACAGCAACATTTCCTGCACTAGAATCACATTTATGAGACGTGGTCAGATGCAAGAAGCACCGAACTATACCAATGCCGCATTGGTCATGGGGCTGGTCAATTTACTTTGGATTTTCATGGCCTTGTGGATCATGTTCGGCCTGCCCGCGGTCATGGCCGTGGGCTACGGACTGAACCTGCTGATTACCCGATTCAGCCGCTCGAACGCCTAGACCCCAGCCAGAACATCCGCCGCACTTTGCACCGCACCATCGCCATGCGCGATATTCAGCGCAGTCAGCCCCGTCTCGACAGCCCCCAGCACACCCAGTAGCGCGTGACCGTTCAGGTGGCCCATATGCCCGATCCGGAAATAACCGGTGCTGCGCGGGTCGTCCTCGGTCTGCATGCCCAGCCCGATGCCCAACGTCACCCCCATATGGGACTCGACCCACTGTCGCAGGTCTTCGCCCAACGGCTTGCCGATCGCCAGAGAAGTCACGGCCCGGCTACGATGCGCCGCATCCGGAATGTTCAACCTCAGCGGCCCCTCCGCGCCCCAGACCTCGCACGCGGCCCAGACCGCATGTGCCAGCCGCTCATGCCGCGCCCAGACGGCCTCAATGCCTTCTTCGCCAAGCATATCAAGGGCTTCGCGCAGGCCATACAGGTGATGCGTCGGCGCTGTGCCGCCGAAATACTGGTAGAAAAGCTCCGGCTTGGTACGCGGCACCCAATCCCAATAGCGGCTGACGCGCGGAACCCTCCGGCGCACATCGGATGCCTTATCGTTGAAAAAGACGAATCCCAGCCCCGGCGGCGTCATCAGACCCTTCTGGCTGCCCGCGACCATCACGTCGACGCCCCAGGCGTCCATCTCGAACCGGTCGCAAGCCAGCGACGCGATGCAATCGGCCGCCAGCAGCGCGGGATGCTTTGCCGCAACCATCGCCGCGCGCACCCCGGCCACATCGTTCAGAACCGACGAGGACGTGTCCACATGCGTGACCAGCACCGACTTGATATCATGCGCTTTATCGGCACGCAGCGCGTCCTCGACGGCCTGTGGATCAACCGGTGCCTGCCGTCCAAAGTCGAGCAACTGCACCTCGATCCCGCGCGCCTCGGCGACCTCGGCCCAGCCGTGCCCGAACCGCCCCGTGGCCAGCACCAGCACCTTTTCCCCGGGCTGCACGGTGTTGGCCAGGCTTGCCTCCCACGCAGCGTGGCCGTTGCCAATATAGATCGCCGCATGGCCCTTGGTGCGCGCCACGTCACACAGGTCCGCCACCAGCTTCGGCATCATGTCCACCAACTCGCCGGCATAGATATTGGGCGATGCGCGGTTCATCGCCCGCAGCACCCGGTCGGGCATGACCGAAGGGCCGGGAATGGCCAGGTAAGGGCGTCCGCCGGCACCACTCATCACACGTCTCCATTACACGAATTGCGTGCAACTTAGCCGCATCACCGACGCCGTCAATCGCCCTTGCTTGCCATGGGCGCGACCTGCCCCTACATGGGGGCGTCATGGCAGACGGCGAAGGGCCTTCATGAAGTTCATCAAGCGGATCACCGAATGGGAGCGCAACTTGCGCGCCTCCTACAATACGGACCTGTCGACGCCGGAAAACCGCCGCCGGGCGCGGATCTACAACCTGTGGTTCGACCACGAGATTCTGCGCGGTGTCTGGACCAATTTCTTTCAGGTCGCGCCGGGCGTCTATCGGTCCAACCATCCCACGCTCAAACGCTTCGCAAAGATGAAGGACAAGGGCATCACCACAGTCCTCAACCTGCGCGGCGAATTCCCGTCAGCGCATTACTTTACCGAAGTTGAGACGTGCCACGACCTTGGCCTGAACCTCGTCAGCATCAGCCTTCAGGCCCGTCACGCGCCGCCAGCAAAGGACCTTCTGGCGCTAATCGACACGTTTCGGACGCTGGAAAAGCCGTTCGTCATGCACTGCAAATCTGGTGCCGATCGCGCCGGGCTCGCCTCGGCCATCTACCTGCTGGTGATCGAAGGGGCACCGCTCGACGTCGCCCGCCGCCAGCTTGGCCTGCGCTACCTGCATGTCCGGCGCTCCAAGACCGGCACGCTCGACCATATCTTCGACGTCTATGAGGCCCGCAATGCCAAGGCGCCCATCTCGTTCGAGGATTGGCTAAAGACCGAATACGACCACCTTGCCCTGCAAGCCGATTACCAGGCGAACAACAAACCCTGGTTCTGAGCGCATTCAGTACCGCCGCACCAAGTCCTCAGGCCGGGCGCCGCCGAGGTAGCGCAGCAACAACACCAGGTTCCGCCCGCCACGGCGCAGCCACCCGTCGCGCCTGTAGCGGTCCGCGCTCGTCGTCACCGTCGCAGGCAAAAGTGTGATCCGCCGCCCCAGCGCCCGTGCAAGGGCCACATCCTCCATCAGGGGGATGTCCGGGTAACCTCCGGCGGCATCATAGTCGGACCGCGACAGCAAAAGCCCTTGGTCTCCATAGGGCAGCCCGAACACCTTGCTACGCAGGTTGGCCCAACCCGCCACGAGCCGCGGCGCCAGACCCCGCGAATCGAAAGACAGCCGGAATGCCGCCGCGCCCTGCCCGTTTGCAATATGCGCCTTCACCACATCCGGCCAGCCCGGCGGCAAACCCGTGTCCGAGTGCAGGACCAACAGCCACTCGCCCCGCGCCACGCGCACGCCGCGCCGCAATTGCCCGCCGCGCGATGCCGCCCCGGTGACCAGCACTGCGCCGGCCGCCTCGGCAATCTGAGCCGTCGCATCCTGCGATCCACCGTCGGAGATCACCAGCTCGCGGATCAGCCCCGCCTCCAGCCCTTCGGCCAATGCGGGCAGCGACCGCGCCAGCCCGGCCTCGGCGTTCAGTGTCGGCATCACCACGGAAAGTTTCGCCCGCATCGCTGCAAACCCTGTCATTTCATCGCCGGTTTCTTATATGACGCCCATGACAAAGACGAGGCCTCAGATGACCCGCAAGATCTTTCAGATCACCGGCGCCGAGGCCAGTTCCTTCCTCCAGGGGCTGGTCACCAACGATATCGCGAAACTGGACCACGGCTTGGTCTATGCCGCCATGCTGACGCCGCAGGGCAAGTACCTCGCCGATTTCCTGCTGGTGCCGTGGGACGGCGCGATCCTGCTCGATGTCGACGACAGCCTGGCCGACGGGCTGCTGCAACGGCTCAACATGTACAAGCTGCGCGCCGATGTGCAGATCACGCAGACCGACCTTGCCGTCTGGCGCGGGACCGGCGAGCGTCCCGAGGGTGCCTTTGCCGATCCGCGCCACCCCGCCCTCGGTTGGCGTCTCTACGGCGCCGAGGCAGGCGATGACGGCAGCGATTTCGAGGCCATCCGCGTGGCGCATTGCATTCCCCGCACGAATGTCGAGCTGACGCCTGATACCTTCATCCTCGAGGCCGGGTTTGAGCGGCTCAACGGCGTCGATTTCCGCAAGGGATGTTTTGTGGGTCAGGAAGTGACCGCGCGGATGAAGCACAAGACCGAATTGCGCAAGGGCCTCGCATCCGTCGCGCTCAATGGCAGCGCCCCGGTCGGCACGCCGATCACGGCGGACGGCAAGGCCGTGGGCACGCTGTTCACCCAATCGGGCGACCGCGCCATCGCCTATCTGCGCTTTAATCGTGCGAAAGGCGCGATGCAGGCGGCATCGGCGACTGTCACCCTGCCAGAGTGACGCGACGTCTCGACGCAGCCGACCCGGCGCAGGATATGTACCCGGAACTCAGGCGCGTTCGGCGTAATCCATCGTCTCTGTGTTGACGACGATCTCTTCGTCGGGGCCGACGAAAGGCGGAACCATGACCTTCACGCCGTTGTCGAGAATCGCCGGCTTGAAGCTGTTGGCGGCCGTCTGACCCTTGACCACAGGCTCGGTTTCGGCCACGCGGCAATTCACCTTCTGCGGCAGCGTCGCGTTCAGCGCCTCATTTTCGTAAAATTCGACGGTGATCGTCATACCGTCCTGAAGGAAGGGACGACGCTCACCCAGAAGCTCGGCTGGCAGTTCGATCTGCTCGTAAGTCTCTGAATCCATGAAGACAAGCATCCCGTCCGTCTCATAGAGGAACTGCTGATCCTTCTGCTCCAGCCGGACGCGCTCGACTTTGTCAGCACTTCTAAACCGTTCGTTAAGCTTTGATCCGTTACGAAGGTTGCGCAACTCCACCTGGGCGAATGCGCCGCCTTTGCCCGGCTTCACATGATCCACTTTGACGGCACTCCAAAGGCCATCATTGTGTTCCAGGACGTTACCGGGACGAATCTCGTTTCCGTTGATTTTGGGCATTGTGGCGAAACCATGGCAAAAGGTTGATCGATATTAGTCCAACCCTATATCTAGCGAAGCGATGACGTGCAAGACGACGACATATCGTGCTGCAAACGCAGCGAGCCATGCGGGAAATGCAAGGGTGGTATGTGATTGGGGGCTATCCGAATCGCATAAAACCCGCCATAACCGGCGTCACGCCTGAAGCACAAGAGCAATAAAAACAAGGACGAAACATGAAAGATTTCGTTGACGGTACGGCTTTCAACGCTGAACAAGGCAACCGTGCCCGCAAACTCTTCGCAGCCGTCGTACTGGCTGCTCTGGACGACGCCATTGCCGACGACAAGAAGTATGGCAATGGGCCGGAACAGATCGCCCGGTGGGCCCGCTCCCGCGATGGACGCGAGGTGTTGTCCTGCGCCGGAATCGACCCGAACGAGCGTGTCGTGACCGGTCTGATGGATTTCGTGGGCAAAGGTGTGCGCACCTCAGTTGCCCTGTCGCGTGAGGAAAGCGAGCGTCGCAATGCCGCCGCGCAGGCCGAAGCAGCCTGACACGCGACAAACCCAAAGTGAAAGAGCCCTGCCGCTGCGGCAGGGCTCTTTCGTTTCCAAGGGTCACGTAGCGAACACGACGGCCCAGATGAACAGCGGAGAAAGCTCCAGCCCTGCCAGCCCCGCGATCAACAGCCGCGACCGCACGCTGGGAAACCGCCATATCAGAACACAGCACAGCACCGCCGAGACGCCCATTTCAATCGGCCCGACCACCCCGGCATGGTGCGCCCTGTCCCAGTAACTGATCGGGCTTTGAAACACCCAGTCGGTCAGCGGCCAGAAATGCGGCCGTCCGTCATCAAAGTGCAAGGGCAGGTCCAGCGCCAGATGCAGCAGCCCAGATGCGGCAAACACCATGCCGTTCCGCGCGCTCCACCACCACGCCAATCCCAACCCCAAGCCCCAGACAAGGAACGAATTGTCGATCCGGAACACCTGCTGCCACGCGTCGGAAAAGTAAAGCGTGCCAAAGACATAGCCCGGATCAAGTCCCAGCAGGTAAAGCGAGACCGCGACCATCACGTAAAGCGACAGGTCCGGCGCCAGCCCGCCGGCCACAGCGGCAACCGTGCGCCGCCGGTCATGCGGCCGCGCAAAGGCCGCGGCGGCGAATATCACGTGGGCCGGCGTGTTCAACTCTTCCCTCCCCGCCGGTGCGACGGTACCCCTGTCCACGAACAAAAGCGTTTCGCGATAAACCTAATGTGCAGCTTATCGCGAAACGTAGCACAACAGCCAATCGTTGCACGCGTTTCGCCTTTCGCTGATGGCACAGGCAAAAGGCGAAACGCTTTATGGAGAGAGACCGTGGCAAAATCCATCATGATCCAGGGCACTGCCTCGAATGTGGGCAAGTCCCTGATCGTCGCCGGTCTGGGCCGGGCCTGCCTGCGCCGTGGCCTGTCCGTCGCCCCGTTCAAGCCGCAGAACCTGTCCAACAACGCGGCCGTCACCGAAGATGGCGGCGAAATCGGCCGCGCCCAGGCATTGCAGGCCAGGGCCTGTGGCCGCGCGCCCCGTACGGACATGAACCCTGTGCTGCTCAAGCCTCAGGCCAAGGGCGACCTGCAGGTGATTGTACAAGGGCAACGATGCACCGATCCCCGCCCTCTGCTGCCGCCGGTCATGGATAGTTTTCACAGGCTTTGTGGAACTACCGATCTGATCCTTGTAGAGGGCGCGGGAAGCCCGGCCGAGCTCAACCTGCGCCAGTCGGACATCGCCAACATGGGCTTCGCCGAGGCCGCCGATCTGCCCGTAATCCTCATGGGCGACATAGAGCGCGGCGGCGTCATCGCCCAGCTTGTCGGCACCCAGTCAGTACTTGCGCCCGCCGATGCAGCGCGCGTTAAGGCGTTTGCCATCAACAAGTTCCATGGAGATCCCCGGCTGTTCGACGACGGGCTTGCGCAGATCGCCGCCCGCACTGGCTGGTCGTCGCTGGGCGTCATCCCGTGGTTCCACGACGCCTGGCGCCTGCCAGCCGAAGACGTGATCGACATCGGCCCCTCCGCCGGCGCCGGGCTGCGCGTGGCCGTGCCTCAACTCGATAGTATCGCCAATTTCGACGATCTCGATCCACTCGCGTCCGAGCCGCAAGTCAGCGTCGAGATCATTGCGCCCGGCCGCCCCCTGCCGGGCGATGCAGATCTTGTGCTGATCCCCGGCAGCAAATCCACCATCGCCGACCTTGAAGCCTTTCGCGCCAATGGCTGGGATATCGACCTTGCCGCGCATATCCGCCGCGGCGGGCATGTACTCGGGCTTTGCGGCGGTTATCAAATGCTGGGCCACTCAGTGTCCGACCCCGAGGGCATCGAAGGCACTGCCGGAACGGTTCCCGGCCTCGGCCACCTCGACTGCAAAACCGTCCTGCGCCCCGAGAAGCACCTGTCGCAGACCAGAGCCACCTACCTGCCGACCGGAGACACGCTGACAGGCTACGAGATTCACATGGGCTGCACGGAAGGCCCCGATTGTGCCCGGGCCTGGCTGTCCGTCGACGGCCGCCCCGAGGGCGCCACCGATCCCTCGGGCCGCATCATGGGCTGCTACATGCACGGGATTTTCGCTTCAGACACGTTCCGCGCAGCTTTCCTCGCCGGTTTCGGGCAACGATCAGAAATCGCATTCGACATGTCTGTCGAGGCGACGCTCGACGCGCTGGCCGATCACCTGGAAAACACACTGAACGTGGATATGATCCTGGACTTGGCCGAGACACCCAGGTCCTAGTCGAGGTCCTGGCCCATCATCGCGCGGTGGATTTCGCGCCTTACCAGTTTGCGAACGTTGCGCGTGATCCGCTCACCCAACGTGCCTTGCAATTCCTGCCGAACGATCTCGCTCACCAGGTCGCGCAGCGCGTCCTCGTCCAGAACCGCATCGGTATCCTCGCGGTACCAGCTATCGTCGTTTCCGGCATCCTCTGCCGCGACGGCGCCGGCCTTGCGCGCGTGCGGTGCCGTGCCATGATCTTTCTCCGCCTCTGGCTCGGGGCGCACGGTCTGACCGGACGACACGTCCGACTCCGCAAAGGTCATGTCAGCCTCCGACTCGCCCACGTCCCGGACGGTATCCGCCGCCTCTTGCTGCGCCATGCGCGATGTGAAAACCGGCGCGGCCGCCTCCACATGGTCTTCCCAGGGCAGTGGTTCAGTCCGCCCCCCGGCATAGGCGTCTTCGGAAGCGCCATCCGGCTCCCATTGATCATCGCGCGCGGCGACGGCGGCCTCGACCTCGGCGATCCGCGCCTCAAGCTCGGAGCCCACGGTCTCACGCTCGGACCATTTGCCCTCGGCGTCATCGCCGACCTCTCCGGGCGCGGCATATTCGAACGCTATATCTTCATCTTCCACGAACGCCGCCGCTTCGAAATCATCATCCTCGTCGGACAGGTCCTCGGAACCATCCCCAGACGCCTCGTTCTCGTCTTGCCAGCTATCAGGGGACGCGGCCATGTCGCCCTCTGCCTTCAGCCATTCTTTGAGCTGCGCGTCATCACCCTGCGGCGACTCCTCACCGTCTTCGAGAGACAGATCGCTCAGAGCCTCCGGCTGCGCTGTTTCGTGGTCGTCTTCCGGATCGCTTTCATCCGACTGCTCCGGTGCCGCGGCCTCGGCATCTTCGGGATCGACTTGCCATTGCGCAAGCGTCAAATGCTGCGGACCCACGCCCTCGGGCGCTTCGATAGAATGCTCGGCGCTGTCCGCGTCGTCCTTCTGCTCTTCCGGCTCGACCCGGAACGACGGGGTCAGCACCAGCCGCGCATCGCCTTTGGGCGCAGCCGCGTCCGACTTGACTGGCGCTGGATCATCGGGCGCCCCGTGATCATCGGGCACCCCGTGATCTCGTAGAGAATGGTCCGTGGCTGTCTCGGCCTCGGCTGCACGATCAGAGCCCGCTTCCTTCGAAGCAGAGGGTTTGTCGACGGATACGAGCCGACGAATAGAAGACAAAACGTCTTCGATTTCCGCATTCGATACGGGATCAGACATGCTCAACTACCATTCTTGCCTGTGCCTCACTGTAGCGGCTGCTGCAAATTCGCACAACATTTTAGAACGCCGCCTTTTAGGCGCTTTTGCCGTTCCCCGTCCGCTTGACGGTCATTGACGCCCTAGCGATTTCAGAACCCGGTCCAGTTGCTTGCCCTGCCTGCTAAGCGGCACAGGCGCATCCTTGACCAAGTTGTAATAGGCCGCCGGGTCGTAGGTCTGAACGTTCAGGTTGAGGTCCTTCGCCGTCAGTTGACCGATAGCCGAAAGCACCTGGTAGGCCGCGATGGCCACGTCGACATCCGCCGAAATCAGGTTGCTGCGTGCGTTGAGCAGTTCCTGCTCGGCGTTCAGCACGTCCAGCGTCGTCCGTGCGCCCAGCGTCGCCTCTTCGCGGACGCCACGGAACGCAACCTGCGCTGCGCGCACCTGCTCACGGCTGGCTTCGCGCACAACCCGGGCCGATTGCAGGATGGCAAACGCGTTGCCGACGTCCTGCACGACCGCGCGGCGGACGACGTGAAGGTTGCCTCGGGCCGCGTCGCGCTGTGCCTGCGCTTGCCGCTTGGCCGAACTCAGCAGCCCGCCCTGGTAGATCGGCGCCTGCATGTTCAGCCCGATACTGCCCGAACGGTTGTAATCGCTGCTGTCCAGGCTTTCGCCGACCCCAAGCCTGCCTTGCGCGGTAAACCGTGGCTTCATCGCGGCATCGGCGGCCAGGATCGTCAAATCAGCCGAGGCCACCCGGCGCTGTGCCTCCAGGATATCGGGATGGTTGCGCACGGCGATGTTCTTCGAGGTTTCGATCCCGCCGGACAGGTTCGGCAGTTGGCGCGGCGATTGCAAGGCTCCGGGCGACCGGCCCACCACGGCAATATATTCCTCGATCGCTTGCGCCAGGTTGCCCTGCGCCTGGGCCAGTTGTCCTTGCGTTTCTGCGACACGCGCTTCGGCTTGGGCTACGTCGGTCCGCGTCACCTCGCCCACTTCGAAACGGTCGCGGGCTGCCCGCAACTCCTGCCGCAGCAGGCGTAGGTTATTCTGGCGCAGCGACACGAATTCACGGTTGCGTTGAACGTCGTAAAAGGCCGCCACGGCCCGCAACAGCACCTGCTGCTCGATGCTGCGCAGCGACTCCCGCGTGGCAAGGACGGTCTCTTTCGCGGCGTCGATCTGAAACCGGGTCTGACCGAAATCGAACAGCAACAACTCCAGCGTGACGCCGGTACTGAACGTGACGTCGCGCGTAGTATTGATAAGGTTGTTGCCCCGGGCCTTGCCGAAGTCCCGCGTGATGTCGGCCGTCCAGTTGATGATCGGCCGAAGCCCGGCCACCGCCTGCGCCACGTCCTCATCCGCCGCCCGCAACAGCGCGCGGTTCTGCTCCAGCAGGCCGCTGTGCTCATAGGCCCAGGCCAGCGCCTGGCCCAGCGTCTCGGATTTCGCAGCACCCGGCAGCGACATCGCGCCAGCCAGTGCCAGAAGGCCGGCCGCCATCCACTTCCGCACCATCGGCAAGGGTGCGGTTTGCGCTGTCGTTCCCGGCTTCTGCACGGCTTGCCCTCGCCCAATCATAGGGTAAACGCCGCGTGCCGTTCGAACCCCGCCAACACCGGTGCTCCGGCATTGAACGCAAACCGCCAGTTCATCTCTCCGTCGATCTTGTAGCCCACGCGCACCGCGCCCAGTCCACCCTCGGCGAACAGGCAGGCGATGCGCCCGTCTTCCTTGATCTGGTCAATGATTGCTTCCGGCAGGTGTTCGACGGCACCCTGAAGCATCACCACGTCATAGGGTCCATGTTCCGCCGCGCCATCGGCCAACGGACCTTCGTGAACGATCACGTTGTCGGCGCCCTGCTCCGACAGGATTCCACGGGCTTCCTCGGCCATGTCTTCGATCTCTTCGACGGCAACCACTGCCTCGCCCATGCGGGCGGCAACGGCGGACGAATATCCATAGCCGCACCCCAGATCGAGCACCAATTCGTCGGCACGAATATCCAATGCATCCAGCATCTTGGCCAGCGTCCGCGGCTCCAGCACAACCCGGCCGCCGCCAAGGTCGATATTCTCCCCAACATAGGCCGCCTCTCTCAGGTGACGAGGCACGAATGCCTCACGCGCGACCGACAGCATGGCGTCGATGATGGGGAACTTGGTGACATCGGAGGGGCGCACCTGGGTATCGACCATCATGGTCCGGCGCGCGGCGAAATCGGTCATCTGGTCTTCCCTGTAGCTGAAGAATCCTGTCTAATCTTCTGCCACAAACCCTCGCCCCTCACAATGGGCATAAACCGAGCAGTACAGACCGCCCCTTTCCCCGCTTTGGGTTGTAGAACGGTTCGACAACTGCGCAGACTTGGCTTCTGGTTCTGTAGGTTTTATGTCGAACCCGTTCTGTTTTCAGCGATTTGAACAAGTTCTTCATCGTCGCGTTTTTCCAGACGCTTCCAGAACGGCTCATCCATTGCCGGGCCGACGGATGCAAAACATGCTGCCGCATCTGGAACATGTGGCACCTTGATCAGCCCTCAACCGCTGAAACGGCTCACTCCTGTGGTGGTTGCCTTGGTCTATCTGACGCAGAATTTCTTCGGCCTATCCCTGCGCCATATCGCCGTGAGTAGCGCATCCGTGACAACTAGCAATGCCATCAAACGACACTCCAGGAGAACAGATCAATGGATAATGCCAACCTTCCGCCATCCAGATGCAGATGCAGTCTGCCCACCATTTCCGGTTCGGGCCAAGCGCGTTAAATCGTTGCCCAGTAGCCCAGCAGCAGGCCAAAGTCGAACCCCGGGCCCAAAAGCCTTTGTTCCGAACCAACCTTGCACACGAGGTCTGGACATCGCGTCGACGAAACACTAATCAAGCAATTCAGGCCAAACGGCCCACCACGGCTGGCGAGTTGGCGGAGTGGTGACGCAGCGGATTGCAAATCCGTGTACACCGGTTCGATTCCGGTACTCGCCTCCATTTATTTTCAGTGACTTAGGCTCGTTGAGCCCTGTGAAGCCCCCATGGGTTTACAGGCCGGTTTACAATCATTCTCTTAGATAAGCCCAGATTGTGGCCTTGAGGCGCTTCAATCAGGTCAATGGAAAATGCCGAGATGGGGTGCCACGTTTACGCATGAGCCGGTCAAATTGTGAAAACGGCCCTTATGTATGTACCGGCTGCTGTTCGCAAATGATTTCTCGCATGTTCTCGGAAGTCGCTCATATGTATCCGGCCTGTTGATCGACACGCGGGTCGTGGCCTTGTTGGGGTTACGCTCGCACCGTGATCTCATTAGCGGACAGGTCGATGATGACCTAATGGGCCGTCAGATTCTGGGGGCGTAGTTTTTCCGTTCCATGCTTTCGATCTATCGCGAACTCCTTTGGATCGCCTCAGCTCAGACGCCGATAGCCACCTCATCTCTCGGCACATCAAACGCCGTTTTGTGCCTCAATATGCTCCAAGCCATGCGTGCGAGCTTGTTCGCAAGCGCGACGGCAGCCTTGTTGCGATGCATGCGTTCGGAAGCGCGTGCCAGCCATTCGCCAAAGCTGAAGTCGGGCCAACGATGCGGTCGCATCATGATGATCTTCGCCGCCTGAACAAACAACATTCTCAGATACCTGCTGCCGCGTTTTGAGATGCGACCGAGGACAGTTCGTCCTCCGGTGCTGTACTGTCGGGGAACCAATCCCACCCAAGCCGCAAAATCACGCCCGCGATCAAACGCCTCTCCTTCACCGATGGCAGCGACCATCGCCGTCGAGATCATCGGACCGATACCGGGCACCGTCATGACGTTGACACAGTTCTCTTCGGTTCGGCTGATCTCTTCAATTTCTGCCGATACTTTCTCGATCCGGTCGTCCATCCACATCCAGTCACCGTAGAGACCGATCAGGATCGACCGCATCCGGGGCGATATCTCGTCTTTGCGCTCTTCCAAGATCGTCTCGAACGAGTTCTTCAAGGCACGCAGCCCCTTGCGTACCGTAATGCCCTGCTCAATCAGGAATGCGCGGATCTGATTGATGGTAGCCGTCCGACGAGACACCAAACGTGATCTTACCCGATGCAGTGCTTGAAGATCGAGCTGATCCTGGCTCTTCTCGGACACGGTTTGGAGGTTGGGCCGAAGGGCCGCCTCGGCGATTGCCTCAGCATCGTTGTAGTCGTTCTTCTGGCCTTTATTGAAAGGCTTCACATAGATCGCTGGGATGATCCGAGGCTCGAAGCCCATCTCGCGCAGTGTGCGGCTGACGAAATGTGCGCTCAGGCATGCCTCCATACCCACAATACAGTGCGGTAGCCTCTCGAATGTCGCGACCAAGGCCAGTCGCTTTATCTGTTTGCGCAGGACACGCTGTCCAGACAGATCGAAACCCACAATGTGGAAAGTGTCCTTGCCGATATCGATGCCGATCGACATCAACTCATCAAAGTCTTTCTTCGCCACGCTACTTCTCCAGTTCGCAGAAATAGGCAAAGCCTAACCTGCTGGGTGAAGCAGCCGGTACATCCCATTAGCGGTCATTCATGAGCTTCGCAGCGAATGGCTGCTCGAAGCGAAATTGCTGGTTTGCGAACAAAGAAGATTATCAAAGAAGCGAAAAATACAACGCTTCGACAGGGTCTTTACCATTGGTGCGACAATGCTCACGACAACGGTCCACCAGCATATCGTTTGCAGAAACAGCGAACAGGTGAATCGTGCCCGCCGTTTCTCTAACCATGGATTTCGGAAGTAACCAAACATGACCAGACTCTATTGCTTCACCGCATTCACTTGCCTTCTCGCCGCTTGTGGAAGTCGATTGCCATCTGACATCAATTCATCGCGTGTTGTTCAATCGACACATCCGATGTTTCATCTTTTGCCACCTAAACCATTCTAACGACTGACACGGCCTTGGCCGAGCTTGTGGCAAGCGTAAGCTCGGCTAAGCTTTCACTGAATGGCTGATCTGGGGCAAGATGGCCATTGCCGCGGCGCAGCTTCCGTAAATCGGTGTTACATGGCGTTCGTGGCAAACCAGACGGCAGACCGAAACGGCGATCTTCCAGTACATCAACGGCTTCTACAATCCACGAAGACGGCACTCAGCCCTAGGATGGAAAAGCCCCGTCGCCTTCGAACGGAAAGTGGCCTAAACGAGCATCTGGGGCGGCACAAAAACGCGACAGGTCCAATGAGCCGATCCGGAAATGTCTGGGACAACGCTGCGATGCAGAGCTTTTTCTCTTCGCTGAAAACCGGAAGGGTCAGGCGAAAAACTTATCGGACAAGGAAACAGGCGCGCGCAAATGTCTTCGACTACATCGAGCGGTTTTACAATCCGCAGCGTCGGCACTCGACCATCGGGTATTAAGCCCTATCATATTCGAGGAACGAGCTATGAAAGCTTAAGTTGCCGTCCATGAAGCCGGCAGCAGGCCAGTCTCTAGAAACCCATGCTGTGCTTGTCGTACCAAAAGTCTTCCAGGTTTCGTGCATGGCGCCCGCTTTCGCGCTCCGCGCTTTCGTGCGCCGTGGCCAGCGCATCCACCGCGCTCTGGCCGGATTTCCAGACCAGACGAACTTGTTCCCCGGCGGAGACGAACGCGCTGATCGGCGTGCCGTCGTTCGAAAATAGCTCCATGCTGCGCAAGATCAGGTTCACCTGATCCGCCAGCGTATCTGGCCTCAATTGCGATCCGTATTCCAGAACGCAGAGGTAGGTGCCGTTCCCTGCATAGGAAATCAATGCTCCGAACTCTTCGAGTGCGACAGAGATCGCCTCGGCCACGTCGGTCACGATGCACTCGTATTCGTAACGGGTCGATTTTCGGTGCAGCTCTTCGATGTCCCGAATGGTGAACCCGATGATCGACGATCCGAACAGCTTTTTTCTCGACATCAATGACACGTAATTCTCAAGCGCGAGATACGTGATGCACCCGTCCACGTCCTGAACGAAAATCGGTTCATGCAGCGCAAGCGTCGTGGACCCGTCCCCGAGCGGCTCGGCCTTGGACTTGGCGCTGATGACGGTCTGCCGACTGTTCTTGGACAGATCGTTGATCAGCTGGATACGGCCGCGCAGGTTGTCGATATCGAATGGCTTGGTGATATAGTCGCTGGCCCCAGCCGCGAAGGCCCGGTCAATGTAGGATTTGTCGGTCATTGCCGTGAGCATCAGGATGGGGGTCAGCTGATACTCGGGGCGCGCGCGGAGCGTCTCGCAAAGCGAGATGCCGTCGGTGTCCGGCATCTGGATGTCGATGAGGAAACAATCGATCGCCGGGGTTTCCGGCTTCTCCAGTATATCCAGCGCCTCTGCGACAGACGTGGCCGTGATCACGGTGTGATCGCCGAGCGTCTGAATGAGCAGCTGAAGCAGATCGAGGATTGTCGGTTCATCGTCTACGGCAAGTAGATGCATTTCCATGGCTCCTTACAGGTCGTGCGATTCCCGGACCCGTTGATGACTGATGCGGCCTTGACCGCCTGCTCACGCAGACAAGCTTCGGAAATCGGCCAAATTAAGACAACTTTAAGGATATTTTTGTGGCCAAGGGGCCGTCGCTGTATCCCGCGCCGCGGCAGCAAATGCCCGGCGCTGCGAGGCGCACGCGGCAGGCTGCAAGCGCGGTATCTCAACCAACAACGGCCTGCATGCATTGTTCACCACCGAGTCCAACATGGGGTCACGGTCTCTCGTATATCCCGACGGGGCGGCATTGATATTGTCGTGCGACGCCACGCCAAGGAAATGTGCAACCAGGTCCAGAACGACCGGGCCATCAGAATAGGGCAGTACGAACATCACGACTCCACGTTCATCGCGCTCAAGCGCTTCGTGGAACTTGTCGCCGGCGATTTCGGTTGTTCTTTGTCAGAATCGGGAAATTTTTGCTTCCGTTTCGACGCCCCTGCCTTAACCTGGCCATAGTTCGGCTCGCGGACAGCCCCGAGGTGCGGATGCCCAACGGACTGCCGACAATAATGCACCAAATGGCTGATCGCCTCTTGAGATCGCCGTGCATTCCTCGACGTGCGCACCACGTGTGGTGAACCTGAGTCCTAAACCGGATAGCCGATGTGGCCGATTTGCATCAAAATTAACCTTGAGTGGAAACAATGGGTGTTGAATCAACCTTTTGTCTCGTCAACGTGTTGCAATGTCGATCTGACATAATAAGAATTTGCTAATGATAATATTGGTCTGCGGTTTACTTTGCACCAAGTTTGGAGGCTGCTTGTATGCCGTCTCAGGTGGGTTGGGAAGGACGTGTTAGCCTTGAGTTCTGGCGGAAAAAATAGCACCGATCACGCGTCGAACGCTGATTGGAGCGCCTATGCGACGGCCTACGACCTGTTGTCGAGGCACAACCCAGAGTACAAGGCGTTGATGCAGGAGTTCGAAGACTTCCTGGCAGGCACAGACGCGCCGAAGATCATATACGACGTCGGGGGCGGCACCGGAAACTACACCGAGATCGCGGCGCGCCTGTGCGCTGACAGCAGTATCTGCCTCGTGGAACCCGACCCCGGAATGATGCAGGCCGCAAAGGCGAAACTGTCCGCGCACAAGAACGTCACGTACCAGAATGTCGGACTGGAAAGCGCCGAGGCACCGGACGGCGCCGATCTCGTCATCAGTGTGCATTCCCTTTACGCTATGCCGGCACCGGAGCGCCGGCTTGCCGACATCCGCCGGATGCTGCGCCCTGGCGGAATGCTCTATCTCGTCGATCTCGGCCGCCCGATGGATGTCCGGGACTGGCGCAATTTTCTTTTTTCCAGGATCAAGGAAGAACACGGCCTGTTCGGTGCGCTCAGGATCTTCTGGCAGGGCCGGCAGATCGCCAAGCAGAACAAGGCCATCTTCAAGGCACAGCGAGACGGCACGTATTGGACCCACACCGCGGCCGAGATTGCGTCGGCCGTCACGGCGGCAGGCTTTGAGATCATCAACCAGCGCGCTGTCTATCGCGGCTACAGCGACCTTCTGGTGTGCCGTGCGACGCCCTGAAACCGCAGCTTTGAAGGATCAACCATGAAAGAGCAGGTCATCGCGGCTCTCGAGCAGTCCCGCTACGAGGTTCTGACGAACGACGAGGCCATGGAAGAAGTCTTTCGCCTGCGGTACGCTTGCTACCGCGCCGAAGGAGCCGTGACCGCAAGGGCGGACCACAGGATGACCGACCCGTTCGACGAATCCGAGAATTGTGTGCATGTCGCAGTCAGGGTGGATGGCAAGATTTGGTCGGCTGTCCGATTGCATCTCGTGTCGAAACTTTGCCAGACATCACCGACGCTCGAGGTCTTTCCGGAACTTCTGGATGATCTCAAGAAGAGGCGAACCATTCTCGACCCGACGCGTTTCGTGATCTCTCCAACTGCGAGACAGAAGCGGGTTCCGCTGAACTTCCTGACGTTGCGCATTCCGTTCCTCGCGTCGATCTTCTACAACATCGACTTGGCCCTGGCCCCGGTTCGCGCCGAGCACACGGCGTTCTACTGTCGCTACCTCGGATACAAACCGGCGCTGGAGCCGCGCAGTTATCCTGGGCTGGCAAAACCTATACAGCTTCTGATCGCAAATTTCCGGGAACAGCGCGAGGTGGTCCTGGCTCGCACGCCGGTTTTCGGTCCTCTGAAGGATATTCCGGAGGCGAGCATCGAGTTCCCCTCTCTTTCGGGTGTATATACATCGCTCAAATCGGGCAGCTCCGAAGCGGCATGACCTGCGGTCGCAGTGTCGGACTGCAAGCTGAGCGGCGTATCACGGACGGCTTCGCGCATCCGTTTCGTTAGAAACCCCTTAACGAGAGTTCGTGCGCAAGCATTTCTGCCTTGGATTGTCCGACGGATTGCCGCTTTCTGCCCAATTAACGGCAGAATTTAAACAAATAGGTTCGTTATGTTCAGCCAACTCCTGTAAAAACAGAGGCAAACATGAGAACGCTATTGAGGACTTGGTCAGCACCAAGAGACTGGTTCGCGTCGCAAGGCCGCGAACAACGGATCAAGGACTACATGGCCCTGTCCAACCAGTTGATCTGGCAACGGCAGGCGAGCTTCTTCGCGGCGACCCTTCTGGCGACCTTGTATTTCGACCCGATCTCGATATTCGCGTGTTACGGCGTCGTCGTGCTGACGGAAATGCTCGACCAGATCCTCGGTGTGCACGCGAAGGCGTGGGACGGCGAAGATCCGGTGTTCGGTCGGAAACTGCTGAAACGCATCGCCATAAACACCGCCATCAGCGCCATGGCGATCAGCGTCTTCATTGCGAACATAGCCTTTCAGCAAACAGAGGGCGGCCAGTTCACCTCGCTGTTCTTCCTCTTCTCGGCGTCGCTCTTCGCGGCGATGTACAACAGCCAGATGATCGGCATCCTGATACTGCGCCTTTCGATTTACAGCGTCACGTTTCTCTTCATCGCGTTCCTGGACGTCGTGCGTTACACCCCACCGCTCACATCGCCGATCTGGCTACAGTTCTTCACGATCATGTTCGTGCTCTATTTCATCGTGGACATCTCCGCGAAGTTCTACCGCGGCTACCAGGACCGTTTGCGGCAAATGCAAATGATCGAGGAAGACCACGAGCGGACCAAGGCGGCGTTGGAGGTCAAATCGCAATTTTTGTCCACCGTCAGCCATGAATTGCGCACGCCGCTCACTTCGATCATCGGGTCGCTCGAGTTGGTCAAGAACGGCGTGCTCGGAGAGCTGCCTCAGAATTTCAAGCCTGTTTTCGACATTGCCACTAAGAACAGCCGCCGGTTGGCTAACCTGATAGACGATTTGCTCGACCTGCAGAAGATCGAAGCGGGCGAGATCGACTTCCAGATGGAGCCGATCTGCGGCAACGATCTGGCCAGAGAGGCCGTCGACTCGATGTCCGGCTATGCCAGCATGCTTGGGATCAATCTCGAGTTAAATGTCTGCAAGGACGAATGCCAGATCATGGGGGACCAGAAACGGCTGATACAGGTGATGAACAATCTTCTGTCGAATGCCGTGAAGTTCTCCAAAGACAATGGCGCCGTGAAGGTGCTTGTCGAAAACGTTGGAAGCCGCGTTCGTATCTCGGTCGAGGACAAGGGCACGGGTATTCCCGACTTTGCGGAGGAACGCGTTTTCGGGAAGTTCAGCCAACTCGATTCATCCGACGTGCGCAGGGTCGGCGGCACCGGCCTGGGACTTAACATTTCCAAACAAATCGTCGAAAGCCACAACGCGAAGATCGGATATGTCAGCGCGCTAGGTATCGGCTCTACTTTCTATGTCGACTTCGAACGGATTGAGATTAACGACGGTGACGACGAGAACGCCGAAAACATGCCGGAAACCGATGGTTGCGGCGTGGGTGCAACAGCTGAAGCGGTCCTGGAAGCTCGGAAAGCCAGTTAAAAAACGTTTTCTCAATCCAAGAGACGCTGGTTCCCAAGTCTCGTAGAATCTTGACCCGCAGATTTTGAGACGGGGGTGTCAAAAACCACCATTGCTGATACAGGGTACAGCATACAACGCCAACATCTTGGATGCGCCGTTGTTGCGATTGAAGCTGTGCGAAGGGCCGGTCTGAGCAGTTTGCTCAATTTAGCTTTGCGTGTTCGAATCTCTATTTCGTTCCGCGGCCTGCGAATTTACTTACACCTTTCTCTGCTGGTTTCGCCAGCGACCTACTTTCGAACAGCAAGTCAACGTCAGTATTATGCGTAATGCAGAAATCCACGTGTCACGGGTATGGATCGTAGATTTTCGCCAAAACGCAGACGGCTTGCAAATCTGTGTACACCGGTTCAATCCGGTACTCGCCTCCAATTTATTCTAAATCAATGAGTTAGAATCAAACCTATCCGGTGTGACACAACAGTGGGACACACCCTTATGATGCTGTCATCCTATTTAAGCCTCTCCCGCCACGGGGTTTTTTACTTCCGATGGCCCCTGCTCGAGTGCGAGTTGCTGGATCGTCGTAAGTTCAAAACAAAAGCTGAAACCTTGTTCCCTACGGAATTGACAGCTACCGGACAGACTTGGAGCCTCTGCCTTAGTTAACCTTCTTTCGTGCAGCAAATGCTGCCAAAGAAGTGGCATCAAACGGCGACAGGTCCAGAGCACGATCTTCACGAAACCGGCAGCAGGCCAGACATAGGCCTAGCCGGTCCACCCAAGGCCAGAAGAAATCGAGTTCATGGATTGAAGCAACGGGATCGAAACCCGGTTCGGTTCATCCCGCGACCGCACATCGCGCAGCAATGCCACCTGCAGCGCATTGATCCGATCCAGACCGGGGCGTATTCGGTCAAAGCGGGCTCGCATACGTGGAAAACGCTCGGCAATGGTCTTCTGACCGGTCAGGAACGTGATCCCCTCGCAGGCCAGCGCGTATTCCTTGCGGACTGCCTCCGAGACACGCTTCCGGGTGTCGGCATCCGTGACCAGAGACGCATATTCTCTAGCAATGTCGAGGTCGCTTTGAAAGAGTGATTTCTCCACCTCGTCCACGATCAGCCGGAACAGCTTGGTCTTCTCGAACATGGCGCGAAGCGTCTCCTCTCCGCGGGTGCCCTGGAACTTTCGAAACGACTCGATGGCCGAGCCGAACCCATACCAGCCCGTGATCAGGTGCCGGTTCTGCGACCACGCGAACACCCATGGGATGGCCCGCAGATCATCCAGCGACGCCGCACCGAAACGACGCGCAGGCCGCGAGCCGATCTTAAGCATGGCCAGTTCCTCCACCGGGCTGGCCTGCTGGAAATAATCGATGAAGCCGGGCATGTGCAGCAGCGTGGAATAGGCCGTCTGCGAAAGGCCCGAGAGCGCATCTAACGCATCGTTGAATTCCGGCGCCCGGGGCGGGTCGTTCGCATCCGCCGTATGTTTCAGAACGCTCGAGGCAAGAAGCTCAAGATGCGCCGCCGCGGTGCCACGATTGGCGTAGTTGGCCGAAACGACTTCGCCCTGCTCCGTCAGACGCATTCTGCCGTTCACGGTATCCGTCGGCTGGGCCGCGATGGCGCGGTCCATCGGGGCGCCGCCCCGGCTCACCGATCCGCCGCGCCCATGAAAGAAGACAGGCTTCAGACCCTGCGACGCCAGGACCCGCGTGATCTTGCGCTGCGCCTGATCCAGTTCGCAGGTCGAACATACGAAACCGCCGTCCTTGTTGCTGTCGGAATAGCCGAGCATGACCTCGATCAGGGGCCCGTCCCGCGTCAGACTGCGTTTTGCCAGCGGAACCTTCAGCAGGTCGACAAGGATATCCGGCCCCGCCCTCAGATCTTCGATAGTCTCGAACAATGGCACGACCTTGAGTTCCAGCGTCTCGGCCCCAAAGCCCGCGTAGCGGGCCAGCAGGAATACACCCAGCAGGTCGTCCGAGGACCGGGTCATGGACAAAATGAACGGGCCGACCGCCGCCGGATCCGGGCCATACTGGCGCTTTGACATCAGGTTCAGAAGCTTGAGAAGCTCAACGGCCTGATCCGACAACGCGTTCTGGTCGGGCTCGGGCAACTGCGGTTCGGCCAGTTCGGCCCGAATCCGCTTCGACCATGCGGGGTCACCATATTCCGGCACCTCGCCATCGTCCCGGCTCCGCCAGATTTCGGTGACGGTGTCCGTCGTTACCGTGGAGTTCTGGCGAATATCGAGCGTGAAGATGCTGAACCCGAAAACCGAGGCCCGCCAGCGGATCGGGCGGATGTAGCGGCGCGCCAGCTTCACCGCGTCGACCGACTCAAGCGCCTTTTCAACCATTTCCAGATCAGCAATGAAATGGCTGATATGACGATATGTTTCCAACCTGTGCAGGATCGCCGATATCGCCTGGCGGAACAGTTCGTTGGGGTTGCGGTCTTGCGTCGGTGAAAGCGAGGCCAGACGCTCAAGCTCGCCCTGCACTTCCGGGTCGAGCGGTACGATCCTGTTGCTGATGCTCAGGCGCTCCGCCGCAATCCGCAGATGTTCCTTGTACATGTCCATCACCGCGTCGCGCGCCCGTTTCAGCGCACGGGCGGTGCTGTCGGCAGTAACGTTCGGGTTGCCGTCCCGGTCGCCGCCGATCCAGGAATGAAAGCGGATGCAGGGGGACACCGCGTCAGGCGTCCCGAACCTGTTCGTGGTGGCCTGCTCGAATTGCTCGAAGACCTGCGGCACGGCATCGAAGATCCCGTCGCGAAAGAACTGCAACCCCCATTCGATCTCGTCGCTCAGATCGGGACGTTCCAGCCGCAACTCGCCCGTCATCCACAGCAGGTCGATCTCGCCCTCGATATCCGAAAGGATCGCGGCACGTTCCCGGCTGGTCCAGCGTTGCGCCTCCAATGAAACCAGATTGCGGTAGATCCTGCGGTGGATCTCCAGAACCGTGACACGCTTGGCTTCGGTCGGATGTGCCGTCAGAGTTGGGCCGACAGACAGGCTTTGTGATATCTCGGCAAAGCGTTCCCGCGTCAGATCCTCGCGTGCCAGCGCCTGAGCGAAACTGCTCGGAACGGTCTCTGCTCCGCTTTGCGTCTCAACCTGGCGCCGGTCCCGGATCGCGGCGTTTTCCTCCACGATCCGCAATAGCTGAAACCAGATATTCAGCGCCTGAAGATAGGGCACGGCGCCCGGTCCGGCCGGAATCACATGCTCGGTGTCGCTATGCGCCCACTCCGCAACATGCGGCGCGCGCCGCTTCAGCACGTTGCCCCAAAGGTCGAAAAGCTCCCTGCGCAGGTCGGCGGCATAGGATTCGTCACTGTTGGTGACGTCACAGGCGGCGTTCAGCAAAACCGAAGGCATCAGCCGATGTCCCGGTTTGCGCGCAAAGGGCGGCCCGCATGCACGTGACGCCCATCAGGTCTTGCGAAACTGCACCCGATGATATGTTCAGGCGTCCTGAAACAAATGCTTTCGCTTAGCCGCATGCCGTACATGATTTTCCTTCCCTTGTGGTATCGCTCACCAACCAGCGACTCAGCCGCCGCGTACGCGTACCTGCCGCACGTTTCACATGGCCTTAGCGCAACGGCGCCCTCTTCCTCACGCTAACGCTACTGCCCATGTCCGTTCTTTGGCCTGCGGATTCCGACAGAACCCAAAGTGAATCCACCTGCCCGGCGAGAATATGTGCCCCGGCAAGGTGCCACAGCGCCCCCGCTGCTGACTACCTACACTTGAGTGTGTAGTCTCTTCAGGCGACGCGACTCGGTTCAAGTGCTCTTGCCCCGACACCTGCCCGGTCCATGTCCAGTCTATATAAAGTCCGGTATCTGCTTTCGCGGCAAAGCGGATGGGCTTGCGCCACCGCTTCGATTCCAGCGGCACCAGTCTGCTGTCCAAGCTGCCCCGCGACGGCTTTAAGAAGACGGCGGGCAGTGCATCGACTGGTAACAACCTAAGGCGCGATGAACGCGCTCGCCAGCCTGGGTCGGGCGTCAATTATGGTCGCGCGGGATCCGGACGTCCCAGTCAAGCTCGCGGATGCAATCGCCGTTCAGAAACGCTTCGAGCCGCGCCGTGATCAGATAATCGGTAGCGGTGCAACTCATTCGTGTCCGGGTGACGGTCTTCACGCTCCAATCCTCGCGCGCCATCTCGTGGGTCCACGTTACCTCGCCCGTGGCCGAAGTCGGATCTTCGGGCAAAATCGTGTAATGCTCCTTGGCCTTGGCCGCATGGAAATACCCTTGGCTCAAGATCGTCGCCGCGCCCTCGTCGTCGGTCACCTCGATGCTCAGCAGTCCGGTCTCGACGTCCTCGCCCAGACGCCAGGTCGCACCGGGCGCTCGCTCCACGTCAAGCTCGAGCAACTCGGCTGATCTGGCCGGGCCGAAGGCATCGACCGCTTCGGGCGCGTCCTTGCGCAGCGGCAGTTCCAGCACGCACTCTCCCGTCAGCATGGTCAAGGTCACCGGCTCCGGCGCGGGCCAGGCAATGGGAAAATAACTGGTCGAAACACCGAGCCGGATACGATGCCCCGCGCGGAAAGTCTGCGCGACATGCTTCATCGGCACGCGCACCGTATATTGGCGCCCCGGTTCCAGTTCCTGCGGATGCTCGTGGCTGTCGCGATGCGTCAGGTTCAGCAAACCATAGCTCACCCGTGTCGCCGCACCGTCGGGGGCCACGTCCATCAATCGCAGCGCCACCTGCGCCACCGGCTTGTCCACCTTGAACGTCAGGGTCAGCCCCGGATCACCGACCATATGGCGATCCTCGGTCAACGGCGCGGTCTGGAACGTCAGGCTTCCCGCATCCTCGCGCCGCTGGTCGCCGGGCTGGTCGCCAGGATGTCCGTAAGAGCACCACTTGCCGCCATGCCGCCCGACCCAGAGCGGCGAGCGAATGTCCAGCGTGTCGTGCGGCCCCTCCACGCCAAGGCCCCCGTCAGAAGTCAGCGAAAACGCGCGGCGTTCCACGTTGGGCGACGGCCATGACGGCTCGTCGATCCAGACGCCCTCGCGCGTGTCATAATGCGTCTGTGGCCGGGCGTGATCCTGCAGGAACACGCGCAGCTTCGGCTCATCAGCGATACCGGTGTCCCGCCCCTTCATCCACTGGTCCCACCAGCGCACCTCTTCAGTCAGCCAGTCGATGGCCGGGCCCGGCTCGCCAAGATGTGGATAGCGGTGTGACCACGGGCCCACCAGCCCTTTCACCGGCCCCTTCAGGTTCTCCACCAGCCGGAACACCGCCCGGCAATAGCCGTCGGCCCAGCCGCTGACGGCATAGACCGGCACCTCGATATCCGCAAAATCCTCGCAGATAGATCCATGCTTCCAGAACTCGTCCCGCGTCTGGTGCTGCATCCAGTTCTCCAGCCACAGGCCCGACCCGTCCAGTCGCTCTTCCCACATTCCGCGCCAGCGGTCGCCCACATGCGCGGGGTCCGGCGGCAGGGTATTGATTCCAAACATCACCGATGCCCATGACAGGTGATCGCCCAGCAGCGTGCCACCCATGTAGTGGATGTCGTCGGCATAACGGTCGTCGGTCGAGCAGATCGTGACCACCGCCTTCAACGCCGGGGGCCGCAGCGCGGCAAGCTGCAAGCCGTTGAACCCGCCCCAGGAAATGCCGACGATCCCGACCCCGCCATCGCACCAGTCCTGCGCCGCGATCCACGCAATCACGTCGCAGCCGTCCTGCAACTCGGTCTCGGTGTACTCGTCGGTCATCAGCCCTTCGGACTCGCCCGTGCCACGCAGGTCGACCCGCACATAGGCATAGCCCTGCGCCGCCATCCAAGGCGCACGGGCATGGTCACGCTCCAGCGTCTTGTCGTTCTTGCGATAGGGGATGAATTCAAGGATTGCCGGCACCGGCTCTGCCTCCGCGCCCTCCGGAATCCAGACCCGCGCCGCCAGCCGCGTGCCGTCCGGCATGGGGATTTCGAGATGCTCGATTTCGCGGATGGTCTGCGGCAGCGGTTGGTCGATTATCATGAGAAACGCTCGGATCTAAGGGCGATGTGGTGTTCAAGCCCGCGTATCGCCCGCGCCGGCGGATGTCCAGCCGATGACACCTATGCGCCTGTTCCGGGCCTGACCCGGGGTCTCTTCCTCACGGGGATGCCGGCAAGACCTTCTGCCAGCTTATTCCTCGATGTCCGTGAATTCGTAGTTCAGCCGCTTCATCACCTGCTCGTAATTCCAAAGCAATTTCGACTGTTTCTGCGCGCCCATCCAGACCGACGCCACCGCATAGCTATAGGCGTCCTGCTCCGGCAACTCCGAAAGTTTCGCACCCTTTTTGACGTAAGAGGTGATACGCGTGCCCTCCACCTGTTCGGCCGCGACCTCAACTTCGGCGCGCGACGGCGCACGGGCCACGGTCGCGTCGCTGAAAAACACCCGGTAAAAGAATTCTGCCGCGACGGTTTCCGGCCCTTCGCCCTGCGGCATGTCCGGTTTGCGACCCAGTCCAAGATCCACCGTCACCTGCTGGTGACTGACCCCGTCGACCATTTCGAAAAGGTCGCAATGGGATTGCGCGATCCGTGTATTGATCTCCAGAAGCCAGATCTGGTTCTGCACCTCGTCCCAGTAATACTCGATATTGAACCCGGCATTGTCATAGCCGATATGCTTCATAACCGTCTTGGTGATCTCGGCCATCTGCTCCTGAATGCGCGGCGGCAGGGTGGACGGGTAAAGATAGTAGAAAAAGCTCAGCACCTGCGGATAGCGGATCGAGTCGACGGTGCCATATGGAACGACCTCGCCGTCATGCACATAGCCCTCGACGGTACATTGCCGCCCGCCGATAACCCGCTCGGCCATGCAGTAATGCCCTTCCACCTTCTTGACGTCATCGGGCAGGTTGGCCTTGTTCAGGATATAGTTGAACGGCTCGGAAATCTCGTTGATCTCCGCGCGGAAGGCCTCGGTGGCGTAGGCGAAATCCTCGGGGCTGTCGATGCGAAAGCCCAGCCGCGAGCCCGAGGACTTGATCGGCTTCACGAAGAAAGGAAAGCGCAAACCCGCCTCGCCGATCTTGGACAAAGCCTCGTCGTCGAACGGATCGAAGGCGGTGAAATTGGGCGTATGATCCGGGATGACCTCGGCCATGACCTTGCGCGACCAGTACTTATGTTCGCACTTCAGCAGCGATTCCAGCGATGCGTTCCGTACACCGTATTTCTCGCACAAGAGCGGCAGCATGGTGGACACCGGAAAGTCGATATACCCCACGATCGCGTCGATTGAGCCGTCGAAGGCATCCAATGTCTCCTCGGCTCGGCGCAGCATGTCCGGGATATCGAAGATTTGCGTGTCCGACACTTCGGCGGAAGTCAGAAGCGGGTGAAATTCCACATCCTCCACGCCACGCAGACGCTTCAGGCGCTCTGCGTTCAGTTCGTTCATTCCGACGACGAAAACGTTCTTGGTCATGTCTGTCCCCTCGGGATGGAACGCCCAAAACCGGGCGCGGTTCCCATTCTTGTGTCGTTCCGCGCCCTGTTACGTCTGCGCCAGATCCGCCTGTGTGCCGTAGGTTCGACCCTTGAGCCTTTCCGTTGCACCTTCGATGTCATCGACCAGCAACAACAGGAAATCCCCCGGTTTCGCCTCGCCAATGGCGCGATCCATCGCGGCTTGCTCGTCCATGATAAGCTCGACCACCCCGGCGGCTCCGGCGTCTTTCGCGCCCTGTTCGATCAACCTGCCGGTCTCGCCTTCGCTGCGCCCTCGCGCATCTGTCTCGTAAACGTAGACCGCGTCGCACATCTTCGCCAACTGCGCGCCAAGCGCCGCAAGGTCCTCGTCCCGGCGGTTGCCCGGGGCGGTGGCCACGGCGATCTTGCGCTGCTGTCCCAGGCCGTTGACCAGCGGCTCCAACGCCTCCAGCGCCGGAACGTTGTGGCCATAGTCGATCAGGCATTTCACGCCATCGGCCTCGAAATAGTTGGTTCGCCCGGGCATCTGCGCCGGTGTCGGGTGGAAGCTCAACAGCCCCGCGCGGATATCGTCGATCTCAAGCCCGTGCGCCAGAGCGGCAGCCGTGGCCGCCATGGCGTTCTGCACGTTGAACGGCGCGTGCCCCTCGAAGGAAATCGGCACGTCGTTGACCGCCGCCACCTCGACCTCGACCGGGCCGCGCAACAGCACGATCCGGCCCTGACGAACGGTGATGACCATCTTGTTGTCAGCCAGATGCTCCTTGAGGTCCGGGTTGTCAGGGTCCATCGTGAAATAGATGATCTCGCCCCGCGCCCAGTAGGTGCCCTGGTCCATCACCAACGGGTCGTCGGCGTTCAGCACGCAGAACCCGCCGATCCGCTTCACCGCGTCGACGACGACGGTCTTGCAGCGCGCCAGTTCCTCCAGCGTGTGGATATCGCGCTCGCCCAGATGGTCCGAGGCGATGTTCAGCAGGACGCCCACGTCGCATTCGTCAAAGCCAAGGCCCCGGCGCATGATCCCGCCACGTGCGACCTCCAGCACGGCGTGTTCCACAGTGGGTTCGCGCAGCACCGCGTGTGCGGCGGCAGGCCCGGAATAGTCGCCCCGCAGAATGACGTGGTTGTCGATCTCGATCGTGCCGGTACAGCCTATGCCCACCGAGTTGCCCGCCTGCCGCAGGATATGCGTGATCAGCCGCGTCGTCGTGGTCTTGCCGTTGGTGCCGGTGATCGCGGTGATCGGGATGCGCCCGTCATCGGCGGGGTCCGGGAACAGCATGTCGACTACGGCCTCGCCCACCGGCCGCGGCGTGCCGTGGGTGGGTGCCATATGCATCCGAAAGCCGGGCCCCGCATTGACCTCGACCACCCCGGCCGATTGCTGGTCCAGCGGTTTGGACAAAGTTTCGGCCAGCATATCGATCCCGATGATATCCAGACCGACAATCCTTCCGATCCGTTCCATCGCGAACTTGATCTCGGGATGCACCTCGTCCGTCAGGTCCGTCGCCGTTCCGCCGGTCGAGATGTTGGCGGTGGATTTCAGATAAACGATCTCATCCTTGGCGGGGACGGAGTCGAGCGTCAGCTCGGCCTGCTCCAGCAGGCGCATCGTCTGTTCGTCCACGATGATCTGGGTCAGCAGGTTTTCGTGCCCCACGCCGCGGCGCGGGTCCTCGTTTTCCTTGTCGATCAGCTGCTGGATGGTGGAGGTGCCGTCACCTTCGACATGCGCCGGACGGCGGCGTGCGGCGGCTATCATCTTGCCTCCGACCACGAGAATGCGGTGATCCTCGCCCTTGATATAGCTCTCGACGATGACGGCGCCGTAATCGTCGCGACAGCGCGCCAGTGCCGCCTCGTAGCCCGATTTCAGCTCTTCCTCGTTGGTGATGTCGGTGGTCACGCCGCGCCCGTGATTGCCCGACAGCGGCTTGGTGACGACCGGCCAGCCGATCCAGTCGGCGGCATCCTTGATCTCGTCCCAGGAGTAGCAGATGTAGCCCTTGGGCACCGCCACGCCGGCATCGTCCAGCACCTGCTTGGTCCATTCCTTGTCGTCGGCAATCGAATGGCCGATGATGCCCGAGGCATCCGTCACGGTCGCCTGGAACTTGCGCTGCTTCACGCCGTGGCCCAGCTGGGTATAGCTGGTGCCCTCGGTCAGGTTGTACCAGGGGATGTTGCGCGCCTTCGCGGCGTTCACGATCGACCCGGTCGACGGACCCAGCGCGTTCGCATCCCGAACCTCCTTGAGCCTGTCGATGACCGGCTCCAGATCCACGTCCTTGCCATCGTAGAGCGCCTGAACGATCTCGACCGCCTCTTCGCCGCAGGCCAGCCCGGTCGCTTCGTCGCGGTACCGATAAACGACATGGTACACGCCCTTGTCGTAGCTATCGACGGTCTTGCCGTAGCCCACCGAGAAGCCGATCATGTTCTGCAATTCGATCGCCACATGCTCGACCATGTGACCAGCCCACGTGCCCTCTTTCACCCGGGACAGAAATCCACCGGCCTCTCCGACAGAGCAGCGATGCTCGTAAATCGTGGGAATCAGGGATTGAAGCTTGTCGGCAATGCCGTCGACCTTGTCACTCGGCCGGTCTTCCAGTTCCTCGATGTCCAGCCGCATATAGATCGACTGATAGCGGCTGTAGTAGTTCGGTCCGCGCAGCGCACGGTGTTCAAGTATACGCATCCTTCAGCTCCAGGCTCTCGGCCCCAAGCTGTTTGGCACTCAGGACCTGCCGGTCCGCCAGGTTGTATCCATCACCCTCGACCAGCGCATGCATCACGACGTTGTGGACGCTCACCGCCTCACCGTCTGATAGATCGAATACATTGCAACTGGATATTCTCGAACTGTCAACGAGGATTACGTGACCGGGCCCAAAGGCCTTAATTACACCGTTCTCGAACAATACGGCGGCGTCTTCGCCCAACCCGATCCCCAAATATTCGGGGTTGGCGGCCCCCACTTCCATCAGCCGAGAAAAGCGGCCGCGTTCCAGAAAATGGGTGTCGATGATGACCCCTTCGATCAGGCCGAATCCGGCGCTCATCTTCACCGCGCCCTTGCGCAGGCTGTCGATCGCGCTGCCGCCATACACCATCGTGCCGGACTGGCAGGCCGCGCCGGCACTGGTCCCCGCTATCACGGCGCCCTCGTGGTAAATGGATCGAATAGCCTCAAGCGCCTCCGAGGCGCCGAAAATGCTGGTCAGACGCATCTGGTCGCCGCCCGAGATGAAAAGAACGTCGCATTTGCGGATCATTCCGACCATCTTGGCATCGTCGGCATCGGACCGTTCACGGATCCTAACATCCAGGACTTCGGCCGCGCCTAGCGCGTTGAACGCCTCCTCGTAGGCCGGGAAGACCTCGTCGGGGATGCTGCTGGCGGTGGTGATCACACCGACCACCGGCGCCTCGGCTGATGACAGTTTCAGGACCCGTCCAAGAATGGCCGCCGTCGCCGATTTGTCTTCGGCGCCGCCAATTGCGACAAGTTTGCCCCGGGGCCTGGGTTTCACGGACATATCCATCGAGTAACTCCATCCATCTCTGGACTCATATCTATATGTTGTGGATGTTACCATCCCGTTCACAAGAATGTCACGTAAACCACGCCCTGCAACTGCAAAAGCGGTCGCAACGTCACGAATCCCGCGATATGTGGGATTCTTGGCAACCAAAGCCCGCCAAAACGGCAGAAAACAACGCAGGAGCGAGAAATGGCTGACGGATTCGCATTGGCAATTCATGGTGGCGCAGGGGTTCTGCCCCGGTCGGAAATGAGCGCGGAACGTGAAGCGGCCTGCCATGCCGCGCTTGCCCGCGTTCTGGAGGCGGGTGAGTCGGTGCTCGCCGCCGATGGCACCGCACTAGATGCCGTCACCGCCGCGGTGCGCGCGCTCGAGGACGAGCCGCTGTTCAACGCCGGGCGCGGCGCCGTTTTCACCCGCGCCGGCACGCACGAGATGGACGCCGCCATCATGGACGGGCGCGACCGCCGCGCCGGGGCCGTGGCGGGTATCTGCGGCCCGCGCCACCCGGTCGACGCCGCCCGCGCAGTCATGGAGCGCACCTCGCATGTCCTGATGGCCAGCGAGGGCGCGCTGACGGTAGCGCGCGAGGCCGACCTGCCATTCGAGGATACCAGCTATTTCTTCACGCAAGAACGCTGGAATACCCTGCAGGAAACCCTGCAGATGGAGGCCGACGGCACGCTCGACGACGACCCTTCTCGCCGCCACGGCACCGTCGGCGCCGTGGCCCGCGACCGCACGGGCAACCTCGCCGCCGCCACCTCCACCGGCGGGATGACGGCCAAAAGCGCCGGACGCATTGGCGACAGCCCCCTGATCGGCGCCGGCACGCTCGCTCTCAACGAAAGCTGCGCGATCTCGGCCACCGGCGACGGCGAAGCGTTCATCCGCTTGTCCGTCGCGCATGAAATCGACGCCCGCATCCGTCTGGCCGGCCAGAACGTCACCGACGCGGCGGCGCAGGTGGTGATGCAGGATCTGGTGGCCATCGGCGGCTCTGGCGGTCTCATTGCCATTGGTGCGGATGGCACGGTCACCATGCCGTTCAACTGCGAAGGCATGTATCGCGGCCAGTCGGTCGAAGTTGGGAAGCGCGAGACCTTGATCTACTGATCAGGTCCTCCGCGCCCGACGCTCTCTGCCTGCCTCAGGACGCCCGCCGGCTTTCGATCTCTTCGTTCAGCCGGTCAAGCTCGCGGTCGTCCTCGGGCAGGCCTTCGCGAGACAAAAGCACCGCCACCTTGCGCAATTCCGGCACGTGGCTGCAAATCACCAGCAGCATGACCATGATCGGAACCGACAGGAACATGCCCGGAATGCCCCAGACCGCGCCCCAGAACGCCAGGCTGATGATGATGCCGAACGACGACAGCCGCAGCGCCCGCCCCATCAGCCACGGGTCGATCACGTTGCCGTTCATGAACTGGATGATCCCGGTAATCACGAACAGGCCAGCCGTCACCGACGCCTCGCCCGTCTCGACATAGCCCACCAGCGCCACCATCCCGGTGGCCACGATCGACCCGATGTTGGGAATGTAATTCAGGATGAAGGTCAGGATGCCCAGCGACAGCGCCAGTTCGATGCCGAAGAACGTCGCCACCGCGTAAACCATCGCCCCGGTGATCAGGCTGACCAGCGTCTTGATCAGCAGATAATAATTCACCCGGTGAATGATCGAGTTGAAGATACGGTTCGCCCGCTCCGCCTGTGCCGGGTCGTCAAAGAAATTCGACATTTTGGTCCCGAACCATATCCGCTCGGCGAACAGGAAGCCGAAGAAAAGGATGACCAGCACCGTGCCCTGCATCAGGCTGCCCGCCTGCCCCGCCACGGTCCGCACATATCCCGAGACTTCGACGCTGTTGAGCGAATTCAGCACCGCCCGCTCCACGTCCTCGCCCATCCACGCGAACAGTGACGCCACCGCCGACGGCGCGCGCTCGGCATAGGACAGCGTGGTGCCCAAGACCGTATTCAGTTGCGCCAGGATGATCGACGACAACAGCAGCAGCGCCGTCGAGATCAACAGTAGCGCCACAATAGACGCCAGCCAGTTGGGAATGCGGAATCGCCCGATGCTCTGCCGCGCAATCATGCGGATCACGTCCGAGGTCAGCGTGAACAGGATCACCGCCACCGCCAGCGAGATCAGGATGAACCGCGCCTGCACCAGCAGGAACAGAACCACGGCAAAGGCGATGATCACCAGCGCAACCGTCCGAACCTGCGAATATTTCTGCGTGTCCCCCAAGTGCCCCTTCAACGCGTCGATTTCCCTTATCCTGCCTGACTTCATATTCTCTCTCACCGGCATGGGCAATGTCCCGGCCTTGAGCATCGCGCCGACCGGGGGCCGAAAAGAGCCCGCCGCGCCTGCGCGACACCATCCCCATACCCGACGATTTTTTCCCTCGTATTCACTTCCGCCCTTCCCGGCACGACCCGGCCCGAGAACAAAAGGGCGTCAGCCGCGGGTTCGCGTCAACACCGCTTCGGAGAAATCTTGCCTATCCTGCAATCCATTGCGGCCAATCGCCCTACAAATGTACATTCCGGCTGGGATTGTTACGCTTCTCGCTCTAGTTTGCCTTGCGATGGGGTACGTGCGGTTACGGACGGTCGCCGGAGCTTGCAGTCCTCATCTTCACGCCTTGGGCCCGCTGCGGGCCCCGGAATCGGAGCTGCCCTGTTGTTCAAGTGTCGTCGAGTCGCGCCCTGTTTTATCCTTTTGGCCCTTCTGTTGACCCGCCCTGCTCTGGCGGTCGAGGCAACGGTCCAGGTCCGGGGCGCATCGGAGGATCTGGGCGAGTTGCTCAGCAGGTCCTCCCTCAGTGTCGAAACGGCAGAGACAGAAGACGCGACGGCCCAGGATATCCTGGCCGCCGCGCGCGCCGATTACGCCCGGATGGTCGGCGCGCTTTACGACGCCGGCTATTATGGCGGCGTGGTGAGCATCCGAGTCGACGGGCGCGAGGCGGCTGATATCTCACCCATCGCCGGGCCCAGCCGGGTGAACCGTGTCGTCGTTATCGTCCAGCCCGGCTCGCCCTTCACCTTTTCGCGCGCCGCCATCGGCCCGGTCGCCCCTGAAACAGAGCTGCCCGAAGGCTATGCCCGTGGTCAGCGCGCCGGCGCCGGCGTCATCCGCCGAGCGGCAGAGGCCGGTGTGACCGGCTGGCGCGAGGCCGGCCACGCCAAGGTCGAACTCGACGGCCAGTCGATCACCGCCGACCACCGCAATTCCACGCTCGCCTCCGAGATCCGCCTGTCGCCCGGTCCCCGCCTGCGCTTCGGCGATCTGGTGATAACGCGCCCCAGCGCCGTGCGCGCCAGCCGAATCCAGGCCATCGCCGGCCTGCCCTCGGGCAAGGTCTTTTCGCCCGAGGAACTCGAAGATGCCAGCCAGCGCCTGCGCCGCACCGGCGCGTTCCGTTCTGTCGTGCTGAACGAGGCCGACGTGCCCAACCCCGACGGCACGCTCGATATCCAGGCCGAGGTCATCGACGCCAAGCCCCGCCGCATCGGCTTCGGCGCCGAAATCGCCTCGCTTGAAGGTCTGACGCTCAGCGGCTTCTGGCTCCACCGCAACCTTCTTGGCGGCGCCGAACGGCTGCGAATCGAGGGCGAGGTCGGCGGCATCGGCGGCGATTCGGGCGGCATCGACTATCGCCTGTCCGCCCGCTTCGAGCGCCCCGCCACGTTCACGCCCGACACCACCGCCTTTCTAGAGGCCCGCGCCGAAGAACTGGATGAAGAAGAATACCGTCAGCGTACCTTCGAGATCGGCGGCGGCGTGTCGCACATCTTCTCGGACGAGTTGGAAGGCGAGATCGGCATTGCCTACCAATATGCCGAGATCGACGACGACCTCGGCTCGCGCACCAATGAACTGCTGCTGCTGCCCGGCAAGCTGACCTTCGACAATCGCGACGACCCGCTGGACGCCACGGAAGGGTTTTACGTCGGGCTGGAGGCCACACCGTTCCTCGCACTCGACGCGGGCGACCCGGCCTTCCGGCTTTATGCCGACGCGCGGACCTATGTGGGATTCGGCGAAAACGACACGATCGTGCTGGCCGGACGCACCCAGGTCGGCTCGGTCACCGGCGCATCGCTCGTGGACGTGCCGCCCGACATGCTGTTCTTCTCGGGCGGCTCCAACACGGTGCGCGGCCAACCCTACCAGTCGCTCGGCGTCGATCTGGGCGGCGGCAACACCATCGGCGGCCGCTCTTTCCTTGCGTTCTCTGGCGAGGTGCGCGCCCGGGTCGCAGACGCTTGGCAGGTGGTAGGCTTCGCCGACACCGGCTTTGTCGGTCGCGACAGCTTTGGCAGCGATAACGGCGACTGGCATTCCGGCGCCGGCTTCGGCATCCGCTACGACACCGGCATCGGCCCCATTCGTTTTGACGTGGCCACCCCGCTCGACGGCGACGCGGGCGAAGATTACGAGTTCTACATCGGTATTGGACAGGCATTCTGATGCGCCTACTGCTTTCTTTCCTTCTCGCTCTCACCTTCGCGATCTCGACGCCCCTGCTGGCACAGGACCAGGAGGAGGAGGACAAGTCGTTCATCGAGGACTGGCTGCAGGAGAACCTCTCCGGCGCGGGCCGCGACGTGACGGTCACCGGCTTCAGCGGGGCATTGTCCTCCAACGCCACACTTGAAAGCCTGACCATCGCCGACGAGGACGGCGTTTGGCTGACCATGCGCGATGCCTCGCTCGTGTGGTCCCGCTCCGCCCTCCTGAGTGGCCGGCTCGAGGTCGAGGAACTGACCGCGGCCGAGATCATCCTCGAACGCCTGCCTGCTGGCGGCGAAGCCGTCAGCACGGACGATGCCGAGGCGACGCAGTTCGCGCTGCCCGAACTGCCCGTGTCGGTGAATATCGAACTGGTCGCGATCGAACGCATCGAACTGGCCGAGACGGTGCTGGGCGAACCCGCACAGCTCTCGCTCGAAGGCAACGTCGCCCTCGCCGACGGCGAAGGCGCCGCCAATCTCGCCATTCAGCGTCTGGACCGCGACGACAGCCTCACCTTCGAGGGCGCCTTTTCCAACGAATCCCGCGTGCTTTCGCTTGATCTCGATTTCGAGGAAGGCCGCGAAGGCATCGTCTCCACGCTCCTGGGCATTCCCGACACCCCGGCCCTGCGTCTGCAGGTGACCGGCGAAGCGCCCCTATCCGATTACACCGCTCGCATCGTTCTCAGTTCCGACGGCCAGCAACGCTTTGGCGGCACCGTGAATGTCGGCGCCATCGACGGCGACGACACCCAAGGTTACACCTTCGCCGCAGACCTCGATGGCGACCTGCGCCCGCTGTTCGAGGAACAGTTCCAACCCTTCTTCGGCGAAGCCACAAGCCTCGCCGTCTCCGGCCAGACCGAGGCCAGCGGTCGGCTGGTGCTCGACGAACTGGCCCTCGCCTCCGAGGCGCTGGAGCTTCAGGGCAACCTCGCACTCTCCGCCTCCGGCTGGCCCGAAACGCTTCAGCTTGAGGGCAGTGTCGGCAGCGACGAGGGCGACGTCGTGCGCCTGCCGATTTCCGGCGCGCCGACAACGCTTCAGAATGCCCGGCTCACCGCCAGCTTCGATGCGGCACAGGACGACGCGTGGCAGGCCGAGATGCAGATCGTCGACCTTGTTCAGGAAAACGGATTGCAACTGGATCGTGCCACTCTTTCGGGCACCGGCCAGATCACGGATGCCCCCGAAAGATCCTTTTCCGGTGACCTTACATTCGACGCCGAAGGCTTGGAGCATTCCGATCCCGCGCTCGCCGAAGCCATCGGCACGAACGCCGCGGGCAGTGTCACGATCGCATGGCAACAGGATCAGCCCCTTGTGATCGACGCGCTCGACGTCGAAAGCGGCAACGTCACCCTTACCGCCAACGGCGAACTCGAAAGCCTCGAAGACGGCTTTCCTTTCACGGGTAGCGCGACGCTGAACGCCACCGACCTCTCGCGCTTTGCGGCCATCTCGAACCAAGATATCTCCGGCGCCGCCAATGCCACGCTGGAAGGTACAGGCACGCTTCTGGGCGGATCCTTCGATATCGAGTTGCAGGCCGAAACCAACGATCTGGCCATCGGCCAACCGCGCCTCGACCCGCTGATGACCGGCCAGGGCACCCTGTCGCTGGCCGCGCGGCGCGACACCACCGGCACGGTGCTGGAACGTCTGACCATCCAGACGCAGGCCCTTGCCGCCGATGCTTCGGGCCGGCTCGATGCCGACGATGGCCAGCTCGATATCGACGCACGGTTGGAGAACGTCGCGCAAGTCGAGCCCACGCTGTCCGGCCCTGCCACACTCACGACATCCGTCAACTGGAGCACCGGCGATGCCCTCAACATCTCCGCGCTCGAAGCTACCCTGGCCGAAGCCACGCTCACTGGCAGCGGCGCGGTCTTCCCTGAAGACCCCAACCTGCCCGCCGAAGGCAAGGTGACCCTCGCCGCGCAGGACCTGTCGCGCTTCGCCCAACTCGCGGGCCGCGATCTGGACGGCGCAGCGACGGTCGTGCTCGAAGGCTCCGGTCGCATCCGCGGCGGCGCGTTCGACATCGTGCTCGACGCCGAAACCAACGATGTGGAAATCGGCGAGCCGCGCGTCGACGCGCTGATGAACGGCGCAGGCACGCTTTCCATCGCCGCGCAGCGCGACACCGACGGCACCGAGCTCGAACGCTTCTCGGTGCGCACCCCGGCGCTCGAGGCCGACGCGTCGGGTCGGCTCGATTCCGACGACGGCGAAGTGAGCCTGAAGGCTGCGATCGCCGACCTTGCCCGGATCGAGCCGCGCATGTCAGGCCCCGCCACACTCGACACCGCCGCCACCTGGGAAAAGGGCGGCGCGGTCACCGTCTCGCGGCTCGAGGCCTCGGGCGCGGGCACGACCCTGTCGGCCACCGGCGCCGCCTTCCCCGAGGACACGCTGCTACCGGTCGAAGGCCAGATGACCCTCAACGCCAGCGACCTGTCGCGCCTCGCGCCGCTCTTGAACCGGCCACTGACCGGCAGCCTCGACATGACGCTCGAAGGCTCCGGCCAGGTCCGCGGCCGCACGCTCGACATCACGACGGATATCGACGGCTCGAACCTGCGCACCGGCATCGCCCAACTCGATCAGCTGATCGCCGGCAGCATCGACGCCCGCGCCTCCGTCGCACTGGGCGAGTCCGCGCCCGGTATCCGTTACATCGACATCCAGACGCCCCGCGTGACCGTCGACGCCGAAGGCAGCGGTCCCGGCGCGCCGGTCAACCTGTCGGCCCGGCTGGCCGATCTCGGTATCTTCGTACCCGCCTTCCCCGGCGCGGTTTCGGCCAATGGCACCGTCACCATCGTCGACCGCACCGGCGAACAGATCCGCCTGTCGCTCAATGCCACGGGCCCCGGCGGCATCAATGCACGCGTGAACGGGTCGATCAATGGCTACGGCAACAGCCTCGATCTCGATGTGAACGGCTCCGCGCCGCTGGCGCTGGCCAACCCGTTCCTCGCGCCACGGTCAATTGTCGGCCTTGCCAATTTCGACCTCAGCGTAAATGGCCCGCCTGCACTCAATTCACTGTCGGGTGTGGTCAACGTCTCGGAGGGCCGGTTCGCCCTGCCCCGCCTGTCGACCGCAATTACCGGCATCACCGGCGCTGTCCGCCTGGCTTCGGGCCGCGCCGAAACAAACATTACCGCATCGATGGGCACTGGCGGCAATTTCCGCGTGCGTGGGCCGATCACCCTGTCAGTCCCGTTCAACGCCAACCTCGAAGCCGCGCTCAACGATCTCGTCGTCACCGATCCCGACCTTTACACCACCACCCTTTCGGGTCAGATCGGCATCAACGGCCCGCTCACCGGCGGCGCCACCATCGGCGGCATTGTCAATTTGGGCCGGACCGAACTGCGCGTGCCCTCGGGCAGCGGCACCCGCACCCCGGGCGACATTCCCGAGATCACCCATGTGGGCGAACCCGCCGATGTGCGCCGAACCCGCGCCCGTGCCGGTATCATCGGCCAGGACAGCGGCGGCAATCCCGTCGCCTTCCCGCTGGACCTTGTCATCAACGCGCCGAACCGCATCTTCGTGCGCGGTCGCGGCCTCGACGCCGAACTGGGCGGTCGCTTGCGCCTTCGGGGGACAACCGCCGACGTCGTGCCCAGCGGCCTTTTCGAATTGATCCGGGGCCGACTCGACATTCTCGGCCGCCGCCTCGATCTGACCGAAGGCGTCATCGACCTGCGCGGCGCGCTCGACCCCTACCTGCGCTTCGTGGCCGAAACCGAGAATGACGGTATCCTCGTGCGCACCATCATCGAGGGGCTGGCCAGCTCACCTTCCGTCCGCTTCGAATCCGTCCCCGACCTGCCCCAGGACGAGGCCGTGGCCCGCCTGCTCTTCGGGCGTGGGCTCAACGACATCTCGGCCTTCCAGGCGGCCCAGCTTGTCGCCGCCGCCGCCACCCTGTCGGGCCAACGCTCCGGCGGGCTGGACATTCGCGGCGCCCTCGGCCTCAGCAATCTCGACGTGTCCACGTCCGAGGATGGCGCGACACAGGTCACCGCCGGCGCTTACCTGTCGGAAAACCTCTATTCCGAGGTCACCGCTGACAGCGAAGGCAATCAGGAGATCAATCTCAACCTCGACATCGGGCGTAACCTGACGGTCAAGGGCTCGACCAGCACCACCGGCAATACCGGCGTCGGCATCTTCTTCGAAAAGGACTATTAAAGCGTTTCGCGACAAACCTGATGTGCAGCTTTTCGCGAAACGCAGCACGACTGCCGATCGTCGCACGCGTTTCGCCTTTCGCCGATAGTTCAGGTTAAAGGCGAAACGCTTTGAGCCGTCTCGGGCGGGTCAGACGCATCCGGCGCCAGCAGGTCCGCGATCGCTCGGAACCGTTCGGCCAGCGGGCTGGTCTTGCGCCAGACCATGCCGACCTGCCGCATCGGCTGCGGCCCGCGGAACCGCGCAACCGATACCGGGGCCGACCGGGTTTCCACCGGCACCGCCATTTCGGGGATCAGCGTGATCCCCATGCCCGCGCCCACCATCTGCACCAGCGTCGACAGCGATGTGCCTTCCAACCCGTCGCGCGGCCCGCCGCCTGGAATGTTGCAAAACGCCAGCGCCTGGTCGCGAAAGCAATGCCCCTCTTCCAGCAGCAACAGCCGCCGCATGTGCAGGGTCGTCACGTCCGGCACCGGCGCATCCGCCTCGGCCTCAGGTCGCACCAGCATCATGGGCTCCTCGAACACCGGGTATTCTTCCAGCGACCGCTCCGACACCGGCAGCGCAACAAGCGCGAGGTCCAGCCCGCCCTCGCCCAATTCCGCGATCAGGCGCGGCGTGATGCTCTCGCGCACCTGCACGTCCAAGTCTGGGAATTCGGCATTCAGCCGCGTCAGGAATCTCGGCAGAAGATAGGGCGCGATCGTCGGGATGACCCCCAGCCGTAGCCGCCCGCTCAACCCCTCCTGCGCCTTGCGCGCAAGGTCCGACAACTCGTCGACCGACCGCAGGATCTCGCGCACCCGCTCTGCGAACTCAACGCCGAACCCGGTCAACCGCACCTCGCGCGTCGTGCGCTCGAACAGCGCCGCGCCCGCCGAGGCCTCCAGCGCCTTGATCTGCACCGACAGCGCCGGCTGGGTGACCGCGCAAATCTCGGCGGCCTGCCCAAAATGACCGACCCGGGCCAGCACCTCGAAATAGCGCAACTGTTTCAGCGAGAGATTTTTCATAAAAAATATTTATCAATCCAATCAATAAATGCAACTTATTCTCATTGAAATGCCTTGCTATGCTTCGTCCTGCAAAAGCGATTCCCGCGTTGCATCGCGCGCGGCAATGCTTACGTCTTTAAAGAAGCAATCGGCCCCGGATCACACGCGTTCGGGCGCAGTCAGACAGCAAACCCTGGGAGAGACTCAATGGACGGCAACGATCTCGAAAACTCCGGCAAATGCCCGGTCATGCATGGTGCGACGCGGTTCAGCGTCCAATCCAACCGCGATTGGTGGCCGAACCAGCTGAATCTCAAGATCCTGCATCAGAACACCCCTGAATCCGATCCCATGGGTCCGGACTTCAGCTATGCCGAAGCCTTCAAGGGCCTCGACATGGACGCGCTCAAGAAAGACCTGCACGCCTTGATGACCGACAGCCAGGACTGGTGGCCCGCCGACTATGGCCATTACGGCGGCTTCTTCATCCGCATGGCGTGGCACTCTGCGGGCACCTACCGCACCTCCGACGGTCGCGGCGGCTCGCGTTCCGGCACCCAGCGCTTTGCCCCGCTCAACAGCTGGCCTGACAACGGCAACCTCGACAAGGCCCGCCGCCTGCTCTGGCCCATCAAACAGAAATACGGCAACGCCATTTCCTGGGCCGACCTGATGATCCTCGCCGGCAACATGGCGATCGAGGATATGGGCGGCCCGATCTTTGGCTTCGGCGGCGGCCGCAAGGACGTGTTCGAGCCCGAGGAAGACGTCTATTGGGGCTCGGAAACCGAGTGGCTTGCCACATCGGACAAGCCCAACAGCCGCTATTCCGGCGACCGCAAGCTGGAAGACCCGCTGGCCGCCGTGCAGATGGGCCTGATCTACGTCAACCCCGAAGGCCCCGACGGTCAGCCCGATCCGCTGGCCTCGGCCCGCGACATTCGCGAAACCTTCTCGCGTATGGCGATGAACGACTATGAAACCGTCGCGCTGACCGCCGGCGGCCATACCTTCGGCAAGGCGCATGGCGCGGGCGACCCGTCGCATGTGGGCAACGAACCCGAAGGCGGCACCATGGAGGCACAGGGCTTCGGCTGGCTGTCCACCTATGGCTCGGGCAAGGGCCGCGACGCGATCACATCCGGTATCGAAGGCGCATGGACGCCCAACCCCACAAAGTGGGACATGGGCTATTTCGACGTGCTGTTCGGTTACGAATGGGAACTGGTCAAAAGTCCCGCCGGCGCGTGGCAATGGCAGCCCAAGGATCAAAAGCCCGAGGATATGGCCCCCGATCCCGAGGACGCCTCGAACCGCAATCAGCACATCATGATGACGACCGCGGACATGGCGATGCGCATGGACCCCGAGTATGAAAAGATCTCGCGCCACTTCCACGCCAACCCCGACGAGTTCGCGGACGCCTTCGCCCGCGCGTGGTTCAAGCTGACCCACCGCGACATGGGCCCGCGCAACATGTATCTCGGCAACGAGGTGCCCGACGAAGTGCTGATCTGGCAGGATCCGGTGCCGGAAGTCGATCACCCGCTGGTCGATGAAGCGGACGTGAAAACGCTCAAGGCCAAGATCCGCGATTCCGGTCTGTCGGTCTCCGAACTGGCCTATACGGCGTGGTCCTCGGCCTCGACTTTCCGCGGCTCGGACATGCGCGGCGGTGCCAACGGCGCGCGCATCCGTCTTGCCCCGCAGAAAAACTGGGACGTCAACCAGCCCGAGCAACTGGCGAAGGTCCTGAAGGTGCTCGAAGGCATCAAGACCGACTTCGACGCGACTGCATCCGGCGGCAAGAAAATCTCGCTGGCCGACCTCATCGTTCTGGGCGGTAACGCCGCGGTCGAGGCGGCGGCCAAGGCCGGCGGTCACGAGGTCACCGTGCCCTTCACCCCCGGCCGCACCGACGCCACCGACGAGATGACCGATGCCGAGTCCTTCGAGATCATGGAGCCGCAGGCCGACGGGTTCCGCAACTACCTCTCCGGTGACTTCACCGTCTCGGCCGAGGAACTGATGATCGACCGCGCGCATCTGCTGGGCCTCTCGGCACCTCAGATGACCGTTCTGATCGGCGGGTTGCGGATGCTGGGCACCAACTACGGCGGCACGGCGCATGGCGTCTTCACCGACCGTGTGGGCACGCTCAGCAACGACTTCTTCGTCAACCTGATGGACATGGGCACTGTCTGGGAAGCCACCGACGACAAAGGCATGACCTTTGTCGGCAAGGACCGCAAGACGGGCGACAAGAAGTGGGACGCGACCCGCTGCGACCTCGTCTTCGGCTCCAACTCGCAACTGCGGGCGCAAGCCGAGGTCTATGCTCAGGCCGACAATGGCGGCAAGTTCGTCAAGGACTTCGTCAAGGCTTGGGCCAAGGTGATGGATGCCGACCGCGTTCAACCGGGCTAAGCGCCTGATGCCAAGCTGAAAAACAGACGGCGTCTCGGATCACCCCGGGGCGCCGTCTGCGTTTTGCGGCGGCCCCTGTTCAAACTGTCGCACCCCGGCCTCGGCAGTCATCCAAACACGTCCCCCGCACGTATCACGTGCAAGAGAGGATGATATGAAACAGCTACCCAAAGACACCACGCTCCTAGTCGTCGAGAATGACGACGTCTTCCGCGAGCAATTGTCCAAGGTCATGGCCAGCCGTGGCTTTGACCCTATACCGGCCGCCACCGTGAGCGAGGCGGCCGCCGCAATCGAGGCCTGTCCGCCCGCCTTCGCCATCATTGACCTGCACCTCGGCGAAGGCTCGGGGCTCGAGGTCATCGAGATGCTGAAGAAACAGCGCAAATCTGCCCGGGCGCTCGTCCTGACCGGCTATGGCGACACACCGACCGCCGTCGCGGCGGTCAAGCTGGGCGCCATCGACTACCTCGCCAAGCCCGCCGACGGGGACGAAATTGTGGATGCCCTGCTGGCCGCCGAAGGGGTTCAGCCCCCGGCGCCCGAAAATCCCATCTCGCCTGAAGAGGCCAAGCGCGTGCATATCGAACGCTTCCTGGAACGCACCGACGGCAACATCACCAAGACGGCGCAACTGCTCAACATGCATCGCCGCACCCTCCAGCGGATCCTGAAGCGCGAGCCTGAACTGGGCAAGGACGCGGGCTGAGATGCCCGACCCGACAGATAAGCTTACGGTCTACTACGACGGCTCCTGCCCGCTCTGCCGTGCCGAGATAGGCTTTTACCGCAAACGCGACCAGGCAGACCGCATCGCCTTCACCGATATCTCGCGCAGCCGGAAAGACCCGGCACCCGATCTCGGTCGCGAAGCGGCAATGGGCCGGTTCCACACCCGACAGCCCGACGGCAAGCTGGTATCCGGCGCCGCCGGTTTCTTCGAGGTCTGGAAGCGCCTGCCCGGCTGGCGCCACCTTGCCAAACTCTCGCGCATCCCCGGCGTCGTACCCGTCGCCGAACTGGCCTATCGCGCGTTCCTGCGGCTGAGGCCGACGCTCGTCCGTCACCTTGGCCCACGGCTGGAAAACCGCGCCGAACGCACGCGATGAACGACCAGAACCCACCCGACCGCAAACGCGCCGCCCGCGTGCCCACCGGACGCTTCAACCGCATGGCCCGCACCGGCGGCATGGCCACGGCCCTGGCGGGCAACGTCGCAACCCGGGGCGGATGGGACCTGCTGCGCGGCCGCAAACCCCGGCTGCAGGACCTGCTGATGACACCTTCCAACGTCAGTCGCGTGGCCGATCATCTGGCGAACATGCGCGGCGCGGCGATGAAGGCGGGCCAGCTTCTATCGATGGAAACCGCCGACATGCTGCCGCCGGAGCTGGCCAAGATCCTCGCCCGCCTGCGCGCAGACGCCCAGTTCATGCCGCCCGCGCAACTGAAAAAGGTTCTGTCCGCCAATTGGGGCCGCGATTTTCTGCGCCGTTTCAAACGCTTCGACGTGCACCCCATCGCCGCCGCGTCCATCGGACAGGTGCACCGTGCGCAAACCCGCGACGGTCGCGACCTTGCAATCAAGGTGCAATATCCCGGCATCCGCGACAGCATCGACAGCGACATGCGCAACCTCGGCCTGATCCTGCGCCGGTCCGGCATGATGCCCGCCAGCTTCGACACGGATCGCCTGCTGACCGATGCCGCCGCGCAGTTGCACGAGGAAACCGACTACGCGCGCGAAGCCGCCGCCATCAACCGCTTCCGCACACATCTCGCGGATGATCCCGATTTCGTCCTGCCCAAGGTCCACGACGACCTCAGCACGCGCGACATCCTTGTCATGAGTTACGTTGAGGGCCAAAGCATCGACACCGCGTCCGACCTAGCCCAGCCCACCCGCGACCGCATCGCGACCGCGCTCGTCACGCTGACCCTGCGAGAGCTGTTCGAGTTGCACGACATGCAGACCGACCCCAATTTCGCAAACTACCGCTACCAGCTCGACACCCGCCGGATCGTGCTGCTTGATTTCGGCGCGACGCTGCAATTCGAGGCCGGACGCGTGGGCAGCTACCGCACCCTTTTCAACGCCGCGCTGACCGGGGACGATGACGCGGCCTGGGATGCGATGATTGCCATCGGCCTCGTCGGCGCCGGCACGTCTGACACCGACCGTGCCCACATCCTGCGCCTCTTCGGGATCGCCGCCGAGCCTTTGCGCCAGGGCGGCACGCTCGATTTCGCCACCTGCGGCCTCTTGGCCCGCCTGCGCCGCGAGGGGTTGCTGTTGGCCGATGAACAGGTCGACATCCACGCGCCGCCCACCGACACGCTTTTGCTGCAACGCAAGGTTCTGGGCTGCTACCTTCTTGCCGAACGTCTGGGTGCTCGTGTCGATCTCGACCCGATCCTCGCGCGTTTCGCTTAACCTTTGGGCCGCGCCCGCTTGCACCGTTCCGAGCAATAACGCACCTCGTCCCAGACCTTTTCCCACTTCTTGCGCCACGTGAACGGCCGTCCGCAGGCCGCGCAGACCTTCGTGGGCAAATCCGATTTCCGTCGCATTTTCACAGCCTTCGTACGCCCCCTGCAACTCTATCCGTGTCCTCGCAAGCTAGCCCGGAAAGCTGCGCCGTCACCCTGCCAAACGCCCATCCCGGCGGTTTGCCCTTCCGTTTTTCACGTGACGTGAAGGCATCTGGCCATTCGTTTGCTTGCAGCGCCGGACCACTAAGTTATGTTTTCGGGATCAGCCCGAGGATCAACCCGGGCGAAATCCAGGGAGACTTTCATGAAAACCAAGACAGTTCTTGCCGCCGCGCTGCTCGCCACCACGGCGATGACCGGCGCCTCGGCGGAAACGCTGCGATGGGCCCGCGCGGGCGACTCGCTGACACTCGACCCCCATGCCCAGAACGAGGGGCCGACTCACACGCTCTCGCACCAGATCTACGAGCCGCTGATCATCCGCGACCACTCGGGCGAGTTCCAGGCCGCTCTGGCAACCGACTGGGCGCCCAAGGAAGGCGACCCGAACGTCTGGGTCTTCAACCTGCGCCAAGGCGTCACCTATCACGACGGCGCCGACTTCACCGCCGAGGACGTGGTGTTTTCGATCAACCGCGCCAAGTCCGAAACATCGGCGATGAAGGAACTGCTGACCTCGATCACCGAGGTGCGCGCCGTTGACGACCACACCGTGGAATTCGTCACAGACGGCCCGAACCCGATCCTTCCGGCCAACCTCACCAACCTCTTCATGATGGACAAGGGCTGGGCCGAGGAAAACGACGCCGTCGCCGTGCAAGACGTGGCCGGTGGGGAAACCACCTTTGCCTCGTCCAACACCAACGGCACCGGCGCCTTCACGCTCGTCAGCCGCGAACCGGACGTGAAGACCGTGCTGGAAGCGAACGAGAATTACTGGGGCAAGGACGAGTTTCCCCTCGACGTGACCGAGATCGTCTATACCCCGATCCAGAACGCCGCCACCCGCGTGGCCGCCCTTCTGTCGGGCGAGGTCGACTTCATCCAGGACGTGCCCGTGCAGGACCTGGGCCGCGTCGGCGACACCGAAGGGCTTGTCGTCAAGACCGCGCCGCAGAACCGCGTGATCTTCTTCGGCATGAACATGGGCGCCGACGATATCGAGAATGACGATGTCGATGGCGCCAACCCGCTGGCCGACGCCAAGGTGCGTAAGGCGATGTCCATGGCTATCAACCGCGACGCCATCAAGCAGGTCGTCATGCGTGACCAGTCCCAGCCCGCGGGCATGATCGCCCCGCCCTTCGTCAACGGCTGGAACGAGGAAATGGACAGCAGCGCCACCACCGACATCGAGGGCGCCAAGGCCCTGATGGAAGAGGCCGGCTATGGCGACGGCTTCAGCATCCAACTCGACTGCCCGAACGACCGCTACGTCAACGACGAGGCGATCTGCCAGGCAGCCGTCGGCATGCTGGCGCAGATCGGCGTCACCGTGAACCTCGACGCCAAGCCCAAGGCACAGCACTTCCCGCTCATCGAGAACGGCGAGACGGATTTCTACATGCTGGGCTGGGGCGTTCCGACCTACGATTCGGAATACATCTTCAACTTCCTCGTCCACACCCGTGGCGACGAGCGCGGCAGCTGGAACGGCACCGGCTATTCCAACCCCGAGCTTGACGAAAAAATCGTCAGCCTCGCCTCGGAAACCGATCTCGAGGCACGCAACGCCACGATCAACGAGATCTGGCAGGTGGTTCAGGAAGAACAGCTTTACATCCCGATCCACCACCAGGTGCTGAACTGGGGCATGACCGATGCGGTCGGCACCGAAGTCAGCCCCGAGGACGATCCCAAGTTCAAGTTCTTCGAAATGAACTAAGCCAATCGCGGGCGGCCTTTCGGGGCCGTCCGCCTGCCGTCACAGCCAGAATAATAACAGTGCGTGACGACCGCTTCGGGGGCGAAACATGCTAGCTTACATCATCCGGCGCGTGGCCCAGTCCGTGCTCGTGCTTCTCGTGGTGGGCCTCGTGGCCTTCGCCATGTTCCGCTTCGTCGGCGATCCGGTCGACAACATGCTGGGCCAGGAACGCACCGTCGCCGATATCGAGCGCCTGCGCTCCGAACTCGGCCTCGATCAGAATTTCGCCGTTCAGTACTACAAGTTCCTGACCAACGCCGTGCAGGGCAATTTCGGCCTCAGCTACCGGCAGGGGCGGCCCGTGGCAGATATCCTCATGGAACGCCTGCCCGCCACGCTTGAACTCGCCTTCGTGTCCGGCCTTCTGGCGCTTATCGGCGGCATCGGGCTCGGCATCTACACCGCGATCCGAAGGCGTGGGATCTCGGCCAACATCATCATGACCGCCTCTCTCATAGGGGTGTCGCTGCCCACCTTCCTGATCGGCATCCTGCTGATCTATGTCTTCTCGGTCGAGCTTGGCTGGCTGCCCAGTTTCGGGCGCGGCGAGGTGACCTTTGTCAACGGCTGGTCCACCGGGTTCCTGACCAAATCCGGGCTTCAGGCGCTCATTCTGCCCGCCATCACGCTGGGCCTTTACCAGATGACGCTGATCATGCGGCTGGTGCGCACCGAGATGCTCGAGGTGCTGCGCATGGACTATATCCGCTTCGCCCGCGCCCGCGGCATCCGCGAACGCTCGATCAACTTCCGTCACGCGCTGAAGAACACGCTTGTCCCCGTCATCACCATCACCGGGCTTCAGCTGGGCAGCATCATCGCCTTCGCCATTATCACCGAAACCGTGTTCCAGTGGCCGGGCGTCGGCCTGCTCTTTATCAACGCGATCCAGTTCGTCGATATCCCGGTGATGGCCGCCTACCTGATGATGATCTCGGTCATGTTCGTCGGCATCAACCTGATTGTCGACATGCTCTATTTCGCCATCGACCCGCGCCTACGCGTCGATCGTTCCGCCGCAGGAGGCCACTGATGACCGATACACCCGTCACGCCCCCGGCACCGGAAGTGCGCGACAGCCGCTTCCGCCGCATCTGGGAAAGCGATTTCATGTGGTCCTTCCGGCACGCGCCAGTGGCCATCGCCTCTTTCACGGTCGTGCTGATCCTGATCCTCTCGGCCGTCTTCGCGCCGCTCATCGCGCCGTTTGACCCGTTCAACCCGGCCTCGTTGAACCTGATGAACGGCTTCACGCCGCCGGGCGAGGCCAACGCCTTTACCGGCGATACCTTCATCCTCGGGACCGACGATCAGGGGCGCGACGTCTTTTCGACCATCCTCTACGGGATGCGCATCTCGCTCTTCGTGGGCTTCGCCGCCGTCTTCCTCGCCATGCTGATCGGCATCACGCTGGGCCTTCTGGCGGGCTATGTCGGCGGCTGGACCGAGACGATCATCATGCGCATCGCCGATGTGCAATTGACCTTCCCGGCGATCCTCGTCGCCATGCTGATCTTCGGCATCGCCAAGGGCATCACGCCCCCCGCCTACCGCGACCAGATGGCGCTCTGGGTCCTGATCCTTGCCATCGGCCTGTCGGACTGGGTGCAGTTCGCCCGCGTGGTGCGCGGCACCACGCTGGTGGAAAAGAACAAGGAATATGTCCAGGCCGCTCGTCTGATCGGCCGCTCGCCCTTCATCATCATGCTCAAGCATATCTTGCCCAACGTGCTGAACCCGGTGCTGGTCATCGCCACGATTTCGTTGGCCCTCGCCATCATCGCCGAGGCCACGCTCAGCTTCCTCGGCGTCGGCGCCCCGCCCACGAAACCTTCGCTCGGCACGCTCATCCGCATCGGGCAGGAGTTCATGTTCTCCGGCGAATGGTGGATCCTGCTTTTCCCCGCCGGAACCCTGCTGGCGCTGGCGCTCTCGATCAACCTGCTGGGCGACTGGCTGCGCGACGCATTGAACCCGAGGCTACGATGACGGGCACGCATGTTTCTACCCGGCAAGGCGGCAGCGGGTCATTCCGCGTCGTCCGCGCTTTCACGGATGCACCAGCGGTTGTCGACGGCAACCCACTCGATATCGCCCTCGGTGGCGTGGACCGTGACCGTGCCGACATCCGACGAGAATATGCCCGCTCCGATTGTTGTCAGGAACAGCGCAAACGCTTCACTGGTCAAACACATGACTATGCTCCTTCAGACCTGCGCCTTATCGGCCCCTCACATGCCCGGCGCGTGTCGGCGGCCGGGCAGATCAAGCCCCCCTGCAATCACGCAGCGGCGCATACGTCCCAAAGATTAAGATACAGTGCGCCGCTCAAATGTCCCGAAAATGCAGGGCAAATCCCCGTGATGCTTGCGAAAGGTCTTGCCGCATGACAGACACACCCGTCCTCTCCGTTCGCGACCTGACCGTGGAAATCCCCACCCGGCACGGCATCCTGCGCCCCGTGGATCACGTCAGCTATGACATCCGCGCCGGCGAGATCCTGGGCGTCGTGGGCGAATCCGGCGCCGGCAAGTCCATGACCGGCAACGCGGTGATCGGCCTGCTGGACCCGCCCGCCCGCATCACCGGCGGCGAGGTCCTGCTGAAGGGCGAGCCGATCCACGACATCCCGCGCGCCAGGCTGCGTCGCCTGCGAGGCAAGCATATGGGCATGATCTTTCAGGATCCGCTGACGTCGCTCAACCCGCTTCTGACCATCGGCGACCAGCTGACCGAGACCATCACCGAGCACCTGAACGTAGGCCAGGACGAGGCCCGCAAACGCGCCATCGCGGCGCTGGACGAGGTCGGCATCCCCGCCGCCTCCGCCCGAATCGGCAGCTACCCGCACGAGTTTTCCGGCGGGATGCGCCAGCGCGTGGTCATCGCCCTCGCCCTCTGCGCCGAGCCGGACCTGGTCATCGCGGACGAGCCCACCACCGCCCTCGACGTCTCGGTGCAGGCCCAGATCGTCGCCCTTCTGAAACGCCTCTGCCGCGAACGCGGCGTGGCCGTCATGCTGGTCACTCACGACATGGGCGTGATCGCCGAAGCCGCAGACCGCGTCGCCGTGATGTATGCCGGTCGCCTTGCCGAGCTTGGCCCGGTGCGCGAGGTCATCACAAACGCCCGCCATCCCTATACCGCGGGCCTCATGGCCTCGACCCCGCTCGCCAGCGTCGGGCAAAAGCGCCTCAAGCAGATCCCCGGTGCCATGCCCCGCCTCGGCGCCCTGCCCGATGGCTGTCCCTTCCACCCGCGCTGCGAATACGCCGAAGGCAAATGCCGCCAAGAGCCCGGACCCAGCATCGAGGCCTGCGACGGCCGCGCCGCCTGCTGGTTCCCGCTCGGCACCACGCAAAAGGAGGACACCGTCGCATGAGCGCACTGATCTCCATCCGCAACCTCACCCGCCGCTTCGACGTCTCGAAACCGTGGCTCAACCGCGTGATCGAACGTCTGCCCAAGGCCTACCTGACCGCCGTCTCGGATGTGTCGTTCGATATCGAGGAAAACAGCGTCTACGCCCTCGTCGGCGAAAGCGGCTCTGGCAAGTCTACCATCGGCAAGATCGTCGTCGGCCTGACACCCCCTTCCGAAGGCAGCGTCAAGATCAACGGCACCGACCTTGCGACCGAAACCGACGCCGCCAAGATCGAGGCGGTCCGCGACGAGATCCAGATGATCTTTCAGGACCCCTTCGCATCGCTCAACCCGCGCTGGCGGGTGCGCGACATCATTGCCGAACCGGTCGCGGCCAAGGGCGGCGACACCTCCGGGCTGGCCGAGCGACTGCTGGAACAGGTGGGGCTTTCGGCGGCCGACGCCTCAAAATACCCGCACGAATTCTCCGGCGGCCAGCGCCAGCGGATCTGCATCGCCCGCGCGCTCGCCTCGGAACCCAAGATCATCGTCTGCGACGAGCCCACATCCGCGCTCGACGTCTCGGTACAAAGCCAGGTCCTCAACCTCATGTCCGACCTGCGCGAGGAATTCGGGCTCACTTATCTTTTCATCGGCCACGACCTGACAGTGGTGCGCCACATGGCCGACCGCATCGGTGTGCTCTACCTTGGCCGCCTGGTCGAGGAGGCGCCCCGCGACGCGCTCTTCACCGACCCCAAGCATCCCTATACCCAGATGCTCTTTGACGCGGCCCCCCGCATGGATGCCTTCGGGCGCGAGGTCGATCCCCCCAAGGGCGAGATCCCCGACGCGATCAACCCGCCTTCGGGCTGCGCCTTCCATCCACGCTGCCCCATCGCCATCGACAGATGCAGCAAGGAGCGCCCCGAGATGCGCCTTCTGGGCCAGACGCGCGTCGCCTGCCACCGCGCCGAATAATCGGCCCGAAGGCCGAGGCGTCCCGCCCCCCCGACCGTGCACGCGATGTCCGCCCCTTTTTAACCAAGCGCCAAACCTTGCTTTCAAGGCCGGACATAGTGCGCCATTGCCACATATTGGAAAAATCACTTTACCAATTTGCCGGTTTGCCATTACGCTCAGACACGTCGGAAACCTGAAAATACAGGACCGGCCACGAATGGGAGGAAACACATGACCAACAAATTGACCACGCGGCGCAACGCGCTGCGCACGATTGCCGGTGCGGGTGCCGCCACCTTGGCCGCGCCCCATGTTGCGGGCGCGCAGGCCAACGGCACCACCTGGAAGATCCAGACAAGCTGGCCCGGCGGCGCCGGCCTTCAGATCTTCCGCGACTGGTGCGGCACCATCGCCGAGAAAACCGGCGGCGAACTGACGTTCCAGCCCTTCGGGGCCAATGACGTCGTCGGCGACTTCCAGCTTTACGACGCGGTGAAGAACGGCGTGCTGGAAGCGGTGAACCCCTTCACCATCTACGCCCAGGGCATCATTCCGGCGGCGACGTTCCTGACGTCCATTCCGCTCGGCATGCGCAACCCGCATGAATTCGACGTGTTCTACTACGGCTTGGGCGGCATCGACATCGCGCGCGAGCTTTACGCCGCGCAAGGTCTGCACTTCGTCGGACCCGTGCACCACGGCCCGAACATCATCCACTCCAAGGTTCCGATCCGCTCGATCGACGACTTTGCGGGCCGCAAGATGCGCCTGCCCGGTGGCATGGTCGCCGAGATCTTCAACGAGATCGGGGCAGAAACCACGGTTCTGCCCGGCTCGGAAATCTTCCCGGCGCTGGAAAAGGGCACCATCGACGTGGCCGACTACGTGGGCCCCGCCGTGAACTACGCCCTCGGTTTCAGCCAGGTCACCGACTACATCGTCATGGGCCCTCCGGGCTTCATGTCGCTCTACCAGCCGGTCGACACCATGGACATCACCGTGGGCATGGACGCCTGGGAGGCCCTGTCGCCCGAGATGAAGCAATTCGTCGAGATGGAAACCCACGTCTATTCCGACATGCACCACGCCGCGATCCAGGCTGCCGACCAGGAAGCCTGGGAAAAGTTCGAGGCCGACGGCACCGAGGTCACTCGCCTGTCACAAGACGACGTGGCCCTGATGACCGAGGTCGCCGTGCCGATCTGGTTCGACTACGCCAACCGCGACCCGCAGGCCGCCCGCGTCTTCAAGATTCAGCTTGATTACATGCAATCCGGCTCGCTGGGTTACGTGGACCCGGCCCTGACCGAGGGGCTCGAGCTCAAGCTCTGATCCCCCGACCGATCCGCCGCCCGAGGGCCCCGCGCCCCCGGGCGGCATTTTTCAACGCTTTCAACGAGTGAGGACCGCAATGCCGGGGCTCAGCTTCACGCTGCCGCATTGGCTGTACTGGGTGGGACTGATCGTCTTTCCCATCATCGCGATGATCCTGTCGCGCCGACCACAGCCCGAAGAGAAACGCTATACCCTGCCGCTGGCCTACATGATCGCCGTCACCGGCGGCATCCTCGGCTTGCACCGCTTTTATCTCAAAAGTCTGTGGGGCCTGGTCTTCATCCCGATCTTCCTGTTCATCCTCTACGCCAATTCGCAGACACAGGACGCCCGCACCATCCTGTCGGGCTTCGACAATGATCTGCGCGTGGCCCAAAGGGTGATCGACCGCGAACAGGGCCGCGTCGAAGAGGCCCGCGCCGACCTGTCGAACCTCCAGGCCACCTATGACGAGGCCGAGGAAGGCAGCTTCACCCAGCGTGCCGCCGAACGCCGCCTGAACCGCGCCCAAGAGACCATCGAGACCGGCGCCGCCCGGCTCGAAGAGGCCCAGGCCACGCTGGAAGAGATCCGCCCGCAACAGATCGAGGCGTTCCGGATCCGCGCCTGGTGGGACAATGCCGCCGGCTATGCGTTGTACGCGATCCTCGCCCTGCTGGCGGTCGACCTGCTGCTGATCCCCGGCCTCGTGCGCCGCGCCAACGCACAGATTCCGCCCGAGGAAGCGTCCGAGATCGAAAAGGCACTCGCCGCCCACGAAGAGGAAGAGGCCCCCAAGCAAGACAGCGACTATGCCGAGAACTGGATCGACCGGCTCTCGCTGTTCTGCGGCGAATTCGTCGCCTACTGGGCCGTGATCGCCGTCTTCGTCTACTATTACGAGGTTCTGGCCCGCTATGTCTTCGGCTCGCCCACCAACTGGGCGCACGAGGCGATGTACCTGATGTTCGGGATGCAGTACCTGATCGCCGGATCTTACGCGATGCTGACCGAAACGCACGTCCGGGTGGACATCTTCTATGCCCCGATGCGGAAAGAGAACAAGGCGTGGGTCGATCTTCTGACCTCGATCTTCTTCTTCATCTTCGCCGGCACTTTGCTGGTCACCTCCTGGATCTTCGCCATGGACGCCATCGCCGTGCCCTCCGGCAACGCGGTCATTTCCGACTGGGCGCGGGGCCAGATCACATTTGGCGAGATGGTCTCGGGCTTCGGGTTGGACCAGTGGACCAACCCGGCCATCCGCTGGGGCGAGATCAGCTTCAACGAATGGGAAGTGCCGCTCTGGCCCATGAAGTGGGTCATGGTCATGGGCGGGCTGCTGCTCGTCCTGCAAGGCATCTCGAAACTGTCGAAAGACATCCGTGAAATCGCACGGGGGAACTGAGGCACATGGGTATTGAAATCGACATCGCGTGGCTCACGCTCATCATGTTCGGCAGCCTTCTGGCGCTGCTCATGGCGGGCCTGCCACTGGCCTTCGTCACCGGCGGTCTGGCCTGCGTGTTCCTGTTCGTCCTCGGGGATGAACGCGCGCTCAACATCGTGCCAAGCCGCATCTTCCCGCTGATGACCAACTATCAGCTCTCGGCGATCCCGCTCTTCATCTTCATGGCGGCGATGCTGGAAAGGGCAGGCATCATCAACGACATGTTCGACGTGATCTACAAGGTCATGGGCGGGCTCAAGGGCGGGCTGGCCGCGGCCACCATCATCGCCTCCACGATCCTCGCCGCCATGGTCGGCGTGATCGGCGCGGCGGTGGTCACCATGGGCATCATCGCCCTGCCGGCGATGCTGAAACGTCACTACGACCCCAAGATCGCCATGGGCTCGATCATGGCCGGCGGCACGCTGGGCATCCTGATCCCGCCCTCGATCCTCGCCATCATCTACGCCGTGGTGGCAGAGCAATCGGTGGGCGAGCTGTTCATCGGCGCGGTCATCCCCGGCCTGATGCTGTCGGGCATGTATATCGCGTACGTGGTCATGCGCAGCTACATCAACCCGGCTCTGGGTCCGGCCATCCCGATCGAGGAACGCGTGTCGAACCGCGAAAAGGTACAGCTGATCGGCAAGATGGCGGCCCCCATCGTTCTCGTGGTCGTGGTTCTGGGCATCATCTTCTCAGGCGTCGCCACGCCTGTCGAGGCCGCGGGCATCGGCACCTTCGGCGCCTTCATCGTGGCGGCCATCCACCGCAAGCTCGACTGGCCCACCATCCGCGAGGCGTGCACCACCACGCTCAAGGCCTCCGCCATGGTCATCTGGATCATGTTCGGCGCCACGATCTTCGTCGGCCTCTACGTGCTCGAAGGCGGGCAACAGTTCGTGCAAGACGCCCTGGCGGCGACCGGCCTCGGCCCCTGGGGCATCCTGATCCTGATGCAGATCCTGCTGGTGATCCTCGGCATGTTTCTCGACTGGGTCGGCATCCTGCTCCTTTGCGTGCCGATTTTCGTGCCGATCATCAAGGCCTTGGGCGCGGCCGCCTTCGGTCTCGACAGCCCCGAGGACCTGGTTCTGTGGTTCGGCGTGCTCTACCTCGTGAACATGCAGATGAGCTTCCTGTCGCCGCCCTTCGGCTACGCGCTCTTCTACCTGCGCGGGGTGGCGCCGCCCGAGATTCCGATGACGGACATCTTCAAGTCCGCCCTGCCCTTCCTGTTCCTGCAGATCGTCGGGCTGGTGCTGTGCATGGTGTTTCCTCAGATCATCACCTGGCTGCCCAGGCTGATCTACGGTTGAGACGCGGCCGAAACTCGGCTGACCCTCTCAAACGGCCTCCGCACTGCGGGGGTCGTTTTCGCATCCACGACACGCCAATTACCACGCGATGCGATCAACAAGCGTATCACTCTGTCAAATCTGGAAGAAGTGGTGCCCGGGGCGGCAACAAAGCGGCATGGTCATCCCCCCATCTCAAGGGGATGCGGAAGTAGAATTTTTCCGGCTGGATGACTGAGGAGATTCCGATGAAGAAGACACGATACACAGAAGGCCAGATCATGGGCGTGCTGCGCCAGATGGAGGGTGGTGTGCCTGCCACGCGTACCCGCTTGCGACCAAGTAAAACAGAAATTGGAAGAAGCCTAAAAATCTAAACTTGGCGCGGAAGAAAGAGATAGCGGTCAGCCATGCAATATTCATCGATCCTTGGCTTAACACCAAATCACAATTTACGGCCCTTCGACCTCTCCACAAGCCCGGCCTCAAGCGCGAACCAAACCATCTGCGCGTCTGTTTCGAGGCCCAGCACGCTCTTGATCTGGTAGTGATTGTTTCGCACCGTCTTGAGGCTGATTGATAAAGCTTCAGCGATTTTTTCAGCCGGCCAGCCGCTTGCCAGCAGGCGAAGAATTTCGGTCTGGCGCGTGCTCAGCTCATCCAGGCCCGTGCCCGTGCCTGAAATCCGATCCTGCGCGATTGCCTCGATCACATCTGGCGAAATCACGGTACGCCCTTCCAGCACCCCCAGGATGGCCTTGATCAGGTTCGCCGGATCGCTGCTCTTGGTGACATACCCCGCCGCCCCGGCTTCGACAGATTTCAAAGCGAAGGCCGATCCCTGGTGCATTGTGAAAACCACGACCCGGGCCGACTCATCGTATTGCCTGATATGGCGGATCGCCTCGATGCCGCTTGCGCCCGGCAGGGTCACGTCCATCACCACCACGTCCGGCGTTGTTTCGCGATAGCGAATGTAGGCGCTACGCGCATCCTCGGCCTCGGATACGATGCGCAGGCCCGGTTGCAAGTCTATCAGGCGGCGATACCCCTCGCGCACGACCGGGTGATCGTCGACGATCATGATGCGGTGCTCGGTCATGCGGCGCTTCGGACGATGGCGCCGGGAACGGTCACGTTGACCCTGACGCCGTCAACTTTCTGTTGCATGTTCAATCGACCGCCCATGGCCGCCGTGCGCTCTGTAATGCCGAGGATGCCATTGCCCCGCCGTTCTCCGTCCAGCTTTCCGCCGCCATCGTCCTCGACCGTGAGCGTTATGTCGTCCTCTCTCTGGCGCAGGATCACACGGACATGTCTTGGTGCGCCATGCCGCATGGCGTTCGTCACGCATTCCTGAACGATACGGTAAAGGTCCAGCGCCACGGCATCCGTCAACCCGCCTTCGTCCAGGTCGTAGTCCAGTGTCAGGCGCGTGCCGCGCTGCGTTTCCCACCCGTTCAACATCGTGCGCAGGCTGGCGGCAAGGCCGACCTCCTCCAGATCCGGCGGCCGCAGACGGGCGAATGCCCCGCGCAGGCAATCCATCATGTTGCGGATATTGGACCCCACGTCCCTCGCGTCGCGCTCGATATCGGGACGGTCACCCGAGGCGGCAAAGCGCATCGAAGCGGCAAGCGCGGCCGTCGCGGTGAGCGTCTGGCCGAACTCATCATGCAGATCGCGTGCCAGCTGCCGCCGTTCCACGTCCTCGACTTCGATTAATTTGCGGGTCAGCGCGCGGCTCTGCTCGGCGCTGGCCTTCAAGCGCGCGGCCAGGTGATTGACGGCTTGGGCAATCTGGCCGAACTCGCGCGCCCCACCCAGTTCGACCCGTGCATCGAGGTCGCCGCGGGCCAGCCGGTCGAGCCCCGAGACGATTCCGCGCACCGGGCCGAGCCGCCAGACGATCGCGGCAGAACCCAACAACAGCACGCCTGCCGCCATCGCCAATGTCTGCCACAGGGCCAGCCGCGTACGCTGCCAGGCCAGGGTCGCCGCCGCCACCGGATCGAACGAGGCCTCGATGCGAAACGCGCCGCTCTGCGAGGCAGAGCCGGACCGGGCGACCGAAGCAGGCCGCTCGAACATCCGTTCGGCAAGGTCGCGAAACCAGCCGGGCGCGATCTGCCCAAAGACCTGCCAGCCCGCACAAAGACGGCGTTCCGAGATCATCCGCTGGTCGAACCGGATGCAGGTGCCCGGGGCCATCACGCCCAGGAGCTTGATCGACGTCATCTCGGCATAAAGCGGGTCGCCCACGCGCGGCTCCATGTGATAGTTCCGCTCCAGCACATAGCTGGCCCGCGTCAGCGTCGTCTGGGTGTCGCTCCGGGCGGTTCGATAGGCATCCCCAGCCGCCAGCCCGAGCGTGATAGCGCCTGCCAACGCCGTGACCAGCCACAGCGTCAAGACCAGTCGAAACCGAAGGCTCATGTCATTCCCTCCCTAAGCGCGCTGTCGCCAAGGATCGGGCAAACTGGCCCTCATGTCTCGGGCAATTTGCCCGACATGCAGCGAAAAGCAGTTCGAAACCTTCTTTGCAAGCGTTCGCCGTGGTTTGTTGATCGGATCGACAGGAGGACCGGATGGAGGATATCGCAGAGAGGTCGGCACCCGTTCGACCGGACTTCGCGGCAAGGCTGGCAACCCGGATGGAAGCGGGTCTTGTCGGGCACGCGACGCTGGTTGAACGGCTAATGACCGCGCTTCTGACCGGCGGGCACGTGCTGATCGAGGGTGCCCCGGGCCTTGGCAAGACCCGTTCGGTGCGCAGGCTGGCCGACGGTGTCGAGGGCAGCTTTTCCCGCATTCAATGCACGCCCGACCTGATGCCATCCGACGTGACCGGAACGCAGGTCTACCGGCAGGACAGCGGCACGATGGATTTCCTGCCCGGTCCGGTCTTTCACAACCTTGTCCTGGTGGACGAGATCAACCGCGCGCCGCCCAAGGTGCAATCCGCCCTTCTCGAAGCAATGGGCGAAGGCCAGGTCACCGCCGGCGGCCAGACGCGTCCCCTGCCCGACCCTTTCATGGTCATCGCCACGCAGAACCCGCTGGAGCAGGAAGGCACCTTTCCCCTGCCCGAGGCACAGCTCGACCGGTTCCTGATGCATGTCGTTCTGGACCTTCCAGAAGAGACCGCAGAGATGGAAATTCTCGACCTCGTCGAGACGGAACTGCGCAGCCATGCCAGGGGCGATGCTCCGACGCTGGATCACGCGACGCTCGCCGCCATGCAGAAAGACGTGCTTCAAGTCCACCTGTCGCCCGCCTTGAAGCAATACATGGTGGCGCTGGTGATGGCGACGCGCGGTGCGAGCGACTCCATTGACCTGACCGACCGGATCCGCCACGCGGTCAGCCCGCGCGGCACGCTTGCGTTGGCGTCGAGCGCCCGTGCCCGCGCGTGGTTGCATGGCCGCGATTACGCGGTGCCCGAAGATGTCGCGGCACTGGCGCCCGACGTGCTCTGCCACCGCATGGCGCCGACCTGGCGGGCGCAGGCCGAAGGCCACACCTCTCGCACGATCGTGGCCGAGATCCTTTCGGCGGTGGCTCCGCTATGAGCCTGCCCCGGGCCTCCGGGGCCGAGGTCTCCCTCGACCGTCTCGTCGCGATCGGCGGCCTCGTCGCGCGCGAACATGCGCCCGGTCTCTCCCACGGGATCGCGGGTGGTCTCTCCGGCCCGCGCCGCGGCGAAGGCGGCGATCTTTTCGACCTGCGCCCGTTTCAGGACGGCGACGATCCGCGCCGGATCGACCCGGCCGCCACGGCCCGCAGCGGACGGCCGCAGGTCCGCAGCCGGCACGAGGAAGTAGAGCGCACGCTTTTGCTGGTTGCCGATTTCCGCACCCCGATGCTCTGGGGCACACGCGGGCGGTTCCGCTCGGTCGCCGCCGCAGAGGCATTGGCGGTGGAAGGCTGGCGCGCGGTTCTGAGCGGAGGACGCGTCGGCGCGATGATCGTCACCGGCGGCGGCGTGGAGATACTGGACCCTCGTCCGCGCGAGGCCGCGATGCTTCGCGTGGCGGGCGCGTTGTCGCGAGCCCACGAAGCGGCACTCGACGCCCCGGATGCCGGCTATGAGAGTCTTGCGCTAATGTTGGATACCGTTACCGCCCTGACAGCGCCGGGCACTGCTGTCAGGATCGCGACAGGGCTTGATACGCCCGGCGCGGATTTCAACATAGTGGCGGCGGCTTTGATGCGGAAATGCCCGCTCGAGGTTCTTCTGGTGCAAGACAGCGTGGAGGCGGCGCCACCGCAGGGCCGCTTTTCGGCGCGTATCGGCGGAAGCGTCAGGCAAGGCGGCTTCGGCGCGTCCTCCTCTGCCGACCGTCTTGCAAGCCACGCCATACCCCACCGGATCGTTCAAGCGGCAGACCCAGTGCTTCCGGAGGCCGCATGACTCCCGAGGACGTGACCGCCCGTCTTGCCGATATCCGCATCCCCGAGAGCTTTGCCCGCTTCGACGTGGACGACGCGCTGGCGGCTGCGACGCTCGGACTGATCGCGGGACTGTTGTTCGCGCGGCTGGCAAGGCTCGTAACCGTGCGGAAGACGCGACCGTCGGAGACGGCCCGCGCCGCCATCGCCGATTTGTCCGGTGCCGAACCACAAGCCCGGCTGGCCGGTCTTGCCACGCTTCTGCTGGATCTTGGCGGCACACCCCCGAAGGGCCTGCGCGAGGCGCTCTACAATCCGCGCCACCCGCTTGATCCGACCGCGCTGGAAGCCGCTATCATGGCCGCTGTCCGGCAAAAGGCACGCCGATGAGTTTCGCGGCTCCCTGGGCCGCGCTGCTTCTGCCGCTGCCGTTCCTTATCTTGCGCTTTCTGCCGGCACGCCGGATCGCGGCCAGCGCAGTGACCCTGCCCCCTGCCATCGCGGAAACATTCCGGCCCGTCGACGCGGCGCCCGTGCGGCGCCATGCCTACACAACAACCCTGGTCCTTGCATGGATCCTGCTGGTCGCGGCCCTGACCGGCCCGCGCATGGAACGCACGCTTGAAATGGTGCCGGCCTCCGGGCGCGACATCGTCCTTGCGCTTGATCTCTCCGGCTCGATGGAGCGTGAGGATTTCGTTCTGGACGGCGTACAGGTATCTCGCCTGGCCGCGGTACAAGACGTCGGCGCGCGTTTCGTCCGCGCCCGCACGGGCGACCGGGTGGGACTGGTCGTCTTCGGTGAGCGCGCCTATGTCGCGGCGGCCCTGACGCATGACGTCTCCGCTGTCGCACAAGTGATCGAAACCGCCCAGATCGGTGTATCCGGCAAGGCCACCGCCATCGCGGATGGCCTGGGTCTTGCGCTTCGCCGGCTGCGAGCCCGCGAGGCCGAAAGCCGCGTGATCGTGTTGTTGTCAGATGGGCAGGATACGACCGGAACCGTCGATCCCGTTGCCGCCGCGGTCACCGCCGAAACGCTGGGCGTGCGGATCTACACCATCGCGCTCGGCCCCGCCGATCTCGAAACCGCCCCGGCGGCCCGCGACGCGGTCGACAGCGACACCTTGCGCCGCATTGCAGAGGCCGCGCAGGGCCAGACCTTCCGCGTGCGCACCACCGAGGACCTCGTGGCGGTGACCGAGGCCATCGACCGGCTCGAACCCAGCCTGGCTGACGCCCCCCCGATCCGCGGCTGGCAGACCTACTGGCCATGGCTGGCCGGCGTGGCGCTGGCGATGCTGGCCACCGCGCTCGGGTTGCAGGCACGGGAGGCGGCGTGACGGACCTGTGGCAGATCATCCTGCTGCGCCCGCTGTGGCTGATCGGCGTTCCGCTGTCCTTGCTGGCCGGGGCCGCAGTCGCCCTGAGGGGCAGCGGACTGGACCGATGGCGCCGCGTCGTCGACCCGGACCTGCTGGTTGCCCTGCGCCGCCTGGGCCATGTCGTGGACGGGCAGCGCGATTCCGGGCCATGGCTGCTGGCCGTTGCCGGGGCGCTGACCGCTTTCGGGCTGGCCGGGCCGGCCACCCGCGATCCCGACGCGCCGAGGCTGCGCAATCTCGACGCGGTGATGATCCTGATGGACCTGTCCCCGTCGGTGACCCAGGGCGGCGGGTTCGATGACGCCCAGGCCGCCGTGTCGCGCCTGATCGACCGTCACGGCACGCGGCCAGTGGCCTTGGGCGTCTACGCCGCCGAAAGCTTTCTGGTCAGCGTACCCACCGAGGATCCGGCCGCCTTGCAAACGGTCATTGCCGTGGCGGACACCGAGACGATGCCGGTAGGCGGCAGTCGTCCCGACCGTGCCCTCGACCTTGCGCGGCAGACCCTGTCCGACGCGGCCGCGGCGCATCCGGATGTCGTGCTCGTCTCCGACGGCGGCGGGGTCGGACCCGAGGCATTGGACCGGGCCCGCCAGATGGCGGCGGCGGGCCTGCGTGTCTCGGGCGTGTTCGTGGCGCCCGATGACCCGCCCTACGGCATGCCCGCCGCAGACCGCGAGGGGCTTGCTTCCGTCGCGAAGGCGGGCGGCGGCGTGATCGTGGATGCGTCCGATCTCACGGGCGTCGAGACGATCCTGAGCGACCGCCAAGGCGCGGCCGAGGCACACGACGCCCTGCGCAACCTGCGCTATTCCGACCAAGGCAGATGGTTCGTCGCCCTTGCCCTCCTGCCGCTTGCATTCCTCCTCCGCCGGAGGCGTGACGCATGAACCGCGTCCCGCTCTCGGTCCTTGCGGCGGCCCTGCTATGCGCCGTGGCCGCCGGCCCCGAGGCATGGGCGAAACTGATCTGGCGCGCGGGCTTTCCCGACCTGGCATTGCCCATGATCCAAAGCCCCGGCGCACGTGGCGCGGTGCTCTACCAGGCCGGGCGCTATGCCGAAGCCGACGCCGTATTTGCCAAGCTTGGCCGCAGCGCGACCTACAACCGGGGCATGACACTTGCCGCGACGGGCGACCACAGCCTGTCGGTCGCCTATTTCGATGCCGTGCTGTTCGCCGACCGCTACGATGCCGACGCCCGGCACAACCGCGCGGTCGTATCAGCCCTGATCGAACCGGTGATCGGCGAAACCCGGGGGCACGGGCGGATAGAAACAATCCTGTCGCAGAACGGCGTCGAAACCGCGGCTTTTGATCCCGACGCCCCCGCGCAACCCATCCAGGCGGCGGAACGCGACCCAAAGCGTGCCAGCCTGAAACGCTCGGTCACCGGCGAGCGGACCGCGGCGGCGGATGCAGGCTGGCTCGACACGCTCGCCGACGCGCCGGGCGCCTATCTCAAGAGCCGCCTTGCCGCCGAGATGGAACGTCGGCGCAAGGATGGCGAGGCCCATCGCGAGGCGCCCAGCCGATGGTGAGGTTGCTGGCCCTTCTGCTTCTGCTGGCGCACCCCCTTTCCGCGCAAACGCCCCAGACGCTGAAGTTGGAACTGGTCCTGGATTCGCGCGAAACGGCCCCAGTGGAGGGCGAGATGGTCCTTGCCACGCTCCGGGGCACCTATCGCGAGACCATCAGCAACGAGGACCTCAAGCTGCGCAGCATGACCGATTTTGATTGGACGCGGCTGGGTCAGGACGCTTGGAGCGATCAGCGCATCGACGGTCGCACCGCGCGGGTGTTCGAGCGGCGCATCGCCTTTTACCCGAAGCGGGCCGGAAATCTGGAAATTCTGCCGATCGTGCATGAACTGGAGATCCAGAGAAGCGGCGGACAACGCGAGACCGTCCTTGTCAGGTCTGAACCGGTGCGCATCAAGGTCGAAGAAAAGCCGGCAGGCGCAGGCGACTCGTGGTTCCCGGTCCGCGCACTGGAAGTCTCCGACACCTGGGACGCCGATCCGGCACAGTTGGAGGACGGGCAAAGCGTGACGCGCCGGGTCGTGATCCGCGCGCTTGGTGCGACACCCGAGATGATGCCGCAGCAGCCCGCCTTGCGCGAACCTTGGCTGATCACCTTCACGCCGCCGGAGGACCGCAACTTTCAGGTCACCTCACAGGGGCCGGTCACGACCCTGGCCTGGGTTTGGAAACTGCGCCCGATCACCGGAGAGCCCGGCGTTCTTTCTCAGGTAACCCTTCCCTATTTCGACACCACCTCACGCACGGCGCGCACCGCGACGCTGTCTGCGGCAAATATCGGCTATGCGAGTTTTGCCGACAATGCGGCATCCGGCTGGCGCAAGGACGCCGGTGTGAACTGGCCGCATCTGGTTGTTCTTGGCGCAAGTGCCGTGGCGACGATGATACTGTCGTTGCGCGGCCGCTCGAGCGTGTCGGCCCCGGCCGCGCGGCTGCGCCGCTGGATGCGCATGCGACGGGACTTAAGACGCCTGCGGGACTATGCGCGACGTGGAGATGTTCAACGCTTCCGGGCGCTGGCAGTACGCCTTCTGTTTGCGCCGGCAGCCACGCCGCCGACCAGTACGCACCCTGCCCTGCGGACGGTCGATGGCATGCTTTTCGGCAATTGCAGCGCGCAGAAAAGCATCGACCTCCGGTCTGTCCTTCGCGACGTCGAGCACGCACTGCGTTGGTCCACATGCGAGGGTGGCAAAAGTGCGGGTCGCACCGGAATTCCAACAGGTCTGCACCCGACGAAATCTGTCCGAGCGTTGAACCACCCAGGCAGCTTCCGAAGCTTTCATACCTCTGGGAAAGACAAGACGACGCGGGGGAACAGCGTCTGATAGGCTTCGGCATGTGTAATGCGCATGCCGGAGTTGAGCCAGGCTTGGTTTCCGCGTTGAAGCGCCACTCGGGTGTGATATTCCCAAAGCCATTCCTGCGCGTCCATACACTCGAATACCTTGCGTTTCAGATCGAAGACAGGATCAATGTTGAGATACACATCCGGTTTCCAGCCCGAGTTTTCAGGTTGATGCGGTTCGTACATCAATATCGGAATCTGTTTCGCCGAGGGAACCTCCGGGTTTTGCCCCTTGGCCTGCGAGATGATCTGGGCTTCCTGTGCCACCAGGCTGGTCAATTCGTGATCGAAATTAAACGGATCGCCCGGTGCGTGGCTCAGGATGTACGACGGCGCGACTTCGCGAATGATGTCCGCCAGTTGCAGGATCGTGTCTTCGGTGACCTGCATTGGGTAGTCCACATGCCCCAGCAGTTGAAGATTTGCGCCCAGCACGTCGGCCGCCCGGCGGGTTTCGTCAGTACGTTCCGTATTCACTCGGTCCAGTGTTATCCCGTCCTGGCGCCAGAGCTTTGCGCTTTCACCGCGCGCACCGAGTGACAGGCAACGACATGCATGTCCCAGCCTTCCTTGGCGTGAAGTGCGATGGTTCCGCCCGAGCGCCAGACGAAATCGGCCGCGTGGGCACTGATAACAAGGCGTCATGGCATGGATCGACTCTCCTTACGGGGGCAGGATTTTTTCGGGCGCCAAGCACGACCCAGACACCCATCAGCGGGATGTTCAGGATCAGCAGTATTAAATTGCCGACGAGAAAGCTCCGGCAGATCAGCGGTCCAGGAACCGGGGGCTAGGTATGCATCCGTGAGTGGTGCTCCCAGGTTCTCAGGCCGCATCTTGCGGCGCGTATCAATAAATCCTTGTGATCCAGCAAGTAAATCGTTGAATTGTAAATACGTTTATAATCCTAATAACCACTATAGCGTGATCTCCTGGAGAAACACAACGTATGATAGAAATTCGTGACAGAGGACAATGACTTTTGCGGCGCGGGGGCTTTGTGCCGCTTCGCCGCATTCCTGACAGGTCGAAATTTTAGCTGTAGCAGCCATCCTTTCGCACTACAAAAAACCGTATGTAGCTGGCCCTGTATGCAACCTTTCCCACGTTTGAGAACAGTACGTGCGCGGGCTATTCAGGTACGGGACGAGCGCCATAGCCCAGTGCTAAAGATGCCAGTGTTCAGCAAAGCAGAATGTCCGATTGCCCAAACTTTGTGCTACGCTGTCTTATACAAGCTCCATTTAACGGTTTTGAAACATGCCTGACAATACTTCCAAATCATTTTCATTGAGACCATTGGAAAAGCCCGATCTGACGTCCATCACGAGATGGTTTCAGGGCGTCGGAGATCTGGCGCTCTTTGACCGAAATTCGCGCGTCCCTTACGATCTGGCGACGAGTGAGAGGTTATGGAACATGGCTGACACCCCGCAAGACGCGGACGACAAGTGTTGGTTCGCGATCACGTCCGAGCCTACCGGAGTTGCCGGTATCGTAGGCCTTGAACGCATTTCGCCGGTCAACCGCGATGCGGTCATCGCACTCTATGTCGATCACGCGATCCGGCGGCAGGGTGTTGGCATCCGAGCCTCCGCGCTGATACTCGATTTCGCATTTCGGCAACTGGGACTGAACCGGGTGACGTCCTACTATCGCAACGACAACGCCAGCAGCCGTGATCTGGTCAGCCAAGCCGGCTTTGAGGTCGAGGGTACGATGCGGCAGGCCTGGTTCTCTGACGGCAGGTTTCATGACATGATCGTCGTCGGGATCCTGGCGGAAGACTGGAAGGTGCGGCGGGACGCTCTTGCTGAAGAGTTGGGGGAAACGACCGTAATCGCGTTTGGCGACGGCAGGAGTGTGGGATCGAAATGGCCACCGCACAGGCATGAAACGCCCTGATATGAAAGCCGGATAGTTGAACGCACGCGAACCTACATTCAGACAGCGGCTCGGGGCTGTCTTGTTCGCCGATGTCGTCGGGTATTCCCGGCTCATGGGACGGAACGAGATTGACACCTACAAGGCATTGCGCACCCTTCTGGAACGGCTTGAGGCGGCTTGCGTCGAAAACGGCGGCCAATTCGTCGACGTCAAAGGCGACGGCATCCTCGCCCGGTTCGACACGGCGACCGATGCCGTGCTTTTCGGCGTGGAACTGCAACGTATCACCGAGAGCAACAATGCCGACTTGCCCTTGGCCCAAAGGATCAGCTTTCGTGTCGGAATCCACCTTGGTGAGTTCCTGCTCGACGACCGCGGCATTCATGGCGACATCGTCAACATCGCCGCCCGACTGCAGGAGCTCGCCGAACCCGGGCGTGTCTTCGTCAGCTCAAGCGTGTATGAGCAGGTGCGCAATAAGCTGCGCCTGGGATACGAGTTTCTCGGCCCGCAAATGCTCAAGAACATCGAGCAGCCGGTCCCCATCTTCTGCATCCGTACCGAAGTCGAGGGCGCGACCATGGCGGCCACGGTACGCCCTTCGGCGCCCTCGATGGGGTACAGCCGGCCCGACACACCTTCGATCGCCGTGCTTCCCTTCGATATCCGCGGCGGCGACGACTCCGAAAGCTGGTTGGCGGAAGGACTGACAGAGGACATCATTCTCGCGCTTTCCAAGTTCAAGAACCTGTTCGTCATCAATCGGAACACGAGCTTTGCGTTCAGGGCGCAGGACCTGCCCCCAAGCAAAGCAGCCACGAAACTGGGGGTGCGCTATGTCGTGCGCGGCAGCGTACAGCGCGCCAAGACGAAGCTGCGCATCAAGGTCGAACTGATCGACACCGATTCATCTCGTACGATCTGGGGCGAAACCTACGACCGGGATCAGGAGGACATCTTCGAGATTCAGGACGAAATGACCGCGTCAATCGTCGGGGCGGCCGCGGTTCTGGTCGAGGCAGAGGAGCGCCGGCGCTTCAGCGCGTCGATCCCGTCCGACCTTGCGGCCTACGGCTTTGTGCTGCGGGCACAGCAGCTGATTTTCAAGTACACGCGGCAGGACAACGAGCATGCGCGAATGCTCTACGAACAGGCTTTGTCACTGGACGGGAAATATGCCCGTGCCTCCGCGGCCCTGTCGCGGACCCTGAACATCGACTGGCGCTACTCATGGAACGCGGACGGGGACCAGGCGCTCGACACCGCTCTTTCCTATGCCCGTCGCGCCGCCGACCTTGATCCGACGGATGCACGTGCATTCGGAGAACTCGGATTCGTGCACCTTTACCGAAAGGAACACGATGCAGCGCTCGGTGCGTATGACCGCGCGCTAAAGCTCAATCCGAACGATGCCGATCTGCTGTCGGACTATGCCGATGCCCTCGCGCATTCAGGCCAGAACGAAGCGGCGATCCAGCATCTGCAGCGCGCCATGCGATTGAACCCGTTCTTTCCGGACCAGTATCTTTGGCATCTCGGCGGGGCTTACTACAATCTCAAGCAATATGATGCGGTGATCGAAACCGTCAGCAAGATGAACAACCCCACAGAGGGCCAACGGATGCTGGCGGCAAGCTACGCGCAGCTGGGCCAAATCGAGTTGGCGCGCAAGATTGCCGACAAGCACCGTACCGTGCATCCGAACTTCTCGATCAAGCGGTGGGAGCAGATCATTCCAGACCGCCTGCCAGAAGACACGCAGCATTTCCTCGAAGGATTGAAAAAAGCCGGGTTCTGATTGGTCGACCCCGCTGCGCACAGGGTTGCGTTTGCGTTCAGTCGCCGGAGCCGCGCGCCTTTGCCCCGCTGACCTTGGCACCGCTCACTTTCGCTCCGCTGACCTTGGCACCGCTGACTTTAGCTCCGCTGACCTTGGCGCCGCTGACGCCCACGCCGTCACCGGCAAAGTACGCTTCCAACAGGATTTGTTCGAACATGCCGGTCGATACATCCATGCGCATGGTCTGATCGGCCTTGTCATAGCTCCAGACCCGGATGTCGTTCGCGATTTGAAAGTCGGCCGCGGCGACCCCGCTTTTGGACGGGTCGTTGGGCGCGCGTGACCCAAGGTTGCCGGGAAGGTCCCCGTCGGTGGCGCTTTGACCTTTTCCGTGGACGAGAAAGATCACGGGTTCCGGCAGGTCGAAGTACGTGCCTTCATGGGCGAAACCGTAGATCTTGGCAAAAGCGGGAGCCTGGTCGCTATCCTTGTCTTCGGCCAAGGCAAATTGGTCATCCAGATGCTTGTTGTCGCCAAGCGTTCTGGACGCTCTGCGTTGATACACCAGATCATCAAGAATTCTGCCAAACAACAGCACTTCTGAAAAGCTCAGTAAAGACTCCGACATGATGCCCTCTTTATAAAATGAATTGACGCCAAGATGCCACAAACAGCGAAGATCGCAAAACGTATTTAAACTGTTATAGGTTCGGCACCCGTGTGCGCACGGAAACCGCATGGCTTTCGCCATCGGGGTCGACCAGTCTCGGACCCACCCTCGTAAGGCCGATGTCGCGCACGCGGAAATTACCTTCGATGATCTGTTGGTACGCCCCGCCGGATATGTCGCGATCGACGGCCAGCAGCGCCTCTTCGACATGTGAATAGCTCAGCCCGTCCGCTTCCAGCATATCCCATGCGTCCGCCAGATAAGAGCCCATCAGGTCCCGCGCTTCCAAGAGCGCAATCCGAAACCCTTCGGGGTTCTGCGCGTAGCGATCATCGAATACGGCCTGCATGACGTCGCTGTACTCTGGCGAACTTTCGAGTCGATCCGACAGGTCTTCGATTTCCGGCGTAATCAGCCCGGTTTCCAGAAGCCGTTCGTGGAACACGTCGATGAGGATGTCGAACAACGCCCCCGTAAGGGGCTCTGACAGCGCGTGTTCACTCGACCAGCCTCCCGCGAAATCGGACAACAGCTTGTCATTGGCCGCCATGCGGATCTGGGCGGTCTGGGCCGTTTCGGCAAACCGGTTGAGGCGATTATAGGTGTAAAGGTTTCCCCGGGTTTCCTCGAGCAGCGCCTCGACCACCGATCCGAAATGCAACGACGCCAAAAGCGCGACCATGTCGGCTGCGGACTCGTGAAAACCATAATATTCGCCCGACGCTTCGTCGTCGCTGGGTAGGCCGATCACGCTGTAGATCAGCGCATGCCCGATCTCGTGCGCGACCACATCGAAGTTCAGGCTGTAAGGCCTGTATTCACCCTCGTGCTCGGTGGACCCGCCGGTTTCAAGAAAGCCCCAACCGATATGGGCATTGTCGAGGCCGGGCAGCAGCGACAGTTCCAGCTTGTCGTAGTCAGCCTCGAAATGCCAAGGGATCTGGCGACCGAAATACCCTTCCCAGACGTCCATCGTGAAATGCGCCGAGCCGAAAAGATGCGCCGCCTCGAATTCCGGGTCGTCGGGCGCGATATGAATGAAATTGCCGTATTCATCCGGGATGGCCGGTGCGTTGCGCTGCCCGTTCCAAGGCGGCAGATACATGCCCGGCCCGACCGGGCCGGCAACGATGGCGCCATAGGGTATGGTCTTGTCGATGGGGTCGACCACGTACATGCGCGGCCCGGACGGGCCCGGACCGATCGTGCCGGGCGGGGCCGAGATCTCGACCAGTTCCAGTTCCGCCGCGTCCTCCCCGAACGGGGATTGCGGAAACAAAAGAAAGCGCGTGCCCGGCGCTTCTTCTTCTGCCGCGTAGTCTGGAAACTGCATCAGATCCTCCGTTGCGTTTCGGCCCGTATACCCCCGGGCCGGGCTCAGACCCGGCTACCGGCCCTCAGCGCGTCGTCTTCATTCTCATTATACAGGAACTCGCGCGCGATCAGAGCGACGAGTTCATCGCGCCCGTCCAGTCCAAGCGACCGGGCGAACGTGTCCGGATCGTCGGGGACCGTGCGGCCCAGTCGGGTTTCGAAAAACCAGACCAGCAGGCGCAGCCTGTCCGGCGATGCCTGAGCGCCACCATTTTCGGCGATGGTCCGGGCCTTGGCCTCGGCCCGCGCCTTCAACTCGGCATAGGCCCCGGACCAGCGCAGCTCCGACAGGATATGCCTGTCCAGCCCCGGTGACCGCGCGGCACGCGTGTCGTCGATCAGCGCAGCCTCCGCCAGCAGCGCCTCGTAGGCGGTCTCGTCCAGATCGTTCGCGCCCAGCCAGTCCAGAACGGCGTCGCGACGCGACAGGGTATTCAGGCGGCGATGCCGGTCCATCACGGCGCGCAGCGTATCGCGGTCCGCCTGGATACTGCGACGGGCCGCGTCCTCTATGGCAAGACCGCGCAGCATGGCCCTGTCGCGCGTGGTCTCGTACCTCTCCGGGTCCAGCCGCAACTCGTCCAGCACAGCCTTCGACGCGGCGGCCCCGGCATCGGTTTCGCCCTCGATGCGCCGGACCAGGCCTTGCCAGGCCAACGTGCGCTCGACCCTTTGGGCTTGGCCGGTTTGGATGTCTTTCTTGAGGTACGCAGCCATACGGTTCAGCATGGCCCGGGCGTCTTCAACTTTCGCGTCGACCTTGCCAGACGGCAGCCAGGCGAAGAACGCGGCGAGGTTCGGCTCATGCAAAAGCCGGGCCGAAATTTCATCCCACGTGCGGGTCTTGTAGTGCAGCGATTTTGCCGTCTCGGTCAAAAGCTCGGCCGCCTCGGGCGTCAGGACCTTGGCGGTGATGGCGCGTTCCGCCGTGGCGCGGACGGAGACCATCGGCTCACTCAGGGCCAGGAACCCAAGCTCGGCCGGTCCGTGCAGGACCGCCACTTCGTCATCGTCTGCGATCTCGCCTTTCAGGTAGGCCTCGAATATCGCACCGACGCCGATCATGCCGAACTCGTGCAGTTCGGCGGCCCGCAGGGCCCCCATGCTGGCGCTTCCGAAAACCGGAATGCCTTGCTCCATCGCCCAAAGGATTTCCTTGTGCCAGACCGATGGCACCCCTTCGAAATAGCCGTCGATGATGCCGATGGCCGGTGGGCGCCGACGCGCCACGCGATAAACATCACCCTGTGCCACGGGCGGCAGAACCTCGGCGTCCAGTGCCGCGCGAATGGCGTCGGCGTCTATCGTCGCGCCTGCAAAAATCACGGGCTTCATGCGTCACCGGCCTGCACGGCGCGCGCCCGCGGGCCCAGGATAAAATCCGGGTCGTCATGCGGTGCCTCCAGCCCAGGAATGACCGCGCGGATCACCGAGATCCCGAATTCCGGGCGCGACAGGTCGACCGTTACGACCTGGTCCAGTCCGACGGAAGAAAGACGCTCCAGCAACCATGACAAATCGTCCTCGAAGCTATCCGTCGTCGCGTTCGGACAGTCCAGGAATCTGCGTACCGGCTCTGCGCCGGCGATCAGGTGCCGCACGTACCGCCCTCTGGCCACCACGGCCTCGTTCGTGAATTCCGAAGGGTCCAGATCGTCACGCGCCCCGGAAATATAGGTCAGCCGGGTCTGCGCCGCCTCCGTCACCGCGCGCAGCAGGGCAATGGCGCGGTCCGGGTGGCAGCCATCTCCGATCCCGATGTGGCCCTTGCCGTCGCCTGCTTCGCAAATCATGCAGCGAAAGCTGGGCACGCCGACATCCGACGTCGTGTCCCACAGCCCGACATCCAAGCCAGCACCGACCAATCGGTTGAGCGCATCCCGGCACCTTGGATCGTCAACCGATCCGGGGTCGATCCGCGTGTCCCCGGACCCGTGATGCCACAAGGTTGTCGCGTCCCGCTCGATCAGCTCACAGATCGCATGGCAGGTCGCCTCGGTGATGTCATTGCCGGACGCAAGCCCGTTCGTCGTGCGCGGAAACGCCCCGTGCCCGCCATTGGGCGGCTCGGTATAATCGGTATCGACCATCTCCAGCGGCACCCAACAGGCGGCATCCCGACCAAGGTCCCGCCCTTCGACCCACAGGATCCGCCGATGCGGGTCAAACCTGCCGCCGGTGACTTTCGGCAGGCGAGCGACATCCGCGACAGCCACCTCGGCCTGCAATTCGGCAAAAGACTCGCGGCGGATCGGCCGCACGATCCTTTCGGCATGCCAGGTCTCGATGGCCTCCATGACACCCGAAACCTGCGCCGCCTCCAGCGACAGCCCCTTACCCAGCGAAACGGCGACCGAGCGTGAGTTCGGCCGCGTCACCATGACCGTCGGCAATCCGATACGATCCAGACCCGTCAGGTTGGCGATGCGCGTGATCCCCATACGCGACAGGTACGGCCTGACACGTGCCATCGTTTGTGCCGGGTCGCACAGGCGATGCGTATCAAGCAGGTATTCTTTCCTCGACGACATGCGAATGACGGTGCTTTCCGGGGTTTCAAAAAATTTCGGCAATCAAATGCATCAAAAATCCAGCTCCGGCTTCAAGACTGCTCCATCGTCCGTCGCTGGTCAACGCCACTGATGCTGAACGCCCCAGGGCACCCGTACTTCGCCAGAGTTGGAAAAAGTGGTATACCGGATGCAAGCCAGAGCCACCTGACGGAGCCAGCGGATGCTGTACGGTATCCCAGAGGACGTTTATCACTGGATCGGATATTGCGGTGTCGCGCTTTATCTGGGGGCGTATGCCTTGCTGCAGACCGGGGTGATCCGCGGGCACGGCTATCCGTACGTCATCCTGAATTTCCTCGCGGCGTCGTTCGTCCTTGTCGGATTGACCGTCGCCTTCAACCTGTCCTCCGCGATCATTCAGATCTTCTGGATCATCATCAGCCTCGTCGGCCTGACGCGCATGTTGCTGCTGGATCGCATGGCCCGATTGAACGAAGAGGAAAGCGCCTTGGTCGCCAGGATCTTTCCAGACTTTTCCAGGACAACCGCGCGCAAGTTCTTTGACCACGGCATTTGGCTCGACGCCGAACCGGGCATCAGGATCACCCAGGAAAACGAACCAGTCACACACCTGACCTACCTCGCTAAAGGCTCGGCTGACGTGTTTTCTTCGTCTGAAAAGATCGGCACGGTTGTCGGTGGGCTCGTCGGCGAAATGAACGTCCTGCAAAAGGGGCCTGCCTCAGCGACCGTGCGCACGGCAGAGCCAAGCCGGCTCTTCATGATATCGTCCGAGGCCCTGTCGGACCTGGCAAAGTCCGACATTGAGTTCCGGCGCGCGCTGGAAGGCGGAATGCATCTCGATACCCGCAGCAAGCTGGTTGCGGCCAACAAGGCCCTGACACGACAGAAGGCAGCGGCAGAGTGACCGAGAGCGGGATCCTGATCTTTCTCGTCCTGGTACAGGTCAAACACTATTTCGCGGATTTTCGATGGCAGACGGGTGAAATGCTCGCGAACAAGGGGCAATTTCTACACCCCGCCGGGATGGCGCACGCGGGTCTTCACGGTTTGCTCAGTTTGCCAGTCATGGCGCTTGCGGGTCTCGGCGGGCCGGTGCTGATCGTCGTACTGGCCTTGGCCGAGGTTTTCGTGCATCACGTCATCGACTGGCAGAAGGCCAACCTTCAGAAAGACAAGGCTGACCTTGGCGAGGCCGGGTTCTGGCGGCTGGTCGGCGTGGATCAGGCGGCACATCAGTTGACCTATGTGGCGATCCTTGCGGTCGGTCTGCTGTAGTTGCTTTCACTGGGTCGAACACGCGTACGATAACGGAGCATTGGATGAACATCGCGGACAAGCAGAAGCGCAAATACCTCAGCTCCTGCCCGCTGTTCTCGGACCTGAAGAAAGACGTGGTCAAACGCATCGCGGCGCGGGCCCATGGCGTGTTTCTTCAGCGCGGGAAGGTCCTGTTTCACCAGGGCGATCCGTCTGACGGCCTCTATGTCCTGTGTAGCGGTCTGGTTCGGGTAAGCATCGTCAATTCGGACGGCGACGTTCTGACCCTCGCTGTGCCGGAACATGGCGCTCCCTTGGGCGAGATGACTTTGGTCAGCCCAGATCCGCGGTCGGCAACGGTGACCGCGCTGGAGGATTCCGGCCTGCTTCACCTTGAGACTGGCACGATGGTCGCGCTCTTGGCCGAAGAACCAGCGCTTGCTGCGCATTTGATCCGTTTTCTGTCGCAGCGATTGCGCGAGTCCAACGCAACCCTTCAGAACTTCGCGTTCGAGAATCTGTCGCAACGGCTGCTTCAGAAGCTTGCGGAACTCGGATTGAAACACGGCACGCTCAACGAAGAAGTGCTGGACCTTGGCCGGAAGTTTTCTCAAAGCGCGATGGCCGAAATGCTGGGCGTCACGCGTGAGGCGATCAACAAGCAGCTGAAGCTTTTGCAGGACCAAGGAAAGATCTCTATGCGCAACGGCATTGTCCAGATCTTGTGCCCTGCGGATATCGTCAAGAATACGCACGGTCGCTGAAACATCGCTGCCTATTTGAAACCTTCACGGATCTGGAGCGCTTCGCGACCGTTGCACTGTCGATTTGCGCAATAAAATTGTTTCAAACCCGGCCGTTGAATACAAAATCGAAAACATGTGATCCCGTTCACAGTCCGAGACATGCGTTTGGTTAATACTGCTTAACAGGAGGACAGAACTTACCTCTGGGACTTCTGGTAGCAGCCTTGGGTATAAGCCAGCTGCGATCCAGGCTAGGGCGGTCAAGGCCGTCTGGGCAAACCAGGGGAAAGGCAGTGAGTGGTCTGTGAGATCTGTGCTCTCGGGTTGGCAAGATACTAGCCGGCCGAGTTCTAGATAGAAAACATCTATTTCAATAACCAAATCTCCCGGGACGGGCTGGCAGCTGTGTCAAAGCAGTTTGCGGCTCGGACCCGGGTTTTTGCTTTCAATCCTCGAAACGGCTCTGAGATGAAGAACTGCCTCCAGAAGGGTCCGTTGCATTTGTCGGTCGTCAGGGTTTTTCGGACTTCGCGGGCTGTTTTTTAACGGAGGCTCTGGTTCGGTTTCTGTTTGAGTTTAGGCGGCTGCGGCTTGGTGCTGCAACCGTCGTTGTCGGATTGTCTGCTTCTTGATCTCCTCTCTCATCTTCAGGATCTTCGCGCCGCGATCCACGAGGTCGTCAATGTTCTCTTGATACTCTGACTGAAGCCCGTTTGCTTCGTCTTCAACAGCGTCCAAACGACCAATCGCGTTCTGCTGTTCGTCGAGATCCGACGGCACTGGAATATGTAGCGAAAGGATACGTTTGGGGGCGGTGTGGCGAACCATCGACCCAGTCGAGGTTGACTTGATCGGAACTAGCGCCCGCTGGGTTCTGAGGAAGTAGAACAACCAGCGAGGCAAGAGCACATCACTTTTGAAATCTATCCGGCCAATACGTTGGTTGTGTAGTATGGCGTGACGGAATCCGTGCATTGTGCATCCTGCAGGCACGTGCATTTTCATCCATTTGTTCAACGCGGCACTCGCAGCATTGGCGTTTGTCTTACGCGCTCTCGTTTCAGCAATCTTTGCGGACTTTGTGCGAAGTGAGAACGCGATCCGAGATGATGTGTAATGGTCCCCCAGCTCTTTCGGGATACGACGGCTGAAGTAGAAAACCCCTTCTTTCACGAAGGTGAAGGGGCGCGAAATGGTCTTCGGCATGGTCTACGGCTCCTGGCATCCGTCAAAAGATGGAGCGTTTCCAATGCATTAGCTGAAGAAGTGGTGCCGGGGGCGGCAACAAAGCGGCATCACTAGTTGTTTTAAAACAAATATTTGTGAGTCAAAGAATACCGTAGATACCCCCGTTCTTACCGCCGGAACCAAAGCATGAAAAATGGGAATCAAACCGCCGTCTTTAGGCACTTTACTTCCGGCCTAAACTGGCCGTTCGCGGCCGGCGACAAAGCGCAGCTGCTCGATGCCACCATCGCCGGACGCTGCATCCCGTTTTCTTCGCCGGGCCGCCTACGCACCTTGAAAGCTTGACACGATGCTTTAAGACAGTTGGCGTTTCGCGATTGCGCAGGAAGCCGACCCGAGGCCATCATTTGAGATTTCCGCATGCCGAACCGAATCGTCGCTGCGCCCCATCGCCGAATTAGGGCACCTCAGGAAACTCGCAATTTCGTCGATCAAAGGACGAGCAACCTCTCTCCCAATCGCGCATTCCCAGATCGTCAAAGTTCGCCAACCAAGTTCATCAAGCTTCAGGAGTGCACGTCGGTCCCGCTCTACGTTGGCTGCAAACTTATCCTGCCAAAACGACGTGTTCGAGGAGGGAAATGTTGCCTTAGGGCAACCAGGATGCCTATGCCAGAAGCAGCCATGCACGTGGATGGCGGCATTCCACTTTCGTAGGACGATATCCGGAGTTCCAGGGAGATTCCGCACATTGATTCGAAAGCGAAAGCCCTCCGCATGAAGCGCTTTCCGAAGAAGAATCTCCGGCTTGGTATTGGACCCGCGGATCCGCGACATAATGCGCGAGCGCGTCTTCTGATCAACGATATCTGCCATAGTCCACATTTAGCCTACTTCATACTCATTTTCGACCTGGCGTGATTGACCAAACCTGGTAGAACACACCGATCTTGGAGGTGTGGCTTGACAAGGAAATTTGCAATAATCGATCTCTTCGCAGGGCCTGGCGGCCTCGGAGAGGGGTTTTCGCAGGCCGGCCGCGACGCGGACACCCCGATGAACATACATCTCTCCGTGGAGATGGACGACCACGCTGTCCAGACGCTGCGGTTACGCTCCTTTCTGCGAAGCTTCGATATTTTCCCACCAGAATACTACAACGCGCTGAACAACGGAACGCCACTGCCCTCTTGGAAGGAACTCTATCCGTCCAACTGGCAGCTTGCTCAGAATGAAGTGCGACAACGCATCCTTGGTGCAGATAGCGTATTCGAGGAAATTGCTATTGAACTCGACAAGACGCGCGAAGCCAACCACGGCGACACGATCCTGATCGGTGGCCCGCCGTGTCAGGCCTATTCGCTGGCCGGACGTTCACGAAACAAGGGCAAGAAAGGATATGTCGCGGAAGAGGATGATCGGCACTACCTCTACCGCGAATACGTGCGCATCCTGGATCGGTTGGCTCCGGCCGCCTTCGTGATGGAGAATGTGAAGGGCATGCTCTCCTCCAAGGTGGATGGCGGGGGAATCTTCAGTCGAGTGCTCGACGACCTCGGGAACGCTGGCGGGGTAGGCTACCAACTGCTGCCGCTGGCCGCCATTCCGCCGGCGGGCGGGCAGCGAGCCGATGGCAGAGACTTCCTGATCAGGGCTGAACAACACGGTGTCCCTCAAGCACGGCACCGGGTAATCGTTCTCGGCATTCGCAAGGACATTCCGGTTCCTGACATCACTGAGCCCTTGCTGGGTGACGCCGCAGAACCTGTTAGCGTTGCCGAGGTGATCGAAGACCTCTGGAAGTTGCGAAGCGGCCTCAGCAGGCAGGACGAAACGAGCGCATGGCAGAGTGCAGTCAGGGCACAGGCGGAAGCGATTGCGAGTTACGAAAATATTGCCCCTGGGGTTCGGGATATCGCCCGTCAGGTGGCTCGCTATGAAGCATTGCCATACGAACGCCAGTCACGTAGGTTCCTCAACTCCGAACGCCTGCCTGGCGACCTGAAGGCCTGGTTCAGTGACGATCAGCTCTCGTGTGCACTCCAGCACGAAACCCGTGGCCACATCCCAGACGACCTTGGTCGCTACCTGTTCTCTGCCGCCTACGCAAAGGTTCATAATCGGGCCCCGAAACTCTCGGAATTCCCGGATTTTCTGCAACCTCGACATCGCAATCGCAACTCAGGAGATTTCGCCGATCGGTTCCGAACCCAAGTCGCGACCCGGCCGTCCACGACCGTAACAAGCCACATTTCGAAGGATGGGCACTACTTCATTCATCCCGATCCTTCGCAGTGCCGTTCTCTCACAGTTCGCGAGGCCGCCCGGCTGCAAACATTCCCGGACAACTACTTCTTCTGCGGACCTCGCACGAAGCAGTATCATCAGGTCGGCAACGCCGTGCCGCCATATCTGGCCTACCAGATCGCGAAGGCGGTGCGCCGCCTGATCGGCTGAACTACTCGGCTGCCTCGGCAGCACCGAAGCCCTCGGCCTCAAGCTTTGCAAGGATCTCCAAAGCAAACTCGGTCTGTCGCTCAGTCGGAAGGCGAGACGGGATCTTCGCACAAATTTCGAGGGTGTTGTATTCGGCCGGCGACAGCAGCCGATGAGTGCGGCCCCACGTCTTGGCTTCGGCCCAGAATGCCGCACCCAGTTCGAAAACGCGCGTCTGGGCTTCGACACTCTTCGTCAGGTTCTCGTCCTCCGTGACCTCCTCCTCCTCGGACCTTGCATCATCCTCGTCCGCAAGAACCTGCTGGAATGCATCGTCATAGCTGAGCTTCCGCTCCGAGAAGGCTTTCCAGCAGGCCTGTGTCTTGGCCCACTCCGACATGTTGCGGACCCCATCCGGCGGGTTTGTGATGATATCCTGAGCTTCGGCAGCCGCTACGAGAAGCGCAGCCTCCAACTCGCTCGGAACGGCCTGTGCACGCCAGATCCGGGAGAGATCAACGACCTTCTCCATCTCCCGAGCATCGTGGGCGACCTTCGCGATGGCATATGTGACAATATTGGCCCGGTATCCACCCTCATACCAATCCTGGGCCGAAACAAGCTTCTCCAAGCGGCGAAAGATTATCGCCTTGGCGACCAGATTCCGGTACCAGACCTCGTTGATCTTCGCACCACTGCGTCCCCAGACCTTCTCGATCGTTTTTGCGAACTCGGCAAAGTTCTTCTGCGCGCCTTTCGACACCCATTCCGGACGCCCCGACCATGAATTCTCAAATTTGGCCAAATCGGTCTTGGTGAAGAACTGGTTCTTCGGGAACTCCGCATCCCATTTCTTCTTCTCGGCATCAGTCTTACGGCTCCGCTCGTCCGCATACTGGCCACGCGCCCTTTCGTAGAACCACTTGGTCTCGCGATAGCCGGCCTCCCCTGCGGGAGCGAGGATCTTCCGGGAAAGCTCCTCGATGCGAATATGGAAGGGATGGTTGGCAAAGAAGTCAGCCGCGGCGACCTTGTTCTGGCTATTGGCAAATTCCGATATTCTCGGCACCACAGTATCCGCGGAGATGGTCGGAATGACGTTGAGCTTCATCTGGACATAGATGTCCTTCATCCCATCGCCAGCCTTCTTCCTTGCGGCGTGAAGTGACGCGGTGGTTTGCCCGCCGTTGACGATCTGGAGATTCTCGGCACTAACCAGAAGCAGGCCGTCCGCGGTCTGCTCGAGCTCCACTCCTTCTGCCGTGGCGGCGAGACCATTGTTGTAGGCCAAGAACATCTGGGGCTCTTCCATGATGGTCTTGCGGATCCCTTTGTTCACATTGCCCCGAGCTTGGAGAAAGGATCGCACGTTCGACTCGAGAAGCCGCGCCCCCCAGCGATCGTAGATCTCGGCCAGTTGCGCCCCTGGAATGACGGCAATGTAGCTCTCGAAGGCAGTGTCTGAGCCTGAGGCCTTCAACACCGGGACACCCCCGCCGAAATCCTCGGCAAACCGCACCGTCATGTCGGCTCGCGCTTTGCCCTGCTCCACATAGGCTTGCAGACGTTTCAAATCCCAGACGTTGTAGGTGACCGGTTTGCCGGCCATTTCCCCCGCAAGTTTCGCATCCACGCGCGCTCGGTTGTCCGAATTGGTAATGAAGATCAGCTTGATCTTCTCGATGCTGCTCCAGCGCGATTGTATGAGATCAGCAAGCTGGGCGCCGGAGCTTGTCTCCTCCAGTTGCTCGGTGAATTCCAGTGTGCGGGCATGCCTCAGAAACTCGAGTAGTTTCTTGAATTGGCCTTGCAGAGAAGCGGCCAAGGTCGTCCTTAACTCCGGCAGAACCTGGAAATCACAGAGTATCAGGGAAAGGACCCCATCGGCATCACGAGGATCGCCGCCGTAGCCCGTGACCTCAAGTTTTACGCCTTTTTTCCCGGTCCCGTTATAGTAGGCGAAGTCAGCCTGATCGATCTCACCGGCCTCGGTCAGGATTTCGCCGACCTTCTCAAAAAAGGCTTCCTGAGTATACAGGCCCAGCGCATCAGCATCGCCTTGGATATCGGCGATCAGGCTGTGGTGGAATTCTTCCATATCAGACATTGCACTTACTCTCGAAAAATAGCTGCTTCAGATTGCTGCTGGCTTGGAAGTCGGCGCAGTCGTCCAGGCGAATGGAATACTCAACGGCTTCGACGCCTGTCGGCAAAGGGGGCACGAGTCGAGGAAAACCTTCGTGCACTTCGAACATCCGCACGGCCCCGGCATGCCAAGTCCTGTTCTCCTCCACCATTTCCGGATCGTAGCCGGTTCCGAATAGGCGCTGTTCCCAAACATCATGCGCGATGAAGTCATTTTCGAACAACGTGGCTGTGCGTTCGACGTGTTCGGTCAGATTTCCGCCTTCGCCATCCAGCGCCGTATCCACATCCTGGACGCGCAGGAACAGTCTGGCGCCGGGTATGTCCATCAGTTGTGCTTCTGATGAAATCCGGACTTTGGGATGCGCGGCGCTTCTCCGCGCCTTGCACTCTATGTAGAGGCCCGGCAGCTCAAAGTCCTTGGCGCTTTCCTCGGGCCCGCGCCAAGCCTCTGCAGCGGTCATCGGGCCGACCTCGGCGACAAGTTCCCGTAGCAGGGCCAGTTCGCCGACGAGGCCGCGTTGTTCCTCGATGCTCAGCCCTCGTCCACCTCCACGAAGCAGATGGTGCCAACGCATCGTGCGGCGCACGGCCCGCTGCAGCGCCGATTCCACATTCTCTGCCGCCTCGGCGGCCCCCACGACATCTCGGCAGAGTGTCTCGAACAGATCCAGATGGCTGCGCTCATTCAACGTGAGACAGTAGCAGTTCTGCCCTTCGACGACCCGGTAGAATGCCCCGACATGGCGCAACTTGGGGAGGGGCTGCACGGGCGTGATGGCGTCGTTCAAACGCAAAATCAGCGCCGGGGACCGATCGGGCATCCTGCTCCAGAAGAAATCGTGCCGTCCGTTCCTGTCCACCCGGTGGGCGATGCCGGGTTCGATACGTTCCCAAGGACTTTCAGTCGTCATCTTCGAGCGCCCCTTCGTCCGGTTCCTCGTCATCGACGCCATACAGCTCGCGGAATTTCACGGTGTTGATCACGTATTCCACTCGCTGATCCGGTCGGGCCGACTGAGGGAAGCTGATGGACCAGCCGATGATTGGCCGATCTGGAACGCGATCGAGATGGGGCCGCTCCGCATCCTCGCCTTCTGGAGGGCGCACCCGGACGACGTGAAGCACAAAGAGTGGCCTGTCACGCACAGCCCGGTAGATGCGGTCGGGATAGGAGATACGATCATCTTCGCCGGTCTTCTCGACGCTTCTGTAGAGCGCTTCCGCCTCCGACGCTTTCGTTGGATCCACTCCGATCCTCTCGACACCACGCGAAGCGATGCGCGCCCTCTTGCCACTGATCGAGAGGAGATCATCGGCGAGGTCTGCATAACCGATCCGGCGCAATTGAGGCCCTACGGTCCAGTTGGCAATTTCCGCCGCGGGGCCCTCGCTGTTCACGCTCGTGACGAGCACATCCCAGTTCTTGAGTTCGTCCTGCCTGCGATCACGAATGTAGCTCCGGATAGGTCCGGTCTGGGTGAGAAAAGCCTGATCATGGTTCCTCCATGCAAGAAGGAAATTGTCGATGGTCTCCACATCGACACCACGCAATAGATAGCCACCAGGGACCTTCTCGGCATCTTGCTGCCGATGCCCATCCTCTTCGACAGCCTCGAGGAAACGGACCGCCGCTTCCTCGTTTCGGGTCAGATCATCGACACGCGCGCTGATCTTCGCCGTCTCTACCCACGCATTGGAGAGGCCAATCATGACGTGCTTCTGGCCCGACCCCATCTTGTTCCGCGCAGTGACCATCAGCGAAGTCGGGTGGCTACGCACTGCGAGGCCGAAATCGGCCGGGGTGGCTTTGGCTTTCTGCATCCTCTTCAGCTCTTGGTGGAGCTCGTCGGTCGCTTCGGCTATGTGTGCATACCAGTCAATAGCGTCCATGGGCATCCAGATGCGGCAGACATCCTCGTAACCGCCCCGGTAGCCGAACCAGCGGCCCATCTGCATGAGGGTGTCATACATCATGGTATTCCTTAGAAACCACGTCACGGTGAGCCCCTCGAGGGTCAATCCTCGTGACAGGGAAAAGCCGCCGACCGCGATGAGTGTCTGTCCGATGCTGCCATCGTCCGAGTAATCAAGACCGTTGGCCCTGCTGTTCACCTCCACGACCTTGGCTGCGGCTACGGCTTCGAGCATGGCGACCTGGATCTGGGTCCAATCGAACTCGAGGTCCGAGAATTCTTCGCTCCAAACCTGGCGAAGCGCAGCAATCTCGGGGTCACCCAACCCTTCCGAACCACGTGCGCCGTTGACGCGAAGCGAATCCAGTATCGCATCCAGTCGCTCGTGAATTCGGTTGCGGATCTTGCCCTGCACATTGGTGAAGCGGCTGGCATTGACCAGCATCGAGCAATGTGACCGGGCTTGGCCACGCAGATTCCGTATTGTTCGCGCAATCAGGAACGTTCGCAGAGCCTTGAGAAGACTGTCGGGCAGTTCGTCGAAGTTTTGGTCGATCCTGTGCTTGATCGGAAGTACGTCCTCGTTGTCCGAAATGTAGCGCAGCCAAGTTGGCTCGCCTTCCTCCGGAAGCCCGTCAATGAATATCTTCTTCGGACCGAAGTAGTTCGTCGGCGCATCGAGCCCCACGATGAAGTGCTTAGGGAAGAGGTCCTCCTTCTTTGCTTCATCATATGAATCCGGGTCCACGAAGATGTTCGCGAAGGGAGTCGCCGTGTAACCGACATAGCAGCTGCGGTGGAACATCCCCAGCAGGTCACGGATCTGTCCGTTGATCTTGGTGATCTCCTCCTTCGAATACTTGGTATTGATGGAGGCATTGTCCGCCTCGTCATCAATCAGCAGCATGGGTTGGCTGATCATCTGGGCATCGCCCTTGGCGCTGTTCTCGCGCAGCCAGTCGAGCAGGTTCTTGAGGGTCGAGTGGTTCTTCTTGATGACCAGGACGACCGGAACCTTGTAGGAGTCGATCTCGCTGGTATTGCTTGTGGCCGTGTTCTTCCGGAAATCGGAGAGCGTGTTGGTCAGACTGACGGGCGTCCGCCGATCATCGAATAGCCCGACGCCTATCGCCTTGTTGCCGTCCCTCCTGCCCTTCATGGCCAACCTGCCTGTATCGCGGCCGATGAAGCCCTCGTCGATCCGCTCCTGGGTCTGATTGCGCAGATTGTTGTGGATGCCGGCGATCACCACGATCAGACGGTATCCGGCATCGGCCGCCTTGCAGATGAGACCAGTGTAATTGCCGGTCTTCCCGCTCTGGACATGCCCCACGACCATGCCCCGGCGATCCCATTCCTCCTGGAGGTTCGGGTTCCCCAAGCGTCCGAGGATCTCGTCGGTTACAGTATCAGTAGCTGTCACGACATCCTGCGGAAGGCCATTCTTCAGCATCAGCTTCCGGTAGCGCCCCCAGTAGAAGGGGTCGATCGATGCCTTGGCCTCCGGCAGCCAAGGCCGGAAGTCCTCATCATCGACCATGGCCCCGAGGCCCATGCTGATGCCGAATCTCTCCTCGATATCGCGCGCAAGCTGTTCCTGATCGTCCGGTTCCACCCCGAGACTGAGGGCACTGTTCAATGTGGTGATAAGTGTTCTCAGTTCCTCTCCGCTCTTGCGCTCATTCGAAAGGGACTGCGACACGATACCGTCTAGGTGCTCGATCTGGGCGTTCACTGGGACTCTCCTTCTTCGATATCTTCCGCCAGCTTGCGCACCGAATTCTTGTGGCTGCGCAGCGGTTCGTTCGAGCATAAGTTTGCGACAATGTCGGATACTGTCATGCCCATTCCAAGGAGTAATCGGATGGCGGTTTCCACGCCTTCCGCCAGCGATGTAAAATCGGACTCGTCTGCGTAGACATCTTCAGCCCCACCGAGCATATCCGCGTGCAAAGATTCCATGGGCAGGCCGGAGCCGATCAGTTTCAGGCAGGTGCGAAACCCGTTTCGGAATTCCTCAGGGAGGCTATCCTCAAACCCGCTGATCGAGGGGTGATCGATGTTGGGCCGGTAGATGATCCTGCCGTCCTGCTGGATGCGACTCCAGAATGGCAGCTTCTTGTCGTCAACGAGTTTCTGCCCACGTCTTTTATATGTGCGCTTGGAGGTGCCTTGGAGCCGCTCAACGATCCGTCGCAGCCGATCCCGAACGACAGGCGGCATCTGCGCATTCGCTTTCCGGACGTCAATTTTCCAATCAGCGTCCATTGTGTTGGGAATATCGACCCGCACACGCGAAAGCTTGGTCAATTCGGTCTGTCGTGCCAGGCCCAGCCAGCTACCGGCAATGATCAGGCGCTTTTCCCGATAGATGTAGAATCCCTGATTTCGAAGATGCCCTTCTGGCCCTCCCAATTCGTCCCATGCAGTTCGCGACATCATCTTGTGATGCGGCAATGTAAAACATTGGGTCTCCACGGTCCCCTTGGTCAAGGCCAGGATCTCCACAGGATCGACTTGCGTAGCCTTGTGGTCCTGCGCGAAGGGATCGATCGGCGACAGCTTCCTGCCATTCAGAAGTAGACGAAGCTTGGGTCTATTGCCCTCCATATAGCGATGAAAGCAGAGGCGCAGATGCCGCTCTGCCCCGGAAAGTGCCTTGTTGATCTCCGCAGCCCGTTTTGTTGCGTCGTGCCGGTAGCCGGTCGAAAGCCGATCCAGCTTGCGCCAAAGGACAATAGTCCCCGTTTCTGGCAGATGGTCCGTCGCAGGAAGGCTCGACAGATCATCTTCAAGCTCAACGGCCCAGACGTTCGTCTCTGCCACCGTGTCAAGATCCCACGTCGCCGCCGAGGTCAGTCCGGACCTCCTAGAGATGACAGTCAGCTGGCGGCACTGTGAGAAACTGGCACTCTTCAAGCCGAGCCCAAACCGCCCGAGGTCGTGATCCTCGCGATCCTCCAGAGGATTCCGAGAACCAGGCCGCATCGCCTCAATCAGCTCGACCTCATGCATGCCGATGCCATCGTCAATGATAGCGATCCAAGGTTCATCAGAGGAGGTTTCTGAAAGAATCTCCACCGTGGAAGCATTTGCGGTTACTGAGTTGTCGATAATGTCGGCCATCGCCGTCTCCAGCGTATAGCCGAAATCTCTCATGCCCTCGATAAGCGAAGCAGCGTAAGGCGTCGCGTCAGCCCGTCTCTTTATCGACATTGTCTTGTCATTATTGTCTTTCAAACCCTGCATTTTCCCACAAAGACCAAATGCTTAAGGACCAAACGAGGTGGTTTCCGTCGTCGACCATCACCTCGATGCAATCACAAAGTGACGGGGAGTTGAAGGAACAATGTTCGTTTCGAGGCTACATGGCGTGAGAGTAAAACTTGGGTATATTTCGGACTGCGTATCCGCGACTGGCATTAAGGAATAGAACAGTCGTAGCCGCATAGTTCGGCCCACGGCTGCCCACGAAGCACGACTTAGACGCGGCGTTGCCACGCCCCCAAAAGCGAACATGAGAAATCGCTAAACAGAAGTTGCGCACTCAATCTACAGCGGACTCAATTTCCTTGATCAGCTTATCAAGGGTCCAGGTTTCGAACCTCGCATCAAGTAAAGCGGCTATTTCAGCCGCAAGTATTGGATGAGCTTTGCCCTCCCGGCTCCAGTCCTTTTTGGTATCGTTTGTAACCAGCACGACAGTCGAAAATGCTCTGCCTTCAAGTTGCAATTTCCTGAGGCCATAGAGGAGATCCGCCCAAATAAAGAAATCTCCATCTCCGTGGTCTTTGAAACCGGGAGGTGTCTTGGTGCTCTTTCGGTGCGCAGCCATGTCATGGATCATTGGTCGCGGGCAGTACGGCACGACGGCCTTTTCTTTCAAGATGGATAGGAAATCACTCGTTTTTGTAACCGTCGCACCTTCGTATAAATATCCATGCTTTTCGCTAAATTCACCTAGAAGTGCGTTCATTCTGTTCGTGAAGTCCGATAGCTCTTCGGGGATTTTACCGACTTGCTCGCTAAACGCTTCGAAGGACTTCTTCAATTTACTTGCGACAGTGTCGACGGCATCAATTTGGTTGTTCCAAAATTCTTGGACTGCCTGTCCCGGCAAGACTAGAGGAGCAGAATGCTGACTAGCTAAATAGTCGATTATCAACGCGCTTTTTGAATGGGTGGAAAGGCGCATAAACACGTTAGAGTCGATTGCTATGGCGGTCGACGAAAGGTCGGTGGCGCCTTCATCGGGAGCCAATGCATCAATGAGTGCAGAAAGCCCATCTACCTGTCCCCGCCTCTCAAATAGCTGAATTATGTCCTCAAGCGGCTCAGGTTCAGAACCAGACATCTGCTGCACGTTCCGCAAATTCGCGGCCAAATTCTTCAATCCGTTGAACATTCCAATCTCCGAGATGCTCAAATCGTTGTCTGTCCTCTCCCGCAATCGCCTTGGGTAGAAGGTGGTCCTTAAACCCTTTCCAACCAACAGAAGCTTCTTTCGGGCGAGTGCGTTCTGTCGCGAGGATCGTGTTGCCGAGAGTTGACGCCCAATAACCATCTTCGTCCGAAAAGCCGGTCCAAGTTTCTGTATTTCGTGGCCAGACAAAATGGAGAACACCCTCAGGTTCTGGCGTCATAGAGTTTTGAATTGCTGACTGACGCACAAAACCGAGAATGCTTTTGTTGAAAGACCTCTTACGCAGCTGCTCAACAAACTCATCTTTCTCATGGTCAAGATCGCTGAGTTCCCGACGAAGAACTTCCCAATTACCTTCCTCAACGATTTTTCGAGCAGCTTCTGAGAAGCGACGCTCAATGTTTCCGGTTCCCAAATTTCCGACGACCACCCTACGAACCACGAGCCGCAACAAATAGTCCAAACCTTGATGCGTTTGATCCACGTCATTCAAGGCCATTAGAATTGGTCGGACTGTGATAATGTTCAGTGAGTTTAGAGCAGCGAAAACTCTCAATTGGTGAATGTCTGCAGGTCCGGACGACGTTGGATCCATCATTTGCCGATAGATAGGTAAACGCTCTTCAAGCAGCGTCATCAGGTCTGGCGGCGCCGGAGGTGTTTTGCTGGATTGAACACGACGGTTGGCCAAGAAATTGAATAGATCCTTGGGAAGTACATGACCAGAATGGACCGTTACGACGTGCCGGATGAACTGAACAAATGTGCTATTGGAGCTATCCTGAGAGAACGGCTTCGCTAGGCTACGCCATTGCTCGTATCGTGCAGTTCTTTCAGGTTTGGGGAATTGGCTAAGAAGATAGTTCTTGAGGAGGTCCGCAGTTGTCAGCTCGCGACCACGTGTGTTTACGACCTCGAAGACCTGATAGGCTGATGCTGCATCTGGGTGGATGAAGACAGCGAAGTATAACTGGTCCGTAATAAACTCTGTCCACTTTCCCAGTTTACGAAATGGGTCGAGCTTTAGATCTGCCTTTAGCTTGGATCGTAAGAAGTTGTAAGAACGTGCAATTCGAAACGAAACACTGTCATCTAGAAAGCCCTCTGTGGGCGCTTCGCCTGTCTTTAGGATTTCTTGAAGTGTTCTGTTGTCATCCGGATCTGACAAGAACACTCGCGCTTCTTTCTCGTCAGTTTCGTAATTTACTGATTTCAAAAAGTCGGCTTCGATCCTGAGCGCCAATGCTTTTCGACCAAGAGACATGGCCTCGAAGTGCAGTGCGGTTGCAAGAAGTGTAAGTGTGACCAATCTTTGTTGGCCATCGACGACGTGCTTGATGCCTTTTTCCTCAGTCAGAATGACAAGACCCAAGAAATACTCCCCGGTCTCAAGGTTGTTTTTCAGGTCACTCCAGAACTCGGATACTTGGTCGTCCTCCCAAGAGTATTCTCGTTGAAACTGAGGCACTTCAAAGCGGTTGTTGGAAAGAAGCGCTCCCGCTTGGGTTGCTGACGCATTTAGAAGGGCTGACAATACTAAAGTCCTTGGTTGGATCTGCAATTGCCACCATTTCAAAGTACTTGACCAATGACAACGGAAGTAGTGCTTCTTGAAAGAGCAATCTCAAGTTGAAGGCCTGGGCTTCTTCGGCTTAGCGTATAGTGTCACTTGAGTTCAGTTCGTGCCGATCTGTGAAGATCCGGCTTCAGCGATGCGCCGTTCGGCGTTAGCAGAAAAAGCGAACTTTCGCCTCGCGCCCGAACTGCTGTTACTCATAACTATTGAGCTTACTCTTGATTCTTTTTATGCGGCACTGCAACCGGTTGCATGCTTGGATGCTTGAAGCTCGGTTGTAGTGCTTCTCGGAAATATCCAATGAGCTATGCCCCAAGACATCGCAGATCGTATGAACGTGTCTCGGATCGAATTCGCCAATAGAAGTAGCCGCAATATGTCGGAACGCGTGTGGTCTTAACCGTATCTCAAAAGCACATTCAGTGACGTCAGCCAAGTGAGCCGTGAACCCACCCTGCGTCAAAGGGCGGCCTGACCGCCCAATCCAAAGCATGTTTGAGGCGCGGTCGCGAAGTAGTGCCGGACGGTACGTCGCCAAATATTGGCGAAGTGGCTGAACCATATCCTGATGCACCAAAAATTCGGCAGGGCGCTTGTTTTTCATGTCTCCGGCTGAGAACCAGAATTCGTACCCATTTTTAGTCTCGATGACGTGCTCATCTTCGGTCATCCCAATAAACGTCCGAGCGCGAACCGGACATGAAATGAGGCATCCGACCATCAACGCATCACGATACTGGATAGCTTTTGAAACAGTAATCAGAGAGCTAGTGTCCCGTAAGCTTTCCAGGCGCTTCAAGCTCCATTTGAATATTTCCCGCGCCGTAATCGGCAAAGGAGGCTTCAAGCCATACGCGTCAGCCTTTCTCCAATACACACGGGCTCTACGCTCCAGCCAAGCCCAATCCACTTCCGAAGCATGCTGTTTTGCGAACAGCGCGAGATTGCCGAGCAGCCCAGCAATAGTCACGTCGCTCAGTCTTTCTTCGCTGTCGGCGATGAAGTCGTCGACAGCATCACGTGTGACCCTTTTCGTTGGTGCGAATTTCAGATCCATAGAGCGCGTCTGCGCTACAAACGACAGCCACTGTCCATACCGTTCTTTTGCCGCCCGTTTGGTCGCCTCGGCCCAGTGAGCAAACCCACCCTCCTCTTCGAACAGCCTGGTGGGTTCAAGGAGGGCACGCCAAGCTCTTTGGTCTTCGTCCGGCCACTCTTCAAATTTAAGTATTACAGGAATATTGTCGCGGCTGTTCATGGGCTTATTTGGGCCCCCGCGCATTCAAGAGGACACCGTGGTAGCGCTGCTGGGCTGCACGGTTGTCGAAGACCGCGTAGAACTTCAGCGTCGTGTCATATTTCTTGTGACCGAGTTGCCGGCGCACGGACTCATAGTCTCCGTGGTATTCCTGTAAGTACAACTTGGCAGTCAAATGTCGGAACAGGTGGGGATGTACATCCAAGCCGGTTTCGTTGCGGATAATATTGGTGATCCCATACCCCAAACTGCTGGCCGGACGGTTGCCTCCACGTTGGGACGGAAAAAGAGCCGACGTCGGCACGTCCACGAGCTCAGGCCGAAACCGGTCGAGATACGCCGCCAGAACCGCGGACGTTTCCAGCATCAGGTCGACATCTATCGCAACGCCGTTCTTGACGTCTTCGCCGGGCACCCACAGCTTGAAGCGCCTCCGGGAGCCCTTGCCAGAAACAATGATGTTCTTCTCCACGTCCAATTCGGCGAGATTTTTCATGCGCATCGGGCAAGACAAGAGAATGGAGATGGCCGTCGCGTAGAGCGCATCCGTCGGAGAATGAAACTTGGAAGGATGCCTCTTTGCCCGAGCCATGAGCTTGTCAGGCAACGTCAAAAGAGCCCCCGTGTTCTTCCAGTCGTCGAACTGCTTCAGGCGGAGGCGGTTTTTCTCGGACATGCCTTCTTGGTGCACAGTGACTTTTTTGCGCATCACCTTGAGGCGGCAAAGCTGCTTCTCCTCGACTTTCACGAAATGCTTGGCAATGTTAACGAGCGTCGCTGCCATGTTGCGCATCCCGGTTGTGGGGCGACCCTCATTGCGGGACGCGAGCCAGTCAAACGCCATTTCGATGTGGTTCTCATCAACCAAGTCAGCCAAAGATTTGAACTCATCCTGAGTGACGCCTGCCTGCACTGCAGCGCCGAGCACCTGGCGCACATCGCTCTCGATAGTAGTGATGCTGCTCTCGCGCAGTGGTTTGTCCGGTCCTTCGTCTGTAAAGATGTCCCGGCAACGCAGCCTGGCTTTGTACTTCTCCAAATCCTGTTGGAAGCTGTCAGGGTAGGTATCGAGGCGCGGCGTCACATAGCGCCCGGTCTTGGACACAGTCAGCGTGGCGAGTTGCAACCGGTTGCACTCATTAATCCGGTTCCAGGCACGCGCGGCATCGTCGGAAACCTTCTTAGGCAGCTTGTAGATCGACGTTTTGTCGAGCACCTCTTGGAAGTCCCGGAAGGCATCTTCGTTCACATCCCGGGGTTCGATTTCGCGGTGGAGGCAAAACGTGACAAACTTGGACAGGCGCACCTGCAAATGTTTGGGGCCGACGATCGACCAGTATTCGGACCAAGCATCGGTCATCTGCGGTTTGGACCGGGGACGCGGCAGGACACGAACAAAACGCAGGGCACGTGCAAGATTGGACTTCACATTGCGGAACCGGCCCTCGGAAATGTTATGCACCTTCGGGCGCACTTCCCTAAGTGCGGTACGCAGCGACGGGACATCCGTACTGATTTCGCGAGGGTGACGGCCGATGAGCCGAGCCGCAGAGCGCACATCGGAAACGAGGTCGCGCCGCTTGGTATCGGAAAGCGCCTTGTTGAGCTGCAGGCGCTCGACGACATCCTGGAGGGTGTCGGGTATCGTGAAGATGGGCATATTCATCTGGTTCATGACGTCACCTTTCGGCGTGAGGGCTGTCGGACAGGACATTGCTGGGCGTGGTTTGACAGGTCTGTTCATGGTCGGACATTCGGGAGAACGGATGGTAGAATATTCCTCCAACGTTACTTGCTACGTTTTCCCGAATTGAAAAATCTTCGATACAGAACAGTGCATTAGAGGACATCGCGAACGGCCCCGTGGTAGTTGGCCGCCAAGAACTCCTCTATGTCCTTTTTTGAGATGCGCCATTGCCTGCCGACCCGATGGCCGGACATATGGCCCGCCTTGATCCAACGGCGGACCGTGCGTTCATTTACTCCGAGCGTTTCGGCCACGTCTTTGATGCTGAAGAACGCCTTCTTGCGGTTCGAGTTCATCATTTCTTGGTTCCTTTTAAGACAGCACGCCGCGTGGATTACACGCCGTCTTCAGTTCCGTTCGCGAGGAGAGCTTCGATGTCTTCCTCCCGCCAAACTGTGATACGCGGGCCAAGTTTGATGGGCTGCGGAAACCGACCGGACTTAACGCCCTCCCACCAAGTGGACTTGCCGACGGGGATCGGCCCTCTCGGTGCAATGATATCTGTGATGCGCAGCAGGCGATTGGTCTTGATATCGGGATGTGCATTCATGTCTTTTCTCCATCGTTTATGTCTGGAGATGTCCTAGCAAAGGCAAAAAAGGCTCTGGCCGAATTCAGATCACGTTGATCCGAATTCGGCTTCACAGAGTTCAGTGCTCAAGGAATTTTTGAAAGCTAGATATGTAGCTATATCAGCATCTTAAGCGTTGAAAATCAAAAGCGGCAGTGTAATCTCTCAGGAACAATAATTGGTGCAGATGCCATTTCTGCGACCAGGTCCCACACGGAGGTGTATAAAATTGGCAAAAGAAATTATGTGCGTCGTCACTGGAGCATAAGATCGCAAACGAATTATACCTGCTAGTGACGCTCGGTTAGATTTCTCCAAAACTCAGAAAACCTGTCAAAACCCGATTATTCCACGTGAAGGACAGGTTGCCGTAAATACCAAAACCGCACGCCGTCGGCACACCAATTTTTTGGAACTGGACGCCGCCCCATGGTTGCTGACGGAAAGCAACAATCCTGAAAGGACGCTGGATCAAATATGCGATGAACTAGTAAAGCATGACGGCGCTGACTTCCGTGCAATGGCTGTTTTCCGTCAGAATTCTCGCATTGAGTTTTATTCGGCTGACGAGATCTAGAGATATCTGCTTCAGGCCTATACTAGGGCCATGCTTGAACCGGCTCAGCGCGTTCTTCTGCGCTCTCCCAAAAAGGCCTGAAGTTGATCTTCTTCCGATGCGCTGAGCTCATCCAAAGCACTTCGCAAATGATTAAGTAGTGTCCCTTCATCGACAGAAAGGCCAACCTTCTGAACATCATTGACGATATTTCGGACCGCCGAGGTCCGCCCGTCTGGGTCGTACCGGTATTTTTCAACTGCGATCGCCAACAAAATGCGTCTTACAGTTTTTAGCTCTTTCGTTATCCCTGACTTGTTGGGAGGCTTCGGTTTTCCCTCTCCTATTCTTTGCTTTGCCGAATGACCGTCAGCCTCAAAATTGACCTGCTCTACAGCTTGTATTAGCCGTGCGGGGAACTGGATGTTGTGACGGGCCAAAATCTCAATAGCCTCCACGGGTCTAAAACCGTTTGTCGTAGTTCGACCGCGGATATAGCGATCCAAGACACGTGTTGTCTTGGTTATTAGATCATGCTCCTCGGAGGTAATTTTAAAGTCTGTGGCGCCATCAGCTTTGTCGGGGTCAATATCTGCAGCCAGATATCCGATTTCGTAGAGCGGCCAAAGTAGCATCCCAGCCCACACATCTACATCGACCTTGTAGTGATCTCTTGATTTCTTCAAAACGGCCTCTTCAGCTTGCACCCCGTTGCAACTCATCCAGCAGATCGGCCCACCACTGGGCCATCTGCACCCTTTCATCCCAGAACGCACCGCGTGCATATGCCCTGCGCACTTCATTACCTTCGATATGCGCGAGTGCTCGTTCAATTGCGTCGGGGTTCCAAAGACCGCTTTCGTTGGCGAGTGACGAAAACGTCGCCCGGAACCCATGCGCCGTCATCTCATCCTTCGAGAACCCCATCTTTCGAAGCGCCTGATTGAAAGTGTTTTCGCTCAGCGGCTTCACCTTCAGGCTCTGCGACGGCAGCACCATGGCATCAGGATGGGACAGGGACTTCAACTCTTGCAGCAGATCGATTGCTTGTTTTGGCAGTGGCGCAATATGTTCCAGTCGCGACTTCATGCGATGTTCGGGAATGGTCCATTTCTCTTCTTCCAGGTCGAACTCATCCCACTTTGCCAAACGCAATTCGCCTGGACGAACGTGCAGGATCGCTAGCAGCCTGAGGCCCAAACTCACAACCCGATACCCCGTGTAATTGTCGATGGCGACCAACAAGTTCCCGAGGTGTTTCTTATCGGTAATGGCCGCACGGGATTTCACCCGCTTTCGAACTAAGGCACCCTTCAGAGCCACAGTTGGATCGTTGGCTGTGACACCCGTTGCAATGGCGTAGCGAAACACCTCCCCGATGGTCGAGCGCAGCCGGCTGGCGGTTTCCAGGTTTCCGGCCTGTTCCTGTTTCTTGAGAACCGCCAGCACCTCGCTGGGCGTGATCTCCATGACGGGACGATTGCCGAGCCTTTCGTTGGCCATGTCGAGCAGCCAGGACTTCTTCTTGATGGTCTGCTCGGCTTTCCCCTCACGCCTGTTCTTGTCCAGCAATTCTTCCGCCAAGACTTCAAACCGTCCACGTGCAGCAATTTCTGCAGCTAGCTTGCGTTCTTTCTTCACCGACCCGGGGTCAATCCCTTCGAGCAACAGCTTCTTGTCTCGATCACGTTTGTCCCTGGCTTCCTTCAACGAAATCAACGGGTACGGTCCGTAGGACATTAGTTTTTCTTTTCCAAGAAACCGATACTTTAAATGCCAATGCTTCGATCCGTTTGGTTTTACCCAAATGAACAAGCCATTCGAGTCGGCTTTCTTGTAGGCGCGCTCCAAAGGCTTCAACTTTTTCAGTGCAATATCGGTCAAAGGCATGCCGTTTGATAGCATTTTGACACCCCATATTCTACCCCCAACTTTCTCGGCTTGAGGCGGACAAACGTGGAACACGCTGGACAACCAATAGCAGAAACCACCGATTTTACAGACGGTTAAGACTTCACTGGACTATCTCGGATGTTGAAGTGGTGCCCGGGGGCGGAATCGAACCACCGACACGAGGATTTTCAATCCACTGCTCTACCCCTGAGCTACCCGGGCACGGGTGAACGGGCGCGCCGTTCGGGTTCCGGCTTTCTAGGCGAGGGCCACGCGACTGTCCAGTGGGTTTTTGCCACTTTTCAGTGGGGTTTTCCCGAGCCAGCGCCCTGCGCCTCTTCCATCGCGTCGGCGACCTCCTCGGCATCGTCCAACCGGCTGGAGGGAATGGCATAATCCCCGCGCAGCCACGCGCCAAGGTCGCGGTTGGCGCAGCGTTCCGAACAAAAGGGGCGGTACTTTCTAACCGTGTCTTCCCCGCAAATCGGGCAACTCATATCACACCTTTCGGCAGCGGTAGCCTGTCTCGCTTTCGTTGCAACTCATAATGCCCAAGGGGCGTCCAGCCGACAAGGGCCGTCTCCACCGAGTCACGGCGGAACGCTGCGCGCAGGGCGGCCTCGAAAGCCTTGCGGTCCTTCTTGGGCATCGGCGCCAGATCCAGCACCACCTGCCCGCCCAGCCCCCGCAACCGCAAGGCTCGCGGCAACGCCCGCGCGGCGGCCATGTTGGCCTTCACGCTTGCCGCCGGCGAGGTGTCGCCACCCGCGTTCACATCCACCGCGACCAGCGCCCGAGTCGGCTCGACATAAATGCTGGCGCCCCCCGGCAGATCCTCGCGGGGGCCGTCCAACGCCTCGACCGCATCCAGCACCCCGTGGTGCTCGAACGCCTGCCCGTCCTCGTCCCAGATCTCGGGATCCGGCCAGTCGCGCCAAGCCAGCTCGTGCGGCCCCGGCCCTTCGACCAGCTTCTCGGGCTTGCCGGTCGCGTCGGCCATGACCGCGCGGGCCAGGTCCGCCATGCGCGCCACGTCCTCTGCCACGGCCTCCTCGTTCGCGCCCTCGCAGGCCGACCGCAGGATCAACCCGTTGTCATCGCCCGCCATCACGCCCTTGCCGATCAGCATCAGCCGGTCCTGCAGGTTATCATCCTTGATCGCCCGCGACACGTTGATCCCCGGCGCGCCGGGCGTCACGATCGCATAGCGGCTCTTGAACAGCACCTTCGCCGTCACCGGGATCGCCTTGCCGGGTTCGGCATAGCCCGTGACCTGCACCAGAACAGTGCCCCCGGCGCTCATCCCTTTGACCTGGCGCAGAAATCCGTTGCCGTCGGGCGTCTTCACGAACAGCCCGCCCTGCCCCTTTACCGGCCGCTCGATCACGGCGCGATAGATCGTGCCCGGGCGCGGCTGATCGGTGTCCACCAGCAGATCGGACAGCACACCGTCCTCCATCAACGCCGCCGCCTCCTGCCCGGCCAGCTGGCCCAGCGCCACCACGCGTCCCTTCATGTTGTCCCTTTCCACACAGGGTATCCGGCGGCCAGAAGCAGCCCCGCCGTTTCCTTCAGCGGCAAGCCCACGATGGCCGTAAACGAGCCTTGTATCCACGGAATGAACGCCCCCGCAGGCCCCTGGATGCCATAGCCCCCGGCCTTGCCCCGCCAGTCTCCGGTGCCAAGGTAGAACGCGATCTCGTCGTCATCCAGCCGCTTCATCTTCACGTCGCTGACCACGTCGCGCTGCCAAATGCGTTCACCGCGGCGCACAGCCACCGCCGTGATCACCTTGTGCCGCCGCCCCGACATCTTGCGCAGGAACGCCTCGGCCTCGTCTGCATCCTCGGGCTTGCCCAGAATGCGCCGGCCCAGCGCCACGGTCGTATCGGCGGACAGAACGATATCGTCATCCTCTGCATCGACGGCCAGCGCCTTTTCCCGCGCCATCCGCACGCAATAGGGGCGCGGCAATTCAGCCTTTTCGGGGGTCTCGTCGATATCCGGCGGGCGCACGTCATCGGCCACGACGCCGATCTGCGCCAGCAGATCCCGGCGTCGCGGGCTACCGGACCCCAGGATCAATCGTGGCGGCTGCGTCATTCCGCTCTCACACAATCAACGGGGTGCGCACGCATTTTGCCACAGGCAAAACGCTTCCGCGCACGGCGCAAACCTGCGGTTCGCGCTATTTAAAGCGATAATTGATCCGACCCTTGGTCAGATCGTAAGGTGTCATTTCCACCTGAACCTTGTCGCCTGCCAGAACGCGGATGCGGTTCTTGCGCATCTTGCCTGCCGTGTGGGCGATGATCTCATGGCCGTTCTCTAGCTCGACCCGAAATGTCGCATTCGGCAGGAGTTCCTTCACGACACCTGGAAATTCGAGCGTATCTTCCTTGGCCATGGTCTCTCCTTGGTTTCCGCCCTGCCGGTTGCAGGACAGGCGTTTAAATGGCCCTATTCCCCAAGGTTTTCAAGTCAAATATCATTGCAGCCGTACAACTGTGGGCGCGCCGTCACGGCCCGCCTGCTCGGCCCAGTGGGTGCGGTTCAGCACCCCGCCATCCGCCCGCACCTGCGCGATTTTTTCCAGATCGACCTGCGCCACGGTCCATCCCGGCGCGTCCAGTTCGCCTGCGGCCAGCACGCCCGTCGGCGGGAAGCCCCTGTCGGGCGGGCCGAATACGCCGCCCGCGCCGGTGTTCACGTCGCAGACCTCGCACCAGTCGGCAGGCCCCACCAGCGACGACATGGCGCTCACGCATTGCTGTTCCAGCGCGCGGGCCATGGCCCCGATCCGCACCCGCCAGTACCCGGCCAGCGTTTCGGTGCAGGACGGCACAAGCAACACATCCACGTCCTGCAATGCACGCCCCAACAGCGGGAATTCGCAATCATAACAAATGAGTACACCGATCCGCCCCAAGCCTGTGTCGAACACCTTCAAGGGCCCGCCGCCCACGCACGCCATCGGCGCGCGCTCCCAGCGGGTCATGATCTGCTTGTCCACTACGCCCTTGCCCCCGCCGGGGGCAAAGAACGCCGCCCGGTTCACCGGACGCGGGCCAATTGCATCGTCATAGACCGGCGCCGAGCCGCCAAGGATATGCACGCCGTACTGCCCCGCCAGCTTGGAATGCAGCGCGTCCGCGTCAGGCATCCGGTCCGACACCGCCCGCAGCGACGGCTCCAGATCTGTCGCCACATCCCGCCCGGCCAGCATCGCCAGTTCCATCGCGGCATATTCCGGGAACATCAACAGATCGGCGCCCTGCCCGGCGGCCTCGGCCACCCAGGCCTCGATCTTGTCGGCATAAGCCTGCCAGCTGTCAAACGCGTCCATCGGATAGGCCGCACTCGCAATCTTCATCGCACTTCGCTCTCCAAGTTGGTTTGAGCGCCACCCTACCGGCCTTGTCCGCGCTCCGCATCATCAGAGTGGCGCGCTCACTCCGCGACCGTTTCCACCGGCCTTTGCATCCGCACCGGAATCTCCCGCGCCAGCCGAAGAAGATGCGCCATGTAGGGCTTGTCCGCCTCGTCCTCGCGGATCGCCGCGTACAGCCGCTTGGTCAGCCCACCCTTGGTGACCGGCCGGGTGATGTATTCCGTGCTGGTCCGCTGCTCGCGCAACACCCAGTCGGGCAAAACCGCCACCCCGCGATTCGACGCCACCAGCAGCAGGATCACCGCCGTCAGCTCGATTTGCCGCACCGCGCGCGGCTCGACCTTGGCGGGCGTCAACAACTCGGTAAAGATATCCAGCCGCGAGCGGTCCACCGGGTAGGTGATCAGCGTCTCGTCCCGGAAGTCCTCCGCCTCGACGTAATCCTTGCCCGCCAGCACATGCTGGCTGGAAGCCACGAACAGCGGCTCATAATCAAAGAGCGGCTGAAAGATCACGCCGTCCAGATCCTCGGGATCCGACGACACCACCAGATCCACCTCTTCCTTCTGCAACGCCGGCAGCGCGTCAAAGGCCAGGCCCGGCCGGATATCGATATCCACCTCCGCCCAGGTCTGCCGGAATCGCTCCAGCACAGGGAACAGCCATTCGAAACAGGCGTGGCATTCGATGGCGATATGCATCCGCCCCGCGCTGCCCTGCCGCAATCCGCTGAATTCCGCCTCTAGCGCCTCGACCTCGGGCAGCACCTTCTCGGCCACGCGCAAAAGGCGCAGCCCCGCCGCCGACAGCTTCAAGGGTTTCGACCGCCGCACGAACAGCTCGACCCCCGCCTGATCCTCCAACCCCTTGATCTGGTGGGACAAAGCGGACTGCGTGATGTGCAACAGCTCCGCCGCACGGGCCAGCCCGCCGGCCTGGTGAATGGCCCGGATCGTGCGCAAATGGCGAAAGTCGATATGCATGAATATTAGCCCGCCTCATTCAAACCATGAATTTTATGAAGTTGTCTCACATACGCGCACCTGCGACAAGAGTCTCAACACCCCATTGCAGGATACCCGTCATGAGCACCCCCACCGTTTCCTTTGAATTCTTCCCGCCGAAATCGCTGGAGGCCTCGTTCCGCCTCTGGGACACCGTCCAGACGCTCGCCCCGCTCGACCCCAGCTTCGTCTCGGTCACCTACGGCGCCGGCGGCACCACCCGCGAGCTGACCCGCGACGCTGTCGCGACGCTGCACAAATCCAGCGGCCTCAACGTCGCCGCTCACCTCACCTGCGTCGAGGCGACGCGGGAGGAGACCCTCGCCATCGCCCAGGACTTTGCCGATGCCGGCGTGAACGAGATCGTCGCCCTGCGCGGCGACCCGCCAAAGGGCTCGGACGGCTTCACGCCCCATCCCGACGGCTTTGCCGACAGCTGTGAACTCATCTCGGCGCTCGCCGACATGAACCGCTTCAAGATCCGCGTCGGCGCCTATCCCGAGGTGCACCCCGAGGCGGCGGATGCCCAGGCCAATATCGACTACCTGAAACGCAAGATCGACGCCGGCGCGTCCGAGGCGATCACGCAGTTCTTCTTCGACACCGAGGCGTTCTTCCGCTTTCGCGACGCCTGTGCCGATGCCGGCATCGACGCCCCCATCACCCCCGGCATCCTGCCGATCGAGAACTGGGCCGGCACCAAGCGCTTTGCCGCCGCCTGCGGTACCAAGATCCCGGGATGGCTCGATGAGGCGTTCACCAAGGCCGCCCGCGACGACCGCGAAACGCTGCTGGCCACGGCGCTGGCCACCGAGCTGTGCAGCGAGCTTATCGACGGCGGGGCCGAGCACCTGCATTTCTACACGCTCAACCGCCCCGAACTGACGCGCGACGTCTGCCACGCCCTAGGCATCACGCCCAAAGTGGAGCTGCGCGACGTCGCCTGAACCACCCCAATCCCTGTGACCTCCCCTTCCTTGGGGCAGTCGCATTAGCCTGGCCCCGCCTTCCCCGGAAGGCGGGGCTTTTTCTTTTGAACGACCCTTTGAGACGCTTCGAGCCATGCCCACCAACCGCAATTTCAGCAGGAAAGCCGCCACTCTGCGTCCAGCTTGGCTTCAGCACCGGGCGCGGCACCGAGCCCGGATCAAGGACCGAAGACGCGGCTCAGCCGCTCCGATCCCAGCAGGCAGCAAATCCCGCATTATTTTGGAGTACGCAGTATCTCGATCGCGACGGATTCGGGCGCAAAAGCGATGTACCTGTAATCGTTCTCTGACAACGTCTCTTTCAGTGCTTTGTATTCGTGATGTCGCCAGCCGGGATAGCCATAAAGTTCATCGAACAGGATGATGCTTCCCTTGCGCAGCGATTTCTTGACTGCGTTGAGCGCGTAAGCAGTTGGAGTGTAGGTGTCCATATCCATGTGGATGAATGAGAACGGGCGTGCCTCGTTGGCTTTGAGAAAAGAAGGAAACGTATCCTGAAGCCAGCCTTTCACCAGGGTCACATTCGCCGGTACGTCTGGCAACTTACCCTTGGTGGTGAAAGCACCTGCAGACCGGCCGGTCTGGATGCCGGTCCAGTCCTCCTCGAGCCCCTCGAAACTGTCGAACCCCGTCATCTCGAGGTTACGCTTCTTCAGGATCTCTCCGAAGGTCCGGCAGCCCGCTCCACCGGCAACGCCAAGTTCGACGTAAAGCCCTTTATCTATCGCGTTAGTCAAAGCGCGATTAAGGGAAAAAACCCTGTTGGCTTCCTTACCCTTGAAGAGCATCGATTGCTCCATTTGGTCTTTAAAGTGCTCCATGCTTTCAAGCCTGGAACGCTCGACAAGCATTTCGATTGGTGAGTTGTTCTGTGTGGCCATTGAGTCTTTCGCCATGATGGCAGCAGTGGTGCGTGCAAGAGTTGCATCAGGAGTTTAAGCACATACGGTTTTACTGCGCCAGACTGCCTTTAAAGTCGGAATCGCCCTGAACCGCCCCGGGTTTTCCGGAGGCTCCAAATCGAGGAAGCATTGGAGCTATGGATAAAGACAACAGAGCGGACCGCTATTCACCTGAGACACGCACAAGAGCGATGCGGATGGTGCTCGACAATCAAGGCAGCTACGAGAGTCCGGCGCCTGCGAACATGGCGATTGCGCCGAAGATCGGCTGCGGACGCGGCGTATGAGCCATCCGCGCTTGAAATTCACCCACGACCTGCTCGACGGGCGCGGCGGCAATGACTTCCTCTATTCCAACTCCGGCGAGGCCACCCTGATGGGCGGCGCGGGCGAGGATCGTCTGATTGCCAGCGCCTACAGTGGCGTGGCCGAGATGACCCGCGGCGCGGATGGCGACCAATTCGTGCTCGACGCAGACAACACGTCCGCCAACGGTCACAGCGGCACGATCATGGATTTCACCGATGGCGACCTGATCGAGATCACGGACTTCGCCGCTACCAGCGCCCTGAGCTTAAGCGAAACCGGCCTCTTCGACGCCATTGGCCCGCAGGTTCGTATCCTTCAGGCCCTTGGCGATGCCAGTGCAACGCTGGAGGTCGACCACGACGGCGACGGCACCGCGGATTGGTCCGTCGACATCGTCAAGACCGATGCCATGCACCTGATCGGCCTCGACGACCTCGTGCTCTGACGCCGCGTCAGGCCCGCCCGGTCCTCCGGCGGGCTTGTCCACCCGTCGCGCCGCGGGCTAGCGTGCCGCCATGACCGACACACCCACCCCCTTCACCGCCACATCGCTGGACCAGATGCCCGACATGGACGCGCTTGTGTCCCGCTCTGGCCTCGAGTTCATGCGCGACATGATCGCGGGTCGCCTGACCGCCCCGCCCGTCGGCGCCACGCTGGGCTTCACCGCCCTCTCGGCCGATCCCGGCCAAGTGGTGTTCGAAGGCATCCCCGGTTTCAACGCCCTCAACCCGATGCGCGGCGTGCATGGCGGCTGGTATGGCGCGATCCTCGACTCCTGCATGGCCTGCGCGGTGATGACCCTGCTGGACAAGGGCCAAGTCTACACGACGCTCGAATACAAGGTGAACCTCACCCGCGCCCTGCCCATGGGCATGGCCGCGGTGGCCACCGGCACCACCCAGCACGGCGGTCGCCGCACCGCCACCGCGGTCGGTGAATTGCGCGGCAAGGATGATGGCAAGCTCTACGCCACCTCCAGCACCACCTGCCTGATCATGGACGCCGCTTGAACTGGCCGCCTTCCTTCAACTCACGCTCGTGACCCTTCAACGGCACGTTCACCCAGCCCGCCGTCAAATCGGCAAAATATAGTCAAAGACGCGCCCTCTTACCCGGCTAGAAGCGCGTTCAAGATCTGGCGTGGAGACGGCTCAATGACGACGATTGTAAATGTTGCTGCGCGAGGCGACGTCTTTCTTCGCGCCATCAGCACCCACCGGATCCTGATCTCACTGTCGCTTTTTCATGTGATCATGGCGCTCGGTTTCAGCCTGCTTCTCGGGGTTCCCTTTCGCGCCAGCGCGGTTCCGATCCTGTTGCTGCTTTTCAAGGTGCTTGTGCCGGTCTTCATGATCCTGATTATGTTTGCGCATTTCTTCTACCTCGCCATCTGGGTCCGCCCCCCGAACCCGGCACGACGATTTCTTGCAGATGCGCGCGAAACGCTGCTCGATCCGGAACGAATCGTAACGGGTGGCGTAGCACTTCTGTCGATCTCCGTGTTCTGCGGCAGCTTTACCTTTCTCAAGGAAACCATTCCCGTGATGAACCCGTTTTCATGGGACCCGCTTTTTGCCGGATTGGACCGTGCCCTGCATGGCGGATACGATCCATATGTGCTGGTGATGCAGGTTTTCGGTACACCCTTTCTGACGACAGTCCTGAACGCGGCCTACCATTTCTGGTTCTTTCTTCTCTACTTCATCGTTTTCATGTGCTGCTTCTGGAAAGGTCACGCGGCCCTGCGCCATACCTTCCTGATCGCCTACGTCCTGACCTGGACGATCGGCGGGAACGTCATGGCGACGGTCTTTTCCTCCGTTGGCCCGGCATATTATGAATTTTTCGGGTTCGGACCAGATTTCAAGCCGCTCGTCGGCACACTTCACCAGTTTGCCGAAACCAGCCCCGTCTGGGCGCTCGATGTGCACCAGATGCTGCTGGACGCCTATCAGGACGGAAGCGGCATCAGCGGTATTTCCGCCATGCCCAGCATGCACGTTGCGACGGCGGTCCTGATGGCGGTTTTCGGCTTTGGCCTGAACCGATGGGTGGGCTGGGCTCTGACCGCCTTCGCCATGATCACCATGATCGGGTCCGTGCATCTCGCCTGGCATTATGCAATCGACGGCTACATCGGAGCCGCGGTCGCCGTCGGATGCTGGTGGCTGGCCCGAAAGATGATCCGTCGCGAGGCCTATTAGCCGCCGCCTGACACCTCGCGCCAAATCTTTTCAGAAAAGATTTGCCAAAACTTTCTCAAAGTTTTGCCCGCCTACATCACCGCCTGCGCATCAGGGGCGTCGGGTGCGGCGCGGCCCTCTACGCTCTCATGCAGCCGCTCGGACGGATCCTGCCCGACCACCCGGGCCTTGCGAAACAGGAATATCTTCCCCCAGCCCCGCCACTTGCCGACCGACGGCGCCTGCGCATCCGTCGGATACCGCGCCTGCCACCCCTCGGGCAGGGTCAGCCCATGCGCCTCGGCCCGCTCCAGCATCCAGACCAGCGGAATGTTCGACAAGGGCCGCGCCGCGTGAAACCCGTCCAGTTGCCCGCCCACATCGCCATGGGTGCCGCGGAACCAGACCTGCTCCACCCGGCCCTCGCCCGCAGCGCGGCCCGGACCGGTCTCCCACATCACCGGCGTATAGACCCGCCGCGTCTCGTCCAGCGCCAGCGCGTGATAGCCATGCCGGATATGCGGCCCCAGCGCATGGCTGTGAAAGGCGTTCTTCGGCGTCAGCAACCGCCAGATCAACGGGCCGGTCCAGTCCAGCGCCTTCACCGTGTCCCAGACCCCGATCATCTCGATGGGCGACGTCTCGTGGCACAACTCCCGGGTAAAGGCCGCCGCAGCCGTACTCCTCGCCTCGTCCCGGTAATGGCGATAGGCCATCTTCACCTGCCGCTCGGTCGCGTGTTCCGCCCGCAGCAGGCCGATCCGGTCGATCACCCCGGCCAGCGACCGCACCGCATACGCCCCGCGCGAGAACCCGAACAGGAAAATCCGGTCGCCGGGCCGATAGCGCGACGCAAGATAGCCATAGGCCCGCCGGATCTGCCGGTTGATGCCGCGCCCCAGCATCACGTCGCCTGTCCGCCGCCAGTCCGGCCACTGCACCCCCGGCTCGTAATAGAGCGACAGCGCCGCCCCCACCTCCTCGTTCAACAGCTTGAAGGTCAGGCCCGCATTGCTCTCGAGCCCCGGTTCGAGCGAGGACATCGTGCCATCAAGGATGATAACATGCGTCACCGCCCCGCGCGGGCCGTGCTTGATCCGCGCCCGCTCGCCACGGGTCAGGCCAACCAGCCGCCGGACAGCCCGGCTAACGCGTTTCGTCCAGCTCATATCCGTTCAACATCATCCAAACCCGGTGCGGGGTAAAGGGCATGTCGGCCCGGCTTACGCCCCGGCCCTGCAACGCATCGAACACAGCGTTCGCCGTGGCGGCCATCGCCCCCACGGTCCCGGCCTCGCCGCAGCCTTTCATGCCCATCACGTTGGTGATCGACGGCACCGGCTCGGTCTCGAAGGCGATCATCGGCACAGTGTCCGCCCGCGGCATCGCGTAATCCATGAAGCTCGCCGTCAGCAATTGACCGTCCGCGTCATACACCACCCGTTCGCACAGCGCCTGCCCGATCCCCTGCACCACGCCGCCATGGATCTGGCCCTCGACCAGCATCGGGTTGATGAGGTTCCCGAAATCATCGACCACGGTATAGCGGGCCACCGTGACCGCACCTGTCTCGGGATCGATTTCAACTTCGCAGACATGCGCACCGTTGGGAAAAGACCGCGCCTTCAGCTCTGCGCGCTTCTCGTGGTTTAGCAAATCGTCGCGCCCGTCTGCCCGCGCCAACGCGGCAGCCTCCAGCAGCGTCGGCGTCTGGTTCGACCCCGGCGCGCGGAACGTCTCGTGGTCGAACTCGACTGCGTCGGCATCGACGCCCATCTTCTCGGCCAGATAGGGCCGGAACGCGTCAACCATCGCGTCCACCGTCACCAGCGTCACGTTGTTCTGCACCGTGACCGAGCGTGACCCGCCCGTGCCGCCCCCCTGCGCAATCCGGTCGGTGTCGCCGGCCACGATCTCGATGCGCTCCACCGGCACCCCGGTCTGGTCGCTCAGGAATTGCGCGTAAACACTCTCATGCCCCTGCCCGTTCGAAATCGTGCCCACGTAAAGCCGCACGCCACTTTGCGTAAACTCGATCTGCGCGCCCTCCGCCGGGTCGCCCAGGATGCTCTCGATATAGAAACACAAGCCCATCCCGCGAAGCCTGCCCTGCGCCTCACTTTCCTTGCGCCGGGCCGCAAACCCATCTCGGTCCGCATGCCGCGCGACGCTGTCCAGCACCCGCGCGAAATCTCCCACGTCATAGGTCTCGCCGAATGCGGTGGTATAGGGAAACTGCTCGGCCCGGATGAAATTCCGCCGGTGCAGTTCCCACACATCCACGCCCAACTCCCGCGCCGCGTGGTCCATCAGCCGCTCCAACGCATAGATCGCCTCGGGCCGCCCGGCCCCGCGATAGGCATCGACAGGCGTGGTGTTGGTATAGAACCCCTCGACATGCAGGTAAGCCGCGCGGATATCAAAAACCCCCATCATCACCTTGGCAAAGAGGTTGGTCTGGATGTTCTGCGCCAGCGGGCTGTTATAGGCCCCCAGGTTCATCCTGGTATCCACCCGGTAGGCCGTGATCCGCAGATCGTCATCAAACCCCATCACAAGGTCATGCTCCAGGTCCCGCGCGCCCGTGTCCGACAGCATCCCCTCGGTCCGGTCCGCCACCCAGGCCACGGGCGCCTCCAGCATCCGCGCCGCCTGTCCCACCAGCATGGTCTCGGGATAATCCGGCGCCTTTGTGCCGAAGCCACCGCCCACATCCGGGATCGTAACCCGGATATCGGCCTCGGCCATCTTCAGGATCCGTGCCGCATGCGCCTTGGTGTTCCAGACGTTCTGCCCGCCATAGGTGATGTGCAGACGGCCCTCCTCCATCTGCGCCAGCACGCTGCGGGTTTCCATCGGGTTGGAGATCACCCGGTTGTCCTCCAGCGGCATCCGCACCACATGTGCCGACCCTGCCAGCGCGGCCTCCACCGCGTCCGCGTCGCCCATGCCGAAGTCGAAGGCCCGGTTCTTGGGCGCCGCGTCGTGCAGCGCCTGCCCGCCCGGCGCGCGCTCCAGATGCACCGGCAGGCTGTCATACTCGACCTCGATCAACTCCGCCGCATCCCGCGCCGCGTCCAGACTGTCGGCCACCACCAGCGCGATCGCCTCGCCGACAAAGCGCACGCGCCCTTCGGCCAACAAGGGCCGCTTCGGCGCCGCCCCCGTGCTGCCGTCCCGGTTTTCTACCAAAAGCGCCGGCATCCCTTCGGTGATCCCCGCCTCCGCCAGATCGTCCGCCGTCAGCACAAGGCGCACGCCCGCCGCCTCCCGCGCCGCCTGCGCATCCACCGATATCTCCGCATGCGCCTCGACCGACCGGAGCACAAAGGCCCGTAAACATCCCTCCGGCCACAGGTCGGACGTGTACCGCCCGCCCCCCGTCAGAAACCGCCGGTCCTCGATCCGGCGCACGGGCTGAGAGCGGCCGAACTTGGGCATGCGCTGCTCGGTCATGGGAATACCTTCACCTTGAAGAGTCGCGCCGAACCCTAGCGCCTGCCTCCCCGGTGTCCAGCCCGCATCACGCCAGCCGCGCCACCGTCACCGGCCCCTCGGGCCCATAGCCGTTGAACCGCGTCGCCAGCGCCCGCGAATAGGCCCCCATGCCCTCGAACAGCACGTAATCGCCCTCGACCACGTCCCCCGGCAAGGCCAGTGGATCGGGCAGCCGGTCCAGGCTGTCGCAGGTCGGCCCGAACACCACCCGGGCCACCGCCGCGCCCCCGCGCGACAGCCCGTCCGGGCTGACAACCCGCACCCGCGTCAGCGCGTCGATGTCCCGCGCCTCGGCCAGCGCGCCGTAAATGCCGTCGTTCAGGAAAAGGCTCCCGTCCGGGCGCACCGCCTTGACCCGCGCGGCCAGCGTGAACGCCTCGGCCACCATCGCCCGCCCCGGCTCGCAGACCAGGCGGGGCGGCACCTCGAACACGTCGGCAGTCACTTCCACCACATGATCGAAAATCGCTTCAAGGTCCGGGGCCGCGCCCGACCGATGCGCGGCAAAGCCTCCGCCCACGTTCAATCGTTCCAAAGTCACACCAGCGGCCCGCGCCACCTCCGCGCTGGCCCGCACATACGCGCCCCACGCGCCGGGATCGGCACATTGCGTGCCCGGATGAAAGCAGATGCCGGGGCGAAACCCCATATCGGAGACCTTGCGCAAAAGCCTCGCCGCCACGTCAGGCCCTGCCCCGAATTTCGCGCCGAAATCATAGGCCGCGCCCTTGACCGGCAGCGCCAGCCGCACCGTCACCTCCATGTCGCGCGGCATACCCGCCAGCTTTTCCAGCTCCGACGCGCAATCCACGGAAGCAGACGCCACGCCCATCTCGGCGGCCATCTCGACCTCAGCCACCGAGCGCACCGGGTTGTTGTAATGCAGCACCGCATCCGGCGCCGCGGCGCGCACCGCCCGCATCTCCGCCGGGCTCGCCACGTCGAAGGCCCGCACACCGGCCGCGGCCAGGTTCGCCAGCACTTCCTCGCCCGGATTGGCCTTGACCGCATAGGTCACCAGCCCGTCGAACCCCTTCAGGAACCGCCGCGCGGTGGCCTGCAGGACCTCGGGACTGAAATAAAGCACCGGCGCATCGGGTTTCTGGCGCGTCAGGTGCGCCACGGGCGTGTCCCACGGGGATGTCTGGTGTTGCATCGCTCTGCCTCTTGGGTCGTCTTTTCCATAGTGTGCCGCGAAACGTGGTGATTTTGTCAGGGCAGATTGCACTTTATGCAGTATCATTTCGGCACAACGCCGAGGGAATCATGCAAACAGACGAACTTGACGAGGCCCTGATCGCACTCCTGCAGGAAAACGCCCGCATGCCCGTGGCCACCATCGCCCGCCGGCTGGGCCTTGCGCGCACCACCGTGCAGGCGCGGCTCGACCGGCTGGAATCCTCCGGCGTCATCCTGGGCTATACCCTGCGCCTCAACGCCGCGCGCCGCGCGCCCCTGCGGGCGACCGCGCTGGTGCAGATCGAGGCCCGCAGCCAGCCCACCGTTCTGTCGCGCCTGCAATCCCTGCCCGGCGTGCGCCGCGTCCACACCACCTCCGGGCGCTTCGACCTCATCGTCACGCTCGAGGCCGAGACCACCGAGGAACTCGACGACACGCTAGACCGCATCGGCGACGCCAAGGGCGTGCGCGGCTCGGAGTCTCTGATCCACCTCGCGACCAAGCTCGACCGCAGCCGCTAGGGCCCACCCGTCCCGGGCCTGACCCGGGACCTCCGCCACGAGGCGAATCAACGCCGGAAAATCCGTCCACCCGCGGCTATCACCACGTTCTGCCACGTCCCGAACCGTTGTCCCGCATCCTACCCCCCGGAGGCCGGATCACCCGCACGCCCGCACCGCCACAAAGCTGCCCGAATGTCTCCCGAAACCCGTACGACCTTGGTCGGACGACCTTCCGACGATGGGGTCGTAAAGCCGTCCACCGACCGAGGGAGGATTTCGCATTGTCCCTTCAGGCGTCAGGTTCAGGGCACACCAGGGTCGTCCCGGCCCGCAACCACAAACCTGTTCCAAACCAGAGAAAGACACGAACATGAGCATCGCACGCAAATCCATCAAGACCATCGCCCGCACCTTCGCCCGTGACGAGGACGGCGCCACCGCCATCGAATACGGACTGTTCGCCGCGCTTGTCGGCGCCGTAATCGTCGCCAGCGTTGCGACGCTCGGCCAAAACACGAACAACAGCTTCGAGACGATGAGTGATGCTATGGCAGATCCCGGTTCTGCCGGCGCAGGTGGCGAAGCAGGTGACGGCGAACTTTAATAAGCGCCCCGGCGACGGAGCGGCCCTACTGCCCAAACGGGTCGCTCCGCGCAGCCTTCCACTCTTCCAAAGTTCCACCGTAACCGGAGACCGCCCCATGCCCTTCGATACCCAAGACGGCATCGCCCCCGCGCTTCAGGCCTATGTCTGCACGGACAAAGGCGCCGCCGCCGCCCGCGCAGTGCTGGCTGAGAGCGGCCAGATGGCCAAGGCGATCCATGGCGGCGGGCTCAGCGGCGCGGCGCGGCTCCTGACCGACGCCTCACCGGTGAAATGCATCCTGGCCGAGATGGGCCAGATCAGCCTGCCCATGGCCATCGAATGCGTCGAGGAATTGGCCCGCGCAGGTATCGACGTGATCGTGTTGGGAACTGTCGACGACATCGCCACCTACCGCACCCTGCGCCAGGCCGGCGCCCGCGACTATTTCTGCCTTCCGGCCGACGCGTCGGACATCCTTGCCGCCACCACCGCGCCTACGCCCGGCCCCGCCGCCGCACCGGCGACCCCGGCGCTCGAAACCCATCAAGGCCTCACCAAAGGCCTCACCATTGGAGTTCTCGGCTGCAAGGGCGGCACCGGCGCCAGCCTTCTGGCCCTCAACCTCGCCGCCCACGCCGCCGCCCCCAAGGGTGCCGCACGCAATACCGCGCTCGTGGATGCCGATCTGGAATTCGGCAGCCAGGCCATCGACCTCGACCGGGACGAAACCCGCGGTCTCTTCGATGCTCTGCGCGCCCCCGACCGCGTCGACAGCACCTTCATCGGCGCGACGATGGACCAGGTCAGCGACACGCTCTCGCTCTATTCCGGGCAGGTGCGCGGCGACCAGACCGCCGCCGCCTACGAGCCGGGCATCGCCGCCCTTCTGCCCCGCCTGCGCGAGGCGTTCGACACCGTCATCGTCGACCTCCCCCGCGGCCTTGCCCTGCGCCAGCCCGACGTGATCGGCACGCTCGACCGGCTGGTGCTGGTCCTGCCGGCGGGCTTTGCCGGGGTCAACGCCGCCAGCCGCCTATCTGCCCAGATCCGGGCCGACCACCCCGACCTGCCGATCCTCGCCGTGCTGTCGGACACCCGCAAGGACGCGGGCCTGCGGCCCAAGGACATCGCCAAGACGCTTCAAATGCCGCTCACCGCGACCCTGCCCTGCTGCGGCCCGGCGCTGGCCCGCGCACACAAGGCCGCCAAGCCGCTCGTCACACTGCAACCGCGCGCGCCCTGGTCCCGCGCCGTGCGCACCGTGTTCGACGCCGCAACCCAACCGGCCAGCGTTGCCACGGCCCAACCCAAGCCCCGCAAAAGATTGTTCGGATGAAACACGAGGTTATCGAGCATCACAATCGGGCCGCGCTCGACCGGGTACTGCAGATCGCACGCCAGATCGACGCCGACGGGCTGTCGGTCGAGGAAAAGGTGAACACGGCGCTGACCTTCGTGGTCGAGGCCGCCGAGACGCCGATCCCGCTCTCCCAGCAACGCGCCCTCCTGGCGCAGGCCGTGGCCGAACTGGGGGGCGATGCCGACTCTCACACAGCGCCTGCAACGCAGGCTCCGGCCCACGACGCCCCGGCCGATCCTCCTGCCGATGCCGATACCCAAGCTCCGGCACCGCCCCGCGCGTCAGATACCGCACCGCGCCCGGCGCCCGAACCGAAACTTCCCGCGCTGGTCGAGTCCGTCAACGCCGGCACCGCGTCCGGCTCCGACATCTCCGCCATGGCGGGCGAGATGATCCAGGCGCTTTCCGACGTGCTCGATTTCACCGAGATGGCCGGCCTGCCCCGTGCTGAGCAGGAAAGCCGTATCCACGACGCGATCCACGGCCTGTCCGAAAAGCGCAAGATGCATCTCAACGGGCGCGAGGTCGCCGACCTCGTTCAGGCCGTGCTGGCCGACATGTTGGGCCTCGGCCCGCTGGAACGCCTGCTGGCGGATGAAACCGTGACCGACATCATGGTCAACGGCCCCGACCGGGTTTATGCCGAACGCCGCGGCAAGCTCGAACTGACCGCCACGCGCTTTCGCGACAACGCCCATGTCCACGCCGTGGCCTCCCGCATGGTCGCCGCCGTCGGCCGCCGCATCGACGAGGCGCAGCCGATGGTCGATGCCCGCCTCAAGGATGGCAGCCGCGTCAACGTCGCCATTCCGCCGCTCGCCATCGACGGCCCCACCATCACCATCCGCAAGTTCCCCGCCGACCCGATGAAGATGGAAACGCTCGTGGCAAACGGCTCGCTGTCCGAGCAGATGGCGGGCTTTCTCGGCCTTGCCGCCCACCTGCGCCTCAACGTTCTGGTCTCGGGGGGCACCGGCTCGGGCAAGACCACGCTGATGAACGCGCTGTCGGCCTTCATCCCCGCCACCGAACGGCTCGTCACCATCGAGGACGCCGCCGAACTGCGCTTCCAGCAGCCCCACGTGGTCCGGTTCGAAACCCGGCCCCCCAATGTCGAGGGCAAGGGCGAGGTCACCATGCGCACGCTGGTGCGCAATGCGCTTCGGATGCGCCCCGACCGCATCATCATCGGCGAGATTCGCGGCGACGAGGTGCTCGACCTCCTGCAAGCCATGAACACCGGCCATGACGGCTCGATGAGCACCCTGCACGCCAACTCCCCGCGCGAGGCGATGACCCGGATCGAGAGCATGGCCGCGCTTGCAGGCTTCGACATGGCCTCCGGTGTCGTACGCCGGCAGCTGGCCGATGCCGTGCAGCTGGTGATCCAGATTTCCCGGATGCGCGACGGCACCCGTCGCATCACCTCGATTTCCGAGGTCGCCGGTCTCGAAGGTGATGTCGTCACCCTCCAGGATCTCTTCACCTTCGAGACCGACCCCGACAGCACCCGGACGCAAGTGCGCGGCACCTACCGCTATTCCGGCTATCGCCCCAAATTCGCCGGCCGCGCCGCCGATTACGGCGTCAGCGCCGACCTCGACGCCGTGTTGAGAGGATAATCCAATGAGCCTTTTCCTGATTGTCCTCACCGCCTCTATCGTCACCTTCACCGGCCTCGTGCTCTGCGTGCTGGTCCAGGTCGACCGCACCCGCCGCCGCCATCAGGCCCGGATGCAGCGCGGCCTCGCTGGCCCCCGGCCCGCAGCGCCCAAACCGCCGCGCCGGACCGTCCGCGACACGCCCGACATCACCGGCCTCACCCCCCGGATCGAGGCGCTGCTGGAACAGACCGGCCTGCGGCTGACGCCCACCGATATCTGCATCCAGATCGCGATCGCCGCGCTGTCGATCTACGGCCTCGCGGTGCTTTACGCCGGGATGAACCCGCTCATCGCGCTGGTGCTCGCCGTGGTCCTGCCGGTCCTGCTGGCGCTGGTCGTGCTGCGCCATGCCCGCGCCCGCTACCAGGCCGCCTTCACCGAAGGCTTGCCCGATGCGCTCGACATCTTCGCCCGCGGCCTGCGCGCCGGACGGCCCATCGCGGATTCCCTGCGCATCGTGGTCGAGACCACCACAGGCCCCGTGCAGGCCGAATTCGCCCGCACCCATGGTGAGATCTGCCTCGGCACCTCCCTTCAGGACAGCCTCGCGGCACTCTACATGCGCCTGCGCACTGCCGAGATCGGCTTCTTCGCCGTGGCCACCGCCCTTCAGGCCGATTCCGGCGGCAACCTTGTCGAGACTTTGGAAAACCTCGCCGAACAGCTGCGCGAACGCCGCAAGCTGCGCAAGAAGGCACGGGCACTCTCGTCCGAAGCGCGGGCCAGCGCCATGATCCTCGCGGCCCTGCCCTTTTGTATCGCGCTCGCGCTCTTCGTACTGAACGGCGCCTATCTCCAGCCGCTCTTTACCGATCCGCGCGGCCAGGTGATGGCGGCGGTCGCGCTGACCAGCGTGGCACTCGGGGTCTTCGTGATGGCCCGAATGGGGCGCCCCGATGTCTGAGACCATGGTGGATATCCTGTCCTGGATGGCTTTCGCAGGTCTGATCCTGGTGGCCTTCGGCCTCGGCGCTCTGGTCGATACCGAACGCCGCCGCGCCGTCCTGATGCTGCGCCTGCGCCGCGCGAACGGCGAGGCCCTTGGCCCCCGCAGCGCCGCAACGGGGACGGCCCGCCGGTCCGGCGTGCTCGCCGGGATCCACACGGCACTGCGTCGGGTGGTCCTGCGTTTGGGCGAACGCCTATCGGTGATCCTCGGCGGCGAGGCACGCGACACCGCCGCCGACCTGCGTTCGGCCGGATACCAAGGCCGCGACGCGCTTCTGATCTACGCTTTCCTGAAAACGGTCCTGCCCGTCGGCGCCTTCCTGTCCGGTGGTGTCTGGGTGGCGACCGTCTATCCCATCGGCATGCCTGCGCTCATCCCCTCGGCCATTGTCTTGGCCGTGGCGCTCGGCCTGTCGATGGGCGTTGACATGGTGGTCGATTCCCGCCGCCGCGCCCGCATGGGCCAAATCCGCCGCAGCTTTCCCGACCTGCTGGAACTCCTGGTGATCGCGTCCGAGGCGGGCCAGGGCCCGCAGCAGGCGCTGCACCGCGTCTCCCGCGAACTGCAATACAGCGCCCCCGAGCTTGCCGCAGAGACCCGCCAGCTGGTGTCCGAAATCGCCATGACCAACGACCGCCGCACCGCCTATGATAAGCTGCGCGCGCGCGTGCCGCTGCCCGAGATCGCCATCTTCACCCAGGCGCTGGACCAGTCCGACACCTACGGCACACCCTTTGCCCGCGCCATGCGCAACCTGGTGTCGGAACAGCGCGCCAACCGCCTGATCGCGATGGAGGAAAAGGCCGCCCGCCTGCCCGTCCTGATGACCATCCCGCTGATTTTCTGCATCATGCCGGCGGTTTTCGTGGTGCTGGTGGGGCCAGCCGCGCTCTCGATCTTCGACAACATCCTCGCGGGACGCTAAGACCATGACCCTGCACCGCCTCACCTCCGCCGCCCGCCGCTTTGTCCGTGACACCACCGGCGCCGTCGCCATCGAGTTCGTGCTCATCGCGCCGATCCTCTTCGCGCTGATCCTCGGCATCATCACCCTTGGCTTCTACATGGGCGTCAGCCACTCGGTGCATCAACTGGCCGCCGGGGCCGCCCGCGCCTCGGTCGCGGGGCTGGACGAGACCGAGCGGCGCGACATCGCCACCACCTACCTGACCGAGGGCGCCACCCGCTACCCCCTGCTGACGAACGAGGCGCTCTCCACCTCGCTCGACTATTCCGCCGCGTCGATGGGCAGCATCACCGTCAACGTCACCTATGCCGCCGAAGGCACATTGCTCGACGTGGCCAACGGCTTTCTCGGCCTCGGGATCGACACCATCAAGGGGCGGGCCTATGTCGCTTACTGACCGCCTTGCCCGCTTCCGGCGCGACGAGTCCGGCGTCGTGGCCATCATCGTGTCGCTGATGCTGACCGTGCTCTTCGGCTTCGTCGCGCTCGGCGTCGACGTGGCCGCGCTCTACCGCGACCGCGCCCGGCTTCAGGTCGCCAGCGACCTCGGCGCGATGAGCGCCGTGGCCGACGCCTCTGCCGCCGAGACCCGCGCGGTTGACGCCATAACCAAAAATGACCGCGCCGCCTCCACGCTCACCGAGCTGCAAACCGGGCGCTACTTCCGCAACCCTGCCATCCCCCGGACCGAGCGGTTCATGCCCCTCGACGACGATACAGACATCGTGAACGCCGCCCAGGTCACGCTCAGCGACGCATCACCGCTCTATTTCGCGCAGATCTTCAGCGGCACGCCCACCGTCGATCTCAGCCGCACGGCCATGGCCACCCGGACCGGCGCGGCCAGCTTTTCACTGAACAGCCACCTTGCCGATATCGATCCCGCCGCGCTCGACGCCGTGCTGACAGCGGAATACGGCGTCGGCGCCGCGATCGGTGTGGGCGACCTCGCCCTTCTGGCCGAGGCGCAGGTCAATCTGGGCACCCTGATGGACACCCTCGACGCGCTCACCGGCGGCACCTCCCGCAACCCGGCCGAGGTGTTGAACGCCGTTACAACAGTCGACACCCTGCTCGACGCGCTGGCCGCCGACCTGCCGCCCGCCCTCGCCGGCAGCCTCGCCGGGCTTGCCAGCGCCGCTACGGGCCAACAGATCGACGTCGCCGCCGTCGTGGGCGGCATCGACACCCGCCTTGGCCTCACAGCCACGGATTTCCTGACCGAAATCGACGTGACCGCCCTCGATATCGTCAAGGCCGTGGTCGCCAGCGAGAATATCGACGCCGCCTCCTTGGGTCTGGATTTGGACATCGCCGGCATCGTCGGCGTCGACGCGCAACTGACGGCAGGGGAGCCGCCCGCGCAATCGGGCTGGGTCGCCCTGGGCGAGGAAGGCGTGCAACTGCACCGCGCCGCCGCGCGCCTTGGCCTCGATATCGACGCCGATCCCGGCCTTCTGACCGGCCTTGCCGGCAACGTTGTGGCCACCGATCTGCACGTGCCGCTCTATGTGGAACTCGCCGGCGCCACCGCCACGCTGGAGGAAATCAGCTGTAGCGCCTCGCGCCCGTCCGATCCCGCCGCGTCCTTTCTGGTGTCGCACACACCCCTGCACCCGGCAAACGGCACGTCGCTCGCCGCGCTCTACCTCGGCACCCTGCCTGCAGGCACCAGCGCCACCGCGCCCGTTGATCCCGCTAGCCTCGGCTTTGCCGATCTGCTGACCGTGCGCATCGCCATCCCGGTGCCGCTCCTGCCCGATCTGGTGCTGGCCGATCTTGTGGTTCAGGCGCGCAGCCACGTCAGCGTCGGCAGCTCGAACACCGACCGCATCACATTCACCCATGGCGACGTGGCCGCCGGCGACACCGTGCGCAGCTTCGGCTCGGAACTTCTGACGACCAACGCCGTCAGCACGCTCCTGTCATCCGAAAACACTGAAATCCGTATCAAACCGGATCAGCAGGGCCTTGTCACCGGCCTCGCGGCCCCCGTGGTCAACACCCTGCTCGCCAATCTACCGGCCCAGCTTCTGGCAGCACTCACCACGCCGGTCGACGGAGTATTGGACAGTGTGTTGGAGAGTGTTGGGCTAGAGCTCGGATCGGGCCAACTGACCCTGACGGGGCATCACTGCGAACTCATTCGGTTGGTCCAGTGATGCCGTCCACCGTATCAGGCCGCGTGCTGCTTGCGGCGCCCGACCAGCGGCAGAGCATCCTTGGTGCTGACCTTCGCGGCGGGCTCCTCGGCCTCGCGCGCCATCGACACGACCTCGTCGGTGACGAAAGCAATCAGTTGATAGCGCGATTCAAGCCCCGATTTCTGATAGATCCGGCCCAGCTGCGATTTCACCGTGGTGATCGCGCTGCCGCGCATGTCGGCGATTTCGCTGTTGGAAAATCCCTTGGCCACGAAAATCGCCACGTCCGCCTCGGCCTGCGACAGGCCCCAGTCCGGCGCGTGGCGCAGGATGACGGTTTCCTTGGCGACGGGTTCGCCCATCCCCGGGGCTAGCTTTTCACGGCGCTGCTGCACCACGTGGCGGCTCAGCTGAGTGCAGGCAACATAGGCGACGATGGCTGTCAACGCGAAGAACAGCGCGAAAAGGCCCGACAGCACCACGGGGCTCGGCGCAGTCACGGCGCCTCCATAGGCAAAATGCACGACCAGCAAGGTCTTCAAGGCCGCAATGACGGTGACGAGGACGGATCCGAATACCCAGATACGTGACATTTAAACTACTCCTACTGGTGCTGCATTCGCGCCGGAGTGTCGCTCCGAATTAAGGCAAATTTGAGGTAATTGTTTCCAACAGGCCAACATTTTCGCGGATATTCCCGCTCAAGGTGCAGACTCTGCCACCATTGCAACCAAAGGTCTTCGCCGCCTGCAATCTTACCCGGCGTAAAGAACGCTCCAGCGTTCGATCAAACCCTGCTGCAATTGTTTGGCCCGGCGGTTCCAGCTGCGCGCGCCCGGCGGGCTCGTGTCCGACCGGCTGTCGATCGGCTCGCGCAGCTTGGCGTTATGCGTGAAGACCGCAAAGGCCAGCTCGGTGCCATCGGGCGCCGTCGCATATCCCGCCAGTGTGCTGACGAAATAAAGCGTCCCGGTTTTTGATGCGACCTTGACGGGATGGTCCCGCATGATGCCGCCTTGGCTGTCGCGCATCAAAAACGGCTTGAGGATCGGCTTCAGCCGCCCATCCCCATGTACCTTCGCCAGCGCCCGCGCCATGGCCAGCGGTGTCACCCGCGACATCTCGCCCAGGCCCGAATGATCGACCAGCTTGGCCCCCGTCATGCCCAGCATGTCCTGCGCCCAGGCGCTCATCGCGGCGCCCGAATCGGCCAGGCCCACGGGCCGGCCCAGCCGCGCGGCGCTGGTCGTCAGCCCGACCAGCTCGGCGGTCAGGTTGTTGGAATACTTCAACATATCCTTCAGGATCGGCACCAGCGGCTCGCTCAGGTGACTGACCAGCACCTCGCCCTCGGGCGTGCCCTTGAACACCTCTCCCGCACTCAGCGTAACACCCTGCGCCTGCGCCAGCGCGGTGAAGACCTCGGCGGCATAGTCCCCCGGCCGCCGCACCGGCAGCCAGCGCGACCCGCCATTGCCCAGCGCCCCCGACGCCACGGTCCACGCATCGTGATCGCCCGCGTCCTCGTAGGTGTAAACCGGCCCCTTGCGCTTGGCGACGCGCATCCGCGCCACGCGCACCGACGGGCGATAGCGGTCCGACCGCGCGTCCATCGCCACGGTGTAATCGCCGCCCGACCGCTTCCACTCGAAATGCACCCGGTTGAAATTCAGGTTCAGCCCCGACAGCGACGGATTATAGCCCACATGCTCGGGCTGCTCGTCGTCGATGAACCGGGTAAAGGGGAGCGCCCCGGCCCAGGCCCGCAGCTTGCCGGTCACCCGGGTCACCCCGGCCTTCTTCAACCGTGCGGCCATGTCGGCCAGACCATTGGTGTCCAGCACCGGATCACCGCCGCCCGCCAGCACAAGGTCGCCATCCAGCACCCCGTCCTTGACCGGCCCGGTCGCGATCAGTCGCGTCTCAAAGCGATAGTCCTCGCCCAGCGTCTCCATCGCGTAAAGCGCGGTAATCGCCTTCATCACGCTCGCGGGCGGCATACCTTCGCCGGCGTCAACGCCTTCCAGCACTTTGCCGGTCTTTATGTCGAGGACCGCAAACCCCACATCGCCGCCCAACTTGGCGCGCTCGATCAGCGCGTCGACGCTCGGGACAGACCGGATGCGCGCCGCCTCGGCGCCACCCTCGGGGCGCAACTGTGGGCGCAGCGATACCTTCGGAGCGTTCGCCAGGGCACCGCTCGCCAGGCTGGCCAGCGCCGTCGTCAACAGGAACCGTCGGGAAATGTTCTCACGCATGGGCCCAATTAACCCAAGCGCGGCGAGTCACACAATCGACAATTCGCCTCTGTCGGCACCATGTCGCGGTCTTGCGATCAACTTTCCGAAATATCGCCCCAGTCGCCCCGTGCTCGCAGCGCCGTCGACGACAGCGCGCTCATCGGCACGTTGACGAAACACCACGCCGGCGGGGCGGCAAACCGCAGCGCCCGCGACTGCCGCGCCGGGATGCGCACCGTGCGATAGATCCGCGCCGGTTTCGACATCCGCGCCGAAATACGCTGCCCGGGCCGGGCCAGCACGCCGATCGGGACCGTTTCGATGATCTGCCGCCAGTCCTGCCAATGCTCGAACTGCGCAAGATTGTCGGCGCCCATCAGCCAGACGAACCTCACATGCGGTCGCATCTTTTGCAACACCGCCAACGTCTCGGCGGTATAGCGCGTGCCGACCTGCGCCTCGAAATCGCTGACATGGATGCGCGGATGACCCGCCAGCGCCCGGCACGCCGCCATCCGCCGCGCCAAGGGTTGCGGCCCCCGCGCCTTCAACGGGTTGCCGGGGCTGACCAGCCACCACACCCGGTCCAGGCCGAAACGCCGCAGCGCCTCGCGGCTGATATGCACATGCCCCGCATGGGGCGGGTCGAACGACCCTCCCAGAAGCCCGATCACCATGCCGGGCCGCGTCATCGGCAAGCGCACACGCATGTCCTCTCCCTTTGCGGTTGTCCTGAAATCGCCGGGATGCGGCGGGATGTCCAGCCTTTTCACCGCTCATCTCGCCATAGGGATTCGACGCAATTTTAGGGATTTAGCCTTTGACGGCGCACGGAATGTTAAGCGCCGCGTGGCAAGAGGGCTTTTGGTGAGTACCGCAAGAGTATGGGCGTGGCAGAGCAGAGCAACATACCGCACCCGCATCCCACCGATGCGGCGCAGGGGCCGTCAGCGGACGGGGCCGCCCCGTCGCGGCCTCTGGCCGATCCGGCCTGCTGCCCGCAATTCCTGAACCGGACCCAGGATGCCATCATCATCCAGGATATCGAAGGGCACCTCGAATGGATGAACCCCGCCGCCGAGGCGATGTTCGCCACGTCTCTCGACCGCGTGCGCGGGATCAAGGTCATGGCCCATGTCCTGCCCGACGGCGCCCGCGTCGACCCCGCCAAGGTGGCCGCCTTCCGCTATGACATCCACAGCGCCATCTTCGACCGCGACCACCTCTCCCGGCACATGCGCGCGAATGGCGAGACGTTCTGGAACCTGCACAGCTTCACGCTGCTGGCCACGCCCACGGGGCACAAGATCGCCGTCACCTGCCGCGACGTGACCGGCACGGTCGAGACCGAACAGGACCTGCGCCGCGCCAAGGCCCGCCTGCAACACGCCGCCCATCACGATGACCTGACGGGGCTGGCCAACCGCAAGCGGCTGTCGCATTACCTCACCTCCGACATCGTGGCCCGCGCCCTGGCCGAGCGGCGCGTCGGCGTTCTGCATCTCGACCTCGACAAATTCAAGGAAATCAACGACACGCTGGGCCACGCCGCCGGCGACGCCGCACTGATGCACGTGGCCGACCTCCTGCGCCGCTTCTGCGGCCCGCAGGATCTTGCCTGCCGCATCGGCGGCGACGAATTCCTGCTGGTCTGCCTTGGCATGGCGACCGAGGACGCGCTGTTGACCCGGGCCGAACTTTTGCTTGGGGCCACCGACGAGCCGCTGATGTGGAACAACCAGGCAATCCGCGTGGGCCTCTCGATCGGCGCCTGCCTGGCCCAGGACAGCAAGGAAAATGACGAATCCCTAATCCATCACGCCGACCAGGCCCTCTACGAGGCCAAGATGCGCGGCCGCAGCCGCGTCCAGCTCTACACCCCCGCCCTGGGGCAGGTGCAGATCGCGCAGAACCGGATGGCCCGCGAACTGCGCCTCGCGACCGCCGAGAAACAACTGACCGTACACCTGCAACCCCAGCTTGACCTCACGCGCGGGCGCATCACCGGCTGCGAGACGCTGCTGCGCTGGAATCATTCCCGCCTCGGCCAACTGCCCCCCGGCGCGTTTTTCGAAACCGCCCGCCGCGCCGGCGTGCTGGCCGATCTCGACTACCAGTCAATGCACCTGTCGCTCGACGCGCTCAAACGCCTGCACGAGGCGGGGTTCGAGGATCTGACCCTCTCCCTCAACGTCTCCGCCGAGGCGCTCACGGACGTGAACTACGCCGGCCTTTTGGACTGGGCGCTGCAATCGCGCGGCCTCAAGCCCTCGCAGATCTGCGTCGAGATCACCGAGACCACGATCCTGCAAGGCGGCGGGCGCACCATCGCCACCGCCGTCGAGCGGCTCAAACGCATTGGCGCCCGCGTGGCGCTCGACGATTTCGGCACCGGCTATGCGGGCCTTGCCCATATCTCGGAAATCGAGGTGGACGAGATCAAGCTCGACTGCTCGCTCACCGCCAACATCGCCACCGATCCGCGCAACCGCGCCATCGTCCGCTCCATCATCGAGCTGTGCCGCAAGCTGGGCACCCATGTTACCGCCGAAGGGGTCGAAACCGCCGAGCAGTTGCGCCTCCTGCGCGTCGCGCGCTGCCCCGCGATACAGGGTTTCGTGCTGGCCCATCCCCAGCCCTGCGACGACATGATCGCCTGGCTCTCCGCCAACCTGCCCCTGCCCGCGGGCTTCGGCAAGGACCCGGACGCCCCCCGCGTCACCCGCCTGCACCCACGCGCCTGACGCGTTATCCCGTTTGAATTCACCGCCCGGCGCGGTTACATGGGCCTCAACGCATCCCCTTTACGAAAAGAGCACGGACCATGGCAGCCTATCAATACGTCTACCACATGCAGGGCGTCTCCAAGACCTACCCCGGCGGCAAGAAATGCTTCGAGAACATCCATCTCAGCTTTCTGCCCGGCGTGAAGATCGGCGTCGTCGGCGTGAACGGCGCTGGTAAATCCACCCTGATGAAGATCATGGCCGGCCTCGACACCGATTTCACCGGCGAGGCGTGGTCGGCCGAAGGCGCCAAGGTCGGCTATCTGCCGCAGGAACCCCAGCTCGACGAAAGCCTCACCGTGCGCGAAAACGTCATGCTCGGCGTCGCCGCCCACAAGGCCAAGCTCGAACGCTTCAACGAACTGGCGATGAACTATTCTGACGAGACCGCCGACGAGATGGCCGCCCTCCAGGACGAGATCGATTCCAACAACCTATGGGATCTCGACAGCCAGGTCGACGTCTCGATGGAGGCGCTCCGCTGCCCCCCCGACGATGCCGACGTGACCACCCTCTCCGGGGGCGAAAAACGCCGCGTCGCGCTCTGCAAGCTGCTGCTCGAAGCGCCCGACATGCTGCTCCTCGACGAGCCCACAAACCACCTCGACGCCGAAACCATCGCCTGGCTGCAACAGCACCTCATCGACTACAAGGGCACGATCCTGATCGTCACCCACGACCGCTATTTCCTCGACGACATCACCGGCTGGATCCTCGAGTTGGACCGCGGCCGCGGCATCCCCTACGAGGGCAACTATTCCGCGTGGCTGGAACAAAAGGCCAAGCGGCTGGAGCAGGAAAAGCGCGAGGACAAGTCCAAGCAGAAGACGCTGGAACGCGAACTGGAATGGATGCGGCAAGGCCAGAAGGCCCGCCAATCCAAACAGAAGGCCCGGATCGAACGCTACAACGAACTGGCCAACCAGTCCGAGCGTGAAAAGGTCTCCCGCGCCCAGATCGTCATCCCCAACGGCCCCCGCCTTGGCGGCAAGGTGATCGAAGTCGAGGGCCTGCAAAAGGCCATGGGCGACAAGCTTCTGATCGAGGACCTGACCTTCTCGCTGCCCCCCGGCGGCATCGTCGGCGTGATCGGCCCCAACGGCGCCGGTAAATCCACGCTGTTCAAGATGTTCACCGGGCAGGAACAGCCCGATAAGGGCGAGCTGTCCTACGGCGACACGGTCGAACTCTCTTACGTCGACCAGTCCCGCGACGAACTCAAGGACAACGACACCGTGTGGGAGGCCATCACCGGCGGCGCCGAGATCATCCAGCTGGGGGACGCGCAAGTGAACTCCCGCGCCTATTGCTCGTCCTTCAATTTCAAGGGCGGCGACCAGCAAAAGAAAGTCTCGCTCCTGTCAGGCGGCGAACGCAACCGCGTCCACATGGCCCGCCTGCTCAAGGAAGGCGGCAACGTCCTGCTGCTCGACGAGCCCACCAACGACCTCGACGTCGAAACCCTCCGCGCCCTGGAAGACGCCCTGGTGGACTTCGCCGGCTGCGCCGTGGTCATCTCCCACGACCGTTTCTTCCTCGACCGCATCTGCACGCATATCCTGGCCTTCGAAGGCGAGGCCCACGTGGAATGGTTCGAAGGCAACTTCGAGGATTACGAGGAAGACAAGAAGCGCCGTCTGGGAGCGGATGCGCTTGAGCCCAAGCGTCTGAAGCACAAGAAATTTGCGAGGTGACGTCGAACGCATAGCATTCGACGCGTGCGCGAAAGCGGTTCCGCAGGAACTGCGTGCGCGCCTCGTCGATCTGCCGGGCACCGTCTTTGAGTGTCTTCCCGTACTGGGCTCGACCCGGGACCTCTGACATCACCGGCAACGCCAAAGCCGCGCATTCACCTCAATCCTGCGTATAGAGCACGAACACACGTGCGATCTGGAAATTGTCCACGTTCTCGGACGCAGTTGCCTTGGCCGTACCGTCCGACGTGCGCGCATGCACGCCGAAATGGTTGGCGCCCGTGCGCAGCACGCCCGGATTGATGCGGTGCGTCTGCCCGGTCCAGTGGTTGCCTGTCGGCAGGATACGAGAAACGAACCAGTCGTGGTCATCCGCCTCATTATGGCTGATGTCATTGAGCGCGGTCGGGTTCGGCATGTTGATTGTCACGAAGTTGCGCTCGAAATCCACGTTCTTGCCACTGAACATCAAGAGTGCTGCGGCGCTGTCCTGCGGGGCAACACTCAGGTTGAAATTATGGAACTCGTTTTCGTTGGAATCGCCCATGGTGATAGAACCGCTGGACAGAATGGAACGCCATCTAAGAGCCATTGGAATTCTCCTGTTAAAAAGTCTTGGTGAAAAATCTTCATTGATCAGAAATCAAACGTGCCGCTGGTACCAAAGAACCACGTCGCGGATCCGCGCCCGGCCCTTGATGCAGCCGAAAACGATCTTGATGGTTTCGCTGGGCTCGAATTTCGTGCCTTGGACGCATTCCCACAGACCCTTTTCGTGGTTGTCGGAATTGCCCCAAATGATCGTATGATCGCGCTGCGATTGGGTCAGCGGAAATGTTGCATCGACCCAGACGCCGAAAGAGCCATCATCGTTAACGTATTTGACGACATAGGCCAGGATCGGGCGTTCGGTGCCGGTGCCCTGCTGGAAATCGGAAGGCACGTCGAATTCAAGGATCTTTTGGTCCGGAATGCCGTTGTTCGGCGTCGCGTCGATCTCGAAGGGACCGTCATGAAGCACCCGGTAGTCGGTCAAGGTAGGCATGGTCTTTCCTCCAAATGATTATCGTAAGTGCAATGCTCATTTGGCGACCCGATGGCGCGAATGGTTCAAAAAGAACTCAACTGTCGCTAAATCTAGAATGCGCGGCTTCACCAATTGGGTAAGATCCACCAACCATTCCTGCGGCATGAAATCGGCAGGAAATGGCACCTGAACCGCTCTAATTTCGGCACAATCGACGGCAATGCTTGTGGGGTAGGAGAGTAGTCAAGACGCAACCTGAGCCGACACCCAAGCCCAAGCCAAAGCCCCATGCGTCCTTCCGCCCGGCCAAGCCCGTCCGCTTCACCGACTGGGCCAGCATCTGAGGCCGCAGCGCCTCAGGCATCTTCACGTTCATCCTGTGCAGGTTCGACCTTGGAGTCTATTCCCCCATCCCAACCCTCTCCCTTAACATTTCCTCCAACCTTACCTCCTTCGCCAGATGCATCTGCATATACGTCGCCAGCAACCGGTTGATCCGCCCCTGGTACCCTTTCCCCATCGCGCGATAGAACCGCGCCACCGACCGGTCCAGATACAGCGTCACCTTCTCCTTCGGCTCCTCCTTCGGCACATCCATCTCCAGCGTGTGCCACGCTTCCGGGATCTCCTCGGCGATCGTGTCGGGGATCCAGCTTTCCTGCTGCAGATAGATCAGGCTCTGCATCAGGCTGGCACGGGCGGCGCGTTCGGTCTTGGTGGGCATGTCGGGCTCCTCTGTGGCGAGCCCGCATCCTCGCCCAAATCCCTTACCGGGGCTTAACCTCACCGCACCGCCGCGTTACCACCAGGAAACCGACGCGATACCGACACGTCTTTTCGCGCCCTTCGGGATGCTCTATCTCCCCTTTCCAAGATGCCCGATTTCGACCTTGTCATCCTCGGCGCCGGCCCCGCCGGTACAGCCGCCGCCATTCAGGCCCGCACCCTGGGCCTGAGCGTGGCGTTGGTCGACAAGGCGTTGTTTCCACGCCAAAAACTCTGCGGCGGGCTTGTGACGGGCCGCTGTGCGACGCATCTGTCCGACATTTTCGGGATGCAGATCACCGCCGACCTGTTCGAGACGCGGCGGAATTTCGAATTCTACCTCAAACATCAATCTCTTGGCGACCTCCAGAACGTCCCGCCACTGCACCTGACCATGCGCTGGGACTTCGATAACCACCTGCTGAAACAGGCCTTTGCCGCCGGGGCCGCCGACTATACCGGCCACCGCATCGAAGCCCTTGATTTCAAAGCCAATAAAGTCGCTCTGGGCGAGGTCGAAACCCTCTCCTACAAGCTCCTCATCGCCGCCGACGGTGTTCAAAGCCTCACCGCCAAGTCCTTGTTCGGCAAGCCTTTTTCCCAGGACTCCATCGGTTTCGCGCTGGAGGTCGAAGGCCCCTCGCAAGCGCCGACCGAGGCCACGCCCATCCGCATCGACTTCGCCGCCGCCGACTGGGGCTACGGCTGGTCCTTCCCTAAAAAATCCAGCACGACCATAGGCTTGGGCGGCCTTCACGCCGAAAACCCCGACATGAAATCGCACCTCGCCACCTATCTCGACAAGCTGGGAACCGGCCAGACCGCCAAGGTCAAAGGCCATTTCCTGCCCTTCGGCGCCCCTCGGCCCATCCCCGGCAAGGGCAATGTCCTGCTGGTGGGCGACGCGGCCGGCCTTGTCGACCCGATCACCGGCGAGGGGATTGGCCACGCCATCCACTCCGGCGCCCTCGCCGCCCGCGCCGCAAAAACCGCTCTGGATCAAGGGGATACCAGCCGCGCCCTGCCGCTCTACACGAGTGCGACCAAGCCGATCCGCCGCGCCATCGCGCAGGCCCGCCTGCTGCGTCCGCTGATCTTTTCCGCACGCTTGCAACCGTTCTTCGGCCGCACCTTCGCCGCCTCACAAACATTGAAACGCGACTACATGCACCTGCTTTCAGGCGAAATCGAGTATCCGGCCCTCCTGCGCCGCACCGCCCTGCGGCTGCCCCGCGCGGCACTCCGTTACCTCTCTGCCGCAGCTTCGGAAAACTGACGCTTGACGGTCACAGAATCGCTTGCCCTCCTGCCATTCACTTGTTTTTGATTTCTAAATGCTCATGTGGCGGAATATCGCCATACCCACCTGCCGCCGTTTCGAGGGGAAGAAAACATGATGAATCGCCGCCAATTCGTGGCCACCGCGGCCGCGGCCGCCACTGCGCCCGCGTTGCCTGCCGCCGCGCAATCGTTCCAGATCGCTCCAAAATACATGCCGCAAGATGTGAACATCTCGGCTCAGTATGCTCCCGGCCAGATGCTGATCCTGCCCAAGGCGCATTTCCTTTACCTGATCACCGAGCAAGGCCGCGCCCGCCGCTACGGCGTCGGCGTGGGCCGTGCCGGGCTGGAATTCACCGGCCGCGCCACGATCGACGTCAAGAAAAAGTGGCCCACTTGGCGCCCGACCAATGAAATGATCGAGCGCGAGCCCAAAACATATGCCAAGTTCAAGGGCAACGATTACGTCCAGCCGGGCGGCAAAGGCAACCCGTTGGGCGCGCGCGCGCTCTACCTGTTCCAGAACGGGCGTGACACGTATTTCCGCATCCACGGCACCACCGCGCCTCGCTCGATCGGGCGCTCGGTGTCTAACGGATGCATCCGCATGATCAACGAGCACGTGATCGACCTCTACGAGCGCGTGCCGCTGGGCACGGTGGTCACGGTTCTCTGAACCGAAGCCGGTCAAGGAACAAGCCGCGCGTTAGCCCCGCGCGGCTTCACTCCACCCGGCTTGCCAGATCCGCCACCGCGGGTCCCATTGCCTCCACGATCCGCTCAATCCCCTCAGCATTGGGATGAATCCCGTCCGACTGGAAATACCCTTGCAGCTCGGACGGATCGCCCTCTCCCAACCCCTTGAAAAAGCTCTCGAAATAAAGTGCGCCAAACTCTTCGGACAACTCGGGATACATCGCGTCGAACGCCGCCTTGTAATCCGGCCCGAAATTCGTCGGCGCCTGCATCCCCACCATAAGCACGGGCAGGTCCTGCCCCTCGGCCACCTCCAGGATCGTGCTCAGGTTCGCCCGCGCCTCATTCGGGTCCAGCCCGCGCAGCATGTCGTTGCCGCCCAGCGCCACGATCATCGCGTCGACCTCGGGCGTCAGGCTCCATTCGACCCGTGACGCGCCGCCTGCCGTGGTGTCTCCCGACACGCCCGCGTTGATCACCTCGGCGGCCACATCGTTCCCCTGCAACCAGGCCTGAAGCTGCGGCACGAACCCGTCCTCCTGCGCCAGCCCGTAGCCCTGCGTCAGGCTGTCACCCAGCGCCAGGATCGTCACCGGCTCTTCACCAAATGCCGGTAAACCAAGGAAAACAAGCGCCGCGACCTTGCCCGTCAAGGCCCGGACCCCATATGTGAAACGACGAAAAGCAGACAGGCAGAACCCCATGACAGACCCCGTGTTATCGCTACGCGAGGCCGCGCTTTCGCTGCAAGGCAATGCCGGCCCCGTCGACATACTTGAGGCGATCAGCCTCGATGTCCACCGTGGCGACACGCTTGGGCTGGTGGGGCCGTCGGGTTCCGGCAAATCCTCGCTGCTGATGTTGATGGGCGGGCTGGAACGCGCCACCGGCGGCACGGTCAAGGCGCTGGGGCACGACCTCACGACCATGTCCGAGGATGCGCTCGCCCGCCTGCGCCGCGATCATATCGGCGTCGTGTTCCAGTCCTTCCACCTCATCCCCACCATGACCGCACTGGAAAACGTGGCGACACCCCTCGAACTGGCCGGCAACCCGGATGCCTTCGCCCGCGCCGAGGAGGAACTGACCGCCGTGGGCCTGGGCAAACGCCTGAACCACTACCCCTCGCAGCTTTCGGGCGGCGAGCAACAGCGCGTGGCGTTGGCCCGCGCCGCCGCCCCGCGCCCGGATATCCTGCTTGCGGACGAGCCCACCGGCAACCTCGACAGCACCACCGGCACGGCCATCATCGACCTTCTGTTCGGGCTACAGGAACGCCACGGCGCCACGCTGGTGCTCGTCACGCACGACCCCGGCCTGGCTGACCGCTGCGGCCGCGTGGCCGAACTCAGCGACGGCCACCTTTCCGAGCGTCAGCCCCCCAAGGCCCGCACCGCATGAAACTCCGCCTCGCCGCACGCCTTGCGGCCCGCGAACTGCGCGGCGGCCTGCACGGGTTCCGCATCTTCCTCGCCTGCGTCATCCTCGGTGTCGCGGCCATCGCCGCCGTCGGCACCGTCCGCGAAAGCATCTCGCAAGGCCTCGCCCGCGAAGGCGCCACGCTCTTGGGCGGCGACGCCGAGATCGAACTGACCTACCGCTTCGCCAATCCGGACGAACTTGCGTGGATGCAAGACACCGCCACCCGGGTCTCCGAGATTGCCGATTTCCGCTCCATGGCCGTCTTCGGCGAGGACCGCAGCCTGACGCAAGTGAAAGCCGTCGATACCGCCTATCCCCTTGTGGGCACGGTGGAACTTTCCCCCGTTATCCCCCTCGACGAGGCGCTGGCAAACAACGGCCTCGTCATGCACCCCACCCTCGCCGACCGCCTTGGTGTCGCCCCCGGCGACACGGTCAAGCTCGGCTCCAAGTCCTTCACCCTCCGCGCCCTGATCGACCGCGAACCCGACAGCCGCACCGGCGGCTTCGGCCTGGGCCCGCGCACCATCGTCCTGCGCAGCGCGCTGGACGGCGCGGGCCTCTTGGAACCCGGCACGCTCTTTTCCTCGCATTACCGCCTCGACCTGCCCCCCGGCACCGATCTCGACGCGACGCGGACCGAAGCCGAGGACGCCCTTGAAGGCAGCGGCATGCGCTGGTCCGACGCCCGCAACGGCGCGCCAGGCGTGGCCGAATTCGTCGAGCGCCTCGGTGCGTTCCTGATCCTCGTCGGCCTCTCCGGGCTGGCCGTGGGCGGCGTCGGCATCTCCGCCGCACTGCGCGCCTACCTGTCTGGCAAGACGCAGACCATCGCCATACTCCGCAGCCTCGGCGCGGACCAACGCACGATCTTCCTCACCTACCTGATGCAGGTCGCCGTTCTGGGCGCCCTTGGCATCACCCTCGGCCTCGCCCTTGGCGTTGGCCTGCCGGTGCTGCTGTCGCCCATCATCACCGCGCAACTCCCGGTCCCGGCGGTCTTCGCGCCCTACCCGGGGCCCATGGCCGAGGCCGCGATCTACAGCGCCCTCACCATCCTCATCTTCACCCTCTGGCCGCTCGCTCAGGCGCGCGATATCCGCCCCGCTGCGCTCTACCGCGACGCCGACACCTCCGGCACGATCCCCGGCGCGGGTTTCATCCTGACCACCGCCGCCCTCGTCGCCGCGCTGGTCTGGGTCGCCGCATGGTTCTCCGGCAATGCCACGCTCACTTACTGGACGGCAGGCTCCATCGCCGCCGCGCTCGTCGTGCTGGCCCTCGCCGGTCTCGCCCTGCGCGCCGCCGCCCGCCGCTTGCGCCCACTGGCCCGGGGCCGTACCGCGCTCGGCTGGGCGCTCGGCGCCATCGGCGGCCCGCGCAGCACCGCCAGCGCCGTCGTCCTCTCACTCGGCCTCGGCCTTTCCGTGCTGGCCGCCGTGGGCCAGGTCGACCGCAACCTGCGCGACGCCATCACCCGCGATCTGCCCGACCGCGCCCCCAGCTTTTTCTTCGTCGACATCCAGCGCGACCAGATGCCCGACTTCTCCGCCCGGCTGGACAGCGACACCGGCGTTTCCCGCGTCGACGCCGCGCCCATGCTTCGCGGCATCATTTCTGAGATCAACGGCCAGCCCGCAGCCGAGGTGGCAGGCCAGCATTGGGTCCTGCAAGGCGATCGCGGCGTCAGCTACGCCAGCGAACTTCCCGACCGCAGCACGATCACAGATGGCGACTGGTGGCCCGAGGACTATTCCGGCCCACCCCAGGTCAGCTTCGCCGCCGAAGAGGCCGAGGAGATGGGCCTCGCCTTGGGCGACGAGATCACCCTCAACATCCTCGGCCGCGATCTGACGGCGGAAATCACCTCCTTCCGCGAGGTCGATTTTTCCACCGCCGGCATGGGCTTCATCATGATCCTGAACGAGGCCGCGCTGGTGAACGCGCCCCACAGCTATATCGCCACGGTCTATTCCGACGCCGAGTCGGAAACCGCCATCCTCCGCGACCTCTCGCGCCAGTTCCCCAACATCACCGCCATTTCCGTCCGCGACGCCGTCTCGCGGGTCAGCGACCTTCTGGGCAGCCTTGCCTCGGCCACCGCATGGGGTGCCGCCGCCACGCTGCTCACCGGCTTCATGGTCCTGATCGGCGCCGCCGCCGCCGACGCCCGCGCTCGCAGCTACGAGGCCGCGATCCTCAAGGTGCTGGGGGCCAGCCGCGCCCGCATCCTCTGGGGCCTGTCGCTGCGCGCCGCGCTCCTCGGCGCGGCGGCAGGCAGCGTCGCGCTCGGCGCGGGCATCGCGGGGGCCTGGGCGGTCAGTCACTACGTGATGGAAACCTCCTTCGCCGTGGCCTGGCCACCCGCCCTCGGTATCGTCGCAGGCGGCGCACTTATCAGCCTTCTGGCGGGCCTCGCCTTTGCCCTGGGCCCGATATCAGCCCGTCCCGCACAAGTTTTGCGCAGCCGCGAATAACCGGCCAAAAGCCGACCCGACCCGGTTGCGGTCCCGGCATCGCGATGGCACTCCGTCAGCAACTCACACACCCCCGAGTCGTCCAAGGAGTGCCCCGAATGTCGGAAACCCTGCCCATCCCCGTGTCCTCACCGCTGACCAAGGCGCAGAAGGCCGCACTCGTGAATCTCGTCCGCCGCGCCGCCCGGGCCGAGATCATGCCCCGCTTCCGCAACCTTGCCGCCGCTGACATCACCTCGAAATCCGGCCCCGACGACCTGGTGACCGAGGCCGACCACGCCGCCGAGGCCATGATCGCGCGCGGCCTGCAACAGATGTTCCCCCACGCCCTCGTCGTGGGCGAGGAAGCCGCCGCCGCCGACCCTGCCCTGCGCGGCAAGCTGGCCGAGGCCGAACTGGCCTTCATCCTTGATCCCGTCGACGGCACGTGGAACTTCGTCAATGGTCTGGCGGTGTTCGGCGTCATCGTCTCGGTCACCCGCTTCGGCAAACCGGTCTTCGGCCTGCTCTACGATCCGGTCATGGACGATTTCATCGCCGCCGAAGAGGACGGCCCCACCGAAATGACCCGCGCCACCGGCCGCGCCCGCCCGGTCTCGACCTCGCAAGGCGGCGAGATCGACAGCCTTTCGGGCTACATCCACTTCTCGTTGATGGACCACGCGGTGCAGGAACAGCTGGCACCGCTTATCCCGAAATTCGGCCGCACGGGCTCGCTGCGCTGCTCGTGCCACGAATACCGGATGCTGGCGCAGGGCCATGCCGATTTCCTGCTGTCCTCCACGCTCAACCCGTGGGACCACGCGGCGGGCGTTCTGATCGTCGAACGCGCCGGCGGCGTCGTGCGGATGCTGGACGGCCGCGATTACAACGCGGGCATCGAAACCGGCTACCTGCTTGCCGCCGCGAACGAGGCCAGTTGGCAAAATCTGGCAGATGCCTTCGCCGTACTGCGCGACAACGCGCCAAGCCGACCAGACGACGACAAAAGCGACTGATCGCCGCCAAATTCTCGCTTAAATTGAAACGACACGAACCGGTATTCTTGTCGGAACCAGACACTGTGTCCGGCGTTCAAATGGTACATCACATCGGACGATTCAGATGCCGTTCGGAACGTACAACGCGATCACGAAATCCGTGTGCGCTGCACAATTCCGAATTCTTCTAAATTAGTTTGAACCGATCGCTAGGACCCCGCGACCCATGGGCAGTCGTTTGAAGGGTTCTCCCGCCTTCCGAACGAGGGTCATGCCCCTGTCCCGGGCACGACCCAAGGATTTTAGAGAGTGATTTCAGTACCAAAGTAAGGGCGGTCTCCTCCGGGAGGCCGCCTGATTACATAGTCACTCCGCCGCCTCGGCATACTCCTCCATCGGCGGGCAGGTGCACACCAGATTCCGGTCGCCGAATACGTTGTCGACCCGGTTCACCGGCGGCCAGTACTTGTCCACCCGGAACGCGCCGGGCGGGAAACAGGCCTGCTCGCGGCTATAGGGCCGGTCCCAGTCCCGCACCAGATCCTCCATCGTGTGCGGCGCGTGTTTCAGCGGATTGTTTTCGCGGTCGCTTTGGCCGTCCTCGATGGCGCGGATCTCCTCGCGGATCGCCAGCATCGCGTCGCAGAACCGGTCCAGCTCCGCCTTGGTTTCCGATTCCGTCGGCTCGATCATCAGCGTCCCGGCCACGGGCCAACTCATCGTCGGCGCGTGAAACCCGCAATCCATCAGCCGCTTGGCGATGTCGTCCACCGTCACGCCCGCACTGTCCGCGAAAGGCCGCGTGTCCAGGATGCACTCATGCGCCACCCGGTCATTGCGCCCCCGGTACAGCACGTCATACGCGCCCTCCAGCCGCTTGGCGATGTAGTTGGCGTTCAAAATCGCCACCCGCGTCGCCTGGGTCAGCCCATCGCCCCCCATCAGCAGCGTATAGGCCCAGCTGATCGGCAGGATCGAGGCCGAGCCATAGGGCGCCGCCGAGACCGGCCCCGGCCCGTCCCCATGCCCGCGCGGGTCGCCCGGCAGATGCGGCGCCAAATGCGCCTTCACACCAATCGGCCCCATGCCGGGCCCTCCCCCGCCATGCGGAATGCAGAAGGTCTTGTGCAGGTTCAGGTGGCTCACGTCGCCGCCCAGGTCACCGGGCCGCGACAACCCCACCATGGCGTTCAGATTGGCCCCGTCGATATAGACTTGGCCCCCTTGCGCGTGCGTGATCTTGCACACCTCCAGCACAGTTTCCTCGAACACGCCATGCGTGCTGGGATAGGTGATCATGCAGCCCGCCAGGTTGTCGGCATTGGCCTCCGCCTTGGCGCGGAAATCCTCCAGGTCGATATCCCCGTTCGCCGCCGACTTCACCGGCACCACCTTCCAGCCCACCATCTGCGCACTGGCCGGGTTGGTGCCATGCGCGGACATCGGAATCAGGCAGACATTGCGATGCCCCTCGCCATTCGCGGCATGATAGGCGGATATGGTCAGCAGCCCCGCATACTCCCCCTGCGCGCCCGAATTGGGCTGCATCGACATGTCGTCATAGCCGGTGATCTCGCACAGCCGCTGGCTCAGGTCGTCGATCATCACGCGGTACCCTTCGGCCTGGTCCTGGGGGCAGAACGGATGCAACCGCGCGAATTCCCGCATGCTGATCGGCATCATCTCGGCCGCCGCGTTCAACTTCATCGTGCAAGACCCCAATGGGATCATCGCGCGGTCCAGCGCCAGATCCCGGTCTGCCAGCCGCCGCATATAGCGCATCATCTCGGTCTCGGCCCGATTCATGTGAAAGATCGGATGCTCCAGGTACCCGCTCTTCCTGTGCATCTTTTCCGGCACGCGGTACTCGGGCTTGAAATCCTCGTCCACTTTCTCGATCCCGAAAGCGCGCCAGACCGCCTCGATATTCTTGGGCCGCGTCGCCTCGTCCAGCGTGATGCCGACACGGGTGTCGCCCACGCGGCGCAGGTTGATCCCCTCGTCGACGGCCGATTTCATGACCGCCGCCTGCAACGGGCCCACATCCACGGTGATCGTGTCGAAATAGGCCTGCGGATCCACCTTGAATCCCGCCGCCTCCAGCCCCTTGGCCAGCCGCACGGTCTTGCGGTGAATACGCTGCGCGATGGCCTGCAACCCCTTGGGGCCGTGAAACACGGCATACATCGACGCCATGACGGCCAACAGCGCCTGCGCGGTACAGACATTCGACGTGGCCTTCTCGCGCCGGATATGTTGCTCGCGGGTCTGCAACGACAGCCGGTAGGCCCGGTTGCCATGGGAATCCACCGACACCCCCACGATCCGGCCCGGCATGGCCCGCTTCATCGCGTCCTTGCAGGCCATGTAGGCCGCGTGCGGCCCGCCATAGCCCATCGGCACGCCGAACCGCTGGACCGAGCCCACCGCGATATCTGCCCCCATCGCGCCGGGCTCCTTCAACAGCGTCAGCGCCAGCGGGTCCGCCGACACGATGCCGATCGCGTTCTCGGCGTGCAACGCCTCCATCTGCGCCGTGAAATCCCGCACATGGCCATAGGTCCCGGGATACTGAAAGAGCGCGCCAAAGACCTTGTCCGCCTCCATCTTCTCCGGGTCGCCCACGATCACCTCGATCCCCAGCGGCGCGGCCCGCGTCTGGACCACGGCGATGTTCTGCGGATGACAGTCGCGGTCGACGAAGAACGCCTTGGCCTTCGATTTGGCCACCCGCTGCGCCATGGTCATCGCCTCGGCACAAGCCGTCGCCTCATCGAGCAGCGAGGCATTCGCCACCTCCAACCCCGTCAGGTCGCAGATCATCGTCTGGAAGTTCAACAACGCCTCAAGCCGCCCCTGGCTGATCTCGGGCTGATACGGCGTATAGGCGGTATACCACGCCGGGTTCTCCAGGATATTGCGCTGGATCGCCGGCGGTGTGACCGTGCCGTGATAGCCCTGCCCAATGAGGCTCACCAAAACCTTGTTCTGACTCGCGACCATCCGCATCTCGTGCATCAGCTCGCGCTCGGACTTAGGCTTGCCGAAATCCAGCTTCTCGGCCTGCCGGATCGATTTCGGCACCGTCTCGTCGATCAACTGATCGAGATCCTTTACCCCCAACGCGGCATACATTTCGGCCATCTCCTCGGGCGACGGCCCGATATGGCGCCGGTTGGCGAAATCATAAGGCAGATAGTCGGTGGGCTCGAACGGCATGACAGGCACTCCCAGGTGTCGGACAAAAGATTGCGCCGGGGCGACTGTACCGCCCCCGCTTCCTCTGGCTCAAAATATCCCCGCCGGAGGCACAAAAATCTTCAAAAGATTTTTGCCAAAATTTCTCAAAAATTTTGCACCCGGCTGCGCGGATCAGTCGATGAAATCCTTGTAGGCGGCTTCATCCATGTAATCGTCCATCGGCGAGGTGTCCGATGGCTTGATCTTGAAAAACCATCCGTCGCCCTCGGGGTCCTCGTTGACCTTGCTGGGCGTATCGGCCAGCGCCTCGTTCACTTCCACGATCTCGCCATCCAGCGGCGCCAGGATATCCGACGCCGCCTTGACGCTCTCGATCACCACGATCTCGTCGTCCTTGGTCACCTCGGCGCCCACCTCGGGCAGTTCCACGAAAACGATATCGCCCAGCTGCTCGGCGGCGTGGCTGGTGATGCCGACCGTAACGATGTCCCCGTCCTGGTCCAGCCACTCGTGTTCTTCGGTGTATTTCATGCAAGTCTCCCTGATGCTCAGCGTTTGAAATTTGACGGCGTGAACGGCATATCCGCCACCCTGACCGGCAGGCGCTTGCCGCGCACCTCGCCATAGAGCGTTGTCCCGACCGAGGCGTGGCTCGCCGCGACATATCCCATCGACATCGGCGCCTCGATGCTTGGCCCATAGGCGCCCGAGGTGACGTGGCCCAAGGCGTCGCCGCCCGTCTCGCTGCCGAAAATTCGTGTCCCTGTGCGCATCGGTGCGCGCCCCTCGGGGCGCAGGCCCACGCGGCACCGCGCCACGCCGTTCTCCAGCTGGTCCAGGATCACCTCCGCGCCGGGAAACCCGCCTTCGCGCTCCCCGCCCCGGCGGCGCACCTTCTGGATGGCCCAGCTCAGCCCCGCCTCCACCGGCGAGGTCTCCGCGTCGATATCCTGCCCGTAAAGGCACAGCCCCGCCTCCAGCCGCAGGCTGTCGCGCGCGCCCAGCCCTACGGGTTCCACCGACTTGTGCAACAGCAGCGCCCGCGCCAGCGGCTCGGCCTGCGCCTCGGGCACAGAAACCTCGTAACCGTCCTCGCCGGTATAGCCCGAGCGTGACACCCACAACTCCCCGTAATCCGAAGTGAAAATGCCGGTATCCAGGAATTTCATGATCTCGCACCCGCCGGCGATCGGCGCCAGCGCCTCGACCGCTTTCGGACCCTGCAACGCGATCAGCGCGCGGTCGGTCACCTCGACCACCTCGCATTCGGGCAGTCCTTCACGCATCCACGCGATGTCGTCGGCCTTGCAGGCCGCGTTCACCACCACCAACAGGTGATCGCCCCTGTTGGTCAGCATCAGGTCATCGCGGATCCCGCCCGCCTCGTTGGTAAAGAACCCGTAGCGCTGCCGCTTTTCGCCAAGCCCCAACAGGCTCACCGGCACCAGCCGCTCCATCGCCTGCGCGGCCCCGGCATAGCCCGCCTCGTGGCGGATCAGGACCTGCCCCATGTGGCTGACATCGAACAGCCCGGCCTTTTGGCGCGTATGCAGGTGCTCGCCCATGACGCCGCGCTCATATTGCAGCGGCATGTCATAACCCGCGAAGCCGGTCATCTTCGCGCCCAGCGCCTTGTGAAGGCCCGTCAGCGGCGTTTCGCGCAGATCGTCCAAGTGGCTCTCCTTCGCATCTCGCACCGGGCGCATCTGGCAGGGCAACCGGCATCCGTTTCGCGTCTCGCATGACGCGACCGATGCCCCCTCTGTCCTTCCGCCTGAGATCGCTATCCCTTCGGCGCCGCGGGCCTTGTCCCGCGATCTCTCCAGAGTCTTACATCGGCCGGTCCTTGCGCCTGAGAGTTTCCGGGGCGGTTGCTCCTTCGGCACCGGCAACGCCGGTTCTCCCGTTCCGATACTTTAGTAGCGTAGTGACCGCTCCGGACCTCTGCAAGCAGAATGACAGACCCCGCTCACGGTTTGCCGGCACACCTTGACCTTCGCGCCCACGCCTGTTGACATCAGGGGCAAGTTGGAAAGGTGATTTTTACGTGCAACCCGGATTCTTCTTCGGCTATGGCAGCTTGGTGAACCGCGGCACCCACGCTTACGAAGATGCCCACCCCGCGCAGCTTTCGGGCTGGCGGCGCGCCTGGCGCAAGACGACCCTGCGCGAGGTGGCGTATCTCACGGCCGTGCCCGACACCACTGCCCAGATCGACGGCCTCGTGGCCGGCGTGCCCGGCCCCGAATGGGCCGCGCTCGACGCGCGCGAGCGGGCCTACAGGCGCGTACCCGCCCGCCACCAGGTCCGCACCCACCTGCCCGAGGACGCCGATCTCGTGGTCTTCGCCATCCAGGACGGCCAGCATCAGAACCCCGACGCCGTCAGCCCGGTTCTGCTCAGCTATATCGACGTGGTGGTCCAGGGCTACCTGCATGTGTTTGGCGAGGATGGCGTGCAGCGCTTCTTCGACACGACCGACGGCTGGGACGCTCCCATCCTGGACGACCGCCGCCGCCCTCTCTACCCGCGACACCAAAAGCTGAAGCGCAAGGAAACCGCGCTGGTGAACGACATGCTCGACCGGGTCGGGGCCAAGGTGCAGCCGGTGTCGACCTTCAGCCCCCTCGGGGACTGATCCGCATCCCGCAAGATCGCGGGCCTCGCACCATAACGCACGGCGACGCCCGCCACGGAAGCGCCGCTGGCTCAACAGGCGGACCCGTCAAACCCGATCCCGCGCCGACGTCCTCAGCAGTGCGAACAACAGGACGGCAACGATCAGCAGTCCGATCAGTACTATGGCGCTAGACATATTTCGATCCCAGGTAGCGGTGTTGACAGACCATCTTGATGAGGTGGAATCAGGGCCTCCAACAAGCCTCTCGGCGCGGACCCGCATCGATGTGTTGCTCAAATACGCAGGCCATCGGCAAAGAAGCACCGATCAGCTGCCAAGATACCGCGTTTTCTTGCCCGAAGGCCGGTCTGAACTGGGTCACTCGCCGCGAGGCTGATGGCTTCGATGGCAGATACGCGGCGAAACGAGGTCTCCGGCCATCCGCTGCGCCATTACCGAGCGTCTGCTATGCGGACGAAGCTGACCTATGCTGAGGACGGATCAGCCTCCAGTTTGGACGCTCCAGCGCAAATGTTGGGTCTTGAAGTGAAATTGTCAGCGCTTGTAAATCTTGATCTGCCTGCCGTGTTACACCACGGGCTCGAGTCAATGTATTTCCAATAGCACCTGGTTTTCAGGTCCACTCCCCCAATGGAAAACTAGCGATCCACCAGTTCACGCTCAGCTGACAGCAACTTCTTTTTATTTTTGATGTGCCGGAAAAGAAGATTTTTCAGCTTCTTTCCTTTCGGAATCAGGCGGGTCGGATTTGGACGATAGTCCTTGTCCTGGAGTTGCGGAAACAACGTGAATATTTCCTGACGCGCATCGGCACCGACCGACAACAATGCTTGTTTCCCGGTATAAAGGGATTCCGTCGGCGTTGCGTTCGCATATACGATCTCGTGTTGGTCGAACATGAAGTGATAATACTCTACCGACTCACAGCTATCGATGCGTGTGACACCATCAATATCGAGCAGCTTCTTCGCCGCAACCAGAACTTCCAAAGTGTCGAACATTCGGGCCGAGATTTCCGACACGACCAGAAATCTATGCTGGGGGGACACGACAAGATCGTCAACAGGCACGCCATTCCCCAGGCATCCCGCCTGAACGCGAATAGGTCGGATGTTTTCATTCGCGCGGAGCGTGTTGCCGTTGAGGACCGCGCAGCCAATCCATCTTATTTTCTGGAACCCGTGGTCTCTCGTAAAGACCCGATCTCCAACCTTCAGGGATTCAACAGGAACGCCCCCTGTTTTCGTCAGTATCATCGTTCCTTTCGTGAAGCACGGTATCAGGGCGTCATCAAAAGTCAGCGTGCCGTCCGTATCGACGTCGAATGACACCACGGCGGTGTCCAGCACTTGCTGGACAAGGGGCGCTACGGCATTTCCTATGATCGGAACGCCATCCAAAGGGTCCGACAAGTTCAGGTCAGCAGTCAGGGGGGGGAGTAGCGGGGGGTCAACCTCGATGGTCAGGCCCAGACGATCCTCGGTAAGAGGTTCATCTGTGATCATGAAGAAATCGCCGTTTTCATCTTGGTAGAGATCGCCCTGAATAGGATTCAGAGTAACCGTCACGCTGTTTCCCAAGATGTTGGCAGTTGCAGATGCCGTCGACAGCGTGAACTCACCTTGATACGTGCCTTGATCGACCGTGGTGATATCACCGGTCCCGCTGTCGACAAATCGCATCGCGAAATCGTCTCCATTCTCGAGAGTCGTCGTCCCCTGATTGCCCGGAACGTCATAGTCAGTAAATTCGGCACCGGGACTCAGAGCGTTGAGAAACGAAGCGAAACTTGTCGTTATGACTGGCAGCCCGTCTGCATCGAGGCCAATTACTCCATTCGGCAGTTGAGTGGTATATGGCATTTTGATCCTCTTTCGACGATTGCTGCTTTTTCATCGGATGGTTCGTCGATCACGATGGGCAAGTTACTGTTGTTGCTCGGAACGCGCCGAATGCCGGCCTCACCGACCCGAGAAAAGAATGCTGTTGAGTGACTTCGAGATTTTTTCCGGATGAGTTCGCGTGCCTCGTGCCGGGGTTGCATCCGCCGATCCGACCTCAATTCCCTCAAGATAAAGGATATGGGGAGACGAGAATGAGATTTGAAAAAGCACCTCTAGGCGAGGTTCCGTCATCTCGATGAAAAGATCATCCACGAGCGATGCCGCTTCGACCAATGCGCGGTCTACCCCGAAGGCTTCACTCGCTCTCCAGTTTCGCACTAGGACCGTCTGATCGGGAGGCAGAACAAGATCCGAAACGGGCCCCGTTTCATCCAGAGCATATGGCTTGAACCTGATGAAATTTGTTCGAACGGTGTGCCTGGAGATGTTCGTTACGCGTGCGGTTCCTGCATCTCGCGTTATGACACGCTCACCAATGTCGATGAACTCGACCGGTATTTGTCCATCGGGACAAAGAACCCGCGTTCCGGCGGCAAAGCCTCTTTTCTCTCTGATCTGATCCATCATTGCTCCTATTCCAGATTGCTGGAACGTTGCGGGCGGTGAAGAATTTAGGCTGTCTCAAGAATTGGTAAGACCTGAAATTTCCTTCGGTAGATTGACGCTTTGGTGCCCTGAACTCTGCTTGTCGAAAGATCTTGAACCTAGTTAACACCAAAGGTCGCCAATGAGTGGCTTGGGGGAGGCATTACACAACCTTAATGCTACACACGTTTAGCGTGCGTGCAAGCGCCAAATGAATCAACTCTGGTTGTGGAAACGGTAAGTTTCCTTAATAGAACCAATCATATTCGCCATAGGACACAACAACCCGAACACACCTTTAAAGTGTTCTCAAAGAGGCCCATGAGAAGTTATGGTACTCATCCACCTGCAATTCTTTGGGAAGCGGTCCAGCCAAAGGTGAATCTGCTTCGTTTATCAAAGCGCGTGAAAGTATGATCGGCGCCGCCTCTAACGACCGTTGGTGGCACCTGCATCGGGTAAGATTGTTCGGGGAAGAATGGTCCCATATCTGCATTGATCTGATTGCCCGACGCCATTGGATGTCAGGCTTCAAAACCCGGTCATTGAAATGCCAAAAGGTTCTAATGCGTCCGGGAATGAGCTCCAGACCGTCATTGCATCGCTGACCTTCGACGTTACTGCGGCGGCGGTCAAGCTGGGCTCGTCCCAGCCGTCCGCTGCACTTTCTCCCAACGCCCGCTTCAGCCAGGGTCCAGCGCGGCCCCGCGCCTCAGCCCTTCGCCTTGATCACCTGCAACAGCGGCAGCACCTGGCTCATGTCCGGCCCGTGGTTCTGCCCGGTCAGCGCCTTGCGCAGCGGCATGAACAGGCCCTTGCCCTTCCGGCCCGTCCGTTCCTTCACCACGGCCGTCCACTGCCCCCAGGTGTCGCCGTCATGCGGCCCCTCGGGCATCAGCGCCAGCGCCTCGGCCACGAACTCCCGGTCCTCGTCGTCGATCACCGGCTCGGCCCCGTCGCGGAACATCACCCACCAGCCTTCCAGGTCGTGCAGCGTGGTGATGTTTTCGCGCGTCACGCTCCAGAACCGCTCGGCCTGGTCCTCGGGCACGCCCAGCGCCACGATATGCGCTTTTACATCCGCAAAATCGCGCCCTTGCAACACCCGTGCCGTCAGCGGAAAGAGGTCATCCGCATCGAACTTCGTCGGTGCCGAGCCAAAGCGCGAGATGTCGAACCCCTCGATCAGTTCCGCCATGTCCGTCCGCAGCTCCACCGGATCGGCCGAGCCCAGCCGCGCCATCAGCGACAACAGCGCCATAGGCTCCACCCCCTGCGCCCGCAAATCGCGCAAGCTCAACGTGCCCAGCCGCTTCGACAGCGATTCCCCCTGTGGCCCGGTCAGCAGCGAATGATGCGCGAATTGCGGCACGCTGCCGCCCAGCGCCTCGATGATCTGAATCTGCGTCGCGGTATTGGTCACGTGATCCGACCCGCGCACCACATGTGTGACGCCCATCTCGGTGTCGTCCACGACCGAGGCCAGCGTATACAGCACCTGCCCGTCGCCCCGGATCAGCACCGGGTCGCTGACGCTCGCCGCGTCGATGGAAATGTCGCCAAGGATCCCGTCGTCCCACTCGATCCGCTCGTGATCCAGCTTGAACCGCCAGACGCCGTTCCCCCGCTCGGCACGCAGCGCGTCCTTCTGTTCATCGCTCAACGCCAGCGCGGCCCGGTCATACACCGGCGGCCGACCCATGTTCAGCTGCTTCTTGCGCTTCAGGTCCAGCTCGGTCGGCGTCTCGAACGCCTCGTAGAACCGGCCCATCCCACGCAGTTTGTCGGCAGCCTCGGCATAGCGGTCCAGCCGTTCCGACTGCCGCTCCACCCGGTCCCATGTCAGGCCCAGCCATTCCAGGTCTTGCTTGATCGCGTCCACATATTCCTGCTTCGACCGCTCCGGGTCCGTGTCGTCGATCCGCAGGATGAACGTCCCTCCGGCCTTGCGGGCGATCAGGAAGTTCATCAGCGCAGTGCGCAGGTTGCCGATATGGATGTACCCGGTTGGGGAGGGTGCGAAACGGGTGGTTGTCATGGGGTGTCTCCTGTTGCCGCGCCAAATGTCACAAGGGGGGGCACTTGTCCAGTATCACGGGTGTCCCGGCCTTACATGACGGGCGCACGCCCTCAAATTCGCGTGAAAGGCGCACGGTCCATGCGCGACTTTCACTCGCACCGCCCTATCCTCTCGCTCGACAACAACAGGAGGCCTTTCATGTCCACCCGCCTTTCCCGCCGCAACTTCCTCGCCTCGGCCACCGCCCTCTCCGCCGCACCCGCCCTGCCCGCCTGGGCCACCGCGCCCATGCTGGGCGCCGCCACGCCGCCCTTCCGCCGCTTCCAGCTGGGCGGATTCGAGGTCACGACGCTTCTGGCGGGCGAGGCCACGCGCCCCGATCCGCACACGATCTTCGGCCTGAATGTCGACGAAGACGAGTTCAACGCCGTCTCCGAGGCCGCGATGATTCCGACCGATCAGGCGCAGTTCTTCTTCACCCCCACCGTGGTCAACACAGGGTCCGAACTCGTGCTTTTCGACACCGGCCTGAACGCCGAAGGCATCACCGAGGCGCTCGAGGCCGCGGGCTACAGCACCGACATGATCGACACGGTCGTCATCACCCACATGCACGGCGACCATATCGGCGGGCTGATGACCGGCGACGCGCCGACCTTTGCCAACGCAGCTTACGTCACCGGTTCGGCCGAGTTCGACCACTGGGCCGCCGCCGGCAACGACAATTTCGAAGCGAAAGTCCGCCCGCTGGCCGAGCAATTCACCATGATCGGCGACGGCGATGCGGGCTTTTCCGGGCATACCGCCATGGCCGCCTTCGGCCACACGCCCGGCCACATGGTCCACCTGATCGAAAGCGATAGCGAAAGCCTGATGATCGCCGCCGATTTCGCCAACCACTACGTTTGGTCCCTCGCCCACCCCGACTGGGAGGTGAAGTTCGATATGGACAAGGCGGCGGCCGCCCAGACCCGCAAGACGATCCTTGACATGCTGGCGACCGAGAAGATGCCCTTCATCGGCTACCACATGCCCTGGCCCGCCACCGGCTTCGTCGAGAAATCGGACAGCGGCTATGCCTACGTGCCCTCGTCCTACCAGCTGCGCCTCTGACCGCTTGCGTACCCAGGGCGCGCGGCCTAGATCACATCCATGCCCGCGCCCGACAATTCTCTCGACTGGATGGAAGACGTGGCCCGCCGCACCGTGGCGGGTTTCCCCTACGCCTTTGCCAAGGCCGCGCGGGCCGTCGCCATCCACGTCGCCGACTGGCCCGACCAGGAGATGCTCGACAATTTCAGCATGACCGACCCGACCGAGCTGACCGGTCTCTATGACGGCATCCCGATGACGGAAAAGTCGGTTTTCGACCAGCCCACCGGCCCCGATATCGTCTGGCTTTTCCGCGAACCGATCCTGGCGGAATGGCGCGATCGTGGCGATGTCGACCTCGCTGATCTCGTCGCGCATGTGACGGTGCACGAATTCGCCCATCATTTCGGATGGTCCGACGACGACATTGCCAGCATCGACCGGTGGTGGGAATAGATAGCCCCGTCCCGGCCCTGGCCCGGGACCTCGCGGCGCAAGAGATCCCGGATGAAGTCTGGGCGCAAAGGTATCAACGCATCCCGCGCGGAATCAAGGCGCGGCCTTGCCGCGCCGCCGCGCGATCGCCAGACCGCCCCCCGGGCTGGCGATTGGCCTCCGTGGGCGCTTCAATCTGAGGTTCTCCGGATACGGCAGACATAAAGCGCGCTGAAGTCCCGTCCGTTCGCCACCCCGCGGTCTGGCCATCGCGCGGCTTCCTCATATTCCCGTTGAACCCCAGCGCCCCCCGTGCATTCTGACCAAATGGATGATTACCGCGCCCACGACATGACCTCCCTCGCCGGCCTCGTCGCCAGGGGAGAAGTCACGCCCGACGACCTCCTCGACACCGCCCTTGCCCGCATGCACGCCGTGAACCCCGCGCTCAACGCCGTGGTGCACGATTATTCCGACACCGCCCGCCGGATGACAGCCGACGGCCTGCCCAAGGGGCCGCTCACGGGCGTGCCTTTCCTGCTCAAGGACATGGGCGCGGAATCCACCCAGCACCCCGCCTCGCTCGGCTCGCGCCTGCTCGCCAACACCAGCTACAAGATGAATTCCACCATCTACGACCGGCTCGAGGCGTCGGGCCTTGTCACCTTCGGACGAACCGCCGCGCCCGAGGGCGGCGTGGGCGCGGCGACAGAGGCGGCGATCTATGGCGGCCCCACACGTAACCCCTGGGATCTTGACCGCACCCCCGGCGGCTCGTCGGGCGGCTCGGGCGCGGCGGTGGCGGCAGGCATCGTCCCCGGCGCGCATGGCAGCGACGGCGGCGGCTCGATCCGCATTCCCGCCTCCAACTGCGGCCTCGTCGGGTTCAAGCCCACCCGCGCCATGGTCCCTGACGGGCCCTACGCCGGCGAAGGCTGGGCCGGCATGGCGATCGAGGGCTTTCTCACCCGCTCGGTCCGCGACACCGCGCTTCTACTGGATATCGTCTGCGGCCCCGACCTCGGCGCGCCCTACGTGGCGCCCCCCATGCCCTGCACCTTCATGGAATCGCTCGACCGCCCGAACACCCCCCTGCGCATCGCGCTCTGCGACACCACCCTCACGGGCGAGGCCATCCACCCCGAATGCCAGGCCGCGGTGCAGGACGCCGCCGCCCTACTGCAGGAGATGGGCCACCACGTAACCCAAGCCCGCCCCACCGCCGACACCACAGGGATGATGTACGCCTGGACCAAGATCGTCGCCTGCGGCACCGCCTCTTGGGTACGCCGGGCGCTGGCCAAGCAGGGCCGCGACCTGCGACAGGGTGACATCGAAGGCGTCGCCCGCGGCGCGGTGGAATACGCCAGGACCGTCAGTGGCACCGATTACCTCGACGCCGTGGAAACCGTCCACGCCTATGGTCGCCAGATGGCCGCCTTTTTCGAAGATCACGACATCCTGCTGACCCCCACCATGGCCGAGCCGCCCGCCGCCATCGGCCGCTTCGCCCATGACACCGAGGATTACGTGGCCTACCGCATGGGCGAGGACGGCATCTTCGCCTATTCGCCCTATACGGCGGCCTTCAACGCCACCGGCCAGCCCGCCGTCTCGCTGCCGCTCTGCCGCGGCGCCGACGGCCTGCCCATCGGCATCCACCTCGCTGCCCGGTTCGGCGCCGACACCGCGCTCATGTCCCTCTGCGCTCAGATCGAACGCGCCCGCCCATGGTTTGATCAAATTCCCGCCCTGCCCGGAATTGACGACTGAAAACACTTGAATGTCGCAGGGTTGTCGGGAAACACTGACCGGATGAGCATGGGGGACACTGCATGACCGAAGCCGCGGTCGAGGCCCGATCAGCCCGCAAGGAATACGGCACCGGCGACAAGCTGGTCCGCGCCCTGAATGATGTGTCCCTGGTGATCCGCAAGGGTGAATTCTTCACCCTTCTGGGCCCCTCGGGCTGTGGCAAGACGACCCTTCTGCGCCTCATCGCCGGGTTCGAATCGCCGACATCCGGCATGATCCTGCTGGGCGCGCGCGACATCAGCACGATGGCCCCCTACGACCGCCCGGTGAACACGGTTTTCCAAAGCTACGCGCTCTTCCCGCATCTCAGCGTGGCCGACAATATCGGCTTTGGCCTGACCATGCAGGGCAACCCCAAAGCACAGGTCGACGCCCGCGTGGCCGAGATGCTGGCGCTGGTCAAGCTGGAGGCCTTCGCCGACCGCAAACCCCAGCAACTGTCCGGCGGCCAGCAACAGCGCGTGGCGCTGGCCCGCGCCCTTGCCCCCGCGCCCGAAGTGCTGTTGCTGGATGAACCGCTCTCGGCGCTCGACCTCAAGCTGCGCAAGGAAATGCAGCTGGAACTCAAGCGCCTGCAGACCGAGACCGGCATCACCTTCGTCTTCGTCACCCACGACCAGGAAGAGGCGCTGACCATGTCCGACCGCATCGGCGTGATGCGCGACGGCGTGATCCTGCAAATCGGCGGCCCGCGCGAGATCTACAACAAGCCCGTCAACCGCTTCGTCGCGGATTTCATCGGCGAAACCAACGTCCTGACCGGAACGGTCGAGACGGGCGGCGTGCGCCTGCCCACCGGCGACACGATCGCCGTCGAGAACCTCGACGCCGCCACCCAAGGCGCCAAAGTCAGCCTCGCCGTGCGCCCCGAACAGGTCCGCATCGGCGACGGCGCGCTTCAGGGCCGCGTGGCCGAAACCGTCTACTTCGGCACCGACACCCATTGCCACCTGCGCATGTCCGACGACACCGAGGTGGTCGCCCGGATGCAAAGCCCGCCCTCGGGCGACACCGGCCTGACCGCAGGCCAGACCGTCGCCTTCGATTTCGTCCCCGGCGCCGTCCGGGTGCTGGAGGACTAGCATGGCAGGCCCCACCCATGGCAGCGGACGCACCGGCTGGATCCTCTCGATCCCGGCGCTGATCCTGCTGGCGCTCGGTGCCGCCGGCCCGCTGCTGATAGTGGTGGTCTATGCTTTCCTCGAGCCGGGCGAATATTCCGGCGTGGTCTGGGAGTTCACGACCGAGGCGTGGTTCCGCGTCTTCTTCGAGCGGGACATCTTCGACGACACCGTCACCTTCGCCGACGCGCACCTGACGATCTTCTGGCGCTCGGTGAAACTGTCGGTGCTGACCACGCTCATCGCTTTCGCCATCGGCTTTCCGACCGCGTGGTTCATCGCCACGCGCCCGCCCAACAAGCGCGGCTTCTGGCTGTTTTTGATCACAATTCCGTTCTGGACCAACCTGCTGATCCGCACCTTTGCAATCATGGAGGTGGTCCGCAACCAGGGCCTGCTGAACACCTTCCTGATGAATTTCGGCATCATCGACGCACCGCTGCAGATCCTCTACACCGACACCGCCGTGCTGATCGGCATGGCCTATGTCTACCTGCCGCTCATGGTGCTGCCACTCTATGCCGCCATCGACCGCTTCGATTTCCGGCTCGTGGAAGCAGGCTACGACCTCTACGCCACGCGCATGAAGGTGCTGCGCCGGGTCATCCTGCCCATCGTCAAACCGGGCATCGTCGCGGGCTCGATCCTCGTCTTCGTCCCCTCGCTGGGCGCCTACGTCACCCCCCGCATCCTCGGCGGCGGCAAGAACATGATGATCGGCAACTTCATCGAGCTTCAGTTCGGCCAGGGCCGCAACTGGCCCCTCGGCGCGGCCCTGTCGCTGCTCTTGCTGATGATCGTTCTGGTCGCCCTTCTGGCCTATGTCCGCGTCACGTCACGGGACCAGACCAATGGCTAGGAACAAGAGCTTCTCCGTCACCACCCTGCCCGGCTTCACCGCCATCGCGCTCACGACCTTCGTGCTGCTCTACGCGCCGATCGTCACCATGGTGATCTACTCGTTCAACGATTCCGAATCCGTGGCGCTCTGGGGCGGCTTTTCCGTCCGCTGGTACGTCGAGGCTTGGGATAACACGCAAGTGCAACAGGCGACCGTACGCTCGCTCGTGATCGCCGTCTCGGCCGCGCTCATCTCCACCACCGTCGCCACCATGGCCGCGCTGGGGACCACGCGGCGCGGTCGCTTCAAGGGCCAGACGCTGATCTACGTGATGATCAACCAGCCGCTCATGGTGCCCGAAATCGTGACCGCCGTGGCCCTCCTGATCTTTTTCGCCTCGATCAAGGTCGCCACCGGCTATACCGGGCTGGCCTATCTGATCCTCGCGCATTCGGCCTTCTGCGTACCCTTCGCCTACCTGCCCATCCGCGCCCGGCTGGAAGGCATGGACCTCGCGCTGGAAACCGCCGCCTCGGACCTCTACGCCCGGCCCTGGCAAACCTTCCGCCACGTGACCCTGCCGCTGATGATGCCCGGCATCGCCGCCGGTGCCATGCTGGCCTTCGTCATCTCGCTCGATGACGTCATCATCACCGAGTTCGTCAAATCCGCCGGGCAGGATACCCTGCCCACCTACATGCTGGGCCAGCTGCGCCGCGCCATCACACCCGAGGTCAACGCGATCTCCACCGCGCTCCTCGCGCTGACCGTGCTTTTGCTGACCGCCTTCTTTATACTGAACCGAAAGCGGGACTAACCCGCGCACAACCTCAACTGGGAGAACGACGATGAAAACATACCTGACCACCACAGTCGCGGCCATCGCGCTGGCCGGCGCGGCCCATGCCGAAGGGTCGCTCAACATCTACAACTGGGGCAACTACACCAGCCCCGAGATGATCGAGAAGTTCGAACAGGAATACAACATCGACGTCACGATCACCGACTATGACAGCAACACCACCGCGCTCGCCAAGATCGAGGCCGGCGGCCACGGCTTCGACATCGTCGTGCCCACCCACAGCTACATGGGCGTCTACATCGACAAGGGCCTCTTGATGAAGCCGGGCATCCCCGAGATGGAGAACTACGGCAACATCTCCGAGCAGTGGAAGAACGTCGAATGGGACCCGAACCGCGAATATTCCGTGCCGTGGCAATGGGGAACGACCGGCGTCGCGGTGAACACGTCCGCCTATGACGGCGACATCAACACCTCCGCCGTCTTCCTCGACCCGCCCGAGGAACTGGTGGGCAAGGTCAACGTCGTGCCGGAAATGCAGGACGTTATGAACCTCACGCTCTTCTACGTGGGCGGCGAGCCCTGCACCACCGACAAGGAAATGCTGAAGAAAGCCCGCGACGTGCTGATCGAGGCCAAGCCCAAGTGGATGAGCATGGATTACGGCATGACCGAGAAGCTTTCCAATGGCGATGTCATGGCGTCCGTCAACTGGAACGGCTCGACCTTCCGCGCGCGTAACAACAACGAAGACGTGGCCTATGGCTATCCGAAAGAAGGCTACCCGGTCTGGATGGACAGCGCCGCGATCCTGTCGGACGCGCAGAACGTCGAGAACGCCAAGCTCTTCCTGAACTTCATCATGGAGCCGGAAAACGCGGCCATGCTGTCATCCTTCGCGCGCTACGCCAACGGCATCGACGGCTCCGAGGAATTCATGCCCGAGGACATGAAGAGCGCGCCCGAGATCGTCGTGCCCGAAGAGTTGAAGGCCGCCGGCCGTTTCACCACCGCCTGCCCCGCCGAGGCGCAGGAATTCTACACCGCGATCTGGACCGAACTGCAGAAATAAGCCAGTCGACGGGGGACGGGAAACGGGGGCCAAATCGGCCCCCGTTTTCTTTTGGCACGCCCCCTGGCGAACAAAGTAACATCTCCTATCGCGGCTCGTCGCGCAGGCCTTTGACAATAGCCAGGCACAGGAACAGCAGAACGACAGTAAAGATGATGCCCGTGGCATTCACCATCGCCTGAAGCGCCGTTAGCCCGCCACCGATCAACAGCACGATGGCGACAATGCCTTCCGTCGTGGCCCAGAACACCCGTTGCGCCACCGGCGAGTCCGTCTTGCCCCCGGCCGTGATCGTGTCGATGACCAGGGACCCTGAGTCCGACGAGGTGATGAAGAACACCAGCACCAGGATGATCCCCAGCGTCGAGGTCACGTAGGTCAGCGGCATGTCCCCGAACATCGCGAACATCGCCAGCGAGTCGTTATACTCCGAGATGACGTTCTGATAGACGCCGCTCTCGGCACCCATGCTGGCCACCTGGCTGATCGCCGTGCCGCCGAAGGTCGCCATCCAGAAGACCCCCACCAGCGTCGGAACCAGCATCACGCAGGTGACGAATTCCCGCACCGTCCGGCCGCGGCTGACGCGCGCGATGAACATGCCAACGAAGGGCGACCAGGAAATCCACCAGGCCCAGTAGAACGACGTCCAGTTTTCGCGAAAGCTGTCATCCTCGCGCCCGAACGGCATCGAAAGCGGCACGACGTCCTGCACGTAGCTCGACAGGCCCGACCAGAAATCCCTCAGGATCTGCATCGTCGGACCGGCGAAGAACACGAAGAACAAGAGCAGCACCGCAAAGCACATGTTGATGTTCGACAGCACCTTCACGCCCCCGTCGATGCCCCGCACCACTGAGATCAGCGCGATGGCCGTGACGCCCATGATGACGAAAATCTGCGTATTGAGCGTTTCGGGCACGCCGAACACGTAATGCAGCCCCGAGGTCGCCTGCTGCGCCCCAAGGCCCAGCGACGTGGTCAGCCCGAACAGCGTCGCGAAGACCGCGATGATGTCGATGATATGCCCCGGCCAACCCCAGACCCGGTCGCCCATCAGCGGATGAAAGGCCGAGCGGATCGAAAGCGGCAGCTGCTTGTTGTAGGTGAAAAGCGCGAGGCTCAGCGCCACGACGCAATACGCCGCCCAAGGGTGCAGCCCAAAGTGAAAGATCGTCGCCGCCAGCCCGTGCCCGCGCGCCTCAGCCAAGGCGGCCTGGTCGATCTCGCCGGTGTCGGTATTGATCGGCCCCTCCAATCCCAGCGGCCCCGAGACCTGCATGTGATAGACCGGCTCCAGCACGCCGAAAAACATCAGGCCGATGCCCATGCCGGCGGCGAAAAGCATCGCGAACCATGAGGGATAGCCGAAATCGGGCTCCGCCTGCGTGCCTCCCAGCCTGACCTTGCCCCATGGGCTGACCACCAGGAACAGGCAAAAGAGCACGAAAATATTGGCCGCGGACAGGAACACCCAGTCGAATGTCTTGGTCACGAAATCGAACAGCCAGCCGAACGCCGACGACGCCTGCTCCTGGAAAATCAACGTCACCAGCACGAAGGCAACGACCGTCAGCGAGGAAATCAGGAAGACCGGGTTGTGGATGTCGAAGATGAGCGGACCGATCTTCCGCTGGATATTGTCCTGCCCCACCTCGTAGCTGGTATCGATCGTGTTGACCTTGCCTTCGGGCGAGGGAATGTCCAGTTCCTCGGTCGATGTTTCTGACATGTGCTGTGACTCCTTCGAATGAATGAATCGGTCTTCGCAAAGATCCGGCCCCACATCGCTCAGGCTGTGCGACGCGTATGTGAGGCAGTATTCTGATTGAACATTGGCGGCCACCTAGCACTTAAAGCTGCGCCGTCCAACCGCCGTCCTGGGCCGCACCGACCTTCGCGCGGCCCATTCGCTTAAAACAAAAGGACCTTCTTGCCTTCCGGGCCGTCAGGCGTCGCAGGTCCCTCGCAACGCAGGCCAGAGCAGCCGGCGCATGACGCCGCCACGCCGCGTGATCAGGCAAACAGGCCCAGGCTGGACCGTCGCCGCAAGGTACGTATCAGTCAGCTTGGCGGACGGATCGGTCGTTGAAGCCAACGATGCGAACGTCCGCTTGGCGTTCAACCTTCCTACTCGATCGCTACTTCCGGGAATGCCTGGAGAAACCTAAGGATTAGACTTTCCATCATAGCACGCGAACGCCAACTTGTTTCCGTCAGGATCGCGCACGTAGGCAACATAGAACTTGTCACCGTATTGCTCAGGGCGAAAGCCGGGGCGTCCCTCGTCTCGCCCGCCGCCTTCTATCGCCACGTCATACAGCGCGTCGACAGATGTCGCTGTTGGCACACGAAACGTAGTCATCGCACCGTTTCCAACGCTCGCGGGATTGCCATCATAGGGGTAGCATGAGAAAAAACGCGGCACCGTGTCGTCATCCCGGTCGCCCCAGGACGCGACCTGCTCATCCTCGTAGCAAGGCGATAACCCCATCAGATCGAATAGCGGATTGTAAAAATCCTTGGCACGAATGAGGTCGCTTGTCCCCACCATTGTATAACCAATCACTTTACCCGCCTTTCTCTACCTTCTCGCCGGAGAGATTATCTTCGTGACTTTCGCTGGCTTGGCCTGATCTTGAATAGCAGACATCCTTGCAGCATCAATCAATTCCGGCTCAACCCGAACTTTCGCTGTGCTCCGCATCACGTCCACCTTCGCAGACGCAGCTTGCATGCGTGCAAAAAGCCGCGTGCAACAGAATGAAACGCGCAACCAGGATGCGCGGCACGCCTTCCCGCGCCGGCTTTGCCTTCAATTGCGAGGCACGAACGCCAATGGTGCCAATGATGTCAGGCCGGCGCGCCAGGCTGCGCCGCACCCGGCACTCTCAGCCGCCTCTCACTCCAGCGGCGCCAACTCTGCCTCGTAGCGGATCGTCGCCGCCACAGGCTCCGCCCCGTCGGCCACGCGCGGCTCGTCCATGTAGTTCGTCAGCCGCAGGAAATTGCCCTCGACGGTCACCGTGACACTGTTTTCACCCGTCATCTCGTAGTCAGTGAGCGTACCTTCACCGCCATCGGCCCCCATGGCCAACGGCGCGTCATAGCCCTGGTCATCGTACATCTCCGCCGACAGCAACCGCATCTCGCCGCCTTGCTCCAGCAGCGTCACCTGCACCATGGGACGCCCGGGCGTGCCGTCCTCGCCAACCGTCTGCCCCACGGCGTTGACCGACAGGGACGATCCCATGATCATCTTCTGCTCGGCGTAAGCCTCCTCGCCTTCGATGTCATAGGGGATGACAAGTTCCATCACCTCGCCATCCAGCGTGACGGTCATCGTCCCGATGGCCTCGTACGCGTCGTTCAGCTCCGCCGCCCAGGCCGGCACGGCCAGCATCATCGCGGCCGTTGCTGTAAAAAATCTCGTCATATCAACCTCCTGCGCATAATATTGCCCGGACCGTAACAGACACCTCCCGGCCATGCAAAACCGGCGGGCCTACCCCCCGTCGCGCCACCGGTTCACGATGGGATAGCGCCGATCCAGCCAGAACGCATGTTTCGACAACCGTGTGCCGGGGGCGGACTGGAAGCGCTTGTATTCGCTGATATAGATCAGGTGCTCCACCCGCACCGCATCCGCGCGGTCATACCCCGCCGCCACGCAATCCTCGATCGAGCCGTCCTCGTCCACCAGGATCTGCAATATCCCGTCCAGCACCGGGTAATCCGGCAGGCTGTCGCTGTCCTTCTGGTCCTCGCGCAGCTCCGCACTGGGCGGCTTCTCGATGATGTTGACCGGAATCACCTCGCCCTCGGGCCCCATCATCCAGTCCCGGTGATTGGCGTTCCGCCATCGGCACACATCGAACACCCGCGTCTTGTACAGGTCCTTGATCGGATTGTACCCGCCCGCCATGTCGCCATAGATCGTGGCATAGCCCACCGCCACCTCGGACTTGTTCCCGGTGGTCAGCAGCATTTCCCCGAACTTGTTGCTCAGCGCCATCAACAACAGACCGCGCAGCCGCGACTGGATGTTTTCCTCGGTGATCCCCGGCTCGGTGCCCTCGAACAAGGGCGCCAGCGTGTTCGTGATCGCCGCCCGCCCCTCGGCGATAGGCACGAAATCATACCGCGCACCCAGAGCGTTCGCGCACTCCTTGGCATCGTCCAAAGACGCTTGCGAGGTGTATTCCGAGGGCAGCATCACGCAACGCACATTGTCGGCCCCCAGCGCATCCACCGCGATGGTCGCGACAATCGCACTGTCCACACCGCCAGAAAGACCCAGCAAAACCTTCTTGAACCCGGTCTTGCGCATGTAATCGCGCAAACTCAGTACCATCGCGTGGTAATCCGTCTCCAGCGTGTCGGGAATATGCGCCAGGTCGGTCTTCTCGATCCGCCAGCCGTCATTCCCGCGCACCAGGTCGATATGCGCGATGTCCTCTTCCATCAGCGGCATCTGCACCGCCAGCCCGCCGCCGGGGTTCAACGCGAATGTCCCGCCATCGAACACCTGGTCGTCCTGCGCCCCCACGAGATTCACGTAAATCAGCGGCAGGCCCGTGTCGACTACGCGGTTCACCATCAACTGATGCCGATGCGCCAGCTTGCCGCGGTAATAGGGCGAGCCGTTCGGGACCAGCAGAAACTCCGCCCCCGTCTCGGCCAGCGTCTCGGGCACGTCCTCGTGCCAGCTGTCCTCGCAGATGGGCGACCCGATGCGCACACCGTCCACCGCATAAGGCCCCATGACGTCGCCAGACGCGTAAAGCCGCACCTCGTCAAACACCGTTTCGTTGGGCAGATGATGCTTCAGCACACAGGCGGTGACGCTGCCGCCCTTCAGAATATAATAGGCGTTATAAAGCTCCGCCCCTTCCAGCGCCGGGCCTCCGATGGCCAGCGCCGGCCCCGCCGCACAGTCCTGCGCCAGGTCCTCGATCTTCGCAATCGCCGCCTGGTGAAACACCGGCTTCATCACCAGATCCTGCGTGTTGTACCCGGTGATGAACATCTCGGGCAGCGCCACTAGGTCGGCCCCGGCGTCGCGGCCCGCCTCCCACGCCTGTCGCGCCAGCGCGGCGTTGCCCTCAAGGTCGCCCACCGTCGCGTTCAGCTGTGCCAATGTCACGCGAAACCGATCCGCCATGCGCCCTGCAACCCCCGCAATTCATCGCTCTCTTTCGATTTAACAGATGAACGCGCGAGGGAAAGCCGAAACCGGGAAAAGCCGTTGTCACCCCTGCCCGGGTCAATTACGTTTCGTCAGACCCATTGGGGGGTTGTCGCAGAACCGGGGTGAGTGGGCCGACATGCAAAGCAGAACCGTCACATCTATCGTCCTCGCCGCGATGCTCGGGCTGGCCGGTCCCGCCCTGTCGCAGGAGGACGAAGTCCAGACCAAGCAATATGACGACGGCGGCATTTACGAGGGCACGTTCCGCAACGGCCTTCAGCATGGCACCGGCACCTACACGCTGCCCAACGGCTATGAATATTCCGGCGAATGGGTCGATGGCGAGATCCGCGGCACCGGCACCGCGCGCTTTCCCAACGGCTCGGTCTACGAGGGCGAGTTCGCCAAGGGCAAGCCCGAGGGCGTGGGCAAGATCACCTTCTCCGACGGTGGCACCTACGAGGGCACCTGGGAAGACGGCAAGATCAACGGCGAGGGCGTCGCGGTCTATGCCAACGGCGTCCGCTATCAGGGCGGCTTTCGCAACGCCCAGCACCACGGCCGCGGCCGCATGGAAAGCCCCGGCGGCTATATCTACGACGGCGACTGGGTGAACGGCGTCAAGGAAGGCACCGCGACGATCACCTATCCCGACGGCGCGGTCTATGAAGGCCAGGTCAAGCGCGGCGCGCGCGATGGCGAAGGCACGCTGACCATGCCCGACGGGCTGATCTACGAAGGCACCTGGGCCGAGGGCCAGATCAACGGCACCGGCAAACTGACCCAGCCCAACGGCGACGTCTACGAGGGCGAACTCGTGGCGGGCCGGCGCGAAGGCCGGGGCCGCGTGGTCTACAACAACGGCGACGTCTACGTAGGCGAATTTCAGGACGACAGCCGCCACGGGCAAGGCACCTTCACCGGCTCCGACGGTTACCGCTACGAAGGCTCCTGGGTCGCGGGCAAGATCTCGGGCGAAGGCACCGTCACCTATCCCGACGGCTCCGTCTACGAAGGCCAGTTCCGCGACGACCTGGCGAACGGCCAGGGCAAGGTCACCTACCCCGACGGCTCCACTTACGAAGGCGAGTGGTCGGGCGGCGTGATCGACGGTACGGGTAAGGCGACCTATCCCAACGGTCTGGTCTACGAAGGCGAGTTTCAGAATGCCAAGAACCACGGGCAAGGCGTGATGACCTATCCCGACGGCTACCGCTACGAGGGCGCGTGGCGCGATGGCCAGCGGCACGGGCAAGGCACCGCCACCTATGCCGACGGCACGGTCTACGAGGGCGAGTTCGTCGAAGGTCAGCGCGAAGGCACCGGCAAGATCACCATGCCCGACGGCTTCGTCTACGAAGGCGAGTGGCAGAACGGCGAAATCTCGGGCCAGGGGGTCGCCACCTACACCAACGGCGACGTCTATGAGGGCACGTTCGAGAACGGCAAGCGGCAGGGTACCGGCACCATGCGCTACGCCACCGGCGAAGAGGCCTCCGGCGAATGGTCCGACGGCGCTCTGGCCGAGCAGACGACCGTGGTCACCGAGGAAGAGACCCCGGCCGAACCGACCGTCCCCGAGGACACGCCCGAAGCCTCCGGCGAAGAGCCCGGCTCAGAGTCATCCGACACTGGCGAAACCGGAACCTCGGCCGAGGCCGAGAGCACCGACGAAGCGACAACCGAAGAGAACAACTGATCCTTCGATCCGTTCGTCCCAGACTTGATCCGGGACCTCTCGCCACAAGGCGCAACGCTCCAACAGGAGATCCCGGGTCAATCCCGGGATGACGCGGCTTTAAGCCGACACCCCGCTCCGACCGGCGTAGGGTGGGTGAAACCCACGCTCGCCCCGATTAATCTACCGCAAACGCCGCACACCCCGTTAACTGGGCAAAACGCGGAAAATCGCACCGTCGCGATACCACCCGGATACCGACGCGATACCGACGTTCCGATTTCGCCGAAACCGGCGCCGTTAACTTGCGAGTCGCTGTCTCACACCACCTCGCCCGCATCCAGCCGGTTCAGGAGGCGTTTCGCCCCGTCCAGAACAGCCTCCTTGCGGTCGTCCTTCATCCGGTCCCAGGTGGCATACATCTGCCCCATGCGCGGATTATTCGAGAACTTCTCCCGGTGCCGCACAAGAAAGTCCCAATACAACAGGTTGAAAGGACAGGCCTTTTCCCCTGTCTTTTCCTTCACCGAATAGGCGCAAGACCCACAGTAATCCGACATCTTGTCAATATAATTTCCTGAACTGACATACGGCTTTGACGCAATTATTCCATCGTCCGCAAACTGGCTCATCCCGATCACGTTGGGCGCCTCAACCCATTCATAGGCATCGTGGTAAACGGCCAGGTACCACTCATGCACCTGGTGCGGATCGACGCCCGCCAGAAGCGCGAAATTGCCGGTCACCATCAGTCTTTGAATGTGGTGCGCATAGGCCAATTCCCGTGTCTGATCAACGGCATGGGCGACACAGTTCATATGCGTCTCGCCCCCCCAATACATCCACGGCAAGTCCCTCGAATGCCCCAGCGCATTGCGCGTGACATAGTCCGGACCCTCCCGGAAATAGATCCCCCGCACGTATTCCCGCCAGCCGATGATCTGCCGGATAAAGCCCTCGGCGGCATTGATCGGCACGTTCCCGGCTTTCCATTCCTCTTCCACACGGGTGCAGATTTCCACAGGATTCAGCAATCCGATGTTCAAATACTGCGATAACAGCGAATGGTGCAGAAACCGGTCGTCTTGCAACATCGCGTCCTGATAATCGCCGAAGCAGTCCAGCAGGTTCTTGGCAAAATGGTCCAGTGCCTGCAGCGCCTGGCCACGTGTCACGCCATAGCTGAATGGCCGCAACACGCCGAAATTATTGCCGAATTTCTCCTCGACCAGATCCAGAACCTCTTCGGTGATCTCGTCCGGCGTAAACGCCATCGGCTTCGAGCGCAGCATGTCACCCGAGGCTGGCTTGCGGTTCTCATGGTCGTAGTTCCACTTTTCCCCCGCCGGTTCATCTCCGTCCATCATCAGCCCGGTCTTGCGGCGCATCTCGCGATAGAAATACTCCATCCTCAAGGACTTGCGCCCCTCGGCCCATGTGTTGAACTCGTCCAGCGAGGCCACGAACTGATCGTCCGGCAGCACCGTCACCGTCAGCGGGGCATTGTCCAGAGCCTCGATCAGCCGCCATTCCCCGGGCCGGGTCGCGATCACCTCGGTCGTGTCATGCTTCTGCCCCCGGCGCATCAACTCGCCGACGATGGATTTTGACGTCTCGTCATCGTCCAGTTCGGAATAAGCGACTTGCCATCCATCATCCTGTAATTCCTGCGCAAAATGGCGCATGGCCGAAAAGATCAGCGCGATTTTCTTGGGGTGATGGCCCACGTAACTGGCCTCGTCCGCGACCTCGGCCATCACCACAATGTCGCGCGCCTTGTCCGCCTCGCGCAACGCCGACAGGCCTTTGCTCAGTTGGTCGCCCAACACAAGGACCAGCCGCTTCACCACGGCACCGGCTCCCCGGCCCAGTCGAAGAATTGCCCCGTGTTCTCGGGCGTTAGCCCCGCCAGCACATCCAGCAGGTTCTTCGCCGCGTCCTCAGGCGTCACTGTCTTGTGTCCGCCCGCAAACTTCTCGGTCAGCGGCGTCTCCACCGTGCCTGGATGCAGCGCCACGCAAATCGATTGCTTGTGCGTGCGGCTCAGTTCGATCGCCCCGCCATGGATCATCTGGTTCACCGCCGCCTTGGCCGTGCGATAACTGTACCACCCGCCAAGACCGTTATCCCCGATCGACCCCACCCGCGCCGACAGGGCGGCAAACCGGCATTCCCGGTCGCGCGGCAGCAGCCGCACCGCGTGCTTCAACACCAAAGATGGTCCCACGCAATTCACCCGAAACTGCGCCTCCATGGCCTCGGCGGTCAATTCTTTCAATGACTTCTCGGGGCCACGTCCGTCCAATTCCAACGCGCCCGTGGCCACGAAAACAAGATCAAATTCGCGCTCCAGTGCGCCCAGATGCGTCTCGACAGATGCCTCGTCCGTCACGTCCAAACCATCACCAGATCGTGACAGCCCGGTCACCCGCACCTCGCGCTCTTCCAACATTGAAACGAGCGCGGATCCGATCCCGCCCGAGGCACCTATCACCAATGCATCTTTCATGTTGCCAAGAGCTAGCGGGCGGCCGACCAGCTTCAAGGCGCAAATCGCCGCCAGATCGGGGGTTTTCAAAGCCGCCCATCGTCCTTATGCTCCACCCATGTCTACGCGCCGCCATATCACCGGCCCCGCAAGCGCCGCCACGGCGGCTTGCCTTTCCGCGCGTCTGCTCCTAAGCCGCCTCTGAGCGTGCCCTGATCCGGCGCGACCGCTCAGAGGAGTAGCCTTTCGCGCCACAGGCTTAGGACCAAAACACGAGACATAACATGACCAATTCCGAACAGAACCGCGTGGTGATCTTCGACACCACCTTGCGCGACGGCGAACAATCCCCCGGCGCCACCATGACCCATGCCGAAAAGCTGGAGATCGCCGGTCTCTTGGACGAGATGGGCGTCGACATCATCGAGGCGGGCTTTCCCATCGCGTCTGAGGGCGACTTCAGGGCCGTTTCCGAGATCGCCAAGAACTCCAGGGACAGCGTGATCTGCGGGCTGGCGCGCGCCAATCTCAAGGATATCGACCGCTGCTGGGAAGCCGTTAAGCATGCCGCACAGCCGCGCATTCATACCTTCATCGGCACCTCCCCCCTGCACCGCGCCATCCCGAACCTGACCAAGGATGAAATGGCCGAGCGCATCCATGAGACGGTGACCCATGCGCGCAACCTCTGCGACAACGTGCAATGGTCCCCGATGGATGCCACGCGGACGGAATGGGATTACCTTGCGCGGGTCGTCGAGATCGCGATCAAGGCCGGGGCCACCACGATCAATATCCCAGATACCGTCGGCTACACCGCGCCGGTCGAAAGCGCCGACCTCATCCGCCGCCTGATCGCCGAGGTGCCCGGCGCGGACGAGGTGGTCTTTGCCACGCATTGCCATAACGATCTGGGCATGGCCACGGCCAATTCGCTGGCCGCCGTCGAAGGCGGCGCGCGTCAAATCGAGTGCACGATCAACGGCTTGGGCGAACGCGCGGGCAACACAGCGCTGGAAGAAGTGGTGATGGCGATGAAGGTTCGCAACGACATCATCCCCTACCACACCCGCATCGACTCCACCAAGATCATGCATCTGTCCCGCCGCGTCGCGACTGTCTCTGGTTTCCAGGTACAGCCCAACAAGGCCATCGTCGGCAAGAACGCCTTTGCCCACGAATCCGGCATCCACCAGGACGGCATGCTCAAGAATGCCGAGACGTTCGAGATCATGCGCCCCGAGGATGTGGGCCTGACGGAAACCAACATCGTCATGGGCAAGCATTCCGGGCGCGCTGCCCTGCGCTCGAAGCTCAAGAACCTCGGGATCGACCTGGCCGAGAATCAGCTCAGCGACGTTTTTGTGCGGTTCAAGGAACTGGCCGACCGCAAGAAAGAGGTCTTCGACGAAGACTTGATCGCGCTGGTCACCGCCGGGGAGGATGCCGAGAATGACCGCCTCGTGCTGAAATCCCTGCGCGTGGTCTGCGGCACCGGCGGACAGGCCGAGGCCGAGATGGTCATGTCCATCGACGGCGAGGAGAAATCCGCGACGCAACAGGGCGACGGCCCTGTCGACGCCACCTTCAAGGCCGTGCGCGAGTTGCACCCCAACGACGCGCACCTGTCGCTCTATCAGGTCCACGCCGTAACCGAGGGCACCGATGCGCAGGCGACCGTCTCCGTACGGCTCGAGGAAGACGGCAACATCGCAACCGGTCAGTCGGCGGATACCGACACCGTGGTCGCCAGTGCCAAGGCGTATATCAACGCCCTCAACCGTCTGCTGACCCGCCGTGCAAAACTCGGTGAGGACGAAAAGGAAGTCAGCTACAAGGACGTCAGCTGATAATGCGCCTTGCCCGGATCAGACCGGGCAAGGCAACCACGCCAGGGCTGACGCGTGGCTCTAAACCGAGCATACCTCAAAAACTCAATAGACGTTCCGGCAAAGAAAAACGGCGCCCCCATCGGGGACGCCGCATCACACGCCTGCTCGAAATACTTAGTCCCAGCCGACCGCGTTGAACAGTTCCTGCGCCTTCGCGGCGTTCCGGCTGAAGGCTGCGGTGGGCGTGGTCTCGTCCGGCTTGAACTCTCCCAGGCGCTCGGTGGTCGCCGTGCCCGGTGCGTCCTCAACGGCGGGGTATTCGTGGTTGCCCGTCGCAAGGTTGGTCTGCGCCGTGTCGCTGGTGAAATATTCCATCAGCTTCATGGCGTTTTCCGGGTTCGGCGCGGTTTTCAGCATCGCTGCCGTAGACAGGTTCACGTGGGTGCCGCGCCCTTCTTGGTTGGGCCAGACCCAGCCGATCTTGTCGATGTCATCGCTGAGGCCCTCGACATCGGATTCGAAGCCGCGCACGAAGTAATAGTGGTTGCCCACCGCCACTTCACACTCGCCCGAAACAATCCCGCGCAGCTGGTCGGTGTCGCCGCCCTGCGGGTCCCGCGCCATGTTGTTGACGATGCCCTGCGCCCAGTCCTTGGCCGCTTCCTCGCCGTGAGTTTCGATGATCGAGGCCATCAGCGACTGGTTGTAGATGTTCGAGGACGACCGGATGCAGATCTTGCCTTCCCACGCGGGATCGGCCAGCTCCTCATAGGTCTGCGGCGGGTTTTCCACCTTTTCCTTGTCGTAATAGATAATGCGCGCGCGCTGCGCGATCCCGTACCAAAGGTTCTCGGGATGCTCGAGGTGATCGGGAATGCGGTCCTCGATGGTCTGCGACTCGTATGCAGCCAAGAGGTCCAACTCCTCGGCCCGGGCCATGCGGCCCGCATCCACGGTGATCAGCACGTCGGCGGGGCTGTTCTCGCCTTCCGCTTCCAGCCGCGCGATCAGTTCGTCCGCATCGGCCTCGATCCGGTTCACGGTGATACCGGTTTCCTCGGTGAACGCCTCGTAGAGGGCTTCGTCGGTGTCGTAGTGACGCGAGGAATACACGTTCACCTCCTGCGCAAAGGCAGGCATAGCCACACCGGTCAGCGCCAGCGCGGCAACGAAAGAGCGAGAGGTCAGATTAGCCATCAACAAACAGCCTTTCTTTTTCTGAGTGAATTTGTAAGCAATTGATGAATTTTCCGACAAAAAGAGTCAAGAGGCGTTTTGGGCCATACACGTTTTGGGCCATCCAGAGGATGGCAAGAAAACGCAGCGTAAAACTTGCGCACCCCGCAATTCGTGATCATGCTGCCCGAACGGGAGAAAAAGGGCGCGTGAATACGCGCTGCGGGAGGAGACAACATGACATTTTCCACACGCCAGGACGTGATCGGTATCCAGGACGAAATGCCGTGGGAGGCGCGCGACCTGCCCAAGACGGTCCACCAGATGTTGGCCGACACCGCGGCCGCCTTTCCGGATCGCCCGGCCGTCAGTTACCAGCTTTTGTCCGGGCCTACCGACAAAGCGCAGACGCTGACCTGGTCAGAGTTTCACGGGCGTGTCTGTCAGGCCGCCAACCTCTTTCGCAGCCTGAAGATTGCCGAGGATGACGTGATCGCACTCGTCATGCCGAACTGCCTGGAAACCGCCATCGCCACCATTGGCGCCATGGTCGCGGGCATCGCCAACCCGATCAATCCTTTGCTGGAACCCGAACAGATCGGCGCCATCCTGCGCGAAACCGATGCCCGCGTCGTCGTGACACTGCGGTCCTTCCCGAAAACAGACGTGGCCCAGAAAATGGCCGAAGCCGTGCGCAACGCGCCCCGTGTGCACACGGTACTGGAGGTCGACCTCGTCAGCTACCTGACGCCGCCCAAAAGCTGGATCGTCCCGCTGATCCGGCCCAAAAACCCGGAAAATCACCATGCCGACGTCAAGAACTTCAACGCCGAGGCGCGCAAGCATGGCAAGACGCTATCGTTCGAGGACAAGCAGGCCGACCGCGTCGCCGCCTATTTCCACACCGGCGGCACCACCGGGATGCCCAAGGTCGCGCAGCATAAGTACTCCGGCATGGTCTATAATGGCTGGCTCGGCCATCGCCTGCTGTTTGACGAGCATGACAGCATCATGTGCCCTTTGCCGCTGTTTCACGTTTTCGCTTGCCACGTCATCCTGATGGCGATGATCAAGTCCGGCGCGCATGTGGTCTTCCCCACGCCCGCCGGCTATCGCGGCGACGGTGTGTTCGACAATTTCTGGAAACTGCTGGAGCGCTGGGGCACAACCTTTGTCATCACCGTCCCCACCGCCACCGCCGCGCTGATGCAGCGCAAAGTGAATGCTGACATCTCCAAGGTGAAGAACGCCTTCTCCGGCTCTGCGCCGATGCCGCTTGAGCTGTTCAAACGGTTTGAGTCTGCCACCGGCATGACGGTCATCGAAGGCTACGGCCTGACCGAGGCCACCTGCCTCGTCTCCTGCAACCCGCCAACCGGTGAGAAGAAAGTCGGCAGCGTGGGCGTCCCCCTGCCCTATACCGACGTGAAGATCTACAAGACCGACGGTGCCGAATGCGGACCTGACGAGGTGGGCGAGATCTGCATCGCCAACCCCGGAGTCTTTGCCGGCAACACCTATACCGAGGCCGCCAAGAACAAGGACCTCTACCATCACGAGGTCTACCTGCGTACCGGCGACCTGGGTCGGATCGACGGCGACGGCTACCTCTGGATCACTGGCCGCGCCAAGGACCTGATCATTCGCGGCGGCCACAACATCGACCCCGCCGATATCGAAGAAGCGCTGATGGCCCATGCCGAGGTCGCCGGCGCGGGTGCCATCGGCCAACCCGACGCGCATTCCGGCGAGCTTCCTTGCGCCTATGTCGAACTGGTCGACGGCGGCTCGGTCGATGCCGAGGCGCTGCGCGAGCATTGCAAGGTCCACGTTCATGAACGTGCCGCCATCCCGAAATATATCGAGGTGCTGGACGAACTGCCCAAAACCGCCGTCGGCAAGGTCTTCAAGCCTGACCTGCGCAAGCGGGCGATCACCCGGGTCTATAACGCGGCGCTCGCAGACGCGGGCATCAACGCCAAGGTGACCGAGGTGATCGACGACAAGAAGCGCGGCCTCGTGGCGCGGCTGTCAAAGACCGGCGACGCGGACGATGCAGCCATTTCGCAATGCCTGGGCGAATTCACTCGCCCGTGGGAATGGGCCGACGACAAGAGCGCCGTCGACGCCGCCTGAGGGTCCGGCCTCAGCCCCTGAATGTCAGGATCGCACCGACGTCTTCGCGCTCGGTGCGGTACTGGTTCACGGGATGCGACTCGTCGGCATAGCCGAAGGAAATCGCACACAGAATGGCATGGTCTTCCGGCAGGCCGAACTGTCGCCGGATCACGTCCGGATAGGCCGCGACCGCCGCCTGCGCAATCGTTCCCAGCCCTTCCGCCGTCGCCGCCAGCATGAACGCCGTCAGGAAGCCGCCCGCATCCAGCGCGCCATAGGGCCCCAAAACTTGCGGTATATGCAGAATGGCCACATGCGGCGCGTCGAACATCTCGAAATTCCGCATCGACTGCCGCGTCCGGGCCTCGCGATCCTCCCGCGCGATGCCGACGGCGTTGTAAAGCGCATAGCCACAGGTCCGCCGCCGCTCGCCCAGTTCGCCGGGATAGCTTTCGGGCCAGTCCATATCCGGTCCCGGTTTTCCCGTCTGTACCTCGCTCAGCAAGGCCTGCCGGAACGCCTCCGTCTCCGCACCCTGCGTCACCAGCAATTCCCAAGGCTGGGTGTTGTTCCAGCTGGCCGTGTGACGCGCCGTGTCGACGATCCGCTCGATCACCGCGTCCGCCACCGGCTCGGGCCGGAACGCGCGGCACGAATATCGCGCCTGCATCAGCCGCTTCAGGGCGTCGCCATCCGCGCTCATTGGCTCATCGCCACGCCATAGCCCACCGCCGCCGCCACGATGACCCCGATCACCACGGCAATCGCGATCTTGATCGCCGAATAGGGCCGCTCGCCCTGCACCTTGCCGTTTCGTCCGTTGACGACAAAGCGATAGGTTTCGCCCCTGTACTTGTACGCCGCCAGCCAGACCGGCAGCAGGACATGCTTGAAGGTCACGTCGCTGACCGCCGTGTCGATCGAATGAATGCGCTGCCGGTCGCCACCAATATCGAACCGAACATCCCGCGCAATCCGGGCATCCATGATCTGCCGCGCCTGCACGAACCCGTCCTCCAGTTCCACCTGATACCCCTCGGCCCGGAATCCGGCCAGAAACTCGGGGCTGTAGGGCTGCAATTCGCCCAACTCCCAAGGCTCCAGCGCATCGGTATACCGCTTCGGCAAGGTTTTTGAGGCCAGCACCAGCACATCGTCGAAGAACCGCGCCACCCGGCCCCGCACGGGCGTCCAGCGCACCTTGGCCACCTGCACCTGCTTGTGCTTGCCGTCTCGCATGACCGTCTTGGTCTCGTAATAGACCGTGCCACGCTCGCCGGTATAGCCGGACTTCGTGTCGGCATCATAGGTCCAATAGGGCACGTAAATGCCCTGCATCCTGCGCCCCTTGCGGGCGTAGTCCTGCAACCCGTTCGGCGCGAACCACAATCGGCCCAGCCAATCGGTCATCGCACCCCGGGCGGCGGGCTCGTCCACCTTGAACGGCAAGACCCCGCGCGGCTTGATATGCCGGTGGGTGCCGGTATCCGTCACCACCGGGGTGGCGCAGAACGGGCACTCCTGGGCGTGCACGGTCGCGTCGAACTCCACCTGCGCGGCGCAGTTGGGACACGTCGCGACGCGGGTTTCCTCGATCTCCGACGCGTCCAATGTGCCTTTCACCGCCGCGCCGAAATCCAGTTCCTTCAAGGGCGCGGCCCAGGGGCCGGCCTGCTCCATTTCCGCCTCGTTGCCGCAATGATCGCAGATCAGCTTGCCCGCCTGGGGATCAAACCTGAAATCCGCGCCGCACTGGTCACAGGGAAAGCGGTGTTCTTGTTCAACGGTCGGGGAATCGAGCATATGCCTACAGGTCTACAGGTACTTGTGAAATTTGGCCGGGATGATGCGGCGTAGCGCGCCATCCCGCAAGGCCGTGTGACGCCAAAGATGGAATATCGCATGAAAGAGCGCCGCCGCACCCAGCACCAGCAAGGCTGTCCGAGCTTCCGGCCCCGGCAAGGGCCACTCCACCGCTCCGGCAGCCAGTGCCACAACGGCCCAGCCCAGCAGCAGATACATGCCCCGGCTTAGCCACGGATGCGCGGCGCGCAAGACGCCCTCCAGCGCCGGCCCCGGCCCCTTGTTCAGCAAGCCAAAGCACAGACACAGGACGCACAGCGCCCCGCCCGACACCACGAAGGCCAAGCCCAAGGCCCCGAAAATCCGGTCATCGACCGACAAGAGCAGGTAAAGCAGCACGCCAGTCGTCCAATGCAGGACCTGCGTGATCAATCGGCGTGCCTTGAAGCCCCTCAAGCGCCCGGTGGCGGCGGCGGCAGAATGGTGAAGAGCTGTGCCAGTTCCTGCACGTCCCCGGCCTTCAGCCACCCGTCCTGCCCGGCGGTCCAGACATGGCTGTCCCGCGTCAGCTTGCCGTCGCTCGCCATCCGGCCCAGCGCGGCCTTGGAATAGGGCCCGTGGGTCTGGCCGTTTTCCGCGATATGCCAGACATGCTCGACCGGCGGCGGGGGCGGCGCGGACGAAGCCGCCGGTGATGGCTGATGAACATTCGGCCCCCAAGGACCGCCCTGCCCGGCCATTTGACCGGCCATCGCCATGCCAAGACCGGCCCCGATCCCGGCACCCATTCCTCCCCCGGCACCACCCGGGTTCTTGGCAGCCGCCGTCATTGCCTCGGCCGCGGAATACTGCGTGAACTTGCCCAGATCTCCGGCCAGCCCCATGGACGTGCGCTTGTCCAGCGCCTCTTCCACCGCGGGCGGCAGCGAGATGTTCTCGATATAGAATTCCGGAATGGTCAGCCCGTAGTCCGCCACCACGGCAGAAATCTCGGCCGCCACCAGCTTGCCCAGGTCGGCGGTGTTGGCCGCCATGTCCAGCACCGGAATACCGCTGCTCGCAATGATCCGGCTGAAGCTTTGCACGATGATGTTGCGGATCTGATAGCTGATCTCGTCCATCGTGAACTCGCCATCGGTGCCCACGATCTCGGTCAAGAACTTCGCCGGGTCCGTCACGCGGGTGCTGTAGGTACCAAACGCCCGAATGCGCGTCGGCCCGAATTCCGGATCGCGCAGCATGATCGGGTTCTTCGTACCCCACTTGAGATCCGTGAACCGCGTCGTGTTGACGAAATAGATCTCGGACTTGAACGGGCTCTGAAAGCCGTGATCCCAGTGCTGCAACGTCGTCATGATCGGCATGTTGTTGGTCTCAAGCATGTAGAGACCCGGCGTGAACACATCCGCCAGTTGCCCCTCGTGCACGAACACCGCCGCCTGCCCCTCGCGCACGGTCAGCTTGGCCCCGTACTTGATCTCGTGGCCGTGACGCTCGAACCGCCAGACCATCGTGTCGCGGGTATCGTCGACCCAATGAATGACGTCGATGAATTCACCTGAAAGAAAATCGAAAATGCCCATGGTAATCTCCGTGCGCTAGCTTTCGTCCGGCAAGCGGACATCTGCGTGTATCATAAATCCAAGTGGCGGCGATGCCACAACTCTCGTCGCCACGCCCCTCAAGACGTGCCCTTCTCGAACAGACGCCGCAGGATGGGCCGCGCCTCCTCCAGCCCCATGCCCGGCTTCAGCGCAGGATTGTAAAGCACCTCAAGCAGCATCTCGTCATGGGTCGTCAACAGCGCGAATTCCTCGTCGTCGTTAAAGATCGAGGGCCGCGCCCGGGGGCTGTCGTTGGTCAGGCCCAGACCTTGCGCGATTTCCTCGTGGATACAGGCCAGCCGTTGCAGGTCGGTCAGCTCCGACCGGATATAGGCCAGCGCAACGCCAAGCTCGTTCTCGCTTCGGACCCCGGCGGAGATCACGAAACACTGGGTCGACCGCGGCAGGTTGCTGACGATCGCCAGGTTCGACTTGGCGATCGCCGGGATCACCTCCAGCGCGCGCGCCTTCGATTGTGCCCTGTCATCATTGCTCATGAATAGCACGACGAAGTTGGGCGAGGCATTGCTGACCGTGATCGGATGGCCTGTGACCCGCGCAAGACGGCTGGCATAGGCGGCCACCCGTGCGCGTTCGCTGGCCTTCACATGGGCAGGCACGTTACGCCCGAACTCGACCCCAATCCGCACGGGCCCGGTCCATTTCTTGATCGCCACCGGCCCGCTTTGCGAGGGCAGCAAGCCCTTGTCGCGCTGGTATTCCTCAAAGAACCCGATCCGAACGAAATTTCGCAGAAGATCGTTGTCGGTGAACGGCGTGTCCACACCGCCGCCATCCCGGCGCATCAGCCCCTGGACGACAAGGTCGTTCTCAAGCCGCTTGTAATAGCGTGCAAGGTCCTGGCTGGCCTCCGACGGGCCGCTGAGCTGCGGCGCACGCACCATCGCGTTCGGCCGCGCCTGCGGATTTGTCGGAGGGTCCTCAGTAACGATGTCATCGCATCCAGCCAGCGCAAGTGCAGCGGCCAGCGCAAGGACGCCGGATAAATATCTGAACAAGTTACGCAAGGCACCCCCACCCGATCATGCCGGCACCGAGCCCCCTGTGTTCTCGCCCACACCATCGCGGCGCGACTTCGCCGCGGCCAGCGTGTCGCGCAGCTCCTTTTCCATCGATTGCAGGTCCTGCTCGGCCTTGGCACGGCGCGCTTTGCCTTCGTCGGCGATTTGCAGGCTTTCCTCAATCGTGCCGATCAGGTCCGCATTGGCCTGCTTGACGGCCTCGATGTCGAAGACACCACGCTCCATCTCTTCGCGGATCGTCTTGTTGGCATCACGCAGGTTCTTGGCATTGGCCGTCAACAGCTCGTTGGTCAGGTCGTTGGCCTCGTGCACCGCCGCGGCGGCCTCGGCGCTGCGCTGGATGGTGACCGCCTGCGCCAGCTGTGTCTCCCACAGCGGCACCGTGTTGACCAGGGTCGAATTGATCTTGGTCACCAGGCTCTTGTCGTTCTCCTGCACCAGTCGGATCGACGGCAGCGACTGCATCGTCACCTGACGCGTCAGCTTCAGGTCATGCACCCGGCGCTCCAGGTCGTCGCGCGCGGCGCGCAGGTCGCGCAATTCCTGCGCCTTCATCACCTGGTCGTCTTCGGGCGCGGCATTGACCTCGGCCTCCTTGGCCGGGATGTCTTTTTCGTCCAGCTCTTTCAGCTTTTCCTCGCCCGCCGCGATGTAAAGCGCCAGTTCGTCGTAGAATTGCAGCGTCTTCTCATACAGCAGATCCAGCGACTTGATGTCCTTTAGCAGGATATGCTCGTGCTTCAGAAGGTCGTCGGTGATCTTGTCGATCTGGCCCTGAACGTCCTCGAACCGCGCGGTGAACTTGGCAAACGGCGCGGCCCGGCCGATCAGCTTTTCCCACCATGATCGCTCGCGGCGCACGTCAAGCTCGCTGACCGAAAAGCCCCGGATCGTGGTCACGATGCCGCGCAGACTGTCGCCCGCCGGGCCGACGTCCTTGTTGCGCACGCCTTGCAGCATGGATTGCGAAATTTCCTGCAATTCCGCCTGCGCGGCCGACCCGAACGACACGATCGAGTTGGTGTCGGCCATGTCGATCTCGTCCATCCGCTGCCGGATCTCGGCACCCACCGCAGGATCGGCCTCCGCCATGGCAACCACCGCCCCGGCCTCTTTCGGCTCGGGCAGCACCACGCGGTTCACTTCTTCCACTTCCGCCAAGGCGGCCTCGGCCTTCGTGCGTACGTCTTCTGACATGATCAATGTCCTTCCTGAAATTCCTGGGTCGTGTCGTATCTAAGGCCCTCACGCGCCAGCCTGTCGCGCAGAACCTCGATCTCGATCTCGAGATCGCTGTTGTTGTCGGCCAGAAGCGTCTTGGTCTTGGCCTCGAAATTCGCCTCCAGGTCGCCGAGCAACTCTAGGTAATCCGCCTTCGCCTTCGGGTCCGGCGACCGCGATTGTATATCGGCGAACTTCACCGTCGCATCGCGCGCGCCCATCAGGTAGACGCCAAGGTACTTGCGGGTCGCCGTCAGGTCACGCGGATCGTCCTCGACGGTGCGCAGCATGTCGCGCACGCTGACCTGGAACCGCTCTAGCCGCGCTTCCGCCGTCCGGTCCCCGGCCCGGCGGATCGCGTCAGACATCGCGCTCAGGTAGGTCTCCGCCTGATCCACCACCCGCGCCACGCGGTCGGTCTGCATCCTGTCGACGCCTTCCATGCCCTTGTCCTTCATCGGGTCCAGCCCAAAGGAAAAGACATGCAGCGCTGTCGTCACCACGCCAAAGATCACCGGCGCAACCAGCCCCGGCTCGACTTTGTAAGCGGCCACCGCAATCCCCAGCCCGGCCAGCACCGACGAGAAGAGTTTGCGCGGGATGCCCGGCCGCCGCGCCACCTTGCGTGTGTTATAGGCGGCCTCCGCCTTCAACCCGTCGCGCAACAGCCACGCGGACAGGGCCAGCACTGCGGCGGACACCACCCCAAACGCCAGCCCGGCCGCGCCCGAGGTCAGCGAGGTGAACAGGACCACCGCGGGAGGCACGAACATCAGGTTCGCCCGAGCGCCCGCCGGTTCGACCGTCGCGCCGCGATAAGAGGAGCTACCCCGCGGATTTGCCACCTCGGAGTTGCCCCCATCGGGACTGTATTTTCCGCCGAACTTCCGTGCCATGCGCGTCACAACCCTCCCAAGAGGCCGCTGGTGACGCCCAGCATCACGATGAACAGGGCCGCGTAGGCGATTTTCTGCATGCTTGCTCCTCTCGTGCTGACAACGATGTCACGCCCGGCCGCGCCAGCATCACGTGCTGCGCGCGCCACGGCAGACATCGCCACCGCGGCCAGTGCAACCGCGGCAACAATCAAGAATACCAGCATGATAACTCGCGTCATGCCGTGCCGTCTCCCGCGTCCGATGTCGCATTTCTTTCCCGAAACTTAGGTTAACGCTTCGGGGGTTGCTAGGGGAAACATCGCAACCGCTTCCCGTGTTCCCGACGGCTCCAGTCCTTTCGGGGCGCCCCAAAAGCTTTATCAAAGCTTTTGGCAAATCTTTTTTCACAAAAGATTTGCCCTGCCGTCACAGACTGGAGTCTCAAATTCGGTTCAGCTACGTCGCGCCAGCAAAACCGAATGGCCCCGCACCGCCAGAATGGACGCTCCTTCCTCCATCGCCTAAGGTCTTGGCACAACGATAAAGGGCCCACCTTGGCATGACATCGGTCCGTCTGCGCCTACTGATTCTGGCACTCTTGCCGCTGGTGGTCCTGCTGCCGCTGCTGTTGTGGCTTGCGGTCAGCCGCTGGGCCGCCAACTACGACAACCTGTTGATCGCCAATGTAGAAAGCGATCTGCGCATCGCCGAGCAGTATCTCGACCAGATCCTCTCCACCACCGGCGGCGACGTCGCCGCGCTGGCCCGGTCCACCCGTTTTCAAAAGGCCATGGACGGTCCCGGTCCCCGCATGGCACGGTTCCTCGACACCGAGCGCAGGGGGCTGGGGCTGGATTTCCTTTATTATCTGCCGGACGCTCCTGCACGAGACGCCGAAACCTGGCCGGTCATCGCCACCGCCCTGAAAGGCGGCAGCGCAACCGAGATCGACATCCTGTCAGGCGACCAGCTTGCCGGTGTAGATCCGGGCCTGGCCGCGCGCGCGCGTCTGCCTCTCATCCCGACCGAGGCCGCGGTACCCACCGACCGCGTGGTGGAGGATCGCGGCATGGTCGTGCACACCGCGACCGACCTGCGCGCGGCGGGCGACTCGGGGGTTTTGGTCGGGGGCATCCTGCTCAACCGCAACCTCGATTTCATCGACACGATCAACGCCCTCGTCTACCAGTCCGACGACGCTGCCGATGCCGAGCGTCAGGGCACCGCAACGCTGTTTCTCGAGGACGTGCGCGTCTCGACCAACGTGCGCCTCTTCGAGGGCGAGCGCGCGCTGGGCACCCGCGTCTCGGCGGTGGTGCGCAACCGGGTGCTGGACGAAGGCCGCACGTGGCTCGACCGCGCCTTCGTGGTGAACGACTGGTACATCTCCGGCTACCTGCCCCTGACCGACAGCTTTTCGCGCCGCGTCGGCATGCTCTACGTCGGCTTTCTCGAAGCACCCTTCGTCGCGCAAAAGCGCAGCGCGTTCATCCTCGTCTTCTCGGCCTTCGTCGGGGTTCTGCTGCTGACCATCCCGCTCTTTCTGCGCATGGCAGGCGGCATCTTCTCGCCGCTCGAACGCATGAACCAAACCATGAAACGGGTCGAGGGCGGCCAGCTCGACGCGCGCATCGGCGCGGTGTCCTCGCGCGACGAGATCGGCCAGGTGGCGGCGCATCTCGACGAATTGCTCGACCAGGTGCAGGAACGCGACCGCGCCCTGCGTTCCTGGGCGGATGAGCTGAACACCCGGGTCGAGCACCGCACCGCCGAGCTGCGCGAGGCCAACGAAAAGCTTGAAACCACCTACCAGCAACTCGTGATGAGCGAGAAACTCGCCTCGATCGGCGAGATCACCGCCGGCGTCGCGCACGAGATCAACAACCCGGTCGCGGTCATCCAGGGCAATATTGACGTCATCCGCGAAACGCTCGGCGACGATGCGACGCCGCTCATGACCGAACTCAACCTGATCGACAGGCAGATCGCGCGGATCAACGCCATCGTCGGCAAACTGCTGCAATTCGCCCGCCCAAGCGAGTTCAACGCCTTTTCCGAGCATGTCGATGTCGCCGCCGTACTGGACGACTGCCTTGTGCTGGTCGATCACGTGATCTCGCGGCGTAATGTCACCGTCACCACCCATCGCGCCGAAGACGCCCCACCCGTCCGCATCAATCCCGGAGAGTTGCAGCAGGTCATCATCAACCTTGTCGTCAACGCGGTACAGGCGATGGACGGCCCGGGCGAGCTGTCGCTGTCGATTCGGGCCGAGAGGCGCGACGGGCGGTCCGGCACCGCGTTCGTGGTGGCTGATACCGGGCCCGGCATCGCGAACGAGCGGCTGAACACCGTGTTCGACCCGTTCTACACCACCAAGCCCGGCGAAGGCACCGGCCTTGGCCTATCGGTCAGCCAGACCCTGATACGCCAGTCCGGCGGGCTTATCACCGTGCGCAACCGCGAGGCGGGCGGCGCGGAATTCACCGTCTGGCTACCCGAGGATCGCGACGAATCGTGATCGGCTGCGCGACCGGCCCGGTCCGGCCCGGTCAGATATCCCAGGCGGCGCATTTCCGGTCGACCGTCTTGCGACTGACGCCCAGACGTCGCGCCGCCTCGGCCCGGTTGCCGTCGCAGGCGTCCAGCACGCTCATGATGTGCCGCTGCTCCACCAGCGCCAAGGTCTCGATCGCCTCCTGTCCGGTCACCGTGCCGTGGCCCGCGAATTCCTCCGGGAACTGGCCAAGGATCACCGACCGCTCGACAAGGTTGCGCAGCTCCCGCACGTTGCCGGGCCAGTCGTAGCGGCTCAGCTTCAGCAGGATTTCCTCGTTCAGATCCAGCGCGGGCAGCGCCAGCGCCCGGGAAAACTCGCTCATGAACAGCGCGGCAAGCTCCACGATATCCTCGCTGCGGTCGGCCAGCGGCGGCATGTCGACGTTCACCACGTTGATGCGGTGATACAGGTCCGCGCGGAACCGGCCCGCATCGACCTCGGCCTGCAAATCGGCGTTGGTGGCAAAGAAAAACCGCAGGTTCAGCGGGATCTCACGCTCGGCGCCAAGCGGGCGAATCCTGCGATCCTCCAGCACCCGCAACAGCCCTGCCTGAACCTGTTCGGGCAGCTGCGCCACCTCGTCCAGGAACAGCGTGCCGCCATCTGCATGCAGGAACAGCCCGTCGCGGGTCCGGTCGCGGCCTTCGACCACGCCAAAGAGTTCCTCGGCGATATGGTCGGGCGACACCGCGGCACAGTTGACCGCGACGAAGGGCTCGCCGGCGCGATCCGACATGGCGTGGAGCGTCCGCGCGGCGATCTCTTTGCCCGTGCCGCTAGCCCCGGTGAACAAAACCGAAGCGGGCGTCGGCGCCAGCTTGGCGAGAATGTCGCGCACCCGCTGGATCGCCGGCGAATTGCCCAACAGACGCCCGCGCGCCGCCTGCCCGCCCTCACTCAGCTCGTGCTTCAGCAGGAAATTTTCGCGCCGCAGGTACTTGCGGTCCAGCGCGCGGGCGACTGCGTTCAGGATCTGATTGGCCCGGAACGGCTTCAGCACGAAATCCGCCACACCCGTCCGCAACGCCCGGATCGCCGTGTCCAGATCGGCATAGGCCGTGATCATGATCGTGTCGGCGAAAAGCCCCACGCGCCGCTGCTCAGACAGCCAATCCAACCCGGTCTTGCCCGGCATCACGTTGTCGAGGATCACCAGATCGAAATGAGCAAGGTCCAGAATCTCCGCCGCCTGCTCTGCAGACCGTGCCTGTTCGACCCGCTTGACCCGCGGCTCCAGGATCTTCGTCAGGAAGTTGCGCATCCCCGGTTCGTCGTCGATCACCAGCACAGAGGCGAATTGCAGGTTCTCGCCATAATCGTCCCGCGCCTTTTCGGCCGGGTCTCCGGGCGCTGGCGCGGCGGCGGGCTTGGACATGCCTTACTCGTCTCCCAGCCGCACCGACTCCCCGGAATTGCGCTCACCGGCGGAAAAGCCCACCTCGTGCAGCCCGTACCACGCGACCACGGCGATGATGGCCGTGGCGGCAAACGCGGAAAGCATGGCTTTCATCTCTCAATTCTCCCTTTCATGGCTCGTCTCAAGGCCCCGTGGCCTCGCGCAGGTAATCTATCAGATCCTGCCGGTCCTGCCCGGCGGTGATGCGCTGCATCGGCATCTTCGAACCGGGAATATAATGGTCCGGGCCCAGATCGAAAAGCGCATCAATGGTCTCTTCATTCCAGACGATATCAGCCCCGTCGAGGATCTCCGAATACGGATAGCCCGGCACCGTGCCCGCCCTGCGTCCGAACAGGCCGTGCAACGACGGCCCCGCCTTGCGCGAGGGCGGCGGCGTCAGCGCGTGACAAATGCTGCACTTGCGCATGAACTGCCGCTCGCCATTGGGCATCGCCTCGGGATCGCGAAGAAATGTGCGTTGGTCGCTGCCTGCGGGATCGAACGCGTCCAGATCCGCCACAGGCCAGCCAAAGGCCACGTCCTCGATCCCGCCGGCGTAGATCATCGTTCCATCGGGCGAAAAATCAAGCGCCCAGACCGGCCCCTGACGCATGGCGCGGAAATCCCGCACGATTTGCCAGCCCTCGGTGTCGATAATCATGATGAACCCGTGCCCGTCGCCGACGGCCAGCTGCCCGCTGGCATCGTGATAGGCCATCGACAGGATCGGCCGCCGGTCGAGCGAGAAATCCCGGATCGTCTCACCCGACATCGGGTCCACCACCCGCGTCACGCCATCGACCGCGCCATAGGCGAGCCATTGGTCGTCCGGGTCAAGGATCAGCCTGTTCACGCCAAAGCCGGCGTTCACCATCACACGCGGCGCTCCGTCCAGTACTTCTACCTGCCACACGCGGATCGTCCCGTCGGCGGAGGCCGAGTAAAGCCGTGTGCCATACCTGCTGAACGTCACGTCGCTAACCGACGCATTGTGTCCCTTGAGGAACCGCGCCGCACTGCCGTCGCGCGACCACAACCCAATCGAACCGTCCCAACTGGCCGTCGCCAGCCTCGCGCCATCCGGCGACAGCGCGATCTCGGCAACCTTGCCTTCGTGCCCCTCCAACCGCGTCGCCGCGCCGTCCGGTAACGACCACAGGATCACGTCGAAATCGTCGCCGCCCGAGGCTGCCGTATATTCATCAAGGAACTGCACAGTAATTACCGCCGCATCATGCCCTTCCAGCCAGCGCGGCGCGCGGCCCTTCCACAGGCCCACGGAATTGTCGAAGCTGGCCGTGGCGACCTGTCCCGTCTCCGGGCTCACGTCGATCCCCATGACCGGCCCGCCATGCCCTTTCAGCGTGGTGAACTCCTGCGCGGCCGCCGGCGCACCGGCGGCCAGCAGGCCCGCACATACCAGCACCAAGGCGCGCATCTATTCGGCGGGCGTCGTCGCGGTGTTGGCCGGTTTCGGCTCGCCCTCGCGCTGCGTCACCTCGTCGAGCCAAAGGCTGTGGTGCTCGCGCGCCCACTGTTCCTCGACCTGCCCCGAGCCCATCGCGTCATAGGCGCCTTCCATCCCGACCGAGCCGATGTAGATATGAGCAATCACGATGGCCATCAGCACGAAGCTGACGATGGCATGCCACAGCTGCGCGTATTGCATCTCTTCATGCGGCGCCAGCTGCTCGGGCAGGGCGCCGAAACCCAACGCCTGCGGCAGGCCCATGTCGTTCAGGATGACGAAGGTCTTGGCGAACATCGGCAACTCGAACGGGAACAGTAGCGACAGCCCCGACACCGATATCGACGCGCCGAGGATCATCACCGACCAGAAGATAAGCTTCTGGCCCGCGTTGAATTTCTTGGCCGGCGGGTGGACGCCTTTCTTGAACAGGCCGCCGCCAACGGCGATCCATTTCAGGTCGGTCTTGTTCGGGATGTTGTGCACGACCCAAAAGATGAAGGCCAGGATCAGGCCCAGCATGAAGGCCCAGCTGACGTTGTTGTGCACCCACTTCGAGGCCACGGCGGCGGTCGCGAAGGCCTCGTGCCCGAAGGCCGGGATGATGAACTTGCGCCCCATCAGCACCAGCAACCCAGTAATCGCGAGCAAGATGAAGGACCCGCCCATCAACCAATGCGCGAACCGCTCGACAAATTTGAAGCGCGTGACTGTGCGCCCGGTCTTCTCGCCATCAATGCGGATGCGGCCCCGGATCAGAAAGAACAGCGCCAAGAGCGCGATCGTCCCCAGCAGCAGCCAGCCGCCATACTTGATCAGCGGCCCTTGCCGGAAATTCAGCCACCACATGCCATTGTCCTGGATCAAAACACGGGACGGCGCGCCTCCCGACGACACGGTCACATCAGCGGTGCCATAGCGCAACGCACTCCAGACATCGGAATCCGATGAACCACCAAGCGCACCAAGCTGGCCAACCATTGCTCCAGCACTGTCGGGGTCTTCGCCCGCTCTCGCCCGGTCCGGCACTTCCTCGCCGCGCTGCCGGGCCAGGATATCTTCCAGCGTCTGCGCGCCGCCCGTTGCCGAACGGTCGGTCTGCGTGGCCTCGGGCGCGGTCAACTCCCCGGCCTCCTGCGCTTGCGCGCCCGGTGCGGCCAGCATCGTCAAGCTCAGAAGACAAATCAGCAACAGCTTGTGCATGTCTCTTCCTTTCTACCCTGCCCGGCGTCGCGGGCCTCACCTCTTCGCGGTGCATTGCAAATATTCTGGGAAACGGACTTTGCGGCGTGCCGCCACGCAGGTCAAAGCGCGTTTCTCAAATTACTCTCGGCATGCCCTCTTCAGGGACGGGGTGAAAGAGGCGGGACGAAACCCGCCTCTTTCGCTTCGTCTCAAACTTACGTCGAAAGGCGATCAGCCGCCCTTCTGGTCATAGGCCGTGCCCCAGCCCCAGGCGCCCGAACCGAAGCCACGGGACACGACGCGCTCGCGATAGATATTCGCGACCACGTCCCCGTCGCCGGCCAGCAGCGCCTTGGTCGAACACATCTCGGCGCAGATCGGCAGCTTGCCTTCCGCGATCCGGTTGCGTCCGTACTTGTTGAACTCGGCCTGGCTGTTGTTCTCTTCGGGACCACCGGCGCAGAAGGTACACTTGTCCATCTTGCCGCGCGATCCGAAGTTGCCGGCCTGCGGGAATTGCGGCGCGCCGAACGGGCACGCGTAAAAGCAATAGCCGCAACCGATACACAGGTCCTTGGAGTGAAGGACGACCCCTTCCTCGCTCTGGTAGAAACAGTCTACCGGACAGACCGCCATGCACGGCGCATCGGAACAATGCATGCAGGCCACCGAGATCGAGCGTTCACCGGGGTTGCCATCTTCGATGGTCACCACGCGGCGACGGTTGATGCCCCACGGCACCTCATGCTCGTTCTTGCAGGCGGTCACGCAGGCGTTGCACTCGATGCAGCGTTCGGCGTCACACAGGAATTTAGCTCTAGCCATTCCATCTTCTCCTTATGCTGCTGAGATCTTGCAGAGAGTCGCCTTCGTCTCCTGCATCTGGGTTACCGAGTCGTAGCCATATGTCTGGGCGGTGTTGGTCGATTCACCCAGCACATAGGGATCGGCGCCATCGGGATACTTGCTCCGCTGGTCCTCGCCCTGGAAGTGACCGCCAAAGTGGAACGGCATGAAGGCCACGCCCTCGCCCACCCGGTTTGTCACCATGGCCATGACCTTGACCTTGCCGCCTTCGGGCCCTTCGACCCAGACCTGCTCGCCATCCCGTACACCAAGGTTGTTGGCGTCACGCGGGTTGATTTCCACGAACATGTCCTGCTGCAGCTCGGCCAGCCACGGGTTCGACCGCGTCTCGTCGCCGCCGCCCTCGTACTCGACCAGACGACCAGATGTCAGGACAATTGGATAGTCCTTCGAAAAGTCGTTCTTCTGGATCGAGGCGTAAAGCGTCGGCAGGCGATAGGCGTGCCGGTCCTCGTAGGTCGGATAATCCTCGACCAGATCGCGCCGCGAGGTGTAAAGCGGCTCGCGGTGCAGCGGCACCGGGTCGGGGAAGGTCCACACGACGGCACGGGCCTTGGCGTTGCCGAAGGGCGCACAGCCATGCTTGATCGCGACCCGCTGGATACCGCCCGAAAGGTCGGTCTTCCAGTTGACGGCAGAGACCTTCTCGTTGAAGTCCGACGGGAACGGTGACATCGCCTGTTCTCCGACCTCTTCGTCAGAGCCCTGCTCGCCATCGGGCTGCGACAGGTTCTGACCTTCGGCGGTGTCCTGCACCTCCTCGGTCTGGCCGCCCTCGGTCGCGTTCTGCGCTTCCTCGCCGTCGTCCTGGTTGCCCACCGACGCGTCCTCGTCGATGCCCTCGACGCCGGCCACCCGGCCCATCACGCGCTTTTCTTCCTCGGTCAGGTCACTGTCCCAACCCAGGTCGACAAGCATCTGGTAGGTGAACTCGGGGTATCCGTCTTGGATTTCCGAACCCACGCTGTAGACGCCCTCGGCCAGCAGGTTGTCACCGTCCCGCTCCACGCCGAAACGCGCGCGGAAGGTCAGGCCACCCTCAGCCACCGGCTTGGACATGTCATAGAGGTTCGGCGTACCGGGGTGCTTCATCTCCGGCGTACCCCAGCTTGGCCACGGCAGACCGTAATAGTCTCCGTCAGCCGGGCCGCCAACCGCCTTCAGTGTGGTACGGTCGAAGGTGTGCTGGTTCTCCATGTGCATCTTCAGCCGTTCGGGGCTTTGACCGGTGTAACCGATCGTCCACATACCGCGATTGATCTCGCGCAGCGTGTCCTCGATGTTCGGCGTCACGCCGTCATCTTCGATGCTGATGTTGCGGAACATCCGGTCGTGGAAGCCGAACTTCTGCGCGAACAGGCCGATGATCTCCTGGTCCGACTTCGATTCGAAGAGCGGATCGACCACCTTCTCGCGCCATTGCAGCGACCGGTTCGATGCGGTGACCGAGCCATAGGTCTCGAACTGCGTACAGGCCGGCAGCAGGTAGACGCCATCGGTCCGGTCATGCAGCACGGCCGAGACGGTCGGATACGGGTCGACCACGACCAGCATGTCCAGCTGCTCCATCGCCGTCTTCATTTCCGTCATACGGGTCTGCGAGTTGGGCGCGTGGCCCCACAGAACCATGGCACGCACCTTGTTGGGGTTGTCCATGTTCTCGGGATCTTCCAGCACGCCATCGATCCAACGGCTGACCGGAATGCCCGACAGGTTCTGCAGGCTGGTGTCCTTGCCGTCTTTAGTCTTGGTCGTGACGAACCGGCCGGCCAGCCACTCGGGGTCTTCACCCCAGACACGAGCCCAGTGCCCCCAAGCGCCATTCGACAGGCCGTAATAGCCCGGCAAAGTGTGGCTGAGAACACCAAGATCCGTCGCGCCCTGCACGTTGTCGTGGCCGCGGAAGATATTGGTGCCGCCACCCGACGTGCCCATGTTGCCAAGGGCCAGCTGCAGGATGCAGTAGGCACGGGTGTTGTTGTTGCCGTTGGTATGCTGGGTGCCACCCATGCACCAGATCACGGTGCCGGGGCGGTTGTTGGCCAGCGTGCGCGCCACGCGCTCCAGCTGGCTGCCCGGCGTGCCGGTGACGCGCTCGACTTCCTCGGGCGTCCACTTGGCCACTTCACTCTTGATCTGGTCCATCCCCCAGACACGGGTGCGGATGAATTCCTTGTCCTCCCACCCGTTCTCGAAGATGTGCCACAGGATACCCCAGACCAGCGCCACGTCGCTGCCCGGACGGAACCGGACATATTCATCGGCATGCGCCGCAGTGCGCGTGAAGCGCGGGTCGCAGACGATCAGCGGTGCGTTATTCTGCTCCTTTGCCTTCAGCACGTGCAGCAGGCTGACGGGGTGTGCTTCCGCCGGGTTGCCACCGATGATGAAAATCGCCTGGGAATTGTGGATGTCGTTGTAGCTGTTGGTCATGGCGCCGTAGCCCCAGGTGTTGGCAACACCGGCCACGGTCGTCGAGTGACAGATACGGGCCTGGTGGTCCACGTTGTTCGTGCCCCAGTAGGCGGCGAACTTGCGGAACAGGTAGGCCTGTTCGTTGTTATGCTTGGCAGAGCCCAGCCAGTAGACGCTGTCCGGGCCGCTTTCTTCCCGGATATTCATCATGCCGTCGCCGATCTCGTTGATCGCCTCCTCCCAGCTGATGCGCTTCCACTCGCCACCCTCCTTCTTCATCGGGTATTTCAGGCGGCGTTCGCCATGGGCGTGCTCACGCACCGATGCGCCCTTGGCGCAGTGGGCACCCAGGTTGAACGGGCTGTCCCAGCCGGGTTCCTGGCCCACCCAGACGCCGTCGCTCACCTCGGCCACGACCGTGCAGCCGACCGAGCAGTGCGTGCAAACCGATTTGACTGTCTCAACCGCCGCTGCTGCGGACGATTGTGCGTTGGCCCGGGTGACACTGCCCCCCGTTGCGCCAATCGCGGCCAGGCCGCCGATGGCCAGGCCAGAGCCGCGCAGGAACGCGCGGCGGTCGATGGTCTTTCCCCCGACCTCAGACAGGATACTTGTCCGCTGGGGGCGTCGCGCAACCCCGTTGGTCTTTTTCCTAAGCATGTTTCTCTCTCCTCCCGAGCTTTCCCGATTGGGATTGCTGGGTACTAAGGTTATCCACCGACAGTCGGGCGTCCCGCAACCAGTCGCCGGCAGGTCAAGTGATCACGTCCGGTCAGAACCGGGCGCTATCGAAGTATGCGCGCGTGTGCGCGGTGTCCTGCATCTTGTCCGATGACAGGTCCGGTTCCGCCGCTTCGGCAGGGCCAGTGCTGGCTGCCGTTGCGACCGCGACCGCGGGCGCGCCTGCGGCGGCCATCTTCAGAAAATCGCGACGGCTGTTGCCTTGCGTTTTCTCGCTCATGAGAGTCCTCCTCTCTGGTGATGACAGGTCGCCCTGCCGGTTCATGCGGATCCCTCCGCGCTCATCCGGAAACCTTCCGCCTCGATTTCCATGAACACCCGGCCGACAGCGCCGACCGAGGCATAGAGAACCGAGTTCTTCGCAGCCTCCAAATCCGTGAAAAAATGCCCGGCCCAAGGGCCGATATGCGTGTTGAAGAACGTCTTCTGATCGCTCAGGCTGGCCGGTTTGCCGAACCGCCCGGTGATCAGCCCGCCCATCATCTCCATCAACGACGCGATGTTGTCCTCGGGCTCGTATACGTTCTGCGCCCGGGTCATGCCCCGCGCCGCCATGTCCCGCCGCAGGCTCGCCAGCGGTTTTTCGTTCAGGAACCCGGTCAGGTAATAACTGGCATAGGGCAACAACTCGCCGCGCCCCAGTCCGATGAACAGCGCATTGAATTCGCGCTCCACCGCTTGCGGCTTGGTATGCTTGGCGATGCGCGACAACGCCGCGACGGCAACGCCGAGCTCGGTCTCGTTGTCTCCTGAAAGACTGGCCGTCTGCGACAGCAGGGCCTCGGACGGCGGGGCCGCCAGCAGCACGCCCAGAAAATCGTAAAGATCGGCGCGCAGCCGGTCTTCTTCCGCGATCTGGGCACGTGCCTCTGTGGTCATCACCGTCTCCTGCTTGCTCATGTGCTCGGCTCCGCCGTGTCGTCGAAGGTGAACTGCATCCGGCGGCGCGGCGGTGCGGTCCACTCGTCCGCCTCCGCCGTGTCGGCCTCGTAAGTGTAGCTGTAGACCGGCTCGGCCTCCGCCATCTCGACCGACTCCTCGACCTCCGTCTCCACCGCGCCGGTTGCGCCTTCGGGCCCATCCTCGGCATCAGCCTCCGTCATGGCCGTCAGCGCTTCGGCCTTGCGGGCCAGCTTCTGAACGTGGGTCAGCATGCCCTTGCCCACCTGATAGGCGGTCTGCATGTTCTCGATCACCATCGCCTTGTCGGTGAAGTCCTCGCCGTAATCCAACAACCCGTCCAGGTTGGCCAATGCCGGGTTCGTGCCCCACAGCCGCCGCAGCGCCCAGCGGCGGATGCGGTCCGGCACCGCCTCAGCCATGAAAGCGCTGAAATCGTCGCCACGGTTCATCGTGTCGGGATCAGGCAGGCCCAAAAGCTGCAGCACCTCGGCGTCGCTTTTCTCTTCAAGCGATGCGCGCGCCTCTGCCCGCTGCGCCTCCTCGCGCGCCTCGACCTCGGCGGCATCCTCCGCCGCGACCCGCGCCTTGCGGCGCGACCAGAAATCCTCGCGTGCGCTCATTGCATCCGCCCTTTCCGCCGCAGCGTGGGCGAACGGTAGATGTCACGCTGCTGGACGATCCGCGGGTCGCCGATCCCGTCCACATGCGCATCCACCTTCACCCGGTCGCGCCGGCGTTTCTTGAATTCCTCTTCGGTGTGATAGGCCTCGGCAAAGTCACGCACCCACGCGATCAGCCCGTCGGGCATCGGGATCTTCTCGACGATATCCTCGCCGTTATCCTCGTAATCCTGCGCCTCGTAGGGCGAGGCCGTGACCAGCACCGCCTCCAGCGGGCACTCTCCCGCGCCGGTCTTGCGGAACACCGCATAGACAGAAGGCACCTGCGCCGACAGGCCGTGCAGATAGCTTTCGGTCTCCGCCCCGTGCAGTTCCAGCGTCATCGTTGCGGCGTGGTACTCGATGACATCACCCTCTTCGCGCAGCACGCGCCACGCGGCCGGGCCGGCCCCCGGCAGAACCGCCACGGCCTTCCACGCCCACGCAGCCCAGCGCGTCACGCCCGGCGTGCGGCGCATGACGATCCCCAAAGGCATAGTGGCGTACATGTCCGGATTGTGGATCATGTGTGGCTGGTATCCTCCCGTGGACTTATCCTGTGCCAACTGCACCGGCGTCTCAAAGAAAAAATAGCATGCAATGGTGGACAGATCGTAAAACTGGACATTTTGGGCAGCCATGACGCCGCTTCCAACAGGGCAAGGACAGAATGACCGGACAAGAAAAATGCTCAGGTTTCCTGCTTGCAACGGCGGCGGGAAGGGCAGAAGAATCGCAGGCCAAGCAGCCGTCATTCCTGACCCTTGTTGTCGGAAAAGATGGCGCAAGGCCCGTGCAGATTTATGAGGAGAGATCTGCATTGCAATCCATCAGCTCGTCGCGCCGGACCAAGGCGCGGCCGCCAGTGAAAGCCGGGGCAAACCATGACTAAGCAACTGATTTTGTGCAATTGTGCGGGCTCACAATCGCTCGACAAGGACGCGCTCGAAGCTGCCACCGGCCTCACCTGTAGCGCGGTGCATTCCGGCCTCTGCACCACCCAGACCGACGCCACGGCCCAAGCGATCGCCTCGGGTGACGCCATCCTCTGCTGTCGCCAGGAACAGCGCCTCTTCGCCGAATTGGCCGCCGAGATGGACATGCCCGAGCCGCCGGTCACCGACCTGCGCGACCGGGCCGGGTGGTCCGATGACCCCGCCAGCAAACTACCCAAAATGGCCGCCCTTCTGGCCGAGGCGACACTGGACGTGCCCTCGGGCAAATCCCTCGACGTCATGTCCGAGGGATTGTGCCTGATCGTCGGCCCCGCTGACACCGCCTTGGCCGCCGCCGACAAACTCAAGGACATTCTCGGCGTCACCGTCCTTATGACAGATGACGCCGATGCCCCCGATCCAACGGGATACGACGTCATACGCGGCAACCTGAAACGCGCCACCGGCGCATTGGGTGGCTTCTCTGTGCAGATCGACGCGCTGCAACAGGTCGACCCGTCCGGCCGTGGTGCCTTGACATGGACCGCCCCACGGGACGGCGCCCGCACCGAATGCGACGTCATCCTCGACCTGACCGGCGGCACGCCGCTCTTTCCCGCCCCGCAAAAGCGCGAAGGCTATCTGCGCCCGGATCCCGGCAGCATTCCGGCCGTGGCCGACGCCATTCTCGAGGCCAGCCAACTCATCGGCACATTCGAGAAACCGCTATACGTGGCGGTCGAGCCACTGCTTTGCGCCCATTCCCGCGCCCAGCAGGTCGGCTGCACCAACTGCCTCGACGTCTGCCCCACCGGCGCAATTTCCCCGGCAGGCGAGCATGTCACCGTCGACCCGATGATCTGCGCAGGTTGCGGCGCCTGCTCGGCGCTCTGCCCCTCGGGCGCGATCTCCTATGACGCGCCCTCGCCGGCCACGCTCTTTCGCCGCATCCAGACGCTGGTCGCGACCTTCCGCAAGGCCGGCGGGACCGCCCCGCGCCTTCTGGTCTGCGACGACAGCCACGGCCAACAGATGATCAGCCTCGCCGCCCGCTATTCCCGCGGCCTGCCCGCCGACGTGATCCCTCTCGAAGTCCCCGCGCTCTCGGGCTTTGGCCATGCCGAGATGCTGGCGGCCCTCGCGTCGGGCTTCTCGGACGTGACGATCCTGCTGTCGCCCACCACCGAACGCGACGCGCTCGACCGCGAGGTTCCACTGGCCCGCGCCATCGCGGGCGACGACCGCATCGCTCTTCTGGACGTAGCCGAGCCCGATGCGCTCTGCGACGCGCTCTATACCGACGCGGCTCGCCCGGATCCGGTGGCAGAGCCCGTCCTGCCCATGGGCAGCCGCCGGCAGGTGGCGCGCCTTGCCGCCAAGGCGCTGCATGGCGACGACACGGTTCTGCCCCTGCCCGACGACGCACCCTATGGGGCCGTACTGGTCGATACCGACGCCTGCACGCTCTGCCTTTCCTGCGTCTCGCTCTGCCCGTCCGGCGCCCTCGTGGAAAACCCCGACAAGCCCGAGTTGCGCTTTCAGGAAGACGCCTGCCTGCAATGCGGTCTCTGCGCCAATATCTGCCCCGAGGACGCCATCGGTTATGAGCCGCGCCTCAACCTGCGCGACGAGGCGATGGGCCAGGTCGTTTTGAACGAGGAAGAACCCGCCGAATGCATCGAATGCGGCGTGCCCTTCGGCGTGAAGTCCACCATCGACCGAATCACCGAGAAGCTGGCGGGCAAGCATTCCATGTTCGGCTCCGATTCTGCGGCGCGGCTGATCCAGATGTGCGACGACTGCCGGGTAAAGGCGCAGTTCCACTCAAAGGACAATCCCTTTGCCGGTGGCGAGCGCCCGCAGGTCCGCACCACCGACGACTATTTCTCGAAACGCCGGGATCACTGATGCTCGATCGGCGCCCCGAGGTCGGCGGGCTCCACGCCGGACACGTAGGCCAGGATGGCCTGCAAATCGTCTATGGTGATCTCCATAGGGGCGATCGGCGACGGACGGTTGATCGGAAACGGCTCGGTCACGTCCTCGACCTGGGTAAAGGCCGGGTGCGGGTTCAGAATGTAGAACGTCTGGAACCGCCTGTCCCAGTCCGCCATCGCCCGCAGCACGGCGAAACTGGGGGTCGACGCCATGGCATTCATCCGCGTCGCCTCGCTCACCGCGTGGCACCGGGCGCAGTGCGCCACCGACAGGTCATGCCCAAGGCCCGCATCCCCGTCGAAACTGACCTCGGCCACCTCTTGCGCGTCTGCTTTCGGCAGGCCGAACGGCGCCGTGCCGTCGACCTCATAGCTGGTCACCGTCCGCTGGCCGATCTCGGAGGTCAGCCAGTCGGCGAACCGCGCCGCCCCCTCGTGCTGGGCGTATTTATCTGCATCCGCCACTTGGCTTGCGGCCCGTCGAAGACGCGCGGCCCCTCGCCATCGGGCGCCAGCAGGATATCGCCGCCCTCATTGAGGTCCACGACCTCGACCCGTATCCCCGTCTTCAGCGAAAAACGCGGCAACACGTAATCCAGCAACCCGCTTTCGGTCAGCGGCGGCGGTGCGCCAAGGCGAAAATCCTCCGCCGCACGGCCTTCTGTGGTGGACATCCAAAGACAGACCACCACAATCACGCCAATAAGGGTTAACATTTGCCCGCGCATGGCCCAAGCCTAGGAAGCACGCGGGCCACGCGTCAACACTCTTGGAAAAAGGAGAGTAAAATGAGCGACGATTTCAACATGTCCATGCGCAAGTTCCTCAAGCAGGTCGGCGTCACCTCGCAGCAGGCCATCGAGGACGGCATGCGCAATACCGAAGGCACCGAGGGCAAGACGTTCGAGGCCAAGGTCGTGCTGACCGTCGACGGTCTCGATATCGAGCACGTGGTCACCGGCACGATCAAGGGCGGGTGAACGTGACGGCAACAAGGGAAAGCGTGCTCGCCGCGCTGAAGAACGTGAAAGACCCGGTTTCTGGCGATGACATCGTGTCGGCGGGCGTGACCCGTGGCCTCAATGTCGAGGGCGGCACCGTCCGCTTCGTGCTCGAGATCGACCCTGCCAAATCGAAAGCCTACGAGCCCGCGCTGGCCGAGGCGCAGGAGGCTGTGCGCGGCGTGGAGGGCGTGACGGAGGTCTCCGCCGTGCTGACCGCGCATTCCGCCAAGGCGCCGCCGGACCTCCAGACGAAAAGCAAACCCGCCGAGCCGCAAGGCCCGCAGCGCGTCCCCGGTGTCGACCACATCATCGCCATCGCCTCCGGCAAGGGCGGTGTGGGCAAGTCGACCGTGTCTGCCAACCTTGCCTGTGCGCTTGCCGCCGACGGCCGCCGCGTTGGCCTGCTCGATGCCGACGTCTACGGCCCCTCGCAGCCCCGGATGCTGGGCGTCTCGGGCCGGCCCGCCTCGCCCGATGGCAAGACGATCTTGCCGATGCGCAACCACGGCGTCACCATGATGTCGCTGGGCCTGATGACCAACGAGGACCAGGCCGTGGTCTGGCGCGGGCCGATGCTGATGGGTGCCCTGCAACAGATGCTGATGCAGGTTCAATGGGGCGCGCTCGACGTGCTGATCGTCGACCTTCCCCCCGGCACCGGCGACGTGCAGATGACGCTGGCGCAAAAGGCCCATGTCGACGGCGCGATCATCGTCTCGACGCCCCAGGACGTGGCACTTCTGGATGCGCGCAAGGGGATCGACATGTTCAACCAGCTCAAGGTGCCGATCCTCGGCATGATTGAGAACATGTCGACGCATATCTGCTCCAGCTGCGGACACGAGGAACATGTCTTCGGCCATGGCGGCGTCGCCACCGAGGCGCAGAAGATGGGCGTACCGCTTCTGGGGGAGGTGCCGCTGCATATCGACATCCGCACGACCTCCGACGGCGGCGCACCCATCGTGGTGTCCAAACCCGACGCGCCCCAGTCGCAGGCCTTCCGCGATATCGCGCGCGCTCTGGTGGCGCAGGGCGTGGCATGAGCCGCGACCCGGCCTTCCCGCCCCTGATGCAGGGGCATGGCGTGGACGCAGGCATCGACCCGTTCGAGAAAGCCTGCGCCATGGCGGCCCTCGGCTGCGATGCCGGCACCATCGTGCATAACGTGGGCGCCAACCGACTGGCTGCAGCGCTGATCATGGCGCCCGAGGTGGCACTGGAACAGGCCATGGCCATGTTGCCCACCTGCGGCGTCGGCTTTCAGAACGCGCTGGGCGCCATCGCCCCGCCCGAGGTCGCGGTGCACCTGGAATGGGTGGGCGGCCTGCGCGTCAACGGCGCCGTTTGCGGCCGCCTGCGCGTTATGGCCGGCGCGTCCGACCCCGCCGCCATGCCCGGCTGGCTGGTGGTCGGGCTGGAACTGCCGCTGATGCTGACCGATGCCACGCCGGGCGACCCACCCGACCGCACCGCGCTTTACGAGGAAGGCTGCGCCGACGTGGATCCGGTCGCATTGCTGGAAGGCTGGGCTCGCCATACGCTGGTCTGGATCAGCCGCTGGGAAGACGACGGCCCTCGTGCGCTCCATGCCGAATGGCGCGGCCTCGCCCACGGCATCGGCGAAGACATCACCATAGACGGCCAGACGGGGACCTTCATGGGCGTCGACGAACACTTCGGAATGCTGTTGCGAACAGGTGGTGAGACCCGCCTCATCCCGCTCAGCACCGTACTGGAGACACAGACATGAAACTCGCCCGCGCCATCCATTTCGACGAAAGCGACACGCGCGTCTATCCCTCACCCGCCCGCACGGGCGAGTGGTGCATCTCGGGCGGGTTCGAGTTCTCCAACTGGTCCGAGGCAGACCTGTCGGGCAAGCAACGGCAGGCGTTTTCGAACGGCTGGCTTGGGCTGGAAACCTTCGGTCGCGTCACCTTCGTTGCGGTCACGCAGGTCGAAGAGTCCGAACGCGCCGCGCTGACCGACGCGCTGGCGCAGCATTTCGTGACGGTTTACGGCGCGCCCGACATCGAGACCGCCCGCCCGGTGGCCGCCGACGAGATCGCCCAGATGATCGAGATGTGCGAAGATCATGACCCCAACACGCTCCTGACCGTCGCGCGAGAACTGACCGACGCGGGCGTACGCGAAACCTACCGTTCCATCGCCGCGCAGGATGCCGGGCTGGAACAGTTCGCCATCCACGGCAGCCTCGACGAGTGATCCGGCAGAGCACCTGCCGCTTTCATTGTTCAAGAAATACTTACGGCCCCTCCGGCAAAACTTTTAGAATTGCGCCGGGATTCATGATTCCCTTCGGATCCAGCGCCGCCTTGATCACGCGCATCACCGCCAGCTTCGCCGGATCGCCGTAGCGTTCCAGGTCATCCACCTTCAGCCGCCCGATCCCGTGCTCGGCCGACACCGACCCGTCCATCTCGTGCACCAGATCATGCACCAGCCGTTTGACCGCATCGCGCTTGTCGGTATAGCCGTCGCGCGTCTCGCCCTTGGGCGGGAAGACGTTGTAATGCAGGTTCCCGTCGCCCAGATGCCCGAAGCAGTTGATGCGGAACGGGCCCAACTTCTTCAGATCCGCGTTGCCTTTCTGAATAAAACCCGGCACAGCGCTCAACGGCAGGGAAATGTCATGGCTGCTGATCGATCCAATGCGCCGGTTCGCCTCTGGGATCGTCTCCCGCACCTCCCAGAACTCCTGTCGCTGTGCCTCAGATTGCGCGATCATGCCGTCGCTCACTAGACCTGCCTCCGCCGCCTCGACGAATAGCGCCTCAAGCGCCTCTGCCGGATCCAGCCCTTTTGCCAACCCGATGTCGATCAAGACGAACCACTCGGGCGGCTCGGCGAAGGGCAGACGCACGTCCGGCATGGTCTCCGCCAGAAAATCCAGCCCCGCGCGGTGCATCAGCTCGAACGCCGACACGCCCTCACCCATATGATCGCGCGCCATCGACAAAAGGCTCAGCGCCGCCTTGGGGCTCTCCACCACCATCAGCGCCGTGCCTTCCCCGGCGGGCTTGGGAAACAGCTTCAACGCCGCGGCGGTGATCACGCCCAGCGTGCCTTCGGACCCTATCAAAAGGTTGCGCAGGTCATAACCGGTGTTGTCCTTCCTCAGCCGTTTCAGCCCGTGCCAGATGGTTCCGTCCGGCAGCACCGCCTCGAGCCCCAGGCACAAGTCTCGCGCATTGCCATAGCGCAGCACGTTCACCCCGCCCGCATTGGTGGCAAGGTTGCCGCCGATCCGCGCGCTGCCCTTGGCGGCCAGCGACAGCGGAAACAGCCGGTCCACCGCGTCCGCCTCGGCATGGATGTCCTGAAGGATCGCGCCCGCCTCGACCACCATCACGTTTTCCTCGGGCCAGACTCCGCGCACCGCGCGCATCCGCTCCAGGCTCAGCAGCACCGGCACCGGCCCCTCGGGCGACAACTGCCCGCCAACCAGCCCCGTGCCGCCGCCATAAGGCACCACTGGCACACACGCCTCGGCACAGGCACGCACCACGGCCGCGATCTCCTCGGTGCTGCCGGGTGCGACCAGCACCCCCGCCTGCCCCTGCCAGCGCCCTCGCGGCTCTTCCAGGTAGGATGGCATCACCTCGCGGACCGCCGCCTCTGGCAGCAGATCGCGCAAGCGGGCGATAAAGTCTTCGGTCACGGAATTCAGTGTCATGCCCGGCTCCTAGGCTGCGGTCCCGGCACCGTCAATCGAACAGCTTCAGCAAGCCGCGCTCCAGCTCGTCTTCCAGCGCGTCCTTCGCCGCATCCTCCAGCGACTGCCCTTCCTGCCGCTCGATCCCAAGCTGCTTTTCGACCTCGCGCTCGATCTCCTGCCGGGCCTGCCGCTCCAGCTCTTTCTTTTCTTCCTCGAAGTTCAGGTCAATCGCCGCTTCCAGGTCCGGCGTGATCTTCGGGTTGGCCCACGGACCCCGGATCTTAACCGGGATCGCCAACCCATCGCGGCTCCCACCATCCAGCAGACGCGGCGTGAAGAGGTAATCGATATCCCGCGCCCCCAGCCCCACGCGCCCTTCGCCCGCCGCACTCGCCTGCGGCAGTTTCAGCGTCAGGTCGTCGTTGAACAGGTTGCCCTTATCCATCGTGAACGTCGCATGAAGCGTGTCGAAGACGGTCGTGCCTCCGGTGCCGCTGCCCGACCGCATCAGCCGGTCGAGGTCGAAGCCCGAGATCACGCCGCGCCCGGTCTTGAACGCACCGCCGCCGCTCAGCGAATTCATGATAGCATGCACGCTTTCGCCAACGCCCAGAAAATCCACCTCGCCATCGGCCTTCGCCTCGAAGCGCGAGATATCCATCGCGTCGTCCAGAAATGTCTTCAGGTTGATGCCCGTGGCGATCATGTCGCCGCCCACTGACAGGCCCGAGCGGTTGTTCATCACGAACTGCCCGGTGATCAGCCCGTCATAGGCCCGCACCTCGCGCAGCCCGAACACCAACCGCGAGCGGTCCAGTGTGGCCAAAGTCCGCACCTTGCCCAGCTTGAAATCGCCAAGATCAATGCTGTCTGCCACCAGCGCGAACTCACCATTCACCGCCGCCAGCCCGGACGCGTTGATCGGCGCCTTGGACCATCCGTCACTTGCCGCGCCACCACTGTTGCCGCTGCCAGTGTTGCGGTTGCTGTTTTCTCCCCCGGCGTCGTCGGCGCTCAATCCGGTCAGGTCCAGAGCGCCTGCATTCAGCTGCACGTTAAGGCGCGGTTTGTCCTCGCCCAGATCAATGTCAGCCGCTCCGGTAAATCGGTTGCCATCCAGCCCCAGCGCCGTGTTGCGCAGCGACAGCCGGTCGTCCTTGAACGTCAGGTCCGTCTCCAGCGTTGCAGCACGGCCCAGCCCGTCGGGGATGTCCATCGGCCCCTGCCCGATCAACGCCATGAAGTCCGACGTGCTCTCCAGATCCGCGGTCAGCTTTCCCGCCATCTCCGGCGCCGATCCCCCGCGCCCGGCAAAGCTGGCCGTGCCTGCCTCGGTCGAAATTCGCGCCTGCACGTCCGACACGCCGCCGTCGATGAAGTGCCCCACACGTTCCAGCGTGCCAGATATCTCCACCACCTCGCCGCCGGGTCGCAATGTCAGGTCGAAATCCGCGGCCCCTTCGTAATCCGGCCAGCGCAGGTCGAAATCCACGCCCGATTGTCGCACCGTGGTGCCATCCACCTCGTCCACATAGACCAGCGATGCGTTCTCGATCAGCGCCCGGTCCAGCGTCAGGGACAGCCGGTTTGATCGCGCCGGTGCACCGCCTTCTCCACCGCCCTGACCTTGGCCGGACGGTGCCACGCCCTCCACGTTCAGCTCCCAGTTGACGCGCCCATCCTTGGCCCGGCGCAGGTTGATCTGCGGACCCACGGCCTCCAGCCCGGTAATCCGAATATCCCCACCAAACAGCGCCTGCGGCTCCACTCCGATCTTCAGGCTGTCGGCGCGAAACATCGGCGCCTCCCCGGCCCAATCCGCATTGGCGACCGTGACCGCGCCGGTACTCACCCCAAGGATGGGCCAGAAGCTGATGGTCGTCTCGCCGCTCATCGTCATCTGGCGGCCCGTCATGCGGCTCAACTGGTCCGCCGCGATGCCCGCGACGCGCTCGCCGGGCAGGAAAAACACCGCGGCAACGACCAGCACCGCCGACACCAACACGATCATGAAAATGCGAATGAGCCACCGCATACCGCTCTCCACCGTTTTCTTTTCAGACTAGGCGCAGGCCTTGCGCCCAACAACAGCTTTTCCGCTTTATCGGGTGGCCGTTGGGGACTATATCGCGCCGAATGAGCACCAACCCACCCGATCTGCGCCCCGATCTTGCGAAGGCCCGCGTCACCGAAAGCCCCCGCAAGGGCCAGCCGGTGATCGGCATGGTGTCGCTGGGCTGTCCCAAGGCGCTGGTGGACAGCGAGCGCATCCTGACGCGCCTGCGGGCCGAGGGCTATGGCATCTCGCCCGACTATTCCGGCGCCGACGCGGTGATCGTGAACACTTGCGGCTTTCTCGACAGTGCCAAGGCCGAAAGCCTCGACGCCATCGGCGAGGCGCTTGCCGAGAACGGCCGGGTCATCGTCACCGGCTGCCTGGGGGCCGAGCCCGAGTACATCACCGGCACACATCCCCGCGTTCTGGCCGTGACCGGCCCGCATCAATACGAACAGGTGCTCGACGCGGTGCACACCGCCGTGCCGCCCAGCCCCGACCCCTTTATCGACCTTCTGCCCGAGGCGGGTGTCAAACTGACCCCCCGCCACTACAGTTACCTCAAGATTTCAGAGGGATGTAACCACAAGTGCAAGTTCTGCATCATCCCCGACATGCGCGGGCGACTTGCCTCGCGCCCCGGTCACGCCATTCTGCGCGAAGCCGAGAAACTGGTCGAGGGTGGCGTACGCGAACTTCTGGTTATTTCCCAGGATACAAGCGCTTACGGGCTGGATCGCAAGTATGACGTCAACCCGTGGAAGGGTGGCGATCTGCGCAGCCATATCGTCGATCTGTCCAAGGCACTCGGGGAACTCGGCGCGTGGGTCCGGCTTCACTACGTCTATCCCTACCCCCATGTGCGCGAACTTATCCCGCTCATGGCCGACCCGGACAACGGCGTACTGCCCTACCTCGATATTCCGTTCCAGCACGCCCATCCGGACGTCCTGAAACGCATGGCCCGCCCCGCCGCGGGCGCGAAAACCCTCGACGAAATCGCCGCCTGGCGCGCGATCTGCCCCGACCTGACCCTGCGCTCGACCTTCATCGTCGGCTACCCCGGCGAAACCGAGGCCGAATTCCAGACATTGCTCGACTGGCTGGACGAGGCAAAGCTCGACCGCGTCGGCTGCTTCAAATACGAAAATGTCGAGGGTGCCCGCTCGAACGACCTGCCCGACCACGTGCCCGAAGAAGTTAAACAGGACCGCTGGGATCGCTTCATGGAAAAGGCGCAGGCCGTTTCTGTGGATAAACTGGCCGCCAAGGTCGGGTCCGTGCAAGACGTCATCGTCGACGATATCGACGAAGACGGCATTGCCACCTGCCGCACCAAGGCCGATGCGCCGGAAATCGACGGCTGCCTTTTCATCGACGAGAACACCCAGGGACTGACCGTGGGCGAGATCGTCACCGTCGAGGTGGACGAAGCCGGGGAGTACGACCTCTGGGGTCGACGCCTTTAGTGTTACAGGTTACGCGGGCCGCCTGACGGCACCGTGAAAACCTGAAATATTTCAACATTCACAAGTATTTACACCAACCCGTGTCCTCACGGGCGTGTCAGTTGATTGTCATCTTTTTCGGCCGCAGCTTGGCCGCACCAACGCAACCGCAGCCCGACAAGGAACTCGACCCATGACATCCCTGATCACCGATCCCGCCCGCACCCTTCCCGCCGTTTCCTTCGACACGGCTCTGCTCATCCTGCTGTCCGGCGCCGCCGGCACAGTCGCCTTCGACATCTTCGGCCAGGCGCTCTCGCCCATCCTGGGCTTTGCGAATCTCGCCCCTGTGGGCCTCGCCCGCAGCCTGCTCGGCACCCTGGGCCTACCGAATACCGCCCCCTACGGTCACCTGATGCACCTCTTTTTCGTGGGCCTGCTGGCCTATCCCATCGGCTGGCTCTTCATCGCCCGCCCCGCACTGAAGCGTGTTCTACCCGGTCTTCACTGGCTTCCGGCGTCGGCGATATACGGCGTCGGCCTCTGGCTCTTCGCAATCGGCGGCATCACCAGCATCGCCGGCCTGCCGTTCTTCCTGAATTTCACAGGCATCACCTGGGTGGCGCTTGTGGGCCACGTGATCTATGGCATTGCCGCAGCGTCAATCGTGGTCTATCTCGAGCGGCTTCAAACCCGCTAACCCATTGTAAAAAATAAAAACAAGCGCCCAACTGGGCCCTTGTTTCCATTTTGATTACGGTCTTGTCACATAAATTTTGAACGATACTTCCTCAAACTGAAACATAATGGAGACATCTCAGTGTCATGATCGACACGAAACCACAGGACACCCACAGGCCGGAGGACCGCGACATGTCCTACCCCAGTTACACACGCGCAGAACGGATCGCCGATGGCGCCGTGCACGTGCTCGGGGTTTGCAGTGCGCTGGTCGCGGTCGCGTTCCTGATCGCCGCCAACGCGGGTCAGCTGACGGCGGGGACGATGACGGCGGCGGTCGTCTACGGGGTTGCCATGATCCTGATGCTCAGCGCCTCGGCCGCCTATCACCTGGCCGCGCATACGCCCTTCCGTCCGCTTCTGCGCCGGATCGACCACGCCGCCATCTACGTCAAGATCGCGGGTACGATCACGCCTCTCGCGGTCCTGCTGGGCACACCTTTCGCCTATACCGTGTTGGTGCTGGTGTGGTTCCTCGCACTCTCGGGCGCAGTGCGCAAACTCTTGGCGGAACGCGGGAAAATGAGCACGCACTGGTTGCCTCAGGTCCTGTTGGGTTGGCTGGGCCTGATTATCATCGTCCCGCTCTGGCCGTCGCTTCCGGCCAACAGCCTGACGCTGATCTTCGCAGGCGGCATCATCTATTCCGGCGCGGTGGTGTTCTACTGCTGGGACACGCTGAAATTCAGCAACGCGATCTGGCATGCCTGCGTGCTGATCGCCACCGCCTGCTGCTTTGTCGGCATCTCAGGCGCCATGGCCCATACCATCACCGCGTTCTAACGCGTCCCGCCTTTAACCTGGTCCATCAGATAAAGACCGGGCGCGCGTATCGGTCAAGCCTTGCACTGGGCTTCGCCAAAAGCTGTGACTCAGGTTTTTGGCGAAACGGTTTAGGCCCGAGCCGCCAGATCTTCCAAGACGTCGCGGTTCGCGCAATAGCCGGGCACGCCCTCCATGCCGCCGGGTGCCGCCAGCCGGACCAAGCAGTCTTGGGTATGCGGGCAGGTCCGGCACCGCGTCACCAGCATGGCATAATCGGCCTTGGTTAGCGCACCCTGCGCAATCGCCTCGGAGAACCGCACGCCGTTGGCCCGCGCCACCGCATGCGTGATCCAGAAATGAAGCGCGGCGTCGCCCAGTGGTGGCAAGATGGAATGGGTCATCTCGCACTCCTGCTCATCCGGCTCAAGGGGACCGGCTCAGATCCGGCGCCCAGCTTTGAGCGCGGCGAAAACCTCACCGTTGCGGCACATGATCGGCGTCGCCTCCACCGGAGCCGCCTGCGCGGCCATCCACGCTTCGCACCTGTCCGGATCGGTGCAACCCGTGCAGCGCAGCACGGTATCGCACAACGTTTCGGGATCCAGTTGCCCGGCATAGACCTCTTCTTCCAGGTCCAAACCCAAGGTGCGGGCCATCCGGTCCACCAGGTCGGTGTGGCGTTTGATCGTCTTCGTCTGGGGCATCGCGGCTCTCCTGTCGAAAGGGCGCCGCCTGCCGGCCCGGCATTATTGCCGCAGGTTGGCGGGGCACCTCTGCTACCGAAACTGGCCCAGCCGTCCGGGATTCGCCTTGATCTGCATCAAGCGCGCTCCAGCGCCTCCATGTAGGCCGTCACGCAATCCTGCACGTGCCGAAATCTGTCGCCGCCCAGATGCTTGCCACCGAACCAGCGCGTGACCACGATCACGTGTTCGCGCAGGTCGGCCCTTTCCAGCATGCGCACGATCACCCTGCCTGCCCCGGCCTCGCCGTCATCGGACTTCAGCGCCGTGCCGTCGGCATCCAGCATCGCCCAGGTGTTATGGGTGGCCTTGGCGAATTTCTTGTCGCGTTTCAGCTCTTTCAGGAAGGCGTCCACAGCCGCGCGGTCCCGCGCCGCGCCTCCCGACACGGCGTATTTCGACCCCCGGTCGGAAATCACGCCGGTCAGTTGCAGCATGTCACCCCGTCAGAATTGCGCATTCACACGGCGCACCGTGTCAATCCGCTGCGCGTTGGGCGGGTGCGAGCCCAGGAACCGGTTGCCCGGGTCCGGAATGCGCGTGAAGTATTCGGCACCCCGCAGCGGGTTATAGCCCGACTTCTTGGCGATGATGGTCCCCAGCGCGTCAGCCTCCAGCTCGAATTCCTTGGAATAGCTGCGCGCGCCCACCGATGCGCCCACATTGGTGGCCGCGTCCACGGCGCCCGTCCCGGCCCCGGCCAGCGTCGCCAACCCGCCCAGCAGGATGGCCCCCGCCGCGGCGCTCTGCTGTTGGCGCGGTATGTGCCGCCGAATATGGTGCGACGCCTCATGCGCGAAGATAAAGGCCAACTCGTCCTCGTTGCGCACATCCGCGATCAGCGACGCGGTAAACGCCAGGATCGGCCGACCATTGCGGTCCAACGTCTGAAACGCGTTGGGCGGACGACCCGGGCGATCGTCCAGCACGACGTTGAAATCGCAATTCACGTTGCCGCCCCGCGCCCGGCATTCGCGCTCGGCCACCGGCTCGACCCGGGCCACGACCTGCCGGAACCGCGACAACTGCGTGCCCGAAGGCACCTTGACCGATTGTTCCTGCTGGCCCGTCGGCCGGGGCTGCGGTCCATCGCCACCTGTGGTCGTGACCTCGCAACCGGCCAGGAAAACCGCACAAATCAGAACCTTCCACCGCATCTGTCTCACCTGCAATTACTCCCTTTGCCCTAGTTCTAGCAGGCTTTGCGCCGAGGGCCAGTCCCCCTCACACGCTCGTGCGGAGCAAAGCCGATTGCGCTCGGGCAACCATCCGCTACTGTGGCCCCATGTTTTCGATAGAACACGAATTCGACGCCACCGTTGTCACCCTCATCGACGAGGGCAGCACGCCCTTGCAGGAAGACGTCACCATCAACGCCTTCGAGGAATGCGTGACCATCGAACAGCTCGACCCGCGCACCGACCGGGTGCAGAAGGTGACGCTGTCGATCACCCAGCTGCAGGATTTGGGCGCGGCCCTCAACCTGCCCGAGGGGGTCTATAGCCTGTCGCGCGGTAAGAAATAACCGCATTATTCTCGAGGCCTGACCGTTCGCGGCAAAAGGGTTGACGCCCGTACCGCGCCGCCCGACATATGCCACAACATCCAAGATGCAACGAAAGCCCGCCATGCCCGATCCCAATCCTGCCGCGATGGACTTCCTGCTGACCCGCCGCTCGCGCCCAGCGAAGACGCTGACAGGCCCCGCGCCCACGGCGCAAGAGCTTCGTCCCATCCTGACAGCCGCCGCCCGCTCGCCCGATCACGGCAAGCTGGAGCCGTGGCGCTTCATCGTGCTGGATCGTGCCGCCATGCCACGCCTTGCCACGCTTGTCCGCGACCGCGGCGCCGCCCTGGGCAAGTCGGAAGAGGATATCGCCAAGGCCGCCAAGCAATACGAGGACGGCCAGCTTGCCGTCGCCGTGGTCGAGGTGCGCAAACCGTCCGACAAGATCCCCGCCATCGAACAGACCTATTCCGCCGGGGCGGTCTGCCTCGCGCTTTTGAACGCCGCGCTGGCCTCGGGCTGGGGCGCCAACTGGCTCACGGGCTGGGCCACCCATGACCGGGAATTCATCAGCCAAGGTCTCGGGCTCGCCGACAACGAAAGCATCGCCGGGCTGATCTTCCTCGGCACCGAGACATCGGCCCCGCCCGAACGCCCCCGCCCGGATATCGACAGCATCACCACCTGGGTCACGGAATGATCTTCACAGCCTTCTTCAAGGCGCTCGGACAGCTGGGCGACCCGCGCTTTCGCAAGGTGTTCTGGCTGGGCGTGGCGCTCTCGTTCCTGTTGCTGGTTGCAACGACCGCCGCCTTCCTAATGTTCATTCAGTGGGCCACCGGCGACAGCACAACGCTACCTCTTATCGGCGAGGTGAACTGGATCGACGACCTGCTTGGCTGGTCCGGCTTCTTCTTGATGCTCATCCTGTCGGTCTTTCTGATGGTGCCCGTCGCCTCGGCCATCACCTCGCTCTTCCTCGACACGGTCGCACAGGCGGTCGAGCACCGGCACTATCCCAACCTGCCCTCCGTCCCGCCGGTGCCCTTCTTCGACGGGCTGAAGGACAGCGTCAATTTCCTCGGCGTCATTATCGCAGCCAACTTGCTGGCCTTCATTCTTTACGCTTTCTTTCCGCCCGCCACGCCCTTCATCTTCTGGGGCGTGAACGGCTATCTGCTGGGGATGGAGTATTTCCAGCTAGCAGCCATGCGCCGCGTCGGCCGCACCAACGCCAAGGTGCTGCGCAAGCAACATCGCGGCACGATCTGGATGGCCGGAACGCTCATGGCCCTGCCCCTGTCGATCCCGCTGGTGAACCTTGTGATACCGATCTTGGGCGCGGCAACCTTCACGCACATTTATCACCGCGTGGCCAAATCAGCCGGCTGATAGGGTCCCATTCACCCGGCGCCGTCGCCCAAATCCAGCCACAGTTTGCCGCGTCTGTACCCGCCCTGTATCAGCCGGCCAGGCTCCCGTGTTTCGGGGTATTCCGTCTCCCAGTCCCGGAACCGGTCGTTGGTCACGATCCGCGCCTTCAGATCGCGCGCCGCTGTCAGGATCGTCGGGTCGGCCGGCTGCCCCTTCGGCACGACCATGATGCGCTTCACCGGTAGGCCCATCCGTGCCGCAAGCTCCCTGTCGCCCAGGAACCTGTCACCGACCTTGTAACCCACGTTGGCATCGAACACGACGCCCGGCGTAAAGCCTTCGGATGACAGGTGATCGACCACGTCCCGCACCACATCCAGATCCGGCGACCTGTCTTTCCAGTGCATGACGTTCGAGCCATCCAGCACGACCCAACGCTTGCCCCGTTCCGTGCGCCGTCGCAGCGCCCGTGCGATCAGTAAAAGAGCGCTGGCAACCGCACACGGTCCGGCCAGCAGGATCACATCGCTCCACCCCGGCACCATCGCCGACAGTAGAATGCCGCCGATCGACAGAAACAACAGCAGGAGTGGTACGATCATCGAAACACCAGCCGAACGCGCCACCTACCAAGTGACGCAACCAACAGTTGGACCGAAATCGCGGTGCGGCACAACCCGCTTCTGACACGTTGGACCGCGCCCTATTCCGCCGGCTGGGCGCCCGCACCATCAGGCGCATCGGCTTTTTCCCGGTCCTTTTGCAGCAGATCATACAGCACCGGCGTCAGGAACAGCGTCAGCACCGAGGCCGACATGAACCCGCCGATGATCACGATGCCGATGGAAAACCGGCTGGCCGCCCCGGCGCCCGTTGACAGCACCAGCGGCACGGCCCCCAGCACGGTCGACATCACCGTCATCAGGATCGGCCGCAACCGCACCGCCGACGCCTCGATCACCGCGTCGCGCACGCTGCGCCCTTCCTCGCGCAACTGATTGGCGAATTCCACGATCAGGATACCGTTCTTGGCCATCAGCCCGATCAGCATCACCATCCCCACCTGCGTGTAGATGTTGATCGCCTCGCCCAGCGCAAAGAGAGTCAGCAGCGCCCCGGCCACGGCCAGCGGCACCGACAACAGGATCACCACCGGCTGAATGAAGCTCTCGAACTGCGCCGCCAGCACCAGGAACACGATCAGAAGCGCCAGCGCGAATGTCAGCGCGATACCGCCCGAAGTCTCCTGGTAACTTTCGGCCTGCCCCGAATAGCTGATCTGCATGGCCGAGGGCATATCCTCGGCAATCTGCTCGACCGTCGCGATGGCCGAGCCGAGGTCCACACCTTCCACCAGCGACGCGCTGATCTCAACCGAGGGCTGCCGGTTGTAGCGGTTGTAAGCTCGCACCGACGCACGCCGCTCCAGCGTTACCAGACCGTCCAGCGGCACCAGTGCGCCGGTATCGGTCCGCACGTTCACACCCGTCAGATCCGCGGTGTTGGTCCGCCGCGCGTCCGGCGCCTGCAGGATCACCGGGTACTGCCGGTCGCGAGAGATGAACTCGGTCACCTCTGCCGAGGCAAAGAAAGTCCGCACCGCGTCCGAGATATCCCGCGCCTCGACCCCGATCTGCCGCGCCATGGCCCGGTTCACGCTGATATCGAAACCCGGCGTGTTGATCTCGTAATCCCGCCGCACCCCGGTCAGGTCGGGGCTGGCGCGCATCGCCTCTTCCATCTGCCGCGAAAACTCGGCTGCATCCTCGAAGCTCGGCCCCGTCACGATCACCTCCAGCCCAGATCCGCTCCCGGCATCAAGCCCAGACGGCGCGAAGGCGCGCACGCTGGCACGGGTGATTTTGCCGAACTCGGGCCGCAACTCATTCAACACATCGCGCGGCCCCATCTCGCGCTCGCCCCAGGGCGACATCACCGCCACCACGAAGGCGCGCCCGGATTCGCCGTATTGCCCGACGATGGCGATGGTATCCTCCACAACGCCATCCTCTCGGTAGGGCGCAATCAGGTCCTCGACCTGGCTTACGGCGTTGTCGGTCAGCGGCAGCGCAGATCCCGGCGGCGCCTGGATCGACACGAAGAAAATGCCCCGGTCCGATGCCGGCGTCAGCTGCGACGGCAATTGCTGGTACAGTGTCCAGGACATACCCGTCAGTCCCGCGGCAATCGCCAGCACCACCAAGGGCGCGCTGATCGCGCGCGTCAGCAGCTTGCGATAGCCCTCTGAGGTGCTCTTCGTGACCCGCTTAACACCGCGCGCAAACCACGTGTCGTTCATCCCCTTCTTCAACAGCTTGCTGGCGATCACCGGGCACAGCGTCAGCGCCACGAAGGTCGACAGCGCGACGGCAATGGCCAGCGTCACGCCGAACTCCCGGAACAGCTTGCCGAGTTCGCCTTCCAGCAACGACAGCGGCACGAAGACCGAGATCAGCACCGCCGAGGTCGACACCACCGCAAAGAACACCTGGTTAGCGCCCGTGCGCGCCGCCTCCTTGGGGTCCTCGCCTTCCTCAACCTTGCGCTCAATATTTTCCAGCACCACGATGGCATCGTCCACCACCAGCCCGATGGCCAGGATCAACGCGAACAGCGTCAGGATGTTGATCGAAAACCCGGCCAGCGCGATCCCCGCGCACGCGCCCAACAGCGCGATGGGGATGGTCACCGCCGGGATCACCGTCGTCCGGATCGAGGTCAGGAAAACGTAGATCACCGCCACCACGATTCCCACGGCAATAGCCAGAGTGGTCAGAACCTGTCGGATCGAATTCGAGATGAAATCCGCGTCATCCGATGTGATCTGCAATTGCGTCCCGCCCGGCAGGTCCGCCGCGATCCGCTCCACTTCCTCGCCGACCGCAGCCGAGATCGAGAGGGTGTTGGCCGAGGATTGCCGCAGCACGCCCAAGCCCAGCGCCGTCTCGCCATTGGCCCGGAATTCGCTGTCGTCGCTCTCGACCCCCAGTTCGATCCGCGTCACGTCACCCAGAAGAACCCTCCCATTCTCGTCCGAGCGCACGATCAGGTCCTCGAACGCCTCCACGCTCGAAAGCCGCGTCTCGGTGCGCAAAAGGTAGGTCCGCGCCTTATTCTCGATCGTCCCCGCCGGCAGTTCCAGGTTGTTGGCCCGCAGCGCGTCGGCAATCTCGTTCGCGGTCACACCCCGCGCAGCCATCGCCTGCGGGTCCAGCCAGACGCGCATCGCATAGGCCCGGTCGCCATAGATCTGCACCGCCGCGACACCGCTCAGCGTCTCCAGCCTGTCGGTGATGAACCGGTCGGCGTAATCCGTCAGTTCCGAGGCCGACAGGTTTTCCGACGTCAGGGTCATCCACAGGATCGGGTCGCCCTGGCTGTCATTCTTCTCGACTTCCGGCTCCTCGGCCTCTTCCGGCAGGTCGCCGGCCACACCCTCGACCGCAGCCCGCACATCGGCCGCGGCCTGGTCGATATCCCGGCCCTGGCGAAAGGTGATCACAGTGCGCAGACCGCCCAGCTCGGATTCGGTGTTCATGCTGTCGATACCCGACACGGTCGACAACGCGCCTTCGACAACCGTCGCCAATTCGCTGTCCACCACACCGGGACCGGCCCCGATATAAGGCACGCTGACCGTCACCTCGGCCGTGGTCGTGTCCGGCAATTCCCGCACCGGCATCCGGGTCAGCCCGGCAATGCCCACCACGATGATCAGGATCGACAGGACGGTGGCCAGCACGGGCCGCTTGATGCACAGATCGGGCAGCGTCATTGCGTGTTGGCCCCCGCGTCGCCCTGCGATGCGGCGTCGCCACTTTCGTCGACCTCTTCGGCCACCTCGACCGAGGCTCCGTCCGACAGGTTGTCCCACCCCGCAACGACGACGCGGTCCTCCAGTGCCAGCCCCTCGAGCACTTGGGTCATCGCACCCAGCGACTGCCCCGGGTCGATCTCGGTACGCACGGCAGCCCCGTCCACGACTGTATAGACATAGCTTGCCAGCCCCTCGCTGATGATCGCGTCATCCGCAATCGCCAGTCCTTCATAGGTGTCCAGCACGATCTCGGCATCGGCAAACATGCCGCCCACCAGCCGCCCGTCGGCATTGTCGATCTCGGCCCGAATGTTGAAACTGCGGGTCTCCAGGTTCACCTCCGGCGCGCGCACCGTCACCTCGCCGTCGAATTCCGCATCCGGATAGGCCGGGGTCGTCACGTTCACGGCCTGCCCCACCTTGATCCGGTCGAAATACCGCTCGGGCAGCGAGACCGTCAGTTCCATCATCGTGATGTCCGACAGCCGGGTAATGGCCATGCCCTCGCTCAGGAAAGTGCCGGTCTCTATATCAACCAGCCCCAGAACCCCGTCGAACGGCGCCACCAGCGTCCGGTCTTCCAAGTCGGCGCGCGCCATCATCAGCGCGGCTTCTGCCCTGCGATAGGCCGCGCGCGCCTCTTCCAGCCGCGCCTCGGCGGCGGCATTGCTGTCGGTCAGTTCCTCGACGCGGCGAAATGCGTCTTCGGCTTCGGCATAGGTCGCCTCGGCCTCGGCCAGCGCCGCGCGGGCTGCACGGTCGTCCAGTTGCACAACGATCTCAGCTTCCGAGACCTCTTCACCGGAGGAAACCGGAACGCCGGTCACGCGCCCCGCCGCGGTCGGAACCAGTTCGACCGAGCGCACCGGGATCAGCGTGCCGACCCCACTCACCCGATCCTCGACCTGACGTGTCTCGGGCTGGGTCAATTCCACACGCACCGCCGGCGGCGCCGAGGCGGCCTCGCCCGATCCTCCCTGAGAAAGGATCCGCTGCGTGCCCCAAATCCCCGCAGCGGCACAGGCGGCTACGATGCAAAGGCCGATTATGACCCTGAAAACCTTCCCCAATTCATCTACCTCCGAACGGTCACGCGCCAATGCCGAGCCCCCCGCTCGCACGGGGCCAACTAACTAAGCTAATTGGGCGAACTAGGGCAGCCGGCCCCGAGGAACAGGCCACGGGTCACTTGGCCACGGGCGAATGCGTCCGCGCTGCGATCACAAAACCGCGAGGAACAGCCTCGTAGGGTGGGCAAAAGCCCACGCCTCCGCCCAACGCGCACCATCGCCATCACCCCAACGATGTCACCCACAATATCGTCGCATCCTCGTCGCTGACCGACACAACGTTATGCCCCATCGTGGCATCGTAATAGGCGCTGTCACCCCGGCGCATCTCGATCGGCTCGTAGAACTCGGTATAAAGACGGACAACCCCCGTCAGGACATACATGAACTCTTCACCGTCATGGCGCACCCAACCGTCGAACTCCTCGACCGACCGGGCCCGGATCCGGGCACGATAGGGCAGCATCCGCTTCTTCAACAGCGCATCGCCAAGAAGTTCATGCTCATAGGTCGTGGTCGCCTGCGCCGCACCCTGCCCTTGCCGGGTGACGGCCATCCGCCCGCTGACCTGTTCCCGCTGCGGCGGCGTGAACAACTGCGGAATGGAAATCTCCAACCCCACCGCCAGCTTTTTCAACGCGTCATAGGTGGGCGACATCACCCCGTTCTCGATCTTCGACAGGGTGGACCGTGCCAGCCCCGCCTGCTTGGCGGCCTGTTCCAGAGTCCAGCCCCGCGACGTGCGCAAATCGCGCACCCGTTCGGCGAGGTTCAGCGGCTGTGCCGCGTCCTCTTCCCCGCTCTCACGGGCCAGCCTGATCAGGCTCACGGGCGATCGGTCTTCCATGTCCTACGCTATACGCAGCGCCGCCATGGCTTGCAACTTCGCCGTGGCGCCCATAATCCTCCGGGGCATGCGCTCCCAGACCGACACCACCGCCTTTCCGCCCTGCCCTGCGCCCTTCAACCTCGCGGCCCATGTATTGCGCCATGCCGACGACCTGCCCGACAAGGTCGCGCTGGCCATCCTCGGGCTTTCAGGCTCCGAACGCTACAGCTTCGCGCGCCTGAAATCCGCCGTCCTCGGCACCGGCGCGGGCCTTTTGGAGCACGGCCTCGCCCCCGGCGACCGCGTGCTCATGCGCCTGGGCAACACCGTCGACTTCCCCATCGCCTATCTCGGCGCCATCGCCGTGGGTCTCGTGCCGATCCCCACCTCCTCGCAACTGACCGAGCCCGAGGTCGCGGGCATTATCAAGACGACCGCTCCAAAGGCGATCCTGCGCGGCGCCGACATCCCTTGCCCCGACACGAATATCCCCGTCATCGGCACCGACGCCTTGCGCGCCATGCACGACAATACCCCGGCCGCGTTCGACATGGGCGATCCCGACCGGCTGGCCTATATCATTTACACCTCCGGCACCTCCGGCACGCCCCGCGCGGTAATGCACGCCCACCGCGCCATCTGGGCGCGGCAGATGATGATCGACGGCTGGTATGGCCTTAAACAAAACGACCGCCTGATGCATGCAGGCGCATTCAACTGGACCTACACGCTCGGCACCGGCCTTATGGACCCGTGGACCGCAGGCGCCACCGCCCTCATCCCGGCCACGTCCGTCACGCCCGATCAACTGCCCCTGCTGATGAAACGCCACGATGCCACCATCTTCGCCGCCGCGCCGGGCGTCTTCCGAAAGTTCGTCACGCCCGGCAAAACGCTCGACCTGCCGAAACTCCGCCACGGCCTCACCGCGGGCGAAAAGCTCTCGGCCACAATCGACGCCCAATGGCGCGAGGCCACCGGCACGCCGCTTTTCGAGGCCTACGGCATGTCCGAATGCTCCACCTTCATCTCGGGCTGCCCCGATCATCCCGCCGCCCCCGGCACGCTGGGCCGCCCCCAGCCGGGCCGCAACGTGGCGCTCATCGGGCCAGACGGCCCGGTGCCCGTGGGCGAGGAAGGCACCATCGCCATCCACCGCTCCGACCCCGGCCTGATGCTGGGCTACCTGAACGAGCCCGAGGAAACCGCAGACCGCTTCCAAGGCGACTGGTTCCTCACCGGCGACCAGGGCGTCATGTCGCCCGAGGGCGATATCACTTACCTCGGCCGCTCCGACGACATGATGAACGCTGGCGGCTTCCGCGTGTCGCCGATGGAGGTCGAGGCGGTTCTGAACGCCCACCCCGACATCACCCAATCCGCCGTGACCGAGATCGAGGTCAAGCAGGACGCCCGCCTCATCATGGCCTTCTACACCGCCCCCGCCCCGGTTGCCGAGGACGTGCTGAAGGCCTATGTCAACGACAACCTCGCCGCCTACAAGCGCCCCCGTGGCTTCTTCCATCTGGATGCGCTGCCCACGGGCGCCAACGGAAAACTCCTGCGCCGCGCCCTGCGGCCGATCTACAAGGACCTTCATGGTCAAGCTTGATATCGTCTCCGACCCGATCTGCCCGTGGTGCTATATCGGCAAGGCCTGCCTCGACAAGGCGCTGGCCGAGCGCCCCGGCCACCCGTTCGAGATCGAATGGCACCCATACCAGCTCAATCCCGACATGCCCCCCGAGGGCATGGACCGGCGTGAGTACCTGGAAGCCAAGTTCGGCGGCAAGCAAGGCGCGGTTCAGGCCTACGCCCCCATCGCCGAACGGGCCGAGGCCGAGGGACTCACGATCAATTTCGACAAGATCACCCGCACCCCCAACACGATGGACGCCCACCGCCTGATCCACTGGGCCGGCATCGAGGGCCGCCAGATGGCCGTCGCCATGTCGCTTTTCCGCGCCTATTTCGAGGACGGCCGCGATATCAGCGACCGCGAGGTTCTGGGCGACATCGCCGACAGCGCGGGCATGGACGCCGCCGTGGTGCAGAAACTGCTCGACTCCGACGCCGATATCGAGGGCATCGCGGGCCGCGACAAGGCCTTCCGTGAGATGGGCATCACCGGAATCCCCTGCTTCATCGTCGCGGGCAAGCATGCCGTGCCGGGCTGTCAGGCTCCCGACCTCTGGATCAAGGTCATCGACGAGATCGTCGAGAACCTTGAAAGCGACGAAGACGCCTAACGCGCGCCCTGCTGAGCAACGCTCTGCCGCGCGCCTATCAGGGCCACGGAAAGCGGCCCGATGCCCGACCAACCGCTCCGCCTGCAAACCCACGCCTCCGCAACCCGCACCTGTGCGAAAACGGCCCCCTTTCTGTGCACGCCTCGCTCTGGCGCACATTTCGGCACCGTGGTAGCGCCCATCTATGACCGCCTCCACCGACCATCCCGACACAACCGCCGCGCCCGTCATGGGCCGGGCCGAGTTCGTGGCGCTGATGGCGATGCTGGTGGCCACGGTCGCCTATAGCATCGACGCCATGCTGCCCGCCCTGCCCGCCATCGGGGCCGAGCTGTCGCCCGACGCGCCCAACCAGGCCCAGCTGGTGATCGGCAGCTTTGTTCTCGGACTTGGCGTCGGCACCTTTTTCGTCGGCGCGTTGTCCGATGCCTATGGCCGCAAGCGGGTCATTATCTGGGGAGCCGCCCTCTATTGCGCCGCCGCGATACTCGCGCTGGCGGCACCCACGCTGGAAACCGTGCTGGCGGCCCGCGTGTTACAGGGGCTGGGCGCGGCAGCGGCACGGGTCATTGCCATTGCCATCATCCGCGACATCTACAAGGGGCGCGAAATGGCCCAGTTGATGAGTTTCGTCATGCTGGTCTTCACCCTCGTTCCCGCCATTGCACCAATGGCCGGCGCCGGGATCATCGCGATATTCGCGTGGCGCGGCATCTTCGTATCCTTCCTCGTCTTCGCCGCGATCAGCACCTTCTGGATGTGGCTGCGCCTTCGTGAGCCCCTTCCACGCGACCGACGCGTGCCCTTCCGAACGCGCAAGCTACTGCATTCGGCGGGCGAAGTCATCCGCCATCCGATGGCGCGCCTTTCAATCCTTGTGCAGACGCTGTGCCTTTCGATGCTTTTCGCCTCGATCAGCTCAATTCAGCAGATCATGGACATCACCTATGGACGCGCCGAGGAATTTCCCTACTGGTTCGCCGGTGTCGCGACAGTGGCCGCCCTGGGCAGCGTCATCAATGCCGCCCTCGTCATGCGCCTCGGGATGCGCCGCCTGATCCAGATGGCCCTGGTGATCGAGACTATCGTCACTCTGGTCGTGCTGGCGATCTTCCTTTTCAGCTATGGCGGAAACGGCCCCTTCGCACTTTACTTCGTGTGGCAGGTCATCGTCTTCCTGCAGTTGGGCCTGACAATGGGCAACCTGAACGCTCTGGCCCTCGAACCGCTGGGCCATATCGCGGGCATGGCGGCCTCGATCATTGCCGGGCTGTCCACGGTCGGATCCATCCTGCTGGCCGTCCCCGTGGGCCTTGCCTTCGACGGCACCCCCCTGCCGTTGATGATCGGCGTCGCGATCTTCGCCAGTCTCGCACTGCTTCTGGCACAGTTCATGCGCAAGCTGGACCGAGAGCAAAGCCCCCCGCACTGACCTCAGACACTCCACGATGACAATTTAATCGGTATACTGTCGCATACCGTCTAGCCAAATCCCCGGTCATGGTCTATGACGCGCGCAAGACTCACGCTTTGTCATGTCCTGATCGAAAGGTATTTCAGATGGCCGACACCTCCAATCCCGATATCATCTACACCAAGGTCGACGAGGCCCCCGAGCTGGCCAGCGCGTCCCTCCTGCCCATCATCCAGAGCTTTGCAACCGCTGCCGACATTACCGTCGGCACCCGTGACATCTCGCTGGCGGGCCGCATCCTCGCCACTTTTCCGGATCACCTGAGCGAAGACCAGCGCGTCTCCGACGACCTCGCCGCCCTGGGTGAACTGGTCAAGCGACCCGGCGCCAACGTCATCAAGCTGCCCAACATCTCGGCCTCCGTGCCGCAGCTGGTGGCCGCCGTACGTGAGCTTCAGGGCCAGGGCTATGCCATCCCCGACTACCCCGAGACGCCTGAAACCGAAGCGGAAAAAGAGGTCCGCTCGCGATACGACGCCATCAAGGGCTCAGCCGTGAACCCGGTGCTGCGCGAAGGCAACTCCGACCGCCGCGCCGCCGCGCCGGTCAAGAAATACGCCCAGAACAACCCGCACCGAATGGGCGACTGGTCCTCGGACAGCAAGACGCGCGTCGCCTCGATGGACGCGAATGACTTCTTCTCGAACGAAAAATCCGCCACATTGGACGGCGCCGCCACAGCGAAAATCGTGCTTGAAGGCGCCAATGGCGAAACCGTCCTCAAGGACGGCGTCAGCTACCCCGACGGCACCGTCGTCGACGCCACCTACATGAGCGCCTCCGCGCTGGATGCCTTCCTCGCCGACGAAATCAAGAAGACCAAGGAAGAAGGCGTTCTTTTCTCGCTGCACCTGAAGGCCACCATGATGAAGGTCTCCGACCCCATCATCTTCGGCCACGCGGTCAAGGAATGGCTGAAGCCGGTGTTCGAGAAATACGGCGACCGGATGAAGGAACTGGGCGTCAACCCCGCCTCCGGCATGGGCGACCTGCTGGAGCGCGTCAAGGACGAGCCCGAGATCATGGCCGCCATCGAGGACTGCCGCGCGGCGCGCCCGCCCATGTACATGGTCGACAGCGACCGCGGTATTACCAACCTGCATGTGCCTTCGGACGTCATCATCGACGCCTCCATGCCCGCGCTCATCCGCTCGGGCGGCAAGGGCTGGGGCCCGGACAACAAGGAACATGATGCTGTCTGCGTCATCCCCGACAGCTCTTACGCGCCGGTCTATGACGAGACCATCAAGTTCTTCAAAGAAAACGGAAAACTGGACCCGGCCACCGCCGGCACCGTGCAAAACCTGGGCCTGATGGCGCAAAAGGCCGAAGAATACGGCAGCCATCCCACCACTTTCGAGATCCCCGAGGACGGCGCCGTCAAGATGATCCTCGAAGACGGCACCGTGCTGCACTCGCACGACGTAAAGAAAGGCGACATCTGGCGCTCCGCCTCGGCTCGCAAGGCCCCGATCGAGGACTGGGTCAACCTCGCCATCGAACGGCAGAAGGCCACCGGCTACCGCGCGATCTTCTGGCTGGACGAGAACCGCGCCCACGACGCCGAACTGATCTCCTTCGTGAAGCCGATCCTGGAAGCAAAGGGCGTCGCTGACAAGTTCGAGATCATGGCCCCGCGCGAGGCCACCCGCGCCAGCTTGGAAACCATCACCAAGGGCGAGAACACCATCGCCATCACCGGCAACGTCCTGCGCGACTACCTGACCGACCTCTTCCCGATCCTCGAACTGGCCACCTCGGCCAAGATGCTGTCGATCGTGAAGCTGATGAACGGCGGTGGCCTCTTCGAGACCGGCGCGGGCGGCTCCGCGCCCAAGCACGTGCAACAGTTGCAGTCGGAAAACCACCTGCGCTGGGATTCCTTGGGCGAATTCTGCGCCCTGGGCGAAAGCTTCAAGTTCTTGGGCGAGACCAAGGACAACGCCCGCGCCCGCATTCTGGGCGAGACCATCGAGGAAGCCACCCAAGGCATCCTCGACCACAACCGCTCGCCCTCGCGCAAAGTCGGCGAGCCCGACAACCGCGACAGCCACTACTGGTTCGCGCGCTACTGGGCCGAGGCGCTGGCCGCGCAATCGGGCGACCCCAAGCTGGCCGAGGAATTCGCGCCCATGGCCAGGGCGCTGGCCGAGAACGAAGACCAGATCGTTTCGGAACTCGCCGCGGCCCAAGGCAGCCCGGCCAATATCGGCGGCTATTACCACCCCGACGAAGGCCGGCTTGCCACCGTGATGCGCCCCAGCCCTACGCTGAACGGCATCATCGGCAAATAACCAGCGGACTATCTTAAGATCAAAGCCGCCCCGGACCGACACCGGGGCGGCTTTTTTAAAACCAGTCCAACCTTTGAACGATACGCCACTTTATCTGGCATCGGCGCGACGGGCGCGGGCATCGCGGTACGTCTGCGTGGAAATGACAGCCTGCCTGCCCTATCTCACCCGGATGGACACCACAGACCCGCCCACCGCACCGCATTCCCCGATCGAAGACACCCAAGGCATCGCCCTCGGCGTCATCCTCTGCAGCGTCGGCATCCACATCCTGACGACCGTCGGCCTCATCACCGGCCAGACCGCCGGCGTGGCCGTGATCCTCAGCTATCTTTCCGGCTGGTCCTTCGGCGTGGTCTTCTTCCTCATCAACCTGCCCTTCTACGCGCTGGCCTATGGCAAACTCGGGCTGGAATTCACCGTGAAATCGCTCGTCTCGGTGGCGCTGCTCTCGGTCGTCACCGACCTCCTGCCGCTTGGCTTCACCATCGAACATCTGCATCCCGCCCTCGGCGCCGTCATTTTCGGCGCGACGGTGGGCATGGGCCTGCTGGCCATGTTCCGGCACAAAAGCTCGCTCGGGGGCCTTGGCGTCGTCGCCTTCTGGGTGCAAGAGAAAACCGACTTCCGCGCCGGCTACGTGCAACTCATCACCGACGCCGTGATCTTCACCGTCGCAGCATTCCTCTTTCCGCTCAGCGTGGTCGGCTGGTCGCTCCTCGGCGCACTGGTGCTCAACCTTGTGATCACCTTCAACCACAACCGCAAACGCTACATCGCGAATTGACCCGTAGGGCGGGGTTTCACCCCGCTACGGCCTACCCACCGTGCCGCACAGCCTCGTAGGGTGGGTGAAACCCACGCGCTCCCGCGTCCTTACTGCCCCCGCCTATGCGTCTTGACATACATCTCGCCGATCATCCGGTTGGCCGTCTTCTCGAACGCGAAGGGCAATACCGCATGCACCATCGCACAGAACCCGGCGGCAAATAGTTTAACGCTAAACGATCCGGCGAACCGGGCATGTTCCAGATAGGTCTCATCGACCTTCTGCGGGTGGGAAAGGAAAAGACGGGCCAGCATGGGGAAACTCCTGTTGATCGGTTTTTTTCAATCTATCAGCATCACCCAGAGACGGTTTCTCAATTTTCAGTCAAATTCGCTATTATTCGTGAAATTTTCCCACTAGAAATCCATTATGTGGAAAATAGATGAACTCGACCGAAAAATACTACACGAATTGCAACGCAATGCCGTCCTCGGCCTTGAGGAAATTGGCACCCGTGTCGGCCTGTCACGCAACGCCTGCTGGCGCCGCATCAAGACGATGGAGGAGGCCGGCATCATCCGGGCCCGTGTCACGCTTCTGGATGCCGCCAAGCTGAACCTCGGCCTGACCGTGTTCATCCAGGTCCGCGCCGCCCAGCATGACGCCGACTGGCTCGATGCCTTTGCCCGCGCCACTCGCGGTCTTCCCGAGATTCAGGGCGTCTACCGCATGACCGGCGACCTCGATTACCTGATCCGCGCCCGCGTGGCCGACATGGCCGATTACGACCGCCTCTACCAGTCGCTCGTCGCCCGCGTGCCGATGCGCGACGTCTCGGCCAGCTTCGTGATGGAGGAAATCAAGGACACCACGGCTCTGCCGCTATGAGTCTTTGCAGCCGCATGTCCGAGAAGCTCAAAACCGGTTCCCACTTTTGAGCGACATGCTCAGTTCCGCGCGCCCGACATCGTGCCGAAGAAATCAATGTCTTCCACCGTGATCACCCCGCCAAGGATGACATAGGCCGCAATCGCCCACAGCACGAAGGCCACCCCTGTCACGATCTTGAACTTCTTGCGCAGGTGATGCTTCTCGGGAGAGCCCTTGTGCGTGCCCTCCACGGTCGTGCCCGCCTCGCCTTGCGTCTGGATTCGGATCGGCAAGGCAACGAGGAACGTCATGAACCAGATCACCAGAAACAGAACGATTCCCGACGCGATCCCCATCAGACCTGCTCCAGCTCGACAAGACAGCCGTTGAAATCCTTGGGATGCAAGAACAGCACAGGCTTGCCATGCGCGCCGATCTTGGGCTCGCCGCTGCCCAGCACCCGCGCACCGCTTTCCTTCAGGTGGTCGCGCGCGGCGATGATATCCTCGACCTCGTAACAAACATGGTGAATGCCTCCCGCCGGGTTCTTTTCGAGAAACCCGTTGATCGGGCTGTCCTCGCCCAATGGATACAGCAGCTCGATCTTGGTATTCGGCAACTCGATGAAGATCACCGTCACGCCGTGATCCGGCTCGTCCTGCGGCGCGCCCACATTGGCGCCCAGCGCGGTGCGGTACTGCTCCGCTGCCGCCTCGAGGTCGGGCACGGCAATGGCCACGTGGTTCAAACGTCCGATCATGGCGCTCTCCTTGGTCTGTCAAATCTTGCCCATGTTATGGGCCGCGCATGCGTCGGGGGCAAGCGACACGCCGACGCAACCGGCCAAATCGCGCGATCCGGAAGATTTTCACCGACAGCTTAACCCTTCGTTAGCCAACCCTGCCTAGCTTCACATCACCTGGTGCCGGAATGGAGCAGCACAATGGATGACACTGACAGCCTGACACTTACCAAAACACCGACTGCGCGACGCCCGCTTTTGGGTCTGACCATCCTCGTGGTCGAGGACAGCCGATACGCCTGCGAGGCGATCCGCCTTATGTGCCTGCGCAGCGGGGCGCGGATCCGGCGGGCCGACTGTCTGCGCTCGGCGCGGCGGCACCTGTCGGTCTACCGCCCTTCCGTGGTCATCGTCGATCTGGGCCTGCCCGACGGCTCCGGCCTCGACCTGATCGCGGAACTGGCCTCGGCCATTCCGCGCGTCACAGGCCTTCTGGGGCTCAGCGGCAATACCGACATGGCTCCCGAGGCGATCAATGCCGGCGCCGACGGCTTCCTCGACAAACCGCTCGACAGCCTTGCCGCCTTTCAGCAGGGCGTGCTGGCGGCCCTGCCCGAAACCTACCGTCCCGCCGGTCCCCGCGCGCTGTCGCAGGTCCGGATCACACCAGACCCGATGGCCTATCGCGACGACATGAACCATGCCGCCAACCTCCTGGAAGATCACCGCGATGGCCCGGTACTGGATTACGTGGCGCAGTTTCTCGACGGCGTTGCCCGCTCGGCCGACGACAAAGCGCTCTTGCAGGCCACGAACGACTTGGCCGCGTTGCGCGCCCGCGGGTGCCCGCCCACCGCCACGGTCAAGGCACTGATCGCGATGGTCCAGGACCGGCTCAGCCGGCGGGTCGCCATCTGATCCCCTGCAAACCGGGGCGTGTCAGCCCCCCTGCGCCGGGTCGCTGCCCCGGCGCACCAGCCGTGTCAGGTCGGCCAGCCGTTCTCTCTGGCGGCCTTCTTCGTCGAAATTCTCCGGTGCCAGCCAGAACTGGTAGGCTTCCATCAGCGCCGGCCAGTCCTTGTCGATCACCGCGAACCACGCGGTGTCGCGATTGCGGCCCTTGACCACCGTGGCCTGCACGAAAACTCCCTCGAAGGTGAACCCGAAGCGTTGCGCCGCCCGCCGTGACGGCATGTTCAGCGCGTCGCACTTCCATTCGTACCGCCGGTATCCGGCCTCGAACGCCCATTGCATCATCAGGAACATCGCCTCGGTCGCCGCCCGCGTCCGCTGAAGCTGAGGCGCCATGGCGATGAACCCCACCTCGATCGACCCCGACGCAGGTTTCATGCGCAGATATGATGCGAACCCGCCATAGGCGCCCCGGTCCTTGTCATAGATCGCGTAGAACAGGATCGCGTCCTTGGCCGTCTCATCCCGCATCCAGCGGTGAAACTGCGCGGCCGACGCGAAGGGCCCCACCGGCATGTAATCCCACACATGGTCGTGCCCGTCGAAGGCCTTGAACAGGATCGCCGCGTGGCGGTCCGCATCCAGCGCCTCCAACCGGACGTAGCGCCCCTCCAGCGGTGCCATGTGCGGCACCGGCGGCGCGGTCCAATCGGGTATCTTCGGCCCCACCGGGCGGTCGTCTTTCATCTGCGCCTCATCCTTTCCGCCGGACAATAGCCAGACAAGGCGCTGAGAGGAAAGCGAAACATCAGAGGATCAGTTTCGGGTCGGCCCCCATCTCCAGCCCGGGAAAGATCGTGCCCTCCACCTGCGCCCGGTCGACCCCGAACAGCCCGCGCATCGCCCAGCCCGCGATGGCGCGCACGTCCCGGGTCGGCATCAGGTCGCGGCGCTGGTACAGATCCGCCTCAGCCAGCCCCGGCCAGTCGCCCAGAACCTGACCGCCGCGAATCGCCCCACCCGCCAGCAGCATGGCGCCTGCCGTGCCATGATCGGTGCCGCGGCTGCCGTTCAGCCGCGCGGTCCGCCCGAATTCCGTCATCGCCAGCACCGCCGTCTTGCCCCAGATATCGCCCAGTTCGTCGCGCAGGGTCAGGACCGCCTCCTGCAACGGCGCCAGTGCCCGCGGCAGGGTCTGGCCCTGCCGCGCATGGGTGTCGAACCCGTTCAGCGAAAAGGCCGCGATCCGGCTGTCACCCCGCAACCGCTCGGCGGCAAAGCGTGCAACACTGCCCACGCGGTCACGATCCCGCGTGGGGCGCATGTTATCCTGCATCGCGTTCATCATGTCAGCGGTATCCAGTGTGCCGCCCCCCGCCAGCGCCGCCATATCGGTCTGCGACAGGGCAATCGCCTCGTCCATCGTCGAGCGAAACAGCGGGTCGTCATGCATCACGCTCTCCAGCAGCCGCTGCGCCTGTGGGCTCAGCGCCAGCGCCGCCTCGGGCGACCAGTTCGCCACCGGCGCGTCCCCAGACAGTATCAGCATGTCCTCGCGCCCCACCGCATAGGCCGTCTCGGCGCTGATCCCCGGCATCGCCTGCAACATCCGGTTCAGCCACCCGTCGCGATCGCGGCCCAGCGCGTCCTGTCCCGTGCCGGCCTCAAGGATGTCCTGCCCGTCGAAATGGCTGCGCTTGTCGCGATAAGGCGTCGAGACGGCATGCACGAACCCCAGCTCGCCCTTCCGCCACAGCGGCATCAGTCTCGACAATTCAGGATGCAGCGCAAACATGCCGTCCAGCGCCAGACCACCCTGCAGCGCGGTCTCGCCCCGCAACGCGGCATAGCCCGGATCGCCCACGGGGCGCACCACGTCCAGCCCGTCCATCGCGCCGCGCAGGATGATCACCACCAACCGCGTGTCCCACGGCGCGCTGGCCATGGTCACCGGCGTCACCAGCGGGCTGGCCGCCAGCGAACAGCCCAGCGCAAGGCTCTTTCCAAGGAACGCGCGGCGTGAGGTATCGGTCATGCTCGGGTCTCCTGTCCTACTGCCTCTGGAACGCGGGCGAGGCCAGCACCAGCCCCACGCCCTCGGCGCGTGTTTCCGCCGCCTTTGCGGCAAAGCGTACCGGCTCCGGCGCATCCGGGCCCAGCGCGACCTCGACAAAGTCGCGCGGGTCCGGCAACAGCCGCATCACGCGAAACGGCACGCTCATCCCCCATTGCAGCCGCGCGGCCATGCGTTGCGGTGTGATCCACGCCGAATCCGCCTCGGGCCAGCCATCCGGACCGGGCGGCATACCCCAAGTCTGGCCCATCAGGGTCATCGGGTCCATAATGTCGCGCCTCAGCACGCGGGGCTTGTCCGACAAATGCCGCGGTGTGATCCCCAGCGCCCGCAGGCTCGACCCGACAAAGTCGATCGGCTGCTTCACGTTGCCCGACGCGTCATGCCACGCGGCAGGGTGGTCCAGCATCGCGGCATAGACCGGCAGAAGCTGTCCGCCATTCTGCAGGTAGGCCTCCCGCATCCGGCGTACCATTTCGGGATCGGGCGTATCGCCGATAAAATGCATCGCCAGCTTCCGGGCGATATGGTCCGCCGTGTCGGGATGCGCGGCCAGGTCCTCCAACACCTGCACGACGCGCTCCAGCGATGGCGCCTCGCCTCCGTAAGTGCGGCCCATGAACGTCAGGGCGCCCGGCTCCGCGATGCGCGCACGAAACGCGAACCCGTCCGACTTGCGATAGAAAAGCCCCGTCAGCAATGCAGCAAGGTTGCGCACATCCCCCTGCCCATAGGATCCGCCCACGCCCAGCGTGTGCAACTCCATGAGTTCCCGCGCAAGGTTCTCGTTCAGACCGGCCTGCCCGCCGCGCCGCTTGGCGGCAATGCTGTTCGGCCCGACCGAGCGGACCTGGTCCAGGTACATCAGCATCATGGGATGTGTCACCGCCGCGATCAGCATGTCAGCGAACCGCCCCGCCAGATTGGGGCGGATCGCGTCCTCGACAAAACAGGCATGGGCATAGCGCAGCAGCCCCCTCTTGCCCTGCGCAGTGAAATGATCGCCCCAGAAAAAGGCCAGCCGCTCGCGAAAGCCATCCTCGGTCAGCGCCCGCCGCAACAACGTGTGGCGAAACCATCCCACAAGCGTGTCGCGGAACTCCCGGCGCAGCTTGCCACGCCGCGCGGCGGCCTCCTCGCGCTCCGCATCGGTTTCGGCGGTGCGCACCGCGCGACTCAGCTTTGAATTCGCAAGATCGAGATCGCGGGCCACATCGAACCCGTCGACTGGAAACCGCTTTGCCGCCGCGTCAGGCCCCGATAAGGCATCCAGCATCGCGGCGGCGTCTTTAGGCGCGGGAATCTCCGGCGACAGGCCGCACCCGAATCGGCGTGCGGCGCGCAGGGGATCAAAGGTCATTGGCAAGGTCTCGACGGTCGGTCACGCATCACATATGGGCTTATCCTACCCGATTCCACATCCATGCTTCACCATTTTCATCTGCGTCCGGCGAAAGAGCCCGACAAGCAGCGGAACCTCGCGCCGAACAGCGCGTTCGCCTGCAGAGCAATTGCGAGGAAAGCCAAATGCCATCCATCTACGACGCCATCCGCGCCGACCATGACAACCACCGCGAGTTGCTGAACCGGATCGAAGACACCTCCGGCGACAGCGACGACCGCAAGTCCGCGTGGACGGAATTCTACGAAGACGTGAAATCTCATGCCGCGGCCGAGGAAGAGACGTTCTATTCCAAGCTCATTTCCAAGACCTGGGGTCAGGACGCCGCCCGCCACTCGGTCCACGAGCACCAGCAACTCGACGACATTATGGAAGAGCTGAACGAAACCGACATGGCTTCACCGGGCTGGCTCAACCGCTTCAAGACGCTGAAGCACGACTATGAACATCACATGGACGAGGAAGAGGACGAGGTCTTTGCCCGCGCCCAGGAGGTGATCCCCGAAGACGAGATCGAAGGCTACGGCCAGCGGTTCGAAGACCGCAAGTCCAAGGAGCGCAAACTGATCGACGACAAGCGTGAGGACAGCCTGGAAGACTGAGGCGGCAAGCGCCAATCCGGCAGGACTTGATCCGGGACCTTTCGCCAGTCCCGTAGGGTGGGTGAAAACCCACCCCGCGCCTGCTCAATCCTCCTTCGGAATCACACGAAGACCCAACTCCATCAACTGATCGCTCGTCGGCTCTGACGGCGCGTTCATCATCAGGTCCTCGGCCCGCTGGTTCATCGGGAACATGATCACCTCGCGGATGTTCTGCTCGTCCGCCAGCAGCATCACGATCCGGTCGATCCCCGCTGCACAGCCCCCGTGCGGCGGCGCGCCGTACTGAAACGCACCCACCATGCCGCCGAACCGCTTGCGCACTTCCGCCTCGTCATAGCCCGCCAGCTCGAACGCCTTGATCATCGCGTCCAGCTTGTGGTTCCGGATCGCGCCGCTGACCAGCTCATAGCCGTTGCAGCTCAGGTCGTACTGGTAGCCCAGCACCTTCAGCGGGTCGCCCTCCAGCGCCTCGATCCCGCCCTGCGGCATCGAAAACGGGTTGTGCGAAAAGTCGATCTCGCCCGACTCTTCATCCGCCTCGTACATCGGGAAATCCACGATCCAGGCAAAGGCAAAGCGGTTCTCGTCCGTCAGCCCCAACTCCTCGCCAATCGTCACCCGCGCCTTTCCGGCGACGCGCTCAAACGCAGCCGGCTTTCCGCCAAGGAAGAACGCCGCATCGCCCACGCCCAGCCCTAGCTGCTCGCGAATGGCTTCCGTCCGCTCCGGCCCGATATTCTTGGCCAGCGGCCCGGCAGCTTCCATTCCGTCGCCCTGATCCCGCCAGAAGATATACCCCATCCCCGGCAGGCCTTCTTTCTGGGCAAAGGCATTCATCCGGTCACAGAATTTCCGGCTGCCGCCCGAGGGCGCCGGAATCGCGCGAATTTCGGTGCCGTCCTGCTCCAAGAGCTTGGCGAAAATGGCAAAGCCCGACCCGCGGAAATGCTCGCTCACATCCTGCATCTTGATCGGGTTGCGCAGGTCCGGCTTGTCGGTGCCGTACCACAGCGCCGCGTCCCGGTACGAGATTTGCGGCCACTCTTCGTCCACCGCCTTGCCGCCGCCGAATTCGTCGAACAGCCCCTTGATCACCGGCTGGATCGTGTCGAACACGTCCTGCTGCTCGACGAACGACATCTCCATGTCCAACTGGTAGAAATCCGTGGGCGAGCGGTCCGCGCGCGGGTCCTCGTCGCGAAAGCACGGCGCGATCTGGAAATACTTGTCAAAGCCACTGACCATGATCAGCTGCTTGAACTGCTGCGGCGCCTGCGGCAGTGCATAGAACTTGCCCGGATGCAGGCGCGACGGCACCAGGAAGTCGCGCGCACCCTCGGGGCTGGACGCGGTGATGATCGGCGTCTGGTACTCGCGGAAATCTATATCCCACATCCGCCGCCGGATCGACGCCACCACGTCCGAGCGCAGCTTCATGTTCTCCTGCATCGCCTCGCGCCGCAGGTCAAGGTAACGATAACGCAGCCGCGTTTCCTCGGGGTATTCCTGGTCCCCGAACACGATCAAGGGCAGTTCCCCGGCCCCGCCCAGCACTTCCATGTCGCGGATGAAAACCTCGATCTCGCCTGTCGTGATCTTGGGGTTCACCAGGCTTTCATCCCGCGCCTTCACCTCGCCGTCGATGCGGATGCACCACTCGCTGCGCAGCTTCTCGACCTCGGAAAACACCGCGCTATCGGGATCGCACAGTACCTGCGTCATGCCGTAATGATCGCGCAGGTCGATGAACAGAACCCCGCCATGGTCCCGGATCCGGTGCACCCAGCCCGACAGGCGGACCGTGTCCCCGACATTCGATTTCGTCAGCTCGGCGCAGGTATGGCTGCGATATGCGTGCATGAGGTCCTCTCCGGGCGGCTGAAACTGCCCATTTCGCGTGCAATTCGGTTCGCGCCGATACACCTTGGCGGGGCGGCAAAGTCAAGGCCTGCAAGGCTATTTCCCGCCTGAGCGGAACCAAGGCCCGCCTTAAAACATTTACAGAAAGTTAATTTTGCGCAAAGATTCCGGCTATCGAGCGGAAAACACGCGGGAAAACCGCGGCACCGGCAGGTTTCAAACCAGCAGATGCGCCTTGGGGGGCGCGACAAGAATGGGGTGAGCCATGTGGACCAAGCTGCTCGATGTGTTCGTCACACATTTGTTCCGGAAGGGTGATTTCAGCCTGACCTACCCTGACGGCACCACGCGCCGCTACGGGGACGGCGGCTCGCCCTCCGCTGCGATCACGCTCCATGACCCGGCTCTGCCACGCAAGATCATCCTAGCCCCCGAACTGGCCGTGGGCGAGGCTTACATGGACGGCACGCTGACCGTCACCGACGACGACCTGCGCGGTTTTCTCACGCTCGCCGTGTCCAACATGGCGGCCCAGGGCAAGCCGTGGTTCCACCGCCCGCTCGATTTCTACCGCCGGCTCAGTCGTTACATCAATCAATTCAACCCCGCCAAGCGGGCACGCGCCAACGTGGCCCATCACTATGACCTCTCGGGCGAGCTTTATGACCTCTTCCTCGACGAAGACCGGCAATATTCCTGCGCCTATTTCTCCCGCCCCGACATGACGCTGGAACAGGCGCAGGCGGCCAAGAAACGTCACATCGCCGACAAGCTTTTGCTGAAACCGGGGATGCGCGTACTGGATATCGGCTGCGGCTGGGGCGGCATGGCCCTCACCCTCGCCCGCGACTATGGCGCAGAGGTGGTGGGCGTGACCCTCTCCAAGGAACAGCACGCGCTGGCCACCCGCCGCGCCGCCGAGGCGGGACTTTCGGATAAGGTCCAGTTCCACCTGATGGACTACCGCGCCGTCACCGGCACCTTCGACCGTATCGTTTCGGTCGGCATGTTCGAACATGTGGGCGTGCCGCATTACCGCGCGTATTTCCGCAATGTGCACGACCTTCTGGCCGAGGACGGCGTTGCTCTCATCCACACGATCGGCCAAACCGACGAGCCCGGCGCGACCAACCCGTGGATCCTGAAATACATTTTCCCCGGCGGCTATTGCCCGTCCCTCTCCGAGGCAACCCGCGCCATCGAGGTGAACGCGTTGCACACCTGCGATATCGAGGTCTGGCGCCTGCATTACGCCGAGACCCTGCGCCACTGGCACGACCGTTTCATGGCCAATATCGACCGCGCCCGCGAGCTATATGACGACCGCTTCTGCCGCATGTGGCGTTACTACCTCATCGCCTGCGAGGCCACGTTCCGCCACAACAGCCAGGTGGTGTTCCAGTTCCAGCTTTCGCGCCGGCAGGACGCCGTGCCGCTCACCCGCGACTATCTCTACAGCGAAGACGCCGCCAAAGACCAACGCCACGCCGCGGAATAGACCTCAGACCAGCCGCGCCGGGATCAACCCGCGCAGCGCGTTGCCCACGTAAAGCGCCCTCGCCCCGGCCAGATCGCCCGGCGTCAGCACCGCCTCCCGCACGCGGCCCTCCGCGATCAGGCTTGCGCGCAGCACACCCGGCAGCACGCCGCAGCTCAGCGACGGCGTCTCCAGCCCGTCGCCCCGGTCGACAAAGATATTGGTGATCGTCCCCTCGCAGACCGCGCCATCGGAGTTGAGAAAGATCACTTCCTCCACGCCCTCGGGCAGATCGGCCCGCGTTCGGTCGTACAGGTGACGCTCCGTGCTCTTGACCGTCAGCCACGGATCAGTGGCAATCAGCCGCGCCTCCGACACCGACAGCCGCCACGTCCGCCCTTGGGGCTCGGGCGTGAACTCATGCAGCGTGACCTCCACCTGCCCGCCCGCATCCACCGTCAAGCGCATCCGCCTTGGCCGGTCCGCCTCAACCGCCTCAAGCGCCGCATCCAGCGCCGCGATCTCGATGCCCAGCTGTGCCGCGCTCGCCCGCAATCGCTCCAGATGCAGCGCCTTGCGATGCAACCCTTCACCGGGCGTCCAGAGCCCGGTCTCGATCAGGCGAAATTCGCGATCAGACGGCGGGCGAAGCGGGCTTTCCATAGGGCTTCCTCGTATTCCGACGCGGCGGTGCTGTCATAGACCACGCCGCCGCCCACGTTCAGCGTCGCACGTCCCTCTTCCACAAGCAAACTGCGGATCGCCACGTTGAATTCCGACCGCCCGTCCGGCGCGGCCCAGCCGATGGTGCCGCAATAGACATCCCGCGCGCCGTCCTCCAGCCCCGCCAAAATCTCCATCGCCCGCATCTTGGGTGCCCCGGTGATGGACCCGCAGGGAAACAACGCCCGGAAAATCCCTGACAACGCGGTGCCCTCCAGCATCCGCCCCCGAATGAGCGAGGTCATCTGGTGCACCGTCGTCAGGCTTTCCACCGTGAACAGCTCCGGCACATTCACGCTGCCGATCTCGCAGATCCGCCCCAGGTCGTTGCGCAACAGGTCCACGATCATCAGGTTCTCGGCGCGGTTCTTTTCATCTTCCATCAGGAACCGGCAGCGCCGCGCATCCTCCTCCGCGTCGTCGCTGCGCGGCTGGGTGCCCTTCATCGGCTTGGTCTCGATCCCGCCCGCCCCATCGGTGCGGAAAAACAGCTCCGGCGAGCGTGACAGGATCGCGGGCAGCCCCTCGGCCTCGATCAGCGCGCCGAACCGCACCGGCTGTACCGCGGCCAGCGCGGCATAAATCTCGTCCGGCGCGCCCACCGCCTCCATCATGCAGGCGAATGTCAGGTTCGCCTGATAGAAATCACCCGCGCAAATATGTGCATGGACCGCGTCGAACGCCTGCTTGTACCGCGCTTCCGACCACAGCGGCACGAAATGATCCAGTCGACCCACTGGCTCCGGCAACGCCGCCGCCGCCCCCGGCCGCTCATACACGCCGAACTGCAACAGCGGCACCCGCCGCCGCCCCGGCATCAGCGGCGCCAGCTTCGGCTCCAGCGCATAGCCCAGCTCGTAGCTCGCGAATCCCGCCAGCCACAGGCCCGCGTCCCGCGCCGCGTCCATCGCCTCCAGTGCAGCAGGCACGTCCTCCACCTCCCATGCCGAGATCACCTCGACCGGGTGCTCGAACGCGCATTCGTCCCCCTCGGGGCCATGATCGAAACGGATTCGCACGCAGGTTCCCTTCGCTTTGGCTGGATATCTATGCAATCGCGCCCCCGAGTGCACTGCAAAATACGTCGCATCCCGTGCAAAGACCGATGCCCCTTGCGCTGTCCTGCGTAATGAATATAAGGCCAACAATTTGCGCCGCACCGGGGGATCACATGCCGAAAAGAACCGATATCAAGTCCATCATGATCATCGGTGCCGGCCCCATCATCATCGGGCAGGCCTGCGAGTTCGACTATTCCGGCGCACAGGCCTGCAAGGCCCTGCGCGAGGAGGGCTACCGGGTCATCCTCGTCAACTCCAACCCCGCCACGATCATGACCGACCCAGGGCTGGCCGACGCCACCTATATCGAACCCATCACCCCGGAGGTGGTCGCCCGCATCATCGAAAAGGAACGCCCCGACGCGCTGTTGCCCACGATGGGCGGGCAGACCGGGCTCAACACCGCGCTCGCCGTGGCCGACATGGGCGTGCTGGAAAAATTCGGCGTCGAACTCATCGGCGCCAACCGCGAAGCCATCGAAATGGCCGAGGACCGCAAATTGTTCCGCGAGGCGATGGACCGTCTGGGCATCGAGAACCCCAAGGCCACCATCGCCGAAAACATGGAAGAGTGCATGGCCGCGCTCGAACATGTCGGCCTGCCCGCCATCATCCGCCCCGCCTACACGCTGGGCGGTACGGGGGGCGGCGTGGCCTATAACCGCGCCGATTACGAGCATTACTGCAAATCCGGCCTCGACGCCTCGCCGGTCAGCCAGATCCTGATCGACGAGTCGCTGCTCGGTTGGAAGGAATACGAGATGGAGGTCGTCCGCGACCGCGCCGACAACGCCATCATCGTCTGCTCCATCGAAAACGTCGACCCGATGGGCGTGCATACCGGCGATTCCATCACCGTCGCGCCTGCCCTCACGCTGACCGACAAGGAATACCAGATCATGCGCAACGGCTCCATTGCCGTCCTGCGCGAGATCGGGGTCGAAACCGGCGGCTCGAACGTGCAATGGGCCATCAACCCCGAAGACGGCCGCATGGTCGTGATCGAGATGAACCCCCGCGTCTCCCGCTCCTCCGCGCTGGCCTCCAAGGCCACCGGCTTCCCGATTGCGAAAATCGCCGCCAAGCTGGCCGTCGGCTACACGCTGGATGAGCTCGATAACGACATCACCAAGGTCACGCCCGCCAGCTTCGAGCCGACCATCGACTATGTCGTGACAAAAATTCCGAAATTCGCCTTCGAGAAATTCCCCGGCTCGCAGCCTTACCTGACCACCGCGATGAAATCCGTGGGCGAGGCCATGGCCATCGGCCGCACCATCCACGAGAGCCTGCAAAAGGCGCTGGCGTCGATGGAATCCGGCCTGACGGGCTTTGACGAGATCGAGATCGACGGCGCGCCGGACAAAACCGCCGTCATCAAGGCGATCAGCCAGCAGACCCCGGACCGGATGCGCACCATCGCCCAGGCCATGCGCCACGGTCTGACCGATGATGAAATCTTCGCCGCCACCAAGTTCGATCCGTGGTTCCTCGCCCGCATCCGCGAAATCGTCGAGGCCGAGGATGCCGTACGGCAGGACGGCCTGCCCAGCGACGAACAAGGCCTGCGCCGGCTGAAGATGATGGGCTTCACCGACGCCCGCCTCGCCAAACTGACGGGCTTTACCGAGGCCGACATCCGCCGCGCCCGCCACGCGCAGGGCGTCGTTGCCGTGTTCAAGCGCATCGACACCTGCGCCGCCGAATTCGAGGCCCAGACGCCCTACATGTACTCCACCTACGAGGCCCCGATGATGGGCGAGGTGGAATGCGAAGCGCGCCCCTCCGACCGCAAGAAGGTCGTCATCCTGGGCGGCGGCCCCAACCGCATCGGCCAGGGGATCGAGTTCGACTATTGCTGCTGCCACGCCTGTTTCGCGCTCACCGACGCGGGCTACGAGACGATCATGGTCAACTGCAACCCCGAGACCGTCTCGACCGACTACGACACCTCCGACCGGCTCTATTTCGAGCCGCTCACCTTCGAGCACGTCATGGAAATCCTGCGTGTCGAGCAGGACAACGGCACGCTGCACGGCGTCATCGTCCAGTTCGGCGGCCAGACGCCCCTGAAACTCGCCAACGACCTCGAGGCCGAGGGCATCCCGATCCTGGGCACCACGCCCGACGCCATCGACCTCGCCGAGGATCGCGAGCGGTTCCAGGCGCTTGTGAACCAGCTGAACCTCAAGCAACCCAAGAACGGCATCGCGCACTCGGACGCCGAGGCGCTGGCCATCGCTGACGAAATCGGCTTCCCGCTGGTGATCCGCCCCTCCTACGTGCTGGGTGGCCGCGCGATGGAAATCGTCCGCGACATGGGCCAGTTGGAACGCTACATCAAGGAAGCCGTGGTCGTGTCGGGCGACAGCCCCGTGCTGCTCGACGGCTACCTCTCGGGGGCCATCGAATGCGATGTCGACGCTCTGTCGGACGGTGAAAACGTCCACGTCGCGGGCATCCTGCAACATATCGAAGAGGCCGGCGTGCACTCGGGCGACAGCGCCTGCTGCCTGCCGCCCCACACCCTGCCCCAGCACATCATCGACGAGATCGACGCACAGACCCGCGCCCTCGCCAAGGCGCTGAACGTCGTCGGCCTGATGAACGTGCAATTCGCCGTCCAGGGTGACGACATCTTCCTGATCGAGGTCAACCCCCGCGCCAGCCGCACCGTGCCCTTCGTCGCCAAAGCCACGGATAGCGCCATCGCCTCCATCGCCGCCCGCCTCATGGCCGGCGAGCCGCTCTCGGCCTTCCCCCATCGCGGCGCCTATCCGTCGGACACCAAGCCCGGCACTCTGCCCATGGCCGACCAGATGACGCTGGCCGATCCTGCGATGCCATGGTTCTCGGTCAAGGAGGCGGTGATGCCCTTCGCCCGTTTCCCCGGCGTCGACACCATCCTCGGCCCCGAAATGCGCTCGACGGGCGAGGTCATGGGCTGGGACGTGTCCTTCCCCCGCGCGTTCCTCAAGGCCCAGATGGGTGCGGGCGTCGAGTTCCCCGAAGGTGGCAAGGTGTTCTTCTCGATCAAGGACGATGACAAGACGCCCCAACTGGTGGAAACCGCGCAGATCCTCGTCAATCTCGGCTTCGCCATCGTTGCCACCCGCGGCACCGCGGCCTTCCTCGAAGGGCACGACATCGCCTGCGAGGTCGTCAACAAGGTCTACGAGGGCCGCCCCGACGTGGTCGACATGCTCAAGGATGGGCAGATCAGCCTTGTCATGAACACAACCGAGGGTATACAAGCCGTCGAAGACAGCCGCGAGATTCGCTCGGTTGCGCTCTACGACAAGATCCCCTACTACACGACCGCCGCCGCCGCTCATGCCGCCGCACTGGCCATGAAGGCCCGGCAAGAGGGCGACCTTGTTGTAATGCCGCTACAGGGCGGCGCCTGACCAGAATTTCCTCGCGCGGGACGCTCCCGCGCAAGAGCTTGAAAATATTATATTTTCCTTAAACCGCCGCAGCCATGTCTTGCGGCCAGATCGGCTATGCAAAATTTTCATAGATTCCCAAACGAATTTGGATTGCGCCGCCATAATTTTTGACTAGGTGGATGGTACGGACGCACTGAAGCGTTCGCTATGAAACGACCGCCAGCCAAAGGAGGCCATCATGACCCGCGATGAATTGAACCGGGAACTTCGTATGCACAGCGCCACCTGGCAGTCGGTGGTTCTTGTGTACGGTATCCTCGTCGGAACGCTGATCCTGTCGGCCTCCGCCATCATCAGCTAACCCGACACCCCGGCGCCCGCGCCACACCAGAACATCTCGACCAATCCCTTCGGCGTTGAACGTGAGACTCGTTTAGCGCCTTTGGCGTCTCTGAAAAGGATAACCGCCATGAACCGTGACCAACTGATCCGCGAATTGCAGGCCCACAGCGCCACGTGGCAGGCCGTCGTGATCGTCTATGCCCTGATCGTCGCCGCGATGATCCTGTCGGGCATGGCCATCACGGGCTGACGCACAATACGAATTCATCAAAAGAAAACGGCGCCCTGTCTCCGGGGCGCCGTTTTTTTTGTTCCTGACAGTCAGGCTCAGACCTGCGTGCCCTCGACCTTGTCGTCGTCCGGGTCGATCTTGGCCGTGGCCGCATCGCCGATATTGTCCACGCCGCGCTCTTCCAGCAGCGTTGTCAACCAGTTCGGGTCCATTTCCGGCACCGAGCTCAGCAACAGGTCGGTATAGGGGTGGTGCGGCGGCGTGAACATGTCGTCCTTCGGCCCTTGCTCAACCACCTGCCCGTTCTGCATCACCACCACCTCGTCGGCGATCGACCGTACCGTGGCAAGGTCGTGCGTGATGAACATGTACGCCAGGTTCAGCTCGTTCTGCAGCCGGTCCAGAAGCCGCAGGATGCCTTCCGCCACCAGCTGGTCCAGCGCCGAGGTCACCTCGTCGCAGACGATGAACGTCGGCTCCGCCGCCAGCGCCCGGGCAATCCCGATCCGCTGTTTCTGGCCACCCGACAGCTCGGGCGGATAGCGGTTGTAGTACTTCGACGGCTCCAGCTCGATCAGGTCCAGCAGCTCGTCCACCCGCGTCTTCAGCGCCGTGCCCTTCAGACCCGAATAGAACTGCGCCGGCCGACCGATGATCTCCGAGATCTGCACCTTGGGGTTCAGCGCGGTATCGGCCATCTGGTAGATCATCTGGCACTGCCGCAACTGGTCCTTGGACCGATCCTTGTAAAACTGCGGGAACGGCTCGCCCTTGAACAGCACCTCACCTTTCGAGGGTGGCAACAGCCCGGTGATCACCCGGGCGGTCGTCGACTTGCCCGACCCGGACTCGCCCACCACGGCCACTGTCATACCCTCGTAGATATCGAACGACACGTCATCGAGGACCTTCTCGCCCCCGGTATAGGACGCGTCCACGTTCTTGACCGAAATCAGCGGTGGCGATCCATCGTCGGGCCGATGCCTCTGCGGGCTGGTGAAACTGCGCACCGCCCAGAGCGATTTGGTGTAATCCTCCTGCGGATTTTCCAGCATCTGGTCGGTCGGCGCCTCTTCAACCTCCTCGCCTTTCAGCAGCACCTTGATCGTGTCGGCCATCTGCGCCACCACGGCCAGATCGTGCGTGATGTAGATCGCCGCGGTGTTGAACTGGTCCACGATATCGCGGATCGCCGCCAGCACCTCGATCTGAGTGGTCACGTCCAAGGCCGTCGTCGGCTCGTCAAAGATGATCAGGTCGGGCCGGCACGACATGGCCATCGCCGTCATCGCCCGCTGCAACTGACCGCCCGACACCTGGTGCGGATACCGAAACCCGATTTCGCCCGGATTGGGCAGGCGCAACCGCTCATAGAGCTCGATCGCGTCCTCCTGCGCCTCCAGCCGCTTCTTGATGCGGTACTGCACGGGGGCTTCCGTGTGCTGGTCGATCAGCTTGTGCGCCGGGTTGAACGACGCCGCCGCCGACTGCGCCACGTAGGCGATGCGCGACCCGCGCAGCGCCCGTTTTTCCGCCTCCGACGACGTGGTCAGCTCGATCCCGTCAAACTCGATCGACGAGCCCTCCACGATCCGCGTGCCGTCGCGGGCATAGCCCATCGCCGCCGCGCCGATGGTAGATTTGCCCGCGCCGGATTCCCCGATCAGGCCCATCACCTCGCCGCGGTGCAGGGTCAGGTCGACACCCTTGATGATGTCGACCCAGGTTTCGTCCGAGTAGCCCTGGATCTTCAGGTCCCGGATTTTCAGAAGGATATCTGTTTTTTTCAAGCCCATGTCGTTTTACTCCTTCAAGCCCGAGGACCGGTGCAGCATCCAGTCCACCACGAAGTTGACCGCCACGGTCAACAGCGCGATGGACGCGGCCGGAATAAGCGGCGTGATCTCACCAAACGAGATCAGCGTCGCGTTCTCCCGCACCATCGACCCCCAGTCCGCCGTGGGCGGCTGGATGCCAAGCCCAAGGAAGCTGAGGCCCGCGATCAGCAGGAACACGAAGCAGAACTCCAGCCCGAACTCCGCCACAAGAGGCGCTGTCGAGTTCGGCAGGATTTCCCGCCGGATCAGGTACCAGTTCTTTTCGCCGCGCAGCTTGGCGGCCTCGATATAGTCCATCACCACCACGTTGCCCGCGACCGCCCGCGTCAGGCGGAAGACCCGCGGCGAGTAGATGATCGCGACCACCAGGATCAGGATGATCTCGGAGGCATCGAACAGCGACGTGCCCGCCAGCGCAAAGGCAAACGCGACACCGGCGACAATCGCTGCGCCGACCACCCAGCTGAGCGCCGAATACGCCGCCGCCATGAGGAACAGCGCCCCCACGACCACGCCAAAACCGAACAGCAGCCAGAAACTGGTCGAAGGCGCGGCCAGCGACCCGCCGAAGATCGACAGCATCAGCAGGGCAAAGATCAGCGACGGGATCGACATGATCACATCCGCGATCCGGCCCATCGTGCCGTCGAAGAACCCGCCTTTCGTGGCCGCCAGCAGGCCCGCCATCGCACCCAGGATGAACGCAAGCACCGTGCCGCACAGCGCCAGCGCCACGGTATTCCGCGCGCCGTAGATGATACGGCTGAACATGTCCCGTCCCAGCTGGTCCGCGCCAAGCAGCATGTTGTTGTCCGGCGGCGCGAAGGCCTGGCTGATGATCTCGGCCTCGCCATGCGGCGCGATGGCCGGGGCAAAGATGCCCATGATCGCCACGACGAAGATCACGAACATCCCGAAGGCCGCGGTCAGCGGCGCGGTGCGCAGCTCCTTGGCCATCTCGTCGCTTGCCAGCGCCGTCAGGAACTCGCGGAACGCATAGGACATCATGCCCGCCGCCAGCAGCAGCCCCGCGGCAATCGCCACGAAGCGCAGCGCCGGAATGCCCCCGATGATCGCAAGCACCAGCGACACCAGCGTCAACGAGAACAGCAACAGGAACGCCGAACGCTGATTGTAATAGGCCGCACCGCATGACAGCAGAAGCAGCAGGGCGAAGTAGAGGATTACAAATACCATGGTCCGCCCTCCTTATTTCGGGTGCCGCAGACGCGGGTTGGTGAGGATCGCACCAACGTCGGCTGCAAGGTTGAGAAGAATGAAGGTCGCCGCGAAGATCAGGCAGCAGGCCTGCACCACGGGGAAGTCGCGTTTGGAAACCGCGTCCACCAGCGCCTGGCCGATGCCCGGATAGACGAACACCACCTCCACCAGCACCACGCCGGTAATCAGGTACGCAAGGTTCAGTGCGACCACGTTGATGATCGGCGCCCAGGCGTTGGGCAGCGCGTGTTTCACGATTACCCGCCAGGGCGGTGCGCCCTTCAGGCGCGCCATCTCGATATAGGGGCTGGCCAGCAGGTTGATGATCGCTGCGCGGGTCATCCGCATCATGTGCGCCATAACCACCAGCACCAGTGTCAGCGCCGGCAGGAAGGTGCGTTCCAGAAGATCGAGGAAACTCATGCCCTCGCTCAGGCTGGCAATCGCCGGGAACATGCCCCATTTCACCGCGAAATACAGGATCAGGATGTAACCCAGGAAGAATTCAGGCGACGAGATGAAGGACAATGAGACCACGTTCGCTACCCGGTCGAAGATCGAGTTGCGCAACAGTGCCACGATCACACCGAGGATGATCGACACCGGCACCGCGATCACGGCCGCATAGGCCGCAAGGAACAACGTGTTCATGAACCGCTCGCCGATGATCTCCGTCACCCGCGCGTCGGTCACGATGGAGCTTCCGAAATCCAGCGTCACGGCTTGGCCGAGCCACTCGAGGTATCTGACGATCGCGGGCTGATCGAGGCCCATTTCCCTGCGCAGCGCCGCAAGGTTCTCCGGGGTGGCCGACTGTCCCAGCACCGCCTGCGCGATGTCCCCGGGAAGCAGCTCGACCATGAAGAATATTATCAACGAGATCACCAATAGGATGATCAACCCGAGACCAAGACGCTTGCCGACAAGCGTTAAGATGTCTCCCATATGTCCCTCCTGCTGTTGGGCGTCCGCCTTGCCCGTCCCTGAGCCGCATCCGCACAGCTTATTTTGTTATGACGGTGTGACGTGCCCCATGCGCTATTGCTGCGCTTTGTCGGCCGTCCCGTCGGCCCGGACGGGGCGGTGACCCGCCCCATCCAAATGTTTGCCCCGGCACCTTGGCACCGGGGCGAAACCTTTTCTTATGCGTCCGCGAACCACCAGCGGCTGCAGGCGCGTGCGCCGTCCATCTGCCAGCTGGGTGCAAGGTTCTCACCGTGCTGCACGTTCTTGCGACGCGCGTAGACGAAGTTGGGGAAGAACGGGATGACGGTGCCGCCATCGTCCTTCGCCAGGATCGCCATCTCGCGGTACATCTCGGCACGCAGTTCGTCATCCAGCTCGGCCTTGGCCTGCAGCAGCAGTTCGTTGAACCGCTCGTTCTGCCACCGGCTCTCGTTCCAGGCCGCGTCTGACTTGTAGGCCAGCGAATACATCACGTCCGGCGTCGGACGTGCGCCCCACTGCACCACGCACCAAGGCTTTTTCAGCCACACGTCGGAATAGTAGCCGTCGTTGGGCTCGCGATTGACGTTGATGGTGATTCCGGCCTGCTTGGCGTGCTCTGCGAACAGAACGCACATATCGACAGCGCCCGAGAAGACCGAGTCGGCCACGCTCAGGTTCACCGTCAGGTCTTCGGCGCCCGCTTTCTTAAGCAGCGACTTCGCCTGGTCAGGATCGTATTCACGCTGCTCGATTCCTTCGGGGAAGTACGGCATTGCGGGCGAATGGTGGAAATCGTTCGCCTTGGTGGCCGCGCCAAACGCGATCTTCTCGATCAACTCGTCCCGGTTCAGCGACAGCTTCAGCGCGTTGCGCACATCCACGTTGTCGAACGGCGCCGTGTCGCACAGCATCGGCATGGTGATGGCCGCTGCCGAAGGCACGTCGTCGATCTCGATGTTGGGGTCGCGTTGCAGCAGCGACAGCGTCTTCAACTCCAGCTGCGTCACCGCGTCCACATCGCCCGTCACCAGCGCCGTCTGACGCGCGTTCGGGTCGTTCAGAACGATCAGTTGCAGGTCGTCGAAATATGCGCCTTCCAGGTGCCAGCCCTCGTGACGGGTCAGGCTGTAGCGCACGCCGAACTCGGCCTCTTCCATCTTGTAGGGGCCCGAGCCGTCGCCCGACTGCCAGTTGGCCGAACCGTCCTCGTTCGCCGGCACGATCGCCAGGTGATAGTCGGTCATCAGCCACGGCAGGTCGGCATTGCCCGACGCCAGCACGAAGGTGACCGAGTTGTCGCCGTTGTCGATAAGCTCCTCGACATCCGACAGCAGTGCCTTCGCGGCCGAGGTCGTCTCTTCGCCGCGATGGTGGTTCATCGACGCGATCACGTCGTTCGCCGTCACCTTGTTGCCGCTGTGGAACGTGGCGTTCTCGTTGATCTTGAAGGTCCATTCCTTCGCGTCCGGGCTCGCGCTCCACTCGCTGGCCAGGTCCGGCCCAAGCGAGCCATCGGGCTCGATCAGCGTCAGGTACGACCGGTAGGTGTGCGCGACCTGGATCATCGAGAAGGTCACGTAGGTACCGGGGTCATGCGTGTCCGACGTGTTGCCGTCGTGCATGCCCAGACGGAAGGTTCCGCCTTTGGCGGGCTGCGCCTTTGCGGCGCCGGTCCACAGGCCGGTCGCGGCCGTGCTCGTCAGGCCCGCGGCGGCGGCGTAATGCATGAACGACCGGCGAGAGATCTTCCCTTCGCGGGCCGCGTCTGCCAGTCGATCCAGCAGAATTTGATCCTTGATATCAGTCATGATGTCTCCCTATGACTATTCTGTTCCCAGGCCATCTTTCGCGGACCTTCGAAGCAGCTTTGCGTCGTTTCCCCTGAACGGGCGGCTCATTTACGACATGATGTTACCAAAACACGAAAAAAATGTCGCTTCCAGCCTTCAAATGGCGCATCACGAAATTTTTTCGCACGTTCAAAACACTAGCCAGCACTGTTGAACCGCTTGCAATCAAGGCGTTTTCGCGCCCCGGCGCGGGTTAATGACCGACTGTTCAAAAAACGACATATCCACGCAACGCCACTGATCGCCGCGCGGGAATCGTCTAGTCCCCCGCGCCGTCCTTGCGCGCCCGAAGCTTGGCGAAATAGGCCACCCGCTTGCCCAGCTCCCGCTCGAACCCGCGCTCCACCGGCTTGTACAACTCGGGCCGCTCCATCGTGTCGGGAAAGTAATTCTGCCCTGAAAATGCGTCCTCGGCGTCGTGATCATAGGCATAGCCCGACCCGTATCCCTGCTCCTTCATCAGTCCTGTAGGCGCGTTCAGGATATGCTTGGGCGGCGGCTCGCTTCCGGTTTTCTTCGCGGCCCGCATCGCCGCCTTGTAGGCGACATAGGCCGCGTTCGACTTCGGCGCCAGCGCCAGATACGTCACCGCCTGCGCCAGTGCCAGCTCACCCTCGGGGCTGCCCAGCCGCTCGTAGGTCTCCCACGATTGCAGGCACACCGCCTGCGCCTGCGGATCGGCCAGCCCGATATCCTCCACCGCCATCCGGGTGATGCGCCGCGCCAGGTATCGCGGGTCCTCGCCCCCGTCCAGCATCCGCGCCAACCAGTAGAGCGCGGCGTCCGGGTCCGAGCCGCGCACCGACTTATGCAAAGCGGAAATCAGGTTGTAATGCGCGTCGCCGGACTTGTCATACTGCGCCGCCCGCTTCATCAGCCGCGCCGTCAGGGCGTTCGTGTCAAGCTTGCCATCGGTCTTCCACGCCGCCACCTGCTCGATCAGATTCAAGAGCGCCCGCCCGTCCCCGTCCGCCATCTCCAGCAACGCTTCGCGCGCCGCGCCGTCCAGCGGCAGCGCCCGGTCCAGCTCCTTCTCCGCCCGCTGCGCCAGCCGCTCCAGCTCCGCCAGGGTCAGCCGCTCCAGCACCAGAACCTGCGACCGGCTCAGCAAGGCCGCGTTCAACTCGAAACTCGGGTTTTCGGTGGTGGCCCCCACCAACAGGATCGTGCCATCCTCCATATGCGGCAGAAACCCGTCCTGCTGCGCCTTGTTGAAGCGGTGGATCTCGTCCACGAACAGCAGAGTGCCCTGCCCGTTGGCCCGCCGGTGCTTGGCTGCGTCGAACACCTTGCGCAGCTCCGGCACACCGGAAAAGATCGCGCTGATCTGCACGAAATGCAGATCCGTCTCGTCCGCCAGCAGCCGCGCGATGGTGGTCTTGCCCACCCCCGGCGGCCCCCAGAACACCAGTGACGACAGGCTTCCCGAGGCCAGCATCACCCCCAGCGGCCCATCCGGCCCGATCACCTTCTCCTGCCCGATCACCTCGGCCAGCGCCTTCGGCCGCAGCCGGTCCGCCAGCGGGCGCGGCGCGCTGTCATGCGCCTTGTCGGACCCTGCACCCGCTTTGGCTTCGGGGCCGCTATCGAACAGATCCCCCATGGCTACAGCCTGAACCGCAGCGTGCTGCGCTGCGTGCCCCGCTGCACATCGAGGCTCAGCCACCGTCCGCTCGCCTCCAGCAGCGGCTCGACCATGCCTGGGTCCTCGACAGCCACGCCATTGATCCCGCGCAGGATGTCCCCCTGCCGCAACCCGGCCCGCAACCCCGCGCGCCCCGGCTCCAGCACCACGACCCCCTCCGCCATCAGCGGCAGGCCCAGTTCTGCAATGACGGCAGGGTTGATGTTGCCCAGCATCATCCCCGGGATGACGCTCCACGCCCCGGTCTCGGTCACATCCCGCGGCGGCTCCTCCGGTGCAGCCCCCAGCCGCAGGACCACATCCTCTACCACGCCGTCCCGCACCCGCGTCACCCGCGTCTCGCCGCCGATCCCGGCCACCGACATCCGGTAAATCATCTCTGGCGCCGCGTTCACCACCTGCCCGTCCACTGCCGTAATCACGTCGCCCGCCTCAAATCCGGCTTTGGCAAAGGGGCTCGCGGGGTGCAGCTGCGAAATAATGATCCCGCCCGGCACATCCAGGCCCATCCCCTCGGCCATGTCCGCCGTCACCGGCTGCCCGCTGATCCCGGCCCAGGGCCGTTCGAACACGGTGTTTCCCGCCTCTGCCTGCGCCACGAATTGCGCCACCAGAGCGGCGGGAATGGCAAAACCGATCCCGTTCGACCCGCCCGACCGGCTCAGGATCCGGGTGTTGATCCCCACCAGCCGGCCTTGGATGTCCACAAGCGCCCCACCCGAGTTGCCGGGGTTGATCGGCGCGTCCGTCTGAATGAAATACCCCCGCGCATTTCCCGTCGCCGCGCCCGAGCGCGCCAGCCCCGAAACGATCCCACTAGTCACCGTCTGGCCCACGCCGAAGGGGTTACCGATCGCCAGAACCAGCTCGCCCACCTCGACGGTGTCGCTGTCGCGCAACTCCAGCGCCGGCATGTCCGCCGCGCCCTCCAGCTTCAGGATCGCCAGGTCGCTTTCCTCGTCCGAAAGCAGCACCCGCGCCTCGAACTCCCGCCGGTCGTTCAGCACAACGCGAATGTCCGTGGCCATGCCCACCACGTGGTAATTCGACACCACGATCCCGTCCGCGCTCAGAATCACGCCCGACCCCAACGAGTTTTCCACCCGCTGCCGCGGCCCCCCGAAATCGCGAAAGAATTCCTCGAAGAACGGATCGCCCCGGAACGGGCTCGACCGCGTGTTCACCACCCGCCGCGCATAGATGTTCACCACCGCCGGCGCGGCCTCCTTCACCACGGGCACGAAGCCCATGCTGATCTCGCCCTGGCTCTCGGGAACGCGCATCTCCGCCCCCGCCGGCACCGCCAGCGTTACGGACAGAACAAGGGCACAGATCCATCTCACCATGCTCCGTGATATGCGCCCCTCGCGCCCTTGATGCAAGCACCACAAGGCAGGCGCCGTCCCTGCTTTTCCTCTGGCCAGAAATATCCCGGGGTGCGCGAGGGGCTGGCCCCTCGCTCCCGTCCTCAAAGCCCGCGCCCCCCGGATGGAACCCCCCGCCCCACAAGGCGTTTTCCAGACAGGAGGTACCACCATGGCTGAACGATACAGATCGAAGGACGGCAAAAGCGAAACCGAAGAGTTCGTCGAAGACGTCCCCACCCCCGACCAGCAAGGCCGCGCCGACGGCAATCTCGAACGCAAGGTCGGCACACGCGACTCGCTGAAACGCGCGACCAACGACGACGCCGGCGCGACCCGCGTCACCAAGGAAGACGAAAAGGGCGAAGGCAATCTCGGCGGCCATCACGGCACCGGCAAGGAGAAACGCGATGACTGAACTCAAGCAAGGCACTTGGGTCGTGGTGACCGACAGTGAAAAAGCGCTTTTCCTGCGCAACCTCACCGACCACCAGGATCCCAACCTCGAGGTCATGGACACCGAGGAACAGGAAAATCCCTCGGACATCGAGCAATCTGCCAACCGCCCCGGCCGGATGCAGGACACCGGCGTGCAGCAGGTGTCCGCGATGGACGACACCGACTGGCACGAGCTGCAAAAGGAACGCTTCGCCGCCGACCTGTCGGACATCCTCTACGATGCGGCCCACAAGGGCGAATATGACCGCCTGATCCTCGTCGCCGCGCCCAAGGTGCTGGGCCACCTGCGCGACGACATGCACAAGGAGGTCACGTCGAAAGTGGTCAGCGAGATCCCCAAGAACCTCGCGGGCCATCCGATCGACGAGATCGAGAAGCTGGTCAAGAAAGAGCTTGAACGCGCCTGAAAGCGCTCCCACGAAAACGAAAAACGCCGCCGGTTGTCCCCGGCGGCGTTTCTATTTCCAGTCGGAAAAAACGGGAGCTTACGCCTCGCCGTCCATGTCCTCTGCGGCGACGCGGGCCTTGTCGGCAGCCCCTTTGGCGTCGCGGTCGCGCTCGACGAATTCGATGATCGCCATCGGCGCCATGTCACCATAGCGGAACCCGGCTTTCAGAACGCGCACATAGCCGCCCTGACGCTCCTTGTAGCGCGGGCCCAGCACGTCAAAGAGCTTGGCGACATGCATGTCCTGCTTCAGTTGCGCGGCGGCCTGGCGGCGGGCGTGAACGTCCCCGCGCTTGCCCAGCGTGACCAGCTTGTCGATGACCCGCTTCAGCTCCTTGGCTTTCGGCAGGGTGGTCTTGATCTGTTCGTGTTCAATCAGCGAGCCGGCCATGTTCGCCCACAGCGCCTTGCGGTGCTCGTGGGTGCGGTTCAGGCGGCGATAGCCTCGTGCGTGACGCATGTTTCTTACTCCGTTTGTTGCCCTCTACGGGCGGTTTTGCTTTGTCCGGCCGGCGATGCGTGTCACCGGCTCTCCTTGGGGTAAGCGTCGCTTGGAAAGCGGCGCGTCACCCGAAAGTTGTTCGCCCTAGGGCGGGCAACGAAAGGGCATTCGGCCCGGGTGCGGTGGGTTGGCACCCACCCTACGTGCAAACCGTAGGGTGGGATTTCATCCCACCTTGTCTCAAAACTGGTCTTCGAATTTCTTCGCCAGATCCTCGATGTTGTCCGGCGGCCAGTCCTCGACATCCATGCCAAGGTGCAGACCCATGCCCGACAGCACTTCCTTGATCTCGTTCAAGGACTTGCGGCCAAAGTTCGGCGTGCGCAGCATCTCGGCTTCGGTCTTCTGGATAAGGTCGCCGATATATACGATGTTGTCGTTCTTCAGGCAGTTCGCCGACCGCACCGACAGTTCCAGCTCGTCCACTTTCTTCAGCAGCAGCGGGTTGAACTCCAGGCCGTCGTCATCGTCCTGACGCTGTGCCGATTCCGGCTCTTCGAAGTTCACGAAGATCGACAGCTGGTCCTGAAGGATACGCGCGGCAAAGGCCACGGCATCTTCCGGCGTCAGCGAGCCATCGGTCGTCAGCTTCATCGTCAGCTTGTCATAGTCCAGAACCTGGCCCTCGCGGGTGGGCTGCACGTCATAGCTGACCTTCACCACCGGCGAATAGATCGCGTCGATCGCAATCAGGCCGATGGGCGCGTCTTCCGGCTTGTTCTTGTCGGCCGCGACATAGCCCTTGCCCTGGTTCACGGTCAGTTCCATGAAAAGGTCCGCGCCTTCGTCCAGATGGCAGATCACGTGTTCCTTGTTCAGGATCTCGATGCCCGCACTGTCGGCGATGTCCCCGGCGGTCACAACGCCCGGCCCCTTGGCCGAGATCGACAGGCGCTTGGGTCCTTCGACTTCCATGCGGATCGCGACACCCTTGAGGTTCAGCACCACATCTGTCACGTCTTCACGGACACCGGCAATGCTGGAAAACTCGTGCAGCACGTTGTCGATCTGTACGCTGGTGATGGCCGCCCCCTGAAGGCTCGACAACAGCACGCGGCGCAGCGCGTTGCCCATCGTCAGGCCAAAGCCGCGCTCCAGCGGTTCCGCAACGACGGTCGCCTGGCGCAGCGGGTCGTTGCCCGGCTTCACCTCAAGCTGCGTCGGCTTGATCAATTCTGCCCAGTTCTTATGGATCATGCGGTCCCTCCATCCTTGTCCCCGGCCCCATGTCCACAGGCCTCCGAGACGCTCGAGGTTTCAAAATAACGGAATGGGGCCGTGAAAATTCACGCGGCCCCACCCAGAAAATCGGTCTCAGACCCGGCGACGCTTCGGCGGGCGGCAACCATTGTGGGCAATCGGCGTCACGTCGCGGATCGACGTGATGTTGAAGCCGACGGCAGCCAGGGCGCGCAGCGCGCTCTCGCGGCCCGACCCGGGCCCCTGCACTTCGACTTCCAGCGTCTTCATGCCATGTTCCTGCGCCTTGCGGCCGGCATCTTCGGCGGCCATCTGGGCGGCGTAAGGCGTCGATTTCCGCGACCCCTTGAAGCCCATCGTGCCGGCCGAGGACCACGCGATCGCGTTGCCCTGCACGTCCGAGATCAGGATCTTGGTGTTGTTGAACGAGCTGTTCACATGCGCCACGCCCGTGGCAATGTTCTTGGAGACCTTCTTCTTGGTCCGGCGGGTATCTCGTGCCATTCTGTCAGCCCTCCCTTACTTCTTCTTGCCGGCAATGGCCTTCGCGGGGCCTTTGCGCGTGCGTGCGTTGGTATGGGTGCGCTGGCCGCGAACCGGAAGGTTCCGACGGTGACGCAGGCCGCGATAGCAACCAAGGTCCATCAGGCGCTTGACGTTCATCTGCACTTCACGGCGCAGGTCGCCTTCGACCATGTAGTTGGCGTCGATATGCTCGCGCATGGCGACCACTTCGGTGTCGCTCAGCTCGTTGACCCGGCGAGTCAGGTCGATATTGACGGCCTCGCAGATGGCCTTGGCCGAGGATTGGCCGATTCCGGTGATGTAGGTCAGGGCGATCGGGACCCGTTTGTGGGTCGGGATATTTACGCCGGCGATACGTGCCACGTGTCATGTCCTTTCGTTGCGGGTCCGTAACTCCAGACCCTTTTTTCACAACGTAGGCCCGAGGCGTTACGCTCCGGGCCGCAGCTGAATTCAGGTGATCGATTCGAGCACGGGCGCGACCCGCGCGGGAATCAGGTTCTCTGCCGAGATGGTGTCGTCTAGAAGCAAACGCCCGAGGCGTCAACCCTCTGTCAAGAGAATTGTGCCTGTCGGCGAAATCCCAAGGAATAAAGGCCCTTCAGCATGGCCGCGCAGATGGCGTTCAGCCGTTCAGCGCGCCCGCAATGCGAGCCTTGACCTCGTCGATCTCGCCCAGCCCGTCGATGGTCTTCAGATCGCCCTTGGCATAGTAATACCCGATCAGCGGCGAGGTCTTCTTGTAGTATTCCATCAGCCGCTGCTTGAGGCTGTCTTCGTTGTCATCCGCACGGCGCTTCACGTCGGTCGAGCCGCAATTGGCGCACTTGCCATCCTCGGGCCAGGGCTTGGTGATGTCGTTATACACCGCGCCGCACCCGCCACAGGTCGAGCGTGCCGTGATGCGCTGCACCAGCGCCTCGTCATCGACCCGCATCTCGACGACCGCATCCAGCGTCTCGCCCGTCTCGGCCAGCAACTCGGCCAGCGCGTCGGCCTGCGCCAACGTCCGGGGGAAGCCGTCAAAGATGAAACCGCCCCCCTTGTCGCCGTTGATCTTCTCGCGGATCAGACCGATCACGATCTCATCCGTCACAAGGTCGCCGCGCGCCATCACGTCGGCCACGATTTTGCCCATCTCGGTGCCGCTGTCCTTGGCCTCGCGCAGCATGTCGCCCGTAGACAGCTGGGTCATGCCCCGCTCTTCAACCAGGATATGTGCTTGCGTGCCTTTACCGGCCCCCGGCGGTCCGAGAAGTATGATATTCATCGACGTCCTGTCCCTTTTCTGCGCGACCGCTTACGGCCCTTGCCGCTCAACTGCGACTTCTCGATCAGGCCCTCGTACTGGTGCGCCAGAAGATGCGACTGGACCTGCTGGATCGTGTCCATGGTCACCGATACCACGATCAGGACCGAAGTGCCGCCAAAATAGAAAGGTATGGCGAACTGTCCACGCAGGATTTCCGGCAGGAGACAAACTGCCGCAAGGTAAGCCGAGCCCAGCACCAGGACCCGCGTCACCACGTATTCCAGGTATTCCGCCGTCTTCTTGCCGGGCCGGATGCCGGGAACAAAGCCGTTCTGGTTCTTCAGGTTGTCGGCCACGTCATCAGGCTTGAACGCCACGTTGTAGGTGTAGAAATAGGCGAAGAACACGATCATCACCGTGAAGAACACCAGGTAAAGCGGCTGCCCGGGCCCGAAATAGGCCAGCAAGGTCGACATGAACGGCCCCGTGTCGCTGCCCGAGAACGTGCTGACCGTGGCCGGCAACAGCAGCAGCGACGAGGCAAAGATCGCCGGGATCACGCCCGACGGGTTCACCTTGACCGGCAGGTGGCTCGACCCACCGTCATAGACCTTCATCCCCACCTGGCGGCGCGGATACTGGATGTGGATCTTGCGCAGACTGCGCTCCATGAACACCACGAAGGCGATCGTCGCCACGACCATCACGATCACACCGATGATCACCGCAGGGCTGATCGCGCCCGACCGGCCGCTGGCAAAGAACTGCGCCAGCGCGGCAGGCACTTCGGCGATGATGCCCACGAAGATGATCAGCGAGATGCCGTTGCCTACGCCGCGCGCGGTGATCTGCTCGCCCAGCCACATCAGGAACATCGTGCCCCCGACCAGCGTGATCATGCAGCTTGCGATAAAGAAGAACCCGGGATCCGACGCCAGATCCCCCGCCTGCAACGACGCGGCCAGGCCATAGGATTGCAGCGTGGCCAGGAACACCGTGCCATAGCGCGTGTACTGGTTGATCTTCTTGCGCCCCTGCTCGCCCTCTTTCTTCAGCTGCTCCAATGCCGGCACCATCGCCGTCATCAGCTGCACGATGATCGAGGCCGAGATATAGGGCATGATCCCCAGCGCAAAGACGCCCATGCGTCCCAGCGCCCCGCCGGTGAACATCGACAGCATCCCCCCGATCGACGACGCCGCACCTTCCATGAAGTTGCGCAGCTCTGCCCCGTCGATGCCCGGCACCGGGATATACGTCCCGATCCGGTAGACGATAAGCAGGCCGATGGTGAAGAAGATGCGCTTGCGAAGCTCGGTGGCCTTGCCCAGGGCAGACCAGCTCGTGTTCGCCGCCATTTGTTCTGCTGCAGATACCATGCGGATCTCTTTTTTTATGCAAACGCCGCCTAGGCCGTTTTCCGGCCAGGCGGCGTTTATAAGGAAAACTAGGGGTGTATGTAAGGGGCGAGACGCCCGCTCACAACCTCTTATTCAGCCGCCTTTGCGCTCGCCACGTTCAGCGAACCACCGGCTTTCTCGACCGCGTCGACCGCCGATTTCGAGGCGCCGGTGACGTCCAGCGTCAGCTTTGCCGTCACTTCGCCTTTGGCCAGAACGCGGATACCATCCAGCTTGCGGCGCACCAGCCCGCTTTCCACCAGCGTGTCCTCGGTGATGGTCTGGCCGGCGTCGATCTTCTTGGCGTCCACGAATTTCTGGATCAGGCCCAGGTTCACCACGGCGAATTTCTTGCGGTTCGGCTTGTTGAAGCCACGCTTGGGCAGACGTTGATAGAGCGGCATCTGACCGCCTTCATATCCGTTGATCGCCACACCCGAACGGGATTTCTGACCCTTGATACCACGGCCGGCAGTCTTGCCCATGCCAGAGCCGGGGCCACGGCCCACGCGTTTCTTGCGTTTGGTCGCGCCTTCGTTGTCGCGCAGTTCATTCAGTTTCATATCGCTTCTCCTAAGCCGGATGTGACCCCCGAAGCGATAGGGCCAACCACGGCATGTCTTGGTTCATGTGAATCGGGTCATGTCTGACCACCGGGGGCGTATAGACCCGTTGCGTCGGCCGATCAAGGGGCGAAGTCCTCGCCCGCGTCAGGCCTCTGGCCGCTCTTGCGAAAACAGCCCCGAAAGCTGCATCGACAAATGCGCGGCCTGGAATGGCTTTTCGATCACGGGCGCCCGGAACCCCAGTTCGTGCACCACGTCCCGGCTGTGGGCCGTAACCAGCGCATAGGGCACCTTGCACGTCTCCAGCGACGCCACCAGCGGTTGGCAACTCTGCCCGCCAAGGTCGATATCCAAAAGTACACAGTCCAACTGCCCGGCACGATCCTGCACAAACCGCATCGCGTCGCCCAGCGTCTGCACCCGGCCAACCACGCTGAACCCGCATTCGTCCAGCGTGCAGGCGATATCCTCGCCGATCAACGGGTCGTCCTCGACCACCAGGACCCGCCGCAGCACACCATGGCCGGGCGCGACCGGCGTAACGGCGATGGTTGTGCCGCTGCCGTCGCTTTCAGCGTTCGGTTGGGAAATTAAACTTTGAACGTCATTTTCGGAGTTTGCCTTCATAAGGCAGTACATAACCATCCCCCTGAAATTTACTAATGATTTCATTGCCTTAATATGACAACATTCCTCAAGAACAGTAAAATGCAAATTGTGCTCATCTTGAGTAATTCACTCAGCTTGACTAAGTTGAGTGTTGACCTAGCTTTAAACTGAAGATCTCGGAGGATCCAAGGATGCCCGATTCCAGTTCCAAACGCCTGGAAAGATTACAAGTCATGATCTCGGAGGACGAGCTCAAGGCACTGGATGATTGGCGGTTCAAGGCCCACATGCCCAGCCGGGCCGCCGCCGTGCGCGAGTTGCTCAAGCGCGGGTTGGCCGCCGAAGGGTATTTCAGCATCGCAGGTGGCGGCTCCGCCTCCAAGGATTTCGGCGTGCTCTCCTCCGACCGCGGCAAACCCGCCTCCGGCGACTGAACCCGTAGGGTGGGTGAAACCCCACCTCTGTGGTCGGTGAAAACCCACCGTGCCCACGTTCAAATACCGAATCCCCTCAAGCGAATGCCCGCGCATTCTTCAGATGACGCTCCACCAGCCGCCGGCCCCGTCCGCCCTGCGCAAACAGCCGTGCGGGAACGTCGCCTATGGCCGCGGTCCCGCTGGCACCCAATATCGCCAGCGCGGCGCTCTGCGCGCTGCGCAATGTCTTCATCGCTTCCTGCCCGCGATACAGGCTCTCGGCGCCCACACCATTTGCGAACAGCACCTCGTGCCGGTCCATCACCACGTGGTAATAGTCCACGCCACCTGTGCGCGGGTCCAATTCCACCCCGGTCACACCCAGCAGGAATTTCGCCGGCAACAATACTTCGGATTGGCCAAACATCCGCTCCGCGATTTTCGATCTGACAAGGATGCGATGCTGCGGCGACACCACCAGCGGCGCGTCGGGCAGGCCCCGCCCCAGCGCCCCGGCGGATATGCGCATAGGGCGCACATGCGGGTTTCGCGCCAGCGACGCGGCGCTGATCGCGTGATGCGCGATCCAGCGCACCGGGCGCGGCCCGTGATCGGCGGTCTGAACCAGATCCGCCGGTGCCAGCGTCTCGATCGGTCTGGTGTCGTTTCCCGCCACTGAGATCAACGTGCCAGCCGCGAAACAGACCGCATTCACCTCGTCATCCGTGGTCCCGATCACCGCGGCGTCGCTGCCACCCACATCGGTGATTCCGCCGGTCGTTACCGACTGAAAGTTCACGTCACCGTAGCTATCGTTGGGCAGAATGAAATACCGCGTCGTCCCACCATTCGACACGGTCAGGAACATCACGTCCAGATTGCTTTCCGACTGCGGGCTGAAACTCCTCGTACTACCGTCGCCCAGCAGGAAACGACCCGACGAGGAAGGCTCCTGTACGAGGTCGATCGTATAGGTCGTCCCGCCAATCGAGATCAGGTCGCCCTCGTCGAACTCCCGGTCGTCCAGCTCCGGCCCGCTGGCGCCGTCCACGAGGCCAAGCAGGTTCCCATTCGCCTCCGAATAGGTCGTGCCCGCACTGATGCTCGTGACCTCGATCAGGTCATATATCGTCAACATTGCCCGTTGCCTCTGCGAAAATCCGACCGCGGCCACGTTGACGCGACGACAGGCCCGAAGTGTCCGCTTGATCGCCATGCTATGCTTTTGGGCTTAACGACGGCTTAATATGGAGTGTGTGAGGCAGACCCCTGAAAACACCATGGCCACCGCTTGCCGTCCAGCGCCATGAGCGACCCGAGCCGCGGCAGTGATTTTTGCTCGGGGCAGCGCGGTGCGTTAATCAAGGGGGGCCGGACACTGACACCGACGCGATACGCACGGACATACCGACGCGATACCGACGCGGTTTTTCGGGGCTTCGCGCAAATTAACCTTCGAGTCGCGCCGCCCGCCTTTGCCCTTCGCACACCACTGCCCTAAATAACGGCTATGCGCCTCCTCATACCCCTCATCGCCCTTGCCTTCCTTTTGTCCGGCGCCGCCCGCGCTGTCGACGGACGGCCCGATCCCGGCCTGATGTGGAACCGCACCGGCCTGCCCCTCACCTTTCCTTTGCAAGTCAAAAGTCCGCTTGGCGCGGACTATATCGTCACGCTGACAGACAGCGAAACCGGCACCCCGGCGCTTGCCGCCTATATCCGCGGCGGCGTCTTCTTCCGCATTCTCGTGCCCCCCGGAACCTATCGCCTGCGCTTCGATTACGGCACGGCCTGGAACAGCGCCGAGGAACGCTTCGCCGGCCAGAAGACCCTCCACGTCGACAATCCGCTCACATTTGAGACGCGTGGTATCGGGCGCAGGGCAGGCCACCTTGTCGACCTCACAGAAATGGAGCTCGACCAGGACACAGCGGCGGCGCCTCGCACCCGTGAACAGGTGCTGTGCCAGGTCTACCGCACCGAGATCCGTCCCAACTGCCGTCTGGGCGACGAAACCTGCGAACCGACCAGAAAATCAGACGGTTACACGTCACCGTATGGCATCAATTCGCGATACGACTTCAGCCGCGAAAGCTATACGCGCCTGTGTGATTGACGCGCATCATCACTCCGGATCGGGCGCCGCCTCGGTCTTGTTCTGATCCTCCCGCCCCGTCAGGGCGGGCGTAAAGATGCAGATGAACCGCAGGTTGGTCTCCGCCCGCACGACATGCGGATCGTTCTGGTCCAGCACGTACATCACTCCGGGCTCCAGCGGCCACACCTCGCCAGTGGTCTCGTTCTCCACCTCTCCCTTGCCCTCGATGCAATAATTGGTCTCGATGTGGTCCTTGTATTCCAGCAACTGCACGGTTCCGGCCTTCACGATCGTGTCGTGAAACGAATAGCCCAGGTCATCCCGGGCCAGCAAAAGCCTCCTGCTTTCAAAGGCCTCGCCCTTGGCGTGGTCCTCCGTCCCGATAACCTCTTCCAACGTCTTAACGAACATCTTGTGTCTCCTAGAAAGGGCCAGCCTTGATTTCAGACCCGCCGCGATGTCTCATCTGAATATGAAACGCGCCCTGCTGACAACGCTTACCGCACTAACCTGTGCGCTGCCCGTGGTGCCGCGGGCGATGGCGCAGGATTGCAGCCGCGACGCGATGCTGGTCTTCGACGGCTCGGCCTCCATGGCCGAGGTCGGGTTCGATCAGACCGCCCCCACCCGGATCGAGGACGCCCGCACCGCCCTGCGCCGCGCCCTGCCCCAGATCGCCCCTGTACGCCGTATGGGCCTGCTGACCTACGGCCCCGGTCCCGAAGGCTCGTGCGACGGCATCAACCTGAAATTCCCGCCTGTCGCGAATGCCGCCCACCCCATCATCGACGCCATCGACCTGATGGACCCGGCCGGCCTGACGCCCCTGACCGAGGCCGTTTCCGAGGCCGCCCGCGTCCTGAACCACACCACCACGCCGGGCATCGTCGTGCTGGTGACCGACGGCAACGAGACCTGCGGCGGCCGCCCCTGTGCGCTTGGGGCCGAGCTGGCCGCCACCTCCGCCGATCTCACCGTGCATGTCATCGGCTTTCGCGTCGTGGCCGACCCTTTCGCCTGGGACAGTCCGGAGGCCGGAATCTACAACGACGGCTCCTCTATCGCCCGCTGCATTTCCGACCAGACCGGTGGCATGTACGTGGCGACCGAGACCGTGGACGAACTGACCGAAGCGCTGCGCAGAACGCTGGGCTGTGCGCTGATCGGCTAGCACGGACCGCGCCGTTAAGGGTGCGTCAATTTCGGCGCTGTTTCATTTCCTCGGCAAAGGCTTGCCGTGTCCAAAGCACGACCGACGAAAAACAACGCGCGTTAACCTTTGCTCAACAAAGGTTAACATCATCGAAACGAAAACACCCCGGCCACCTCTGACCGGGGCGTCATTTCCGTAGGGTGGGTGAAAACCCACCGGGGCCTCAGCCCTTCTCTTCAACGATCTCCACGAGGTGCGGTATCTTGTTGATCATGCCACGGACCGACGGCGTATCTTCCAGCTCACGGGTCCGGTGCATCTTGTTCAGGCCCAGGCCGATCAGCGTCTTGCGCTGGATCTCGGGGCGGCGGATGGGCGAGCCCACCTGCTTGACGACGATGGTCTTAGCCATGGTTTACGCCTCCTCTGCGACGTGGGACGACTCGGCCGGGGCCTCGTCACGCTTGGGCAGAATGTCGGCGACCTTCTTGCCGCGACGCTGTGCGACCATGCGCGGGCTGGTCTCTTTCTGCAGGCCGTTCAGGGTGGCACGGATCATGTTGTAGGGGTTCTGCGAGCCCGTGGACTTCGCGACAACGTCCTGCACGCCCAACATCTCGAACACGGCCCGCATCGGACCACCGGCGATGATACCGGTACCGGTCGGCGCGGTGCGCATGACGACCTTGCCGGCGCCCCAGCGGCCTTCCATGTCGTGGTGCAGCGTGCGGCCTTCGCGCAGCGGCACGCGGATCATCTGGCGCTTGGCCTGCTCGGTGGCCTTGCGAATGGCCTCGGGGACCTCCTTGGCCTTGCCCTTGCCGAACCCGACGCGGCCCTTCTGGTCGCCCACGACGACGAGCGCGGCAAAGCCGAAGCGCTTACCACCCTTGACGGTTTTCGAAACACGGTTGATCGCAACCAGGCGATCGGCGAATTCCGGGGTTTCGTCGCGATCGCGACCCCCACGGCGATTGTCATCTCTTGCCATACGCGGCGTCCTTTCTGCGGGCATCTGCCCTTTGATGTATCAATCCAAGTCCACCCTGGGGGCGTCCGGATCATCGAGGCGGTTCACCCGCCTGCAAAGTGATGGTGGGTCGAAGCCCCACCCTACGCAAACCACGTAGGGTGGGGATTTCATCCCACCTAGATCTTCAGGCCACCCTCACGGGCGGCATCGGCCAGCGCCTTGATCCGGCCGTGGAAGAGGAACCCGCCACGATCGAACTGCGCTTCGGTCACGCCTGCCTTCTTGGCGCGTTCCGCGATGGTCGCGCCGATCTTGGCCGCCGCTTCCAACGTGTTCTTGCCGACAAAGCCCAGGTCCTTTTCCAAGGTCGAGGCCGAAGCCAGGGTCGTGCCGTTCACGTCGTCGATCAGCTGCACGCTCATGTTCTTGGACGAACGGTGCACCGAAAGGCGGGGCCGACCGGCATTGACCTTGCGAAGTTTGCTCCGGACGCGCATACGGCGTTTCTGGAACAGTTGTCTCTTGCTGTTTGCCATTTTCTCGCGTCCTTACTTCTTCTTGCCTTCCTTCTGGAAGATGTACTCGCCCTTGTAGCGGATGCCCTTGCCCTTGTAGGGCTCGGGGCGCCGCCAGTCGCGGATATTGGCCGCGACCTGACCGACGAGCTGCTTGTCATGGCCTTCGACCACCAGTTCGGTGGGCTTGGGCGCGGTGACAGTCACACCTTCCGGAACTTCGAAATCCACATCGTGGCTCAGGCCGAGGTTCAGTTTCAGGATGTTCCCCTGCATCTGAGCCCGGTAGCCCACGCCGCGAATTTCCAGCTCCTGCTTGAACGGCTCGCGCGAGCCGTGCACCAGGTTGGCGACGATGGTACGGGTCATCCCCCACTGCTGACGGGCGCGCTTGGACTTGCCGCGCGGCGTCACCGTGATGGCGCTTTCGCCCACTTCGATCGACACGTCGTCGGTCGCAGTGAAGCTCTTGGTCGCCTTGGGGCCTTTGACCTCGATGGTCTGGCCCGACACACTGGCGGTGACGCCATCGGGCAGGGCCACGGGTTGTTTACCGATACGAGACATTACACAGGCCTCCTTAGAATACCGTGCAAAGCACTTCGCCGCCAACGTTCTGGCTGCGCGCGTTCGCGTCCGACATCACACCCTTGGAGGTGGAGACAATCGACACGCCCAGGCCCTGACGGACCGACGGGATGTCATTGACGCCCATGTAAACCCGACGGCCGGGCTTGGAGACCCGCTTCATCTCGCGGATCACGGGGGCGCCTTCGAAATACTTCAGGCTCACTTCGAGGGCCGGGTGGCCCTTGTCGTCCGTGGCGCTTTCGTAGCCACGAATGTAGCCTTCGTCGGACAGCACATCCAGAACGCGCACGCGCATCTTGGAGGCGGGGACCATGACGGTGGACTTGCCACGCATACCTGCGTTGCGCAGGCGGGTGAGCATATCGCCGATAGGATCGTTCATCTCATATCCCTCCTTACCAGCTCGACTTGACCATACCGGGCAGCTGGCCCGACGAGCCAAGGTCGCGCAGGGCGATCCGGCTGATCTTCAGCTTGCGGTAATAGGCGTGCGGCCGGCCGGTCAGCTGGCAGCGGTTGTGCAGGCGGGTGGCCGAGCTGTTGCGCGGCAGTTGCGCCAGTTTCAGGGAGGCCCGGAAGCGGTCTTCCATCGGCTTTTCCTGGTCGTTGATGATCGCTTTCAAAGCGGCCCGCTTGGCGGCGTATTGCTTCACCAGGCGCTGACGCTTCTTCTCGCGTTCGATCATTGCTTTCTTAGCCATGTTTCAAATTCCTCGCGATTAGCTGTTGAAGGGCATGTTGAAGTGCTTCAACAGCGCCTTGGCTTCAGCGTCGGTCGGCGCCGTGGTTGCGATGATGACATCGATGCCCCAGACTTCGTCGACCTTGTCGAAGTTGATTTCGGGGAAAACGATGTGCTCCTTGATGCCCATGGCATAGTTGCCGTTGCCATCGAACGACTTGCCCGACACACCGCGGAAGTCGCGGATCCGCGGCATGGCCACGGTGATCAGACGATCAAGGAATTCGTACATGCGGTTGCCGCGCAGGGTCACCTTGGCGCCCAGCGGCATGCCTTCACGCACCCGGAACCCGGCGATGGAGTTCTTGGCCGTCGTGATCACGGCGTGCTGGCCGGCGATGGTCGACAGGTCTTCCTGGGCCGACTTGGCCTTCTTGGAATCCTTCACCGCCTCGGCGCCGCAGCCGATGTTCAAGACGATCTTGTCCAGGCGCGGGATCTGCATGTCATTGGTATAGCCGAACTCTTCCTTCAGCGCCGCCTTGATGGTGTCGCGGAACTGTTGGCGCAGACGCGGGGTGTAATTTTCAGTATCAAGCATCGATCACGTCCCCCGTGGTCTTGGCGTAACGCACCTTCTTGTCGCCTTCCATCTTGAAGCCGACGCGGGTGGGTTTGCCGTTGGCGTCGACAAAAGCCAGGTTGCTGATGTCGATCGGCAGCGCCTTGGGCAGACGTCCGCCCTGGCTTTGCTGGCTCTGGCGGGTGTGGCGGATGGCCATGTTCACGCCGTCGACCACGGCCTTGCCGGCCTTGGGATCGACAGATGTGATCGTGCCTTCCTTGCCCTTGTCCTTGCCGGACAGGACAACGACCTTGTCGCCTTTTTTCAGTTTGGCAGCCATGTCACAGCACCTCCGGGGCGAGCGAAATGATCTTCATGAAGTTCTTCGCGCGAAGTTCACGAACCACCGGTCCGAAGATACGCGTGCCCACCGGCTCACCTGCGTTGTTCAGGATCACGGCGGCGTTGCGGTCAAAGCGGATGGCGGTGCCGTCTTCACGGCGGATCTCTTTGGCGGTGCGCACGACGACGGCCTTGCGGACGTCACCTTTCTTCACGCGGCCGCGCGGGATGGCTTCCTTCACCGAGACGACGATGATGTCGCCCACGGACGCATATTTGCGCTTGGAACCACCCAGGACCTTGATGCACTGCACCCGGCGTGCGCCGGAGTTGTCAGCAACATCCAGATTGGTCTGCATCTGGATCATTAGGTTTCTCCCGACCTAAGGGGTCAGCCTCTATGGCTTGTTGGCCCCATGGTTTCGATCAAACCGAAAGGTTCTCTGGCCTAGGCCTCAAGAACCTCCCAGCGTTTCGTTTTCGATTTCGGCGCACATTCGATGATGCGAACGGAGTCGCCGACCTTGAAAGCGTTCTTCTCATCGTGAGCCCGGTACTTCTTGGACTTACGAATGGTCTTTTGCAGCACCGGGTGCTTGAAGCGACGCTCGACCGAAACGGTGACGGTCTGGGCGTTTGCGTCGGAGGTCACGACGCCTTGCAGGATGCGCTTGGGCATGGTGGCTCTCCTTATTCAGCAGCCGAGGCGGCTTTTTCGTTCAGCACGGTTTTCACACGTGCCACATCGCGACGGACCGAACGGATCCGCGCAGGGTTTTCCAGCGACCCGGTCGCTGCCTGAAAGCGCAGGTTGAACTGCTCTTTTTTCAGGTTGGACAGCTCCTCGCGAAGCTGGTCCGGCGTCTTGTCACGCAATTCGGTGGCGTTCATGGCCATCGTCCCTTCTCAAAACACCGGCCGGCCCCTGCTCGATGGCTCAGGGTCACACGGTTTGCCCGGTGGATGAATGTCAAAAACGAATCCCCGCGAAACGCGGGGACCCGTGGATTGGGGCCGTATAAGGGAGGTTCCCCATCAGGGCAAGGGAAAGTTTGGGGAAATCCACCGATGCCCGCCGTGACCGCGCCCGATGCCTGCGGCACCACCAAGGTCTATCTTGCCAGACCCCGCCCTGCCCGCGTGAGATAGGCACCGGGCGCGCTCGATTTGCGCCCGACAACAGAGGAGGAGAGAACCATGTCCAGCCCGTATTCTGGAGGCTGCGATCACGTCAAGGTGACCGCCACGGCCGAACCGATCGACAATCACGAGTGCCATTGCAATGTCTGCAAATCCGTCACAGGCCAGCACACGACCCATGTGGCGTTCTTCAACTATGACGACCTCAAGGCCGAGGGCGGCTCGATGAACCGCCAGCCCTTCAATGCCGACAATCCCGACGGCCCGCTGGAGCTGTGCACCTGTGCCGATTGCGGCACGCCGCTGATGTTGGATGACAAGCAAAAGCGTATCCGCGTGGCCGTGCCCAACGTCATGGGCTATGACGACGCCGCCTTCCCCAATGCGACGTATCACGCGTTCTGGGACGAAAGCAAAGGCTACGCCAAGCCCGATGACGGCCGCCCGGTGTATGAGGGCCTGCGCCCCGAGTTCAGCTGGCCGCAGCCTGCCGCCTGACGCTCTGGCCCCGTCGGAAAAACCGGCGGGGCACAGCGTGGGTCATGATGAAACAGTTAATTTCCCGCAATTTTTTTGCCCTCAGGGAAAAACCTGCTACCCAATAAGCGTATGGTTGAGTTGCCGGGGGGCGCGTTTCAATGTTTACCATAGCACTTCTTTCACTTCTGGGAATTGGCGCGACCGCCTTCCTGATCGATGAATTCGTTGACGACGACAGTGACTCCGGCACAACGCCCGAAGAGGACATACCCGACATCGCCGACCCGGAAGAGGAAGATCCCGACACGCCGGGTACAGGCGACCAGCCCGACGACCTCCTGACCGAAGCCGGGTTCACCGTCGAGGAAGAGCCGCGCGGTGACCTGCGGCCCTTCATAAACCTGATCGGCACCGAAGGCGACGACACGATCGAAGATGTGCATGTCGATGCGGCGGCGGAAACCGGAACGGGCGTGCTGCAGGTTCTGGCCGGTGATGGCAATGACCTCGCCCAACTGGACCGGGACGGCCTCCTGATCCAGGGCGAGAACGGTAACGACACGATCAACCACGAAGGCGAATACGGCTAAATTCTGGGCGACGCCGGTGACGACGTGTTGAGCGGCGTGAACAGCTATAACCTCATCGGTGGCGAAGGCGATGACGAAATTACGGTGCATCGCAGCCCGGTGGACAATACCAGCATCGTCGAGGGCGGCGATGGTGACGATACGATCACCCACATCAGCGACATCGAATATTACACCGAAGGCGGCGGCGTGTTCCTGAGAGGCGGTGATGGCGCGGATTCCTTCACGTTGGACTTCAACGGACCGACCGGCGATTTCCCGGGCTTTGGCGGCGCTCCCTTTGAGGATACGGACGAAGTCGTACGCATGGATGACTTCGATCCCGCCGAGGACGAACTGGTCGTGGACCTGACGGGTATCGACCCCGGCACGACTATCCGCGGCGTCGAGACTGAGGACGCGCCCGACAGCAGCGAAACGCAACTCAAGATACTGCTAAACAAGGACGGCGAGGATTTCGAGCGCAGCATCGCCCTCGGACCCGCCACCGTCGGCACCGACGTATTGTCATACGTAACGGTATTGCTGCCCCCCGAACCCGTGGTCTGACCGCTCACGCCCAGGCGTAGTTGAAACTGACACTGATCCGCTCGTCCTCGGACATGTTCATAGGCACCTCGTGCCGCAGCCAGCTTTCCCAAAGCAGCACGTCGCCCACTTTGGGCTTGGCATAGATGAAGGTCCGCAACTCTTCCCGCGCGTCCTTCTTCCGTCCGGGCGCCGCCATCATCCGGGCCGAGCGCGGGTCTTCCAGCTTCAGCGCGCTGGCGCCGTCCGGCATCGCCACATAGGTCGTCCCTGAAACCACCGAATGCGGATGCAGATGCGATGAATGCGTGCCGCCCTCGGGCAGGATGTTGATCCAGATATCCTCCAGCTTCAGCTCGCGGCCGTCCAGATCGAACTCCAGATCCTCCGCAAAAGCCGCCACATGCGCATCCAGCGATTTGACGAGGTCCGCAAAAATCGGAAACCGCCATGGCAGATCGGTCAGTGACGCATAGGAGGTATAGCCCGGATACCCGTTCTCCTCGCACCAGTCCTGCCCCGCCTCGTCATCCTCGGCGATGGCATAGCACGACGCCTCCATTTCATCCGGGTCAATGCGGGGACCCTGCTCCGACAGGGCAGCGCGGTAAAGGCGGGTCACGAAGAGAGATTTGATATAAGCCATGCCCCGCGTCTTACCGCGCGACGGGCCGAAGGCAAGGATTTCTTCAGGTCTTTGCCCCATAACGCCCCCAGCACCAGAAGGGGGCAAGCATGATCCGAACCATCGCGGCGTCCGGCCTCTGCCTCGGCCTTGGCCTGACCGATCCCGCCATGGCGGACCCGGCCACCGGCAGCCTCTTCGCCGCGCGTCAGCCGCTTTTCTCTATGCAAGCGGAATCCCGTGACACCATATCTTCCGCCAGCCTCTTTGTGGATAGGGCCGAGGGCGGTCTCTTCGCCGCCCTTCCTGGCCGTCTCGATGCGCCCCTGCGTCATGGCGGGACCAAGGCCGCCCGCCTGCGCGATCTGATCGCGCGGGCCGAGGCCGGGCGCGCGGGCTATGACGCGGTCCAGCACGGCGCGCGCGTCAAGCCACCCCGCCGCCCCACTGACATGACCCTTCAGGACATCTACGACTGGATCGAGGCCACCCCCGGCCAACCTCACGCCATCGGGCGCTACCAGTTCATCCCACCCACGCTGCGACACTCCGCAGCGCGCCTCGACCTGCCTGCCAGCACCCGGTTCAGCCCCACGGTGCAGGACCGGCTGGCCGACCTGCTGCTGGGGGACGCCGGGCTGATGAAGGTCAAGACGGGCGAGATGACCGTCGACACCTTCATGCTGAACCTCGCCAAGATCTGGGCCGGCCTGCCCATCCCCTCGGGCCGCAGCTATTACAACGGGGTCGCCGGCAACAAGGCGACGATGACGTACGAGGACTACGCAAGCCAGGTTCGGGGAATACTGGGCGGCTGACGTCGTACCACTCCACCCGTCACGGGCTTGACCCGGGACCTCCCGTAGGGTGGGTGAAACCCACCATGCCTGCCAAACGAAAACCCCCGCCGATCTCTCAACGGGAGCTCTTTTTTCTTAACCGGGGTGCGGCCGCAATTGACTACGTCAATCGCTTTCCCGCACTCGTGAGGATTGGATTACCAATCCTCGCGGACCACGACGCGGGTCTTGACCGGCAGCTTCATCGCCGCGAGGCGCAGGGCCTCCATGGCAACCGCTTCGCCGACGCCGTCGATCTCGAACATCACGCGGCCGGGCTTGACCTTGCAGGCCCAGAAATCGACCGAACCCTTACCTTTACCCATCCGAACTTCGACGGGCTTGGAGGTCACGGGCGTGTCCGGGAAGATCCGGATCCAGACGCGGCCCTGACGCTTCATGTGACGCGTCATGGCACGGCGTGCCGCTTCGATCTGACGGGCGGTCACGCGCTCGGGCGTGGTCGCTTTCAGGCCGTAAGTGCCAAAGTTCAGATCAGAGCCGCCCTTGGCCTCGCCCTTGATCCGGCCCTTGAACATCTTGCGGAATTTAGTGCGCTTTGGTTGAAGCATTTCTCATCCTCCTCAGCGGCGGCCGCCACCAGCACCACGAGGTGCCGGGCCGTCCTGAAGTTCCTGCGCCTTGCGATCCCGGGCTGCCGGATCATGTTCCATGATCTCGCCCTTGAAGATCCAGACCTTGATGCCGATGATCCCGTAGGGCGTGCTGGCCTCGATATTGGCGTAATCGATGTCGGCACGCAGCGTGTGCAGCGGAACCCGGCCCTCGCGGTACCATTCGGTCCGTGCGATCTCGGCACCGCCCAGACGGCCCGCGACGTTGACCCGGATACCCAGGGCCCCCATGCGCATGGCGTTCTGCACGGCACGTTTCATCGCGCGGCGGAACGACACACGACGCTCAAGCTGCTGGGCGATGCTTTCACCCACCAGGGCCGCGTCCAGTTCCGGCTTGCGGACTTCGACGATATTGAGGTGCAGTTCGCTGTCGGTCATCGCCGCCAGCTTCTTGCGCAGGGTCTCGATATCGGCGCCTTTCTTGCCGATGATCACGCCGGGACGCGCTGTGTGCACCGTAACGCGGCACTTCTTGTGCGGACGCTCGATGATCACGCGGCTGATGCCGGCCTGCTTGCACTCTTTCTTGATGAAATCACGGATCGCGATGTCTTCCAGCAGAAGATCACCGTAATCCTTGGTGTCGGCGTACCAGCGGCTGTCCCAGGTGCGGTTCACCTGCAGGCGCATGCCGATCGGATTGACTTTGTTACCCATTAGGCTTGCTCCTCGACTTCACGCACCTTGATGGTGATCTCCGAAAACGGCTTCAGAATGCGGCCGAACCGACCACGCGCACGCGGGCGGCCGCGTTTCATGATCAGGTTCTTGCCCACATAAGCCTCGGCCACGATCAGATCGTCGACATCCAGATTGTGGTTGTTCTCGGCGTTGGCCACGGCGGACTGAAGGCATTTCTTCACGTCCTGCGCGATCCGCTTCTTCGAGAAGGTCAGATCGTTCAGCGCCTTGTCCACCTTCTTGCCACGGATCATCGCGGCCACCAAGTTGAGTTTCTGCGGGCTGGTGCGAAGCATGCGCAGTTTTGCCATCGCTTCGTTGTCAGCCACGCGGCGGGGGTTCTTTTCCTTGCCCATGACTTACTTCCGCTTCGCTTTTTTATCGGCGGCGTGCCCGTAATAGGTACGGGTCGGCGCGTATTCACCGAATTTCTGACCGATCATATCTTCCGACACGTTGACGGGGATATGCTTGTGACCATTGTACACGCCAAACGTCAGGCCCACGAACTGGGGCAGGATCGTCGAACGGCGCGACCAGATCTTGATGACTTCGTTGCGCCCCGACTCGCGCGATGCTTCGGCCTTTTTCAGGACGTAGGCATCGACGAAGGGGCCTTTCCATACAGAGCGGCTCATGTGTTAACGGCCCTTCTTCCTGGCGTGACGCGAGCGGATGATCAGCTTCTGCGACGCCTTGTTCTTGTTACGGGTGCGCGCACCCTTCGTCGGCTTGCCCCAGGGCGTCACCGGGTGACGACCACCCGAGGTGCGGCCCTCACCACCACCATGGGGGTGATCGATCGGGTTCATGACGACACCACGCACCGACGGGCGAATGCCCTTGTGGCGCATGCGGCCGGCCTTGCCGTAGTTCTGGTTGCTGTTGTCGGGGTTCGACACGGCACCCACGGTCGCCATGCACTCCTGACGCACCATGCGCAGCTCGCCCGAGGACAGGCGGATCTGGGCATAGCCACCGTCGCGGCCCACGAACTGGGCATAGGTGCCGGCGGCACGTGCGATCTGGCCGCCCTTTCCGGGCTTCAGCTCGATGTTGTGAACGATCGTGCCGATCGGCATGCCCTGGAACGGCATCGCGTTGCCGGGCTTGATGTCGGCCTTCGGCGAGGCGATGACGCTGTCACCCACGGCTAGGCGCTGTGGCGCCAGGATGTAGGCTTGCTCGCCATCTTCGTATTTGATCAGCGCGATAAAGGCCGTCCGGTTCGGGTCGTATTCGATCCGCTCGACGGTTGCGGCCACGTCGATCTTGTTCCGTTTGAAATCAACGATCCGGTAAAGGCGTTTGGCGCCACCCCCACGACGACGCGAGGTAATCCGCCCGGTGTTGTTCCGGCCGCCCGATTTCGTCAGACCCTCGGTGAGGGCTTTGACGGGACGTCCTTTCCACAGCTCCGAACGGTCGATCAGCACCAGCCCGCGCTGGCCCGGCGTCGTCGGCTTGTACGACTTGAGTGCCATGCTTTCTGTCTTCCGTTTAGCAAACGGCGAAACCGGAATGTCCAGCTCCACCTATGTAGGGTGGGTGAAAACCCACCATGGTTATAGGCCCCCTTAGGTGCCCGGTTCAGGTGTTCTTGCGAACAACGGCAAAGCCCCGGACGAATCCAGGGCCTTGCGGATGGGGTCGTTTACGAAAGACCACCCTTGGGGTCAAGCCTTTCTCCCAAAGAAAAACCCCGGCCACGCCTGCGCCCGGGGTTCACGATTTTCAAAGGCCGGCGGTATTGCCGCCAGGCGCCTTATGCCAGCGCGATGTTGACGGCGCTTTCGCGTCCGTCACGGCCGGATTCCAGGTCATAGGTGACCTTCTGATCGTCGGCCAGGCCGGTCAGACCCGAACGCTCGACGGCCGAGATGTGAACGAAGACGTCCTTGCCGCCCGATTCCGGTGCGATAAAGCCGTAGCCTTTGGTGGTGTTGAACCATTTCACGGTGCCGTTGGCCATTTCCGTGTCTCCTTTAGATAGTGCTGCCCGCAGTATGCGGCAGCTTGGCGGCGTCATGACAAGATCGAAAGCCAGTCGCCGAAAAGGAGAAAGGGTCGATAGGTAGTAACGTGCACCGCTCATATGGGCGCTAACGTGAGTCGGGTCAATGAAAATCAGTTGAAGCATCCGAAGGGGCACTGTTTTCAAGCGATAAAATGCCGGATCGGCCCAGCAAGGCCGCGCCTCGAGTCCGCGCTTCACAACGGAAAACCCCCGCCGATCTCTCGACGGGGGCCAATCTCGTAGGGTGGGTTTTCAACCCACCATGGCTCAGAGGCCGGTCGTCACGTCGATCGTGTTGCCTTCTTCAAGCGTCACGTAGGCTTTCTTGACGTCCTTGCGGCGGCCCATGATGCCACGAAACCGCTTTTGCTTGCCCTTGGTGATGGACGTATTGACCGCTTTCACCTTCACACCAAACAGCGCCTCGACGGCCTCCTTGATCTGGGGTTTCGCGGCGTCCATGGCCACCTCGAAGACAACGGCGTTCGCTTCCGACGCCATCGTGGCCTTTTCGGTGATCACCGGCTTGCGGATCACATCGTAATGTTCTGCTTTCGCGCTCATTTCAACCGAGCCTCCAGTGCTTCGACACCCGCCTTGGTCAGCACGAGCGTGTCGCGCTTGAGGATGTCGTATACGTTCGCGCCCATGCTGGGCAGCACGTCCAGACCGTCGATGTTGGCCGCGGCGCGGGCAAAGCCCTCGTTCACCTCGGCGCCGTCGATGATCAGCGCGCGCTTCCAGCCCAGGTCCTTGACCTGCTTGGCCAGTTCCTTGGTCTTGGCGGCACCTTCGGCGGCCTCGATCACGACCAGCTCACCCGCCTTGGCCTTGGCCGACAGCGCGTGCTTCAGGCCCAGCTGACGCACCTTCTTGGGCAGGTCATGCGCGTGGCTGCGCGGGACCGGACCCTTGTAGATGCCGCCCTTGCGGAAGATCGGCGCGCCGCGGTCGCCGTGGCGTGCGCCACCGGTGCCCTTCTGGCGGTAGATCTTCTTGGTCGAATAGCTGACCTCGGACCGGGTTTTCACCTTGTGGGTGCCCTGCTGCGCCTTGTTGCGCTGCCAGCGGACGACGCGGTGCAGGATGTCGGCACGCGGATCGAGATCGAAGATCTCGCCCGAGAGCTCGACCGAACCGGCCTTGCCGCCGTCGAGTTTGATCACGTCGAGTTTCATTCCTCACCGTCCTTCTTCTCTTCGCCGGCATCATCGGACTTTTCAGCCTCGATATCGGCTTCGGCCTCTTTCAGCGCGGCTGCTTCCTGGGCTGCCTGCTCTTCGGCCAGGCGCTGTGCTTCGGCCTCGGCCTCGGCGGCTGCGGCGGCTGCGGCTTCTTCAGCGGCTTTCTCTGCTTCGGCCGCGGCCGATTTCAGAGCGGCGGGCAGGATGGCACTCTCCGGGAACGGCTTCTTCACCGCGTCCTTGATCGTCACCCATCCACCCTTGGAGCCGGGAACCGCGCCCTTGACCATGATCAGGCCACGGTCGGCGTCAGTTTTCACCACTTGCAGGTTCTGCGTCGTCACGCGGGCAGCGCCCATGTGACCGGCCATCTTCTTGCCCTTGAACACCTTGCCGGGGTCCTGACACTGGCCGGTGGAGCCGTGCGAGCGGTGGCTGATCGACACACCGTGGCTGGCCCGCAGACCGCCGAAGTTGTGCCGCTTCATCGCACCGGCAAAGCCCTTACCGATCGAGGTGCCGGAAACGTCCACGAACTGACCTTCGAAATAGTGGTTCGCGGTGATTTCCTCGCCCACATCGATCATGTTCTCGGGCGCCACGCGGAATTCCGCGACCTTGCGCTTGGGTTCCACCTTGGCGACGGCGAAATGGCCACGCATGGCTTTCGACGTCCGTTTCGCCTTGGCGGTCCCTGCACCCAGCTGAACAGCGGCATAGCCGTGCTCTTCGGGCGTGCGTTGGGCGACGACCTGCAGTTTGTCCAGTTGAAGAACGGTCACAGGAATCTGCTTGCCGTCTTCCATGAAAAGCCGGGTCATGCCGACTTTCTTTGCGATTACACCAGAGCGCAACATGTCCTGCCCTCCTTAAACCGAGATTTGCACGTCCACGCCGGCAGCCAGGTCGAGCTTCATCAGCGCGTCGACGGTCTGGGGCGTGGGATCAACGATGTCCAAGAGACGCTTGTGCGTCCGGATCTCGAACTGATCGCGCGATTTCTTGTTCACGTGGGGGCCACGCAGAACGGTGAACTTCTCGATCTTGTTCGGCAGCGGGATGGGCCCGCGTACTTCTGCGCCGGTCCGCTTGGCGGTGTTCACGATCTCCTGCGTGCTGGCGTCCAGCACGCGGTAGTCGAACGCCTTCAGGCGGATACGGATGTTTTGGCTAGCTACGGCCATTTTTCTTATCCCTAACAGGGTTCCAGCGGAGAGGAAGAGAAGCGGAATTGCCGCCCTTCGTCGCGCCTAAAGTGGGGCCGGGTGCCGACCTCGGTCAGCACCCGGTAATTCTGGATCACCCCGGACCACGCCCGGGATGACGCTTTGCCTCAGATCACTCGACGATCTTCGACACGACGCCGGCGCCGACGGTGCGGCCGCCTTCGCGGATGGCAAAGCGCAGGCCGTCTTCCATCGCGATCGGCGCGATCAGCTCGACCTCGAACTTCAGGTTGTCACCCGGCATCACCATCTCCGTGCCCTCGGGCAGCGTCACCGTGCCCGTCACGTCCGTCGTGCGGAAGTAGAACTGCGGACGGTAGTTGGCGAAGAACGGCGTGTGACGGCCACCCTCTTCCTTGGTCAGGATATACGCCTCGGCCTCGAACTTGGTGTGCGGGTTCACCGAGCCGGGCTTGCACAGCACCTGGCCGCGCTCGACACCGTCACGCTCGATACCGCGCAGCAGCAGACCCACGTTGTCGCCGGCCTCGCCCTGGTCCAGAAGCTTGCGGAACATCTCGACGCCCGTGCAGGTCGTCTTCTTGTTCTTGTTCAGGCCCACGATCTCCATCTCTTCGCCGACCTTGATCAGGCCACGCTCGATCCGGCCCGTGGCAACCGTGCCGCGGCCAGAGATCGAGAACACGTCCTCGACCGGCATCAGGAACGGCTGGTCCACGGCGCGCTCGGGCGTCGGGATGTAGTCGTCGACCGCCGCCATCAGCTCGCGGATCTTCTCTTCGCCGATCTCCGGGTTGTTGCCTTCCATCGCCGCCAGCGCCGAGCCCGCGATGATCGGAATGTCGTCGCCCGGGAAGTCGTACGAGCTCAGCAGCTCGCGGATTTCCATCTCGACCAGCTCCAGCAGTTCCTCGTCATCGACCTGGTCGACCTTGTTCATGAACACCACCAGCGCGGGAACACCCACTTGGCGCGCCAGCAGGATGTGCTCGCGGGTCTGCGGCATCGGGCCGTCGGCCGCGTTCACCACCAGGATCGCGCCGTCCATCTGGGCGGCACCGGTGATCATGTTCTTGACGTAGTCGGCGTGGCCGGGGCAGTCGACGTGGGCATAGTGCCGCGCGTCGGTCTCGTATTCCACGTGCGCGGTCGAGATCGTGATCCCGCGCGCTTTCTCTTCCGGCGCACCGTCGATCTGGTCATACGCGCGGAAGTCACCGAAATACTTCGTGATCGCCGCCGTCAGCGTCGTCTTGCCGTGGTCAACGTGACCAACGGTCCCGATGTTCACGTGCGGTTTCGAACGGTCAAACTTTTCCTTTGCCATGGGTTTGGCTCCTCTTTTTCTTGTCGGATGGTGGGGTGAAACCCCACCCTACGGTGGTGGGTAGGGCGGGGTTCACCCCGCCACCCGGGTTATGCGTATTTCGCCTGGATCTCTTCCGAGATGTTCGACGGCACAGGCTCGTAATGCGAGAACTGCATGGTGAACTGGGCGCGGCCCGACGACATCGAACGCAGCGTGTTGATGTAGCCGAACATGTTGGCCAGCGGCACGTTCGCGTTGATCGCGATGGCGTTGCCGCGCGGCTCTTGTCCCGACACCTGCCCACGACGCGAGGTCAAGTCGCCGATCACGTTGCCGGTGTATTCCTCCGGCGAGATCACTTCGACCTTCATGACCGGCTCCAGCAGTTTCGCGCCGGCCTTGCGCAGACCTTCGCGCATGCCCATCCGTGCCGCGATTTCAAAGGCCATGACCGAGGAGTCCACGTCGTGGAACTTGCCGTCGATCAGCGCGACCTTGAAGTCGATGACCGGGAAGCCGGCCAGCGGGCCGCTGTCCATCACGCTCTCGATGCCTTTCTCGACGCCGGGGATGTACTCCTTCGGCACGGCACCACCGACGATACGGCTTTCGAACGAATAGCCTTCGCCTGGCTCGGTCGGCGAGATGATCATCTTCACCTCGGCAAACTGACCCGAACCACCCGACTGTTTCTTGTGGGTGTAGGTGTGTTCGATCTCGTGGCTGATGGTCTCGCGATAGGCCACCTGCGGCGCACCGATGTTGGCTTCAACCTTGAATTCGCGCTTCAGACGATCAACCAGGATGTCGAGGTGAAGTTCGCCCATGCCCTTCATGATGGTCTGACCGCTCTCCATGTCGGTTTCGACGCGGAAGGACGGGTCCTCGGCGGCCAGACGCGCCAGGCCTTGGCTCATCTTTTCCTGGTCGTTCTTGGTCTTGGGCTCCACCGCGATCTCGATGACCGGATCGGGGAAAGTCATGGTTTCCAGAACCACCAGTTCCTTGGGATCGCTCAGCGTGTCACCCGTGGTGGTGTCCTTCAGACCGGCCAGCGCGATGATGTCGCCGGCGAATGCCTCTTCGATCTCTTCGCGGTTGTTCGAGTGCATCATCATCATGCGGCCGATGCGCTCTTTCTTGCCCTTGGTCGAGTTCTGGATCGTGTCGCCCTTGTTCAGCACACCCGAGTAGATGCGCGTGAAGGTCAGCGAGCCGACGAACGGGTCGTTCATGATCTTGAACGCCAGACCCGAGAACGGCATGGAATCGTCCGCGCGGCGCGGAATGTTCCGGGTCTCGGTCTCGTCATCGGGGGCAAATCCCATGTAGTCCACCACATCGAGCGGGCTCGGCAGATAATCGACCACGGCGTTCAGAAGCGGCTGCACACCCTTGTTCTTGAACGCGGAACCGCCCAGGACCGGCACGAAGCTCAGCGACAGGGTGCCCTTGCGGATCAGATTCCGCAGGGTCGGGATGTCGGGCTCGTTGCCTTCGAGGTATTCCATCATCGCGTCGTCGTCCATTTCGACGGCGTTCTCTATCAGCTTGGCACGCCAGTCGTCGGCCAGCTGCTTGAGCTCGTCGCGAATGGGCTGACGGGTCCAGGACGCGCCCAGGTCTTCACCTTTCCAGGTCCACTCTTCCATGGTCACCAGGTCGATGATGCCTTCCAGCTCGTTCTCGGCACCGATCGGCATGGCGATCGGCACGGCCTTGGCGCCGGTGCGGTCTTCGATCATCGCGACACAGTTGAAGAAGTCGGCACCGATCTTGTCCATCTTGTTGACGAACACGATGCGCGGCACCTTGTAGCGGTCGGCCTGGCGCCAGACAGTTTCGGTCTGGGGCTCGACGCCGGCGTTGGCATCCAGCACGCAGATGGCACCGTCAAGCACGGCCAGCGAACGCTCGACTTCGATGGTGAAGTCGACGTGGCCGGGCGTGTCGATGATGTTCATCCGGAACTTGGTGTCGTCGGTGCCCTCTTTCGTCGGATCTTCCTGCCACTGCCAGAAGGTGGTGGTGGCCGCCGACGTGATGGTGATCCCGCGTTCCTGCTCCTGCTCCATCCAGTCCATGGTGGCCGCACCGTCGTGCACCTCACCGATGTTGTGGGATTTGCCGGTGTAAAACAGGATCCGTTCCGAGCAGGTGGTCTTGCCTGCGTCGATATGGGCCATGATGCCGAAGTTGCGGTAGCGTTCGAGCGGATAATCGCGTGCCATGATGTAATGCCTCTAGAGGTTTACCAGCGGTAATGGCTGAAGGCTTTGTTCGCCTCGGCCATCTTGTGGGTGTCTTCACGTTTCTTGACGGCGGTCCCGCGCGAGTTCACGGCGTCCAGAAGCTCGCCTGCCAGGCGCTCTTCCATCGTGTTCTCGTTGCGGCCACGGCAGGCGGTGATCAGCCAGCGGATCGCCAGCGCCTCGCGGCGCTCGGGACGAACCTCGACCGGAACCTGGTAGGTGGCACCACCGACACGGCGCGAGCGGACCTCGACCGACGGTTTGATGTTGTCCAGCGCTTCGTGGAAGATTTCCACAGGCGCGCGCTTGACCTTGTCTTCGACGCGATCGAGCGCGTTGTAGACGATTTTCTCCGCGACCGACTTCTTGCCGTCGATCATCAGGTTGTTCATGAACTTGGTCAGAACCCGGTCGCCATACTTGGCGTCGGGCAGGATTTCACGTTTTTCAGCGGCGTGACGACGAGACATCTCGAATTCCTCTTACTTGGGACGCTTGGCGCCGTATTTCGAACGACGCTGCTTACGGTCCTTGACGCCTTGGGTATCAAGCACACCGCGCAGGATGTGGTAACGCACACCGGGAAGGTCTTTCACACGGCCGCCACGGATCAGGACCACCGAGTGCTCCTGCAGGTTGTGGCTTTCGCCGGGGATATAGCTGATGACCTCGAAACCATTGGTCAGGCGCACCTTGGCAACCTTCCGCATGGCCGAGTTCGGCTTCTTGGGCGTGGTGGTGTAGACGCGCGTGCAAACGCCGCGCTTCTGCGGGCACCCTTGCAGGTGCATCGACTTCTGGCTTCGTACTTTGGGCTGCCGCGGCTTGCGGATCAGCTGTTGGATCGTTGGCATAGGGTCTCTTTCCCGTCTCTCAACACATGTGTTTGCACCGGGTCACCCCCGCGCGGTTTCAGTTCCTCGCACATAACGCGTCCGCAATGCGCAAATACCGCAATCGTTTCCATTCCGAGGTAAACGACGCGGCGGGTTCCCAGAGGATCGGGGCACTCAAACGGCCCGGATCTTGTCCACTAGAATTTTGAGTTCGACATTCAGGGCGGCCCCCGAGGTCGAGATGAGCGGCGTATAGGGGGAGTCGGGACGGCTGTCAACAGGCCCGCGGATATACGTTGGGCACCGTCACCCGTGGGTTTCCTCAGGCCTCGTCCGCGGCATAGAGGGCACGAATTTCCTGCTCGCGCGGGGCGGTGGCAAAATCGAGGATCAGGCAGCGCTCCAGCGCGACATCGTCGTAGGAGTGCGTGACATGACGCCTGGCAAAGTTTAACACCTCGTGCAGCGTCTCGTCGCTGTGCCATGTCGTCATCACGAAATGCTCGGACGGGACGTCACCATATCCGAATTGTTCCAGGTTGGCCATGTCCACGCTGTCGTCCCAAAGGCTGCAATCCAGCCCCCAGGCAAGCATGTACCGACAGCCCGTCGCTACCAGCTTCTTGCTGACCTCCCACCGCAAATCGGTGTCAACCTCCCGCTCGATCAGCACCACGCTTTTGAAGGGCGCCGTGACCCGGGGTAGCGAAACCGGCGCGGTCGGTTCCACGAAGTGATACAGCAACATTTCAATCCTTTCGTGTCTCGCCCCATCAGCGGCAGCCTGTCTTTGGCCTTGTTCGCGCCACGGTCATTTGTAATCCTCGCTCTGACATTGTTCCAAGGGTTACCTGCCTCATGCGCGCAATCGGTATATGCCGCTTTTCCTATCCCGCGCTCGGCGGGTTCAAGCGGATGCACGACACGGTCGAAGAGCGCGAGGCCTATCTCTACACCCCCGAGCGGATGGAACTGCGGTTTCGCCACTTCGAGACCCTCACCCTGCCCTCCATTGCCGCGCAAAAGGACAAGCGGTTCACCTTCATCGTCCTGACCGGAGAGCGGATGCCCAAACCCTACTGGGACCGGCTCAACGACATCTGCGCCCCCGTCGAGGCCATCAAGATCGTCACCGCCGAGCCGATGAAACATCGCACGGCCATGCAACTGGCCATCCAGCACGAGCTTGCCGCCGGTGACGATGACGAGTCGCTCCAGTTCCGCCTCGATGACGACGATGCCGTGGGCACCAATTTCATCCGCGGCATCCGCCGCACCGCCCGGCTGGCCGGCAAGCTACGCGCCGGGTGGCAGAACATGGTGATCGAATATTCCCGCGGCTATTCGGTCAAGCTGACCCCGGACGGCATCCTCGCCCAAGAGATCCAGGGGCAATTCCTAGCCTGCGGTCTGGCCGTGCTCTTCCGCCCCGGCGACCCCAAGACGGTGATGAATTACGGCCATCACAAGCTGCACCATTCCATGCCGACCTTGATCGAGCCCGAGACCCACATGTACCTGCGCGCCCTGCATGACGACAACGACAGCCACGCGCGCACCAGCACCAAGGGCCTTGTACCCCTGACCGACGATCAACGCGCCTTTTTCAAGGAACGGTTCAATGTCGACGAGGCGGCTGTGCAAGCGGCCTTTTCCGCCCCAGCTGCGACTCCCGGTAAAGCGTGAACAGCCCGCTGCCCACGACAACCGCAGCACCCAGCAGGGTCAGCGTCGCGGGCCACTCCCCGAACACCACGAAGCCCAGCAGCATTGCCCACAACAGGCCGGTATAGCGGAAGGGGGCGACGAAACTGATCTCACCCACCCGCATCACCATGATCGAAAACAGATACCCGCCGATGATGAACAGCGAGGCGGTTCCGACCAATCCGGCCTCCCGAATCCCCATCGGCGCCCAGTCGACGCCAAGGCTCAGCAATCCGAAAATCGTCATCGTCGCGATGGATGTAAACAGCGTGACGAACATCGACGGTGTGTCCTTCGACAGCCGCCGCGTCGACAGGTCCCGCACCGTGACACAGCCCACCGCCAGCAGCGCATAGACCGCATAGAAATTGAAGTCGTCCGTGCCGGGCCGTACGATCAGCAGCACACCGGCAAACCCCACAAGGATCGCCACCATCCGCCGCCAGCCCACCGGCTCGCGCAGGAACAGCGCGGCGGCCAGCGTGATCGTCAGAGGCAACGCCTGAAGGATCGCCGTGACATTAGCCAGCGGCATGTTGAAAAGCGCCGTCAGAAAGAAATAGGCCGCACCCACCTCGGCGGCGGTGCGCAGGCCCATCAACCCCCAATCCCGGCGCGGCAGGCGCGCCTTCAACGCGCCCATGCGCCAGGCGATACAGGCCACCAGCACCGTCGTGATCATCCCGCGCAGCAACAGTAGCTGAAACAGCGGCACGTCACCCGCCATTGCCTTCATCGCGGTGTCGTTGAAGGTGAAGCACGCCATCGACGCCATCATCAGCAGGGCGCCGGTCAGGTTGTCTGAACGGGTCATACCCCGGCTCTAGACCGGCGCCGCACCCGGTACAAGCGCCAAGCGCGTCAGTCCGCCAGCATCAGGATCATCGCCAGGTTCGGCACCACCGCGACAAAAGTGATGAGCGCGTATTTCGACACCTTCACGGCCTTGCCCAGCCAAGTCTCCTTCCGGCTCGCACCTTCAAGGCTATAGGCCACGGCCATCACCGCATGGCCAACCGCCTCTCGCTTGCGCCGTTCCAGTCGAAGGTCCGCCATGCTGCGCTCGAAGATTTTCTTCTGACGCAGGTATTCCGCACTCCGCGCGTCGTGCTCGATCGTCTGTCCGTCCATATCCCGTCTCCCATGTTGGAGACGGGAACCTAGGTCGTGCCGAACGCGGTTCGACGGCAAGCGGCGAAACGCGCCAATCTGTCGCTCAGCCGGCGTTAAATCGTTCCAAAAATACTCGAACAAAACCAAACCTGCGCGGCGCAGCCGCACAACCGGATCAGATCGCAGCCCCGGGCGCCAGCGCCTCCAGAAGCGCGCCATGCACCGCCGGATTTGCGGCCAGAACGCCGTCCAGCTTCGGCATCGGGTTATTGAACCGCAGCGGCCGCCCCTCACGGTCCGACGTCACGGCCCCCGCTTCGCGCAGGATCAAGTCTCCCGCCGCGATGTCCCACTCCCACGCGCCGCGCAGGGTCATCATCGCGTCGAACCGCCCCTCCGCCACCAGCGCCAGCCTGTAGGCCAGCGATGGGCGAAACCCCCGGTCCATCTCGGGCGGCCGCCCGGCCCGCCAGTGCCGCGCCTCGAAATTGGGTTTCGCGGCCAACATGCTGCTACCCTCCAGCGCCGCCGCCTCACTCACTTTCAGGCGTTCGCCGTTCAGCGTTGCCCCCTGCCCGCTTGCTGCGGCATACATCATGTCCCGCATCGGCAGATAGACCACGCCCGCCACCACCACGCCGCGCTCGACCACCGCCAGCGCGTGCGCCCAGGTCCGCGTGCCTTCGATAAAGCTGCGCGTGCCGTCGATGGGATCGATGATGAACACCCGGTCGCGCGACAGCCGCTCGGGCGTGTCGGCGCTTTCCTCCGACAGCCAGCCATACTCTGGCCGGGCGCCGCGCAACTGATCGGCCAGCACCTCGTTCACCGCCAGATCGGCCTCGGTCACCGGCCCGGCACCGCCCGGCTTGTCCCAGACCCGCGCCTCGGGCCCGGTGTAGCGGCACGCCACCTCGCCCGCCGCCCGCGCCGCCGAAATCAGCAGATCCAGCTCAGTTGCCGGCAAGGGTCAACCCTTCGACCAGCAGCGACGGCACGACACGCGACTTCCAGGGACGCGCGTCATTGGCCGGGACGATCCCGCGCAGCATCTCCGGCAGGCTGCCCGCGATGGTGCATTCGTTCACCGGGAACGCGATCTCGCCCTTCTCGATCCAGAACCCCGACGCCCCGCGCGAATAGTCGCCCGTGTTGGGGTTGATCGTCGAGCCGATCATCGACGTCACCAGCAGGCCCGTGCCCATCTCCGCCAGCAGCTCTTCGCGGCTCTTGTCGCTCTGCGTCAGCGCCACGTTCGTCGACAGCGGCGACGGCACCGAGGACGGCGCCCGCCGTGCATGACCCGTGGACGGCAGCCCCAGCTTGCGCCCCGTGGAAAGGTCCAGGATCCACGACTTCAGCAAGCCGTTCTCGACCAATGCACGCTTTGACACCGGCAAGCCCTCGGCATCGAAAGGCTGCGAGCCCAGCGCGCGCGGGCGAAGCGGATCGTCGATCAACGATAGCGCCTCGGGCAGCACGGGCTCGCCCATCCTGTTCATCAGCCACGACGCCCCGCGTGACACCGCGCCGCCGTTGATCGCTGCCAGAAGGTGTCCGATCAGGCTCGCGGCCACGCGCTCGTCATACAGCACCGGATAGGACCCGGTATAGGGCTTCTTCGCGTCCAGCATCGCAGCGGCACGTTCCCCCGCCTGCGTCCCGATCTCTTCGGGTGTGCGCAGGTCGGAGGCGAACACGCGCGTATCCGCGTCATAGTCGCGCTGCATCCCCGTGCCCTGCCCCGCGATCGCAACCGCGCTCAGGCTGCGGGCGCTGCTGGTGAACCCGCCGGAAAAGCCGTTGGTCGCCGCCATGTGCATATGCTCGACCTCGTGATCGGCCGATGCCTGAACCTGGGTCACGCCAGCCACGGCCATCGCGGCGGCCTCCAACGCCAACGCGGCCTCCTGCATATCAGGCGCTGCGGGTTCCGAACCGGGGTCGTGCAGTTCCAGCGCCGCGACGTCCCAGCTCTGCGCCAGCTGGTCCGGGTCCGCCAGCCCGGCGAACGGATCCTCGGGCGCCTCGCGGGCCATGGCAACCGCGCGTTCGGCCAACATCGCGAGGGTTTCCTCCCGCGTGTCCGACGCGCCGACGCAGGCCTGCCGCTGCCCCACGAAGACACGCAAGCCGACCTCGACGCGTTCCGACCGCTCCGCTTGCTCCAGGGTTCCGGCCCGGACGCCGATGCTCTGGGATCGCCGCTCGACGGCCACCGTATCCGCCGCGTCGGCCCCGGCCTTGCGGGCCGCCGCCAAAAGCGCTTCGGTCAGGTTTTCCGGTGTCACGGGCATAAAGCTCTCCTGTGTGCTGCGCGGGTCTGGCGTCGCGCAGGCGTTTGGAATTTTGTCGGGGTCCGATCTACTGCGCTGCCGAAACAGGCGCAAGGCATGGGCTGAGGGCGTTCAGCGCAGGCGCTGACCGTTCACAGTCACCTGTCCGTCGGGCGTGATGTCAACCTCGGCACGCACCGCGTCCTCCTCGCCGTCCACCGGTGCGGTGAACATGCCCATCATCATCCGCGCCGACATCGCATCATCAGTCGTCAGAACGCCGGCCTCTGTCAGACGGTCAAGCAGCGCCTGAACGCCGGTCAGTTCGAACGTGGCGTCGCCTTCCGTCGCCGGGACCCCGTCGAAGGTCCGCGACGCGCTGTGATCGAACCGCACCGCGCCCTTTCCCGTCAGTTCCGCATCCCAGAACCGGGCCTCCAGCGCCCTGAGGTCCAGCGTTTCGATCGACACCGGCAAGGGTCCGTTGAACGATTGGCCCAACGCGGCAAGGTCGAACAACGTTTCCAGAAGGATCGCCTCGCCGCCCAGATCGACTTTCAGATCCGCCGTTTGCCGCGGAAGCTTGTCGGACATGAAAAACGCGGTCCAGGTCTCTTCGGACAGTGTAAGCCCGTCCAGCTCGAAGCGTAACGCGTATTCCTGCGGCTCGACCGCCCGCAAGACCGGCATTGCGAGGTCCAGCAGGATTCGCGCCGCCTCAACATCCACGCTGATGCCCAAGAGTTCGTCTGTCATCTGCATCTCGACCGCGTCCGCCCCGGACACGACACCCAAACCGTCTCCCGTCAGCGTGAAAAGGCCCGTGATGTTGGTCCACCGGGTCTCGCTGGAAGAGATCACCTCTCCGGCATACCATTCGTCGTCCTCGTCAAAGCCGGACTTGGCCACGGCCTCGTGTCGGAACATCATCCCGGCCTCTGCAAGCTCCGGCAGGCGGTCCAGCGTGGGCCCGCTGCGCGGCAAACGCAACTCGGTCAGGGTTTCGACGTCGTCGCGCCGCAGCGTCCCGACCAGGCCCTCCGCCGTCGTCTCATCCCCATAGCCATAATCGATCACCACCTGCCCGGCCACGCCCCGGCGCGTGAAGTCCAGCCAATCGCCGTCGATCCGGCTGGTCTGCGTGATGTCGAAACCGGATTGAACGTACCGGTACTCAGCCGGAAAGGGCTGACCGCCAGTACCGTACTCGGTCATGTCGATCTCAAAGCTTATCCCGCTCCAACGGGTCTCAACGCCAGCGTCAGTCTGCCGCATACGCACGCTGACATCTTCCATCCGCCAGGCGAACGCACCGGAAGAGGTGAACCCCGCTCCCGCGCCGCCGGTCGCGGAAACGCTGAAAGGCATCGTCTCCGACGTGGGCAACTGCACCTCTATTTCACCGGCATCGGGCACGAAACGCGGGCCGGGCAATTGCAGGTTCATCTCCAGCGGCAGGCCCGGAAACTGCATCGTCAAAAAGATCGGCCCGACCGCCAGCGCATCGCCCTCGGGCACGGCGTCGGCCTCCCAGTCGAGGCCCAGCGCCTCGAACTGGGTCGTCCAGACCTCCCACGCCTGCTCGACCGTCAGGTCGGCAAGCGCGGCCTGCGGCGCGCACAGCGCCGCCGCCGCAAGGACGTGCCGGACGCTCATCGCCTCACCGCAGCCGCTGGCCGTTGGCCAGCACCTGGCCGTCCTCGGTCACCTCGATGGTCGAGGTGATCACGTCCTCGCCCTCGCCGGGTGTGCCGAACATGCCCAACATCATGCGGGTGCCCATGGCCTGCTCCTCAGGCACCAGTCCCATCGCGACCAGCGTGTCGATCAGGCCATTGGCACCGCTGACGCGCAGATCGACGCTGCCATTCGGAGCCGGCATGCCGGGGAAGGTCTCGTAATCCTCGTTATCGACCTCGAAAGCACCGCTGCCGGTAATCTCCGCGCCCACGGCGCGCACCACCAGTTCGTTCAGCTGAACGTTCTCGATCCGGCCCAGTGTCTCTTCGGTCGGCGACACCTGCATCATCCGCATGATATCCAGCGGATCGCGGCTCAGCGCTGCTTCGCCGGACAGATCAAAAACCACCGTCATCGGGTCACGCGGCAGTTGTTCCTGCGCGTCGAACAGGGCCCAGATCGCCTCGTCCAGTGTCACCTCTTCCAGCGTCATAAGCAGTTCCACCGGCACCGCGCCATCGGTCTCGGTCACCGGCGCGGTGATTTGGCCTTCGCTACGCCCGATCTGGCCCGCGATAGGAAAGGGCATCTCCGGCGGCATCAGGAACTCGAACGCGAAATCGGTATAGACGCCGCCCACCGAAAGCCCGTCTTCGCTCAGCGCGACATCGCTGCTCTCCATGGTATAGGCCGTGGTCTGGCGCATCTCCATGTCCTCAACCTTGGTCACCGTGGTCCCGTCCACCTGCATCCCGCCGGTCTTGGCGACAAGCATCAGACCGGCGCGCAGCGCGTCGTCGAGGTTCAGCAGGTCAACCTGCCCGGCCGGGATCGCCAGTTCCAGTTCCGACGTCCCGCCCGTCATCTTCTGCTGCCCGCTCGACACCGCGCCTTGCGGATCGCTGAATTTCGTGTCGAAACTCATGCTGGCCGACGTGGTGGACATCGACACCTTAACGATATCCCCCTCGATGATCTCGTATCGGCTGGTCCCGGTCAAAGTGCCTTCGACCGACACATCCACTACGCCTTCGTCCGGCACGGTGAAGTCGGTCAAGGCGAACCGCGCGTTCTCGAACGCCCCGTCATAGGTGACCTCGCCCGGCGTTCCGGTCACAACGGTTGGCGTGTCGAAGCCTTCGTAAACCAGAGACGCGGACATCACCTCGCCCTCGTCGGGCAAGGTGAAGGTGATCTCCGCCGTCATTCCATCGGGATAGGCAAGCGCCACGCTGCCGTCGCCCTGTTCGGTCAGGGTGAAGCCGTTCGAACTCAGCCGCGCCACGCCCGCATCCATCGGCATCGCATAGGTCATGACCATGCTCTCGACCCGAAGGCTGTCGCCCTCGCGCACCGGCTCGGCGGCGACCTCGAAGCCAAAGGCGCGGGCCGGGGCCATCATGTTGGTCAGCACCTCCTCGGCCGTCACGTCTGCCAGCGCCGAAACCGGCGCTATGGCCGAGGCACTCAGGATCACGGGAAAAACACGCGGATACGTCATCAGGCTCACCTTTCATCAGAGCTCAATCGTCAAAAGCAAGAAGGGCCGGATCACCCGGCCCTCGCAAATATCTTCGCCTTGATCCGGGTCAGCGCAGACGCTGCCCGTTCGCCAGCACCTGGCCGTCGCTCTTGACCTCGATCGTCGAGTTCAGCGTGTCCTCGCCATCGCCGGGAACCGCGAACATGCCCATCATCATGCGCACACCCATGGCCTGTTCCTCGGGCACAAGGCCCATCGCGATCAACGTATCCAGCAGCCCGTTCGCGCCGGTCAGTTTGAGATCGACCGACCCATCCGGCGCCGGCATTCCGTTGAAGGTCTCCAGATCGGAATTGTCGAAGGTGAACGCGCCTTCACCGGTCAGTTCCGCACCTGCGGCGCTGACGGTCAGTGTGTTGATATCCAGCGTATTCAACTCGCCCGGCATCCCCAGCTCGCCGGTTTCCGCCGCTTCCATCTGCTCAGGGTCGAACAGGTCGAAGAACAGCTTGGCCGTCCCGGTCAGATCGAGGTCGATCGTCGCCGGGTCATGCGGCAACTGGCCTGCGGGGTCGAAGATCCCCCAAATCATGTCTGACATGGTGAAATCGCCCAGCGTCAGGCCCATGGCGAAATCCTGTTCTTCCTCGCTCTTGGCGACAGGCATGGTCATGTTGAACGCGGCGGTGCCAAAGGCGACCTCCACCGGCAGCGGGATGTCGCCCCCGGCCATGTTCAGGTTCATGTTGCTGGCGGAAAGGTCGTAAGTCAGGCCATTTCCGCCCAGCGCGACAGTGATCTCGCCGCCGTCGGAACTTGTCGTGCCTTCGGTCGTCTGCGGCGGATCGACGAACTTGAACTCGGTCGAGCCCTCAGAATAGGACATCGTCATGTCCACGTCGAACCCGTTCTCGATCGATGCCGCCAAGTTTGCAGGGTCCATTTCCAGCGGCATCGCACCGTTGGCCGCGACCGTCATGCCCGCGAACTGGCCTTTCATCATGACCTGTCCGTCGCCGCCTTCGGGCTCGGCGATGTCCACGGTATAGTTCACCGGACCCGTGGTCATCTTCTGTTCGGAGGTGCGCAGGTTGCCGATTTTCATCGTCGTCGTGCCGCTGACGTCGGCGATCCGGAACTCGACGGTGCCAAGATCCATCGTCTCGCCTTCGACCGTGACGTCGTTCAGGATGACGGCGACCTCGCTGGCCGTGTAATTGTACAGCAAGTCATCAGGGTTGCCCGACGCCGTCATTTCAAAGTCTGTCGTGTCATATTGCATGCCGACGCTGAAGTCTTCTGCATCGGGCGATTCGACCATGATGTTCATCGGCATCGACGCCGGCAAAGCGATCGAAACCGTGCCATCGCCGTTATCGGTAAACGTCATCTCGCCCATGTTGACCGAAATTGTCGCGTCTTCCTCGGGGATGGCCATCGACATGGTGATATTGGACACCGTCAGCGCGTCGCCAGACTGGTCTTCTTCGCCGCTGACCTCATAGCCCGAGCTTGCCAGATACCCCTGCCAGTCCGCCCAGACATCCGCCGGCGTCACATCCGCCTGCGCGCTGCCTGCGGCAAGCGCAAGCCCGATCGCCGTCGCGGTTCCAAACCGGGCACCGCCCACTATGCCAAAAACTTTCATGCAGAATCCTTTCGTGTTCAAATTCCCAGCTTTGCTCCAGCTTCCGCCGTCGCGCAATCGGGGTCAAGGGGGGTATTCCCTGCCTTGTGCTGGACCTCGCCAGTTCAAGGCGATAGCTCTGGCGCGAACATGCGTCACTGCAGAGCTGAAAAGGTTCAATCTCATGCAAGACAAGACCGTCCTCATCACCGGAGCCAGCCGCGGCATCGGCGCCGCCACCGCCCGCCATTTCGCGTCGCTGGGGGCCAATGTGGTGCTCGCCGCCCGCAGCGCCGACGCGATACAGGAGATCGCCTCGGAAATCGGCACCCGCGCCTTGGCCGTGACCTGCGACGTCAGCCGGTATGAGGATGTCAGCGCCGCGGTGGCCGCAACCACCGACCGCTTCGGCGGGCTGGACGTGCTGATCGGCAACGCCGGGGTGATCGAGCCCATCGCGCACCTGTCCGACATCGACCCCGACGCATGGGACACGGTCATAGACATCAATCTCAAGGGCGTCTTCCACGGCATGCGCGCCGCCCTGCCTGTCATGAAACAGGCCGGCTCCGGCACCATCATCACCATCAGTTCCGGCGCCGCGACCAGCGCGCTCGAAGGCTGGAGCCACTACTGCGCCTCCAAGGCCGCCGCGCTGATGCTCACACGCGCCGCCAACAAGGAGAACCGCGATCACGGCATTCGCGTCATGGGCCTGTCTCCCGGCACCGTGGCCACCGACATGCAGCACCAGATCAAGGCCAGCGGCATGAACCCCGTGGCCCAGCTCGACTGGTCCGACCATATCCCGCCCGACTGGCCCGCCCGGGCGCTGGCGTGGATGTGCACGGCGGACGCCGATGGCTGGCTGGGTCAGGACATCAGCCTGCGCAACGAGGATATCCGTCTCGCGGTGGGCCTGACATGATCGACCTCGACAAATCCGACGACGGCCTCTGGACCGTCACCCTGAACCGGCCCGACAAGGCCAATTCCCTGACCTACGCCATGTTGACCGAGCTGGCCGACATCGCCGAGGCCGCGACCGAGGCCCGCGCGCTGGTCCTGACCGGCCGCGGCAAGGCGTTCTCGGCGGGCATGGATCTCGAGGCCGCCAAGTCGGGTCTGCCAACCGACCCGGTGTGGGAGCGCCTCTCGGGCGCGCTCTCTGCGCTGCCCTGCCTGACGATCGCCGCGCTCAACGGCACCGTCGCGGGCGGGGCCATGGGCATGGTGCTGGCCTGCGATCTGCGCATCGCGGTGCCCGGCACCAAGGTCTTCTACCCGGTGATGAAACTTGGGTTCCTGCCACAACCCTCCGACCCGGGGCGGCTGACGCGGCTCATCGGCCCGTCGCGGGCCAAGATGATCCTGATGGCGGGCCAGAAGATCGACACGGAGACTGCGCATCACTGGGGCCTGGTCGACCAGGTGACAGAGCCCGATGCCTTGCTCGACACCGCGCGCACGCTCGCCACCGATGCGCTCGGCGCCACACCGGACCACGCGGCGCGCATCAAGCACCTCTGCCGCCCCTGAGCGGGCCGGAATTTTCGAAAAATTCCGGGATAGAAAATACGTATTTTCTATCCCGTTTTCCGCGCGGAAAACGGCGCCTACGCGATCCGTATCCAGTTCATCATGCCCGACATCTGGTGCGCGGCCATGTGACAATGAAACATCCAGTCGCCCGGGTTTTCCGCGACAAAGGCGATCTCGCGCGTCTCGTCAGGATGGATCACCAGCGTATCGCGCCACGGCCCCAGACCGCCATCGGGTAGCACCTCACGGAAATGCTGCCCATGCAGGTGCATTGAATGGGAAAACGCCGTCCGGTTCTCCATCGGCACCCGCACCGTTTCGCCCAATGCGGCTTCGATCAGCGGCGCACCGTCCATCCCGGCCTGCCCATTGAAGGCCCAGAACTGCCCGGCCTCATAGAGCGCCCGTGCCTCCATCTTCGATCCTTGCCACATAATCCGCTCCGGCAAGCCGCGCATCGCGCCGCCTTCCATGACCAGCGGCACCTGCCCCGCGCCCTCGGCCTCAAGCATGGGCAGGTCGTTGGGTGGCAATGCTTGCGGCGCCTCGCGCACGGCCTGTTCCGCGCCGTCGACCGACACGGACACGGTCGCATAGGTCCCGTCCCGCTCCACCGATCCGATAATCGCCTCTTCACCGGTCTCGGCGGTGATGTCGACGATCAGGTCGGCGCGCTGCGCCGGACCGAGTTCCAGCTGTTCAACCCGTTCGGGCGTCTCCACCGGCATCGCGTCAAGCGCCACCACCCACGCGTTCATACCTTGGAACACCAGCCGGAACACCCGTGCCGTGGCCGCGTTCACCAACCGCAGCCGCAAACGCGTCCCCCGCGCATAAGTCCGCCGCAGCTCCCCCGCGCCATTCACCGTGATGTAATTGCCCAGCCGCCCGGCATGGGACATGTCGTGCCGATTGCCGAACTCGGGATGCAGTTGCGCGTCCTCGGTCAGCCGCCAGTCGTCCAGCACCAGCACCTCCTCGGCATCCACCTCCGGCGGCACCGTCTCATCCACCACCAGCACCCCGGCCAGCCCGCGCGAGATCTGCTCCAACGAGTTGGCGTGCGGGTGGAACCAGAACGTGCCCGCATCGCGCAGGGCGAAACGATAGTCAAAGGTCTCGCCGGGGCGCACTGCCGCCTGCGTCATGCCCGGCACGCCGTCCATCCCGTTGGGCAGGCGCAACCCGTGCCAATGCACGGTCGTCCCTTGCTCCAGCCCGTTGACCAGCCGCGCCTCGAACATCTCGCCATGCTTATGGCGCAACACCGGCCCCGGCACCTGCCCACCGTAGGACCATACGCGCGTCTTCGGAAATTCGCCGGGCGCCAGCTGCACCTCGGCTGGCGCGGCGGTCAGAACGCGACCCGGCTCACCGGCCCACACCACCCCCGGCGCCCCGGCCAGCCCGCCCGCCAGCGCCATAACCTCCCGCCGTGTCAGATCCATCTTGCCCTCGCATATTGCTACGACCGCAACAGTGGCCCAACCCGGCGCATGGTCAAGTCACTCTGCCGCGATCCATTCCCGCGCCGCATCCAGATCGTCCAGATCATAGGTCCGCAGCTTGGTCGACATCAGAGCCCCCGCCGCCTTTGACACCGGCCCGATCCAGCCGATATCCGACACCACAGCCACATGGCTGATATGGCGCAGGTTTCTGAAATCGAACTTGATGCCGGGCCAGATCACCGACGGCTCGAACCCGTCGAGGCTCTCGATCACCTCGATCAGCTTCACCGTGCCTTGGGTGTCGATAAAGCGCTGCATCCGATCAACGATCCTGTCGTAATCGTCCCGCATGACCTTTCCGGATACGGTCAGCTCGACAGTCTTCGTTTCTGCGTCTTCTTCATAGTGAACAGTCATGATGCGACCCTCCCGCTTAAAGTTTACTGCAAGCCGACACGCCCCGCCTTGTGCAGGATCAATGTTTCCGCCGCCGACCCGGTGTTTTCGAATGAAACCCGGGCGGGCGCTTGGCCACCCAGCGAATGAACTTTTCCAACCGCGGATGTTCCCGCAACGCCTCGATCGTGGCATAGTCCCGCGCCAACTCCGCCTCTGTCAGCGTGGCGTGGATCTCGTTGTGGCAAATCTGGTGCAACAGCACGACCGGCCCACCCTTGCCGCCTTTCAGCTTGGGCACCAGGTGATGCAGGCTCTGCTTCGCCTCGGGCGGGATGGACCGCCCACACAGCGGACAAACCGGGTCGTCCATCGCTTTTCCTTGATCTTTTTGCCACGACAGGCAAGAGGATGGAGGCACCACGAAGAATGGCAAGGGGGCTGCCATGGATTGGGACAACCCGCCCGCGTTTGTCGCGCAAGGCATCGACTACGCCCGCCAGGGCTGGGACATCGCGCAGACATGGGCGCTCAGCCCCGCGGCCTGGTCGCAGTTCGCGATCCTCGTGGCGGCCTTCCTGCTGGCTTGGCTCATCACCCGCCGCCTGCGCCCGGCGCTTGCCCGCGTTCTGACCCCACCCGAGGACCAGGTCCATATCTTCGCCCGCGCACGACGTTTCCTGCTGCTTTTCCTGCCGCTGCTGCTGCCTCTGCTGGCCTATGTCCTGACCGGCATCGGCGAAAACGTGACCCGCTCGGTCTTCGGCTCCGGCGCCGTTATCGCCTTCGGCCAGCGATTGTTCCTCTTTCTCGCCGTACGCGCCCTCGTGCGCGACATCATCTCGGACCCGTTCCTGAAACTGCTGGGCCGCTACGTCCTGATCCCCGTCGCGGCGCTCTACGTGCTGAACCTGCTGGACCCCGTGACCGAACGCCTCGAGACCACAGTCGTCCCCTTGGGCAACATGTCCTTCGATCTCCTGTGGCTGATCAAGGCCGTCGTGGCGGGCGCCATCGCCTTCTGGCTGGGCCGCTGGTCGAACGAGCAATCCGCCACCTACATCCAGTCACAGGAAGAGATGCGCCCGGCCACGCGCCAACTTGCCGCCAAGGCCGCCGAAATCGCCATCTTCGGCGCGGCCTTCCTCGTTCTGCTGAACTTCCTCGGCATCCCGCTGACCTCGCTCGCCGTCCTGGGCGGCGCCATCGGCGTGGGACTCGGCTTCGGCCTGCAAAAGATCGCCTCGAACTACATCTCCGGCCTCATCCTGCTGCTCGAAGGCCAGGCCACCGTCGGCGACTATGTCGAACTCGACAACGGCGAGGCGGGCACCATCGTCAAGACAACCGCCCGCGCGATGTTCCTCGAAACCTTCGATGGCCGCTGGATCGTGGTCCCGAACGAGGATTTCATCACCACACGTGTCGTGAATTACTCCGACCAAGGCAGCGCCAACCGTTACGAGGCACCCTTCTCGGTCAGCTACGACACCGATATCAACCGCGTCCCCGATATCATCGAAGACGCCGTGTCGAAACTCGATTTCATCCTGCAAGAGCCCGACGGCCCGGATTGCGAGTTGCGCGCCTTCGGCGACAGCGGCGTCGAGTTCGCGGTCGAGTTCTGGGTCAACGGGATCGACGACGGCAAGAACCGCTTTACCCCGCAGGTTCTCTTCGCCATCTGGAACGCGCTCAAAGCGCATGACATCGAAATCCCCTTCCCGCAGCAGGTCGTGCATCACAAGGGTCTGGGCGCAGCGGCACCGCCCGCCCCATGACCGAGGCGCTCGTCATCGGCGCAGGGCCGGCGGGCCTGATGGCCGCCGACGCACTGGCCTCGGCCGGTGTGCCCGTCACCGTGGCCGAGGCCAAACCGTCCCCGGCCCGCAAGTTCCTCATGGCGGGCAAGTCCGGCCTCAATCTCACCAAGGCCGAGGATCTGGAAACCTGCCTGGAAGCCTATGCCGAGGCCGCGCCACACCTGCGCCCGATGCTCACCGCCTTCGGGCCGAGCGATGTCATCCGCTGGGCCGAGGCGCTGGGCCAGTCCACCTTCACCGGCTCCACCGGCCGCGTCTTTCCCACCGCGATGAAAGCCTCGCCGCTCCTGCGCGCGTGGCTCTCCCGCCTCGAAGGGCTGGGCGTGACGCTGCACCGCCGCTGGCGCTGGACGGGCTGGAATGGCGCTACCGCGCAATTCGACACGCCGGATGGCCCGCGCCGCCTGACGCCAACCGTTACCGTGCTGACCTGCGGTGGTGCCAGTTGGGCGCGCCTCGGCTCCGATGGCGCTTGGGCCGCCCATCTGCCGGGCCAGACCGCTCCGTTCCAGCCCGCCAACATGGGCTTCAGCGTCGACTGGTCGTCCCATATGCAGCGCCATTTCGGCCAGCCGCTCAAGAATATCGCGCTGCATGCCGGGCCGCATGTGTCTCGTGGCGAGATCGTCCTATCCGCCAAGGGCATCGAAGGCGGCGGTCTCTACGCGCTCTCCCCCCCCCTGCGCGACGGCGCGGCGCTCACGCTCGATTTGCGCCCGGACCTGTCGCTCGACGCCCTCCGAAAACGCCTGAACCGCCCGCGCGGCAAAGCCAGCCTGTCGAACCACCTGCGCAAAACCCTGCGCCTCGCGCCCGTGGAACAAGCCCTGCTGAACGAATGCGCCCGGCCCCTGCCCGACGACCTCGCCCCGGTCATCAAGGCGCTGCCGATCTCCCTTGCCGGCCCGCGCCCCATGGACGAGGCGATCTCGACGGCAGGCGGCCTGCGCTTCGACGCCCTCACCGAAGATCTGATGCTGACATCCCGCCCCGGCACCTTCGCCGCCGGTGAAATGCTCGACTGGGAGGCGCCGACCGGTGGCTACCTTTTGACCGCGTGCCTGTCGACAGGGCTTTGGGCCGGCCGTGCCGCCGCCCGCTTTGCGACTGTCAAATTCACACCCTGACGTGCTGAATGCGGCTGCCTCCGCCCCGTAGGGTGGGTGAAACCCACCACGCGAACCGGTCGCTCCCCTACCCCATCTCCGTGACCTTGCGGAACGCCTCACGCGCTTCCAGCCGCGCCCGATACGCCTCAAGCACTTCGCCGGGGCCGGGAAACTTCGCGATCTCCGCCCAGCGCAAACAATGCACCAGCAGGATATCGGGCACCGTCATCTCCTCGCCCATCAGGAACGGGCCCTTCAGCGCCTCGGACAGCCGCGCGATATTGGCCTCGTACTCCCATTTCAGCGTGTCCTTGACCGCACCCACCCGCTTGTCCTCGGGCAGAACGAACGTGTGCCGCGCCGCCATCCACAGGCTGCAATCCACGTCATCGAGGATCTGGTGCGTCAGCGCATCCTGCCGCGCCCTTTCCAGCGTGCCCGCCGGATGGGTCAGCGCCCCGTGCCGGTCGGCCAGATATGTCATGATCGCAACCGACTCGGTCACGACCGCGCCATCGACCCGCAACGCGGGAATCTTCCCCGACGGGTTCGCCGCCACCGCCTCTGCGCTGCGCGGCCCGGCAGGCGTGTGGTCATAATCGACGCCCAACTCCTCCAGCATCCACAGCACGCGGAACGCCCGGCTGGCCTTGGATCCGATCACTTCGTACATCTCGCGTCTCCCTGGTGCGTTGCCTCACGCTCGCCCGCCTTCAGGCTCTGCGCAACGAAAATCCGATCCCCTGCTGACATTTGCTGTCATACTGATCGCCTATCCTGCCCCCAGCCTGGAGTGGAGACCCATCATGCACAAATCCGGAACCTGCCTTTGCGGCGCCGTGACCATCGACATCGCCAACGCCCCCGACACCACCGGCGCCTGCCATTGCGGGATGTGCCGCAAATGGTCCGGCGGCGTCTATCTGGGACTGCACGTCAAGGCGGGCGGCGCGACCATCACCGGCGCCGACAACATCACCTTCTACACCTCGTCCGACTGGGCCGAGCGCTGTTTCTGCGCCACCTGCGGCACGAACCTCTTTTACCGCGTCACCGCACCGGGCCCGATGCAGGGCGACATGCATGTGGGCCTTGGCCTTCTGGAAGATCCCACCGGCATCACCCTGACCGAGGAAATCTTCATCGACCGCAAGCCGGACGCCTACGCGCTGACGGGCGACCACAAACGCATGACCGAGGCCGAAACGCTGGCCATGTTCGCCGAGATCTCCTGAACCGCCCTACCGCTGCGCCAACGTCGCCAGCCGGATCAGCGCGCGTTCCACCAGCGCCATGTCCGGCGCCGTCTGCCCCGCCGAGCGCAGGCGCAGGTCGGTGTCGGTCAGCACGCCCAACGCCTCTTCCAGCTTGGCCGCGCCCCACTGCGCCGCCTGCCGCTGCATCCGGTCGCGCCGGGGGCCAAAGACGGGCGGACGCACACGCGCGATGCCCTGCCCCGGCCCGCCCGGATCGCTGGCCGCCGCGTATAACGTGCGGAAATGCCGGTTCGCGGCCATGCACAGGCCCACCGGCTGCACGCCCTGCGCCCGCAACCGCTTCATCACCGGACCGATCTCGCCCGGCTTGGCCTCGGCCACCAGATGCAGCACGTCGTCCAGATCCGCCTCGACCGACACCGGCGCACAGGCGGCGATATCCTCGGCGCTCAGCGGCGTGTCGTCGCCGCGCTTGTACAGCGCCAGCTTGTCCATCGTCTGCCGGAAATCGCCCGGGTCGAGCGCGCGGGCCAGCGCATTCAGGTCCGCCATCGCCTCGCGTGGGATATCCCGCAAGCCCGCCTTCGACAGGATCGCCTCGATCTCTGCCCGCCCCGGCGGCTCGTCATAGATCGCCGCAGCATAGGCGTTCCTGTGCCCCTCGAAAAGCTTGCGCAACTTTGACGCGGGCTTCAGGCTGCCGGCGGTCACCACCACCTTCGCATCCCCCGGCTGCCACTCCTGCAACGCCGCCGTCACCACCGGCGCGACAGTCTCGTTGGCGTCCTCGACAAAGGCCACCCGCGGGCCGGGAAAGAACCCCTGCGCCTTGATCGCATCGAGCAGCATCGCCGGGTCCTTGCGCAAATCCCCCGCCGGGATACGCGTCAGCCGCATCTCTTCCTCGCCCTGCGGTCCGATAAGGGCCGCAATCACCTCCTGCCGCTTCAGCGCCACGCGCATCGCGTCGGTGCCATAGATCAGCAGGCCGGTCTTGTCCGGATCGGGCCGCGCGAAATAGGCCGGCGCGTCACGGGGCGACAGCTTCATGCCGGCAGCTTGCCGGCCTCGGCTGTTAGCCGGTTCAGTATCTGGTCCGCCAGGATCACCATCAGCCGCGCCTCGGCATCGCGCTGTGCCGCCTGCGTCGCCACATTGGTCCCCGAGGCCGAGTAGGAGGTAAAGCTCTCCGCCTGCCCGCTAAGGGCGACCGCATTGCTGCGAAGATCGCGCAGCGCATATTTCACGTTGCCCAGCAGGTTGTAGCGCGTCGTCACGTTCGTACTCAAGATCGCCAAGGCCTCTTCCCTCAGATTGATCGAATAGCTCAGCCCGTAAACCTGCCGCGCGCCGCGCCCCAGCCGTTCCTCGATGTGGCGCGTCAGCAGATAGCCCGGCCGACTGTCCGGCGCATCCACCAGAACGGCATCCTGCAACCCCTGCGCCGCGCCGCGCGGCCCATAGGCCGGCGCAAAGCCGCAGGCGGCCAGCCCGGCAGGCAGGCCCAGCAACAGGAAACGACGGTTAAACGACGACATTCACGATCCGCCCGGGGACAACGATGACCTTCTTGGGCTGGGCCCCATCCAGCGACCTTGCCACAGCTTCGTGCGCCAGCGCGATTTTTTCAACCTCTGCCTTGTCCATGTCCTTGGGCACGCTGATTTCGGCCCGGCGCTTGCCGTTGACCTGAATGGGCAGGGTCACGCTTTCGTCGGTCAGCATCGCCTCGTCGGCCACCGGCCAGGGCGCCTGCGCCACAAGGCCCTCGCCGCCCAGCATCGACCAAAGCTCTTCGGACAGATGCGGCGTCATGGGCGACATCAACTGAGCCAGAACCTGCGCCGCGGCCTTTTTCGCTTCCGCTCCGGCCCCCGATTTGGCCAGCGTATTGGTGAAGCCGTAAAGCTTGGCAATCGCCGCGTTGAAGCCAAAGCTTTCCACGCCGCCCGTCACGTCATGTATCGCCCGGTGCATTTCTTTTGCCAGTGCTTCGTCCTCGGACGCATTGGCCGGGCTGGTGTCGTCGGCAATCTCCGACACGATGCGGTGCACCCGCGCAAGGTGCTTGTAGGTCGCCTCGGCGCCCGCGGCGGTCCATTCCACGTCCCGCTCCGGCGGGCTGTCCGACAGCACGAACCAGCGTGCCGTGTCGGCGCCGAAGGCCTCGATGATGTTGACAGGGTCGACCACGTTTTTCTTCGACTTGGACATCTTGGCCGAGGGAATGATCTCGACCGGCGTGCCATCGGCCAGCTTGCCGTCGGTCACATCCTCCGGCAGGTGATAGACCGGTCGGCCATTGGCCTCCTTCGTCTGGTAGATCTCGTGCGTCACCATCCCCTGCGTGAACAGCGCGTCAAACGGCTCGATCGCCTTTTCCGGCAGGTGCCCGCAGATATGCATCGCCCGCGCAAAGAACCGGCTGTAAAGCAGATGCAGGATTGCGTGCTCGATGCCGCCGATATACTGGTCCACGTTCATCCAGTACTCGGCGTCTTCCATGCGCGTCGGCGTATTCGCATCGGGGGCCGTGAACCGCGCGAAATACCAGCTGCTGTCCACGAAGGTGTCCATCGTATCGGTCTCGCGCCGCGCGTCCGCGCCGCAGCTCGGACACTTGCAGTCCCGCCACGACGGATGCCGGTCCAGCGGGTTGCCCGGAATTGAAAAATCAATCGTCGTGCCGCCCTCGTCATAGGGCAATTCCACCGGCAGGTTTTCTTTCGTCTCCGGCACCACGCCGCAGGTGTCGCAATGCACCACGGGAATGGGACAGCCCCAATAGCGCTGGCGGCTAAGCCCCCAATCGCGCAGGCGGTACTTCACCTGCCCCGCGCCAAGCCCCTTCTCCTCGAACCAGTCGATCGTGGCGTCGATGCCTTCCTGGCTGGTGGCCTCGCCCACACCTGCAAAGTGGTCGATATACACCACCGTCTCGGTCTTGGCGGGCACCAGAGCCTCGGTCTCGACATCCTTTTCCTGCCCGGGCAGGTAAAAGGCATTGCGCACCTCAAGCCCATACTTGCGCGCGAAATCAAGGTCCCGCTGGTCATGCGCCGGACAGCCGAAAACCGCGCCGGTGCCATAGTCCATCAACACGAAATTCCCCACCCAGACGGGCAGTTCCTTGTCGGGCCAGACCGGGTGACGCACCGTGATCCCGGTGTCGATCCCCTTCTTCTCGGCCTTCTCCATCGCGGCCTCTGTGGTGTCCATCTTGCGCGTCTCGGCAATGAACGCCGCCAGCTCGGGATTGTCCTTCGCCAGTTCGCGGCTCACCGGATGCTCCGGCGAGATCGCAATGAAACTTGCCCCGCGCATCGTGTCGGGCCGGGTCGAGTAACAGATGATCGGGTCGCCCACATCCGTCCGCTCGAACGGAATCTCGATGCCGCGCGACTTGCCGATCCAGTTCTCCTGCATCAGACGCACCTTCGCGGGCCAGTTCTCCAGCCCGTCCAGCGCCTCCAAGAGTTCCGCCGAGAAATCGGAAATCTTGAAGAACCACTGCGTCAGCTCGCGCTTCTCGACCTCGGCACCAGACCGCCAGCCCTTGCCGTCGATCACCTGCTCATTGGCCAGCACGGTCATGTCCACCGGGTCCCAGTTCACGACCGCGTTCTTGCGGTAAACCAGCCCCTTTTCCAGGAAATCGAGGAACAGCGCCTGCTGCTGGCCATAATACTCCGGATCACAGGTGGCGAACTCCCGGCTCCAATCGAGACTGAGGCCCAATGGCTTCATCTGCCCACGCATGTCGGCGATGTTGCCATAGGTCCAGTCCTTGGGATGCCCCCCGCTCGCCATCGCGGCGTTCTCGGCGGGCATCCCGAAGGCGTCCCATCCCATCGGGTGCAGCACGTTGTGCCCGGTCGCCAGCTTGTAGCGCGCGATCACGTCGCCCATTGTATAATTACGCACATGCCCCATGTGGATGCGCCCCGAGGGATAGGGGAACATCTCAAGCACGTAGTATTTCGGCTTCTCCTGCGAACGCGCGGCCCGGAAAATCCCGGTCTCGTCCCAGGCCTTTTGCCATTTTGCTTCGATATCAGCGGCGGAATAACGCGACATGACCCGATCGGCCCCTCGTTTCTTAAACTCCAAAGGGTGATAGGGCCCCGCGCCCGCAGGGTCCAGTGCGCAACGGGCAAAAATCGAGCGCCACCGATTTCTTCCCAGAAATCGGGCCGGAAAATTCAAATTTTCCGACGCGGAATTTTGCAAAATTCCGCCCCGCCGCTATAAGCCGAAAAAACGTGCAGGCATGTCCATGAAAATCCTCTTCATCCATCAGAATTTTCCCGGCCAATACAAGCACCTTGCGCCGCTACTGGCCTCGCGCGGGCACCAATGCGTGGCGCTGACGCTCAAGGTCGACAAGCCCGCCAACTGGAACGGCGTCCGCGTCCTGCCCTACAAACTGCCCAAGCGCGACGGCCAGAACCTACACCCCTGGCTGGTCGACCTCGACACCAAGGTCACCCGTGGCGATGCCTGCTACCGCGCCGCCCGGAAGCTCAAGAAAAAGGGGTTCGAGCCGGATCTTATCCTCGCCCATCCCGGCTGGGGCGAATCGATGTTCCTGCGCGACGTCTGGCCCCAGGCGCGCCTCGCGATCTACTGCGAACTCTACCACCTCGCCGACGACGCCCACCTCAACTTCGACCCCGAATTCGACAAGGCCGACCGCGGTCTGCAATCCCTGCGAATCCGGCTCAAGAACATCAACAATCACCTGCATTTTCCCTTTGCGGATGCGGGGATCAGTCCGACGCGCTTTCAGGCGGACACGTTCCCGGCAGAGTTCCGCGACAAGATCACCGTGTCGCACGACGGCATCGACACGATCAACGCCTGCCCCGTGTCGGATGTCCGACTGACAATCGGCAAAGATGTCGACGTCACGCGCGACGACGAGGTCATCACCTTCGTCAACCGCAACCTCGAACCCTATCGCGGCTACCACATCTTCATGCGCGCCCTGCCGCGCCTCCTGCGCGAACGTCCCAACGCGAAAGTCCTGATCGTCGGCGGCGACGAGGTCAGCTATGGTGCCGCGCCGCCCAAGGGCCAGACGTGGAAGCAGATCTTCCTCGACGAGGTACGCGGCCAGATCCCGGACGCCGATTTCGCCCGCGTGCACTTCCTCGGGCGCATCCCCTACGACCAATTCCTGCGCCTTCTGCAGGTCAGCCGCGTGCACGTCTACCTCACCTATCCCTTCGTCCTCAGTTGGTCCCTGTTGGAGGCGATGTCCTGCGGTGCGGCCATCGTCGCCAGCGGCACCGCACCTGTCCGCGAAGTGATTCGGCATGACGAGACCGGCCGGCTCGTCGATTTTTTCGAGGGCGACGCTCTGATCGACGAAGTCTGCGACCTGCTGGAGGACGAGGCAGCGCGGCGCAAACTCGGCGCAGCGGCCCGCGATCTCATGCGCGACACGTATGATCTGCGCTCGATCTGCCTGCCACGGCAACTCGGCTGGATTTCAAGCGTGATGGACGGTGCGAAAGTCTGAAGAGGATCAGTCGGCGAAGCTGGTCAGAACCGGCCCGCCTGGGTCCGCAGCTGGCGCGCACGGCTCAGGATCGCATCCTCGATGGCGCGCTGCGTACCGGCGGCCACAGGGCCGCTCTGCGATTGCAGCGCCACGTTCAGCGCCCGTGCATCCAGTGCCGGATCGCTGATCAAGACCGTGGCGCGATAGGCGCGCCCGCCGCCCGGCGGCCGGCCATACCCGGTCGAAATCACGCCGGTGAACGGGTCAGCGCTTTGCACCGGAAGGAAATCAAGTACCTCCAACGACGCGGTCCACAGGAAACGGTTCACCCGAATACCGGCAGAGCCGTCGCTCTTGAACGCATCGAACAGGCTGGTGCCCCCGGTCGCGGACGTCGGTGTCTGGTTAGGCCCGCCTTCTACGCGGTAGGCCTCGGGATCCAGCTTGCCATTCCTGAACGCACTGCAAGAGGCCAGAAGCCCCACACTCGCCAACAGCACAACCGCGCTTTTCAAAGGGGATTTGAACATTCCACCACCCGTTCCAGTTTTCCCTTCATTATCCAACCATACCAACATCGGCAAGGTTGTTTCCCGGTCCAGTGACCGAATGGATCGCAACTGTGGTCCACGGGCGTCCGGATTTGCGCAAACGCCGCACCTGTGGCACTAAGCGGGCAGCCGAAATCACCCGGAATCCCATGATGAGTCTGCATGACATTCAAGCCCGCATCGCAACCGCAGAAAAAGACGCCGGGCGCAACCCCGGATCGGTTGAACTGATCGCCGTTTCCAAGGTTCAGCCGAACGAACGGATCACTGCCGTGCTGGACGAAGGCCACCGCGTCTTCGGCGAAAACCGCGTTCAGGAAGCGGCCGGGAAATGGCCGGATTTCAAAGAGCAGTATGAAGGTGTCGAGCTACACCTCATCGGTCCGCTTCAGACCAACAAGGCACGGCAGGCGTTCGAGCTCTTCGACACGATCCATTCCGTCGACCGGCCAAAACTGGCAAAGACCATCGCGCGCCTGGCCCAGGAAGAGGGACACTGCCCTAACCTCTTCATCCAGGTCAACACCGGCGAAGAGGACCAGAAGGCCGGTATCATGCCCGCCGACGCGGACGCCTTCATCGCCGATTCTCGTGCGCTCGACCTGCCGCTTGAAGGGCTCATGTGCATTCCGCCCGTCGACGAGGAACCCAGCCTTCATTTTGCCCTGCTGGCCAAAATCGCCGAACGCAATGGGCTTTCGGGTCTGTCGATGGGCATGAGCGGCGATTTCGAGCGCGCCATCGCACTTGGCGCCACCCATGTCCGCATCGGCAGCGCCATTTTTGGCGAACGCGACTACGATTAAACAATCCGCGGTGTGCCCCGGGTGGTGTATACTTCCGCTCATATTATTAAGGGAGAATTTAATGCGCATCTTTACAACCACACTGACCGCTCTGGTCCTTTCCACCGGCGTCGCCGCGGCCGAGTTCACCATCAGCTTCGACTGGGGAGATATCCCGCATTGCACATCGGGCCGCCCCAACACCGTCGGCAGCCCGGCCTTTGTCCTGCGCGGCGTGCCCGCCGGAACCACCACGATCCAATTCCGGCTCAAGGATCTGAACGTGCCGGGGTACAATCATGGTGGCGGCACGATCAGGGTCGGCCAGAACGGCAAGCTGCCCTTCGGTGTCTTCAAGTACAAAAGCCCCTGCCCACCCGGCGCCACCCACACCTATGAATGGACCGCCACCGCGAAGGCCGGAAACCAGACGCTCGCCACGGCAAAGGCCCGCCGCAAATATCTGGAATGACGCCGGGACCAAAAGTCTTTCAAAGACTTTTGGCAATTTCCTTTCGAAGGAAATTGACGCTCCAATGGCACCGACGCGTTACCACCCGGGTACCGACGCGATACCGACAGGCGTTTTGTGGCGTCAACCCGGCACGATCAGCCGCGTCCCCACGGTGATCCTTCCCGCGATCCAGCGCAGGTGATCCGGCCGGAACGCCACGCATCCCGCCGTCGGAAACCCCGGCCGTCGCCAGCGGTGCAGAAAGATGCAAGACCCCTTGCCGCGCTCTGCTCTCGGCCAGTTCCAGTCGGTGATGATCACCAGGTCATAAAGCGGATCACCCCGCCGCAGCACCTCGTGCGAATGTGGGTAGGGCCTTGAAACCATGAGGTTGTAATCCTCATGCCTGGGATCATCCGACCACAAATCACCAGGCCGGATCGGCACCGCCCAGTCCACGGGCCGCGCCATGCGATCAGGCCGATAAAGCATGCCCACAATCCGGTGCACCCCCACCGGCGTCGCGCCGTCGCCCTCGCGCTTGTGGCAGGACAGCCCGCCGCGCCCGATCGTGCAGGGAAACCGGCGCCCCATGAAGCGCGCACCCTTCGGTGTCAGGACCAGATCCTTGGGCGTCATTGTGCAAATCCTCCGGGACGCTTGACACCCGTCAGGAACAGGCCCGGCACCTTGCTCTCGTAAAGATAAGCCGCCTCAAACACGCGCGCATCATCGAATGTCGACCCCACGATCTGCATCCCCGTTGGCACGCCGTGCCGGTCCTGCCCGGTGGGCACCGACATGACCGGGCAATTGTGCAGCATGTTGAACTGATGCGTCAGGACCCAGCCGTATTCCGGGTCAACCTCCTGCCCGGCGACCTCGAAGCCGGGACCGACCGGGTCGTGATCCGCCCGCACGCAGCCCACCGACAAAGTCGGGCAAATGAACACGTCTGCCTCTTGCAGGATCACCCCCATTCGCTGGTACATCTCATGCTGCACCTCCCAGGACCGAGCCACATCATCCGGACCCAATCGCGCCGCCGCCTCTGCCGTGGCGATGCCATAGTCCGTCATCCGGTCGCCGTATTCCTCCAACGCCCAAAGCGGTGTACGCCCGAAATGCATTGCCAGGTACCACTGCATCGCGGCGCGGTCGACACGCGGATCCCAACCCAATTCCACCGGCGTCACGTCGCAGCCCGCCTGCCGGAAAACATCCAATGCCGTCAGAGTGTTGCCGCGCACGTCGCCGTCGATCGGGACATATCCAAGATCCATCGAATACGCGATTTTCATCGGTTGCCCGAGCCCTTCCAGCGGCAGCACCACACGGTCCCGCAGGCTGTCATGATCCCGTGGATGCGGCCCTGACACGAAGTTCTGCCCCAAGGCGCAATCCGCCACGCTCCGGCTCAGGAAGCCGCAATGATTGTAACGGTCGAAATTCGCAGGCGGCCCGTCCGGGTTGCGCCCGTGCGGCGGCTTAAAGCCTACCAGCCCGCAAGCGCTGGCAGGGATACGGATCGACCCGCCGATATCGGTGCCCGTGGCCAGCGGCACCATCCCCGCCGCCAGCGCCGCCGCCGACCCGCCGGAAGAGCCGCCGGGGCTGTAATCGAGGTTGAAGGGGTTGCGCGTCACGCCGAACCGCTCGGACCGGCAGACGCCAGACAAGCAGAACTCCGGCGTGGTGGTGCGGGCCGGGATGATCGCGCCGGCCGCCAACAGGCGTTCGATCATCGGATCCGACTGCGTTTCGACCTCGTGCCCCATTGACCAAGACCCTTGCGTGGTGCGTTGTCCCGCCACGCGCTGCGCATCCTTGACCGCCACCGGCAGCCCCTCCAGCGCGCGGGCCGTGCCGTTTGCATAAGCGGCTTCGGCCCCACGCGCCGCGTCCAGCGCGTCGTCGAAAAAGGCTTCCGTATAGGCGTTCAGGTCGGGATTTACGGCCTCGGTTCGGGCAATCAATGCCTCCAGATACGCAACCGGCGACAGGTCGCGCGACTTGAACCGGGCCAGGACATCCCTCGCGGAAAGATAGCAAACATCATTTTCGGTCATGGAGACTCCCATGCGGTCACCATGTCGAAAACCGATGAAGGTTGAAAGTCCGACCAAGCAAACGAGATCCCTGAAACGAAAAAGGCCCCGCCAGTGACGGGGCCATTCCGCACTGTAGGGCACGCGCGCTACCAGCCTGCCGACCGAGAATTCGGCAGGCTTTTGTTTTTCCGTCCTGAATTTTTCTGAATTTTTCGCCATCAGGAGCAAACCGGCGGGAAGTTCGAACTTCCCGCAGCGATCGCACCTTTTGTCCGCTTGATTTCGTCAATGGCCAGATCAGTCAGCGACTATAGCGTCGACCTCGATTTCCACGAGCCATTCCGGATTCACGAAACGATTGATTGCCATAATGGTATCGACCGGGCGGGCGTCCCTGCAGTACTCTTTTCGTGCTTCAATGGCGGCCTTCCAGTTATCGATGTCTGTCAAGATGACACGTGTTCGGACTACATCATGCAGACCGGACCCAGCCTGTTCGAGTGCTGCCTTAATGATCTCGAAACATTGCTTGGTCTGGGCGTAGACGTCTCCCACACCAACAGTCTTTCCATCGCTATCAACAGGCGCAGTGCCCCCCACAGAGATGTAAGAACCTACTCGGACCGCACGGCTGAAGCCGACGATCTCTTCCATTGGATTGCCGTTCGAAATCAACTGCCGTCGGTGGTCCATGTCGCCACTCCTACCCTGGTTAGGATAATGATAAGCGAAAACATTCGACAAGTCTGCTCCGTCCGCATTGCCGACCAACGCGACTTACGGGCACCCCAACGGAAAACGGGCGACAGTTTCCTGCCGCCCGTGTCCTACAACTCGGAATGGCCCCGCCAGTGACGAGGCCTTTCTCAATTCTGTTGCGCGGCTCAGTCCTCGCGGCTCTCCGGCGTTTCGACCAGCGTGTCGAACTCGTCGGCACCGACCACGTCATCCGCCGGGGCGGCCAGCGCGGCGGCCGCTTCGGCCTCCTCGCGGCGGGCCTCGATCACCACGTTGTCACGCTGCTGCGCAATCTGGCGCATGTTCAGCGTGGCCCCGCCGGTGCCGGCCGGGATCAGACGACCCACGATCACGTTCTCCTTCAGGCCCACGAGCTTGTCGCGCTTGCCCTGAACCGAGGCTTCGGTCAGAACCCGCGTCGTCTCCTGGAACGACGCCGCCGAGATGAAGCTGCGGGTCTGCAAGCTCGCCTTGGTGATCCCCAGAAGGATCGGCTCGCCCTGTGCCGGGCGCTTGCCACGGGCAATCGCCTTCTCGTTGGCCGCGTCGAACTCTGCCTTGTCGACATGTTCGCCCTTCAGCAGCGTGGTTTCACCGGAATCCTGGATCTCCCACTTTTGCAGCATCTGGCGCACGACAACCTCGATGTGCTTGTCGTTGATCTTCACGCCCTGCAGACGATAGACGTCCTGGACCTCATCGATCATGTAATCGGCGAGCGCCTCGACACCCATGATCGACAGAATGTCATGCGGCGCCGGGTTTCCGTCCATGATGTAGTCGCCCTTCTGGACAAAGTCACCTTCCTGAACCGGAATGTGCTTGCCCTTGGGCACCATGTACTCGACCGGCTCCATCGACTCGTCGGCAGGCTCGATGCTGATACGGCGCTTGTTCTTGTAGTCGCGCCCATAGCGAACGTAGCCGTCGATTTCGGCGATGATGGCGTGATCCTTTGGACGACGCGCTTCGAACAACTCGGCCACCCGCGGCAGGCCACCGGTGATGTCCTTGGTCTTGGCGCCTTCCCGCGGAATACGCGCAACAACGTCACCCGCATGCACTTCCTGACCTTCTTCGATGGACAGGATCGCATCCACCGACATCGGATAGGTCACCGGGTTGCCCGCATCATTGCGGACCGGCTCGCCATCCTTGTCGGCGATCAGGATCTCCGGCTTCAGCTCGTTGCCCTTGGGCGCGGCGCGCCAGTCGGACACGATCTTCTGCGTCATGCCGGTGGCATCGTCGGTCACGTCACGCACCGACACACCCACGGTCAGATCGACGAACTTCGCCGTACCGCTCTTCTCGGCCAGGATCGGCAGAGTATACGGATCCCACTCGAACAGCTTGTCGCCGCGCGCCACGCTGTCGCCTTCCTTGACGAACAGCTTGGTGCCGTAGCCCACCTTGTGGCTGGCCAGTTCGACATCCTTCTCGCCCTTGATCACCAGCTTCATATTCCGGCCCATGACCAGCGTCTCGCCGCTGGAGTTTTCCAGCGTCTGGGCGTTCTCGAACGCGATCGTGCCGCCTTGGCTGGCCTCCAGGAAGGACTGCTGACCACCCTGAGCAACACCGCCGATGTGGAAGGTCCGCATCGTCAACTGCGTGCCCGGCTCGCCAATTGACTGCGCCGCGATAATGCCCACGGCCTCGCCGGTGTTCACCATCGTACCGCGTGCCAGGTCACGACCATAGCACATCGCGCAAACGCCATCTTCGGCCTCGCAGGTCAGCGGGCTGCGGATGCGCGCGGTCTGCACGGCGGCCTGATCGACAGCGTCCGACAGACGTTCGTCGATCAGCTGGCCTTCGGCCACGATCACCTCGCCCGACACCGGGTTCACGATATCCTCGGCCGCGACACGGCCCAGCACACGTTCAGCCAGCGACGCAACGATCTCACCGTCGTTGACGGCAGGTTCCGCGGTGATCGCGCGATCGGTGCCGCAATCATGCTCGCGCACGATGCAGTCCTGCGCCACGTCTACCAGGCGGCGGGTCAGGTAACCCGAGTTCGCCGTCTTCAAGGCGGTGTCCGACAGACCTTTCCGCGCGCCGTGGGTCGAGTTGAAGTATTCAAGAACGGTCAGACCTTCCTTGAAGTTCGAGATGATCGGTGTCTCGATGATGTCGCCGTTCGGCTTGGCCATCAGGCCGCGCATCCCGCCCAGCTGTTTCATCTGCGTGACCGAGCCACGGGCACCCGAGTGCGCCATCATGTAGACGCTGTTGGGTTCCGCGACGGCGCCGCTTTCGTCCTTCTCCTCGGCTGAGATGGAGCCCATCATCGCCTCGGTGACCTGGTCGTTACATTTCGACCAGGCGTCGACCACCTTGTTGTACTTCTCGCCCTGGGTGATCAGGCCGTCCATGTACTGCTGTTCAAAGCCTTTGACTTGCTCGCGGGTTTCTTCCACGATGCCCCACTTGCCATCCGGGATCACCATGTCGTCCTTGCCGAATGAGATGCCGGCGCGGAACGCTTCCTTGAAGCCCATGCTCATGATCTGGTCACAGAAGATGACCGACTCTTTCTGACCGCAGTAGCGATATACAGTGTCGATGACCTGCTGCACCTCTTTCTTCCGCAGCAGCTTGTTGACCAGCTCGAACGGCGCCTTGGCATTCATCGGCAGCAAGCCCCCGATACGCACCCGGCCCGGCGTGGTCTCGAAGCGTTGGATCACCTCCTGCCCGGTCTCATCGATTTGCGGCAGGCGTGCGTTGATCTTGGCGTGCAGGTGCACCTCGCCGGAATCCAGCGCGTGCTGCACCTCGTCGACCGAGGCAAAGCTCATGCCTTCACCCTTCATGCCTTCACGCATGATCGAGGTATAGTAGAGACCCAGAACCATGTCCTGCGACGGCACGATGATCGGTGCGCCGTTGGCAGGCGACAGAACGTTGTTCGTCGACATCATCAGAACCCGCGCTTCCAGCTGCGCCTCAAGGCTCAGCGGTACGTGCACAGCCATCTGGTCACCGTCGAAGTCGGCGTTGAAGGCCGAACACACCAGCGGGTGAAGCTGGATCGCCTTGCCTTCGATCAGCGTGGGCTCGAACGCCTGGATGCCCAGACGGTGCAGCGTCGGCGCACGGTTCAGCATGACCGGGTGCTCGCGGATAACCTCGTCCAGAATGTCCCAGACTTCGGGGCGCTCCTTCTCGACCAGTTTCTTGGCCTGCTTCACGGTGCTGCTGAGGCCCTTGGCCTCCAACCGCGAATAGATGAACGGCTTGAACAGCTCCAGCGCCATCTTCTTGGGCAGACCGCACTGATGCAGCTTCAGTTCCGGCCCGGTCACGATGACCGACCGGCCAGAGAAATCGACGCGCTTGCCCAGAAGGTTCTGGCGGAAGCGGCCCTGCTTGCCTTTCAGCATGTCGCTGAGCGATTTCAGCGGACGCTTGTTGGCACCGGTGATGACCCGGCCACGACGGCCGTTGTCGAAAAGGGCGTCGACCGATTCCTGCAACATCCGCTTTTCGTTACGCACGATGATATCGGGCGCGCGCAACTCGATCAGCCGCTTCAGACGGTTGTTCCGGTTGATGACGCGGCGATACAGGTCGTTCAGGTCCGAGGTCGCGAACCGGCCACCGTCCAGCGGCACCAGCGGGCGCAGTTCCGGCGGAATGACCGGGATCACCGTCATCACCATCCATTCCGGGCGGTTGCCGGATTCGATGAAGCTCTCGACCACTTTCAGACGCTTGATGATCTTCTTCGGCTTCAATTCGCCGGTGGCCTCGGCCAGGTCGGCGCGCAGGTTCTCGGCCTCGGATTCAAGGTCGATATTCGCCAGCATGTCGCGGATCGCCTCGGCGCCAATATTGGCGGTGAAGGCATCCATGCCATACGCGTCCTGCGCATCCATGAATTCCTCTTCCGTCAGCATCTGGCCATAGGTCAGATCCGTCAGGCCCGGCTCGATCACCACGTAGTTCTCGAAGTAAAGCACGCGTTCCAGATCGCGCAGCGTCATATCCAGCATCAGGCCGATGCGGCTGGGCAGCGATTTCAGGAACCAGATATGCGCGCAAGGTGCGGCCAGTTCGATATGGCCCATCCGCTCGCGGCGGACCTTTTGCAGGGTGACTTCCACACCGCATTTCTCGCAGACGACGCCGCGATACTTCATGCGCTTGTATTTGCCGCACAGGCACTCGTAATCCTTGATCGGGCCGAAGATCCGCGCACAGAACAGACCGTCACGCTCGGGTTTGAACGTGCGGTAGTTGATGGTTTCCGGCTTCTTGATCTCGCCATACGACCAAGACAGGATGCGTTCCGGGCTGGCCAGCGACACCTTGATTTCGTCGAACACCTTCGCCGGTGCGGCGGGGTTGAACGGGTTGTTTGTCAGTTCTTGGTTCATTTCGAATTCCTAAAAAAGAGGAGCGTAGGAGGGGCGACGCGTGGGTTACACCCACCCTACGATTGGCCCGTAGGGTGGGTGAAAACCCACGTTATTCCGCCGCGATGTCGGAAGACGGGTCTTCCTCGTCATCCTCCGCGTCCAACAGCTCCATATTCAGGCCCAGGCCACGGACTTCCTTCACGAGCACGTTGAAGCTCTCCGGCACACCGGCCTCGAAGTTGTCTTCGCCCTTGACGATCGACTCGTAGACCTTGGTCCGGCCTGCCACGTCGTCCGACTTGACGGTCAGCATCTCCTGCAGGGTGTAGGCGGCGCCGTACGCTTCCAGCGCCCAGACTTCCATTTCCCCGAAGCGCTGGCCACCGAACTGCGCCTTGCCGCCCAGCGGTTGCTGGGTCACGAGCGAGTACGGCCCGGTCGAGCGCGCGTGGATCTTGTCGTCCACAAGGTGGTGCAGCTTCAGCAGGTACTTGACGCCGACGGTCACGGGGCGTGCAAACTGCTCGCCCGTGCGCCCGTCGAACAGGACCGACTGGCCACTGTCGTCGAACCCGGCGCGTTTCAGCGCGTCGTTGACGTCAGGCTCCTTGGCGCCGTCAAAAACCGGCGTCGCGATCGGAACACCGCGCGTGACGTTGCCCGCCGCCTCGATCAGCGCCGCCTCGTCCATGCCCGCGATGCCTTCGTCATAGACATCGTCCCCATAGGCGTGGTGCATCGCCTCGCGCACAGGCGTCAGGTCGCCGGTGCGGCGATAGTCCTGCAGCGCCTCGTCGATCTTGATGCCTAGACCGCGCGCGGCCCAGCCCATGTGGGTTTCAAGGATCTGACCGACGTTCATCCGGCTCGGCACACCCAGCGGGTTGAGGCAGAAGTCGACCGGCGTACCATCGGCAAGGAACGGCATGTCTTCCATCGGGACCACCTTGGAAATCACACCCTTGTTGCCGTGACGCCCAGCCATCTTGTCGCCCGGCTGAAGCTTGCGCTTCACCGCGATGAAGACCTTGACCATCTTCATCACACCCGGCGGCAGGTCATCGCCCCGGCGCACCTTCTCGACCTTGTCCTCGAAACGGGCATCGAGGGTGCGCTTCTGCGCCTCGTACTGCTCGTTCAGCGCCTCGACGATCTGCGCGTCCCCCTCGTCCTTCAGGGCAAGCTGCCACCATTGGCCACGGCTCAGCGTTTCCAGCAATTCCTCGGTGATTTCCGAGTTCGCCTTGACGCCTTTCGGGCCTTTCACGGCGGTCTTGCCGAGGATCAGCGATTTCAGACGGGCATAGATGTTGCGATCCAGGATCGCCAACTCGTCGTCGCGGTCCCGCGCCAGGCGCTCGACCTCTTCACGCTCGATCTGCAGCGCACGCTCGTCTTTTTCGACGCCGTGACGGTTGAAGACCCGCACTTCCACGACCGTGCCGTAGTCGCCCGGCTTGACCCGCAGCGAGGTATCGCGCACGTCCGACGCTTTTTCGCCAAAAATGGCGCGGAGCAGTTTTTCCTCCGGCGTCATCGGGCTTTCACCCTTCGGCGTGATCTTACCCACGAGGATATCGCCCGGCTCGACGTCGGCACCGATATAGACAATGCCCGCCTCGTCGAGGTTGCGCAGGGCTTCCTCGCCGACGTTCGGAATATCGCGAGTGATCTCTTCCGGTCCCAGCTTGGTGTCGCGGGCGGCCACTTCGAATTCCTCGATGTGGATCGAGGTGAACACGTCGTCCCGTGCGATCCGCTCGGAAATCAGGATCGAGTCCTCGAAGTTGTAGCCGTTCCACGGCATGAACGCGACCAGCACGTTCTTGCCCAGCGCCAGTTCACCCAAGTCGGTCGACGGGCCATCGGCGACAACCTCGCCCTTCTGCACCGTGTCGCCCACCTTCACCAGCGGCTGCTGGTTGATACAGGTGTTCTGGTTAGAGCGCTGGAACTTGCGCATCCGGTAAATGTCCACGCCCGGGTCGCCGATCTCCAGATCTTCGGTCGCCCGGATCACGATCCGGCTTGCGTCCACCTGGTCGATGACACCGGCCCGGCGCGCCAGAACCGACGCGCCCGAGTCGCGGGCCACGACGCCCTCGATCCCGGTGCCGACCAGCGGCGCCTCGGAGCGCAGCGTCGGAACCGCCTGCCGTTGCATGTTTGAACCCATCAGGGCGCGGTTGGCGTCGTCGTTTTCCAGGAACGGGATCAGCGAGGCCGCAACCGACACAAGCTGTTTCGGGCTGACGTCGATCAGGTCCACATGATCCACCGGGGCCAGCATGTATTCGCCGGATTGCCGCGTGTTGACCATCTCATTCACGAACTTGCCGCTGTCATCCAGCGTTGCGTTGGCCTGCGCCACGGTATGACGCTGTTCTTCAGTGGCGGACATATACTGCACGTCATCGGTGACCTGCCCGTCCACAACCTTGCGGTAGGGGGTTTCAATGAAGCCGTACTTGTTAACCCGCGCAAAGGTGGCCAGGCTGTTGATCAGACCGATGTTCGGGCCTTCCGGCGTTTCAATCGGGCACATCCGGCCATAATGCGTGGCGTGTACGTCGCGCACCTCAAAGCCCGCGCGCTCACGCGTCAGACCGCCCGGTCCAAGCGCGGACAAACGCCGCTTGTGCGTGACTTCCGACAGCGGGTTGGTCTGGTCCATGAACTGGCTGAGCTGCGAAGAGCCGAAGAATTCGCGCACGGCGGCGGCGGCAGGTTTCGCGTTGATCAGGTCTTGCGGCATGACCGTGTCGATCTCAACCGACGACATGCGTTCCTTGATCGCGCGCTCCATCCGCAGAAGGCCGACGCGGTACTGGTTTTCCATCAGCTCGCCAACCGAGCGGACCCGGCGGTTGCCAAGGTGGTCGATATCGTCGATATCGCCACGCCCGTCGCGCAGTTCGACCAGCGCCTTGACGCAGGCCACGATATCCGATCGGTCCAGCGTTCGCTGCGTGTCGGGTTTGTCCAGATTCAGGCGCATGTTCATCTTCACACGGCCCACGGCGCTCAGGTCATAGCGCTCGGAATCGAAGAACAGCGTGTCGAAGAGTGCGCTTGCCGCCTCCTCGGTGGGCGGCTCGCCCGGACGCATTACGCGGTAGATATCCATGAGCGCGGTTTCGCGGTTCATGTTCTTGTCCTGCGCCATGGTATTGCGCATGTACGGACCGACATTGATGTTGTCGATGTCCAAGACCGGGATATCGGTGACACCCGCCTCGATCAGCTCCTGCACGGTGCCGCCGATGATTTCGCCGTCCTTGTCGCGCTCGATCGTCAGCTCGTCGCCGGCCTCGACATAAATCGCGCCGGTTTCCTCGTTGATGATGTCCCGCGCCACGAACTTGCCCGCGATCTGCTCGTAAGGCACCAGCAGCTCGGTGACTTCCCCTTCGTCGATCAGCTTCTTGACCGCGCGCGGCGTGACCTTCTTGCCCGCCTCGGCGATCACTTCGCCGGACTTGGCGTCGACAAGGTCATAGGTCGGGCGCGTGCCGCGCACGCGCTCGGGGAAGAACTTGGTGGCCCAGCCCTTTTTCTTCTTCAGCTTGTAGTCGACGGTGTCGTAATAGGCCGTCATGATGTCTTCCTGGTCCAGCCCCAGCGCATACAGCAGGGTGGTCACAGGCAGTTTGCGGCGGCGGTCGATGCGGGCGAACACAATGTCCTTGGCGTCGAACTCGAAGTCCAGCCAGCTGCCGCGATAGGGAATGATGCGGCAGGCGAACAGCAGTTTGCCGGACGAGTGCGTCTTGCCCTTGTCATGGTCGAAGAACACGCCGGGCGAGCGGTGCATTTGGCTGACGATCACGCGCTCGGTGCCGTTCACCACAAAGGTGCCGTTGGGCGTCATCAAGGGCATGTCGCCCATGAACACGTCCTGTTCCTTGATATCCTTCACGGACTTGGCGCCGGTGTCCTCGTCCACGTCGAACACGATCAGGCGCAGCGTCACCTTCAACGGGGCGCTGTACGTCATGTCGCGCTGCATGCACTCCTCGACGTCGTATTTCGGCTTTTCCAGCTCGTAATCGACAAATTCGAGAACCGCGGTCTCGTTGAAATCCTTGATCGGGAAAACCGACTGGAAGACGCCCTTGATGCCTTCGCCGTCCATGGGCTCGGGCTGGTCGCCGGATTTCAGGAAAAGATCATACGAGGATTTCTGCACCTCGATGAGGTTCGGCATCTCCAGAACTTCACGGATTTTGCCATAATATTTACGAAGACGTTTCTGGCCAAGAAAGCTTTGCGCCATGTGACAAGTCACCTTTCAATTTCTCACCGGTTCTGCACGCTGTCGGGCCACAGCGGCAGAGCCACCCGAGAGAGGCGGGGAACGATCCATTCTTGGTCCCAATCCCACAAGGGACCACCCGATCGTTGAACCTCGCCTGAGAGAACCCCTTGTCCCGGACTTGATCCGGGACCTCCCGGAATACCGTGACCGGCCGCAAGGGCCTCTCTGAGACAGGTTCGGCTGGACCGGGATTTTGCCCGGTCCAGCCTCGTTCAAAGCGATACGAAGCCCTCCTCGCCCACCCCGCGTAGGGTAGGTGAGACCCCACCGATCACTTGAGTTCGACTTCGGCGCCAGCTGCTTCCAGCTTGCCCTTGATGTCGTCTGCTTCGGCCTTGTCGACGCCTTCCTTGACGGCTTTGCCGCCAGCTTCGACCAGGTCTTTTGCTTCCTTGAGGCCCAGGCCGGTGATGGCGCGGACTTCTTTGATCACGTTGATCTTGGAGGCACCGGCCGACTTCAGGATAACGTCGAATTCGGTTTGCTCTTCGGCCGCGTCGCCGCCGCCTGCATCCGCCGGACCCGCCATCATGACAGCGCCGCCGGAAGCGGGCTCGATGCCGTACTCGTCTTTCAGGATGGTTTTCAGTTCTTGTGCTTCGAGAAGCGTCAGACCAACGATCTCTTCAGCAAGTTTTTTCAGATCAGCCATTTTTCAGCTCTTTCCGTTCTAAGATGTGTTCCAACGTCGGTATTGCAACCCGATACGCAGGACTCGCAGTTGCTTACGCTGCTTCCGCCTTCTCTTCGATGGTCGAAAGGATGCTCGCGATGTTGCTTGCAGGTGCGCCAATCGCACCGGCGATGTTCGAAGCGGGTGCGCCAAGCATGCCGGCGATGGTGGAGATAAGCTCCTCGCGCGACGGCAGTTTCGACGTGGCTTCGACACCGGCCCGGTCCAGGGCCGTCTCACCCATTGCACCACCAAGGATTTCAAACTTCTTGTTGTCCTTGGCGAAACCTTCCGCGACCTTGGCTGCTGCCACGGGGTCTTCGGAGAAGGTGAGCACGGTCATGCCCGAGAGGTAATCTGCAATGCTTGCGCACGGCTTGCCCTCTAGGGCGATCTTTGCGAGCCTGTTCTTGGCAACGCGAACAGATGCTTCGGCCTCACGCGCACGCGCGCGCAGGTCTTGCATCTCCGCAACTGTAAGGCCTTCGTAGTGGGCAACCACAACGACGCCAGAGCTTTCGAAGATCTGGCCGAGTTCGTCGACCACTTTCTCTTTCTGGGCTCTATCCACAGTTTCACTCCAAATTTGGGGGTGTCCCCCGGCTCAGTACCACCGGGCCACTCACGACCCGGCAAAGGGTCCGCTAACGGGGCTGAGCCAGCCGGGGCACGCCTTGATACCAAGGAGAACCTCGAGAATTCTGGTCTTTCCCGTCTCAGGCAGGATTTATGACAGGCATATCCCGGTCACCCACCGTCTCGGACGAAGCACAAATGGCCCGACGAATCGAGCCATACGTGCAGCACCGCTCATAGTGTGCTTGAGAATAAAAGCCAAGGGGAATTCTTGCGGTCGGTCCAGACCAGCCGGGAATCCCTCACGCCGACGACCGCTCAGCCGGTACGCGCCTGCACCGAACGAATACGCGACTTGATTTCGGTCGCCGATATGTCCTTGGTCCTGGGAAGATACAGCACCTCGCACAGATCCTTGAGGTCATCGAATTTGCCGCTCCAGTCATCGCCCATCGCGAACAGGCTGGCCTCGTACTCAATCACGTCCAGCCGCTTTTGATCCCAATGCCGCTCGGGAAAAACATGATCCACATAGCGGCAGGAGAGCAACGTCTCCACGCGTTCCTCGTATGATATAGCGGCTGCCTTGCCTTTCAGGGCATTGAATTCATCGGTCGAGCATCCGACGATCAGTTTTTCCCCCAGTTTCGACAACCGTTCCAAAAGCCGCACATGCCCCACATGGAACAGATCGAAAGTGCCGTAGGTCAAAACCACGCCACTGCCGGCGGGCGCCCTCGGATTATGCTCCAGTGCATTTCTGAAAACTTCAAACTTCTTCTTCTGCTCGAACCACGGGAATCTGAAATACGGGTCCGGAATGCGCCAGGAGGGGCCGTAGTTGACAGCCAGCATCTTTTCCGGCTTGGCCGGAACGGGCAGGTTGGTCACGGCACATTGACCGAGCGGCAGAACCTCATCGACATGCAGTTCTCCGGCTGTGTGCGGATATACGATTACGCGGTCGTCTGCATCCACCCACCCCGGGAATATGTCGATGGTCACACCGATCTCGGTCTGAACTTTCAGAATCGTGTTTCCCGTGTCCTCGTCCAGCTTTCGTATGCCCAACTCTCTCAGGCGTGCGGCCAGCGCCTTCCATGCACTCGCTGCTGCGTGGACGTCTCGGGCCGGAAGAATGACGCCGAGATCCACGTCGTCGTCATGCGCAAGAAAGCCACCCTCGCGCACCACACCAAGCAGCGTGCCCGAGTTCAGAAAAACCTGACACCCTTCTTGCCGCAGGACATCAATCAACTGCGTCACCTCGGACCACATCCTACCGTGATCCAAGTGTTCGAATGTCGGCTCATCGAACCCGTGCGAGGATACGGTTCTGCCCCCAAGCGCGTCTTTGATACGTGTCTCGAACGCCTTGAAAAGGGCATCTGCATTTTGTTTGGCCCGCACGCGCCTTAACCTTCCCATAGAGCGCACGGCTTGTGCCGGACGCGCCCTCCGCAACACGAAAAAGGCGATCTTTATTTCCAGCTTCGAACCCCGGTCAAACCATTCCTCCAGCCGACCGAACTCACTTGACCATTCTTTGATTTGTTCATTGCTGGCACCCTCGCGCATGGCATCCAGCACGGCCGTGTGCAAAGCACTCGCTTCAGAATACAGTCCAGAGGTGGCGTCATCTGCGTCAGATGCCGCGTCGCGCTCATCAGCCATTGTAGCGTCCGCTTCGTGCCTCAATCTTGTCCGGCTTCATCATCGAGCCGGTTTTCAAAGCAGGTTGCAGAATTTCATGTTTATTTTCAACATTTTTGTAACACCAGAGCCCGCAAACACAGACTGAGTCAAAAAAATCACATCAGCTGAATATGCGGCCAGGCACCAGCGTACCCCACAAAAAAGGCCCCCGAAATCCCGGGGACCTTTCTGAGTCTTGCGGTGTGTCCGACTTACTCGGTCACGGCGCTTTCGATCGCGATGCTCACGCCCGGACCCATGGTCGAGCTCAGCGCCACCTTCTTCATGTAGGTACCTTTGGCGCCGGCGGGTTTCGCCTTTTGAACGGCGTCGATGAAGGCGCGAACGTTCTCGACAAGCTTGCCCTCGTCGAAGGAGGCCTTGCCGATCCCTGCGTGCACCACACCGGCCTTCTCGACCTTGAACTGCACTTCACCGCCCTTGGCGGCCTTCACGGCATCTGCCACGTCCATCGTCACCGTGCCGACCTTGGGGTTCGGCATCAGGTTGCGCGGACCCAGCACCTTGCCGAGACGGCCCACGATGGGCATCATGTCCGGCGTCGCGATGCAGCGGTCAAAGTTGATCTCGCCGCCCTGGATGGTTTCCATCAGGTCCTCGGCGCCGACGATATCGGCCCCGGCTTCCTGCGCCTCGTCCGCTTTCGCACCACGGGCGAAAACGGCAACGCGCACGTCCTTGCCGGTACCGTTCGGCAGGCCGACGACACCGCGGACCATCTGGTCGGCGTGGCGCGGGTTAACACCCAAGTTCACGGCGATCTCGACGGTTTCGTCGAATTTCGCGCTGGCGTGGTTCTTGACCAGTGCGACAGCTTCTTCGACCGTCACGTTGTGCTTTTCGGCGAATGCTTCCCGAGCGGCGCGGGTACGTTTTCCAAGTTTCGCCATCTTACTTCACCTCGATGCCCATGGACCGCGCGGACCCTGCGATGATCTTCATCGCGGATTCGACGTCGTTCGCGTTCAGGTCTTTCCACTTGGCTTCCGCGATCTCGCGCAGCTGCTTGGGGCTCACCGTGGCAACGCTTTCGCGGCCAGGGGTTTTGGAACCCGATTTCAGCTTGGCAGCCTTTTTCAGGTAGTACGACGCCGGCGGCGTCTTGATATCCATTTCAAAGGACTTGTCCTGATAGTAGGTGATCACGGTCGGGCACGGCGCACCGGGCTCCATCTCCTGCGTCTTGGCGTTGAACGCCTTGCAGAATTCCATGATGTTGATGCCGCGCTGCCCCAAGGCCGGACCAACCGGCGGGGACGGGTTCGCTTGTCCGGCAGGCACCTGAAGCTTCATGGTGCCGGCGAGTTTCTTGGCCATTGGCCTTCTCCTTTTCAAACAGCCTCGGGACGCGTCCCTCGGCCTATGTTGATGTGGTCAGGTTTGAGCGGTCGCGACCGCCGCGCCTCCCACATGGATGAATCGCCCCTCGGGGCAATTGCGGCGACATACAAGCGAAGGGGCGCATTTGCAAGCGGGCAGTATCCAACGCCCTGATGTCCGTTTCGAGCCCACTTTGCCGGATCTCAGCAATGCAGCGAACGACCGCTTCTGTGGCGTATCAAAAAGTTTGGTGTGATTCACTGAGACGTGGTGCAACTGAAGACTGTGATCCGTTGATCGCCGTTCTCGGGTTCGGTGAGATCGAGGCGGGCAGAGGAATAGTCAAATGTCGCAAGCGACACCCGCGATGGCGAAGCTGTATCCCGAAAACTGAAAACACTCATTGCGCCGTCCTCGCCTAGGCTAGCGTTCGTTAACGCATAGGTCTTTGTAGTGTCATTGAAGACAATCTCTAGTGCGTCCGTGCCGACAGTGACGCGAATTGTCTCGGTCGGAGGCATACAATCACCTTGCATCAAGCAAGAGGTCTGGGCAGTGCAGAACATCGGCGCGAACGACTGGGCCGTCGCGGTCATGGGCAGGATCAATGCGACATAGTAAAGGATACGATACACAATAACTACCTCGAGAACAGGGGACGCGAGATCACGAACGTTTTGACCAGGCAGTACTTCGAAAACGAACTTTATATATGGTTTGAAAAATTGGCAACTCGAACCGGAGCTGTGCCTCCGCCCAAGGGCAACCGCTTGTCGAACGGTTCGCGAAACTAGACATTGGTGTGTTTGCAGCGAATTCACCCTTCGTCCGCAAAGCGGCCCCCCAGCTTACCCCTGCTTGGTCACCTGCGTGAATTCCAATTCCACCGGCGTCTCCCGGCCAAAGATCGACACGGTCACCTTCAGGCGCTGGTTGTCGTCGTCCACTTCCTCGACCATGCCGTCGAAATCCTCGAACGGGCCGTCGTTGACCTTGACCTTCTCGCCCACCTCGAAGCTGACCAGCAGTTTCGGCGCATCCTCGCCTTCCTGCACGCGGTTCAGGATCTGGTTCACTTCGGCATCACGCATCGGCATCGGCCGCCCCTGCGGCCCCAGGAAACCGGTAACACGGTTGATCGAGTTGATCAGGTGATAGCCCTGGTCGGACATCTCCATGTGCACCAACACATAGCCCGGCATGAAGCGCCGCTCGGCGGTCACCTTCTTGCCCCGGCGCACCTCGATGACTTCTTCGGTCGGCACCAGGACTTCGTCGATGTCCTCTTCAAGGCCCTGTTCGGCCACGGATTGCCGGATCTGCTCTGCGATCTTCTTTTCGAAATTGGAAAGAACGCTGACCGAATACCACCGTTTCGCCATGCTGAGCACCATCCCTCATTGCCCGGGGCCCGCCCGGAAAGTTCATATCCCGAAGGGCCTTATTGGCCCGAACTACCTTCCAGAAACAAATCAGCGCGCGGGCTCGAATCGCCGCGCGCTGTTGGAATTGTCCGGTCACCTACCGCCCTTTGCCCTTGATTTCAAGGCTCAAAGGGCAAAATTCACGCGGCTTAGCCGAAGAGGCCCAGCAGACCTTCCAGGCCGCTGCGGATCGCCAGGTCGACCAGCGCGAAGAAAACCGCCGTCAGCGCCGCCATTATGAACACCATGACGGTGGTCAGCAGCACCTCGCGCCGTGTCGGCCAGACGACCTTGGCGACTTCCGCGCGGACCTGCTGAATGAACTGAAGCGGATTCGTAATGGCCATCGGTGCGCGACTTTCTTCGTTTGAAACCTCGTGACGCGCGACATACGCCTCACGCGACACGAATACAAGAGCCGAGACCGCCTGCGACGATCCCGGTGCACGGCTGTGGCCTTCCCGCCCTGCGGCAAGCCGTCAGGTCTGGCGCGCCTCGGCGGCCAGCCGGTCAAACGGGTCGGGCCTGTCGTCCTCCCCCTCCTGCGCGCCCGAGAAATCCGGCAGCGCCAGCCGCTCGGCCCAGGAGTCCGGCAGCCAGTCCAACACCCGGTCGAACTTTTCGGCAAATCGGTCGGCCCGCTGCCGTATCCGCTCGGCCAGTTCCGGCTTGCGGGCATGTAGCCTTTGCCACGCCCCGCCAATTATCTCGCCCCAACGGTCGGGCCCAAGTGTCAGATAGGCGATCAGCACAAGCCATACCAGCAACAGCGCCACCAGCGGCACCATCAACGGGCGATACAAAACCAGCGCCGCGACGACGCCCCAAGAGATGTGCTTTTTCGTCGGACGATAGCTGCGCAACCAAACCGGCAAGTATTGTACCAACCGCGCAGGTCGCCATGCTGCCTTCTGCGGCGCGGGAGCCGCTTTGGTCTCAGCGGTCGCTTGGTGGGCCTCCGGAACGATCTGCCGATGTGCCCCGACCATCCGCGAACGCGGCAGCGAAAGTCGTTTCAGCGGCAGGCGGGGCATCTGCAGCTTTGGCAGGCGCAGGCATCCCTGGTGGCGCGCTGTCTCTTCTGGCACCGCAGCCCGCTCGGCCTTCAGGATCTGCGCAATCGATTCCCGCGCCGGTTCACGCTGTTTTCCGGACTCTTTTGCATCACAGTCCAGGACCTCTTCCTGCGGCGCGATATCGGGCAGCCGCTCGGGCATTGCGCGGCGCTTCTCCTCAATCAGAAGCTGCCGGATCAGGTTATCCGCATTGCTTTCGATATCCTGCGGGTCCTCCGCATCCGCCGCGGGCGTCCCGGGCAGTTCTTCGCTGCGGATGTAAAGGTCGTTCCGAAGCGGCGGACGGCGCGTATCTGTCATGGTCATGGCAGCACTCATTCAAGGTTCCACGCCCCCACGCGGTAAACGCATCACGTCCCTTCCCCAAGGGGCCATACTGCGATTCATGGTGATGCTAGGGCTGAAATGCGGCCAAAAAATGACGTTATCGGGGCAGCAAATTGGCAGCCCCACAGGTTGAAGCGCTGCCCGCCTTGCGCTTATGCACAAGACGGGATCCGCTATGTCTACGGAAGGTTACCCGACCTAGCTCTTCGCGCCGGTGCTCCTGCGGAAAATCCGGTCCTGTACCTTCGATATCGGTGGCAACGTCATGTCCTCACTCGACCCAAGAGAACCGACGAAGCGCCGGATCAGGCCGATGGCGACATCGGGTGCCAGCATGCGCTTGTTCGACAACGCCGCCACGTTCAGCTCCAGTTCGCCCGGCGACAGTACGTCGTGCGCGGTCTCAAAGGCCCCGAACGCGTCCCGGATACGTGCCTGCAACAGGTTCGGCACGATGTGGTTGCGCACCACGACAAGGCAGACGAACTTGCCAAACCCGACATAGGAAAGCGAGGCACCTTTGGCCGGAAGGGTCTTTCCGATGATATGCGCCACCGCCTCCACGATGTCCAGGAAGTCGCCCTGACCCAATCGCGCGCCCAGCCTATCGATCCCGTCGATCTCGATCGACAGAAGGGTCATCGCATACGTCCCCTCGCTCAGCCTCAGCAGCCTGTTTTCCAGCTGGAAGTAGTCGCGCATGTTGGGGACATTCGAATAGGTGATCCGCATCGAGGGATCGAACTGCCCCGCTTCAGGCGACGTCCGCAGCGCAGCCTTCAGCGCGGAGCGGCTCTCGGCTTCGCTCTTCAGCGTCTCGACAAGCAGCATCGCGATCTGGATGCGCACCTGCAGGTCGATATTCTCGATAGGCTTCATCATGTAATCGGTCGCCCCGGCATCGAAGGCCTCGTGCATGTGCTGCTTGGCCGCGGCCGAGGTGATCATGATGATCGGCGCAATCCGGTACGCGGGCATCGCGCGGATCCTTGAACACAGCTCGATTCCATCCATACCGCCCATCTTGATGTCCAGCAGAAAGCAATCGAACGGGTCGTCCTGCGCGGCGATGACCTCCAGCGCATCTTCACCCGATGTCGCCGTGGTGACATCGTCGAATCCCATCTCCTTTAGGTGTTCCGCAAGCAGCGCAATGATGATTTCTTCATCGTCCACGACCATGATTTTCATGGAGTACGTCCCTTCATTCGCAATTATTAGTCACTTCGGATACAATTGCAGGGCGAATAGGGAAACTTTGCGACGCCCCAAGGTTAATTTCGTGGTTAAGCTGCACGACGTCCCTCGACTCTGCCCACGTAAAACGTGCCGGGCGATACAGGAAGTCCGCAGTATCAAGTAAGGAAGTGGCAGGGGCAGCAGGGCTCGAACCCGCGACCTACGGTTTTGGAGACCGTCGCTCTACCAGCTGAGCTATACCCCTAAGGCCGACGCCTCAGGTACGGCACATGGGCGGCGGAATCAAGTCCCCTTTCCCGCTGCCAGCACGGATTTTTCGCCCCGCGCCCGGCCCTCAGGCGGCGGATTTCTTGCGATAGTCCGGGCTCGCCACGATCCCGTCGTCGAAGAGTTTCGAAATTTCGGTATCGCTGAGCCGTGCGACGTCGCCCAGCACCTCCTCTGTGTGTGCGCCCAATGCGGGCGCGGGCGCCGGTCGCACGCGGCCATGACTGCCGAATTCGGCCGGATGCCCCGGCACCGGGAACCGGCCCATCCCGGGCTGCTCCGTCATCGAGAACATCGGGTTCGCCTCACCGAAATCCGGATCCTCTTGTACGGCCTGGCGCGTGCTGCGGAACACCGACCACGTCAGGCCCATCGTGTTGAAGTCGCCGGCAAAGTCCTCGATCCGCCGCTCCGCGAACCATGGCGCCAAGATCGCTGTGATCTCGTGGCGCAGCGTCCAGCGCACGCCCTCGTCACTCATGTCCGCGTTTTGTCGCTTGGCCAACAGCTTCATCCGGTCGCCGGTGCCCGTGGCCTTGACCAGCCCTTCCCATTGCCGCTGGGTCAACCCGATCACCATCACGCGCCCCCCACAGGCACAGACGAAGTCCTGCCCGTACGCGCCATACAACGCATTGCCTGACTTGCCGCGTTCGGTGTCGTTCAGGTGCACATCGCCAACCATTCCCAGATGCGCCATCGTCGCCGCCGCCACGTCCTTCAGGGTCAGGACAACCTCTTGCCCCGCGCCGTGGCGCAGCCTGTGCCGCTCGGCCGCCAGCAGGCTCGACACCGCGAGGTTGCCGGCGATCAGATCCCATGCCGGCAGGGCGCTCGCCACCGGATCCTCATGTCCCTCGGGACCGGTCATATGCGGCACGCCAATGGCCGGGTTCACCGTATAATCGACCTGCGGCCGCCCCTCTCGGTCGCCCAGCAGGCTGACCATCACGAGGTCGCGGCGCCGCTTGCTCAGGGTCGCGTAATCCATCCAGCCCCGGACCCGCAGGTTGGTCAGGAACATCCCCGCATCCGGCCCCGGCGCGGTGATGATCCGGCTGATCAACGCGCGGCCCTCGCGCGACCGCATGTTCACGGCCACCGATTTCTTGCCCTTGTTCAGCCCCGCCCAGAACAAGCTTTGCCCATTCGGTGCCAGCGGCCAGCGCCCGAAATCCAGTCCCCCTTCCAGCCGGTCGAAACGGATCACCTCGGCCCCCATCTGCGCCAGAGTCATCCCCGCCAGCGGCACCGCGACGAACGCGGACCCCTCGACGACACGCATGCCTTTCAGGATCTTGTTCACGTGGTTTCCTCCCATGTGGCGGTGGCCTGCATGCATTGATGCCCGGCCTGTCCGGTATGTAATGTCAGCCCGCGCGCCTCCTCCGAGGCGCAGGCGGCAATCGTCATCTCCCCGCTTTCCCCGGGGATAAGCAGCATCGGATGCACGCCCCTGAAGGCAAAACCATCAGGGGACCGCCCCTTCACGTCCGTCGCCGCTCGCATCAGCCACGCGGCCTGCATCGGCCCGTGCACCACAAGGCCCGGGTAGTGCTCGATCTCTTGCGCATAGGGCAGGTCATAGTGAATGCGATGCGCGTTGAAGGTGATGGCCGAAAACCGGAACAGCAGCGCTTCATTGACAGGCTGGGTCCAGCGTCCGACCGTCTCCTCCGGCATCGGCTGTCTCAAAGGCGGGCGAAACTCGGTCGGCAGGTCCAGGTAAACGATGTCCTGCCGCTCCTCGATCACCACCGCGCCCTCCGCACTCAACTGGTGATCGACCGACACGAAGACCATGCGCCCGGTCCTGCCATCCTTCTCGGTCACACCCGCGATCGTCGACCGGCATTCAAACGGCACCCCGACACGCAGCGGCGCCCCGAAACGCAGCTGTCCCCCGGCCCACATCCGCCGCCCCAGCGGCACCGGCGGCAGGAACCCTCCCAGCTTCGGATGTCCGTCCGTTGCCAGTTCGTCCAGCGGACAGACGGGCGGGAAGGCGCACCAGTGCCAGAGCGGTGGCATCGCCTCGCCCATCTTCGGCGCGTCACGTGCCGGATCGCCAATGGTCGCATGGATCTGCGCGGCCTGTGCCGGGGCGATCACGCCATCGCGCGTCTCCGTTCGTCCGTTCCATGCCGACAGGTTCACTTGGTCCAAGGCGTGCTCCTCCATCCCAAAAGAATTGCGTCGCCATGAAAAAATGTCAATATTTCAATACCTTAACTGGATACAACGGTATGCCGCACCGTTGCTGCGACTGCAGCAAAGCGGCCTAGAGCTTGATTTAACAACAGTTTCCCACACCGCTGCGGCCTGTCACCTCGCCCGGAACGGCTCGAAACAACCTTAGCGGGGCTCGGCCCGCTCTGTGGCGGATTGCCTCATGGGGTCCGGAAATCACCGCTACGGCGCGGCCTGCTCCAGCGCATTCATGTCCGCGCCGCAGATCGCCGCCTCATGCTCCAGGATGCGGTCTATAGGCCAGTCCCACCACGCCAGCGCGTTCAGCCGGGCAATCGTATCCGCGTCGAAGCGCATCTTCACAACCCGCGCGGGGTTGCCGGCCACCACCGCATAATCCGGCACGTCGCCCCGCACCACGGCCCCTGCCGCCACGATCACGCCATTGCCCAACCGCGCCCCCGGCAGCACCCGCACGTCCTTGCCCAACCACACGTCATGCCCCAGCACCGTGTCCGGGCCGGACCACTCCGGCAGGCTGGGTCGGTTCGCGGCCGTGGCATGGTCGAACACGGCAAAGGGAAAAGTCGAGAACCCGTCGCGCCGGTGGTTGGCCGAGGCGGTGATGAAAACCACCCCATCCGCGATCTGGCAGAACCTGCCGATCACCAGCCTCTCGTCCGACACCGGGAAAAGATACGGTGCCAGATGCGTCGCCCAGTCCTCGGGCGGATGCGTGGCACTGGCATAGCTGTAATCGCCCACGATGAACCGCGGATGATCGATCACGGCCTTCAGGAATACGGTCCCCGCATGGGCACTCCCATCGGGCAGGATCAACGGGTTGCGCGTGTCCGGGGTGGGAAAGGGATGTGTCATGCGCCTTGATCCCACTCCAGCCCGAAAAAGAAAAGGGCGTCCGTTCTGGACGCCCTTCCAACTTTTTCAAGGAGATCCCGGACCATGCCCGGGATGAAGCGGTGCCTCAGATCACTCGACGATCTTCGACACAACGCCGGCGCCGACGGTGCGGCCGCCTTCGCGGATGGCGAAGCGCAGGCCGTCTTCCATCGCGATCGGCGCGATCAGCTCGACCTCGAACTTCAGGTTGTCACCCGGCATCACCATCTCCGTGCCCTCGGGCAGCGTCACCGTGCCCGTCACGTCCGTCGTGCGGAAGTAGAACTGCGGACGGTAGTTGGCGAAGAACGGCGTGTGACGGCCACCCTCTTCCTTCGTCAGGATGTACGCCTCGGCCTCGAACTTGGTGTGCGGGTTCACCGAGCCGGGCTTGCACAGCACCTGGCCGCGCTCGACACCGTCACGCTCGATACCGCGCAGCAACAGGCCAACGTTGTCGCCGGCCTCGCCCTGGTCCAGAAGCTTGCGGAACATCTCGACGCCCGTGCAGGTCGTCTTCTTGTTCTTGTTCAGGCCCACGATCTCCATCTCTTCGCCGACCTTGATCAGGCCACGCTCGATCCGGCCCGTGGCAACCGTGCCGCGGCCGGAGATCGAGAACACGTCCTCGACCGGCATCAGGAACGGCTGGTCCACGGCGCGCTCAGGGGTAGGGATGTAGTCGTCGACCGCCGCCATCAGCTCGCGGATCTTCTCTTCGCCGATCTCGGGGTTGTTGCCTTCCATCGCCGCCAGCGCCGAGCCCGCGATGATCGGAATGTCGTCGCCCGGGAAGTCGTACGAGCTCAGCAGCTCGCGGATTTCCATCTCGACCAGCTCCAGCAGTTCCTCGTCATCGACTTGGTCGACCTTGTTCATGAACACCACAAGCGCGGGCACGCCCACCTGGCGCGCCAGCAGGATGTGCTCGCGGGTCTGCGGCATCGGGCCGTCGGCCGCGTTCACAACCAGGATCGCACCATCCATCTGGGCGGCACCGGTGATCATGTTCTTGACGTAGTCGGCGTGGCCGGGGCAGTCGACGTGGGCATAGTGCCGCGCGTCGGTCTCGTATTCCACGTGCGCGGTCGAGATGGTGATCCCGCGCGCTTTCTCTTCCGGCGCACCGTCGATCTGGTCATACGCGCGGAAGTCACCGAAATACTTCGTGATCGCCGCCGTCAGCGTCGTCTTGCCGTGATCAACGTGACCAACGGTCCCGATGTTCACGTGCGGTTTCGAACGGTCAAACTTTTCCTTTGCCATCTCGTGGGCGCCTTATCCTATTGGGGGCCTGTCGCGGCCCGAATTGCTACTGGCCGCGGATTTATTGGCTTCAACCGGGAAAATCAAGCGGTTCATGCGTCTTTCCGACGCCCAGGCGGACCGGAGTGACGACGCCACGGCCAAGAGGCTGGAGTGCTTCCTACTGCGCCGCCTGCGCGTCGGCCTTTTTCAACGCCGCCTTGGCCGCCGCCTGCATCCGCTCTTCTTCCGAGGCCGCCGCCCGCGCTTCCGCCGCGCGGGCCCTGGCCTTGGACCGGGCGGGCCGGCCATCATCCTCGAACCAGCCTTCGGCATTGTTCTGCCGCACCAGCCAGTTCTCGATCAGCTTGGCCGCCTTTTGCGTCAACACCTGCATCTGCTCCTCCGCCGTCCGCGTCAGGCCCGACCCCACGACCGTATCGCCCGACAGGCTTTCGATCACGGTAATCAGTTCCGGCGTCTCGTTCAGCCGCGCTTGCGCCGCGTCATCCCAGGCAGTGACCTTCAGCACCAGCACCGACTTCGGCGCGGCCACCACCGGGATGCCCGTGCGCGCAAGAACGTAGGCCTCAAGCGTGATCCCCAGGTGATAAAGCCGCGTGCCCTCCTGCCGCGAGAACCGCGCATCGACCGCCTGTTCCATCGCCGCAATCCAAGCCGCCTTGCTGGCCTCGCGCGACAGCGGACCCTTTTGGAGGTTGGGCGCCGCCACCACGTTATGCCCGAGGTGGAAATTGCCAAGGTAGACCGGCGCCTCGTCCAGGTCGTCCACCCGCGTGCAGGCCGCCACGCCGGCAATCATGAGCCCCAAAGCCAGTATTCGCAGCATCCCCGTTCCCCCGGATCCGTCCCCTTTCAGCGATAGCAAGACCGCCCGGCGCTGGCAATTCCCGCCCTGCCCCATATTGCCGCACATTTCCGCCGCCGGTTTGCCGCCTACCTCTGGCGCGCCTATGTTAAGCATAGCCAGCACCGGAGGCCCCATGTCCAACGCCGACACCCCCGTCAAAGTCCCCCTCGTCACCGAACCGATGGGCATCCTCGGCAGCCTCGGGGCCGCGCGGCGCAACGTGCTCAGCATCATCCCCGAACTTGCCACCCGCCAGCCCATGGTGTCAGGCCGCACCGGCAAGCGCTGGCACATGGTGATGGACCCCGGCGCGATCCGCGAGATGCTGCTCGAGCGGGTCGATACCTACCCCAAGTCGCTGGTCACCAAGAACCTGCTGAAACCCGCCATCGGTGAATCGCTCTTCATCGCCGAAGGCGCCCATTGGCGCTGGCAGCGGCGCACCGCGGCGCCTGTCTTCTCCCACCGCAACGTGATGAACCTCGCGCCCATCATGACCGCCGCCGCCCAGCGCAGCGCCGACCGCGTGGCCGAGGCCGGCCCCCGCGCCATCGACATGGCCGCCGACATGGTGCGCACGACCTTCGACGTCATTGCCGACGTCACCTTTTCCGGCGACGGCATGTTCGATGCCGACGCGGTGCATCGCGGCATCGACGCCTATATCTCCGAGGCTGGCAAGATTTCCCTGCTCGACGTGCTGGGCGCGCCCGACTGGGTGCCGCGCCCCGGCCGCCTGATCTTTTCGCGCAACGCCGTGGGCGACATGCGCCGCATCGCCGACGAGGCGATCGAGGCCCGCCGCCAGCGCGGCCCCGACGGCGTGCCGGACCTTCTCGACCTGCTGATGGAAGGCGAGGACCCCAAGACCAAGCGCCAGATGAACACGGCCGAGCTGCGCGACAACCTGCTGACCTTCATCGTCGCGGGTCACGAGACCACGGCGCTCACCTTGGGCTGGTCACTCTACCTCTGCGCCTTCGACCAGGACGTCCAGGACCGCGCCCGCGCCGAACTACGCGCGGTTTGCGGCGACGGCCCGGTGAAGGGCGAGCATGTGGAGAAACTGCCATTCATGCGCCAGATCATCGACGAGGCTCTGCGCCTCTATCCGCCCGCCGGGATGGTCTCGCGCACGGCGTTGGCAAATGACACGCTCTGCGGGCGCGAGATCCGCAAGGGCGACACCGTAATCTTGCCGATCTATGCGCTCCACCGCCATCACATGCTGTGGGAAGACCCCGACGCGTTCCGCCCCGACCGCTTCGCCGATCGCAAATCGGTGGAACGCTACGCCTACCTGCCCTTCGGCGACGGCCCGCGCATCTGCATCGGTGCCAGCTTCGCGCTGCAAGAGGCGGTGATCATCCTCGGCACGCTGCTCAACCGGTTCCGCTTCACCCCCGTCGCGGGCCGCAATCCCGACCCGGTGATGATCCTCACCCTGCGGCCCGAAGGGGGCGTCTGGCTCGAGGCTGAGCCGATATCGACGCCGCAACCGGCCTCCGTGGCCTGACCCTCTTCACGCATCGTAGGGTGGGTGAAAACCCACGCGCCCCCACCGCTAGCCGCCCAACACCTTCGGCCAATTCGCCTCGCCTTTCGACACGTTGCCCGGAATGTCACCCGACCATTTTCGGCGAATGGACTTGTTGTAATTGAGGTAGAGCCTGCCGCCATGCACCGTCCATGCATCCTTGTCGCCATGCGCGGTGTAGCCCTGCGACACCGCCCAGGCGCAATACCCACCAAAGGCCGGCGCGTATTTCTGCGGGTTCGCCTCAAACGCCGCCTGGTTCTCGGCCGACGAAAACCGCCACTTCGCGCCGTTCCACTCGGTCACGAACGCGTCTGATCCGGCCACCCCGTTCGCACCCGGTTCCAGCCCGAAATATGCCACCACATCCGCACCGTCTGCAGCATAGGCCCGGTTCTGATACCAGAATGGCTCGTCGGCCATCACCGGTCGTGTCAGCAGTGCCATAGCACCGCTCGCGATCAATACCCGTCGTGTCCAAAGCATATCCATCCTCCTCGAATGCATCTGCAATAAAGCTAAGCGGTATCCCCCGCACACGACAAATCAATCTCAAGTGAAACGGTTGTTACGCGGAAAGCCCCTTGGCGCCATGCGGCCTGCCCCAGCGCGGCGCGCCGTCCACTCCTCCAGCGCGGTCTCGGTCCGCGTCCGCCCCGCCGGGTCAAGCCAACTCAGCCCCTCGGCCAGCGTGAAGGTCGTGGCATCGGACAACCCGCCATCCTTGTATTTCTGCAACCGCACGCCCTTGCCGCGGCCCATCTCGGGCAGCTCGTCCAGCGGGAAGATCAGCACCTTGCGGTTCTCGCCCACGCAGGCCACGTGATCGCCCGTGACCGCCCGGCACACCTGTGCGCGCACGCCATCACGCACGTTCAGCACCTGCTTGCCCGAGCGCGTCTGTGCGACGACCTCGTCTTCGGGCACGACAAAGCCGTCACCCGCCGAAGACGCCACCAGCAATTTCCGCCCCGGCTTGTGGATGAAAATCGCCACGATGTCGGACTCGTTGGGTAAGTCCACCATCAGGCGCAAGGGCTCGCCCATTCCCCGCCCGCCGGGCAGGTTGGCCGCACTCAGCGTGTAGAACCGCCCGTTCGTGCCGAACACCAACAGCCGGTCTGTGGTCTCTGCATGAAAGATGAACCGCCCTTCGTCCCCATCCTTGAACTTCAGCTCGCGGTCCAGGTCGATATGCCCCGACATGGCCCGGATCCAGCCCATCTTGGAACAAACGACGGTGATCGGCTCGCGGTCGATCATCGCCTCCAGCGGCACTTCCTCGACCTCGCCCGCCTCGGCAAAGGTGGTCCGGCGCGCGCCGCCCTCGTAGTCCTTGCCGAACTTCTTCTTCACGTCTTTCAGCTGGTCCGAGATCGCGTCCCACTGAAGCCCTTCGCTTTCCAGCAGGTCCTCCAACCCGGCGCGCTCTTCCATCAGCGCGTCACGCTCCTTGACCAGCTCGATCTCTTCCAGCCGCCGCAAACTGCGCAGCCGCATGTTCAGGATCGCCTCGGCCTGCACCTCGGTCAGTCCGTCCTCGCCGCCCTCGGCCGGCGGCACATAATCCGCCTCATCCTTGGCACGAACGAACTCCCGCCCCCAATCCTCGCGCATCAGCGCCGCCTTGGGGTCGTCGTCATAGCGGATGATGTCGATCACCCGGTCGAGGTTCAGGAAGGCCACGATCAGCCCTTCCAGCACCTCCAGCCGGTGGTCGATCTTCTCCATCCGGTGCTCACTGCGCCGGATCAGCACCTCGCGCCGGAAATCGAGGAACGCGCGCAGCACTTCCTTCAGGCTGCAGACCTTGGGCGTTACCCCGTCAATCAGCACGTTCATGTTCAGGCTGAACCGCACTTCCAGATCCGAGTTGCGATACAGAGACTGCATCAGCACCTCGGGCTCCACGTTCTTGGACCGCGGTTCAAGGATGACGCGGATATCGTCGGCGCTCTCGTCCCGCACATCGGCGAGGATCGGCACCTTCTTGGTCTGAATGACCTCCGCCAGCTTCTCGATCAGCTTGGACTTTTGCACCTGATAGGGAATTTCCGTGACCACGATCTGCCACTGCCCCCGGCCAAGGTCCTCGACCTCGTAGCGGCACCGCAGCCGGAACCCGCCCTTGCCCGTGCGATAGGCTTGCGCAATCGCCTCGGGCGGCTCGACAATGATGCCCCCCGTGGGAAAATCCGGCCCCGGCACGTAGTTCAGCAGCGTGTCGTCCCGCGCATCGGGCGTCTTGATCAGATGCAGGCAGGCATCCACCAGTTCCGCGATGTTGTGCGGCGGGATGTTTGTGGCCATCCCAACCGCGATCCCGCTCGATCCGTTGGCCAGCAGGTTCGGAAACTGCGCCGGCAGCACCACCGGCTCGGTCAGCGTGCCGTCGTAATTGTCCCGGTAATCGACCGCGTTTTCGTTCAGCCCCTCCAGCAGGGCCTCGGCCACGATGGTCAGCCGCGCCTCGGTGTAGCGGCTGGCGGCCGGGTTGTCCCCGTCGATATTGCCGAAATTCCCCTGCCCGTCGACCAGCGGGTAGCGCACGTTGAAATCCTGTGCCAGCCGCGCCATCGCGTCATAGATCGCGGCATCGCCATGCGGGTGATAGTTGCCCATCACGTCGCCGCTGATCTTCGCGGACTTACGGAAGCCCCCGCTGGCGCTCAGCCGCAGCTCGCGCATCGCGAACAGGATCCGCCGGTGGACCGGCTTCAGCCCGTCGCGCGCATCCGGCAGGGCGCGGTGCATGATGGTCGACAGCGCATAGGTCAGGTAGCGCTCGCCGATGGCCCGGCGCAGCGGCTCCGCCACGGCATCGCCCCCGTTCTCGGGGCCTATGTTGGGGTCATCGACCAAATCACTCATAGATGCTGTGATAGCCTTGGCCTATGCGCAGGTAAAGCACAGGTTGGGAAGATTCCGCACCTTTTCCCATGCCGGTCGGAACCGAATCGTGTAACTTGTGTTCTATAACAAGAAATTGACTTCGCTGCCTCGGGGGATTCGCGCAATGTGGCGCTTCATTTTGGTAACTTTTGCTTTTCTTGGCTTCGCCTTCTGGGAGATGAGCGGAGGCGCCGATTACGCGCCGCGTGAAAACTCGATACAGGTCCAAGCGAACGCGCCAGAGCCCGAGACGACCGTCGCCGACGCGCAACCGGCTGAACCTGTCGAGCCGGAGGTCATCGACCTGCCCAAGCAAGACAAGCCCGAGCGCTTCCAAATCACCCTTGCCTCGCTCAGCGACATGTCCGAAGCCGGATCTGCGCAGGAGACCGCCCGCACCGAGCGGGTAGAAGACAAGGCCCGCTTCCTGACGGAAAGCAGCGACGAGGACAACGCCGTGCTTGCCGCGCTCGACGAAGGCGGCGACGCGGCGGACGAGGTCAAGAAGCACTGGCCCGGCGCCATCGAGCTTTTCGAGCATCAGGCCTCGCAGGCCGAGCTGCGCAAACAGGCCGAAGCCGCGGCGCGCACGGCGCGCGCTGGAACGAGCAGCGGGGACATCCGCTACGTGACCGCCAGCTCCGCCAACATGCGCGGCGGTCCCGGCACGGATTTCGCCCGCGTTGGCAATCTTGGCGAGGGCGCCGAAGTGGCCGTGCTCGGCACGGCGGCCAATGGCTGGCTGGAACTCGAGGTTCTGGAAACCGGCGAAACCGGTTGGATGGCCGACTGGCTCGTCAGCGCCCCGGCTCAGTGATGTCCACTCAAAGCGATTGCATATAGCGCCGGACCGCGCCAAGGTCCGGCCATGACGCAGAAATCCCTTCTTATCACTGGCTGTTCGTCGGGCATCGGCTATGACGCGGCGCATGGCATGCGGGCCCGCGGCTGGCGCGTTTTCGCCTCCTGCCGGCAGGAAGAGGATTGCGCGCGGATGCGGGTCGAAGGCTTCGACAGCCCCCGCATCGACTACCAACAGCCCAACACGATCACCGCCGGGCTGGCCGAGGTTCTGGATGCCACCGGCGGCACGCTCGATGCGCTCTTCAACAACGGGGCCTTCGGCTGTCCCGGCATGGTCGAGGACCTGCCCACCGATGCCCTGCGCGATATATTCGAGGCCAACTTCTTCGGCTGGCACGACCTTACCCGCCAGGTCATCCCCGTCATGCGCGCCCAAGGGCACGGCCGCATCGTGCAGAACTCCTCGGTGCTGGGCTTCGCCACGCTGCGCATGCGCGGCGCCTACAATGCCACCAAGCACGCGCTCGAAGGGCTGACCAGCACCATGCGGATCGAGATGCGCGACACGCCGATCCATGTCGTCCTGATCGAACCCGGGCCGGTCACCTCCAAGATCCGCGTCAACTCGATCCCGCATTTCGAACGCTGGATCGACTGGGAAAATGCGCCCGCCCGGTCGCTCTACGAAAAACGCCTCATCCCGCGCCTCTACAAAAGCAGCGGACCCGACACGTTCGAACTGCCCGCCCCCTCCGTCACGAAAAAACTGATTCACGCTTTGGAGTCCCCGCGCCCCAGGCCGCGCTATTTCGTCACCACGCCGACCTACCTTCTGGACATCCTGCGGCGCATCCTGCCCACCAGCGCCCTCGACTGGATCCAGGCAAAATTGTAGCGAGACAGCCCGCAAGGGCTAGGCGGGCAGCCCCGCGTCACCTTACCCCATTCGCCTTTTGGCACAGACGGGCTACCTCCGCCCCTGACCGGAAAAACCAAGAGTCCCACATGCTCAACGACCCTCTCTTCATCCTTGTCGCGCTCGCTTGCGGCGTCGTCGCCGTCGTCCTCATCATGGGAATCTCGAACTTCGGCAAGGAAGGCATCGAAAACGCCAAGCGCTCGAACAAGTTCATGCGCTGGCGCATCATCGCACAGTTCGTCGCGGTGGTCCTCATCCTGCTTTTCGTCTATATCCGCCGCCAAATGGGAGGTGAATGAACATGGTCGTTCTCAACAAGATCTACACGAAAACCGGGGACCACGGCGAAACCGCGCTTGGTAACGGCTCTCGCGTGGCCAAGCACTCCATGCGCGTCACCGCTTACGGCACCGTGGACGAGGTGAATGCCACCGTCGGCCTTGCCCGCCTTCATGCCGAGGGGGAAACCGACGCCGCCCTGTCGCGCATCCAGAACGACCTGTTCGATCTTGGCGCAGACCTCTGCCGCCCGGACATGGAAAACGACGACAAGGCGGAATACACGCCCCTGCGCATAGTCGACAGCCAGGTCGCACGCCTTGAGACCGAGATCGACACGATGAACAAGGTGCTCGAACCCTTGCGCAGCTTCATCCTGCCCGGCGGCTCGGCGCTCTCGGCGCATCTGCATCTCTGCCGCACCGTCTCGCGCCGCGCCGAGCGGCTCTCGGTCGAACTCGCCACGATGGAACACGTCAATCCGGCGGCGGTCAAATACCTCAACCGCCTCAGCGACTGGTTCTTCGTCGCCGCCCGCATGGCCAACGATTCGGGCCACGACGACGTGCTCTGGACCCCGGGCGCGAACCGCTGATTAGCGCACCACGCCCACGAAGCCGTGCAGATTCCCCGTACCGCACCGGAAACGCGACGTCGCAAGTCGGAAACGTGACGATTTTACCCTGTTTCCCCGGCTAACAGTTCTGTATCTAACGCCCCAGAGCAAGGGGCGGGGTCGTATCACAGCGGCTCTGCGCAATTTTTTAGGGAGACCATGCCGATGAAGGTGCTCGTGCCTGTCAAACGCGTGATCGACTACAACGTGAAGGTCCGCGTCAAGGCGGACGGATCGGGCGTCGATCTTGCCAATGTCAAAATGTCGATGAACCCCTTTGACGAAATCGCCGTCGAAGAGGCCATCCGCCTGAAAGAGGCCGGCAAGGCCGACGAAGTCGTCGCCGTCTCCATCGGCGTCAAGCAGGCGCAGGAAACCCTGCGCACCGCGCTGGCCATGGGCGCCGACCGCGCCATCCTGGTCGAAGCCGCCGACGACGTGCACACCGACATCGAGCCGCTCGCCGTCGCCAAGATCCTTGCCGCCGTCGTCAAGGAAGAAGAGCCCGGCCTCGTGATCGCCGGCAAACAGGCCATCGACAACGACATGAACGCCACCGGCCAGATGCTTTCTGCCCTTCTCGGCTGGAGCCAGGGCACCTTCGCCTCGGCGCTGGATGTCGCGGACGACCACGCCGTCATCACCCGCGAGGTCGATGGCGGTCTGCAGACGATCAAGGTCAAGATGCCCACGATCGTCACCGTCGACCTGCGCCTGAACGAGCCGCGCTATGCCTCGCTGCCCAACATCATGAAGGCCAAGAAAAAGCCGCTCGACGAGAAAACCGCCGCCGACTACGGCGTCGACGTCGCGCCGCGCCTCGAAATCGTCAAGACCGAAGAGCCCGAGGCCCGCAAGGCCGGCGAAATGGTCGGATCGGTCGATGAACTTGTCGCCAAACTCAAAGAAGCGGGGGCCGTGTAATGTCTGTACTTCTACTTGCCGAAGTGAACGACGGCGAACTGGCGTTCGACGCCACCGCCAAGGCCGTCACCGCCGCGTCCAAGCTGGGCGACGTGACCGTGCTCTGCGCCGGGGGCTCCGCCGCCGCCGCAGGCGAGGCCGCCGCCAAGATCGACGGTGTCGCAAAGGTCCTCGTGGCCGAAGACACTTCGCTGGGTCACCGCCTGGCGGAATCCACCGCCGCGCTGATCGTCTCGCTCGCGGGCGATTACGAACACATCGTCGCCCCGGCCACCACCGACGCCAAGAACGTAATGCCCCGCGTGGCGGCCCTCCTCGACGTCATGGTGATCTCTGACGCCTCCGGCGTGGTCGACGCCGACACGTTCGAGCGTCCGATCTACGCTGGCAACGCTGTACAGACGGTGAAATCCTCGGATGCCAAGAAGGTCGTCACCTTCCGCACCTCCACCTTCGACGCCGCCGGGGACGGCGGCTCGGCCTCGGTCGAGACCATCTCCGCCGCCGACAACCCCGGCCTCAGCGAATGGGTCGAGGACAAGGTTGCCGAATCCGACCGCCCCGAGCTGACCTCGGCCGGCGTCGTCGTCTCCGGAGGCCGTGGCATCGGCTCGGAAGAGAACTTCGCGCTGATCGAGAACCTCGCCGACAAGCTGGGCGCCGCCGTCGGCGCGTCCCGTGCGGCCGTCGACTCGGGTTATGCCCCCAACGACTGGCAGGTCGGTCAGACCGGCAAGGTCGTGGCGCCGGATCTCTACATCGCCGTGGGCATTTCGGGCGCGATCCAGCATCTTGCGGGCATGAAGGACTCCAAGGTCATCGTCGCCATCAACAAGGACGAAGAAGCGCCGATCTTCCAGGTCGCCGATTACGGCCTCGTGGCCGATCTCTTCACCGCCGTGCCGGAACTGACCGAAAAGCTCGGCTAAACCGTTCCGCATACGACACTGAACTGACCCGCCCTCGTGGCGGGTCTTTTCGTTTAGACGGCCACAACACGCGCCCGACTATTCCTCCCCGCTCGCGGGTGTAGGGTGGGTGAAAACCCACGCGCCGCCGACTGCAAGCGCTCACGGGTCCAACACCCGCGCCAGCACCGGGATCAACGCCTCCGCCACCGCGTCATGCGCGTCCTGCCCCGGCAGATCCCGCGGCACGCCTGCCTCGCACCCCGCCGCACAGGATGTGGGAAACCCCACGCGCGCCCCGACATGCGCCACCTTGCCGGCTTTCACGAACGCTACCGCGTGCCGCTGCAAAGCCACGACCATGTCGCGTCCCACCAGCACCGGCTCGCATCGCGCCTCCACCGCGTCCTCATCCCGATCCGGCGCGCGCTCGGAAAACCACAACAGGATCACCGGCGCCCGAATTTCCGCGATCAGCCGTCGCATGCCCGCGTCCCAGGCCTGTGCCACCCCCTGCCGCACCCCGCCAAACCGCTCCGACGACACCCTCCGCAGATGCATCAGCATATGCCGCGTGAAGCTGAACTCGGTGAAATCCACCTCTGCGAACAATGCCCGCAACGTCGGCTCGGCCCGCAGAAAGCGATCGTTGCGCCGCGAATGCACCTTGTAGAACGGGTTCGACAGATTCGCCGCACACGGCACCTGCAACACAACTGCCGCCGCCCCCGACGCGATCCGCGCCAGCCCCGGGTCGCCCAGCATCACGTCGATCCCCGCGTTGGCCTGCCCCAGGTTGACACATGCCACGCCCGTCGCCGCCTCGACGACTTGCGCGAAAGGCCGGCTGACGAACTTGCCATAGGTCTCGGTCCCGCCAAGGAACGCCACGCATTCATTCGTCAGGCTCCGCTTCGGCCCCCGAAACGCCAGCTTTGACGCCCCGTAACGGCACGCCTCCGGCGCCGCTTGCCAGCGGCCCTTGCCATGAAAGGACATCACGCCCACCTCATTTAACTCACCCGATTGCCAGCTTTGGGCCGCAGGCCTTGCGATTCCGTTAAAGGCGCCAATCGACTAAAATTTTAACGGCCGCTTTCCCTTGCAGCGCCCGCGGCGCGGGGCATATGGTGTCGCAAAAGCGAAAGGGACCTGCATGGACATCCGCAAGGTGGGCGTCGTCGGCGCCGGACAGATGGGCAACGGAATCGCGCATGTGATGGCCGTCGCGGGCTATGACGTCCTGCTCAACGACATCAACCAGGAGGCGCTGGACAAGGGCGTCGGCGTCATCAAGTCGAACATGGATCGCATGGTCAGCCGCGACAAGATGAAGGCCGAGGACCGCGACGCCGCGCTGTCGCGCATCACCACCACGCTTCACCTGCCAGAGCTTGGCGCCACCGACCTCGTCGTGGAATCCGCCACCGAGCGCGAGACCGTCAAACAGGCCATCTTCGAGGATCTCGTGCCGCATCTCGGCCCCGACACGATCCTGACCTCGAACACATCTTCGATCTCGATCACACGGCTTGCCAGCCGCACCGACCGCCCCGAGAAATTCATGGGCTTCCACTTCATGAACCCGGTGCCGATCATGCAACTGGTCGAACTGATCCGCGGCATCGCCACGGACAAACCCACCTACGACGCATGCCTCGCCGTGGTCGAAAATCTCGGCAAGACCGCCGCCAGTTCCGAGGATTTCCCCGCCTTCATCGTCAACCGCATCCTCATGCCGATGATCAACGAGGCGGTCTACACGCTCTACGAGGGCGTGGGGTCCGTCACCTCCATCGACACCTCGATGAAGCTCGGCACCAACCACCCGATGGGCCCGCTGGAACTCGCAGATTTCATCGGGCTGGACACCTGCCTTGCCATCATGAACGTGCTGCATGACGGGCTGGCGGATACCAAGTATCGCCCATGCCCACTCCTGACGAAATATGTCGAAGCCGGTTGGCTGGGCCGCAAGACCGGCCGCGGCTTCTACGATTATCGCGGCGAGGAACCGGTCCCGACCCGCTGACCTGGCCGAAAATCCAGGCGACTCCGGCACCAAGTCGTAGGGTGGGTGAAAACCCACGCGCTGCTCCGTCGCGTAGGGTGGGTGAAACCCACCGTCCTGAACGTCACCCCTCGCCCAGGCTAAGGGTATGCTCGCGCAACCACGCCATGAACCCGCGCGGGTCCTTGTCCAAAAGCTCCATCTGCTCTTGCGTGATCGGCGGCCCCACCACCGGCTTCTGCGGATGGTTGCAGCCCCGCACAACCTCGTGCAGCAAAAGGCTCTGGCGCAGGGTCGGCGAAACGCAATTGGCCATCTGGTAGGCGCGTGAATTGGCCCCCGGAAAATAGATCGGCACAACCGTCGCGCCCGATCGCCGGATCATCTGCGCGGTGAAGACATTCCACTCCCGTTCCTTCACCGGCCCGAACAGGCTGTCCGAGGACGCCACAACGCCCGACGGAAACACGCTGATCGCGCCGCCTTCCTTCAGATGCGCCATCGCCTTGGCGCGCATCTCCACCGACTTGCGCTGCGCGTCGGGCTCGTGCGGGAACGGCACCGATATCATGTAGGACGCAGCGACCTCGTCGATCCCCGTCAACAGCGCCCGCGTCAGGATCTTGTAATCGGTGCGCCGGCGCCCGATCAGATCGGCCAGGATCATCCCATCGACCAGCCCGTGCGGGTGGTTCGCCACGATCACCACTGGGCCGGTCTCGGGAATATTGTCGATCTGCTCCTGCGGAGTCAGCAGCGGGATACCCATCGTATCGAGCGCCGCGCGCCAGAACGGCTGCCCCGTCGGCGCGCCTTTTTTCTCGAACTCCCGGATCATCTTGATGATCGTCAGCTTGCCGGTGAACCATTCGACCGCCCGTATGGTGAAGGCCGTGCCGGGACTATCAAAGGAGTTGGCATAGGTCAGGCTGCGCCGGTCATACTTCGTGAAATTGACCGATCCGGGCGACCCGTCGCCGCTTTGATCCTGCGCCTTTTCCGCCACGTGGTCTGTTCCCGTCCCGCCGCGCATAGCGCGCCTACATGTCCTCGCCGAACCGGTCGGCCACCAACGCGCTCACGGCATCCGTCAGCGCCTCGGCGTCGGGCCCCCAAGCTCGCACGTCAATAGTCGTTCCACGCGACGCTGCCAACATCAAAAGGCCCATGATGCTGTCGGCACCCGTGGTCTGCCCATCATGGCTGACCTCGGCCTGCGCGTCGAATCCCTCGACCACCTCCACCAGCTTGGCCGCCGCACGCGCGTGCAGGCCCTTCTCGTTGACGATCTCGATCTCGCGGGTGACGGTGTCTGTCATTTCGGTCTTGGTCTTTCTTGGTCCGGCCCGCTTTACGGGGTGTGACTGTCGATATACTTGCGCCCTGCATCCAGCGCCGCGCGAGCGGCCTCGGGTACCGACAGACCGCGGCTCTTGGCCAGTTTCAACAGCATCGGCAGGTTCGCGCCGTACAGGATACGCCTGTTCTCGGGCTGGCACGCCTTCAGCGACAGGTTCGCCGGCGACGCGCCAAAGATGTCCACCACGATCAGAACGCCGTCGCCGGTATCCACTTCGTCGGCGGCGCGGCAGATCTCGTCTTGCTTTTCGGACCGGTCGAAATCACCCTCGATCGGGATGGCCCGAATACCCGACTGCCCACCGACGACATGCTCTATCGCCTTCAGATAGCCCTGGGCCAGCCCGCCATGCGCCACGATCACGATCCCGATCACGCCCCAATGTCTCCTTTCAGCTTCGCCTCGGTCTTTCCGCCGGGGTCGGACGGCGCAAGCATTCCGCGCCGTTCCAGTTCGCGATGCCTTATAGACACCTGCCAGCCTGCCTCTGCAAGTGCCTGAGCCAAGGTTTCTGCCATCGTGACGCTACGGTGCTGTCCACCGGTACAGCCAAAGCCGATCGCCAGATAGGCCTTGCCCTCTGCCTTGTAGGCCGGCAGCAACTGGCGCACCAGGTCACCGACCCGCGCGGCGAAGCCTTCGAACATCGGGTCATCGCCCACATAGGCCCGCACCCGCGCGTCCTGCCCGGTCAGCCCGCGCAAGCTGGCCTCCCAATAGGGGTTACGCAGAAACCGGCAGTCCAGCACCATGTCGAGGCCACGCGGCAGCCCGCGCTTGTACGAAAACGACTGAACCGAGACCGACATCTGCCCGCCATCGCCCGGCGCGAACCAGCGCGACAATTCCGCCCGCAGGTCGTGTGGCGACAGTTCCGACGTGTCGATCAGGATATCCGCCCGCGCCCGGATCGGGCCCAGCAGGTCGAACTCCCGCGCGATCCCCACATCCGGCGTCTCGGCCGGGGCCAGCGGGTGCCGCCTGCGCGTCTCGGAAAACCGCCGCGTCAGCACCTCGGCGCTGCTGTCCACGTATAGCACCTGCAAATGCACTGTCGCATCCGCGCTCAGCGTGTCGATTACCTCGATCAGCGCATTGGTCGAGAAATCCCGGTTGCGCGTGTCCACGCCCAGCACCAGCGGCTTGTCCGGCCCGTTGCCCTCGATCAGACGCGGCAACAGAGACAGCGGCAGGTTGTCGATCGCCTCGAACCCCATATCCTCCAGCGCACGGATCGACGTGGTGCGCCCGGCACCCGAGGGGCCGGTCACCAGAACCAGTCTGTTGCTTATCGGGCCTGCCGGCATCGCGGGCCACTCCTCATTCCAGCCTTTCGCCCCTTAGATATACTGCCACCGCCGCAGGAAAATGGGCGCTCTCGGATTTGTTAATGACAGGCAAGGGGATGCCCATGAGCCGCGCTTCCCGGGCTTCGGGAAGACGGTCGGTTTCAACCTCGTGCATGTCGACCACCAGCGCAACCGCGCAACGCCCCGCCGCAGGACTGCGCAGGATGCCCACGCCGCGCGCCTCGATCTGCCCGCGGATCGTGTCCGGTGCGTCGGCCCAGAGCGTTGCGCCCTCGGCCCACACCACCGTGCGGTCGTCCGCCACCAGTTCCGCGCCCATTGCCAAAAGCTGCAACGCCAGCCCGGACTTGCCGCTGCCCGACGCACCTCGAATCAGCACGGCCCGGCCATCGATGGCAACGGTGGACGCATGAATGATCTGCGTAGTCGTCATTCCAGCGGTCCGAGTGCTTTCAAAGAAGGCGCCGCGCCCATCGCGTCAGACCGGCAGACCCACGACAAAGCGCGCGCCCAGCGGGTCCGAGGTGATGTCGGCATCCGTGGGCCGGATGTTCTCGGCCCAGATCACGCCCTCATGCGCCTCGACGATCTGCTTCGAGATCGACAGGCCAAGCCCCGAATTGTTGCCGAAATCATTGGCGTCGCGCTGCGAGTAGAAGCGGTTGAAGATCTTGGTCAGCGCCTGCTCGGGAATGCCCGGCCCGGTATCCTCGACCACGACAACGACACGGTTTTCCCGCTTGCGGGCCCACAGGCGAATGGCGTCGCCTTCCTCGCAGAACGAGGTGGCGTTGGTGATCAGGTTCACGAAGACCTGCGCCAGCCGTGCCTCAAGCCCCATGACGACGATCGGGTCCTTCGGAAAGTCGGTGATGAACTCGACCCCCTTCTGCTGCGCCTGTTCGCCCAGGTAATGCGCCAGGTTGTCCAGCATCTGGATCAGGTCAAAGCTTTCCTGCTCCTCGCGCACCAGCTCGCTGTCCAGCCGCGATGCGTTCGAGATGTCGCTCACCAGCCGGTCAAGGCGGCGCACGTCATGCTCGATCACGTTCAACAGCTTCTCGCGCTGGTCCTCGCGTTTGGCCACGCGCATCGTGCCAACCGCGCTGCGCAAGGACGCCAGCGGGTTCTTGATCTCGTGCGCCACGTCCGCGGCAAATTGCTCGTTGCCGTCGATCCGGTGATAAAGCGCGGTCACCATGCCCCGCAACGCGCCCGAGAGCCGCCCGATCTCGTCGGGCCGCGCAGTCAAATCGGGGATGCGGATTCGCCCGCCGCCATTGTTGCCGCTCTGACGGTTGCGCGCACCGCCCACTTCGGCGGCGGCGGCCAGTTCCGCCAGCGGATTGGCGATGGTCGAGGCCAGGATCAGCGACAGGCCAACCGACACCAGTGTCGCCACCAGGAACATCTGCAACACGCGCTCGCGCTCCATCCGGCTCAGCTTGTCGATCTCGCCCGACGCGCTCGACAGCGCCACCACGCCCACGGGCCTGTCGCCCTGCAGGATCGGCGTCGCAACGGCGAATATGGTCGATCCGTCGCTTTCGCCGCGACCCACCTGCGTGCCATCCTCCAGCGCATCCTCGACAAGACCCTGCGCCAACGTTTCCACGCTGAGTTCCGTTTCGTTCACCAAGATTGCCGAAAACGGGGCCGACACCCAGTTCCACACATGGTTCAGCGCATCCGTAATCACCGTGGGCTTGTCCGGCACCCCCGCGCCCGGGCGCGGCAGGTGGCCCTCGGTCCGGCCTACCAGCTGGGCCGCGCGGTCATAGACCAGCACCTCGACCCCCTGCTGCACGTCCAGCCCGTCCAGCGTTCCGCTCACGTCCAGCCCGTCCATGGCCACAAGGCTGACGGGCGCGCCTTCGGGCAGTTGCGCCTCGAACACGTCGGCGATCAGCTCCACATCGCTTTGCAAACCGTCGGCGTGCTGTTGCGCCAACCCGTCACGCGACGAGTTGAGGTAGAGGATCCCCGCCACCAGCACGTTCAGCGCGATCAGGTTGAAGGTAATGATCTTGCGCGTCAGGGATCCGCCGCCGCCCGAGAAGTAGCCCCGCCGCGCGCGGCGCCTGCGGACCTCTTCCTCGACGACATTTTCAGGCGCCACGAAATCATCGCCAAGGACAACACCGTCGTCGTCATTCAGCGAGTGATCGCGCACCTGGAAGCCCTCCGCCAATGCCATGTTTCAGGCCATCATTCCTCGTTGTATCGATACCCGATCCCGTACAGCGTTTCGATGGCTGAAAACTCCGGGTCCACCATCCGCAGCTTCTTGCGCAGGCGCTTGATGTGGCTGTCGATGGTCCGGTCGTCCACATAGACCTGGTCGTCATAGGCCACGTCCATCAGCTGGTCGCGGCTTTTCACGAAACCGGGCCGTTGCGCCAGCGCCTGAAGCAGCAGGAATTCGGTCACGGTCAGCGACACGTCCTGCCCCTTCCAGGACACAGCGTGGCGCAGCGGGTCCATGCGCAGCTCGCCGCGCTCGATCACCTTGGTGTCTTCGGTCTCGGCGACGACATTGCCATCGACCGCATCCTGCCGGCGCAGCAGCGCACGGATACGCTCGACCAGCAAACGCTGGCTGAACGGTTTCTTGACGTAGTCGTCCGCGCCCATGCGCAGGCCCAGAACCTCGTCGATCTCGTCGTCCTTGGAGGTCAGGAAGATGACCGGCATCGCCGATTTCTGCCGCAGCCGTTGCAACAGGTCCATCCCGTCCATCCGGGGCATCTTGATATCCAGCACCGCCATGTCAGGCAGCTTCTTGGTGAAGGCCTCGTAAGCCTGTTGACCATCGTTATAGGTTTCGACCTCGAAGCCTTCCGCCTCAAGGGTCATGGAGACCGATGTCAGAATATTTCTGTCATCGTCCACAAGGGCGATTTTTGACATTATGATTTCCTTGTACTGCTCGGTTGCCTGCTTTTTTCCGATACTATGAGACGTTTTCGCCTTTTTAATCAATCCCAAACTGCGAATCAGCAGGGCTTTCCGGATCATCTGACGCGAAAATGTCTTAGGAATGGCTAAATTGACTCACTTTTACAGTCCGCGATTGTTGAACCATGGCAGCAGCTCGCCAATGATGGCGCTAACGTCCGATTTGGTTGCGCTAACTGTGCATTTGCGTCCTGTTCAATCATAAAACCGTCATGTTAAGACGCCCGCGGATCATCCGGCACGGACCGGTTTCTTACCGCCGGTTTCGGCGGACCTGCATGGCCAGCCCCGCCACGAAGGGCGGACGGCCAGAACTCAAGGAGCGCAAGCATGTCAGCAGGACGGGTCAACCCCAACTTCACCCTCGAGGATCAAGGCATCACCGGACTGGGCGAAGTTCACTACAACCTGATCGAACCCGCCCTCATCGAAGAGGCCCTGCGCAAGGGCGAAGGCCGCCTCGGCAAGGGCGGCACCTTCCTCGTCTCCACAGGCCAGTTCACCGGCCGCTCGCCCAAGGACAAGCATGTCGTCAAGACCGACAGCGTGGCCGAGCACATCTGGTGGGACAACAACGCGCCCATGACACCCGAGGCATTCGACCAGCTTTACACCGACATGGTCGCCCACATGCAGGGCCGCGATTACTTTGTACAGGATCTCGTCGGCGGCGCCGACCCGGCGCATTCAATCAACATGCGCATGGTGACCGAACTGGCATGGCACGGCCTCTTCATACGCCACATGCTGCGCCGCCCCGAACGTGACGCGCTGGACCATTTCACCGCCGATTTCACCGTCATCAACTGCCCCACGTTCAAGGCCGACCCCGAAAAGCACGGGTGTCGCTCGGAAACCGTGATCGCCATCAACTTCGACCGCAAGATGATCCTGATCGGCAACTCGGAGTACGCGGGCGAGAACAAGAAATCGGTCTTCTCGGTCCTCAACTATCTGCTGCCCGAAAAAGGCATCATGCCGATGCACTGCTCGGCCAACCACGCCAACGGCAACCCCGTGGACACCGCCATATTCTTCGGCCTCAGCGGCACCGGCAAGACCACCCTCTCGGCCGATCCCAACCGCACGCTCATCGGCGACGACGAACACGGCTGGTCCGATCGCGGCACCTTCAACTTCGAGGGCGGCTGCTATGCCAAGACCATCAATCTCGACCCCGAGGCAGAGCCGGAGATCTACGCCACAACCGAGAAATTCGGCACCGTGATCGAGAACATGGTCTATGACGAGGAAACGCTCGAACTGGACTTTGCCGACGATTCCCTGACGGCCAACATGCGCTGCGCCTATCCGATGAGCTATATTTCCAATGCCTCGGAAACGGCGCTTGGCGGGCATCCCAAGAACATCATCATGCTGACCTGCGATGCGTTCGGCGTGCTGCCCCCGATCGCGCGGCTGTCGCCGGCGCAGGCGATGTACCACTTCCTCAGTGGCTTCACCGCCAAGGTCGCCGGAACCGAGCGCGGCCTGACCGAGGCCGAGCCGACCTTTTCCACTTGCTTCGGCGCCCCCTTCATGCCGCGCCGCCCCGAGGTCTACGGCAACCTGCTGCGCGAAAAGATCGCCAAGCACGGCGCGACCTGCTGGCTGGTCAACACCGGCTGGACCGGCGGCGCTTATGGCACGGGCGAGCGGATGCCGATCAAGGCCACCCGCGCCCTGCTGACCGCCGCCCTCGACGGCTCGCTGAACGAGGTCGAGTTCCGCAAGGATGCCAATTTCGGCTTCGAGGTTCCGGTCAGCGTGCCCGGCGTGCCCGAGGTCCTGCTGGACCCGCGCCGCACATGGGACGACGGTGCCGCTTATGACGCGCAGGCCGCCAAACTGGTCAAGATGTTCGCCGACAATTTCGAGCAGTACCTGCCCTATATCGACGAGGACGTGAAAGCCGCCGCCATCGGCTAAGCCTTACACGCCCCAATAGGGTCGACCCTTCGCCCCCGCGCCCTTGGCGTGGGGGCTTTTTCATGTCCGGCCTTGCGATGACCGAAGGGGGAGTGAAAACCCACGCGCTTACCTACCGCGATACTGTCTTTTGCAACCGCCCCTCCCGCCCGACGGCACCACATGCTTCGCTTCCGCGCGAAACCCGTAGGGTGGGTGAAACCCACGCGCAGCCCCGCCCGACCGCGGTACCGCCTTCTAGAACGGGCTCTCCACCGACAACTCAACATGCTTCGCACCGCGTGTAGCCCGTAGAGTGGGTGAAACCCACGCAAGGCCCCACCCTACCGCGGCGTCGCCTTGTTCAACGGGCTCTCCACCGGCGGCGGCGCCACGTCCATCACGCCAAGCGCATTGAATCCTCCCAGCACCGCGTCCACCGCGATGGTCGCCAGAACGATCCCCATCACCCGGCTGATCACGCTGGCCCCTGTGCTGCCGATCACCCGGTGCACGTAGGTCGCCGCCAGCAAAAGCCCGAGCGTCAAGAGCAGCACCAACATCAAAAGCCCCGCCGTAATGGCCTGGTCGGCCAGTGACTCGGTGTGGTTGTCCGTCAGGATCACGATGGCCAGCATCGCCCCGGGCGACGCGATCGACGGCATCGCCAGCGGAAACACCGCGCCCGCCAGGTGATCACGCTCGGCCTCCTCGATCTCGCGCGCGGGCTTCGACTCGCCGAAAATCATCGTCATCGCGAACAGAAACAGGATGATCCCGCCCGCGATCTGGAACGACCCCAGCCGCAGCCCCAGCGATTCCAGCAGGAACTGCCCGCCCACCAGGAACGCCAGCAGCACCAGCGCCGCAATCGCCACCGCCCGCAGCGCAAACCGCCGGTGCAGTGCCCTTGGCACACCCTGCACCGCAAACAGGAAGACCGGGATGGACCCGACCGGGTCGATCACCACGATCAACGTCACCAGTTCTCTTGCAAGGGCAGCCCAGTCCATGAGGGTGGATCTTTCCAATTGACCCTGATCCGCGAACGCGCGATCCGCAGGTTCCGTTTATCCGATGCCGCGTTGGGTTTGAAACCCCAAACACGGTCATGGCGCATCCTCAAGACCTCGCTGACGCCTTCTTGACCTACCTTTTTATTCGCCCTGCCCTAATTCAACCCAAACGGGTTCATCGGGGGCATGGGGATGCTGAGCGACGACAACCCCTCTATCGGACGTTTCGACAAATCGTTCCTGATCCACATGATCCGGGACTTCTTCATCATCCTCGTGATCGTCACGGTGCTGGAGTTCTCGCTGAAAGCTGCCCTCGTCTATTACAACTACGTCACCAATGGCGAGGACGAGGCCCAGGTCGTGGCCGAGGACCTGGCCGACAACGTGCGATCGATCATGCGCAACGAAGGCGGCCCCGTGGCCGCCCGCACCATGTATCCCATCCTGGAAACCAACTGGTCCGACCTGGGCTATGTCATCGCCATCGAACCGGCTCCCGTCACCGTCGCGTCGATCGAGGACGGCTTCGGCTTCACTCCGGTGGGTATCCCGGCAGAAGACTGGCCTGACGGCAATTTCCGCGTCTCGACCTTGGATATCGAGGCCGAGGCGTTCTGCCTTTCGTGCCACAGTCAGGCCGAGGTGGGCGACACGCTCGGTACCGTGACAGTGCGCAACTACCTCGCCCGCGACTTCGCCCTCTGGGCCGAGGACGTCCGCCTGACCGCGGCCCTGTCGGCGGGCAAGATCGTGCTGCACTCGTTCCTTCTGTTTCTGATCCTGCGCGCCCGGCTGGAGCCCTTGATGGAACTGCGCTCAACGGTCAGCAAGCTCGCCCGCGCCTATGGTAGCCTCGGCCACCGCGCCGAGATCCGCACCTCGGACGAATTCGGCGTGCTGGCGCGCGACCTCAACCTCTTTCTCGACCGCATCTCGACCATCATCGGCGAACTCGACGCCGTCCTGGGCAAGGTGGTCGCCGCCAATGACGACATCATCGCTTTGCAAAGCGATCTGCGCGGTTCGATCGACAGCGTCGTGTCGGACGTGCGCCGCCTGGAACGCGACGCCATGATCTCGGCCAAGCGCGAACCGCGCCTGTCGAACGAATGGTTCGCGGCCGTGCGCGGCCAGATCGCCGAGCTTGACGAAGCCCTGCCCGAGGCCGGGAACGCCTCCGCCGCCGAATTGCTCGAATCCCTCCGCGCGGTCATCGCCGACGCCGAGGCCAAGATCGCCTCGTCCGAGGAAGTGTTCCGCAAGCTGGCCGGTATCGGAGATCAAAGCGAAACGCTCAAAGGCTCAATGCTCGAAATGACCCGGCTTGAGGAACGCCTGCAAAGCATCGTCGAAACCTGCGGCAACCTCGTCCGCCGCCTGCAACCCGAAGATCGCAAGCCCGAGGCCTGACATCGCCCCGACACTCAGGACACCACGCCGGTCTCACCGAGGGTCCGTCCCGGGCTTGACCCTGCCTGCCCCGGGCTGGACCCGGGGGACCTTTCTCCGACTGCCGAAACTACGTCAGCAACGCCTTTAATGGGCGCGCGGCCCGATAGGTACCGTAGGGTGGGTGAAAACCCACGCGACCCCAAGCCGCCATTACTTCGGCAACGTCCCTTCCAGGACATACCGCAAGATCTCCACAACCTGCTTCGGCTCCCGCGTCACGGCCAGCGCCGCGGCATCCACCTCTTTCAATGCGTGGTCATGCTCCGGAGGTTGCAGGATGACAAGCGACTTGCCCATCGCGCTGGCATAGCCTGCGTCAAAGGCCGCATTCCATTGCTTGTACTTGTCGCCAAACCGCACGACCACCACATCCGCCTCCTCGATGCCCTTGCGGGTGCGGATCGCGTTCACCATGGCGCCCTTGTGGTCGTGCCAGTACTTGTTCTCTTCCGCGCCCAGGATGTCCACACCGCAATCGTCGCTGGCCCCGTGATCCGTCACCGGCGCGGAAAATTCCACGTCCAGACCCTTGGCCCCCTCGATGATTTGCTCGCGCCAGTCGGTATGGATTTCACCCGAAAGATATACACTCAACATATTTTTATTCTCCTTTTCCTGCGTTGGGAAACAATCTGCATCCCACGACCCGGATTACAACCCGAACACGGCACCACAGACGGATCGCTTTAACCGTAGGGTGGGTGAAAACCCACCAGCTCCGCACTGACACCTCAACGAAAACCGCGTCCACACACGCCCCCGTGGATCAGGTACAGCAGGCAGGCAAGCCCCCGCATCGCCTCAGCCGCGCAGCGTACCGCCCGTCGCTTTCGTCACCTTCTCGACGATCTTGGCACTCACCGCCTCGATATCCGCGTCCTTCAGCGTATTGTCCGTCGGTTGCAGCCGCACCGTCAGCGCAAGGCTCTTCTTGCCCTCGCCCAGGCTGCCGCCGATGAACTCGTCGAAAACACGCACATCCTCGATCAGCGCCTTGTCCGCCCCGGCGGCGGCATTGACCAGCGTCAGCGCCTCCACGTCGGCATCCACCACGAAGGCAAAATCGCGCTCGACCGCCTGCAAATCGCTGATCTTCATCGCGCCACGGTTCGCCCCCGCCTTGCGCGGCTGCGGAATTTCCTGCGGATAGAGGGTAAAGCCTACGACCGGCCCCTTCACATCCATCTCGCGCAGGATCTTGGGGTGCAGCTCGCCAAACACGCCCAGAACTTTCTTGGGTCCAAGGCAGATCATTCCGTGCCGCCCCGGGTGCCACCATTCGGACGCCCCGCGCAGGATCTGCACTTTCGCCGGTGCGCCCAGCGCGACCAGGATCGCCTCGGCATCCGCCTTGGCATCGTACAGGTCCACCGGACGACTCGCCTTGTGCACATCCTTGGGCCCGGTCCGGCCCACCAGAATGCCGCTCACCTGCACATGTTGCTCCTCCGGCTCGCCACCGTGAAACGCATGCCCCAGCTCGAAAAGGGCGAGGTCCATCGCCCCCCGCGCCTGGTTCTTCGCCGCGGCCTGCAACAATCCAGGCAACAGGTCGGGCCGCATATGGCTCATCTCGCTGCTGATCGGGTTGGCCAACATCGTGGCATCCTCGCCGCCACCGAACAACGTGGCACTTGCCTTGTCGACGAAACTGTAGGTCACGCATTCGTTGTACCCCAGCGCCGCCGCCGTCCGCCGCGCCGCCCGCTCGCGCTTTTGCGCGGCACTCAGGATCGGCTGCGGCACGCCGGCCTGCATCCGCGGCATTGGACGGCCCACGAGCTTGGTCAGCGACGCCACCCGCGCCACTTCCTCCACCAGGTCGGCCTCGCCCAGGATATCGGGCCGCCAGCTCGGCACATGCGCCGTGTTGCCCTCCAGCCGGAACCCCAATCGTGTCAGTGTTTGTCGCTGCTCGGCTTCGGGGATCTCCATGCCCACCAGCGACTGCACCTTCGCGGCATCGAGGCGATAGGAGCGCGCCACATCCGGCGCCTCGCCCGCCACCACGATGTTGGAGGCCTCACCGCCGCACAGGTCCAGGATCATCTGCGTGGCGAGGTCATGCGCTTCCATGTTGAACGCCGGGTCGATCCCCCGCTCGTTGCGATACCGCGCGTCGGAATTGATCTTCAGCGCCCGGCCCGTATGCGCGATCTGGATATGGTCCCACACGGCGGCTTCCAGGAACACATTCGTGGTCTCGGCGGTACAGCCCGTCTCCAGCCCGCCCATGATGCCGCCGACACTCTCAACGCCGTTGTCGTCCGAGATCACCACCTGCCCTTTCGAGAAGGTGTATTCCTTCTCGTCCAGCCCAGTGAACGTCTCGCCCCCGCTGGCGCGATGCACCCGCAGGTTCCCCGCAACCTTGTCGGCATCAAAGACGTGCAGCGGCCGGTTCCGGTCATAGGTGAAGAAGTTGGTGATATCCACCAGCGCCGAAATCGGGCGCAGGCCAATTGCACGCAGCCGGTCTTGCAGCCACTCCGGGCTCGGCCCGTTGCTCACCCCCCGGATCAGCCGCCCGGCAAAGACGAAACAGCCATCCGTCCTGGTGTCCTCGTCGATGCTCACCGTGATCGGACACGGAAATTGCCCCTCCACATGCGCCTGCGGTGCGTCTTTCATGGTGCCAAGCCCCCGCGCCGCCAGATCCAGCGCGATTCCCCGCACCCCCAGCGCATCGGGCCGGTTCGGCGTGATCGCGATCTCGATCACCGGATCGACCTTGGCCGGGTCGTTTTCGGCCAGCCAGTCCACGAACCGCGCGCCGACCTCGCCCGAGGGCAGCTCGATGATCCCGTCATGCTCGTCCGAAAGCTCCATCTCGCGTTCTGACGCCATCATGCCGAAACTCTCGATGCCGCGGATTTTGCCCACCCCGATCGTCGTGTCGATCCCGGGCACATAGACACCGGGCTTGGCCACCACCACGGTGATGCCCTCGCGGGCGTTGGGCGCGCCACAGATGATCTGTTTCACACCTTCGTCGGTCTCCACCTGGCAGACCCGCAGCCGGTCGGCATCGGGATGCTTCTCCGCGCTCACCACCTTGCCGATGGTAAAATCCGCCAGCCGCTCGCCCGGGTTGGAAATCTCCTCCACCTCGAGGCCAAGATCGGTCAGCGCCTCAGCGATCTCCGCCACGCTGGCGGTGGTTTCAAGATGGTCTTTCAGCCAAGACAGGGTGAATTTCATCGTCTCTCATCCATCAGGGGTCTAACTCGTCCCGGGCGCTTTACCGGATATGTTCCGCGCGTGAAAGAGGGCACCGCAGCGGGGGACCAGTCCCCCACGCCGAAACCGAGGTTTCGACGTCCCCCTGGGATATTTTTGGCCAGAGGAAGAGCCAAACGCGCCCCCTCTTCCTCTGGCTCCAAATATCCCCGCCGGAGGCCCCCGCCTGCCAAATGCACATTACTGGAATGACGCGTCGCGTTTCCCTTCCCCCACCGAGGAGGCGCCCGCAGGGCAACGACGAGATATCCTGCGCGGCGCAGCCGCACCTTTGTCCTAGAAACTCACGATACCGCGCCGCACCAGGTTCAGCCCCGCGATGATCAGAACTGCCAGCGTCAGCCGCCGGAACAACCGCTGGTCGATCCGGTCCTGCAACCTGAACCCGATCCAGAGACCAAGCAGCGCCGGCACGATCAGCGACAGCGACAACGGCAGCGTCTCGCGGTTCAGCACCCCCGAGGCCGTGTGCGCCCCGGTCAGCAGAACCGCCCCCATGCCGTAGATCACGCCCTGCACCCGCATCTGCTCGGTCTTCTCGGTGTCGAGCGCCGTCAGCATCGCCACCGTCGGCGGCCCCCACACGCCCGAGATCCCGCCAAAGAACCCAGCCACGGCACCGATTCCCGCTTCCACGCGCCGGCCGGGGTTGGGCGGCAGTCGCAAGGGCCGCCCCGCCAGCGCAAAGCCCGCGTAGATAATGATCGGCACCCCGATCAACAGCAGCATGACCGCCTCCGGGATCACCCGCACGAACTGCGCCGAGACAAGCATCACCATCATCCCCGCCAGCAGGAACACGCGGAACCGCGTCAGAGACCTCCATGCCGCCCGAACCCCCTGCCGCAGAGCCTGAAAGCCGTTCGACATCAATGTCGGCAGGATCAGCCCCGCCAGCGCCAGCTCCGGCGGCATCACCGTGCTCAGCCCCGAAATCACCACCATCGGCATGGCGAATCCCACCACGCCTTTGACCAGTCCGCCCAACACAGCCACGCCCCAGGCGAAGACCATCACCATCAACCAGTCCGGGCCAAGTAACGCGTCCATGCGCCTCTCGTACCACTTTTCTCGGGGCGCGCACGGCCTAAATCACCGCCATGCCTGCCTGAAATCCACGCGGGCGCACCGGCACCCGCGACACGACAGCGCAATATTCGACCAATTCGCACGCCGCGTGAGCATAATAGTTGCGCTGCACCTGCGAAATGGCTATGCCGGTGCGGCGAAAACCGAAGGAGCTACCCCATGGCGCATGACGGACAGGACGTTGACCTTTCGACCGAGATCATTCTGAAAGACCTGCTGGACCTGACCAGCAAGGCCGTGGCCCCGGCCGAGGAAATCCTTGAGAAGGCCAAGGGTGCCCTACGCGATCTCGTCACCGTCGAAGGCCGCGTGTCGTCCCGCGCCGTGGAACAACACCAGACCGCCAGCCACGGCCTCGCCTGGCTCGCCACCTACGTCGAGTCCCTGCGCCAGATGCAGTGCTGGGCCACCCGCCTGAAAGACCAGGGCAAATTCGGCGAGGTCGAGCAGCTCATTCACCAGATCGCCTTCGGCGAATACCTCTGGCAGATCTATGGCGGCATCCCGATGAATCAGGGCGAAATCATGCGTCCGCAAGACATCGGTCTATCCCAGGATGACATGCGCGTCCTGATGACCCCCGAGGTCCAGACGCTCACCCAATCCGGCAACACCCAGGCCGCCCGCATCCGCCTTGTGGCGCTGATGCAGGAACGCGCCGCCGAGATCACCGTCGGCACCACCGGCCTCGACGAAGAGCTCGAGATGATCCGCGAGCAGTTCCGCCGCTACTCCGTCGACAAGATTCTGCCCGAGGCGCATGAATGGCACCTCAAGGACGAGCTGATCCCGATGGAGATCATCGAGGAGCTCGCGGAAATGGGCGTGTTCGGCCTTACCATCCCCGAGGAATTCGGCGGCCTCGGCCTGTCCAAGGCCTCCATGTGCGTCGTCTCCGAGGAGCTCAGCCGCGGCTATATCGGCGTCGGGTCGCTGGGCACCCGCTCGGAAATCGCCGCCGAACTGATCATCGCCGGCGGCACCGACGCGCAAAAGGAAAAGTGGCTTCCCGGCCTCGCCTCGGGTGAAATCCTGCCCACCGCCGTCTTCACCGAACCCAATACCGGCTCCGACCTCGGCTCACTGAAAACACGCGCCAAGCAGGACGACAACGGCGACTGGATCCTCAACGGCAACAAGACCTGGATCACCCACGCCGCCCGCACCCACGTGATGACCGTGCTGGCCCGTAGCGTACAGGGCACCGATGACTACAAGGGCCTGTCGATGTTCCTCGCCGAAAAGACCCCCGGCACGGATGCCGACCCATGGCAGGACCCCGGCATCTCGGGCGGCGAGATCGAGGTGCTGGGCTATCGCGGCATGAAGGAATACACGGTCAATTTCGACGACTTCAAGGTGAAGGGCGAGAACCTTCTGGGCGGCGAAGAGGGCAAGGGCTTCAAGCAGCTGATGGAGACCTTCGAGTCCGCCCGCATCCAGACCGCCGCGCGCGCCATCGGCGTGGCGCAGAACGCGCTCGATCTGGGGATGCAATACGCGCAGGACCGCAAGCAGTTCGGCAAGGAACTGATCGAGTTTCCCCGCGTCGCGAACAAGCTGGCGATGATGGCCGTGGAAATCATGATCGCCCGCCAACTGACCTACTATTCCGCGTTCGAGAAGGACGAGGGCCGCCGCTGCGACGTCGAGGCCGGCATGGCGAAGCTTCTGGGCGCCCGCGTCGCCTGGGCCGCGGCCGACAACGCGCTGCAGATCCATGGCGGGAACGGGTTCGCACTGGAATACCCGGTCAGCCGCGTGCTGTGCGACGCCCGCATCCTCAACATCTTCGAGGGTGCCGGCGAGATCCAGGCACAGGTGATTGCACGAAGATTGCTCGGCTGATGTTTTCGCAGACCGTCCGGTGGACGGTCTGCCGCGCCGTTGCGCAAAACCCAGGCGCCGGTGATTGCGCGCCGGCGGCTGAGATAAGATGTCGCGCGCGGCTCGCTTCTCTTACCGCCCGTCCCGGGCTTGACCCTGCCTGCGCCGGGCCGGACCCGGGGGACCTCTTTCTGCACCGCGCCCCCATTCCAAACGCAACGAGCTGACGTAGGGTGGGTGAAAACCCACCCCGTCTACGCCAAGCCGATCAATCCACCCAAACGATCCGACGCCGACCCGTCGGCAACCCATTCGGCGTACCGGAAATCAGGCGCGTCCGGCACTCGGCCAGAGCATTCACCTTCGCTGCCTGCCAGCTCTCCTCGCCCCGGGCCATTCCCCAGTCGCCAAGGTTCGACAGCGCCATCGCCTTGAAGCCGGGCTTGCCGCCATACATCTCGGCCCTGTCGCGGCGGATTTCGACAAAGGCTGGCAATTGATCTCGATCACGTCCTGCGGCGCGATCTGCGCCACCACGCGACAGGCTTCGTCCCCGGCCCAGAGAACCGAAACCACCAAGCCCTGCCTGCGTTGTCCCGGCATCTCCGTCTCTCCCTCCCGTGACCTGCACGTCCCGCACGGAATCAATCCACCCAGATTATTCTGCACGTACTACGTATCTCCAGCCCCGCTCCGGTGGTCACCTCGTGTTTGCGGCAATTCTCCAGAGCATCCGTCACGGCTTCGGCCCGGCTGGGCCGATTCCAGGCACCGCCCCATCCGCCCTGATCCGCCATCGCGATCGCCTTCGCACGTTTCTCGGCCACATAGGTTTGCAGCGCCTGCGCTGCGGTGCGCGACAGGGGTTTGCCCTCCAGCGCCACCGGCCGTTCCGGCACGATCCGCAGGATAATCCGACACTTTTCGCCACGCGCCCGGCAATGCGCCAGCGCAAAGGCCTCAGCATCCTCGATCCGGGCAAAATGGTCGCCCCAGCCATAAGCGCCGCCGGGATCGGCCGCCAAGGCGGCATTATATTTCCCTTCCGAGACCAGCGAGGCGTAACGCTCGGCCGCATCGCCCTTCACCGGCGCGGGCCCCAACCGTTCCACCACGGGCGCCGGCACGTCAGGCGGCACCCGCCGCGGCGCAAAGGCGCCCTGTGCGACGAGTACCGCCGCGCCCAGCACCACCGCCAGGGCGAGGCTCAACCCCATCACCTGCTGCCTTTTCGCTGTCCGGGCCAAAGGTCCGTCTCCACCCCCATTTTCTTCGTACGAAGAAAATACGCCAAGAAAATTCGTACGAATTTTCTGGCGCTACCGCCACCGGGTCACGCCCATCGTGTCAGCCCGCGAAATCTGCCTGCACCGGCTGCAATCCGTCGACGCCGCCATGCAGGCGGCTGCCCGGCTGCACCGGCCCTACGCCGGCGGGCGTTCCGGTCATGATCAGGTCACCGGCCATCAGGCGATAGAACCGCGACAGGTGCGCCATGACCTCCGGCACACTCCAGACCATTTCGGCCAGCGTCGCGTTCTGCACCCGGGCCCCGTCATGGTCCAGCCAGATCGCCTGGTCGCCAATCTCGCCAAAGGCATCGGCCCGCGTGAGCGGGCCTAGAATGGCGGCATTCTCGAAATCCTTACCCAGGTCCCAGGGCCGTCGAGTCTTCTTGGCCTGCGCCTGCAGATCCCTTCGCGTCAGGTCGATCCCGCAGCCATAACCGAACACCGCCGACATCGCGTCAGCTTGGGAAATCAACCCGGCCTCACCGCCGAGAGCCACCACGAACTCCATCTCGTAATGGCAGTCCTTGGTTTCGGGCGGCATCGGGATGGTCGCACCTCCCGGACAGTAGGCATGGGCAGACTTAAGGAAATACCACGGCGCCTCGCGATCCACCTCGTTGCCCATCTCGGCCGCATGCGCCGCATAGTTCCGACCAACGCAGAAAATCCGCCGGATGGGAAAAACGGCCTCCTCGCCCTCGACCGGCAGGGTCTGGATCGGTGCGGGTGCGAACTGGTACTCGGTGGACATCGGCCAAACTCCTTCTTTTCCGCCATATGCGCAGCCCCCGCACCGGGGTTCAAGCCCGGCCCGCACGGACCCCTCGTAGGGTGGGTGAAAACCCACAATCCCCGTATCACGCCACGCGGTTTCCCCGGCTCCACACAGCGCGCAAGGCCGGCGCCCCGCCGCGTAGGTCGAACCGGATCAAATCGGCCCGCTTGCCGGGCGCAATCTCGCCCCGGTCCCGCAATCCCACGGCCTTCGCCGGCGCCGCCGTCACCGTCGCCAGCCCCCGCGCCATGCAGCCCCAGTCCTGCCCCAGCTTCACCGCCGCCAGAAGCAGCGCCGAGGGCACATAATCCGACGACAGGATATCCAACAGCCCGGCCTCGGCCAGTTCCCCCGCCGCCACGTTGCCCGAATGCGACCCACCCCGGATGAGGTTCGGCGCGCCCATGATCACCGCGATCTCCCGCGCGTGGCTGGCCTTTGCCGCCTCCACCGTCGTGGGAAACTCCGCCATCGCCACGCCATAGCCCTTTGAGGTCTCGACCTGTCCCTCGGTCGTGTCGTCATGGCTCGCCAGCACCGCGCCATAGCGCGCCGCCTCCCGCACCGCCGCCGCCTCGTGCCGGTCGCCATTGGCGTACCGCAACGCCTTCAACTGCGCCACGTGTTCCTCGAACTCCGCATCCGACAGCGCGTGCTTGCCCTTCATGTAATCCGCCAGCTTGGTGATATCCCGGAACTGCCGCTGACCCGGCGTGTGGTCCATGAGGCTGACGATCCCGACGCGGTCTTCCGGGCCGAACGCGGCCATCTCCTCTTCCAGCGTTTCCGAACAGACCTCCGCCCGCAAGTGCAGGAAATGGCTGATTTTCAGCGCATCGTCCGCACGCAATGCCCAAAGCTCGCTCGCCAGCCCGCGCGCATAGGCCAGGTAGCGCCCCCGCCCCGTGGGGATGGAGCCGACCCGCATGGCATCGAACACCGTGGTGATCCCGGTACTGGCCAGTTCCGCGTCATGTGCCAGGATCGCGGCATGGTGCGGCCAGTCCACCTTGGGCCGCGGTTGGATATGCCGCTCCAGGTTGTCGGTGTGCAGCTCGATCAGCCCCGGCGCCACGAAGCCAGCCCCGCAATCCACCGCGCCCGTCGGCACCCTATCGCCCTCCTCGATCCCGGCGATCACGCCATCCTCCACACTTACGGCCCCAGTCATCACCCGGTCGCGCAGAATCACTTGCGCATTGGCAATGCAAAACGTCTCTGTCATGGAACCATCACTTGTCTTGAAATTGAAACATGGGCAAACCCGCGCACATGGCTTTCCGACGCTACGCTGTCTACCACACGCCGCAGGGTGCCCTTGGCCGGTTCGGGGCCGACTGGCTTGGCTGGGACGTGGAAAGTGGCCGACCGACCACCCCGCCCGACATCGAGGGCCTTCCGGCCCCATGGGACGGCATCACCGGCACGCCCCGCAAGTACGGCTTCCACGCCACGATCAAGCCGCCCTTCCATCTGGCCGAGGGCTGGACGGAAACCGACCTTCTGACCGCATTTACCACACATTGCGACCTTGCCGCGCCGGTCACGCTCGACGGGCTGGAACTGGCGCAACTCGGTCGCTTTCTGGCCCTCGTACCCACCGGCAACACCAGCCCGCTCAACCGCCTCGCCGCTGAAACCGTCCGCACGCTCGACCCGTTCCGCGCCACCCTCACCGACGCCGACCTCGCCCGCCGCCGCGCCGCCGGCCTCACGCCCGAACAGGACGCGCTGCTGCTGCAATGGGGCTATCCCTACGTGCTGAACCAGTTCCGGTGCCACTACACCCTGTCGGGCAAACTGCCCAAGGCCCAGGCAAGCCAGCTTCGCGCGGCCCTCGACCCCGTGATCACGCCACTGATCCGGAAGCCCTTCATGCTCGACACGCTCAGCCTCTGCGCCGAGGATGCACAGGGACGTTTCCACCTCGTTCATCGCGCCACCCTCTCCAGCTGAAGCTGCGCCCAGACCGCCTCCGCCGTCTGGGCCAGGGCCCCGGTATTCTCGACCCGGATCACATGCTTAAGTCCCCCGGGCAAGGCAAACCCCGCCCGCTCCAACCGCGCCGCGATCACTTCGGCACGCTCTCGCCCGCGTGCCGCCAGCCGCCCCGCCAGCACCGCCACCGGCGCCGCCAGATGCACCACGGCAAAGCCGGGAAACAGCGCCTGCGCGTCCACCAGCACCGTCCGCGACAGGTTCACCAGGCACAGATGCCCCGCCGCCAGATCCTCGCGCACCGCCAGCGGCACGCCATAGCGCAACCCGTGCGCCCGCCAATGCAGCGCAAAGGCCCCCGCCTGCACCCGCGCCTCGAAGACGTCTTCGCTCACCGCCTCGAAATCCTCACCCCCCGCACCCGCGTCCCGTGTGATCACCCGACGCACCAGCCGCACGCCCGCGTGCTGTGCTGCCAGCGCCTGCATCACGCTGTCCTTGCCCACGCCCGACGGCCCGACGACGCCGACCAGCCGCCCCCTATGGCCCAAGGCGCACATCACGCTGCCTTCAGGGTAAAGACCGACACGTCGATCTCCCGATCACACACCCGCGCCCGCGCCGCCTCGTCATGGAAAATCCCCACGATCGCCGCGCCCCGCGCCTTGGCCTCCTCGATCAGGCGCAACACCGTCTCACGATTGGCGGCATCCAGGCTCGCCGTCGGCTCGTCCAGCAGCATCGCCGGATAGCCATGCGCGAAACCGCGCGCGATGTTCACCCGCTGCTGCTCGCCCCCCGAAAAAGTCGTCGGGCTCAACCCCCACAGCCCTTCGGGAATGTTCAACCGCCCCAGCAACTCCTCGGCCCTTGCCATGGCCACGTCCCGGTCGAAGCCCACCGCCAAAAGAGGCTCCGCCACCACCTCCCGCGTCGGCACCCGTGGCACCACCCGCAGGAACTGGCTCACATAGCCCAGCGTCTCGCGCCTGAGCGCCAGTATCTCGCGCGGCTCGGCCCGGGCCACGTCCACGCCGCCCACCACGATCCGGCCCGACGCGGCCAGGTAATTGCCATAGATCATCCGCATCAGCGTCGACTTGCCCGCGCCCGACGCCCCCGTCAGCGCCACGCATTCCCCTGCCCCCACCGACAGCGACGCCCCCGCCATCACCGGAATGACCGCACCGCCCTGATTGTGCAGCACGAAATTCTTCGACACGTTCTCGATCTCGATCATGACCCGGCCTTTTTCTTGCCAAAAATACTCAAATCCCGTCGCCTCAAACCTGCAACACGCTTGAGACGAGCAGTTGCGTATAGCCATGCTGCGGATCGTCCAGCACCTGGTCGGTCAGCCCCGTCTCCACCACGTGCCCATCCTTCATCACCATCAGCCGGTCCGCCAAAAGCCTCACCACGGCAAGGTCATGCGTCACGATGATGGCGCTCAGCCCCATCTCCCGAACCAGCCCGCGCAGCAGGTCCAACAGCCGCGCCTGCACACTGACATCCAAGCCCCCCGTGGGCTCGTCCATGAACACCAGCCTAGGCCCCGTCACCAGGTTTCGCGCGATCTGCAACCGCTGCTGCATCCCCCCGGAAAACGCCGTGGGCCGGTCGTCCACCCGGTCCTCGGCAATCTCCACCCGGCCCAGCCAGTCCACCGCGCTGCTGCGAATATCCCCGTAATGCCGCGCCCCCACGGCCATCAGCCGCTCGCCCACATTGCCGCCGGCACTCACCCCCATGCGCAGGCCATCCCGCGCGTGCTGGTGGACAAAGGCCCAGTCGGTCCGCCCCAGCATCCGCCGCTCAGGCTCGGACATTTTCAACGTATCGCGCGGGCCATCGACGGCGGTGTCAAAAATCACCTCGCCAGCATCCGGCGCCAGATGACCGGCGAGGCAGCCCAGAAGCGTGGATTTACCCGATCCACTCTCCCCGACGATTCCCATCACTTCCCCGGGATAAAGGTCGAACGACACGTCCCGGCACCCCACCCGGGGTCCGTAGAACTTCGCCACCTCGCGCACCTGCAAAAGCGGAGTCATCACGCCAGCCCTCCCGCACGCGGATTTTTTAAAAAATCCGCACCAAAATTTTCCCAAAAATTTTGCGCCCCGTGTCTCACGCCGCGCCCTCCTCGTAAGGCACGCCCTGCGCCCCGACATGTCCTGCGGCACGGCGCCCCCGGCAATAATCCGTGTCCGAGCAAACGAACATCCGTCCGCCCGCGTCATCCACGATCACCTCGTCGAGATAGCTGTCCTCAGCTTCACACAGGCCACATTCATGCTCGGCCTTGGAGGGCTCGAACGGATGGTCCTCGAAATCGAGACTTACCACCTTGCACCACGGCGGCAGCGCATAGATCCGCTGCTCCCGCCCAGCCCCGAAAAGCTGAATGACCGCCATCTCCATCTTCGGGTTGTCGAATTTCGGGATAGGCGACGGGTCCATCACGTACCGCCCCTCCACCTTCACCGGATAGGCATAGGCGGTGGCAATCGCGCCGTGCTGGCTGATGTCCTCGTAAAGCTTCACATGCATCAACCCATACTCTTCCAGGGCATGCATCTTGCGGGTCTCCGTCTCGCGCGGCTCCAGGAACCTCAACGGCTCGGGGATCGGCACCTGGTAGACCAGGATCTGGTCCTCCGTCAGCGCCTTCTCGGGGATGCGGTGCCGTGTCTGGATCACCGTCGCGCGGCCCGTCTCCTCGGTGGTCTCAACCCCTGCCGTCCGCTCAAAGAACTTGCGGATCGACACCGCGTTCGTCGTGTCATCCGCCCCCTGGTCGATCACCTTCATCCGGTCCTCGGGCACCAATGTGGCCGCACTCACCTGCACGCCGCCCGTCCCCCATCCGTAGGGCATCGGCATTTCGCGCGACGCGAACGGCACCTGGTAGCCGGGAATGGCCAGCCCTTTCAGGATGGCCCTTCGGATCATCCGCTTGGTCTGCTCGTCCAAGTAGGCGAAATTGTAGTCATTCATAGCAATCCCCGCGCGTTCAGGTCCCGGCGCAACCCGTCGGGAGAGGTGAAGTGATGCGCCTGCCAGCCCGCCGCCCTGGCCCCTTGAGTATTGGCCGCGCTGTCGTCGATGAACAGACAGTCGCTCGGGCTCAGCTTGTTGCGCCGGCACAAAAGGTCATAGATCGCACGTTCCGGCTTGATCATGCCCTCATGCCCCGACACCACAACGTCCTCGAAGGCCTCGCCCAGCTGCGGATGTACCTCCAAAGCGACGGGCCAGGTATCGGCGGCAAAATTCGTCAGACCATAGATCCCGTACCCCTTGCCGCGCAGCCGCTCCATCAGAGACCACGTCTCACAGATCTTGTCCTGGATGGTCAGGTGAAACCGGTCGAAATAGCCGTCCATCAGCGCGGCATGAGCCTCAGGCACCGCCGCCACCGCCTCTTGCCGGGTGCGCCCGCGATCCTGCTCCAGGTTCCAGGCATAAAAGTCCGCGTCCATCAGAAAGGCGTCGATCTCTGCGTCGCTGTCGAACGCATGCCGGAACGCCGCATGCGGATCCCAGGCGATCAATACGTTGCCGATATCGAATACGATATTCACGCCACGCCCGCCCGTCCGCACGCATATCGCGCCAATCGTTCTTCCAGCGTACCGGTGTGCAGCTCCAGCAGATGCCCGTCCGGCGAATGAAAATAAACCGACCGCCCCTCGCCCTCGACCCGGGCCCGCGGCGGACGCATCTCCAATCCAAGCGCTTCGATCCGCGCCACGCGGGTGTCGAAATCGGCATCATCGACCTTGAAAGCCACGTGGTTGTACGTCCGCTCCGCCAGTGCCGCGCCCTTCATGATCGCGACCCACACGTCGCCCACCATGAAAAACCGCTCCTCGGACAGCGAGAATTGCTCGGCCCCGCTGGCATAGACGCACCGCGCCTCCAGCACCTCTTCCAGCACTTGCTGCATCCGGTCCAGATCGGCGCAGATGAACGTGATATGTGACAGCCCCGCACTCATTCCGCCGCCTCACGCGCCGGCTGGCCTTCCGCCTCGCGCCGCAACTTCCGCACCAGCTCCAGCTCGCTCTGGAAGTCCACGTAATGCGGCAGCTTGATATGCTCCAGAAACCCCGTCGCCTGGATGTTGTCGGCATGCATCAGCACGAATCCCTCGTCCTGCGCGGGCGCGCCCTGATCGTCCTCACCCAGCTCCTTCCAGCGCAGCGCCCGGTCCACCAGTGCCATTGAAATCGCCTTGCGCTCGGTCTGCCCGAACACCAGCCCATAGCCCCGCGTGAACTGCGGCGGCTCGGTCTTGGACCCCGTGAACTGGTTGACCGTCTCGCATTCCGTCAGGGTGATCTCGCCGATCCCTATGGCGAACCCCACTTCGGGTATCTCCATCTCGACCTCCACCGTGCCAATGCGCAACTCGCCCACGAAGGCGTGGTTGCGCGCATAGCCCCGCTGGGTCGAGTACGCCATACCCAGCACGAACCCCTCGTCGCCGCGCGTCAGCGATTGCAGCCGCAACGCCCGGCTGGCGGGCAGTTCCATCGGCTCGCGCGTCAAATCCGTCGGGGTCTCATCACTTTCATCCTCGGTCTGGATCAGCCCTTCGCGGTTCAGAAACCCGGTGATATGCGGCACCGCCGCTTCCGATGCCGCTGCCTCCTGCGCCTCCGGCACCTCACCCTCGGCGGCCAGTTTGAAATCCAGCAATCGGTGCGTGTAGTCAAACGTGGGCCCCAGAACCTGCCCCCCCGGCGCATCCTTGAACGTGGCCGAGATCCGGCGGTCGCACACCATCTCGCCCGTCTCGACCGGCTCGGACGCGCCGAACCGCGGCAGGGTCGTGCGATAGGCCCGGATCAGGAAAATCGCCTCGATCAGATCCCCCCGCGCCTGCTTGATCGCCAGCGCGGCGAGGTCCGGATCATAAAGTGACCCCTCCGCCATCACGCGATTGACGGCCAGGCTCAACTGCTCGCGGATCTGCGCCACCGACAACTCCGCGATGCCGGTATCGCCCCGCCGTTCCTCGGCCAGCCAGGCATGGGCATTGTCAATCGCCCGCTCACCGCCCTTCACCGCAACATACATGACTCAGCCCTCCACTTTCGTGGTCCGTGGCAACGCCGCCGCGCGGTCGCCACAAGTGAAAAAGAAATCCAGGCCCAGCGGAAACGCCGACGCATTGCGCTGGAACGCCGCCACCTCCGGCAGGCGCAACCGCGCCGTGTCCCTGATGCCCGGCCCGCGCAATACCGCACCTTCCGCCACCAGTTCCGGCATCTCCACGATCAACGTCGTCGATCGGTCCGGGTATTCCGGCCTTCCCACCGGATAGGCGTCCAGCGGCCCCAGCGCCTTCCACGACCCAAGCGCGAACATCGCCCCCTCCGGCCCCGCAAACGGCGCGCCGGTGTGAAACGTGATCCACTCCCGCACGGCGGGCGCGTCGTGATCGCCTGCCAGGAAAACCGGCGTCTCCGCATCGCACAGCGTCAGCACCAATACTCCGGCGGCCACCGACAGCGGCACGGGCGGCTTCGCCCCGGCCAATTCCTCGATCCGCCCGGGCCGCGCCATGGCGTTCATCGCCCCGCGAAAGGCCCGCGCCGAATCCACCGGCGCATCGCCGAACCCGCCCGTCAGTGCCTCGGTGTGCATCAATCCTCTCCCCGCTGCATGGTGAAGAACTCCACCTTGGTCGCCGCCGCCTTGGCCCGCCTCTTCGCCTTCGCCGCCGCCAACGCCTCGGTCAACGGCGCCACGACACCCTCGCGCACCCGGCCCGCATCCTCAGTCTGCATCAGCGCATCCACCAGCGCGGCGGTCGTCGCATGGGCCTTGTCGCGCCCCTGCACGTAGCCATGCCCGACAGCACCGCAGCCCAGCCGCAGCGAACAGCGGGTCACCGTCATTTCACCCAGGTTGAACGGCGCGCCCGTCGCTCCGGTCCGGCCGCGCACCATCACCGCACCCACCTCCGGCGCGCGCAGCATCTCATGCTCGGGTTCCAGTTCCAGCGCGCCCCACAACCGCGCCAGGTCAGCGGCAGGCGCCTTGGCCAGCGTGCTCATCCACGCTTGTCTCTCGGAAGTCTCGGTCATCTAGACACCTTGCGAAGTTGTCTAATGTACTATACAACTAGACAAATCTATATCCGATCGCTCCCGAGTCGCCAAGACCCTTGTCCATGAAGGTTTCATGACATGCCGCCCAGCACCGCCTCTCGCACCGCCACCAGAACCCCTGTGTGGAAATCCATTCTCGACACCCTCACCGACGACATCGCAGCGGGCCGCTACGCCCCCGGCGACAAGCTGCCCACCGAGGCCGAACTCGCCCGCCGCTTCGGCGTCAACCGCCACACCGTCCGCCGGGCGCTCGCAGACATGGCCGAGTCTGGCACCGTCTTCCCCCGCCGCGGTGCGGGCGTTTTCGTCGCCCAGAAACCCACCGATTACCCCCTTGGCGAACGGGTCCGCTTTCAAACCAACCTGCGCGCCGCCGGTCGCCTGCCCTCGCGCCGCGCCCACCTGATCGAAACCCGCGCCGCCGACGCCACCGAGGCCGAGGCGCTGGCCCTTGCCCCCGGCGACCTCGTGCATTCCTACGATGGCCTCTCACTCGCCGACGCCCAGCCGCTGGCCCTCTTCCGCTCGGTTTTTCCGGCCGCCCGGCTGCCCGACCTGCCGGACGCGCTGCGCCACCACAGTTCCGTCACCGACAGCCTGCGCACCGTGGGTGTGCCAGACTACACCCGCGCCTGGACCCGCGTATCGGCCCGCCTCGCTTCCCCCACCCAGGCCGGACACCTGCAGATCCGCGAAGGCGCGCCTCTCCTGCGCACCGTCTCGCTCAATCTCGACCCGAACGGCCAGCCGCTGGAATACGGCCGCACGTGGTTTTCCGGCGATCAGGTCACCCTGACCCTCGGCGACGCCCTGCCCGAAAATGCACCGGAAAAAGACACGCAGAATTAACCCTTTGTCACTCCCGCGATACAAATCTGCCCCATGCTGGTCCGAAACGACCGAGAGCAGCCCGATGACCCTGAAACCCTGCGACATGCGCCTGACAGGCGCGCGCGTCCTGCGCGACGGCGAGATGCAGCGCCGCTCTGTCGTCGTTCGGCAGGGCGTCATCGGCAAGGGCCCCCTGCCCGAGGTCGACCTCTCGGGCTATCTCGTCCTGCCCGGCATCGTCGACCTGCATGGCGACGCGTTCGAGCGCCACATCGCACCGCGCCCCTCCGCGCCATTCCCGCTTCTCGACGGTCTCGCCGCCACCGACCGCGACGCCGCCTCGAACGGCATCACCACCGCGTGGCTGGCCCAAAGCTGGTCTTGGGAAGGCGGCCACCGCGCCCCCGACCAGGCCGAGGCGCTGGCCCAGGCGCTCGCCGCCTACCGCCCCCGGATGCAGACCGACCTGCGCCTTCAGATCCGCTGCGAAACCCATCTCACCGACAGCGCCGACCGCCTGCTCGCGCTGATCGACGCGCATGACATCGACTACGTCGTCTTCAACAACCACCTCGACGACGCGCTCGATGCCGCTCAGACCCGCCCCGCCACGCTGGCCCGCTGGGCCGAAGAGGCCCGCCGCACGCCGCAAGAGCACCTCGCCGCCCTGCGCGCCACCAAGAAGAACGCTACCTTCGTGCCGCGTTTCCTCTGCCGCCTTGCCGAGGGGTTCGACCGCCGCGGCGTCCTTTACGGCAGCCATGACGACCCCGATGCCGAAACGCGAGAGACCTATTCCATGATCGGCGCCAAGATCTGCGAATTCCCGGTAACGCGCGCCGCCGCCCGACTGGCCACGGCGGTGGGCGACCCGGTCCTGATGGGCGCCCCCAACGTGGTGCGCGGCGGCTCGCAGGCGGGCAACGCCGCCGCCGAGGATTTGATCGAGGCTGGCCATTGCGACGCGCTGGTGTCCGACTACCACTACCCCTCGCTGGCCCGCGCCGCCTTTGCGCTCGTGGACAAGGGCCTGCGCACCCTGCCCTCCGCCTGGTCACTCATCAGCAGCACCCCTGCGCGCATCATGCGCCTGCCCGACCGCGGCGTCATCGACTATGGCCGCCGCGCCGACCTCGTGGTGGTGAACGAGATGACCCGCCAGATCGACGCCACCCTCTGCGCAGGCCGCATCACGCATCTCGCGGGCGAGGCCGCCACCCGCTTCTTCGGCGCGGGCAGCGAACTGGCGATGGCTGCGGAATAGCTGTCACCCAGCCTTCACCCGACCGACACATCACTGTTGCACGACTCGGCCATACAGGCGGCGTTCACTTGTCCCCGAACAAACCAAGCATTTTTGATGACCAAACCGGGCGGCCTTCGGGCCGTCCTTTTAATATGGAGAGGGCACTGCACCACGCCCTCCCGTGAACGTCATCCTCGGGCGCGACCCGAGGATCTCGCACCACAAGAGATCCCGGATCAAGTCCGGGATGACATGCGCCACGCTCCGTAGGGTGGGTGAGACCCACCACCCCTCACCCCTCGTACTTCTCCAGAAACGCCTCCGCCGACAGCTCCCGGAAATCCTGCAGCGCCGCCCGCAGCCGGTCATGCGACCAATCCCACCAGCCAAGGCCCATCACCCGCTCCGCCACCTCCGCCGCCAGCCTTGCCCTGACCGGCACCGCGGGCACCCCCGCCACGATCGTGTAGGGCGCCACGTCCCGCGTCACCACCGCCCCCGAGGCCACCACGGCCCCGTGCCCCACCGTGACCTCCGGCTTCACCTGCGCATTGTGCCCCAACCACGTGTCATGCCCGATCACAGCCAGCCGAGCCTTGCGCCGGCCGAACCACTCCGCGTCATCCTCCGCGTCGTCCCAGTAACTGGCCGAGCGGTACATGAAATGATGCAGGCTCGCCCGGTCCAGCGGATGATCCGTGGCGCCCACCCGCACGAAACTCGCGATGTTGGAAAACTTGCCCACCTGCGCGTTGGCGATATCGCACATCCGGTCGCAATAGGAATAATCACCGAACACCGAATGCGCCACGCGGCTGCCGCGCCCGATCTCGCAATAGGCCCCGAACGAACTCTCGGAAATCTCGCACTCTGGATGGACCAGCGGCGCATCGGCACTCAGCTTCGGCATGCGGCCCTAATGCCCCGCATCATCCGACTGGATCAGCCGCCGCCGCAACATCCCCGACACCCAATCCATGAAGATCACCATCAGCACCACCAACACGATGTAATAGGTGACCTCTTCCCAATCCTTCTGGGTGATGATCGCCTGGGTCAACAGCAGCCCGATCCCGCCCCCGGTGATCGCGCCGATGATCGTGGCCGACCGCGTGTTGCTCTCCAGGTAATACAGCACCTGGCTCAGCAGCACCGGCGTCACCTGCGGAATGACACCGAACCGATATCGCTGCACCGGCTTTGCCCCCGTCGACTGCACACCCTCGATCTGCTTGTCGTCCACGTTCTCCAACGCCTCGGAAAACAGCTTTCCGAACGATCCCGTATCGGTCAGCAGGATCGCCAGCGCCCCGGTCAGCGGCCCCAGCCCGAACGCCCGCGTCAGGATGATCGTCCAGATCAGCGCATCGACCCCCCGCAGGAAATCGAACAGCCGCCGGAACCCGAACCGCACCGTCTTCAGCGGCGCAAAGTTCTTCGCCGCCATGAACGCCACCGGCAACGCCAAAATGGCCGCCCCCATCGTGCCCAGGAACGCCATCAGGATCGTCTCGAAAATGGCCCACATCACGTCCGAATGCCGCCACATCTCGTTGTGCCAGAAATCCTCCCAGATCTCGCCCGCCTCGCCATCCAGCGCCCGGCCCAGAACCTGCCCCACGCTCATCCCGTGATAGGGACTGTCCAGCGTAAAGAAGAAGAGCTCCCAGCCTGTGAAATACCGAAACACCTCAGACCGGTTCCGCGTGACCGACAGCCGCCCCGCCTCGGTCGTGATCGCAAGCCGGTTCTTGGAACTGTTGATCCACGCCGGCAATTCCTCCGTCGGAAACTCCTGCACCACGCCCTGGCTCCGGCTCGGCGTCGCCCGGATCATCCCGTATCCCGGCACGTCATAGCTGATCGTCTCAAGGCCAAAGACCACCACGTGACCGTCCCCAAGGTCGATCACCGTGTCGCGGCCCATTTCCACCCACTCAGGCGCCTCGCCCTCAGGATATTCGCCCTTCCGCTCGCCTTCGATGGCCACGCCAACGCTGGCATCGCGATTGTCCCGCGTCACATGCACCTTGTAGCTGTAGGTATCCGCCACCAGCGCCCGCGCGTTCTCGGCGCTCGCCCTCTGCATCAGACCCACCACGTCGAAGGCGAAAAAGACATAGACGAAGTAGGCCAGTATCAGCGTTGGCACGCCAAACGCCACCATCCGCTTGCGCTGAAACAGCGAGGCCGTCTGCGCCATCAACGCGTCGGTATTTGTCGCGCTCGCGCTCATCGGTGCAACTCCACCTTGCGTCCGTGAACCAGACGGTCCCGGAAATGGCTCGACAGCTGGTCGAACAGAATGATCGTGGCGAACAGCATCAGGAACATCGCCGCCGCCTCATCATAGCGCCCCTGCCCCCAGCTGATCGCGTTCTTCAGCTCGTACCCAAGGCCCCCCGCGCCGACAAAGCCCAGAATGGCAGAGGCGCGGATATTGATTTCGAACCGCATCAGCGCATAGCTCAGCCAGTTCGGCGCCACCTGCGGCACCACCCCCAGCATCATCCGCTGGCTCCACGTGGCCCCGACGCTTTCCAGACCCTCCAAGGGCTTCAGCGACGCGTTCTCGTTCACCTCGGAAAACAGCTTGCCCAGTGCGCCCGCCGTATGAAACGCAATCGCGATCATCGCCGGCACCGGCCCGCCGCCCAAAACGAAAATCAGGATCAGCGCGATCACGATCTCGGGCACCGCGCGGGTGATGTCCATGATCCGCCGGAACACCGGCACCAGCCGGGGAAACCGCGCCAGCCCCCGCGTGGAAAGCAGCGACAGGAAAACCGCCGCCAGCGCGCCCACCAGTGTGCTGACCGCCGCGATGTTCACCGTCTCCAGCAGCGCGGGAAAGAATGTCACGAAATGCGCGGGCAACTCGCCCGCCTTCTCCACAGCCTCGGCCACCACCTCGCCGGGATAATCAAAGAAATTGTCCAGCCCGCCGATGAAGGACCCGCCATTGCGCTCTTCGGCGAGGCGAAACCCCGACACCATCAGCAGGATGAAGACCAGCAGCGTGATCCCCGAGTAAAGCCGCCGCTTCGACACCTGCGCCATATAGGTCGCCTGCATGTCGCTCAGCCGCGGCGCGCCGCCGGATTGGGTCACATCTGCCATGAAGCCTCTCGGGAAATATGCAAATGGCGGGCCCAACCGTGGGCCCGCCACCTATGCTGTCACGCGCTTATTGCGACGCGGACTTGCGCGCCTCGATGATCGACAGATACGCGTCATGCGTGATCGGATCGAAGCCCAGGCTTTCGCCGGCCGAGATCGAGTAGGTGCAGTCGCGGTCTTTCTCGTACATGCCGTCGACCAGTGCGACCATCGTCTCCTTCACGTCCGCGGGCAGCGACTTGCGCAGCACGATCGGGCCTTCCGGGATCGGGTTGGACTTCCAGATTTCCACCAGGTCGTTCATGTCGACCAGGCCCGCATCCACGGCCTTGCGCAGCGCGCCGGAGTTATAGCCGTCTTCCCAGTTGCCCTGGCCGTCGGCCCAGGTCACGCCGGCGTCGATGTCGCCGTTGTTGACCGCAACGATGGTCTGCTCGTGGCCGCCGGTGAACTTCACTTCGCCAAAATAATCACCCGATTCCATGGTGATCTCTTCGCCCGCCTGCGGGATCTCGATCGACGGGATCAGGTAGCCCGAGGTCGAGTTCGGGTCACCGAAGCCGAAGACCTTGCCTTCCATATCGTCGAGCGACGTGATGCCGCTGTCCTTGCGGGCAAACCCGATGGAATGATAGCCGTACGAGCCGTCCAGGTTGATCTTCACCAGCACCGGCTCGACCGCTTCGGGGTCCTGCAGATAGGTCGCGGCATAGCCCGATGCACCCAGCCACGCCATGTCCAGCGTGCCACCCACCAGGCCCTGGATCACACCGGCGTAGTCGGCCGGCGCGAACAGCTTGGTTTCCACGCCCAGCGCTTCCTCGGTGTAATTCTTCAGGCACTCGTGCGAGCTCAGGCGGTCCTGGGCGTTCTCGCCCCCCAGGATACCGATACGGAACTCTTCGATGTCCTGGGCCATGACAGGCGCGGTCATCGCGGTGGTGGTCGCAAGGGCAGCGATCAGTTTCTTCATCTTGATCCTCCAGTCGGGTTTGTTGCCACCGGCCCCCGTGACCGGCGTGCAGATGAATTTCAGGGTTTTAGAATCAGGCAATCTCGCGCTCCGGCGTCTCGATCGCGGTCGAGGTCGCGGCCTCGGAAAAGCCTGCGTCGGCGCCATAGATGTCGCGCGCCACGCCGGTGGTCAGCTGTTCGGGCGTGCCGTCGAACACCATCCGCCCGTCGCGCATCCCGATCACCCGGTCACAGTATTTGCGGGCCGTATCCAGCGTGTGCAGGTTGGCCACCACGGTGCGGCCGTCCTCTTCGTGGATGCGCCGCAGATCGTCCATCACCAGCTTCGCGTTCATCGGGTCGAGGCTGGCAATCGGCTCGTCCGCCAGCACGATCCTGGGCTCCTGCATCAGCGCCCGTGCGATGGCCACGCGCTGCTGCTGGCCGCCGGAAAGGGCCTCGGCCCGTTTCGGCGCGTGCTCGGCAATGCCCAGCCGGTCGAGGATGGCGATGGCGCGGTAAATGTCGGCCTGCGGGTAGAGGTTGAACATCGTCGCAAAGGTCGACCGGCGATTGAGCGTGCCGTGCAGCACATTGCTCACCACGTCCATGCGCGGCACCAGGTTAAATTGCTGGAAGATCATCGCGCAATCCGACTGCCACGTGCGCTTCTCGGCCCCTTTCAGCGCGGTCACGTCGCGCCCTTCGAACACTATGCTGCCATTGCTGGCATCGGTCAGCCGGTTCAGCATGCGCAGCAACGTCGACTTGCCCGCCCCCGACCGGCCGATAATGCCGATCATGGCAGGTTTCTCCACGCTGAAGGTGATATTGTCCACGGCCTTGTGCTGGCCAAAAACCTTCGTCAGCCTGGTAATCTCAAGCACGCTCATGTCCCCCGGTCGTTCCGGCGCACACCTACGCAGGGTTTCAGAAGCTTCTGTGACGCTGCGGTAAAACTTTTGTAACGCACGCCAATGCACGACTTTTCGCGCACCGATGCTGCATCGCGGCGAACCGCTTGCATTGCTCACGGCGCAGGCGTATCCGGGAAACATGGCACGCGCGGCATCACGTCTCACCTCGAATGACTGGCTTTCCGCCGGGCTCGACGCACTGTCCGAAATCGGCCCGCGCGCGCTCAAGGCCGAACCGCTTGCGGTGCGGCTGGGCGTGTCCAAGGGCTCGTTCTACTGGCACTTCCGCGACGTTCCGGCCTTCCATGCCGCGCTTCTGGCGGGATGGCGCGACGATTGCATCGCCCGCCTGCCCGACCTGGCCAGCGATGGCGCCACCGACGTGGCCCGCCTGCGCAACCTGACGCAGGTGTTCGCCGCGCCCGATGCCACCGAACCCGCCCTGCGCGCATGGGCCGATTCCGACGACATCGCCCGCGCCGCGGTCAACGACGTGGACGACGCCCGCCTTCTTGCGTTGCAGAACCTTCTGTCCGAAGTCGGCATCGACAACCCCGAGATGGCCCGCATTCTCTACGCCACGGCCATCGGCATGACCTCGCTCGGCAATGCCAGCCCCGCCGACCATATCAGCGCCATAGGCTCGCTCGTCGACCTTGTGCTGGCCCTGCGCTGATGCGCGGCCTGCTGACGGTGCTGCTCGTGGTGTCGCTGCTCAATTGCAGTGGCGATGAAACCCTCTCCGGCCACGGCGCGGCGGGCAAGACATGGCAGCTGCGGGAAATCGACGGCACCGCCTTCGACGCGACCGCCACCATCACCTTCCCCGAGGAAGGCAAGATCGTCGGCGAGGCCCCCTGCAACCGCTACTTCGCCGCGCAGCTGCAACCCTACCCAAGGTTCGAGGCCGCCGAGATCGGCACCACCCGCCGCGCCTGTCCCGACCTTGACCGCGAGACCGCGTTTCTGGACGCGCTCGGCGCAATGTCCCTGGCCGAGGTCGCTCAGACGACGCTCATCCTCAGCACCCCCGAGGGGCGCGAGATGGTCTTCCGCGCCGCCGAGTGAGGCCCGCCGGGGCTGGGGACACATAGCGACAAAAAGCACGCGGTTCGGCGCCCGGGGCGATCCCCCTCTTCCTCTGGCCTAAAATATCCCCGCCGGAGGCATCCGCCGCTGCCCCGTCCTGACGTTTAGCCGTCTGGCTGCGCAGGGCCGAAGCCGCGCTCGTTACGCCAGCGCATCGACCAGAATAGCGATCAGCACGGATCCCGACCGCCGCAGCACCGCAAGCTGCTGAAACGCGTCCGACTGCCAGAATGCCCGCGCATGGTCCCGGTCGGGAAACTCCAGAACGAACGCTGCATCCGGCAGCACATGCTCACCCTCCAACCGCTCCGGGTTGCCGCCCCGGACCAGGAACCGACCTTCATGCGCGGCCACCACCTCGGGGATCTTGTCGAAATACGCCTCCATCCAGTCCCGGCTTTGAATTTTCATCTGCCCGATCACGAATGCCGCCATCACAATGTCCCCCATTTGATCTGGAAACCCTAGGCGGCACGCGTCGCCCCGGCAATGCCACACCCGGCAGCATGGTTGTTCTCGCCTTCGTCAGCCCCCAAATGACATCCAGCAGATGAAAGGCCCCGCCATGCGCTATTCCGTCCTCGATCTCGCCCCCGTGCCCGAAGGCCACGACACCGCGACCGCCATCGCGAACAGCCGCGATCTCGCCATCGCGGCCGAAAAGATGGGCTATCACCGCTACTGGCTGGCCGAGCATCACAACATGCCCGGCATCGCCAGCGCCGCCACCTCTGTCCTGATCGGCCACATCGCCGAGGCAACGCGCTCCATGCGCGTCGGCGCGGGCGGCGTCATGCTGCCCAACCACGCGCCCCTCACCATCGCCGAGCAGTTCGGCACGCTCGCCACCATCCATCCCGGCCGCATCGACCTTGGCCTCGGGCGCGCGCCCGGCGGCGACATGGCCGTGGCCCGCGCCCTGCGCCGCGGGCTCGAGGCCGACCGCTTTCCCGACGACGTGGTGGAACTGATTGGCTACTTCGCCGACGCCGATCCCGCAGCCCCCGTGGCCGCCCATCCCGGGCAAGGCACGCACGTCCCGGTCTGGATCCTCGGCTCCAGCCTCTACGGCGCGCAACTCGCCGCGCATCTGGGCCTGCCCTATGCCTTCGCCTCGCATTTCGCGCCCGACGCACTGGATCAGGCGCTCGAGATCTACCGCACCCGGTTCCAGCCCTCGGCCCAGCTCGACCGGCCGTATTTCATGCTCGCCGCCAATGTCTTCGCCGCCGACACCGACGCCAAAGGCGCCTACCTGCGCACCTCCATGCAACAGGCCTTCGCCCGCCTGCGCACCGGCCAACCCGGCAAGCTGCCCGCCCCGGTCGAGGATATCGAGGCGGCCATCGGCCCCGAGATGACCGACGACGTGAACCACGCCCTGCGCATCTCCGCGACCGGATCGCCTGCGACCGTCCGCGCCCAGCTTGGCGCCCTAAAGGACCGCTACCAGCCCGACGAGATCATCCTCACGGGCCAGATCCACGACCACGCCGCGCGGGTCAACTCCTTCCGCATCGCCGCCGATATCCTGCAGGACATGACCACCGCCGACGCGGCCTGAGCGCAGCTTGCCAAGCCGCGCGATGGCCAGACCGCGGGATGGCGACGCAACTGTCTTTCAGCGCACTTTATGCTCGCCAAGCCCGCGAAACCTCCATTCGAAGCGCCAACGTCAGCCAATCGCCAGCCCGGGGGGCGGTCTGGCGATCGCGCGGCGGCCTACGGCCTTGATTCCGCGCGGTATAAGACCAGCCACAGTCCGAAAACCGCCCCTTCACCCCTCCGCCACCTGCTCCAGCCGCCGGATCAGCCGCGCGCGCGCCTCCGGCAATGGCTTGTGCCCCATCTCCGGCGCCAGATGGTGCATCAGGAAATACCCCGTCACCCCCAGCCCCTCCAATATCTCGCCGTCGCCGCACACTCCCTCACCCAACAACGGCGTGGGCAGCGGCAACAGCTTGTCCGCCCACTCCCCGGCCCCGGCGCGCGACACCGCCCGCCCCGTGCGCGGCGAGATGAAACTCAGGTCATTCGCCTGCCGCCCCAGCACCGCGCATTCCGACAGGTCCAGCCCGAACCCCATCTCGTCCAGCAGCGCCATCTCCCATTTCAGATAGGCCAGCGGCCACACATCCCCCTGTCCCAGCAGGTCCAACAAAGCCTCGGTCTGCCCGTATAGCCGCCCATGCGCCTCACGCTCCGGCAGGCAAAAGATCAACAAAGCCGTCACCGCGTTCAGCCCCGCCAGCGCCACACGGTCCCCCAGCGACGCGGCGGCGCGCGAGCGCACCGGCTCCACCGTGAACGCGCCCAGGTGATCCTCCAGCCGCGCCTTCCACGTCACGTCCACCTGTCCACCCGGCTGCAACACAGGCGCCATCTTGCGCGATGCCCCGCCGCGCACCACGCCCGCATGCCGGCCCTTCAGGGGCGTGAACACCTCCAGGATCGCCGCCGCCTCGCCATGCGGGCGGCTGGCCAATACAATACCTTGGTCACGCCATTCCATGACACTGCTCCGCCTCTCCGAACGGCCATAGGACATCAAAAGATGAACCCTGCCAAGGCCTGCCCCGACCCACGGTCTGGAAATCCGGACATGACCGGGGGCCAAAGGTATGTTTATCTGCCCCCGAATTGATTTTTGAATAGGGGGACTCGATGCCATTTTCCACCACCCGCGCCCTTGCGCTGACCACCACGCTCCTTGCCGCCCCGGCGGCGCTGGCCAACGACAACGTGATGGTCGTTTTCGACGGCTCCAATTCCATGTGGGGCCAGATCGACGGCACCGCCAAGATCGAGATCGCCCGCGACGTCATCGACAACCTCCTGGGCGACTGGGCGGACGACCGCAGCGTCGGCCTCATGGCCTACGGCCACCGCGCCCGCGGCGACTGCACCGATATCGAGGTCATTGTCGAGCCCGGCGCGGCCCAGCGCAGCGAAATCCTGGGCCGCATCAAATCCATCACCCCCACCGGCAAGACCCCCCTGACCGACGCCGTGGAACAGGCCGCGACACAGCTTTCGTACACCGACCGCCCCGCCACCGTGGTCCTTATCTCCGACGGGCTGGAAAGCTGCGAGCGCGACCCGTGCGAACTGGCCCGCGCGCTGGAAAAAGGCGGCGTCGGCTTTACCGCTCACGTCGTGGGCTTCGGCCTTGGCGCGGACGAGGACACCGCGTCCCTGTCCTGCATCGCCGAGGAAACCGGCGGGCAGTATATCCAGGCCTCCAACGCCGATGAACTGGGCGCGGCCCTTTCCGCCGTCGCCACCGCCGTCGCCGAACCGGACCCCGAGCCCGAGCCGCAGGCGCCCGAGGTCACCGTCGACGCACCGGACACCGCCGTCGCCGGCAGCCCCACCACCATCACCTGGGATCCGACCCAATCCGAGGCCGACTATATCGCAGTCACCCTCGCAGACTCCCCTGAAACGGAGCTTGGCCAATACACCCGCATTGGCAAGAACACCGACGTCACCTTCGCCATGCCCGGCGAGCCCGGCGCCTACGAGGCCCGCTATTACAGCACCGAAACCAAGACCGTGCTGGGCACCGACCCCATCGAGATCACCGAGGCCCAGGTCACCCTGCAAGCCGCCGACACCGTCCAGACCGGCAGCCCGGTCACCATAAGCTGGTCGCCCACCATCAACCCGCGCGACTACATTGCCATCGTGCCCGCAGGCACCGACGAAGGCACGCTCGCCAACTACCGCGCCATCAACAAGCACGAGTCCTTCGACCTCACCGCTCCCGCCGACCCCGGCATGTACGAGATCCGCTACATTTTGAACGTCGACAGCCGCACCGTCGCCAGCCGCCCGCTCGAGGTGGCTGACCCGCAGGTCACGCTCCAGACCCCGGAAACCGCCCTAACCGGCGCCGAGATCCCGGTCAGCTGGTCCGGCACGGTGAACGCCAAGGACTACATCACCATCGTCCCCATGGGCGCGGACGAAGGCAGCTACACCAACTACTTCCCCGTCCGCGGCGACAGCTCCGGCCGCCTTCTGGCCACCGCCGACCCGGGGATGCACGAGATCCGCTACATCCAGCGCGAAGGCAACAAGACCCTCGCCAGCGCCACCATCGAACTGCTGACGCCCGAGGTCACGATCAGCGGCCCGGCCACCGCCGTCACCGGCGCGCAGGTCCCCGTCAGCTGGACCGGCACCGTTAACGCCAAGGACTATATCACCATCGCGCCAGTGGGCGCCGATGCCGGAACCTATGGCAGCTACCAGCCGGTGCGCGACGACGACACCGTGACGCTCACCATGCCCTCCGATACCGGCATGTACGAACTGCGCTACGTCCTGCGCGAAGGCCCGCGCGTGCTGGCCACCGCCCCCATCGAGGTCGCCGCCCCCGAGGTCACCGTCTCCGGCCCGGACTCCGTCGCGACCGGCGCGCAATTCACCGTCTCATGGACGGGCACGGTCAATCCCAAGGACTATGTCACCATCGTTCCCGTGGGCGCCGAGCCCAACACCTATGGCAGCTATCAGCCCGTACGCGACGACACCGAGACGCGCCTGATCGCGCCGTCGGATCCCGGCATGTACGAACTGCGTTACCTGCTGCGCGAAGGCCCCAAGGTCATGGCAACGGCGATGATCGAGGTCACCGAGCCGCAGGTCACCGTCTCCGGCCCCGAAACCGTCAGCACGGGCGCGCAATTCACCGTCGGCTGGACCGGGACCGTGAATGCCCAGGACTACGTCACCATCGTCCCCGTCGGCGCCGCAGAGAACGAGTTCGGCAACTACCAGGTCGTCCGCGACAACTCGGAAACGACGCTCACGGCCCCCTCGGACACCGGCATGTACGAATTGCGCTACCTCCTGCGCGAAGGACCCAAGGTCATGGCCACCGCGATGATCGAGGTCACCGAACCGCAGGTCACCATCTCCGGCCCCGACAGTGCCGCGACGGGCGCGTCCATCACCGTGGAATGGACCGGCACCGTGAACCCGCAGGACTACGTGGTCGTCGTCCCCGCCGGGGCGCCCGCGACCGAGTACGGCAATTACCAGGTCGTGCGCGACGCGGCGCAAGCGGCCCTGACCATGCCCGCCGATCCCGGCATGTACGAACTGCGCTACCTGATGCGCGAAGGCCCCAAGGTGCTGGCCACCGCCATGATCGAACTGACCCCGCCCGAGGTCACGGTCACCGGCCCCGAACAGATCCGCGCAGGCGACGATATCGCCGTGGAATGGTCCGGCACGGTCGCCACCAACGACTACATCAACCTCGTCCCGATGGGCGCGGCGGATGACAAGTTCGGCACCTACATCCCGGTCCGCGAAGCCACGTCCGCCACCCTCAAGGCCCCGGCCGAGACCGGCCTCTACGAGGTGCGCTACGTCCTGCGCGAAGGCACCCGCGTGCTGGCCCGCCACACGGTCGAGGTGCTGGCCGAGGACGCCGCCCTCAACTCCGGTGCCGCCCTCACGGCCCCCGACACGGCAGCCCCCGGCAGTACCATCGACGTCGGCTGGCGGGTAGACAGCACCAGCGCCGACCAGCGCATCACGCTGGCGCGCGGCAACCAGGCGATCTTCACCTGGCTCCAGGCGGTCAAGATCAACGACGGCGCCACCACTGCGCAGATCACCCTGCCGTCCGAACCCGGCGTTTACGAGCTGCGCTTCCTCGATGTCTCGGGGCAAGAGGTGCTGGCCCGCAAGGTCATCACGGTAGAGTAATCACGCCGCGCGATAGCCAGACCGTCCGAACGGTCTGGCAACGGCCTGTCAACCGCGCCTCCCGTCCCGGGCTCGACCCGGGACCTCCTAGCCCGATTGCGCGTCGTCGGCGCTCGCCGTATTAACCGCGCATTCACCGCGCACGCCCCGTTAACCCGCCGAAACCGTGAACACCGCACCGTCGCCATACCACCCGGATACCGACGCGATACCGACGTTCCGTTTCCACCGAATCCGGCGCAATTAACTATGTAGGGTGGGTGAAAACCCACGCGCCCCACCATCACAAAAACCGGTCGCTAATCCTTCAATCCCGGTTCGTCCAACAGATGCCGCCCCTGCCGGTCCTCCACCTCGATCACCCAAAGATCAGGATCGAACGTCCGCTGTTTCACCACCGCCTGATCGACGTCCCGCTCGTCCCCCTCGGCCAGCGTAACCCAAGTCCGCGCCCCGCTCATCAGGTCGAAAGAGCGTTGAAAAACAGCCGCTTGCCCGTCCAGCGTGTTCAGCTTGACCAGCACCGCACCGCCGGTGTCATCGCCATGCGCCACCACGAAGGCCGGGATATCCATCAACCGCAGCCGCGCCAAGTAGGCGTGCACCCAGAACTCCGCCGTCAGTCGGCTCACTCGTTCCCGTCCTTGAAATCAAGACCCATCTCGGAATAGCGCTCGGCCTCGTCCAGCCAGTTCGGCCGCACTTTGACCTGCGTGAAAAGGTGAACCCGCCGCCCCAGAAACTCTTCCAGCTCGGTGCGCGCGGCCTGGCTAACCGCCTTTATTGTCTCGCCTTTTTTGCCCAAAACGATCCCCTTGTGACCGTCCCGCATGACATAGATCACCTGGTCGATCCGCGCCGACCCGTCCTCGCGCTCCTCCCAGTTCTCGGTCTCCACCGTCAACTGATAGGGCAGTTCCTGGTGCAGCCGCAGGGTCAGCTTTTCGCGCGTCATCTCGGCGGCGATCATCCGCATCGGCAGGTCCGCAATCTGGTCCTCCGGATACAGCCAGGGCCCCTCCGGCATCTCGTCCGCCAGCCACTCGCGCAGGTCCTCGACACCATGCCCCTTCTCGGCGGAAATCATGAAAGTCTCAATGAATTCATGCCGTTCGTTCAGCTCCTTGGTCAGCCCCAACAGCGCCTCGGACTGCACCCGATCAATCTTGTTGATCGCCAGCGCCACGCGCCGCCCCTTGGGCAATTCATCCAGCCCATCCAGGATCTTCTCGACCCCTTCCGTGACACCGCGATGCGCCTCGACCAGCAGCACGACCACGTCCGCATCCGCCGCCCCGCTCCACGCGGCAGCCACCATCGCCCGGTCCAGTCTGCGCCGTGGCGCGAACAGGCCCGGCGTGTCCACGAAAACAAGCTGCGCGTCGCCCTCGATGGCAACGCCGCGGATGCGCGCGCGCGTGGTTTGCACCTTGTGCGTCACGATGCTGACCTTCGCGCCCACCATGCGGTTGAGCAGCGTGGACTTGCCCGCATTGGGCTCTCCGATCAGGGCGATGAAACCGGCGCGTTGGGTCATGATGCAAAGCCTTTTGTCATAAGGGCTTCCCCTACCCGATCCATATGCGCTTGACCAGTTCAGAACACCGCATGTTCGCCCCGCTCCAGAACGACCGCACCGCTTGCCAGCTTCGCGTAGTAATCTTCCAGACGATCCTGCCCGAATTCCGGCGTGGCGTCGGCATCATAGCATTGCCGGGCTTCGTCCCAGACCAACATCGACTCGGTCGCGTAATACCGCCCGATCCGCGCCAGCTCCGCCTTGGCGCGGGCACGCCTGTTTAACCTTCCGGTAACACTCAATGTGGCAATGATAGCGTCAAGCAAACCCACGGGAACCCGCTTCATCCGAAACGGCACACCCAGCGATTCGGCCAGCAACCGGCCCTGTTCCTCGGGTGTCAGCGCCGGACCGAGCCCGCCCACCGGGAGGATGCGGTTGTCACAGGCCGGATTCGAAAGCGCGTTCACCAGGAACCGCGCCAAATCTGCGTCGCTGATCGGCTTGCAGGCGGTCAGCCGGCCGTCACCAAAGGCAAGGTACGGTTTGCCCGCCCGCACCCTGTCCATCTGCCCGGACAGCGATTTGTAAAACGCCGTGGGACGCACGATCACGTGGCACAGGTCTGAGGCCTGCAATTCCGCCTCGAAGGCCAGCTTGGCTTTCTGGAACGCCAGCACCGGCTTCTGCACGCAGATCGCCGACAACAGGACGAACCGTCCGACGCCCTGCGATTGCGCCGCCCGCAAGGCCGCCGCGTTCAGCCGGTGATCCACCGCCCACGCATCGGTGGGCGCGCCCGAGCGCGACGCCAGGCAACTGATCACCGAATCGGCGCCGCGCATCGCCTCGGCCAAAATATCCGGCGCCGACACGTCCCCGACGACGCACCGCACGCGTTCGGACACCGCCGGGTCCGCGCGGCGCAGCGGGCAGATCACCTCATGCCCATCCGCCAGTAGCGCCGCCAGAACCGCCTTCCCGATCGTGCCGCTCGCGCCCAATAACACAACACACATCGACGCGCCGGAGGGCTGCGAAAGATAGGCTGGATCGTCTTGCATGAACAAACCCCGGTCATGGTTTGCCAAGATTACACCAAGCCACGGTTGCAAACCAATGAAGAGCACTCAAGGTAAAAGCACCGCTGCAAATCCTTTCAAAAAGGATTTGCCAAAAGCTTTCACAAAGCTTTTGGCCGCGCCTTACGCCGCCGCCCCGTCCGTGAACTGCAACCGTGCCAGCCGGGCGTACAGCCCGTCCTCGGCCACCAGGCTGTCATGCGTGCCTTCCGCCACGATCCGCCCCTGGTCCATCACGATGATCCGGTCGGCCTTCTTCACCGTGGCCAGCCGGTGCGCCACGATCACTGTCGTGCGATCCTTGGCCAGCCCGTCGACCGCCTGCTGCACCGCCCGTTCGCTTTCGGCATCCAGCGCCGAGGTCGCCTCGTCCAAGAGCAGCACCGGCGCATCCCGTAGGATCGCGCGGGCAATCGCCACCCGTTGTTTTTGTCCGCCCGACAGCATCACACCGCGCTCGCCCAAGTACGTGTCATACCCGTCTGGCAGAGCCATGATGAACTCATGCGCCGCCGCCGCCCGCGCCGCCGCTTCGACCGCATCGTCATCCGCGTCGATCCGCCCGAAGCGGATATTGTCCCGCGCCGACGCGGCAAAGATCACCGGCTCCTGCGGTACAAGCGACAGCTCCTCCCGGAAGTCCGGCCGCGCCATCCGGTCCAGCGGCACGCCGTCCAGCGTGACCTGCCCCGATTGCGGGTCATAAAAACGCTGGATCATCTGGATGATCGTGGTCTTGCCGGCACCCGACGGACCCACCAGTGCCACCGTCTCGCCCGGTTCAATCACAAGGTTCAGCTCATGCAGCGCCGGGGCATCGGGCCTCGTGGGATAGGTGAAGCTGACATTCTCGAAGCCGACGCGCCCCTTTACCGGACGCGGCAGGGCCTCTGGCCGGGCCGGGTCCAGTACCTCATCCTCGGCCTGCAACAGCTCCACCAGCCGTTCCGTCGCCCCGGCGGCCCGCTGTAATTCGCCCCATATTTCCGACAGGGCCGCCACACCACCGGCCACCATGACCGAATAGATGACGAACTGCACCAATGTGCCTGCCGTCATCTCGCCGGCGCGCACGTCCCGCGCCCCGATCCAGAGCACGCAGACAATGCCCGAAAACACCAGAAAAATAACGATAACCGTCATCGTCGCCCGCACCCAGATACGCCGCCGGGCCACGTCAAAGCTCCGCTCCGTCACGTCCGAGAACGCCGCGCGGCTGGCCCCTTCATGGGTGAAGGACTGCACCGTCTGGACGTTCAAGAGCGCCTCGGAGGCATTGCCGGAACTGGCCGCGATCCAGTCCTGGTTCTCACGGCTCAGTTTGCGCAACCGCCGCCCCAGCGTCAGGATCGGCACGATGATCAGCGGCACCAAGAGCAGCACCATTCCGGTCAGCTTGGCCGAGGTGAACAACATCAGTACCAGCCCGCCCGCAAAGATCAGCAAGTTGCGAAGCGCGATGGAAATGGACGACCCGATCACCGAAAGGATCAGCGTCGTATCCGTGGTCACGCGGCTCAGGATCTCGCCCGTCATGGTGCGCTCGTAAAAGGCAGGGCTCAGCCCGATCACCTTGTCGAACACCGCCTTGCGCATGTCCGCCACGACCCGTTCGCCCAGCCGCGTCACCAACGCATAGCGCAGCCCCGTTCCGATGGCGAGCAGCCCGGCGATACCGACCGCGGCGAGGAAATACTTGTCCAGGATGGTCCCGTCCTCGACCGAGAAATTATCGACAACGCGCCGCACCGCCAAAGGCAGCACCAGCGAAACACAGGCCGTCAGCACAAGTGCCAGGACCGCCAATGCCAGCAAGCGTCGGTAAGGTTGCATAAACGGCCAGAGTTCCGACAGCGCCCCCATGCGCTTCGACCCCTCCCGCTCTATCATGTCTGCGCCGTTTTCGGCCCTTCTTACCATGGATCCCCGCGCTTGTTTTTCGTCCGGCCCTTGTCATGGCCGGGCGCGTCGCCGGGGTCAAGGGCGTAACCCCCACACGGACAATCGGGCACGGCTATCGAAAGGCAGCCAGGCGTCGGGAAACCGGAGCGGCCGACGGGACACGAACCCGTAGCTCTTCCTTGGAAGACAGATGCGCAGGCGGCAATTTATATCAGAATTTCAGAAACTAAAACGTACGCTCTGAACGATTTTGTCGGTAAACTGTCGGAAAAGAATTTTTGGAGCGGGCGACGGGAATCGAACCCGTATCATCAGCTTGGAAGGCTGAGGTCTTACCATTACACAACGCCCGCTCAACAGTTCAGAGGAGTATTTCATGCACTCGACGGGGTCAAGTACAACGTCCGAACACGGCCCATTGCGGTCATTCATGCAAGTATTAGCGAACGGCGGCTTCGAGCCCAAAGCGACAGATGCCGCATGTTGCACCAAAGTCGGCTTTCCTATCGAATACAGAATGCGCGCCACAATCAATCGGGATGAAAGTCGCGTCGATTGCACCCAGATTCCAAAACGACCGCGATCCAGTTGACTTTTGCCTGAAGGCCACGTTCTCGAAGCCAATCATCCTGAAGGCGGTAAGCGGCTTCTTCCTGAGCACCGGGGCAATAGTAGTGTCGACCCAACTGTCGGGCATGTACGAGTTCGTGAAGCAGAACGCTGGCGTCATGTGGATTCTTCCGGTTCCATGGAAGGATCAAGTATATGGTGAACGAGGCGGGATCAAAAAGACCCCGTGTTCGGTTGAAACTCGTTGCTGACGAGCCTTGCAGTGATGCCGCGAAAGACGCACTGATGAACCTTATCTGCGGGCTTGCCTCTGGGCGCTGAAGGCCCGTGTTCTGATCAAGCCAAGTGTCGAATACTGCCACCAGTTCTGTGATACTTCTAGTGTTGCGCCATTCTGGTTTCGGATCGAGACGAACAATTGAGTCGGCCCATGCCGAGCCGGCAAACATTATCAGTGCCACCAGCCAGTGGGTGGCAGGAAGAGGGCCAAGCATTGTGCTCTCCATCGTCGGTTTTGGGAACTCTTGGAAATCATGCTAGGCTTGGTGCGCGGATCGCACAAAAGACGATTTTTCATTTCGGCATGAAAGGAGTTCACGACGTATGGGACGCAAACTTCCGCCCTTTGCCGCAGTTCGTGCCTTTGAAGCAGCAGCCCGACATCTGTCGTTTGCAAAGGCTGCAGACGAGCTTTGCCTGTCACCGTCGGCGATCAGTCATCAGGTCCGCTCCCTGGAGGAATATCTCGACACAAAGCTATTCGAGCGCCGCAATAACAGGTTGCAGCTTACCCTGACGGGGGATGCCTATTCGGGAAAAATGACATCGCTTCTGGATGTCTTCGAAACAAGCACTTTGCATGCTGCCGGAACCGCAAGCCAGTCTCTTCGTGTTCTTTGTACGCCAGGGTTTGCAGCGCGTTGGCTTGTGCCGAGACTCGACCGGTTTGTCGAACCGGCGGCAGTTCGACTTCGCGTTTCTGTTGGTGCTCCTTCTACGGATTTTCAATCGAACGACGCGGACGTCGTCATCGGTTGGGGCGATGATCCCGTCCAAGGTGCCGAGGTTGTACCCTTAATGCAGTCTGGCAGGTATCCCGTCGCAGCCCCAAGCTTCATACGTGAGCATTGCATCGAGACCCCAGAAGACTTGCGCAACGCCACACTGATGCACGACGAAACTATGGATCAATGGTCGGAATGGTTCGCCGCGGCTGGCGTGGAACCGCCGGACTTTCCAAGTGGGCCAGAGTTTCCTAACTGCGAGCTTGCGACGTCCGGCGTCGAACAGGGCCTCGGAGTATCGCTCGCGTACGACATAATGGTGCGCGAGACGGTCAAGTCAGGTCGCCTTGTTCGCCTTTTCGAAGCGGTCACCCTTCCGTTCGTAATCTATTCATTCGTTTGTCAACGCAGTCGAGCATCTGAACCATTAGTTGCTGCATTCCGAGAGTTTGTGTTTAACGAGGTCGAGGTCGAAGGACGACCGTCGTTTGCTGTCGTCGCGGAGTAGTCGTCCGTTTTTTCTTTTCTCCTAAAGCGGTCATTGGTTGAGATGCAGCGAAATCGTGGTTTGTCCCGCTTGCCTACCTTCATGCACTTTGCGGCTAAGGTCCGGTTTGAGCCCCAAGCCGACGTGTAAGAATGACTGCGAAAGGAAGATTGGACGCTACTGATATTCAGGGCTTCAAGTTCCGGAGCCGCTCGACGCTTTCCGCTTTCACCTTGTCGGTTACAACCGTGTTTTCCTCGAATACAACAGGCGTAGAAGCGTTGCCCTCCGATTGCCAGTAATGGGCGTCGTATATCTCGAAACCGGCCGGTAGTACCGTGCCTTTGGGGGCCGTGCTGAGAAAGAAATGCAGGGCGTTTTCGGGGGTTCGTTCAAACCAGTCTTTTTCGTCAAAGGTGCCGGAGAAGACACCGACCGAAGCTGGAAACCGGTCGAATGTCATATGGGTTTTGGTCCCACATGTGCTGCAGAAATGAATATGGATCACCTTACCGCTACCTTCGCTGACGTGGTCATAAACTCGAGGTGCCCCACGCAGCAGGTAAAACTTTTCTTTGTCAAACATTGTCTCGACCAGATAGGCAGAGCCGGTTGCCCTTTGGCAAAAATTGCAGTGACAGTTGAGGATGTCGTTTGGCTGTCCCTCGACACCAAATTCAACCTCGCCACAAAGGCACTGACCGATCTTCATGCGTCCTTCCCCACAATCTTTATTCTTGTAGCATTGGGTGGCCGGTTTGTCCGCTTAACGGACATTGACGCCATGTTTGCGGCGAAGGTCGGCTCACCGCCCTTTCTGCCGAGTTTCGAGCCGCATAGTGGTTTCATATCTACTTCGTCCGATTGGATTTCGGTGGAGTATAAAAAACCGGGGCGATAATTATGACCTAGCCCTCTCCGGGTTATCAGTTAATTTGCATCACTCTCTCGATAAACGCCGCAGCCCGAAATGCGCGCACGTCATCGAAGCTTTGCGCGACAACCTGCAATCCGACAGGTATGCCGTTGGCCGATCTCCCGACCGGAACTGTTAGGACAGGCAACTGACCGAGCATGTTGAAGGCATACGTCGTCACCCAATCGTAGTCGCTGTTCAAGTTGGTGCCGTTCACACTCATCATTTCCCATGGCATCTGCTCTGCGCCGACGTCGTTGACGAGCGTCGTGGGGCATAGCAGGGCGTCATGCGTGCTCAGGATGGGCTCTAACCGGGAATAAAGGCGCCCGGCACAGTCCCGGCTTCGGGCCAGCGACGAGACATCGACGCTCTCCAGCTGGTCCTTCTGCCAGAGCAGGTAGGTAGACAGCTCTTCTGAAAGCTTCGGAAAATACCGCGTGATGTCTGCGCCTAACATGATGGCAGCATGATCTTGCGCCGCTATCGTCAGGTCTTCCGGCCACTCGATAGATGGTTGGGTCAGAACGGCACCGCAGGCCTCGAGCCGTTTCAACGCCTTGTCCAGAACGGCCTGAATTTCCGAAGACGGCAATGTCTTCCCTAGATCGAAGCTGACGGCAAAGCGCGGCTCTGAAGTCTCAGGGAAAAAGAGCGGAACCTCGACCAATTCGCGCAGACTGTGCATATCCTCTCCGTCGCATCCCGAGATGACGTTAAGCAGCAGGGCACAATCCCCGACGTTGTGCCCCATCGGACCGACCACGCTATAGACATCGTGGCCCTCGTCCGGGTCTGGCACCCGTCCATGCGGCGGCTTGTAGCCGGCGATACCGCACATCGCGGCCGGAACCCGCACCGAGCCGGCGCTGTCCCCCCCGATGGCCAGCGTGCTGGTGCCCGAGGCAATGCTCGCCGCAGAGCCGCCTGAAGACCCGCCAGGCGTGATCTCGGTGTTCCACGGGTTGCGCGTGACCCCCCAGGCCTTTGTCGCGGTGATCCAGCCCATGGCAAATTCCGACGTCGTGGTGCGAGCATGCAAAATGCCGCCGGCCTCGCGTATGCGGCGCACTACAGGATGATCGCGGCCGGCTTTCCGCGCGTCAATCACCTTGCTGCCCCGTGTGGTCCGGGCGCCGCGCTGGTCGTAGACGTCCTTGATCGCCACGGTCAGTCCCTCGAGCGGTCTAACCTCTCCTTTGCCAGCATAGCGTGTCTCCGCCTCCCGCGCCTGGGCGAGCGCCGCGTCGAAGAATGTCTCAGTGAACGCGTTGATCGTGGGTTCGACCGATTCCGCCTGCCGGATCTGTGCCGACACGACGTCCACAGGCGAGAGCTCGCGGTTCTGGTAAAGCCGTATCAGTTCCGTCGCCGTAATTCGGCATAGGTCGTCGCCGGGCAACATGGTCGTCAATGTATTCATAAATGTCTTCCTCGGCTATGCAGCCCTGGTGTTCCTGATGCGAAGGTGCGCGCTGCCGCTGCGGATTAGTCGATCGATGATTATCGACAGGAACGAAATTCCGAGCCCGGCGACGATCCCCTCTCCCGGCTGAACCTTCGAGATGGCAATCAGCGTGTCGTGTTCCAGCCCGCGCGTGCCCACAAGCGCCGTGATCACCAGCATGCCGAAGGCGAACATCACGGTCTGGTTCACGCCCAGAAGAATGTCGGGCACCGCCAGCGGCAGTTGCACGTGGCACAGCTTCTGCCACCGCGAACAGCCAGACATCTCGGCCGCGGCGATGCTGGATCTGGTGACCCCCCTGATCCCTTCCTTGGTGTAGCGGATGCCGGGGGGCAGCGAGTAGGCGACGATGGCGATCAGGCCCGAGAACTCTCCGACGCTGAAAAGCATCACGACAGGGATCAGGTAGACGAAATTCGGCATCGTCTGCAGCGTGTCGATCACCGGGGTCACGCAGCGGTCGGCCCAATCCGACAACCCGGCCAGGATACCGACAGGCAAGGCAATGATCAGCGTCACGATCGTGGCAAGAAACACCAGATAGAACGAGGCAATCGCCGCATCCCAATAACCGGTGACCACGATGAACCCCAGGAGCGCGGCGCAGACCAAGGCCAGCCGCCAGCCGCTCAGAAGCCAGCCCAGCAGTGCCACCATCGCGACGGCCCCCGACCATGGCGCCGCCAGCAGAAAATCCTTGGTCGGGCGCATCACGTAAAGGATGGTGGTATCCCGGATCGTCTTGATCTCGGAGTAATACGTATCACCGATCCACAGTACCATGTCGTCCCAAAAACTGCCGGTCGAAACCGTCCACGCCGCCGGATACTCGCCGAGGAAGGGCGCGAAGGGCGCCAACTCGATCAGCAGGGCTACAAAAGCAAGGCAAAGCCACCACGCCCCGTACCGCACCCAGGCCGATGCAACCGTCTCGACATGTGACGCGCGTCGTAGCGCCGCCGCCTTCGACAGCCGGTCCAGCAGCACCGCCATCAGCGTGATCGCGATCCCCGCCTCGACAGCCTCGCCGATCCGCAGGGCCTTGAGCCCCTTGTAGACCTCACCGCCAAGTCCGCCCGCGCCGATCACCGAGGCGATGATCACCATGGCGAAGGTTAGCAGGATCACCTGGTTCAGGCCGATCAGCAGGTGCTGTCGTGCCGCCGGCAGCAATACGTTCCACATCTTCTGACGCGGCGTGCAGCCGGCCATCGATCCGAAATCACCGATATTTGCCGGCACCCGCTGAAGCGCGATCGTCGTCACCCGCGCCATGGGCGGCATCGCGTAGATCACCGTGGCGATTATCGCCGCCACCGGGTTGAACCCGAACAATAGCAGCACCGGCACGAGGTAGGAAAATGTCGGGATGGTCTGCATCACGTCATAGACGGGCGTCAGGACGCGATTGGCGGTTTCGCTCCGGTACCCGAGGATACCCAGCAGAACGCCGAGGATCAGACTTATCAGCACGGCAAAGACAACCGAAGACAGCGTCAGCATTGCCGAGCCCCATAATCCGAAGATCAGGAAATACCCCAGTGTAAGGCCTGTGAAGAGAGCAACGCCCGTCCCGGCCAGCCGCCACGCGAACAACGTTAAGACAGCGCAGACCGCAGGCCATGGAAGCGGCGGCAGTGTCATCACGGTGCCATCGGTGCGGTAAAATTCAAACCCCTCCGCCAGCAAGCCTTGCATGAGATCCACCGGAATCTCCAGCAGGCCCGCGAACATGCGGGAGACTTCCGAAAGCGTGATGCCGGCCAGGGCCAGGTCATTGACAACATACTTGATCGCATCGGTTCCCCATGCCGCCAACGTCCAGACCATGCTTTCGGGATAATCCACCAGCCATGCTGGCAGACCAGCCTGACCCAGAGCCACGAGGGCGAGCAGAACGATCAGGATCACTGCGCCGGCGCCGATCCGGCTCCGGCCAGAGCGCATGTGAAGACTCGCGATCATGTCACGTCTTCGTTCAGCAGCAGCCGGATCACCGTCTGCGCGTCGATCATGCCGACAAGCGCGCCGGTATCGTCGACCACCTCGATCGGCTCCGTGGAATTTACCACCTGCGCCGCAACATCGCCGATGACGTCGCGCGCATTGACCGGGTTGCCCGCCGCCACGCCGTTGGCCGGCGTCATCACCGAGCCCACTTTCACGACCTGCCGTCGCGGGATCTTTTGGGTGAATTTCGCCACGTAATCGTCCGCCGGGCTGGTGATCAGCTCCTCGGGGGTTCCGATCTGCACGACCTTTCCGGAATGCATGATGGCAATGCGATCGGCCAGCCGCACCGCCTCTTCGAAATCATGTGTGACGAAGACAATGGATTTGCGAAGCATGCCCTGAATCCGCAGGAATTCGTTTTGCATCTCTGCCCGGATCAAGGGGTCGAGCGCTGAGAACGGCTCGTCAAGAAACCAGATTTCGGGCTCCGTCATCAGGCTCCGGGCAATGCCGACGCGCTGCTGTTGGCCGCCCGACAATTCGTGCGGAAGATAGCTCTCCCGCCCCGACAGGCCCACAAGCTCGACCAGTTCCCGCGCCTTACGGTGCCGCTCAGTGCGTGGCACGCCCTGCATGCGCAGCGGAAAGGCCACGTTGTCCAGAACCGTCAGATGCGGCATCAGCGCGAAATCCTGAAAGACCATGCTGACAGCATGGCGGCGCATTTCGATCAGCTTTTGCGCGCTGGCATGGCCAAGGTCATATCCGGCCACCTCGAGCTCGCCCATCGTCAGCTCGACCAGCCCAGTCATGCACCGCAGCAAGGTCGACTTGCCCGAGCCGGAGAGCCCCATGATCACGAATATTTCGTCCCGCCTCACCTCGAGGCTGACATCGCGCACGGCGGCGATCACGTCCTTTTCCGCAAGCACCTCATCGGTGATCGACCCGGCCCCGTCCCGCGCCAGTCCGCGCGCGCCATCGCCGTAAAGCTTCCATACGGCGTCGCACCGGATAACGACGTCTTCCGAATTTTTCGTGATCATTGAACTCTGCAAATCCTTCATGTGACCCCGCGCGTTATCCTATACTGGTCCGCGGAAATCCGAACCGGCGGCCTCTGTCTTGTCGCGACCCGCCCGCCCAGGGCAGGCCGCGTCGATGTCAGGCCGGCGTCACTTCAGCCAGGCTTGCCAGACGGCCTCGTTCTCGTTCATCCACTGTTCGGTGACGGTCTCGAGCGGCACGCTCTCGACATCGACCTTGCGGTAGCCATCGGTCAGCTGGCTGTCTTCAAGCTCGAATTTCTCGATGATCGCGGCAGCCTCTGGTTCTGCCTCGATGAATTCCTTGTTGGCAAAGAGCCAAAGCACGCCCGTCTCGACGTTGCAGTCATAGGTCGCGTCCGGGTTCGACCCCCATGACGGGTCCTCGTGACACCCTTCTTGGTATTCCGGGAACTCGACGAACTCACCTTCGTCGCTCATGAAATACCAGTGCGGCGTGTAGCCCCACGCGATCACCGGCTCACCCCGGCGCGCGGCGGCCGAGACCGTGGCGACAAGCGCGGCGGCACTGCCCGACGCAATCGGCTCGACCTCGATGTCGAAGGCATTGGCCATCTCCTCGACCGGCATGACCCAGTCGGCCGGCCCTTCCACGAAACGCGCCTTGGGAGCGGTCTCGGCCGTGGCCAGCGCCTCAATACAGGCAGGCTCTGTGAGGGCTTTCCAGTCAGGCAGGCCCGGGCAAACCTCCTTCAGCGACATCGGATACCACCAGCCCTCTGCCGTGCGGATGCCCGTCGATCCGACGTTGATGGCCTTGCCGCTTTCGGTCGAGCCTTCGCAAAGCTCCATCGTCGACTGCCAGCAGACGGTGTAATGCAGATCACCGGTCTGAATGCCCGAGAAACTCGCCGCATAATCGGCATCGACATACTCGATGTTATACCCCGCTTTCTCCAGTGTCGCGCCCAGGATAGTCGAGATCAGGTCGGTCGAGGTGTCGCTCACGATGGGAATGACCACCGGCTCCGTCCGATCGGTGGCAAACGCGGGGTCTGCGGTGGCAAGACATGCCGCACCTGCCAATGTCCAAATTGAATTCTGCGTGAAAGTCATCAGTTTCTCCCTGCTGATTTGGCGCTGTTTGTCCGGTGACCGTGGCTGGATCGCGCGATGTGAATGCTGCCGCGCCACCGGCCGGGCCCGGCCTTCATGCAATCACTATGCGCTGGATTCAGGCGAATGAAAGTCGTGCTTTGTCGCGCAAAAAGCTACAGGTCGCGACAGCATGTCAGGACTTGAAGATATCCCAAGGCCGGCCGGTGAACACCTGGTCCTCGGGGTCGGAAGCGTTGCGGGTCGCATCAAGGATATCGGACGGAATAGACGGATCATCAAGGCTGATCAAACCGCATTTCCGGATCTCTGAGCGCACATCAACCTTCGGCCCCAGCGCCTCCCACACCACCCGGTAACATGCGATATCCCGCGACATCGCGCTGCTGATCCCAAGGCTCAGCCCCGTCATAAGCGAGGCCTGATCCGTCCGCGACGGGTAAAGGATCGAAGTCCACATCATCTGCCCGGCCCGCTTTTCGCGCTCATGCACCATGATGCGCTCACCATTATGGAAGGCGATGCCGGTATAGAACAGAAGGTTCCGCGCCCGCCGCTTCGACGCCCCGTAATTCTCGATATTCCAGATATAGACAAACCCCCGGTCCGCGAACATCCGCATCAGAGAGCGCTGCATCATTCCGGGAAACTCTACCGGCCGGAAGTAGCATTTGTAATAGCCGATGTACTCCGCCATATCGCGGCGCGCGTTCGGGTTCACCCTGTGCAGTTTGGCGATAAAACTGCCGAACGGGTCGATCTCGGGCCCACGAGGGCGGCGCAGGGAAATCAACGTGCTGAAACTTCCAGCGTCCATGAAAATCTCGTGCAACTCGACGCCGAAAAAGTCGCAGATATTCCTCAGGTTCCGGTGCGACGGGCGGCTTTGTCCGTTCAGGTACCTGTGAAACTGCTGCCGGTTGATCGACAGCTTCTCACACACTTCGGTGATCGAATTCGCGTAGCTGCAAAGCAGCCGAAGATTCTCTGGAAGGCTGTCTTCCGCCACCTCGAGCGCTCCTGAACTGAAAACGATGCCACTATGTGTGGCATGGCAAATAGTATCCGTTCCGTGGCGGCATTGTCCCCCAGAAAGCATCGCGGCGCTGTCAAACAACCTAACTAGAAAAGCGGCTGGGCACGCCCTACCCTGTGGTCTGTCTGGCGTCAGCGCCTACCGGTCAGGCTTTGGTGTTTCAACACAATCCGCCCGATCACGACATTAACATAATGAACGTCATGCAAAAATTACCAGTCGTCTGATCAGCATGTCGCACGGCACTATTGGCATACTCGATAAATCTCGAGACAAATTTCATCGCCCGTTCGCTAATGAATTGTTTTTTGATATGTTTGGATGGAACAAGTATCAACGATACGACGAATTTGTTCTTCGTCCTACCGAGGTTCCGATTGCCCAAAAAATCGTACGGTTAGCCCAATAATACTTCCGGCAAACGGCAAGATTATGAAAATCCGGACCACATGAAACGCTGTTACAACTGCTAGCCCGTCTTGCAGGATTTTCGCAGTCAGCGCCATTTCAGTGACACTACCTGGTGCCGTGGATAACAACATCACCTGCCAAGTCTTTCCTGTAATCCACGCGAGCGCCACGCCCATTCCGATGCATAGGACAATCAACAGCAATGATGCTAGAATTGCACCCGGGATGAAACCGCGTGCGCCTCGCAGAAGATCCCGGTCGAAAACCGCCCCCAGCCAGACACCCAAGAAAATCTGGGCCAATACCAGTATGGGATAGGGATACGCTGTGATCGGAAAACTGAAGGCTGCGGCCATAGCTGCCCCACCCAGCGACCCTACGAAGAAAGGATTGGCAAGGCGTACTGCTCTGGCAAGAAACGCTCCAGCCAGACCTGCGACAGCCAGGAGAGTCGCGCCCGAGGCGGTCCAGTTCATTTGGCTCAAGGCTGCGACTGGGTCCTTTATAGTCCCGTCTATTGCAACAATCGCTGGTGGAATTAGGATCACCAAAAGCATGATCCGGAGGGTCTGCGCAAAAACGACGGGACCGGGGCGCACACCGTACCTCTCCGCCAGATTGGCACTTTCCACCGGGCCCATCGGTATAGACGCAAGCACGGCCGTGACCACGTCGGTTTTACTAACCCGCATCAGGAACATCGCGACTACGAACCCCAAGCCAATGGTCGCAATCGCGGTGCCGAACATTGGAACCAACAAGGAACCCATCGCGGCCACCGCATCCGGCGTGAAAGATAAGCCAACCGATGTCGCCACCAGGATCTGCCCGATCTGACGCGTTTGGCCCGGAACCGGCAATGGCCGCTCAGCCAGCCGGACACAGGAGGCAAAGACCATCGCCCCGATCATCCAAGGCAGCGGAAAGCGAATCCAATGCGCGAAGAGTCCGAATAGAAGCGCGCCAGAGTACACCATGAACAGTTGAACGCATCGGTTCAAGTACAGGCGCGATCTTATCTTATTGAGCATTTGGAAATCGTGACAACATTTCAGGTGATTGGAGGTGTCATCTGTCTTCAGTCATCGGGACGCACCAGTTCCCAAGCTTCGTTTACGGTCGTGTAGTCGCGATATCCCATCCGCGCTATCGGACGGGCTTTCAAAGTGTCGAAACGGCCATTGCGGATGAACTCATCGCGGATATGGGTACGGACCACCTCGCCAATGACCATGTAACGATCGATCAGTTTCCCGGTTCGATCTTCCAACTGCAGGGTCTGGATCGTAACGCATTCAAAGGCTGCGGGGCTTTCCGCCACGAAAGGCGTTGAAATCTCAACCGGATCGCCCTTTTCGAGACCCGCTGCATCGAACTCGCTCGTCCCGTACGGCAAACTCTCTGAGGAAATGTTCATCGCCTGCGCCAGATCTTCTGTCGCCAAGGAAAATGTAAACTCGCCACGGTCCCTTGCATTGACAAAGCTGTGCTTGGCGCCATCGCTCGCAAAGTAAACCTGCTCGGGATAGGCGCCCAGACCGTTGAAAAAGGAATAGGGCGCCAGATTAGCGCGACCGCTGCCATCCAGCGTGCCGATCCACCCGATGGGTCGAGGTGTGATAATCGCCTTGAACGGGTTGAAATCAAGGCAATCGGGCCGCGTGGAGCCATAGTTCATAGTTAAATCTCCATCGATCGCTCTGTGCAAAGAAACTGTTCTTCTGCGGTTAATTCGAAATTACTTCCGCAGGTGTCACACGGTAGGCGACTCCGTCGCGGCCTGGATCAGCCATGCCATCTATCCGCCCGTCCGCAACGCTGATCGCGTGGACCCAGCCAATCGTATGGCCATAAGGATTTCGGATGACATCCCGGCCATCGCCCTCCAGTACCTTAGTCACAGATCGTGGGATCCTGTTGGAAACATCGATTGCATTTCCGGTCGATGAAAAACGCGGAGCGGAGACGGCCTCGGAAACCGACATGCCGAAATCTACGCTGTTCAAAATTGTCTGAAGCACACCCATTACGATTTGTGTCCCGCCGGGCGCGCCCAGGATCATTGCCGGGTCCTCGCCATCGAACATTATAGTGGGACACATCGCGCTGAAACGCGATTTGCCGGGAGCAATGGATCCGGTATGGCCCGGGCGCGGGTCAAACACGCCCATGCATCCATTATACATAAAGCCCAACCCTGGCGTGATTACTCCCGAGGGCATCCCGAGCGAATGTGTCATGGACACGCAATTACCCTCGCCGTCTGTCACCGAGATATGAGTCGTGTCACGCGGCACCACATCCGCTGCCTGCAGGCGTTGTACCGTCGCTCGTTCGCCACGATTTATCTCGGCGGTGAGGTCTGCGGCGTAGTCCTTGTCCGTTAGGCGGTCGAGCGGCACGTGCACAAATCGCGGGTCGCCCACAAAGCGGTCCTTGTCGATCGTTGCGCGTTTCATCGCTTCAGACACCAGAGCGAGATAGGCCGGGCTGTTGTGTCCCATTTCCGCTAGGTCGAAATTCTCAAGAATGTTCAGCATCTCCAGCAGCATCACACCGCCACCCGGTGGCGGGTTCGTCACGATTCTTCGCCCGCGATAGCTGCCTTCAAGTGGCGCGCGCCAATCGGGTGCGCAACCGGCCAGATCCGCCGCGACCAGCAAGCCATCGTTGGCCTGCATATCCGCAAGGATCTGTTCCGCGATCTTGCCCCTATAGAACGTGTCTGCACCTTCGGTCGCGATCGTGCGCAGCGTCTTGGCAAGATCCGGATTGCGGATCTCTGCGCCGGTCGCCTTGGGCTGCCCATCCTCCCGGCAATAAAGCGCGCGACCCGCCGCACTGAAGGCCAGTCTCTCGGCGGTAGCGGCACGCCCCATGCCGGATCCTTCGGCAAAGAAGGTCTGCATGGCAGGGCGTACAAAATATCCCTCTTCTGCCCATTCGATGGCCGGCGCCAGCACAGTTTCCCATGGTAGTTTTCCATACTTGGCATGACCCTCTGCATAGGCCCGCAATGCCGGAGGCGCGCAGATGGACTGATAGCCAATGTCATTAATTTGGCCCTTCAAAACGAAACCGAACCCGTCACGGGTTTCGCCCTCGACCAGATCAGCCCACATGTCTGCATGTGCGGAAAGCGGCGCGCGGGCGTGGAAATCGAGGTATTCCGTCTTTCCGGTTTCGGACCGGTAAACGGCCATGCTACCAAAGCCCGCAATGCCGCACATCAAAGGATCGACCACGCCTTGCGCAAAGGCGCAGGCTACGGCGGCATCGATGGCATTTCCCCCCATCCGAAGAATATCCGCGCCCGTCTCGGAGGCCTCCGGCTGCGGGCAGACAATCATCGCATCCCGTGTCATGTGGTAATGTCTCCATTGTCGAACCCGCTAAGGGCAGCCGCAACAGGCAGACGCGTCAGATGTCTTGGACGCCCCCAATCCTGCGCGAAAGCCACACAGTTCGCGATGTCGCTTTTCAGTATGTAACCCTTCTCGCAGAGTGCCTCCGCCGCATCACGGATTGCCTCCTCGTAGGCAGCGGAATCCTCAAAGCGCGACAGGATGGACGCGCGGGGGTCGCCGGTCTGGGCCCGTTCTTCGTCGGTATCCGGCAACGGAATGTAGCTGCCGGTGATCCCGACCATCGCGCCATGCCCCATGTCTCGGCGGCGCAAACTCCACCCGGTATAGGTGCCTAGTGGCGCTGCGGCCATAGGCGCGCGCAGCCCACCAAGGTCATTTCCATCTTCATCCACGGCAGGTACCAGAACGGCGTATCCCTGCTCCGAAACAATGCGCGCAGGGGCGCTGATGGCGCCCGTTTCGGCAAAATCGGGACCAAAGTCGAGTTGCTCCAACCTGCTTGGTCCCTGCGGCAGAGCCACGCCCGGTATAGCGGGAAAGACCGCACGCCAATCTTCTGCCGATATCAGGGTCCCATCTGCCCGCTTCGGGTACACGCTAGGCGGCGGCGCGACACCATCGGTTGCCCAAGTATCAAGCCGGTCGAGCACAGCGCGGAAAAAGTAATGTGTTGCCACCACGTTGCACATGGTCTGACCGAGCCCGGCACTGGGCGAAGTCATCAACGGATCCGCGAAGTGTTGTGAACTGGCCCAAAGGTAGATCCGCACGCCGTCGGGTTGCTGCAGATCTTCGCCACGCGTGTCGGTATGCACCAAAGACGCACGCCGATGCCAGTATTCACAGGAAGTATCGGTATGGATCACAAGCGGGTCGGTCTCGGGCCGCTTCAGAATGGCGTCCTCGGCGCCCGTCAGGTGATCCTTGCTGTGGGCATACGAGAAAGGGAAGCTGTCAACGGGCGAATAGTGGTTCTCGTGCTCCTGACCGGGCAGCAGCGTGATATTGGCAAAACGATGGTTCATCCACATCTTGCCGCCGCCCGCCACGTGCGGCATCACGCCATCGAAAACCCGGTTTCCCTGGCCGTCATCGTTGAAACCCAGATAGACGAAATCCCGTATGCATCGCCCTGTCTGCGAGCGCCCCCATGCATAAGCTTTTTCGTATGGATGGAGCGCAAGCGCCGGCTGCCCGTCTACCTTGGCATCGCCCTTTTTCAGAAAGCTTATGAACTGCTGCACTGCGACGTGTCCGAGACCCAGCACCAGCGGGTCGCGGGCCTCGTATACCAGTTCGTAAATCCAGCCGGGTTCAAAACCATCGTGCAGATAGATGTTGCTGTCCGATGGGATCAGAGCGGTGTCCGTTTTCTTGCTGTCGACGCTTCCACTGCGTTCCAGCCGCGCGAATGCCCACGCGTCCGGCGAAATCTCCTCCCTCTGCGCATTGGCGTAGGCGCGCCGGCTCAAGGTCGCGCGCGTCGTATCCAGCGAAACGGCCGGATAGCTTCGCGTGGACGCCAGCGTACTGAGCGGCATCTCATGCCGTCCGTGCTCCGACGCGATGAATTCTGTGCAGATCGTCCCAGTGATCGGCGCGCCCTCATCCGTGACCACCGGAACGTCCAGTAACAGGCGACCGTCACCGGGCAGCAAATCGCCCTGCCATCCCATCCACACGACCGTATAACCCCGGTTCATCAGGTACCCATCGCCGGCATGGACTTCTTCCAACGGGTCATTACTGCCCGTGGCGATATTGAAAAACTGCAACGCCCGCTTATCGCCCCTGTTACCATAATCATAAAAAATCCGGTTGTTTCCCCTGTCAGAGTCCACCGGGCGCAGAATGCAAAAGTCCGCTGCAAATCTGACCCGCCCGGTCTCGTCACGAGGGGCCAGTTCGATATCTGTCACATCCCGAACGCTCGGTGCCGCAGGATCGACACGGAACTCCACCCTGCCCTTCAGACGCTCGTACGCACCTGTTTCCCCAAAAGTCTTACCAGCAGCAAAGGCGCGGCGGTCGGTGACCCGATAGTCGATCAAACTGGCGGACATTCTTCTTCTTTCGAGTTGTTTGGAAAGTGGCAGCGATAGTTGTGTTCGGCATCCGCATCAGTTCGACAGGGAACTTGTTCCGCGCAAAGGGCCCGCGCCTTCTGGCACCGGGGATGGAAGGTGCAGCCGCTTGGCGGATTGACCGGGCTCGGGAACTCGGCCTCCAATCCCATTTCGGGCAGGCGCACACCGGCTCTCGGCGGCAGCACAGCCTTTAGCAAGGCGTCGGCATACGGATGGCGCGCCGCCTCGAAGATATCGCGGCTCGGTCCACGCTCGACGATCTGGCCAAGATACATGACCGCGACGTCGTCTGCGAGGTGGTGGACGACGGCAAGGTTGTGGCTGATCAGGATCATCGTCAGGTTCAGCTGTCGCTTAAGATTGTGAAGCAGATTCAAGATCTGCGATTGCACCGAGACATCCAGAGCCGAGGTAGGCTCGTCGCAAATCAGGATCTCAGGCTCGCCGATCAACGCACGCGCGATGGCCACGCGCTGTCGCTGTCCACCCGATAGCTGGCTGGGATAGGCCTCCACGAGGTGCCTCGGCAAACCGACCTCACCGGCCAACTCTCGAACCTTCGCCTGAAGCGAGCGTCCGCCCTCGCCGCGCACGCGCATCGGCGCGGCTATGATCGCTTCCACGGTCATCCGAGGATTGAGCGATGAATACGGATCCTGGAATACAGGCTGGATCAGGCGGGCGCGTTCGATCCGGTCGTAATTTTGGATCGGTTTACCACCGACCAGAACCTCACCGCTCGATGGCTCCTCTACACCCAGCAAGATCTTGGCGAGCGTACTTTTCCCGCAGCCGGATTCCCCCACCAAACCAAGGGTCTTACCGCGTTCAACACCCAGATCGACGCCCCGCAGGGCACGCAATGTCTGTTTGCGCGTGAACCCGCTGCCCACGCTGTAGTCGCGGGTAACACCTCGCATCGTCAGAACTTCGGGCATCACAGGCTCCCGCTGTTGGTTGCGCTTTTGGGAGACGTTTCGTCGGGCAGGATCCAGACATCCGGGTCGCGCGCGCTGCCATTCGTGGGCAGAATGCACCGCATGAGCCGCCCATCGCCAGCGTCTCGCATGGCGATCGGTCCCTCGCGGCATGCGCTGGTCGCATAGGGACAGCGATCCACGAAACCGCAGGCTGTGCGCTCGCCCACCTGGCGCGGTACGATCCCGGGAATATACCCAAGCGCCTCGCCCTGCTTTGTCTCACCGGGCACGGGGATCGAACGCACGAGCCCTTCGGTGTAAGGATGCAGCGGCTGGGCCAGCACCTGGTCGCAGGTGCCGACCTCCACAACTTCGCCGCCATACATCACGACGATCCGGTCAGCCATGCCAGCCACGACGCCAAGGTCGTGGGTGATCAGCAAAAGGCCAATGTTCGTCTCGCGCTGGATATCCCGCAATAGCCGCAGAATCTGCGCCTGGATCGTTACGTCCAAGGCGGTCGTCGGTTCGTCCGCGATGATAAGCTCGGGCTCGCACAACAGTGCCATCGCAATCATGACCCGCTGGCGCAACCCGCCCGACAACTGGTGCGGATATTGCTTCAACCGCTCTTCCGGCGCGGGAATGCCCACCTTGCCCAGAAGATCCAGCGACCGCGCCATGGCGCCGGATCGCGAAATTCTGCGGTGCTGCTGCAGGATCTCGCACATCTGGTCCCCGATGCGATAACAGGGATCCAGTGCCGTCATCGGGTCCTGAAAGATCATGGCGATCCGGTCACCACGCAGCTGCCGCCAGCGCGTTGAACTGGCTTCGGAAAGCGACTCCGCACTCAGGCGTAAAGCATCGGATTGCACCTTTGCCTGACGCGGCAGAAGACCCATGATCGCCAAGGCCGTCAGGCTCTTGCCGCAGCCTGATTCGCCAACCACGGCAACCGTCTCGCCACGTCCGACATCAATACTTACATCTCTTACCGGTCTCAGGGTCGAACCCGGAACCGGGATCTGCACATTGAGCCCTCGGACACTCAGGATTCGCGTGTCATCGGTCATGTCAGGCCTTTCCTTCTGGCGTTGTAACGTCGCGCAGCGCATCACCGATAAGGTTGATCGCGAAGATCAGAAAAACCAGGGCGGCGCCCGGGATCGCGATCATCCAGGGGCGGAACAGCAGCTGCGCCTTCGCCTCTGCCACCATCAGACCCCACGATACGTCAGGCGGTTGCACACCCAACCCCAGGAAGGACAGCGCGGCTTCCAGCAGAATGGCGTGTGCGATTTCGATGGAGGTCACCACCACCAACGGCCCCGTGATATTCGGCAGTATTTCCCGGAACAGAATCCGCGGCGTTGAGCTTCCGATTGCACGCGCGGAAGTAATGTATTCGCGCTGCGCCAGTTGCTGCGTCGCGCTTCGAACGACGATCGCGAAACGATCCCACAGCAACAGACCGATCACGAGGATCAGCAGCCAGAGCGAACTGCCGATCAGGGCCACCACGACGAGCGCCACAAGAACCACCGGCAGTGTAAGCCGCACTGTGATGAAAAAGTTGATGATCATATCCGGCCATCCGCCCCAATAACCGGCGGTGATGCCCATTGCGGTTCCGATCGTACCCGAGATGATGACCGTCAGAAGACCGAGCCCGAGCGAGATTCGTGCGCCGTACAAAAGCCGCGCAAAGTAGTCCCGGCCAAGGTTGTCGGTTCCCAACGGGTGCTCCCAACTGCCGGCCTCCGCCCAGACGGGTGGCACGAAGCCTTCTGACAGGCTTTGAACCGAAGGATCGTAGGGCGTCAGCAGCGGCGCAAAGACCGCCATCAGGACAATCACGAAAATGATCGTGCCGCCGATCCAGAAGCCGCCGTGGCGCATGGCGCGGCGCAACGCGACCCGGCCAGGGGACATCGACACAGGGGACGCGTCTTGGGTGGAGGTGGTCAAATCAGTCATGAGATCCGGATCCGCGGGTCAAGGGCCGCATTGAGAAGGTCGGCAAGAAGGGTGAGCACGGCATAAGCCGCCGCGATGACCAAGAGGATCGCCTGGATCACCTCGATATCGGCGCGCTGAATGGATTCCCACGCGAGGTGTCCGATCCCTTTGAGAGAGAAAATCGTTTCGATCACGATCGATCCGCCCAGCATGAAACCAAGTTGCACGGCAGCCAGTGAAACAACGGGAATGATCGCATGGCGCAGCCCATGCCGTACGACCACGCGCCAAGGCGAAAGACCATAGGCACGCGCGGTACGCACATGATCGGACTGCATCACGTCCAACATGCCCGAACGCGTAAGGCGCATGATCGCCGGGGTAGCGTAATAGCCCAGCGCGACCGACGGCATGATGAAATGCCACCAGGTCTCGCTCCCCGAGATTGGCAGCACGCGCAGGTAGACACCAAAGAGGTACATCAAGCCCAGAGCGAACAGGAACGATGGCAGAGCCTGCCCCGCCACGGCCAACCAGAGCGAAAACCGATCGATAATCGTATTTGGCCGCAAGGCCGCCAGAACGCCCAGCGGGATCGACAGGGCCAGTGCGAACGCCAGGGCGCAGACGCCAAGCGTTGCCGTCACCGGAACGTGCCGCGCCAGAACATCGGTCACGTCGGCCCGCAGATAGGTCGAACGGCCAAGGTCACCGGTCAGGACACGAGTCATCCAATCCAGGTACTGGACATAAAGCGGCCGATCAAAACCATAGGTCGCCCGAACAGCCTCGATATCGACTTGGCTGGCCCCCTCGCCGGCCATCGCCGCCGCCGGGTCACCGGAAAGGTGTACAAGAAGAAAAGCGATCACCGAAGTCACGGCAATGACGAGGATCGTCATCAAGAGCCGCTTGGATAAATATACGAGCATGGGGTCTCCTGGCGAAACACGTGGAGGGCATTCAGCCCCCCACATGCATGCTTGCTGGATCGGGGTGGGTTACTTCCACTCGGCCAAGTAGAAGTGCGCCATCTCATCCGGCGTCACCGGATAGTCCAGATCCTTGTTGAAGGCGTAGGTCCGGCCATACATGAACAGCGGGATGTAATAAGCCTGATCCGCGATCTTGTTCAAAGCTTTGGAATACAGTTCCTCACGCTCTTGCTGATCGGTGGTGCGGTCTGCCTCTTCAAGCCAGGCCTTGACCTCTTCATCACGGGCATAGTCATCCGGGCTGCCCGTGAAGTAGTAGCTGGTCGAAGCGGACACATCGAGGATCCCGTTCGAGCCAAAGGTCAGATGGCCGATCTGCACTTCGTCATCGACGATCTTCGGACGCAGGGCACGCCACTGCAGGAATTGCAGATCGGTCTCGATACCCACCGCGCGCAGATCGTTCAGGACCGCCTCGCTATATGCGCGGTCACGATACGCATGGAACGGGACACTGAAACCGTCGGGATAGCCGGCCTCTGCCAGCAGAGCCTTGGCTTTTTCCGGGTCGTAGGGGTATTGCGTCACTTCCGTTTCGCAACCGAACTGGACCGGCGCACACATTGATTTCTGAACCTCTGCGCCGTCGCCGACCAGATTTTCGGCTATCGCCTCGCGGTTGATGGCATGGGCGATTGCCTGGCGAACCTTCAGGTCCGTCATCGGCGTATCGCCCGTCCGGCCCGCTGCATCCAGGGACAGGAAGGACATCCGCATCGTGGGCGCGGATACAACGGTCAGGTTGCCCATGGATGACAGCATTTCCGCGTTCTCGGGCGGAACGCCCCAGATCCAGTCGACACCACCGGTCACGACTTCGGCGATCTGTGTCTCGGGGTCTTTGATCGTCTTGTAGACAAGGGTCCCGATCGACGGTTTGCCCTTGGGGCTGTCCTCGAAATAGTCAGGGTTGGCTTCCAGCGTCAGGGACTCGCCTGCCACGTAATCTGCCAGCTTGTAGGGTCCGGTGCAGACCGGTTGCACAGCGCCCCAGTCACGACGGTCGGCGCCATCGGATCCGGGCACGACAGGCGCATCCTCGTAGTGGCCGGACGGATAGATCGGCGAAGTGCCCGTCAGGTATTGCAGAGCCGCCGGTGTCGGCCGCTTGGCGTTGATGCGGACTTTGTTGGTGTCCACCGCCTCGACATTGTCGATCCAGTCCACCAGGACACGGATCTTCATGTCGCTGTCGGGATCGGACACGTGGTTGAGGGTATAGGCCACGTCTTCCGCATCGAAGTCGGTGCCATCGTGGAACTTGACACCTTCACGCAACTCCAGCTCAAGCGTGGTATCGTCGGTCCATTCCCAGCTGGTTGCCAGCAAGGCCTGAAACTCATTGGTGATCGGGTCGCGGTGCAACAGGCCGTCACACATCGCGTAGGCATTGATCAGCGCCTCGCGCTGGTTGCCGTAGTAGATGTCCGCCGTGTCCATTTCCGTGGATGTGGACCAGACGAACGTGTCGTTCTCCTTGCCAGCCTGGGCCGACGCGGCAGTGATCGCAAGGATCCCGCTCGCCAATATGGTTCTCGAAAGTAGCATAACTTGGTATTTCTCCTTGTTGGTGGTCTTGTTGTTTGTCTATTCGGTCTCGCGCCACGGCAGCTCGAACCAGGTGGCATCGTCCGCGCCACGTAGGATCGTGATCTCGGGCGGGCGCCCATAAGGCAACTGCACATAGTGGTCGGCATCCGCTGCCGCGACGGAGACGCGAATCCGGCTGCCGCGGGCAAAGCGCCAAGCGGTCGGCAACAGTGCGAACCTGAGCTCTGCGGGCTCGCCGGGCACCAGCGGCGCGCTGTTCTTGCGACTGTAATCTCGGTACGGCCATGTCCAGTTCTGATCCGCGGGCGCGGGAATTACCTTGCGGTGCAGGGCGCGCAACACACCTTCAGTGACGTATCGCAGGCTGCCATCCGCTTCCAGTTCGGACAGGTAGACGTGCAGAACCGCGTCGGCCTCGCTGGACTTTATCGACAGGTTCACGACCGGATGTCCGGCAATTTCGGACGCGGCTTCCAGCGGTGGCGACGTCCATGAGAGCAGACCGCTCTCCTTCTCGGACCAGTCGGCGTAGTAGTCCGTGACCGGCTGCGCCGACAAACGCTCGTGCCGCGTGCCGGAGCCGGTTCCCCGCGTAAAATCGGCACGAAAGCTGTCCTCGCCTTGGAGGCCCGGCTCGAAGGACAAGGCGCTCTCCCGGTCGGGATAAAGACGGCGGGCCTCGGATAGCGGGGGCCATTGCCGAGCCGTGCGCCATTCTTCGGCGTGCAGCGCGAAATAGTGGATGGGGGCTTCTTCCTGAAGCTGCGTATCAAGCCCCATCAGGTAGTGGTCGAAGAAACGCAAGACCGCGCCCATCATGGGAAATTCACTGCTCACTTCTTCCCGCCAAGGCGATACGTTGCTGCGTGCGCCATGATCCCAAGGTCCTAGCAGCACATGCTGGTTAGGATTCGGCAGGGACAGGAACCGCGCGATGGAGCCGTTGGCGAAGCCCGCGCCATCGAACCAGCCTGATACGGACAGGACTGCGACATCAGATGAAATCTTGTCGGCATAGTGATACGGGCTGAACGAATGACTGCCGAAATCGGGATCATATGGCAGGCGATCATCGGTGAATCTGAACTCGGTGATGAAATCAGGCATGTGGAAATTGCCCAGATGCTCCTTCACAGCCGCGCATTTCAGCGCTCCGTCAGGGTCTTCGTCCACGGGCTGCGGACCGGAATAATCCGGGTTGTTGAAATACGAGAACGCCTCCAGCACATCGGGGCGGTCGTGGTCCAGACCGACCATGATATCATCATATGTCGTCGCAAGTCGGTTCAGCAGCACGCCACCGGGATAGAAATGATCCGCGTACGTGTTCCAGACCGCGAAAAGCGGCGCGATGGCCTTGATCGCGGGATGCCCGGTACTTGCAAGGAAACACGCAGCCGCCCCGAGGTACGAGATACCGGTGGAACCGATCGTCCCGTCCGACCAATCCTGATCGACAATCCAGTCCGCGATCGTTTGAAAGTCCTCCCGCTCCGTCGGAGAGCGAAAGCTGTCCCGGGTCCCGAAACTCGCCCCTGTGCCACGGACATCCACGACCACCAACGCGTATCCGCGCGGCACGAAGAAGTCACGGTAAAGAGCAATGTTCGGGCTGGGTTCTGTCGCCGCGCTGTATCCATCCCGAAGTGCAAACCGACGATAATAGGGCGTCAGGATCAATATCGTCGGAAAGTCGCCGGAACTTGGCGTGTCCGATTGTGGCAGGTAGGTATCGACGGCCAGCCGGCACCCGTCCTTCATCTCGACATATTGCGACTGGGGCCGTTTTGGCAGCGTGTACGTCACCGGACGCTGTTCCAGGTATTGCGACGGCGCTTTAACCCAAGCCGCACTATTTCCGTCGAAGTCTGACATCAGCCAACCTATTCCCGCGCCAGCTTCCCGCCGACATTTTCTGCTTTGCACGAACCTGCCGCAGGCTTATCATATAAGTCAAATGCGGTTTTTGTACTTATACATGCTAAAAACGCATGTATTTTGAGGGCTACGTAATGAACCACAAAAGTCTTCTGGCCTTCCGCGCCTTCATGGAGGGCGGGTCGGTAAACGACGCGGCCGAGCGGCTGCATCGGACCCAGCCACAGGTCAGCAGGCTTTTGTCCATTTTGGAGGACGAGGTCGGCTTTACCCTTTTCGTGCGCAAGGGCCGGCGCCTCAATCCGACCCGTGAAGCCCGCGAACTCTACTCACCGGTCGAACGTGCGTTGTCTTCCCTTGACGAAATCGAGAACGAGGCGCGGCGTATCAAGGCCCATCAACGCAGCCATGTGCGCATCCTGACTGCGCCTCACGTGACCAATGCCCTCGTCGCTGAGGCCATCGCAACCATTACGGAAGAAGACCCTCAGTTCACCGCCACGATTGACAGCCGGACGCGCATCGACATCGACATCTGGCTTGGCCGCGAGCAATTCGACGTCGGGATTTCGGTGCTGCCACTGGATGACAGCTCCATGGATATCGAACCTATGGCATCAGTAGATGCCGTCGCTGTGATGCACGAAGATCATCCTTTAGCCGCGCAAGACGAGGTATCGCTTGAAGACTTGATTGACGAACCCCTGGTCATCAACAGCCCTCGCACGGTGATGCGCCAGCGGATTGACGCACTGTTCCGAAGGAAGGGAGCATCCCCGAACATCCGGCTTGAAACACCCAATGGGGTCGTGGCCTGCGAACTTGCGGCACGAGGATTGGGGGTTTCCGTCTCCGATGGGTTTGTCGCGCGGTCCAGTATCAGGCCGAACATGGTCATCCGCCCTTTCGTGCCAAAGCTGACGCTGGAATACGTTATTTTCTTCCCCCGCTGGCGAACCAGAACTCCCGCAATCAACCGGTTGGCGGAACTGATCCTTCTCTCTGCAAAACGCGTCAATGAAGGCGCGCAGCCCTGAGCCTTCCCGGCAACACAAATCACGCCGTCGAGGCATCCAAAGCTTCAAAACTTAAACAAAAGAAAGACCAAACATGACGTCTCAAGCCGTAGATCCGGCCCTTCAACCCGTTGTCGATATCGCCCTCGCAAATGAAACCAACTGGCCACGGAGCATGTACCACGCGGACGGCACGTATGCGGGAAGTGCGGAATGGAACGAGTCCGGTCCCTTGGCCGAGGTCGTCGGTCCCGTGACCGAACGCGGCGGTCCTGCCGGGGTCATCCTGCATCGCGGCGAACGTGTCGCGGACTGGGGTGATACAGACCGGCCAGACATGACGTTTTCGATCGCGAAGAGCTACCTGTCTGTCCTCGCCGGCATCGCCGTGAAGGACGGGCTTATCACGGACTTGGACGAACCCGTCAGCGCCACCGTTGAGGGGCCACATTTTTCCAGCGATCAAAACCGCGCCATAACGTGGCGCCACATGCTCCAAATGAACAGCGAATGGCGCGGAGAGCTCTTCGGCAAGGACGACCAGATTGACCATTTTCGGCAGATCGGTGTCGGCGCGGACAATAGCCGCAAGGGGCAATTGCGCCAGGTTGGCCGCCCCGGAACTTACTACGAATACAACGACGTTCGGGTGAATGCCCTCGCCTATGCCTTGCTGTGCCGGTTCCGCCGTCCCCTGCCGGATATCCTGCGCGAACGGATAATGGACCCGATCGGCGCGTCGAACGGCTGGCGCTGGGACGGGTACTCCACATCTTGGGTAGAGATTGACGGACAGAAAGTGCAATCGGTCACCGGCGGCGGCCATTGGGGCGGCGGTCTGGTCATCAGCGCCAATGATCACGCACGCTTTGGACTGTTCATCAGCCAAAACGGCTGCTGGGATGGTCAACAGATCTTGCCCGCAGATTGGATGGCGCAATCCGTCTTGCCGACGTCGACACTCGACAAGTACGGCTTCCTGTGGTGGCTGAACCGCGGCGGTGACGCCAATTCCAATCTGCCGTCCAGCGCCTTCAGCGCGCTGGGAGCGGGTGGACATTGCATCTGGATCAACCCGGAGGATGACGTCGTCGCCGTGATGCGATGGCTTGACCCAGCCAAAACACAAAGCTTTCTCGAGGCTCTGGTGGGCGCGATCCGGAAATAGGAGTTTACCGGCTGTTGGGCAGCCTTGACCGCACCCAGAGTGCCGACCGACTTTAATCGTAATGAGGCCGGTTACGGGGTGTCCGTAGTGCGGCTCGCGGCTGGGTAGGTCCTGGCGACTGATTTTCTCCGGACTACATCACCAGTTCGCGCGACAGGTCTGATAGGTCCTGCAAGCTCTCCAATGCCCCTATCTTCTCTACGATCATCTTGGCTCGACGCTTGCTGAGAAGGCCATCGACATTTCGAAAGAACTTGTCGGCAACCTCCACGTCGCTCAGCGGCGCATCGGGATTTCCCCGGTTGATGGGCACCCGCTTTTCGACCTTGCGGCCATCTGTCAGCGTGACCACTAAATGGCCCGGGAAATACTTCGGAAATCCTGTGGTGCCTTTTTCAGCGTGCTCCGACGACACCCGGCTGGCCAATGCTAGCAGGTCGTCGCGCGCAATGGAGCTGTCGTCGAAGGATGCCATTGACACCTCGCCGTCGATAAGCCCCGAGGCCACCAGATAGGGCAGGCTGAACTTCGCACCGTATGCGCTTGTCGGAGCCCACTTGGCCTCGATCGGGTCACAGACGAAACCGGCGGCCACCTCGTCGATGATCGCGTGGATGTTCTGCACATCGGTCGCTACAATCCCGTCCTGCCGCAGGGCAATTGCGCAATCAATCGCGCCATGCGCAAAGTGGCAACAGGGATAGGGCTTGATCGAGACCCGCTCCGCCTCCCATCGAGCACCCAAATCCGCGACAAGCTGCGGCGGATCGATACGGTCCGGCAAGCCATGTGTGGCCAAGAGACCATTTGTGCCCTCGAACACGCTGAGCGGCCCGGTCGCCCCTGCCCGTGCCAGATACCCGATCTCCATCGCGTTACGGGCGGCCCAGCCAACATGGTATCCCTTGGATGAAGAGCTGTTCGTCAGAAATTCCGTGATCCCCGAGGCCTGGCTGCCGGCCAGGCCGAAGGCATGGGTCATTTGTTCCGGCGTCAGATCGAGAAGCTTGCCCGCCGCCGCCGTTGCCCCGAAGATTCCGGCAATCGCTGTCGAATGGAAGCCGCGGTTGTGGAAACTGTTCCCCGAAGCGATCCCGACCCGAGCGGCGACTTCCCAGCCCGCGACAAAAGCCGTCTGCACGTCCTTGCCCGACCGGCCCAGCTCTTCGCCCAATGCCAGGACGAGCGGCAAGAATATGGCGCTGCCATGCACGATCGAGGCCGTGTGCGTGTCGTCGAAATCGAGCACATGGCACGCCACCCCGTTGGCCAACGCCGCATAGGTGGCCAAGAATCGTGTCGAACATCCGATGACCGGATGGTCACCGCGTGTCCCGGGTATGGCCGACACGGCGGCCATTGCGTTCTCGAAGTTCGGATGGCGCGTCCCGGCGAGCCCGACACCAAGCGTGTCGGTCATCAACTGGCGCGCGCGGGCCCGCGTGCCTTCGGGGATTTTCTCCGTCGTAAGGGTGCAGACAAACGCGGCAAGCTCTTGGGAATACGTCATGGTCCGGACCTCGCGCCTTAAATGCGCCCTTTGGAGCGTACGGAGGCGACTGCATTATCCGTCAGTTCCGGTGCCGCGCCCACATAGGTGGTCGGATCCAGAAGCGCATCCAGCTCCTTCTCGCTGACGGCCGCACGGATCGCCTCGTTCGCCAACAAGGCGTCGCGGAACAGGATGTCAGATTCCAGCCCGCGCATGGCCGCCTCGTAGACTTCTTCATGCGCGGTCTGCTTGCCCATCTTGTCGGACAGCGCAAACATCACCCGCTCTGCAAGCGCGTAGCCCTTCAACAAGTTGAGGTTCGCCAACATGCTCTCCTTGCGGACGTCAAGATCTGAAAAGACGAACTTCAGGTTATCCAAAACGACGGAGAGCATCAGGCAGATCTCGGGCAGGATCTTCCACTCCATCTTCCACACCGCGCCGTCGCGCTCATGTTCGTGCTTGGTAATGTCCGACAGCATGTTGATATTCGACTTCAGCGTGTTGCTGACGGTGACGGAATTCTCGGTCACCGCCGGATTGCGCTTGTGCGGCATGGTCGACGAACCGACCTGCCCCTTCCCGAACGGCTCCGCGATCTCGTCGAACTCGTTATGCGCCAACAGCAGAAGCTGGTTGCCGATCTTGTTGAGCGTGGCATTGATACCGCCCATCACGGATCCAAACTCGTAGAAACGGTCACGCGCAGCCTGCCAAGAAATGTTCGGCGTGCCGAGACCCAAGCGCTCGTTGATCGCGTGCTCCATCTGGTCCGCTTTGGGACCGAACGAGGCCTTGGTGCCAACCGCGCCGACGATGGAACCGACGAAAACGCGCTTTTCCATCTCGTCCAGCCGCTCGAGGTGCCTGTCGATTTCCGACATCCAGATCGCGGTCTTGAACCCGAACGTGACCGGAATGGCCTGAAGCGACAGTGTCCGCCCCATCATCGGGGTGTTGCGATGCTCCTCACTCAGGTGCATCAAGTCTCTGGCGATGGCCTTCAGGTCGCGGCGCAGGATTTCCGTCGCGCTACGCAATTGCAGCACTAGCGCGGTGTCCATGATGTCCTGCGTTGTGACCCCGAAATGCACGTATTCGCCGGCGCCGCCCTCGCAGGCATGTTCCAGCGCGCGTACGGTGGGAACCAAGGGGTGCTTAGTGACGCGAAGATGTTCCAGCACGAGGTCGAGGTCGATAGCGTCGTAGTTGGATTTCGCCGCGATTTCCTTGGCGGCCTCCACCGGGATAATGTCCAGCTCAGCCTGCACTAGCGCCAGGGCCGCTTCGACATCTAGCCAGGCCTGCATGCGGGCACGGTCATTGAAGACGTCGCGCATCTCGGCGGTGGACCATGCGTTCATCAGCAATTCGGAATCAAAGACACTCGTTCCCATGAGGTACTCTCCTAGTCATGTTTGGTTTTTCAGGCGCGGTAATCGTGCCCGTGATGGAGCCATCAGGCGTTGCAGAAAGATTGGTCCAAGTCGGCAATCAGGTCGTCGACATGTTCAAGCCCGGCGTGAAAGCGGATCATGGCGCGGGCGCCGGTGTCCGATCCGAAAGCGCGGCCATTGTCTGGGGTGCAGGGCATTGCAAGGCTTTCGAAACCGCCCCAGGAACTGCCGATAGAGAATAGCTGAAGGCGATCGACAAAGCGCTCGGCATCGAACCAGTCGCAGAAATCCACCGTCAAAAGGCCATTGGTGCCGCTTGCATCCCGGGCCCAGATACCTGCGCCCGGATGGTCGGGCAGACCGGGATGCAAGACCCTGGACACTTCCGACCGGCCCTGGAACCACTGCGCCAGTGCCAAACCATTCTCGCCGTGCCGTTCCATGCGCAGTCCGAGGGTCCGCAGGCCCCGGATACAGGCATAGGCATCATCCGGGCTGATCGTCTGGCCAGTCGTCGCAGTGTGCTTGCGCAAAGCATCCACCGCCTGCCCTCTTGCAGCCACCGCACCCATCATGCTGTCCGCGTGGCCGCCAATGTATTTCGTCCCGGCGATGATCGACACGTCGCAGCCCAGCGCCAGCGGCCGATAGAGCCAGCTTGACCCATAAGTGTTGTCCGCCGCCACGATCAGCCCGTGATCGTGCGCGTTCTTGCAAAGCGCGGGCAGGTCCATCACCTCGTAGGTTTGCGAGGCGGGGCTTTCGGCCAGCACGAGGCGCGTGCTTGGCTTGACGTACTCCGACAGGTCTGTCGTGCTCCACGGAATATAATCGACCTCCACGCCGTAGCGCGCCAGAACCGTGTCACAGAAGCTGCGCGTCGCGGGAAAGATCGTGTCCACCACCAACAGGTGGTCGCCCGACGCAAGGTACGGCATCAGGCCACCTGCAATGGCAGCCACGCCGGTGGGAAACAGAAAACACGCCTCGGCCTCTTCCAGCGAACACAGTGCCGCAGACAATTCGTGCGCTGTCGTTGTGCCGCGGCGCCCGTAGGACAGAACGCGGTCATCCGTGTCCCGCGCGGCTTTGGTTTCACGGTAAGATTCGACCGTGTCGTGCAGTACGGTCGATGCGCGCACGATCGGCGGGTTTGCGGGCCCCGGCGTCTGTGTCCGGCCGAAGTGCATCAACATGGTTTCGCGATTCATCTTTTGTCTTTCTTCATGGCGGCCCGGTCACGCAGCCCCACAAGGATCGGCACGATCCACAACAACGCCGAAAAGATCATCATGCCGAAGCTGATCGGGTGATTGACCGGATCAACGAACACCAGCCAGTTTCCCTGCGAGATGTTGAGAGAGTTGTTCAGCGACGCCTCCAGCTGCGGCCCCAGCACCAGACCGAGGATTGCCGGACCAAGCGGGATGCTGGCCAGGCGCATCACGTAGGCCACGAGGCCCGCAACGATGGCGACCCACATATTAAAAATGTTCGCGCCGTCGGAATAGGCCCCCATCAGGCAGAGCATCGCGATAACACCCACCATCGCTTCCTTGCGGATGGCAAAGATCGACCGGGACACCGTGCGCAGCACCAGCCATGCCACCGGCCACAGAAAGATGTTGGCGGCAAGAAACGCGACGATGATCATCCAAGCCACGTCTCCATGCTGGGTGAACAGCAGCGGACCGGGCACCATGCCATGCAGCGCCAGCGCACCGATGAACAACGCCGAGGTAGAGTTTCCCGGAATGCCGAGCGACAGTAACGGCACCATCGAACTGGCCGTGACAGCATTGTTGGCGGCCTCGGGCGCGGCGACGCCCTCGGGGGCGCCATCGCCCCAGTCGTTCTCGCCGGGCTTGCCGGCGAACTTGTTGCGAAAGCGGCGCGCGGCCTGGTCATAGGCAAGGAAAATCGCCATCAGCATCCCCGCACCGGGCAACATTCCGATCACGTTGCCGATGGCCGCGCTGATGCCCCAGACCGGCGCAAGCCGCCGAACCAGCCCACGCGAAAGCTTTAGCGAGCCGATCTTCGGCAGGGACGGCGTGGTCACATTGGCGTCGCGGTCCTTAAGGATATCGGCCTTCAGGTCCAGCATCGCGGCGATGCCGAACAACCCGACCAGCAGCGGCACGAAGGGAATGCCTTCGATCAGGTTGACGTTGCCGAAAGTAAAGCGCGGCGAGCCTGTCATCGGACTGAACCCGATCGTCGCGACCAGCAGGCCGATCACAGCAGAAATGCACCCTTTCAAAATATTGCCGCGCAGCAGCCCGACCACGCTCGACAAGCCCAAGATCGCCAGCGCGAAATTCTCGACATAGCCGAACTCCAGCGCCACCTTCGCCAGCGAAGGTGCGAACAGAAGCAACACGACAGAACTCAGCAGGCCGCCCACGACCGAAGAGGTGATTGCAATAGACAACGCCAGCCCGGCCTTGTCCTTGCCGGCCAGGGCGTTCCCGTCTTCCGCGGTCAACAGGGCCGAGGCCGTTCCAGGCACCTTGATGACAATGGCCGGGATGGCACCGCCCGTCGCCGCCGCGCAATAGACTCCGACCATCAGAGCCAATGCCTGATCGGCCGGCATCGAAAACGAGAACGGAATAAAGACCGCAAAGGCTATGTTGTCATTGATACCGGGTATCGAGCCGACAACCATTCCGGCGATCACGCCAACCAGCAGCATCATCGCGACCATAGGATCGGTAAGGGTCTGGAACCCTAGAAGGATCATTTCCATGGTCCTGCCTCAGATAAGATACGGGGAGAGGGCTTCGGGCAGACGAACGCCCAGCACCCACACAAAAGCCGCGTAACCCACAAGCGTGACAAGCGCAGCGTAAATCACGACGCGCCCGAACGGGCGGATACCGCAAATCGCAAGGAAAGCGATCTGCATCAGCAGCGTCGGCAAGACGAAACCCAGCCCCAGCGACAGCGCTGCGATCCAAAGGAGGATCACCAGTGTCGCGAGGGCGGCGACCTTCCCCGGCAGAGCAAGGGATACATTCTCAGGCGAGGACAGGACGACACGCAAGATCAGCCCTGCGCCGAAAACCATTAGCAAAATCGACAACAGCAGCGGATAGCTGCGCGACATAGGATCAAATCCACTGGCCATCGCTGTGGCCGCAGCTCCGAAAGCAAAGGTACCCAGACCGACCCAGGTATCGCTGTGTCCCAACAGACCCTTCCCGCGCGCATTAGACTTCATCGTTTCCCTCGACATGAATAAGCCCCCGGCCTGTGCCGGGGGCGTCGATCCGGCCTTATTGCCCGAGACCAGCTTCCTCGATGATCGCCGAGGTCTGATCCGCGTAGTTGTTGACCACGAATTCAAAGCCCTCCGCGTCGCGGTAAACCGGCACATAGCCGGCCGCCTGCATCTTCTCGACGTATTCCGGGGTTTCGTAGACCGACTTCATGAGGTCCGAAAGCACTTTCACGGCTTCATCCGGCGTGCCCTTTGGCACGGCCCATCCGCGGAAAGTGGCCCAGATCGGAATATCGATCCCGGCCTCCTGGAAGGTCGGCACATCGGGGAAATCCTCGTGACGTTCCTCGGACGCGATCGCGAGGATACGCACACCGTCGGGGCCGACCTGGCCACTCGCTTCGCCCATCGGCCACAGCGCGGCGTCGGCATGACCCCCGGCAATCGCCTGAACCTGCGCACCGAACCCTTTGGTCGGGACATAGGTGAACTCCAGCCCGGTGGCGCGTTCGATGGCCAGGCCCGACATGTGGTGCGACGTGGCAATGCCGGCGACCACGATGTTCAGACGCTCGTTCTCGGCCGCGGCAAGAAACTCCTCGGCGGTCTCATAGGGCGAATCCGCCGGAACCGCGATGACCTCGGGGTCCAGGTTATAAAGGGCAACCGGCCGGAAATCGGTCACTTCGTACGAGGCACCTTTCATCTGCGGGTTCGTCACGACCGAGCTGGTCATCGCCAGAACAGTGTAACCATCGGCTTTGGCCGTCGCGACGCTGGTCTGGCCGACGACACCGCCGCCGCCGGACCGGTTCACGACATTTATCTCCGCACCTTCGAGGATCGTGTTCGCAGTTTCCGCGATGATGCGAGAGGTCACATCAACGGAGCCACCGGGATCGAACGGAACAACTAGGTCGATGTCTTTTTCGGGGTACGACTGAGCCCAGGCGGACCCTGCCATAACAATTGCGCTGAGCGCCGTTGCAAGTGTGAGGTGTTTCATATTTTTCCTTCCCTGTACCTGAAAAAAATCCCGACAATCCCTGCAGGAAGGCCGGCGCGTTTGATCAGCGAGACTGTTACTTGAATAAAACCTTTTTAAAAATTAATAATTTTGGAGAACCCATAAGTTTTTCTTTAGGACTTTCACCATGCGCCCGGATTTGCAGATTGCACATCTCAAGACCCTGATCGCGATAGACGAACACGGCAGCTTTACCGCTGCGGCAGACGTCCTCGGCCGGTCCCAGTCAGCCATCACGCAACAAATGCGAAGCCTAGAGGACGCTGTCGGCAGGCCGGTCTTTATTACCGCCGGGCGTCAAAGAAAGCTGACCGAGGCCGGGCATGCCCTTTTGCGACACGCCCGTGAAATCATATCTATGTGTAACCATGCCATTTTGTCCGCAGAGCGCAGCCACGCGTCTGAGATCGTGCGCATCGGCGCGCCGCTCGAAATCGCCAACGCGATCCTCCCAGGCATTTTACGAGAGTTCGCCCGCCTACACCCGACCAACCGGGTCATTCTTCAGATCGACCGCAGTCGCGCCCTGATGGAGGCGCTTGAGGATGGAGGTCTCGATCTGGCGATTAGCACCTGGCGCCTCGGCAACCGCGAAGGCAAGCTGATCAAGCTGCTGCGGGCCCATTGGGTCGCCGCGCAGGATTGGGAACGCCCCGACGAAGCCGCCTGGCCTCTGATCCTGACCGACGAGCCCAGCATGTTCCGCCGGATCGGTCTCAACGCATTGGACATGGCCGGCCTGCCCTATTACGAGCGCCTGACAACCGCCAGCCCCACCGGCGTGCGTTTCGCGGTCGAAGCGGGGCTGGGTATAACCCCTCGAGCACTGAGCGCCTTTCGCAGCGACGTCAAGATCCTGGGTCCGGAGTTCGGCCTGCCGTCGCTGCCTCGGGTCTCCTATTACCTGCACCGGTCCACAGTCAGGTACGGCGACCATATCGAGGCGCTCTACGAAATGGCGCTCTCTCATGAAAAGCGCAATCACGGGCCTGCTCCCGGCTAGATCGTTTGCTTGGTGGAAATTCCTTGCGGTACCACACCCACCTACGCCCCCTCACACATCCGCATGCGCCTTTGTCCGTATGATTTTAAAAGCCCTCCGCTCACCGAGGTCCAATTGCCGGACAAGGCCGGTTTCCCACTCAAGATAGCGCCGTGACGCCTCGAGGTTGCCGTCGTGGCGGTCATGGACGAAAAACAGAAAATCAATGGCCTCGTCATCCGCCGGTCTTTCAGGGGTGACCTCAATCGCGCCACCGGCCCGCGTCCACGCCTCCATCCCACCTTCGAGATATCGGCAATCCGCCAGAGTCTCGTCGTCAAGTTCCGACGCAAAGAGTGTCGCGACGCCAGAATCATCGGCAACGAGCACCACAGATCCCTCGACCTCCGCCTTGACGTCTTCAGCACGTGGCCGGATTGCCCAAAGCGCTCCCGGGATGTGGCCGGCGCGATAGGCCATACTTGAACGAAGGTCGATTACGGTTGCTGAACAGCCCAACCTAGCCAGTTCGACACATGTGATACCAGAGAGCCTCTCGGGCATTGAACGGGCCGAATCGTCTGCCACGAGCTTCAATCCATCCATGACGACAACTGCGTCATGACCCAACTGCCGCAACCAGAATGCCGCCAGGGCTGCACGCACGCCATTGTCGTCGAAGAGCGCAATCCGCGCCCGGCGCATTGCCACCCATTCATCCGTCGCCTGAACCAGTTGGACGACCGGTGCATGCACTGCCCCAGGCACATGACCGGCCGCAAATTCCGCATCCGAGCGGACGTCGATCACGTAGGCCTGTTCGTCGCGCCACGCCGGCACTTCCCCAGGGCCTATCGCGGGCAGGTCATACCGGGCGATAAAACGCTCGGCGAACGCGCGCCCTTGCTCCAACTGGTCCACTGAAAGGTCCGGCAAAGGCGCCGCGTCATTGCCGCGGGACAGCTTCCTGCCCGACAGCGCCCACCCTTGGGTCCCGTTTTCCATTGCATAAACTGGGTTCCGAATACCTGCGTTGATCAGGCTCTGCACGCCGATCAGGCCACGGGTGCGCCCGGCGCAATGAATGACGACCGGCTGGTCTTCGGGAAGGCCCAGCGCGGCGAACCGATAGAGCATCTCGCCATTCGGCAGATGTCGCGAACCGGGCACCGTCATCTTGCGGTAATCCCGGGCGGGCCGGCCGTCGAACAGGCTCAAGCCGCCCTCGTTCTTTTGCAGGTCTTCCAATGCCTCGGCGCTGATCTGCGGAGTACGTTCCGCCACTTCGACCAGTTCGCCCAGAACCTTGCTTGGCACGTTGACCCCCTTGAACGTCCCGTATCCCGCCGCTTGCCACGCGGCCAGACCGCCGCGAAGAACCAACACGTCTTCATATCCGATACACGCAAGCCGGTCAGCAGCGCGTTCGGCGACACCATCGCCCTCGTCGTACAGATAAATCTCGGCTTTCCTGTCGGGTAACAGCAGCGGCGCGCGCAGCTCCAACCGACTGTACGGACAGTTTGAAGCGAAAAGAAGGTGTCCTTCGCCGTACTGGCCATGCTCTCGAACATCGATAAGTCCGATCCTCGCATGTGCATCTAGGCGGTCTTTCAGCTCGGTCGCTGAAGCGTATTTGATCATCTGAGCACCTTAAGCTTTACACGCCTATAAGAAGAACTTGGGAGCATACTAGCTTCAGGCCATGACGGACAGTTTCATGGGTTGGTAAAAAAGAATCCAGTTGACAGTATTGTCGGGCTAGCGGGGGCTTTCGAGCTGGCGTTTCAGAGCAATCTGAGATTGGATTTCTCTATTCAATTTCCATTCGCTGCAAAGAAAGGCTCCCTCTCCGGTCCCCGAACCACGACTCTCGTCCTCAACCCTCCCCCGCCCTTTGTTCAAGTGCAGCTCGTCAGCTAATAGCATGTTTCATGCTTTCGCCACTTCCTTGAGCAATCTGCTTCTTGCCTCGCCAAGGCTTATTTCTTCATCAAGGAATGATGCCTCCAACTTTTCAATGAAGCCTTCTGGGGCCTTCATCATGAGCTCCCATCCCTCGCCGTGCCGTCCAAGCGAGCTCGCCATACTGTTCTGAAACTGCTCGGGACTGCGTGACGGCTTCTGCTTGATCGATGCCTTCTTGGATTGCGTGCCTACATGGCATTCCTCGTTGGGAATTTCTCTTGTTTCTTTCCCTCTTTCTTTCTTTGTATCGTCGGAAGTTTTCTTCCGCCGTTCCGGAAGTTTCCTTCCGCACGTCTGGAAGAATTCTTCCGCCCCGAAGATGTTCAGCAGGTAGTTATTGCTACCACCGTTGTGACGCTGACGTAGCTTGCGGATGTAGCCAGCCTCCTCAAGATTATTGAGTGAGTTTCGAATTGTTCTCGGTTCTTTTCCAAGAGCTCCCCCTAAGGTCTCTTGGCTTGGAAAGCAGGCTCCCGTCTGCGAATTGTGATGATAAAGCAAGCGAAAGAAGACACAGACATCGGTGGTATTAAGCCGCCTGTCATTCGTCGCACGGTCCACTGCTTGCCATTTGTCCAGCAACCTGACAGCTTTTTTCTCAGATCCCACTAGCCAGCCTCGCCGCTCTGGCAACCTACGAACCGGAGCCTGCGAAACATACTGATGTGCTTCACCGGCCAGCGCGCTCTGCAGGTTCGATGACACAGCTTTCGATCCATTCTTCGATATCTTCACGGCGATATCTCACGGTTCGCCCGATCCTGACGAAGCGTGGTCCTTCACCTTTCATGGCCGCCAGCTCGAGAAAGCGCTTCGAGACACCGAAATGCTCTTCAACTTCTGTTCTGCTGATCAGTCGTTTTTCTGCTCCGAAACCCACTCTGGCCTCCTTTTCTTCAAGAGGTCAGCAGCTCACAAAATTCCAGAACCAAAATGCAAGAAAAAGCACGCAAAGCGGTCCTAACTTGGCCTAACATCACATTTCAGTGTGAAAATCCGCATGATATTGTGTGTTTGAAAGAAAATTGATTCGTTTTCAAAAGCGACCTTTCAGGCCGATTCCGTTGGCCTCAATCGCAGTGGATTGGCACGGTTAACTCAGAATTCCCTTCATATCGTTGGTGTCCTTTCAAGTTGAAGCGCATGATTTTTCATTTCCGAGGATTCCAAGCCCCTGCCTTAGATCGAGGTTCGCTGAAACTCAGACACAACTCCCTCACGTCAAGACTTCTTGCCAATTAACCCAATTCGGTTCTCAATTTCATCGCAAGTAACTTGCATAGCGGGTCGCAAAGCATCGAGCGATGGCTTGGTGTATCTCTGCCCAGTGATCGACAGTGGCGTATGATTGAGCAGTCGCCCAACCACTTCCTCAAGAATGCCCGCTTCCATAGCTACGGTTGCGAACGTCCTGCGGTGAGCGTGCGGCGGCCACGCTATCCTTTGCGGGCCTTCCACATGACCAGATGGCGACTTCGGTGACGGGAAGACCCAAGTTTGGTGTAATCCTCGGACTGGGGCCAGAATTTCGTGGTGCAGCTGAAGGATCGGCAGGTCGAAACTCCGGCCGTTCTTGGTCATTGGCAGATGCAGAAAGTCTTCATGAATATGTTTCCATTGCAGCGTCAGCGCTTCTGTCTTTCGGAGCCCGGTGAACAGCAGCAGTTCATAGAAAACCGCATGGATGGGATTGAAGAGACCATCAATGGTTTGCCTCCAAGCTTGGAAATCTGAAATGATCCCCCCGTTGGGACGTTCTTCGAACCATTCAATCGCCATCGTGGGAGACTCGGGCAGGTCATGGACCCTGCGCGCATGGTTCCAGACACTTCGGAAATACTTCAGCGTGTGATTTGCCGCTGACGGCGTCGCCGCCATCGAGCGATGTCGCTCCGCAACCATGGCTTTAGTGATTTCATCCAGCGGCAAGCGCAGCCAGTCTTTCAGATGCAATTCAAACTGCTGCCGGACCGATAACTTGTGCGTGTCAGACCGCAACTTGGGTCGCGCGAGATAGGCCTCCATGGCGGCTTGAAGCGTCGGGGCGCCGATCTGGATCTTCTTTCCAGCGCCCCTGCCCCACTCAAGTGCGAAGCCAAGCGCGGTTTGACGGGCCGCGTCGGACGAGATCACTGGATAACGCCCGATAAGCACGCGGCGTGTTTGGCCGCCAACATCTTTCTGGAAATACCAGGTCTTTGATTTCTTGCCGACGAACAGAACAAGGCCTTTGACCTCGTTGTCCCAGTGTTTGGCAGTGCCCTGTTTTGTCAGAGCAACCTTACGCACGAAGGTTTCGGTGAGCTTTGGCATTTTGTCGGCTTTTTGTCGGGAGCAGCATGATAAGAGATGATACAGGGCGAAGCCTGATGCAATATATAATTGAATAAAATGAAACTACTAGCAAGAGTATGAAGCCGCACGAAACTCATAACACTTCCTTGGAAGGCTGAGGTCTTACCATTACACAACGCCCGCTCAATAATTCAGAGGAGTATTTCATGCACTCGGCGGGGTCAAGTACAACGTCCGTACACGGCCCAAAGCTGCCTTTCGGTTGTTATTGCGCAAACTTCTGCTTTGGCTGAGTACTCGTGACACGAGAGCAGCGGCAACAATCAGACCTCCAACACAAGGATACAACTCTATCTTTCAATCGGTTCCACGCACGCGCAGAAAGCGCGGCCCGCGATATAGTCGCTACCTACACAAGGTCGCTTCGTTCAATCCCGAACAGACAGAAAGGGCCAAGGCAAATGTATCCGGGACGATAAACGAAGTAGCTACGGACTCGCCGCCAATCGACCCACAACGCACGGAGCGAGTTCAGCAGGTTTTCACACGTCTTTGATTGATCGCGTTGTTCCAACCTGCACCGCCTGCGCACCACACGACCTTGAAACAAATATTCACCCACTCTCTCATATTATCCTCCGACACCTTCGCGCATCCATTTCTGAAGCGTCATGACCGAGTGTTCCGAGTTCACGCCGCACCCCGGATCGACCACCAGCGGCCCGGGCACGTAGCCGCGCGACTTCAGCCCGCGCTGCACCGATTCCACCAGGTGGATGTCCTCTTCGACCGTGGTGGCCCGGTCCTGCACCGCCAGCCGGCGGATCACCTCGCTGTCCCAGCCACCGATCGTGTACCAGCCCCTCCAGACGACCACATGATCCGGGCCGACGGCGCGCCAGTGATAGGTGTTCAGCACGTTGCCCGGATAGACCTGGAAACTGAACATCGGCCACAGGAACCAGCTCGAATATTCCTGCGAATGCGGCTTCGAGGGATCGATCTCGTAGCTCATGTTCTCGAGGCTCTGGCACTCGGTCGTGTGGCGCAGGCAATAGCCTTGCGGCTGTATATCGTAGGTTTCCGGCTTGATCACCCCGGTGGAAAAGGTCGGATGGTTGAGCGAACAGTGATAGCACTCGGAATAGTTCTCGACCGAAACCTTCCAGTTGCAGTTCTCCGGGATCTCCACCCATTCGAGCGGCTTCAGGCTCTCCCAGTGCGGCAGCCATTCCATCAATTCGGCGCGCACGCCGGGAAACCACTGGTCCATCGGCGCCGCGTCCGGGTCGAGGTTGACGAAGATGAAGCCCAGGAAAACCTCGGTACGCACTTCGGTCAGACAGACGCGGGACTTGTCGAATCCCGGCACCGCCTTGGTGTTCGGGGCCGCCCGCAGCGCCCCCGTCAGCTCGTAGGTCCACGCATGATACGGGCAGACCACCACGCGGGTCGACCCAGCGCCACTGACCAGCTGGTGCGCCCGGTGCTGGCAAACGTTATAGAAGGTGCGGATTTCGCCATCGCGCCCCTTGATGCAGAACAGGCTCTCACCGGCCATCTCGAAGGCGAAGTAATCGCCGGGGTTCTCAAGCTGGCTGCCGTGGCCCGCAAACTGCCAGGTCCGCGACAGAAGGCCCGTGCGCTCGGCCTCGAAAATGGCGGGGTCGGTGTAATACCTCGCCTCCAGCGAATGGGTCAGTGCGATGGTCATTCCGGCTCCTCCCGGTAGAGACCCAGCTGATGCCGGCGTTGGTGAAATTTCTCGACACGCTCCACGATCTCGTCGCTGGCCACCGCGATCACGAAACTCAGCAGGGTTTCCAGCAGCGCGATGGTCGAGACCGAGGACGGAAAGAACTGCGGCGTGTCCACAGCCACTGTGAATCCGTGCTGCGCGTGCAGGATGATCGGGCTGGCCGGGCTGTCGGAAATGCCGATGACTGTTATGCCCTGGTCACGGGCGATACGCACCGCTTCGATCACCTCTGTCCGGTAGGGCTTCATCGTCATGGCAATCAGCACATCGCGCCCGTCGGCCCAGGCCAGGTCGTCCGCCGCGGTCGATCCGGGCTTCGGAATGCTGTGAAACTGCGTCATGCCGGTGGACGCCAGATAGGTGAAATTGCGGGCATTGGCGTTGTTGACGCCCACACCCAGCGTAAACACCTGCCGCGAGGCCCAGATCGCCTCGGCCGCGGCCTTCAGCGCATCCTCGGAAATCGTGGCGAAGGTTTCCTCGATGTTGCGCGCCGCCGCATCGATCATGTCGGCGTAAAGCCCGCCGATTTCGCCGGACTTGCGGATGTCCTGCAACCATCGCGCCCGGTCCGGGAAACTGACTCCGCCCTTGCGGATGGCCTCTCGGAAGGGCGCGCGAAAATCGTCATAGCCTTCGAACCCCACCTGTCGCGCCATGCGCACGAATGTGTTGGGCTTCACGTTCGCCGCCTCGGCGATTTCGCGCACTGTCGAGACGCCCACATCGGCGGGGTTTTCCAGAACATAGCGTGCGGCCTTCTGCGCCTCGGGGGTCAGGCGCTCCCACTCGTCACTCAGGCGGTCAAGGATGGCGTTTGATACGTTTGTTTGATTCATGATTGACGATGGTACAAATGTACGACTACCATGTCCATCGAAAATGCGACTCTGCTCACAGGAAAAATCGCCATGTCCGGACCGACACTCCCGTCCCATGCCCGCGTCGTCATCGTCGGCGGCGGCGTCATGGGGGTGGGCCTTGCCTATCACCTCGCGCATCAGGGGTGGGGCAACGATACCGTCTTGCTGGAAAAGGCCGAGCTGACCAGCGGCAGCACCTGGCACGCGGCGGGGCAAATCACCCACTCCACCTCCAGCTTCAGCCTGGGAAAATGCGTGGACTACAACATCGGGCTCTATTCCGGGGGGCTCGAGGCCGAAACCGGCCAACCCGTGACATGGCACGGCTGCGGCTCGTTCCGCCTTGCCTATACGGAGGACGAGATGGACTGGCTGCGCCACACCCTGTCGGTGGGCCGCGCGCTTGGCTTCAACATCGAGCTGGTCGGAACGGACAGGATCGCAGAACTACACCCCTTTTATAACCTCGACGGCGTGCTCGGTGCGTTGCACACCCCAGACGACGGTCATGTCGATCCCACCAACGTCACGATGGCGATGGCGGCCGGGGCGCGCCAGAAGGGCGTGCGCATCTTCCGCCGCTGCCGCGCCACCAACATCACCCGGCAGGGCGACGACTGGGTGGTGGAAACCGAACAGGGCAGCATCCGCTGCGAACACGTGGTCAACGCGGGCGGCACCTATGCGCGGCAGATCGGCGAGTGGTCGGGCTTGCAACTGCCCATGACCTCCATGACCCACCATTATTTCGTCACCGACACCGTGCCCCAGTTCCAGGATCTCGACCGCGAACTGCCTGTCATCCGCGACGACAGGAAGGTCTCCGGCTACATCCGGATGGAACAGAAAAAGGGCCTGATCGGGATCTACGAAAAGGAAAACCCCAACACCGTGTGGGAAGACCACTGCCCGTGGGAGGCCGAGAACGAGCTGTTCGACCCCGATTATGACCGCGTCATGCCCTGGCTGGAAAACGCGATGGACCGGATGCCGATCTTTGCCGAGCTGGGCATCACCCGCGACGTGCACGGCGCAATCAGCCATCCGCCCGACGGCAACCCGCTGATCGGCCCCGCGCCCGGCGTGCGCAACTACTGGTGCTGCTGCGGCACGCAGATCGGCATCGGCTGGGGGCCGGGCCTGACCCGCGAACTGGCCCGCTGGATGGTGCACGGCGCCGCCGACATCTCGATGCGCGACTACGATCCGCGCCGTTTCGGCGCCTATGCCACCAAGGACTGGCAGATCGTTAAGGCCAAGGAGGATTACTGCCTGCGCCACGAAATCCCCTTCCCGCATTTCAACCGTCTCGCCGGGCGCCCGGTGAAACCGTCCCCGCTCTACGACCGGCTGAAAGATAAAGGCGCGGTCTTTGAAGAGGTCTACGGCCACGAACGCCCCCGCTGGTTCGCGACGGGTGGCGTGCCGCAAAAAGACCAGTATTCCTTCCGTCGCAACGCAGTGCACGACATCGTCGCCGCCGAATGCAAGGCGCTCCGCACCGGGGTCGGGATCATGGACATCTCCGCTTTCACCAAGGTCGAGGTCAGCGGCCCCGACGCCGCCACGCTTCTGGACCGGCTGACCGCCAACCGTCTGCCGCAAAAGGTGGGGGGCATCGCGCTGACCCACATGCTCAACCGTCGCGGCCGGATCGAACTGGAAACGACCGTGGTCAAGCTGGCCGAGTACCGCTTCTATCTCGTCTGCGCCGCCTTCTTCGAACAGCGCCTGCTGGATCACATCGACCAGAACCGCGCAGGCGAGGACGCCGAAGTCATCCTACGCTCCAACGACTGGGCCGCGCTCACCCTCAACGGCCCGGCATCGCGCAAGGTGCTGGCGCAATGCACCGACGCCGATCTTTCGAATACCGGCTTCCGATGGCTGACCGCACAGCGGATCACCGTGGCCGGCGCAACGATCTGGACCTTCCGCATGTCCTACGCGGGCGAGTTGGGATGGGAATTGCACATGCCGCGCGAGCACGCCCTCGCGGTCTACGACGCCCTCTGGACCGCCGGCAAGGCGCACGGCATCGCCGACTACGGCAGCTTCGCCATGAACGCCCTTCGCATGGAAAAGGCGTTCAAGGGCGCGGGCGAGTTGACCAACGAAGTGACTTTGCCAGAGGCCGACGTGATGCGCTTTGCCCGGCTCGACAAGGACTATCTCGGTGCCGACGTCACCCGCGCCAGCGCCGAACAGGCGAAACAGGGCAACCTGCCTTGGGTCTGCGCCTACCTGGAAATCGAGCCGGACGGCGAAATCGACGGCCACGGCGGCGAGGCGGTTTTGCTCAACGGCACGGTCGTCGGCTCCACCGCCTCGGTCGCCTATGGCCACAGCGTCGGCAAGATCCTCGCCTTTGCCTATCTCAAGCCTCACGCCACCACCCCCGGCACAAAACTTGAGGTCGTGATCCAGGGCCAGCCCCGCGCCGCGCGCGTTCTGGGCGAACCGGCCTACGATCCGCAAAGCCTCCTGCCCCGCGCCGAGACCATGACGGAACCCGCCGAATGAAGATCACCCGCCTGTCGCTCTGGCATGTGCCGTTGACCAGCCACACGGCCTATTACATGGCCGATGGCAAGACCTGCGACACCGTGGAAAGCGTTGTCATCGCGCTTGCGACCGACACCGGCCTGACCGGCTGGGGCGAGGTTTGCCCGATCCCCCACTACCTGCCCGCCTATGCCCGCGGCGTCGCACCCGCGCTGACCGAACTGGCGCCGGTGATCCTGGGCGGCGACCCGCTGGGGGCCGAGGCGCTGATGGCAAAGACCGACGCCTGGCTGCCCGGTCACGCCTTCGCCAAGTCGGCGCTGGACATCGCGCTCTGGGACATCACCGGCAAGGCCGCGAATCTGCCACTTTACACCCTGCTCGGTGGTCGGCAATCAGCGGACCTGCCGCTCTACCACTCCATCACCTGCGTCGCCCCTGACGAGATGGCCCGCATTGCCCGCGACGCCCAGGCCAGCGGCATCACGCATTTCCAGGCCAAGCTCGGTGCGTCCGGCGACTGGCAGACCGACGTCGAACGCCTCGCCAAGGTGCGCGAGGCCGTAGGCCCCGGCCCGCTGGTCTATGGCGACTGGAACTGCGGCGCGACCACCCTCTGGGCCACGCGCGTCGGGCGCTCCGCGGCCGATCTGGACGTGATGCTGGAACAGCCCTGCGCCACGCTGGCCGAATGCGCCCAGGTCCGCGCGGCCACCGGCCTGCCGATGAAACTGGACGAGCTGGTCCACGACACCGCCACGCTCTTGCAGGCGCATGGTCTCGGCATCATGGACGCCGTAGCGCTGAAGCTGTCGAAATTCGGCGGGCTCTCTGCGCTGCGCCGGGCGCGCGACCTTTGCCTGCATCTTGGCGCCAAGATGTGCGTCGAATGCACCTGGGGCTCGGATATCGTGACCGCCGCCGCGCTTCACCTCGGCGCCGCGACCCCACCGGCGCGTCTGCTGAACGTCTGCGATCTCTCGGGCTACGTCTCGCCCCGCGTGGCCCCGGGCGGCCCGGTGCGCAACCGTGGTCGCATCGCCCCGCCCGATGGGCCGGGCCTTGGCATAGCGCCCGACCTCGACCTGCTGGGCCAACCTGACCTGATACTGGATTGAACCGATGAACAGACATCACACCCAAGCCGACTGGGCCGAGCGTGCCCGCGCCGTCCTGCCCGGCGGCGGCTTCGGCAATTTCAACCCCTCGATGGTGATCCGCGAAGGCCGCGGCGCGCGGGTGTGGGACGAGGACGGCCGTGAATATGTCGACTACCTGATCGGATCGGGGCCGATGCTCCTGGGCCACGGCCACCCTGAGGTGCTCGAGGCGGTCTACGAACAACTCCCCAGGGGGCAGACCTTCTTTGCCAACAACGCGCTCGGTATCGAATTGGCCGAGGAAATCTGCCGTGCCGTTCCCTGCGCCGAACAGCTGCGCTACGTCTCATCGGGTGGCGAGGCGGACATGTACGCCATGCGCCTTGCCCGCGCCTTCACCGGACGCGACAAGATCGTGAAGTTCGAGGGCGGCTATCACGGCATGTCCGCCGAGGCACAGATGAGCCTTGCGCCCACGCGTCGCGTGAACTTCCCCCAAGCCATCCCCGACAGCGCCGGCATCCCCCGCAGCGTGGCCGACGACATGCTGATCGCGCCCTTCAACGATCCCGACTACATCCGCTCGCTTCTGGCCGAATACCAGGGCCAGGTCGCCGGCCTGATCGTCGAGCCGCTGCAACGCATCATCCCGCCCGCGCCGGGCTTTCTGGACCTTCTGCGCGCCGAATGCGACCGTTACGGCATCGTGCTGATCTTCGACGAGGTCGTCACCGGCTTTCGCTTCGCCTATGGCGGGGCGCAGGAACTTTATGGCGTCACGCCCGACCTTTGCACGCTGGGCAAGGTGATCGGCGGCGGCTTCCCCCTCGCGGCCACTGCGGGCCGGGCTGAAATCATGGCGCATTTCGACAAGGCGGCGGTAGACGATGACCGCTGGCTGATGCAGCTTGGTACGCTGTCCGGCAACCCAGTGGCGGCCGCGGCGGGGCTCAAAAGCCTCGAAATCCTGCGCCGCGACGGACAATACCCGCGTCTGCGCGAACTGGGTGACAGAGTGGCGGGCATGATCCGCGACGCGCTTGAGCCAACCGGTATTCCCTATCGCATCGTTGGCGATGCGACACTGTTCGAAGTTATCTTCACTGCGCAGGATGCGCGGGATTACAGGTCGGTGCAGGCAAGTGACGCCGGCCGCGCAAAACTCTGGAACGACACGTTGCGACACCACGGGATCTTCAAATCTCCCGGCAAGACATATCCAAGCCTCGCCCTGACCGAGGACGACCTTGCCGTGACGCTTGAAGCGATCCAGTCTGCGGCTGCGGCGATAGAAGCAAAGGCCTGACCGCGCCGTCTTAACGGGGTCGGCTGTTGCTTTGGCATCGGCTCAGAAGGCACAGACACTGGATGAAAAATCGCAACAGATCCAACCGAAGCGGACGTTGGCAGGTTCCGCAGCGAATGACCGCTGTCCGCCCTGACTTTCGGACCGTCGAGAACGGCCCCTATGTATGTACCGGCTGCTGTTCGCAAATGATTTCTCGCATGTTCTCGGAAGTCGCTCATATGTATCCGGCCTACTGATCGACACGCGGGTCGTGGCCTTGTTGGGGTTACGCACGCGCCGTGGTCTAATTAGCGGCAAGGTCCAAGCTGACCGAATGGGCCGTCAGACTCTGGGGGCGTAATTGTTCCGTTCCATGCTTTCTGTCAGTCGCGAACTCCTTTGGGTCGATCCGGCTTACACGCCGATAGCGACCTCGTCTCTGGGCGCGTCAAACGCCGTTTTGTATCTCAAGATGCTCCAGGCCATTCTTGCCAGCTTGTTGGCCAGGGCGACGGCCAGTTTGTTGCGGTTCATCCGTTCTGCAGCTTTGGTCAGCCAGTCGCCAAAACTGAAGTCGGGCCATCGGTTGGTACGCATCAGAATGACTTTGGCTGCCTGAACGAAGAGCATTCGCAGGTATCGGCTGCCGCGTTTGGTGATGCGCCCCAGAACCGTTCGCCCGCCTGTACTGTATTGTCGCGGTACCAGGCCAACCCAGGCCGCAAAATCGCGTCCTCGACCAAAGGCCTCGCCCGTTCCAATGGCTGCCACCAACGCGGTCGAGATCATCGGGCCGATGCCAGGGATCGTCATGACGTTGACGCAGTTCTCTTCGGTGCGACTGATCTGTTCGATCTCTTTCGAAACGGATTCGATCCGATCATCAAGCCAGAGCCAATCGCCATAGAGACCAATCAAGATCGACCGCATCCGCGGAGATATCTCTTCCTTGCGTTCTTCCAGGATCGTCTCGAATGAGTTCTTCAGAGCCCGCAAACCTTTGCGCACCGTGATGCCTTGTTCGATCAAGAAGGCGCGGATCTGGTTGATCGTCGCTGTGCGTCGCGACACGAGCCTTGACCGAACGCGATGGAGCGCCTGCAAGTCGAGCTGTTCCTGGCTCTTCTCGGGGACAATCGGCAGATTGGGTCGCAATGCCGCTTCAGCTATCGCCTCCGCGTCGTTGTAATCGTATTTCTGGCCCTTGATGAACGGCTTTACATAGTTTGCAGGTATGATCCGGGGCTCGAAGCCCATCTTTCGGAGCGTCCGGCTCACAAAATGAGCGCTCAGACACGCCTCCATGCCAACAACGCATCGGGGCAGCTTCTCAAACGTCTGGACCAGCGCCAACCGTTTGATCTGCTTGCGCATCACCAACAGCCCGTCAGGGTCGAATGCCACGATATGGAATGTGTCTTTGCCGATATCGATGCCAACTGACATCAGCTCATCAAAATCGTTCTTTGCCATGCTACTTCTCCTCTCTACAGGTGAAATAGGCCAAGCCTAACCTGCTGGGTGAAGCAGCCGGTACATCCCATTAGCTGACGTTTAAGCCCTTTACAGCCACCGACAGCAATTGGCCCAGAGCTGCCGTTGGAATAGCGCTCTCCGAAAAAAACTGACATCAGGGTTGGTGGTACATGCTGCAGTTTCGCGCAGCGATCTAAGGCCTTTCGCTCTCCCATCGGCTCAAGTATTCACTACCGGTCCGAAGTTATTTTCAGTGCACCAAAGGTGCAGTTCGCCTAAGCTCCTTACGCGGTCCAAAATGCGGTGATATTAAGTGCAGCTCCCGCAACACCCATGGTCTTTGCGGCATTGCGCAGACGGCGTGCGTCTCTCTTTTCACCGGCGAACCAGATCGCCGATGTCGGATGTCGCGGCAAAGCTTCGAGAGCAGCGTCCGCGATCCGCTGACCCATCTGGCGCGATAGCCAGCGGACCGAAACGCCCTCATGCGCCGGGATCGGGTAGGCGGTTTCGGCCCCGTCTGCGGTTTCAAGGATCATCTCGGCGGTGGCCCCTGCGGGCAGCCCTTCGATCAGTCGTGCAACAGCAGGAAATCCTGTTTCGTCCGAGGCGATCAGAAGGCTCTGCGCATCGACCAATCCGCCGCCGCCAGGACCCACAAGGCCGACACGGCTGCGCCGCATGTCCCTGGCGTGCAATTCCTCGCACCACGCCGTCACGCGCCCACCGTCATGATGGAACACGTCCATAACCAAGACATTCGACGCCCGGTCCAGGCTGCGTACGGTGTAAACCGGAATGTGTGGCGCGCCGGGACCTTTGGGCCATCGCGTCGACCCGTTGGGTGCCACCGTGGGCCAGTCCGGTGTCATGCCGCCTGGCGGCAGGACCAGCCTGAAATGGATCGAGTCGTCGCCGAATACAGAGACGTCTTCCAACTGTAGGGTTACGCGCAGAAAGGCGTCGCCCAACCGCTCGACCCGCGTCACATGCCCGAATTGGAAATTCGGGGGAAAGCCACCGGCCTCGGCACTGTCGGACCAGCGCATGGTCTCGGCCAAATCGGGCAAGACAGTGCGCAACTGCTCGACCATGGCGTTTTTCATCACGAAAAGGTTCCGGGTGTCGGACGCGGCGACCAGGCCGGCCACCGGCGCGTCGATGCCTTCCCGCAGTCCAATCAGGCCATAGCCCGTTTCGACCGTGATCCGCCCCGGTTCGTCTTCCTGCAGGGTCAGCCCGTGCTCATCGACCTGGAGCAAAAGCATCCTGCGGATCGGGTCGAAGGCCACGCCCGGCAAGTCGGCGCGGGCTTCCTCTCTGTAGTGCTTGCGCGTCATGTCTGAACCTCCGGAGCATCGAGCCTTCGTCCGGATGCGGCCCACAGGATCAGCGGAACCGTCGATAAGGACACCACGCTGGCGATGCAGAAAAAGATGCCGTAGCCCAACCACTCCGCGATCACGCCTGCGGCCAGTCCGGCCAGCATGCTCATGGCGGCGTCCATACATTGCAAAAGCGTGAAGTCGACGCCGCCTTGCCGGGGGTCGGACCACCTCATGAACTGCGCGTAGAGCGCCACGAAGCCAAGCGCCATAACGGCGCTGCTGGTGACCATGGCAAAGGGCGCCACCTGCGCCGGCGCTACCAGCCCGGTGCCGGCGGCGACCGAGACAAGCGCCAACAGCGAGGCTTGCGCCAGAACGGCCCCGACCAGCACGAGGCGGCTACCGAAGCGGCGCACCACGGCGCCACCCGTCAGCGCGCCGAGAAGTCCCAGAGATACACTGCCGAGCCCGGACAGGAGGCCCAGGTCCCCGAGGCTGTAACCCGCGTCGATAAAGAAGGGACCGAAAAGCCCCATCGCCGTTTTCTGGGCCACCACGTAAAGTGCAGCGATCACCAGCCCACGGCGAAGATCGGGCCGGATCAGCGCGGACCGCAGGCTGGGCACATGCGCCCGTGTCACCGGCTTTGCCGCGCGGCGTGCCAGGAAAACGAAGGGCAGGCAGATCACCGCGATCACGACCGCCATGCTCCAGGTTCCCACGGCCCAGCCGGCGCGGTCCACGAGGATCAGGAAAGCCCCGCCGCCAATGGCCGAACCGATATACGCGCCGCCCACCTGCGCCGCATTTCCCCAGCCGTAACGGGTCTGCGACAGGGCGGCCACGGCGTAACCGTCCACCGCGATGTCCACCGTCGCAGTGGCGGTGGCGGCCACCAGCAGAACGCCCAGCACGGCCAGCACCGGCACCGGCCCGATCGCACCGACCAGCGCCAGCATGGTGACGACAACCGCGATACCGGCCATCACCAGCTCAGCCGAGCGGTCTTTGCCCACTGCGGGTAGTCGCAGCCGCTCGAAGGCCGGCGCCCACAGGAACTTCAGCGCCCAGGGCAGCACGATCAGCGAGACAAGACCGATATGGTCCAGCGGCAATCCCTGATCCCGCAGCACGCCGGGCAGCCCGCTCCAGGTCAGCCCGCCCAGCACGCTTTGCGCGACGTAGATCCCGCCGATCGCGCCGACGATCCTGCGTTGTCCTGCCGCCATTGCCTAGAACCGGCGCTGCACGGCGAAGGTCGCGGTTCGTCCCTGGTGCCGATAGCAATAGCCTGCACTGCAGGTCTGTCCGTCCTCGTCAAAGACGTTGCGAACATTGGCCTGCACTTCCAGGCCTTCATAGCCCTGATTGGCGAAGTCATAGGTCATGGCCAGGTCGACGAAGACGCGGTCGCGGTTCTTGTACGTGTTCTGGTCGTCGCCATAGCTTTCGCCGACATAGCGCAGGCCACCGCCGATGCCGAAGCCTTCCATCAGACCGTTTTGCGGCTCATAGAATGCCCAGAGCGCTGCCTGGTGCTTGGGGGTCCCCGACAACTGATTGCCGACCGTGCCGGTGGTCCCGGCTTCGATCTCGACATCCAGGTAGGTGTAACTGCCGGTCATCCTCAGCCCGTTGCCCAGGTTGAATTTCCCTTCCAACTCCAGCCCCTGAGAGCGCAGGTCATAAGGCACCTGGACCTGGTTCAACCCGCCGAAGACGGCGCTGTTGACTGGCTGAAAGACGACACCGTCCTCCTGCTGGATGTCGAAGATCGACGCGGTGATCAGGCTGTCGGATCCGGGCAGTTCATACTTGAAGCCAAGCTCGGTCTGCACCGCCTCTGTCGGTGCGGCAGGCGCGTCGCTGGCTGGGTCGGTCGGATCGGAATAGGTCACCCCCGTGTTGGGCACGAATGTGCTGGAGATATTGGCAAAGGGTGTCAGCCCGTTCGCCATCGCGTAAGATACCCCGATGCGGCCGGTAAAGGCATCATCAGTTGTTCGCGTCCCTGCCCGCATAGCATCAATCGTGGTGGTCTCGACATAGTCGTACCGTCCGCTGACGAAGACGTTGAGCGCGCCATTCGTGATCTGGTCGTGAATGTAGATCCCCGTCTGCTCGATGTCCTGTCCCTGGCTGTAAGGCGCAGGTGCAGCTTCAACCGCGGCCGCCGAGACGGTGCCGAAGGTGGAATACGCATCGAATTCGGAGGTCGTGTAATCCAGCCCCGCCACGAACTCATGTGTCAGGGCCCCGGTCTCGAACTGCGCCTCGATGGTGTTGTCGATGCTGAAATTCGACTGGGTCTCAAGGTATTTGCCCCAGCCGCGCCCGACGACGCCGCCACCGAAATCGTAAAGCCCGCTATAGCGCAATTCGCTGTCCACTTCGGAATAGCGCATCTTCTGGCGAAGGGTCACGGCGTCGGTCAGTTCATGCGCGATCTCGTATCCGATGCGATACTGTTCGTTGTCGAACGTGTTGTAGGCCGGATCGCCGCTATAGGTTTCCGACGCCACACCTGGTGCCGGATTGAAATAGGCCGCGGTCGCCCCGACAGTCGAATCCGAGTATTCCGTCAGAAGGGTGACACGCGTGCGCTCCGTCAGATCATATGTCAGCGACGGCGCGATCAGGATCTTGTCGTCCTTGTAGCCCGCAAGCGGCGTGTCGGCGTCCCGCACGAGACCTGTCAGCCGGTACAGCAGCCGCCCATCCTCGTCCACCGGACCGGTAAAGTCGAACGCCAGTTCCGCCCGGTTGTCGGTGCCCGTCGTGAAACGCAACTCGTTGAACGGCTCCGCCTTCGGGCGCTTGGACACCACGTTGACCAGACCGCCCGGACCGCTGACACCATATAGCGAGGAGGACGGCCCCTTTAGGATGGCGATGCCTTCCAGCGTGTAGGGGTCGTTAACGTACCATGCCGACGGCCCGTTGACCTGCCGCAGCCCGTCCCGGAAGAACCCGTTATTGAAAGCCGGAAAGCCGCGCAGGTAGAACGCGTCATATCGGCTGTCGAACCCGAAGGTGCTGGTGGTGGTCCCTGCGGAGAACTCCAGGGCCTCCAAGAGCTGGCGCGGCTTGCGGTCCTCTATCTCGTCCTGCGTAACCGTTCCGATCGACTGCGGGATATTCGCGATCCGGCTCTCCAGCTTGGTCGCCTGCCGCCCGGATTGCGCGACATATCCTTCCTGTTGCAGTGTCTCGTCGCTTTCGGCTTCCAGTTCGATCGTTCCAAGCTGATACGGAGACCCTCCCTGCGAAAAGGCTGAAAGACTTGTTGTCAAAAGGGCGGCGGCAGTCAGGCTGAGGTACTTCATGCTGTCCTTGATTTGTTTTGTATTTTTAAGTTCGCACAGCACGTAAAAAGAACTTGCCCGAGAGAGTCAAACTAATTTTGTCAGGTATTTTGCCGTGCTGCTTAAAATGCTCGATCCACGTATGAACGCCAATCGTTCAACAAGCTGAAAGCCTCAGATCAAATCCGAGAAATATGTTTATACTTGTCGGAAAGGCATGCGAGCGTGACCGCTCTTTGACCAAGTCTAAAAGCGGGCACGTACCCGTCCATGTGGGAGTCTCTTAATGACCCACAATCGGCATCCACCTATATCCCGCGAAAAGTTGTACTGCCACGGCTGCCAACTTCGCTGGCCCATCGGAAATGGCCCAGAGCTGACACTCCCTCATTTCGCAGCGAACGAACGCTAACCGCCCGACGACGCCGTTAACATAATGTACAATATCGATGTGACCTATGTACCCGCAAGGCTCCCTCATTCATAACGAGAGTTTGCGGTTTGGTGCACTGCTCCACAACGCGCCCTCGGCCGGGACGGACCCGATCTTCTCCTTGGCCATCCATGGGGCCCTGCGGCGAGCTTGCATTGAACAGGATCATGTCACCCATCGGCGCGCCGAACGGGGCCGGACTGCGAGAAGTGCCCCAAGACCGAGTACGCATTGTGCCAGTCAGCTATCGACTGCTCCATTTAGAAACCCGATGGCGGACAGCGCGATAGCCGCAGCCAACCGGGGGACTTCATCCAGATCTGCAGCCTCGTCCGGCGCGCCAAGGTTGAATGGCGTGAGGCCTATAGCGACGGTGGGGTATCCGGCTCGTCTCCACAACCGTGCGTCGGACCCGCCAATCCGACCATCGTACCAAGCGTGTCTGAACACGTCGCTTGCACCAGTTATGCAAGCTCGTGCAATGCCACTATCGGTGCTCGTCCAACTCGGCTCGTAGCGACGCCGGATTTTGTAACGCATATGATGCGGCGCCAGAAGTTTTTTCATCTCGATCTCAACCTGTTTCGTATTTGCGCCCACAGGTATGCGGATGTCGATTTCCGCAATGGCCGCACTTGGAACAAGGTTCGCAGAAACACCGCCCGATATTCGACCTACGTTCACAGTTACGGTCCTCATCGTGCGTCGCGCTTCAGGACTATCCGAACCATGTGTATTAGCCGCTGCATTTAGGATTCTTCGCACTGGCTCCGGTTCATGCGGCACAATATTTTCAAGTAACCTGAGAGCTTTCAGCGCATCGAGCAGCTTGTCGATCGCATTTTCGCCAGCATAACCATGGGCGCCGTGAGCAGAACGACCGTCGGCTTCGACGTCCACCCATAACATGCCTTTCTCGCCCAGTCGCACCACTGAAGGCCCGCCTGTATCGGCCACGATAACTTCTCCACCCTCTAATAGAGAGAGCTCGTCGATCATGCGTTGAGTGCCCAGCTCTCCCATGCGCTCCTCGTCCCCGGCGAGAGCGAGAATGACTTCTCCGGGGAATGGTCGCATGTCAGCCAGCATACGTAACGTCTCTATCAACGCTACGACGCCCCCTTTCATGTCGGCCGATCCGCGTCCGTAAATCAGCCCATTTTCTATGGTGCCGCTCAAAGGATCGAAGCGCCAATCTGCATTGTTGCCAATAGGGTAGGTATCCAGATGTCCACTTAGTATCAACTTCGGCCCTGGTTGTCCGCCTTTAAGCACAACTGCGAGGTTTACGACGGGATGGTCGCTTTCATGCCGTTGCACTTCAATTCCCGGTATGTCGGCGAGAAGTTCATGACATGCTTCTACCATAGGCCCGGTCGCAGACGGTGGTGTTTGTGAATCGATTTGCACAAGGCGAGAGGTCGCATCCGCCATAGAAGCCGTGCGACCGGTCATGTGTTGCAGTACAGCAATCTTTACATTGTCGCTCATGATCGGCCCGACCGGATTAACAATAGTATTTCAAACGTAACAGCCGCCGCCAGAAAGGCGGTCATTCCATTGACGTCCTGCGGCGGCGAAACCGTATTCACGTCTGCCGCTACGATGTTCAAACCATCCAATGCTTGCAGTAAGTCTAAGCCTTCTCGCGCACTGAGCCCCCCCCAAACGGGCGTGCAAACGCCAGGAGCACAGGAGGGATCAAAAACGTCCATGTCCCAGGACAGGTAGACGGGTCGATCTCCGAGGGCTTCCTTCCAATCGGCTACGACCTTAGACGTGCCATGGCGGAGGAATTCAGCCATCGTCATCGCATTGTAGCCTAAAGACTTCGTGTGTTCATGAACACCGGAGCGCATTGTCGTGCCGCGAAGCCCAACATGCCACGAAAGACCTGGCAGCACTCGTTGTTCGAGTGCTGCATGACTGAACTGTGTCGAGGCATCGAACGGATGTTCTGGGTCGATTGGATATGCGTCGGTGTGGGAATCAATGTGGAGCACGGCCAAACCGGGATGGACGCGTGCGGCAGCGCGGATTAAGGGAAGGGAAATCGATCCGTCTCCGCCAAACCCAACTGGCGCAGCGCCCCGATCCGCAAGTCGAAATGCTGCTTCTTCGATGGCCGCGAACGCATCTTCGATGCGGGAGGGCACCAAATCCACATCTCCCGCGTCGATAACGCCAAGGTCCTCGATCACGTCTAAATCGGCACGCTCAGGATGATATCTACGCACAAGTCCCGATTGCTCACGGATCGCAGCCGGCCCCTGACGCGCCCCGATACGGAATGGATGCACTCCACAATCGAATGGGCAACCGAGGATGGCGGCGCCGGCACCGGAAGCATCTGCCGTTGATGGCGCCGACATAAAGGAAAGCGGTCTGCGATAAAGATCGCTGCGCGAAAATTCAGAAATTTGCATGTGTTGTCCTAGTGCCTAGCGGCGCGATAGCCGGCGTTCCCAAAGCCGGATGCCCATCGCAAGTGGCCAGCAGATCAGGAAGTAGACCAAAGCGATGAAGGTGAAGACCTCCAAAGGTCGGAAGATTGTAGAAGACAGCTCCATCCCTCGACGGGTAATTTCGCCCACAGAAATGACGGCTCCAAGCGACGAATACTTTATTAGTTGGACAAAGTTTGCGGCCAACGGCGGAAGGATCATTCGTATCGCTTGTGGCAGTACAATACGCTTGAAAGACTGAAGGCGCGAAAGGCCCAGCACTTGCGCCGCCTCCCTATGTCCGGTCGGCACGCTCTGAATGCCTGCCCTGTAAGCCTCAGCAATGAAAGCTGATGAATAGAGTGACAACCCAATCACTAGCGCCGTCCATGCTTCGATCCGAATATCCAGCGTGATCGGTAGCACATAGTATACCCAAAGTAGCTGAACCAGGATCGGAGTGTTGCGGATGATTTCTCCGATTGTCAGACCAATTACGCGCGGCACAGTGTATTTCGACATGTCGAGAAGGGCGATTACCAACCCACCGATCAGCGCCAATACAAGCGTCAACGCTGAGATGATCAGTGTCTGCTGCAGACCACTCATCAGGAAGTCAAAATTCGCGGGTATGACATCCCAGCGAAATTCATAGTCACCCATGGATATGCCCCGTTATGATTATTCGTTTTGGTGCGGCGGCCGGGCCACCGCACCGCTTTCACTTGCCTTCAAGGCGCGACGATCGGACCAAGGTTGTTCTTCTCTGCAAAATGCTTGAGGCGTCCGTCCAACTTAATCGTGTCTACGAACAGGTTGACGTAATTCAGCCAGATCTGGTCGCCTTGCGGAACGACGTAGGAGTAGGGCGTCGGTCGAAGGTCGGATTCAGGTTCGATGATTTTTGCCCACTCGAACTCTTCATCAAGCTTAACCGACGTCGGGTAATCGGTCATAAGAACGTCAGCGCGATTTGCCATGACCTCACCTTCGCGCGTCGCAGGCGGCGCAACGGTGACCAATTCCGCGTTCTGAAGATAGTCGCGCATGAATGGTTCGATATATGAGCCCAGTGTTACGACAACTTTTTTGCCTTCTTGGTCGATATCGTCCCAAGATTGAACATCGCTATCCTGCCGGACAACAGCATAAATTGATGATACCAAGTAGGGATCTGAAAATGCTACGGCCTGAGCCCGTTGCAATGTCGCACCAATGCCAAACATACCGATTTCACACTTGTCAGTTTGCAGATCGGCGATGAAAGTGCCAAAGCTCGACTCAACGATTTCCAAATCTACGCCAAGTTCCTTGGCCAATTCTTTAGACAAGTCGGCGTCGATTCCCTCAATTTGATTGGTCTCGGGATTTCTAAAAGAAATCGCATAGTAATTTGGATACTGGCAGACCCTTAGGGTTCCTGACTTTGTCACGTCGTAAAGGCGAGACTCTGCCACTTGCGCTCCCGCAAAGCTGGGTAGAAGTGTTGCACACACTGCCAAGCCAGCCGCCATTGCAAATAGTTTCATTAGATTTACTCCCATGTTGTTTAGTCTTCGAATTTTCGGATGAAACGCTTTGCACGCTCTGTCTTGGGTGCGGTGAAAAAATCCTGAGGCGCACCTTCCTCGATGATCCGCCCCTCATCCATGAACACCATTCTCGTGCATGCATTGCGAGCGAAGTTCATTTCATGAGTGACCGCCACCATCGTCCGGCCTTCTTCAGCCAGGGCCTTCATAACCATGAGGACTTCGATTTTAAGCTCTGGGTCGAGGGCCGAAGTAACTTCATCGAACAAAAGCAAGCGCGGCCGCATTGCAAGGGCACGCGCGATGCCGACACGTTGCTGTTGGCCGCCTGACAACCGCGATGGATAAATTTCCTTCTTATCAGCCAGCCCGACCTTCTCAAGAAGCTCCACGGCCTCCTCCGAAGCCTGCCGGACACTGGTGCCACGCACGCGAACGGGTGCTTCGATGATGTTTTGAAGCACCGTCATATGAGGCCAAAGATTGAAATGCTGGAAAACCATTCCGATATCCGAGCGCACCTTCTTAGCTTCACGCCGTATTTCTCTGGTCTGCTCAGCCGCGCCTATTACGCGTCCATCCATGCGAATATTTCCGCCTGAAGGTTGCTCCAAGAGAGCCAGGCAGCGCAGGAGAGTTGTCTTGCCGGAGCCCGAGGGGCCGACCATACAAACGACCTCCCCAGTCGAGACCTCAAGTGAAATATCATGAAGCACCTCTAGGTCTCCAAAGCTCTTAGAGAGCTTTTTCGCCTCGATTAGAGGTGCGTCGTAAGGGTCTGCCGCGCGTTCGGCCATTTGCGACTCCATAATCATTACCAATATTTATGACTTTGCTTGCTTATCCGGTCAAGTTTTAATATTACTATTATTAACAATAGGTAAGATCATAACAAAAGAATCTACATATGCTGGATATCCGCCTTCTAACCGCATTCAGTGCCGTGGTGCAAAACGGATCCGTTACAGGCGCGGCCCGGGCAATGGGCGTTACGCAGCCGGCCGTTAGTGCGCAGATAGGTCGCCTAGAAGCCCACGTCGGATTTGAACTGTTCGAGCGCGTCAAAGGCCGGTTAGCCCTGACCTCTCGGGGCGCGCAGTTCCACAACCAGGTCCGGACCGCGCTTGACGCGATGGAGAGGCTCGACAGCGCCGCGCTGGATATTCGTTCAGGTTTAACCGAGAGCTTGACCATTGCAGGTCACCCGAGCGCGTCAATCTCGATCTTACCAGAGGTGACAGCATCGCTAATGGCGGCGCATCCGCAGGCTCGCATCACCATGGTCAACCGGAGTTCGGAAGGAGTCGCAGCAGCGTTCAAAGCTGGGGCGATCGATGTTGCCATTGCGGAATGGCCTGTCCATATCGAGGGGCTTGACGTTCGTCGCTATTCAGCTGAGTGCGTCGCCATCATGCCCGAAGGTCACGACCTCGCAGAACTTGACAATGTGACTCCAGCGGACTTGTCGCGTTTTCCATTTATCGGCATGTCAGAGCGACGAATGATTGGGCAACGCGTCCGCGAAATTTTTATAGAAGCCGGGGAAAGCTATGAGCCGGCTTGTGAGAGTGAGTTCTTTTCCTCGATCTGCGAACTTGTCCGTGCAGGGGCAGGCGTTTCAATTATTGATGCCTGGTCCGCTCGCACCTTCCGAAGGGCCGGCCTTTTGACCCGCCCATTCCTTCCATCAGTTAGTTACGAAATTGCTGCATTCCGCCAGGCTGGTTCGCCTCCTGCGCTGTCTGACACGTTCGTAGCTCTGCTTGACCATTATCTCACGAAAAAGGATTAACTATGGACAGCATGTGGCAAGCTTTCGAAGCAATTTGCAACACAGGAGGTCGCCTGACTGGCACCGCGTCGGAGAATGAAGCCGTTGCCTTGCTAAAGCAGCTAGGACAGCGTGCGACGGGCGTCGAAGCGCAGACAGAATCTTTTGCCTATGATGGATGGCGTTGTGAATCTTGCTCGCTGGAGTTGCTCGACGGCACACCACTTACAGCGCATCCCTTGGTCCGCAGTGCTTCCGGATCAATAGAGGCTGAAGTTATTGACTTGGGGCGAGGCGAACCTGCCTCTTTCGAGGCTCACACCGACGAAATCGCTGGGCGTATAGTGCTTGTCCGGCATGAACTCATGTTTGATCCTGCAACAATACACCGCCGCTTAAAATATCGCGCTGCAGTAGAGGCCGGTGCTGTAGGATTCTTAATTGCCGGTCCGCTGGAAGATACGCCGGTAACAGGGTCGTCAGGCCGCAAGATGGAGGAAGGAATTCCCGCTATGGGGATTTCTGGAAATGCGGCTCGGCAACTCGCACGCGCAGCACAAGGATATCAGCGCGTGAGAATGGCTTTGCGCGCACATGAGGCTGAGGCTCAAGCCGAAAACCTCTTTTTTGACGTGCCTGGCGCAAGCGATGATTGGGTCGTTTTGTGTGCTCATATTGACGGGCATGATCTTGCTGAGAGTGCGATTGACAATGCTTCAGGCTTGGCAGTTGCGCTTGAAGTTGCGCGTCGTGTTTGCGTCACGCGTTCCAGTCACCATTGTCGCTCAGGACTACGTCTCGCTTTCTTTAATGCCGAAGAGTGGGCGTTGACCGGATCGGCACTGCATGTAGCTGGTCTCTCAAAAGCAGACCGCGATGCGGTCCAGCTCGTCGTCAATCTGGATTCCGTGGCCGGTGGAAAGCATCTGACTGCCCTGACCAGCGGATTTGCAGATCTGGAGCAATTCCTGCTGAACTGTGCCGCCGACACTGAACTGGGCCTTTACCGACCGCTCCAGATGAACTCCGATCACGCCAATTTTGCCGGAGCAGGTATTCCTGCATTTCGTCTGGTTTCCGGCTTCGGCGAATCTGCAGCCGACACCCGGTTCGTGCTGACAAATCGCGACAATCGCGAAATAGTTTCCAATAAAGATCTTTCACATGCTGCCGATGTTGCTGAGAAGATTGTAGTGGCCGCTCTACGTGCAACTGAAGAAGAAGCAAAAAAATGGCGCAAAATGTAAGATTCGCTTTTTAAATGATTAGGCATTGCTCTCGGCGCTGGCGATGCTCTTCGTCGCGCAGTCATTGGTGGGAAAAGTTATTATTTAAACCTTTCCGCCGTGGCGGCTGCGACGCTGCTTACGACACGAATTCAACATTGCGAACGGAATCCACCGGATCAAGCCGGATGAATGGTCATCTTAAATTCCTCGGACCTGTTACTATTTGGGTCATGGGAGGAACACTTTTGACGGCATGAGACGCCGCACGCGGAGCCTCGAAAGGCTGACCGAGCCGCGCCTCGAAGGTCATTATCAACCCGGCCAGTGTATCCCAAGGTGAATGCTGTGCAGGCATGAACCGTGCGATGCGCGTGCCATGGGCTTCTGCTGCCCAACCACGAACTATCCCATCCGCAATCTGGTGCAATTTCTCGGTCAGGCCAAACCGACGTGCCGCCCGTAGGTGAGCTAGGCTGATATCGTTGGTGCGGTTGGCACCAAGATTTTCGATGGCGTGCGCCAAGCGCTCAGCGGATCCTGGATGTCCAGCCAGCCGCAGCGCCACCAGCAGACCGCCGAGAAAATCGTCACCGGATGGCGTCAAGCCCGGCCCAAGGCCCAGGAGGCTACAAATCGGCGCCTCGGGCGGTCCGGCTTCAAGGTCGCCTGCAACCCAATGCGATAGTTCGTCGATCGCGGGCATTGCCCTGCGCAGCACCGGATCGACGCGGCAACGACCGGCTTCGGGTAACGCGAGCCACGCGCCTAGCCCACCTTGGGGTATGTCGGGCGGGAGAGCCGCACGCAGGCGGGAAATGCCACCCCGTGCTGTTTCATCTGACCAATCCGGCATCGACGGAGGCGACCATATCGTCGCCTCTTCGAAATTGATCCGCAGCGAACCAACAGTCAGAAACGTACCATCCACGCTGGTCGGCATGCCGGGGCGCGTCACGTTTTGCCAGACCCTGGGAACGCCTTCGCGGCAGGTCAGATTGAGCGGGCCGCGCCCAATCGCCGGCGCACCGAGACAGACGAGCCCAGCGGGAAAGCGCAAGTAGACCGAGCGCGTAAACGCGGCGATGACCGTGCCTCGCCCACCCGCTTGCAGAACCTGAGCGACGCCGAGTCCCAAGTTTTCAGCGATGTGCCTCAAGGTATCACATGGGTTCCGGTCTCGCCAATAAGTGCCGGCAGCGCGCTTTCCATATGACCGATAACCGCACGTTTGCCGCCACCTTCGATGAAGCGGATCGCGGCGTCGATCTTCGGCCCCATGCTGCCAGGCGGGAAATGCCCCTCGGCATGAAGCTTTTTCAGATCGTCGACTCGAATCTCGGTTAGGTCCTTTTGTTCAGGTTTGCCGAAATTTATCGCGACCCGCTCGACCGCGGTGACGATCAGCAATTCCTCGAGTCCCAACACATTGGCCAGCAATGCCGAGGTCAGATCTTTGTCGATCACTGCGGCCAGTCCGCTGCGCAGACCGTCTTTGTCGCGCACCACCGGGATGCCACCTCCGCCACCGGCAATAACCACGCTGCCACGCCGGCTGAGATCCTCGATAAGCGAGATGTCACAGATATGGCGGGGCGTTGGCGAAGGCACAACGTGGCGCCAGCCACGGCCTGAATCCTCGCGCATAAGCCAGCCCAGATCCTTCTCGATCCGGCCGGCCTCCTCGTCGGAAAAGAAAGGGCCCACAAATTTGGTAGGATGGTCGAATGCCGGATCTTCGGGATCGACTTCGACCTGGGTAAGAAGCGCTGCCACATGCCGGTCGCTGCCCGCCTTGCGCAGGGCGTTCTCCATCGCCTGCATCAACAGATAACCTATGCCGCCCTGGCTGTGAGCCACGCAGATATCCATCGACATCGGCGGGATCCGGTCCATCGTCAGCATTTGACGCATCATGATCTTGCCCACCACTGGACCGTTGCCGTGTGTCACCACCAGCGTCTCGATCTTCTGCAAGAGGTCAAGCAGTGCATCCGCGGTCTGGGCGGCGACAGCGATCTGCTCCTCGCTAGTGCCGGCAATATCCTCTGGGTGCGTCGCATTTCCCCCGATGGCGACGGCAAGGCGCTGCGGAATCTGGTTTAGGGTACGCATCATGGTCTCCTTCAAATCGTGATCATGACCAACGCCAATTCGCAGGCATGTGCGTTGGAAGGCGCCACGATGACGCCGGCGGCCTCGAGTCGCGCGACCTGGCGTGAGCGCACTTGGGGATCAGCCTCGGTGCCGGTAACAGAAGCGATGACCGGCTTGGCAAGCTTGCCCGCGCCCTCCAGCATCTTGGCCATCTGGCCTGCCGGATCGGCATGAGCGCCATACCCGATCACCAGATCGGCCAGGACCACGCCGACCCCGCCATCGGCTAGCGCTTCCTGCACCATCTCGTCACGCAACGAGGGATCAATCATCGGATGCGCGCGACCCTGGGTAAATTCGTCGGCGCCAAGGTCGATCAACTGGTCGCGATCTGCATTAGTCTCTTCGTCCAGTTCCGGCACGCCAGGGATCGCGGCGTTGGAGACGAGACTGCGTCCGCCGGCCTTCAGAATGACCTGCGCTTCGGCACAAAGTGTCCCCCCGCAGAACAGCCCTCGGATCTGTCCGCCCCTCGTGGCCTGGCCGACGGCCTGTTTGTTCAGGTCGAACTCGGCGTCAATCCGGGCACCTGCAAGCGCAAGTTCGGCCGCGTCACGCAAGGTGGTGGCCTGTTTGGCATTGTCGGGAAGGTCCAGTTTGTCGGCACCGAGAAAGCAGACGATGTATTGCTTGGCGCTTTTGCCGATCTCGGCGATGATATTCTTCGCCACATCCGGGTGCGGCGGTTTGGAGATCAGCACGACCGACTTGGTCGCCGCGTCCTGCTCCAGCGCCTCCATGCCCATGAGCGTCATGATCCCGCCGACATCGTTTTTCAGGTCGCGGCCACCCACACCGATCGCGTGTGATACGCCCTGCCCTGCCTGAGAAATCAGCGCACTGACCTCTTGCGTGCCGGTGCCAGAGGCGCCAACGATACCAATGCTGCCGCGACTAACGACATTAGCGAAACCAAGCGGCGCGCCGTTGATGATCGCCGTGCCACAGTCCGGGCCCATCATCAGAAGGCCTAGTTCGCGAGCCTCTTGCTTCAGCGACAGTTCGTCGTCCAACGACACGTTGTCGCTGAACATCAGCACGTTGATGCCTCGGCGCAGTGCCTTGCGCGCTTCGGCTGCTGCAAAATCACCGGGAACCGAAATCAGAGCTAGATTGATGTCGGGGGTTACGCGCAACGCAGCAGCCAGGGTACGCGGTTGCCATTTGCCCTCACCGGAAGCGGTGGTTTTGGGGCGATCCAGCGCCTCGGTGGCGGTGGCAAGCGCAACCTTTGCTTCAGCCGCGGAACTGGCCTTGATCGCCATCACCAGGTCATTGTTGCGGGCCACGGTTTCGGCTTTCAGCAGGCCGGCCTCGGCCATGATCTCAAGATTGCTCGGCGAGCCCATCATCAGAGCCGCATCGAGGACGCCCTCGATCGTTGCAATCTCCCGCGACAGCCGCATCAGGGCGACGGAATCGAGGTAAAAGCCCTTGCGGACCTCGTTCAGGATGATTTCGCTCATGTGACCTTCAACTCCTCTGCAATTGCCACGACGGCTTCTTCAAAACAGGCCAGCGGCGCACGCACGACGCCCGCCCCGACCTGTCCGATACCCGGCTTGCGATGCGCGATCCCTGTGTTGATGACGGGCGCAGTGCCGCTATCGACGACAAGACGCACGTCGATGCCAGTCGGCACGCCAAGGTAGTCGGCCGCCGGTATCGTCCATTCCGGGCTTTGCCCGACGGTGATATCCAGCATCGCGCGCGTGAAATTCGCGGCCGAGGACGGCGCTCCAGCCCCCACGAACCCTGCTACGGCCGGAGCCGCGGCCATCGCGAAACCGCCAAGGCCGATGGTTTCGACGATTGCGGAATCGCCCATGTCGGGATTGGCGTCCTTCTCGGTATATCCCGGGAAATAAAGCCCTTCCGGCATCTCAACGGGCGCTGTGAACCACCGCTCGCCGGTACCACTGACGCGAATCCCGAAATCCGTGCCATTGCGACACATCGCGGTCACCACGGTCGCGCCGGGAATGTTCATCGCCGGGTCGGTCATCGCCTTCCCCATCGCCATGGCCGGGTTGAGGAAAAACTGGTCGTTCCCTGCAATGAACGCTAGGATCGCGGCAAGATCTTCGCGGTTCTCACAGGTCCGGGCCAGAACCGGGGCGATTTCGCGCAAGAAAGTTCCCGAGCAGGCAAGGTTGCGCTGGTGCAACTCGTCGCCCATCGACAATCCGCGCGCGACAATGGACTTGAGTCCGATTCCGCCGGTTTCGCGGAGGGCCACGCCAAGCGCCGGGCCAAATACGTCGCGCAGCCATGCGAGGCGGCTCAGTACCTCGGCATCGTTACCGCCAAACCGCATCACCCGCCCAAGCCCTTCGTTGATCGCGCAATATGCGCGATTTCCGAAGGTACGGTTCTCCACCACAAGGAGTGGCTGCGACACGGTGGTCATGCCAGTCATCGGACCTACAGAGTCAAAATCATGATTGGGATGGAACTCAACCCCGCCTGAAGCAGCCAGCTCGGCCGCTTCATCGAGATCTTTGGCCCACCCTTCGAACACGATGATCCCCATCACCGCGCCCTGCATGGGACCGCACATCCGGTCCCAAGTGATCGGCGGACCAGCGTGCAGGATCATCCGGTCCTTCAAATTTGGAATAGCCTCGCGTGCGGGGATCACATCGATCAGCATCGGCTCGGCCGACAAGACTCGCTCCAGCGCTTCGGCGTTGGCGTCTTCGATCTGTTGCATTTCTATACTCCCAGCTTGGCGAGAAGCGCCGCCATTTTCGGGTCACCCCCAGCAGGCGGCGTCCAGTCGAGATTGACGACTGGTATCCGGGCCGCCGTCAGATCATCGGCAAAGCCTTCAAGTCCGATGTTCACCACTGAGACCTGCGCGCTCAGCAACCGTTGTCCGCCGCCTTGCTTGGCATCAGGCATGTGTCAGTCCCCCGTTCCGTTTGGATTGAAGCAGACTCAAATTAGTAAAAAAATTTTTACTTTGTCAAGAGACGGACCCAGGGACCGCACGGTTCAGCCGTGCGAATCGAGAACGCCGGCGTGAGGTTCACGCCGGCGCATCAATGCCGCTGTGAGTGAAACATGTAGCCGACGCAGCTTAGATCCCGGCGTAGAGAAGCTTCGGCAGCCACATGCTGATCGCCGGGATATAGGTGACGATCAGAAGCGCGATGATCGCGAGCGCAATATAGGGAATCGCCCCGCGCACGGCCTGCTCGTAGGTCACGCCTCCCAGGCTGCCGGCCACGAACAGGTTCAGACCGAACGGCGGCGTGAACATTCCGATGGCTCCGTTGACCGTCAGCACCACTCCGAGATGGATCGGATCGATGCCGATCTGCTGACCGACTTTGTAGAAAAGTGGACCAAGAATCACCATGATCGACGCAGCGTCCAGGAACATGCCCACGATGACGACCGATACGTTGATCAACAAAAACACATGTATCGGGTTGTCGCTTAGCGAAAGCACCGCATTGGTCATGCCCACCGCCAGCCCCTGCGAAGTCAGGTACCAAGCCAGAACGCCCGCCGCCGACAAAATGATCATGACCTGGGCGGTGGTGGCGGCAGCACTCGTGACTGAGGTCAGAATCGCCTTCATGGACTTTTCACGGTAGATGACTGCCGAGACGAAGAAAGCATAGATAACGGACACTGCCGCCGCCTCGGTCGGAGTGAAAATTCCGCCATAGATTCCGCCAAGGATCAGTACCGGCACACCCAATCCCCAGGAAGCTTCTCTCAGACCTTTCCATATCTCGTGCCAGGTAGGTGGCTCGTTGCGCGGAATGTCATGCTTCCAAGCATGATAAATTGCGTAAAGAATGAAAAACATCCCATAAACCACGCCGGCTCCGATCCCCGCCATGAAGAGCGCCCCGACCGAAACACCGGTGACAGAGGCATAGACGATCATCACCACGCTAGGCGGGATGATAATGCCGAGCGAACCGGAGGCTACGATCAGCCCGATTGAGAAGGCGGACTTGTAGCCCTTTTCCTGCAACGCCGGATAAAGAATTCCCCCGACAGCGACGACTGTTGCCGGGCTCGAGCCCGAAATCGCACCGAAGAACATGCAGGAACAGACCGTGGTGATCCCCAAGCCGCCGGTCAACCGTCCGACCAGAAGATCGGCAAAATGGATGATCCGGCGCGACAAGCCACCGACTCCCATCAGATTCCCGGTGAGGATAAAGAACGGAATCGCCATGAGCGCAAAGCTGTCGATCCCCGAGAACATCCGTTCGACCACGATCGCCATCGGCATCATTCCGTCGAGCCATATGACTATCATCACCGCCGCCGCGAGTGCGATGAATATGGGGGTGCTGCTGGCAAGAAGCACGCCGAGGACTGATGCAAAGATAGTTGGCATGTTTGACGGCTCCCCGGCGTTCAGCCCAGCATTTCGGTTTCGGCTTCGTGATGCCGGCCGGTTGCGTCACGATACAGCTCCTGCGCAAACCGGATCGCCATAAGGCCCGCGCCGACCGGTATCGCAAGAAGAACGATCCAGAACGGAATGCGCATCGCAGACGTGCGCTGTCCGAAGCTGCGGGTCTGCATCACGAGATCCAGGCTGTATTTGAACAGGACAATGCAGAAGATCAGGCAGATTCCCCCTACCACGATCCGCACGATCCTTTTTCCGTTCTTCGGCAGAATATAGTGAAGAGCGTCGATTCCGATGTGAATACCCTTGCGGACAGCCACGCTAGCCCCAACGAACACCATCCAGATAATTTCGTAGCGGACCATTTCTTCGGCCCAGATGAAACCCGTATTGAAGACGTACCGCGCGACGACATTCACGAACAGAATGATCGAACTGGTGATCAGCAAGGTCGTGACAAAGGTTTCTTCAAGCCAACCGAGCGCCCGGTCAATGCGGCTCCACATGATCTCACCTCATCTTGAGTGGTCCCCGGTCCAAGTCGACCGGGGACAATCTAACGGTTCGTCACTCGGCAGATGCCTTCAATTCGTTGATTTTAGCATAGGCTTTGTCGAGGAGCTCGGCACCGATCTGGTCACGGAATTCGTCGTGAACGGACCGCGTCATTTTTTCGAACTCGCCGCGATTTTCGACCGGAAGTTCCGAGAAATTCGCGCTGCTCTCTTTGATCAAATCGATATACCCCGCTTCGCGGGCTGCCGTTTCCTCGCGCTGAAACGGCGTGACTTCTCGCGCCGTTTCCATGAGGATGCTCTGTTGCTCCTGATCCAGGGCGTTGAACCACTTCCCGGAAAAGACAAAAGCGTAGCCCAGATAGGCATGATTGCTAAGGATCACCTCCGACTGCACCTCGTAGAACTTCATCTTCACGATCGAGACCAACGGGTTTTCCTGGCAGTCGACCACCTTCTGTTGCAATGCGGTGTAAGTTTCCGAGAACGCGATCGGCACGGGGGTCGATCCCAGCGCACGGAATTGCGAAATGATGATCGGACTCTCCATCACTCGAACTTTGCGGCCTTCGAAATCGGACGGAGTTGTGACCAGGGTGTTGCAGGTAAACTGCTTGAATCCGCTTTCCCAGAATGTAGCACCGACAAGACCGACGTCCGACAGGCTGGCCAGCAGTTCGTCTCCGACCTCGCTGTCGAGGAACTGGTGCGCCACTTCAGGCGATGGAAAGATGAAAGGCAAGTCGGGCAATTGCATCGCAGGATCGAAATTTGACAGTTTCGCGGTGGGGATGATCGCCCCTTCGATGGCACCGAACTGCATTTGCTGGACAGCCTGAACGTCATCGGCCAGTGAATTGTTCGGGAATATCTCGACCTGAATCTCGCCATCCGTTTTCTCGGCGACCAGATCACGGAACTTCTCCGCCGCGACATGCTGAGCGCTATCCTCGGGTAGATCGTGGTGGAATTTCATTGTGATTTCCGCAGATGCGCTGCCTGCAAAAAGCGCGCATGCACTGACCGCGACAAGCAATTTTTTAATTTTCATTCTAAAGTCTCCCTAGTTGTGTATTTCTTCTTCCATCGCCCGACGGCCTTCCGTTTGCATTGGGAGACGTGGGACAACGCTCGCACCGGCGCGGATCAAAAAGCAGCGACACCTCCATCGCTACGTGGATCACCGGCCCCTTCAAGAAGGCCGTCGCGGTGGCGCACGATGGCACCAGCATGGCCCATCATATCGCTGAATCCGTCGACCATCTCTATGTCGTGACCCGCATCGCGCAAGGCCTGCACGACACCTTCATCCATCCGGTTCTCGATCTTCAGGTTGGTTTCGGCGGTGCCCCACGTCCGCCCCAACAGCCAACGAGGCGCTGTTATCGTGGCCTGAAGCGGCATCCCATGCAGTACGTGACGCGCAAAGATCATGGCCTGTGTCTGAGGCTGCCCTTCGCCACCCATCGTACCGTAAGCCATCAGCCGGCCATCGGAAAGTTGCGCCATCGCCGGCTGGATCGTATGAAACGGCAGACGCCCGGGATCGAGCCGGTTCGGATGCGACTCGTCGAGGCTGAAGCTGGTACCGCGATTCTGGCAGGTTATGCCGCTTTCCGGCAGGATCACACCAGAGCCAAACTCCCAGTAGATACTCTGGATGAAGCTTACGCAGAGTCCGTTCCTGTCGGTCGCGGCCAGCCAGACGGTATCGCCCGGCTTCGAAGCGTGCGGCCACGGCGCGGCCCGGTCCATTGAGATTTGCTTGACCAGCTCCGTGATCCAGCCTTCGTCCAGAAAGCTTTCGGCGGACTGCTTCATGTAACGGGGGTCGGTCACGTAACGATCGCGCACCCGGAACGCCGCTTTGGTCGCTTCGACCACGCGATGCACGAAGTCGAATCCCTCCGCCTTTTCCGCTGCGATTTGCGAATACGTCGCAAGCAGGAGCAGCGAAGCAAGACCCTGTGTCGGCGGCGGTAAGTTGTAGACTTTGTGACCCGCCACATCGGTATCGAGCGGAGCAACCATTTCGGCCGCCTGCCTTTCCAGATCCGACAACCGCAGCGGGCTGCCTGCGGCCTCGGCATCCTTTGCGATGCTACGGGCCAGGTCACCGCGATAGAAATCATCCAGTCCGTCAGCGACGAGCTGTTCGAGGGTCGCCGCGACGCGTTGTTGCCGCAGACGGGCGCCGACCGGATGTGGCGCCCCGTCCTGCAGATAAACGTCGGAAAAACCCGGCACATCGGCCAGCTGATCCAGCTTCGACGTCGTGCAGTCGTTCAACGTCCGCGTGACCGCGACGCCTTCACGCGCATGGTGAATGGCGTCCTGCAACAACCGCGCCAGGGGCAGGCGACCGTCATGTTGCGTCCGACTGACCTCCTGCGCAAGCCGCCAACCGTCGACCGTGCCAGGCACCGTCAACGCCGATAGCGGTCCCCGCGAGGGGATTTCCTCTTGTCCCTGATGCCTGTACCAGTCGCGACTGGCCAGTTCTGCCGAGCGGCCGCATGCCTGAATTGCCGACACCTGTTCACCCGGGCGACCGATCAGCCAAAATCCGTCACCGCCAAGTCCGTTCATGTGCGGATAGACCACTGCAATGGTCGATGCAGCTGCGATCATCGCTTCGATCGCATTGCCACCGTCGCGCAGTACATCAAGGCCAGCCTGCGACGCCAAATGATGCGGCGCCGTCACCATTCCTCGATAGCTTCGCTTGGTTTCCAGCATCGTCTTTCGCCCTCCCACAAGAACCAATAATTCTTAAATAAGAAGTTTCTTACTTGCACTAAGCTTCGTCACAAAGCAAGTGTCAAGGGCAAAGCGTAGCCGAGTGGACAAATCATGAGCTCAGAAACAGACGGACCCAAAGCTCCAAAGCTCCGGAATAAAAAGCAGATCGAGCTGCGTCGGCGCGACCCCGATCAAACCCGGCGAGCAATCCTTGAAGCGGCGCGCACGGAATTCTGCCAGCATGGCTTCAACGGCGCTCGCATCGAACGCATCTCGCGCCGTAGCAAGACCAACATGCGAATGATCTATCATTATTTCGGAAACAAAGAGGGCATGTATCTCTCTGTCCTGGAATCTGTATACAGCGACATCCGCAACCAGGAACTTGAACTAGATCTCGCGGCCAAGCCGCCGCTCGACGCAATGCGGCGGCTGGTCCTGTTCTCGTTCGATTTCTTCGCGACGCGCAGCGATTTCATCGCCTTGATCAGCACCGAGAATATCCTCAAGGCCCGGTTCCTGAAGCGTCTTCCCAGCATCCAGGCCATGTCTGTGCCGCTGTTGGACGCGATCCGCGACATGCTGTACAGGGGCGAATCCGAAGGCACCTTCCGCAGTGGCATTGACCCTCTGCAACTCTACGTCACGATCGTGGCGCAGTGTCAGCTTCACATATCAAACCGCTACACTCTTTCGGTCCTCTTTAACCAGGACCTCAACGACAAAGAATGGTTGCGCGAACGTCGCGAACATACGGTCGAGATCATCTTGGCTTATCTTGTCAAACCTACCACTCCGCCTGCGATCGTTGACTGATTGCACAAGCCGGGTCGTTGCGCACCCCCCCGGCAACGTAAATTCGGATAACTTACAAGGCGCGCATTGTCACTTCGAGATTCAACACGCAATTCCAACTACCCGCTGGACCTAAATACTACTTTGAACTTTGGTCCGGGCGAGCTCAAAGTGGAAGTGTGCTAGGGTTCTGATTAACCTCCGATTTACCCAACTATATCATATCAGTCATGCTTCCGCTGAGTCTCTCGAACGGACACATCAATCCTAATCTATTTGGATTTCTCTATTCAATTTCCGTTCGCTGCAAAGAAAAGCTCCCTCTCCGGTCCCAAGCGAAGACCTCTCGTCTTTACCCCTCCCCCCGGGGTCTAGAAATTAAAAAGACGACGCCACGTATGCACGGCGCCGTCTGGCATCGATGCGTCTTCAGTCGTTTTATCGTCGTCTTGACGCCAGAACCGCTTTTAATGCATGAGCTTCAGCGGTCTGCCGATCTAGCCCGCCGAGATACTCGAATATCGCAGCCCGTTCCTCGTAGTAATCAGACTCGTCCTCGTTGAATTCAAACACGGCATGTACCGCCTGCGATTCCCGCGATTCCTGCGACACACTCGCCGGAAATATTTCGACACTATCGAGAGGCGGGATTTCTTCTGCATCGAGAAATAACTGCCTGATCACTTGGAGGGGATCTTCGCCTTGCATTGTAGTATCAGGGCCTGATGACCTGCCATGCTTGCCTTGTTTTGCGGCCGTCGACGAAATGCGCGCCACTGAGTTCCTGTAGCCACCCGTGCTCCTCCAGAATGCGAAAAAGCTTTTTCAGCTTTCTGACTTCACGGAGCGAGTTGGGACCTCGGCGCGCCGCTGTGCTGGGATCAATCAGCTCTTCCGGCCAAGTTTCGCACAACCATCCCCTCAGAAGCTCAGCGTCCTGGATTTCTCTGGAGATCGAACCGGTATCGAGGAGTCTTAGTGCTTCACCAAGATAGAAATCGGTCAGCGCAATTGCCGCCTGCATCATGCACCCCGATACCGTGGTCGCATCTGGTTCGTGGAAAAGCATGAGGACCCCCGCAATCCGGGCCGCCTGCTCGGGCGCCTTTGTGGCTGTACCCGAAATGTTGGCGTAACGACGTCCTGGCGCAGACTGGTATTCCGTCGCATTGTAGAAATCTTCAAGCTGACCGCGCGCCTCAACTGAAAGTTTGAGCGTGCTCAAGCTGAGCTCTCGCGCATCTCCATCCGCAAGTGCAAACGGCTTTTCCAGCAACGCTTTTATGCGATGATAGAACTCTTGAACAGCGCGGTCGGCCCACTGACGCTTCTCTTGAGCGGCAGGACTTTTGTCGATGAGACGGGTTCCGACTTTACTTTCCGGAAATGAAATCAGGAATCTACAGGTTAGGCCCTGGTCAAGAACGTCCTCATCCGCAAGAAACTGCAGTCCGATCCTTGGTTGGACCGCGAGGTGCATCGCGGCCCGTCGATTGGGCAAGGTAATGCTTGGTTCCCCTGCCCTCACCCTGTCGATCGCTTTGCCGTCCCAAAGCCTCGAAAGGCAGGTCGCTGAATTAATACGGTTCACATCCTTCATCGAGTGACCGCCTAGGAATGTTCCTCCCTCATCGGAGAAGATTGCAATCGAGGGCTGACCGGTTTCGAAATGCTTCGTTAGTCCTGGAAGAGTGATGTCTTCGAACATAATTTTCGGATTAACCGGCGGACTAGCCGGAACATTGCCGAAATCCGAGGTATCGCAAGGTTCAATGACGGCTGATAAGTTACGACTATGCCTGCTTTCAGCTTGTTCAAAAGCCTCGCTGTCTTTTCGGAACTGGCGCATACGTGGACCTTCGAACTCCCGCATGGGCTTCGTGGCAAGCTTGTCGCAGGCGGACTTCCGCTCTCCAGACTTGGCAATTGTGAGCAGGAACAGGCTCGTGGGAGAGACACCGTGAATGGTCTCCACATCTGCGTGGCCCTGCGCCGCGGCACTCATCGTGCCAAGCACAGCTTGCAACGCAAGCCCTGGAGGTGCTCCGGTCAAGAAGCTTATTGCCTCAATCGGATCTGCCAGAGGACCAAGATCTGCCAAAGGAACTTCGGCAGCACTCGGAAGTGGCTTGAGGAGAGGTGTCGGATCAGGTGTTTCGTATTTGGACATAGCTTCTCCGTTCGCCAGTTGGGAAACTGACGTCTTTTAGGTTTAGAAACTCGGGAATGTCTTGACCCGCTCAGAAGGAGACGGGTTGGGTAGTCTCGGTTAGTCGGGTGTCACGAGGTTCGCCTCGATCCATGCGTCGAGGTCTTCGCGGCGATAAAGCACACAGCCCGCGAGCTTCACGAAGGCCGGGCCCGACGCTCGATTGGCGCGCAAACGCAGCTTCGCGAGCTTTGAAGTGGATACACCGACATACTCAGCGGCTTCAGAAGGCTTCATGTGTCTTGACTGGTTGGGGGAGGAATGCTGGTCGATCATTTGAAGATTCCTTGTTTGGACAGACAAACAAGGAATGCGGGATGCACCCCAGAAAAGCAGGGGGCGACCGAAGGTGTTTTTTACCGCTGGTCGCCCCCTATTTTTCTCCCTTCTGCAAAGCATCGGAATTCTTGCGCCAAGCCTCCATGGCTGACTCCGCTGACCAACCCTTTTCGTGTCCCTTGCCGGCAAGCAGTATGAGGTCCTGCACGAAGTTAAGAAACTTGCCTTCGCCTTTCATCGGTGCCTCCTTTCCCTTGTACTGCTTCCAAATCGAACGAGCAGTTTCGACCAACTGTATCTTTTGATCACTCTTATTGCGGCGGGCGGGTTCAGTGAACTCAGGCAACCCCGCGATACGATCTTGGGCGGGCTTTACCATGCCACGATCCCTCGTCGCATTCGGGAGGTCCGTGTAACCGACCGGATTGCGTCCGTGCACGGCACGGTAGAGCGCAACCAGTTCAGGCATCAGATTTCTTCGAAATTTGTAATAGAAGGGCTCCGAAGGATCTGGCAGGCTGAGCGTCTCCCCGTCGCCGAGCGCTAAAGCTTTTTTGGCTTGCAGCGACAGGCTTGAATAGGCGGACCACGCTTTTTCTATCGCTTTACCAAACTCCTGAATTTTTCGGTCGTCTTCCTTTCGATGGGAGAGCTTCGAGAGAGCACCCGCAAGCAAGAATTCTTCCGAAATGAATATAGGATGGCTCTCACAGATTTCTTCGCCGGGGAAATGTTTCTGCAAAACGGACAATACATTCATTTCATTCAAATCATCGCGGCTCAATGGTTCGCACCCGCTTGATACCTGCACCATTTTTCAAGGAAGAGATCGCTCTCTTGATCATTTTCATTGCTCATCGACAATAAGAGTGGCTCGGCAAAGCCCGGCTCTCATCGGTCTCGAATTTGGTGTACTTGCCACCAGAATATCGCGGGCAGTCCCGTGCCTGGCCAGCACTGATAGCCAGGACCGCCAGATCATCTCCCGACCGGGCGAAACAAGTCGCAACCCAACGGTCATAAGTCTTGTCACCGGTCAGGCTGCATCGAACGGATTTCCGCAATACAAGCTTCTGCATCCATCGCTTCGCGGCGCGACCGCCCCTTTCGTTCAGTTCGGGACCATCGAGACCGTTCAGCCTTAGCGGAACGTTGTTGACCTCGATCGTGTCGACATCGCGAACATGGGTCACGCGGCCCTCAAGCCACTGCTCGGCCACGGCTTGATCCGAAATGAAAAACAATGTCGTGGCGGCGATGGCTGCGATAAGCTTGTAGCACACCATTACACCTCTGAACTCTTCCTGGTTTCACTGGCCACGATTACAACCGAACTGCAGCAACTCATAAAAGGTAACCTGTGATTTTCTTTGCGTCATCGTAGTCATTCAGGCGAACCGAGATCTCCGTGGCATTGGTGACACTGACTTCTTCGAACTCGTTCCGCAATGAAACCATGTCCACGGCGTATTTATTCAACAAAGGACGCCTGAAATACCAAAGTAGGCTGCGTTGATTCGGGATGAATGCATAACACCACTTGTCATCAAGATAGTACCTGAAATCGTAGATGTGCCCGTGCTTGCCCGGACGTACGACGTACCGAGCCCGCGTCTTCGCATCAGTCACGAGGTAAAGGAAAGCTGAACGGGCTTCGGATCCTTGTATCCGTTCAAGTTCTTCGAGCAGAAGGTCCGTCTCCTGCTTGTTATAAGGAAATAACAAGATCTGCTCCCAAGAATACGTACTATTTCGCAGTTCATGAAGTAAGCGAGCAGACGATTTCAAGACACGCCGACGATCGAGCCAAGCATTATTTCCGGGCTCTTTAAAACCCTTAGACCACAAGGCATTCAACTACTGGCTTCCGAAAAAGGGCCGGCTCGAACAAGCCGGCCAGTCTAACAGGGAGGTTGGGGAGCTTTTGTCCCCGCACCTAAAGATACCACGACTCAACGCATGATGGTGCTGCGCATAAGTTCAGAATATATTACGTGTGGCTTCCGGGTATCACGAAGACAAATGGGCATGCCGTCCCGGTTTCGGCTGTTTCGCGGACGGGGAACTTGAACCCGGCGTAACGGCACCTTGTGTAACTTACTGCTGCTTCTCCTCCACTGGCGCTTTTCGCAAGCGCCGGGATAGCTCTTCCACAACTGTGTTCATCGCGGGGCGAAGGGCATCGACCGAGGGCATCGCATATCTTTGACCCGTTATGGAAACGGGCGTGTGATTCAGCAATCGACCCACGATCTCTTCCAGAACCCCAGCTTCCATCGCGACTGTCGCAAATGTTCTGCGATGAGCGTGCGGAGACCACTTCATCCGCTGCGGGCCTTCGACGTGGCCAGACGGCGACTTCGGCGACGGGAAAACCCACTCGCGGTTCAGGCCCCGCAACGGCGCGAGGATCTCGTGATGGTGCTGCAGAATGGGCAGGTCGAAGCTACGCCCATTTTTCGTCATCGGGATATGGATCCGGTCTTCGTGTAGGTTTTTCCATGTCAGCGTGAGAAGTTCAGTTTTCCGCAGCCCCGTGAATAGCGCTAGCTCGTAAAAGACCTTGTGGATGGGGTTGTGCAGGGCCTCGACTTCGCCTTGCCACTCGCCCAGATCCTCAATGATAGTTCCGTTCGGTTTCTCCTCGAACCACTCGATCGCCATGGTTGGACTTTCAGGCAGATCATGTACCCGGCGCGCATGGTTCCAGATGGATCGCACCATGCGCAGCGTTCGGTTGGCACTGACGGGCCGCGATCCGAGTTCTTGGTGACGCCTTACAACCATCGACTTCGTGATCTCGTCCAGAGGCAAGCGAAGCCAGTCTTTAATGTGCAGCTGTAACTGGTCACGCACGGATTTCTTGTAGACTTCGGACCGCAGCTTGGGACGCGCGAGATAGGCTTCCATGGCCGCCTCAAGCGTTGGCGCCCCGATCTGGACCGTTTTGCCAGCCCCCCTGCCCCACTCCAAGGCAAAGCCCAAAGCTGTCTGCCTGGCAGCTTGCGCCGAGATCACCGGAAAGCGTCCGATCAGGGCACGCTTGGTCTGGCCACCAACGTCTTTCTGGAAGTACCAAGTCTTCGATTTCTTTCCGACAAACAGAACGAGACCTTTAACCTCGCTGTCCCAGTACTTCTGCGTGCCAGATTTTGTCGGCGGCACCTTCGCCGCGAAGGTTTCGGTAAGCTTTGGCATTTTGTCTGCTTTTTGTCGGTATTGAACGGAAACGCGAGGTTTTCAAGGGAACCCATTAGAAAGATATAATTACGTAATATGAAAGACTTGGCAACCATAGGAAAGCACAGGAAAACTAAAACACTTCCTTGGAAGGCTGAGGTCTTACCATTACACAACGCCCGCTCGACAGTTGGGAGAAGTATTTCATGCACTCGGCGGGGTCAAGTAGAACGTCTGCAAACGGCTCAGAGGTGCCCCAAGCCGTGCAGCTCCGTTGCTGCAGCCGCAGCCCGCATTCCGAACATTCGCCACTGGACCTGTCCCGCTTTTGTGCCGCCCCAAGTGCTCGTTTAAGCCACCTTCCGCTCGAAGACGACAGGGCTTTTCCAGCCCAGTGCTGATGACCTGAGACCCGTTTCCTCGCCCATTTTGAGGTAGCGTCCGTCCCAACAAAGGAGACGGACGGAATGAAGAGATCACGGTTCAGCGAAGAGCAGATTATCGCGATCCTGAAGCAGCAGGAGAGCGGCCTGGCGACGGCAGATGTGTGCCGGGACAGTGGTTCAAACGTCGTCCCGTTTAAGCAGTAGGTGACGGCCCTAACCGGTCATCCAGTCAATGATTGTCCGTCGTCAGGGGGTTTGGGACAGATGGCATCTAAGCCAAGAGAGGATCTGGCTCTACGACTGAGCCAGCAGGACACTGCTGGCCCGACTTCAAATACGATGGTTAGGTGCGGTAGTTAAAAAAGTGTCGGCAGTTTTGTCCTCCACCCTGCCCGTTGAAAGGAACGGTACCCAGCTGGGGCGTATGCTTTGACGTGCGAGATCGATCATTCTAGTGGCGTCGTAAGGAATTCCGCGGATTGCGGTAGACCAGTTGGATCCAATTCGTTCAACCAAGGCGTAGCTTGCTACAGGCGAACCGACCTCGACTAAATGCGGGTGGTACGTCTTACTGCGGTAACCAGGACAACCGACACTACCTGGATTCAAAATTGTTCGACCGTCTGGCAGGTCAACCCGTCTCGCGATATGTGTATGCCCACACAGGATCAACGAGCAGTTAAATGATCTCACTTTGGCAGCGATCGATTCCGATGTGTCCAGCACCACGTTTCCTTCGGGCGTCACACGCTCCAGGAAATATTCGGTATCACTTGCGGGTGTGCCGTGGCACATCAGAATTTGGCTGCCAATCCTGCGCACTGCTGGCAAAGCGTGCAACCATTGCCAATGGAGCGGCGAAAGCTGTGGCGAGGCTGAAGCCTCCGATCCACTCTGCTGTTCTGGCGAAACTTCGATCAACCATCGGTCGTGGTTCCCCCTGATGGAAATCATCCGATGATTACAAATTATATCTGCAGTTTCACCGGCAGCGAGTGGACCGCTGAAGTGATCCCCAAGGTTGAGGATATGTTCCACACCCTGCTTTCGGATATCGTGCAGCACCGCGCGCAAAGCATCAACGTTGCCATTGACCTGCTCCCCTTGGAGTCCGCTAATTTGGGTTAGTTCTGTTCAGGTTTTGGTCTTCCTTTGACCGGTTAGCATATTCGTGTGGCGTCAGACCAGCGAGGCTGGAGTGAGGCCGGTTGTGATTGTAGTCGCCGCGCCATGCCGCAATCATGCGGCAGGCATGGCGCAAAGACGGGAACAGGTGTTCGTTCAGGCACTCCTCCCGCATCCGCCCGTTGAAGCTTTCAACCAGGCCGTTCTGCATGGGCTTTCCAGGCGCGATGTAGTGCCAGCTGACTTGGCGGTCTTCCTGCCATTTCAGCATCGCATTCGATGTCAGCTCCGTCCCGTTGTCCGAGACCACCAGGCAAGGATAGCCTCGCAGTTCAGCAATGCGATCCAGTTCACGGGCGACACGCGCGCCGCCAATGGAGGTATCCACGACGGCGGCCAGGCGTTCCCGGCTGAAGTCGTCGATGACATTCAGCACCCGGAACCTGCGGCCATCCTCCAGCGCGTCAGACATGAAGTCGAGCGACCATCGCTGGTTAGGTCCCTGCGGGATCGCCATAGGCGTCCTGGTGCCCATAGCACGCTTGCGCCCGCCCCGTTTACGAACGGTTAACCCTTCTTCGCGGTAGAGCCGATACAGCTTCTTCCAGTTGACCTCCCAGCCTTCGCGCTTCAGCAGGATATGCAGGCGCCGATAGCCGAACCTTCGCCGCTCGGACGCCAGTTCCTTCATCCTGGTCCGCAATTCCGTATCGGCGGGGCGCTTCGACCTGCGCCGATACACACGCGGATCGATCCCGGCCAGCGCACAGGCGCGCCGCTGCGAGTAGCTCTTCTCCTTCATGGCCCAGTCCACGGCATTCCTCCTCGAACCGGGCCTCAGAAGTTTTTTCCGAGCATCTCTTTCAGCGTCGCCACGTCCATCATCTGCTCGGCCAGCATCTTCTTCAGTTTGGCGTTCTCAGATTCCAGCGTCTTGAGCCGACGGGCGTCGGACACTTCCATGCCGCCATACTTCGAGCGCCACTTGTAGAAAGTCGCGTCGCTGATCCCGTGCTTGCGGCACAGCTCTTTCGCGCCAAGTCCAGCCTGGTGCTCTTTCAAAATGCCAATGATCTGTTCTTCGCTGAAACGGCTTCTCTTCATCGTCTGTCTCCTCAGTTGGAGAACAGGCTAACCTCAAATCGAGGACTTTTCAGGGGAGCAGGTCAGCAGGCACTCAGCGTCCACGCCGTCCAGCGCCCCTTGGAACGGCCCCTCATGCGCGCCAAGGTCGATGGTGCTGCCGGGAACCCAGGGGTCTTTCTTCCACTGCCTGCCCAACCTGTTGGCGGCACGACGCGCCTCTGCCCGGTTCCACTCCTCTGCACTGATCTTCCCGGTCTTAAAGGCGCGCAGTTGGGCGGCCCTGTGTTCAATGGCAGCCTTGGGCCCAGCGTGGCGCAGACAACGCCCCTTTCCTGCTCGGATTGGCGGTTGAGCGCATGGCGCACCTGTCCGCATCCGTGCACCGCACATTTTGGCCTGCGGCCCGCCACGCCGGACGAGCGCGTTGGCTTCGCGGAACTTCTGCTCCTGTTCGAAAGAGACACCTACTGACGACATTACATCAGCCTCGGTCGATTGCTGGTTCATCCTGCATGTCTTGTTATATTATAACTGAATCCAGTGATGGCGCCAATCTTCAAGTCAGGCGATGTGGGTTTCATTGAATGCTAAAGGGCGGGAAGCAGACCTACGCTGCGAGTGCGCGGAATTATCGACAGACCGAATGAACCGGACATTCAACCGCAAACTTTGGGGTCTACTCGGAGATGTGAAACCAAATATCGAACGTATTTCTTCGTAATGCCAAGTCTTTGGACGACTACCGCCATGTTTTCATCACAATGTCCGCTCAACTTCAGCGCGTCTGTCCGAGTGTTTTGAGTTTCTTCAAAGTCTTCGAAAGCCCCGGGAAAGTCCTGACGTGCAAAGCAACGCGACCAATCTGAGTCACTGCGAATCCGATGATCTTTCGCCGGGTCAGACCTTGCTTCACGGCCAATACAAGATAGAGCGGCACCTGATCGGCGGCGGATTCGGAATGACTTATCTTGCCCGCGACAGCCTTGATCGGGTGGTCGTGGTCAAGGAGTGTTTTCCCAGCACGATCTGTCGCCGTGTCAACGGCGAGGTGCGACCTCACAAGCCAGAGTTTCAGCAACAGTTCCAGAAGGTCATTCGCAGCTTCCTGCGTGAGGCACTGCGCATGGCCAAGTTCGAACACCCCAATATCGTGAAGATTCATCAGGTCTTCCAGGAGAACAACACCGCCTACATCGCGATGGATTTCGTCGACGGCATGGACCTTCTGACGATGCTCGAAATCGAGCCCGAACGCATGACCGACGAGCTTATCGAGAGCCTTCTTCGCGAAACGCTCAGCGCGCTGGAATACCTGCATGGGACGGGTATGCTGCATCGCGACATATCACCGGACAACCTGTTGGTCGACACGAGCAACAAGTTGACCATGATTGATTTCGGCGCCGCAAGCGAAGAGAAAGCACGACAAACCCGGGCCCTGTCACACATGATGGCCGTGAAGGACGGGTACTCGCCGCACGAGTTCTATTACACGGACGGAGATCAGAAACCGTCAAGCGATATCTACTCTGTCGGTGCCACATTCTATCACCTGATCACCGGAAACGCGCCGCCCGATTGTCAAAAGCGGATCGCCGCGCTGACATCGGACTTGCCGGATCCCTACACACCCCTCGCGACTGGAAACTGGGCGTTCGACAGGGCCTTTCTGTCGGCGATCGACCAGGCGCTTTCCGTGGCGCAGAAGGATCGCTTTCAGTCTGCGAAGGAATGGCTGGACAGCTTGGAAAGAGGCACGGCTGCCGAGCCTCAGCCGGACCTCTCCACCAACATCAATGCCGGCTTGCAGCCAACCGAGGCGCCCGCACGGCCTGTCACGATGGCCGCACCACCCTGTCAGGACGCATTGGAGGATGACCACGAACTGGCTTCGACGATCTCGTCGCTGGTTCAAGACACCAACACCAAGGTCAAACCGAAGACCTCGAAGAAAGACGTGGAACCGGTGAAAGAAGCCACTGAAGATGCCGCGCAGCTGGTCGATATATTCGGCCAACCGATCGAAGATCTGGAAGGTTGGCTTGAAGAAAACGACGGCAGGAAAATCCGCAAGCAGGCTCGTGCCAAGTCAGGCGAGGATTCGCTACTCGCTCAATCGGCCTTACCCGAGGATACGGACACGCGACGGAAAACAGGCAGCGGGCTTCTGCGCGCATTGAGACGACTCGCCAAAAAACGCAACGGCAGGTTGGCGTGAGTAGATAAAAGAAAGGATAAAACATGAAATTCATTCGCGACATCATTGGCGAGAAACGGCAGGCGGACGGCTCGACTTCCGCAACGCCGATGGCGACCACAGCTGCACCCGAGGCGCGCGTGCCAGATATGTCTTCTGACGCTTCCGCCGCTGTTTTGGGTCGCCGCACTGATACCGGCTACGACGCATCCGGGTCCGACACCCAGATTGAAACTCCGGCGCAGCTGCAAGACGAGACGGATGCGGATCCAGGCATGAGCGAGGAGGTCGCAAAGTTCTTCGCCAACTCCGATGAGCCGAACCTCTTTCTCGACGAATACGACGACTCCTTCGAGACCTATGAGGACGTCGAGGATGACGTTTTCGCTTCCGGGGTCACTACTCCTGCCGCAGAGGCGCGTTCCGGCCAAACGGCAGCACCGGACCATGGTGCAGACGCGGACCCGACGATGTTCGTTCAGGTGGAAGAGACGGCAGACGCCTCTTCCATGCAGGCCACGTCGGATCAACTCGATGAGTTGTTGAAGGAAGGTCTGGACCCGTCGGACGTCATCGGCGTGAATGACGGTACGGAAACTCAAGCGTCATCTCCTGCCGAACCCAGTGCCAGCGCGGGGCAGTTCAAGGAAGAACCCGGCCCCATGGAGACCAGTGATGCGGCACCGCATCAAAGGGCCGGGATGCCACAACAGTCCATGCGTCCGGCCGGTCCGTCCGAACCAACGATGCAGGCCGGTCCCGCCCCGCAACCCGCCGCCGAGCCGCGCGCGGCCGTCGAGGTCCCGCAACCGGCCGTTGGCCGCGGTGCCAGCCGTCACGGACGCGTCAAGACAAGGCTACTCGGGTTCAACACGGCAATGGAGACGGAAACGGACCCAATGTCGGATAACGACAGGGCGGGTGTGGCGCCCTACACGTCATTCCCAGTCGGCTGGCTCATCGTCGTCGACGGGCCCGGGCGTGGATCGGCGTTCACCTTGTTTCAGGGTGTCAGCACGATCGGCCGGGGCGAAGATCAGACCGTGCGTCTCGACTTTGGCGACAACAGCATTTCCCGCGCAGGCCATGCCTCGATTGCATACGACGCCCGGCACAAAGGCTTTTTCATCGGACACGGCGGCAAGGCGAACATCGTTCGCCGGAATGACAGACCTGTCTTGAGCACCGAGGAATTGGCCGCGGGTGACACGATCATGATCGGCGAAACGTCGCTGCGGTTTGTGCCTCTCTGCTGCCAGGACTTTTCCTGGGATCAGGAAACAGACGCGGGCCGGGCCTATGCAAACCAAGGCTGATTTCACCTACGACTCCGCGATGGTCACCGAGCTTGGGCGCCGCGAGCGTCAAGAGGATGCTCTTGCGTCGGATTTTCCATCGGGCCAACCATTCGGCTTTGTCGTGCTGGCGGATGGCATGGGCGGGCACGAGGCTGGTGATATTGCCAGCAAGATCGTCGTCACCGAGGTTTTCAGTGGCCTGAAATTACAATCCGGCGACCCGGAGCTTCTTGAATCGCGGGTATGCGACGCGCTCAAGGGGGCTGCCTTGAATGCCAATGAATGCGTGGGGCTTTACGCGCGATCCCATCCCGAGGCTCATGGCATGGGAGCAACGCTGCTCGCGACCATCTTCATAGAGGATCGTTTGTACTGGGTGTCCGTCGGAGACTCTCCGTTGTTTCTTTTCCGAAACGGAACTCTGACGCGCCTGAACGACAACCACGCGCTATCATCTCAGGTCGAATATCTTGTCGGGTCCGGGCTCATGAACCGCGAGGACGCGCTGCGGCACCCTGACCAAAGCTGTCTGACGTCGGTTCTGATTGGCAAGGACATCAATCAGATAGACTGCCCCGACGTAGCTTTCACGCTCTTCGAGGATGATATCCTGATCTCGGCGAGTGATGGGCTCCAGTTCATCTCGGAAGAACAGATCGAAAGCTTGCTGAGGTTCCAGCACAAGAACTCTGCCGAAAGGATCAGCGCCGTATTGGCCGAAGAGATCAAGAACCTGGATGATCCAGCACAGGACAATCTGGCAATCTGCGTCGTGAAAGTGCTGAAGAAAGGTGCCTTCGCAGAACCTGCGGACGTGCATGAAACCGTCGAACGCCTTGATAACGGCAGAACGGAAACGCTTACGATCTTGGCTCGCGTAAGGCGATCCAAGTCCGCGGCCGGGTAAGGCAGATCGGAGAAAAAATGAATACAGCCGAGCAGTTGGACCCCGTCATTGATCGTCTTGGACGCGTGCTTGACCGTGGCAATCTGCCACCTCCCTATGCGCGGTGCGGTGCGCGGCTTCTGTCGCTCCTGACCAGGCCGGTGCAGGTTGTCGTAACCGGTTTCGCGGGAAGCGGAAAAACCAAGCTGCTTGAAATGATGTCGGCACATCCTGATGTCGGACACGATCAAACGGTCCCGGTCTTCGAACTTTCGTACGGCGACACAGAACAGGCCCTGATCGAACGCGCGGACGGCTCGGTGTCGATGGTGCGGGGGGTCCTGAAGCAGTGCGAGATACCCACGGACGCCTTGCGCGTCCGCCAGGAACTGCCCGATCCGAACCTTATTCAGCAGGACTACATTGAAATCGGTCTGGACGGCACGGAGGAGGAACGTCAGAGCGCGCTTGAAGCCGTGATTTCGCGCGCTGACCTCGTTATCTGGTGCAGCCAGGATTTCACCCAAGAAGAACAGAGGCTCTGGTCCGCGGTTCCGGATCACATCAAGGATCACAGTGTTCTTGCCCTGACAAAGGCGGATCAGCTGCTGATGCGCGATGTGTTGAACGACAACATCGCGCGGCTGGAGCCCATCGTCAGCAACGAGTTCCTCGGGATGTTCCCGGTTGCAACCATTCAGGGCGTCACCGCGCAGACCGGCGCAGAACACGTCAATGACCCGTTGTGGGCGGCCAGTGGGGGCAAGAGCCTGATGCAACTGGTCTCTCGGCACATCCGACACGGCAGGACCGCCGACATCGACCAGGCGCGGGTCTTCCTCGATCGTCTCGCGCTCAAAATGCCGCCGGACGCAGAGCAACGTCCCGAGGCCCCTAAAGCAACGCCAAAGCCTGTGGGCGAGACCGAGACAGACGTTTCGCAGGATCTCCGGAGTGAAGCACCTCGTGATGACGAGGCGCGTGACGAAACAACGATCGGTCTTTTGTCCGAGGCCGTGGATGTGCTGCAGCGCCACGCGGGCAAGATGCTCGATGCGCTCGATGAAAGCGAAGATGTTGACAGTGCGAAAATAATCGACTGCTGCAGCGACGCGATCCGTTCCGTAAGCAACCTCATGGGATCGGGAACAGGTAACGCCGCGACGGATGCGCTGCAGGGTGATCTGCAGGATGGCGAGGAAATGCTGATGCTCTTTCAACTTGAACGGGGCGAAGACGCAGCCGTCGATGCCGTCGCGCTGGTGTTTCAACTGCGCAAGGAACTGGCGGGAAAGATGGCTACCGGAATTTAGCGAGAGCCAATGTTTTCTCGCACACACGTCCAACTATGACCACAATTCTTGGGCAGTTTTTACCCAAGCGCGAGCGCCGAGCAGGACAACACATAGACCACGCCGCGACTGCGCGAACAACAGGTGCCTTTATGAACATCGAAGCGAAGTTTGATACTGCGACAGAAATTCGGGCCTCGTCAGGCCCGTCCAACCTGCGGGCTGGCATGGAAAAACTCGCGGATTTCGCCCAGGACACCGAGGCACTTGAAGACGCCATCGACGCGCTTGGCGAACTCGTGGGCGAGGAAAGCCGGAAACCGATTGATCGCCTGAAGAACGAACTGGCCACGTTCGAGCCTCGCGTGACCGTTCTCGGACAGGTCAAGGCCGGCAAGACAGCATTGATCAACGCGATTGCCGGTTGGTCCGACCTCTTGCCCTCCGACGTCAACCCGTGGACGTCCGTGGTGACATCCCTGCATCTGACCCCGGCAAAAGAACGCGCCGAGAAAAGTGCCCGGTTCCGCTTCATGACCGAAGACGAATGGGCACGACTGACCACCAAGGGCGGGCGCATCGGTGAATTGGCAGACCGTGCCGGAGCAGACAGCGAACTCGCAAAGATTCAGGAGCAAATCGAGCGGATGCGCGCGATGTCGAAGGCGCGTCTTGGTCGGAATTTCGAGCTGCTCATGGGGCAGGAGCACGAATACAGCTATTTCGACAAGAACTTGCTCGAACGCTACATCTGCCTCGGCGACGATTTCGACGTGGATGCGCAAGACGCGATTTCTGACGACCAAGGGCGATTTGCCGATATCACGCGTTCTGCCGAGCTCTTTCTGAATTGTCAGAGCGTTCCGTTCCGCATGTGTCTTCGGGACACGCCCGGCGTGAACGATACGTTCATGGTCCGCGAACTGGTCACGATCCAGGCGTTGCGCGACAGCCGTGTCTGCATCGTTGTCCTGTCGGCCACGCAAGCCCTGACGTCGGTGGACATGGCGCTTCTGCGCATGATCTCGAACCTGAAATCGCGCGACGTGATAATTTTCGTCAACCGGATCGACGAGCTTTCGGATCCGGCGAACCAGATGTCCGAGATCGAGGACAGTATCCGCGCAACGCTCAAGCTCAATGGCGGTCCTGAGGACGCGCAGCTTGTGTTCGGAAGCGCCTATTGGGCAAACATGGTTCTTACGGGCGAGTTGCAGTCCATGCACAAGGCCAGTGCAGATGCTCTCGTCTCGTTCTGCAGGGATGTGCTGGGCGAAAAGTTCACCCGCAACACACCCGTGGGCGTGATCTGGGAAATGTCGGGCCTGCCGCAACTGATGGAAGCGGTGTCCGACCAGATCGTAACCAGTCTCGGCGCGCCGTTCCTCAAACGCGTTGCCTCCTCCGCAACCACGATCGCAACGTCGCAACAGGCGGTCCGGACGGTCCGGGTCGAAGGTGAGGGCGTCGCGAGCGACCTGAGCTCGGAACAGATACTGGCAGCGTTCGAGCGCATGGCAGAAGACACTGTCGCAACGCTTGAGTCCCAGCTGTCACGCATCTTCGACGATTACAGGATCCGCGCCGATCGTGCCCATGCGAATTTCGTAGAACGCGCGACACACTCCTTGCTTGGCCACCTTGAAAATTACGGCGACGAACATGTCTGGGAATACGATCCAACCGGACTTCGCGTGCTGCTGCGATCGGCCTATTCCGCCATGGGCAACCAGGCACGTAAATCCGCAAAGGCAATTTACGAACAAGCCGTGACCGAGACCGCGGAGCTCTTGTTCCGTGGCTTTGGCCCGGCCGTGGAAGGCATCCAGCTTGCCGTGCCGGAAGTCCCCCAGGTGCCCGCACCTGTCTCGCTCAGCCAGACGATCGCGCTGGATTTCAACGATAGCTGGTGGTCGCTTTGGTGGCGCAGGATGCGTGGTTACAAGGCCTTCGCAAAGAAATTCGGCGATCTCATCAGCGCCGAAACCGAAGACTTCATGGTCCAGATGAAGGACGTGCAAACCGCTGATATTCAGGCGGAATTGCTCGGAGAGTTGGAGCATTTCCTGGAAGAGCAGAGAAGCATCCTGATCAGCCTGACCTCTGACGCAGAACGCCAAGGCAATGCCAAAAGCCTGTTCGATGCATCAGATAATGAAAACCGCGAACGACAGCTCGAGGACACGCTCGAGACGTTCCGGCGCTACGCGACATGACGAAGGAGACACCGGTGACCCACGATGTATCTGGCGGGACGACCCGCAAAACCCGTCTGGCCCTGATGGGCGAGTTCAGCGCCGGCAAGAGCACCTTGATCAAGCTCTTTCTCGGCGAGAACCCCCTGCCGATCAAGATCACGGCGACGCGTCTGCCCCCCGTTCTTATCAGCCATGGCGAAGAGGCCGCCTATGCGGTGGGGCACGATGGGGTCGAGACGCGCATCGACATCGACGAGATCGAACAGGTCAGACTGGAAGAGACGCGCCTGATCCGGCTCTACAAGCCCTGCGATACGCTGGAAATATGCGACCTGATCGACATGCCCGGGATCTCGGATCCGAGCATGTCGTCGGATGTCTGGATGTCTGTCATGGACGAAGTGGATAGCGTCTTGTGGTGTACGCAAGCGACACAAGCATGGCGCCAATCTGAAGCCGCCACGTGGCAACAGATTTCGGAACGCACCAACGGAGAGAACTATCTTCTCGTGACCCAGGTCGACAAGTTGCATTCCGAAAGGGACCTCAATCGCGTGATGACCCGCGTGCGCAAGGAAACGCAGGGGCTGTTCCGCGGAACGTTCCCCATCTCAATCACCGAGGCGATTGCCGCCGGAGAGGACGAGGCGAAGTGGCGCGCCAGCGGGGCCGCGGATTTCATAAATGATCTGGTCGAAAACCTGATGAAGACCTCCGCGGTGTCATTTGCCGAACCGGCGTCACTTCACTCGGACGACATGCCTGCTGAAGCTTTCGCATCCGATGATAAAGCTGCAGAGACACCGTCTGATGACGATGGCAAAGAAGCAGCCGACTTCCCGACCGCCGCAGACCAGACGGCAAGTATTGTTCCCAAGCGCGTGCGTGTCCTGACCCAGATGCGCGGTCGGACCGAAAGGCCGGTCAAGGCCCGGATGGCAAACGGCTAGCAGACCTGCGTCCCATGGATCCCTCGATGTCCCTTTCGGAGCGCCTCGATGAACTGAGGCAGACGGTGCCAAGCTGCACCCTTGCCTCGTTCGGCGACATCTCGACGGGACTCGCCCTGCGCACAAGTGCGTCCGACCTTTACAAGCAAGAGTACCTGGACGAAGTGCTGCGCCAGGCATCGGCGAATTTCGAAATGTCTGACCTTATGTCAGGCGACAATGATCTCGTGGTTCTGGCCATGCCGGATGAACTCCGGGTATTTGTGCGATACCAAGCGGGCAATCCGGACGTTGTGTGTTGCATTTGCGATGACCTGTCGGATGTTCCGCTTGCCACTCGGTCAGCTCAGAAAATCCTGGCTGACATGGCGGGGGCGACGTGAAAAGACATTCGAAAACCGCGTCTACGATGAATGACAATGCGACCGCGCACCTACTGCGCGGTATGCTTGACCGTGTGATGGCACCGAGCGAAGCATTAAGCGGAAGCGAAGATATGCCTGCGAGGGACTTCGCCGGGTTGATCAGCCGTCTTACGCAGGAAATCGATGAAACGGTGTTGCCGCGCACGTTTGCCCTGTGTTCCGATAAGGGGACAGAAGCAACGATCGTGGTCTCCAATCGACGCTTGATCGAATTGAAAATCGGCGAGAATAAGTTCGAACCCGACAATGAGCGATATCGCGACGCGGACGCCGTCGCGCGAGAATACGCAAAGGCGATCAAAGCCTTGTTCCTTCGATCCGGCCCGATGCGATTGCGCCTTGCTGGACGGGCGCCAGCCATAATGACACAAGGCACGACCTGTACCGCAACGCACATGAGCCAATTCGGCCATCAACCAGGTTTCGAAAACCGGCTGAAGACCTTTCTCAAGTTGTCACACTCGCAGTGCTTGGGGTGGATCTACCAGGAAAGCAATGGTCGGATATTGACACATGGGTCTGACGGCGAGCTCACGAAACGGCTGCAGTCTCTTCGAGACATCGTCTTGTCGAAAGCCGAAAGTCGAAAAATTGCCTGCCGCATTGATACGGCGTGCCCATCCTGCTCGGCTTTTGCGATCACGCAGGACGTCCAGGTCTTGGTTGCAGAGGACGGCAACGACCGGGTTTTCGCAGCGTTTTCGAACTCCGGCGTTTTCAAGGCCATCAGCGCATGGCGTCAGGTTTTCCAAGCGTCAGAACGCTAAGCATCCGTTGCAATCCGCCGCAAAGAAACCTGAGGTTGCGCAAGCCAGATTCCAAGCTTGCTGCGTAAAGATCAAAGCTTTAAAATATCAGCCACAAATACGCCACACACATCCTCTGCAAAAGGTCCCGCGGTATAGGCGCGTTGGGCACCACGCCTTGTCATAATTGCCGACCCAGCATCAGATACGGGCCAGTCTGGCATCTTAATTCTGGCACAATAGTCTATATTTTTTGGTGTTTATGCCTCAAATTGATCAAATTGATTGAGGAAAGTGTTCGTGCAGATCCCAACCCAGCGAGCATGGAACATGTCAATCTCAGATCACGACAAAGACGCTTTTCAGCGACGGCTGCACAAGACGGCCGATGAAGAGCCAGCATTTCGCGTCCTCGTCGTCGACGACGAACCCAGCATTCTGGAATTGGTCAAAACCGCGCTCGAGACGCTGGAAGACTATGACGTTCTGACCGCAAGCTCTGCCGCGGACGCATTCGAAATCATCCTGGATGAAGACGTGCCCTTCGATTGCGTGCTTCTGGACATCCAAATGCCCGAGATCGACGGCATCGAACTGCTCGCCGATTTGCGCGCCTTGCCGGAATACGCGGAAACGCCCGTGTTAATGCTGACGGCCATGAGGGATCGAGAATACATTGACGCCGCATTTCGCGCTGGCGCGTCCGATTTCATCAATAAGCCATTCGATTTCCATGAACTGCGCAGCCGCATCAAATGCGCGCACGAGCTTGTCCAGGCGCGACGAGCGGCCGAGAAAAGCACAGAAACCCTGAGTAAGCTGAAGCTCAAGACCGCCAAGGTTCATCAGTTCAGTTTCGATGACCCTATTTCGATTGGCGACGTGGACTCCTTCTTGCGCTACATCGAGTTTGAAAATTACGTGTCCCATTTGGCGCGCGCGAAGATCTTCGGATCCTACGCCATTTCGGTGATGTTGCACGACGCGAGACTGTTCTACGATCTTGCTGGCAGCACAAAGTTTCGTGAAGCGATCCAAAGCATGGCCTATTCCATCCATCGCGCCACAGAGGAATTTGAATGCGTCTTTTCCTATCGTGGCAGCGGGATATTCGTGATCCTGGTCCATAGCACCAAATCTACCGCCAACTTGTTGAGAACAAAGAACCTCGGAGAACTATTCGGGGCCCGGATCCGTAGCTACATCGACGACGATCGCATAGAGGTGCTGCTCAGCAACCCTGTATCGACGCGTCTGTTGTCTCGGATGGGAACCAAAGGCGCAATTGAAAAATCCGTGACGGCGGTTCAGCAACTCGAAGAGGAACTTCAAAGCTGCGACGAACGTCCCGGCAAAGCAAGCGTCGGGCAGTCACAAGGCGCACACCAGCCATCAGAGAAACGCTTTTACGAGCGGGTCTTGCATGAGCTGTTCAGTGAAGAAAACCGCCTTCGCTAGAGGTGCATTGGAGCATTGTCGCCTCAGCAGCTTGCTGAAAAGGCAAGTCGATGATTCTGCCCACACTGCGTTGCCCTTTACTGGCCGCGCATCCGCCTCGAGTTGCCGTATCCGACCAACACGAACATCTCGTATCCGAACCGCTTCAGCGTGGTGGCGCGTGTCCAGTCCGAGCTTGATCTCGATTCCGAACGGCGTCCCGGTCCATGGGTTCCCAGTCCCAACAAGGACACTCCAACCTTTGACGAAGACCTCTGGCCGGAGCACAAGGGGGCTGGGGGTGGGGCAGTTCGCTGCAGCCTACCAAATCAAAAAGTGACCACGGCAAGAGGTGATGATTTTAGTGCTAGATTAGTGCTGAAGTCCATTGACCCAAGAATTATCTAATGGGATCAATGAGTAATGGCGGAGACGAAGGGATTCGAACCCTCGAGACCCTTCCGGGCCTACTCCCTTAGCAGGGGAGCGCCTTCGACCACTCGGCCACGTCTCCGTTGGCTTGTCTATGTGCGGCTCTTCGTGAAGACAAGCGGAAATTCTTTTCATTCCCACGATATCCTGTCTCGGACAGCTGGCAAACAAGTCGAGCCACTGCACTTTCTCCGTATAAGCCTACATAATGAAAATTTTGCGCCAGATTTGTCAAAAAGCAGTATATGCAGGACGCGTTGGGTCTTGCCTTGGGGCGTTTTGCTCGGGCCGATCCAGACCGCATCGAGATCGTGGCACTGTCGGTGCGCGTCAGCCTGACCGACGTCATCGTGGCCTTGCCGCTGGGGGCGTTCCTTGCCGTCACCCGGTTTCGCGGGCGCGAGGCTATCATCACGCTGGTCAACGCCTTGTAGGGGCTTTCGCCAGTCAGAGACCCCGGATCAGGTCCGGGGTGACATCTGTGTAAAATTCACGTGTTGAACAAGAAGTGCAGCACGTCGCCATCCTTGACGACATAGCTCTTGCCCTCGGCCCGCATCTTGCCCGCTTCCTTCGCCGCCTGCTCACCGCCCAGCCCGACGAAATCGTCGTAGGCAATCGTCTCGGCCCGGATGAACCCCTTCTCGAAATCGCCGTGAATGACGCCCGCGGCCTGCGGCGCCGCCGTGCCGGTGCGGATCGTCCAGGCGCGCGCTTCCTTGGGGCCCACGGTGAAATAGGTCTCGAGGTGCAGAAGGTCATAACCCGCGCGGATCAGCCGGTCCAACCCGGCTTCCTCCAGCCCCATCTCCTCAAGGAACATCTCTGCCTCTTCGGCGTCCAGCTGGCTGATCTCTTCCTCGATCTGGGCCGAGATGATCACATGCGCCGCGCCCTGCTCTTCGGCCATCTGCGCCACGGCCGCGGAATGGTCATTGCCGTCGGCGGCATTGGCCTCGTCCACGTTGCAGACATACAGGATAGGCTTCGACGTCAGCAGCTGCAGCCCCTTCCACGCCTTGGCGTCCTCTGCATCCACCTCGACCAACCGCGCGGGCTTGCCCTCGTCCAGCATCGCCTGCGCCGCGGCCAGCAGACGGTCGGCCTGCACGGCCTCCTTGTCATTGCCCTTCAGCTTGCGCACCAGCCCCGCGCGCCGCTTTTCGATGCTTTCCAGATCGGCCAGCATCAGCTCGGTCTCGATCACCTCCGCATCTTCCACCGGGTTCACGCGGCCCTCGACGTGGGTCACGTCGCCATCCTCGAAACAGCGCAGCACATGGGCAATCGCATCGACCTCGCGGATATTGGCCAGGAACTGGTTGCCCAGACCCTCGCCCTTGCTGGCGCCTTTCACCAGCCCGGCGATATCGACAAAGGTCATGCGCGTCGGGATGATGGATTTCGACTGCGCGATCGCCGCCAGCTTGTCCAGCCGCGCGTCGGGCACCGCCACCTCGCCCACATTGGGCTCGATCGTGCAGAACGGAAAATTCGCCGCCTGCGCCGCCGCGGTCCGGGTCAGCGCGTTGAACAGCGTCGACTTGCCCACGTTGGGCAGCCCCACGATTCCCATCTTGAAGCCCATGATGCACCTCTTTGCTCTCGTTCCGGCGCCTTCTATGCCCAAGCCGCGCCCAGCGCAACGCCCCCGCTTTTTCTTGCCCCAAATACTCGAATCCTGCGCGCTCCACACGCACATCCCATTGCATTTCCGCGCCGCATTCGCCAAACCATGCCGGAACATCAGGACGGGACCGCGACATGACACGCATCGACGCCAAATTCGAAGAACTGCGCAACGCGAACAAGAAGGCCTTCGTGGCCTATGTCATGGCCGGCGACCCCGATTTCGACACCTCGCTCGAGGTGGTCAAGGGCCTGCCCGCCGCCGGCGTGGACATCATCGAACTGGGTCTGCCCTTCACCGACCCCATGGCCGACGGTCCCACCATCCAGCTTGCAGGCCAGCGCGCGCTCGAAGGCGGGATGACCCTGCAACGCACGCTCGACATGGCCGCCGAGTTCCGCAAGGGCGACGACACCACGCCCATCGTGCTCATGGGCTACTACAACCCGATCTACAATCGCGGGGTCGAGACCTTCCTGAAAGACGCCAAAGAGGCCGGCATCGACGGCCTCATCGTGGTCGACCTGCCGCCCGAGGAAGACGACGAGCTTTGCATCCCCGCGCAGAAGGCCGGGCTGAACTTCATCCGTCTGGCGACCCCTACCACCGATGACAAGCGCCTGCCCAAGGTGCTGACCAACACGTCGGGCTTCGTTTATTACGTCTCGATCACCGGCATCACCGGCGCCGCTGCGGCCGAGGCCGCGGATGTCGGCCCCGAGGTGAAACGCATCAAGTCGCAGACCGACCTGCCCATCGTGGTCGGCTTCGGCATCCGCACCCCGGAAAGCAGCCGCGAGATCGCCTCGGTCGCCGATGGCTGCGTCGTGGGCTCGGCCATCGTGGGCAAGCTGGCGGACGGTGAAAGCCCCGCGCAGGTGCTCGACTTCGTCAAGGGCCTCGCCGACGGCGCGCATTCTGCCTGAGGTCCGCACCGTCCGCGCGGCGCGTTAAGCCTTTCGCGCAACACTTTCGCCGCGCCGCGGCGGTGTACGCCCGGTGCACGCGGGGTGCACGCATGTCACCCCTCGTCTGCCACGGTCCCTTGCGGCGTTAACTACTCCCCTGCAGGACCGTCCGCCGCATGGACAAGCGCCTTCGATCCGGGCTAGTGGTCATGCAACCTGACCAAAGTCCGAGCCACCGCAATGCCCGTCATCACCAATATCGACGACCTGAAAAAGATCTACCGCCGCCGCGTGCCCAAGATGTTCTACGACTACGCGGAATCGGGCAGCTGGACGGAACAGACCTTCCGCGAGAACACCAGCGATTTCAGCGACATCTACCTGCGCCAGCGCATCGCCGTGGACATGTCCAACCGCTCGACGGCAACCCAGATGATCGGCCAGGACGTCTCGATGCCCGTGGCCCTCGCTCCCGTGGGCCTGACGGGCATGCAGCACGCCGATGGCGAGATAAAAGCCGCCCGCGCCGCCGAGAAATTCGGCGTGCCCTACACTCTGTCGACCATGTCGATCTGCTCGATCGAGGACGTGGCGGCCCACACGGAAAAACCTTTCTGGATGCAGGTTTACACCCTGAAAGACCATGATTTCATGCAGCGGCTTTTCGACCGCGCCAAGGCCGCCAACTGCTCGGCGGCGGTCATCACCGTCGATCTGCAAGTGCTGGGCCAGCGCCACAAGGACCTCAAGAACGGCCTCAGCGCGCCGCCTAAACTAACTGTTAAGTCCATTGCCGACATGATGACCAAGGTGCAATGGGGCCTTGGTATGCTCGGCACCAAGCGGCGGTTCTTCGGCAACATCGTCGGCCACGCCAAGGGCGTGACCGATCCGTCCTCGCTCAGTTCCTGGACGGCCGAAGCGTTCGACGAGGCGCTGAACTGGGACCGCATTCGCGAATTCCGCAAGATGTGGGACGGCAAGCTCATCATCAAGGGTATCATCGACCCGCGTGATGCCAAGGAGGCGCTGAATGTCGGCGCCGACGCCATCGTCGTGTCCAACCACGGCGGCCGGCAACTGGACGGCGCGCTTTCCGCCATCCGCGCCTTGCCCCAGATCATGGACGCCGTGGGCGACAAGATCGAGGTCCACCTCGACAGCGGCATCCGCTCGGGGCAGGACGTGCTGAAGGCGCTCGCCCTCGGGGCGAAAGGCACCTATATCGGCCGCGCCTATGTCTACGGTCTCGGCGCCATGGGGCAGGAAGGCGTCACGAAGGCGCTTCAGTGCATCCACAAGGAACTGGATGTCTCGATGGCCTTCTGCGGCCACACCGACATCAACAAAGTCGACCGCGATATCCTGATGGTGCCCCGGAACTTCTCGGGCGACTGGCAGTAACCCCGGAACATCGTCCCGCACCCTGCGTTCGCCTGTCATGCAAACGCAGGAGTCCAGTCATGCCCGATACCGTCCTTCAGACCGTCGTGGCGGTCGCCGTCATTATCCTGCTGGCACGGGTCAACGGCCTACGCTCTTTCTCCAAGATGTCCAGCTTCGACTTCGCCCTGACGCTCGCCAGCGGCTCGGTCGTCGCCACACTGATGACCACATCCAACCGGTTCCTGCCGGGCATCCTCGCGCTGGCCGCCCTCTTTGCCCTTCGCTTCGCCATCTCGGCCCTGCGCGTCCGCTTCCGCGCCGTGGAACACCTGGTGGACAATCGCCCCGTCATCCTGCTGTACGAGGGCCGCATTCTCGACGACAACCTGCGCCTCGCCCGCATCACCCGCGCTGACATCCGCGCCAAGCTGCGCGAGGCCAACGCGCTTCAGCCCGACGAGGTCCGCGCCGTGGTGATGGAAGCCACCGGCGATGTCAGCGTCCTGCACGGCGACCGGCTCGATCCGTCCCTGCTCGAAGGCGTCTCTTGGGGCCGTGTGACGCCGCCCGCCGAGACCGCGCGCACCTGAGCCTCAGAATCCCGCAAAACCTTGCATATTTGGTCTTTTCAAGCCGCCCTTATTCCTCTAAAGCGACGGCTTCACGCGGGGCTACAGCCTTGGAGGAGCCCCGCCTTTGCATATGGAGAACACACATGGCTGGAGAAATTCCTGATCTTCACGCCCAGGAACGCACGGGGACGGGCAAGGGCGCCGCTCGTGCTGCACGCCGCGACGGCATGGTTCCGGGGATCGTATTCGGGGGCGACGTCGATCCGCTGCCCGTCAACATTCCGTTCAACGTCCTGTTGAAGCGGTTGAAACAGGGCCGGTTCAAGTCGACCCTCTTCAACCTCAAGGTTGACGGCCACGACGACGTCCGCGTGATCTGCCGCGACGTTCAGCGCGACGTGGTCAAGGACCTTCCGACCCACTTCGACCTGATGCGCCTGCGCCGCACCACCAAGATCAACCTCTTCATCCCCGTCGAGTTCATCAACGAGGAAGAGTGCGAGGCGCTGAAAACCGGCGTTCTGACCGTAATCCGCAACGAGATCGAGCTGGTGGTGACCGCCGGCGACATCCCCGAAAGCATCACCGTCGACCTCGGCCTGATGGAAAACATCGGCGACACGATCACGATCAGCCAGGTTCAGCTGCCCGAGGGCGCGAAACCCACGATCGACCGTGACTTCGTGATCTGCAACATCGCGGCTCCGTCGGCGCTGAAATCCGACAGCGATGAAGAGGAAGACGAAGACGTCGCAGCCGACGAGGTTCCGGCAACCGAGCAGGAAGCCGGCCCGGACAGCGTCGAAGAAGCGGAAGGCGGAGAAGACTAAGCTCTTCCCCCACTTGCGAAAACACCAGCGCGAGGGCCCCCGGCCCTCGCGTTTTTTCATGCGTGACGCAAGTGCCGGAAGCACAGGATCCGCCCCCGCGACGGCCCCGGATCGTAGGTCAGGTTCGAGTCCGACATGCAATCCACGATCTGCTTGATAACCCGGTCGGGATACTGGTTGGGATGCAACTCCATCATCACCGCCCGCACATGTGCGGGCCAGGGCGCATCGAACAGATGCCGCTCGGCCCCTTCCACGTCCATGATCACCAGATGCGGCCGGTATTCCTTCAACAGCCCGTCCAGCGGCAGCTTCGGCACCGTCACCAGCTTCTCCGCCTCGGTCTCCTCGTCCGCGATCCGCCCGGCCCAGAACACCTTCTTGGGATCAAACGCAATCTCGCCGCCCTCCCCCGCACCGGTCACTGCCCCGTGAATCAGCCGTGTCGCCAGATGCCCGTTCCGATCAAGGTTTTCGCGGATCACCGGCAACATCGCGGGGTTGGCCTCTACCGTCACCACGTTCCCGGCCCCCGCCACACCCGCACAGATCGACGCGATGTATCCCACCCCCGCGCCCAGCTCCAGCACGCGCATCCCCTCGCGCAGGCGCATCTGCGCCGCATGGGCCTCGTGCGCCTCGTAGGTGCCGCTTGCCAGCTTGCCCGCGACCCGCTCGTTCAGCATCTCGTCGGGCACCACCAGCGTGACACCGTTCACCGCGTATTCGCCCATTTCCCCTGCCCGTCCTTGCCGCTCTCGTGTTGATTCAACGCGCCCCGCCGCGTAGACCATCCTCATCAAATAACGGGTGATCGGCAATGCTGCTTTTCGTGGGCCTGGGCAATCCGGGCAGCAAATATGAGAAGAACCGCCACAATATCGGCTTCATGGCGCTCGACCGCATCGCCTCCGATCATGGCTTCGCGCCCTGGCGGTCGAAATTTCAGGGCCAGCTGACCGAAGGCAAGCTCGGCTCCGAGAAGGTGCTCTTGCTGAAGCCCGAAACCTTCATGAACAAGTCCGGCCAATCCGTGGGCGAGGCGATGCGCTTTTACAAGCTTGAGCCCTCGGACGTCATCGTCTTCCATGACGAGTTGGACCTTGCCCCCGGAAAATGCCGCGTCAAACAGGGCGGCGGCCACGCGGGCCATAACGGCCTGCGCTCTATCCACGCCCATATCGGCGAGGATTACGGCCGCGTCCGCCTTGGCATCGGCCACCCGGGCCGCAAGGACCTGGTGTCGCACTACGTGCTTCAGGATTTCGCCAAGGCCGACGCCGACTGGCTCGACGACCTTCTGCGCGGCATCTCCGACGGCGCGCCCGAACTTGCGGCAGGCCGCAACGACAAGTTCCTCAACGCCGTTTCCCTGCGCACCGCGCCCGCCCGCTCCTCGAAATCCACGCCGAAACCCCAAGCCGACGCGAAGCCGGCTGCAAAGCCGGACGCGCCCCCCGATCCCTCCGACACCGAAGACCGCAGCCCGCTGCAAAAGCTGATGGACAAGTTCCGGTAACGCCGCGTTCTCCTTGCCGCCCGGCGCACCGGGTGCTTTCCTGCGCCAAAGGGAGGATTTTAACATGCGCGGCATCCTGAAATGGACGCTCCGGATAATCGGCGTCCTGGCGATCGTCGCCATCGGTATCGGCCTTTGGAAACGCGAGGAAATCGCGCGGCTCATGGCGGTCAACACGCTCTTCGAGGCCGAGCATATCGTTGAAAATTTCTCCAACATGGACAATGCCTTCCTGCACCGGCCCGTGCCGCGTGGCGACGCGCCTGTCATGCCGCTGCCCCAAGGCGACGCGATGGCACTGCCCGACAGCACACGGGACTGGATCCAGAACCGCGCCGTCACCTCGCTCATGGTCCTCCACCAAGGCAAGGTCGTCCACGAAAGCTACCACCTCGGCACCGAAGCCACAGATCGACGCATCAGCTGGTCCGTGGCCAAGTCCTTTCTTTCCGCGTTGATGGGCGTGGCGATCGAAGAGGGCCACATCGCCTCTCTCGACGACCCCGTCACGCAATACGCGCCCGAGCTGGAAGGCAGCGCCTATGACGGGGCCACGATCCGCAACGTGCTGCAAATGACCAGCGGCGTGCGCTTCGACGAGGATTACCTGGATTACGATTCCGACATAAACCGCATGGGCCGCGTGCTGGCCCTGGGCGGCAGCATGGACGGCTTCGCCACCGGGCTGGACGCCCGCGACACGCCCCCCGGCCAGCGCTGGCAATACGTCTCCATCGACACGCATGTCCTTGGCATGATCATCCGCGGCGCCACCGGCCGCGACATCCCCTCGCTTTTGTCGGAAAAGATCATCGCGCCGCTCGGGCTCGAGACCGCGCCTTACTACATCACCGACGGAGAAGGCGTCGCCTTCGTCCTCGGCGGCCTCAACCTGACCACCCGCGACTATGCCCGCTTCGGCCTTATGATCGAACAGAACGGACAATTGGGCGGCCAACAGGTGGTGCCCGCCGACTGGATCGCCGCCTCCACGCAACCCAGCGCCCCGACCGAGCCGGGCCAGATCGGCTACGGCTACCAATGGTGGATCCCCGAAGGCTCGGAGCCGGGCCAGTTCATGGCGCGCGGCATCTACGGGCAGTATATCTATATCGATCAGGCGCGCGACGTGGTCATCGTCACCACCGCCGCCGACCGCGCCTTTCGGGAACCGGGCGTCAACGACGCCAACATCGCCATGTTCCGCCGCATCGCGGGCGCGCTCTGACGCCGCGACACACCGCCTCCCTTGCCCCGCTTCCGTCGCACGTGCAGGATATGCCCAACCGGACCAGGGAGCATCGCATGGCAATCGAAATGGACACCTCCGTCAACGTGCTGGGCACCAAACTTGAAAGCTGCTCCACCGCGCCAATGACCGGCTTTTTCCGTGACGGTCACTGCAACACATGTGCCGAAGACCAAGGCAGCCACACGGTCTGCGCCCTGATGACCGCCGAATTCCTCGCCTATTCCAAGTATGTGGGCAACGACCTCTCCACGCCGCGTCCTGAATTCGGCTTTGACGGTCTCAAGCCCGGCGACCACTGGTGCCTTTGCGCCGGCCGCTTCCTGCAAGCCCATGACGAAGGCTGCGCGCCCAAGGTGCGGCTTGAGGCAACCCACGCCCACGCGCTCGATATCGTGCCCATCGACATACTGAGACAGCACGCCTCCGGCGAGAAATCGTAAAGCTCTCTCGCCCTTCATCGGATGCGCTTTCAGGGGTCCGCCTGCGATCCACACGTTGATCGAATGCTGCGAAAGCCTGCACGGCATTCGGCAGAAATTCAGGAACTCACATCGCAACGACACGTTCTTTCTCCGGGACGTCAATACCGGAGGAGTGACGCCACACCCGTCCTCCCGACCGTTTGAAAAAACGAAAGGAGACATCAAGATGAAGACCCTGACGACAACCATCCTGACTTCCGCCGCGCTGGCCGCAGCCGCACCCGCGCTCGCGCAGCAAAGCGACGGTGAGACTGACATGCCCGCTTTCTGCGAAACCGCCTTCATGCCGGCCGACCAGAACAAGGACGGCTTCATGAGCGAACAGGAAATCAAGGACGCACGCGACGCCGAATTCGCCGCCCTCGACCTCAACAAGGACGGCTCGGTCGACCGCGAGGAAATGACCAATTGCATCGGCAAGGCCGAGCAGAACAACCGCGAAGCCATGACGCAGGCGGGCAATGACAAACCCGATTGGGCTGATCTCGACGCCGGAGACAAGACCGAACTCAGCGTCGAGGAATACCAGAACCTGACCAACAAGGCTTGGCGCACCGATGACAGCGACATGAAATCGGCCGTGTCCACTGACACCGACAATGCCGAGGAATTCGCAAAAACCGCAGTCGACCGCTTCAAGATGTATGACGGCGATGGCGACGGGATCATCACGCAGGCCGAATACGAAGGCGAGATCGACAAGGACTGGAGCGACAAGGCCCTGCAAAAGCGCTTTGACGCGATGGATGCGGACGGGTCCGGCGCTCTGTCGCCACAAGAATACCGCGGCGCCGGGACCAAGGCGCTCGACATGGCTGCAGGCACGTCCGAAAGCAAGAATATGGACAGCGGCGACAGCGCCGATGCGTCGGACAGCACTGACACCAGCGCAAGCGACACGCAGAGTGCCAGCGACGAGACGACTGTTCCCGTCGTGATCTACTACTACTCGCTCGTGTAAGCTGACGAAGATATGCGATCCGAATGACAATGGAACGGCGCGCCGGATGTCACCGTCCGGTGCGTCGTCTATCTCTCGGCGCCGAGCGTCGGCGTTAGCATCCGTGTGATATGTTTTCGCCGATGGCAACCAATAGCCGGGATCGCGAGTTCCCTTGGTGCCGACTTGCTCTGCACCCTCACGGCGCTACCTCAAGTGTGTAAAACGCGCCGGTCAGCGCGCCAGTACCAGTAAGCGAAGGAGACCCGCATGCGACGCATTATTGCTTTCTCCGCCTCCGCTATCCTGCTTTCCAGTGCGGTCATGGCCGACGACACTGTCGCTGACTCCAATTCCGGTACCACGTCGGAACAGCTCGAACTCAACGCGGCGGGTTTCCTTTTCGACGACTCGATTCGCGAAGACGGCGAGGCCGATCCCGACGGTGACGAAGCCACAGACGACGACCGCGGCAATGATGAAGACAGCTCAGAAGACGAAGACCAAGAAACCGAGGACGAAGACTGACCGCCCTCACGCCTTGCCCGGGCGCGTGGCGCCCTAATCGCCCTCGCCCATCTCGAAGCCCAGGTGCCGCGCGACCGTAAATATGTCCTTGTCGCCCCGCCCACACATGTTCATGCACAGGATGTGATCCTTCGGCAGCTCCGGCGCGATCTTCATCACATGCGCCAGCGCATGGCACGGCTCCAGCGCCGGGATAATCCCTTCGGCCTCGCAGCACAGCTTGAACGCTTCCAGCGCTTCCTTGTCGGTGATCGAGACATATTTCGCGCGCCCGATCTCGTGCAGCCAGGAATGCTCGGGGCCGATGCCCGGATAATCCAGACCTGCCGAAATCGAGTAGCCTTCCAGAATCTGCCCGTCATCGTCTTGCAGCAGGTAGGTCCGGTTGCCATGCAGCACCCCGGGCCGCCCGCCGGTCAGTGACGCGCAATGCTCCATCTTCTCGTTCACGCCCTTGCCGCCGGCCTCGACGCCGATGATGTTGACCTCCTTGTCGTCGAGGAACGGGTAAAACAGCCCCATGGCGTTCGACCCGCCGCCGATGGCCGCGATGATCGTGTCGGGCAGACGGCCCTCGGCCTCCTGCAACTGTTCGCGGGCCTCCTTGCCGATGATCGACTGGAAGTCGCGCACCATCGCCGGATAGGGGTGCGGCCCCGCCACCGTGCCGATGCAATAGAACGTGTCTCGCACGTTGGTGACCCAGTCGCGCAGCGCATCGTTCATCGCGTCCTTCAGCGTGCCGCGTCCACTGGTGACCGGGATCACCTCGGCGCCCAACAGCTTCATGCGGAACACGTTGGGTCGCTGACGCTCCACGTCATGCGCGCCCATGTAGACCACGCATTTCAGCCCGAACTTGGCACAGACCGTCGCCGTGGCCACGCCATGCTGCCCCGCGCCGGTCTCGGCGATGATGCGCGTCTTGCCCATGCGCCGCGCCAGCAGGATCTGCCCCAGCACGTTGTTGATCTTGTGCGCACCGGTGTGGTTCAGCTCGTCGCGCTTCATGTAGATCTTGGCGCCGCCCAGCCGCTCGGTCAGACCCTCGGCATGATACATTGGGCTCGGCCGGCCGACATAATGCTTCCACAGGAAATCCATCTCGTCCCAGAAGCTCTGGTCGGTCTTGGCGTTCTCGTACTGCTCTTCCAGTTCCAGGATCAGCGGCATCAGCGTCTCGGACACGAAGCGCCCGCCGAATTCTCCGAAACGCCCTTTTTCGTCGGGGCCGGTCATGAAGGAGTTGAAGAGATCGTTCATGGTCATCATCCCTGTTTGCTTGCGTCTCAATAGGGCACGAAATCGCCAGTTTCCAGCGCATTCCGCCGCGACACGCGGCCCCAGAATATTCGTACGAATATTCTGGGGCGCTACTTCACCCGCACGACATAGCCCGTACTCAACAGCTCCGGCTCGGCCAGCAGAAAGGGCCGGAAGGACGGGGTGGTGTAAATTACCTCCCACCTACCCGACGCCGAAAGCTTGTCCAGAACCGGCGGAAATCCCTGATCCTCATATGTCGCGTCCAGCAGGTTTAACACCCCGATGCCGCCGGTTCGTGTCACCCGCGCGAGGTGCTCCAGCGTTACCGGCGGCGCATGGCCCGGCCCGAACGCCCCGACACAGACGAACCCCGCGAAGGTGCCATCATCAAAGGGCAGCCCGACACCGGTATCGGCCACCTCCAGCCGCTCGTAGGCGCCGGTCCTGTCGGCAAACTTCAACATATCCGACGACAGGTCGCAGCCGACGATCCGGCCATATCCCATCAGCTGCAGCGTCTCGCCCACCAGCCCGGTGCCACAGCACGCGTCCAGCACCGGCGCGTCCACGTCGCCCAGATACCGGCCCAGCAGCGCCGCACCCAACCCGGGCAGGCGGAAGCCCTGACTCAGGCAGTCGGCGTCATAGCCGGTGGACCATTTGTCATAAGCGGCGCGCGTTTCCTCGGGCGTCTTGGCCCCATACACTTCATCCAGATCCTGGCGGGTCATGCGTCTCTCCTTTGCTCCAGCTTGGGCAAAGCGTGCCGAGGCGTCAATCAAGTGGCATCTTGAACCCGGTATGCGACGCGACAAAACCGATCCGCTCGTAGAAACGGCTGGCATCTTTCCGGCCTGAGTTCATCGTCAGCTGCACCAGCGTGCACCCCGCGGCCCTCGCCCGCGCCTTGACGTCCTCGAACATCGCCTCGCCCACGCCCTGCCCGCGCATACCGCCCGCCACGCGGACGCTCTCCACCTGCGCCCGCCGCGCGGCGCGCAGCGACAGCCCGCTGATAAAGGTGATCTGGTAGGTGGCAACGATCCGGCCCGATGCATCCTCGCCTACGATCAGATGGTTGTTGCCCTCGTCCCGCATCCGCGCAAAGGCGGCCTCGTAGAGTTCAGGCTCGGCCCCCTCGCGCCCCTGGCCCAGCATGTCATCGGCGAGAAGCGCCACCACGGCAGCGACGTCCTCCGGCCCCGCCTCGCGGAACCGGATCATGCCCGCGCCGCGTCGGCGAAGGCGCGCATCTTGCCGTGATCCTTGACCCCCGGTGCGCTTTCCAGCGCGGACGACAGATCAAGCTGCCGCGCCCCCGTCACCCGGATCGCTTCGGCCACGTTGTCCACGGTCAGCCCCCCGGCCAGCATCCACGGCACGGACCAGTCCCGTCCCGCGATCAGGCTCCAGTCAAAGCTTTCGGCATTGCCGCCCGGGCGGGTGGCGTCCTTCGGCGGCTTGGCATCCAGCAAGATCTGGTCAGCCACCGCCGCGTACCGGTCGATCGCCTTCAGGTCGCCCGCCTCGCGCACGCCCACGGCTTTCATCAACTTCAGGCCATAGCGGGCCTTGATCTCGGCGACCCGCTCGGGGCTCTCCTGTCCGTGCAGTTGCAGCATGTCCAGCGGCACGACGCCCGTCAGCTCGTCCAGCAACGCGTCGTCCGCATCCACCACCAGCGCCACCTTGGCCACGCCGGGCGGCACCGCCAGTGCCATCTCGCGCGCCAGTTCGGGCGTCACGTAGCGCGGAGATTTCGGGAAGAACACGAACCCCACATAGGCGGCCCCCGCCGCCACCGCGGCAGGGATATCCTCGGGCCGGGTCAGCCCGCACATCTTGATCCGAATGTCCTGCGCCATGACGCAGCCGGTTAGCTGGCCTCGTCCAGAAGCGCAAGCACCTCGTCCTGATCCTTGTGCTTCTCGCCCTTCAGCCGCCGCACCTCGGCCCTGAGCGCCGCCATCTCGCGCGCCTGTCGTGCCGCCGCCGCGCGTTCCTTGGCCTCGCGGATCCATTCCCAGATGAACCCGATCACCAGACCCGCAAGGATGCCACCGAACATCACGATGAACAGCGGCAGTTCGTAGGACGGGTTCAGCGCCGACATCCCGCCCAGTTCCTGCGGCAGGATCTTGACCTCGACGAATTGCCGATTGGCCAACGCGATCAGGATCAGCGCGACGCCGAAAATGGCGATGGAGATGTAACGGATATAACGCATCAGGATTTCCCGTTCAGCCGTTCACGCAACAGCTTGCCCGCCTTGAAGAACGGCACATGCTTTTCCTCAACCTGCACCGACTCGCCGGTGCGCGGGTTGCGCCCGGTCCGGGCATCGCGCTTCTTGACCGAAAAAGCCCCGAAGCCGCGCAGCTCGACACGGTTGCCTTCGGCCATGGCATTGGTGATTTCATTGAAAATAGTGTTCACGATGCGCTCGACGTCACGCTGATACAAATGTGGATTCTCGTCGGCGATCTTCTGGATTAATTCCGACCTTATCATCGGTTCCCCCCGGGCGTTGTTCTTAGTTCGCGCAGCGTATCGACTTTAACGACTATAGATAGAAAAAGCGCAATTAGGAACTGCAACCTACCGGATAAACTCGGAAATTCGCGGGGAAAAAGCGCGCGACGCTGCCGCATGCAGATCTTTGCCTACCCGAAAGGCGGGCATCGCGCCCCCCCCTGGCGGCAGGGTCAGGCGCATGTGGCCATGATTCGGACACGTCCGGTGGCCTCTTGCCGCGCGGGCGTGCAAATGGCTCGAATACGGTGCGCGATGCACGAAAACCGCCTCGGATCGAGGACTCGCCGGCAGACCGGAAAAAGACGAAAAAGGGGCCCCGCACACTGGCGAGGCCCCTTCCAATTTCCAAACCAAGGCCGGCTTACTTGTCGTCGTCGCCTTTCAGCGCGGCGCCAAGGATGTCGCCCAGCGAGGCGCCCGAATCCGAGCTGCCATACTGTTGCACGGCTTCTTTTTCTTCGGCGATCTCGCGCGCCTTGATCGACAGGCCCAGACGGCGGGTCTTGCTGTCGACGTTGGTCACGCGCACGTCGACCTTGTCACCGACCGAGAAACGCTCGGGGCGCTGTTCGGAGCGGTCACGCGACAGGTCCGAGCGGCGGATGAAGGATTTCATGCCTTCGTATTCAACCTCGATGCCGCCATCCTCGATCGAGGTAACCTCGACGGTGATGATCGAGCCGCGCTTCACGCCGCCCACGGCCTCGGCGAACTTGTCGCCGCCCAGGTTCTTGATCGACAGCGAGATACGCTCTTTTTCCACGTCCACTTCGGAAACGACAGCCTGCACGACGTCGCCCTTCTTGTAGTTCTGGATCGCGTCTTCGCCGCGTTCGTCCCAGCTCAGATCCGACAGGTGAACCATGCCGTCGATGTCGCCTTCCAGACCGATGAACAGGCCGAACTCGGTGATGTTCTTGACCTCGCCCTCGACCTCGGTGCCCTCGGGATGGGTTTCCGCGAAAACTTCCCACGGGTTGCGCATGGTCTGCTTGAGACCCAGCGACACGCGGCGCTTGGCCTGGTCGATCTCCAGAACCATGACCTCGACCTCCTGGGAGGTGGACACGATCTTGCCGGGATGCACGTTCTTCTTGGTCCAGGACATCTCGCTGACGTGCACGAGGCCTTCGACACCGGGTTCCAGCTCAACAAACGCACCGTAATCGGTGATGTTCGTCACACGGCCGGTATGCACCGATTCCAGCGGGTACTTGGCAGCCACCAGATCCCACGGATCGTCCTGCAGCTGTTTCATGCCGAGGCTGATGCGGTGGGTTTCCTTGTTGATCTTGATCACCTGGACTTTGACGGTCTCGCCGATGTTCAGGATCTCGGAGGGGTGATTCACACGCCGCCATGCCATGTCGGTGACGTGCAGCAGGCCGTCCACACCGCCCAGGTCCACGAAGGCCCCGTATTCGGTGATGTTCTTGACCACGCCGTCCACGGCCTGACCTTCGGTGAGGTTGCCGATGACTTCCGCACGCTGCTCGGCGCGGCTCTCTTCCAGGATGGCGCGGCGCGAGACAACGATGTTGCCACGGCGGCGGTCCATTTTCAGGATCTGGAAGGGCTGCTTGAGACCCATCAGCGGGCCGGCATCGCGCACGGGGCGCACATCGACCTGAGAGCCGGGCAGGAACGCCACGGCGCCGCCCAGATCGACGGTGAAACCGCCCTTGACCCGGCCAAAGATCGCGCCTTCGACACGGGCGTCGTCCGCGTATGCTTTCTCCAGGCGGTCCCAGGCTTCCTCGCGGCGGGCCATTTCACGGGAAATGACGGCTTCGCCACGGGCGTTCTCTGCCGAGCGCAGGAACACCTCGACCTCGTCGCCCACTTCGATTTCGGGCGCTTCACCGGGATTTGCGAATTCCTTGAGTTCGACGCGGCCTTCCATCTTGTAGCCGACGTCGATGATGGCTTGTCCCGCTTCAACTGCGATGACCTTGCCTTTGACAACCGATCCCTCTTGGGGCGTGTCCATTTCGAGGCTTTCATTAAGGAGGGCCTCGAATTCCTCCATCGATGCGTTTTGAGCCATGTGGCGTTTCAATCCTAACGTTTCGTTGTGTCCGGCCGCGCGGTTGTCTCCGCCGGTCTTCAGGGTTTCGTTGGTCAGACGGGCCGCCTCATTTACGCAAAACAAAGAGGGCCGGTATTCCCGACCCTGCTCGCTCTCAATGCTCTGCGGCGGTTCCGCCTTGTCGACGAGGGGCGCTATAGCCCGCTCGGCCATGACAATCAAGGGGTTTCGTGCCCTTCGACCTTCTCCAGCAACCGCAGGTGCAGGTACTCGCCCGGCGCCCGGCGCATCACCCTTTGCCCTTTGAACGGACCGTTGGGGTTCGACACCTCGACATGCACCTCGCCGCCCGCCGACAGGTCGACGTAAAGGATGTTGCTGGCGCACCAGTCGATCGTGGCTCTCAGCGTATGCTGGGTCGCCTCCACCTCGACACTCAACTGGCTGTCCCGCTTGATATGCCCGATCTCCTCGCCGGTCACGGCCAGCCGGTAGGCCCGGAACCTGTCCATCCACCCGCCACCGCGGTGAAAGGTGATTTTTGCCGTCACAGTGCCGCGCGCACCCGCGCGACCTCGGCACAGGCCGCTTCGACAGCGCCTTCGATCGACAGTGCCGTCGTGTCCAGCAAAATCGCGTCCGACGCGGGCTTCAGCGGCGCCGTGGCCCGCGCCGAGTCGCGTTCGTCGCGCTGGCGCAGGTCGGCCAGAACCTCGTCATAGGTCGTATCGGCTCCCTTGCTCACCAGTTCTTCCAGCCGCCGTTGCGCGCGCACGTCGTCGCTTGCCGTCACGAACAGCTTCACGTTGGCGTCGGGGCAGATCACCGTCCCGATATCGCGCCCGTCCAGAACCGCGCCGCCCGACCGGGTCGCGAAGGCGCGCTGAAACTCCACCAGCGCGGCGCGCACCTCGGGCACGGCGGCCACCCGGCTGGCGGCCTGCCCCACCTCGGCAGAGCGCAGATCGTCCGCCTGAAGGTCTTCGGCCGTCAACCCCCGCGCGGCATCCACCGGCTCGGTCCCGTCCAGCGTCCGCCGCCCGGTGGCGCGGTACAAAAGCCCAGTGTCCAGATGCGCAAAGCCGAACCGTTCGGCCACCGCACGTGCCACCGTGCCCTTGCCTGCCGCCGCCGGCCCATCGATCGCTACCGTGAAACCCATGTATCGCCCTGCCTTTTCAGCCCGCCGCGCGCACGATACGCCCGCGAACACTCTGTTTCCGTATTCCGCCCGGATTTATGGTTCAAAACACCCCAGTACGGCAAGAAAAAGGCAAATCCTCCCTATTCCTGGCGTCTTTCAAGCCCACATCGAGCTTATGAAAAGTGATGCTGCCAAAACCATGAGTAACGATCAATCAACGGATATTCCCGAAATCCGGCTTACTCCTCCCGCACCGAGGCGGCGCTCGCGCCCGGGTGTGCGCCGCGCCTGGGGCCAGGGGCTCTTGTCCGGCCTGCCCTTCGCCGAGGTGGTTCTGCTGGCGGGCTTTCTGATGTCCGCGGGCATGTTCCTGACCATCGGTCACGACCCTGCCACCAATGATGCCGATGATGCCACGCCGAACGCCTATACGCGCTAACCCGCGCGTAGGTCATTCGTTGATCGTGTGGTGAAGAGGCTTGGAGCGGGTAGCGGGAATCGAACCCGCGCGTTCAGCTTGGGAAGCTGACAGGCTACCATTACATCATACCCGCCTGCGCGACCGCTAGGTATGACGCCGGTTGTCCCCGGTCAAGCCGGATTCGACGCAGCATCGCCTCATTCGGCCGCCCGCACCCCTGTGTAGGTATAGGTTTCCGCGTCCCCGTCCAACGTGCTGGCCACCAACAGGCCAACCCCCATTTCCGGCAGGTAGTGATAGCGCTCGGTATAGCTCGGATCGTCGTTGAAGGTCAGGTCGATCTCGAAGGCCGTATAGGTGCATGGCCCCAGCTTGATCGTCATCATCGGGCTCGATTTCGCCGTTCCTCCACCGCTGCTGTCGTTGCGCCATTCCGCGTCGGGGCGGGGCTCATCCCATTTCTCCAGATCGGCATAGCTGGCAAAGACATCCTTCTGGCCGATTTTCACGACCCCGTCCTCGATCGGTGTCGAACTGGCCAGGTAAAGGCCGTGCCGCGTCTCCAGGATCGAGCCGGAGCCGTCGGGAAACTCGGTCCGGATCAGGATCAGTTCGGGGGCAAAGCGCCGGTGCGTCTCGGTCATCCCGTCGCGGGTCTCAAACACCACGCCCGTTTTAAGCGCCTCGACGCCCGGGCAGGCCATCGCAGGCAGCGCCGTCGCGGCTATTGCAAGGACCAACGGAAGCAGAAAGGATTTCGGTGTCATATCGGCCAGATCAATCCATTGCGCCACGCCGGTAAGGAAAATGAGGAACACGCCCCGCGGCGGGTGCGCGGGGGCCATGACCCCACTCTGCGAAATCACCCGCCGCCGCGCAATCCCATTGTCAGCCGTCGATTCAACCTCGCCGCCGCCGCCGCCGTCCGCCCTCTTCCCCGCCTCCGGTATTGAACGACGGGTTCGGCAACGGTGCGACCTTGGCCAGTTCCGGGAACGGGTCGGTCTTGTGCGGAATGGCGTTCGCGGCCACGAAATGCTCTTGGAATTTCGGCTCGATCGCGGTCTCGACCTTGGTGATCTCGCGCACAACCCGCTCGATCTCGCGCCGCGCGCCCACGTTGCACAGCGCGATGCGCGCGCCCGTTCCGGCGGCGTTGCCCGCGCTGGTCACCTTGTCCAGCGGAACGTCCGGGATCATTCCCAGCACCATCGCGTGCTTGGCGCTGATATGCGCACCAAAGGCCCCGGCAAGCACCACGCGGTCCACCTTGTCCACGCCACGCTCGTCCATCAACAACCGCGCCCCGGCATAAAGCGCCGACTTCGCCAGCTGGATCGCCCGGATGTCACCCTGCGTCACGGTGATGCGCGGACCACCCTCGGCCGTGGCGTCATGGATGAGATAGGAATGCGTCCGCCCCTCGGCCACCATCCGCGCGGTCCCGGTCGCCTCGGCCGAGCCGATCAGCCCGCTTTCGTCCATGAGCCCCGCCATGCGCAGCTCGGCCACCGCCTCGATGATGCCGGACCCGCAGATGCCGGTGATGCCGCCCGGCCCCACCTCCTCGGCAAAGCCCGCCTCATTCGACCACTTCTCCGACCCGATCACGCGGAACCGCGGTTCTTTCGTCTCCGGGTCGATCCGGATGGCCTCGATCGCGCCGGGCGCCGCCCGCTGCCCGCTGGAAATCTGCGCCCCTTCAAAAGCCGGGCCGGTGGGCGACGAACAGGCCAGAACCCGGCTCTTGTCGCCCAAGAGGATCTCGGCATTCGTGCCCACATCCACGATCAGCGCCAGGTCTTCCGATTTGCCCGGCTCCTCGCTTAAGGCAACAGCGGCACAATCCGCGCCCACATGCCCCGCGATGCAGGGCAGCACGTAGACCCGCGCCCGCGTGTTGATCGCCGACAGCTCCAGTTCCCGCGCCTCCAGCGCCATGCTGTCAGATGTGGCCAGCGCGAACGGCGCCTGCCCCAGCTCCACCGGGTCGATCCCCAGCAAAAGGTGATGCATCACCGGGTTGCAGACGAACACCGTCTCCACGATCAACGAAGGGTCGATCTCTGCTTCCTTGGCGATTTCCTCCGCCAGCGTGTTGATCGCCTCGCGCACCGCGCGGGTCATTTCCTGGTCGCCGCCGGGGTTCATCATGGCATAGCTCACCCGGCTCATCAGGTCCTCGCCGAACCTGATCTGCGGGTTCATGATACCGGAACTGGCCTTGACCTCGCCGCTTTCCAGATCGGTCAGATGCGCCGCCACCGTGGTCGAGCCCAGGTCGATTGCCAGCCCGTAGAGCCCGCTTTCGTGCAGCCCAGGCCAGATCTCGATCACCCGCGGCACGCTCTCGAGGTGTGACTGGTGCAGCGCCACGGTCACCCGAAACTTGCCCTTGCGCAGCACCGGCTGCAACTTCGACAGCAGCGTCAGGTCGGCGGTGATCTGCGGGATCTCCCACTGCTCCCGCAGCGCCCGTTCCAGCCGCTCCAGGTCGCCCGTGGGTTCGTGCATGTCCGGCTCGTCCACCTCGACGAAGTAGAGCCGCGTCGCCGGGTCCATCTGGATCACCCGGGCCGAGGCCGCCTTGCGCACCACCTGCTTGTGCACCTGGCTTTCCGGCGGCACGTCGATCACGATATCGCCCATCACCTGCGCCTGGCAGCCCAGCCGCCGCCCGGCCTTCAGGCCGCGCTTCTGGTCATAGCGCTCTTCGACCGCGTTCCACTCCGACAGCGCGCCCTGATGCACGGTCACGCCATGCTTGGAAAACTCGCCATAGCCGGGCGTGATCTGGCATTTGGAACAGATCCCCCGCCCGCCACAGACCGAATCCAGGTCGACACCCAACTGCCGCGCCGCGGTCAGCACCGGCGTCCCTTTCGGGAACCGCCCGCGCTTGCCCGAAGGCGTGAATACCACCAGTGGATCGATCTCGTTCATCTTGCATCGCCTTTGGCCAAAGCACATCCCAGCGGCACCATACCGCTTTCCCGCGCCACCGAAAGCCTGCGACCGGCAGAATTTGGCACGCCCGCGACCCCGAAAATTCGTACGAATTTTCGCCGCCAAAGATTATTCGTACGAATAATCTCCGGCACCCCGCTCAGATGCGCCTGATCTTTGCCCCCAGCCCGGTCATCAGCGCCTCGAACACCGGAAAGGACGTGGCGATCGGCCCGCCATCATCAACGCTTACGGGCGCTTTGGATGTCAGCCCCAACACCAGGAAAGACATGGCGATCCGGTGATCCAGATGGCTGGCGCAGGTCGCCCCGCCCGGCACGCCGCCCGCGCCCAAGCCTTCGACGATCCACCAGTCCTCGCCATCCTCGACCGTCACGCCACAGGCGCGCAACCCCGTCGCCATCGCGTCGATCCGGTCGCTTTCCTTGACGCGCAGTTCCTTGACCCCGCGCATCACCGTGCGCCCCGTGGCACAGGCCGCGACGACGGACAGCACGGGATATTCGTCGATCATGCTCGCCGCACGCTCGGGCGGCACCTCGATACCCTTCATGTCAGGCGAGTATCGCGCCCGCAGGTCCGCCACAGGCTCGCCGCCTTCCTCGCGCTCATTCTCATAGGTCAGGTCAGCGCCCATCTCGCGCAGGGTGGTGAACAGCCCCGCGCGCGTCGGGTTCAACCCGATATTGGGCACCACCACGTCCGAGGCTTCAGTGATCAACGCCGCACAAACCGGGAAAGCCGCACTCGACGGATCCCGCGGCACAACGATGGTTTGCGGCACCAGTTCCGGCTGTCCGATCAGGGTGATGACCCGGCCCTCCTCGGTGACCTCGGTCGAGATCTCGGCCCCGAACCCGGCCAGCATCCGCTCGGTATGGTCGCGCGTGGCCTCGCGTTCGATCACCACGGTCTGCCCCGGGGCGTTCAGCCCCGCCAGCAGCACGGCCGATTTTACCTGCGCCGACGGCACCGGCACCTCGTAGCGCACCGGCACCGGCTCCCGCGCGCCCACTATGGTCATCGGCAGCCGCCCGCCCTCGCGCCCCACGGCGCGCGCTCCGAACAGCGCCAGTGGGTCCGTCACCCGCGCCATGGGCCGCCCGTTCAGACTGGCATCCCCGGTGAACGTCGCGGTGATGGGCGAGGTCGCCATCGCGCCCATGATCAACCGCACGCCGGTCCCCGAATTGCCGCAGTCGATGACCTGGCCCGGCTCGGCGAAGCCGCCGACACCCACCCCATGCACATGCCAAACGCCATCCGCGTCCCGCTCGACCTCGGCACCCATCGCCCGCATGGCCCTGGCCGTGTCCAGCACGTCCTCGCCCTCCAGCAGACCGGTCACCACGGTCTCGCCCACGCTGAGCGCCCCCAGAATCAGGCTGCGATGCGAGATCGACTTGTCACCAGGCACATGCGCCTCGCCTTTCAGGCCAGAGGACAGGCTGGATTGCATCGGAACGGGCGCGCCATGACCAGACATCGGACATCCTTCTTTCAACACTCGCCCCGCTGATAGCGCAGCCCCCGGTCAGCGTCCATCATGCCTTTCCTCTGGCCATAAATATCCCGGGGGTTTGGGGGCTGGCCCCCAATTATCCATGCGTTTGGGGGCTGGCCCCCAATTTGGAAACGCGTTTCGAAACTGCGCCAATCAATTAAACCTGTGTGGCGCAGCCACTCCTTCAGGTCATTTGCCCTCGGGCTTGCGCACCGCCGCCGTCACCAGCAGTTCCACCTTCAGGTCGGGATGCGCCAGCTTGGCCTCGCCACAAGCCCGGGCGGGGGCGTGGCCTTCAGGAACCCAGCTGTCCCAAACCTCGTTCATCTCGGCGAAATCGGCCATGTCGGCCAGCCAGATCGTGCATTGCAGCATGCGCGTCGCATCCGACCCGGCCTCGCCCAAAAGCGCCTCGACCTTTTCAAGGCACGTGCGGGTCTGGTCGGCCACGCTGTCGCCGCGGTTGCCCACCTGCCCGGCCAGATAGATCATGTCGCCGTGGATCACGATCTGGCTCATGCGGGCGGCGGTGTGATGGCGGGTGATATCGGTCATGACGGGGCTCCCTTTCGGCGTGTTCACGCCGTCATAACGCGGACGACCCTACAGCACCAGATACGCGCTGTTCTCCGAAATGAACACGAGGTCGCTGCGCGATGCCGGCGCCGAAACTTTCCGTGGGCACGTCGCCGCCACCCCCACTGACCGCCGGGTTCAGATACTGCCGTCTTCCAGATGCAACTTCATATCGATCAAAACCTGCTGGAGCGCGGTGGTTTCCTTCAGCAGGCGCTTGGCCTCGTTAACCGTGATCACCCCGTCCTCGATCGACTGGTGATACTCGGTCATCAGCATGGCGAACCGTTGCGACAACGCGATCACGTCCGAGTTCACCCCGCCCGACCCTCCGTCATTCTGCCGCCGGTCGTCGAAATTCAACTGCGTGCCGTTCAGTTCCGCCAGCGCGGCCGTCACATGCGGATAGGATGCCGCCGCCTCCAGCGCCGCCACCGCGTCGATCGGCATATAGCGGTCGGCATGTTCGTCATGGTCGGAATAGTACCGTCCCAAGGTCGCTTTCGACTTGCCCGTAAGCTCACAGGCGGGTTCCACGCCCACATCCTTGACCAGCGCCTCGGTGTGTTTCTTGAGATATGATCCAGCTTTCGACATCGCACGCGTTCCCTTGATCGGGCCGTTATCCGGGTTGTCCCCCGGCGCCGCAATGGTGGAAAACCTTACGTCTCCGGGCGTCGCTTGCCCGGCGGCAGGCTTGATCCCACGCCTGTCATGCGGATAACTCAGCCCATGGCCAAGCTCTACTTTCACTACTCCACGATGAATGCCGGCAAGTCGACCCTGCTGTTGCAGGCCAGCCACAACTACCGCGAACGGGGTATGAACACCCACCTGCTGACCGCCGCGCTCGATGATCGCGCCGGGCCCGCGCGCATCGGCTCGCGTATCGGCATCGGGACCGAGGCCGACACCTTTACCGCCGACGACGACCTGTTCGCCCGGCTCGACGCGATCCTGGCCACAGGCCCGCTGGCCTGCATCTTCGTCGACGAGGCGCAGTTCCTGACCGAGCCGCAGGTCTGGCAACTGGCCCGCGTGGTCGACGATCTGGGCGTGCCGGTCATGTGCTACGGTCTGCGCGTCGATTTCCAAGGTCACCTCTTCCCGGGTTCCGCCACCCTGCTGGCGCTGGCCGACGAAATGCGCGAGGTGCGCACCATCTGCCATTGCGGCAAGAAGGCCACGATGGTCATCCGCCGCGATGCGCAGGGAAACGTGGTGACCGACGGCGCCCAGATCCAGGTCGGCGGGAACGAGACCTACGAAAGCCTCTGCCGCCGCCATTGGCGCGAAACCACGGGCGACGCCGTGCCGGACCAACCAGATGCCTAGGGTGCTGAAATACACCGTTCTCGGCCTCTTGCTGCTCGTGGCCGCGCTGGTCGCGTTCTACCTCTACGCAATCAACACCGTCGACTTTTCCTTCGACAGGGCCACAGCCGCCCATACCGAGGCGCGGCAGGCGTTCTTGGCCGACCTGCCCGACACCGGCTGCCTGCGCGCCGCCGACATCACCGGCGTCGCCCGCGCGCGCGGATGGGAAGCCCTACAGGAGCCGCATTTCGACTGGTGCGTCGCCCCCGACACCGTGCAGACGTGGCTGCGCGTGACGGTGGAGCCGCCCCTGCCCTTTTCGACCGAAGACGAGAACGCCCAGATCTTCGCCTTCGATCAGGCCGGCTGCGCCGTGGACTGGTCCTACGCCTCTGGCCCCGGCTCCACCTGCGCCGAGTGACGCGCACTGCGGTTCGCTCCGGGAACCCGGCCCTCCCCTCCTGCGTTTCCCTTGCGTAATGGAAAGGAGACCGACATGGACCGCCTGTCCCTCTACCTCACACTGCTCAGCGGCAGCTTCATCACCGGCGCCATCGTGATTGCCGGGTTCTCGCTTGGGTACTATACCGTCTGGACCGTCGTAATCGGCGCCGTCGCGGGTTTCCTGCTTGCCTGGCCCACCAGCTACATGATCTCGCAGCGGATCAAGCGGCAGGATCCCGAATGGACGCCCGAGGCCGATCCCGACAAGCAGCCCGTGATCCCCAAGACCAACGCCCCCGAGGTTTAGGCCCGCTCCACCAGCACAGAGCCGACGGAGTAACCCGCCCCGAACGAACAGATCAGCCCGGTATCGCCCGGCTGCAAGTCGTCGGAGTATTTCGAGAACGCGATGATCGACCCCGCCGATGATGTATTGGCATAATCCTGAAGGATATTCGGCTGCTCGGCCGCCTTCGGCACACGGCCCATGACCTTGCGCCCGATGAAATCATTCATCGTCTTGTTGGCCTGATGCAGCCACAAACGCTTCAGCTGATCCGCCTCCACACCTTCATCCGCCATGTGCTGCGCGATATGCGAACTGACCAGCGGCAGCACTTCCTTGAACACTTTCCGGCCTTCCTGCACGAACTGCATGTCGCGCCGGTCGTGCAGCTCCGGGTCCCGCGTGCGCCGCAGAAAGCCGTTGTTGTTGCGGATATTGTTGGAAAACTGCGTGGCGCAACGCGTCGAATGCACCAGGAAATGTGCACCCTTGGCATCCTCCGCCCGCTCGATCACGAGCGCCGTGCACACGTCCCCGAAGATGAAGTGACAATCGCGGTCGCGCCACTCAAGGTGGCCTGAACAGATCTCGGGGCTCACCACGATGGCACAGCGCACGCTGCCAGACCGTACCATGTCGGCCGCCGCCTGTATCCCGAACGTGGCCGAGGAACACGCCACGTTCATGTCAAAGGCGAACCCGTTCGCCCCCAGCAACCGCTGGATCTCGATGGCCACCGCCGGATAGGGCCGCTCGTGGTTGCTGGCCGCACAGATGATCAGGTCGACCTCGCCCGCGCCCCGCCCCGCCTGCGCCAGCGCCTTGCCACAGGCATCCAGCGCCATTTCCGCCATGATCCCCGGCTCATCGTTCGAACGCGCCCGCAGCCTCGGATGCATGGTCTCGGGGTCCAGAACGCCGGACTTGTCCATCACGTAGCGTTGCTCGATCCCCGAAGCATTGAAGATGAACTCTGACGAGGACTTCTCCTTGGCCGTTACCTCGCCCGCAGCGATGGCGTCCGCGTTCTCCGCGTTGAACCGCTCGGCATAGGCGTTGAAGGCCACCACCAGCTCGTCGTTGGTGATGGTCTCTTGCGGCGTGAAAACACCCGTGCCGGTGATCGCAGGCTTGAACATGTCTCTCTCCCTCGACGTGGCGGCCACCACGCCAGAACCCTGTCCCAAGGTCAAGCGAAACGCGGCAGAAAACCCGGCGGCGCGGGGAACCGCCAGCCGTGCGGCGGCGTTGCACGATGTGACGCGTAGCGCGTCACCACGGCCCCTGAATTCAACCCGCGAAAGACGACATGGCGCATCCCGACAGCTCTTCCAGACCCGTCACCGCCATCATCGACCGGCTGGAGGACACCACCGACAGGGATCAGGTGACGATGCGCTGCATGATCGAGGCCTTCGGCAAAAGTTCCTTCACCACCGCGATGTGCGTGCCTGCCCTGCTGGTGGCCTCGCCCCTCAGCGGAATTCCCCTGTTCTCCAGCGCCTGCGGCATCCTCATCGCCTCCATCGCCGCCCAGATGCTGGTGGGCCGGGATCACCTCTGGCTCCCCGCCTTCGTGATGAACCGAAGCATTGGCAATGACAAGATGCTGGCCGCGCTCCGGCGCCTGCACCGGATGGGCGAAAGGATCGACGCGATGACCCGCCCGCGCCTCAGGCCCCTGATGACCCGTCCCTTCCGCAAGCTCTACCAGGCGCTCTGCGTGCTCTGCGGCGTCCTGATGATCTTCCTCGAAATCGTTCCGTTTTCCTCGTCCGTCCTCGGGATAGCGACGATCCTTTTTGCCACGGCGATCATCGTGCGCGACGGGGTACTGGCCTGCCTCGGGGTCGCCATCATGTGCCTCGGCGCCAGCCTGCCGCTTTTTGCGCTTCAGGCGATATAGGGCCGCCCGATGCCGCGCGATTGCCAGGCCACGCGGGGCTAGCCCCTGACCGTCCCGGACCTGATCCGGGGCCTCTTCACGCCATGTAGGGTGGGTGAAAACCCACCACTCCCCAACCTCAATTCACCAGGTTAGGCGGCGTCTCCCCGGCCAGCGCCGCGCGCAGGTTCTCCACCGCCACGCGCCCCATCTTCTCTCGCACTTCCAAGGTCGAGGTGCCCATATGCGGCAACAGAACCACGTTCTCCATCGCCTTCAGCGCGTCCGGCACCTCCGGCTCGTTCTCGAACACGTCCAGCCCCGCGCCCCTGATCCGCCCATCCTGCAAGGCGGAGATCAGCGCGGCCTCGTCCACGATGTTGCCCCGCGCGATGTTGATCAGGTGCGCGTGCTTCGGCATCAATGCAAGCGCGTCCGCGTCGATCAGGTGATGCGTCTCCGGGCTGACCGGCACCGCTACCACCGCGAAATCCGCGCGGGCCAGCAGGTCTTCCAACGTCACACGCTCACAGGGAAATCCCGGATCCTTGTCGCTCCGCGCGGTATAGATCACATCCATACCGAACCCGTGGTGACAGCGCTGCGCAATCGCGGTCCCGATCCGGCCCATGCCGATGATCCCCACGGTCTTTCCCGTTACATGCGTGCCCAAGAGTTGCGTCGGGTTCCAGCCGGGCCACTTGCCCGCCCGCACCATGCGCTCACCCTCGCCCGCGCGGCGCGCGCTCATCATGATAAGGGTCATGCCGATATCCGCCGTGGCATCGGTGACGGCCCCCGGCACGTTGGTCACCAACACCCCGGCGGACCGCGCCGCGGCCAGGTCGATATGGTTGATCCCGACGCCGTAATTCGCCAGCACCTTGCACCGCGGGTTCTGCGCCTCGCGGAACACCTCGGACGAGAACGTGTCGCCGAACATCATCAGAACCCCGTCATAGAGGTTCAGCGCCGCCCGCATCTGTCCGATCTTCAAGGGCGTGTTCTCCTCGCGCATCTCCACGTCGAAATGCTCGCGGGCCATGTCCGCCACGCTTTCGGGCAGGGGCCGCGTGAAATAGACCCGTTTCAATGCATCCGCCCTCCGACAGGCACTTCAAGATCCGGTGACAACAGGATGATCCCGCCGTCGGCATCGCTCACGCCCAGCACCAGCACCTCGGACATCACCGGCCCGATCTGGCGCGGCGGGAAATTCACCACCGCCATGACCTGCTTGCCGACAAGGTTCTCGGGCTCGTAATGCTTGGTGATCTGCGCCGAGCTTTTCTTCTCGCCCAGCTCCTCCCCGAAATCGACCCACAGCTTGATCGCGGGCTTCTTCGCCTCGGGAAAGGGCTCCGCACGGGTGATCTTACCCACCCGGATGTCCACCTTCAGGAAGTCGTCGAACGTGATCTCGTCAGCCACGGCGCAACTCCTTCGAGCGGTCAGCGGCAGCCTTAACCGTCGCGGCCATCAGCGGCGGCAGGCCGGTGTCTTCGTCCATCAGCACCTCCAGCCCCGCCTGCGTGGTGCCATTCGGGCTGGTGACGTTCTCGCGCAGCTGCGCCGGTGACTCAATCGCCGCCTCGGCCAGCGCCCCCGCGCCGGCGACCGTGGCCTGCGCCAACTGCATCGCCAGCTCCGGCGACAGCCCTTCGGCCTCGCCCGCCTTGGCCATGCATTCAATCATGTGAAACACGTAAGCGGGACCAGACCCCGACACGCCCGTAACCGCGTCCATCTGGTGCTCGCCTTCAAGCCGCACAACCTGCCCCACGGCATCCAACAACGCCTCGGCCAGATCCATCTGCTCGCCGCTCACCTCGTCATTGCCGACGATGGCGGTGATCCCCCGGCCCACGGCGGCGGGCGTGTTGGGCATGGCGCGGATGATCGGGCTGTCACTGCCGAACGCCGCCTCGAACGCCTCGATCGGCGTGCCGGCGGCGACCGAGACAAACAGCGTCCCGCCCCCGCCCATCGCCGCGATCGTAGGCAGCGCCTCGCCCATCATCTGCGGCTTGACGGCGATCAGCACGATGGCCGGGCGTTCGGGCAGATCGGCGTTCAGGTGCACACCCGTCTTTTTCAGCCAGTCCGACGGCTTGGGGTCGATCACCCATACGGACGCGGGCGGCAAATCGCGCTCCAGCCACCCGGCCAGCATCGCCGACCCCATCTTGCCACAGCCCAGCAGGACCAGGCCCTTGTCGGCCACATGCTGCATATCCATTCCGGTGCGCCCCTCTTTTGCCTTGTCGTTCACCCGGTTGATAGTCCCCGCATTGCGCCGCTGCAATACGCCAGCGCCCGCCTCGGCCACACCTCGCGCAAAAGAAAAAGGGCGCGCCACCCGGCACGCCCCGTTCGCCTTGAAATTGTGCGCCCTCAGGCCCGGCCGTAGGCCTCGCCAATGGCGATCTGCAGCGCCTCTTTAGGGCTCCGGTCACCCCAGACCACCAGTTGCAGCGCAGGATAGAAGCGTTCCGCACTCATCACCGCCGCACCGATCAGCGTGTCGATCTGCTCGGGGCTGATCGCCTGCGCGCCCGTCATCACCAAACCGTAGCGATAGACCATCAACTGCTGCTCGGCCCAGAAGGTAAAGGCGCCGGCCCAGCACTGGTCATTCACGTCGTTCAGAACGTGGTAAAGCGCCGGCAGCTTGTCCTCGGGCGGCTCCATCTCAAAGGTGCAGACCATGCGCAACGTCTCGTCATAGGCCGACCAGGCCAGCGTGATCGAATAGGTCCGCCACTGCCCTTCCACCGCCATGGCGATCTGATCGTCGCCGATCCGGTCGAAATCCCACTCGTGATGCTCGGCAATATGCTCGACGATATCTATGGGATGAAGGTCTTCAGAAAAGAACTGCTCGGAAAGTGCCATGGCGCCACCTCGTGTGTTGTAGCGGGGGCTGGCAGCGCCCCAAACGCTAGCTGCCTGCTCTAGGAAAGGGGTTCATTCCCGCTTTTCCTACAAGATATGGTGAGGGCGGATTTGCGGCCTGTAAAGCTATTTCTTGGGGATAACCGCAATAAGTTGTGGATGACATGAAAATTTCATCAAGCGATGGGTGCGGATGAACTTGCGTCACCCCGCCGTCCCGGACTTGATCCGGGACCTCTTGCGCCAAAGGCCATCACGCTTGCGCCCGCGACCCAAAGCGGGCGTGTCACAATGAAAATGGCTGCCCGGAGGCAGCCATTTCCCTGAATTCTTCACTGTATCGGTGGTCTTAGCCGCCCGAGGTCGTGCTTGCCTGCGCCTTCAGCGCGGTCTCGAACTCGGCCTTGGTCATGTTCACGGTCACGCCGTTGTCACCGACCATCATGGCGTTCAGCGGAATGCCTGCCCGTTCGACGGCCCGGTCATCTGCGCCTTCCATCTCGCCGTCCAGATCGACGACCGCGATGTTACCTTGCGAGTCTGCATCATTATACGTGCCGATCAGCTCGCCGTCGGTGGTGTAGACCTCCGCGTCGCCGGTCAGCGCGGCGTCAAGCTCCGCCGAAACGTCGCTTGCGGCGTCATAGGCGTCTTCGGCCACGCCACCCACGGCATCGACCCCGGCCTGTGCCGTGTCGGTCGCGCTTTCACCGATCGCATAGACCGTATCGCCAGCTTGTTCCGTCACGCTTGCTTCGTTTTCGGTCCCGACCTTGTTTGCCTCGTCGCTTGCCGCGAAGCTCATGACAGGTGCGGTTGCCAAGGCAGCGATTGCCAGTGCGGATGTGAATGTCGTCTTCATAAGGACTTCTCCTTTTTCCATCTTGCGGGCGTTTGGCCCGCGTGAATGTACCGAGGAAATGCAATCACCGCGCCACGTGTTCCATACGGATTTCCCGAAGACGCCAGACCACGCCAAGTCAGCAGCATCGTGCCGAAATCCTGCCGCCCGAGGCGCGGAATCTTACCGGCAATCAAGTTTTACGGGACCGCGTAGGGTGGGTGAAAACCCACCTCTGCCCGCTACTCCGCGTCCAGCCGCATCTCCTCGCGATAGGCGTCCATCTTGGCATCCGCCTCTTCGCCCAAGGCGTTGAACTGCCGGTTCAGGAACCCGCCGTCGATCTCGATCGCAAGCGCATGCGCCTTCAGCATGTCCGCGCAGGCGGCCTCGGGGCTTGCGTCCCTCTCCGCCTTGCGTGCCCGGTTGATCAGGGCCGACTTTCTCTTCATCGGATCGTTCCGCGCATAGCATCCCGCCAGCGCGACCCTCGCGTTGTGATACGGAACCCCGATCCGGCCCAGGTTGGCATTCACGCAATTCTGGTACCGCGCCAGCGACGCCTCCGCCGCCTTGATCGCATCAAGCTGCCGGCGCAGCGCGGCCACGTCGTCGGCGGGATAATATGTGCCGCCTGCCGCCTCGGCGATGGCCTCCAGCTGTGCCGCCGTCTCGGCATCCACGTCGAACCCGATCGTATTGACCGTCGTGCGCACCCCGGCCTCGTAAAGTGCCGCCGCCTGCGCCGCCGGATCCCCGTCACAGGTCTCTTCCCCGTCCGAAATCAGGTAGACCACGGGCGCCAAGTCGCCCTCCTTCGGCGGCTTCAGCCCCGCGACCACCTCCGCCGAGTAAGCCAGCACACCGCCCAGCGGCGTCCAGCCCACCGGCTCCAACGCGCCGATACTGGCCTCCAGCGCCGATCGCGGCGCGTCGAACCCGTGCACCAACTCCGACGCCGCACAAGACTCCGCCTTGCCGGACTCCTCGTTGTTCCCCTTGTGGCCATAGACCACCAGACCGACCGAAACCTCCTCGGGCATGTCGGACAGAAAGCCCAGCGCCTCGCGCTTGGCCGCCGCCATCTTGGTCTCGCCTCCGACGCGCCCCGCCATCGACCCCGAGGCGTCAACGGCCAAAAGGATATGACTGCTGGGCCGTCCGGTTGCCGTCTCAGGTGCCTCGCACTGGCGCAACGCGACTGGCTCGATCTTTGCCACGCAGGATTGGTAATCCGTGGGGCGGTCCGCCAACACGTCTTTCAGCACCGCCTGGCAGTCAACGCTGCCCTCCTGCGCCAGCGCAGGTACTGCCATCAAGACACCTGCCGCCCAAGCCACCAAACTGCGCATGATCCCTTTCCCCCACAGCCTTCGCTCCGGACTTTTATACCCGGTTTCTGACGTGGACGGCCAAGTTTTCCCACCCGCACGAAAAAGCGCGGCCCGTTGCCGAACCGCGCCATATCTTCCGTCCCTTCAAAGGGGCCTTACTTCGCGCTTCTTTTCGAATTTTCGAACCAACCAGAAAAAGCCGACACGATAGATCCCCTTGACCGGCTCTGAAAAACGCCAACCTCTCGTTCGGATCGAATGAGAGGCACTATGGCATGCGTGCATCCATTTCTAAGGACCGTGCGCCACAAACGCCTTGTCACACATTGTCCTCAAGACCTTTAGCGTGCGCCGGTTCGCCTGGCTGCGCTTGTCCGCCTGCTTCGGAATTCTCATCAAGGTCGCCAGAACACGCGGAACGATCAGAAAGTTCACACTTGGATCATCAGGACCGACCAGCGTGTAACCGTCGAAAAACGCGTCCTTCGCATCTCGCGACAGGATATGCCCGGCGCTTGCGTCTTCTCCGGCCTCAATGACCGAGGCATAATCCAATAGCAGTTTCGCAACATCGAAACCTACAGGAGCGCCGTCGGACTTGGTGACGTCAATTCCTGCGACCCGGTCCTCGGAAACGATCAGGTTGCGCATGTGAAGGTCTCCATGCTGCCGGGCGGATACAGTTTCCTGTCCGGTGTAATCTGCAGCTATATTCAGTAGATATTCTATTCCCTGATGGATGGATTGTTCTGCGGCCACATCTCTTTGGCCAGCCACAATCTCGTCCCTGATCCGCTTGTAACGGTTTGTCGTGTATTTTGTCTGGAATTTTCGCCGTTCGACGATTTGGCAACGATGAAACGCATCGAGCCATGCGCCGGCGCGACGCAACAACGCCAACCTGCCCTCGACGTCCCCCTCATGCAGGCGCATGAGTTCCGACAATGGCGCGCCATCGCAGTACTCCGACAAGCTTGCCTGCAGTTCGGGGTCCGCAATGATTGGCATTGGCATGGTCAGGGAGGGTGAGTGCGGAAATGCGTCGAACGCGCTGACTTGCATTCGGTAATGCCGCTCAAACGCATCCGGATCAATCGGCTTTGCTTGGTGACGCAGCGCGTATCGCGCGCCGTTCTCGTGCTCGGCGAGCAAGACGATTGTAGAGCTTCTGGCATTCTCACGTTTAGAGATTGGTTCAAAGTTCCAACCCGAGAGCGTCAATCCGGCTTTTGGCGCTATCTCGCGCCAAGCGTCTGCTGCACTTCTCTCAAGACTGGACGAGAATGGACCAAGGATAGCGAACACCTACTTTTATCGATCTGGCCTAAGACCCGCACACCATAAAACTAACAAAACTTTCAGTCGAACCATTCCGATCGAGTGGGCGATCCACTTTTAAACGCCTCTCACATAACAATATCGGTATGCGCCGCCAGAGTCTCAGCAAGCGGCCTTTAACTACTTCGCGCCTTTTTCCAGCGCGTCCAATCGCGCCTTGAGCGCCTCGTTCTCCTCTCGGGCCTTCTGCGCCATGGCGCGCACCGCGTCGAACTCCTCGCGGGTCACGAAATCGCGGTCGGCCAGCCAGCGGTCCACCATCGAGGACATCGCCGTCTCGGCTTCCTGCCGGGCGCCCTGCGCCACGCCCATCGCGTTCGTCATCAGCTGGCTGATATCGTCCAGAACCTTGTTGCGCGTCTGCATATCGCTCTACCTTCCGTTACACTTGGGCTCTATATGGGCACCAAACCGCGTCGGGGCAAGGTTGACTTCGCCGCGACCCAGCAGCAGAACGGCGCCCATGCAAGCAGCGATCCCCTTCCCCGACATCTCGTCCGAGCTGTTCTCGTTCACCGTCTTCGGGTTCGAGATCGCCCTGCGCTGGTACGCCCTGTCCTACATCGCGGGCATCCTGATCGGCTGGCGGCTGGTCGTGATGGCCGTCAACCGCCCGCACCTGTGGAAGGACAACATCGCCCCTATGACCGTGCAACAGGTCGAGGATCTGGCCACATGGGTCATTCTCGGCGTCATCCTCGGCGGGCGGCTGGGCTTCGTGCTTTTCTACCAGCCGATGTATTACCTGCAGAACCCGGCCGAGATCCTGCTCATATGGCAGGGCGGCATGTCGTTTCACGGCGGGCTTCTGGGCGTCATCATCGCCTGCATCACCTATTCCCGCATCAAGGGCATCCGCTGGCTGACCGTGGCCGACATCCTGTGTGCGGTGACGCCTGTGGGCCTGCTGCTGGGCCGCATCGCCAACTTCATCAACGCCGAGCTTTGGGGCCGTCCCACCGACCTGCCCTGGGGCGTGATCTTCCCCGGTGCGGCCGCGCAGGATTGCGCCGGTGTGGCCGTCGGCATCTGTGCCCGCCACCCCTCGCAACTCTACGAGGCCGCGCTCGAAGGGCTGATCCTCGGCGCCATCCTGCTCTACCTCGTGTTCCGCCGCGGCCTGCTCAAGCGCGTCGGTGCGGCCACCGGCATCTTCTTCGCCGGCTACGGCATCGGGCGCTTCATCGTCGAATTCGTCCGCCAGCCCGACGCGCAGTTCGTCAGCCCCGGCAATCCGCTGGGCCTCGCGTGGCACGTCAACGGGTATGGCCTCACGATGGGTCAGATTCTCTGCATCCCGATGATCGCGATGGGCCTCATCACGCTGGTGCTGGCCTATCGCAAGCACGCCCGATCCACCGCCACCGGATGACCGCTCTGGCGGACATCCTCCAGGCCGAGATCGCCGCAACCGGTCCCATGCGCCTCGACGCGTTCATGGCCGCCTGCCTGATGCACCCCGAGCATGGATACTACGCCACCCGCGATCCGTTCGGACAGACCGGCGATTTCATCACCGCCCCCGAGATCAGCCAGATGTTCGGTGAACTCGTCGGCCTCTGCCTTGCCCAGACATGGCTCGACCAAGGCGCACCCAACCCCGTCACCCTTGTCGAACTCGGCCCCGGCCGTGGCACCCTGATGGCCGACGCCCTGCGTGCCACGCGCGGCGTTCCGGGCTTTCACGATGCGCTGCAAGTGCATCTGGTGGAAGCGTCCCCCGCCCTGCGCGCCCGCCAAGCCGAAACCCTGTCCGCCCATGCCCCCACCTGGCATGACAGCGCCGACACCCTGCCCGCCCTGCCCACGCTCTCGATCGCCAACGAATTCTTCGACGCGCTGCCCATCCGCCAGTTCCAGCGGCAGGGCGGCGGCTGGTGCGAGCGTGTCGTCGGGCTGGCCGAGGGCATCCTTTCCCTCGGCCTCAGCCCGAAACGCATCGAACCCGCCCTCGCCCACCGCCTCGAAGACACATCCCAAGGCGACATCGTCGAGACCTGCCCCGCCGCGGCCTCGGTCATCGACGCGCTGGCCCGCCGTATCGGGGCGCATGGCGGCGCGGCGCTCGTCATCGACTACGGCGACTGGCGCTCGCTTGGCGACACGCTGCAAGCCGTGCAGGGCCACGACCGCGCCGACATCCTCGCCGCGCCGGGCATGGCCGACCTCTCGGCCCATGTCGATTTCGAGGCGCTGGCCGACGCCGCCCGCGGCACCTGCAAGACCACCCGCCTCGCGCCGCAATCGCTCTTCCTGTCGCGGCTCGGCATCACCCAGCGGGCAGAGGCCCTTGCCGCACAAATGAGCGGCCCTACGCTAGAGGCACACCATGTCGCGTTTCACCGCTTGACCGGGCGGGATGAAATGGGGACGCTCTTCAAGGTGATGGCGCTCTATCCCGAGGGCGCCGCACCCCCACCCGGACTGGACACATGACGCTGGAAATCCTCACCGACGACAGCCTCGCGCCTGTCACCCACGGCTTCTTCACCCGCAAGGGCGGGGCGTCTTCCGGCGTGTTCCACGGCCTGAACTGCGGCCAGGGCTCGTCCGATCAGTCCGAGATCGTGACGATCAACCGGGCCCGTGTCGCCCACGCGATGGGCGTACCCGAGGATCACCTCGTCACCGTCCACCAGACCCATTCCACCGATGTCCACGTCGCCACCGGCCCCTCCGAGACACGGCCCAAGGCTGACGCCATCGTCACCGCCACGCCGGGCCTTGCGCTGGCGATCCTGACGGCAGATTGTCAGCCGGTGCTCTTTGCCGACCGCAAGGCCGGCGTGATCGGCGCGGCCCATGCGGGCTGGCGCGGGGCGGTCGACGGAATCCTTGAATCCACCCTCGACGCGATGGAAGCCCTCGGCGCCGACCGCGCCGACACAATCGCCGTCATCGGCCCCTCAATCAGCCAGCCTGCCTACGAGGTGGGCACCGAGTTCTTCGAACGCTTCGCCGACGACGATCCCGACAACACCCGCTTTTTCACCAATGGCAAGCCTGGCAAGTACCAGTTCGACCTGCCCGGCTTCGGCCTGCACCGCCTGCGGGCCGCAGGCGTGGGCGACGCCAGTTGGACACGGCACTGCACCTACAGCGACGCCGACCGCTTCTTTTCCTTTCGCCGCGCCACGCACAAGGGCGAGGCCGATTACGGCCGCCTGATCTCCGCCATCCGCCTTTAGGCTTTGGTCATACCCGAGCCGGCCCAATTCTGTCGCGATCTGGGCAAATGCGCCCACAAGATTGCCTCAATCCAGGAAACAATCGACCCGCCAGCCCCCGGATTGATGATGCAGGCGTCGCGATTAACCTTGTTTTACTGAAGCTCCACGATTGGGACGGGTCGACCACATTCCAGCCCGCGCCACCCCAAAAATTTTCAAAATTCTTGCCCCGCCGCCAAACCATTGCCCGAAACCGGAGCAAATATGAGGACATCAGAACAACACGCCCCAAAAGGCGGCGAGGCAGAGAAAAGTTGAGAGGAAAGACCATGAAGAAGCGCTGGATGAAATCCCTGATCGAAACAAGCCAGCAGGCCACCCCGGACCTGCCGTTCTCGCGCCGCGTGCGCTACGCCAACCGCGTGGCTCCCAAGCCGTCGGCGCTTCGGATCGCCTGATCCACTCCACACTCCGATCCCCGGACACCGTCGATGGCCGCCTCTTTCCTGGGGTGGCCATCTTTGATTCGAACATGTCGCTGATTGGAATTGTGGCGGGTCGGTCCCGCCAGCGCAGACAATATTCCGGCGTTTCGGGAAATTGTTCGGTCACGTCGGACAATACTCCCCCAAATTTGACGACAATTCGCTGTTTCTGCCTTTATTGAGCCCATAACGCACATGACGGACCATCCCTCTGTCGTTGTCGGTGGGGGCCGACGCGGTTGTGATGATCCTAAAAAGGATCGCACCATGGGCACCCCGACCTTCGCCACCCCTCTTTCGGTGGCGCGCAACACAGATGGCACACCCGGTCGCACCGGCACGGCGAACGTCCCTCCCGCCGCCCGGTCTCCGCGCCCGATGCGCAAGTTCCAGATGGCCTACCTGCGCCCGGACGGAACGCCATGTTGGACCGAACAAATCGCGCCGGCCGCTCCGATCTTCGACAGCGCGTTCTCCGCCTTTTCCCATGGCACGTTGCTGCAGACGCCTTCCGGGCAGGTCGCCGTGCAGGATCTCGAACCGGGCATGAGCGTGTCCACGGCCGATCACGGCCCCTCCCGCGTGCTCTGGATCGGGTCGATGACCCTTGTTCCCGCCGCGCTCGGCGTCGATCAGGCCGCCTGCCGCCTGACCCGGATCATGCCCGACACCTTCGGGCTGGGCCGGCCCGAGGCGAACCTCACCGCCGGTCCCGGCGCCCGCATCCTCGCCCGTCCCCCGGGCCTGCGCGACAGCTTCGGCCGCGAGCGCGTGCTGACCCCGGCCAGCGACCTCGTCGACGGCATGAATGTGATCGAACTGGTGCCGCCCCGGCCCGTGACGGTCTATCACCTCTGCCTGCGCCGCCATGCCATCCTGCGCGCCTCGGGCATTGAGGTCGAAAGCTTCCACCCCGGCCCCGGGTTCGAGCGCGCCATGGGCCCCAACATGCTGGCGCTCTTCCTGTCGCTTTTCCCGCATGTGAAGAAACCGTCGGATTTCGGCAGCACCAGCCACCCGCGCCTGCCGCTGCAGGGGCTGCCCGTCTGACCGGCCCCGCTCAGGATCGACCCCAGCCGATCCCGGCCCAGACCCGTTCGTGCAGAAAGAAAGTGACGAAACCGATCGTCGCCGTGATCATCGCATAGGCGCCGCCCTCGGCCACCGATCCGGTCATGAAAAACCCGATCAACGTCATCACCATCAGGCCCAGCACCTGCCAGGTTGCTGCCTTGGCCAACGTGCGTTTCTTCGTTTCCATGTCCCAAGCTCCTTTGCCGCCTCGGTTTTTTTCACCTGCCGATCAGCTAGCATCGCAGTACCCCGTGGTGTATTCTGTCTTTGCTTAACAAAACTGACGGATGTCCATAAAACTGGACATCACGTATCAAAATGAACAAACAGGCCCGCGCCACGATCTTCCGCGACCGGCTCACCGGCGCCATGACGATGACCGGCACCAACCTCAGCGCGCTCGCGCGCCAGACCGGCGTCAGCCGCTCCACCGTGTCGCAACTGCTCGACGCCGAGACCGCCCGCATGCCCAACGCTCACCTCGCCGCCGGCTGCGCTGAGGCGTTGGGGGTCAGTTCCGACTGGCTGCTCGGCCTCACCGATCGCCCCGAACGTCCCGGCGACGTGATCGAATCCGCGCTCAGCATGACCGAGGCCGACCGCACCTCCGCCGACGCCCAGCTGCTCGACTGGCACCGCGACGCCAGCGGCTACAAGATCCGCCACGTTCCCGCCACCCTGCCCGACATGCTCAAGACCGAAGCCGTCATGCGCTGGGAATACGCCGCCTTCCTCGGCAAGACACCGGGCCAGGCCGTGCGCGCCATGCAGGACAATCTCGACTGGCTCCGGCGCGAGGCGACCGAGTACGAAATCGCCATGCCCCGGCACGAGCTCGAGGCCTTCGCCCGCGGCACCGGCTACTGGCAGGGACTCGACCGCGACGCGCGTCGCGAACAGATCCTCCACCTCGCCGAACAGGCCGAGACGTTCTTTCCCTCCCTGCGCCTCAACCTCTTCGACGCGCACAACCTCTTTTCCGCGCCCGTCACCCTCTTCGGCCCGCTCATGGGCGTGCTCTACGTGGGCCGGTTCTACCTCGCCTTCCGCGAGCCCTCGCGCCTGAAACTGCTGTCGGACCACATGGACTGGCTGATCCGCGAGGCCGTGGTCGATGCCCGCGACGCCCCGGGCTGGATTGCCGGACTGACGAAACACCTCTGACCCCGCGTCCGACGCACCCCCGTTGCGCCAATGCGCGCAACACCACTATCGTGACGGCACGCCCTGACCGTCCTTTGCATTTTCAACAGAAAGCCTTTGCCCATGCCCCGCCTTTTCGCGCTCAGCCTCACCACCTGCCTCGCCCTCACCGCAGCCCTGATCCTGCCCGGCCCGGCCCAAGCCCAGGCCCAGGACAATCCCGTCATCGCCCACATGACGGCCTTCGTCGCCACTTACAACGCGCAGGACGCCGAAAGCCTCGCCGGCTTCTACGCCCCCGACGCGGCCCTCCTGCCACCCGGCCAGGCCTCGGTGCTGGGGCGCGAAGCCATCGCGCAGCACTACGCCCAGGCCTTCGCCGCCGGCGCGCGAGACCTGCAATTCAAGACCTTCGACATCCGCGCCTTCGACACCAGCGCGATCGAAATCGGCGAAACCGTCGTCATGGTGGGCGAGCAACGCATCGTCGGACGCTACATGCACCTGTGGGAGGTGATCGACGGCCAGCTCCTGCTGACCCGCGACATGTACCACGTCCTCAAGATTGAGTAGACGCAGCTCTGCCCGCTTGCAGCGACTCGGCAAACGGCGCAAACTCCGCTCATTCAGCCGAAACGGGTTTCCACATGCGCCATTTTCACCTGACCTGCGTCGCCATCCTCGTCCTTGCCCAGACCGCCGCCGCGAACGACCGCCCGCCGCCCCGCGAAAACGACCCCGACGATTTCGTCCGCTACATTTTCGAGGTAAACGCCTGCGTCCTGACCGAGGCGCAACTGCTGAAAATCTACCAGGATGCCGGCTACGGCCTGATGGGCGCCAACAATGCCGTCATCGCCGTCTCGAACCGCGAGGATATCGAGGTGCTCGACCGCAACCCCTTCCGCTACCGCTACTACGGGTCGGATTACTGCGGCTTCTGAGCGCGCTCACGCCGACCGGCTCAGCCGCTCTTCCAGTATCTCGAACGGCACGCCCGGTTCGTCCTTGGCACAGCGGATCACCAGCGAGGTTTTCACCGACGCCACGTTCTCGGCCGCCGTCAACTCGCCGGTCAGAAAGCTCTGAAAGGTGCTCAGGTCGGGCGCCACGCATTTCAGGATGAAATCCACCTCGCCGTTCAGCATGTGACACTCGCGCACCAGCGGCCACTCCCGGCACCGCGCCTCGAACGCGCTCAGGTCCGCCTCGGCCTGGCTGACAAGCCCGACACTGGCAAAGACCTGCACCTCGAATCCCAGCTCGCGCGCGTCAACGTCCGCGTGGTAGCCCTTGATGTATCCCTGCTCTTCCAGCGTGCGCACCCGGCGCAGGCAGGGCGGCGCGGAAATCCCCACGCGCCGGGCCAGCTCCACATTGGTCATCCGCCCGTCCGCCTGCAATTCGGCCAGGATCATGCGGTCGATGTCGTCAAGGCGGGTCGCAGGCATCTCATCCTCCCATGAGTTTCGCGATTGTTATAGCACCACCGCCGCCACGCGCAATATTGTTTCACCCTAGCGCAATATCCTTTCGGGAAAGAAAATGTCGTCCCGAACACCGCATACCAGCCTTGCAGGGCTACACACCCCCGCCCGGCCCCGTTATATCTGGCCAGACTCAGACGGGGCGTGTCATGCCCCGCTTCACGGATCAAGGGGGATCGGACATGGCCGAGACACGTCACACCAGAGTTTTGATCATCGGCTCGGGGCCCGCGGGCTATACCGCCGGCGTCTATGCCAGCCGCGCCATGCTGGAACCCATCCTCGTGCAGGGCATCGAGCCCGGCGGCCAGCTGACCACCACCACCGAGGTCGAGAACTGGCCCGGCGACACCGAGGTACAGGGCCCCGACCTGATGGTCCGCATGGAGGCCCACGCCAAGGCCATGGGCTGCGAGATCGTCGGCGACATCATCTCGTCGCTCGACGTCGATGCCCGCCCCTTCGTCGCCAAGGGCGACAGCGGCAACACCTACACTGCCGATGCCGTCATCCTCGCCACCGGCGCCCGCGCCAAGTGGCTAGGCCTGCCGTCCGAGGACGCGTTCAAGGGCTTCGGCGTGTCGGCCTGCGCCACCTGCGACGGCTTTTTCTACCGCGGCGACGAGATCGTCGTCATCGGCGGCGGCAACACCGCCGTGGAAGAGGCGCTCTTCCTGACGAACTTCGCCTCCAAGGTCACGCTCATCCACCGCCGCGACGAGTTGCGCGCCGAGAAGATCCTGCAGGACCGCCTGCTCAAGCACCCCAAGATCGAACCCTTGTGGTTCCACGAACTCGACGAGGTTCTGGGCGACGACAATCCCAAGGGCGTCACCGGCGTGCGCGTCAAGCACACCAAGACGGGCGAGACGCAGGAAATCCCCTGCAAGGGCGTCTTCATCGCCATCGGTCACGCGCCCGCCAACGAGCTGGTCAAAGGCAAGGTCGAGATGCATCACGGCGAGTACGTCAAGGTCGAGGCCGGCTCCACCCGCACCTCGATCCCCGGCCTCTTCGCCGCCGGCGACCTCACCGACCACGTGTACCGCCAGGCGGTCACATCAGCCGGTATGGGCTGCATGGCCGCGCTCGATGCCGAGAAGTTCATCGCCGAGATGCCCGAGGACGCCCCCGCCCCCGAGGCCTACGTCCCTCAGGCCTGAACCTCCCCGTCCTTTGTGCTCCCGTCTTCCTCTGGCCGAAAGTATCCCGGGGGTTTGGGGGCTGGCCCCCAATCTAACCAGCGTTTGGGGGCTGGCCCCAAGCACAGGGCAATGCGCGCTACCCGCGCGGTCACATGACACCCGTCCCGGACCTGATCCGGGACCTCGTAGGGTGGGTGAAAACCCACGCGCCCCCACCCGCCACACCATTCGAAGACGCCCCTCGCTCACGACATATCGGCAAAATTAACCCTCCCGTTTCGAAAGTGGGTTCACAACGCCGCGCACGTCGCCTATGTGTTCACGCGTGAACACACTTTGAGTCGCCGCATGACCGCGCATGATGCAAAACAAGGCCTGCCCGACCGGGACCTCCTCTTCCGCCTCCTGCGGCAGCTGGACAGGTCGTCCGAGGCCTCGCAGCGCTCACTCGCGGCGGCGCTCGATGTGTCCCTTGGCCGCCTCAACGCCCTGCTCCGTCAGGCGACCGAGGCCGGCTTTGTCAAAATCGGCGATCGCTCCGGCCCCGACAAGCGCCAGCGTTTCGCCTATGCGCTCACCTCACGCGGCGCGGCGGAAATGCTGCGCCTCACCGACGACTTCCTCGCCCGGAAATTCGCCGAATACGACGCGCTTCATGCCGAACTGACCGGCACGCGAAGCGGGCTCGACCCCCTCAAACACAGGACCAGACTAGTGCAGAACAACCTCGCCCCCATCCCCGAGCTTTACGTTTCCTACGAAAGCGCCCAGAAACTGAAGGTCGAAGCCGCCGATCTCGTCAGCTGGGATCTCTCCCCGCGCCAGATCTGCGACCTCGAACTGCTGATGAACGGCGGTTTCAATCCGCTGAAGGGCTTCCTCGGCGAGGAAGACTACAACTCCGTCGTCGACACGATGCGCCTGGCCGACGGCACGCTCTGGCCCATGCCCATCACGCTCGACGTCTCCCAGGATTTCGCCGACAGCATCGAGCCCGGCCAGGACATCGCGCTGCGCGACCAGGAAGGCGTCATTCTGGCCACCATGACCATCACCGACCGCTGGTCGCCCGACAAATCGCATGAGGCCGAAAAGGTCTTCGGCGCCGACGATTCCGCGCATCCGGCCGTCAACTACCTGCACAACACGGCTGGCCCCGTCTATCTGGGCGGTCCGGTCACCGGCATCCAGCAGCCCGTGCATTACGATTTCCGCGCCCGCCGCGACACGCCCAACGAGTTGCGCGCCTTCTTCCGCAAGATGGGCTGGCGCAAGGTCGTCGCCTTCCAGACCCGCAACCCCCTGCACCGCGCGCACCAAGAACTGACCTTCCGCGCCGCCAAGGAGGCACAGGCCAACCTGCTCATTCACCCCATCGTCGGCATGACCAAGCCGGGCGACGTCGATCACTTCACCCGCGTGCGCTGCTACGAGGCGGTGCTGGACAAGTACCCGCAATCCACCACCAACATGTCGCTGCTGAACCTGGCCATGCGCATGGCCGGCCCGCGCGAGGCCGTCTGGCACGGCCTCATTCGCAAAAACCACGGCTGCACCCACTTCATCGTCGGCCGCGACCACGCCGGCCCCGGCAAGAACTCGGCGGGCGAAGATTTCTACGGGCCTTATGATGCGCAGGACCTCTTCCGCGAACACCAGGACGAGATCGGCATCGAGATGGTCGACTTCAAACACATGGTCTACGTGCAGGAACGCGCCCAGTACGAGCCGATGGACGAGATCGAGGACAAGGACGACGTCACCATCCTCAACATCTCGGGCACCGAACTGCGCCGCCGCCTGCAGGAAGGGCTGGAAATCCCCGAATGGTTCTCCTTCCCCGAAGTGGTCAAGGAACTGCGGCGCACCCGTCCGCCGCGGGCCAAGCAGGGCTTCACCGTGTTCTTCACCGGCTTCTCCGGCTCGGGCAAGTCGACCATCGCCAACGCGCTGATGGTCAAGCTGATGGAAATGGGCGGCCGCCCGGTGACGCTGCTGGACGGTGATATCGTCCGCAAGAACCTCAGCTCGGAACTCGGCTTCTCGAAAGAGCACCGTGACCTCAACATCCGCCGCATCGGCTATGTTGCGTCGGAGATCACCAAGAACGGCGGCATCGCCATCTGCGCCCCCATCGCGCCCTATGCCGCCACGCGCCGCGCCGTGCGCGAAGACGTCGAAAGCTTCGGCGCCTTCGTCGAGATCCACGTCGCCACCTCGATCGAGGAATGCGAACGCCGCGACCGCAAGGGCCTCTACAAGCTGGCGCGCGAAGGCAAGATCAAGGAGTTCACCGGCATTTCCGACCCCTACGACGTGCCCGAAAACCCCGAACTGCGCGTCGAGACCGAAAATGTCGATGTCGACAACTGCGCCCACCAGGTCGTGCTGAAGCTCGAACAGATGGGCCTGATCGCGGGCTGATCTGCCGGGCGTTTGAAAACACCGGGCCGTCGCTTCTTGGGGCGGCCCGTTTTGTTTGGCGCGCCAATGTCGCCTTTGCGGGACATAAAAGACGTTTAATCTATTGCCCCAGCGCGGAATCAGGCCGCAGGCCCCGCGCCATTGACGGGCCGCCCCCACGGCCCGGCGATTGGGTGCAGTTCGGTGCATCGCTCAATTCTGTTTCGGATTTGGCTTGGATAAAATGCTGCCGAACGACGGTCGGATCGCCACGCCGCGACCCGTCAATGGCGCTCGAGGCTATAGATCACACTTGTCCCACAAGGGCTCAAACCGGCCTTTCGCCAAACGGCAATCCACCCGCTAAACTGCACCCATGTACGCCATCTCCCTCACCTCCATTCCGCCGCGCTTCCCCCGCCTCGCCCCGGTGCTGGCCTCCCTGCTGGCCCAGCGCCCCGCCCCGGCGCATGTCTTCCTCACCCTTCCCGATCGCTACACCCGCTTCCCCGGGCAGGTCACACCGCCCGACCTGCCCGAAGGCATCACGCTCCTGCGCGCAGACACAGATCTCGGACCAGCCACCAAGATACTCCCCGCTGCCCGTGCCCTTGCCGACCGTGACCTGCGCCTGATCTGTTGCGACGATGACTGGATTTACGGCCCCGACTGGGCCGCCCACCTGCTGACCGACGACGAGGAGGCCACCACCGGCCAGGCGTGGAACATCGCCCGCCTCGGGCGCGCTGGAACCGGCACTGACATCGCTCAGGGCTTTTCAGGTATCTGCATCCGACCCGGCTGGCTGGCCGATCCCGACATGGCCCCACCCCCCGAGGTCATGCCGGTAGACGACATCTGGCTCTCGGGCCAACTCGCCCACCGCGGCATCCCGGTGCGCGAACGCCCCGCGGCCCGACAGCACATGCGTCCCGCATACGACGACCCCCATGCCCTGCAACACAGCACGTCCCGCGACGCCGCCAACCGCGCCTGCGCCGCACTCCTCAATGCCCGTTACGGCATATGGCCGGAACCTCAGTCTGCCAGCACCGCCCGCGCCGCGCGCTCATAAAGCTCGCCATAGACCGCCGCCTGCGGGATCGCCGCCTCCAGCTTGGGCAACAGCGCGGCATAGCGCTCTTCCGACAGATCCTGCACTGCGGCCTTCATTTCCGCCTCGCTCTCGCAAATTATCATGCCCGAGGGGTCGATGAATTCCGCGATATTCGGACACCCCCAGTAAATCGGCACGCATTTGCACAGCACCGCGTCGATCAGCTTTTCGGTGAAGTAATTCACCTCCCGCACGTTCTCGATCACCAGCGAAAAGCGATAGGGCGCCAGCCCGTCGGCCTTGCGCTCGAACGGCTGATACCCGCCGCCCATCACGTCCACGTCCAGCCCTTCGGCGCGCACGTGATCCGCCATCGCATGCCGCAGCGCATGTCCCTCCTGCGACCGCTTGGCCGAGGCGATCAGGCTGCACGCCCTGGTCTTGGTCACGTCCAGCGCCGCCCAGTCCCTGACCCAGGTACAGCCCAGCGGAAACAGCACCCCGTTGGGAATCGCCGCCAGCAGCGCGGCATTGGAACACAGCACCTTGTGAAACCGCGCATATTGCCGCCGCAACTTTTGCATGTGGTCGCCGTGAATGGCCTCTGGTTCCAGCACCATCACCGACACTTTCGCCCGCGTGCCTAGCCACGGCCGCCGGTAAAGCAGGCTCGACGTGTAGACCGCCAGGTGATCGTCAGGCCCCAGGTCGCGCAATGTCTTATCCGAGCCCGCCAGCCGATCGGGCCGCCCCATCGGCCAGACCAGCGCATCAAGGCTCACTCGCCCCGGCCGCAGGCCCGGCCGGACATTGTAAGGCATGATCGCAATGGCATCGGAGGTATCTTTCATGGCCGCCCTGATACGGCGAAAGCAGCCCCAGCGCAATTGCTCCCGAGTACGGCGTCCACCATTGACATCCCGGCCTGAAATGCCAGCTTAAGGACCACTCGGAACAGGACGGGTTCCGGCCAGAAGGACATACCATGACCACCGCGCGTGACGCATTCATCGGGGCCATGCGACAGGTGGCCGCCACGGTCACTGTCGTCACCACCGACGGCCCCTCGGGGCGTGCCGGCGCGACGGTCAGCGCCTTCACGTCGCTCTCCGCCGATCCTCCTTCGGTGCTCGTGTGCCTCAAGGCCGACAGCACCATCGCCCGCGCGGTTTCGGCCAACGGCGTGTTCTGCGTCAACATCCTGCCCGAGGATGCCGACGATCTCGCCCGGCGTTTCGCAGGCTCATTCGATGCCGAACGGCCGGACCGGTTCGACGGGGTCGATGTGTTCGATACCGAATTCGGCCCCCTTCTGCCCCGCGCCACGGCGTTTTCCTGCGCCCTGACGCATCGCCACGTCCATGGCAGCCACGCGATCTGCATCGGCGACGTCACCGGCATCTCAGACGCCGGGGAAAAACCGCTCACCTACATGAGCGGCAGCTTTCACATCGTCCGTCCCAAGTCTCCCGTCTGACCTGTCATGCCGTTTCCTGTCGCCAAGCGCGACGCCACAACCTTCGCGCGATTTCCTCGATTTCGGCACCATCTCGCTTTGCAGAGGCCGCAATATGGCCCGGATTCCCGGTTAACACTTGTCCAACGACAGCGAAAAGGAACCGGGACATGGCCTATCTGGACTCCAACACCAAAGCGGGCTTGCACACCGTCGACATGACAGCCACCGCGCACGGCCTCGTGGCCGGCGAGCGGTTCGAGCGTTTCAAGATCGAGGCGATGACCGAAATGGCCCTGCGTATCGCGGGCATCGTGATGGTTATGGGCTCGGTCACCATGTGGTTCTTCCTGCCCGTCGATCCCGAAACCGGCCGCCTGGCCGCGTACGGCATGCTGGCCTCGCTCATGGCGCTGGCCGGCCTCGGCGTCTTCGTCTACGGCACCCGCGGCTTTCGCCGGCGCATGACGTTGGACATGCAGGCCGGCAAGCTGACCCTGACCAAGATCAACATGCACGACCAGGCCCGCATCAGCCGCGAGATCAATCTGGGGTCGATCGAAAGCGTCTTCCTGTGCCGCCCGGCCCAGCCGGGCGGACTGGCCACCCTGCTTGTGCGCGTGGCGGGCAAGAATGCCCCGGCCATCGCGCTCACAGGGGACACCTACGAGGTCGAGGAGGTCCATGCCGAGCTGTGCGCCGTGCTCAAGGGCAAAACCGCCGCAACGCGCAAACCCTCGCTGCATATCAAGGAGATGCCAGGCAACCCCGGGCTTTTCGCCGCCTGAAGCGCCTGGACCACTGACATAGCAGCAAATTGTTTCGAATCGGTCGTTGGTGCATTCTGTCCCGATTAAACTATCCGGGATTTGAATGATGAAACCTTTATCGACGCTGTTCACCATCGCGATTTCGCTTGGCCTGCTGGTCTCTGACATTGCATCGGCACAAGACAATCCTGTCCAGACCGCGCGAAATGCCGGTTTGTACGGGATCACCCCTGACCTCTCGCGTCGGCTGGACCATGCACAGGCGCAAGACGGGCAAACCATCGCGTGGGACCGCTTCGGGATATACTTTCAAGAGCACGACAACCGCGCTTTCGTCGCGGCGCTCAAGCCGGGCGGGGCGGCCGCCTCGCAGGGCGCACGTGTCGGCGACGTGCTGCGCGGCACCGATATCAGGGGCGGGGCCTCCAGCCTTTCCGGCGTCCTCGCCGCCTTCGCGGCGACAACGCAGCGCGCGAACCCGTCGATCCTGCTCTATGTCTTCGATGGCAACGATGGCTGGCAGCGTGAATATCGTCTGACCGCCGCCGTCGGGGACGCCGAAGTCGTCAGCATTCCGCCCTCCTTGCGGGATCACGCAACGTCCCATCCCGGGCTGATGGCGATCCTGAGACACGACACGACACTGGCGGACCCCGCTGAAATCACCACCGATGCCATGCTCGCACTTCAGGCAATCTCCAGACATGTCAAGGCGTGCTACGGCCCGGACGCCGTCACGATCCCGGTCAGGATCACCAGAACCACCACGACCCGTGACGGCTTTGGCAATTACAAGTACAGCGAAACCGACGAAATCGATGATGCGTTGCGCGTGCGCCGCGAATTCGCGGACTGGGCCCGTGCAAACATGCGCACCTACAAGACATCGGCGATCTCGTCGGTGCGCAGCGCCGTTCTGGAACTGATTTCGCAACAGGGTTGCAATGGCGATGGGTTCCGGCAACTCGAGGCCGGGTTGGCCAACGTCATGAACGTCACCCTGCCCGATGACGCGCCCGCGGCTGCAACCGGCGGCATCCCGGACAGTCCTGACGCTTTCATCGCGCAATGCTACCCGCTCAAGATGCAAGCATATGAAAGCCGAGGCATGGACGTGTCAGAGCGCGCCACCGCCCAGCTCTGCATGTGTCAGGAGCATACTGCACGAGTGCTGGACGACCCCGATCTCTACGCCAGCCTCAAAAATGCCGACACCAGCTATTATGAGAACAACCCGGACCTGCACGATCGCTTCGATGAAGCTTTCACAAGCTGTTATCGCGCTCCGGATGGTTCAGAACTACGCCAACGTGCCGAGGCGCTCTGGCGGGACATGAATATCTGATCACATGAAAAAAGGGCCGCCCCAACCGGACGGCCCTTCATTTTCCTTGCGGCACCCGCCGGACATCTGACGCTCGTCAAGCGCCCGCCGGGCAACGGTTTTCGCAGATGCGAAAACCTTACATCATGCCGCCCATGCCGCCCATGTCGGGCATGCCGCCGCCAGCACCGCCACCGGCGCCTTCTTTCTGCGGCTTGTCGGCAACCATCGCTTCGGTCGTGATCAGCAGACCGGCGATCGAGGAAGCGTCTTCCAGCGCGGTGCGCACGACCTTCGCGGGGTCGATCACGCCGAACTTGAACATGTCGCCATATTCTTCGGTCTGCGCGTTGAAGCCGAACTTCAGGTCGTCCGATTCACGGATCTTGCCCGCAACAACCGAACCGTCGACACCGGCGTTCTCCGCGATCTGGCGCAGCGGCGACTCAAGCGCCTTGCGAACGATCGCGATACCGTTGTTCTGGTCGGAGTTCGCACCTTCCAGACCGTCCAGTGCCTTCGCACCCTGGACAAGCGCAACACCGCCGCCCACGACAATGCCTTCCTGAACGGCCGCACGGGTCGCGTTCAGCGCGTCATCGACACGGTCCTTGCGCTCTTTCACTTCGACCTCGGTCATGCCGCCCACGCGGATGACGGCAACGCCGCCGGCCAGCTTGGCCACGCGCTCTTGCAGCTTCTCGCGGTCGTAGTCGCTGGTGGTTTCCTCGATCTGCGTGCGGATCTGGCTGACCCGTGCTTCGATCTCGGCCTTCTCGCCAGCACCGTCGACGATGGTGGTTTCGTCCTTGGTGATCGACACCTTCTTGGCCTGGCCAAGCATGTCCATCGTGACGTTGTCCAGCTTCATGCCCAGATCTTCCGAGATCACCTGGCCGCCGGTCAGGATCGCGATGTCCTGCAGCATGGCCTTGCGACGGTCACCAAAGCCCGGCGCCTTGACGGCGGCGATCTTCAGGCCACCGCGCAGCTTGTTGACCACGAGGGTCGCCAGCGCTTCGCCTTCCACGTCTTCGGCAATGATCAGCAGCGGTTTCTGCGACTGGATGACTTGCTCCAGCAGCGGCACCATCGGCTGCAGCGACGAGAGTTTCTTCTCGTGCAGCAGGATCATGCAGTCTTCCAGCTCGGTGGTCATCTTGTCGGCATTGGTCACGAAGTAGGGGCTCAGGTAGCCACGGTCGAACTGCATGCCCTCGACGACGTCGGTCTCGGTCACGAGGCCTTTGTTTTCCTCGACGGTGATGACGCCTTCGTTGCCGACCTTCTGCATCGCGTCCGCGATCATCTGGCCGATCTCGGCTTCGCCGTTGGCCGACACGGTGCCGACCTGCGCCACTTCGGCCGAGTCGTTGACTTCGCGTGCGGCGGATTTGATCGCTTCAACGACTTTGCTGGTGGCAAGGTCGATGCCGCGCTTCAGGTCCATCGGGTTCATGCCCGCGGCCACGGCCTTCATGCCTTCTTTCACGATGGCCTGTGCCAGAACGGTCGCGGTGGTGGTGCCGTCGCCGGCTTCGTCATTGGTGCGGCTGGCGACTTCTTTCACCATTTGCGCGCCCATGTTCTCGAACTTGTCTTCCAGTTCGATTTCCTTGGCAACCGACACACCGTCCTTGGTGATGCGCGGCGCGCCGAAGGATTTGTCCAGAACCACGTTACGGCCTTTGGGGCCAAGGGTTACCTTGACCGCATCGGCCAGGACGTTGACGCCGCGCAGCATCTTGTTGCGGGCATCGGTATCGAATTTCACGTCTTTTGCAGACATATAAGTCGCTCCTGATGTCTTTGGTTGTTGTTCAGCTTAGGATACGATCCGTGGCGTTCAGGCGGCTTGCGCGGCCTTCGCGTCGGTCGTCACACCCAGGATGTCGCTCTCTTTCATGATCAGCAGCTCTTCGCCGTCGATCGTGATTTCCGTGCCCGACCATTTGCCGAACAGGATCCGGTCCCCGACCGAGACAGCCATCTCGATCAGCTCGCCGTTATCCTTGCGGGCGCCATCGCCAACAGCAACGACTTCACCTTCGCTGGGTTTTTCCTTGGCACTGTCGGGGATAATCAGCCCACCAGCGGTTTTTTCTTCGCTCTCAACGCGGCGTACAAGCACGCGGTCATGCAGCGGTTTGAATGCCATAGCTTTTGCTCCTTGGCTATCAAGTTTCCCTCAGGCCTCCCTGCGGAGACCGTTATCACTCACCATAGTCGAGTGCTAACGGCGCATAGCTAAGGAGCGATCACGAAGCTGTCAATATGAGTCTGGGAAAATTTCGCACTGTCCGGCGCGGGGCGTTGTTGCGCGCATCGCCCTGCCCCTCTACATCTTGTTTGAGCCACGTAAAACAAGGGGTCAGATGATGAAAAATTTTGGCGTTTCGCTGCTGGCTTCCTTGTGTTTCACGCTCGGCCTCGCCCTGCCCGCCGCCGCGCAAGAAACCACGGCCGACACCTGCGGCGGTGCCGACCTGATCGACGCGCTGCCCGCCGAAACCCTCGACAGCCTGCAGACCGTCGCCGCTGCGATGCCCCATGCCGAGGGGCTCTTGTGGCAGGCCAAGCGCGGCGACACGGTGATCGACATCTTCGGCACCTATCATTTCAAGCACCGCCTGACCGACGCGCATCTCGACCGCCTGGCGCCGATGATCGAGGACGCCGACAAGATCTACCTGGAAATCTCCAACGCCGACCAGATGGCGATGCAGCGGGCGATGGCCGAAAACCCGTCTCTGATGTTCATCACCGAAGGCCCCACCCTGCCCGACCTTCTGGGCGAGGAAGACTGGCAGCACTACCGCGAAGAAATGCAGGCCCGCATGATCCCCGGCTTCATGGCCGCCAAGTTCAAGCCACTCTGGGCCGGTATGATGCTCGGCATCGGCCCGTGCGAGGCGCAGGCCGGCGCGTTCGAGGCCAAGGGCATCGACATGCTGGTGGGCGACCGCGCCGCCGAGACCGGCAACCCCAGCCGCTCGCTCGAGGATTTCGACGACCTGCTGACCCTGCTCGACAGCTTCCCGATGGACGACCAGATCGAGATGATCCGCATGTCGCTCGCCTGGCCGGGCGACATGAACGATCTCTCCTACACGATCCGCGAACGTTACCTTTCCGAAGAGATCGCGATGACACTGGTCTTCTCGCGCTACGTGTCCGAGGAATACGGCGGCGAGGCGGGCGCCGAGGGCTTCGCCATGGTCGAGGACCTGCTGCTGGAAAAACGCAACCTCGGCTGGATCGACCGGCTCGAGGACGAGGTCGCCCCGGGCGATCATGTCCTCATCGCCGTCGGCGCCGGACACCTGCCGGGCGAGATCGGCATCCTCAAGCTGCTCGAAGACAAGGGCTACACTATTACGCGCGTGGACCTCTAATAATCTCGTAGGGCGGGGTTCCACCCCACCATGCCCAACCGCGTAGGGTGGGTGAAAACCCACGCGTACCCCCGTTAACCACCCCTTAACCGCGCACGCCCCGTTAACTGCGGCCCCGCGCCAACCGCACCGTCGCCATACCACCCAAATACCGACGCGATACCGACGTCGATTCCGCCCTTCCGGCCCGGTTAACTCTTCGATTCGCCGAGCCGATCCAACACCCGCTGCGCCGCCACGCTGGGCACCGTGCGCCCCGCGGCCACGTCCTCGGCGCCCTCTTCCATCAGCGCCCGCGCCTCCGGCGTCTCCAGCTGCGCCATCAGGCCCCGCTTCACTTCCTCGCCGAACCAGTACCGCGCCTGCGCCTCGCGCCGCGCATCGAAATGCCCGTTCTCACGGCGCCAGTCGACCAGCGCATTCATCTCGTCCCAGGCCGCTTTCAACCCCTCGTCCTGCAAAGCCGAGACCATCATCGCCTTGGGAAAGTCTTCCGGGTCCTGCGGCCGCTTGCGCAACAACCGCAACGCCCCGGAATAGTCGCTGCAGGTCCGCGTCGCCGCCGATTTCAACTCGCCATCCGCCTTGTTTACTAGGATCAGATCGGCAATCTCCATGATCCCGCGCTTCACCCCCTGCAACTCGTCCCCGCCCGCGGGCGCCAGCAGCAGCAGGAACAGATCGCACATCTCCGACACCACCGTCTCGGACTGCCCCACGCCCACGGTCTCGATCAGCACCACGTCGAAACCTGCCGCCTCGCACAGCGTCACCGCCTCGCGCGTGCGCCGTGCCACGCCGCCCAGATGCGTCTGGCTGGGCGAGGGGCGGATGAACGCCCCGGGCTCGCGGCTCAGCCGCTCCATCCGCGTCTTGTCGCCCAGGATCGACCCGCCCGACCGCGCCGAGCTTGGGTCCACCGCCAGCACCGCCACGCGCAGGCCCATGCCGGTCAGCATCATGCCAAACGCTTCGATAAACGTGCTTTTTCCAACCCCCGGCGTGCCCGACAACCCGATGCGAATGGCCTGTTTCCCATGCCCCGCGACCCTGTCCAGCAGGGCCTGCGCCGCCTCGCGGTGATCGGCCCGCCCGCTTTCCACCAGCGTGATCGCCCGCGCCAGCGCCCGGCGTTCCTGCGCCACCAACTGATCGGCCAGCTTTTCGGTATCGGTCATCGCGCGTCGCCTCCTCCGGTCCGGACCGCCGCATTGCGATCCCTGTCATGGCCTTCAGTCTTGTGCCCCAGCCGGGCCGGAAATGTCCAGCAGCCACAGCAGGCCCCGGCACCGCAGGGCCGATTTACGAATTCCTAACCACTTGCGCACTACACTCCCCCACGGACCGGCTGCAGATGCCGGGATGAAATCCGGGCTGACTGTGCTACCTTAACTCTTGCGCCATGTCCTTTCACGGATGCAAAGCAAGAGGCCCGCACGTGGCAGTTAAGACCCGGTTAACAAATATCGCCCTCGCGGCGCTTCTCACCGCGCTTGGCGCGACCTCCGCACTCGCGGACAGCAGCCAGGCCCGCTACGACGTCCGCCTGATCGGCGCCAAGGTCGGCGAAATGGCCATGGCCAGCACCGAAACGGCCAACGCCTACAGCACCCGCGCCCGCTTCGCCACCACGGGCGCTCTCTCCGCGCTGAAACAGGCCAGCTTCGACCTCTCCGCCAGCGGCGGCAAATCCGGCAATCGTTTCGTCCCTCGAAGCTATTCCGAGGTCACCTCCGAGGGTCGCCGCTCGACCAACCTCAAGATCTCCTTTTCCGGCGGCGTGGCCACCCGCGTCACCGGCGATACCGGCAGCAGCGCCCCCGCGGTGAACCCCCGCACCCTGCCCGGCGCCTACGACCCACTGACGGCGCTTTACGCCGCCCTGCGCGACCAACCCCCGAACCAGCTTTGTTCCTTGAACACAGATGTTTACGACGGCCACCGCCACGCCCGCCTCAGGCTGACCAGCCGCAAGGCCCTCGATGGCGGTCGCGTCCAATGCTCTGGCCAGTACCGCCGCATCGCCGGCTATTCCGCCAGCGAGTTGCGTCATAGCAGTGCACCGGTGTCGATCATCTATGTCCCGCAGGGGAACGCCATGCGCGCCGATACCGTGGTCGTGCGCACCCGCTATGGCAAAGTGTCGATGCATCGCCGATAAGGCGGGCCATGACCCGCGACAGGCTTCCCATAGACGACGCGATCCCGGCGCTTCTGACCGCGCTGCGCGACACCAACCGCGCCGTGCTGCAAGCGCCCCCTGGCGCGGGCAAAACCACCGTCGTACCCCTTGAAATGCTGGCCGCCGGCCTCACCCACGGCCGCATCGTCATGCTGGAACCCCGCCGACTCGCCGCCCGTGCCGCCGCCGAGCGCATGGCGGCGACCTTGGGCGAAAAGGCAGGCGAAACAGTGGGCTACCGCGTGCGCGGCGACGCCAAGGTCTCGGACGCCACCCGGATCGAGGTCGTCACCGAAGGCATCCTCACCCGCCGCATCCAGTCCGACCCCGAACTCACCGGCATCGGCGCGGTGATCTTCGACGAATTCCACGAACGCTCCCTCAACGCAGATCTGGGCCTCGCCCTCTGCCTCGAAGTGGCCGGCGCCCTGCGCGACGACCTGATGCTGCTGGCCATGTCCGCCACGCTCGACGCCGCCCCGGTGGCCGACCTGATGCAGGCCCCCATCGTCACCTCCGAAGGCCGCAGCTTTCCGGTCGAAACCCGCCATCTCGACACTCCCATCCCCACGAAAACAAGGTGGGATGGCGCGCTCGCCGACCTCGTCACCAGGGCCGTGTCCGAGACCACCGGCGGCATCCTCGTCTTCCTTCCCGGCGAGGGCGAGATCCGCCGGACCGAGGCGCTTCTGAAAAACCGCCTGCCCCCCGACTGCCACATCCGCCCGCTCTTCGGCGCGATGGACTTCACCGCCCAGCGCGCCGCCATCGCGCCCGTGACCGAGGGCCGCAAGGTGGTCCTTGCGACCTCCATCGCCGAAACCTCGCTCACCATCGAGGACATCCGCGTCGTGGTCGACGGGGGCAAGTCCCGCCGCGCCCGGTTCGACCCCGGCTCCGGCATGTCGCGGCTGGTCACCGAACCCGTGACCCGCGCCGAGGCCACGCAACGCGCAGGCCGCGCGGGGCGCGTCGCGGAAGGCATCTGCTACCGCCTCTGGACCAAGGGAGAGGAAGGCGCCCTGCGCGCCTATCCCCCTGCCGAAATCGAGGCGACCGACCTTTCAGGCCTCGCCCTCGAACTGGCCCTCTGGGGCGCCACCCCGGAGGATCTGCCCTTCCTCACCCCGCCCAACCCCGGCAGCTATGCCGAGGCGCAGGCACTCTTGCAGATGCTGGGCGCACTGGACGCGACCCACCGCATCACCGAGCATGGCAAGGCGCTGGCCAGGCTCCCCCTGCACCCCCGCCTTGCCCATATGCTGGGCACCGCCGGACCCGACGCGGCCCTGCTCGCAGCACTTCTGGCTGACCGCGACCCGCTGCCGCGCAGCGCCCCGGTGGACCTGACCCTGCGCATGGCCGCCCTGCGCGACCCCAAGGGCCGCCACCCTCACCCTGCTAATCATGGGGCGGTGATGCGCATCCGTGCCGAAGCCAAGCGCCTCGCGTCCCAGGCGAGGACCGTACGCCAGGGCGGGATGAGCGACGCCGAATGCGCCGCCCTCGCCTACCCCGACCGCATCGGCCTGCGCCGAAAGGGCGACGCCCCGCGCTTCGTGCTGTCGGGCGGCAAGGGGGCGATCCTGCCCGACGAGGACCCCCTCGCCGGTCAACGCCTGCTGGTCGCCACCGACCTCGACGGCAACCCGCGCGAGGCCCGCATCCGGCAGGCCATCGCGCTCTCTGAATCGGAACTCCGCGCCCTCTTCGCCGACCAGATCACGTGGCAGGATGTATGCGCATGGGACAAGCGCGACCGCCGCGTCATTGCCCGCAAACAGGAACGCTTCGGCGCGCTGGTGCTGGATGACCGCATGTGGAAGGACGCCCCCGACGACGCCATCGCCCTCGCCATGCTGGAAGGCATCCGCGACCTCGGCCTCAACTGGTCAGACCCCGCCCGCCGCTTCGCCGCCCGCGTGGCGCTCCTGCGAGAGGCGGGCGAGGACCTGCCGGACATGACCGATGACGCCCTCCTCGAAGACCTCGAAACCTGGCTCCTGCCGTACATCACCGGCCTCAAGACCGCCGCCGACTGGAAGCGCTTCGACATGCTGGACGCCCTGCGCGCCCGGCTGAGCTATGACCAGATGCAACGCGTTGACGCCGCAGCCCCAGCGCATTTCACCACGCCGCTCGGGCGGCGGATCCCTATCGACTATTCCGGCGACCATCCCGAGATCTCCCTGCGCCTGCAGGAAATGTTCGGCCAGGCCACACATCCCACCGTGGGCCGTACGCCCCTGCGCGTCACGCTCCTGTCCCCGGCGGGCCGCCCGGTCCAGACCACGCTCGACATTCCCGGCTTCTGGGACAGCTCCTATGCCGACGTGCGCAAGGACATGCGCGGGCAGTATCCCAAGCACCCCTGGCCCGAAAACCCGCGCGAGGCCGACCCGACACTGCGCGCAAAACGCCGCCAAGGCTGAGCCTCTTTCTTTTGCAGCAGCCAAAAGTTGATTTTTGGGGCAAGAAACGTATATACTTAAAAGAAAACAAATATATTGAGAGCAGCGGCATGACGACAGCGATGAAAAAAGCCTGGACGGAACTTTTCCAACCGATCCTGCAACGCCCCAAGGAATTGCAGGTCGCCGCCCTGTGCTACCGCGACAGCAAAAAGCACGGCTCGCAGGTCCTGCTGATCACCAGCCGCGGCACGGGCCGCTGGATCGTTCCCAAGGGCTGGCCCATGGAAGGCAAGAAAGTCGACGAGGCCGCGCTTCAGGAAGCCTGGGAAGAGGCCGGCGTCAGCGAGGGCGCCACGATCGAAGGGCATGTCGGCAGCTTCGCCTACGACAAGCGGCTCGACGGCGGCTACGAGGCCCCGGTCGAAGTCGAGGTGTTCAAGGTCCGAGTCGACCAGCTTGCCGACATCTACCCCGAACATGACGAGCGCACCCGTCGCTGGGTCAGCCCCGCAGATGCGGCTGAAATGGTACAGGAACCGGGCCTCAAGGCCATATTGCTGGAAATGTAACGACTTTGTGACGGCGCGGCATTGAACCGCCGCGCCAGACCGGCTAGCGCTCTGCCCCGAACCGAACCGGGAGGGGACCGTTGGCCGATAACCCGCAAAACAACCAGTGGAAGACGCTCGACAAGGATCTCGGGCGGATCTCGCAGATCGAATACGCGACGGCCTATGTCTCGCGTCCGCTGGTTTCGCTCGGCATAGCGCTGGCCTTCATCGTGCTTGCAGGCCTTGGTGCGGCGCTCTTCTTCGGGGCCTTTCCCAACAACATGGTGGTCATCGCCGCGGCGACATTCGGCGCCTACATGGCGCTCAACATCGGCGCCAATGACGTGGCCAACAACATGGGTCCCGCCGTGGGAGCCAACGCTCTCACCATGGGCGGCGCCATCGTCATCGCGGCCATCTGCGAAAGCGCAGGTGCCCTGCTGGCGGGCGGCGACGTGGTCTCGACCATCTCCAAGGGCATCATCGACCCCGAGGGCATGCAAACCGCCCAGATCTTCATCTGGGCGATGATGGCTGCACTCGTATCGGCGGCGCTCTGGGTCAACCTCGCCACCAAGGTCGGTGCGCCCGTCTCGACCACGCATTCGGTCGTGGGCGGCGTCATGGGCGCGGGCATCGCGGCGGCGGGCCTTGCCACCGTGAACTGGCCCACCATGGGCGCCATCGCCGCCAGTTGGGTGATCTCGCCCGTGCTGGGCGGGGTCATCGCTGCGGCTTTCCTGGCCCTGATCAAGACCCGGATCGTCTACCGCGAAGACAAGATCGCCGCCGCCCGCCGCTGGGTGCCGATCCTTGTGGGTCTCATGGCCGGCACCTTTGCCACCTACCTGGCGATGAAGGGCCTCAAACGCATCGTAAAGATCGACATCGGCACCGCCCTTCTGATCGGCGCGGCGACCGGGGCCGCGATCTACGCGCTGACTATCCCCCTGATCCGGCGCCAGTCCGAGGGCATGGAAAACCGCCGCCGTTCGCTCAAGGCGCTCTTCGGCCTGCCGCTCATCATCTCGGCGGCGCTCCTGTCTTTCGCTCACGGCGCGAATGACGTCGCCAACGCCGTGGGCCCCCTCGCGGCCATCGTCTACGCCTCCGAGGCCGGCGGCTTTGCCGGCGAGGTGGCGATCCCGCTCTGGGTCATGATCATCGGCGCCTTCGGCATTTCCTTCGGCCTCTTCCTGTTCGGGCCCAAACTGATCCGCATGGTCGGCAGCCAGATCACCAAGCTCGATCCGATGCGCGCCTATTGCGTCGCCCTGTCGGCGGCCATCACCGTCATCGTGGCCAGCTGGCTGGGCCTGCCTGTCAGTTCCACGCATATCGCGGTGGGCGGCGTCTTCGGCGTCGGCTTCTTCCGCGAATGGTACATGGAGCGCCGCCTTCAAAAAGGCCTGACAACCGGCGGAACGGGCAAGCGCCTCGCCCCCGAGGAACGCCGCCGCCGCAAGCTGGTGCGGCGCAGCCATTTCATGACCATCGTCGCCGCCTGGGTCATCACCGTCCCCGCCGCCGCGCTGATGTCCGCGGTCATCTTCTTCGTGCTCAACAGCCTGACAGGCTGACCCTCAGGCCCGCCGCCCGCGCCGGTCCTTCAAGGCGCCTCGACCGTGCTGTGCTCGATACGCTTGCCCTTCGGGCATAAGGATCAATCCCACCACGGCCCGTGAAACTTGCCGTCCTGTCCCAGCCGCGCGAAGCCGTGATAGCCGAAGAAATCCCGTTGCGCCTGGATGATGTTGGCGGTGCCATAGCCCTGACGCATACTGTCGTACCACTGCAGCGCCGCCGACAGCGCCGGGATCGCGTGCCCGCCGGTGACGGCCTCGGCCACCACTTTGCGCAGCGCGGGCACGGTCCGTTTCAGGATCTCCGCGAAACGCGGCGACAGGAACAACTGCCCGTGCGGCAGATCCTCGCGGAACGCCTCCGCAATATCGTCCAGCAGCACCGACCGGATAATGCAGCCGGCGCGCCAAACCTCGGCTATCCGGGCGTAGTCGAGCGCCCAATCATACTCCTGCGATGCCGCCTCCAGCACGCGAAACCCCTGCGCATAGCACAGAACCCGCGCCGCCATGAACGCCTCTGCCAGGGTGTCCTCGTCCAGCGACAGCAGACCGCGCGCGCCGCCCAGCAATTCCTGCGCCTTGATGCGCGTGTCTTTCTCCGACGACCACGCGCGCGCGCCCACCGCCGCCTCGATCATGGTCGCGGCCTGGCCCATGCGAACGGCCTCCACCACGGTCCAGCGCCCCGTGCCCTTTTGTCCCGCGGCATCCTTGATGACATCCACCACCGGGTGTCCCGTCGCCGGGTCGGTATAGGCCAACAGTTCGCCGGTGATCTCCACCAGGTAGGATTTCAGCGCGCCGTCGTTCCAACTGGAAAACAGCGCCCCGATCTGCGCCGGCGACCAGACGCAACCGTAATGCAGCAGGCCATAGATCTCGGCGATCACCTGCATATCGGCATATTCGATTCCGTTATGCACGGTCTTGACGAAATGCCCTGCCCCATCGGGCCCAAGGTGATCGACGCACGGGTCACCGTCGTACCGCGCCGCGATTGCCCGCAAAACGTCGCGCAACTGGTCCCAGCTGTGCTCGCTGCCGCCCACCATCATCGACGGCCCGTGCCGCGCGCCCTGCTCGCCGCCCGACACGCCCATGCCGACGAAATGCAGGCCCCTTTCGGCAAGCGCCTTCGACCGCCGCCGCGTGTCATGGAAATCGGCATTGCCGCCGTCGATGATCGTGTCGCCCTCCTCCAGCAAGGGGGCCACCTCCTCGATCATCGCATCCATGGGTTTGCCGGACGGGATCATGAAGAGCATTACCCTCGGCGTCTTCAGCCCGGCCACGAAATCCTGCAAGTTTTCATGCGGATGCAAGCGCGCGGCCAGCGGCCCGGCCTCGTCGACGAACGCTCCGATCCAGTCGGCCTCGCGGTTGGTCACGGCCACTTTGATCCCTTTCTCGGCCATGTTCAGCGCCAATGCGCTGCCCATGGTGCCCAGCCCGTAAACGCCGATCTGTGCGATACCGCCTGCCATGTCCGCTCCTACGCTTCCCGGCCAGCCTAGACCGCCCCGCGCCCGATGCCAAGAAACCGAACCGCGTGCGGTCCGGCCTTTTGCATGTCACGCTCTTTTTCTTGGCAAAAATACTCTCGCCGAAGGCCATCGGAGCATCCGCCAAGGCAAGCTTCACTGCGCACTCGCGTCACGCCCGCCAGACGCCCCCGAGGAGGCGCCCGCAGGGCAACGACGAGACAAACCTGCGCGCGTGCAACGCGCTCCTTCAGGTCAGGCTCAGACGCCCAGACACCAGCGCATGATCGCCTTCTGCGCGTGCAGGCGGTTCTCGGCCTCGTCGAACACCACCGAGTGCGGGCCGTCCATGACAGGGCTCGTCACCTCTTCCTCACGATGCGCGGGCAGGCAGTGCATGAACAGCGCGTCTTCCTTGGCATGCTTCATAAGCTCGGCATTCACCTGGTAGGGGCGCAGCATGTTGTGGCGCCGCTCCTTGCTGGACTGGCTATCATGCATACTGACCCAGGTATCCGTAACCACCAGGTCTGCGCCCTCCACCGCCTTGAACGCGTCGCGCTCGATGGTGATCGTGCTGCCCGCCTTGCGCGCCAGCCCGACGAACTCGTCCTCCGGGTCCAGTTGCGCCGGGCCGGTAAAGGTCATGTCGAACCCGAACTGCCCCGCCGCGTGCAGAAAGGACGAACAGACGTTGTTGCCATCCCCGGCCCAGACCACCTTCTTGCCCTTGATCGGCCCGCGATGTTCCTCATAGGTCATGACGTCCGCCATGATCTGGCAGGGATGCGTGCGGTCGGTCAGCCCGTTGATCACCGGCACGTCGGCATATTCGGCCATCTCGTGCAGCACGTTTTCGTCGAAGGTCCGGATCATGATCAGGTCGACATAGCGGCTCATCACCCGCGCGGTGTCGGCAATGGTCTCGCCATGGCCCAGCTGCATGTCCGCGCCCGACAGCACCATCGTCTCGCCGCCCATCTGGCGCACGCCCACGTCAAAGCTCGTGCGCGTCCGCGTCGACGGCTTCTCGAAGATCAGCGCGACCATCCGGCCCGCCAGCGGCTGCTCGTCATCGACCGCACCGCGCGGCCGACCGGCCCGCGCGGTCTTCATGTGCCGCGCCCCGTCGATGATCCCGCGCAATTCGCCCGCGTCGGTCGTGTGAATGTCCAAAAAATGCTGCATCGTCCCGCTCCTCATGCCTCGGCCAGGGCCGTCTTTACCGCGGTCGCGGCCTTGTCCAGCCGGGCCACCGCCTCGCCGATCTCGTCATCCGAAATGATCAGCGGCGGCAACAGGCGCACCACGTTCTCCGCCGCCGGCACCACGGCAACCTCGGCGTCATACCCGGCCGTCACCACGTCCACGTTTGGCGCGGCGCATTCCACCCCCAGCATCAGGCCCGATCCGCGCACGCCCTTGAACACCTCCGGGTGCGCCGCCACCAGCCCTTCCAGCTTCTGCCGAAAAAGCCCCGCCTTGCGGTTCACCTCGGCCAGAAAGTCCGGATCGGCCACGATATCCATCACCGCACACCCCACCGCGCAGCCCAGCGGGTTGCCGCCATAGGTCGAGCCATGCGTGCCCGCGGTCATGCCGCGCGCCGCCTCTTCGGTGGCCAGCACCGCGCCCAGCGGAAAGCCCCCGCCGATGCCCTTGGCGACCATCATGATATCCGGGGTGGCCCCGGACCACTCATGGGCAAAAAGCTTTCCCGTCCGGCCCATCCCGCACTGGACTTCGTCAAAGATCAGCAGGATGCCTTTCACGTCACACAGATCGCGCAAGCCTTTCAGGCATTGATCCGGCACCGGCTTGATCCCGCCCTCGCCCAGCACCGGCTCCAGCAGGATCGCCGCCGTCTTGTCATCGATGGCGGCATGCAGCGCGTCATGGTCGCCAAACGGCACATGCTTGAATCCCGGCAAGAGCGGCCCGAACCCCTTGGTCATCTTCTCCGACCCGGCAGCGGCAATCCCCGCGCTCGAGCGGCCGTGGAACGCGCCCTCGAAGCCGATGATGCCGGTCCGCTCCGGCTGGCCCTTGTCATGGAAATACTTGCGGCACATCTTCACCGCCAGCTCGCAGGCCTCGGTGCCCGAATTGCAGAAGAAGGCCGTGTCGGCAAATGTCTCGGCCACCAGCTTGTCGGCCAGCTCCTGCTGCTTGGGTATCTGGTACAGGTTCGAGGTGTGCCAAAGCGCCCCCGCCTGCTCGGTCAGCGCCGCCACAAGCGCCGGGTGCGCATGGCCCAGCGCGTTCACCGCGATGCCCGCGCCGAGGTCCAGAAAGCGTCGACCATCCGCCTCGATCAGCCAGGCGCCCTCGCCTTTGACAAAGCTGAGCGGTGCACGATTATAAGTCGGCAGGACGGACGGGATCATCTTTGGTATCCTCAAGTATGGAAGCCCTTTGAGTGCCGTATGGCAGGGCGTTCGTCAATGGTGGAAAGGGTGTGGTGCGCTCCGGCACCGGGGGATCGAACAGGCGAACGGGACGTCAGGCGCAGGTGCGGCGGCGTCGGCTCATGGCATATATACGGCGTTCGATCATGCGCGGTGACATACCCGGTTCCGCGCCCCGCGCAAAGCGTTTTCTGCGCGCCGCGACATGGCGCTTGAGTTTCCCCCGCCCGCCTGCCACTTGACAGGCGATGACACCGCCCGTCCAGAATCCCGGCGCCGCCGCGCTCCTGACCCTTGCCGCCGCCGCCTTCATCGCGGGCTGCACGCTCCTGGCCAAGGCGCTTGGCACCGACGCGCTCGGCCCCGCGCTGCATCCCTTGCAGATCAGCCAGGGCCGGTTCCTCTTCGCGCTCATCGCCATATCGTCCTTCGCCGTCGTCACGCGGTTTCGCGTTGTGCGCCCGGCGCTGCACCTGCACCTTCTGCGCTCAGGCCTCGGCTGGGGCGGCGTCACGCTGATGTTCGCCGCCGCCGCCTTCATCCCGCTGTCCGACGCCACCGCAATCAGCTTTCTGAACCCGGTCTTCGGCATGATGCTGGCCATTCCAATCCTTGGTGAGAAAGTCGGCCCCGTCCGCTGGACCGCCGCCGCCATCGCCCTTTGCGGCGCGCTAATCCTCACGCGCCCCGGCGGTGGCACGATCGAGCCCGGTGCGCTTTTGGCGCTGGCAGCAGCCGCCTGCCTCGGCGCGGAACTCATCGCGATCAAGTTTCTCTCTGGCCGCGAACGCCCGCTACAGATCCTGCTGATCAACAACGGTTTCGGCTGCCTCATCGGCAGCGCGGCGGCGTTCTTCGTCTGGACCGCACCCACCCCGGCGCAATGGGCGGCACTGGCCGGAATCGGCCTCCTGATGGCCACCGCGCAAACCTGCTTCGTCAACGCGCTCGCCCGCGCCGATGCCAGCTTCGTCGCGCCTTTCTTCTATGCCACGCTGGTCTTCGCCGCGCTCTACGATGCCGCCGTGTTCTCGGTCCTGCCCGATGCGATATCCGTTCTCGGCGCGCTGACAGTCCTCTCTGGCGCAGCCCTCCTCGCGTGGCGTGAAGCCCGGCTCAAGGCGCCAACGGTTCCACCCGCGCGCCCGCTCTGACGCTGCTTGCCATCGCCGACGAAATACCTACGGTCTGCCCCGACCCTGAAAGGAACTCGCCTCATGGCCCACCGCCCGAACCGCCCGCTCTCGCCCGCCACCAAGCTCGCGCAAGCTCTGCGCTATCTCGACCCAGCCACCGGCGCCATCGTGCCGCAGATCCAGACCGCCGCCACCTACGCGCGGGACGAAAACTACGAACTGCGTCAAAGCTACATGTACCGCCGCGACAGCAACGTGACCACCGAACAGGCCGAGGCGATCATCGCCGACCTCGAAGGGGCGACGGAAAGCCTGCTCTTTTCGTCCGGCATGGGCGCTGCCACGGCGGTCATTGAACACCTGCCCGCCGACGCGCACGTCGTGGTGCCCGAGGTGATGTATCACGGCGTCCTCGCCCAGTTCAAAACCTACGAGGCCAAGAACCGCCTGCGGGTCAGCTACTATCCCGCCGGCGATCTCGACGCGATGAAGGCCGCAACGGTCAAGGGTGACACAGCACTCGTCTGGGTCGAGACCCCCAACAATCCAAACTGGGACACGACCGACATCGCCGCCGCCGCCGAGATCGCCCATGCGGCCGACGCCAAGCTTGTCACCGACTGCACCGGCACGCCCCCCTGCGCCACCCGCGCGCTGGAACTTGGCGCGGATATCTCCTTTCATTCCGCCACCAAGTACCTCAACGGCCATTCCGACGTGACCGCGGGCGTACTCTCAGTCCGCGAAACCGGCGCCTTTTGGGACGAGATATTGCACGCCCGCATGATCCAGGGCACCGTCCTGCACTCCTTTGATGCCTTCCTACTGATCCGCGGGATGCGCACGCTGATGCTTCGCTACGAACGCGCGACCGAGAACGCCCTGGCCGTGGCGGAACATTTCGAAGGCCACCCCGGCATCGACGCCGTCATGTATCCCGGCCTGCCCTCGCATCCCGACCACGAGATCGCCAAACGCCAGACCGGCGGTCTCTATGGCGGGATGCTTTCGATCCTTGTGCGTGGCACCGAGCAGACGGCCATCGACGTCACCCGCTATTGCGAGGTTTTCTACCCCGCCACGTCGCTTGGCGGCGTCGAAAGCCTGATCGAACACCGCAAGACCGTCTCGGGCGAAGGCTTCCCGGTCCATCCCCGCCTCTTGCGCCTGTCCATCGGGATCGAGGATGCGGACGACCTCATCGCCGACCTCGAACAGGCGCTGGACCGCGCCGGGACTGCTTCGTCGTAACGTCACCCTTGATCGCGTCCCCCCTTCCTTGGCTAAATGCGGCGCGAGGGAAGAGGACATGCCGCTCAGCATCTTGTTACCAATGGTCGTGCTCGGTATCGCAGGGATCGCGGTGCTGCTGCACCTGCTTGGCCTGTCGAAACCCGCAACATTCGAGGAGGAGGCTGCAGCCCGCCGCGCCTGGCTGCGAGAATTCCCCGAGGATACACCGACCCGTGTGATCCTCAGCCATGACCGCCACGCCGCCCTCGTGGAAACGCCCCAGGGCCCCGGCGTGGTCTGGCCCATGGGCGCCGACACCACGGCGCGATACCTTGACGGGGCGCGGGTCACGCAGACCGGAACGGGCCTGCGCATCGACCTGCCGGACTACACCGCGCCGCGCATCACCCTGACACTCGACCCCGACGAGGCCCGGCTCTGGCCCGGCCTGATGGAGGCATCCAGATGACCGATCAACTGACCTATCCCGACGTGGTGAATTTCGCCGTCCCCGTCTTCATCGCTCTCATCCTGATCGAACTCACCTGGATCGTGCTCAAACGCCGCGGCGGCCGGTACGAGACCTACGACGCGCTGACCTCGCTGGTGATGGGCGCGGGCAACGTGGCCTCCGGCATCCTTCTGGGCTTCGTCGCCTACGGGTTCTTCATGGCGCTCTGGGCCATCACACCGCTCGACCTCGGCACATCGGTCTGGGTCGTGATCCTCTGCTTTGTGCTGGACGACCTGCGCTACTACTGGGTGCACCGTTTCGGCCACCGCATCCGCTGGGTCTGGGCCAGCCACGTCAATCACCACTCCTCGCAGCACTACAACCTGACGACCGCCCTGCGCCAGACATGGACCGGCACCTTCACCTTCATGATGCTGGTCCGCGCGCCGCTGATCCTCCTGGGCTTCCACCCCGCGATGGTACTTTTTTGCGGCGGTCTGAACCTGATCTACCAGTTCTGGATCCACACCGAGGCGATCACCCGTCTGCCCCGCTGGTTCGAGGCGGTCATGAACACGCCCTCGCATCACCGCGTCCATCACGGCCGCAACGCGCGCTATCTCGATGCGAACTACGCGGGCGTCTTCATCATCTGGGACAAGATGTTCGGCACCTTCGTCCCCGAACAGGACAGCGAAAAGGTCGATTACGGCCTCGTGCGCAACCTCGGCACCTTCAACCCGATCCGCGTCGCGTTCCACGAATGGGTCGGCATCTTCCGCGACGTGATCCAGCCCGGCATCACCTGGCGCGACCGGCTGAACTATTGCATCCAGCCCCCGGGCTGGAGCCATGACGGCAGCCGCGACACCTCCGAGACGATCAAGCGCAAGCACCTCGCCAAGCACCCCGAGGACGCGAACACGCCGGGCTTCGAGACCCTCGGTTGACGCAGGCGCCGGAATTTTCTTTCAAAGAAAATTGCCCGGAATTTTTTCAAAATTCCGCCCCCGCCAAAGTGAATTCCCTTTCACGCCGCCCCGCGCTAGGCATGACCTCATGCGTCTCTTCCTGCTCACCGCCCTGACTATGGTGGCCTTCGCCGCCAACTCCATCCTCAACCGCCTCGCCCTGGCGGGCGGACATATCGAGGCCGTTCCGTTCGGCGCGATCCGTCTCGTCGCGGGCGCGGCAATGCTGGCGGGGCTCTGCATCGTTCTGCGCGGCGGCCTGCGCCTCGGCGGTCCCGCACGGGTCTCGGGTGCCCTGTCGCTGCTCGTTTACATGTACGGCTTTTCGCTCGCCTACACCGCCCTCGACGCCGGGCTTGGCGCGCTCATCCTTTTTGGCATGGTGCAGATCACCATGTTCGCCGCTGCCCTGCTCACACGCGAGACCCTGCCCGCGCGCCGCTGGATCGGCGCGGCGCTGGCGCTCTCGGGTCTCGCCTGGCTGATGTGGCCCGGTGCCGGCACAGCCGTAAGCCCGTGGCACGGTGCCCTTATGGGGCTCGCAGGCATCGGCTGGGGCGTCTATTCCCTCGCGGGCCGCAAATCCAAGGACGCGTTGCAGGCCACCGCCGCCAATTTCACCCTTGCCGCGCCCGTCGGCCTGCTGGCCTGGCTCGCCCTGCCCAGCCCTGCCGACGCCGCGCCACTTTCCGGCTACGGCATCGTCCTCGCGATCCTTACCGGCGCCGTCACCTCGGGGCTGGGATATGCGCTCTGGTACACCGTCCTGCCGTCGCTTGTCGCTTCCGTGGCCGCCGTCGCGCAACTCACCGTGCCGATCATCGCGCTTCTGGGGGGCATCCTCCTGTTGGGCGAATCCCTGACCGTGCAGATCGTGCTCTCCTCCGCCCTCGTTCTGGGCGGTGTTGCGCTTTCCATGCCGCGCCGCCGCAAAACGTGAACGACAGGTCTGTATCTGCGAGGCCGGAAGCCTTATCTCCCTATCCATGAAAGCCGCGCTAACTGCCCTTGCTCTTCTGCTCCCCGCTCCGGCCCTGGCCGATTGCGTGGTGCTGCTACACGGCCTCGCGCGGACCGAGACCTCTTTCATCGTGATGGAGGAAGTGCTGAAAAACGAAGGCTACACCACCTTCCGCACCGATTATCCCTCGACCGAACTCGATATCGCCGAACTGGCCGAGGAAACTCTGCCCTACGCCGCCCGCGTCTGCGGACAGGACAAGATCCATTTCGTCACGCATTCGATGGGCGGTATCCTTTTGCGCCACTGGCTGCGCGACAATCGCCCCGCCGACATGGGTCGTGTCGTCATGCTTGGCCCGCCCAACCACGGCTCGGAACTGGTGGATCAACTCGGCGGGCTGGAGCTGTTCGAGTGGTTGAACGGCCCCGCCGGCATGCAGCTCGACACCGGTACCGACAGTATCACCAACACCCTGCCCCCGGTCGATTTCGAGCTTGGCATCATCGCTGGCACGCGATCCCTCAACCCCTATTTCTCGGTGCTGATCGAAGGCGCCGATGACGGCAAGGTCTCGGTCGAATCGACCAAGGTCGAGGGCATGGCTGACCATATCGAACTGCCCGTCAGCCACACCTTCATGATGAACAACCCATATGTCATCGCCCAGGTTCTGGCGTTCCTGAAGGACGGCGCGTTCGACCACGACATGAACCTCACCGACATGTTCATGGGCCTCACGGAATGAGCCTGTCACTGCGCCTGACCGGGGCCGAGGTGCTGACGCCCTCGGGTCTCGCGGACACGCCGCTCTGCCTGTCGGGCGGTGTGATCACCGATGATACGCCAGCGCGCGAGGTTGACCTCTCCGGCTACCTCATCCTGCCGGGCCTCGTCGATGCCCATGGCGACGCGTTTGAGAAACACCTCGCCCCCCGGCGCGGCGCCATGAAAGATCTCGACCAGGGACTGATCGTGGCCGAGGCCGAACTGGCCGCGAACGGCATCACCACCGCCACGCTGGCCCAATTCTATAGCTGGGAAGGCGGCATGCGCGGGTCCGAATTCGCCCAGCGCGTACTGGAAAACCTCGACGCCATCCGCCCCCGCGTCGGCACCGACCTGCGCGTGCAACTGCGGTTCGAGGTCTCGATGCTGGACGACTACGCCACGATCCAGGACTGGATCACCCGCTACGCCATCCCCTATGTGGTTTTCAACGACCACCTGCCGCATGATCTGCTGGCCAAGGGCAAGATACCCCCGGGCCATGTGGGCAAATCGCTGAGGATCGGCAAGAACCCCGACAAGCATCTCGAAGACATCCACGCGCTGCACACCAGCATGGCCGACGTGCCCGCCGCCCTCGACGGCCTGTGCACGCGGCTCGCAGACCTGCCGGTGCGCCTCGGCAGCCATGACGACAGCACCGCCGCCCAGCGCGCCGAATGGACCGCGCGCGGCGTCCACATTGCCGAGTTCCCGGAAACCGCCGAGGCGGCAGAGGCCGCCCGTGCCAGCGGCGCGCCCATCGTGCTGGGCGCGCCCAACGTGGTGCGCGGCGGCTCGCACAAAGGCAATGCCAGCGCGCTCGACCTGATCGCGATGGGGCTTTGCGATGCGCTCGCCTCGGATTATCACTACCCATCCATGCGCCGCGCCGCCTTCCTGCTGGCAGATGGCGGCCTGATGGACTTCGCCGCCGCCTGGGGGATGATCTCGTCGGGTCCGGCACAGCTTCTGGGGCTGTCCGACCGCGGCACGCTCACCCCGGGCCAGCGCGCCGACCTCGTCTTCGTCGACGCGACCACCCGCGATATCTGCGCCACTGTCTCGGGCGGCCAAGTCACTTACATGAAAGGCGACGTCGCGGCACGCTTTATCGGTTAGCCGACCCCGCGACCCGGTTCACATGCCCCATCTTGCGCCCCGGCTTGGCCTCGGCCTTGCCGTAGAGATGCAGGCTCGCGCCCGCTTCCCCGGCAATCGCCGGCACGCGGTCCATATCGTCACCGATCAGGTTTTCCATCACCACATCCGCATAGCGCGACCCGTCGCCCAGCGGCCACCCCGCCACCGCCCGGATATGCTGCTCGAACTGGTCAACCGCACAGCCCTGCTGCGTCCAGTGGCCCGAGTTGTGCACCCTTGGCGCGATCTCATTCACGATCAGGCCGGCCCGCGTCACGAACAACTCCACCCCCATGACGCCCACATACTCCAACTCGTTCAATATCCGCCCCGCCAACAGCACCGCATCTGTGCGTTGCGCCGTGCTCAGCGTCGCCGGAACCGTGGTCGTGTGCAAAATCCCGTCCCGATGCACGTTCTCGCCCGGATCGAAACAGGCCACCTGCCCGTCCAGCCCTCGGGCCCCGATCACCGACACCTCGTGGCTGAATTCCACGAACCCTTCCAGAATAGCCGGCGCGCCATTCATCTCACCCAGCGCCGCTTCGGCCTCGGCCGCATCTTTGATCCGCACCTGCCCCTTGCCGTCATACCCGAACCGCCGCGTCTTCAGGATTGCGGGCGTTCCCATCTCGCCCAACGCGGCCTCAAGGCTCGCAAGATCGGTGATGTCGGCGTAAGGCGCGGTGCTCAGCCCCAGCCCGGTCAGAAACTCCTTTTCGGTCAGCCTGTCCTGGCTCACCCGCAGCGCCTCGCGCCCCGGACGGATCTGGCGGGCCTCCTCCAGCACGTCCAAGGCCGAGGTCGGGATGTTCTCGAACTCGTAGGTCACCACGTCCACGGCCCCCGCAAATTGCCGCAGCGCATCTTCATCGTCGTAAGACTTCTGCAAGTGAAAGTTCGACACATGGCTGGCCGGGCAATCGCCCCCCGGCTCGAAAATGCAGGTCTTGAACCCCAGCCGGCTGGCCGCGACGGACAACATCCGGCCCAGCTGCCCACCCCCCAGGATTCCGATCACCGCACCTTGCGGCAAAAGCTCAGTCATCCGATGGCTCCTCCGGGATCGAGGCCGACAGCGCCTCGCGCCACCTGTCCAGCCGCTCCGCCAGCGCCGCATCGCCATTCGCAAGAATCGCCGCCGCCATCAGCCCGGCATTGGCCGCCCCCGCCGCTCCGATCGCCATGGTGGCCACGGGAAAGCCCTTGGGCATCTGAACGATGGAATACAGGCTATCGACACCGCTCAGCGCCTTGGTCTGCACCGGCACGCCGATCACGGGCACGCGCGTCTTGCTGGCCATCATCCCCGGCAGATGCGCGGCACCACCCGCACCCGCGATAATCGCCTTCAGGCCCCGGTCCACGGCACTTTTGCCATAATCCCAAAGCCGGTCCGGCGTGCGATGCGCCGAGACGATCTTCGTCTCGTATCCCACACCCAGCTCGTCCAGGATCAAGGCGGCCTCCTTCATGGTGGCCCAGTCCGACTGGCTGCCCATGATGATGCCGATCTGCGGATTGCCCATGTCTCGCTCCCCTTTGCGGAGCGCGCAATATACCGATCAGCGAAACCTACGCAATGATATCCGGCAGCAGCCGATCCTCGATCCACGAGATCCGGTCCTTCAGCCGCAATTTTTGCTGCTTGAAGCGCTTCACGGTCAGAAAATCGCTGGTGCCTTTGTCCTCCAGCGCGCGGATCGCCTCGTCAAGGTCGCGGTGCTGGCGGCGGAACTCCTCCAATTCCACCCGCAGCACTTCGTCCGACTTCATCGAAAGGTCGTTGAACTTGTTCATTCGGCCCGATTCTCCGAAAAATGCCCCGCGTCGGGGCAGAATAGCGTCAAACCCTCTCGCAGCATAGCCCTTGCAGGCCCCGCCCCACGCCCCCATATTTACTCCAAGAGGTCGCCGCGAACGGGGCCTTCACATACGGACTGTCGCTTGACTGAATAAGGACACGCCCATGACAAAGCACACGATGGGATCGCACCCCTACATGCTCGGCTTCGAGCAACTGGAACGCCTGCTGAAACGCAGCGCCAAGTCGGGGAACGAAGGCTACCCGCCTTTCAACATCGAACAGACCTCCGACAACTCCTACCGGATCACGCTGGCCGTGGCCGGCTTTGCGGACGGGGATCTCTCGATAACGTTGGAAGACCGCCAACTGGTGATCCGCGGGCGCCAGCGGGATGATGCGAATGGCCGCGTCTACCTGCACCGCGGCATCGCCGCCCGCCAGTTCCAGCGCAGCTTCGTGCTGGCTGATGGGGTCGAAGTGGGCGAGGCGATCATGGAAAACGGGTTGTTGCACGTCGACCTGACCCGCGCCGCACCAGAAACGGTGGTTCAGACCATCAAGATAAACAAGGGGTAAATAGTATGGAAACGCAGTACGAATTCGATCACGAGGCCGAGCGCCCCATCGTCTATGTCCGTCAGGTCAACGCCGAGGATCTGCCCGAGGACATGCGCGAACAGGTGGGCGAGTTGGAAACGCTCTACGCCGTGCACAACGAGGAAGGTGAGCGCCTGGCGCTTGTCGCTGACCGCAAGATGGCCTTCGTTCTGGCCCGCCAGAACGACCTCGATCCGGTCGCCGTGCACTAAAACACGCAATCCCGTTTCGGCCCTCATCCCGGGCCGAAACCCCGGCTGGTCAAACAGCCCCTTCGCTGGCATATGGTTTTCGACGCTTACCCGACGCGAAAGGCCCGTAGCCCAGTGACCCATATCATCAATTCCCTCTCCGACATCTCCGGCAATTACGACGCGCTTTTCGTCGACCTGTGGGGCTGTGTGCATAACGGCGTCACGGCCTACCCGGACGCGGTCGAGGCGCTCATGACCTACCGCGCCGACGGCGGCACGGTGGTGCTGGTCACCAACTCTCCCAAGCCCCGCGCCGGCGTCGAATCCCAACTCGACAGCTTCGGCGTCCCCGCCTCTTGCTACGACGCCATCGCGACCTCCGGCGACAGCGCCCGCGCCGCGATGTACCGCGGCATGGTGGGCCGAAAGGTCTGGTTCATGGGCGATTGGCAGCGGGACGCAGGTTTTTTCGAGCCGCTCGAAGTCATAGATGATCCCGTCGAGATCGAGCTCGTGGATCTGAAGGACGCCGAGGGCATCGTCTGCTGCGGTCCAAACGATCCGATGGCCGACCCCGAAACAAATCGCGCCGATTTTCTCTATGCCAAGCAGAAGGGTCTGAAACTCCTCTGCGCCAACCCCGACATCATCGTTGATCGTGGCGATGTGCGCGAATGGTGCGCGGGGGCGCTCGCCCGGCTTTACACCGAAATGGGCGGCGAAAGCCTCTATTTCGGCAAGCCGCATCCTCCGATCTACGACCTTGCCCGCCGCCGCCTTTCGGCACTGGGCAAGGATATCTCCAGCGACGGCATTCTCGCCATCGGTGACGGCATCGCCACCGACATCCAGGGCGCCATGGGTGAGGATATCGATTCTCTCTTCATCACCGGCGGGCTGGCGGTCGCGGAGACCAAAACGTCGCACCAGCCCGATCCGGACGCGCTAACCGCTTACCTGCAAAAGGAAATGTCCTCTCCGACCTACGCCATCGGCAAACTGCGCTGACAAAATAACCCTTGATTTTCTGCGCCTGCAAAGTAATAAAGTTGCATCCTTGCCTATCGTATGGTGTTATTTATTGCGCACCCGCTAGGGGCGCAGGTGGAAATGGAGGGTCTGATGTTGGACAACATGCCGCGCGGAACGATCACGATCGAAGAGATCGAAATGGGAATGACCCGGTCGCTGCGCAAAGTGGTGACCGACGAGGACATTCGCATGTTCGCCGAGGTCTCGACCGACCATAACCCAGTGCACATGGACGACGACTACGCCAACGACACGATCTTCGAGGGCCGCATCGCCCACGGGATGCTGACCGCCGGGCTGATCTCCGCGGTGATCGGCGAACAGCTTCCGGGGCACGGTACCGTCTACATGGGCCAGACCCTGAAATTCCTCGGCCCCGTGCGCCCCGGCGACATGGTCGAGGCCGAGGTCGAAGTGACCGCCATCGACTACGCCAAGCGCCGCGTGACGCTGGAAACCCGATGCCTGGTGGACGGCAAGAAAGTCCTCGTGGGCGAGGCGACAGTGCTGGCCCCGACCGGCAAGTTCGACTGAGCCACGCACAACCGTCCGGCGATAGGCCGCCGCGCGTCACACGCCCGGAACACGAATCGTGTATGATGCGTTTCGTAAGTGGACAACCAGAGGGAGGACCCAACCGATGGATGCAATCCAGACAGCCGAATATGCACGCGCCCTGCTCAATGCGCACGGCCCCAAGGCCGAGGCCGAGGCCGCGCGCAAGATGCGCGAGTCGCAGGACGCCGGCCGCAAATCAGAGGCCGACAGCTGGGCGGCCATCCGCCAGGCCGTGATGCAGCGGCGCGGCCCCAGCCAGACCTGAGGCACGCGCCAAAGGCGATCAGCCCATATCGGGCTCGGTCGCCTTGAAGCTTTCGACCTCCTGCACGGCGGCCCACCAGCGCGCCAGCTTGCCGGTAATGATATTGTCGGCCTCCGGTGTCAGCGACACGTAATAGATCATAGGCGCCAGCATGTAATCCGCCAGTGTCGGCTCCTTGCCGCAGATGAACGGATCGGCCCAATCCATCAGCAGCGCATTCAGTGTTTGTGAATCCGCAAGGCTCTTCGACAAGGCATTGTCATTCTTGCCGCCGATCAGCTCGGGGAACAGATGATAGCCTGCCGCCCCCATCAGGGCATCGTACCCATAGCTGGTGAAAACGCTGATCGCCTCGTTCATCTTCGCCCGAGCCTTCGCGTCGTCCGGCTGAAGGCTCGGCCCTTTGCCGGTCTCGTCGATATACCGGCAGATCGCGTCGCATTCCCGCAGGCGCATATCATCGATGTCCATCACCGGCACCTTGCCAAACGGATGCCGCTTCAGATGCTCCGGCTGCTTGGGCTCGCCTTCCAGCACGTTCACATGCACCTGATCATAGTCGATCTTGTTGTCCATCAGAACCATGCGCGCCGTTCGCACATAGGTCGATCCGTTGAATCCGTAGAGCACGGGTTTGTCGGCCATTCCTTCTCTCCAATCCTCTTGTTGCTGCTGCATGAACGCATCAGAACGGTTTGCGTTTCTTCCAATATGCAATGCGCGGCACCGCCTCTTGATCACCCCCCCGCATCCGGCTACCCCTGCGCCATGCGCATCATCCGCGATTACACTTTCATTGATCCTCAAGACCGGGGCGCCTCCGTCGCCATCGGCAATTTCGATGGTGTGCATCTGGGCCACCAGTCGGTGATCGACCTCGCCCGCAAGGGCGCAGGCCCCCTTGGTGTGCTTACGTTCGAGCCACACCCGCGCGAGTACTTCGCCCCCGACGCGCCCCCCTTCCGCCTGATGGGCCACGAGGCCCGCGCCAACCGCCTCGCCAAGCTGGGCGTCGAGCGGCTCTACGAGCTCAACTTCAACGCCGCCCTCGCCAGCCTCACGCCAGAGGAGTTCGCCCGCAACGTCATCGCCGACGGTCTCGGCCTGACGCATGTGGTCGTCGGCGCCGATTTCTGCTTCGGCAAGGGCCGCGCCGGCACCGCCGCCGACCTGCAACGGTTCGGGCAGGACATGGGCTTCGACGTCACCATCGCAACGCTTCTCGAAGGCGACGATGGACAGGTCTCCTCCACCGCCATCCGCGACGCCCTAACCGAAGGCCGCCCCCGCGACGCCGCCGCCATGCTGGGCCACTGGCACCGCATCGACGGGCCTGTGATCGGCGGCGAACAGCGCGGCCGTGACCTCGGCTATCCCACTGCCAACATGTCCATCGAGGGGCTGCACCCGCCCCGCTTCGGCGTTTACGCCGTACTGGTCGACGTTCTGGACGGCCCGCACCGGGGCCACTACCACGGCGCCGCTTCCCTCGGCGTGCGCCCGATGTTCCAAGGCGAGGTCCCCAATATCGAGACCTTCCTCTTCGATTTCTCCGGCGACCTCTACGGCGCCGACCTGTCCGTGGCCCTCGTCGAATACCTCCGCCCCGAAGAAACCTTCGACAGCTTGGAGGCCTTCATCGCCCAGATGGATGCCGACTGCGACCGCGCCCGCGCGATCCTGGCCGCCATATGACCGACGCCTCCGACCCCATCGACCGCTCCGGCCTGCGCCCGCGCTACTGGGAAACCGTGCCGCTGGACCGCATGACCCAAAAGGAATGGGAGGCGCTCTGCGACGGCTGCGGCAAATGCTGCCTCAACAAGCTCGAGGACGAGGACACCGGCGAGGTCGCCCTCACCCGCATCGCCTGCCGCCTGTTCGACGACAGCACCTGCCGCTGCGCCAATTACGACATCCGGCACCAGTTCGTGCCCGAGTGCATCTCGCTCTCGCCCAAGAATATCGAGGGCAGTCTCTACTGGCTGCCGGAAACCTGCGCCTACAAGCTCCTGTGGACCGGCAAGCCCCTATTCGATTGGCACCCGCTCATCTCCGGCACACCCGAGACGGTGCACGCCGCCGGCGTCTCGGTGCAAAACGCCACCCTGCCCGAGTTCGAGATCCCCGAGGACGAGTGGGAAGAGCACCTGATAGAGGAACCTCTGGGATGCGACTAGGCTCCGACAACACCGGCCCCGCCCTGCCGCAGGTGATGGAGGCGCTGATGCGCGCCAATGACGGGCACGCCACGCCCTACGGCGCCGACACGCTCACCGACGCCGCCCGCGACAAGGTGCGCGAAGTCTTCGCCGCCCCCGAGGCCGCGGTCGAATTCGTCACCACCGGCACGGCGGCCAACGTCCTGGCGCTCGCCACGCTCACCCAACCGTGGCAGACGATCTTCTGCACGCCGCGCGCCCATATTCTGGTCGACGAATGCCACGCGCCCGAATTCTACACCGGCGGCGCGCGCCTGACCCTCACGGGGCACGAGGACAAGATGACGGCCGATGACCTCGCCGCCGCCATCTCAACTCTGCCCCGCCGCGACATCCACACGTCCGAGCCGGGCACCGTGGCCCTCACGCAGGTCACCGAGATGGGCCAACTCTATACGCTGGACGAATTGCGCAGCCTTGCGGACGTGGCCCATGCCCACGGCCTCTCGGTGCATCTTGACGGCGCGCGCTTCGCCAATGCCTGTGCTGCGCTGAACTGCACCGCGGCCCAGATGAGCCACGAGGCCGGCATCGACGCCGTCTCCTTCGGTGCATCAAAAAACGGCTGCCTGAATGTCGAGGCGGTGGTCATGTTCGACCCTGCCAAGGCGTGGGAACTAGAACGCCGCCGCAAGCGTGGCGGGCACCTCGTCTCTAAGGGTCGCTTCCTCGCCGCGCAAATGCTGGGGTATCTTGAAGACGATGTCTGGCTCACCTCGGCACGCCGCGCCAACGCCAATGCCGCCCGCCTGATCGCGGGCCTGCGCGCCTTGCCCGGCTGCACCTTCATTGCCGAACCGCAGGCCAACATGATCTTCGCCCGCCTGCCCCGCGCCACACACCAACGCCTGCACGCGGGCGGTGCGGTCTACGGCCTCTACGAAGGCCCTTTGGAAGATGGCGACCCGGACGAGCCGCTGCTGATGCGCTGCGTCTGCGACTGGTCGCTTACCGAGACCCAGATCGACGACTTCCTGGCGCTCGCCCAAGGCTGACGCGCCGCCTCAGGCCCACCACCGCGCCACCGCGACACCCACCGTCGCCGACGTGCCCGTCAGCAGCGTGCCCCAGGTAAAGTCCGTGGCCACCATCCGCCACGTCCAGTCCTTCAGCGTCGCAAGGTTGGTGAACTCGTAAGTGCCATACCCCATCGCCCCGATCAGCGCCGCGGTGCCGAACACCCACAGAAGGCTATGGTTCTGCTGCATCGCGGGCCAGCTGACGAACCACAGTACGCAGAAGATATAGAAGGCATAGAACACCACCGCCGGCCCCATGCGCGGGCTCTCCAGCAGCAGGCCCTTGATGTCCTTCTCGAAGGTCGGCTTGATCAGGTAACTCAGGCCAAGGTAATCCAGCCCCAGGAAGACCGCGAAGGTCACGACGTAAAGAATGGCGATGGTCATGCTTGGCCTCCTGCCCGATTGAACGCGGCCCGGACCGTGCCGGTTCCCTGCCGCGCCTCAACAGCTAGCGCGAATATCCGCAAGGCCACGCCCTCGCGTCAGACCTTGCGCAGGAAACGCAGGATTTCCGCGCCCACCTGCCGCGCATGGGTCAGCGGCACCATATGCCCCGCCCCCGCGATCACCGCCCGCTCCGCGCGCGGCAACCGCGCCGCCAGCCCCTCGTTGATCGCGCTTATGATGTCCGGGGATGTGCTGCCCTCGACCAGCAGCGCGGGCTGCGTCACCGACTGCAAGACACCGGGCGCCAGCATCCCGCCCGCATCGTCGTAAAGCGCACCATGCCCTGCCTCGATCAGCGGCATCTGCCCCGCCAGCCGCTCGCGCTCGGTCGCACTCAGGCTCTCCCACTCCGCGCCATTGCCCCAGACCGACAGGAACGCCCGCGCCGCCGCGTGCCCGTCGCCCGCCGCCATAGCCTCGGTGAACCCGGCCATCTCGGCCGCGAAGCCGTCCCGCATCTGCGGATGATCGGTCAACGCCACGGCAAAGAACACAGGCTCGATCAGCACCAGAGACCGCACCAACTCGGGCCGCATAACCGCCAGCCGCAACGCCACCGTCGCGCCAAAGGAATGTCCAATGATGTGCGCAGGGCCGTCCAAAAGATCAGCGGCAATCTTCGCCGTCACATCCTGGATCTCGCCACGCCCATCCCAGTCGCCGCTGCGCCCATGCCCCGGCATGTCGAACGCCGTCAGGCTCAGCGCCCCGGACAGGTGCCGCGCTAGTGCGCCCCAACTGCCCGAATGCGCCAACGAGCAATGGATCGCCAGCGCAGGCTGCGGCCCTTGCCCGAACGTCGTCCAATACGTCGGAAACCCGGCTTTCAACGCCTCAGGCATCGCGAGTCACGGGGGCATCTGCGGGGAAATGCGGCAGGGTGCGTCTCATTTTCATGGCCTTTCGCGGCATTCGGCACCCTCGCCCAATGCATGTCTTTGCCAGACGTGCCACCCATGCTAATCGGTGTCAACGTCACGAATCTGTCAAGATCGACCACCCGGGGACCCTTTCACATGTCAGTCACTCACGAGCCGAAGCTCATTTCCGGCAACGCCAACATGCCGTTGGCCACAGCCGTCTCGCGCCGCATGTCCATGCATCGCGGCGTCAATGTCGGGCTCGTCGATGCCCGCGTCGAACGCTTCAACGACGGCGAGATCTTCGTCGAGGTGTTCGAGAATGTCCGCGGCGAGGACATGTTCATCATCCAGCCGACGTCCAATCCGGCCAACGACAACCTGATGGAACTGCTGATCATGTCCGACGCGCTGCGCCGCTCGTCGGCCAAGCGCATCACCGCCGTGATCCCCTATTTCGGCTACGCGCGGCAGGATCGCCGCACCAAGGCCCGCACGCCCATCTCGGCCAAGCTGGTGGCCAACATGATCGTCGAAGCCGGCATCGAACGGGTCCTGACGATGGACCTGCACGCCGCCCAGATCCAGGGCTTCTTCGACATCCCCGTCGACAACCTCTATGCCTCTCCGGTCTTCGCGCTTGACGTGATGACCCAGTTCCGCGACCACCTTGACGACGTCATGATCGTCTCACCCGATGTCGGCGGCGTGGCCCGCGCCCGCGAACTCGCCAAGCGGATCAACGCCCCGCTCAGCATCGTGGACAAACGGCGCGAGAAGGCCGGCGAAGTGGCCGAGATGACGGTGATCGGTGAAGTCACCGATAAGATCTGCGTGATCGTCGACGACATGTGCGATACCGCCGGCACCATGTGCAAGGCCGCCCAGCATCTGATGGACAACGGCGCGCGCGAGGTTCACGCCTACACCACCCACGGCGTCATGTCCGGCCCGGCGGTCGAGCGGATCACGGGCTCGGTGCTGAAATCCATGGTCATCACCGACACGATCCAGCCCACCGAGGCGGTCAAGAACACCCCCAACATCCGCATCATCCCCACCGCGCCGGTCTTCGCCCAGGCGATCCTGAACATCTGGAACGGCACGTCCGTCTCGTCGCTCTTCGAGACCCCGACGCTGGAGCCCATCTACGAAGGCCAGTTCGGCACCTGACCGCAATCAAATCGAGTGGCTGCGCCACGCTCTATTGGTTGATTGGGGCCAGCCCCAAACCCCGGGATATTTTCAGCCAGAGGAAGAGACACCGTACTGCCGCTTCCTCTGGCAAAAAATATCTCCGCCGGAGGCAAGAGACTCTTCAGTAGAGCTGCCAGTCGTCCGCGTGCGGCACGGCGCCGATCGCCATCCAACGGATGCGGGCGCGCGCGACGCGCGTGTCACCCCATGTGCGGAAGACCACGTCGAACCCCGTTGCCGCCACGTTCTCGGCAGTCACATCGGCGCGGGCGTTCGTCGCGCTGTCCATGTCCCACATCGACAGGCTGACATGCACCGAAGGCGGTTCTTTGAACGCCGTCCCGAATTTGACCTTGCGGCGGCGTTCGCGGGCGCCGGTGCCGGTCCACATCTCGCCGCCATCTTCGTAGTCGGAGAACAGGACGTCGTCGCCCTGTTCTATCCCGATGGTTTGATTGACAAGATATTTCATTTACCGCCACGCGCCGTCACGCCATTGGTCCTACTATCGCTTTTCGGCGAAATTGCGAAGCAAAAAGGAAAAGGGCCCGACATTTGTGGGCCCTTTCCGAAGATTATCTTCTGCCCGGCCTCGCTCAGGGAGCGGGCACTTTCGATGTCGTCGAAAGACCGATCTGGTCGCCCATCGCCACCATGTCGGACAGCAGTTTCGCCGCGTCATCCACCGGGCCGGGCTCGTTGACGAAGGTCTCCTGCGCCTTGGCAAGCCGGTCGGTGGCCTCATCGACCATCGCCTGGAACTCATCCTGCGTCATGTCCTCGCGCGGCAGCGCGCGTTCGGCCAGCACCGAAATCGAGTCGGCGTTGATCTCGGCAAAACCACCGGTGACGACATACTCCTTTTCGCCGTCCGGGCCGGACACGCTGACGACACCTGGGCGCAGCGTCGTGATCAGCGGCGCATGGTTGGCCATCGCGGTCATGTCGCCGTCGCTGCCGGGGATCTGCACCTGCGTCACCTCGATCGACGCCAGCAGGCGCTCGGGGCTCACCAGGTCGAATTGCACTGTATCAGCCATATTGGCCTCCGTTTCTGTCGCGCCAGGCTTCTCCCACCCCGCGGGTCCATCCGTAGGGTGGGTGAAAACCCACGCTTATGCGGCGTCCGCGGCCATCTTCTCGGCCTTGGCTTTCACGTCGTCGATGCCGCCCACCATGTAGAACGCGCCTTCGGGCAGGTGGTCGTACTCGCCGGCAACCACGGCCTTGAAGGACGCGATCGTGTCTTCCAGCGGCACCTGGATGCCGTCCGAACCAGTGAACACCTTGGCCACGTCGAAGGGCTGCGACAGGAAACGCTGGATCTTCCGGGCGCGGGCCACGGTCAGCTTGTCCTCTTCCGACAGTTCGTCCATGCCGAGGATCGCGATGATGTCCTGCAGCGATTTGTAGCGTTGCAGGATACCCTGCACGTCACGCGCCACCTTGTAGTGCTCTTCGCCCACGATCTGCGGGTCCATCAGGCGCGAGTTGGAATCGAGCGGGTCCACAGCCGGGTAGATGCCCAGCTCCGAAATCGCACGGCTCAGAACGGTCGTGGCGTCGAGGTGGGCAAAGGTCGTGGCGGGCGCGGGGTCGGTAAGGTCGTCCGCGGGCACGTACACGGCCTGGATCGAGGTGATCGACCCCTGCTTCGTCGAGGTGATGCGCTCCTGCATCGCGCCCATGTCGGTGGCCAGCGTCGGCTGGTAACCCACAGCCGAAGGGATACGACCCAACAGAGCCGACACCTCGGAGCCCGCCTGCGTAAAGCGGAAGATGTTGTCCACGAAGAACAGAACGTCGGTCCCCGATGCGTCGCGGAACTGTTCGGCCAGCGTCAGGCCGGTCAGGGCGACACGGGCACGGGCACCCGGCGGTTCGTTCATCTGGCCGTAGACCAGCGCCACCTGGGAGTTCTCCAGGTTCTCGGGGTCGATCACGTTCGACTCGATCATCTCGTGGTAAAGGTCGTTGCCCTCACGGGTCCGCTCGCCCACACCGGCAAAGACCGAGTAGCCCGAGTGCACCTTGGCGATGTTGTTGATCAGCTCCATGATCAGAACTGTCTTGCCCACGCCGGCGCCACCGAACAGGCCGATCTTGCCGCCCTTGGCGTAAGGCGCCAACAGGTCGACGACCTTGATGCCGGTGACCAGGATTTCCGACTCGGTCGACTGCGCCTCGAACTCGGGCGCGGGCTGGTGGATCGCGCGGGTCTCTTTCGCATTGATCGGCGCGCCCTCGTCCACCGGCTCGCCGATGACGTTCAGGATACGGCCCAGGGTCGCGTCGCCAACCGGCACGCTGATCGGGCCGTCGGTGTCGGTCACCTCCTGGCCGCGCACCAGACCTTCGGTGGAGTCCATGGCGATCGTGCGCACCGTGCTTTCCCCAAGGTGCTGCGCCACTTCCAGAACCAGCCGCTTGCCGTTATTGTCGGTTTCCAGCGCGTTCAGGATCTCGGGCAGGTGGTCGGTGAACTGCACGTCCACCACGGCGCCGATCACCTGCGTGATTTTGCCTTTTGCTTTGGCCATTGTCGTCTCTCCGGTTGTTCTTAAAGCGCCTCGGCGCCCGAAATAATTTCAATCAGCTCGTTGGTGATCACGGCCTGACGCGAGCGGTTGTACTCGATGGTCAGGTCGTCGATCATCTCGCCGGCGTTGCGCGTCGCGTTGTCCATGGCCGACATCCGTGCGCCCTGTTCGCTGGCACCATTCTCCAGCAGTCCGCTGAAGATCGCGGTCGCGACGCCACGCGGCAGCAGATCGCGCAGGATCGCGTCCTCGTCCGGCTCGTAATCGTAGACCGTGCCGGCATCGTCCGACTCTTCAGCCGCCGCTTCGTCGACTTCGAAGGGGATTACTTGCTTCATCGTCGGCTTCTGGCTGACGACGTTCTCGAACTCCGAGAAAAAGATCTTGCAAACGTCGAATTCGCCCTGGTCAAACAGGTCCAGCACCTTCTGTGCGATCGCCTGTGCGTCGGCATAGCCCACGTTCTTGACGTCCGACAGATCGACATGGTCGATGAACAGATCGGCAAAGTCACGCTTCAGCGCGTCGCGGCCCTTCTTGCCCACGGTGATGACCTTCACGGTCTTGCCATCCGACTGCAGCTTGTTGATCTCGCCCCGCGCAAGCTTGGCGATGTTGGCGTTGAAGCCACCGCAGAGGCCGCGCTCGGCGGTCATAACCACCAGCAGATGCACGTCGTCCTTGCCCGTCCCGCGCAGCAAAGGCGGCGCGTTCTCGGCGTCGCCCGCCGCGGCGGCCAGCTTGGACATCACGGCGTTGAACCGCTCGGCATAGGGGCGGGCCATTTCGGCCGCGTCCTGGGCCCGCCGCAGTTTCGCGGCGGCCACCATCTGCATGGCCTTGGTGATCTTGCGGGTCGATTTGACCGACTCGATCCTGTTTTTTAGGTCCTTCAGACTCGGCATTGCCTCGTCACCCCCTTATCCGAAGTCGGCTGCGAACTCTTCGATGGCCGACTTGAGCTTGTCTTCGGCGTCGCCCTTGATCTTGGGATCCTCGTTGGTGATCCAATCAAGGACGTCCTTGCGCTTGCTGCGCATGTGGTTCAGCAGACCATCCTCGAACCGGCCAACTTGGTCGACCTTGATCTTGTCGAGATAGCCGTTGGTGCCCGCATAGATGACGCAGACGATCTCGGCATTGGTCAGCGGCGAATATTGCGGCTGCTTCATCAGCTCGGTCAGGCGCTCACCCCGGTTCAGCAGCTGCTGGGTCGAGGCGTCGAGGTCCGAACCGAACTGGGCGAAGGCCGCCATTTCGCGGTACTGGGCCAGTGACAGCTTCACCGGACCGGCGACCGACTTCATCGCGTTGGTCTGGGCCGAAGAGCCCACGCGCGACACGGACAGACCGGTGTTCACGGCGGGGCGGATGCCTTGATAGAACAGTTCCGTTTCCAGGAAGATCTGGCCGTCGGTGATCGAGATCACGTTGGTCGGAATAAACGCCGACACGTCGCCGCCCTGGGTTTCGATGATCGGCAGCGCCGTCAGCGAGCCTGAGCCGTTGTCCTCGTTCAGCTTGGCCGAACGCTCCAGCAAGCGGGAGTGCAGGTAGAAAACGTCACCCGGATACGCTTCGCGGCCCGGCGGGCGGCGCAGCAGCAGCGACATCTGGCGATAGGCCACGGCCTGTTTCGACAGGTCATCGTACACGATCAGCGCGTGGCGGCCGTTGTCGCGGAAATGCTCGGCCATCGCGGTCGCCGAATAGGGCGCCAGGAACTGCATCGGTGCGGGGTCGGATGCGGTGGCGGCCACGACGATGGAGTATTCCATCGCACCGGCTTCTTCCAGCTTCTTCACCAGCTGCGCCACGGTAGACCGCTTCTGACCCACGGCAACATACACGCAGTAAAGCTTCTTGTTCTCGTCATCGCCAGCCGCGTCGTTATACGACTTCTGGTTCAGCATCGCGTCCAGCGCCACGGCTGTCTTGCCGGTCTGACGGTCGCCGATGATCAGCTCCCGCTGGCCACGGCCGATCGGGATCATGGCGTCGACCGATTTCAGGCCGGTCGCCATCGGCTCGTGCACCGATTTACGCGGGATGATGCCCGGCGCCTTGACGTCCGCGACACCGCGCTTTTCCGCCTTGATCGGCCCCTTGCCGTCCAGCGGGTTGCCAAGGCCGTCCACGACCCGGCCCAGCAGTTCGTCACCGATCGGAACGTCCACGATCGACTTGGTGCGCTTGACGGTGTCGCCTTCCTTGATGTCCCGGTCCGAACCGAAGATCACGACACCGACGTTGTCGCTTTCCAGGTTCAGCGCCATGCCCATGATGTTGCCGGGGAACTCCACCAGCTCACCGGCCTGAACGTTGTCGAGGCCGTGCACACGGGCAATCCCGTCACCGACTGACAGCACGCGACCCACCTCGGCAACTTCGGCCTCCTGGCCGAAATTCTTGATCTGGTCCTTAAGGATCGCAGAAATTTCTGCAGCTTGGATACCCATTTATCCGACCTCTTTCATTGCATTCTGTAGGGAGTTGAGGCGCGAGCGGATCGACGTGTCGATCATCTTCGAGCCCACCTTTACGACAAGACCGCCAATGAGGCTTTCATCGACGGTCGCATTGATCTTCACGTCTTTTCCGACGGTGGATTTCAGTGTTTCGGCCAGCTTCTTCGACTGTGCATCGGTCAGCTTTACGGCGCTGGTCACATCGGCGGTCACCTCGCCCTTGTGCTCCGCGATGCGCTCGTTCAGCTGGCGCACCAGTTGCGGCACCGCGAACAGGCGGCGCTTCTGCGCCATCAGCGCAAGGCCGTTCTTCAGTTCGGGCACAAGCCCCATCTTGTCCGCAACCGCCACGATGGCGCGCTCCTGGTCCTCGCGGCTGACGACCGGGCTGCTGATCAGGTCACGCAGATCGGCACTGTCATCAAGAGCGGCGGAAAGATCGGCGAGATTCGTTTCAAGCTTGTCCAGCGAGTTGGCGTCTTTGGAAAGCTCGAAAATGGCAGTGGCATAGCGCTCGGCAATGCCGGAGGAGATCGAAGCTGGTTCGGACACGTCCACCCTTCCGATAGTTCTGACCCCGGCTCGACAAAAGACGGCGCAAAGGCCGTCTTTACCAGGGTGGTTAGAGACGATGAAACTCGCGAGACATCGATTTTCGTGGGCGGTTTAGCAGACCGTTGTGAACCTCGCAAGCCAGCAGGACGGACTAAGACCCCGGTGGCCGCCTTTACTTTTCAATGACTTACGGGCTCTGCGACCGAATGCGCAATTTTATTGCGACAAAAATCGTAACTTTTCGTCGCTTTTTTGCGATTCCTTCCTGCGCAACCTGCCCGAAACTCCGGCATCAAAGGGTTTTGGCGCAACAAAAGCTGTTAACGCTATCGCCCTCCAAGCCCGCGCATATGGGCCCACATTCTTCCATGTTGCACAGCGTGCGCCATCTACTTAAAGACCCCTGATGACCCGTCCCGCCGCCTCAAGTCTCCGTCTCGCCCGGGTCCTGACCCTGGCGCTGGCGCTCGGAATTCTTGTCACCACGCTTTGGCCGTCGCACGAGCAACCCCCGCCCTTCACACTGCGCGACAAGGTTCTGCACCTTCTGGCCTTCGCGGCCCTGATCCTGCCCATGTCGGTGGCCGACCCCCGCCGCGCCTTGGCGCTCGCGCCCGTCTGCATCGCGTTCGGCGCGGCGATCGAAGTGATCCAGCCCGCCTTCGGACGCGGCGCCGAGTGGCTGGACCTGCTGGCTGATGCACTCGGCGTCGGGCTGGGCCTGATGCTCGGCGCGTTTGCCCGGCGCAGGCGCGCCGGACCTTGAGGCTGTTGACCTTGTCGGTCCGGTTCAGAAATGCTTGGTCAGCTTCAAGCTGACGACGTGTGTCGTCATGTCGACATTCCGGCCGTCTGCCGCGTTGCACGGACCGCAGGCACCACTGAACGGATGCTGATCGCTTCCAAAGTCGTAATACTTGTATTCCAGCCCGACCGACGTCTTCGGCGCCACCATATAGGCACCACCGACACCGATGGACAGTCCCGCATGATTGCCGCTCGACTGGTCGACCGGCGGCGTGGCCGTCGTCTCGATATCGGCCATCGCCAGGCCAAGCGCACCGTACAGCATGTATTTCTCGCGCGCCATGCCGACACGGGCACTCAGGTCCCAGAAGCTTTCAAGATCGGCATTCCATGTATCAATGGCCGGAAATGCCGGGCTGGCTTTCGACTTGTCGGCTTCGACAAAATTGTACGTGAGATCGACGCCAACCAGAACATTGCTCGGCAGGACCCAGTTGTAGCCGGCATGTACGCCGTAGGTCTCGCCATCCAGCGAAAACGAAGTACGGTTGTTGGCCGGGTTTGCACTCCCCCACCAACCGTTTCCGTTCAGCGTCCAATCCAGATCACTCGAAGAATGACCGGCCTGAAGGCCGAAAAAGCCACCTTCCCACTGCTGTTGCGCGTGCACCGCTGTCCCAAGGCCGCACATCAGCACGGCACTTGCCACGACGCATCTCTTAAAGCCCCAATTCGCCATTTTTGGTCCCTCACTGAATAATTTACCCGCAGAACAGAGGCGGAATATTCCGGGACTTGTCAAAAGCATCAAGTCGCAGCGAACCTTGTATTACGGAATTGTGTGAAATTTACGTCTCGTAAATCTATTTGCCGTTGTTTCTGAACCTTCAGCGCAACTGGAAGAGGTGCATCACACCGGCTTGGCCTCCGGTTTTGGCTTCGGCGCCAGCACGCCCAGCGGGCTGCGCACCGTATCGCGAATGGCCGAGCCGCGATCGGTGGGCGCGTGCACCCGCTTGGTGGCCTGCACGATCAGCACCCCGCCTTTTAGCACCACCGACAGCTTGCCGCCCATGTTCTCCCACATGCCGGCCGTCTTGCGCCAGAATTTGCGGTGCGACGGCGGCTGGTACAGCGCGGTCACATGCCGCTCGGGCAGAAAGTTGCGCGTCTTCAGCTGCGCCTCCAGCTGGCTCTGGCTATAGGGCCGGCCGTACCCGAACGGCGTCCGGTCGCTGCGGGACCACAGCCCGGCGCGGTTCGGCACCACGAAAAGGGCCGATCCCCCCGGCCCCAGCACGCGCCAGCATTCCTCCAAAAGCTCGCCGGGCCGTTCGCAGGTCTCCAGCCCGTGCACCAGCATCAGCTTGTCGACCCGCCCTGTTTCCAGCGGCCAAAGGGTTTCCTCGCAAAGCACACTGATATTGGGTTTGTCGGCAGGCCAGTGGATCACCCCCTGCGGCGCGGGCATCAGCGCGATCACACGGCGGCTGTCCTTCAGGTAGGGCCGCAGGAACGGCACGGCAAAGCCGTAACCGGCCACCGTCTGCCCTTTCGCCTCGGGCCACAGCGCCCTGATCTCGGCGCCCACGGTTTTCTGCACCGCACGCCCCAGCTGGTTGCGGTAATAGAAATTCCTCAGGTCCTGCACATCCAGATGCATTGCAGCCCGCGCCTCGATCCGTCACTCTCGGGGCAAACATAACCACGAATTCAAGGATGGACCAATGACATTGCAGATCGAAACCGTCCCGTGCCTTTCGGACAACTACGCCTTCCTCGCCCACGACTCTGAGACCGGCGAAACGGCGGTTGTGGACGTACCCGAGGCCGCGCCGATCCTCGCCGCACTCGCCGACAAGGGCTGGAAAGCCACGCATGTGCTGATCACCCACCACCACGCCGACCACGTGCAGGGTCTGGACGAGCTTTTGGCCACACATGACGCAAAGGTCGTGGGCCACGCCGCCGACGCCTCCCGCCTGCCAAAGCTCGATATCGCGCTCAACGACGGCGACACGATCACCATCGGGGCGGACACCGGCACCGTCATGGACGTCTCGGGCCACACCATTGGCCACATCGCCTTCCACTTCCCGGACAGCAAGGTGGCCTTCACTGCTGACAGCCTGATGGCGCTTGGCTGTGGCCGGGTCTTCGAGGGCACCATGCCCCAGATGTGGGACAGCCTGTCGAAGCTCGCCGCCCTGCCGCCCGACACGACCATCTGCTCGGGCCATGAATACACCGCCGCCAACGGGCGTTTCGCGGTCACTATTGATCCCGACAATCCGGCGCTTATATCAAGAGTCAAGGCGGTCGAAGCCGCCCGCGATCAAGGGAAACCGACCGTTCCCTCCACCCTGTCCGAAGAACTGGCCACCAACCCCTTCCTGCGTGCCACCGATCCCGCCGTTCAGGCGCATCTGGGCATGACGGGCGCCGACGCCGCCGACGTGTTCGCCGAAATCCGCACCCGAAAGGACAATTTCTAGGCACGCCCGCCGGGGCGGCCAAATTGTCACGGGAAGGCCCGTAAAAGCAGCTTTTGTAAGATCGGAAAGGGAAAAGTGAACGGGTTTGGCAAAAAAGTCCTTGAAGGCTGGCCTGTATCGACCAAACTTTAATCATATAAGGCGAAGGTCGCGGGACCGGCCCTAGCCCAAGCAGAGGGAGCACACCGTGCCGTCATTCTCGAACACGCTGGAACAGGCAATTCACGCTGCACTGGCCCTGGCCAATGCGCGCCAACATGAATTCGCGACGCTGGAACACCTCCTGCTCGCCCTGATCGACGAGCCCGACGCGGCCCGCGTAATGAAGGCGTGCAGTGTCGATACCGAAGACCTGCGCACCACGCTGGTCGAATTCGTCGACGATGACCTGTCCAACCTCGTCACCGACATCGAAGGCTCCGAGGCGGTTCCGACCGCCGCCTTTCAGCGCGTGATCCAGCGCGCCGCCATCCACGTACAGTCGTCGGGCCGCACCGAGGTCACGGGGGCCAACGTGCTCGTCGCCATTTTCGCCGAGCGTGAATCGAACGCCGCCTACTTCCTTCAGGAACAGGACATGACCCGCTACGACGCGGTCAACTTCATCGCCCATGGCGTCGCCAAGGACCCCGCCTACGGCGAATCCCGCCCGGTACAAGGCGTGGGCGAGGAAGACGCCGAATCCTCCAAGTCCTCGACCGAGGGCGAGCAGGTGGAAAACGGCGAATCCGCGCTTGCGAAATACTGCGTCGACCTCAACGAGAAATCCCGCCAGGGCGATGTCGACCCCCTGATCGGCCGCGACAGCGAGGTCGAGCGCTGCATCCAGGTTCTCTGCCGCCGCCGCAAGAACAACCCGCTTCTGGTGGGCGATCCCGGCGTGGGCAAGACCGCCATCGCCGAGGGTCTCGCGCACAAGATTGTCGGCGGCCAGACGCCCAAGGTTCTGTCGAAAACGACCATCTTCTCGCTCGACATGGGCGCGCTTCTCGCCGGCACACGCTATCGCGGTGACTTCGAGGAACGCCTCAAGGCCGTCGTGACCGAGCTGGAAGAACACCCTGACGCCGTTCTCTTCATCGACGAGATTCACACTGTCATCGGCGCCGGCGCCACTTCGGGCGGCGCAATGGACGCGTCCAACCTGCTGAAGCCCGCGCTTCAGGGCGGCAAGCTGCGCTGCATGGGGTCCACCACGTTCAAAGAGTTCCGCCAGCATTTCGAAAAGGACCGCGCGCTTTCCCGCCGGTTCCAGAAAATCGACGTGGTCGAGCCCACGGTCGATGACGCGGTCAAGATCCTCAAGGGCCTCAAGCCTTACTTCGAGGAGCATCACAGCGTGAAATACACCGCCGAGGCCATCAAATCGGCCGTGGACCTGTCCGCCCGCTACATCAACGACCGCAAGCTGCCCGACAAGGCCATCGACGTCATCGACGAGGCCGGCGCGGCGCAGCATCTCGTGGCCGCCTCCAAGCGGCGCAAGTCCATCGGTCCCAAGGAGATCGAGAATGTCGTGGCCAAGATCGCCCGCATTCCCCCGAAAAACGTCTCCAAGGACGATGCCGCGGTGCTCAAGGATCTCGAAGGCTCGCTCAAGCGCGTCGTCTTCGGCCAGGACACAGCGATCGAGGCGCTGTCGGCGGCGATCAAGCTGTCCCGTGCGGGCCTGCGCGAACCCGAAAAGCCCATCGGCAACTACCTCTTCGCCGGCCCCACGGGTGTTGGCAAGACCGAGGTCGCTCAACAGCTGGCCGATACGCTGGGCGTGGAGCTTCTGCGGTTTGACATGTCCGAGTACATGGAGAAACACGCGGTCTCGCGCCTCATTGGCGCACCTCCGGGCTATGTCGGCTTCGACCAAGGCGGCCTGTTGACCGACGGCGTCGACCAGCATCCGCATTGCGTGCTGCTGCTCGACGAGATCGAAAAGGCCCACCCGGACGTGTTCAACATCCTGCTGCAGGTGATGGACCACGGCAACCTGACCGATCACAACGGCCGCACGGTGAACTTCCGCAACGTGGTCCTGATCATGACCTCGAACGCCGGGGCGACCGAGCTTGCCAAATCGGCCATCGGCTTCGGCCGCGACAGCCGCGAGGGCGAGGATACCGCCGCGATCGAACGCACCTTCACGCCGGAATTCCGCAACCGGCTGGATGCCGTCATCTCCTTCGGCGCACTGCCGAAAGACGTGATCCTGCAAGTGGTCGAGAAGTTCGTGCTGCAACTCGAGGCGCAGCTGATGGATCGCAACGTGACCATCGAACTCACCAAGCCCGCCGCCGAATGGCTGGCCGACAAGGGCTACGATGACAAGATGGGCGCGCGCCCTCTGGGCCGCGTGATCCAGGAGCACATCAAGAAGCCGCTGGCCGAGGAATTGCTCTTCGGCAAGCTCGCCAAGGGCGGTGTCGTCAAGGTCGGCGTCAAGGACGGCCAGATCGACCTGCGCATCGAAGGGCCGGAGCACCCGCGCCTTTCGGGCAAGAAGCCGCCGTTACTCACAGCAGAGTGACACCGGTACAGGCTTTGCGATAAGCTTTGACACGGGCGGCATCTCATGCCGCCCGTTTTCACGTCTACTTTCGTTTTTCGAGGTGCCCCGTTGCCGACCGTCCACAGATCCGCCCTCGTCACCGCCTTGCTCACGCTGGCCACCCCCGCGCTGGCCGGGCCTCCGACTCTCGCGCTGCCCATCGACTGCGCCTTGGGCCAGACCTGCTATATCGAGGATTACGTCGATCTCGACCCCGGCCCGGGCCAGCACGACTTCATGTGCAGCCTCAAAAGCCGCGACGGCCACCGCGGCACCGACATTCACCTGCTCTCGTTCGAGGCGATGGAACAAGGCGTCAACGTCCTCGCCGCCGCCCCGGGCCGCGTCGCCGCCCTGCGCGACGGCATGGAAGACGCCCCCGTAACCGAGGAGACCCGCGACGCCATCGCAGGCCGCGAATGCGGCAATGCCGTGCGCATCGACCACGGGAGCGGCTGGCAGACCCTCTATTGCCACATGAAAAAGGGCTCCATCGCCGTGACCGAAGGACAGCAGGTCGACAGCGGCACGCCCTTGGGCCAAATCGGCCTCAGCGGTCTCACCAACGCGCCCCACATCCACCTTTCGGTCCTTAAGGACGGCGCCGTGATCGACCCCTTCCTGCCCGAGGCCGAGCCGGGCACCTGCGGCACTGCAACCGGGCCGGGGCTTTGGGAAAGCGCCCTGCCCTATGACCGCGCCGGGCTTTTCACCGCCGGCTTCTCCACCGCCGTGCCCGAATTCGACGCGGTGAAATCCGGCGACGCCCGCATGTCCGAGACCACTCCCGACACGCCGCTGGTGCTCTACGGCCATGTCTTCTACGCCCAACCCGGCGACACAATGCGCGTCACCGCCACCGGCCCCGACGGCGAGATCCTCACCTATTCCGAAACGCTGGAGACCCCGCAGGCGCAGCTTTTCCGCGCCTATGGCCGCCGCGCGCCCGAGGGCGGCTGGCCCCCCGGCGCCTATCGCGGCTACGTGACCTTGGAACGTGACGGCCAGGTGCTGGCCAACCGCCACGCCGACATCATCGTTCTGGCCGAGTAGCCCCGCTGTTCGGCCCGTCCGCCTATTTCTCCGTCAGCTTCAACTCGATCCGCCGGTTCTGCGCCCGCGCCTCGGGCGTGTCGGCGGGGTTGACCGGCTGGTACTGTCCGAACCCGTTGGCCGACAAACGCTCCGGCGGCAGACCCAGGAAATCCACAAGGTAGCGCACCACCGACAGGGCCCGCTGCTGGCTGAGCTCCCAGTTATCCTCGAACCGCGCACCCGCGCGGACCGGCACGTTGTCGGTATGCCCGTCCACCTGGATCACCCAGTCGATATCCTCGGGGATATTCTCGGCCACCGTGCGCAGGATGTCGGCCACCTTCGCCAACTCGCCCTCGCCCGCGTCCGACAGCCGCGCTTCACCTTGCGCAAACAGCACTTCGGATGAAAACACAAAGCGGTCGCCGACAATCCGCACGCCCTCTTGCTCTTCCAGCAACTGTCGCAATCGGCCAAAGAACTCCGACCGGAATTGCTCCAGATCCGCGCGCTCCGCCTCAAGCCGCTTGCGCTCGGCTTCCTCCAGTTCGCGCCGCCGCCGTTCCTCGGCCGCCACCCGCGCCAGCGCGGTGTTCAGCTCGTTGCCCAGCGATTGCAGCTGCACTTCCGATGCGGCCTCGCGCGCCTTGGCATCGTCCAGAAGCGCCTGCAACTGCCCCAACTGGTCCCGCAGCGCCCGCACTTGCTGGTTCAACAGCGCCTCTTCCTCCTGCGCCTCGTCGGCCAGCGAACGCTGCCGGTCCAGCTCCGCCTGCACCTGCCCCAGCAACGCCGCGCGCTGTTCGGCTTCCGTCAGCCGCGCTTCGGCCTCCTCTTCGGCGGCCAGCTTCGCCGCCAGGGCCGCGGCCAGCTGCGCCCGCACATCCTCCGCCGACATGGCTTGGGCCGTGGCCGCTTCGTTCGCCGCCATCAACGACGCGATCCGCTTGTCCCGCGCCTGCACGTCCGCCTCAAGCGTCTCGATCTGCCGCCGCAAATCCGCGATCAGATCGGCATTCTCCACCGCGTCGTTTTCGGCGGCGGTCTTCGCGGCCAGCGCCTCGGCCAGCCGTTCCTCCAGGCTCGCCGCCGTGTCCGCCACTTGCCCGCTTTCGTCCTGCAAGGCCGTCAGTTCCGCTTCCGTCTCGCTCAGCCGGACCTGCAATTCCTCGGCCCGCACCGTCTCGGCCTCGACATCGGCCAGCGCCCGCGCCAATTCCGCCTCGACAGAGTTCAGCTGCGAGCGGGTCACCTCCTGTCCACTCTCGGCCTCCGTCAACGCGGCTTCGGCCTCCTGCTGCGCCATCAGCGCCGCGGCCAGCCGCACGTCCAGATCCTCCTGCGCATCCTCGGCCGCGGCCAGCATGGCCAGCGTTTCCTCGGCTTTGCGCCGCTGTTCCTCCAGCGCCAGCGTCATCGCGGTCAGCTCGGCATCCGCATTCTCCAGCCGGTCCCGCAGCGCCTCCGCCGCCGCAGCCTCGGCCAGCCGCGCCTTCTCCTCGCCCGACAATTGCGCCTGCAAATCCTCGACCTGCGCCGTCAGCTCCGCCTGCGCCGCCTCATCCGCCTCGGCCTCGCCGCGCAGATCGGCGATCATCGCCTCCAGGGCATCCGCCTGCGCCGCCGCCAGCCGCGCGGCTTCTTCCTGTGCATCGATCTCGTCACGCAGGCCGGCCAGCGCCAACTGCAATTGCTCCTGCTCGCTCAGCAACTCTTCGCGCTGGCCTTCGAGGTCCGCAATCGTGCCAAGGTTCTCGTCGCGCTGCGCCAGCAGCCCCGCCACCCGTTCCTCGAAACTGGCGATCCGGGCCTCTGCCTCTGCGATCTGCGATTCCTGCGCCGCGATCAACGCCGCCTGCTGCTCCTGCCGCTCGCGCGCATCGCCCAGCGTCGCGGTCAGCGCACCCACCCGCTCGGTCAGCGTGGCATTGCGGTCCTGTTCCAGCCCCAGCGCCCGGCTCAGCGCCGCCACCTCGGACGACAGCTCGTCCAACCGGCTTTCCTGTCCGCTGATCGTCTCGCGCAGCACGAACTGCACCACCATGAAAATGGTCAGCACGAACATCAGCACCAGCAAAAGGCCCGTCATCGCATCCACGAAACCGGGCCAGATCGAGGCCTGAAACCGTGCGCCGGTGCGCCGTGACAGGGCCATCGCCTAGCTCCCCTGCTCCCGCTCGGGGCGGCGCAATGCCCGCAACGCGGTGTCGCCCCGCCCGTGGCTCGAAGCCAGTTGCCCGATCGCGCGCGACAGCGAATTCAGGTCGGTCCGCAATTCACTCATGCTCTCCTGCCGTCCGGCGCTGATTTCCTCCAGGATGCGCAGCATCTGCACGTCGATCGACCGCAGCCGCATCCGGCTTTCCGCGTCGATCCCGCCGCTTTCGCCCTCGTGGCGTGCCATCTGCCGGATCAGCTCTTCCTGCCCGTCCGCCACCCGCGTCAGCGCATCGTGCAACGGCGCGGTATCGGTCAGACGCTCGGTCAGCTTCTCCATCGAGTCCGCCAAGAGGCCCAGCTTTTCGTCCACCATCGCGCGGCTTACATCGGATTGCGTCAGCATCAGCTGCAGGCTCTCCATCTGCTCGCCCATGTGGTCGACGACGCTGGCCATCACGCCCGCCTCGCTACCGCCCTCGCCGTCACCCGAGGCAAGACCGACCCGCGTGATCGTCGACATCCACTCTTCCAACTCTCGGTAAAAGCGGTTCTGCCCGTGCCCCGCAAACAGTTCCAAAAGCCCCACCACCAGCGACCCGGCCAGCCCCAGCAGCGAACTGGCAAAGGCCACGCCCATGCCGCCCAACTGCGACTCCAGCCCCGTCATCAAGCGGTTGAACACGTCCACGCCTTCCTCGCCGTCCTGCGGGGCCAGGCTGCGGATCGTGTCCACCACCGCCGGCACCGTGGTGGCAAGGCCATAGAACGTCCCCAGCAGCCCGAGGAAAATCAACATGCTGGTGATATAGCGCGTGATCTCCCGCGCCTCGTCGATCCGCTGCGCCACCGAGTCGAGGATCGAGCGCGCCGAGCCTGACGCGATCTTCATCCGCTTGCCGCGCTGTTTCAGCAGTGTCGCCAGCGGCGCCAGCAGTAGCGGCGCCTTGATATCCTGCGGCGTCTCGCGCTCCTGGACAAACCCCTCGATCCAGCGCACCGACCCGATCAGCTGGTACATCTGCCAGAAACAGGCCACCACGCCGATCACAAAGACGAACAGGATGAATCCGTTCAGGTACGGGTTGGCCTGGAACACCGGCAACACCCGCGGCAACGCAAAGAACGCGCCGAGCCCCGTCAGGGCCAGCACGATCAGCATCAGCGTGATCTGCCTCACGGGGTGTGAAAAGTTAGGCTCGACCTCACGGTCCGGCTGGTCCATCTGGACGGCTCCCGGCGCGGTTATTGTTTGGCGATACCCTACGCGTTAACCACTGTGAAGCCAAGGTTTTAAAGCGTTTGCGGCACGTCCGCCCCGCGCCGTGCTCAAACCCCGATCCCCTTCACCCGCCGCACCAGCCAGTCCAGCTCGGGGTCGTGGATCCCCAGCTCTTCCAGATGCGCCACGGTCTGAAAGAGGTACTCGTGGTTCGGCCCCCGCCCGCCATGGGCGCGCGCGATGATCCGCGCCTGTTCCTCCAGGTCCAGGCCGCCGCAATACTGCACGTGATCGGCGTCGATGACATAGGTCAGCGCCCGCACCTGCCGCCCGTCGCGCAGCATGATGTCCAGCTCCTTTTCAAGATAGGCGGCCGACACCAGTTCCCGCTCACGCAGGTAGGCCAGCACCTTGTCCTCCTCGTCCTCGTGCACCGCCAGCGCCACGCCCCGGCACAGCGCCTCGGGGCTTTCGTCCAGCGCCAGCACGAGGCCGGGATTCTCCTCGGTCCCGCGATGGTGGATCGAGCGCATGCAGAAACTGCGATGATACCCCGGCAAGGCCGCCAGCACCCGCTGCACCGGCGTGAACCCGGGGTTCCACACCAGCGACCCATAGCCGAAGACCCACATCGTCATTTTTCGCTCCTTGCGCTTTCCCCTGCCCCCTAATCACTTTAGATACCACTCGGCAAGGGCTCGGAAGAAGGCTGATAGGCAGATGCGCGGCATGTTGATCCTGATCGTGGTGGCGGCTTTGGCATGGTCTGTCTACTGGGCCGTCGGCTCCACCGGCGCGACCAAGGCGTTCGAAGCGTGGTTCGAAGGCCGCCGCGCCGATGGATGGGTCGCCGAGTATTCCGACCTCACGACCCGCGGCTTTCCCAACCGCTTCGACACCACCTTCACTGATGTCAGCCTCGCCGACCCCGACACCGGTCTTGCGTGGGAGGCGCCGTTCTTCCAGGTCTTCGCGCTCAGCTACAAGCCCAACCACATCATCGCCGTCTGGCCAGACCATCAGCTGATCGCGACGCCCCAAGCCAAGTACGACGTCACCAGCACCGACATGCGCGCCAGCCTTGTGACCCGCCCCGCGCCCGGCCTGCCGTTGGATCGTCTGACGCTGACCGCCGAAGATCTCGCCATTCAGCCCGGCACCACCGTCCAGCCGACCACCGCCGACAGCCTGACGCTCGCCGCCGAACGCACGACCGCCGCCGACAGCAGCTATCGTTTCGGCCTCACCTCCGACGGCTTTTCCCCCGCGCTCGACTGGCGGGTCAAGGTCGACCCCGGCGACACCCTGCCCGACGCGCTCGAAGCGCTGTCTTTGGACATGACGGTGGAATTCGGCAAACCCTGGGACCTCTCGGCGATCGAGGACGCCCGCCCCCAACCCCGCCGCATCGAGCTCAAACTGGCCGAGGCCCGCTGGGGCCGGCTGGAACTACAGGCCGCAGGCGAGGTGACGGTCGACCCGGCCGGTATTCCCACGGGCGAGATCACGATCAAGGCCCGCAATTGGCGCGACATTCTGCGCCTCGCCGTGGACAGCGGTGCGCTGCCGCAGGGCTTCGCCGGCACGCTCGAAGACGGCCTCGCGCTGGTGTCGCAAATGGCCGGCAACCCCAAGACGCTCGACATTCCGCTAGGCCTGCGCGACGGTCGCGTCCTATTGGGCCCGGTGCCCCTCGGCCCCGCGCCAGTACTGCGCCTTCGCTAGAGGCCAAAAGATTTCTGAAATCTTTTGGCAAATCTTTTCTCAAAAGATTTGCCCTGCCCTACCGACAGTACGACCCGCTCCGGTAATCCGCCGTGTCGAAATGGAAGTGATCGCGGTGATACCCGTCTGATCCCGGCCCCAGAACCGTGCCGAACGGTCCACAGGCCGAGCCATGCAACTGCCGCAAAATCTTGCCGCGCTTGCCTGTCCCCCAGTCGTTCAGAACCGAGATATCCGTGCCATCCCGCAACAGAAAGGCCGAGATGTCGATTGCGTTGCCCTTGGCATGTTCCGACAACCTTGCGCCGCGCTTGTGATTGCGCGTCCGGCACACGTAATGCGCGGCAACCTTCAGGCTTCGCACCCCGCCGCCGGTGTCCCCGACAATGGGCTTCATGTCGTTCTTCACCCAGGCATTCAGGGTCCGCGCGGTCTTGCAGTTCATCGTCGCGGGCTGGCTCAGCAGAACCCCGCCGACCGCGTCCACCTCGACCGCGTTGGCGATACCACAGGCGCCGTTCCCGGGCACCTCACCCACCACCACGCCCTGGATGGACGGATCGCCGCAGACAGCCCCCCGCGTGACCAGCTCGGGGTCATCCCCCTCGCCGCCGCCAAACGAACAACTTGCCAGAAACACTGGAAAAACCCACGCCAACCGCATCCTGCTCAACCCTTTTTCACGCGCCCGAAATCCGGCGCATCCGTATCTTGCCCGGCCTCGATGATACCACGCCGGATGCTGCGCGTCCGCGTGAAATAATCGTGCAACAGATCACCGTCCCCGGTGCGGATCGCCCGCTGCAACGCAAAGAGTTCCTCGGTGAAGCGCCCCAGCACTTCCAGCGTCGCCTCCTTGTTGGTCAGGAACACATCGCGCCACATTGTGGGATCGCTGGCCGCAATCCGGGTAAAGTCGCGGAAACCGGCAGCGGAATACTTGATGACCTCGCTGTCGGTCACCCGGCGCAGGTCGTCGGCCACGCCCACCATCGTATAGGCAATCAGGTGCGGCGTGTGGCTGGTCACGGCACAGACAAGGTCGTGGTGATCGGCATCCATCTCGTCCGTCCGGGCGCCCATCGCCTGCCACAAGGCCTCCAGCCGCTCCACCGCATCGCGGTCGCTGTCCTCCACCGGCACGATCAGGGTGTACTTGTTCTCGAAAAGCTCGGCAAAGCCCGAGCGCGGCCCCGAGTGTTCAGTTCCGGCCATCGGGTGCGCCGGCACGAAATGCACGCCTTGCGGCAAATGGGGACCGACCGCCTCAATCACCGCCTTCTTGACCGAGCCGACGTCGCTGACCGTTGCGCCCGGCTTCAGCGCCGGCGCGATCTCTTCGGCCAGCGTGCCCATCACACCCACCGGAACGCACAGCACCACGAGGTCCGCGCCCTCCACAGCCTCGGCGGCACTATCGCAAACCCGGTCGCACAGCCCGATCTCGCGTGCCACGTCGCGGGTCTCCTGCGACCGGGCGTATCCCGTGACTTCGCCCGCCAGACCGGCGCGTTTCATCGCCCAGAACATCGACGACGCGATCAGCCCCAACCCGATCAGCGCCACGCGATCATAGATCACGCTCATTCCGCGTCTCCCATGAACTGCCCTACCGCATGGGCCACCCGGCGAGAGCTGGCCTCGTCACCAACGGTGATCCGCAGGCAATGCGGCAGGTTATACCCCCCGACCCGCCGCACGATCAGACCCTCGGATTTGAGGTACTCGTCGCAGGTCTCGGCCTGTTCCTGATCGGCAAAGCGGGCAAGAACGAAATTCGCCAGCGACGTGTCAGACGGGACGCCATGCCCGGCCAGCGCCTCTGCCAGCCACGCCCGCATCCGGGCATTGTCCGCGCGGCATTTGTCGACCCAGGCCTGGTCGCGCACCGCGGCCTCGGCCGTGACCAGCGCCGCCTGGCTCAGGTTGAACGGCCCGCGCACCCGGTTCAGAACATCCACCACATGTGCCGGACCATACCCCCACCCCACGCGCAGCCCGCCCAGCCCGTAGATCTTGGAAAAGGTCCGCGTTATCACCACGTTCTCGCGCGCATCCACAAGCCCCGCGCCACCGTCGAACCCCTCGACATACTCCGCATAGGCGCCATCCAGCACCAGCAGCACATGCTCCGGCAGCCCCTCGGCCAGCCGGGCGATCTCGCCGTCGCCTATCATCGTGCCGGTCGGGTTGTTGGGGTTGGCGATGAACACCAGCCGCGTGCGTTCGGTCACCGCCGACAGGATCGCATCCACATCCGTCACCCGCTCGCGCTCTGGCACCTCGACCGGCGTCGCGCCATTGGATAGCGCCGCAATCTTGTAAATGGCAAATCCATGTTCGGTATGGATCACCTCATCGCCCGGCCCGGCATAGCATTGGCAGAGCAGCGACAGGATCTCGTCACTGCCCACCCCACAGACGATCCGGTCCGCATCCAGCCCGTGCACGTCGGCAATCGCGCCCCGCAGGCCGGCATGGTCGGTCGACGGATAGCGGTGCAAATCATACGCCGTCTTGCGAAACGCGTCTTTCGCCGCCTCGCTCGGCCCGAACGGGTTCTCGTTCGAACTCAGCTTGACCACGTTGCTTATCCCCTCCACATGGCTCGACCCGCCCACATAAGGGGCGATGTCCCGTATTCCGGGCTGTGGGGTGATCTTGGTCATGTGATGTCTTTCCTCCCGGGGCAGCGGCACACACCGCCCGGGGCCGCAGCGGCCCTGAACAGGTGTTTTGTTCCGCATTACCGAGACACGCGCGCACTGACCAGCCCCACCAAGGTCAAATCGCAAAAGATGCGGCGCGAAGACCACGCCGCGTGCATTAAGACACCAGCGTAGACGTCAACGTTCCAGCCCCCCAGCGCGGAATCAAGGCCGCAGGCCGCCGCGCAATCGCGCCGGAGGCGCGTCTCCTGAAATGCGCGCCTTTGGCGCAACGGGCCGCCTCCACGGCACGTCGATACGTCAACATCAGCGCGCCGCTCCAAAGTCTTTCGGGAACCCAAAGATAAAGCACACCACCTCCAACCTTGGATCGACGCACCGCGCCCGTCCATCGCGCGGCTCCGTACGCGGCATCCCGCCCCCTACGACGCCAGCACGTTCCGGAAGAGCCACGGATCGCTCTCGTCGATATCCTCGGGGAAATGCTCCCAGCGGTCCTGCAAAGGCGTCCAGTCGGTGTAATGCACCTCTACAGGGCCCAGATACGGCCGCTGCACCTCAAGGCACCGGGCGTGGTCCATCTCGTCGGTCTCCACGATGCCCGCCTCCGGGTTCTCCAAAGCCCAGACCATGCCCGCCAGAACCGCGCTCGTCACCTGCAAACCGGTGGCGTTCTGGTACGGCGCAAGGTCCTTGGTTTCCTCGTTCGACAGCCGAGAGCCATACCACATCGCGTTCTTCTCATGCCCGTAAAGCAGCACGCCCAACTCGTCTATGCCGGTGACAATCTCGTCCACATCCAGGATCTCATGGGTGGTCTGCTGCCGGCCCGCGCCGAACATCTCGTGCAGCGACAGCACAGCGTCATCGCAGGGGTGATAGGCATAATGGCATGTCGGGCGGAACTCAGGCGCTTCCGGCGCGCCCACGGTGTAGAAATCGGAAATCGAGATCGCCTCGTTGTGGGTGACAAGGAACCCGAATTGCGGCCCCGGCGTCGGGCACCACGTATGCACACGGGTGATCGCCCCGGGCCGTTCCAGCCAGATCCCCGCACGACAGCCGGTTTCGTGGCTGTGCCCGTTCTCGGGGAACCACGTCTCATGCGTGCCCCAGCCCAGCTCGGCCGGCTGGAACCCTTCCGCGATGAACCCCTCGACGGACCACGTATTCACGAAATGCCCCCGTGGCCGTGGCAGCGCCCGCGCCTGCGTGTCCCGCTCGGCGATATGCACGCCCTTCACGCCCAGACTTTGCATCAGCTTGGCCCAGCCTTCGCGGGTCTCGGGCGCGGCGGAATCCTTGCCGGTATCGCGAGCCAGCGTCAGCAACGCCTCCTTCACGAACCAGCTGACCATCCCGGGGTTCGCGCCACAACAGCTCACCGCCGTGGTCCCGCCCGGATTGGCCGCCTTCTCGTCCCGCACAGCCTGCCGCAGCGCATAGTTCGTGCGCGCCGCGTTGTCTGCCGTGTCGAAGTAATAGCCCGCCCACGGCTCCACCACCGTGTCGATGTAAAGCACGCCCTGCTCGCGGCAGAACTTCATCAGGTCGAGAGATGACGTATCCACGCTCAGGTTCACCACGAAGCCCTTGCCCGGCTCAATGAGGCCGCCAAGCAAATCGCGGTAATTCTCCTGCGTTACCGCCTCGGGGACAAAACGCAGTCCAAGCTCGCGCAAAGCCTCGTGATTGGCCGCGTTCGGCTCGATCACCACGAACTTCTCGGCATCATAGTCGAAATGCCGTTCGATCAGCGGCCATGTCCCCTTCGCGATCGACCCGAAGCCGATCATCACGATGGTGCCGTCGATGCGGCCATACTTGGGAAAGTCCTGTGCCATGCTCTGCGTCTCCTCCACTTACAAATGCAAAAGGCCGCGCCCAGCGGCACGGCCTTTCGGATCAGGGGCTGCAGACCTAAGAACCTTAGTTCTGCGCGTAGAATTCGATGACCAGGTTCGGTTCCATCATCACCGGGTACGGCACGTCTCCCAGGCTGGGCGTCCGCACGAAAGTCGCGGTCAGCTTCGAGTTGTCGACGTCGATATAGTCCGGCACGTCGCGTTCGGGCAGCTGCGTGGCTTCCAGGATGGCGGCCATCTGCTTGGACCGGTCACGAACCTCGATCACGTCGCCCTCTTTAACACGGTAGGAGGGGATGTTCACAAGCTTGCCGTTCACCCGCACGTGACGGTGGTTCACGAACTGACGCGCGGCAAAGATGGTCGGCACGAACTTGGCGCGGTAAACGACCGCGTCCAGACGGCGCTCCAGCAGGCCGATCAGCAACTCGCCGGTGTCGCCTTTCAGACGCTCGGCCTCGCTGAAGATGCGGCGGAATTGCTTTTCGGTCAGGTCGCCGTAATAGCCTTTCAGCTTCTGCTTGGCGCGCAGCTGCAGGCCGAAGTCCGAAATCTTCGCCTTGCGGCGCTGGCCGTGCTGGCCGGGGCCGTATTCGCGACGGTTGACCGGGGATTTCGGACGCCCCCAGATGTTTTCGCCCATCCGGCGGTCGATTTTGTATTTGGCAGCCGTTCTTTTCGTCATCGACTGATCTCCTTCTCAATGTGCTTCCACGCCTTCATCCGAAAACCGGTTTGCCACTTTTCGGGGCGTGGACAGGAAGGGCGTTGTCCTTTCCGTGGATTTTGCCACGGCGACAGGCATCCCCTTGCGGGGGCCACCAACACCAATGAAGCCGCGCTTATATAAGGGTTCGCGGCGGAGTCAACACGTCGCTACGCACAAACTGCAAGTTCCGCCACTGCGCCAATGTAGGGTGGGTGAAAACCCACGCGGCTCCCCCGGTGGGGCCGCGCCCTACTCCTGCGCCTTCGCCGCGTCGGCCTCGGCTTCTCTTTCCAGGTCCGGATCCGTCAGCGTCGACCAGGTGTCGTCACGCGGCGGTGCGGGTGGTGTCTCGCAGGCTCGTTTGTGGATATTCACCTTGGCGATGAAATGCGCCGAGATCGGTGCGGTCACGAACAGGAACGCCATGATCAGCGGCTCGTGATAGGACGCGCCCCCCACCAGGAACGAATGGATCATCGACGCCAGCAGGAACATCCCGATCCCCAACGTGCCAACCTTCGTTGGCGCGTGCAGGCGCGTCATCGGGTCTTTGAACTTCAGCAGGCCGAACACACCGACCAGCACGAACCCCGAGCCCACCAGCAGGCAGAAGGCGACGGCAAGATTTCCGATCTCCAACCAGCTCATTCGATGATGTCCCCCCTCAGGATGAAGCGCGCCAATGCCACTGTCGACACGAAGCCCAACATCGCGATCAGCAGCGTGACCTCGAAATAGACTTGCACACCCTGGTAGATGCCCACCATCACCACCAGCCCCAGCGCGTTGATCACCATCGTGTCCAGCGCAAGGATCCGGTCGCCCGGTGTCGGCCCCATGACAAGGCGCACCATCGACAAAAGCTGCCCCAGCGCCAGCGCCACGAAGGAAATGACGATCGCAATGTCCATGATGTCAGACGGTGAGCTCATGCGAATATCTCCTCCAGCCGGGCCTCGTAGCGGGTCTTGATCTCGTCGCGCACCGCATCCGGGTCATCGGTGTGCAGCACATGCACCAGCAGGCTGTGCCCCTCGTCCGACAAATCCGACGACACGGTGCCGGGCGTCAGCGTGATGGTCCCCGCCAGGATGGTGATCGCCTCGGGCTTCACCAGGTCCAGCGGCACCACGATCCACGCGGGTTTCAGCTTGGAATTCGGCACCGTCAGCACGATCCACGCCACCTGAAGGTTGGCGATGATGATATCCCAGATCACGATAAGGCCATAGGTGAACATGCGGAACAGGTTGAACCCCTTGGGCGTGTCCGGCCACCAGATCGACGTCATCCACGGGATGATGATGCCCAGGATCAGCCCGAACACCGCCATCCCGGCGGAAAACCCGTTCTGCAACAGCACCCAGACCAGCGTCAGCAGCAAGGTCAGGAACGGATGCGGGATCAGCCAGTAGAACGCGCGTGTCATGTCAGTGCCCCTCGCTTTCTTGCTCATCCGCGCCATGGCCCTCGTCGCTCTCGCCATAGGCCGCATCGTCGCCATAACCGTCGTCGCCATAGCCACCCTTGGCCTTGTCCTCGGGCCGCCCCAGCTTGCCCGGCGTCTCCAGCACGGTCGAAATATAGCGCTCGGGCGCGAACAACTGCGCCGAGATTGCCTTGGTATAGCCGTGCACCTGCCCGGCAAAAACCGTGTGCGCGATCAACAGCGCGATCAGCCCGCCCACGGCGGTATAGCTCAGCGCGGACGGGGCGCCCACCACCGGCGCCCCCTCGGGCCGTTGAATACTGCGCGCCTTCCAGAAGACGTTGCTGCCCGCCCGGGCAAAGCCCACCACGCTGATCAGGCTGGACACCAGCACCACCGCCCAGATCCACGGCATCTGCGCGCTTTCATAGGCCGCATCCAGCACCAACAGCTTGCCCAGAAAGCCCGACAGCGGCGGCAGCCCCGCCATGGCAATCGCGCCCACGAAAAACATCCCCGCGGTCAGCGCCGCACCCGAAACCGGCGGCTGCGCGGTCAGGGACAGGTTGTCCCGCCCCGCCCTTGCAAGGTCGGTGATCAGGAACAGCACCGCGCCCGCGAGTGTCGAATGCACGATGTAATACAGCGCTGCCGCGATCCCGTCCTCGGTGAACAGCGCAATCGCCACCATCACCATGCCCATCGACCCGATGATCGAGAACGCCACCAGCCGGTCCAGCTTCTTGGCCGCCAACACCCCGATCATCCCGATCGCCAGCGAGATCAGTGCCGCCGGCATCAGCCACACCACGTGCAGCCCCGCCGTCGCCTCCAGGTCGGGCGGAAAGATCATCGTGTAGACCCGGATGATCGCATAGGCCCCCACCTTGGTCATGATCGCGAACAGGGCCGCCACGGGGGCCGGTGCCTCGGCATAGCTCGACGGCAGCCAGAAATGCAGCGGCACCAGCGCCGCCTTGATCGCGAACACCAATAGCAGCAGAACGGCGGCCACCCGGATGCCAACGGTCTCTTCCGCGCCGATCTGCGTCACCCGCTGCGCAAGGTCCGCCATGTTCAGCGTCCCCGCCTCGGCATAGATCGAGCCCAGCGCGAACAGAAACAGCGTCGAGCCGATGAGGTTATAGAGCACATACTGCACCCCCGCCCGCAGCCGTTCGTTGCCGCCCGCGTGGATCATCAGACCGTAGGACGCGATCAGCAGCACCTCGAAGAACACGAAAAGGTTGAAAAGGTCGCCCGTCAGGAACGCGCCCATGATCCCCATCAACTGGAATTGGAACAGCGCGTGGAAATGCCACCCCCGCTCGTCCCATTTTGACCCGATGGCGTATAGCAGCACGAACAGCGCCAGAACTGAGGTCAGCAGCACCATCAGCGTCGACAGCCGGTCGCCCACCAGCACGATGCCGAAGGGCGCGGCCCAGTCGCTCAGCTGGTACAAGATCACGTCGCCGTCCGACACGGACCAGGCCAGGCTGGCCGAAATGGCGATCAGTGCCACCACACCCGCGACCGAGAACGCCCGCTGAATGCCAAAATGAAACCGCGCGGCCAGCACGATGAACGGCGCCAGCAGCGCCGGCAGCACGACGGGCGCGATAATCCAATGGGTCATTGCTGGCCCTCCGCCTGCGCGTCGTCTTCGTCTTCCACCTCGGGCTGGTCGTCCACGTGATCGTCATCCGCGCCCAGGAACGACCCCAGCGCGATCATCACCACCACCGCCGTCATCCCGAACGAGATCACGATGGCCGTCAGCACCAGCGCCTGCGGCAGCGGGTCAGTATAGGTCTCCACCCCGTCCACCAGAACCGGCGGCGCCCCAACGGTCAGCCGCCCCGAGGCAAACAGGAACACGTTCACCGCGTAGGTCAGCAGCGAAATCCCCAGGATCACGGGGAACGTCCGCAACCGCAGCACAAGGTAAAGCCCGCCCGCCGTCATGACGCCGATAGCCGATGCAACAAGAAACTCCATCAGACAGGCCCCCCGCTTGCGCCCACCGTTTTCGGCGGATCATCCCTCGACGGGTCAATATCCATCGGGTGTTCCGTGTCCGGCGTATGCGCCCGCCGCGCCAGCCGCGAGAAGCTTTCCAGCGACAGCATCACCGCGCCCACGACGGCCAGGAATACGCCCAGGTCAAACAGCGCCGCCGTCGCCAGCTCGAACTTCTCGAACGGCGGAATGCGCACGTAAGTGAAATCCGAGGTCAGGAACGGCTTGCCCACGAACCACGACCCGATGCCCGTAAGCCCGGCAATCAGAACACCCGCGCCGATCACCCCGTGATAGGGGTAGCGCAACCGCTGCGAGGTCCAGGCAAAGCCGCTGGCCATGTATTGCATCACCACGGCGATCGACACGACCAGTCCGGCGATGAAGCCGCCGCCCGGTTCGTTGTGGCCGCGAAGGAAGATGTAGAAGCCCACCATCAGAACCACCGGCATGATCACGCGGGTCAGCACCACCATCATCATCGGATGCATGTCGCCCGCACGCGGCTGGTCCGGTTTGCGGTTCAGCAGGCGCGCGCGCACCTTGCCATCCAGCAGCGTCTCGGTCAGCGCATAGATCAGCAGCGCCGCGATCCCCAGCACGATGATCTCGCCATAGGTGTCAAAGCCCCGGAAATCGACAAGGATCACGTTCACCACGTTGGTGCCGCCGCCGCCTTTATAGGAATTAGCCAGATGGAATTCCGAAATCGGGCTGCTCACCGCATCGCGCAGCAAATAATGATAGGACAGCCCGAACGCCGCCAGCCCGCCGACGATGCCAACACCCGCATCGCGCACCCGGCGCAGCAGGCTGCTTTCCACAGGCGTCGTCTTGGGCAGGAAATTCAGCGCCAGAAGCAGCAGGATGATCGTCACCACCTCCACGGTGAACTGGGTCATCGCCAGATCCGGCGCGCTGAAAAAGATGAAGCCCACCGACACCATCAGCCCCACGATCCCGATAAGGATCAGCGAGAAGAAGCGGTTGCGATGCAAGATCACCAGCGCGCCCGTCGCCGCCACCAGCATCACCCACCCGGCGATGGTCACCGCCGTCGCAGGCTGCATTTCGCGCGTGGCCTCGGCCACCGTGCCCGTGGCCCAGGCATAGTACCCCGCCACGATGATCGCCGCCGACCCCACGGCGGCATAGCGCGTGAACGATCCGTTGTGGATCGGATGGATCAGCGCCCGCGCCCCCGCCGCCGCGGTGTCGACGATCCACTCGAAGATCACCTTGGCCTCGGGGCGTGGCGCCGCGTCCCACAGTTTCAGCAGCGGCTTGAACATCAGCAGCACGATCAGCCCGCCCACCACGGCGGCGATCGACATGTAAAGCGCCGGCACCAGCCCGTGCCAGATCTTGATGTATTTCACCTCCAGCGGCTCGACCCCGCCGATCACGGCCTTGGCCACCAGGAACACGAAATCCTGCACCAGGAAGGGTGCTACCCCGATCACCACCACCAGCACGACCAAGATCGCGGGCGGCAGCCACATGCCCGCAGGCGGATCATGCGGCTTGGCCGGGTAATCGTCGCGCACCGGCCCAAGGAAGGTGTGCGAAATGAAGCGGAAGCAATAGGCGGCCGAAAAGAGCGAGCCAATCACGGCCAGCGCCGGCACGAACCACCACGTATCGAACAGCACCGTGTGGTTGGCCTCTTCCAGCATCATTTCCTTCGACAAGAAGCCATTGAGGAACGGTATCCCCGCCATCGACAACGCCGCCAGCGTGGCGATGACGAACGTCACCGGCATCAGCTTCCGCAACCCACCGAGCAGACGGATATCCCGCGTATGCGCCTCGTGGTCGATGATTCCAGCGGACATGAAGAGCGCCGCCTTGAACGTCGCATGGTTCAGGATGTGAAACACCGCCGCCATCGCACCGAACGCCGTCCCGGTGCCCAGCAGCATCGTGATCAGGCCCAGGTGACTGACGGTCGAGAACGCCAACAGCGCCTTCAGGTCATGCTTGAACAGCGCAATCACCGCGCCCAGCACCATCGTGATCAGCCCTGCCGTCGTGACGATCATGAACCATTCCGGCGTCCCCGACAGCACCGGCCACATCCGCGCCATCAGGAAGATGCCCGCCTTCACCATCGTGGCCGAATGCAGGTAGGCCGACACCGGCGTCGGCGCGGCCATCGCGTGCGGCAACCAGAAATGGAACGGGAACTGCGCTGACTTCGTGAAACACCCCAGCAAAATCAGGATCAGCGCCGGCACGTACATCGGATCCGCCTGGATCATCTCGCGGTTCTGCAGGATCACGCTCAGGTCGTAACTGCCCACGATCTGGCCCAGGATCAGCATCCCCCCGATCATCGCGAGGCCACCCATGCCGGTCACGGCCAGCGCCATCCGCGCGCCCTGCCGGCCTTCGGGCAGATGCTTCCAATAGCCGATCAGCAGGAAGGACGACAGCGACGTCAGCTCCCAGAAGACCAGCAGAAGCAATATGTTATCCGAAAGGACGATCCCCACCATCGCGCCCTGGAACAGCAGCAGATAGGTGAAGAACTCGCCCATATGGTCTTCGCGGCTCAGGTATTGCCGGCCATAGGCGATGATCAGCATCCCGATGCCAAGAATCAGGAACGCAAAGAAGAATCCCAGCCCGTCCAGCATCAACGTGAAGTTCAGCCCCAGCGCCGGCATCCAGTCGATCTGCGCCATCACCGTGCCGCCGGCCAGAACCGTCGGAAGGTTGGTCAAAAGCCCGATGAACGCGGCCAGCGACACCGTGAACGTGACGCCCGCACAGGACGACCGCCCCGCCGAATTCATCAAGCCCGGCAGAAGGGCGCCGAAGAACGGAAGTGCTACGATAAAGAAGAGGGACACGCGAACTCCTTGGCGTAACAGTTTCGTAAATTCCGACCTAAACTGCATCCCAGCGACGAAAGCGCAAGGAAAAACGACCGAAATAGTCGGTTATAATCCTGCGTTATCGCGTCATAAAATCAGGTGCATGTGTCACGGCGGCCGCGCGGCGGCGGCGCCGTGACAAACTGTCCGGGCGGCTCAGGCCGCCTCGTGCTGAAGGATCGCCGCCTCAGACGCGCTCAGGTTGCGCCGCGCGAACCCGCCATAGGTCTGCGGCTCGAACTCCAGCGTCGGATTATACTCCAGCAGTCGCTTGCGGTCCTCGCCGTCCAGTGCCTGAAGCGACGCGGACGCGGGATGAAAGCTCTCGGTCTCCACCCCGTTGGCCCACAAGACCTGGTGGCGCGGCAACAGCAGGTGCACATAGGTCACCTCCCGCACCGCAAGGTCGATGGCGATGTTGCGCCCGTTGACCAGATCCTTGGCCGACACCAGCACCTCGGGCGTGTTGTAAAGCGCCTGCGCGATCTCGCCCTCGACCAGCATCCGGTGCTCGGGACTGACCAGCAGTTCCTCGTCCGGCCGCTCGACACCCAGCGCGCCCGCGCGGATGCGCACCGGGCGCAGATGCGGCATGGCAAAGAGCCGCGCGCCCGTCATCCGGCGGCTTCCGATCCACTGGATCTCCTCCGCGCCATTGTCCTTGGTCTGCACGTAATCGCCTTCACGCAGTTCTTCGACCAGCCTTGGCCCGTCCGGCGTCTCGATCCGCGTGCCGGGGGTGAAACAGATCACCCCGCCGCTTTCCACGTCCGTCGTCTGGCTGCGATGCGCGCCCAGCGACTGGTGCACGATCCACATCTCGGTGTTCCTGGGCGGGATCTCGTCCAGGAACATCAGCAGCGGCGGCGCGCCGTGCCCCACCTCGATAACGGTGATGGTGTAGCTCTTGACCCCGTTGGTCACCACGAATCCGCTGTCCATCAGCGGCTCGTGAACCTCAACCTCATCCAGTTTCGTTGTTCCCGTGCGTGCTGCCGTCACCAGCCGCCGCACCAGCTTTGCCGCGCATTTGCGGCTCATTGCGTCACGTTCCGTCCGCTCAAGGCGCAGTACTTCATTAGGCCCGTCCACCCGCACCAGATCTCCGCGCCAGGACCATGCGGCCCCACGTTGAGAGACTGGACAGGAGCGGCCTCCAAACCGTCCACTTCCGTCTGCGACCAGGAGATGACGAACGCGCCCCGAAAGGTCGTTCCCATTGCCTGTATGCCTGCCTTTTTTAGTCTTTTTTTGTCTTTTTGTGTCGCGAAGCTAGCAAAAACGAATCACTCTGCAAAGTGTTAACAAGGGGTTAACTTCAGAATCTCAGCCGCAGTCGCACCGATCCCACAAGCTGACCTTCCTTCTGGGCCTCGAATTCCTTGTCCAGCCAGGTCAGCCCGTAAAAGATCGTGCCGCCCCGCCTGCCCTGCCAGTTGACCCCGCCGCGCACCCGCGTCCGTGCATCGGTCAGCTGGATACCCCGGTCGCGATTCAAAAGCTCGCTGCTGTCCACATAGGCCACGTCGGCCCCGAAGACAAAGCTCGCACCGGGCGCCTCGACGCCCTGAACGGCCACGTATCTGTGCCCCGTCACCGGGTCCCGCACCAGCAGGCCATCGCGCCCGCGCTGGCCGATCGTCAGGTCGAAGCCCACCCGCGCCAGCGTCTCGAACCCCCAGCGCCCCTCGACAAAAGGCCGCAATTCGGCATTGCCGCCCAGATCAAAGCTTCGCCCGGCCTCCGTCACCAGTTCGGGGTTCACATCATTGCTGACCTGGTTGCGGCGCACCCGGCCGGAAATGTTTCGCCCGCCCAGATAGTCGTGCAGGAACTTCTGCAAATCATCGAGCCCTGTCTGCGGCCCGGTCACCACCACGTCCACACCCACGGCATAGTCCATCTCGCCACGGGCGAAATGCGTGTGCAGCCCCAGCGACAGCGCCCCGCCGAAGGGCCGGTCGCTGGGCGCGGGTCTGTTAAGGTTCTGCGGCGACACGATCCGCCCGTTGAAGCGCAGTTCCAGCACCTCGCCGAATCCCTGCGGCAGATGCCCGTCCCAACCCGGTCCCCAGATCCGGCTGGTCGCAACCGACCCGGTCTGCCAGCGATCATGCAAGTCGCCGAAAATATCGTTGGTGGCCAGCCAGCCATAGCCGATGCGCTCGCGCCCTTGGGCGTCGGCGGCCTGCCCGGCCAGGAGCACCGCGAAAATGGTCAGAAAATTTGCAAGGAGGCGCGTCATGTCCGTTGTCCCATACTCGTCGCCCCCCCGGGCCTTGACGTGGTACACCGAAAGCGCGGCACAGAGCCATCGCCCACGTCCCGAATTTCCGCATCGTGGGCTTCGCGCAACATTTCGGCAGACCGGCCCCGCGCCTTGAGCCTGGGGGATCGAATGACGGCTGCGCGGGAGCGGAACTGCCGTTTCCCTGAACGCAAGCGATATCTGCTAACGTTCAATCTGGATAGTTGTAGCCTGAGAGAGCTAAGGCAGAGGTGGTCCTTAAAGACTACTCGTGTTTTGTTGGGTATCAGCACGAGAAACAATTTTCACGGCAACCTGCTGATGTTCATGATTGTACGTGATGTATTCATACTCGACGCTGTTCTCTGCGACGAATTCCTGAAAGGCTTTGAATTCTCCTTCTTTCCAACCTGGGTAGTTGAAATACCCGTCAAAGACGATAACGGTGCCTGCAACGATGAGACCCCCCAAATACGAAAAAACTGACTTTGCAGAACTGTAAAGATCACTGTCGATATGAAGATAGCAAATGGATCGCTGATCCTTCTTTAGGCCGGCAACAAACTTGGGAAGTGTTTCATCAAACCAGCCGACATGAAGAGTCACGGTATCGGCGAGATCTGGCAGGGAGCAGCGCGAGAATTTTCCCTTTTTGTATCCAGCCCGCCAAGTTTCGGGCAAACCTTCAAATGAATCGAATGCATGTATCGCCCACCCAGTCTTCGACGCGATATAGTTGGTAGTCGTGCCTGAATACACCCCGAACTCCAGCACAAGCCCCCCCTCAAGTTCTGCGGATTGCACCGCCACGTCATGAACTGAGCGCCATGATCGGACAGGGTGGACCAGCGGCATCCGAGACGCCACATAGTCTGCTGTCTCTGACGTTGCGTGGTCTTGCAGGCGTAGAGAAATATCTGAGATGGCCGACAAGTAACCACTTCGGAAACGATCTCGCCGGCGACGGCTGATGCGCCTGCTCAAATCCGCCAACTTAGTTCTAATGAACCGCAAGAAGTCCTCACTTGAAAACGTGTTGTTTTTCAACCCCTCAGTCTCACAGTCTAACGCATACGGCAAGTCTACAGGAATGGCCGTAGTGGCTGTCCGTTTCAGACCAACCCACCACGCTAAAGACGTCTGATCGACAGCCCCGGCGCGGAGCCGGGCCGCAGGCCCCGCGACAAGCCGCCCCCACGGCCCGGCGATTGGGCGACGTTCGGCGCATCGCTCAATCCTGTTTCGGATGGGCTTGGATAAAGCGCTGCCGCCCCCCCGTCGGATCGCCGCGCCGCGGCCCGTCGATGGCGCTCGGAGCTATATATCACACTTGTCCGCAATCCGCTCAAACCGGACAAACGCCCGCTGCTCGGCTACACTGACGCAAACCACGACTTTCCTGCCTGTGAAATGTCGCCGCGTGTCCACACCGGCCCGCATCGCCTTCGTCCTCACCCTCAACCGACAGACCATCGCGCACGCGTCGCTCCGCGCCCTGCCCGGTGACGGCCCTCTACGAGGTCGCTTTCGCCTGCGTGCCGGTCGCGGTGGGCGAGGCCGAAAATGCCTCGAGTCGACCGTCTGCCGGGTTTCGGCCGTCAACTGCCCCATCCCCAGCGCACGGTCCGATTACCCGGCCAAGTCGCGAAAATCGCACCGTCGCGATACCACCCGGATACCGACGCAATACCGACGTGCCGATTTCCCGAATATTCGCGCGGTTAACCTTCGAGTCGCCGCATCCAGAATTGCAGGCGGTGATCGGTCTCCTCGGACTGGTCGATATCCTTCCAGCTATAGGTCGCGACCGCCCCCTCCACAGGGGCATATCCCCGCTTGCGCCAGAAGCCGCCCAGGGGCCGGTAAGTCTCTGGCTTCATTGGATGATCCCGCGGCCTGACGACCCCGCAAAAGGCGACGTAGTCGCGGCCCAGCGCCCGTGCATGGGCCTCCCGCGCATCAAAGAACGCATGACCCAGCCCGCGGCCGCGGTATTCGGGCAGCAAGACACTCTCGGCGCAATAAAAGATATCTTTCATATCAATATCTTGCCCGGAAAATGCCGCTCCGAAATCCTCGGCATGATCCTCCATCGGCGTGCCCGTCGAGGCCCCGACCAGCCGGTCGCCGTCGAACGCCGCCACCACGATCGCGTCCTCGCTCTGCCGATAGGGCTCCAGATAGGCGCGCTCATAGGCGGCGTCGCCATCGTAAAGGTATGGAAAGTCACGGAAAACCGTGATCCGAAGCTGCGCCACGTCGTCCAGCGCCGCCACCAGATGCCGCCCTGTCAGCCGTTCGACCCGCATCAGGCACTGACCTGTTTGGTCCAGTCCGCAAGGTTGTAATACGTCACGACCCGCGTGATCTTGTTGTTTTCCAAAGAGAAAAACGACCCCGCCGGCAGTTTGTAGGTCTGCCCGTTCGCCTCCGGCAGCCCTTCGTCGGTGGCCAGGTAAGTGCCGTTCACCACGAACTCCGCCGCGCCCCGTGTGCCGCCTTCAGCCTCAAAAATTACTATGTTATCAAGGTGTTCGCGGTAACACCGGCTCATGTGCTCGCAGAACGCGCCGAAGGCCGCCTTGCCTGTCCGCACCTGCCCTTCATTGACGTGGTGCGCCACATCCTCGCTCAGGCATTCCAGCATGCCATCCACGTCGCCATTGTTGAACGCCTGAAAGTAAGCCTCGATCACATTTTTCGCAGTCATTTCATATCCTTGGGGTCGCCCCACCGTCGTTTGAGATGGTCCACTATCTGGTCCCGGGTCTGCCGGTAAGCGTTCAATTTCGCCTCTCGCGATTCGCCCAGCCCGGTCGGGTCCAGGATCGGCCAATAGACCACGTCGAGATGAAAAACCCGTGTCAGATCAAGAGCTTTGCGCTGGCTCGCCGGGCTGAGAGCCACCACCAGATCGAAGGACGACAGGTCATCGCCCCACTGCTCCATCTCATCGAAGCTGCGGGTGCGGTGCCGGGCAAGCTCGACACCGATCTCGTCGCAAACCGCGATCGAGAACCCATCGATGTCCATATCCCCTTTCACCCCAGCCGACTGCACATAAGTATCTGTGCCATATAGCTTCTTCATGATACCCTCGGCCATGGGCGAGCGCGCGGAATTGTGGTCACAGCAAAACAATACGGACTGAGGAAGCTCCTCGACCATCTACGTCAGCTCCCGAAATGCAGCACGCAGATCAGCGTGAACAGGCGCCGCGCGGTATCGTTGTCGACCTTCGCCTTGCCTTCCAGCCGCTCTTCCAGCACCCGGGCACCTTCGTTGTGGATGCCCCGGCGGGCCATGTCGATGGTCTCGATCTGGCTTGGCGGCATGTTCTTCACCGCGTCGAAATAGCTTTCGCAGATCGCCCAGTAATCCTTGACCACTTGTCTAAATGGCGACAAAGAAAGGTGAAATTCCGCCGCCGGCGCGTCATCCTCGGTGCGGATATCGAACACCAACCGCTTTTCGCGGATCGAAAGACCAACGCGGTAAGGTCCGTCCGGCGCAACCCGGTCGTCGCGAATGGGCAGGCTGAACGAGTTCTCCTCAATCAGGTCGAACATCGCCACTTTCCGCTCCTGCTCGATCTCGGGCGTGGGCGGAGGCAGGTTGGCATCATCCAACTCGATATGACAGATACGGCTCATGGGTCTTCTCTTCGGCAGTCTCGAACCTGCCTACCCCACCTATCGTTAACGGGCAATGCAGCCGAATGTCCTGAGATGGCGTTTTTTGCGACGATGTGACCCGCGATGCGGGCCGTTGCACTCAAAGAGCGCGCCGCCTAGCTTTCGTTCAACTTGTCCAGCCGCGCCCGAACACTCAGCCCGTGCGCCTCCAGGCTTTCGGAGTTCGCCAGCGTCTCGGCCGCCGGTCCGGTCGCCTTCAGCGCGCCGGGTGTCATTCGCGCCATGGTGGTTTTCTTCATGAAATCCAACACGTTGAGTCCACTGGAAAACCGCGCCGAGCGTGCCGTTGGCAATACGTGATTGGGCCCGCCCACGTAGTCGCCGATAGCCTCCGGGGTCCACGCGCCAAGGAACATCGCACCGGCATGCGTGATCTTGTCGGCCAGCATCTCCGCTTCTGCCACGCACAATTCCAGGTGCTCGGGCGCGATCCGGTCGGCCAGCCGCGCCGCCTCGTCCATGTCCCCGACCACGATCACCGCCCCGAAATCGCGCCAGCTTGCCCCGGCGATGGCGCGGCGTTCCAGCGTTTCCAGTCGCGCCTCGATTGCCGCCTCCACCGCATCGCCGAACGCGGGATCATCAGTTATCAAAAGTGCCTGGGCGCTTTCGTCATGTTCCGCCTGGCTCAGCATGTCCAGCGCAATCCAGTCCGGTTCGTTGTCGCGGTCCGCGATCACCAGGATCTCCGAAGGTCCGGCGATCATGTCGATGCCGACACGGCCGAACACCCGCCGCTTGGCTGCCGCGACATAGGCGTTGCCCGGTCCGGTGATCTTGTCGACCGCCGCGATCGTCTCGGTGCCATAGGCCAGCGCCGCGATCGCCTGCGCCCCACCTACACGGTAAATTTCGTCAACCCCGGCGATCTTTGCGGCGGCCAGGACGGCGGGATTGGCCACACCGTCCGGCGTCGGAACCACGATGGCCAGCCGCTCCACACCCGCCACCTTCGCAGGGATCGCGTTCATCAGAACCGAGGACGGGTAGGACGCCAGCCCACCCGGCACGTAAAGCCCCGCCGCACTGACCGCCGACCAGCGCCAGCCTAGCGTCGCGCCGCATTCATCCTGCCACGATGCATCCTCCGGCAACTGACGTTCGTGATAGGACCGAATACGCGCAGCCGCCAGTTCCAGCGCCGCCATCTCATCCCTCGGCACATCTGCCACCAGTGCGGCGACCTCTTCTGCCGTGAACCGCAGTCTTTCCGACGTCAATTCCAGCCTGTCGAACTTCGCCGTCAGATCGATCAACGCCGCATCGCCACGCTCCCGGACATCGGCGATGATGCTGGCAACGGTGTCGTCCACGTCGGGGCTGTCCTCGCGCTTGGCACTCAACAGCGCAGCGAACCGCGCCTCGAAATCGTCATCCTTGGTGGTCAGTCGCACCGGCATGGGCATTCTCCTGTTGCCGCGCAGACTTAGACCGACGCCTGCCGCGCCTCAAGTGCCTTCGCTTCTCAAAGCGGGCGCCCCTATCGCGCAAGGCTGGCCGTGTAATCGGCCAAGATACGCAGGCCCGAAGGTGTGGTGTCCGCGATCAGTCGCCGGGCGAACCCGATGGCCCCTTCGCAGTAGAGGCCGGGATCCTCTTCATTCGACCAAAGATAGGCTTGCATGGCCGGGGTCGTCTCGCCGCCCGCATCGCGCCAGCCTTTCAGAAAGATGCGCCAGTCTTCTTCCGATGGCTTCTCGAAGGTCTCCGGCATATCCCGCCCCGTCGCCATCGCCGCAAACTGCGCGGTCAGCCAACGGCCATGCAGGTCGGGCTCGACCCGGCTCAGTTCGACACGGCTCAGCTTGCTTAATCCGTACTTGGCGACAGCAAGACACAGCTCCGGCGTCTCCGACAAACCCTTCAGAAGCGCCAACTGCGCCCGTTGGATTTCAAGCAGCGGGTCTCGCCCGGCATTGCGGACATGCACTGCATTTTCGGCCCGCAACTCGGCCACGAAGGCATCGCTTTCGGCCGTAAGCTTTGGGCCAAGGTCATGCTGTGCGACATCAGTATCCAGCGCGATTTCCTCGATTTCCTCGACATGCTCGGCATAATTTTCGGGAAATCCGGCCTCGATAGCCTCGTAAAGGCCGGGGAACGAGCGCTTGCGTATATCCTCCATCAGCTTGCCGTCTTCCACCAGGTCCCGGTGCGCGGCCTCTCCGACGGTCAGCGATTGCATGACGAAGTAAATGAGAACAACGCCGAGCGGGACGGCTATCATGACAAAACGCGCGATATTCATGCCTGTCGGTCCCGTTTTCGTCAATGACACGTCATGCGTCGTGGTCCGGCGCCTTGCCGGACGGTGAGCGATAGGGGCGCGTGACATCCCGCAGTGTGACTTCCAGCGCCTCGATCCGTGCCCTCACGGCCCCATCACCCGCCAGCGTCAGCGTTACGTAGCCGGCCACGTCCTCGGCACTGTCAGGCTCGAACCGCACGGAGAGCACCGACAGGATCACATCAGGGTCGTCGCGGTCCAGCCCTTGGCTGGAGACGCCTTCGACATTGTCAATTACCAGAAGCGAGCGCACCCGCTCGGCCCCGTGCCGCGCGCGCGCGCCGTCTTCCCAGCGAAACCGGTTGATCAATAGCGCCAGCCGGCGCTCGCGGGGGCGCCAGGTCATGTCTTGCAGGGTAAAGACCGCGTCCTGTGCCAGGCTCGACACCACGTCGAGATCCTCAGCATCGAAGGCCCCCAGGTTCAGCGGCGCCTCGCGCCCGTCTTCGAAACGTGCGTCTTCGGTCATTCGCCCTGCACCCGCTCTATTTTGGCACCGACATTGCCCAGCTTTTCCTCGACCCGCTCATAGCCGCGGTCCAGGTGATAAACCCGGTTGACCAGGGTTTCGCCCTCGGCGGCCAGCCCCGCCAGGATGAGTGAGACACTCGCCCGCAGATCGGTCGCCATGACCGGCGCGCCTTTCAGACGCTCTACGCCGGTCACGGTGGCTGTGCCGCCATGAACGTCGATCCGCGCGCCCATCCGCATCAGTTCGGGGGCGTGCATGAAACGATTCTCGAAAATCTTCTCTTCCAGAACGCTGGTGCCCTCGGCGGTGCACATCAGGGCCATCATCTGCGCCTGAAGATCGGTGGGAAAGCCCGGAAACGGTTCGGTCACAACGTCGACGGCGCGCACCCGGCCATTCTTCCGCGCGACCTTGAGGCCCATGTCGGTCTCTTCGACGGAAACTCCGGCGGCGTCCAGCTTTTCGCAAAATGCCTCGACAAGATCGATCCGCCCGCCTAGGCATTCTACTTCGCCGCCGCAAATCGCCGGGGCCAGCATGAACGTGCCCAGTTCGATCCGGTCGGTCACCACCGGATGGGTCGCCCCATGCAGGCGGTCCACCCCCTGGATGGTGATCTCGCTCGTGCCTTCGCCCTCGATCTGCGCGCCCATCTTTCTCAGGCACTGCGCAAGGTCGACGATCTCGGGCTCGCGCGCCGCATTCTTCAGTACCGTGCTGCCCTTTGCCAGAGTGGCCGCCATCAGCGCATTCTCGGTGGCGCCAACCGACACCAGCGGAAATTCCACAATGCCGCCCTTCAACCCACCGGACGCCTTTGCATGCACGTAGCCCTCCTTCAGTTCAAGCTCCGCGCCCATCGCCTCCAGCGCCTTGAGGTGCAAATCCACCGGCCGTGCCCCGATGGCGCATCCGCCCGGCAGCGACACCACCGCGTGGCCGTCCCGCGCCAGCATCGGCCCCAGCACAAGGATCGAGGCCCGCATCTTGCGCACGATATCGTAGTCGGCCACGTGGCTGTCGAGGTCGTGGCTCGACATCGCCAGAACCTGTCCGTCCTGAAGCGTCGTCACCTCCGCGCCCAGCGATTGCAAGAGCTCGGTCATCGTCTTGATATCCGACAGGCGCGGCGCGTTGGTCAGAGTCAAAGGCTCCTCGCTCAGCAGCGTGGCCGGCATCAGCGTCAGGCACGCGTTCTTCGCCCCGGCAATCGGGATTTGCCCCTGAATTGGGCCATTGCCCGTCACGAGTATCGAATCCATGTTGTTTTATCCGCCCTTTTTCTTGTCTTGGCCTGCCTCCGGCCCCTCCTGTCCCGACGCCTTTCCGCGCGCCTGTGCCTTTCGACGGGCCAAGTTCGCTTTCAGCGCAGCCTTCAGCCGGTCCTCGCGACTTTGCTGGGATTTGGCGCCTGATTTGGGCGGGGGGTTCGTGCTCATGCCGCCTGTCTACAGCAGTCGCCAAAAACCGTCTAGATTACGCTTGCACGAATGCACGGAACGGTCTAATCACCCCGCCACGAACCGGCGCTGCTGTAGCTCAGTGGTAGAGCGCACCCTTGGTAAGGGTGAGGTCGGGAGTTCAATCCTCCCCAGCAGCACCATGATCACCGAAAGGTGATCGCCTCAATCAAATTTCTGCAACACCGGAACGGGACGCCCACGAGCGCTTTCCTTGTCCGTTCATCGCAGGTTCCGCCATATCCTTGACCGCGCAGGACTGGCGCATTGCGATCACCCCGGCAATTTGACGCTTAACAAGCCCTAAACCACCCTTTCACCCGACAATCGCCCACTCTATAAGAGCGAACGGTTTCCGGCGGCCGAGTCGGGGGCCAAATCACTATTCAAACCACAGGACGCAGGCAACCATGTCCATCTTTGACAAAATCCCCGGGCTCTTCACCGCTGACATGGCGATCGATCTCGGCACGGCCAACACTCTGGTCTACGTCAAGGGGCGAGGCGTCATCCTGTCGGAACCGTCCGTAGTGGCCTATCACGTCAAGGACGGCGTCAAGAAGGTCCTGGCGGTGGGCGAGGACGCCAAGTTGATGCTGGGCCGCACGCCCGGGTCCATCGAGGCGATCCGCCCCATGCGTGAAGGCGTGATTGCCGATTTCGACACGGCCGAGGCGATGATCAAGCACTTCATCCGCAAGGTGCACAAGCGCTCGACCTTCTCCAAGCCCAAGATCATCGTCTGCGTCCCCCACGGTGCGACGCCTGTTGAAAAACGCGCCATCCGTCAGTCCGTGCTCAGCGCCGGCGCGCGGCGCGCGGGCCTCGTGGCCGAACCCATCGCGGCGGCCATCGGTGCCGGCATGCCCATCACCGACCCGACCGGCAACATGGTCGTGGATATCGGTGGCGGCACCACCGAGGTCGCGGTTCTGAGCTTGGGTGACATCGTCTATGCCCGCTCGATCCGCGTCGGCGGCGACCGGATGGACGAGGCGATCATCAACTATCTGCGCCGCCAGCAGAACCTGCTGGTGGGCGAATCCACCGCCGAACGCATCAAGACCTCCATCGGCACCGCTCGGATGCCCGACGACGGGCGTGGCAGCTCGATGCAGATCCGCGGCCGCGACCTGCTCAATGGCGTCCCCAAGGAGACCGAGATCAGCCAAGCCCAAGTGGCCGAAGCTTTGGCCGAACCCGTGCAGCAGATCTGCGAGGCGGTGATGACCGCACTGGAAGCCACCCCGCCGGATCTGGCCGCAGACATCGTCGACCGTGGTGTCATGCTGACCGGCGGCGGCGCACTTCTGGGCGACCTGGACCTCGCCCTGCGCGAACAGACCGGGCTGGCCGTGTCCATCGCCGACGACAGCCTGAACTGCGTGGCGCTCGGCACGGGCAAGGCCCTGGAATTCGAAAAACAGCTGCGACACGCAATCGACTATGACAGCTGACATGCCCGCCCTTTGAGGTTGCGGCGCGCGGTGGTATCTGTGGTGGAAAGACACCGCCACGGCCTTTTGCAATCCGGGGACGCCATTGGCTCGAGAAAGAGGACAAAGCAGCGACTACACCGCCCCCCTGAAGCGTCTGCTTCTGGGGCTACTGGTATTGTGCCTGATCGGTCTCTTCGTGTTGTGGCGGATCGACAGCCCCCGCGTGGAACGCTTCCGTGCGCAGGTGATCGACCGGGTCGTACCCAGCTTCGACTGGGCCATGGCGCCGGTCACCGGCGCCGTAAACATCCTGCGTGATTTCCAAAGCTACCAGCGGATCTACCAGCAAAACCAAGAGTTGCGGCGCGAATTGCAGCAGATGAAAGCCTGGAAAGAGGCTGCCCTTCAGCTGGAACAGGAGAATGCGCGGCTGCTAGATCTGAACAACGTCCAGCTTGACCCACGACTGACCTTCGTCACCGGCGTCGTTCTGGCCGACAGCGGCTCGCCCTTCCGGCAATCCGTTCTGATCAACGTCGGCGCCCGCGATGGCATCGTCGACGGCTGGGCGGCCATGGACGGGCTGGGGCTGGTGGGCCGTATCTCGGGCGTGGGCGACAACACGGCACGGGTGATCCTATTGACCGATACCTCCAGCCGCATCCCCGTCACGATCCAGCCTTCGGGCCAGCAGGCACTGCTGATCGGCGACAACACCGCCTCGCCACCCATCGACTTCATCGAGGCGCCGGACAAGGTGCGCCCTGGCGACCGTGTGCTGACCTCGGGCGATGGCGAGGTCTTTCCGGCCGGCCTCTTGGTCGGACAGTTGGCCGAGGACCCGGGCGGGCGTATGCGTGTCCGGCTGGCCGCCGACTACGAGCGGCTGGAATTCCTCCGCGTGCTTCGCAATTACGGTCATGAGCGCGTGCTTGATCCCGGCAGTCTGATTCAACCGTCCGTCCCGGTCGTGCAGGGTGCCGACCCCGATCCGGAACCGCAACTGCCCGCCGAGGCGCAGACCAGCGAGGCAACCGATGGGTGACAATGCCGCGCTTCAAATGTGGACGATGCGTTTGCTCTATTTCGGGCTCGCGCTGTTCGTGATGTTCTTCAGCCTGCTGCCGCTGCAAACCCTGCCACGTGGCTGGGCCGGGCCGGACCTGATCGTCGCGCTGACCTTTGCCTGGATCCTGCGCCGCCCGGAATACGTGCCGCCCTTTCTGGTAGCGGGCGTGATGTTGTTGGGAGACCTTATGTTCCATCGCCCGCCCGGCCTTTGGGCCGCGCTGGTGTTGATCGCGGCGGAAACCCTGCGCGCGCGCCATATCGGCCTTCGGGACCTGACCTTCGCCGTGGAATGGGTCTCGGTCGCCACGACGCTCGTGGTCATGACCCTGGCCTACCGCACAATCCTCGCCGTGTTGCTAGTCGACCAGGCGCCGCTGGGCCTCAGCTTCATCCAGCTTCTGATGACAATGATTTGTTATCCACTGGTCGTGCTGGTCTCGCAATCTGTCTTCGGGGTGCGTAAACTGGCCCCCGGTGACATCGACGCACTCGGAGGCCGGACATGAAGCGCCCCACCCGCGACAATACCGAAAGCCAGCGCCGCATCACCCGGCGCGGCCTGGTGCTGGGCGGCGGCATGGCAGGCTTTGTGGGGCTTCTGGGTCTGCGCATGCGCTACCTGCAAGTCGATCAGGCCGACCAATTCCGTCTGCTGGCGGACGAGAACCGCATCAACATCCACCTGATCCCGCCGTCCCGTGGCCGCATCTTTGACCGCGAGGGGCGCGTGATCGCCGAGAACATCCCCTCCTACCGGATCAACATCATCCGCGAACAGGCCGGCGACCTCGAAGACGTGATCGCACGCCTCTCCAAGCTCGTGCGGCTGAACCCCGAAGAACTGAAAAAGGCCCGCGAAGACCTGGCCAAGCTGCGCGGTGACACGCCGGTGACAGTCGCCGACCGCGTCAGTTGGGAGGATATCAGCCGCGTCGCCGTCAACGCCCCCGCCCTGCCCGGCGTCACGCCGGAGGTGGGCCTGTCGCGGCACTATCCCATGGGCGAGGATTACGCGCACGTCGTCGGCTACGTCGGGCCGGTCAGCGACCGCGACCTGGAACGCATCGACGCGCCCGACGCGCTGTTGCTGATCCCGCGCTTCCAGATCGGCAAGATCGGGCTTGAACGCCGGCGCGAGGAAACGCTGCGCGGCAAAGCCGGCACCAAACGGGTCGAAGTAAACGCTGCGGGCCGCGTGATGCGCGAACTGGACCGTGTCGAGGGCGAGGCCGGCGCGGACATACAACTGACGCTCGACAATGCGCTGCAATCCTACATCACTGCCCGTCTGGAAGGCGAAAGCGCCGCCGCCGTGGTCATGGATTGCGACACCGGCGACCTTCTGGCCTGTTCGTCCACTCCCGGCTACGATCCAAATCTCTTCGTCCGCGGCATCTCGCAAGCCGACTACTCGGCGCTTTTGGACAACAAGTACCGCCCCCTGCCGAACAAGACCGTGCAAGGCGTCTATCCGCCGGGTTCGACATTCAAGATGGTCACTGCGCTGGCGGCGCTCGAGGATGGACAGGTCGATCCCAACGAGACCGTCTATTGCCCTGGGTTCCTGAAGGTCGCGAACCGACGCTTCCATTGCTGGAAACGGGCGGGACACGGCAATGTCGACCTGCACCGCTCGCTGCGAGAAAGCTGCGACGTCTATTATTACGACCTCGCCCTGCGTGTCGGCATCGACAAGATCGCCGAAATGGCCAAGCGCCTCGGTCTTGGTATCGAACACGATCTGCCGATGACGTCCGTCGCCGGCGGCCTCATCCCCAACAAGCTGTGGAAGGCGACCTCGCGCGGCGAGGACTGGCGCATCGGCGACACCGCGAACGCCGCCATCGGCCAGGGATACGTACTCAGTTCGCCCTTGCAGCTTGCGGTGATGACAGCCCGGCTGGCCACCGGCCGCTCGGTGTCACCGCGCCTGGTGCGGTCCGTGGATGGCGTCGAGGAGCCGCCCAACCGGGGCGAGCCGCTTGGCTTGAACGAGAACATCCTGCGCGAAATCCGACAGGCGATGTATGCCGTGTCCAACAACCGGCGCGGCACGGCCTATGGCAGCCGCATCATCGAAGATGCCTTCCGCATGGCCGGCAAGACCGGCACCAGCCAGGTCCGGAACATCACTGCGGCCGAACGCGCCCGCGGTGTTTTCCGCAACGAGGATCTGCCTTGGGAACGCCGCGACCACGCGCTCTATGTCAACTTCGCCCCGTTTGACGCGCCCAAGGTCGCCGTGGCGGTGATCGTCGAACATGGCGGCGGCGGCTCCAAGGCAGCGGCCCCGATTGCCCGCGACATCACCCTTCAAGCGCTCTACGGCGATGATCCCCCGCTTGACGCCTACCCGTCCAAGGACCGGGGCCGCATCAAGACGCAGCAGGAACAGCTACGCTCGCGCCTCGACCGTCGCGGCGGCGACGACAGCGACCGGGCATAAGGGTGCGGCATGAGCTATCTTGAATACTCCGTCAAGCACACGCCGTCGGGCCTTCGCAAGGTGCTGTACCTCAACTGGCCGCTGGCGCTCTTGCTGACGGCAGTCGCCGCCATCGGAATCCTGATGCTCTACTCTGTTGCAGGCGGCGCGTTCAACCCTTGGGCCGAACCGCAGGCAAAACGCTACGCGCTCGGCTTTGCCGTGATGCTTTTCGTGGCCATGGTGCCGATCTGGTTCTGGCGAAACATGTCGGTGCTGGCCTACACGGTCTCCGTACTTCTGCTGGTCGCGGTCGAACTTGTCGGCGTCGAGGGCAAGGGCGCGCAGCGCTGGATCGACCTGGGCTTCATGCGGCTCCAACCGTCCGAGCTGATGAAGGTCACGCTGGTCATGTTCCTCGCGGCCTATTACGACTGGTTGCCGCTGAAGAAAACGTCGCGCCCGCTTTGGGTTCTGCTGCCCGTCGTGCTTATCCTCGTTCCCGTAGCCCTGGTCCTGCGGCAACCCGATCTTGGCACCTCGATCCTGCTGATCACGGGCGGCGGGCTTATCATGTTCCTCGCGGGCGTCCACTGGGCCTATTTCGCCGTGGTCCTCGCCGCCATAGGCGGGCTGGTTACGGCAGTTTTCAAGAGCCGCGGCACCGACTGGCAATTGCTGGCAGACTATCAATACCGCCGCATCGACACGTTCCTGGATCCGGCGTCAGATCCTTTGGGCGCGGGCTACCACATCACCCAATCCAAGATCGCGCTCGGATCCGGTGGCTGGACGGGGCGGGGCTTTATGCAAGGCACCCAGTCGCGACTCAATTTCCTGCCCGAGAAGCATACGGATTTCATCTTCACGACCCTGGCCGAGGAATTCGGATTCGTCGGAGCCATTTCGCTGCTGACGCTGTACGCGCTCATCATCGTCTTCTGCGTCACCTCGGCGCTGGCGAACCGCGACCGCTTCTCGTCGCTTCTGACACTGGGGGTCGCCGTCACGTTCTTCCTGTTCTTCGCGGTGAACATGTCGATGGTCATGGGCCTTGCGCCCGTGGTCGGCGTGCCATTGCCGCTGGTCAGCTACGGCGGCTCGGCCATGCTCATCCTCATGCTGGGCTTCGGCCTGGTGCAAAGCGCTCACATCCATCGCCCCCGGTAGGTGTCATGTCTCTCAATATCCTATTCGCCGCCAGCGCCGAACGCTGGGCGGACTACGAAGCCCCGCTGCGCAAGTCGCTCAAAGACGCCGGGATCACCGAATACACCCTGTCCACCGACCTGACGCCAGACCAGGTCGACTATATCGTTTATGCGCCGAACAGCGACGTGCAGGACTTCGCCCCGTTCACGCGTGCGAAGGCGGTGCTCAACCTTTGGGCCGGGGTCGAAGGCATCGTGCGCAACGACACCTTGACCCAACCCCTGACGCGCATGGTCGATGACGGCTTGGAACGCGGGATGGTGGAATGGGTGACCGGCCATACCCTGCGCCATCACCTGGGCACCGATACCCACGTTCAGGGGCAGGACGGCACGTGGCGTCACGACGTGCCGCCACTGGCCAAGGACCGACCGGTGACGATCCTCGGCCTCGGTGCCCTTGGCCAAGCCTGTGCCGAAGCCCTCGTGCATCTGGGCTTTCCTGTGACCGGCTGGTCGCGCAGCCAGAAGTCCATCGAGGGGATTACCTGCCTGTCCGGCGGCGACGGTCTTGCGCAGGCGCTCTCAACCGCGCAAATCGTCGTGCTCCTGTTGCCCGACACGCCGCAGACCGAGAACGTGATTGACGCCGGCGCGCTGGCGCAGATGCCGTCCGGCGCCGTAGTGATCAATCCCGGGCGCGGCCCTCTGATTGACGATGAAGCTCTTCTGGCCGCGCTTGATGACGGTCACATCGCCCATGCGACCCTCGACGTCTTCCGTACCGAACCGCTACCGCCCGAGCATCCTTACTGGGCTCACCCGAAGGTTACGGTGACGCCGCATATTGCCTCGGAAACCCGTCCCGATACCGCAGCGCAGGTGATTGCCGAAAACATCCGCCGTGGCGAGGCGGGCGAGCCGCTGCTTCACCTCGTCGACCGCGATCTGGGCTACTGACCCACGCTGACACTGTCCGAGCGAGGCCGGAACAAGGGCGCGGAATTTTCGAAAATTCCGGCTCGTCCTATCTGCGGAAAAAGCTTCCTTATCGCAGCTTTGGCGGCTTCTCTGGATCGGTCCCCGGTGCCGTCGGCCCCACCTCCTCAGGCTTGGGCAAGTCGAATCGCAGCCCTACCAAGGCCATCCGCGCCGCCGCAGGATCCGAGCTTCGGAAAAATCCCACGTCCAGCAATCCGGCCTCCAGCCCCGAAAGCGCCAGCACCTCCGACACGGACCGCGCAATGGCGGGCTCTGCCCCGGGCACGGTATCCACCACGCCCAGCATGTGGCCCTTGGCCCCGCTGTCATAGGTCACACCCACGAGATACGCCAGTTCCGCCAGACCGCCCGCCGCCGCCAGCCGTGCGTCAAGCGCGGTAACAAGCTCTTCGGGCAGTCCATTGGGCGGATGAAAGGACCCCGGCTGCGCCTCCACCTCTTCGGGTCCCTCGGCCAGCGTCTCGGCCAGCCAGACCATCGCCTCATTCGGCAACAGCGCCGCCTGTGGCCCGGCCTCAAGGTTCAATCCCAGCCCCAGCCCCGCTTCGGCCAGCATCTCGGCCACGGCCCGACCCGACAGCGCGACGTAATGCGCCTCTGCCCCGGCAAATCCCGCCAGCCGGTCTTCGGTGTCAAAGGCCAGCACAAAGGTTTGACCGTCCACCTCGAAGGCTTGCGGCACAACATCATCCTCTTCGGCCTCGGCCTCCAGCAGCAGAAACAGTTCCGCCGCCGCCAACGTCTGGTAGTAGCGCAGTCGCTCAGCCTCGCCGCCCTCATCCATCGCCACATGAGCCCGGTCCAAATGTGTCGGTTCAGTCATCCAGTGCGCGCCTCACTTCTTCCCGTAGTGCAGGCAGCACTTCCGCCTCGAACCACGGGTTTTTCTTCAGCCATCCGGTATTGCGCCACGACGGATGCGGCAAGGGGAAAACCCCCGGTGCATATTCGCGCCAGTTGCGCACCGTCTCGGTCACCAATCCCTCTTCGCCCAGGTGGTAGCGATGCGAATAGCCCCCCACGATCACCCGTAACTTGACCTCGCCCAAGGCCGCCATCACCCGGTCATGCCAAGTCTGACCGCAGATCTTCGGCGGTGGCAGGTCAGCCCCCTTGGCGTCATACCCCGGAAAACAAAATGCCATCGGGATCACCGCCACCCGGCGCATGTCATAGAACTCCTCCGCCGTCATTCCCAGCCAATCGCGCAGCCGGTCGCCCGACGGATCATCGAACGGCTTGCCCGACTGGTGCACCCGCATTCCCGGCGCCTGGCCCGCGATCAGGATGCGCGCCCCGGAACGGAACCACACGACAGGGCGTGGCGCATGGGCCGTCTGCGTTTGGGCAAAACGTTCGGCGCAGATCCGGCAGGCTTCGATGTCTCGGATCAGGCCCTCAGGCAAGCGTCACACCCGCCGCGCGCATGTCCTTCAGCGCGATCTCCAATGATCCGTCCAGGTCGATCCCGCGACACAGGTCGCGCAGCACCGTCACCGGATAGCCCAGCCGTGCCGCGTCCACCGCCGAGTAGTTCACGCAGAAATCCGTGGCCAGCCCGACCATCACCAACTCCGTGATTCCGCGGGTCCGCAAATAGCCATGCAGCCCGGTGGGCGTCTCGTGATCATTCTCGTAGAAAGCAGAGTAACTGTCGATCGCCGGATTGTACCCCTTCCGCACGATCATGTCGGCCCGGTCGGTTTCCAGGTCGGGATGGAACGCAGCGCCTTTCGTCCCCTGTACACAATGGTCCGGCCACAGAACCTGCGAGCCATAGGGCATGTCGATCACCTCGAAAGGTGCTTTTCCCTCGTGGCTCGACGCGAACGACGAATGGCCCGCCGGGTGCCAATCCTGCGTCACGACCACTGCGCTCGCATCCCGCATCATCGCGTTGATCCCGGCCACGATCCGGTCACCGCCTTCGACAGCCAGCGCCCCCCCGGGGCAGAAATCGTTCTGCACATCGATGACGATCAGGGCCTTGGGCATGAGTCTCTCCTGTTGCGAACACGCGGCGGACCCTGCAGCAGCGATGCGCAATGGTCAACGCCAGCGTCAATTCTGTGCATTAATGCAGAGAACGCCTGCGAACCTTTCTGTTTCCTTCATCCGCAAACCGATTATGTCTGAAGTCAAAGGAGACATCATCATGAGCAAAACACTGAATTTCGCCACGATCAGCGGCTCGCTTCGCAATGGCAGCCACAGCACGTCCGTGGCCGACACCCTGCAAGACCTCGTTCCCGAAGGCGTGACGGTCACCCGGCACGACATCGCCGATATTCCGCTGTACAACGAGGACATCAAGGACGGCGATACCTCGCCTCAGCCTGTCCGCGACCTGGCCGAGAAGCTGGACGCCGCGGACGCCATTATCGTGGTATCGCCGGAATACAACCGCGGCACCTCGGGCGTTCTGAAGAATACCATCGACTGGATGTCCAAAGAGCCGAACGCGCCCTTTTCGGGCAAGCCCACGCTGATCATCACCCAGTCGCCGGGTGCCACGGCAGGCCTCACCGCACATTACGACCTGCGCCAGGTGCTTTCGGTCATCAACGCAAACGTTCAGGCCGGGTTCGAGATCGCCATCGGCGGCTCGGCCGGCAAGATCGAGGACGGCAAGCTGACAGACGGCGACACGCGGGAGTTCATCACCAAGCAGCTGAAGCGCCTGACGAACACCGCGGCAGGCTGACCTCGCGGGTCTTGCCGAATTCTACCGAAGGGCGTAGATCGCGGCGCATGTACACCATCGCCGCGCTCTACCACTTTACCCGGTTCGAAGACCCCGCCGCCATACGGGCGCCACTGCTTGCGCTCTGCGAAGCGAAAAAGATATCGGGCTCCCTTCTGCTGGCGCATGAGGGCATCAATGGCACCATCGCCGGGCCGCGCACCGGAATCGACGCGGTCATCGCCCATATCCGCGCGCTTCCGGGGTGTGACGATCTGGAATGGAAAGAAAGCACTGCAGCGTCGCAGCCCTTCCGCCGTCTCAAGGTCCGCCTGAAGAAAGAGATCGTGACGATGGGTCAACCCGATGTCGACCCGGTTGCAAAGGTCGGACACTACGTCGACCCGGACAACTGGAACGACCTGATCCGGTCGCCCGACGTTGCCGTGATCGACACGCGCAACGACTACGAGGTGGCGATCGGCACCTTCGACGGCGCCATTGACCCCAAAACCGAAAGCTTCCGCGACTTCCCCGCGTGGTGGGAGGAAAACAAGCACCGCTTCCACAACAAGCGGATCGCGATGTTCTGCACGGGCGGCATTCGCTGCGAGAAATCGACCAACTATCTCTTGGGCCAGGGCGTTGAAGACGTCTACCATCTCAAGGGTGGCATTCTGAAGTACCTGGAGGAGGTCGCGCCGGAGCACAGCACCTGGCAGGGCGAATGCTTCGTCTTCGACGGCCGCGTCTCGGTGGGCCATGGGCTAAAGGAAGGACCGCACCTATTGTGCCACGCCTGCCGTCGCCCAATCCTGCCCGAAGACACCAAGCGCGCCGAGTACGAACAGGGCGTCGCCTGCCACCTCTGCGCGCATGAGACCACCGAAGCAGACAAGAACCGCTTCCGCGAACGCCAGAAACAGATGGCCCTGGCCGAAGCCCGCGGCACGACCCACATCAAGATCGTCCACGAGGACGAGGCTTGACCGACCTCGCCCGCTCGGACAGGCTCGGCGCAACTTAGCAAAGCGACCCCCATGACGGACACTCCGACCCCCACCGACATTGCGCGTGACGTGCTGACCATCGAACGTGATGCGCTCGACCTGATGCGCGACACCCTGCCCGAGACGTTCGACGCCGTGGTCGACCGCCTGCTTGAGGTGCCGGGGCGGGTCATCGTCTCTGGCATGGGCAAGTCCGGCCACGTGGCGGCCAAGATCGCGGCCACCTTCGCCTCCACCGGCACGCCGGCGCAATATGTTCACCCGGGCGAAGCCAGCCATGGCGATCTCGGCATGGTCACAGGGCAGGACGCCGTGATCCTGATTTCCAACTCCGGCGAAACGCGCGAACTGGCCGATATCATCGCCCACTGCGCACGGTTCTCGATCCCGCTTGTGGCAATTACCAAGAAAACCGACAGCGCGCTGGCGCGACAGGCCGATCACGTTCTAGCGCTGCCCGACGCCCCCGAGGCCTGCGGAATCGGCATGGCCCCCACCACCTCGACCACCTGCACCATGGCGATGGGCGACGCGCTGGCTGTGGCCATGATGAAACTGCGCGGGTTCGAGCGGGAAAACTTTCTCACTTTCCACCCCGGCGGCACTTTGGGCGCACAGCTACTAAAGGTCTCCTCGGTCATGCATACAGGCGACGCGCTCCCCAAGGTGCTTCCGGATACACCGATGTCCGAAACACTGATCGAGATGACGGCCAAAGGATTCGGCGTCGCTGCTTTGGTCGAAGATGGACGCCTGACCGGGATCATCACCGACGGTGACCTCCGGCGCAACCTCGACAGTTTGATGTCGCGCAGCGCAGGCGAAGTCGCCACGCGCGACCCCCGTACGATCGCGCCCGAAGCGCTTTTGATCGAAGCCTTGGGCGTTATGAACACCAACAAGATCAGCGCGCTTTTCGCCGTGGATGACACTGGCCAACTGCGCGGCCTCGTCCACATCCACGATGCTCTGCGCGCTGGTGTCGCCTGAGAAAATTCGTACGAATTTTCTCAGGCCCAGATTATTCGCAGAATGATGTGGGCGATCAGTATACTATTGAGTCATTTCATCCAGCGCCGCGCGCAACTGGTCCCACTGGTCTGTCAGGGGATAATGGTGATTGCCGATAAACAACCCATTTGCATCAATCTCGTCCGCATTCTTCAAGGTGCCATGGATCACGTGATCCATGTGCTTTGCGACCACTTCGTTTTTGGCGAAATTGCCCGCCACGATAGGCCGACACTCCACACCCTGCCGACCGAGGGATGCAATAAGATCCGCACGTGAAAACGCGGCGGCCGGCTTGACGACCATCGAAAATCCAAACCAGCTCGACGCGCCGATTTCCTGTTGAATACGGATCTGCGGATAGCCCTGCATCAGACCGCGGAAAGCCTCAGCATTCTTGCGCCGTTCGTCCACGATCATCGGTAGCTTGGCGATCTGCTCCTGTCCGATCGCGCCGCTCAATTCCAGGGGCCGCAAGTTATATCCGGGTAGCACGAACTTGAAACTTTCCTCGAACGGATCGTCGCTCTTCTCGCCCGTCACGTGGTTGAATTTCGGCAAATGCCGGGTCCAGCCGTGGCTCCGGACCGAAAGCATGATGTGATAGAGTTCCTCATCATCCGTCACCACCAGCCCGCCTTCCATGGTGGCGATGTGATGCGAGAAGAAGGACGAATAGCTGCCCGCGATCCCGAAGGTGCCCGCCTGCCGCCCGTTGAAAGTGGCACCGAGGCTTTCGCAATTGTCCTCCATCACCACGATGTCACGCCCGCCGACAATGGCCTCGATCCGGGCAAAATCGTTGGGGTTGCCCAAAAGGTTCACCACCATGATGGCTTTTGTCTCTGGGCCGATGGCCGCCTCCAGCGCGTCGAGATCATAGTTCAGCGTATCGGCATCAATATCCACGAATTTCAGGCGCAGACCGTACTGGTGCAGCGGGTAGTACGTCGTTGACCAACTGACCGCCGGCACAATCACTTCGGCCCCGGCGGGCAGGTCGATTTTCGAGTGGTACCGCAGCGCCGCCACCATCAGCAGATTCGCCGACGACCCCGAGTTCACCATCACTGCATGAGCCGATCCCATCGCCGCCGCGAACTGTTCCTCGAAAGCCTTAACTTCCGGCCCCATGGAGAACATGCCGGATTTCACCACCCGGTCGATTGCTGCGTATTCCTTCTCATCCCAGCTGGTCGTCGCCAGCGGAAACCCCTTTGCCTCGCTCATGCCACCCCCCGTTTCAACAGGTCCTGAAAATGCGCGTAGGTCTGCGCGGTTCCCTCAGCCAGCGAGGTTCGCGCTTCCCACCCAAACGCCTTCTGCGCGCTCACGTCCAGCAGCTTCTGCTTCATGCCGGTCGGCCGGCTCATGTCATGGACGAATGCACCTTCCCAACCGATCACGCGAGCAGCTTCGGCGTAGTACTCGTTGATAGAATAATCATAGCCCAGGCCAATATTCATTTGTCCCGGCAGCGCGTCGAACCGCTCGACCGCCGCCCAGATACCATCCGCCAGGTCGCCCGAGAACATGAACTCGCGCCGCGCGGTCCCGTCGCCCCAGATCTCCACGGTTTCGGCGCGGCTTTCCTTCGCCTCGTGCACCTTGCGAATAATCGCCGGCACAAGGTGCGATACCTTGGGGTCGAACTTGTCGTTCAGCCCGTAGAGATTGCACGGGATCAAGGTCTTGTAAGCCAAGTCGTCGCGTTCCTGGCTGACAAAGGCACACAGCCGCGCCACCGCCACCTTGGCCAGCCCGTAGCCTTCGTTCGTCGGCTCCAACTCGCCTTTGCCGAGGCTGTCCTCGTGCAGAGGATTGGGCGCATCATGTGGGTACATGCAGCTCGAGCCGAGGTTCAGCAGGCGCGGCACGCCCGCCTCGCGCGCGGCCATCACCACGTTGAAGCCCATATCCATGTTCTCGCTCAGGAACGCCGCCGGGTTGGCCATGTTGGCCTGTATCCCCCCCACCCGGCCCGCCGAATGAATGATGATGTCGGGTGCCATCTCCGTCACAAAATTCATCACTGTCGCCCGGTCCGTCAGGTCCAGCTCTGCACTGGTCGGTGCCACGATCTGATGCGGCGGCGCCGCCGGATGGTCCTGGATGGCGCGGCCCACCATGCCGCGTCCGCCGGTCAGCAGTACCTTCATCCCTTTTCCTGCGCCCGCTTCTGCGCCGCCGCTTTATCGAAATCCGACAACGCCATCTCCTCGACCAGCGTCTCGAACGGCGTCTCCGGCGTCCAGCCCAGCTCTTGCCGCGCTTTGCTGGCATCGCCCAGCAGCGTCTCCACCTCCGCGGGGCGGAAATAGGCCGGGTCGACCCGCACGATCACGCGGCCGGTCTCGTCACGACCCACCTCATTCACACCCTCGCCCTCGAAGGTCACACTCATGCCCAACACCTCGGCCGCGCGTTTGACAAACTCGCGCACCGAATACTGCTGTCCCGTGGCGATCACGTAATCCTCGGGTTTGTCCTGCTGCAGCATCAGATGCATCATCTTTACGTAATCGCGCGCATGACCCCAATCGCGCAGTGCATCCATGTTGCCAAGGCGCAGTTCGTTCTGCGTGCCCAGCTTGATCCGCGCCAGCGCCCGCGTGATCTTGCGCGTCACGAAGGTTTCGCCGCGAATGGGGCTCTCGTGGTTGAACAGGATGCCGTTGCAGGCGTAGATGTCATAGGCCTCACGATAATTCACCGTGATCCAGAAGGCATAGAGCTTGGCCACCGCATAAGGGCTGCGCGGGTAGAACGGCGTCGTCTCGCGCTGCGGGGTCTCCTGCACCAGACCGTAAAGCTCGGAGGTCGACGCCTGGTAGAACCGCGTCTTGCCGCCCAACCCCAGGAACCGGATCGCTTCCAGCAAGCGCAGCGCGCCCATAGCGTCGGAGTTTGCCGTGTATTCCGGCTCTTCAAAACTCACTGCCACGTGGCTTTGCGCGGCAAGGTTATAAACTTCGTCCGGCCGCACCGCCTGAAGGATACGAGTCAGAGACGAGCTGTCGGTCATGTCCCCGTGATGCAGCTGGAACTGACCGATCCGCCCCGGCTCGCCCTCGAACAGGTGGTCGATCCGATCCGTGTTGAACAGCGACGTGCGCCGCTTGATGCCATGCACCTCGTAGCCTTGGGCCAAAAGATGCTCCGACAGGTATGCCCCATCCTGTCCCGTCACGCCCGTAATCAGTGCTTTCTTCATGGGCCTTGCCCCCGCAATCTTGCCTTTCGCATTTCCGTAAAGCCTCAGGCGTCAAATTAACAGGCCTTATGCCGCCGGGCGCGTCCGGAATTTGCGCAAATTCCGGGATAGAAAATGCGCATTTTCTATCCCATTTTCCGCGCGGAAAATGCCCCCGATCAGATGCAGCGCCCGCCATCCACTTCCATGCAGACGCCAGTGATCATGCTGGCCTCGTCGCTGCACAGGAAAGCCGCGGCATTGCCCATATCCTCGGGCGTCGAAAACCGCCCCAACGGGATCGTGCTCAGGAACTTGGCCCGCATCTCGGGCGTGTCCTCGCCCATGAAGGACTTCAAGAGGGGCGTCTCGCCGGCCACCGGGTTCAGCGCATTCACCCTTATACCTTCGGATGCCAGTTCGACCGCCAATGCCCTCGTCGTCGTAATCATCCAGCCTTTCGACGCGTTGTACCAGTTCAGTTTCGGTCGCGGGCTGACCCCGGCGGTGGAGGCGACGTTCAGGAACACGCCCGATCCCCGCGCTTTCATCCCCGGCACGAAATTCTGTGCCGAAAGGTAGACCGACTTGCAATTGACCGCGAAGACTCGGTCAAAATCCTCCTCGGTCACCTCTTCCGCCGGTGTCGGCAGATGGGTAACTCCGGCATTGTTCACCACGATATCCGGCAAGCCGAACGTCATCTCCGTGGCCAGCGTCAACGCCTTCATGCTCGCTGCGTCCGCCACATCCACCGGACAAGCCGCTGCGCCCAGTTCCTCGGCCAGGGCCATTGCGCCTGGACCATTCAGGTCGGCTATCATCACCTGCGCACCCTCGGCGATGAACTTGCGCACGATGCCTGCGCCAAAGCCGCTTGCTCCGCCGGTCACCACCGCCGTCTTTCCTTGCAGTCGCATTTGAAACCTCCCTTGCCGTCTTTCGGGACATCGCACTCTGCCTTGGCCCTAGGCGCAAGCCCTATCTAACGAATCGTTCACGCCGGGCGCGGCACGCTCCAGCCCACGTCCCGGATCCCGGCCAGACGTGCGAAGCGCTCCAGTTCGCGCTCCAGCTTGGCCAACCGCTGCGCAGTCCACTTGACCCGCGGCTCGGGCCAGAAGCCCGTCACCTGCATCCAGCCCGCCGCCCGATCAGCTTTCAGTTCCAGCCGCCCGACAAACCGTTCGCCTTCCAGCAGAGGGTACACGTAATATCCCCAGATCCTTTGATCTTTCGGCACGAACATCTCGTTGCGGTAGGCAAAGCCGAACAGCCGCTCCAGACGGATCCGGTCGCGGATCGCCGGATCGAACGGGTTGAGCAGACGCAGATGCGACGACACGCTTTCCGCCGCCGCCAGCCGGGCTTCGATATCGGCCACGCCCCAGGCTTGCCGCCACGTCCCGTCCGCGCTTTCTACCTCAAGCGGCACCAATTGGCGACGCTCGGACCAGGCTTTTGCCTCAGGGGCGGTCATCGCCTCCCAGAACCGCTGCACCTCGCCCCCCGTGGCCATACCCAGACGGTCGAACGCCGCATCGCACAGCCAGTCGGCGGCCATCTCCTCGCCCGGACACTGGCGCAGTTCCGCAGGGAACACGCGCTCACCCAAATCGTAGAATTTCACAAAATTCTCGCGGTGACAGGTCGCCAACTCGCCTGCATACCACATCTGATCCAGCGCCTTTTTGTGTGGCGGGCGCGCCCACATTTCCCGGCTTTCCGCCTTGGTGTCGAACGCGTGGGTCGACAATGGCCCCTCCTGCGCGATCCGATCACGGATCCGTCGCACCTCTTCCTGGCCCAGCCCCGAACGGTACCAGTCGGACCGCGAAACTTTCGCGCCCAGCCGTCGGAATTGCCGCTGCCAGTAGGGCAGCACCTCCATCGGGATCAGCGAGGCGTCATGTGTGAAATGCTCGAACAGCTGCCGGTTTTTCAGAAGCGGCCACAATTGCCGTTCGCGATAGTTCCGGTTGCGGCTCCACAGGATGTGGTGATGCGCGCGGGTGACATTGCGGATCGTGTCGATCTGCACAAACCCCAATTGCCGGATCGTGCCCATCACGTCCACCGGCCCGCCGGGCGCATCGGCCAGCCCGTTGGCATGCAGCCAAAGCCGCCTTGCCGCCCGGTTGCCGATCCGCAGCGACGCGGTCATGGCCGGCTCATATACACCAGCGTGTCGCGCAGGGCGCGGCCCTCGAACTGAAGAACCGTGTTCATGAACAGCCGTCCGATGGCGCAGGCCTCGGTGTTGCTGGCCCGGTCGAGATTCATCATCGCGACCATCAAGTCCCCGGCCCGGTTCGTGGCCTGGATGCTGCGCGTCATGCTGGCCTGGATACGCTCCTCGACCCTTTGCGTGGTCGCATCGCTCAACCTGACCGGTGCACGACGCGCCCCGACACGGGCGGCCTTTGCCTGGATCCGGTAATATTTCTGCAACGCCTCGGTGTTCAGTCGTGCCGCCACGCGCGAGGTCAGTTCGGCAAACCTTGCGGGGCGCATCCGGTTGCTCACCGCCATACCGCATTGCCGGATCGTCAGCGTCTCCATGATCTTGCGCTCGACGGTGTAGTAGAACTTCAGATCCCGCGTCGGCAGATGGCCCAAACCCCGCTCGATCAGCGTCCACATCAAACCGTCCGAAACCCTTACGGCGGTCGGATCCTCGAAGGCCGCGATGACCTGGTCCGCAACATAGCCCGCGATCACAGGATCACGGTAAAGCAGTTCCGCCTGCGCCACCGCCAGCTCGAGGTTCTCGCCGCTGAACCCCAGCAGTCGCAAATCCTCGCGGATCGGTGCGATATCGGGAAGTTGCCCCAACAACCGGATCACCTCCTGCCGCTCGGACACCGTGGCCTTTTCCTGGGCCATGACAAGTCCTGTGCCGGCCAGGGTCAGCCAGGCGAGAACGGCAAGAAAGCGCAAGAGATGTCTCCTATCCGGGGCGGCAGGGCGTGATCGGGGCATGGCGCCGTCACTTGCGCTCAACCTAAGGATTCTGTGACGGTTTGAAAGCCCCTTCCGGACCCGGTTCCTCGAATTGCCGCGCCAGTACCGCGAAAGCACCCGAAGATATCGCCCAATACTCCCGGATATCAGGGCCTTGCCTCCGTGCGCTTCGATGCTGGATTCGCTGTCACTTACCTGTTAGGTCATCTCGCACGAAGCCATTGCCGGAGCGTCCCATGAGCGCCACAGCCCGCAAATCAGCCCCCTTGCCTGACGATATCCGCGCCATGAAAGGCGGCACGCCCATCGTGTCTTTGACCGCTTATACGACGCCGATGGCGCAGCTGATGGATGCCCATTGCGATTTCGTTCTTGTGGGCGACAGCGTCGGCATGGTCCTGCATGGCATGCAGAATACGCTCGCCGTGTCCATGGAAATGATGATCATGCACGGCCAGGCCGTGGCCCGGGGGCTCAAGTCCGCGATGCTGGTCGTCGACATGCCCTTCGGCTCCTACGAGGAAAGCCCCGCACAGGCCTTTCGCAATGCCTCGCGCATGATGGCCGAAACCGGCTGCGCTGCGGTCAAGCTCGAGGGCGGCGTGCACATGGCCGAAACCATCGCCTTTTTGGTGGCCCGCGGGGTGCCGGTCATGGCGCATATCGGCCTGACGCCTCAATCGATCAACACGCTTGGCGGCTACAAGGTTCAGGGCCGTGACGCCGGCGCGGGCCAGGTTCTGCGTGACGCCCGCGCGGTGGCGGATTCCGGCGCCTTCTCGGTGGTCCTGGAAAAGCTGCCGGCCAGCCTCTCGGACGAGATCACCGAGGAAATTTCTATTCCGACCATCGGCATCGGCGCCTCGGCGGGGTGCGACGGCCAGATCCTCGTGCATTACGACATGCTGGGCCTCTTCACCGCCTTCAAGCCGAAGTTCGTCAAGCGATACGCCCACTTGGGCGAAGACGCGGAAAAGGCCATCGCCTCCTATGCCGAAGAGGTCCGCGCCCGCGCTTTCCCGGCAGAAGAACACATGTTCGCGGACAAGGCCCCCAAAAAATGACGGCGCCGATCCTGCGGCAACTGAACGATCTTCGCGCCGCCACTGCGCCTTGGCTGCGGGCCGGTGCCCGTATCGGCGTGGTGCCAACGATGGGCGCACTGCATGACGGGCACCTATCGCTGGTGGCAGCGGCGAAAAAGGCCTGCGACCATGTCATCGTGACGATCTTCGTGAACCCCAAGCAGTTCAACAACCCCGAGGATCTGGCCAACTACCCCCGAACCGAGACCGACGACGCGAAGAAGCTCGCCCGCTTCGACATCGACGCACTCTGGGTGCCGGACGGCGACCAGGTCTACCCGAATGGCTTTGCAACCACCGTGTCGGTCTCCGGCCTGACCGACGTGATGGACGGCGCTCATCGACCGGGCCATTTCGACGGGGTCGCCACCGTGGTGACCAAGCTGTTCACCCAGACCTCCGCCACCGATGCGTTCTTCGGCGAGAAGGACTTTCAGCAGCTTCTCGTGGTGCGCCGCCTCGCCGCCGATCTGGATCTCGACGTGACCGTGCATGGCTGCCCCACGATCCGCGACATCGACGGTCTGGCGCTCAGTTCGCGCAACCTTCTGCTATCGGACAGGGCCCGTACGACGGCCCCGCGCCTGAACAAAGAAATGGAAGAGATTGCAGCAGGCCTGTCCCGCGGCGAAGCGTTTGACCCCCTGCGAGAGGCCGCAACGGCCCGCCTGCTCAAGTCCGGCTTCACCAAGGTGGATTACCTCGACCTGCGCGCCCAGTCCGATCTGCGCAGCGTCTCGGACACAGCGCAGCCCGCGCGCCTCTTCGCTGCGGCGCACCTTGCGGGCGTGCGGCTCATCGACAACATCGCGGTCTGATACACCGCGCCTGCGTCATTCGTTCCTGGCAATCTTTGCGTGACGGCACAAGACGCGCCGCCACGCCGCAAGGTTTATCAGTACTCGTTGGGATTGCCTTCAAGGATCGTGCCTGTGCCGTCCGCCGTGTCGCCGTTCATCCAACTGACGTTCTCTCCGTCCAGCGCCACGCCCCAGCAATTCTCGCCTTCGCCGTAGTCAAAGCACATCTGGTTGTCCGAAACGCTCCAGGCGCCAGTGTAATCGTCCCCGCGGATCGTGCCGTCGGTATCGTAGAACTCGGTATAGGCGGTCCCGTCCGACATGTCGCCCTGAACGGTATTTCCGGAAATCGCGGACGTGATCTCGTTGCCCGACGCAAGCTCGCCCGCCGCCAGCGGCCCCGCTGCAAATGCCGCCACCGCGGCAAAAACGAAATATTTCATGAGTGTCCTCCTTTTGGATCAACCCATCGAACTGCGGCGAACAGGCGGGAAATCAAGTGATCCTCTGGGATGGTGGGCGATAGGTGCGACGGGCGTGGGTTGTCACCCACCCTACGCCCTTAGCAACCCGTGCAACGCCAACGCCATGACCTGCGCGCTTTCCACCATGTCGTCTATACCGACATACTCATCGGGCTTGTGCGCCAGGTCCAGGATGCCCGGCCCATAGGCGATACAGTTCTTCAGCCGCCCGATCCGGTCGATATGCTTCTGATCATAGGTGCCGGGGCTGACGACGTACTCAGCCTTGCGCCCGAACACCTTTTCGACAGCATCCGACACCGCGCCCACCACCGGCGCATCCCGCTCGGTCATCGTCGGTTCGACACTGTGGATACCCTTGATCGTATAGTCGAACCCGGCCCGGCCTGCGCGCACCCGTTCGAGCACCTCGCGGACTTCCTGCTCGACCTCGCCGATATCCTCCTCGATCAAAAACCGGCGGTCGATCACCATGCGACACCGGTCCGGGACACACGGACTCGGCAAGCCGGTATAATCCATGCCCCGCTCCGGCTCGCCGCCATGGATCGAATTGATGTTCAGCGTCGACTGCTTTGCCCCTTCCGGCACCACAGGCATGTCCGTGCGCTTCTGCGCCAGTGCCGGGAACAGGCTTTTTTCCATCTCCGCCACGACCGCCCCCATGTGCCGCACCGCGCAATCGCCAAGGAACGGCATCGAGCCATGGGCGATCTCGCCCATCGTCTCGATCTCGGCCCACCATACGCCACGATGCCCCAGACAGATACGGTCCTTGTTCAGCGGTTCAGGGATGATCACATGCTGCACCCGGTCGGGGCTGAAATATCCCTTCTCGGCCAGGTAGGCGACGCCACCGAATCCGCCCGATTCCTCGTCCGCCGTGCCGCTGATCTCGATGGCGCCGGCATACTCGGGGCAGACCGCGATGAAAGCCTCGGCAGCGACGATACTGGCCGCCAACCCGCCTTTCATGTCACAGGCACCCCGGCCATAGACCCGACCGTCTTTCACCTCGCCGCCGAACGGGTCGACCGTCCATCCGTGGCCCACCTCGACCACGTCGATATGGCTGTTGAAATGCACGCATTGCCCTGGACCAGCGCCCTCGCGCCGCGCCACGATGTTCCAGCGCGGGTGCCGGTCGCTGTCGCCCACAGCCCCCTCGGCTCGGATCAGTTCGGTGTGAAACCCGGATTTCAACAACCGCCGGTCCAGCAGATCACAGATCTCGCGGTAGAGCGCGCCTGGCGGGTTCAGCGTCGGGATTCGGATCAATTCCTGTGTCAGTGCCACCAGGTCCTCGCGCCGCGCCGTCACCTCGGCCAGCAATCTTGCGGTCAGGTCCGCGCTCATGCCTCTGCCCCGCTGGCCCAGGTCTCGACAACCTTCCTGCAAGTTGCAAAATTCGACAGGAACACATAGCCGCGCAGGTCTTCGACACGCGATGTAATCGACAGTTTCCGCATCTTCCCCGCTCGCTCTGTTCGTACGCCCCCGCTCTGGCACAGCCTAGCAGCGCCACCGCGAATTGAAAGCGCTCAGCCTACGGCCAGCAACCGCCATACAATGGCAGGCAGATCGTCGAACGCGTCGAACCGCGCGTCATGGGGCACCTCTTCCGCAGGCGTCCTGCGATACCCTTCGGTATATAGCGCAAAGCGCACCTTGGCCTGCGCGGCGGTTTCGGCATCGACTTCGCTGTCGCCCACGAAAACGGCTTGTTCCGCCCCTACCCGCGCGATCACCTCGCGCAGCGGCGCCGGGTCCGGCTTTCGCACCGTCAAGGTATCGCCCCCGACCACCACGTCGAAATGCCGCTCCAGCCCAAGATGCGCCAGAACCGCAGCGGTCGGGCCTTCCGGCTTGTTGGTGCAAATCGCCAGGTCCAGCCCCTCGGCAACCAGCGCTTCAAGACACGCCGCGACGCCCGAGTAAGGCCGGGTCAGCTGAACAGCGCCCTCGTAAATCGTCAGAAACTCGTCCAGGACCTCCGTGTGCAACGCCCTGTCCGCGGCCAACCCACGCGCCGACAGGCAGCGTTCAACGAACACCGCCGCGCCGTGGCCCACGAAACCGCGCGCCTCGGCCAAAGTGAAGGGCGCGATATCCCGACGCTCCAGCACCGTGTTGGCGGCGGCATGAATGTCCGGCGCGCTGTCGATCAGCGTCCCGTCCAGGTCAAACACGACCGCCCGCCGCATGCCTTTTCCTCCCGCCACATCCTCACCCCTGCACCATCGTTATGTCCCCGAACCCGGCTCCGGGAATACCCGGGCGCATTCGAATCAGGCGCGAGTCCGCCACCGCGGCCTGCCGATGCCGCACGGCCTTGCGATAGGCGGGGTCGCGCACCATGCCGGCAAAGGCGGACACACTGGGATACTCCGCGATAAAGGCGATGTCCCAGGCCTCATCCGCCGGCCCGATCAGCATCAGTTCCGGCTGGCCCGCCCAGACGATCCGCCCGCCCAACTCGCGCAGCACCGGCGCACTCTCCCGACCATAGGCGGCATAGGCCTCGGCCCCCGTCGCCTGCGTTCCGTCTTCGTATTCCGCGACCTGCCGCAGCCTTATGAGGTTCAGCATATGCACCGGGCCCGGCCTCTCCATCTCGCGGAATCCGGCGAAACGCTCTTTCGTGGGGTCGATATGGCCGGTCATCTGCGCCCTCCTGTCGTGCCGACACCCTGCCCGGAGCGCACCGGAAAGGAAAGCATGGTTGAACCTCGGCGCTTTCAGGACCGACGCACATCCATCAACCTTTCAACGGAGCATCTTTCCATGAAACGCCTTTTCACCCTGACTTTTCTCGCAATTACCACCGCCATTCCCGCCGCTTTCGCCGAAGAGGGCACCATCTTCCTGCGCGACCTGACCGCCGACATCATACCCACAGTTGCCCGTTCCGGCGCCGACCGGGACTTCGACGGCAACGGTCCGATCATGACGCTGGGCACCGAACTGACCATCGGCCGGCACGGACGCGCCGTCTTCGCCTCGGTGATCTTCTCGGCCCGCGAGGACGGCGGCGACGGCACCGCCACCTCGATCCGGACCGCGCCCACCGAGGTCTGGCGCTGGCAACCCTCAGACGGGGCCCGTTTCGTCAGTCGTATCATCACCAACCCCACCGTTACCACGCGCCTGCGGTCCGTGCCCGGCTGCGCGCCCATCGGCTGTGCCACCATCGGCCCGGCCGAGGATGGCGGGCTTATCCTGACCCAACGTAGTCTGCCGGGGTATCTGAATGCCGTCACCTATCTCAGTGACACCATGGGCGACGACATTTCGACTGACCAGAATCCCCACGGCGACACGTCGATCCGCAACATCAGCTTCGATCCGATCCTGGTGGAATTCTCCAGCCAGTTCGGCGGCTGACCGAAGCGCCCGACCTCCTCTCGCCCGCGCCCCGTTTGACATGGGGCCGGGCAGACAAAGCCATTTAACAATTCAACACCTCGTCCACCCAGAGCGGCACCACGTCGCTGGCCGGTCCACGGCGGTGCTCATCAAAGTCGCGCGAAGCAGTGGAGACCTCCAGGTTCAGCTCCACCGTATGCGCGCCCATCCGCCGTGCATGCTGACCAAAAGCCGCTGCCGGAAAGACGTTGCCTGAGGTGCCGATCGCGGCAAAGATATCCGCCTCGGCCAACGCCGGGTCGATCCGGTCCATCGCATAAGGGATCTCGCCGAACCACACGACATCGGGCCGTGTCTGGCAACGCCCGCATTCGGGGCAGGCATCCTCGATGCGCATCTCGTCGGGCGCGGGCCAGCGATGGCCACAGGCGTGGCACAATGCCTGGTCCAACTGACCGTGCATATGCAGCACGTTGCGGCTTCCGGCAGCCTCGTGCAGACCATCGACATTCTGCGTGATCACCAGCACATCGCCCTCATGCTCGGCCTCCAACCGCGCCAGCGCCTTGTGGGCCGGGTTGGGCCGCGCGTCAGCGGCTTGCGCCCTTCGCGCATTGTAAAATGCCTGCACCAGCGCCGGATTACGGGCAAATCCCTCCGGCGTCGCCACGTCCTCAATCCGGTGCTGCGCCCACAGACCGTCCTCATCGCGAAACGTGCCCAGGCCGCTTTCGGCAGATATCCCGGCCCCGGTCAGGATCACAATCTTCATCATAGCAATTCCATCACCTCGTCGCCGCCTGCCATAGTTCTGCTCACATTAACCTCTACAGACTTCTTTGAAACCATCCAGCCCCTGACGACGACTGCCAGATATCGGCATAAGGAAGTAAACTTTGTTCCGAGATACCAACCCCGTTTTCGAATTTCGCGGTCCCTTCGGCGTTCCGGTTCAGATCGGCGGCTCTATCTTCTTGCTGCTGGCTTTCTTTGCCTACACGGGCGGCGGTGACATCGCGTGGACGGCGGCGTTCGTCGGCATGCTCATGGCCTCGATCTTCCTGCACGAGATGGGCCACGCCTGGGCCTGCCTTGTCCAGGGCGTGCCGGTCCGCCGGGTCATGCTCTATGGTGGCGGCGGTTTCTGCGAACGAGCCCGCTCGGCGACGGCACATCAGCAGGAACTGATCGTGGCGATGGGACCGATCGTGAACCTCCTACTCTGGGCGCTGGCCTCGCTGGCCTCGGACGCGCTTTGGGACAGCGTTTTCGCAAGTGCATCGGCCTACACAGATCCAACGCTGATCCTTTCCTCGCCGCAAGCCCGGCTCGCCGAATATCTCGGACTTTTCGCCCATATCAACGGGTTTCTGGCCGTCTTCAACCTATTGCCGGTGCAGCCTCTGGACGGTGGCAAGCTGTTGCATCTTCTGATGCTGCGTCTGGCCCCTCAACAGGCCGCAACGACAGTCACGGCCGGCATCGGCCTCATGCTGTCGATCCTGTGGATCCCCGCCATGCTGATCGCGTTCGAGATGGGATGGTGGCTGTTGTTCTTCATCCCCTCGATCCCACAGCATTACGCAATGCTGCGCGGCCGTCCCGCCTGACCCGAAAATTCGTACGAATTTTCGCGGCAAAGATTATTCGTACGAATAATCTTCTGCCCCGGTCGCAGTTTCGCCTTTCCCGAAAACGCCCTTTCGGCCTTGGAAAAACAGGGGCGCACAAGGGTGGCGCCCCTTGCCTGACAGACATAATCGGCGCAATCGGGATAGGGACAGGAGATTTGCCATGCCCCTTACCCATCTCAAGACCGCCCCCGGTCACCCCCCCCAAACCGCCGCTGACATCGCGGACACCGTTCAGGTCATGCTCGGACGGCTACGGGCCGGCGGCGCCCAGACTGCCCTCGAATATGCCCGTCAACTTGACGGCTGGACCGGCGAGATCACCGTGCCCGCCGCCACCATCGAGGCTGCTATCGCGCGCGTCCCGCAAGACCTCAGGGATCATATTCGCTGGGCCCACGACAACATCTCGCGCTTTGCCGCTGCGCAACGCGCCACCGCGCAGGATATGCAGATCGAGCTGCGCCCCGGCCTGATCGCTGGCCAACGCCAGATCCCTGTGCAAGCCGCCGGATGCTACGTGCCAGGCGGGCGCTACACCCACATCGCCTCCGCGCTCATGTCCATCGCAACCGCCCGCGAGGCGGGTGTGGCCGATATCACCGCCTGCTCGCCTCCAAACGGTGACGCGGGCATTCCCGACGCGATGCTTTATGCCATGCATCTTGCCGGTGCGACGCGCATCCTGTGCATCGGCGGGGTGCAGGGAATCGCCGCCATGGCCTTCGGCATGTTCGGGGCGCCCGCCGCGGATATCCTCGTCGGTCCCGGCAACGCGTATGTCGCCGAGGCCAAGCGCCAGTTGTTCGGCCCCATCGGCATCGACATGTTTGCCGGCCCAACCGACAGTCTTGTGCTGGCCGATCACACCGCCGATGCCGAGGTCGTGGCCGTCGATCTGGTCAGCCAGGCCGAGCATGGCGCGACCAGCCCGGTCTGGCTTGCCTCCACCAATCGCATGCTGGCCGAGACGGTCTTGGCCCGCGTGCCCGAGCTGATCGAAGCGCTTCCAGGCCCAAACCGCGCCGCCGCCACCCAGGCCTGGACCGACCTGGCCGAAATCGTGCTTTGCGACACGCCAGAGGACATGGCGCAGTATGCCGACGCCAAGGCACCCGAACACCTTCAGGTCATGGCCGAAGACCTCGATTGGTGGCGCGAGCGGCTCACCGCATACGGCTCGCTCTTTCTGGGCGAAAACACCACCGTCAGCTTCGGCGACAAGGCGTCGGGCCCCAATCACGTGCTGCCCACATCCGGTGTGGCCCGCTACACCGGGGGCCTGTCCGTGCACAAGTTTCTCAAGACCGTGACCTGGCAGACCGCCTCGGACGAGGCCGTGCACGACCTTGCCCGCGCCACCGCCGCCATCAGCCGCGCCGAACGTATGGAAGGCCACGCGCTGTCCGCCGACATCCGGCTGGACAAACTGGCCGGACCTGCGAAACTCACTGCAAATTCCAAAGGATAAGACCAAGATGAACCTCGCCAAGTTTCCTCGCGTGCGCCTTGCCCATCTGGCCACTCCACTCGAACTCATGCCTCGCCTGAGCGAGGCGCTTGGCGGGCCCGAGATCTGGATCAAGCGGGACGACTGCACGGGGCTCTCTACGGGCGGCAACAAGACGCGCAAGCTGGAGTTCCTGATGGCCGAAGCGCAGGAACAGGGCGCCGAAATGGTCATGACCCAGGGCGCGATCCAGTCGAACCACGCCCGCCAGACCGCGGCGGCGGCGGCAAAGCTTGGCCTTGCCTGCCATATCCTGCTCGAGGACCGGACCGGCTACAATCACGATAACTACAAATACAACGGCAACGTCCTGCTCGATCACCTGCACGGCGCGACGATGGAACACCGCGGCCCCGACCTCGACATGAATGCCGAAATGGAAGCCGTGGCCGACAAATTTCGCGAAGAGGGCAAAAACGTCTACACCATCCCCGGCGGCGGCTCCAACGCCACCGGCGCACTGGGATACGTCAACTGCGCCTTCGAGATGCTGAACCAGTTCGTTACGATGAGCCTCAATGTCGATCACATCGTCCACGCAACCGGCTCGGCGGGCACGCAGGCGGGCCTGATCACCGGCCTCAAGGCGATGAACGCGCAGATCCCGCTCTTGGGCATCGGCGTGCGCGCACCCAAACCCAAGCAGGAGGAAAACGTCTACAACCTCGCCCTCAAGACCGCCGAGAAACTGGGCTGCCCCGGCGTCGTCGCGCGCGAGGACGTGGTCGCCAACACCGATTACGTCGGCCCCGGCTACGGTATCCCCGCCGAGGACACGCTGGAGGCCATCGACCTCTTCGCCCGGACCGAGGCGATCCTGCTCGACCCGGTCTACTCGGCCAAGGGCGCTGCGGGCCTCATCGACCTCTGCCGCAATGGCCACTTCAAGAAAGGCGAGCGCATTGTCTTCCTGCACACTGGCGGCGCCATCGGCCTGACCGGGTACAGCCATTGCTTCGACGTGCCGAAGTAACCCTGCGATGAAACCGGTCGGAATCCTGGGCGGGATGGGGCCAGAGGCCACCATCCTGCTCATGCAGAAGGTTCTCGCCGCCGTACCGGCGCAGGATGATGCCGACCACATTCCGCTGATCGTGCATCAGAACTCGCAGGTGCCCTCTCGGATAAAGGCACTGATCGAAGGCGGCGGCGCCGACCCCATGCCGATCCTCATTTCCATGGCGCAGGATCTTGAACGCGCAGGCGCACAGGCGCTGGCGATGCCCTGCAACACGGCGCACCATTACGCCGTAGCGGTGACCCACGCCACCAGCCTGCCGTTTCTGAACATGATCGACCTGACCGCAAGGCAACTCGCCGCGGCAGGCGCGCGCACGGTCGGAATGCTCGCGTCCCCGGCCACGCGCAAAACCGGCGTGTTCGAAACCGCCTTCGCTGCGCATGACCTCGTACCCCTGTGGACCGATGACGAAGACGCACTCCTGTCCATCATCCGTGCGGTCAAGGCGGGCGAGTCACTCGACACCCTCGCTCCGCAGCTGGGGCACGTGGCAACGCAAATGACCGCGGACGGTGCGAATCACCTGCTGATCGCCTGCACCGAACTCTCGCTAATGGCCCACGCGCTGCCCCCCAGCACACCGCACACCGACAGTTTGGACTGCCTCGTGGAGGCGATCGTCAGTTTCGCCAAGGCCTGACGGATCGACGCGCCTTTGAGACCTCGCGCCGGATGATCGTCGGACCCCTTGCGATATTTGTATATACAATGTATTTCCAATCGAAATACACTCGAATCCACTTCGCACGGAGCTTCAAATGACCGACCTCACCCGCGTCACCGGCATCGGACCCAGCCTTGCCGGACGATTAACCGCCGCTGGAATCACCGACGCCGAAGCGCTGGCCAAGGCAAAGCCGGCTGACATCCTGTCCGTTCACGGCGTCGGCGCAAGCACAGCGCCAATTCTCATTGCCCGGGCCAAACAAATTGCGGTCCCCACGCCAGCGCCAAGCTCTTCCGGCGCATCTGCCAGCTCGAGAACCGTCACCCCGGACGCGAAATCGTCCAAGACGAAAACCACCGGCAAGAAAGAAGCCAAAAAGAAAGACAGAAAGACTAAGGCCACACCGTCAAAGGTGGAAAAGGCAGCGGAAAAGATAGAGGCGGACGCGAAGAAAAAAGCCAGGAAGGCTGAAAAGAAAGCCGCCAAGGCCGAAGAGAAAGCCGCCAAGGCCGAAAAGAAAGCCGCCAAGGCCGCAGAGAAAGCCAAGAAGAAATCCGGCAAGTCCAAGGCCAAGGCGAAAAAGAGCGTTAGCAAGCTGGAAGCCAAGGCAAAGGCGATCAAGGCAAAAGCCGCCAAAAAGGCGGAGAAGGTCAAGAAGAAAGCTTTGAAAACCAAGAATTGACCATGTGCCAAGTCTCAGATTATTCGTACGAATAATCTGAGACTGAAAATTCATACGAATTTTCATGTCGCGCCGGATCGACGCTTACAACGTCACCTGCAACTGATCTCCCCTGCAATCAACGATTGCGATAGACGAAAACCAGCTTTTCCGGCTGGCCGCCCGGCGGTCGCGGAAACGGCGCAGCACTCCGCACCTGGGCTTGGGCGGCGTCGCGAATTCCGGACGCGCCGGAACTGTCGAGGATACGTATCCAGCCCAGCGATCCGTCCGCGTTGATCTGGAAATAGACCCGCGCCATGCCCGTGGCCTGATTGTCCACCCGCGGCCCGCGATTGAGCTGCATTAAGACCCGTCCGGCATAATTCGTCGTGCCCGCGTTGCCTTGGCCCCCTGAACCACCGAAATCGCCAGGGCTGGCATTGCCGACGCGACCGAGCGCCGTGAGGTCGGTGCCGTCGCGCTTATAGGCGGTCAGGGGCGATTCGTAGGTAGGCGCGCGACTGGCCTGCGCGGGAGGCTCTTCTGGAACCCCAAGCTGTTCCGCCGTGGGCCGTGTCGCTGGCGGGCGCCGCGACCGGGTCACGGCCGAGGCCGCCAAGTCCGGCTCTTCGGCCGCAATCACGTTCTCCGGCGCCTCTGGCGTCGGGGCCAGCGCCGCCTCGTCGGTTTCTGGCGTGATCGTCTCGGGCTCGCGCGGCGTCTCGGTCTCAGTGGTATCTTCGGCGGGCTCCGGCGCGGCATCCTCGGTACCTTCAGGCGGCTGCGGGGTGGCCTCCGGGGCGTCAGGCGCAATCATGGCGATGTCCGACGTGCTGCTGTCCTCGCCGCCGTCTTCTGCCGCCTCCTCGGACGGGCGACCGGCCCCCTCATCAGGGCTTCCGGTATCGCCCGCAGGACCATCGGGAGCGGTGACGTTCGCGGGATTGTCCGAGGCCACCATAGCCCGGCTTGTGGGCATCTCATCCGGCTGAAGCGCATCGGGCGGCTGCGGCGCCTCTGCCGGCTCCGGCGTGGGTGGCTCGGGTAGCGGTTCGGCAAGATCCTCGAAATTGCGTCCCGTCTCGGGCGGTGGCGGCGCCTCTTGCGTCGCCGGCGGCTCCTCGGGCGCGTCCAGGACCTGCCGCCAGCCAAAGCCTGCGACATGCAGGAACAGCGATACCAGGATTGCCACCACGGCCACGGGAAGGGAACGTCTTATCATACGAATGCTCGCTCGGTCATCGCGCGTGCGGTTCGGCGATCTGCCACTCGGTCGCACCGAGCAACGTCACTCGAGAAACTAGGCGATTCAGCGATAGGAACAAGCGTTACGGCTCCTCAAGAACACGGGGACCATCCCACGTTGGCGTCACCTTACGCCATGCGGTGCCGGCGCGAAACTACGCCCTACGCTATCGTGAACTTGGCAATGTCGAAGGCCTTCGCGCCAAGTCTCAGGCGCGGCTTTTCTCCAATGCGTTGCGCAACTCCTCGGCTTCGTGCCGCGCCTCGCGTAGCCCGTCCATCGTCGCCGACAATTCCGCCTCGGTCTGGCTCAGTTGATTGGTCAGTTCAGCCTCCCGCTGCTGCAGGTAGGTGATCGCCTGGTCGCGGGTTTCTTCCGCCTCGTGGAGTTCCTGCGCCATGCGTTCCAGCTCGCCCACATCCGACCCCGAGACCCGTATGAACCGATGCACCAGCCAATTGGCGAACCATCCCATGCAGAACGCCACGAACAGGACTATCGCCGTGGCTATGATAAATTCAGTTCTGTTCATCCGTCCCAGATTCCTGCTCGGCGTCCCCATCCGCCGCATCGGTCTCGTTTAGCGCTTCTTCTTCCAGCGCTTCAAGCGTTGTTTGCTGTTCTTCGATCGGTTCCGGACGGATTACCCGGAATTCGATCCGGCGGTTGGCCTCGCGGCCTTCCTCGCTGTCATTGTCGGCGATTGGGTCGCTTTCGCCATACCCCTTGGCGCGGATGGCCGAGGTCAGCACCCGCCGCGCCCGCAACTCGTTCAGCACCGACTGCGCCCGCGCCTGGCTCAGCTGCTGGTTCATCACCTCGCGCCCCTGGCTATCGGTATGGCCCTGGATCTCCATCCGGATTTCGCCGCAAGCTTTCAAGATCGCCGCGATCCGATCCATGATCTCTGCACCGTTGGCGTCAACATCGGTCTCGCCCGGCTCGAACGTGATCTTGTTGTCGGTCTGCACCTCGGCGATCTGCGCCTCGCACTCCTCGGGCGTGGGCTTGCTGGCCACAGGGTCCAACTCCTCACGGTAGGCGACTTCGATGTCGAACTCCGCCGCCTCGCCAAGCTTGGCCGCGAACATCGCCGAGATTTCCGCACTGGCTTCCTCCTGCCCGGTCAGGCCCGACACGGCGATCTCCTCCGGGCCAACCGTCACGGCGCCGTTGGACAGATAGGCCAGCGCCTCAAGCCCCGTCAGCACCCGTACCGTCCAGTCCGCAGGCAGGTTTTCGGCCACCCGTGCCGTGGTGCTCACCACGTCCGAGCTGAACTTGGCCTTGGCGAAACTGTCGACCATCTCGCGGGCCTGCGCGCTTTCGACCCGGCCGCGGATCTGCACCAGCCCCTCAGGCGACAGCGTGGCGACGAATTCCGGCGGCGCTTGCTCGGCGTCATCCTTGGGTTCAGGCAGCACAGCCTTAAGCGCAAAGACATCGGGCAGGCTCGTCTCCAACTGCCCGATCACCGTGTCATAAAGCTTCTCGTCGGTCCCTTCCGCTGCTACGAGCGCGATATCGGCGTCCGAGAACGTGACACTACCGCCGCCCAGTTCGCCCAACGCCCCGATGGCAAGCTCTGCCGCACGGCCCCATTGCGGCGAGGGAACCCCCAGCGCCAGCGTGCATTGCGCCTTCTGCTGCAAGCCGGCCTGCCCGGCCGCCGCAAGGATACGGTCCCGCGCGGCCTCAGTATCGGCGGCACAGGCGTCAAAGCTGCCTTCTCCATCCTCCAGCAAAAAGCGCAGAGTGAACGGCGTGACAACCGGTCGCGGCGCCGAAATGTCCAGCGACAGGCGCACCCCGTCGGGCACCCGGCGCGCCAGCTGGGTTTCGAGGTTGCGCTTATCCTCGTCGCTGTCGGCCATCGTCACCACGCTGACCCTGCGGGCCTCGACCGATATCTTGGTGCGCGGCATACGCTCCAGGATACCCACGGCATAGTTGAGCGCCTCTTCCCAGGTATCGGGACGCGGGTAGTCGGCCGTTTCCAAAAGGTCCGTCACTTCCTTGCCCGGCGCGTTCTCGGCGACGTCCTCGATCAGTTGCTCGCGGTCCGTCGCCGCGGGAATCAGCCCGATCAGCGACAGCCCGCTGTCATTGCTCAGAATCTCGACCGAGAACCGCGGCGGCGCGATATCGGCACTGTCGGCCACCAGCATCTGGTCGATGATCCGCGCCGATTCCACGACGCTTCCCGCGATGGACAGCGCCCGAAAGCGCGTGGCCTCTGACGGCGCCGTGCCGGCAAGAAACACCTGCAACCCGTCCGCGTCCACCTCCGTCCATGTCATGCCGCGCTCGTCCAGCGTGTCCCGCACTGCGTTGCGCGAGCCTTCCTCGATTACCTGTACCGAGAATCGCGCCGCGAAAAGACACAGCACGAAGGCCAGGAAAAACGTCCCGAGAATGGCGAAAATGGAGGAAAGGCGCATGAACCCAAGGCTCGCCGTTGTTTACCACCCGGCCTATTTATTCGCCACGGGGCGCGAGTGCAATCAAACGAACAGAGCTGCGGCGAAAAACGGCAGGGGCAGGAGGCCCGCATCCCGGTTCGAGCGGAACAATCGCAAGAGCGTCGGATCGTCCTCCATGTCGAACTGCCTGAGCTGCCAGAACATATGCCAGCCGAACGCCCATGGTCCGATCAGCGCCACCAGCACGGCCAGGGCCGAGCCGCCCACCGCCGCGCCGATCACCGCGATGGCCATCAGGCTGACCGCGCCGATCAGGAACCGCTGAAGCCAGGCCGGCGTGCGCTCCGCTAACAAACGTGCAGTGGATTTCACGCCGATCAACGCGTCGTCCTCGGCATCCTGCTGAGCATAGACGGTGTCATAGAACAGCGTCCAGCCGATCCCGGCGAGGTAAAGGACAACCGCCGGCCACTCCAGTCGCCCGCTATGAGCCGTCCACGCCAACAGCGCGCCCCAGTTGAACGCGAGGCCAAGGAAAATCTGCGGCCACCACGTGAACCGCTTGGCGAAAGGATAGATGCAGACCGGCGCCAGCGAGATGATCCCGAGGATGATCGCCGCCATGTTGAAGGTCAGAAGGATACAAAACGCCACCAGCGCCTGAGCCACCAGCCACGCCAGCGCCTGTATCACGCTCACCTGCCCGGACGGGATCGGGCGCGAGGCCGTTCGGGATACCGACCCGTCGATATGCCGGTCGGTGATGTCGTTCCACGTGCATCCCGCGCCCCGCATCAGGAACGCGCCAATCCCGCAGCCTGCAAAAATCCACAAATCATGCCAATGCGCGCGCCCGTCATGCAACATCGACAAGAGCAGCCCCCACCAACACGGCAACAACAGCAGCCACGTCCCAATCGGTCGGTCCGCCCGGCTCAGCCGCAGATAGGGCCGGCTCCAGCACGGGGCCGACCGATCCACCCAGTTACCCTTAACGGCATCGGCCACCTCGCCGGTCGCATCTGGCGTCTGGTTCGGTCCGGTCATATGTTGGCCTCATGTCGACTGCAAAGATCAGGCTTTATGTAGAGCAGCCCCTCGGGGAAGGGCAAACGGTTCCTCTGAACCGCGACCAGGCGCATTACCTCTTTGGGGTCATGCGGCAAGGCGCGGGCGACGCCGTCCTGCTCTTCAACGGCCACGATGGCGAATGGCGCGCGACGGTCTCGCAGGCATCCAAGCGAGGAGGTGAACTGATGGTCGAGGACCAGACCCGACCGCAGCAAAACCCGCCTGACCTCTGGCTGCTCTTCGCGCCGATCAAGAAGGCGCGAACCGATTTCATCGTCGAGAAAGCCGCCGAGATGGGCGCCGCTCGAATCCTGCCCGTGCAGACCGATTTCACCAATTCCGAACGCATCCGGCAGGACCGCCTGCAAGCCCACGCCGTGGAGGCCGCCGAGCAATGCGGCGGCACATATGTTCCCGAAGTGACGGACCTGCAAAAGCTCGACCGCCTGCTTGCCGACTGGCCGGAGAACCGCCAACTGATGTTCTGTGACGAAGCCCTCGCCGGCCCAAGCGAGGCCGTTCGGCAAGACGGGCATGCAAGCCCCTGGGCCATCCTGATCGGCCCGGAGGGCGGCTTTTCAGACACCGAGCGCGCGCGTCTTCACGCCCTGCCCGTTGCGCATCCCACCGCCCTAGGCCCCCGCATCCTGCGCGCCGACACCGCCGCCGTGGCCGCCATGACCGTCTGGCAACAGCGCTTCGGAGACTGGGCATGAGCTTCATCCGCCCCGAAGCCGCAGCCCGCCTCACCCGCTGGCGCGAGGTGCTGATCGGCGCGGGCGTCATCGCCCTCGGCGCGTGGTGGTCGCTCGGCTTCATCGGCATCCTCTCGTGGGTCGGCTACATCCTGTTGCCGGTCGGGGCCGCACTCGCGTTCATCGGCCTGCAACGCGCCCGCTTCCGCGGCGCCACCGGCGGGCCCGGCATCGTGCAGGTGGATGAGGGCCGCGTCACCTATTTCGGCCCGCTCACCGGCGGCACCGTCGACCTGGCCGAGATGTCCCGCCTCACGCTCGATCACGCCGCCAAGCCGTCCCACTGGGGCCTGCACCAGCCCGGCCAGCCCGCCCTCATGATCCCGACGACCGCCCAGGGTGCCGACACGCTCTTCGACGCCTTCACTACCCTGCCAGGCCTGCGCGTGCAGAAAATGCTCGCGGCGCTCTCGTCACAAGATCGCGACACCGTCACCGTCTGGTCGACCTACTCCAATCGGCTGCATTGACACCCTCGCCCATTCGGGCCAAGCCTCTCCCCCAAGTTCGCGCGCAACGCAGGAAAATTCTCTATGTCCATCCCCCAATCCGGCGGCGGCCCGATCGAGTCAGAGGCCCAACTGGCAGGCTATCTCGAAAGCGGCTGCAAACCGCGCGATGACTGGCGCATCGGCACCGAGCACGAGAAATTCGGCTATTGCAAGGACACGCTCAAGCCAATCCCCTATGACGGCGACCGCAGCGTGCGCGCCGTTCTCGAAGGCCTGCGCGACAAGCACGGTTGGTCCCCGGTCATGGAAGGGGAGAACCTCATTGGCCTTGAAAAGGACGGTGCCAACGTGTCGCTCGAACCCGGCGGCCAGCTTGAACTCTCCGGCGCCCCGGTCGAGACCATCCACCACACCTGCGACGAAGTGAACGTCCACTTGGCTGAGGTCAAGGACGTCGCCGACAAGGTCGGCGTCGGCTTCATCGGCCTGGGCGCCGCGCCGATCTGGCGGCACGAAGACATGCCGATGATGCCCAAGGGCCGCTACAAGCTCATGGATGCCTACATGCAGAAGGTCGGCACCATGGGCCAGACCATGATGCGCCGCACCTGCACGGTTCAGGTCAATCTCGATTTCGCATCCGAGGCCGACATGGTGCAGAAACTGCGCGTGGCCCTCGCCCTTCAACCTGTGGCCACCGCGCTTTTTGCCAATTCGCCTTTCCTCGACGGACAGCCCAACGGCCACAAGTCCTGGCGCGCCCGCGTCTGGCGCGACCTCGACGCCGACCGCACCGGCATGCTGCCCTTCGTGTTCGAGGATGGCTTCGGGTTCGAGCGGTATGCCGACTACGCTCTCGATGTGCCGATGTACTTCGTCTACCGCGACGGGCAGTATATCGACGCCCTGGGTCAGTCCTTCCGCGACTTCCTCAAGGGCAAATTGCCCGCGCTGCCCGGCGAAACGCCAACTCTGTCGGACTGGGCCGATCACCTCACCACGATCTTCCCCGAGGCACGGATCAAGAAATTCATGGAAATGCGCGGCGCCGATGGAGGCCCGTGGCGGCGGCTCTGCGCGCTGCCCGCCTTCTGGGTGGGTCTAATGTATGACCAGTCCGCGCTCGACGCCGCGTGGGACGTGGCCAAAGGCTGGGATGCCGAGACGCGCGAGGCCTTGCGCGTCGCCGCCAGCGTCGAGGCGCTGGATGCGAAGGTCGGTAACATCTCCATGCACGACCTCGCCCGCGAGGTGCTTTCCATCGCCGAGGCCGGCCTCAAGGCCCGCGCCCGACCCGGCGCCGGCGGCATGGTCCCAGATGAGACCCATTTCCTAAACGCGCTTCAGGAAAGCGTCGACTCTGGCCGTGTTCCCGCCGATGAGCTGCTCGACCGCTATCACGGCGCGTGGAACGGCGACCTGACCAAGATTTACGAAGAATTCAGCTACTGAACGCGAGTCCGCACCAATGAAAAAGGCCGCCCCGATCAAGGGCGGCCTTTTCCGTCTGTCAGCACCCGCCTCAGCTATCGGCAAGCACCTTGGACCTGTAAAGCGTCAGCCGCAGCGTGTTCACCGCGTGCGAGAACCCAAGGCCGAGGCACAGCACGGCCAGCCCCAGCCCAACGAAGAACGCCATCACCGGCGCCTGCGCCAGGATCGGAAACGCCGCAGCGATCAGCAGCACACCGCCCGCGCCGATGGCGCAGAACCCCGTGGCCACGGTCACCGCCACCAGCCGCGCCGCGGGTCCGGTCTCGGGACAGTCCCGCTGCATCGATCCGATCAGCAGGATCATCCGGGTCAACACCGCCAATGCGGCCAGCGCCAGCCCAATGAAACTCAGTAGAAATACCATCATGTCATGTCTCCTTCAGATGGGGCGCGCGTAAAACTCGCGCCGGAAGTTACGGTAGAAGATGCCGAAAACGCCGCCCCAGAGCGGGGCAAAGATCAGGCCGAACCCAGCGAATATGACGAATTCCTGCGCCGCGCTTTGGCCGCCGGTCACCAGCAGATACAGCATGAAGACGCCCGCCGGCACGCCGTAACTGACCAGCGCCAGCCCCGCGATGCGCCATGGTTTGGGCGGTCTGCGGCCCAGGTACCACAGCAGCACCGGCACCCCGATCGCCAGGTAGAACGGCCCGCCGTACACAACGGCGAAGATCGGGATGGCCAAGGCCCAAAAGCCCCCCGCAGCCACCGCCAGCGGTGCGCCCACCAGCGCGAAAAAGAACGCCACGGGGTCAACCACATAGGTCTCTCGCAGTTTCATATTTTCAGTTATTTCTGTCATGAATGAAATCTCCAGCCAAATTTTTTACCCGGTTTTGCCTTTCGGCAGGAACTTCGCGATCCGCGCGCCCAGTTTAACGGCACTCAACTGTACCGCACGCGGCAAGCGAGAAACGTCGCGATACCAGTCATCGAACAGCTGCATCGTGTCGAGCGTCTCGCGGATACGTCCTTGCACGTTCTTTGGTGTGCCGTCCGCCTCCGCCTCGTCGGCCACTGCTTTCAGCGCGGCCAGGGTCGGCGCATATTCGCGCTCGCGTCGTCCCTCGATCACGACCGTGACAAGGTCGAACATATCCCGCACTGATGTGAAATGATCCCGCCGGTCGCCCAGTTGCCGGCTGACCTTCACCAGCTTCCAGGCCTGCAATTCCTTTAGCCCGTTGGATACGTTCGACCGCGCAAGGTTGAGCGTCTCGCTGATTTCCTCGGCCGTCATCGGGTCCGGCATGACATGCAGCAGCGCGTGGATCTGCGCGACCGAGCGGTTGACCCCCCATTTCGCGCCCATCTCTCCCCAGTGAAGGATGAAGTTCTGTGTCGCGGGCGAAAGTTCCATGGCGTGATTCCACAAATTTCTGTCACAACAGAAATACCAGAACCTGCAGAAAGGTCAAGCGCTACACCTTTGCACTCCTCTTCTAGCGAAATTGGCGATGACTGCCGCGCCACCCGCCGCCGGTGTCACTTCTGGCCGATCTTCGGCTCCGTTCCGTCCCGCAACCGCCGGATATTGGCCGCATGGCGGAGAAAGACGAACAGGGTCAGTACGATGCCCAGCACGAACAGATCCCGGTACCCCAGGAACACCATCCAGATCGTCGACAGCGCCGCCATGTAGATTGCCGCCATGCTCGATATCCGCGTCGCCGCCGCCGCCACCAGCCAGCTCAGGCAACATGCAATGCCCACCGGCCAGGCCAGCGCCAGCATGATGCCCAGGAACGTCGCCACCCCCTTGCCGCCGCGAAACGACAGCCACACCGGGTAGCAATGCCCGGCAAAGGCGGCGAGCCCGGCCAGCTGCGCGGCGTCTTCGCCGGCCAACAGCCGCGCCAGCAGCACGGCGACAGCGCCCTTGCCACCGTCCAGGATCAGCGTCGCCGCCGCTCCCAGCTTGTTACCAGTGCGTAACACGTTGGTGGCGCCGATATTGCCCGATCCGATGTTGCGCAGGTTGCCAAGGCCCAGGACACGCGCCACCACCATCCCGAACGGGATCGACCCAATCAGGTACCCAATGACGCCCCACAAGGCGAGAACGGTCAAACTGGACTGTAAATCAGGCATTTACGCTCTCGAAAACCACTTCCCCGGAAACATAGGTCGCAAGAACCCTACCCTGCAAGCGTTGCCCGTCAAACGGGGTATTTTTCGATTTCGAGCGCAATGTCCAGCGGTCCAGTATGAAAGGCACATCGGCGTCGAACAGAACAAGGTCCGCGGGGGCCCCCTCGGCCAGGCGCCCGGCGTCCAGACCCAGCCGCTTGGCCGGGTTCAGCGCCAGCGCACGGAACAGGCAAGGCAGGTCAAGTTCGCCGGAATGGTAGAGCCGCAACGCCGCCGGCAGCAAGGCTTCCAGCCCAACAGCCCCGCTGGCCGCCTCCTCGAACGGCAGTCGCTTGGACTCCTCGTCCTGCGGCGTGTGCATGGAGCTGATAATGTCGATCGCGCCGTCGCGCACCGCCTCGACCATGGCGCGCCGGTCATCTTCCGACCGAAGCGGCGGCTTGACCTTGAAGAAGGTGCGATAGTCCGCCACGTCCAGCTCGTTCAGCGTCAGATGGTGGATCGACGTGCCTGCCGTCACGTCCAGACCCGCCGCCTTGGCGCGGTCCAGCGCCGGCAGGCTGACCGCCGTCGTCACCTGGTCGACGTGATACCGCGCGCCCGTCGCCTCGACCAGCGCAAGGTCGCGCTCCAGCCCCATGCGCTCGGCCACGGTTCCGACACCCGGCAGGCCGCGCAACGAGGCGAACTTGCCGCTCGTCGCCGCCGCCCCGGCGCTCAGCCCCGGATCCTGCACATGCCCGATGACCAAAGCGCCCAGGCTGCGCGCATAGGTCAGTGCCCGGCTCAGCACCTTGTTGTCGGTCACGACGTGATCGCAATCGGTAAAGGCCACCGCACCGGCATCCATCAGGAACCCGATCTCGGTCATCTCTCGCCCCTCGCGCCCCTTGGTCAGCGCCGCCATGGGCAGCACGTTCACCGGCGCCGCCTCATTGGCGCGGCGGGCAACAAATTCCAGCGTTTCCGGGCTGTCGATCGCGGTCAGAGTGTCGGGCCGGGTGATCATCGTTGTCACGCCTCCCGCCGCCGCCGCGGCCCCGGCGCTGCGGTAGCTTTCCTTGTGCCGCTCGCCCGGCTCGCAGACTTTGACTCCCAAGTCCACCATGCCCGGCGCCAGGAACTTGCCACAGCAATCCACCCGCCTATCCGCCTTGTTCTGGGCATCTTCGCTTCCGCGGGCGGCAATGCGGCCATCCTCGACCAGCAGCCAGCCTTCGGTCACCTCTCCCGCCTCGGGGTCGACCAGCCGGGCGTTCTCGAACAGCACCCTCGTCATGCACTCTGCCTTTCCTGAACCTGCCGCATCAGCCGCATCACCTCGCCCGCCTCCGCGATCCGCTCGAACCCTATGTCGACGCGGTAGTGCCCGTTCTTGCGCCGTCGCATCACGTGGTCGAACATGATCGACCCCGGCATACCATCCCGGAACTCAAGCCGTGTCCCGTCCGTAATGGGATAGCTTTTCAGCGTCCGGCCCCGGAACGGCAGGTTCCGCGCAATGAAGGCTCGCCTGTCGGTCAGCGTGTACCACGTGTGCCGCCGTTTCCAAGGCTCCCAGAAGATCCCGCCAAAGGCGATCCCCAGCCCGACCGAGAAATGGATCAGTCCGAACATCCAGAACCTACCACCCGCCTGCGCCGCCATCACCATCCAGAACAGCGCAAATCCCGCGAAGAACAACCCAAAGACCAGCGCCGCGGCATGCGCCGCGCGGAACGTGATGGCCGGATCGGGCCGTCCCTGCCACAGCACCTGTTCGCCGGGATCGAGGATGCCCTCCCACTCGTCCTGCGGGGCTGTCATGTACGCGCCTCCGCCACCGCCGCCTCGATCCGGACCTTCACGGCGGCCCGGTCGGCCTGGTATTTCATCAGGTGTTTGTCGCCGCCCGTCGTGACGATCTGCACGGCCGAGCCCAGCACGCGAACCTGCGCGATGTCCCGCAGCCACGCCTGCTTGCCCAGAGGGCCCAGCACGCGCCGGTCGGTCAGATCCCACCGCGCCTTCATCTCGTCCGACGCCAAGTACCCGGCGCGTACCGCGATCGCGGCCAACCCGCCCACGGCACCTGTCCAGACATGCGGATTGCCGATGGCCCAAAGCACGCCCATGCCCAGCGCCATCGCGCCCGCGGCCATCCAGGCATGATCACGCCAATAAGCCGTGCGATCAGCGCGAAAAATTTCCAAGACCCGCTCTCCGGGTTCAAGTTCCGCCTGCGGCACCATGACGGAACGCGGGTCGCTCACGAAGCCACCCACACCACGACAGCCGTCAAAACGAACAGCACAAGCAGCGCGATCATCGCCACCCGCCCCGACATCGCCGCATCCGATTTTTTCTTCGGTTCGGCCTCGGCGGCCTCCTCCGGTGCGGGTGCCACCTGCGCCCCGGCGCTCGGAAGCGGTTCGAACTGCACCGGCGCCTTCTCTTCGCTCAACGTCGCCACCAGCGTCAGCGGCGCCCGCGGGGTCAAAACCTGCGCCTGCCCGCCAAAGGCCCGCGAGCCAACGATCAGCACCGTGCCCTTCAGACCTTCGATGACCGCTTGCTCGTCTCCCAGATCGTCCCAGGACACCCCCACCCCCTCTTCCAGGTACTGGCGCAGGCCAAGGCCCGTCAGGTCCTCTACCTGGATCATGTCGACATGATGCGGGTCCAGCGTTTCGGCTCCCAGCGCGTCCTGCAACGGCCAACTGCCGTTGCGCCGGTTGAAGGTCTCGGCTTCCGCGCGGTCCAGGTCCACGTCAAAGACGCGCACCACGCCACTCTCGCTTTCACGGATTTCGATCCGGTCGCTCATGCCATCACCTCCTTGGGCCTTGCCCGCAGGTTTCGTGCCAGCAAGTCCATGGCCGCCATGCGCACGGCCACGCCCATCTCGACCTGTTCCTGGATCACGCTGCGATTGATGTCATCGGCGATCTCTCCGTCGATCTCCACGCCCCGGTTCATCGGGCCGGGATGCATGACAATGGCATCCGCCTTGGCATGGCCCAGCTTCTCGGCATCCAAACCGTAGCGATGGTAATACTCCCGCTCACTGGGGATGAAGCCGCCATCCATCCGCTCCCGTTGCAGGCGCAGCATCATCACCACGTCGACATCCTTCAGCCCTTCGCGCATGTCCTCGAACACCTCGACACCGAAGTCGGCAATTCCCGCCGGCATCAGCGTGGGCGGCCCCACCAGCCGCACCCGGTTCTCCATCTTGCCCAACAGTATGATGTTCGACCGCGCCACGCGGGAATGCGCGATATCCCCGCAGATCGCGATGCTCAACCGATGCAGCCGGCCTTTCGCCCGCCGGATCGTCAGCGCATCCAAAAGCGCCTGGGTGGGATGCTCGTGCCGCCCGTCACCCGCATTCAGAACGGCGCAATTCACTTTCTGCGCCAGCAGGTCCACCGCCCCCGATTGCGGATGCCGCACGACCAGAAGGTCGGGATGCATGGCGTTCAGCGTCATCGCAGTATCGATCAGCGTCTCGCCTTTCTTGATCGAGGACGCCTGCATCGCCATGTTCATCACATCCGCCCCCAGCCGCTTGCCCGCCAGCTCGAAACTGGCCTGCGTCCGGGTCGAGTTCTCGAAAAACATGTTGATCTGCGTCAGCCCCGCCAGCGCATCGGCATGCTTCTGGTCGCGGCGATTGAGGTCCACGTACTGGTCCGACAAATCAAGCAGGGTAGAGATATCCGACTGCGCCAGGGGCTCGATCCCTAAAAGATGCGCGTGTTGAAAAGTCATGCCACCGCTCCGACGTCAAATACCTGCGCGCTTATAGGAAAGCGGGCGCGCCGGGGCAAGCGTAGGGTGGGCGAAAGCCCACGCCCCCGGGATAGGCGGGCCAAGCGGCCGAACATGCAACCCGTCTTCCCCCGCCCCGCCACAGCCGCTATCTTCCGCCCCATGACCGCCCCCTTGGATTCGCACACCGCCCTTGCCATGCTCGACTGGCAGATCGATCTCGGCGCGACCGAGGCGATCGGCGACACGCCCGTGAACCGCTATGAGGTACCTGAAAAGCTGACACCGGCCAAGAAACCGGATTCCGCGCCCCCCATCCCGGCCAAGGCACCCGAGGTCGACACTGCCGCCGAAGCCGGGTTCGCCGCCGCCGACGCAGGCTCTCTCGACGCGCTCAAATCCGCCCTCGCCGCTTTCGAGCATTGCGACTTGAAACGCGGCGCGCGCAATCTGGTCTTCTCCGACGGCCACCCCTCCGCCCGCCTGATGATCATCGGCGAGGCGCCGGGACGTGACGAGGATCAGCAGGGCAAACCCTTCGTCGGTCGCGCCGGACAACTGCTCGATCGGATGCTTGCCGCCATCGGACACGCACGCGGCAACGACGATCCCGCCACCGGCGCCTACATCACCAACATCCTGCCCTGGCGCCCGCCGCAGAACCGCGACCCGAACCCGCAGGAAATCGCCATGCTGCTGCCTTTCGTGGAACGCCACGTGCAATTGGCCGATCCGGACGTGATCGTTCTCATGGGCAATATCAGCTGTCAGGCCGCACTCGGCAAACGCGGCATCACCCGCCTGCGCGGCCAATGGACGCAAGCCTTCGGCAAGCCCGCCCTGCCGATGTTCCATCCCGCCTACCTCTTGCGCAAACCGCATGAGAAACGCGTCGCCTGGGCCGACCTGCTCGACCTTCAGGCCCGCCTCGAAGGACAGACATGAAGATTCTCGCCTTTTCCGACCTGCACCTTGCCCGCGCCCGCGCCGCCGAACTGGTAACCGCCAGCGCCGAGGCCGACCTTGTCATCGGCGCGGGGGATTTCTGCAACCACCGCGCGGGACTGGATGACGCGATGGAAATGCTGTCCGGCATCACCGCACCCATCATCGCCGTTCCCGGCAATGCGGAAAGCGCGGACGAGTTGCGCGCCGCAGCGCTGCCCAACATGACCGTGCTGCACGGCGAGGCGACCACCTGGGACGACCTTACCGTGTTCGGCCTGGGCTACGGCGTGCCGACCACGCCGTTCGGCTCCTGGTCCTGCGATCTGGATGAGGACCAGGCCGCGACGCTCCTCTCTCATTGCCAGCTGGCCGACATCCTGGTGCTACATTCACCGCCAAAGGGCGTCGCCGACATGACGTCCAATGATCTTTCCGTAGGGTCCACGGCGATCCGCGACGCAATTGCCCGGATACAGCCGCAACTGGCCGTCTGCGGACATATTCACGACAGCTGGGGCAAGAGCGGCATGATCGGCGCTACGAAGGTGGTCAATCTCGGACCGCACCCCAACTGGTTCGACATCACTCCCGGCTCCTGAAAGTAGAGCATAAAACCATGTCCAAGATAGACGAATCCAAGGACTTCATCCCGGTCCGCATCGCCGTTCTGACCGTCTCCGACAGCCGCGACCTCAGCCAGGACCGCTCCGGTGCGGCGCTGGTCGAACGGATCGAGGCGGCGGGTCACATACTCGCCGACCGCATGGTCGTCCGAGACGAGCGCGACCAGATTACCGAGCAGCTGCGCGAATGGATCGCAAGCCCCGAAATCGACGTGGTCATCTCCACCGGCGGCACCGGCCTGACGGGCCGCGACGTCACGGTCGAGGCGCACAGGGACGTCTATGAAAAGGAAATCGACGCCTTCGGAACGGTCTTCACCATCGTATCTATGAAAAAGATCGGCACCTCCGCCGTGCAATCCCGCGCTACGGGGGGCGTGGCAAACGGCACCTATCTTTTCGCCCTGCCCGGCAGCCCCGGCGCCTGCAAGGATGCGTGGGACGAAATCCTGGCCTACCAATTCGATTACCGCCACAGCCCCTGCAATTTCGTCGAAATAATGCCGCGTCTGGACGAACATTTGCGACGGAAGTGACCTTTGGCCGCGTATCAGGCCCATGAAACCTTGCCGCGGACGTCTATCTATATGGTATGACTGCCCCGCGCCAAGTGGCTTAAAAGGTTGATCTGAATGCGGTTCCTGCGCCACAGCCTGACCGGACTTTTCCTGCTGTCCCTGACAGTGGGCCTCTTCGCCTATGCCGGTCAGATCGTGTTTTCCGCCGTGCAGGAACGCATGAGCGCCGAAACCCAAGCACCCGAGCGGCGCGAGCGCGTCTTCGCCGTCAACACCGTCACTGCGAAACCGGGCAAGCAAACACCCGTCCTGACCGCCTATGGCGAGGTGGAAAGCCGCCGCACGCTGGAAATCCGCTCCGATGCGCCGGGCCGCGTCACCGAGTTGACCGCGCTTTTCGAGGATGGCGGCCGCGTCCGCGACGGGCAGGTTCTGGCCCGCATCGACCCCACCGACGCGCAATTCGCGCTTGACCTCGCCCGCGCCGACCTCACCGATGCCGAGGCCGAGGTGCGCGAGGCCGAACGCGGCCTCAACCTCGCCCGCGACGAGCTTGCCGCGGCGCAGTCGCAGGCCGAGCTGCGCAAACGTGCCCTCGACCGCCAGCTTGACCTCGAAGAGCGCGGCGTTGGCACCGCCGCCGCCGTCGAACTCGCCGAACTGGATGCCGCCAGCGCCGAACAGGCCGTCCTGACCCGCCGCCAGGCCGAAGCCACCGCCGAGGCCCGCGTCGACCAGGCCCAGACCCGCCTTTCTCGCAGCCGCATCGCGCTAGCCGAGGCGCAGAAGGCGTTGGACGAGACCACCATCACCGCCCCTTTCACCGGCACGCTGCAAGCCGTCAGCGTGGTCGAAGGCCGGCTGGTCTCCGCCAACGAGAAGCTGGCCGATCTCATCGACACTACCGCGCTCGATGTCGCTTTCCGCGTCTCCACCGCCCAGCACCGCCGCCTGCTGGATGGAAACGGCGACCTGATCCTCGCGACCGTCCGCATCCGGCTCGACGTTTTCGGCCTGGAAATGGAAACCACCGGCCGCATCACCCGCGACAGCGCCGGCGTCGAGGAGGGCCAGACCGGGCGTCTCGTCTATGCCCGCATCGACGACCCGCAAGGCCTCAAACCCCGCGACTTCGTCTCGGTCCTGATCGAAGAACCGCCGCTCGACAATGTCGTCCGCCTGCCCGCCACGGCGCTCGGCTCGGACGGCACGGTGCTGGCCCTGACAGCCGAGGACCGCTTGCGCGCCGTCCCCGTCACGCTGGTCCGCCGTCAGGGCAACGACATCCTCGTGTCCGGCGACGGCCTCGACGGTCTGGACATCGTGACCGAACGCAGTCCGCTTCTCGGCCCAGGCCTCAAGGTCCGCCCCCTTGGCAACACGCCCGAGGCCGACGACACCTCCCAGATGCTGGAACTCAGCGAAGACCGCCGCGCCCGCCTGCGCCAGTTTGTCGAGGAAAGCCCCGACATCCCCGCCGCCATGAAAACCCGCCTGCTGGGCCAGCTTGAGCAGCCGGAAGTGCCGGCGCAAACCGTTGAACGGCTCGAACGCCGCATGGGCAGCTAACCCATGGTCCGCGACCTGCCCGACCGCGCCGGCGGCATCCTGTCCTATTTCACCCGTCACCCCACGGCGGCGAACCTGCTGCTCGTGGTACTCGTGGTGCTGGGCATCGCCGCCGCCCCCCGGATGCAGGCTCAGTTTTTCCCGGATGTCGTCATCGACGAGGTCAGCGTCTCCGTTCTCTGGGACGGCGCCAGCGCAGAGGATATCGACGCCGGAATCGTGCAGGTGCTCGAACCCGCGCTCTTGGCCGTCGAGGGCGTGGAAACCTCGCAAGCCACTTCGCGCGAGAACACCGCCAGCATCCAGCTTGAATTCGAGCCCGGCTGGGACATGGGCCGCGCCGCCGACGATGTCTCGGCGGCCGTCGACAGCATCACCGACCTGCCCGAAGAGGCCGAGGAACCGCGCGTCACCCGCGGCGCATGGCGCGACCGTGTCACCGACATCGTCCTGACCGGCCCCGTCGCCACGCCCCAACTCGGGCAGTTCGCCGACGAGCTGGTGACCCGCCTCTACGACGCCGGCGTCACCCGCACCACGCTTCAGGGCGTCGCCGCGCCGCACACCATCGTCGAGGTGCCCACCACCAACCTCATCGCCTATGACATCACCATGGCCGAGATTGCCGCCGTGATCGCCGCCGAGGCCGACACCGACCCCGCGGGCGACGTGTCGGGCGGTGCCACCCGCGTCCGGATCGGCACTGAGAAACGCGACACCGACCAGATCGAGGCTCTGATCCTGCGCTCGAACCCCGACGGCTCCAAGCTCACCATCGGCGACGAGGCCGATGTGCGGGTCGAAGGCATCGACCGCGAACGCCAGTACTTCGTCGGCGACAACCCGGCCCTTCAGATCCGAGTCGACCGCTCCGCCAACGGCGACGCCCTCGCCATTCAGGCGCAGGTCGAGGAGATCGCCGCCCGGATGGAAGCGACCCTGCCCGAAGGCACGGAACTGACGCTCATCAATACGCGCTCCGACGCCATCTCCGGCCGTCTCGACATGCTGCTCGACAATGGCCTGACCGGCCTTCTTTTGGTGGTATCGCTGCTGTTTCTGTTCCTTAACGCCCGCACCGCCTTCTGGGTCGCGGCGGGTATCCCGGTTGCAATGCTGGCCACCATCGCACTGATGTACATGGCGGGGCTGACCATCAACATGATCTCGCTCTTTGCGCTTATCATCACGCTCGGCATCGTGGTGGACGATGCCATCGTGGTGGGCGAACATGCCGACGCCCGTGTGCGCAAATATCACGAAAACCCCGTTCAGGCCGCCGAACGCGCAGCCCAGCGCATGGCGCTGCCCGTTTTCTCCGCCACACTGACCACGCTCATCGCCTTTTTCGGGCTGGTGGCCATCGGCGGGCGCTTCGGCGACCTGATCATCGACATCCCCTTTACCGTGATCGTGGTGCTGACCGCCTCGCTGGTGGAATGCTTCCTGATCCTGCCGCACCACATGTCCCACGCGCTCACCCATGCGGGCAAGGAACGCTGGTACGACTGGCCCTCCCGGACCGTGAACCGCGGCTTCGTCTGGCTGCGCGAACGCGCCTTCCGCCCGTTCATGGCGCTGGTCATCCGCGCACGTTACCCCGTGCTTGCTGGCATTGTCGTACTCCTCGCCTCGCAGGCCGCGCTCTTCATCCGGGGCGACGTGCAATGGCGCTTCTTCAATGCTCCCGAACGCGGCAGCGTGACCGGCAACTTTTCCATGGCCCCCGGCGCCACGCGCGACGACACGCTGGCCATGATGCGCCAGATCCAGACCGCCGTCGAAGACCTCGGCGCTGACTACGAGGACCGCTACGGCGCCAACCCCATCAAGTTCGCCATCGCCCAGATCGGCGGCAATTCCGGCGGCGGCCTTGCGGGCGCCGACACGAAGGAACCCGACCAGCTTGGCGGCATCTCGATCGAACTCATCGATCCCGACCTGCGCCCCTATTCCTCCTTCGCCTTCGTGGCCGAGTTGCAGGACGCCGTCACCCGCCACCCCCTGACCGAGGAACTCAGCTTTCGCGGCTGGCGCTCGGGCCCCGGCGGCGACGCGCTCGACGTGGAATTCTACGGCGCCACCGCCGACACCCTGAAGGACGCCTCCGAGGCGCTCAAATCCGCACTGCTCGACTACCCGGAGGTGTCGGCGGTCGAGGATAACCTGGCCTATGACAAGCAGGAACTGATCCTCGAACTTACCCCGCAGGGCCAGGCGCTCGGCTTTACCATCGACGACCTGGGCACGGTTCTGCGCCATCGCCTGAACGGGATCGAGGCCGCGACCTATCCCGACAGCGCCCGCAGCGCCGAGATCCGCGTCGAGGTGCCGGAATCAGAACTCACCGCCGACTTCCTCGAAAGGATGCAGGTCCGCGCACCCACCGGCGCTTACCTGCCCCTCGCCGATATCGTCAGCGTGACCGAGCGTGTGGGCTTCTCCACCATCCGGCGCGAGAACGGCATCCGCCACATCAACGTGACGGGTGACATTTCCGAGGACGACCCCGCTCGCGCCGCCGAAATCAGCACCACACTCGAAACCGAGATCCTGCCCCGCATCGCCAGCGTGCACCAAGTCGAATGGCAGCTTGGCGGCCTTGCCGAACAGGAAAGCGAGTTCCTCAACGACGCCCGCCTCGGCCTGATCCTCACTCTGACCGGCATCTACCTGGTTCTCGCCTGGGTCTTCGCCAGCTGGACGCGGCCCATCGTGGTGATGTCGATCATCCCCTTCGGGCTTGTCGGCACGATCTATGGCCATGCCTTCTGGGAGGTGCCCCTGTCGATGTTCACCGTTGTGGGGCTTCTGGGCATGACCGGCATCATCATCAACGATTCGATCGTGCTGGTGACCACCATCGACGATTACGCCAAGGAACGCGGCATCGTCCCCGCGATCATCGAAGGCGCGGTCGACCGGCTGCGCCCCGTCATGCTGACCACGCTGACGACGGTGCTTGGCCTCACCCCGCTTCTGTTCGAGCAATCGACCCAGGCGCAATTCATCAAGCCCACGGTCATTACGCTGGTCTATGGACTGGCCTTCGGGATGGTGCTTGTCCTGCTTTTGGTGCCCGCGATCATCGCCATCCAGTCCGACGTCGCGCGCCAGACAGCCTCTCTTCGCCGCGCCCTACGCTCCAGACCTGGAGAGTTGCGCGGCGTCATGCTTGCGGGCGCGGCCGCCATCGCGGCGCTCTTCGCGGCCACGCTGGGTTATACGGCACTGACCGGCAGCCTGTTCGCACCGCTCGCCGGGCTGGCCTTTGCATCTCCGATGCCTACAGCCCTGCTGTTCTTCATCACGGGAAGCTTGCTTATTGTGCTTCTGCTCTACGCCGCCGTGGCCCTTCGCCACGCCTTTCGCCGTCAGCCCGCCGAACAGCCCTGAATATCCACGGCGCCACCCCGGCTCAACACGGTAAAGCGCAGGCCTCTGCGATCGACGGCAAAGGACCGGCCGTCGACATGGCTCAACACCGCCCGCGCGATCAGGCTGTCGCCCTGCCGCGTTGTCTCGGGCGGCGAGACCCAGATCTTGGGATCACTCGACTCGACCACGGCGTATTCCGAAACGCCCAGCTTCGGCATCCGGATCGTCGCGGTCAGTTGCACGCCGCCCGCGACCGGCGACAACCGGCAGGCCACGCTCCGCACCCCGGCCTCCTCGGCCCCGTAAGGCCGCTCGGTCAGGGCCGCGACGATGGCAGGGTCGGGCTTTTTTGCAGCACTCGGCAAGACCTGCGTCACGTTCACGCTGACCGGCACGCAGATATCCTTGCACACACCGATCTCCAGCTGGCCTTCCAGCCGCACGTCACGCCCGCCCGCCTTGGGCCGGATGCGCAAAGGCACCACGACGTCACTGTCGTACCCGATGGTCATGAACCCGAATTGCGGCACCGGCTTGGGCGCGGGCCAGATCACCTCCAGCCCGGCAAGGTTGCGCGATCCGCGCCAGTTGAACAGCGGCGGCACACCGGCCTCGCCCGGGCTGCGCCAATAAGTCTTCCACCCCGGCGCCAAGTCCAGCCGCAAAGCGGCGTAGTGACTGCCATCCGCCGCCCGCCATCCGGGCAGCACATCGACGCGCACCATGTCGGCAGTATCCTGGGCCGCGACCGGCGCGGCACAGACCGCGACCAAGGCGGCTTTCAATAGGGTAATGATCTTTCGCATGGATACTCTCATGGCGGGTTTCATCGGCTTTGCCAATTCACATTGAAGCGAGAAATACCGGCACTCTCAAGGCAGGACGGTTGCACAGAGCGCCCCGCACCCCCATCATGGGACCTGTAACCAAACCACCGGGGACCGCCTTGAGCGACATCGACCTGACGGGAAAACTGCTGATTGCCATGCCAGCCATGGGCGACGACCGCTTCGCCCAATCGGTGGTCTTTATCTGCGCACATTCCCCAGAGGGCGCGATGGGTCTCATCGTAAACAAGCGCGCCGACGATTTGCGCCTCAGCGACCTGCTGGAGCAACTCGAGATCGCGCAGGGACGCGACATGACGAATCTGCCTGTTCATTTCGGCGGCCCGGTGGAACATGGCCGCGGCTTCGTGTTGCATGACTATGGCTACCATTCGGCAATCTCCACACTCGACGTGAACGACGATTTCGCCATGACCGCGACGATGGACATCCTGGAGGACCTGGCGCTTGGCCGCGGTCCGCTGCGCAACATCGTGGCCTTGGGCTATGCCGGCTGGGGCCCCGGCCAGCTGGAAAGCGAATTGTCCCAGAACGCGTGGCTCACGGTCGAGGCCGACAAGGAAATCGTGTTTTCCCACGCCGACGCAACAAAGTGGGAATCCGCCCTGCAAAAACTCGGAGTAAGCTCCGTCACGCTCTCCTCCGAGGCCGGCCGCGCCTAACGGCAAAAGCTTTCAGAAAGCTTTTGCCAAATCTTTTCTGCAAAAGATTTGGCACTTCCCACCTCACGCAGCGTAATCCGACCCTTCGTCATCCAGGATCGCCATCAGTTCCGCCAGGTGCTTGTCGCCCTGCCCCGGGTACTCTTCCATCTCACGCGCGGTCTTCTCGGCCACCTCGTCCGACAGCACCCGCAGTGGCTGGCCGGTCTGCAACGCCCGGATATACGTCTCGGCCGCCCGCTCGAAATAATACATGCGGTTGAAGCAATCCGCGACCGTATCGCCCATCACCAAAATACCGTGATTGCCCATGATCATCACTTTCTTCGACGCATCGCCCAACATCTGCGCACAGCGGTCACCCTCATCCTCAAAGGCAAGCCCGCCATAGCCGTCATCTATAACATAACGGTTGAAGAAGGTGGCACAGTTCTGGTCGATCGGCGGCAGCGTGCTGTCGGCCAGACTGGCCAGCACCGTGGCGTGAATCGAATGCACGTGCATCAGACAGCGGTGGTGCGGACAGGCCCGATGCACCCCACCATGCAGCCCCCATGCGGTCGGATCGGGCGCGCCGGGCCTGTCCAGCGTCTCGGGATCACCCGCATCGATCAACAGCAGGTCCGATGCCTTCACCCGGCTGAAATGCACCTGGTTGGGGTTCATCAGGAACTGCGTGCCGTCCTCGTTGACCGACAGGCTGAAATGGTTCGCCACGGCCTCGTGCATGTTCAACCGGGCGGTCCAGCGGAACGCGGCGGCCAGCTCGACCCGCTCTTTCCAGTGTGCAATGTTGGGGGTAGCAGCGGGGCTGGACGTCAACATGGCGCATTTCCTTCTTCGGATTCTTCAGCACCCTGCGCCAGCGGGACCCAAGTTTCAATCGGCGAACCATCGCAGGCGGTTTGCGGCCACGACGTCGTAAATGCGGTCACGCATGCTGCGAGGACGGCGGCAAGACCAAGCCGATAGCACCCCTCACACCGAAACAGGGTCCCCCGCAAACACCTTCAGCTCCGTTCCGGCCTCTTTCAACGCTTGCCGGACATGGCCCGCGATGTCGACAGCGGTAGGCTTGTCCCCATGCAGACAAATCGTATCGATCCGCGTGGGAATACGCTTGCCACTTTCGGTGATGATCGCCCCCGCGCCCACCATCTCGACCATGCGGGCAGCGGCGGTCTCGGGGTCGTGAATGACGGCCCCCGGCTTGCTGCGATCGACCAGCGTCGCGTCGTCGTTGTAGGCGCGGTCGGCAAAGATCTCGCAGGCCGCCCGACAGCCAAGCTCCGCCACCGCTTCCTGCTGCGCCGTGCCCGCCAGCACCATGATAATCATATCCGGCGCGACCGAAAGCGCCGCCTCGTAACAGGCCATCGCCACGGCCTTGTCCTCCGACGCCATGTTGGCCAGCGCCCCGTGTAGTTTCAGGTGCCGCACTTCGGCCCCCTCCGCCCGCGCCATGCCCAGCGCCGCGCCCAGCTGATAGCGCACCAGGTTACCGAGGCTCTCTGCCGGCAGGGACATCCGCCGCCGTCCGAAACCCTGCAAATCGGGAAAGCCCGGATGCGCCCCGATGCCCACACCACGGTCAGCCGCCGCGCGCATGGTTTCGGCCATCACGTCCCAGTCACCGGCATGCTGCCCACAAGCGACATTGGCCGAGGTCACGATATCCAGCACGGCCGCGTCGTTGCCCATCACCCATGGGCCGAAGCTTTCGCCCATATCCGCGTTCAGATCCACCGTCGTCGTCATGTCTCTTTCGCCTCCTCTAGCTCTCGTCCGGCCGTGGCACCGCTGATCAGCTGGTAGGCCAGAAGGTTTCGTATGTCATGCGGGTCGCGCACCAGCGGTGTCAGCGCCGATCGCAGCCCCTTGCGATGCGTGGCGGCACGGCGCTCGGCCTCCACCGCTTCTTCGAGTGTCACGAACCGGAACCGCAGGCCCGTACCCGGCGTGGCCTGCGCCACTTTCGGCAGGTCGCAGGGCAGAACCGAGGCGATCCGCGGGTAGCCCCCCGTCGTCTGGCACTCTCCCAACAGCACGAACGGTGCACCGTCGCCCGTGATCTGGATATCGCCTGGCACCACGACCTCGGACAGCACGCTGAGGCCCGCATCGCTGTGAAAGCCCTCGCCGTCGAAATCCAGCCGCACGCCCATGCGGCTGCCACGCGCATCGCGCTTGAACCGGGTCGTCTCGAACCGCTCGATCTGGTCGGCGTCGAAGAAATTCGTCTGCAGGCTCGGCACGACACGCACCGTACCGCCCTCAAAGCGTGGCGCGACGGTCAGCAGCCGGTTCACCTCCGCAGGCGACGTCTCTTCGCCGATCTCCAGCCGCGCCTCTGACTCCACGGCCCGTCCCAACCCGCTGGCCACGTGCACACTACGCGATCCCAGCGGGGCGTCCCCGGCAAAGCCACCGCCCACATGCAAATAACCATAACTGCCCGCCTCGGCCCCGCCGATGGTCAGGCGCGCGCCCGCAGGCAGGGCATGGCTGGCGTGCCACGCCACCCTTGTGCCGTCGATGGCCGCCCGCATCGGCGCGCCGGTCAGGGCGATACGCAGGTCCGTCCCCGCCTCGAACTCGCCGCCCATCCCGGCCATCTCCAGGGCGGCCAGTCCGTCATCCTGACCCAACAGCGCCGCACCCTCGGCCAGCGCCAGCCGGTCGGCGGCACCGCCCGGCGACAGCCCGAATCCCATATAGCCCGGCCGCCCCCGGTCCTGCAGCGTCAGGCCGGGGCCCGCGCGGCGTACGATCAGCGCGCGGCTCATGTCAGTTCCTTCGCGCGGGCACCGCCATCGGGATCGTCCTTCATCGCCTCGAACCGCTCCCGCGACACCGGCTCGAACCGTACCGCATCGCCCGGACGCAGGACAAAGGGCGTCTCGGCCTCGGGCCGGAACAGACGAAACCCGGTCTGCCCGATATGCCGCCACCCGGTCGGGGTGGAGACCGAGAACAGCACCAACTGCCGGATCGCCACCGCCAGCGCGCCCTCCGGAATGCGCTCGGTCAGGGCCTTCTGGCGCGGGATGTCCCACTCCGGCCCAAGCTCGCCCAAGTAGGGCTGACCGGGGGCGAAGCCGATGGTCTGCACCCGCACGACCGTCTCCGAGATCGAGGCAATCGCCTCGTCCGGCGTCATTCCCGCCGCCTCTGCGGCCTCTTCCAGCTGGGGTGCAAGGTCCGTGCCAAAGACCGTCGGAATGCACCATTCCCGCCGCCCCTGCGGCAGGTCGGCTTCGTACCAGTCGCGGTCCTGCAAAAGCGCATCGAGGTCGGCGCGCAGCCCGGCGTGATCGCGGTATACCGGATCGAACCGCACATAGGCCGAGACCAGCGAGGTCGATGTCTCCTCAACCCCCTCGGGCGCCGCCCGGTCCAGCGCAGCGCGGAACGCCAGTGCCGCACGGTTTGCCGGCTCGCTCAGGCGGTCACCGAAGCTGACCAGCATCCCGTCCACACCGACGGTGCGGATCTTGGGCCAGTCTTTTGCGGCCGCCTGCGTCGTGGTCTCGGCCTCACTCATCCTACATCTGCCCCGGCAGAAAGGTGACGATGGACGGGAACATCGAGATGATCACCAGCGCCGCCACCATCAGCAAAAAGAACGGCAAGGCCGCCTTGGCCACATAAAGGATGTCGCGCCCGGTCAGCGATTGCAGCACGAACAGATTAAAGCCCACGGGCGGCGTGATCTGCGACATCTCCACCACGATCACCAGGAAGATGCCGAACCACATCGGGTCGATCCCGGCCTCGTTTACCATCGGCATGATCACCGAGGCCGTCAGTACCACGACCGAGATACCATCCAGAAAACACCCCATGATGACGAAGAACACGGTCAACGCGGCCAGCAGCGTGAAGGTCGACAGGTCCAGCGACCCGATCCATTCCGCCAGGATGCGCGGAATGCCGGTGAACCCCATCGCCACCGTCAGGAACGAAGCGCCCGCCAGGATAAAGGCGATCATGCACGAGGTCACCGTCGCGCCCATCAACCCGTCGATGAAGCTCTGTTTCGTCAGCGTCCCGGCGCTCCACGACAGGATCAGCGCCAGCACCACGCCCACCGCGGCGGCGTCCGTGGGCGATGCAAGCCCGGCATAGATCGACCCGATCACACCAAGGATCAGCAGCATCACCGGGAGCAGCCGCCGCGACCGGCGCAGCCGTTCCATGAAATCCACCGCCAGCGACTCGTCCGGCAGTCGCGCGCGGTTCAATAGCGCCCACAGGATGACGTAGCCCAGAAACAGCCCCACCAGCAGGACGCCGGGCAGCACGCCCGCCACGAAGAGCCGCGCGATGGATTGCTCGGTCGCCACGCCATAGACGATCAGGATGATCGACGGCGGGATCAGCAGCCCCAGCGTGGCCGAACCCGCCAGCGTTCCGATCACCATTTTCTCGGGATAGCCCCGCTGCGTCAGCTCCGGGATCGACAGCTTGCCGATCGTCGCCGCCGTGGCGGCGGAAGAGCCAGAAACCGCGGCGAAAATCCCGCAGGCGAAAACATTGACATGCAAAAGCTGCCCCGGCAGCCGGTTCATCCACGGCGACAGCCCCGCGAACATGTCATCCGATAGCCGCGAGCGGAACAGGATCTCGCCCATCCAGATGAAAAGCGGCAGCGCGGCCAGCGCCCAGTTGTTGCCATGCCCCCAGAGCGTGGTCGCCATGACCAGCCCCAAGGGCGCATCGCTGAACAGCGCCATGGCGGCGATGCCGACGCCCAGAAGGGCAAAAGCCACCCACAACCCCGCGCCCAGAAAGGCGAACAGCAGGACCAGCAGGATAATCGAAAGAACCGTAACGGACATGGGCGCACCTCACTCTTTGAGAAGGTTTTCGCCCTTGCCGGTCCAGCTGGCAGAGCGTCCCCGCAGCAGCCCGACAAGCTCGTCGGCCAGCGCGATGGCAAGAATGATCAACCCCAGCGCCACCGGCACCTGCGGGATCCAAAGCGGCACCGACACCATGCCGGAGCTCTTGTCGCCGAACTCGTGCGACTCCAGCACCAGCAGGATCATGTACCAGGCCGCAAAGCCCGACATGCCCAGGCCGATCGCGGTGACGACAACCTCCAAGGCGTGGCGGCTGCGCTCTCCCAGCGCCTGCGTGACCAGCGACACCCGGATGTGCCCGCCGGCCCGCAGCGTATAGGCCAGCGCCAGGAAGCTCGCGGCGGCCAGGAAGAACCCGGTGAAATCGGCATAGGACGGGATCGTGACCCCAAGCCCCTTGCCGGTCAGCCCGACGGTGATCTTGTCGGCAAGGTTAAGCCCCACCTGCGCAAAGACCAGCACGACGATGGCGAGGATGAATAGCGCCGCCAGCCCGCCGGCCGCACGGTAAAGCGTGTCGAGAACGCGCCGCATGAGGTGTCTCCCTGTCGGATGATGGATGGCCCGGGCGCGTCTTGGCGCGCGCCTCGGGCCGGTCTGCGTGCGTCAGCCTTCGTAGGCGTCCAGAAGCTGTTGCCCGGTCTCGCCGGCCTCTTCCTTCCACGCCTCCAGCATCTGCGCACCGATCTCCTGCAGGCCGGTGGTCAGTTCCTCGGACGGCTCGACCACGGTGATGCCGTTGTCTTTCAGGACCTGCGTCATCTCCTCGGCTTCGGATTTGCTCATCTCCCAGCCACGCGCCTCTGCGGCTTCGGCGGCTTCCAGAACGGCGTTCTGCGTGTCCTCGTCCAGACGGCGGAAGGCCCGCTTGTTCACCACGACGATGTTCTTCGGAATCCACGCCTGGATATCGGTGTAATGCGTCAGGAAATCCCACGCCTTGGAATTCACGCCGGTCGAGGGCGAGGTGATCATCGCCTCCACACGCCCGGTGCTGAACGCCTGCGGAATGTCCGGCACTTCCACCTGCGTCGGCGCGGCGCCGGCAAGGTTCGCGAACTGCTCCAGCGTGGCGTTGTAGGTGCGGAACTTCAGCCCCGCCAGGTCATCGACCGAATTGATCTCTTTCGTGGTATAAAGCCCCTGCGGCGGCCACGGCACGGCGTAGAGCGGCATCAGCCCCTGCTCGTCCAGCAGTTGCGTGATCACCTCTTCCTGCGCGGCCCACAGCGCCTGCGCCTCGTCATAGCTGGTGGCGAGGAACGGCAGCGAATCCGCGCCGAAGACCGGGTTGTCGTTGGCCAGCAGCGACAGGAAGAACTCGCCCGCCGGCACCTGCCCGCTGCGCACGGCCTTGCTGATCTCGGGATGCTTGAACAGCGAGCCCGCCGAATGGACCTTGATCGCCAGATCGCCGCCGGTCGCCTCTTCGACGTCCTTTGCGAACTCCGCGATGTTGACCGTGTGGAACGTGGCATCCGGATAGGGTGTCGGCATATCCCACGTCTCGGCCTTGATCGGCAGGGCCAGCGCCGCCACGGCAACCGCAGCGCCGCCCAGTGTCTTCATCAGTGTCATCACGTTTCTCCCTGTGACTTATTCAATGACGGAATATTGACGATACGTTTGCAATTTGTCAACGTTTTGTCACCTACGGCGTGATCCCGCCGCTGGCGCCGCAAGGTCCGACGGCATGCCGGAGGCGCAGGACCCCCCCGGCCCGGAAGAATTGCGCGGCACATCAAAATGTGAAAAAGTCAACGAAATGCCAGCGTTTCGCCAGAGAATGAGAGGCCGCAGAATGGAAAAATCCCAATCGGAAAACCGCCGCATCGTCTCCTCGCGCCATCTGGCCGAGGGCGAAGGCTGGGAGCTTTCCGAATTCGAATTCGGCCTGATCATCGCCTACAACGCGTTTTCCCGCTGGATGACCCGCTGCATGGCCGCCGCCGGACAGGGCGAGCTCAACCCGCTCGACATCCTGATTCTGCACAACACCAACCATCGCAACCGCGACAAGCGTCTGTCCGACATCTGCTTCCTACTCAACATCGAGGACACGCACACCGTCAATTACGCGCTGCGAAAGCTGTCCAAGGCCGGTCTGATCGTGTCCGAAAAGCGCGGCAAGGAAGTGTTCTATCGCACCTCCGACGCGGGCAGCGACCTTTGCCAATCCTACCGCGACGTGCGCCGCCAGTGCCTTTTGGACGCGTCCGGCGGCACCGGCCTCAGCGGCGAGGAACTGCGTGAAATTGCCCGCATCCTGCGCGGCCTTTCGGGCCAGTACGACCAGGCCAGCCGCGCCGCCGCTTCACTCTAGCCCCACCGAATTTCCCGCGGGCGCGGCGTCCAGCTTCGCTGACGCCGTGAGATGTTGGCCTTCATCATCTTTCGCCACCGCCGCTGCGTAGACGCTATAGAAACAGAATTTCGGTTCACCGCACCTGAAGGCCACAGGAATAAAGCCATTTGTTGGATGCAACGTGTCAGGAGCGACGACCACCGCTATTGCCGTCACGGTTTCCGCCCCGTTGTTTTTCCATCCTCCCATGGGTGCAAACCCCGAAATCGAATGGAGTAAGCGTCGCGTGGCCCCATGCGACAAACACATTCAACAACCCTAAGAGTTCTTGAAGCCTTTGCCTCACAATGCTTTTTGCTTTTGGGTGTTGGTAGCGGAGGAGGCTACGCAACTATTGTTTCACGCCGTTCCAATACACCCCATAATATTCTTTAATTACAGGGCTTATTGAACGCGCTTATCTCAAACTGTCCCAGAGAATTTCATTTAATCCCACACTTTTTGATGGTATAAATGATGGTAAACCAATGTGGGGACAGCGATGGGGAAACTAACCACCAAAAAGGTTTCCAGCCTTAAAGATGCGGGTATGTACGGCGACGGAGACGGACTTTACCTGCGCATCGGAGAGTACGGCGGGAAGTCCTGGATCCTTCGTACTGTCGTTCAGGGCAAAAGGCGTGACCTGGGTATAGGCTCAGTTAAAACTGTTGGCTTGGCGGAGGCCCGTGACGAGGCGCGCGAGATGCGAAAGATTGCCCGCAAGGGTGGTGATCCAATCGAAGAGCGAAAACGTGTGAGCGTTACATTCGAGGAAGCCGCGCGCAAGGTACACTCCGAGCTTAGAAAGTCATGGCGGAGCGAGGACCATGCGGTCAGGTGGATTTCGTCACTTGATCGATACGTCTTCCCTGAATTTGGATCCAAGCCAATCCATCAACTCGACAGTTCGCATGTTCTCAAAGTCCTCTCGCCGATATGGACGGAAAAGAACGAGACAGCTTCCAAGGTGAAGCAGCGCATCGCGACCGTGTTTGACTGGGCGAAAAGTGCAATGCTGTATCCGAATGAGAACCCCGTTAATGGCGTGACGAGGGCGCTGCCGACCGTAAAGCATCGACCTCAGCACATGGCAGCGCTGCCTTGGTCTGAAACACCTGCCTTCATGAATGAACTGAAAAAGCGTGAGGGCACTTCCGCACGTTGCCTGGAATTCATCATTCTGACCGCTGCTCGCTCTGGTGAAGCCAGGGGAGCGCGCTGGTCTGAAATCAGCGGTGGCGTTTGGACTGTGCCTGCCGAAAGAATGAAGACTGGCGAGAAGCACCGTGTTCCGCTTTCGCCTGCGGCCCTTGCGACCTTGGAGAAGGTTAAGGGACTGGATGACGAGTTGGTATTTCCCAGTCCTTATCGTGGTCCGAACGGAAATCGGCCTCTTTCCGGCACCGTGTTTGCCGCCTTGTACAAACGGATGAAACTGAAGGGTCTTACCACCCATGGGTTTCGGTCCACGTTTCGAGATTGGTGCCGGGAAAACCAAATCGCCGATAGGGAAATTGCTGAAATCGCGTTGTCTCACAAAGTTGGTGACGCGGTAGAGCGTGCCTATGCTCGGTCTGACCTTTTCCTTCTACGCAAGCAATTGATGACCCGTTGGGCTGACCACGCAACCGGCAAGAACATCAGTAAAACGATGAATTATGCCTAACTTTCCGAAATTTTAACTGGGCTTAAACCGTGGTCGTGCAGATTGGTGTCATAAGAAAGAAGGAAGTCTTTTAATGACCGATAAAATACTGAGATGCCGAGAAGTTCAGCAAGCCATAGGGCTTAGCAGATCCACAATTTACCGCATGATCGAGCGGGGTGATTTCCCGCGACCCCAGAAGCTTGGCCTGCGCGCCATTGGCTGGCGGGAAAGTGCAATTAGCGATTGGATGGAGGGCAGCCACAATGGCGGATGATCCAGTAAAAGCAAAAGGCCTTTTGGACGTCGCATTTGCGGAAGCCAACGGTTTGGCTTGGCAGCTTGAGACAGAAAACTTCGGATTAGGACCCGGGGCCACGGAGGACGCCAAACGGTGGGTCGAACTAGGTCACTTTGTTGAAAAATACCTGTGTACGCTTAAGCCTGCCAAGCGAGGGCCAGGTCAACCATCGAAAGCTCCGACTCGGACTAACGACGCGAAGCGCGCGTTGCTCATCTACCTGACGCTCGAAAGGGTCCGGGAGGTAAAGGAAATAAAACGCGAAGCCAAGTTTGAGACGCCTTTACGGACCCTGATTGAACTTGCCGAAGGTACTTTTCCAACACACGGACTTTTCAACAAACCCAAAGCGCAGAACAAGATGCTTGCGAGCGTCAAACGAGGGCGCGAAATTCTTGGTATCGATGATTATTGGCGTGGACCACCGATTGATGAGCTGCGGGTCCTGATCGCGAATGAGCCGTTGAAGTAGCATGTTTCTTTCAAGGGGAGTCCCTTTTTAATTTTCTGATAAAAAGGGATATATTAGAGGCGTTTTCAATCACTTAGGTTCATCCTGTAGCAACCAGCCACAGGTGATCAACATGACTACCCAAGCCCACGAAAAGCTTCTCTCCGTTAGAGAAATAGCCGCCGCGTACGGATGCAGTGTCACCACTATCTGGCGTCGCGTGTCTGACGGAACCCTGCCAAAGCCAATCAAGATTGGCGGCATGTCCCGTTGGAAAAGCAGTGAAGTCGAAGAGGTCGTAGACCGAGCCGTTCAGGCAAGAGAAGCGGCTTGAAAGAAAACCCCCACCCAAAAGGTTCGGGCAGGGGCGGTATTCGTTTATGCAGCAACAAAAAGCGTACCGCATTCCGCCCGTTCCTTCAACCCAGAAGGAAACGAGCATGAGTAGAAAAACAGAAGCAACGCCGCCCGAGAACACGCGGTGGATCATTTCGAGGCAAGACCTACCGCGACGCCGCGGTAGCGCGCGCTACGAGGTGCACAACGCCGATGGCGCACGCGAAATCATCACCTTGAGCAACCGCAAAAGGCAGGTTCTGGATGCGCTGATGCGCAACCCGATTTACTGCGCCAGCCCGGTTCGCCTGTCCGATATCGTTTTGCTTCTGCGAGGTGAGAACGGGATCAACATCGAAACCGAATTCTTCCAGGAGAATGACGGGATCGAGAACACACGCTTTGGCATCTACGTCCTTGTGGATCGTGTGCGTTACCTCGGCGAAGTCAGCACTGTCGCCAGTCCCGCTGAGGAAAGCGAGGTAGCGGCATGACCTCGCGCAAGATCCAGATTCAGAGCCTACGTCGCCGTCATGGCCTGTCCTTCGCCCGAGCTGCGCTCATTGCAGCACTGGTCTATCCGGAGGGCAGCAAATGACGCACATCGCAACCATTCGCAAGAATGTGCGCGAGGACCTTCGCGTGACCCTGGACGAGTTCCGGGGTCACCACCTCCTGAATCTTCGCGTGTGGTTCGACGTGGGCGATGAGGAACAGCGCCCCGGCAAACAGGGCGTTGCCATTCGGCTCGACCTCTTGCCGCACATCAGAGCGGCGCTTTTCGAAGCTGAAGAACGCGCCCGTAAGCTTGGCCTTCTAGACAATGAGGAGGTGTCGTAATGGGCAGGGACAAGCGCAATGAGGATACCAAAGAGCATTTCACCAAGATGCTGCGCTCCACAATGGGAACGCCAGCTTGGCGCGCCCTGACGCCTGTAGCCCAGGCGCTCTATCCTTGGCTCAAGCTGGAGTGGCGCGGTCCGCAGAACAACAACAACGGCAAGATCCGCCTGAGCGTCCGACAGGCCGCTGAATTGCTTGGTATCAACATGAAGACCGCCGCTCGGGGTTTCCACGACCTCCAGGCAAAAGGGTTTCTCTACGTCACCGAACCCGCGCGGCTCGGAGTTGGTGGCGACGCCAAGTCTCCAAGCTTTGAACTTACGGAAATCGAGTTGCCGCAGGCCGAGAAGAACGGGGGTCGCAAGCTCTACAAGGAGTGGCGCGAGGGAGCGGATTTTTCGGTTCACAAAGCCGCGATGCACAACCCGCGAGGCACCAACGGAAAAACAAAACCCCGTCCCCAAATTGGGAACAGCACCGTAGTAAAATTTGGAACGTCACAATGAAACACGTCCCCAAAAACGGTACAGGCCGTTCCCAAAATTGGAACGAAATCGCCCATTTTCGGTGCGGTCACGTCCCCATTTTAGGGACATCCTTACTTACCATCTACCAAGGGCAGCGGAACCGAGGCGAGAACATCACATGCACCTCCGAATTTGGAGGGATTGCATGATGACGTCGTTTTGCATTCTCGGACCCTGGAAGGCCATTCCATGCGCGCCTGCGGACCGTAACAGCGGAAGCAAATCGGGCGGTCGCAATCCTGACGGCACCTTTGCCCCTGGCAACCCTGGCAAGCCCAAGGGTTCTCGGCATCGCGCGACACAGGCAATGCAGGAGCTTCTCGATGAAGACGGAGAGGCTTTGACCCGCAAGGCGGTCGAATTGGCTCTGGAAGGGGACACAACGGCGCTGCGCCTCTGCATGGAGCGCATAGCGCCCGCGAGGAAGGACACGCCGGTCAACTTCGACCTCCCGCCCATGAAATCCGCACAGGACGCCTCACAGGCCGCCCAGGCGGTCCTACAGGCCGTCTCCGAGGGTCAGCTAACCCCGCTGGAGGGTGCAAGCGTCATGGCGCTGGTGGAAGGCTACCGGAAGGCACTGGAAACGACCGAACTGGAACAACGGATAACAGCACTGGAGGCAGCAAAATGAGCAGGCTGAAATATCGTATCAATGCGCTGGAAGGCAGCGCCCTTTGGGGTGACCAACAGCGGATAACTTTCATTGCCACAGGCGTGCCGCGAGACGGCAACGATGGCAAGGGGGCAAGTATCGCCATCCGAGCCGATGGCTTCACGGAATGCCGTCAGGGCAAAGAGACTGAACAAGCTTTTCTCAAGCGAGTGGGCGATACCGCGTTGGCCCCGGAAGGGGGTGTGCAATGAGTGCCCTCAGAAAGCGTGTTGACGGGCTTGAAGCGCGAATGCCGCCAGATCCAGACGCGCTCTTTATCGAGCGCATTGTCGTGACACCGGACACACAAGCCGAGTGGGTGCATTCGCTGTGGGGCGACGGTGTGCGTCTCGTCCGGGCGAGTGACGAGAGCGAAATCCGGTTTCGGGCAAGATTCGAGGCAGCACATCGCCCTGTCGCCGAGGCAAAGCACGCATCCAACAATGCCAGGCAGAAGGAATTTTGAAATGATCCGTTACAGCAACCAAGGGGCCATTCGCAGCCAGCCTCTTTCGGAAAGAATGACTGGTGCGCTTTCGTTCCTGCCTGAGTTGGGCGTGGAAATGGAAGTGTTCTCTGGTGGGCAAGCCGCAAAGGGTAGCGGCGGGCCACGCACCGGATCAACACGCCATGACCACGGCGATGCGGCTGACGTGTTTTTCTACAAGGACGGTCGCAGGCTCGATTGGTCGAACCCGAACGATCAGCCGATTTTCTCGGAGATTGTCCGGCGCGGTAAAGCAGCGGGCCTGACAGGTTTCGGCGCGGGTCAAAACTACATGCAGCCCGGCTCGATGCACATCGGCTTTGGCACCCCGGCAGTGTGGGGTGCAGGCGGCAAGGGGTCGAACGCGGCAAATTGGTTGCGTGAAGCATACTACGGCGCAGGAGCGCCAGGGGTGGCCGCAGAAGCAATGGCAACGATCAAGCCACAGGGACAACAGGAGCAGTCTATGAATCTACTTAATTTATCAACGCGCGACTCCGCGCCGGTGCAGGAAAACCAGCCGTGGTGGAATGACGACCGCCGCGCCCGCCTGCAAATGGCGCTGGAGGGTATGACGCTCAATCCCAACCAAGGCATCATGTATGCCGCCCAGCAGGGGCTTCAGGAGCGGGCTGACACGCGAAAGGAAAACCGGGTCGAACAGAAACAGGCAAAGCGCGCTGAACGAACGATTGCCGCAATGCAAGCGATGGGCGCACCGGCAGAACTCATCGCGCTGGCAGAACAGGATCCGGTCGGGGCATTCAGCCTCGCCTGGGAACACAAGAACCGCCAGCCCAAGAGCGTTACGCCCTATTCTGCGGCAGGCAAGCTGACCTCTGACTACAGGTCGGGCTTGATCTCGGAAGATCAGTACCGCAGCGGAATAACAGCGCTTGAAACTCAAGGTGGCGGCTCGGCAGCCGAAGAAACGATTGGTCGCATCATGGAGGTGCGGAACCCTCAGACAGGTCAGCCCTTCACGCGACAGGAGGCCATTCAGATTGCTGACCTGTACACCGTCAGCCGCCACCCGCAGACCGGCGAAGCCCAGTTGATCAACAAGGCTACAGGTAGGCCTGTAGGCGCAGCAGAGCAGCCGGACACAAGCGATGGTGTCACGGTCCCTACACTAGAGCCTAAATCCCCTCAGAATGTCGGAGACGTACCGTCAGCATTGGGCGCTCAGGGCATCGGGAAAACCTTCGTGAACCGGGTTGGCGATTTCTTCGGCGCGGGCTTGGCATTCCCGGAAGCGGAAGAGGCTCGCAGCGAACTGAACAATCTGTCGACCCAGACAATGCTGACCCTTTCGGGAGAATGGTCTGGCAGACCCTCGAACCTGACACGGGAAAGGATTGAGGCGCTCACGGTCAAACCGAATGAATTCTTCACCGGGAAAGACAGTGCGCTGATCAAGCTGCAGGACATGCGGGATTTGATCGGTGAAGCCATGATTTCCGCTGACCGTGTGGAACGCGGTCAGTTCTCACCCACGCAGAAGACCGAGGCTCGGCAGAAGCAGCGCGCTCTGGACCAGCTTTATAGAGCCTATTCCGCGATCATTTCCAACCTCGAAGGCGGTTCTGGTTCCGGCACGACCTCGGGCGGCATCAAGTGGAGCATCGAACAATGACAGACCAAATCACACTCAACGTCGAAGGCCGCAAGGTGAAGGTCGATAAGGCCTTCCTGGACCTGTCACCGGAAGAACAGCAGGCAACCGTCGAAGAAATCGCAGGCAACCTTTCCATAAACCGGCGCGAAGATGGCTTTATGGGGCAACTGAACCAAGGCATCGCCGAAAGCGTCGGTGGCTTGGTGGACTTCATCAACCCCTTTGACTCGCCTGCCGTTGCAAACGCCGTGGGCCTTGATTTCAGCACAGGGTCGGCAACCACTGGAATTGAGAACGCAATGGACGCAACCGGGGTTCGCCGCGCTCAAAATGAACCAGAAACACTCTGGCAAAGCGTGGGCCGGGGTGCCGGATCTGCCGCAGGTTCTGCTGTACCGGCGGGGGCAACCGCTCGTGCACTAAGTGGGGCCAAGGGCTTGCTCGGTAGTGTCGCGGACGACGCTGCCCAAACGCTTAACACTGTCCGGGGCACGGTTTCTGAACTCATGGCCGGGGGTGCTGCCAGAGCCGCTGAGAACGCTGCTGAAAGGGCGGGATCGCCTGAGTGGGCGCAGAACACCGCTGCGATTGTAGGCGGGGTTGGCGTCGGAGCCCTGCCCTACGCGGCCTCAAAGACGCCCAGTGCCATCGGCGCGCGCAAGCTTAGCGGTGCCCTCAAAAGTGCAATGATGCCCTATACCGAACAGGGCGCAAGGGAAGTGGCGCGGCGGCGGGTTCAAGAACTGGCAGGCGGGCCTGAGAGGGCCGCAGAACTGGCGCGTGGCATCCAGTCCGGATCGGAAATCAATCTGACACCGGCACAGCGCACACAAGACCCGAACATGCTGGCCCTGGAGCAAACTGCAGCCCGGCAGAACCCCCTGCTGCGCGAACGGCTCGAAGAACGCATGAGGGGGAGTGTTCAGAGTGCCGAGAGCGGTATCCAGGACATGGGCGGCGATGTCACCGCAGCGCAGAGTTTCTTCCAGAAACGTAGAGCAGACGCTCGTGCGGAGATTCAAGGGCATGTGGATCGTGCAACGGAAGGTGCCTTGCGACCTGAAGCGCGCAACTCGGAAAGCCTGAACAGCCAACGTGTCGCGGAGCAAATCCGACAGGCTGAGAAACAAGCTGACATAGAAGAGGCACGGCTTTGGGAGGCTGTTCCCAAAGGTGCACAGGTCGGCACGGTAGCGGCGCGGCGAGTTGCCAATGAACTGATCCAATCGACGCCCCGTGCCCAGCAGGATGACATTCCCGCGAAAGTCAGGGAACTTCTTGGAGAGGGAAGCAACGCGCCTTTCGGTGAGTTCGAAACCGTTTCGGAAATGCATGGTCTTTACTCGGAACTTCGCAGGGTCGCGCGGTCTGCGATGGCCGGAACGGATCAGAACCGCAACAAGGCAAGGATTGCGAACAGTGTTGCAGATGCCATCTTGGACGACCTCGGGGCCAATGCCGGTCAGACTCCTATCGGCCAGGCAATCGACGCCGCGCGCGCCTACAGCGCCGCGAAGCATGAAGTCTTTGACCAGGGCACGGTTGGCAAGCTGCTCAAGCGCACCCTGGACGGCGATGAGCAGATTGACCCACGCATGACCCTTGATCGCTCGGTCGGTCGAGGCGGCACGGCAGGCAGCGTTGCACTCGACGACCTTGGGCGAGCATCAAGCACCAGCGACACTCAAAGTGCGATTGAGGATTTCTTGCGCTCAAGGTTTGACCGCACGGCCTTCAAGGCTGACGGGTCTTTCAACGATACGGCAGCGCGAAACTTCCTTCGCGACAACGCCGAAACACTTGAGCAGATGCCCGCGCTGCGGGATACTCTTGTCCAGGCTGTGCAAAGCCAGACGCGGGCCGCTGCTACATCAACGCGCGCAACTCGCGTGTTTAAGGACATGGACAATCCGAACAAGTCCTCAACCGCTGCCTTTGCCCAAGCCGCACCGGAGAACGCAGTTGACCAGGTATTTAAGTCGAAAAGGCCCTCGCTATCGGCGCGACAACTCGCGGCCACGGCCCGCAAGGACAAGAGCGGGGCGGCTGTGGACGGCCTTAAAGGCGCTTTTGGCGATTATCTGATCCGCCGCAGCATGACTTCAGGCGGCTTGTCCGGCGACAAGATGCGGGACTTTCTGCAAACGCCAGAATACCGATCAGCCCTTATGGCCGCATTCGAGCCGCCCGAAATCAGGCGATTGGACATGATCGCGGCGGAACTCAGAAAGCTTGATACGGCTCGCAAGGCGGCTCCCGATATCGGCGCACTGTCAAATCGCTCGCCAAATCGAATTATCGAGTATGCCGCCCGAATAATCGCGGCGCGGCAGGGTGCTCAGGCTGGCGGCTCCGGTGGCGGATCGATCCAGACGGCGCAAATGGCGTCCGGACGGGTCAAGGCGTTGTTGGGCAACCTGCAGAATGACAAGGCCGAGCAGCTGCTGATGGATGCAGTAGAAGATCCAGAACTGTTCCGGCTGCTCCTGGTGGATCCGGGGAGTGTTCGCTTGAAGCTGCGGGAACTGAACAAGCTGGCTCCCTATTTCACCGGCGCGGCTGCGGGAACTGCCGAAGAACGGGAGCAATAGCCTTGTCCATGAACGATGAAGCCCCCGGCCTGATTGCCATGGAAGATGGGCGTGTTTCGCTTGAACTCGCCCTTTTTCAATACGTCACCACGCCGCCAATCACCAACGATGCGGAACATGCACTGTACATGGCGCAAATGGCTGAAATGCTGGAGCGCCAAGAGGCCAATGCGACCCCCGAGGCAGAGGCAATGGTCTGGGCAGTGATGGACCGGATTATGGACTACGACCTTCGGGACAGAAGTTCGTTGGATGGTCCTTTCGCCAACAAACACGAGGAAGAAACGACATGAGCACAATGACGAAACGTATCTCCCGGCTGGAAGGCAACCGCACTTCCACGAAAGGCTGGGTTCTTGCGGACGCCCCCGAGAACTGGCCGGAAGAAAGATGCCTGAGACGAGCCTTCGAGTTGCTGCAGGGTGACGTCGATCAGGCCAATGCGACGGTAGATTTCCGGTCGCAGGAAGGTCTGTCAGACGTGTCTATCGTGTACGCAACAGACGACCTGTCCAAGACGCTAATAAGCGTGGCTGAGCAGCGAAGGCGTATTGGTAAAGGAGCGTGAAACGGGCCATGCATCAGCATTTATGCTCTTAATTCATTTGGGAGATTTAGCATTGGTTAGACTCAGGGAGGGGATTTGATCGAAGGGCCGTGGATGTGTTAGCGATTCCGGCCCAGGAGGATTCGGATGGCGCGTTCGAATATCACATTCCCGTTTGCGTCGAATGAACACGCCCGCCTAAGAGAAGTGCGCGAGGTAGTTAATCAGGACCGTCAAGGTGACCAGTTTGCCCAGAAGATTGCAGAACGTGCTGCTGATATTTTCGGTACTCCGGCTGCGGTCGTTTCGGTTGTTGAAGCCGATCACCAATGGTTTCTAGGAAAGACCGGCATTGAGTTGGAAACGACGCCACGAGACTACTCAATCTGTTCACGCGCCATCATGTCCAACGAGCCGCTGATCCTGGCCGATACTCTCACCCATCCGGAGTTCAGCACTCATCCCGCTGTGATGTTGGCCCCACATGTAAGATTCTATGTGGGCGCTCCGATTGTTCTCAGTTCCGGATTTCGAGTTGGCAGCGTGTGTGCAATCGACGTCTCGCCCCATAACGCTCCATCAAAAGAGGCTATCCAGGAGCTTCAGGATTTGGCGGATCAGGTTGTAACGCATTTGGAGTCTGAGCATTCGGCGCGATCAGGTGGCAATCAGGAGAGACGTCAGAAAATCGCGGACGAGGCGCAGCAAGAATTTCTTACTCTGATAGGCCACGAATTCAGATCACCCCTCACTGTGTTACTAGGAAATGCCAAGTTGTTGCGAGCGCATACAGCGGGTGAGATCCAAATGGAGCCGCAGAAAAGGCAGGACTTCACGCAAAGGGCCATCTCTGCCGTTATCTCCTCTGGTGAACATCTGCACAGGTTGATCGAACGTGTCATCCACTTCACCAATCTGCAAAGCGGTGAACTCCTACTTGTAGAAGACAATTTCGGTTGCTCTGAGTTTCTCCAGTCTGTCATTGAGCCTATTGAGCCGATGATCACTGCATCGCAGCGCGAGGTCGGCACTCGTTGCTCTGAGGAGGTTTCCTCGATCCGGGGCGATGGAGAGCAGTTGTTTCTCGCGTTGTCTTGCTTGGTCACGAACGCTGCGACACATGGGGAGGGGATGATTGAAGTGTCGGCTGAACGGAGAGAAGACCAGTCACTGCGATTGTCGTGCTCAGATCAAGGTTCCGGCTGCTCCGAAGGACAAATTGAACGCTCAGACCGGCCCTTTGCCATCGGAGAGGACGTGGATACCCGGAACATCGGCGGGCTTGGGTTGGGATTGCCTTTGGCCAAGAAAATTGCGGAACTTCACGGTGGCAAACTTCAAAGCGGAAGGAGCGAACTGAACTCTTGGGTAGAAATGGTTTTGCCGGGTTGGCGGTGCAGCCAGCCTCTGCACTAGGCTCCTCCTAGAGTTCGACACCCCAACGGGCGCAAAGAGTTCCTTGGTCGGTTCGATGGAGCTGTCTGTTTCCAAAGGGCCCTTTTCCTGACGTACAAATGGCTCATTGAACGGAAAGGATCAGCATCTGAGTCATTTTATCCAATGGAGAATTACTGATGAAAATGAATTTGGGTGCCCCTCTCATTGGCTTGTTTTGCTTCTGCGCTGTTCCTGCCAACGCTCTAGGCCCCATTTCGGTAGCACCATGGGGTGCCGAACAGGCTCAAGAAAGCGTCCTCCAACAGCTTCTGAGAGCTTCGAGAGAGCGAAGTGGCCAACGTTTCGATGCTGCTTGCTGCAAGGTATGCCGGAAGGGGAAAGCGTGCGGCAACTCATGCATAAACCGTAGCTACACCTGCCATAAGGGCAAAGGTTGCGCGTGCGATGGGTAGCCCTTCATTTGCAGTAGTTGTGCTGTTGGTGCTTCCGGCTTTCGGGAGTTTCGAATTTCCGGTATCTACCGCCTGAGTATCGAGGGCAGTCCCTAGCATGTCCGGCGGCTATCACTGCTGCACCCAGATCCAAACCATCTTTGTCCCAGCAGACGCCTACCCAGCGGTCATAGGTCTTCTGACCATTGAATTCGCATGTGATGGTAGCGTTGCTGTAGGCATTTTGCATCCAGCGCTTCCCGGCCTGTCCGCCCCGTTCGTTCAATTCGGGGGCATCAACCCCATTGAGCCTTACGGCAATGCGTCCACGACTCGTTGCAATCTCGATGGTGTCTGCATCCCGGACATGGACAAGCTTTCCGCTGAGGGTTGTTGCCTGGGCGTGTGAAGTAGCGCTGAGCACGCAAATCATTGCGAGGAGTGCGGCGGAGGTTAGGGATTTCAGCATCAAGGTATCCGTTACGGTTTGAGAGCTTCTACTTCCCGCTGCCTAAGCACACACGCTGGCAATTTACAGGCAGTCTTGTGGCTATTTGTGCCTTTCACTTGTTTGCTCCGTGCCAGTGGGCAGCAGTTCTTTTGCCGTTATCCCATGAACCCAGGTGAGGGATTCCACGGCCAGGCCAATGCTGTCGAAATACAACGTTGAGCCGGTTTTATTACCAAATTGGATCATTCGTTTAGGGTAGGTTCGCGTTTCGCAGTAGTAAATTCAGAAGTATCTTGGAAACGTGCCGTGAGGGATCGATGGAAGATTTTGGCATTTCACCCAACCCATCGGATAGAGGCGAGATTTCCAAGAGCCACGATGACGCTCTTAGGCAACTGTTCATTTTGTCACTCGACCCCGACATCGACATGGAAGAGAAAATTGCTCGACTGCTTCAGTTGGGCTGTGAGGCTCTGAGCTTGCCTCTAGGGATTGTGAGCTGCATCGAAGATAGCAGCTATACGGTACATCATGTGCACGGACCCGATTGGGCCCCGGAGCCTGGGGCTGCATTCGACGTATCCGCAACGTACTGCACTCACACACTCATTGCAGACGACGTTACCCATTTCCATTACGCTGGCGCATCTGAAATCGCAGACCACCCTTGCTACCTCAATTTCGGCCTAGAGAGTTATATCGGTGTACCTCTGAGAGTAGGTTCCAAACGGGTGGGAACCTTGAACTTTTCGAGCCCTGATAAACGCAAGGCTTTCCTTCCTATCGAAGCCGAACTGGTGCGGTTATTTGGGCGCTGGCTTGGTCAGGAATGGCTCAAGGCGGAACGGACTCGTGAGCTCGCGGAGAAGACCATGCTTCTCAATGCCATTGTCGAAGCCGTTCCGGACGCAATCATTACCGCGAACGATGAGCGTACAATCCAGATGATTAACTCGTCTGGCGAAAAGCTATTTGGCTTTGATCGAGACAGGCTGGTGGGGCAAAGCACATCTGTTCTTTACCCCAGCGTCGATGAATACGAACGCCAGGGCGAACGGGTCTACGACAAGGCAATGCAGAAAGCGGTGAACCGTTTCGAAATGAACCTTCGCAAGAATGACGGATCAATATTCCCCGGCGAAGTCTTTATGGCCCCTCTTAACGGCGACGCTGATGCAAAGCTTGGCGTAGTAGGTGTTGTACGAGACATCAGTGAGGAAACAGCACTTCGCAAGGCCAAGGATGAACTCATAGCGACCGTATCGCACGAACTTCGCACGCCCATCACTTCGATAAATGGCGCTGTGAAACTCCTGGCGATGGAACGTGAACAGCTTCCTGAGAATATGCGGGTGCTACTTGACGCAGCCACCCGAAACTCTGATCGGCTGATACACCTTGTAGAAAACATTCTCGACTTGGAGAAGCTCAACTCAAATGAATACTTTGTCGACCACCGAAAAATTAACCTGTCGGTGCTGGTTGCCAGGGCGGTTGAGGACATGCGCCCGTATGCTGATCAGTATGACGTGAGGCTCGATTTAGGGAACGGCGATGCTGGTCAAACTACCATAGTTGGCGATGAAGCTCGCTTGCTCCAAGTCTTGAGCAATTTGCTATCGAATGCGGTGAAGGCCTCGTCGGCTGGAGGAGTGGTTGAAGTTGGACTAACCTCAAGTGGAAACGGTTTTTGGATCCGCGACCATGGCAAAGGCATTCCAGCTTCTTTGCAACAAGAACTATTCGACCGATTCACGCGGTCGCCTGAGAGTTATACGGCAACGCAAAAAGGCACCGGTCTTGGCATGAGCATTGTTAAGGCCATTGTCGATCACCACGCCGGACGAATCGAGTTTGATACAGCTGAAGGCGAAGGAACGACCTTTACGGTTACGCTTTCCGCATAGCCGCTCGGTGAAGAGAAATAGGCTCTGGCTTCATCTGTGAGGCCATACTTTGCTGCGTAATCCGCAAGGATCCGCTCTGCTTCTTCCAGTCGTTCTTTGGTCATCTATGCCTCTCCTGTACGTGGAGTGTCGCCTCGAAAGGTTAATAAACCGTTAGCCCGACAAAGGTGTATTCTGGTCCAATCGCAAATTGCTTGTGGAGGGCTGCAGAATGGCACGTGAGTTTGACCGCGAAGCGGAACGCATGGCGACAGTTGTGAAGCTGGCCGACATACCCAAGAACCACCGCGAAGAACTGATACGAGAATACCGAGAACGCTCTGAGGCTGCCTTCGCACCGACCACTTTGCGCAACTTTCGCCAGATCACTCACAATTTCCAAGTATGGTGCCGCGAGCATGGCTTCGACCCGGATCCACCCATCGATCCGAGAGCAGTGGCCGAGTACGTGGATTCCCTCGGCGGCAAGGTTCGCTGTACGACCATAGAAACCAGGCTCTGGGCGATTTCGGAAATGCATCGAGCTGCGTTCCAACCGACGCCGTGTCGCCACAGGCTCGTTGAGCTCGCCCTGAAAGGCGTGAAGCGAAAGTATGGTGCATGGGTGCGTCAGGCTCCGCCCCTTTGCAAGGCAGAGGTCTACAAGGCCATCGACAAACTGGGAAATTCCAGGCTCGAGACCCGCGACAAAGCGGTTCTCTGGATTGCTACGGATAGTTGGTGTCGTGCGTCGGAAATAATCGCTCTCAGGGTTCGCGACCTGATGCGGCAAGACGATGGATCGAGTTTGCTCTTCATCGCAAGATCCAAGACCGATCAGTTCGGGCATGGTGCATATGCCTATTTGTCTAAGGCAGGCACACAGGCAGTCCTCGACTGGATCGAGATGGCGAAACTCAAAAACGATGACCCTCTGGTCACCAAGCACCAGGCAAACGCTCAGGTCGGCCCGATGGACGCAGCAACGATTTCCCGGATCATCAAGCGATGCACAGGACGAACTGACGTCTCTGCTCACAGCATGAGGGTTGGCGGAGTACATGATGCCTTCCGCATTGGCTGCGACCTATCATCGATCATGGTGGCCGGGCGGTGGAGTTCGCCTGAAATGCCCGCGCGGTATGGCAGAAGAATACTGGCCAGCAATTCTGCCGCCGCTCGGGTTTACCAGGTCCTCGGTGCAAAACGGCAGCCGAAGACCTAGTTCGGGCGCTCCGCATCCTTGAGGATCTTGGCAACCTCGGGTTCCGTCATGGCGAAGTTCGAACGTGGCCATGAGTCCATCGGGTCTATGCGTCCATAGGCTCGCCAGTCCGTCCCCTGGAGTGAGCGCGACAGGGCTTCAAGCTCGGTCTTTTGAAGATGAGCGCGCTCGACAAACTGCCGGTCAAGTGCGGCGAAATGCGTTCGCACCTGAACTTCCCGAATTTGCGGGGCCAAGTGACCATAAGTCCGGCTTACCGTGTCCGTGTTGGCGTGACCGAGCTGCTGGGCAACGACAATCAGCGGTGTTCCCGCCTGAACGAGTTGGCTGGCATAGGTGTGCCTCAGGCCATGGAAAACGAAACCAGCGGGCAGTTCGGCTTTGATGACGGCTTCTCGAAAGAGATGCTTGTGGCCGCTCTGCCATGACTGACCTGCTTGCCTTCGGAACACCAGGTCATCGAGCGACCTTCCCGCACACAGGTGGAGAAAGAATGCCATGCCTTCATCTGGTAGGAAGACGTAGCGAGGCTTCCTAGATTTGAGAGGCTCGACGTAGAGGCCGAACACATGCGCGGCGACGTCCCTGACCCGAAGCTTGGCCAGTTCAGTGATGCGGCACCCCGTGTAGAGAGCGCCCTGAACGATTTCCCGAAGGTCCGGGCGGCAATAATCCAAAAGCCTGCTGCATTCTTCTCGCGTGAGAAAAATGGTTCTCGGAGTGTCCGCCAGTGGGACCCTGCGGATGCACCGCCATGAACGTTCAGAGTCCGTTTCGCCGTTTTCCCAAGCCAGTTGTACCGCCAGGCGCAGGACACCGATCAATGCGTTCAGCGTCTTCTTGCGCTTGCGCAGGTCTTCTGGGTCGAGTTCATTCAAAGGTACTCGCTCCGCGGCTTTCTGATTACCGCGCTTCGGCGGCGTTTCCAGGACATCGAGCGAGAACTGAACGATGTGCCGACCCGTCAATTCATCCAACGGCAAGCGCCCGAGCCTTGGGAGAATATGATAGTTGATCCGGCTCACCATCGAGTCGAAGTGACTCTTGGTTGCGGATATCCTTTTCCACTCCACGTAGTCCCGCATCGCATGGCCGACTGTGAAGACATCCCCCCAAGGGCAATAATCGAGGTCCTGCTTTGACCCTATCGGAAATGGATCCGCTGCCTGCTTCGCGATTTCAGGCTGACTGAACCAAAGCCTGGCAGCCTCCAGCGCGTCGTCATAGTTGTCTGTCTCAGATTTCCACGGGATCAGGCGTTTTTGGTAGTATCCGAGAGATTTGTTGCGGATGCGAGCGACCCAAAATCCTGAGACGGGTGTTTTCTTCTGTAGGCCGATATGGCGGCAATATTCGAGAATCTGCCAGTGCGGCGCTTCTCGCGAGTTCAAGGTTTCTAGTGTTTGGCTGTTGCTGAGGTCTGGCATGCGGGAGTTCTCCGAAGGTATCCGGGGAAAAAGCCTCGCATGCAAACTGTTGGCGGTGGACGTGAATTGTTGGAGCAGGCAACAGTTCTGACAGAGATTTTTTGGCTTCTGTCCCCATTACTCCTCAAATCGATAACGCTTTGCGTTGAAATTGGTAACGAAAATGTTGCGCAGTCATTTTCAACAAATCCGTTACCGACTTTCATTAGACTCTTGCCAGTATGATCTAAGCGGCTTTGCCTTGCTCGTATTTTTTCCCTGAGAGCCTGTGCCGGATCTTCTAAATCGGGGGGATAAAAGTACAATACCGCCTGGTACCAAGACTGCCAGTGTTTCAAACCGATTGCCGTCTCAGGCGGGAACATTCTTTTTTGAGTCGTCGGATAGCCCCTGTCAGCGTGATACGCTGTGCATATCGTCCCAGAAGTTTTCGAGGGCTTTTGTGTAACGTCGGCTTTCGTTTTCGGCGCTTTGATGCGCGGCTGACATGGCGTTTTTCGCGCTGTCGCCACTTTTCCAAACTAAGCGTATTACATCGCCAGCAGACACTTTGACAGACATCGGCCTGCCGTCATTGAAATAGAGTCCTAGGGTGTGAATGGCTATATTCACCTTGTCGGCCAAAGCTTCTGCATCCGGTTGCCATCCGTCTTCAACAATGCATACAAAAGTGCCGTTCCCGGCATGAGATATCAAATGTGGATGTTCACTCAGACACATTGTGATGGCCTCGGCAACATCAGCCACGAGACATTCGTATTCATAGCGCGAGGTTTGTTGGAACAGCTCTTTGATGTTGCGAATGCTGAACGCAACCACAGCTGAACCGAACAGCTTCTTGCGTGCCATTAGGGAAGTGTAATTCTCAAGCGCTAGGTAGTCGATCATCCCGTTTACATTGCGCACGTGGAACGGTTCATGCAGTTCCAGCGGCGCGTCGGTTTCGCCCGCACTTGTGTTACTCAAATCTGGCTGTTGGCTTTGCTTCTTTCGACTGACGACAATCTCTTCCATCAGTTTGATCCGCCCGCGCAGATCATCGATTTCGAATGGTTTGGTGATGTAGTCAGTGGCCCCAGCTGAAAAAGCTCGGTCGATATACGACTTGTCCGACATTGCCGTCAGCATTAGGAATGGCGTGTTTTTGTGATCATGCCGACTGCGCAGGATCTTGCAAAGCTCAATACCGTCTGTTCCGGGCATCTGAATATCCACCAGGAAGCAGTCAATTGGCTCGGCGTCGGGCTGCGCCAGCACGTCAAGTGCATCAACTGCGCATTCTGCAGTGGTTACCGTGTGTTCTCCACTGAACTTGACCAACAGCTCGACGAGCTGAAGGATCGCCGGTTCGTCGTCTACAACAAGAAAGTGCAATTTTTCTTCCTACAACTTGAAACTAATTGTACAGCGCGCGGGCAGAAAAACCTCACGTGCATCCCACCACCTGCGAACAACTAAAAAGAGAGCTGGGCGATATTGTGACGACGCGTGGGAAAGAAAGCAGCAAACATTTCTGTCCAGCCCTTACTCAGGCCTGTCGGTGTTCTAACTTTTCCGTCTTCACATCCGAAGCAGTGGCTTTGTCGCTGTGAGCAAGGTTAATTCTCGCGCTCCGACGAGGACAAGCGAGCGGCAATTGTATTCGCGGTGTTCCTGCGATGAACCTCGTCCGGACAAAGCCTTCTTTGCCTATCAAAAAGGGCCTCACCGGAAATCCGACGAGGCCCCTCTTTACTGGTATGCGTCTCAGAGCGCTTAGCGCGGCAGCAGAACGCCCTCTACCACGTGGATTACTCCATTGGATTGCATCACGTCTGCGGTGGTCACTTGCCAGGCGTTGCCATTCTCGTCGAAGACATACGCATTGCCCCCAGGGCTCAACTGGACCGACAAGGCGTCGCCGGACACGGTTTGGAAGTTGTTGAACTGATCGCCAGAAAGTCCTGAGGTGAGATCAGCGGCAGTCAGACGGCCCGGAATGACATGGGCAGTGAGGATCTTGGTCAGTTGATCCTTGTTTTCGTCCTTCATGACCGTGGCGACCGTGCCTTCAGGCAGGGCAGAAAACGCTTCGTCGGTCGGTGCAAACACTGTGAATGGACCTTCTCCCGACAGGGTTTCAACCAGTCCGGCCTGCTTGACTGCGGCCACGAGCGTAGTGTGAATCGGCGAGTTAACCGCGTTGTCGATGATGTTCTTATTGGCAAACATCTCAGCGCCGCCCACCGTCGGATTTCCGTCTGCGCCCGCCATCGGCTCTTCAGCCATGGTATCGTCGGCCTCGGCTTCTTCGGTGGCAGGCAGCATAACGGTGTCGATAACGTGGATCACACCGTTGGACTGGCGCACGTCTGCGATAGTCACCGTAGCGACGTTGCCCTGCTCATCGGTCAAGGTAATGTTGTCACCGTCCATTTTGGCCGACAGGGTACATCCACCGACGGTTGGGACCGGATGGTTGCCGTTGTCATCGGCGATCATGCCCACGATTGCATCGGACATTGCGTTGGCCGCCACCACATGACAGGTAAGGACTTTGGACAACTGGTCCTTATTTTCCGGCATCAGAAGGGTGTCGACGGTCCCTGAGGGCAGTTTGCCGAATGCATCATTGGTCGGGGCAAAAACCGTAAATGGGCCTTCGCTCGAAAGAGTTTCGACGAGACTGGCGGCCTGAACGGCTGCTACTAGAGTGGTGTGGATCGGCGAATTGGCAGCGTTTTCAACGATATTCATCTCCGCCGACATTTCAGCGCCGCCGACCGTGGGGTTGGCGTCGCTTTGGGCAAGTGCAACGGCTGGGGCAGAGATTACCGTTGCCGCAATTAGAAGGTTTTTGACTGTAAGTTTCATCGTTCGCTCCATCTGTTGGGGCACACTTTACTTGGGTGCTAATGATGTGAGCCACGAATGCGGTGCTAAAATAGTTTCAAATCTGTCGCGCTGCGGAAGGTAGGTGATGCAAGTTGCACCACCAGGAAACTCCAACAGCAGAAGTAACTTGCGTTCGAAACTGCCGACACAACCGGCGTAAACAAATCTGGTTGAAACCGTGCCGGTGGGGTCCGCATAGAGGAACTGCATTGCTGTGTAGGCATTCAAAAATATCAAGAAAACTATGACGTAGGTTGAAACTAATAAGGTTTCGGATTCGTGACTGAATTGGGCGGCACGTGCTTGCAATCCTGCGAGCCACCGACCTTCAGGGAGAACCTCATGAAAAATCTGAAGTTTTTTACAATTGCAGCAGCTTTTAGCATTCTGGGAATATCACCGGCCTCCTCCGCTACGATATTTACTGACGCGGACGCGTTTTCGGGTGCGACGAGCGGCGTTACAACTGAAACTTTCGATGCCGACATCAGTGGGCCAGGGCTGTTTGATCCGAATGCTACAATCGTGTTTGCAGGCGGTACAACCTCAACTGCCTCAAACAACCGGCAGTTCAACGAGGTTATGGATGGTGCCTTTTTCGGGGGCACTCGCGCTGGTCGAACGGATGAATTCGACAACACCATAACTTTTGATTTCGGAAGAGAGATCACAGCTTTCGGAGGGTTTTTCACAGATGCATCTCCAATCTTGGTGTCCGGAATGTTCGACGGCGCGTTGACGGAGTTCTTGCTAGGAGACATCAGAAGCGACGACGGTTTCATCGGCCTAACCAGCACGACGGGTTTCAGTGAAATCATATTCAGCACCAACACAGGAGGGTTTCTGCCGTTCGGAAACCCGACGGTTTCCTTGCAAGCAATAAATTTTGGCCTCGATGATTTTTCGACGGGTGAAGCCAGCGCTGGTATTTCGCCGATCCCCCTGCCAGCTTCTGCACTGCTGCTGTTGGGCGCTTTGGGCGGGCTTGGTGCTACACGCAAGCTGCGCCGTCGTAAATGATCCAAAAGATGCATTCGTGAGACCTGCAAAGATTGGCGGCGGCTTTAAAAGGCCGCCGCCGATCCGACATGCGAATAGTAGGTCGAGATAATAGACTGAGCAAAAAACAGACGGCAGCACATCCAAGAGCTTCTGCGACCGTCAGAACCCTGTCGTTACCGAACAGTTGAGAGGTTCAAGGGACCTTCCCAATCTTCAAAGCCACGCCTGGCCCTGCAGCTACTTGGCCGTCATCGAGGAATTGGATGCCACGCCCCTCCAAAGCGGTCTGAACTTTTTCTAGATTCTGGCCGGAAGACGGAGGCGTGTTCTCGACTACTTCCATGCGTTTTATTGTTGATTCAGCCACGCCGGAAATCTCAGCCAAACCTTTTACCGAAAGCCTAGCGTACCCTCGCGCCATTCGGATTTGAGCGCCTGTAATCATGTGCATGGCCTATTTTGGTTCATATATGATATATATTGGTTGACTTTACGCCATACCTGACCTAAATTAGTTCATATGAGAGCTAAAAGCAAGGTTAGGAGACTCTCCCGTGCACTACGACCGTGCAGAAATCATGAAAGCCGCCTGGGTCATCGTTCGTCGTTTCCAAGGAAATGGTGAGCCGCTCAACGCCCTGATGTCCCGCGCATTGGTATGCGCATGGTTTACAGCTCGCCAGAAAGTTTCGGTTGCGCGGCGCATGGAGCAGTCACGCCGTGAGGCAGAAACACTTGCCACCCGCGCTTCCAGCCAGCTTGCAACCGAAATCACTGACCTCGAAAACCGCAGCTACCTCGGTCATGAAGGTCAGGAGAAGCTGCGCGCTCTCAGAGCAGCACACAATACAGCATCTGAACGTGAGGCGCAGGAGGCCAAGCGCGCGATTATCGAAAGCGCCAAGGGCCGGTTTGCTTCCGTCACCTTTACAAAGAAAGACGGCACAGAGCGTGTCATGCGCGTACAGCCCGCAACGCTCAAGTGCCACGTCAAGGGTGCAGCCGCCTCGGAGACCGCACAGAAGGCCGTAAAGACCCGCGCAGAGCGGCACCCGCACCTGATGCCGGTCTGGGATGCAGAAGCGCAAGCGCCGCGCTCCGTGAACCTCGCAACCATTTCCCGGATCGCCGTCAACGGTGCGGTCCACGAATACGCAATTCACTAGGAGAGGAGTGAGACTATGAACAAGACAATTGACGACCTTCAAGTCGATGCAGTTATGCTCGCCGGACTTATCGGTGGCGCAGAAGTCCTTGCGGACACAGCAACCAGCATGGATGGCAACTGCCCCGAGGCCAAGATGGCAACCAATTCGCTTCCGGCAGTCTTCGAAGATTTGCGCCGCCGTGCTGACGCGCTTGCTGAGGGGCTGGAACGGCTAGAAAGCGCGACCCGCAACGAGAGGGCCGCGTAATGCAGCAAGCAAGCACCGACACCACTGAAAAGGCCGCAGACCTGCACGCCCTTCTACGCTGTGCAATGGTCGCCGAAGAAAACGAAACCTCCGGCCTCGACTGGAAGGGGCTTGAGCGCGTCTTGGGCATGGCTGAGCGCTTGGCTTACGAAATCATGAATGAGGTGGAGAGCGTGAAAGGAGCCGGAAACTGAAAATCGCCCTTTTCCTTGTCGTCGGAGGCAGCCTGCAATCGTGGGCTGCCTTTCTCCATTAAGGCTATTTCAAAAATGACATTTCAGTACGACATTAACCGCCATTGGTCTGACCAGTTCATTCCACAAATCAAGAGCATCGTGGGCAGTCACCTGTTGCAGGCGGCTCCCGATATGCTCGACATGAAGCAAGCAACGGACCTGGTGATGCTGGACGCCCGTGATATGCGGATTGCCGCAAGGGTACGCAGGCCGGGATATGCTGACCGCTACCCTTATCAGTTTACCGTGCGCTCACGGCTTCCCTCAGGCGCAGAGACGGAGCTTTCCAAGATAGTGAACGGCAAGGGCGACTGGCTGTTCTACGGCCACGCCAACGCCTCTCAGACGGCTGTGGAGCGGTGGTACCTGATCGACCTCAACGCATTCCGGGCGGCGCTGATCCGGCAGGGTTCTGAGGGGCTTTGCTGGGGCAACAAGTGCAACCCGGACGGAACGCGCTTCACCTGGTTTGATGTGCGCAGCTTTCCTGCTGATCCGCCGTTGGTGGTGGCTGCGTCGAATTCATAAGAGTTTCTTCGGCGTAGCGAACCTAACAACCAAGAAACCGCTTCACCTTACGCTTTGTGTGCGGCGAGTTGCAAACCCCATTACGGACCCGAAGAAATGCCTGCGCATTCATTTCATCGCGCTCAAGGACTTCCCCGTCGTCAATCCGCGCCTGTAGTGCTGTCCCGGACACAACTTCCGCATTGCGATAGAGAACGTAGGATTCGCGGGTTAGCCACGTGTGATCATTTGGCTGCAATATGCACGTCTGATCACAAAGTGCATTCGTGTAAGTCGTGATCCCAACGATCACAACGTCGCCGTTTTCGTTAGGATTACAGCAGACTATGTGCAGGTGCTTAAGATTAGGATTGTGGCTAGGTCCAGACGGCACCAAGAGTGCCGCTCTTTCTCGCACAGGCACAGCTTAGAGAGCTTTCAAAAATTCGGATGATCTGCGGCTTTCTCGAACAATCGCTTCTTGATCTGCTGCATTCTCGATACCCAGGGCATCCATCATCCGGCGAAGTGGTATAATGTTGGAAGAGCCGTTCGGGTCCTCCCACTCTGGAACGTTATGGGGATCGTGGGTCCAATCGACCAATTGCCATTCATTCATGTGGCCAAACTGTTCCCAAACGGCTTCTAGGACAGCAATATCCGCATCAGACAGTTCGTCCAACTCGTCGGTATCGATGTCTTGATTTGCGAGACCAACTTTGTGGTTATCACGGTCAGTAAGGAAATCACTCCACCCGTTTTGCTCGGCTGGAGGTACCTCCCCGCGAATAAACCGATAGGTCGTCGAATTTACTGGTCCGTGTGGCATAGAATAGTGCGGCTCATCCTGTATCGGAAATCCAGTGCGGCGCACGCTTTCACGGTCGGCAAGGTAAACCAACTTCACTGCTTTCAGTATGTTAATTGGCCTGCGATCATTTTTGACAGTCAAGTAAGCAACCGTTTGCGCTGCCTTTCGCGGATCATAAGACATAATCGCCTTCGCACTCCCTAGTCGATTACATATAGTTCTTATCATGTTTCTGCGCAATCCGGCCTGAAAAATGTGATCTCTTCCACGGTCAGGTATCTCGACATCAGAGTGCTGTGAGAGAACGAACCGCCAGCGCGCATTAATCAGACCCGATGATGGTAGAAATGATGGGACAGAGCACGGAACATACCACTTTTGCATTACATGTCAGCAACTTGCGTGGATGTTTTGGTAGCGGAGGAGGGACTTGAACCCCCGACACGCGGATTATGATTCCGCTGCTCTAACCACCTGAGCTACTCCGCCAAACCGTGGCGCTAGTTAAGACAGGCGTACCAAGGCGTCAAGTCCGGAATTCGCCCTTTTTCATCTTGCGGCGTCCCCGCGCCGCGCTCACTCTGAACCCCATGACAACAGATGCAGACGCCCTGCTTTCCGACCTTCGCAACGCCCTCGGCGCGCCCCATGTGCTGACCGGCGACGCCGCCGCGCCCTATCGGATCGACTGGATGGGCGACACCCGCCCCGAGCCGCTGGCCGTGCTGCGCCCCGCCGATACCGGCCAGGTCTCTGCCATCCTGCAAGCCGCCTCGCGTCACGGCACCCCCGTCGTGCCGATCTCGGGCAACACCGGCCTTACCCACGGCACCGACGCCGGCGGCGCGCTGCTCCTGTCACTCGACCGCCTCAACACCATCCGAGAGGTCCGGCCCGACGCCCGCGTCGCGGTGGTCGAGGCTGGCGTCATCCTCGCCAACCTGCACGAGGCCGCCGAAGCCCACGACCTGATCTTTCCGCTCACCTTCGGCGCGCGCGGCTCGGCCATGATCGGCGGCGCGCTCTCGACAAACGCGGGCGGCTCGAACGTGGTGCGCTACGGCTCCACCCGCGGTCTCTGCCTCGGGATAGAGGCGGTCATGGCCGATGGCCGCGTGCTCGACCTGATGAGCGCCGTACACAAGGACAATTCCGGCTATGACCTGCGCGACCTGCTGATCGGGGCCGAGGGGACGCTCGGCATCATCACCGCCGCCGTCCTGAAACTGGCGCCCAAGCCCCGTGCCTATGTCAGCGCCATGGTCGCCTGCCCCTCGATCGACGCCGCGCTCAAGCTCCTGCACCGGCTTCAGGCAGAAACCGCCAACTCGGTCGAGGCGTTCGAGCTGATGCCCGGCAACTACATCGACGCGCATCTCACGCGCTATCCCGACGCCCGCGCGCCCTTCGAGGACCGCCACGACGTCAACATCTTCGTTGAGCTCGGCGCCCTGTCGGCCCGCGACGCCACGCCGGACTCCACAGGCGCCGTGCCAATGGCAACGCATCTGGAAACCGTGCTTTCGGACATGCTCGAGGCTGGCGACATCCTTGACGCCACGGTGGCCCAGAACGCCGCCCAGCGGTCCGAGATGTGGGCAAGACGCGAGGCCGCCGCTGAGCTGACCCGCCTGCATTCTCCGGTCGTCGACAACGACATCGCGGTCCCGCTCGACCGCATGGCCGACCTGATCAAAGGGATCGAGTCTGAGACCCGCGCCGTCGATCCCGGTATCCGTTTCCTGCACGTGGCTCACTTGGGAGACGGCAACCTGCACTTTTCCGGATGGCCCTCGACCGACGACGAAGAGGTGCACAGCGCCATCAACCGCGCGGTCGAAAAGGTGGCGATGTCACTTGGCGGCTCGTTTTCGGCGGAGCATGGCGTGGGCCTCTCGAAACGACCTGCCATGGCCCTGCACAAAGACGCCGTGGCACTCGATATCATGCGCAGCATCAAGGCCGCGCTGGACCCGCAAGGCATCCTCAATCCCGGCAAGGTTCTGCCCGCGCCGCCCGGCTGAGTGATTGGAACATGCGGCATGCTCCGGTACACTTTCGGTCTTGTCGCTCGTGCCTTTGCCGTTTTATGCCTATTTTATGTGCATATATTGGTCCTTAATTGGTTCATGGCAAAACCAGGTTGTCACTTTTCCCGCACAACCTTTCAGTGACAAAAATGCAGGCGCTCTCCAATGCCGCGTGCTGACAATTTTCCGAGTTTCCCGTGATTACCTAAAAATTTCATAGCCTTATGCAAATTCGTGCCAACCCACGTCTCTTCGATGCCTTTGCAGACTTGCTCACGACCCCCTCGAAATCGGGTCTTTTCACCTGGCGAACAGGCCAAAAAAAACGTTTGGCGGAACGCCGTCTACCCGTTTCAGTAAAGGCGTCGCCGGAATCGAAGCGTACGGGACTGCGCGCTCCGGCCAACACGGAGGTTATAAGAAAAATGGAAGAACAACTCGCGGAACTTGCGGCCCAGGTGGCCGCGATCGAGGCGAAGGGGAACCTGACAAACACCATGTTCGCGGAGACGTATTACTACCTCTCCATCCCCCTCATGATCATCATCCACGCAGGCTTCCTGGCCTATGAAATGGGCGCATCACGCGCCAAGAACGCGTTGTCGTCAGGGGTCAAGAACATCCTCGCCATCGCGTTCGTCATCCCTGCCTTCTACTTTTTCGGCTGGTGGGTCTACTGGGGCTTCCCAACGGGCTTCTCGCTCTCCGAAGGCCCAAACGGCATTTCCGGCGCGGGTTATGCCAACGCCATCGCCTTCCCGTGGGGGGAATCGGCGGCCTACATGGGCCCCAACACCGAAGACCAGATCGACGGCGTCTTCTGGGGGGCCTTCACGCTCTTTGCGGCCACCACCGCATCGATCATGTCGGGTGCCGTGATCGAACGCATCCAGACGGTCGGCTTCGTCATCCTCGCCATCATCCTCGGCGGCTTCAGCTGGACGCTCGCGGCGGCCTGGGGCTGGCACGCGGATGGCTGGCTGGTACAGGACTGGGGCGTGCATGACTTCGGCGCCGCTGGCCTTGTCCACGCGGTCGCGGCCTTCTTCGCGCTTGGTGTTTTGATCAACCTCGGGCCGCGCATCGGCAAGTTCAACCCCGACGGCACAGCCAACCACCTTGCGGGCCACAACATGCCCTTCACGGCGACGGGTCTCATGCTCATCGTGGTAGGCTTCTGGGGCTTCCTGATGGCCTGCCTCGTCGTCGGTGGCGAAGCGTGGTCCTGGGGCGGCAACTTCACCACCATCTACGGCACACCCACCAACCTCGGCGCACTCAGCTTCAACATCCTGATGGGTGTCGCGGGCGGCATCATCGGCGCGTGGCTCTTCACCCGCGATCCGTTCTGGATGATGTCGGGTGCTCTGGCGGGCCTGATCTCGGTGGCCTCGGGTCTCGACATCTACTTCCCGTCGCTGACCTTCATCATCGCCATCGCCGCGGGCATCATGCTGAAACCCGCCGCCACGATCCTCGAGAACATGGGGATCGACGATGCCGTGGGCGCCGTCACCGTGCATGGCACGATGGGCGTCTTCGGCATGCTGATGCTGGGCATCTTCGCATCGGGCTATCCCGCCCTTACCGGCGAAGGCGCCCCGACGGTCAGCTTCATCGGCCAGCTTGTCGGCATCGTCGTCTTCGTGGCAATCGGCTTCAGCACTGGCTTCGTCAGCTCGCTCGTCCTCAAGATGGTGGGCATGCTGCGCGTCCCCGAAGCGGCCGAAATCGCGGGTCTGGACACGGTCAAGGTACCGGCACAGGCCTATCCCGAAGGCATCATGGCGTCGCCCCCGGCGTCGCAGTAACGAAAGGAAAGAACCATGGGATTTCCCTTTGAAAACGCATCCTGGGACGGTGTCAGCGGCGTGATCTTCGTCGGCGGCGCAGGCGGCCACACGCTGGTCTACAGCCTGATCGCCATCGGCATCTGCGTCGCGGCCCTGCTCTTTGGCAACAGCATCGAGTTGACCAAGTACAAGAAACACAAGTAAGTGTCAGTCTGCTTGATTGAGACGCCCCGCGGTTGCGCCGCGGGGCGTTTTGCATGGGGCCGGGTCAAATGGCGGTGAAGGCCCGCATTGGCGCTGTTCCCCGAGGACACCGGTGCTACTCTTGGCGGCATGAAACACGCGGCTGCCCTTTTCGCCCTCACACTCACACTGATGCTGCCCGGCCTTCCGGCCTTCGCCTGCGGGCCTGACACCGACTGCCGGATCGGCGACCGCAGCTACCGCATCTACCTGCCACAGGGTCAGGACGGCACCGCGCCCATGGGCGCACTGATCTTCGCCCATGGCTACAAGGGCTCGGCGGCGGGCACGATGCGCAACGGCTCCCTGCGCGGCATGGCCGACCGGCTTGGCATCGCGCTGGTCGCGGCCAATGCGGCGGGCGATGACTGGCGCTTGCCCGGCACGCCCTCGGGCGGCGTCACCTCGCCCGAAACCGAGCTGGCCTATTTCGACGCCCTGCGCGCAGACATCCTGGCCAGGAATGCGATCGATCCCGACCGCATCGTCATGGCCGGTTTTTCCGCCGGCGGCATGATGACCTGGACACTGGCCTGCCACCGGCCCGCCGACTATGCCGGGTTCATTCCCGTGGCCGGCACCTTCTGGGCGCCCACGCCGGACAACTGCACCACGCCCTCCGCCGATATCATCCATATCCACGGCACGTCCGACCGGATTGTGCCGCTCGCGGGCCGCGCCATCGGCGAGGCTCAGCAGGGCGATGTCGAAACCGTCCTTGCCATGTACCGCAAGATCGGCCGGCACGAGACATCGAGGGCCCCCACTTTGCACGACGGCCTGACCTGCGAAGCATGGACCGCCCGCAACAACACCCGTTTGCTCAAATGCCTGCATCCGGGCAGTCACAGTTTTCGCACCGACTGGATCGCCGCCGCGTGGACCCTGATCTTCTCCGGTTGACCGGACGCACTTTACCTCACCCCCGCCGCCGCTAGGTCCTGAGACGAATGCCACGCAAGGGACCCTCATGAGCCAGCACATCACCATCTTCGGCGCCACCTCCGGCATCGGCCAATGCGCCGTCGACGAGGCGCTGCGCCGCGATCACACCGTCAGCGCCTTCGCCCGCTCCGCCGGCGACATGGCTCCCCGTCCGGGGCTGGAGCCGTTTCCAGGCGACGCCCTCAACCCGGCCAATGTCGCCGAAGCGCTCAAGGGCACCGAGGCGGTGATCTACGCGCTCGGGATCAAGGAAAGCGTCTCGATGCTCTGGAAAGAGGTCACGCTTTTCTCTGAGACCACCCGAATCCTTCTGGACGCCATGCAAACCGCCGGCGTCTCCCGCCTCGTCGCCGTCACCGGCTTTGGCGCGGGGCGAAGCCGGTCCGCCATGAGCAGCCTTGAGAGCCTCGGGCACAAGGCCATACTGGGCCGCCCCTACGCCGACAAGGACCGGCAGGAGGCGCTGATCATGGACAGCCCCCTCGACTGGACAATCGCCCGCCCCGTCATCCTGACCAACGGCGCCCGCACCGGCACTTACAAGATATTGCGAGAGCCAAAGGCATGGCGCAACGGCCTGATCTCGCGCGCCGACACCGCTTGCTACCTGATCGACGCATTTGAAGACGGTCTGGACATCCGCGGGGACGTCGTTCTCGCTCGGTGAATTCGCAAGAACAGGACCTATCGATTTTACGTCTTTTTAAGTTTTGATGCTGCACTCGCGAAATCCGCACGGTCCGTAAATCTGCCATGCGACAGAAATGGCACCATCGCGACACCACCCGGATACCGACGCAATACCGACATGAGAATTTACTGATATAGGCGGCCTTAACCTTCAGGTCGGGAAAAACTCAGCGGTCCCGTATCGCCCGGAACGCCGCCGATGCGCCCCATCCCGCCGCGATGGCGATGGCCAGGGACATCAGGCCATAGATCAGCGGCTGCTCGCGCGACAGGTTGAAGATCCAGCGTTCCAGCCCGACCTTCTGCACCCCGATGGCCGTCTCGTAGGTCGCAACGACCTCGCCGCCGCGCGTCAGGAAGATCCGCGTCGCGTACGCCCCTTCCGTCAGGTTCGCCGGCATCTCAATCGAGGTCCGAAACAGCGTCTGCTCGTCCAGCGAAACCGCGCCCTCCTGCAAACTGTAGGCCCCATTGGCTTTGCGGATACGGATCACCGCCTCGGTAAACGCTTGCGGATCGACCGTCGCACTGGCCGCGCCCACCGACCGGATCGCTCGCGGGATCGAAATGCTGTGGCGCAGGTCCTCGACATTCGACAGCACCTTGTCCAGCGGCCCGGTCGTTGCGATTGCATAGAAGGACGGCGCTCGGTCCACCTCGACCGAGTCGACATTGACCCAGATGCCGAACCGCCGCTCCTTACGGCGCACCACCACGGGCTTGCTCGGCCCCGCAATGGCCACGATCACGTCCAGCGGTTCCTCGGGCACCGGCGCCTCACGCTTGACCGCACCGAACACCAGTATTTCCGAACCGTCGAAGGTCGCCGTGATCGCCACCTTGTCCCGGCTCAGGCCCAGCACGACCTCCTCGGCCATCAGCGGCCCGGCCATGAACAGAAGGGCGATCAGCCAGCGCATCAATGCCCCTCCGCCGCGCCGATGGAATATAGCTCCGACGGCATGATCAGCAGGTCCAGCGCCAGTTTGAAGCACACGACCAACACCATAAGCGCCAGCAGGATGCGCAATTGCTCGGCCTTCATCCGCGTACCGATCGTCGTCCCGATCTGCGCCCCGATCACGCCCCCGATCAGCAGCAGCACCGCCAGCGCCACGTCCACGGTAAAGTTCGTCGTGGCGTGCAGCAGCGTGGTAAAGGCGGTCACGAAGATGATCTGGAACAGCGAGGTGCCCACGACCACCTTCGTCGGCATGCCCAAAAGGTAGATCATCGCGGGCACCATGATGAACCCGCCGCCCACCCCCATGATCGCGGCCAGGATACCAACGCAAACCCCCACGATCACTGGAGGAATGACGCTGATATAAAGCCCGCTCGTGCGAAACCGCATCTTGAACGGCAGCTTCTGGATCCAGGTGTGTTTCTTTCGCGCCGCGGGCTTGCCCGACTTGCTCCGCCGGATCGCCCGCAGGCTTTCAAAGAACATCATCCCGCCGATAATGCCCAGGAACACGACATAGCAAAGCCGCACCAGCAAATCGACCTGCCCCAGCGACCTCAGGTAGTTGAACACCACGACACCCAGCGCGGCCCCGATCAGACCGCCGATCAGCAGCACCGTGCCCATTCGGAGATCAACGGTCTTTCGCCTGAGGTGCGCCAGTACGCCCGAAAAGGACGACGCGACGATCTGGTTAGCCTCGGTCGCCACGGCCACCGCCGGCGGGATGCCGATGAAGAACAGCAGCGGCGTCATCAGAAACCCGCCGCCCACGCCGAACATGCCCGACAGGACACCCACCAATCCGCCCAGCCCCAAAAGCAGGAACGCGTTGACCGAAACCTCGGCGATGGGAAGGTAGATTTGCATAACCCGTGTTAGCCCCGCCTCAGGGCTTTTTGCAAGTGCGGCATCGGCATTGCCGCCTCAGGTCTGATCAATTTATGTGAACTGGCCTTACGAAGCGTGAACGCATAGGTCCATGCACTTCCGTTTCCGAAACTTTTGAGACACGTGGGGCAGTTAGCGCTCTTTCACGTAGGGCACACCGCCCGATTTCGGGGGAATCGCCTTGCCGACGAACCCCGCCAGTATAACGACAGTCAAAATATACGGCGCCGCATCCATCAGTTGCGTCGGGATCGTGATCCCGCCGAGTTCGAGGTTCTGATACCGCAGCGCCACCGCCTGCAACAATCCGAACAGCAGCGTTGCCCACAGCGCGTACCAGGGCCGCCACTTGGCAAAGATCAATGCCGCCAGCGCGATATATCCCCGCCCCGCCGTCATGTCCTTGACGAACTCGGCCTGCAGCGCGGTCGACAGGTACGCCCCCGCGACCCCGCACAGCACGCCACAGATCGCCAGCGCCGCGAACCGCATGCCCGGCACGCTGATCCCCGCCGTGTCGACCGACTCGGGGTTCTCGCCCACGGCGCGCAGGCGCAGCCCGAACCGGGTGCGGTAAAGCACCCACCAACTCGCGGGTACGCACAGAAATGCCAAGTAAACCAGTATCGTATGCCCGGACACAAGCTCGCCAAAGACCGGCCCGAGGTTGCTGGCAAAGGGCAGGTCTATGGGCTCGAACCGCGCGCCCGTGCCCAGCGACGGCGTCCGACCCGCCTCCTGAAACCAGTCCGCCGCGATCAGCACCGTCAGCCCCGCCGCCAGGAAATTGATCGCCACGCCCGAAATCAACTGATTGCCCCGGAACGTGATGCTGGCCAGCCCGTGCAGCCCCGACAGCAGCATCGACGATCCGATCCCCGCCAGAAGCCCCACCCAGGCCGATCCCGACACATAGGCGACGGCGGCCGAAAAAAACGCCGCCATCAGCATCTTGCCTTCCAGACCGATGTCGAAGATCCCCGCCCTTTCGCTGAATAGCCCCGCAAGACACGCCAGCAGCAGAGGTATGGCCAACCGCACCGTGCTGTCGAGAACCTGCAGAAGGGTCAGGAATTCCATGCGGTCAACTCTCCGATGTCGCCATCTTGTACGCGGCAAAGGTGAAAAAGCTGCCCAAACCCGCCTCGATCCACCGCCGCCCGCCGGCATAGGCCGCCCGGATAGGGCTTGAGGACAGGAACACCGCCCAGGCCGCGTGCATGGTGAAACTGATCACGAAAGCCCCGGCAACGAATGCGGCAATCACCGGCCCCGGCGCCCCCTCGACCGCACCCACCGCCGCGATGGCCAGCCAGAAGACAATCGCCTTGGGGTTTGTCACCTGCAATGCGTAGCCTTGCGCGAACAGCTTCGCATGCGCCTGCTTCGGCGTCTTCATCACCGTCAGTTTCGGCGGGTTCAGCGCCTTCTTGAACGCCCCGTAGGCCAGCCACACCAAATAGGCCGCGCCCACCAGCTTCAAAAGGCTCATCGCCCACGCCGCCTGCGACAGGATCAGTCCCACGCCCAACATTGTCAGGATGTTGATCGTCATGCTGCCCGTGGCGATCCCCGCGCAGGTCACCAGTGCCGGACCGCGGCCCTGGTTGGTGGAAATCCCGAGCAGCATCGCCACCGCCGGCCCGGGCGAGGACGCCCCCACCAGCAGAATGGCATAGGCGGCGATGAAGCCGGGAAGGTAAGGCGCGAACTCGATCATGGTCTGAGGCTGCGAAAAGTTGTGACCCTTACAGGGTGCCACACACCGCAGCGCATCACGACACAAAACACTTCGCCACAGATCGAACCATGCACGCTCATTCCTTCCGCCTCCGGCGCAGCGCGCCATAGGCGCGTTCCATCGGCATCCGCACCATGTTGTCCAACGCCCCGGTGAACAGGATCACCAGCGCCTGGATCACCACGATCAACTCGCGCGGGATCGACGTCCAGAGGCCCATCTCGCCCCCGCTCTGGTACAGAAACCCGAACAGGATCGCCGCCAGGAACACCCCCAGGGGATGGTTCCGCCCCATCAGCGCCACCGCGATCCCGATGAACCCCGCGCCCTCGGTAGGATTCAGCAACAACGGCTCCGCCTCGCCCATCACCACGTTGACGGCCATCAGCCCGGCCAACCCGCCCAAGATCAGCATGGCGACCACGACGATCTTCACCGGCCCGATCCCGGCATAGCGGGAGGCCGTCTGCGAATACCCCAGCGCCCGGATCTCGTATCCCAGCCGCGTCCGCCAGATCAGCAGCCAGACGAACAGTCAGGCCAGCACCGCCACGAACAGGCTGATTTTCACCGGCGCCGCCTTGGAAAACAAAATGCCCAGCGGCGCCAGCATGTCGTGCAGCGTCGGCAAAGTGGCCCCTTCCGGGAACCGCGCCGTGGCCGACTCCACCGACCCCGCCGGGCGCAGCACCCCGCCCAGCAGGTAGTTCAGCAGCGCCGCCGCAATCAGGTTGAACATGATCGTCGTGATCACGATGTGACTGTCCCGCGTCGCCTGCAACCACGCCGGTATCAGCGCCCAAATCGCCCCGAACACCCCGCCGCCCGCCATCGCAGCGAGCAGCGCCAGCGTCCAATGCGGCCAAGGCAGCGCCAGGCACACCAGCGCCACGCCAAGCCCGCCCAGCATCGCCTGCCCCTCGGCCACGATATTGAACATCCCCGCATGGCTCGCCACGGCGAATGCAAGCCCGGTGAACATGAACGTGGTCGCGTAATAGAGCGTATAGCCCCACCCAAAGGTCGACCCGAACGCGCCCACGACCATGATCCTGACCGCCTTGACCGGGGTTTCCCCGATGGCCAGGATCACCAGTGCACAGCGCACTGCCGCAGAGTAAGCGCTGCCCCCACCTGCGTAGGGTGGGTGACAACCCACGCGCCCCTACACTTTCAAATCCAACGCCGCCTGCAACAACGTCTTGGCATACTCGGTCTTGGGATTATTGAAGATCTCCTCGGACGCCCCGTATTCGACGATATCGCCCTGCTTCATCACCACCACCTTGTGGCTCATCGCCCGCACCACGGCCAGGTCGTGGCTGATGAACAGATAGGTCAGCCCGTACTTCACCTGCAACCGGCGCAAGAGGTCCACGATCTGCACCTGCACCGTCATGTCCAGCGCACTCGTGGGCTCGTCCAGCACCACCAGCTTGGGCCGCAGGATCATCGCGCGGGCAATGGCGATCCGCTGCCTTTGCCCGCCAGAGAACTCATGTGGATAGCGGTCCATCGTCTCGGGGTTCAACTCGACTTCGCGCATCACCTCGGCCACCAGTTCGCGGACGGGCCGCCCGTCGGGGTTGCCATGCACGCCCAAACCCTCCGCGATGATCTGCTCGCAGGTCATACGCGGGCTCAGGCTACCCACCGGGTCCTGAAACACGATCTGGATATCCGAGCGTTTGCGGCGCAGCTTGCGGGTGGACCATTCGCGCATGTCCTCGCCCTCGAACCGCATCTCGCCTTCGGATTCGATCAGCTGCATCAGCGCCAGCGCCAGCGTGGTCTTGCCCGACCCGCTTTCGCCCACGATGCCCAGCGTCTCGCCCCGGCGCACCTCGATATCGGCCTCGTTCACCGCCTTCACATGGCCCACCGTGCGCTTGAGCAGCCCCTTCTGGATCGGGAACCAGATCCGCAGCCCATGCGTCTCGACCAGCGTCTCGGCCCCCTCCGGCACCGGATCGGGCACGCCCGACGGCGCGGCGCCCAGCAGCTTTTTCGTGTAATCATGCTGCGGGTTGCCGAATATCTCTTCGGTGGGGCCGCTCTCGACGATCTCGCCGTCCTTCATCACGCAAACCCGATCGGCGATCCGCTCCACCACGCCAAGGTCATGGGTGATGAACAGCAGCCCCATATCCTCTTCGCGCTTCAACTCCGCCAACAGTTCCAGAATCTGCGCCTGGATCGTCACGTCCAGCGCCGTCGTCGGCTCATCCGCGATCAGAACATCGGGCTTGTTCGACAGCGCCATGGCGATCATCACCCGCTGCCTTTGCCCGCCCGACAACTGGTGCGGATAGGCGCCCAGCCGGCTTTCGGGGTCGCGGATGCCCACGCGGTTCATAAGTTCCAGGATACGCTCCCGCACCGCCGCGCCGCGCAGCCCCTGGTGCAGTTCGATCGACTCGGTCAGCTGCTTTTCCAGAGTGTGCAACGGGTTCAAACTCGTCATCGGCTCCTGGAAGATGAAACTGATGTCGTTGCCCCGCACCGTGCGGAGCAGCTTGTCGTTTGCGCCGATCATCTGCTGCCCGTCATAGGTGACACTACCCTCGACAATCGCACTGTCCCCCAAGAGCGACACGGTGCTCAACGCCGTCACCGACTTGCCCGACCCGCTTTCGCCCACCAGCGCCACGGTCTCGCCCCGGTCCACGCTGAACGACACGCCACGCACCGCCTGCGTCACCGCGCCATCCTGGCGGAAGCCCACCTTCAGGTCTTTCACTTCAAGCAGGCTCATTGAAAGGTCTTCCGTGGATCGAACGCATCGCGCACGCCTTCAAAGATGAAGACCAGCAGCGACAGCATGATCGCGAAGGTGAAGAACGCGGTAAAGGCCAGCCAGGGCGCCTGCAGGTTCTGCTTGGCCTGCAAGGTCAGTTCCCCTAGCGACGGCGCCCCCGACGGCAGGCCGTAGCCAAGGAAGTCCAGTGTCGCCAGCAGGCTGATCGTGCCGGTGATGATGAACGGCAGAAAGGTCAGCGTCGCCACCATCGCATTGGGCAGCATGTGGCGGAACATGATCTTCATGTTGCCCACGCCCAGCGCCTTGGCCGCGCGCACGTACTCGAAATTGCGCGCGCGCAGGAACTCCGCTCGCACCACGCCCACCAGCGCCATCCACCCGAACGCCACCATGATCCCGACTAGCAGCCAGAACCCCCTCGGCAATATCGAGAACAGGATGATGATCACGTAAAGCTGCGGCGTCGACGCCCATATCTCGATGAACCTTTGAAAAAACAGGTCGATCCGCCCGCCGAAATACCCCTGCACGGCCCCCGCCACGACCCCGATGACAGAGGAAAAGAAGGTCACCACCAGCGTGAACATCACCGCCAGCCGGAAGCCGTAGATCACGATCGCCAAAACGTCGCGCTTGGTCCCATCCGTGCCCAGAAGGTTCTGCTCGTTCGGCGGCAGCGGCGCGGCGCCGGGGCGGTCCACGGGCGTGTCGTGGCTGTAGGGGATAAGAGGCCAGAGCGTCCAGCCTTTCTCGATCGCCTCGCCCATCACCTCGCCGTCCTGGGCATCCTCGATGATTCCCTCGGGGTCGTCGAAGCAATCCACCAGCCCCCCCGACACGATCAGGCACTCGACTTCCGGATCGGCATAGACCGCCTCGGTCCGGAAATCCCCGCCGAACTCGGTCTCGGGATAGAATTTGAAGATCGGCATGTAATACGCGTCGCGGTACTTCACCAAAAGCGGCTTGTCGTTGGCCACGAACTCGGCTGGCAGGGTGATAACGCACAGAAGCGCAAAGATGATCAGCGACCAGTACGCCCGCTTGTTGCGCTTGAAATTGCGCCAGCGCCGCTGGTTCAGGGGATTGAGCTTGATCATCTCAGCCCGACCTCTTCTCGAAGTCGATGCGGGGATCGATCAGCACATAGGTCAGATCCCCGATCAACGCCACGATCAGCCCGATCAGCGTGGTCAGGTAAAGCGTCGCGAACATCACCGGGTAATCGCGCCCGATGGCGGCCTCGAAAAAGAGCCGCCCCAAACCATCCAGCGAAAAAATCGTCTCGATCAGCAGGCTGCCCGTGAAAAACACGCTCACGAACACGCCCGGAAAGCCCGCGATCACGATCAGCATCCCGTTGCGGAACACGTGGCCGTATAGCACCTTTCGCTCGGTCAGGCCCTTGGCCCGCGCGGTCATCACGTATTGCTTCTTGATCTCGTCCAGGAACGAGTTCTTGGTCAGGATCGTCAGGGTCGCAAAGCCCCCGATACTCAGTGCGGTGACCGGCAGGATGATGTGCCACAGGTAATCCAGCACCTTGCCGATGACCGTCATGTCCTCCCACCCGTCCGAGGTCAGCCCCCGCAGCGGGAAGATCTGCCAGTAACTGCCGCCCGCGAACAGCACCAGCAGCATGATCCCGAAGAGAAACGCGGGGATCGCATAGGCCGCGATGATGATCCCGCTGGTCCAGGTGTCGAAACTGCTGCCGTCCTTCACCGCCTTGCGAATGCCCAGCGGGATCGACACGAGATAGGACAGCAGCATCGTCCAGATGCCCAGCGTGATACTGACCGGCATCTTTTCCAGCACCAGGTCCATCACGTCGATCTTGCGGAAATAGCTCTCTCCGAAATCGAAGGTCGCGTAATTCCAAAGCATGTTCAGGAACCGCTCCAGCGGCGGCTTGTCCAGTCCGAACTGCGCCTCCAACTCGGCAATGAACTCCGGCGGCAGGCCCTGCGAGCCGATATAGCCGCTGTCATCCTCGTTGCCGGTGACCGCGCCATCCTGCTCGCCGCCCGCAAAGCCGCCGAACACGTCGCCCTGCCCTTGGATGTCGGCAATCGCCTGCTCCACCGGGCCGCCGGGAAGGAACTGCACCAGCGCGAAGTTGATGATCATGATCCCGATCAATGTCGGGATGATCAGCAACAGCCGTCTTACAATATAGGCGCCCACCCGTGGCCCCCTATGCCTTCGGGATGCGCGTCAACGCCCCGTCTTCCAGAACCTGCCAGATCGTCAAAGCGCGCCCGCCTCTCTCAGCTTTTCGGCCTTCTCGGCGTCGTACCACCAGAAGTCCAGCGTTCCCAGAAGGTAGGGCGGAATTTCCTCGGGATGATCGTACTGATCCCAATAGGCGACCCAGTGATCGGGGGCATAGCCGTCGGGGATCACCACGAATTCATGCCGCAACGCCCGGTCAAGCGCGCGGATCGTCATGTCCTCCTCTTCCTGACTTTCGGTCATCAGGGATTCCTCGATGATCCGGTCCACCATCTCGCTGCGCAGCCCGGCGGGGTTGAACAGGCCATCGGCCGCCTCGGTCCCGAACCGCTGGGCAAGGCCCGTGCCCGTACCCATCAGCGCCGGATAGCCGTCGAACACAAGGTCATAGTCGTGGTCGCGCTCGCGCTTGGTGAACTGCGCGCTGTCCACGGCCTCGACCCGCGCATCGATGCCCAGGTCCTGCAGGTTGGAAACGAAGTTCTCGGCCACGGCCTTTTCCGTCGGCTGCCCCGATGCGTTCAACAGGAAATCGAGCCGCAGCACCTTGCCGTCCTCGCCCCGCATCTTGCCGTCGTCGCCGACCGTGTAACCCGCCTCCTGCATCAGCCGCAGCGCCTGCCGCTTGTTCTTGCGCGAGGTCAGCCGCGCGGGATCGCTCGTGTGTGGCACCCATGGCTCGGTCGTCTTGACCTCCTCCGGCACCACGTCGCCCAGCGAATTCAGGAACTCCATTTCGTCGCCTTCCGGCACGCCAGTGGCTTCCAGCGGGGTGCCGGTGGAATAGGACCGCTGCTGCTCGTAGAACCCGGCAAAGAGCGACTCGTTGGTCCACTCGAAATTGAACATCAGCGCCACCGCCTGCCGCACGCGCTTGTCCTGCAACACGTCACGGCGGGTGTTGAACACGATGCCCGTCATTTGCGGAGGCGACCCGTCCGGGATGGCCTCCAGCTTCACCCAACCCTTGTTGGCCGCCGGGAAATCATAGGCGCTGGCCCACTGCTTGGGGTCGGCCTCGGTGCGGTACGTCACCTCGCCAGCCTTGAACGCCTCGAAGGCGGCGGTGGAATCCGCGAAGTACTCCAGCCGGATGGTATCGAAATTGTGCCGGCCCTTGTTGATCGGCAGATCCCAGCCCCAGTAATCGGGGTTGCGCTTGATCACCACGCGGCGGTTCGGCACCACCTCGTCGATCACGTAAGGCCCAGACCCCGGCGAGATCTCCAGCCGCGGCTCGTCCAGCCGCGCGCCGGTTTCCTCGTACCACGCTTTGGACCAGATCGGCACCGTGCCCACCTGGTCGATCAGGCTGCGGCGCGAAATGCCGTCCGCGAAGTAGAACTTGACCCTGTGCTCGTCCAGCACCTCGACCTTCGGGATGCGCTTGCGCACGGCGTCGGCATAGCTTTTCAACCCCTGGTCCAGCAGAAGGTTGTGCGAAAACGCCACGTCCTCGGCGGTGACCGGCGTGCCGTTCGAAAACTCGGCCTCGGGCCGCATGTGGAAGATCACCCACGACTTGTCCTCGGGGTACTCAACCGTGTGCGCCACCAGACCATACATCCCGTTCATGTCATCACCCGGCAGGCTGCCCGACCCAGCCAGAACCTGGCCCAGCAGGCTTTCGTACATAATCGTCGACAAGGCCGAGGCGCGGCCATTGCGAGTGTAGGGGTTCATCGAGTCAAAGCTGCCCGCCAACGCGATGGAAATCTCGCCGCCTTTGGGCGCGTCGGGGTTCACATAGCTGAAATGCTCGTAATCCTCGGGGTATTTCAGCTCTCCGAAATACGAATAGCCGTGGCTCTTGATGATAGTCTCGTCCGTGCCCTCTTCCTGCGCCAGCGCGGTCGTCGCGGCAAGCGCCGCGATGCAAAGCCCGGTCAGGGCGGCGGTCAGGAAACGGGGGCGGGAAACTGCTACGGCCCGGGTCGTGGCCCGGCTGTGGCGTCGGGTCATTCTTCTCTCCTCTTGACCTGCCTGATGTGGGGTCTTTGTTCCTGCAAGGCAAGCTAAAGTAGGAACGAAACGGGTTTCAAGCGCCGAAAGACGGATTCCCGTTCAAACATCCCGCGCGGCGACGCCTTGCCGCCGCTCCGCGCGGCATCGCTCATGAAAAAGCCGCCGCTCCGAACCGGAACGGCGGCTTTCCGAATTTTTCAGGTCCCGGCTCAGTTGCCGGTGGACTCCAGGTATTTGACCAGCGCCGCGCGCTCTTCTTCCTTGCGCACGCCGCGGTAGGCCATCTTGTTGCCCGGCGCGTAACCTTTGGGATCTTCCAGCCACGCGTTAAGCTCATCCGCCGTCCACTGACCGTCCAGACCGGCCAGCGCGTCGGAGTAGTTGAACCCTTCGACCGAGCCGATATCACGGCCAACAACCCCCACGAGGTGCGGACCGACGCCGTTGGCTTCTTCCTCGGCCTTGTGGCAGGCGGCGCATTTGCGGAATGCCTTCTCGCCATCGGCGGCATCCGCCGCGGCGACCATCTCGGCAAACGCCGAGCCGCCGCCGTCACCGCCAGAGTTTTCCTCGGCAGCCTGCTCTTCCGAGCCGCCCTCGTCAGAGCTTTTCTCGGTCGCGGCTTCGTCGGTTGCTTCTTCTTCCGAACCTTCTTCAGCCGACGCTTCCTCGGTCGCCTCTTCTCCAGAACCTTCCTCAGCCGACGCTTCCTCGGTGGCTTCCTCTTCAGACCCTTCCTCGGCAGACGCTTCTTCCGTGGCTTGCTCTTCCGAACCACCTTCGGCAGATGCCTCTTCGGTCGCCTCTTCCTCGCTGCCTTCCTCGCTGCCTTCCTCGGCCGACGCGGTCTCTTCCGACGCACCTTCCTCGGCGGCAATCTCGGTCATGTCGCCATCGGTCTGATCGAGATAGGCAATCACGTTGGCGCGGTCCTCAGGCTTGGACAACCCGTTATAGCTCATCGTCGTGCCCGACGCATAACCCTTCGGGTCTTCAAGAAACGCGTACAGGTTCTCAGGGGTCCAGACATCCGCCGCCTCGCTCAGCGCGCCGGAATAGCTGCCATAACCATCGACACTGCCAACATCACGCCCGACCACACCGTAGAGATGCGGACCGACGCCATTGGCGCCGTCCTCGGCCTGGTGACAAGCCTTGCACTTGCCAAACACGCGCTCGCCTGCGCCCACATCAGCGTCGGAATACAGCGAGGCCAGCGTCACCACTTCCTCTTCTTCCTCACCGCCGCCTTCGCCTTCATCCGTCTCGATGACGTAGGCCGCCTGGTGCTCCTCGCCGTGACCACCGCCACCGACGTGATAGATTTCTTCCGCAGCCCACTTGCCAAGAAGAAAGACCAGGAACGTGCCGCAAAGGCCGCCCATGATCTTTGTGAAGGTCATTGTGTCAAACATAGCCCGCTTCCATCTGAATCTCTCGCGCGGTATCTATCCGCTTCCCCTCGGGCGGCGCAAGGTGTAGTTTCCGCGACCAAACGCCCGCCTTCGGCAAATTTAAGCGGGAAATGGTAAAAATCAGGCGAAGAACCAAAGACATGACCAAACGCATCGCCTTTCAGGGAGAGCCCGGCGCCTATTCCCATCAAGCCTGCCGCGACACCTATCCAGACATGGATACCCTGCCCTGCCGCACCTTCGAGGACGCGATCGAGGCCGTCCGCTCGGGCGAGGCGGACCTTGCCATGCTGCCGGTCGAAAACTCCACCTTCGGGCGCGTGGCCGACATTCACCACCTTCTGCCCGACTCGGGCCTGCACATCATCGCCGAGGCCTTCGTGCGCGTGCATATCAACCTGCTGGCCCTGCCCGGTGTGCCGATGGATCAGATCAAGCGCGCCAAGAGCCACACAATGCTCCTGGGCCAGTGCCGCGCATTCCTGGCCCAACACGACATCCAGCGCGTCACCGGCGCCGACACCGCCGGCTCGGCCCGCGAGGTGGCGCAGGCCGGCGACCCCGAGATGGCCGCGCTGGCCTCGGAACTCGCCGGCGAGATCTATGGCCTCGACGTCCTCGCCCGCGAAATCGAGGACGAGGGCAACAATTCCACCCGCTTTCTCGTCATGTCGCGCGAGCCCGACCATTCCTATCGCGGCGACGACGGCATGATGACCACCTTCGTATTTCAGGTCCGCAACATCCCCGCCGCGCTTTACAAGGCGATGGGCGGGTTCGCCACCAACGGCGTCAACATGACCAAGCTGGAAAGCTACATGGTCGGCGGTTCCTTCACCGCAACGCAGTTTTATGCCGATATTGAGGGCCACCCCGACGACCCCGGCGTCAAGCTGGCGCTTGAGGAACTGGATTACTTCACCTCCGACATAACGCTTCTGGGCGTCTACCCCGCCGATCCGCGACGCCACTAGAACGCGTCCCATAAGTCATAGGACATCGCTCATCCCGTCTGCGCACGGCCTAAGTCTGGGCCGAAATGCCAGTTTCGGTCCCGTTTCGGACCGGAACTTGCCGCGAAAGCGGGTTAGCGCGGTGTTACCGACGGTCACTTGTTACAAAACCACCGTGAAACCGAAAATGGCACCATCAATGTGCAAATTTGCACGCTTACCTTGAAACTTTTTTATCGATTTAAATCAGATACTTAAGATCATTAAGCACACAAAAACACGACCGCCGTGATCGCGCTTCGATCACTTCTCACAGCTTTGTGCATCTGCGTGTGCCTTGGATAACGACACGCGGAGGCGCCCTATTCCACCGCCCCATTCAGCACCATCTTGAATGCCAGACGACGCGGACAGCCCGCGCCGCCCTGACACAAACAAGGAAAGGAACACATCATGCGTACCATCACCACAGTCGCGGTTCTCGCCGCACTCGCCACCCCCGCCGCCGCCCTGCAGGTCGTCAACGTCCTCGGCCAACACAGCGCACCGCTCAACAGCAGCGTTCTGACCAACGGCGCCCCCTATTTCGATGAAGAAAAGGACAACCAAATGGGCTACGGCTTCGGCGCACCTTTCCAGGATGAAGAAAAAGACAACCAGCTGGGCCTCGCCGCAAACTTCGGCGCGCCGTTCGTCAATCAAGAGAAAGATGACCAACGCGGCTACGGTGCTGAAGCGTCATCCGCCGGTCAACTTGTAGCCAGCAGCAAATTCGGCGCGCCCTTCGTCAATCAAGAGAAAGACGACCAACGCGGCTATGGCGACGGTACGGCATCCGATGTCCAATTGATCGCCAGCAAGTACGGCGCACCGTTCGTGAACCAGGAAAAAGATGATCAGCGCGGCTACGGCGCAGACACCGCCACCTTCGAGGTCGCCAGCAAGTACGGCGCGCCCTTCATGAACGACGAGAAGGACAACCAACTGGGCTACGGCTTCGGCGCACCTTTCCAAGACGAAGAGAAAGACAACCAGTTGGGCTAAGATCGGCTCGGCCTGACACCGGAAAATGGGTCGCCCTCACCGGCGGCCCGTTTTGCGCTCGGCCCGACGCGCTCAGGCGACGTTCTTGTAACGGTCTTCCAGTTCCTTGGCATAGCCCGCCACACGCAGGCTGAACCGCTTGTTCAGGTTGCCCTTCGCCAGCTTCATCGACTGCACCAGCAGTTTTGCCGCCAGCGTCTTGGGGGTCATATCGATCACCACGCTGATCCGCGTGCGCGACCGCGACAGCGCCACCAGGTCGAGCACCATCTTGCCGCCCATGTTGGGCGAGCGCGACGCAATGACCAGGCCATTGGGCCGGTCCAGCTCGGCCAGCTCCAGCTGCATCTCGCGCCGCTTGCCGCGCAGGTCAAAGGCCGCGTCCCATTTCATCCCCGGCCGGGTCTCATTCAGGTCGTCGACGCGCTGCACCTCCGCCCCGCGCCGCAACGCCGACCGCTCGATCGCCGCAAAATCGGTCACCTGCTCGAACACGAACTCGATCGGGGCTTCTACGTCTTCATGGGCCACGAATTTCATGTCTGCGCCTCTTTTTTCTTGTCCCGTCCGGTCTTTCGCGCCGGGCTGGGCCTTGGAATACCTATCGGTTACCGGGTTTATAGCGTATCTGCCAGCCAGTTGCGCAGCAAAAATTGTGCAATTGCGCCTTTTCGTGCCGGGCTGAGGACAGGGTGCGCCCCGGAAAAGGCCTGCATCATCTCCTCGCGGCTGACCCACATCGCCTGCTCGATCTCGACCGGATCGATGGTGATCTCTCGGCTCAGCGCCACGCCGCGGCAACCGAACATCAGCGACGTCGGAAAGGCCCAGGGCTGGCTGGCCAGGTAGTCGACTGCACCCACCTTCACGCCCGCCTCTTCCCAGACCTCACGGCGCACCGCCGCCTCGATCGTTTCGCCCGGCTCCAAGAATCCCGCCAGAAGCGAAAACATGCCCTCCGGCCAATGCGGCGAGCGGCCCATCAGCACGCTGTTGCCATGGGTGATCAGCATGATCACGACCGGATCGGTGCGTGGAAAATGCTGGGCGCCGCAGGACGGACAGGCGCGTTGCCATCCGGCTTGGGTCATCTCGCTCTGCGCGCCGCAGCGGGCACAGAAACGGTGGCTGACATGCCAGTGCAGCACCGCCTTGGCCGTGGCGACAAGCTCGGCGTCGCGCGGGCTCAACCGGGTCATGACGCGGCGCAACTCCGCAAAGACCTGCGTGTCGGTCAGCAGCGGATGGCGCTGCTCGGACGTATCGACAAAGCTGTTCATCTGGTCGGGGTCCACGTCCTCTGGCATCCAGCCCACCAGTTCCCGCGCCTCGATCAAGCGCCCGTCCTCCTGCCGGCCCAGCAGTATCGCTTCGGGTGCAGTCTGCGCCAGCACCGGATGGTCGGCAGGCAGCCGCGCCAAACGGTCCAGTCCCGGCGCCTCGACCAACGGCTTGCCCTGCCACAACAGCACCACCTCGCGCGGCGTCTGCGCGATCTCTTCGGGCCGCCGCCGCAGCTCTGCGGCACGGTCCAGCCCCGAACCGCCGAATGTCACAGTCTCGGCATGGCGCATCTGCATCTCCTTTTGACGCAGACCTGCCACAGCCCCCCGCCAACGGCAAGCCGCGCCCGGCAGCAGCACTCTCACGCACGCCCACGCCCCAATCTAAGCGCGACTTTAAATAAGTTATTTCAACCAAATGGAGATTGAAGCCCGCCCGCCGGCTGTGCCAAAGTCGTCGTTACCCGGTTGATGACCGGGTCGGGCAAGAACTCGGCAAAGAACAATAATGAGCAACGACGCGCCTGGCCACACCTGGCCGCATGCACCCGCATCCGCGGATCGCCCCGTGCCGGACGAGCATATCTGGCTGCGGGTACTGGAAACCACCGATGTACACGCCCATCTCGCGCCCTACGACTATCACCGCGATGCCGAAGCGCCGGGCTATGGGCTGGCCCGCACTGCCACGCTGATCGCCCGCGCCCGCGCCGAGGCCGCCAACAGCCTGCTGTTCGACAATGGCGATTTCCTGCAAGGCTCCGCGCTCAGCGATATCGGCACCGGCCCGGACAGCGGCTGGTCCGGCCCGCACCCCGTAATCGCCGCGATGAACCGTCTGGGCTACGACGCCGCCGCCCTTGGCAATCACGAATTCAACTTCGGCCTCGACTGGCTGGACCGGGCGTTGTCCGAGGCCACCTTCCCCGTGCTCTGCGCCAACGCCCTTCACGCCGGAACCGCAGAAACGCCCCTGCATCGGCCCTCCGTCATCCTGCCGACGGTGCTGCGCGACAACCGCGGCAAACAGCACACGCTGCACATCGGCGTGCTTGGCCTGCTGCCGCCGCAGATCACCACCTGGGACCACCAGCACCTTGCGGGCCGCGTCGCCACACGTGGCATCGTCGAGACCGCGGTGACCGAAGTGCCCCGCCTGCGCGCGGCCGGCGCCGACATCGTCATCGTACTGGCCCATACAGGGATCGGCCCCGCTGCGTCCGCGCCCGACAGCGCCGACCCGGCCCTTGAACACGCCGCCCTCGCATTGGCCACGGTGCCGGGGATCAACGCGCTTTTGATCGGGCACAGTCATCAGGTCTTTCCCGAAGCCACCGCGCCCGGTCCTCCCGCGCCGGGCGTCGATCACCACGCCGGCACCCTGGCCGGGGTTCCGGCGGTCATGGCGGGCTTTCGCGGCTCGCATCTGGGCGTGCTGGATCTCTGCCTTGCGCAGGATGCGGCGACCGCGGCGTGGGCCGTGCAGGACTTTAATTGTCGCGCACGGCCCGTCGCGCCGCCCGACGGCACCACCCCGGCCGCCGCCGACCCGGATCTTTCCACGGTCATGCGCCCGGCCCACCAGGCGACACTGCACGTCACCTCCCAGCCCGTCGGTCACACGGCGCATCCCATCCACAGCTATTTCGCCCGGGTACAGCCAAGCAGCTCGCTCCGCGCGGTCCTCCAAGCCAAGGTCGCCGCGCTTTCCGCCGCGCTCGCCGGCACCGAAGACGCGCAACTCCCGGTGCTGGCCGCGACACCCTGTTACAAATCCGGTGGCCACGGCGGGCCCGGCGATTTCATCGACATCCCCGCCGGTCCACTGACCCTGAGGCACATGGCCGAGCTTTACCCGTTTCCCAACACCCTGATCGGGCTGCGACTGACCGGGGCGCAGGTTGCCGACTGGCTCGAACGCGCCGCGTCCTGCTTTCACCAGGTCCTGCCAGACCTTGGCGCCATGCCGCAACCGCTCTGGAACCCCGCCTTCGCGAGCCATGCGTTCGACACGATCTCGGGCCTGAGCTATCGCATCGACCTGTCGCAACCTCCGCGTTACGACCCGCGGGGGACGTTGCTGAATCCCGGCGCCCGCCGCATTCGCGACCTTTCGTGCAACGGCACAGCCTTGTCGCAAGATGCGCTCTTTTGCGTGGCCACGAACAACTTCCGCGCCTTCGGTGGCGGCCCCTATCCCGGCGCCGCAACCGAAACCGTGGTGCATCAAAGCGCACGCTCCGTCCGTGACCACCTCACCGCGTTCCTGCGCGACACCGGCGCCGACAGCACCTTTCCCGCCGCCGGTGGCTGGCACCTCGACGGCCCGCAAGATGCGACCATTCTGCTGGAAACCGGCCCCGGCGCGCGCAATCACCCGGATGACCTCGCGGCCCTGGGCGCGCGCGATCTCGGTGTGGACGCGACAGGCTTCCTGCGCCTTGCTATTCCTTTTGCCAGATTGGCAGACCTTGCGAATCCCAATCAGAAAGCTTAGGTACCCGACTGAGAGGTTGGCGCGGGCAGGCGCCTCGCCAACCCGGTCAGGTCCGGAAGGAAGCAGCCGTAACGAGCCCCGCTTGGGTCGTTGTCCAACCTCTCACCCTTTCTCCCAGCAGTCCGTTGAAACCAAACTAAGCCCTAGCAAATGGGGCACGTAGGCCTCTTGAAGGCTACAGTTTCGGATAGTGTACGTGCATGATCGGCCTTGCCTCGATCTGGTGGGTGGCTTCGATGGATGGCGGGCGGGAGTTCCAACGACGCAATGCTGGCAATCATCCAGTTCGGCCTGCTGAGCCCGGAAAAACCGATGGGCGAGCGCATCACGCTTGAAGCCATTCAGCAGCGGGAAGGCTGCATTTATTATTGTGTATTAGAAACAAAGACCTATACGTCTTGCCCCTATCGCTTGCACTTCCATGCAAATTGCCCGATGGTCTGAACGGATACGGGGATCGTGGTTGCAGGGCACCATGACATTCGCGGATCACTCGGGAGGAGACATCGCAGTGGTTTTAGTGCGTGCAATCGACGGTTTGAACGAAATAGTCGGCAGGATCGTCTCTGTTCTGGCCATCATATTCGCGGCGATCATCATCTATGACGTGGTTTTACGCTACGTTTTCAGCGAACCGACACGCTGGGCCTTTGATGTTTCCAAGCAGTTGTTCGGCTTCTATTTCGTGCTGCTCGGGGGATACGCCTTGCGGCACAATGCGCATGTGCGTGTCGATATCCTGACGGAACGATTTGGCCACAATGCGCAGCGTATCGTGACCGTTCTGGGTTATGTCATCTTCTTTTTTCCGTTCGCCTGGGTCTTTCTGACCCGATCCTGGGAGTTCGCCATGCGCTCCTGGTCGCAGGGAGAAGTGACATACGGTGCCATTCAGATGCCAGTCTATCCGCTCAAGATGGCCATGTGCGTGGCGGCGGGGCTCTTGCTGCTGCAAGGGATCTCGGAGGTTCTGAAAATCATACTCGACCGGCAGGAGGCCTCTGAATGAATCCCGAGTTCATCGCGGTTCTGATGTTCGGCCTGCTGCTGGCAGGCTTGTTCCTCGGGCATCCGCTGGCTTTCGTCCTGGGCGGCACGGCCGTGCTGACTGCGATAATCGCGGGCAAGCCGATGGTCCTGGGCATCGTCATCAACCGGATCTTCGGCGACGTTCTGGACAACTACACGCTTATCGCCATTCCGCTTTTCGTCCTCATGGCGCGGTTCCTGTCGGATTCAGGCGTTACGGACCGAATGTTCGAAACCCTGCGCCTGCTGCTCAGCCAAGTTCGGGGCGGACTTGCCCTTGCGGTGGTTTTCATCTCGATTCTTCTGGCCGCAACGACAGGCATCATCGGTGCCTCGATCACGGTTATGGGCGTCATGGCCCTGCGCCCGATGCTGCAATATGGCTATGCGCCTTCGCTCACGGCCGGGGTGATCGCGGCATCAGGCTGTCTCGGCATCCTCATACCGCCGTCGATCATGCTCATCCTGATGGCCAGTTATTCACCCCTGTCGGTTGGCGAACTCTTTGCCGGCTCCATGATTCCCGGTGTCATGCTCGGGCTCAGCTATGCCGTGTATGTCTACCTCATTTCTGTGGTAAGACCGGATCTGGCTCCGGCGGTCGAGCCCGAAGAGAAGGTCGAACGCGCCACGCTCCTGCGCATGCTGGTGATCGAGGCGATGCCACCGCTGCTTCTGATCTTCGGCATTCTGGGGTCGCTTCTGGCGGGGATCGCCACCGCGACCGAAGCGTCGGCCATCGGCGCAGCATTGGCGCTCCTCATCGTGATTGCGCGTGGCCGGTTCCAGCTCGGCAGCTTCTACGGCGCGATGCTCGAGACCGGGCGCACCTCTGCCATGATCCTCTTCATCGTGGTGGGGGCCACCGCGTTCACCGGCGTCTTCAATATTACTGGCGGTCTGCGTGCAACGCAGGAAATCATCCGGACCCTGGACATGGAACCGTGGCTGCTGATCACCATGATGATGGCGATCGTGTTCATCCTGGGCGCGTTCCTCGATTGGACCGGAATCGTGCTCTTGTCCTTCCCGATCTTCCTGCCAATCATCCAGGAAATGCCCGATGTGAACCTGCTATGGTTCGTCGTGCTGATGGCGGTTGTCCTTCAGACCTCGTTCCTGACGCCACCGTTCGGATATGCGCTGTTCTACCTCAGGGCCATTGCACCCAAGGAATTGCGCACAGGCTCGATCATTCGCGGCGTTCTGCCGTTCATCGCGCTGATCGTCGTGATGTGCGTCCTCGTCGCCCTGTTCCCGGCGCTGGTCACATGGCTGCCCGACGTCCTCTACACCCAGTAACCTCAACCATGGAAAAGGGAGATACCATGACTATGAAGGTAATAGCATTTGCGGCCGCGGCCGCGACAGCGGTGGCCAGCCAGGCCACGGCTCAGGAAAACTGGACGATGACCACCACCTGGCCCTCGTCTCTGGAACTGATCGAGACTGACAAGCACTTCGTCGATCTGGCCAACAAGCTGACGCAAGGCGAGTTGACCATCGAATTCTTCGAGGGCGGCGCCCTCGTCCCCTCCGGCGAGGTGTTCGGTGCTGTCGAATCCGGCACGATCCAGGCCGGTGCAGACTGGCCCGGCTACTGGGCCGGACGCGACTCTGCCTTTTCGCCTCTGGCGACGACACCCAGCCTCTTCAATGCTGTCGACTACGTGAACTGGATTCAGCAATGGGGCGGCGCGGAACTCTATAACGAGATCTATGGCCAGTATGACATGGTCTACCTGCCTTACGGCGTAACCAACAACGAATCCGGCTTCCGCACCAATGAGCCGATCGTCACTCTGGAGGACCTGCAGGGCAAGCGCCTGCGCCTTTCAGGCCTGGAACAAGGCAAGCTGCTCGAGCGGCTCGGCGGCAACCAGGTGTCGATGGCCGGCGGCGAAATCTATCAGTCGCTCGAGCGCGGCGTGATCGACGGTGCCGAATTCTCGACTCCCAATGTCGACTGGTCTGGCGGCTTTCAACAGGTCACACAATACTGGGCGACACCGGGCTGGCACCAGTCGGCCTCCGTGTTCGGCGTGATGATCAACAAGTCCGCCTGGGACGCGCTGAGCCCCGAGACGCAGGAAAAACTGCAGATCGCGGCAGACGCGACATTGCTGTGGTCGCTGGCCTTCACCGAAAAGCGCGCCACCGAGGCCTATGCCAAGTTCGACGAAGCGGTCGAGATCAACCGCTACGACGACGAAACGCTGGAGCAAGTCCAGCAGATGGCGAACGAGGTGATCGTCGAGACTGCCTGCGAGAACCCGAACTCGGCCAAGGTCTATCTCAGCATGGTCGAGTATCTTGAGGACTATGCCCAATGGCGCGACGCCTCCGCCCCGTTCAACCTCGGGCGCACGCCCAACGGCCCGGATGTTGCCGCACTGCGAGACTGCGCAGGCTGACTTCCTCGAATGATGCTAAGTCGAATGCCCGCCGCAAGGCGGGCATTTGCATTTGAGCGCTCTAGCGTCGTCCACACTGCTTGTGGCAATAGAAACGTGCCCCGAGGGACCAACAGCTTGCATTAGATGGTGCAGCCTGACGCCCGCCTCACGAACCCAACAGAATTTTTCAAAAATTCTGTCCCGGAAAATTCCAAATTTTCCGTCGCAAATTTTTTCAAAAAATTTGCCCGCGCGTCAGCCCGCGCGCGCCCATTTCAACTGCGCGTCGGTCTCCACCGCGCAGGGCCGCACCGCGCGCAACCGCTCCAGTGCGGCATCCGCGTCCTCGCCAGCCTCGACCATCAGGCGCAGCGCCGCCATACCGGATCGGCCGCACCCGCCGAGGCAATGAATTAGTACACGCCCGCCACCCTGCAGGGCGGCTAGCGCGGTCTTGCTGGCGATGTGCCACTCCTCGATCCGCTCCGGCGCGGGCACGCCCATATCCTCGACAGGCAGGTGGATCCACCGCGTGCCCTTGTCCTGGATCTCGGCCCCCATATCCGGCAGGCCGTGGCTGACCTGTTCCGACGCCGTGGTCATCGACAGGACCAGCGCGGGCTTCCAATCGGCGAGATGCTGAAGGTCTGCGTCCCAGTATCCGCTCCGCCCAGGCATCGGCGCTATGCCAAGAATTCCCTCGGCCACCGGCAGCGCGTATATGATAAACTGCGACACGCCCTTCGGTCCTCAGAGGCGATCCGCCGCGAACGTGTCGCAGGACCGCACCTCGCCGCTCTCGTACCCGGTGGCGAACCAGCGCGACCGCTGCTCCGAGGTGCCATGCGTGAAGGTGTGCGGCTGCGGCACCCGGCCTGCGCGTTTCTGCAAATGATCATCCCCGATCCGCCGCGCCGCGTTCAGTGCCTCCTCGATATCGCCGGGCTCCAGCAGACCTTCGACCGACCGCGCCCAGACCCCCGACAGGCAATCAGCCTGCAATTCCAGCCGCACCGTCAGCCGGTTGGCTTCCACCTGGCTGGCCTGCCGCCGGGCGCGGTTCACCTGCGGCAGGATGCCCAACTGGTTCTGCACGTGATGCGCCACCTCGTGCGCAATCACATAGGCCGCAGCGAAATCCCCCTTCGCCCCCAGCTCCCGCGACAGCGTCCCGAAGAACTCGGTATCCAGATATGCCTTGCGGTCCGCCGGGCAATAAAACGGCCCCGTCGCCCCCGAGGCCCCTCCACAGGGGCTCTGCGTGACCCCGGAATACAGCACCAGAACCGGTGGCGCGTAGTCCTCGCCCAGTTGCCGCGCGAACACCTGCTCCCACACCTCTTCGGTCGTGGCCAGCACGCGCGAGGTAAAATCTGCCGCCTGCTCGTCCTCGGCGCTGACCTCACGCGGGGCCGTCTGCACGCCGCCCCCGCCCTGCAACAGCGGCGTCACGTCGATGCCCGCGAAATACCCGATCGCCAGCACGATCAGCAGCCCTACGCCGCCCAGCTTGAAGCCACCGCCGCCGGATCGCCGCCGATCCTCGATATTCCGGCTGCGCCGAAACCCCTTCAACCGCATGATGTCCCCCCCAAGGACGATATACCGCAACCAACATAGCCCGGTTTTCGTTCTTTCGGATATACTGAATATGAACGAAAATTTTGCACGGAGCCGGGAATGCCACAGGACGACGCCGACCACGGCGAGCAGGACAAGAAGACCAGGTGGGCCGAGAATCGCACCGACTGGGCATCAGACCGCACGATCCTGGCCAACGAGCGCACCTTCAACAGCTGGATGGGCACGGGCCTGGGCGCAGTCGGCGTCGCCATCGGCCTCAAGGCCGTCTTCGGCGCGTTCGAGCCCACATGGGCCGCCAAGGCTGTCGCCAGCGCGTTTCTCGGCATCGCCATCGTGGTCTTCTGGGCCGCCCGCAACCAAGCCCGCAAGACCATTCGCAGCATGGAAACCTACGATGCCGCCCCCATGCCCACTAAAAACTTCACACTGCTGGCAAGCCTGATGACGCTGGCCACCCTCGCCACCGGCGCCATCCTCTGGAGCCTCTGACCCCCTCACCCCTTGCTGGACCCCGGCGCGTCCCGCCTCTACTCTGCCCGAAAACCCGAATCCCAAAAGGCATTGCATGAGCGAGACCCAAGACAGCGGCTATCAGGTGCTGGCCCGGAAATACCGCCCCGAGACCTTTGCCGATCTCGTCGGCCAGGACGCCATGGTGCGCACGCTCAAGAACGCGTTCGAGGCCGACCGCATCGCGCAGGCCTTCATCATGACCGGCATCCGCGGCACGGGTAAGACCACCACCGCCCGGATCATCGCCAAGGGCATGAACTGTATCGGCCCGGATGGTGAGGGTGGCCCCACCACCGATCCCTGCGGTCAGTGCGAGCATTGCAAGGCCATCATGGAAGGCCGGCACGTCGATGTGCTGGAAATGGACGCGGCCTCGAATACCGGCGTCGGCAACATCCGCGAAATCATCGAAAGCGTGCACTACCGCGCGGCCTCGGCCCGCTACAAGGTCTACATCATCGACGAGGTTCACATGCTGTCCACAGGCGCGTTCAACGCGCTTCTGAAGACGCTTGAAGAACCCCCCGCGCATGTGAAATTCATCTTCGCCACCACCGAGATCCGCAAGGTTCCCGTAACGGTCCTCTCGCGCTGCCAGCGCTTCGACCTGCGCCGGATCGAACCCGAAGTGATGCTCGACCTCCTGCGCCGCATCGCCGGCAACGAGAACGCCCAGATCGCCGAGGACGCGCTGGCCCTCATCACCCGCGCCGCCGAAGGCTCGGCCCGCGACGCCACATCCCTTCTGGACCAGGCCATCTCCCACGGCGCGGGCGAAACCACCGCCGAACAGGTCCGCGCCATGCTGGGCCTGGCTGACCGGGGCCGCGTCATGGACCTCTTCGATCTCGTCATGAAAGGCGACGCGGCCGGCGCCCTGACCGAGCTCTCGTCGCAATATGCCGAAGGCGCCGACCCCATGGCGGTGCTGCGCGATCTGGCGGAAGTCACCCACTGGGTCAGCGTGGTCAAGATCACGCCCGAGGCCGCCGAGGACCCCACCATCGGCCCGGATGAGCGCACCCGCGGCGGCCAGATGGCCGAGGCGTTGCCGATGCGCGTGCTGACCCGCATGTGGCAGATGCTGCTGAAGGCGCTGGAAGAGGTCGCCGCCGCCCCCAATTCCATGATGGCGGCTGAGATGGCGATCATCCGCTTGACCCACGTGGCTGACCTGCCCTCGCCCGAGGACCTCGTGCGCCGCCTGCGCGACAATCCTCCATCCGGGCCACCCAACGGCCCCGCGCCCACACCGCCAAGCGGCGGCAACGGCGGCGAAACCCAAGGCGCCCCTGCGTCACAGTCCAGCGGATATGCCCCAACGCAAACCACCAGTGGCGGCGGTAACGGCGGCGGCGTCACCGCGCTGGCCACCCAGGCCGAGGCGTCCATCGCCCATTACCCCACCTTCGATCACGTGGTCGAACTCATCCGCGCCCATCGCGACGTCAAGCTTCTGGTCGAGGTCGAAACCTGTGTGCGCCTCGCCGCCTACCAGCCGGGCCGCATCGAATTCGTCCCCACGGACGCGGCCCCGGCGGACCTCGCCCAACGCCTAGGCACCCGCCTGCAAACCTGGACGGGCAACCGCTGGGGCGTTTCCGTGGTCAACGAAGGCGGGGCCGAAACCATCGCAGAGGTGCGCGACGCCGCCCGAAATGCGCTGGAATCGCAGGCCCGCGAACATCCGTTGGTCCAAGCCGTCTTTGCCGCCTTCCCCGAGGCCCGCATCGACGACATCCGCACACCCGAGGATATCGCCGCCGAAGCTCAGGCCGACGCGCTGCCTGAAGTGGACGAAGAATGGGACCCCTTCGAAGAGGATTGATCCTCGCCGGACTGATCGCGCTGCCGGTTTCGGCCCGCGCGCAAGACGTCTGCGCCAGGGTCCGCCCCGATTGGGACGGCGCGCCCGTCCCAGCGTGGGAAGAGGCGATCATGCTCTTCGGCTCACCCGCCGCGCTGGCCTTGCTCCTTGCCTCCGCCCTCGTCCTGCGCTTCCGCAGCGCATGGGGCGCGCTGGCGGTCTTTGTCGGCTGGAGCCTCCTCGTCTCGGCCTTCACAATCTACGACCCCACCGGCGGACAGCGTATCGCCGCGGCCGAGGAAGGCTGCATCGGATCCCCGGCGCTCTTCGTCGCCATCGTCATGGCTATCGGCGTGGGCCTGCTGCTCTATACCGGCAAACCAAGGGATGACACGACCGGCACCTGAGCGGCCCGCACCAGGCACACCGCCTCAAAATTGCCCGAAAGTCCCGCTATGCATCTCCGCCGGGGGCAAGAGGCGATGAGATGAAAGTCGGATACAACAGACCATCCCACGAGCACGCGCAGTTGCGCCGCTGCCACCGCTGCACCGGCTCTGGCCAGGCGCCCTGTCAGGTCTGCTTCGGTCACGGCACCACCCACCGGCGGCTCGACCGCTTCGGCAAAGCCGTTCACGACCGCTGCGACGGCTGCTTCGGACGCAAAACCACCCGCTGCGGGCTCTGCAACGGCGAAGGCTTCCTCACGTAGGGTGGGTGAAAACCCACGCGCTCGCGCAACCCCATGGACAGGCCCCGCCTCGCCGTCCTAACCTGCCCCCATGACCGATACACCTGAACGCCGCTGGCACGACATGGGCGGACACGCCGCCGGCCCCATCCCGATGGACAGCCACGACTTCGCCCTGTGGGAAAAACGCGTCGACGCCCTGATGGTCCTTTGCGGCGCAAAAGGTCTCTTCACCGTCGACGGCCTCCGCCGCGCGCTCGAAGACATGGGCGAGGACGCCTTCGAGAAATACTCCTATTACGACCGCTGGATCGCCGCCACGAACCAGAACCTGGTCGAGGCGGGCGTGTATAGTCTCGAGGAACTTGGCCAGCGCATGGAAGACATCGCCCAGCGCGGCCCAACCTATGGCGAGGCACAGGAATGACGTCCGCAGGCACCAAGGTTCGCGTGAAGACGATGATCCCGCCGGGCCACATCCGTGCGCCCTTCTACCTGCGCGGCAAGACCGGAGAGATCGAACGCGTCCTCGGGCGTTTCAAGAATCCCGAACAACTCGCCTACGGCCTGCCCGCAGCCGAAAAGACCCTCTACCGCGTCCGCTTTTCCATGGCCCAACTCTGGGGCGACGCCGCGGAAAACGCCACCGATACCGTGGATGCCGAAATCTACGACCACTGGCTGGAAGAGGTCTGACATGCCACACGACCACCACGACCACGATCATCTCTCGCCCTCCGGCCACCCGTACCGGCAGGACAACGACGCCCCTCTCACGTATTTCCAGCGCATGGAAATCGCCGTGCGCGAGCTTCTGATCGAAAAGGGCCACCTGACCCCGACCGAGATCGCCAAGCAGATCGACACGATGGATGCGCGCTCCCCCGCCAACGGCGCTGCAGTGGTGGCTCGCGCCTGGACAGATCCGGCCTTCAAGGCAAGGCTCATGGAAAACGCCGGCGACGCCACGCGCGAAATGGGCTTCGACATCGGCCCGCTGCATCTGGTGGCGGTCGAGAACACCGCCGACACCCACAACATGATCGTCTGTACACTTTGTTCGTGCTACCCGCGCAACCTGTTGGGCCTGCCGCCCGACTGGTACAAGACCCGCGCCTACCGCTCCCGCGCGGTCCGCGAACCCCGCGCCGTGCTGCGCGAATTCGGGCTGGACCTTCCCCAAACGACACAGATCCGCGTCCACGACAGCACCGCTGACATGCGTTACATTGTCCTGCCCGCCCGGCCCGTCGACACCGACGACATGGACGAGACCGCGCTTGCCGAACTGGTCACCCGCGACTCCATGATCGGCACCGGCCTGCCCCTCTCGCCTGAAAAGGCTTGAGGCAGCCCCGCGCCCGGCGTATCCCCAGCCCATGAGCAGCGAGCCCGAAAAGATCCCCTTCGGCGAACGCCTGACCGGCGCCGCCCTCGTCGCGCCCATCCGCATGGCCCGCCTCCTGCCTTACCGCTGGCGCATCCCCTTCGCGGCCTGGCTGACCACCCGCGTGCTGGCGCCGCTCGCCGGCTATCGCAAGCGCGTGCGCGAAAACCTCGCCCTCGTTCGCCCCGACTTGTCGCGATCGGAAATCGAGGCGCTGGCCCGCCGCGTGCCCGACAACGCCGGGCGCAACATGATGGAACTCTACTCGCCCGAGTTCCCCGACCACGCCCGCAAGTCGCCCGTCGTCGGCCCCGGCCTGCCCGATATCCGTGCCGCCCGCGACGCCGGCCGCCCCGTCATTTTCGTCACCGGTCATTTCGGTAGCTTCAATGCCGCGCGCATGGCGATGATGGAACAGGGGTTCAACATGGGCGTGTTCTACCGCCCCATGGCCAACCGCCCCTTCAATTCGCATTACGTCCGCGCCATGGCCGCCCTCAGTGAACCGATGTTCGAACAGGGGCGCAAAGGCATGATGCAGATGGTCAAGCACCTGCGCTCTGGCGGCGTGCTGGCGATCCTCAATGATCTCAACGCCCATGACGGCGTGCCGCTCGATTTCTTCGGCAAGCCCGCGCTGACGTCCCTCGCCACCGCCGAAATGGCGCTGAAATTCGACGCCTTGCTCGTGCCCGTCTGGGGCCTGCGCGATCCAGATGGCCTGCACTTCACCATCCACACCGAGACGCCCATCGAACATTCCGACCCTGTCACCATGACGCGCGAATTCAATGCCCGGCTGGAAAGGGCCGTGCGCGGCAACATGGAACAATGGTTCTGGATTCACCGCCGCTGGAAAGACGGCACCGGCCCGCTGGCCGACCGCGGTGCCGACTACCTGCGCGAGCTGGACGAAAAACCCTGATCCAAAGGTGCGGCTTCGCCGCACTCTTTTTAGTGTGATGAGGGGCGCTGCCCCTCAAACACCCCGGAGTATTTCCAGCAGGAAAAGCCAGTACCGTCCCGGCTCTTCTTCTGGCCATAAATATCCCCGCCGGAGGCAGGAGTCTCTTTCGGCGATCACGTCCATTTCGCAACCGGCGGCAGACTCATCAGCACTGCATCGGCATCATGCCCCGTGGCCAGGCCGAACTTGGTGCCCCTGTCGTAGACAAGGTTGTACTCCGCATAAAGCCCGCGATGCAGCAATTGCGCCTCCTTGTCGGCATCGCTCCAGTCCTGTCCGCGGCGCTTCTCCACCAGAGGCAAATAGGCTTTCAGGAACGCCCGCCCTATATCCTGCGTCAGGGCGAAATCCGCCTCCCAGTCGCCGGTATTGCGGTCATCCATGAAAATGCCGCCCACGCCCCGCGCCCTGTGGCGGTGCGGGATGTAGAAATACTCGTCCGCCCAGGCCTTCAGCGCCGGGTAGATCTCTTCCCCATGCGGATCCAGATGCGCTTTCTGCTGATCATGGAAATGAACGGTGTCCTCGTCATACTCGATGCAAGGGTTCAGGTCCGATCCGCCCCCGAACCACCACGCATGAGGCGTCCAGAACATTCGCGTGTTCATATGCACCGCCGGCACGTGCGGGTTCTGCATATGCGCCACCAGGCTGATGCCGCTGGCCCAGAAGCTGGGGTCGTCCGCCATCCCCGGCACGCCGCGCGCCGCCATCGCCTTCTGCGCCTGTTCGCCCAACTGGCCGAACACTTCAGAGACGTTCACACCCACCTTCTCGAACACGCGCCCGCCGCGCATCACGCTCATCAATCCGCCACCCGCGTCCGAGCCGTCATCGCTGGTGCGCTTTGTGGGCTTCACCTCGAACCGCCCCGGTTCCGCGTCCGACAGCGGCCCGGTCGCATGGCTGTCCTCCAGCGCCTCGAAGGCCGCGACGATCTCGTCGCGCAACTGGTGAAACCACGTCGCCGCGCGGCTTTTCTGTTCTGTCATATCCGTCATGGTACTTCCTTCAGCGAGGCCGCCGGTGCGGGCGGACGAGCGGGCCTTAATTAGTGCGCGGGCGCCGACACCGGGTCAAGCAGCGACCGGCCGCCATCCACCGTCATGATCTGCCCGGTCATGAAGCTCGACCCGTCGCAGGCCAGGTACTGCACCGCCTCCGCCATCTCGTTCGGTGCCGCGATCCGCCCCAGTGGCGTATGCGCCTCGATATCTTCGCGAAAGTCCTTGTTGTCACGCAGCGTGTCCTTCAACGACGCGCTCATGACCGAGCCGAACGCAACCGCGTTCACACGGATCCGGTGCGGCGCCAGCGCCACGGCCAGGCTGCGGGTCATCTGGTCCACCGCCGCCGACGCGATGGAATAGCCCAGAAGGTCCGGATGCGTCCGCCGCCCGGCAATGGACGACAGGTTCACGATAGAGCCCACCGGGCCTTCCTCCTGTCCTTCCGCTTGCTTGATCATCCGTTTCGCCACCAGCTGGCTCAGCCGCAGCGCCGTCATCAGGTTCTGGTTCAGCAATTGCTCCACCGCGTCGTCATCGGGGTTCAGCGGGTCCGACGGCAGCAATTGCCGCCACGCGTTCACCAGAACGTCCACGTCATCATAGGCGTCAATCGTCGCCGACAACAGGTTCGCCAGAGTCAGCTTTTCCCGCAGATCTCCCGCGAACCAGCGTTTGTTCGCACCATCCTCGTTCTCGCCCAGCTCGTGCTTCAGCAGCTTCTCGTTCATGTCGGCAAACATCACGTTCGCCCCCTTGTCGACGAAATGCCGTCCGATGGCGAGGCCCACGCCACTGGCCGCGCCGGTCACGATGACCGTCTTTCCCTGTATCGAAAAGGACATGGCTCGATCTCTCCCTGATGGCCCGCCCGGACCTGTCTAGCGCAACTCAGCCGCGGGTGCGAGCCGGTCTTGCCGCCTGCACGATCTTGAACCGATTGTCGCCGCCGATCTCGCGCACATCGCCGAACGCCGCCGAAAGATCGCCCTCGTAGGGCAGATGCCGGTTGGCGACCATGAACAGCTGCCCACGCGGGCTTAGCATCCGCGCCGCGACCCGGATGAAGGCGCGTCCAAGGCCCGGATCGCTCGACCGTCCGATATGAAACGGCGGGTTCATCACCACCGCATCCACCGGCCCCGGCGCGGTCCAGGTCCGCGCATCGGCCCAGTGAAACGCGGCGCGTGCGTCGCTCACGTTCTGGCGCGCACAGTCCAGCGCGACGTGGTCCGCCTCGACAAGATGCAGCGCCTGCACGCTCTCGCGGCGCAATACGTGATGCGCCAGGTATCCCCAGCCCGCACCCAGATCGACCACCTGCGCGCCCAGCTTCTCCGGCAGGGCGTCGGCCAAAAGGCGCGAGGCCGGATCGACCCCGTCCGCCGAGAAAACGCCCGGCGCGGTGACAAAGGTTTTGCCGCCGTCCTCCACGGTCATGTGCTCGGCCAGCGCCCAGTCGGAAAACTCGGCCCCCGCCTCGATGGTGAATAGCTTGCCATGCGCCTTCGACAGCGGCGCCGACACCTCCGCCCGACCCCGGCAGGCTTTCAGGATCGATTCGACTCCGTCCGTCTTGGCCCCGTCCACCACCACGATCCCGTCGCTGACACTTGCGGCCTCCGCGATCAGCCCCTGGCACAGCGCCTTGGCGCGCGTGGCAAAAACCACCGCCGCGCCGTACCGCCCCTCGGGTGCCAGCACGCAGTCCCAACCAGTTGCCTGGAACGCCTCCCAGTCGGGCCGAAACCGCGTGATGATCTGCGTGCGGTCCTTGGGCAGCGCAGACAGGTCCGCCCCGGTGCGCGGCGCGAATACAGCCACCCGCGCGCCCTCGGGCCACGCGACAGTGCCATCCTCCACGGCCAGCGACAGGCGCGATGCCGTGCTCACCCTATTCTTTTTCCATGGTGCATTGCAGCGGATGCTGGTGGCGCCGGGCGAAATCCATCACCTGCCCAACTTTGGTTTCCGCGATCTCGTGGCTGAAGACCCCGACCACCGCGACACCCTTCTTGTGCACGGTCAGCATGATCTCGAACGCCTGCGCGTGGTTCATGCCGAAAAACCGCTCCAGCACTGCCACGACGAATTCCATCGGAGTGTAATCGTCGTTCAGCAGCAACACCTTGTAAAGCGGTGGCCGCTTGGTCTTGGGCTTGGTATCGACCACCACGGCGGCATCGCCGTCGCCGTCATCGTCCTCGCCCGACATGATCACCTGATGCTGCATCAAACTCCGTGCTGCTTATGGCGTTTCGTGAGCGGTTTATATAACTTCCCGAGAGCGTCTGAAAAGGGGGCGCGTCCGGGACAAGGGTCGCAATGACGCAAAATCTCACGACAATCGCATTCGATGCCGATGACACGCTTTGGCACAACGAGCGGTTCTTCAAGCTGACCCAGGACAGATTCGCCGATCTCCTGCGCGATTACGTCGACGGGCACCACTTGGCCGAGCACCTTCTGGCCGCCGAGAAACGCAACCTCGGGCATTACGGATTCGGCATCAAGGGCTTCACCCTGTCGATGATCGAAACCGCCATCGACGTCACTGACGGCCGCGTTCCCGCCTCGGTCATCTCCGAACTGATCGCTGCGGGGCGCGAGATGCTGGAACACCCCATCGAGCTTCTCCCTCACGCCCGCGACGCGGTCGAGGCCGTGGCCGGCACTCACCGCGTGCTTCTGGTGACCAAGGGCGACCTTCTGGACCAAGAGCGCAAGCTGGCCCAGTCCGGGCTTGGCGACCTCTTCGACGCCGTCGAGATCGTGTCGGACAAGACACCCGAGGTCTACACCCGCATCTTCGACCGCCACGGCAACGGTGCGGCCCACGCGCTGATGGCCGGCAACTCCCTGCGCTCGGACGTGAACCCGGTCATCGCTGCCGGCGGCTGGGGCGTGCACGTCCCCCACCACCTGACCTGGGGCTACGAAGTGGACGACGCGCCCGAAAACACCACGCGCTTCCGTAAGGTGAAGGATTTGGGTGAAATACCCGCTCTGGTCGAAGAGATCGGTTAAATCCGTGCTATTTCAAGCTCGGCCAAACAAAATGCGTAGGGTGGGTGAAAACCCACGCGCCGACCCCGTAGGCAGGCTTCAAACCCACCACATCCCAACGGTCAAATCTGTTCCAGAACCGCCGCCGCCTCGATCAACCCCGCGCCGCCCTTGTTCTGCAACAACACCGCCACCGGCGCATCGCCCACGGCCTCGGCTTCGAGGCGCAAGGGCGCGGTCCCGTCCCATTCACCCAAGCTTCGCATATCGGTCACGACGTTGGCATAACTGATCGTCCGACCCGCGTTCTCGCCGCGCTTGATATGCACCGTGCTCTCGGGCCGGTAGCGCACCAGTTGCACCGTCAGCGGCCCGTCAAGCTCGGCCAGGCGCTCGGCCTCCACCACCACGCTCTCACCCTGCCGCGTCAGGGCCAGGTCCACCGTCTGCGGCAGGCGCCTGTGCCGGTCAATCACGTCCACCACGTCCATCGCCCGGTTGCCCACCACGTCATCGGCCCCGTTGACCACCATCTGCGGGGTATAGACCACCCGCCGGTCCGCCGCCTTGGCATAGGCCCGCTGGCGCTTGGTGTACGCCGGGCTCGCGAAACTGTCCTTCCAGCCGATATAATCCCAGTAGTCCACGTGCAGCGACAGCGCGATCACACCTTCATGCCCCGCCAGCTTGTGAAAGAACTTGTCCGCGGCCGGGCACGAGGAACAGCCCTGGCTGGTGAACAATTCCACCACCACGGGACGGTCCGCCTCCTGCGCCATCGCCGGCCCCGGTGCCGCGAAAAACAGCACAACAGCCGCAAGCCCCGTGATCAGTCTGCTGAATTTCATGCCTGGCGCTCTACCTGTTTGTCCGTGACGTCGCTTCTGAATATTCATCACGGCATGAAACTGCCAATCAAGGTTTCGAGAGAGTCGCGTGAAAACTGTAACATTCACAAATTGTGTGCAATAGTATACAATAAACGCCGAACCCCTCTTGAACGACTCTCCGGATTGGGTCAGAAGCAAGCCAGACAATCCTGCCTTCATACGTGAAAGGATATCCAACAATGCCCATTACAGTCGGCCACGACTCTTCCAAGACCCGCAAGACGCTGAAGGTCGGCGACACCTCCGTCGCCTACTATTCCATCGCCGCCGCCGAACAGGCCGGCCTGGGCGATTTCTCCAAGCTGCCCGCCGCACTCAAGGTGGTGCTGGAAAACATGCTGCGTTTCGAGGACGGCAAGACCGTCACCACCGACGACATCAAGGCGTTCTCGGACTGGGCCAAGGATGGTGGCAAGGGCACCAAGGAACTCGCCTATCGCCCCGCCCGCGTGCTGATGCAGGACTTCACCGGCGTCCCCGCCGTGGTGGACCTCGCCGCGATGCGCGACGGGATCAAGGAACTGGGCGGCGACGCGCAGAAGATCAACCCGCTCAACCCCGTCGACCTGGTGATCGACCACTCGGTCATGATCGACGAATTCGGCAACCCCCGCGCCTTCCAGATGAACGTCGACCGCGAATACGAGCGGAACATGGAACGCTACCAGTTCCTGAAATGGGGCCAGGGCGCGTTCAACAACTTCCGCGTGGTGCCGCCGGGCACCGGCATCTGCCACCAGGTCAACCTCGAATACCTCGCCCAGACCGTCTGGACCGACGAGGATCAGAACGGCGAAACCGTCGCCTATCCCGACACGCTCGTGGGCACCGACAGCCACACCACCATGGTCAACGGCGCATCCGTTCTCGGTTGGGGCGTCGGCGGGATCGAGGCCGAGGCCGCGATGCTGGGCCAGCCCATCTCGATGCTCATCCCCGAAGTCGTCGGGTTCGAGCTTTCCGGCAAGATGGTCGAAGGCACCACCGGCACCGACCTTGTGCTGAAGGTCGTGGAAATGCTGCGCGAGAAAGGCGTTGTCGGCAAATTCGTCGAATTCTACGGCGACGGGCTGGATACGCTGCCGCTCGCCGACCGCGCCACTATCGCCAACATGGCCCCCGAATACGGCGCCACCTGCGGCTTCTTCCCGATCGATGACGAAACCCTGCGCTACCTGCGCCAGACGGGCCGCGACGAGGACCGCATCGCGCTGGTCGAAACCTACGCCAAGGAAAACGGCTTCTGGCGCGGATCGGATTACAACCCGGTCTACACCGACACGCTGCACCTCGACATGGGCACCATCGTGCCCGCCATCTCCGGCCCCAAACGCCCGCAGGACTACATCGCGCTCGACAAGGCCGCGACCGCCTTCCACGCCTATGTCAAGGGCATCCGCGAAGGCAAGGATGCCAGTGCCGACACCGAGGCCCGCTGGGAAGGCGAAGGCGGCGCGTCCGAGCCGCGCGAGATCCCCGGCAACGAAGGTCATCACAGGATGGGCTTCTACACCGACGAGGACGGTAACAGGCACCAGCTGCATGACGGCTCGGTGGTGATCGCCTCGATCACCTCCTGCACCAACACCTCCAACCCCTACGTGATGATCGGCGCCGGCCTCGTGGCCCGCAAGGCGCACGAGCTGGGCCTCACCCGCAAGCCCTGGGTCAAGACCTCGCTCGCGCCGGGCTCGCAGGTGGTGTCGCACTACCTGGAAGCCGCCGAGCTTCAGGACGATCTCGATGCCATCGGCTTCAACCTCGTGGGCTACGGCTGCACCACCTGCATCGGCAACTCCGGCCCGCTGGCAGAACCGATTTCGAAGTCGATCAACGACAACGACCTGATCGGCGTCTCGGTCCTCTCGGGCAACCGCAACTTCGAGGGCCGCATTTCGCCCGACGTGCGCGCCAACTATCTCGCCTCGCCGCCGCTGGTGGTGGCCTATGCGCTGGTGGGCGACATGAACGTGGACATCGCCAATGATCCACTCGGCCAGGACAAGAACGGCAACGACGTCTACCTCAAGGACATCTGGCCGTCGCAAAGCGAAATCGCCGAGCTGGTCGAAAAGACCGTCACCCGCGAGGCGTTCCAGTCCAAGTACGCCGATGTCTTCAAAGGCGACGAGAAGTGGCAGGAGGTCGAAACCTCCGACGCCGAAACCTACGACTGGCCGCCGCAATCGACCTACGTCCAGAATCCGCCCTACTTCCGGGGCATGAGCAAGAATCCCGGCACCATCTCGAATATCGAGGGCGCCCGCGTCCTCGCACTGCTGGGCGACATGGTCACCACCGACCACATCTCGCCCGCGGGCTCCTTTAAGGAAACCACGCCTGCAGGGGAATATCTGCGCGAACGTCAGGTGCCTGTGCGCGAGTTCAACTCCTACGGTTCGCGCCGCGGCAACCACGAGGTCATGATGCGCGGCACCTTCGCCAACATTCGCATCAAGAACGAGATGCTGGACGGCGTCGAAGGCGGCTACACCAAGGGCCCCGACGGCGAACAGACCTCGATCTTCGATGCCGCAATGGCCTACCAGGACCAAGGCACGCCGCTGGTGATCTTCGGCGGCGAGCAATACGGTGCGGGCTCCTCGCGCGACTGGGCCGCCAAGGGCACAGCCCTTCTGGGCGTCAAGGCGGTCATCGCCGAGAACTTCGAGCGCATCCACCGCTCCAACCTCGTCGGCATGGGCGTCATCCCGTTCGAGTTCACCGGCGGCGACACCCGCAAGACGCTCGAACTGACCGGCGAGGAAGAGGTCTCGATCCACGGGCTGGATGATATCAAGCCGCAGGCCGAAGTCCCCTGCACGATCACCTACAAGGACGGCACGACGAAGGAGATCACCCTCAAGTGCCGGATCGATACGGCGATCGAGATCGAATACGTCGAACACGGCGGTGTGCTGCACTACGTCCTGCGCAACCTCGCGCAGGAAGAACCGATGGCGGCCGAATAGGCAACGCCAATAAGATCGTAGGGCGGGGAATTTCCCCGCCCTTTTTTGTTTCGGCCTGCCCTCCAGGCCGCGCATCTCCAAATCGTAGGGTGGGTGACAACCCACCACTCTGGTGGGTGAAAACCCACGCATCCCACTGTCCGAACCCGCACCCTCCCCTTGCCGACACCCCCCACGGCCCGTATCTATGTCCCAACACCCTTCAAACCCCGGGAGAGACAGATGTTCAAAGGACTAGGCCAGCTTGGCGACATGAGCAAAATGATGAAGGCCGCGCAGGAAATGCAGACCAAGATGGCAGACCTGCAGGAAGAGATGCACAACATCACCGTCACCGGCGAATCCGGCGCGGGCCTGGTCAAAGCCGTCTGCTCCGCCAAGGGCGAACTCAAAAGCCTCGACATCGACCCGTCCATTTTCAACTCCGACGACAAGGAAGTGGTCGAGGACCTGATCCTCGCCGCCATCAAGGACGCCCAGGCCAAGGCCAGCGAAAAGGCGCAGGAAGAGATGGGCAAATTGACCGAGGGCATGGGCCTGCCCGAGGGCATGAAGCTGCCGTTCTGAGGCGCGTCCCGCCCTCATGAACTCCACCCGCGACATCGACGCCCTGATCGAGATGATGGCCAAGCTGCCGGGCCTCGGCCCGCGCTCGGCCCGGCGCGCGGTGCTGCACATGATCCGCAAGCGCGAACTGTTGCTGTCGCCGCTTGCGGACCTGATGGGCCAGGTCGCCCTGACCGCCCGCGAATGCGTGATCTGCGGCAATGTCGGCACCACCGAGACCTGCGATATCTGCCTGTCCGAGAAACGCGCCAACGGCATGCTCTGCGTGGTCGAGGACGTGGCCGACCTCTGGGCGATGGAACGCGCGTCCGTCTTCAAGGGCCGCTACCACGTGCTCGGCGGCACGCTCTCGGCGCTCGACCAAGTCGGCCCCGAACAGCTCCGCATCCCCAGGCTGGTGGACCGCATCGAGACAGAGACTATCACAGAGGTCATCCTCGCCCTCGGCGCCACCGTCGACGGCCAGACCACCGCGCATTACATCGCCGACCAGCTTGAGGACCGTGTCACCCTCACCTCGCTGGCGCAGGGCGTCCCCGTCGGCGGCGAGCTCGACTATCTCGACGACGGCACCATCACCGCCGCCCTCAACGCGCGGAAATCGCTCTGACCGGTTCCTGACGCCACCTGTCTGGAACACCTCGTAGGGTGGGTGAAACCCACGCCGTTCACACCATGAAACCCCCGAACAACACCGCACGCGCCGTTCTCGTCATCACCCTCGCAGTGGCGGCGTTGGCGCTCGGCGATGCGCTCATCAAGCTCTCATCGGGTGCGATCTCGCTCTGGCAGATGTTCATCCTGCGCTCGGCCCTCGTGCTGCCCGTGCTGCTTGCCTTCATGGCGCTCGTCGCGCGCTCCGCTTTCGCGCTGCGCCACCCCGGCTGGACCGGCCTGCGCAGCGCCATCCTCGTCGCCATGTGGGTCGCCTACTACGCCGCCCTGCCGCATGTGCCGCTATCGGTCGCGGCGGCGGGCTATTACACTTCGCCGCTCTTCATCACGCTCTTCGGCGCGCTGGCCACCCGCAGCCCCATCGCACCGCGCCACTGGCTTGCCGTGGCAATCGGCTTTGCCGGCGTGCTCCTGATCATCAAGCCCACGCCCTCGGAGCTTTCCACCTATGCGCTCCTGCCCCTGCTAGCGGCCATGCTCTATGCCGTCGCCATGCTGATGACCGGAACGCGCTGCCGGGGCGAGCATCCGCTGATGCTCTCCGCCGTACTGAACGTCGCCTTCATCCTGGCGGGCGGCATCGCCTTCGCCCTCCTGCCGGCCCCGACGGGCACAGCCGCGCCCTTCACCGCTGCATGGACAACGCTCGACGCCGCCGACTGGCGCACCATCGCGGTTCTCGCCACCGCCATTCTGATCGGCAGCATCGGCGCCGCCTATGCCTACCAGAACGGACCGCCCGCGGTGATCGGCACGTTCGATTTCACCTATGTCGGGTTCTCGGCACTCTGGGGCTGGCTCATCTTCACCGAACGGCCCGACGCGCTCTCGTCGCTTGGCATTGCGTGCATCGTCGGCGCGGGCCTGCTGGCCATCTCGCGTCCCGCCCCCGTGCCCTGATCACGCGCGCCGCCCACTAAAAAACCGCGCCCTATGCGGGGCGCGGTTCCGATCTATCGCAACGTCCGTCAGGCCTTACGCCTTGCCGTCATCCTCGTCATCCTCGCCGTCATCATCCGGCAGGTTGAAGAAACTGTCGGCGTCGTATTCCTTTTCCTTCTCCTCCTCGCCGGCGGACTCTTCACCGCCCAGGCTGAAGGTCTCCAGCCCCTCGATCGCCGTGGGCATCCGCGGCTCGGCATCCGAATCGAGGCTCTGCTCGGTCGACAACAGCTTGCGGCGCTCGTCATCGTCGATCGTCTGGCCTTCCTTGGCCTTCTTCGCGGCGGCCTTCTGCACGGCGGCATCCAACTCGGTCTGCTTGCATAGGCCCAGCGCGACGGGATCGATCGGCTGCATGTTCGAGATGTTCCAGTGGGTCCGCTCCCGAATCGTCTGGATCGTCGGCTTGGTGGTGCCCACCAGCTTGGCGATCTGCGCATCGGCCAGCTCGGGATGGAACTTCACCAGCCACAGAATCGCGTTCGGCCGGTCCTGGCGCTTCGACAGCGGGGTATAGCGCGGCCCGCGCCGCTTTTCCTCGCCCACGGCGGCAGCATTGTATTTCAGCTTCAGCTTGTGCAGCGGGTCCTTCTCGGCCTTGTCGATATCGTCCTGCGTCAGCTGGTTGTTGGCGACGGGGTCGAACCCCTTCACCCCGGCGGCCACGTCGCCATCGGCGATCCCCTGGATCTCCAACTCGTGCATCCCGACGAAATCGGCAATCTGCTTGAAGCTGATCGTGGTGTTGTCCACCAGCCAGACGGCGGTGGCCTTGGCCATCAACGGTTTCGACATCTCTCAAAGGCTCCTTCACGCATATCTTTCCCCTCGCCTGAAACGGCGGCCCCGGGGGCCGGGACGGGTTCTCGTTGTCGGGGAACTTGGCGGGTATATAGTAGCCCCGAACACAAAAAGAAAGAGTGAACATGCGCGCGTTTTTCGCCCTGCTTTTCTTTGCCAGCGCGGCGCTGGCGGACACCGACCGCCCCGGCGAATTCGACTATTACGTCCTCAGCCTCAGCTGGTCGCCCACTTGGTGCGCTATTGAGGGCGACGACCGCCGCTCACCCCAATGCGACCCGTCGCGCGGTCACGGCTGGGTGCTGCACGGGCTCTGGCCACAATACCACCGCGGCTGGCCCGAACACTGCCAGTCGCCCGAACGCCCGCCGTCCCGCGCCATGACCAGCGAGATGGCCGACATCATGGGCACCTCCGGCCTCGCCTGGTACCAATGGAAGAAACACGGCACCTGCTCGGGCCTCTCCGCCCCCGCCTACTACGCCCTCAGCCGCGAGGCCTACGGCCGCATCACTAGGCCGCAGGTCTTCCGCAACCTGAAAAACCCGGTCAAGCTCCCCGCCTCGGTGGTCGAGGAAGCGTTCCTCAAGGCCAACCCCAATCTCGAGCCCGATGGCATCACAATCACCTGCCGTTCCGGCCGCATCCAGGAGGCCCGCATCTGCCTCTCCCGCGACCTCGCCCCGGTCCCCTGCGGCCGCGACGTGATCCGCGATTGCACGCTGGACGATGCGCTTTTTGACCCGATTCGATAGGAGCCTGCCACGCCCGTCTATGCCTGTGACCTTTGGCACCTCGTGAAAGGCCGATTTGCAGACTTTGCTGCCGGTCACGACGGAGGCGAGCGTCAGCCCCGGGGTGGCGATCCGACGGCAATAATGAAGCACTTTATGCCTGCCAAATACATCCTCAGAATGATTGTCGCGCCCAGCCTCGGCAAAATCGCCAGCCCAAGGGAGGGGCTGACGATCGCCGGGCCGCTTCGCGGCTGTTAACCGGCTGGGGGCTCGATACCAGTGTCTCACAATGGCTCGAATCCGCCATGCGGTCCACAATCTCAAAACACCCGCATCACCAGCGCCACCGCCGCCACCGGCACCAGCAGCACATGCAGCACCATGTCGAACCAGTTGCTGCTGCCCCAGCCCATCACCCAGGCCACCTGCCCCAGCACAGCCACCCCCGCCAGAAACCAGTTCCCCGTTACCAGCGCATAGACACACACCGCCAGCACCATCCCCGCTACCGGCACCGGCGCATAGCCAAACCGGTACACATCCACCGGGATCACCCCGAAGGCGCACGCCAGAAACGTGACGTAGGCGCACAGGAACACCGCAATCTCCACACCCGAAAACCCCGGCACCTCGATGCCCAAAGACACCGCCACATGCCGCAGCGCCAGTGCCGGCAGCATCACCCCGACCGGTGCCAGCACCGCCACCGCGCCATTCACCGCCACCATGTCACGCCACAAAACGCCGACCAGAACAGCGGTCACCACCGCCAGCCCGGCCGCCAGCGACGACGACAGCACCAGCCCGCTCAACGCAAACACCACCCAGCCCAGCACCACCGCCACGCCCACCGTCGCACCCAGCCCGCTCATTGCGCCGCCACCCAGGCACCGTTCAGCACATGCGCCCGAAGTCCCGTCTTGTTTCCCACGGAATAGACCAACGCAATCTCGCCCCCTTCCAGCCGCCGCAGCATCGGGTACCTTGCCCCCGCCCCGTTCGGCTCAAGCTCCTGCAGAACACGCCAACTGTCTCCTTCATCCTCCGACAACAGTAGCCGCAAACGATCGCCACCACCCGGGTCATCATTCGCCGCCATCAGGATGCGCCCACCGCCCAGCGGCAGCGCCGCCACCGGCGCGCTCGGGTTTGGCATGTCCGAGGGCACCACTTCGGACCACGTTTTCCCGCCGTCCTCGGTATGGCTCACCAGCAGCTTCCCCGACGGCGCGAAATCCCGCAGCCACGCCACCGCGCGGTTCTCACCCAAGGGCACGATCATCGGCTGGATCGGCTGGCCCGCCCCGGTCATCCGCGCCGTATCCCGCACCCGTCCACCCGGCCCGAACCGCACCAGAACCCCGTACGCCGCTCCCATCTCGAAATAGGCGGGCAGGCCCATGCTCCCGTCGGCAAACGCCACCATCGGAGACTTCACCAAATGCGACCGGTTCAAAAACGGCGACAGGGTCAGCTTTCGCCCCGCCACCGGCCCGCCCGTCCCCATCTTCACATCGGCGACCGAGGCCATGGCCCAGCCCCCCACCGACACGACTGTGGCGAACACATGACCCCGTGCCGCCTCGTTCTGCACCGTATTGCCTAGCGTCACCACCAGCTGCGGCGGCTCGATCGCACGACCCAGCGCGTCCCGCGTGATCCGCACATCCCGCCCGGCCACCCGCCAGCCCTCCGGCCCACGCCGGACCGCGGCCCCAAAGATATCCACATCCGCCTGCGCCTCCTGCGACCCTTCGAACCACAGCACGTCGAAGCCACCTTCGGTCACCACCACCGACGCCGAATGCGCCTGCCCCGCCGCCACGTCGTATTCGAACACCGTCTCGAACACCGGAGCACCCTCCGTCGGCACCGCCCCCGGCACGGCAAAGCGCCACACCGGCGGCACGTCCCGCGCGATTGCCCAGGCGCCCACGCCCACGCTCACTGCCATCAGGCAAAGGATCACCACTTGCGCCATGCCCACCGCCTCAGCTTGCTTCGTTCCCAGAACCCCGTCACCCGATCCGTCGTATCAGCCCGCCCGGAAAAAGCAACAAACAGCGCCCGATCACACCGCCACCCGGCCCCCGGGACCCGCTCTTTTCCTCTGGCCAAAAATATCCCCGCCGGAGGCTCCGACACAGGCCTCAAGGCGCACCGGCCGCCTGTACAGCGTAGGGTGGGTGACAACCCACCTTTGGTTGGTGACAACCCACCTTTGGTTGGTGACAACCCACCTTTGGTTGGTGACAACCCACCTTTGGTGGGCGATAACCCACCGCCGCCTTTACCGCGTCCAGCGCCCCGGCAACCCGCCGGTCCGCCCCGGCGCGGGTTTGCGGATTCTCGAAAACACCGACAACGGCCCCGCCATCAGCCCGCTCACCACGCGGTTCTCCCGCGCCTTCGCCTTGACCTTCTCGATCCGCATCACGTCCTCGATCCGCCGATCGAGAAACTCCCAGGTTCGTGCGTGCCCCTCGCTCTCGTCGCCCAGCCAGTACAGTACGGTCGACGAATACACCCCCGACAACGTCGCCCGCTTCGTATACCAGTTCACGTCATCCGAGGTATCGCCCAGCGCCTCCCAGATCTTGTCGCAGGTGCCCCAGACGGCCTTCGCCCCGTCCACCGCGTGATGCGGCAGCGCAAACAGTGTCACGCCCCGGCGCACCAGCTCCTTGTCCTCGACCGCCTCCAGCCGATAGCGCACAGCCGCCGCAACCCGCGCACTATAGCGCATCTGGCTCAGGTCTTCCCGTTCCATCCGAGCCAGCATGGCCGCGTCGCCTTCCTCGTGAAAGGCCAGCGCCAGATCGACGGCTCCGCGCGGGCATGCCGCGCGTGCCACGCCCGTGGAAACACCTGCATCCTCCACCGCGGCGCGGAACGTGGCCTCGCTCCATCCGTCAAAGGCCACATGCGGTTTCGCCGCCTCCAAAAGCTGCGTTTTCACGTCGGGATCACTCATTCCGGGGCTCCTTTTCGTGCTGCTCTATATCGCCATCCTGCGCCTAGACAAACTAGAACGGCTTTGCTATACGGCCACCTCCTGCAACTTATGCAACTTTAACCTAGAAAGGTGGTGACAACCACATGCAGGTCAGTGTTCGCGACAACAATGTCGATCAGGCGCTTCGTGCGCTGAAAAAGAAACTGCAGCGTGAGGGCGTTTTTCGTGAAATGAAGCTTCGGCAACATTTCGAGAAACCGTCCGAGAAAAAAGCGCGCGAAAAGGCCGAGGCTATCCGCCGCGCCCGCAAACTCGCACGCAAGAAGGCCCAGCGCGAAGGTCTCCTGTAAGACCGCCGCCAAGGCCACACGCATTGTCAAGACGACCCCCGAGCACCCGCTTCGGGGGTTTGTCTTTATTCAAGGGGGCACTCCCCGTTTTGGAATCAGCCGCCCGCGCCTATATGATGGCGCAACACGAACCCGTTGAGATCTATCCGATGACCGATTCTGCGCCCATCACCCAGGATGTCCTGACCATCCCCCGCAAGCTGCCCGAGGGGCCGATCAACCTTGTGGGCCTCACCCGCGACGCCCTGCGCGACACCCTGATCGCCCACGGCACGCCGGAAAAGCAGGCCAAGATGCGCGTCAATCAGATCTGGCAATGGATCTACCAATGGGGCGTGCGCGACTTTGCCGCCATGACCAACCTCTCCAAGGCCTACCGCGCCGAGCTGGCCGAGAAATTCGTCATAGAGCTGCCCGAGATCGTCGACCGTCAGGTCAGCGCCGATGGCACCCGCAAGTACTTGGTGCGAATCGCCGGCGGGCACGAGGTCGAGACGGTCTATATCCCCGAGGAAGACCGCGGCACGCTCTGCATCTCCTCACAGGTCGGCTGCACCCTGACCTGCTCCTTCTGCCACACCGGCACGCAGAAACTGGTGCGCAACCTGACCGCCGGCGAAATCATCGGCCAGGTCATGCTGGCGCGCGACGACCTCGACGAATGGCCCAAGCCCGGCGTCGGCATGGGCACCGACGGCCCGCGCCTGCTGTCCAATATCGTCCTGATGGGCATGGGCGAGCCGCTCTACAATTTCGACAACGTCCGCGACGCCATGAAAATCGCCATGGACGGCGAAGGGATCGCGCTTTCCCGCCGCCGCATCACGCTGTCCACCTCCGGCATCGTCCCGGAAATCCACAAGACCGCCGAGGAAATCGGCTGTATGCTCGCCGTCAGCTTCCACGCCACCACCGACGAGGTGCGCGACAAGCTGGTGCCGATCAACCGAAAATGGAACATCGCCGCCCTGCTGGAGGCCCTGCGCGCCTATCCCAAGGCGTCCAATTCCGAGCGGATCACCTTCGAGTACGTCATGCTCAAGGACGTCAACGACAGTGACGCGGATGCCCGCCGCCTGATCAACCTGATCAAGGGCATCCCGGCCAAGATCAACCTGATCCCGTTCAACGAATGGCCCGGTGCCCCGCACCAGCGCTCCGACTGGGACCGGATCGAAAAGTTTGCCGATATCATCTACAAGGCCGGCTACGCCTCGCCCATCCGCACCCCTCGGGGCGAGGATATCATGGCCGCCTGCGGACAGCTCAAATCCGCCACCGAGCGCCAGCGCAAGCCTCGCCGCGAAATCGAGGCCGACGCCGGCCTCTAAGGGCGGGGTTCCGCCCCGCCCGTCCCGCCCGTCGCCCGCCCCCCACTGAATAACTGGAATACCAAGATGCCCCGCGACGCCGAACTCCTTCTCTGCCCCGTGAACCTGCGCCACCTCGAAACCAACACCCGCGCCTATGACGAGGCCGTCGCCATGGCCCGCCGCCGGGGCGCCCGGCTGATCGTCGCTACCGTCGCGCCCGAGATCGAACGCAATCTCAACATCTACGATTCCGAAGTCTACTGGTCGCAGCAACTGGCGAAATTCATAGACGAAAACCCCGCCGACGGTGTCGAGGTCGAAACCGTGGTGCGCAAAGGCGCGATCCACCGCCAGATCGTCAAGCTGGCGGACGAGCGCAAAGTCGATGTGATCGTCATGGACTCGGCCAACCCCAAGGTGCAGGACTACCTGCTCGGCACCACGGCCAGCCATGTGGTCACCCACGCCAACTGCTCGGTCTATGTGGTGCGCGCCTGATCCGGCAGGCTGCCTGACACCCAGATAAGGCCAAGGTTGCGGTCAAGAGTGACAGTGCTAAGTGTCTCGCAAACCAAAGACCAGCACTGGACGACCGATGTTTCTTTTGACCCGTATCCTCTTCGTGGCCGCGCTCGGCCTGTTTTTCCTGGCGCCGGCCAGCGCGCAAGAGGCCAACGTGCCTTCCGCCGAGGCACAGCAACTCATTGACCTGCTCGAAAACCCCGAGGCGCGCGATGCGCTGATCCAGTCACTAAGGGGGGCGGCCGAAACCACCACCGCCGACGAGGTCGTCGATCCCGAGGAAGACACCTCCATCGGTCGCCAGCTTGCCGATTTCACCAAGTCCTTCTTCGAAACCGCCGCCACCTCCATCGGCTCCGCTTTCGGCGCGGTCATCGCCCTGCCTACCACGCTCATGGCGCTCGAAGGCGGGCAACTTGACGTGCTGTGGGAGGCGCTTCAGGCGCTCGCCGTGGTCATCGTCGTCACCGTCGGCGCCTATCTGCTGCTGCGCGCCGGCGCGAAACTGATCTATCGCCGCATGGGCGACAAGGCCCACGACTGGGGCTTTGTGCGCACCCTTGCGGTGGTCGCTGCTACCACGCTTATCGACATCCTTGTGGTCCTCGCGGCCTGGGGCCTTGGCTATCTTGCCGCGCTCTATCTCTATGGCGAAACCGGCGTGATCGGCGTACGTCAGACGCTCTATCTCAACGCCTTCCTGCTTGTCGGACTGGCCAAGGTGGCGCTCCGAGCGGTACTCGCTCCCACAACCCACGAGTTGCGCTTCATCGCCATCTCCGACGTCGCCGCCCGCCGCATGTCGTCGTGGTTCGGCGCCATCGCCTCTGTGATCGGCTACGGCCAGCTTCTGATCGTCCCCATCGTGAACCGGCAGGCCTCCTATGCCGCCGGGCGGGGCATCTCGACCCTCCTGGCCTTCATCGCCATCGCCATGGCCGCCATCTTGGTCGTGCGTTCGCGCAAGGACGTTGCCGGCTGGATCCTCGGCCCCACCCCCGAAGAGCGGCCCAGCGCCCTGCGCTTTATCGGGCGCAACTGGTACATTCCCGTGCTGCTCTATCTCGCCGGCCTCGCCGTCATCGTGGCCGCGCGTCCCGATGGCCTCATCCTGCCATTGCTGCTGAACTCGGCCCAAGTGATCGGCATCATCATCCTCGGGGTTTTGATCTCGGGCGGGCTGTCACGCTTTGCGGTGCGCGGGATGCACATGCCGATGAATGTCAGCAGCCGGATGCCCACGCTAGAGCCGCGTATCAACTCGCTGCTTGGCCGCGTGATCCAGGTCGTGCGCGTCTTCATCGTGATCGGCGTACTGGCCTTCGCGCTCGACGCTATCGGGCTGTGGGACATATCCGGCTTCATGCGCAGCGAGTTCGGCGTCTGGGCCGCCGGCGCCATCGTCAGCATCGCCTTCATCCTGCTCACGGGCGCGATCCTTTGGCTGGCGCTGGTGTCCTGGGTCGACTACCGCCTGAACGCCGAGTTCGGCAGCGCCCCAACCTCGCGCGAGATCACGCTGCTGACACTCTTGCGCAACGCCGCCACCATCGCACTATTGGTCATCATCCTGATGTTCGTGCTGGCCGAACTTGGCGTCGACATCGCCCCGCTCATCGCCTCCGCCGGTGTGCTGGGCCTGGCCATCGGCTTCGGTGCGCAAAAGATGGTGCAGGACATCATCACGGGCATCTTCATCCAGTTCGAGAACGCCATCAACGTGGGCGACGTGGTGACGCTGGGCGGGACCACCGGCACGGTCGAGAAGCTGACCATCCGCTCGGTCACCCTGCGTGACCTGCACGCGGTGGTCCACGTGATACCGTTCTCGTCCGTGGACATGGTGTCGAACTACGTGCGGGATTATTCCTACTTCGTCGCCGACGTGGGCATCGCCTACCGCGAGAACGTCAACGACGGCAAGGATGCCATGGTCGACGCGTTCGAGGAGTTGCGCGCAAGCGAGGCCGGCGAGAACATCACCGGCGATCTGGAATGGTTCGGCGTGCAGTCGCTGGGCGATAGCGCCGTGGTCCTGCGCGCCCGGATCATGACCGTTCCGGGCACGCAATGGGGCACCGGCCGCGCCTATAACGAGATCTGCAAGCGGATCATGGACGAGCGCGGCATCGAAATCCCCTTCCCGCACCAGACCATCTATTTCGGCGAGGACAAGGATGGCGCCGCCACCCACCTGCGCCTCGACCGTACCGCGGACGACGCCAAAACGATCGAGGGGTCCAGCCAGCCTCCGGCGAAGGACACGAAGAAAACCAAGGACCCCCATCTCGACATGGAAGACGACGCCGACGCCTGACGCAGGGCGGCACGCACAATGTGGGCGACAGTATTTTCTACGCAGAAAATGCCCCGGAAAATCGCATTTTCCGAGCGCGGAATTTTCATAAATTCCGCTCCGCCCCGTGCGGTGCGTTCATCCGCGAAACGGCGCATATCGCACCGTCGCGATACCACTGAAATACCGACGCGATACCGACGTGACATTTCGGCGTATCCGGCGCCGTTAACCCTTGGGCCCACAATGTGCAGAAATCTTTTTCGTGACACATTTCGGGACGATTGTCGCCACGCAGCGTGATTATCCCCGTTTCATCAACCTATTTGTGGAAGGGTAGGAAACGATGGGACTTGAAACAAAAAACGACATCCGCGATTTCGTCATGCGCGAGCGCCAACTCTGCGTCTCCGACCGGGAATGGAAGTTCCGGTTGCGCGGCTACGGCTTTGCCATCCGCGACACCGAGCAGGGGCGCATGGTCACCTCGCTGATCGGTCGTGGCGATCTCTGCACGCTGGGCGCCGCCGCCTGATACCGCCGTTACAGGGTTGAATTTCCGCGCCGCACGGTATTCGCTGTGGCAAAGCGGAAAGGACATCCATGACATCCTATCTCGGCGTGATCGGCGGCTCCGGCCTCTATCAGATCGACGGTCTGCAACATCCGGAATGGGTCACGGTGGACACCCCCTGGGGCGCGCCCTCCGACCAGATCCTGACAGGCATGCTGGGCGACACCTACATGGCCTTTCTGCCCCGCCACGGGCGCGGCCACGTACATTCGCCCTCGACCGTGCCTTACCGCGCCAATATCGACGCGCTGAAACGCATCGGCGCGACCGACATCATCAGCGTCTCCGCCTGCGGCTCGTTCCGCGAGGAAATGGCGCCGGGCGATTTTGTCATTGTGGATCAGTTCATTGACCGCACTGTCGCGCGCGAGACATCGTTCTTCGGCCAGGGCTGCGTCGCCCATGTCAGCGTCGCACATCCGACCTGTCCGCGGCTGGGGTCCGCCTGCGCCGAGGCCGCCCGTGCAGCCGGTGTAGCGGTCCATGACCGCGGCACCTACCTTGCCATGGAAGGCCCCCAGTTCAGCACGCTGGCGGAATCGAAAATGTACCGCGAAAGCTGGGGCGCCGACGTCATCGGCATGACCAACATGCCCGAGGCCAAGCTCGCCCGCGAGGCCGAGCTTTGCTATGCCTCCGTCGCCATGATCACCGACTACGACAGCTGGCACCCCGACCACGGAGAGGTCGACGTGACGCAGATCATCGCCACCCTTCTGGGCAACGCCGACAAGGCCCGCGACATGGTCGCCCGCCTGCCCGGTCATTTGGGGTCCGAGGATCGCGACGCCTGCGCCCATGGCTGCGACCGCGCGCTCGAACACGCCATCCTCACCGCACCCGAGGCCCGCGATCCCGCCCTCGTGTCCCGCCTGGACGCCGTCGCCGCCCGCGTCCTTTAGAAAGGTTTAACCCGATGCCCCTAGACCTTTGGCTGACCTTCGTCGCGGCGACCATTGCTTTGCTGCTGATTCCCGGCCCGACCGTTCTGCTGGTCCTGTCCTACGCGCTCAGCCAGGGAAAACGCGTCGCTGTCGCCAGCGCCACCGGCGTCGCGCTTGGTGATTTCATCGCGATGACCGCGTCCCTTCTGGGGCTCGGCGCGCTCGTTCTGGCCTCGGCCACGCTGTTTACGGTGCTGAAATGGATCGGCGCGGCGTATCTCGTCTATCTCGGGGTCAAACTGTTGCGCAGCCCGCCCAGCACCGGGTTGAATCATACGACAACCGGCGCGAAACCCGCGCAGGGCGTCTTCTGGCACGCCGGCGCCGTCACCGCGCTGAACCCCAAGTCGATCGCGTTCTTCATCGCCTTCGCTCCACAATTCGTAAGCGTTGACAATGCGTTAGCGCCGCAGTTTGCCATCCTGGTTGCAACCTTCGTTGCCCTTGCCTGGATAAATGCACTGGCATACGCCTTGCTGGCCGACAAGTTGCGTCAGACCATCGGGCAGCCCTCCGTCATCACCTGGCTCACCCGTGGCGGCGGCGCGGCGCTGGTGGGCATGGGCGTCATGACAGCCGCCCTGCGCCGGGCCTAGCTGTTTTTCTTGATGAATTTCCGGATGAACCCGCGGATTTCCCGCGCCGCGCTGGTATCCATCTCCTTGCACAGCTCGATGAACGTGTCGCGGTCATCCTTGTTCAGCCGCAGGATCAGCTGGCTGTCTTTCTTGCCGGCTTTCTTGTCGTCACTCTTGGCCACACGAGCTCCTGATTTGCGTTTTTTCGTCACCGGCGTCGCAAGGTATATACAAAGCATATGCAGTTTTGGCAAACCCTCTTGCAGATCAATTCCTTGGCGGTCAATACCCCGCTGATCCCAGCCAAACCTTGCGATTTTGCGCCAGTTCCGCCAAACGCAAAGGCGGACAGGCCCAACCGGAGATACCGCCATGCCCAACGCGAAAACGGTCAAGGATTACATCCGCACCATCGTCGATTTCCCGCATGAAGGCATCATGTTCCGCGATGTCACCACGCTCTTCGCAGACCCGCGCGGATTGCGGCTGGCGGTGGACCAGCTGCTGCACCCCTATGCTGGCATGGAAATCGACAAGGTCGCGGGGCTCGAGGCGCGCGGCTTCATCCTTGGCGGCGCGGTGGCGCACCAGTTGGCCAAGGGCTTTGTGCCGATCCGCAAGAAGGGCAAGCTGCCCGGCAAGGTGATCTCTGAAGAGTACCAATTGGAATACGGCGAGGCGATTGTCGAGATCCACGACGACGCCATCGCCCCGGGCGAGAAGGTCCTGCTGGTCGACGACCTACTGGCCACCGGCGGCACCGCCGAGGCCGGGATCCGGCTGATCGAACGACTTGGCGGCGAGATCGTCGGCTGCGCCTTCGTCATCGACCTGCCCGATATCGGCGGCCGCGCCCGGCTCGAGGCGCTCGGCATGGACGTCCACGCGCTTTGCGCCTTCGAGGGCGACTAGAGCGTTTCCGGGTCAGTCTGAATCATGCATCGCTTTTTGCGTTTGAAAAGGCCGCGAAAAGCGATTCAATGTTTCCCGGAAACGCTTTAAAGTTCCGCGTACCAGTCGTCGATGATCTTCACCGCTTCTTCGGCGCTCTCGACGAACTGAAAGAGGTCAAGATCCTCGGCACTGATCGTGCCTGCATCCGCCAGGGCTTCCCAGTTGATGATCCTGCGCCAGAATTCCTCGCCGAACAGCAGGAAAGGCACCCGCTTCATCCGGTCCGTCTGGATCAGGGTCAGCGCCTCGAACATCTCGTCCAGGGTGCCAAAGCCGCCGGGAAAACAGCAGATCGCCTTGGCCCGCATCAGGAAATGCATCTTGCGGATGGCGAAGTAATGGAAGTTGAAGCACAGGCCCGGCGTCACATACTCGTTCGGCGCCTGCTCATGCGGCAGCACGATGTTCAGCCCGATCGACGTACCGCCCGCATCCGCCGCCCCACGGTTGCCCGCCTCCATCACGCCCGGGCCGCCGCCCGTGGCCACGACGAACTCTCGCCCGTAGCTCTGCATCGACTTCTCGGTCAGCATCTTCGCAAAGCTGCGCGCCTCGTCGTAGAACCGCGACAGCTCCGCCAACGTCTCTGTGCGCGCGGTGTCTTTGACCGCCGGTTCGGGAATGCGCGCGCCGCCGAACAGCACCACCGTACTTTCGATCCCGCGTTCGTTCAAAATCATCTCGGGCTTCAGCAATTCCAGCTGCAACCGCACGGGCCGCAGCTCGTCGCGGCAAAGGAAATCGTCATCGGCAAAGGCCAGCCTGTACGCCGGCGCACGGGTCTGTGGCGTGTCGGGCACCTGGGCGGCTGTGCTGCGGTCGGCCTCGGCGTCCCGGAACTGGCTATTGCGGTCGTCTTTCATCCTGCACTTCCCTGTTGGGTTCGTTTCTTCAGGCGTATAGGGTTCCGCGCGATTTGCCTAGATACAGGGCACATGGGAAAGGGTTGAAATGGACTGGAAAACCGAGATCGCCGCCGCGAAATTCCGTATCGCCCCGCACCTGCGCCGCACCCCGGCGGCCGAGATGACGGGCTTCGACCTCGACTATCCCATCGAGGTCAAGCTGGAGCACACCCAGCACACCGGCAGCTTCAAGCCGCGCGGCGCGTTCAACACGCTTCTGTCGCAGGACGTTCCCAAAGCCGGGCTGGTCGCGGCCTCGGGCGGCAACCACGGTGCGGCAGTGGCCTTTGCCGCCGCCAAGCTGGGCCACCGCGCCCGCATCTACGTGCCCGAAATGGCAGGTCCCGCCAAGATTGCCCTGATCCGCGACCAGGGCGCAGATTTGCACGTGGTCGAGGGTGCCTATTCCAACGCGCTCGATGCGGCCCGCGAATACGAGGCAGAAACCGGCGCGATGCAGATCCACGCCTACGACGCACCCGCCACCGTGGTGGGCCAGGGCACCTGCATGGCCGAGTGGGAGGACCAGGGGCTGAAGGCCGACACCGTACTGATCGCGGTGGGTGGCGGCGGTCTCATTGCCGGCGCACTGGCGTGGCTCGACGGCCGCCGCAAGGTCGTGGCGGTCGAGCCTGAAACCTGCGCCGCGCTCAGCGCCGGGCTGAAGGCGGGCAAGAGCGTCGATGTCGAGGTCTCGGGCGTGGCTGCCAACGCGCTCGGCGCCCGGCGCATCGGGTCGATCTGCCTTGACCTTGCACAGCAGAACGACGTGACCGCCGTCACCGTGGATGACAACGCCATCACCGCCGCCCAGCACGCGCTCTGGAAAGACACCCGCCAGCTTGTCGAACCTGCCGGCGCCACGGCGCTCGCGGCCCTGACCAGCGGCGCCTACCGGCCCGAGAAAAATGAACGGGTCGCGGTACTTGTCTGTGGCGGCAACCTGGCACCGGACCCGCTCTCGGCGGATTGACGCCCGTTTTTCCACCGCGCCGAGCCGCGTGGGAACACCCTCCGAAATCACGGCGTTGAGACCTCAGAGTGCCGGCGAGCATCCCGTCCGTACGGCAAGATTATGTGAGTGAGGAGGACTACTTATGAAAAAGCGACTTCTGAGCCTGACCCTTGTCAGCACCCTCGGCGCGGGCGCCGCATTGGCGGATGTCAACGCGACCGCCGTGACCGACCTGAACCTGCGTGCGGGCCCCAGCCCGGCACAGCCTGTGATCGGCGTCATCCCCAACGCAGGCACCGTCAGCATCCAAGGCTGCATCGAGGCCAGCTCGTGGTGCGAGGTCAGCTACAATGGCACCCAAGGCTGGGCCTATGGCGACTATCTCGCCGCGTCCACCGATGCCGGCTCGGTCCGCGTGATCGAAAACCGCAGCGCCATGAACCTGCCTACCGCCACCTACGAGTACAGCGAAGCCGATTCCGTGGCAGCAGGCGGTGCCATCGGTACGGTGGTCGACGACACCTACATCACCCCGATCACGCCGGCGGACAACACGGTCGTCTACGTGCGCGACAACCCGATGGAGCCGATCTATCTCGATGGCGAGGTCGTGACCGGCGCACAACTGCCCGCGGCTGTGGGCCTGCAACCTGTCCCCGATACGGAGTATCGCTACGCCTATGTGAATGGCGTGCCGGTGCTGGTCGAACCGGCCGAGCGCCGCGTGGTCTACGTGGTGCGGTAAGACCGATCCACAAAGAAAAGACGATTGGCGGGCGTCGCGGGACGCCCGCTATTTTCGTGCGCCCGCGGACGAACCTGCCGCGAACGACCAGCGTCGCGTCGCATTGCGGTCCGCCCCGTCCGCCCGTATAGGGCATTCCAGCACAACACGACCTGCCACGGGAGCACGCAAGACATGTCCAACGCACAGCTTGAAACAGCCATCGAGTCCGCATGGGAAAACCGCGATCAGATCACGCCCAGCACAGGCGGCGAAACCCGCGAGGCGATCGAGGATACGCTCAACGCCCTCGACAGCGGCAAACTGCGCGTGGCCGAACGGCAGGACAACGGTGACTGGCACGTCAACCAATGGGCCAAGAAGGCCGTACTGCTGGGTTTTCGCCTCAAGGACATGGAACCGCAGGCCGGCGGCCCGCAGGGCAGCACCTGGTGGGACAAGGTCGACAGCAAGTTCAAGGGCTGGGGCGACACCGAATGGAAGGCCGGCGGTTTCCGTGCGGTGCCGAACTGCATCGTGCGCAAATCGGCCTATATCGCCCCCGGCGTGGTGCTGATGCCTTCCTTCGTGAACCTCGGCGCCTATGTGGACGAGGGCACGATGGTCGACACCTGGGCCACCGTCGGCTCTTGCGCGCAGATCGGCAAGGGCGTGCACCTGTCGGGCGGCGTCGGCATCGGCGGCGTGCTGGAACCGATGCAGGCCGGCCCCACGATCATCGAGGACAACTGCTTTATCGGTGCCCGGTCCGAGGTCGTCGAGGGCTGCATCGTGCGCGAAGGCTCGGTTCTGGGCATGGGCGTCTATATCGGCAAGTCCACCAAGATCGTCGACCGCGAAACCGGCGAGGTCTTCATGGGCGAGGTTCCCCCCTACTCGGTCGTCGTGTCGGGCTCGATGCCCACCAAGAACAACCTCAACCTCTATTGCGCCGTGATCGTGAAGCGCGTCGACGAACAAACCCGCTCAAAGACCGCCATCAACGAGCTTCTGCGCGACTGATCCCTGCGCGGCAGGAAAGGCAAGAGGTCCCTCATGGCCAAAGATCCTGACAAGAAAACGCCCCAGCAGGTCTTTACCCTGCTGGTCGAGATCGGCCGCAAACAGGGCGACGGTCTGCCCGACACCGCCACGGGTGCGGCCCTCGTGATCTATGCCTCCGGCGTGGACGAGGCAGAAGCGGTGCGCGAGACCGTGGCGATCCTGAAGCAGGCCGACACCGCACCGCTGGATGTCTCGGGCTACGGCACGCTCGACGAGCGCCTGGCCGAAGGCCACGAGATCGGCGACGACGAGAAAGAGCTGATGCAGCGCGCGCTGGACGAAAACGCCGTGATCATCGCCCAGATGACGCCCTTCTACGACTGACCTTCCGCGCGGCGTCAGGCCGCGCGGCTTGTCGCCAGCGTCACCGCCTCGAACGGTTTCAGTACCGGCCAGACCGGCTTGGCGTGTTCCGGCAGGCGGTTGCGGTCGAAGTCGGCCAGGATACTTGCGGCGATCGCCTCGGGCTTGCGCCGCATCCGGCCTATGTAAAGGCTCTCCAGCGCACATCCCGCGGCCAGCACGGCTTCGTGCCCCGGCAACAGCAGGTGGTGATAGGTCACAAGGTCCGGCCCCTTGGCCTGAAACGCCGAGCGGTCGTTCACCAGGTGCCGGGCGGGCACCAGAACCGCCTCGCGGCCGAACATGTACTCCACCTCGCTGCCATGCATCACCAGCCGCTGCTGCGGCGATACTACGATATCCTGCGTCAGCTTGAAATAAGGCGCCCGCAGGCGGATGGGCCGGAAACTGCCGCGAGCGGGCACGGTCCGCTTGACGACCTGCAACACCGGCACGCGCTGGCCATCATCCGTCACCACGATGTCGCCGCGCCGGATCTCGCCCGCCGGGCGCTCGCCACGATCGGTCATGATCGGCACCTGCGCGGTCAGTGCGGGCAAGGGCCCCACCGGCTCGATCTTGTCCGACAGCGCGAGGAACGTCACCTCCTCGTCCACCTCGAAATTGCAGCCATGCGCGAAGATGGCGTTCAGATCGTCCACCGGAAGCGGTAAGGTGGCGTTCAGCGCGACACTCTCCACCTGGTCGGTCTCGGGCCGCTCCAGCGTCAGCCGCGCCCAACCTTCGGCGCTGTCCCACGAATAGGTCAGCCGCAGGATGTCCAACCGCCCGTCGCCCTTGAGCGGCAGCGTGGCATGGCAGATATCGTCACCCTGCGCGTCCACCAGCACGATCCCGCCGTGCGGCAACGCCTGGATCGTGAACAATCCGGGCATCGGCCATGTCCGCCGAAACGCCAGCAATGTCTGCGGCCGCGTCTCGGCCGAGATGCGGGTCTCGACCACAAGGCTGCCCCGGTGCAACACCCGGTCCGCCCCGGTTTCGGTCAGCCGCGGGTCCGCCTTGAACCAACCGTCATTGCGATCACGCAGTCCAATCCAGCCCATTGTCACGCCGCCCATTTCTTGGACAGGATCTGCGCCTCGTAGCCGCGCAGCATCCGTCGTGCCGCAGGGCTGTACCCCTCGGCGGTTTCCGGGTCGATTTCGGGGAACAGGGTGCATATTTCTTCCAGCACCTCGGCCTCGAGACTGTTCTTGATCTGGGGTCCGGGCAGGAAGCTCTCGGTCGGCAGCCCTTCGGACACGATCACCTGGTGGCGGTCGAACAGCAGATGGAAGTAATCCACGCTCTCGACCTCGACACGCCGGACGCTCCGATCGTTGACCAGATCCTTGGCCGCCACCAGCACCTCGCGCTCGCCGAACAGCAACTCGGCCAGGCTGTCGCGGATCAGCACCCGGTGCAGCGGCGAAAGCCAAAGCTCGCCATGATCGCCAAACGTGCCCGCCTGAATGCGGATCGGCGCATAACTTCCGGCACCCGCCACCTCGCGGTGGCCGACCCAGCGAAGCGGTTGCAAGCCGTCATCTCGTGTCGCCACCAGATCTCCCACCCGCAGGTCCTCGACTTGCACCTCGCCGCGCTCGCACAAGATGCGTGACCCGCGCACGAAACACGGGATCGAGTTCAGCGTGACAAAGCCGGTATCCGTCTGTCCGTCGGCACTTTCGACCGTGTACGTGAAATTGACTTCCTCGAGGTCGCCGTCCCCGACGACCGTGATGGTGCCGTCCGCGTTCATCTGCACAGTCTGGCCGGTGGCCAGCGTGACAGTGCTGCCCGCGACGACGTTTTGACCGTTGATCTGCGTGATCGTCAGTGCGCCGCTGGTGTTGTTCACGTCGTTGTCCAGAAGGTCCAGCGTCTTCGATCCCGTGGGAAACAGGTTCGACACATCGTCCTGCGCCACCAGCGTCGTCTGCACGCTGTCGCCGGCGATGATCAGCGTCGAGTCATAATTCGCATCCGTCACGTCCGCGATCCCGATCCGGATCGAGTTCAACTCGCCGGAAGTGACCGGGATCGTCAGGGTCATCGTGACGGTGAAACCGTCCATCTCGGTGTTGTACTGGTCCGAGGTGTTGTCGACGAAAAGGTTCGCGTTCGACCCGGCATTCAGGTTGTTGGGGTCGATATCCCCGTCTCCTACGCTCAGAGGCACCTGTGTGCCGTTGATCCAGACGCCTACGAAGTCCTGGAAGGAACCTGTCGCATACTCGGGAAATTCCTCCGAGGCGAAGACGAACTGCATCGTCATCACATCGCCGGTCGGGATGAAATCCACGTCCAGATAGGACGCATCATATGTGTTCGTGCCCGCCGCCGCGTTGAACATCGGATCGTTGTTCGGACCGCTGGAATTGGTCGTTGTCTGAGTGGACTGGTTGGAATTGTTCGACCACAACCAGGACGAATTGGTGAACCCGTTCAGATCGCCGGTCGAGAACATCACCCCGGTATCCGACGGCATCACCCCCGGCGAAATCGAGTTGCCTTGTGTGTAGATTCCCGAGGAATCGTTATCCCCGGTATAAGACGCGCTTACGACCTGTACACCGTCGCCAAAGATCGTCTCGGCCATTTCCGTCGCCGAAGCACGATCGTCTATAGGGATTTCAACGCCCCTGACCATACTGCCCACCTCATGTACGTCCAAGGTCAGCACACGCCAAGAATCGGCTTTTCCGGTGGTCCGGTCTGACACGTCGCGGCTTGTTTTTCTGTGCCTGCTGACGTGTCGGGCGATTTGCCCAGCTGCTCTTTTGCCCTGCCTCGGGTCATTTATTAAGGATCATTTAACACGTTTCTTTCGCCTTGTTAAGAAATTCCGTCACCGATCATGCCCCGAGGACAAAGTTTTTTTGCCGGCGCGGGTTTGCGGTTACAAACCGTGCAGGCTAGGTCTGTCAAAAGTTTACAGGATAGACGTCCATGCCCCAAGACTTCGCCCCGACCGACCCCGTCGACCTGACCGCACAATTGGTGCGCTGCGCTTCGGTCACCCCCGAGGAAGGTGGCGCGCTGCAACTGCTTGAGCGTCTGCTCACCGACGCGGGCTTCACCTGCACCCGCGTGGATCGCAACGGAATCGCCAATCTCTATGCCCGCTGGGGCGAAAAGGGCGCCACCCGCAGCTTCGGCTTCAACGGCCATACCGACGTGGTGCCGGTGGGCGATTCCGATGCCTGGACGGCCGATCCCTTCGGCGCCAAGATCCGTGACGGCCAGCTTTGGGGCCGAGGGGCCACCGACATGAAATCCGGCGTCGCCGCATTCGCCGCCGCCGCAATAGACTTTGTACGCGACGCGCCTCCCGAGGGCGCGGTGATCCTTGCCATCACCGGCGACGAGGAAGGCGACGCACGCGACGGCACGCTTGCCCTGCTCGATTGGATGCACACCGAAGGCGAGGCGATGACCGCCTGCCTTGTCGGAGAGCCCACCTGCCCCGAAACCATGGGCGAGATGATGAAGATCGGTCGACGCGGTTCGTTGTCCGCCTGGATCACGCTCACCGGCGTGCAGGGTCATTCCGCCTATCCGCACCGCGCCTGCAACCCGCTGCCCGCCATGGCGCGGCTGGTGGACCGCCTGTCGTCCCACAAACTGGATGAGGGCACCGACCATTTCGATCCGTCCACGCTGGCCGTGGTGACCATCGACACCGGCAATCCGACGACCAATGTCATTCCCGAAAGCACCCGGATGACCGTGAACATCCGCTACAACGACGCGCATAGCGGCGACAGCCTGACCAACTGGCTGCAATCCGAACTCGATGACGTCTGCGAAGCGTTCCGCGTGCGCGGCGACATGCAGGTCAAGAACTCTGGCGAAAGCTTCCTCACCCCGCCCGGCCCTCTGTCAGAGCTCGTGTCGAGCGCGGTCGAGGCCGAAACCGGCGTCACGCCCGTCCTGTCGACCAGCGGCGGCACCTCGGACGCGCGGTTCGTCAAGGATCACTGCCCGGTGGTGGAATTCGGCCTTGTGGGTCAGACCATGCACCAGGTCGACGAACGGGTCGAGGTAATCCAGATCGAACAGCTCAAGGCGATCTATGCCCGCATCCTGAAAGACTATTTCGCGTGATCCGGCAACAGCTTGTCGTCATGCTGAAAGACCCGCGCCCGGGCCGGGTGAAAACCCGCCTGGCCCGCGATGTCGGCACGGTTGATGCGGCTTGGTGGGTCCGCCACCAGACCGCCCGCCTGCTGCGCCGCCTGCGCGATCCCCGCTGGAACCTCGTGCTGGCCGTCGCGCCTGATGTTGCGGGCATGACCAGCCGCGCCTGGCCTGCCGATCTTGAACGCATGCCGCAAGGCCCCGGCGACCTTGGCGTCCGCATGGCCCGCGTCATGCGGACCCACCCGCCCGGGCCCGTCTGCATCATCGGCGGCGACATTCCCGGCATCACCCGCGCTCACATCGCCCGCGCCTTTGCCACGCTCGGACGGCAGGACGCGGTCTTTGGGCCTGCCCCTGACGGCGGCTATTGGCTGATCGGTCTGAAGCGCACCCGCACCGTGCCCCCGAATTTCCTGAAAGGCGTCCGCTGGTCCACTCAGCACGCGCTGGCCGACAGCAGGGCAACCTTGCCGGGCGCGTGCATTGGTCTTGTCGATACGTTGCAGGACGTGGACACGGTCGAGGACCTGAAAGCGCTGTGACCGGTTTCGCCGCGGGCAAAGCCCGCGTCGACCGGCTGGGGGTTTCACCCCCAGACCCCCGAGAGTATTTTCGGCAAGAAAAAGCAGGGCGTCTCACCCGGTTCCGCAATCTTCGCATGGAACGCCCCCCACCTTCGTGCTACGTCCCGAGGCATGAGCGAGCTGCCTTCAAAATCACAGGTCCTGCAATGGATCTCGGACAATCCGACCCTGACCTCCAAGCGGGACATCGCCAAGGCGTTCGGCATCAAGGGCGCGGCGCGGATCGACCTCAAGCGCATCCTGAAGGAGCTTGAGGCCGAGGGGCATCTGGAAAAGCGCAAGAAGACCTATCGCGACCCTGACAAGCTGCCCCCGGTCAGCGTGTTGCAGGTCAGTGACCAGACCCCGGATGGAGAGCTTCTGACGCGGCCTTTGGAATGGCACGGCGAGGGCGTGGAGCCGGTCGTCCTGCTGATCCCCCGCGCCAGCGATCCCGCGCTCGGCCCCGGCGACCGCATCCTGGGCCGGTTGCAAGAGGTCAAGGGCGAGGCGCACCACTACGAGGCGCGTCTCATCCGCCGCATCGGGACCAACCCGCGCAAGGTGCTGGGTATCTTCAAGAAAACCGCCGAGGGCGGGCGCATCCTGCCCATTGACAAGGGCGACGGCAAGGAATGGCTGGTCGCGCCCTCCGCCACCGGCGGCGCCAAGGATGGCGAGTTGGTCGAGGCCGAACAGGCCGGACCCAAGGGCCGCATGGGCCTGCCGCAGGCCCGCATCCTTGACCGCTTGGGCGACCCGAGCGCGCCCAAGGCAGTATCGCTCATCGCTATCCACCAACACGGCATCCCCGACGATTTTCCCGACGACGTCATTGCCGAGGCCGACGCGCAGAAACCGCAAGGCCTCAAGGGCCGCGAAGACCTGCGCGACCTGCCGCTCGTGACCATCGACCCTGCCGATGCCCGCGACCACGACGACGCCGTCTGGGCCCATCCCGACGACGACCCCAAGAACGAGGGCGGGCACGTCATCTGGGTCGCCATCGCCGACGTTGCCTGTTACGTCACCCCCGGCTCGGCCCTTGATGCCGAGGCCCGCAAGCGCGGCAATTCCAGCTATTTCCCCGACCGCGTCGTGCCGATGCTGCCCGACCGCCTGTCGGGCGATCTATGCTCCCTGCACGAAGGCGTGCCGCGCGCTTGCATCGCCGTGCGGATGCAGATCGACGCCCATGGGACAAAGATCGGCCACCGCTTCGTCCGCGGCCTGATGCGCTCCGCCGCTTCGCTCACCTACCAGCAGGTGCAGGCCGCCCGCGACGGCAACCCGGACGACAAGTGCGGGCCGCTTATGGAAGAGGTCATCGACCCGCTTTACGAGGCCTTCGCCGCCTTGCAAGAAGCGCGCGCCAACCGCCAACCGCTCGATCTGGACCTGCCGGAACGCAAGGTCGTGCTCAGCGACGAGGGCAAGGTCACTTCCGTCAACTTCGCCGACCGCCTCGATGCCCACAAGCTGATCGAGGACATGATGGTGCTGGCCAATGTGGCCGCGGCCGAGACGCTGATCGCCAAGAAATCCCCCCTCCTTTTCCGCGTCCACGAGGAACCCCCGCCCGAAAAGCTCGACACCCTGCGCGACGTGGCCGAGGCCGCGGGCCTGACGCTCGCCAAGGGCCAGGTGCTGAAGACAGCTCACCTCAACCAGTTGCTGCACGGCGCGGCGGGCACCGACCACGTCGAAGTCATCAACCTCGCCACCCTGCGCTCGATGACGCAGGCCTATTATGCGCCCTCGAATTTCGGCCATTTCGGACTCGCGCTACAATCCTACGCGCATTTCACCTCGCCCATCCGGCGCTATGCCGACCTTATCGTGCACCGCGCCCTCATATCGGCGCATGGCTGGGGCGAGGACGGCCTGTCGAAATCCGACGAGGAGCGCCTGCAAAGCATCGGCGAGCATATCTCGGAAACCGAGCGCCGCTCGATGATGGCCGAGCGCGACACCAACGACCGCTACCTCGCCGCCTTCCTGTCGGAACGCGTGGGCGAGGAATTCACCGGGCGCATCAGCGGCATCGCCAAGTTCGGCGCCTTCGTCCGGCTGGACGAGACCGGCGCGGACGGTCTCATCCCGATGCGCGCGCTTGGCAACGAGTATTTCCACATCGACCGCGACCGCGGCACCCTGATGGGGTCCGATACCGGCATGGTCATCGGCTTGGGCCAGCGCGTCGTCGTCCGCCTCAGCGAGGCGGCACCTGTCACCGGCGGCCTTGCGCTCGACCTCGTGCGGCTTGACGGCAAGACGATCACGCCCGGCGGTTCGGACACGCCCCGCAAGGGGCGGGGCCGCGGCAAGCCCAAGGGCGGGCGCGGCGGCCCCAAGCGCAAGTTGGCGCGCGAAAAACACAAGGCCGACAAGACCAAGCGCAAGGTCTCACGCAAGCGGCGTTAAACGCTCCCCAACAGCCAGACCATGTAAGCACCGTAGGCCGCCAGCAGCACAGCCCCCTCGCACCGGTCGATCCGAGCTCCGGTAAAGGCGAACACGACGAACACCACCGCCGAGCCCACCAGCACGGCCAGGTCCACCCCCGTGATCGGCAAGGGTGCGGCCATCGGCACCACCAGCACCGTCGCCCCCAGTATGCCGAGGATGTTGAAGATATTGCTGCCGATGATGTTCCCGAACGCGACCTCGCCCTGCCCCTTGCGGGCCGCCAGCACCGAGGTCACCAGCTCCGGCATCGACGTGCCGATCGCCACCACCGTCAACCCGATCACCGCATCGCTCATCCCCAGCATCTGCGCCAGTCCCACGGCCCCGGATACCAAAAAACGCGCCCCGGCCAGGATCACCACCAGCCCGATCAACAGCCCCAATGCCGCACGGCCCGCCCGCACAGGCGCTTCCGGCAGCAAATCGCCTTCCGCGGCATAAACCTCGCCCGCCGCCGTCGGCCCCTTGCGCTCGGACATAAACGTAAACGCCAGGTAGGCCGCCAGCGCCAGCATCAGGCTCAGCCCGGCCACGCGCCCCATCTGCCCGCTCAGCACCAGCGCCGCGCAGACCAGCGTCGCGGCCAGCATCACGGTCCCGTCCCGCGCCAGCGCCTTCCGCGCCACGAGAATGGGCGAGATCAGCGCCGCAATCCCCACGATCAACAGCGTGTTGCCGATATTGCTGCCCACCACGTTGCCAAGGGCGATGCCGGGTGCGCCGACCCACGCCGCCTGAAGGCTGGTCACCAGTTCCGGCGCCGAGGTGCCGAACCCCACGATGGTCAGCCCGATCACCAGCGGCGACACGCCCAGGCCCCGCGCCATCTGCACCGCATTACGCACCAACAATTCACCGCCAAGAATCAAACCCGCAAGCCCGGCGATCACGAAAATTATGTCCACTTGAGAAACTCCAGCCCCGCGCATCCGGCGCGTGTCCCGGGAATCTGAGCAGCAATGCATCCACTTCAAGCCGACCCGCGAAAATTACCCCTGCCGTGTCAGGTTCACCGCACCCATGAATCCAAACCCTGCTGACAAATCCTGTCACCATGTGGCAGCATACTCCGCGCCATGACCCGGACCGAACGCCTTTTCAAACTGATGCAGGCCCTGCGCATCGTGCCGCCGCCCGCCACGGCGCAGGCGCTGGCGGACCGGCTCGATGTGACCGCGCGCACGATCTATCGCGACATCGACGCCCTGCGCGGGCTTGGCGCCGTGATCGATGGTGCGGCGGGCTTCGGCTACCGCCTGATCGAGGACGCCGCGCTGCCCCCGCTCAACTTCGATGAGGACGAGCTCGAAGCGCTGGTGCTCGGCCTGCGCGAGGTCGAGGAAGTGGGCGACAGTACCCTCGCCGACGCGGCGCAATCGGCGCTGGCCAAACTGCGCGCCCGCCTGCCGCAGGCCCAGGCGCACCGGCTGGATCACGCCGTGCTCTCGGCCCGCCGCTTTACCCCCCTACCGCAATCCGGCGTCGACACCGCCCGCCTGCGCTGCGCCACGTGGGAGGAAAAGACCATCCGCTTCGACTATTCCGACGCCGAGGGCCGCGAAACCACGCGCGAGGTCGATCCCCTGTCGGTCGTCCTCATGCAATCCTCGCTCTGCCTTCTGGCCTTCTGCCACCTGCGCGGCGATTTCCGCGCCTTCCGCCTTGACCGTATGCGTGGCCTCGAACTCACCGGCGCGTCCTTCCGCCCCCGTCGCGCGATTCTCCTGCGCGAATGCCTCGCCGCCATGACCTGCGACACGGGGGAACAAACGGCATGACGAACGGCGACACTTCGCCCGTTCCCATCATTGAACGCTTTTGAAACACTCTGTTTCAGGCTATGATCCAATCAAACCCATCCAAAAGGGGCGAGCAATGTTTGTCAGGTATCTCTTTCCAGTTCTGGGCGCAGCGCTTTTGTCGGGCGGTGCGGCGGCCACGGCCCTCGAAACCTCGATCCGGCCCGTCGCACGGCCCGCAGCTATCCAGGCGGCCACGCCGACGCCACAGGTCACAAGGGTCGCCGTCTCAACGAAGTCTCTGCGTCCGAGATTGCGCCCCGAAACCTTGAGCGAAAGCACCGGCGAGGCGCAGGTCACCCGCGTCTCGAACCCCGCCTTCGACAACTGGGTCCGGTCCTTCCGCGGCCGCGCCCTGTCACGCGGGATCAGGGCGCAGGTCTTCGATGCCGCCTTCCGCGGCATCAACTATAACGCGGACGTGGTCTCGAAAGACCGCAACCAGGCCGAGTTCAAACGCCAGATCTGGGATTACCTCGACAGCGCCGCCTCGCCCGAGCGCGTCAGCATGGGACAAAAGGCCCTGCGCCGCCACCGCCGCGCCCTCAACCGGATCGAACAGGCCTACGGCGTTGAGGCCGAGGTTGTCACCGCCGTCTGGGGGCTGGAGAGCAAATACGGCACCCGCATGGGCGACATCCCCGTGATCGAGGCGCTGTCAACATTGGCCTTCGATGGCCGCCGGGGCGACTTTTTCGAGAAACAGCTGATGGCCGCGCTGAAGATCCTGCAGAACGGCGACACCACGCCGCGCAACTTCACCGGCTCCTGGGCCGGGGCGATGGGCCACACCCAGTTCATCCCCACGTCCTACGAGGCCTATGCCGTGGATTTCACCGGCGATGGCCGCCGCGATATCTGGTCGAACGACCCCTCCGACGCGCTCGCTTCCACCGCCGCCTATCTCAAGCGGTTCGGCTGGCGCAAAGGCATGCCTTGGGGTGTCGAAGTGCGCGTGCCCAACGGCGCCCGCTTCGGCAATACCAAGCGGATGCCCTCGCAATGGGCCGCGCAGGGCGTCGTCGGCGTCGATGGCCGCCCGGTGCGCGACTACGGCTCGGCCCGAATCCTGCAACCGGCAGGCCCCGCTGGCGCGTCCTTCATGGTCTTTTCCAATTTCGACGTGATCAAGCGCTACAACAATGCCGACGCCTACGCGATTGGCGTCGGCCACCTGTCGGACCGGATCAAAGGCGGTCCCGCGATCCAGGCCAGCTGGCCGCGCGGCTATACGCCCGTCAGCTTCGAGGAGCGCAAGGAGATCCAGCGCCGGCTGAAGCAGATGGGCTATCCGCTGGAAAAGATCGACGGCATCATCGGGCCCAACACCGCGAAGTCGATCATGGGCTTCCAGCAAAGCGCGGGCATGAAAGTCGACGGCTACGCCTCGCGCGAAGTGCTCAACCGCCTGCGGTCGCGCTGACCACGTGCACCCGCCCCGGAATGCGCAGCGCGCCGTCCGGGGTCTCGAACGCTTTCAAGGCCTCGCGCAGCCTCTGCGCCACGGCGGCATAGCCCTCGCGACCACCGCCCATGTCCTTGACGATCCTCCCGGCGGGCCCTTCGCGTGACGCGAAGGTGGCGTTCTGCTCCAGGTCGCCAATGGGCGTCAGCGTGATCTCTTCCGTGGTCAGCCCGATCCCCTCGAACCCGGCCTGCCCCAGAATGTCCCGCACGTAATCCGCCTCTGAAAACGCCATCGGCCCCGGCGCGCGCGGGTTCTGTGGCGGCGGCGCGCCCACCACGGCCTTTGCCGCCTCGGCAGGGATGCGAAACCACGGGTTGCCGTCCATCCCGGCCCAGCACACGAAGGTCATGCGCCCGCCCGGTTTCAACGCGCCCCGCATGTTGGCGAAGGCCGCCACGGGATCGGCAAAGAACATCACGCCAAAGCGCGACACCAGGTGATCCGCCGCCATGTCCCCGAACGGATGCACCTGCGCATCGGCCAAAAGGCAGGTCGCATTGGCCACGCCCGCCGCTTGCAACCGCTCTTTCGCCAGCTCCAGCATCGGCCCCGACACGTCCAGCCCGGTCACATGGCCGCCGTCGCCCACGATCTGCGCCGCTGCGATCATCCCCGCACCGGTGCCACAGCCGATATCGACCACGCGGTCCGAGGCCTGCAATCCGGCCCGGTCCAGCAAAAGGTCCAGCACCGGCGCCATCAGCCCGTCGAACATCGCCTGCTCGCGCACCCAGACCTCGCCGGCCTTGCCCGACCAATGCTCGGCCTGATCTGTGTTGGCGATCCCGCTCATGCCGCGCGTCCTGCCGCCATCACGCACAGGATCTCGAACATGATCGACACGCCCAGGAACGCGGTGTTGCCGCTGACGTCGAAGGGCGGCGACACCTCGACCATATCGGCACCCACGATATTGACGCCCTCAAGCTCGCGGCAGACCTGCAACGCCTGGTACGAATTCGGCCCGCCGACCTCGGGCGTCCCAGTGCCTGGCGCAAAGGTCGGATCGACGAAATCGATGTCATAGGACACGTAGGTGGGTTTGTCCCCCACGATCTCTCGCGCCTCGGCCATCACGTCGGCCACGCCACGCTCGAAAAACTCCTCGATCAGGATCAGGCGGATGCCCTCGGCCTTGGCGAAATCGCGGTCCTCGGAATCGTACATGCTCCCGCGCAGCCCGATCTGCACCACGCGCTTTGGGTCCAGCAGACCCTCTTCGACCGCGCGGCGGAAGGGCGTGCCATGGGTGTACATCTGTCCGTTGAAATAGCTGTGAAAAAGGTCCGTATGGCTGTCGAAATGCACCATGCCCAACGGTCCGTCCTTGGCCACAGCGCGCAAGACCGGCAGACTGGTCAAATGATCGCCTCCCGCCGTCAACGGCGTGATCCCGGCGTCCACGACGCCTTGGTAAAAGGTCGTGATCCGCTCCATGCTGTCCTCGATATTGGCCGGGTTCGGCCCCACGTCGCCCAGATCGGCACAGTTCAGCGCCTCGAACGGACGCACACCGCTCACCGCATGCTGCGCCCGGATCATGGTCGAGGCATCGCGCAACTGCCGTGGCCCGTGGCGCGGGCCGGGGCGGTTCGTGGTCCCGCTGTCCCACGGCACCCCGATGACGCCCACATCGACATCCGCGTAGCGCGCATGATCCGGCAGCACATGCGGCAACCGCATGAAGGTCGGCACGCCTGCGAAACGCGGCAGCTCGAAGCCTGAAACAGGCTGAAAAAACGGATCACTCATCTTGGCATCTCCAGTCTCTTGCGGGCCGTCACCGCCCCGTCCCCCTGCGCCTCGATCCGCGCGGTGGCCTCTTGCAATGGTTCATAGGCAACGGCCATGTGATGCGCATTGGCATGCAGGATCGTCTCGGGGTCAACCACCCACGCCACATGCCCTTTCCAGAACAGCAGATCGCCACGCTGCAACGGCGCATCTTCGGGCAGCGCCTCACCAAGCTCGGCCTCTTGCATGTCGCTGTCCCCGGGGCAGGCCACGCCGCAGGCCAGGCATCCGATCTGCACCACCCCCGAACAATCGATCCCCAGCGCCGAATTCCCGCCCCACACATAGGGCGTGCCCACAAGCCGCTCTGCCACGCCCACCGGATCGGCTTCGACCGCGCGGGCCACACGCAGATGCACTGCCGGCACGTACATCCGGCCCTCCGGCGCAAGGATCTCGGCCCAGCGCCCCTCGGTGCCGGTCACGCTCACCCAGGCCCCAAGGCTCAGCGCAAGATGCTCGGTCTTCGCCTTGAAATCCGGCTCCCCCAGCGCATAGGACATCCGCGCTCTTACGACATGGTTCGGCGGCCCTTTCGGCAAGGCAAGATCACCGGCCGCGATATACCCCGAATACCCATCGCGCAGCGCATAGCCAAATACCCAGCCGTCCCGCTCTTCCAGCTGGCGCACACCCTCGCCAAAGACCAGCTCACGCTCGCGCTGGCCATCAGGCTCCGACAGGATCGGCGTGACAGGCACGATCACCTGCCGGTCGTCGCCCTCCACGAACAGCTCCGCCTCGACCTGCCCCAGCAGCCCCGCATCGGCCACGCGGCCGTTGGAATGCAGCCGCCGGCGGTCGGTCACAGCGTCAGCACCTCGGGCAAAGCCTCAAGCAGCGCCCTTGCCCCCATACCGACCCCGCCTTTGGTGCGGCCCGGCGCGGCGCTCTGGTTCCAGCCGTAGATGTCGAAATGCGCGTATCGCGTGCCACCCGCGAACCGCCGCAGGAACAGCGCCGCCGTGATCGCGCCGGCGAACCCGCCCTTGGGCGCGTTATCCAGATCGGCGATCCCCGGCTCGATCATCGCCTCGTAGGGCTCGTGGAACGGCAGGCGCCAGACAGGGTCCGCCACCTCCAACGCCGCCGCGTCCAGCGCGCCGGACAGCACCCCGTCATCGGTAAAGTAAGGCGCGATATCCGGTCCCACCGCCACCCGTGCGGCCCCGGTCAGCGTCGCCATCGAGATCATCAGGTCCGGTTCATCCTCGGCCCCAAAGCTCAGCGCATCGGCCAGCACCAGACGCCCCTCGGCATCGGTGTTGTTGATCTCCACCGTCATTCCATTGCGGGCGGTCAGGATATCCCCGGGGCGGAAAGCATTGCCGCTGACGGAATTTTCCACCGCCGGGATCAGAACGCGCAAGCGCACCGGCAGTTTCAGCGCCATGATCATCCGGGCCAGGCCCAGCACCGTGGCGGCCCCGCCCATGTCCTTCTTCATCAGGCCCATGCTGGCCCCGGGTTTCAGGTTCAGCCCCCCGGTGTCGAAACACACGCCCTTGCCCACAAGCGTCAGGTTGGGGCCTGTGTCACCCCAGCGCATGTCGATCAGCCGAGGCGCCTGGTCGGCGGCGCGGCCCACCGTGTGGATCATCGGGAAATTCTCGTCCAGCAGCGCCTCACCGCGAATGACCTCGATCTCCGCACCTTGCTCCTTGGCAAGGTCGGCGCAGGCCGCCTCCAACTCCACCGGCCCCATGTCCGAGGCTGGCGTGTTGATCAGATCGCGCGTCAGCGCCTCGCCAGCGGCAATCGCCTGCAGCCGTGCGGCATCGACGCCCTCGGGGGCCACCAGCGTCGCCTTGGCCGGTTTCTGATCCTTGTAGCGGTCAAAGGCATAGCCCGCGAAGAGCCAGCCCAGCGCCTCCTCCGCGGCCCGCTCCGGAGCCAGCCCTTCCAGACGATAGACACCCTCGGGCAGGTTTGCCGCCTGCGCGGCAAGGTGAAACCGCCCCCGCTTGCGCGCCGCCTCGGTGCCATAGCCCGCCAACGCCATCTCCGGCGCGCCATTGCCGTCCGGCACCAGCAGCGATTGGCCCAGCCCGCCGGTGAACCCTGCCGCATTCACCCATGTCGCCACGTTGGCGGACTGGCCCGACAGCCAGTCCTCCAGCGCGTCCTGTTCAATCACGTGAAGCGGAAGGGCATCGGCCCCGTCCGTTGCAAACTCAAGCGGCATGGCGCATGTCCCGGGATGGTTTCGTTCCCGCTCAGCCTAGCCTTAAGCGCCGCACCTGCAAGGCCTCAGACCGAATAATCCGGAACGTCCCAGATTTCATGCAAAGAGCTCTCGCCGATCCTGAGCAACCGCGCCAGCGTGGCCGCCACCGCAACCTTGTCACACAGGTCGATGCTCAGCGTCACGTCACGTGCCACCCCCGCCAGCTTTGTCATCCCGATCTGCTCTGCAATGGCGATCAGGCTACGGGCGCTCTTGCGCATGTCCTGCACCTGGTTGCGGCGGAAACACCGCTCGGTATGCGACAGGCGCACCGCCAGTTCTTCCAGCGCGCGGCAGACGACATCTTCGGCCCCGGCCTCGCCCAGTTGAAGATAAAGCTGCTCCAGCCGCCCCTGGTCCAGCTGCACGACCTCGGTCTGGTTCAAAAGGGTGATTCTTTCCACGGTCAGTCCCACAGTTCCATGCCCCCTCGGCAACCCGGACCATGCTCGCAAAGCCTTGTGAATTGGTTGCCCTGCGACCAATTTCTGTCTCGAATTCTTTTCGAATTCGGACTATCACCACCCGAACAACAAACCGACGATAGGCGCCACCATGAAGAGAGTCCGCCCGCTCCCCAGCTACCTCGTGCAACGCTACAAGGGCTGGAAGGCCACGAAATATCAGGACAATCAGGCCTGGTACCGCCACCTGGCGCAAGAAGGCCAGCACCCCCGCGCGATGATCATCTGCTGCTGCGACAGCCGCGTGCATGTCACCGCGATCTTCGGCGCCGACCAGGGCGAATTCTTTTTGCACCGCAACATCGCCAACCTCGTGCCGCCCTTCACCCCCGACGGCCAGCAGCACGGCACCTCGGCAGCGGTGGAATACGCCGTCACCGCCCTAAAGGTCGCGCATGTGATCGTGCTTGGCCATTCCAACTGCGGCGGCGTGCGCGGCTGCGACGCAATGTGCTCGGGCGAGGCGCCGGAGCTGAACGACAAGACCAGCTTCGTGGGCCGCTGGATGGATATCCTGCGCCCGGGCTACGAACGGGTGAAAAAGATCAAGGACACCGAAGAGCGCGTTGCGGCACTTGAAAAACAGGCCGTTCTGGTGAGCTTGGAAAACCTCGTCACCTTCCCCTTCGTGGCCGCCGCCATCGAATCGGGCCATCTTACCCTGCACGGCCTGTGGCACGATATCGGTGAAGGCGTGATCGAGCATTACCTGCCCGACGAAAAGGGCTTCGCTCCGGTCTAGCCGCCGCGCGCACCGCATGCACCGTACCCGGTGCATGCCCTCTTTCCCGCAGCCGGAAACCGCCTCAGCGCAGCAGCATCCCGTCCGGCCACTTGATCGTATGGCTCAGGCGGATCTCCTGCGTCTCGCCCGCGCCCAGTTCGAACGCCCACGCCAGCACGCCGCGCTTGTCGTCGACGCGCTCCTCGGTCGGGGCGGGAGTGGCCTCCCAGCTAATCTTCAGGTCCTCCTGCTCGGACACCGGCACTCGGTCCAGCACCCGCAGCGGCCAGGTCTCTCCGGTCAGGTTCTCGACCTCGATACGCACCGTTTCCTCGATCCGGTTGGATTTCGAGATCACGCCACGATCTCCTTCGGCCCGGTCCTCGACCGTGCGGGTCAGGCGCAGTCCGTCAATTGGGCCAAAGGACAGCTCCGCCTCCTCGCCCGCCGGGATCATCTCGAGGTACCGCGTCCCCACGAACCGGCCATCGAGGTAAAAGCTCGCTTCCTGGGTCGGCAGGATCAGCTCGTCCATGTCGTTGGTGAAATCCGCCACCAGGAACGCGCTGGGGTCGTTCAGCGGCACCGCCTTGGCGACTGTCTCGGCCTGCGTTTCCAGCGTACCCAGCGACAGTCGCACCCGGTCCGCCCCAGTGGCGACGGCCACCGTGCCGGGATAGCTGTAGGTCACAGACAGCCCGTCGAAATCGGCCTTGGCGACGACCGGTTCGGGCGACACCGCCATGGCTTCTTCCATCGGCGCACCTGCCGCCATGTCGGACTCCGCGGCGCTGCGCGCCAGCGGCACGGGCCGCATCGGCGGCTCCTCGTAGATTCTCCGCAGCCACGGCCAGACCTCGCTGGGCGCGGTCTGCTCGCTGGGGCGCACGGTCGACAGGGTCAGGTCCGCCGCCTGCCAATTCTCGCCCGTCGACTGTGCCACATAGGCGCCCCGCTCCAGCGTCAGCGCGCCGCTCTCGCGATCCAGCCGCAGGTCATAGACCGGCTCCCACCCAGCGGCGTCGGTGTTATACGTCACCGTCATCACGCCGTCGGCGGCGGTCTCGGCGCTGACGGCGACCGCCAGCATCGCGCGGTCCTTGTCCTCGGGCACCAGCGCGTCCTCGGCCTGCCGTGCACGTTTCAGGTCTTCTTCAAGATCTTCCAAAGACCGCGCCACCGCATCGGCCCGACGCTCGGCATCCTGGGCGTTGCGCAACGCCGCCAGAGTCTCTTCGCCGATCATCGCCGACAAATCGCGCAACTCGGCAATGTCCAGCTCGGTCACGCCCTCGCCTTCGCCCAGCTTTTCAAGAAACGCCACCCGCGCCCGCGCCGCCTCGGCCTCCAGCCGGATCGTTTTGACCGCAGCGCGCGCATCGCGCAGCTCGTCCTCCAGCCGCTCCACCTCGGCGCGGGCGGCCTGCAACGCGGCGGTCTCTTCCTCAGTCCGCGGCGGAACGAAGTCACGCCGCGCTGTGACGCTCCCCATCGCCGCGCCCTCGACCGCCACCCGGACCGAGGCCAACGGCGTCGACCGCGGCAAATCCGTCAGGATCAGCTGATGCTGCCCCGCCGGGATGCTGTAAGGCACCTGCCGCGTAATGGTGGCACCTTGCGGGTAAAGCGTGACCGCGCCGACATCGCTGGTCAGGGCGAAATCTTCAGCTAAGGTGGGAAACGGCAGGGCGGCAAGGATGATGAGGGAAAGCGAACGCATGTGGTCTACTCCAGAATTGTTGGCCGGATGATCGGTCTCTAATGTGACGCGCGCAAGTCCGCCTTTCTTGGCCGCGCCATGAAATTTTTCCACGAAAAGAAAACGCGCCGCCCTTGGCAAAGGACGGCGCGGTCAAAATTTCACAGCGATGGAAAGGCCTTAACCCTTCTGCAGCACCCGGTTGCCCAGCGTCTCCGCGATCTGCACTGCGTTCAACGCCGCGCCCTTGCGCAGGTTGTCGCTGACGCACCACAGGTTGATGCCGTTGTCGATCGTGCTGTCCTGCCGAATGCGGCTGATGAAGGTGGCGAAATCGCCCACGCATTCCACCGGTGTCACGTATCCACCATCCTCGCGCTTGTCGACGACCATGATCCCCGGCGCCTCGCGCAGGATGTCGCGTGCCTCGTCCTCGTCGAGGAACTCCTCGAACTCAATATTCACCGATTCCGCGTGGCCGACAAAAACCGGCACCCGCACACAGGTCGCCGTGACCTTGATCGACGGGTCCACGATCTTCTTCGTCTCGACCACCATCTTCCACTCTTCCTTGGTCGATCCGTCTTCCATGAAGACGTCGATATGCGGAATGACGTTGAAGGCGATCTGCTTCTGGAACTTCTTCGGCGGCACTTCCTGGGTCGGATTGTAGATCGACTTGGTCTGATCCCACAGCTCGTCGACGCCTTCCTTGCCCGCGCCCGACGTCGCCTGGTAGGTGCTGACCACCACGCGCTTGATCTTCGCGCGATCATGCAGCGGCTTCAGCGCCACGACCATCTGCGCGGTGGAACAGTTCGGGTTGGCGATGATGTTCTTCTTGGTATAGCCCATGATCGCATCCGAGTTCACCTCCGGCACGATCAGCGGCACATCGGCGTCATAGCGGTAGAGCGACGAGTTATCGATCACCACGCAGCCCGCCTTGGCCGCGATCGGCGCGTATTTCTTGGTGGCCTCCGAGCCGATGGCAAAGAGCGCCATGTCCCAGCCGGTGAAGTCGAACCCGTCGATGTCCTTGGTCTTCAAGGTCTTGTCGCCAAAGCTGACCTCTGTGCCGATGGACCGGCGGCTGGCAAGCACGGCGATCTCGTCGACAGGGAACTGGCGCTCGGCCAGGATGTTCAGCATTTCGCGGCCCACGTTACCCGTGGCGCCCGCGACGACGATCTTGTAACCCATCTTGGGAAATCCTCTTCGGTTCGGGTCTCGTTGCGCCGCTCATACCGCAGTGCAGCGCGATGTTAAAGGGGCTGCACACGGCTTCCAAGCCTGTCATTTCGATATTTCTAGAAATATGGCTTGCAAGCGATTGTCATTTCTATAATTCTAGAAACATGAAACAGACCCCGATTCCCGACCTCGATCTCGCCCTCACGGCCTCGACCTTTGCCGCGCTTGGCTCCGAACAACGCCTTGCCGTGCTGCGCACGCTTGTCCGCGCCGGCCCCGAGGGCCTGCGCATCGGCGAGCTGGGCGAACGAGCCGGGGTTGCAGGATCGACCCTGACACATCACATGAAGATTCTGGCGCAGGCCGGGCTCGTGCGACAGGAAAAACAGGGCCGCAGCATCCTCTGCGCCGCCGTCGCCTATGACGAGTTGCACGCGCTGGCCGACTTCCTGCTGCGCGAATGCTGCGCCGACAGGGACCAGTGCGCCCACGAGGACCACGACCATGGCTGACATCACCGCCCCCACCCTGCGCCGCAGATGGGCCAATCTCGACAAGGCGTGGCTGGCGCTGGCGCTGATCCTCGCCGCCGTGGCCATGCTCGATCCGCCGCAATTCTGGCCCACGGTCACCTTCACCGCGGGCGCGCTGCTGCACACCGCGCCTTTCATCATCTTCGCGGTGCTCGCCGTGGCCTACATGAAGGCCACCGGGGCCGAGACCCTGCTAGCCAAGGCTTTCGAGGGCCGCCAGGTCCGCATGATCTTTCTCGCGGCTCTCCTGGGCGGCCTCTCGCCCTTCTGCTCGTGCGAGGTCATTCCCTTCATCGCCGCCATGCTGGCCCTCGGCGCGCCCTTGGGCGCGGTCATGGCCTTCTGGCTGGCCTCGCCGCTGATGGACCCGGCCATGTTCCTCATCACCTCGGGCACCATCGGCTGGGACTTCGCCGTGGCCAAGGCTGCCGCCGCGGTGGGTGTCGGCCTCATGGGCGGCTTCGCCACCATGGCGCTCGCCCGCTCGCCCCTCTTTGCTGATCCGCTGCGCGAGAACCGCCAGACCGGCGGGTGCTGCGGCGCGAAGAAGCCATTCCAGGGCCAGCCGCTCTGGCGCTTCTGGTCTGAGCCCGCGCGCAACGACACCTTCCGCGAGACCGCCATCAACAACGGCATCTTCCTATTGAAGTGGCTGACGCTGGCCTACGTGATCGAGGCGGTGATGCTGGAATACATACCGGCCGACGCCATCGCCACTGTGCTGGGCGGCGACGGGATCGGCACGATCCTCCTCGGGGCTCTCGTGGGCGCACCTGCCTATCTCAACGGCTATGCCGCCGTGCCGCTTGTCGATGCCCTGCTGGATCAGGGCATGAGCGACGGCGCCGCCATGAGCTTCGTCATCGCCGGCGGCGTCAGCTGCATCCCCGCCGCCATCGCCGTCTGGGCTTTGGTCAAGCCGCGGATTTTCTTCGCCTATTTCGGCTTCGGTTTCACGGGTGCGGTACTGGCCGGCATGATCTGGCACGCAGTGGCCTGACCTTCGACACAGAGCGGAACTGCCCCACGCGGCGCGGCGGCTCCTCAGGCTCCCGCGCCGCTTCCTCACTTTTTCTCACCAAGCACATAAAATTGCCCTGATTTGTTGTCATATCGTGGACAATTCCGACATAATAAGCGGGATCATGGCTAATGCAGCCTTAAGAAAACCTCGATAAACGAGGAAAGAGCAGTGACGGAGCGAATGGGATGCTCGAGTTCGACAATGTCAGCAAGTCCTTCTGGACGGGCACGCAGCGCAAGGTGATCCTCGACCGCGTCTCGTTCCGGGTGGAGCTTGGCCGCTCGCTCGGTATCCTTGCCCCCAACGGCACGGGCAAGACCACCCTGATTAAGATGATGGCGGGCCTTGAAAAGCCCGACGAGGGCGAGATCCGCCGCGGCTGCCGCATCTCTTTTCCGCTGGGCTTCATGGGCGGCGTCATCAGCCGCGTCTCGGCCAAGGAAAACGCCCGCTACATCGCCACGCTGTACGGGCTCGATCCCGACTATGTCGAAGCATACTGCCGCTATGTCTGCAACCTCGGCGAATATTTCGACCAGCCGCTCGGCACGTATTCCTCGGGCATGAAATCGCGCTTCACATTCTCGTTGATGCTGGCGCTGGATTTCGACATGTACCTTATCGACGAGGGCATGCCGAGCTCGACGGATGTTGAATTCAACCGGCGCGCGGGCGACATCCTTCGGGAACGCCTGCGCACAACCACAGTGGTGATCGTATCGCACCAACCCGCCACGCTCGAGAAATTCGCGCGCGAGGCTGCCGTCCTGATGGATGGCAAGCTGCATATTTTCGACACCTTGGAAGAGGCAAAACGGCTTTATGACTACGAAACCCAAGGCTAGGAAATTCCGCATCCGCCGCACCGCTTCGGGCAGCGGACATGCCGCCGCGCCCGGTCCCGAGACCGGCGCCGAGGAAGAGGTGCAGCAGACGCCGGACACCACCCCGCAACCGCCTGCGGACGACACTCAGCACGCCCCGGTGCACGAGGGCGAAGTATCTTCGACCCGCGAGGTCTCGGTGTCTCAGGACATCGACGAGATCCGCAAGGAAGGCCTGACCGGCCGGCAATTGCGCATGGCCCGCCGCATGGCCCAGAAGCACGGGCTGGCCCCCACCTCAGATTTCGACGCGGTCCGCCTCCTGCGCGCCCGCGGTATCGACCCGTTCCAGCGCTCCAACATCGTGGAACTGGTCTCGGGCGGCGAAAACACCCAGCCGGCGGAAACCCCGTCCGAGCGTGTGCAACTGCCCCAGACCGTGCCGGTGGGCCAGATCGCCCTGCCCTCGACCGAACTCAGCCCGGCCGACCGCCGCGCCAACGAAATTCAGAAGATCCAGCGCGACATCGCCTCGCGCCGCCGCAAGAAGATGCTGCTGCTCCTGTCGCGGCTGGCGGCATTCGTCATGCTGCCGACGCTGATCGCGGGCTATTATTTCTACAACATTGCTACGCCGATGTATTCCACCAAGTCCGAGTTCCTGATCATCACTGCCGACGGCGGCGGCGGTGGCCAGGGCGGGCTGGGCGGCCTTCTGCCCTCGCAATTCGCCACCGGACAGGATTCCATCGCCGTTCAATCCTACCTCGAATCCAAGGATGCCATGCTGCGCCTGAACGAGGATGTGGGCTTCAAGGCGATGTTCAGCGGCGAAGAGATCGACCCGATCCAGCGGCTCGATCCCGATGCAACGAACGAGGCCGCCTACAAGGTCTACGAGAAATACGTGAAACTGGGCTATGATCCGACCGAGGGCGTGATCCGGCTCGAGGTCGCCACCGCCGATCCCGAAATCAGCCAGCAGTTCTCGGAAAAGCTGATCGAATATGCCGAAGAACGCGTCGACGCGCTCAGCCAGGAAAAACGCTTCGATGCCGTGAAAACCGCCGAGGCCGCCCTGCAAGAGGCCAAGGATGAACGCCGCGCCGCCCAGCGCCGGCTGGTCGAATTGCAAGAGGGCTCGATCCTCGACCCCGAGGGCGAGATCGCCAATATTCGCCAGCTCATCGGCAACGTCGAATTGCAACTTCAGGAAAAGCAGCTGGCGCTCAACACCCAGCTGGCCAACTCCCGCCCCAACACGGCCCGGGTCGAGGCCCTGCGCTCCGAGGTAGAGGTCCTGTCACAGGAACTGGCCAAGCAGAACGCCCGCCTTACCGAGGCGACCGAGGAAAACGCCTCGCTCGCCAGCCAGGCCGCCGAGATCCAGATGGCACAGGCCGACCTCGCCACTTCCGACATGGTGCTGCAATCCGCGCTGGAAACCAAGCGCCAGTCCGAGATCGAGGCGAACAAGCAGGTCCGCTACCTGACGGTCGCGGTGCAGCCCGTCGCGTCGCAGGATCCCTCCTATCCGCGCAAGTTCGAGAACACTTTGCTTGCGTTCCTGATCTTCGGCGGTATCTACCTGTTGCTGTCGCTGACCGCATCGGTGCTCAAGGAACAGGTTTCGTCGTAAGACATGAAAACAGTTGAAATCGCAGACCTGCGCGTCGGAAACGACGCGCCGCTCACCATCATCGCCGGCCCTTGCCAGCTGGAAAGCGCCGATCACGCCCAGATGATCGCCGGCGCAATGCAAGAGGCCTGCGCAGCCGCAGGCGCGCAATACGTCTTCAAAGCCTCCTTCGACAAGGCCAACCGCACGTCGCTTTCCGGCAAGCGCGGCATGGGCATCGACGACGGCCTCAAGGCGCTGCAATCCGTCAAGGACGCGCTCGGCGTGCCGGTCCTGACCGACATCCACCTGCCCGAGCAATGCGCCCCCGTGGCCGAGGTCGTGGACATCCTGCAAATCCCCGCCTTCCTCTGCCGCCAGACCGACCTGCTGCTGGCCGCGGGCGAAACCGGCGCGGCGATCAACGTCAAGAAAGGCCAGTTTCTCGCCCCCTGGGACATGCCCAACGTCATCTCCAAGATCGAGAGCACGGGCAACACCCGCATCCTGCTGACCGAACGCGGCACCTCCTTCGGCTACAACACGCTGGTCGCCGACATGCGGTCCCTGCCGCAAATGGCCGCCACCGGCTACCCGGTGGTGATGGACGCCACCCATTCCGTGCAACAGCCCGGCGGCAAGGGCGGCAGTTCCGGCGGCCAGCGCGAGTTTGCCCCCGTCATGGCCCGCGCCGCCGTCTCCCTGGGCATCGCTGCCGTCTTCATCGAAACCCACGAAGCGCCCGATACCGCGCCCTCGGACGGCCCCAACATGATCCCGCTCAATCAGATGCCCGCCCTCTTGCAGAGCCTCATGCAATTCGACAGGCTCGCCAAGGAAACCCCCTGTCGTATCGATTAAACCTGAAGGAATTTCCGTGACCAAACCCGCTGCCACCGTGACCCAGAACACCTGGGAATTTCTCCGCGACCCGATGATCACGCCTACCGGCTTTCGGGAATATGACGCCCGCTGGAAATATCCCGACGAGATCAACCTGCCTGGCATCACCGCCCTCGGCCTCGGCCTCGGCACCCAGATGCGCCGCCGCGGCATCGACCCGGTGATCGCGGTCGGCAACGACTACCGTGACTATTCTCTGTCCATCAAGAACGCGCTGATCGTCGGCCTCATGCAGGCCGGCATTCACGTCAAGGATATCGGCCCGGCGCTTTCGCCCATGGCCTATTTCTCGCAGTTCCACCTCGACGTGCCTGCCGTGGCCATGGTCACCGCCTCGCACAACCCGAACGGCTGGACCGGGGTCAAGATGGGCTTCGACCGCCCTCTCACCCACGGTCCCGACGAAATGGGCGAACTGCGCGACATCGTCCTGAACGGGGAGGGCGAGCCTCATTCGGGCGGCGGGTATGAATTCGTCGATGGCGTGCGCGAGGCCTATCTCAACGACCTCGTCGGTGATTTCAAAATGTCGCGCAAGCTACGCGTGGTCTGCGCCACCGGCAACGGCACCGCCTCGGCCTTCGCACCCGAGCTGTTCGAGCGTCTCGGCGTCGAGGTCATCCCCTCGCACAACGACCTCGACTACACCTTCCCCAACTACAACCCCAATCCCGAAGCCATGGAAATGCTGCACGATATGGCCGCCACGGTGAAGGACTCGGGTGCCGACTTCGCCCTCGGTTTCGACGGCGACGGCGACCGCTGCGGCGTGGTGGACGACGAGGGCGAAGAAATATTCGCCGACAAGATGGGCGTCATCATGGCCCGCGACCTGTCGAAACTGCACCCCAATTCCACTTTCGTGGCGGACGTAAAATCCACCGGCCTCTTCGCCGCCGACCCCGAATTGCAGAAGAACGGCGTGATAGCCGACTACTGGAAGACCGGCCACAGCCACATGAAACGTCGGGTCAAGGAACTGGGCGCGCTGGCGGGGTTCGAGAAATCCGGACATTACTTCCTGGCCGAGCCCGTGGGCCGCGGCTACGACTGCGGCATGCGCGTCGCGGTCGAGATTTGCAAGCTCATGGACCGCAACCCCGACATGTCGATGTCCGACCTGCGCCGGGCCCTGCCCACCACATGGTCGACCCCCACCATGTCGCCCCACTGTGCCGACACCGAGAAATATCAGGTGCTCGACCGCCTTGTGCAAAAACTCGTCGCCAAGCACGAGGCGGGCGAAACCTTCGCCGGCCAGCCCATCAAGGAAGTGGTCACCGTCAACGGCGCCCGCGTCATCCTGGAAAACGGCAGCTGGGGCCTCGTGCGCGCGTCGTCGAACACCCCCAATCTCGTCGTTGTCTGCGAAAGCGCCACGTCGGACGACGAAATGCGCGCGATATTCAAGGAAATCGACACCGTCATCCGCACCGAACCTTCCGTGGGCGAATACGACCAGAGCATCTAGAGCGTTTCCGGGTCAGTCCAAAACATGCACGAAACCGATACTTGTTTCCCAACTCAACAGGCGGCGCTCTGAACAGAATGGCTACCCTTTTGCGCCTTGGCCGCGCGCATAGATGTCATCAAATCGTACGATGTCATCCTCCCCCAGATATGTGCCGGTTTGCACTTCTATCAGGATCATTGGCACCTTCCCCGGATTCTCCATCCGATGTTTCATTCCAAGCGGGATGTAAACCGACTGGTTCTCGGTCACGAGTTGCACCTCGTCCCCGATGGTGACACGTGCCGTACCGGCCACCACAATCCAGTGTTCAGCCCGATGATGATGGCTTTGCAGGGACAATTGCGCGCCGGGTTTGACGACGATACGCTTGACCTGAAACCTGTCGCCTGCAGCCAAGGTCTCAAAATGCCCCCACGGGCGGTGATCCATGGCAAAAAGCTCACTCTGGCGCGCGCCTTTTTCCTTCAGCGTCGATACGGCCAGTTGGACGTCCTGGGCACGGGCAGGATCTGCCACGAGAACCGCGTCCTTCATCGCGACGACCAAGAGGTCGCTGACACCTATTGCCACCAGTTCCTGACCCGGATCCTCGGCGCGCAACATGACATCTTTGCAGTCAATGGCCGTCACTGGCCCTTCGGCGGCGATGCCCTGTTCGTCCTGGCCCATCTCGCGGGCCACCGCTTCCCAGCTTCCCAGATCGGACCAGCCGGCCCGGTACGGGACGACAGACAGGGCATCGGCCTTTTCCATCACCGCGTAATCGATCGAGATATCATCGGCCTGCGCCCAAGGATCGGGTGCCAGGCGCACAAAACCCAGATCGGATTCGGCCTGCTCGACCGCGGCGGTGACCGGCGCCAACAAGTCGGGCGCATGGGCTTCAAACGCGGCCTTCATGTCTTTTGCGGCAAAAAGAAAGATGCCGGCGTTCCAAAGGTAATTTCCAGCGGCCAGCATCTGCTCGGCCCGATCCGCATCGGGCTTTTCCACGAACCGCTTGAGCTTTTCGGGTCTTCCGTACTGATCAGGGACAGAGTCCAGTTCAAGGTAGCCATAGCCGGTCTCGGCCCGGTCCGGTGCGATCCCGAATGTCACCAGCCGGCCCTCTTCGACAGCCTCAAGACCGCGTGTCACGGCATCACGAAAGGCTGGCGCATCGGGCATGACATGGTCCGAAGGCGCCACAAGAAGAACCGCATCCGGGTCTTCGGCAAGCGCGGCCAACGTCGCCGCCAACACCGCCGGCGCCGTATTGCGCCCGTCGGGCTCAATCAGCACAAGCCCCGGGTCGATCTCGATGTCCCTGAGTTGATCAAGCACAACGAACCGAAAATCGGCATGTGTGATGACGATGGGCGGCTCAAAGCCAACTCCCGAAAGCCGCGTGGCCGCCTGCTGAAACAGCGAGGTTTGGCCGATAAGCGAGGTGAATTGCTTTGGATGCCCCTTGCGCGAGAGCGGCCAAAGCCGAGTCCCCGAGCCGCCGGAAAGTATAACAGGAGTGACATTTGGCATGGCCGTGATCCTCAATTCGTTTCATGTCAGCCCAACCTGACTCTGGCCTGTCATATGGAAGCATCTCTGTTCTTAGCGAATGGGCGAGGCTGAATGCCAGCCCAATTGTCGCAAGTGTTCTTGGCGCGAACTCTAACGGTCAACATTTCGGGCCTGAAGGCTGCCGGCCCCTTCCCGCTTCCGCAGAAGCTCGCGCGACCATAACTGACGTCCCAGCCGGCATCTCGCAGCAATGCCGCCACGCGACGGTACCCATAGGTGCCGTATTGCTTACGCCAGCCGTACTAGGTCTGTTCGGTGATGCGCACCTCGCAGATCGCATCCACACGCGGCATCCCCTGGCCGACGGGAACTTCAACCTGCTGCAACTTCTGAACTGTTTCCTCGGACTTGTGTCGCTTGCTCGCCATTCTCTGACCTCCGCTTCCTGAACATAACGGTGGACCAATTCAGATGGGCAGGCTCAGTCCGGTCCGGCCTAAGCGGCCGGACCAAGCTGATAGTCATCAGTAGCGGTAATGTTCGGGCTTGAACGGCCCTTCCGGCTTGACGCCGATGTAAGCGGCCTGTTCAGGCGAAAGCTGTGTCAGCTTCACACCTATCCGCTCCAAATGCAGACGCGCGACCTTTTCATCCAGATGCTTGGGCAGGATGTAGACCTTGTTCTCGTACTCGCCGCCGTTCTTCCACAGCTCGATCTGCGCCAGCACCTGGTTGGTAAAGCTGGCCGACATCACGAAAGACGGGTGGCCGGTGGCGTTGCCAAGGTTCAGCAGGCGGCCCTCAGAGAGCAGAATGATGCGGTTGCCCGAGGGCATCTCGATCATGTCGACCTGTTCCTTGATATTCGTCCATTTGTGGTTCTTCAGCGCGGCCACCTGAATCTCGTTGTCGAAATGACCGATATTGCCGACGATCGCCATGTCCTTCATCTCGCGCATATGCTCGATGCGGATCACGTCCTTGTTGCCGGTCGTGGTGATGAAGATATCCGCGCTGTCCAGTACGTCTTCCAGGACCACGACCTCGAACCCGTCCATCGCCGCCTGCAAGGCACAGATCGGGTCGGCCTCGGTGACCTTGACGCGGGCACCGGCACCGGCCAGGGATGCAGCAGAGCCTTTGCCCACATCGCCATAACCGCACACCACGGCGACCTTGCCGGCCATCATCGTGTCGGTGGCGCGGCGGATGCCATCCACCAGCGATTCCTTGCAGCCATACTTGTTGTCGAACTTCGACTTGGTGACGCTGTCATTCACGTTGATTGCTGGAAACGGCAGGTGGCCGTCCCGCATCAGCTGGTAGAGCCGGTTTACGCCGGTGGTCGTCTCTTCGGAGACGCCCTTGATCTGGTCGCGGACCTTTGTGAACCATCCCGGGCTTTCGGCCATGCGCTTGGCGATCTGCTTCTTGATCACCTCTTCCTCTTCGGATTGCGGGACCGGGATGACATCCTCACCGGCCTCGGCGCGCGCGCCCAGAAGCACGTAAAGCGTTGCATCGCCACCATCGTCGAGGATCATGTTCGGGCCATCTTCGAACAAGAAGGACTTGTCGAGATAATCCCAATGCTCTTCCAGTGTCTGGCCCTTGATGGCGAAAACCGGCACACCGGCCTTGGCGATCGACGCCGCCGCGTGGTCCTGCGTGGAGAAAATGTTGCACGAGGCCCAGCGGACATCCGCGCCAAGCGCGGTCAGTGTCTCGATCAGAACGGCGGTCTGGATCGTCATGTGCAGCGACCCGACGATACGGGCGCCCTTCAGGGGCTGTTCAGCGCCATACTCTTCGCGTAGCGCCATCAGGCCCGGCATCTCGGTCTCGGCGATGTCCAGTTCTTTGCGGCCGAACTCGGCCAGCGAAATGTCTTTTACGATGTAATCTTTCATGGGCTTCCCATCCGCTTGAGATTCGGCACGTCAGGCAGCCATTGCTGCCTGCATCGATTTACCCGCGTCGATAAACACTTCCGTTTCCAAACACAAATGTGTTTACGGAATGACACCGGCCAAGAGGTCACGTTCGCGCAAGATGAGCGGCATTGACGTGATCTGGCGGGAACTGATGAACGCTCATCGCTATGGCCATCAAGCGTTGCCACTGGTGGCCCGAACGTCCGATTGCGCGCGTCCGGTCATAGCTTTGACACGGACGCGCGGTCTGTTCCTAGGCCGCTTTGTTTACAGAGAACGTGCGCCGCAGGTCATCCGGGACAAGCCGGCTTGCAGAAACACGCGGACTATCGGTACCGGGATGAACAAAACCATGAAAATCGACGCATTCACACATGGCATGGCAAGGGGTGCAGCCCGCCTGAAATGACCGCAATCGACGACCGCTTGCAAATCTTTGCCTCCTCCAGGGCCGCCGATGGGCTCAACATATTCGAGGCCAACCTATCCCTGTCCGGACTTCAGGCGGCGGCAGGCGCGCGTCGCGTCGGAACCGACCGTGATGACATCAAAATCGTAAAAAAGGGCTTGATTGGGCCAGGACCTTTCGCATGCGAAAGGCATTTAACAATCTTTGTTTTGCGGTGCGTGCCTGTGGCCAGCACCTGGCCCTAGTCGTGGGGATAAAGCGCAAGCCGCTTGAGATAGGCACCATAGCCTGTCTTCCCGAAAAGCGCGGCCCGCGCCTCGAGCTGTTCAGCATCGATCCACCCCTGCTGAAACGCGATCTCCTCGGGGGATCCAACCTGCTGGCCCTGCCGGTCTGACAGCGTCCGCACGAAATTGCCCGCGTCCAGCAAGGACCCATGCGTGCCGGTATCAAGCCAGGCATATCCCCGCCCCATCTGCTGCACGCTCAGCTGCCCATCGGCGAGATAGGACTCCAGCAGCGAGACGATCTCGAGCTCGCCACGGGATGACGGGGTCACATGCCGGGCGCGCTCGGACGCCGTGCTGTCGAAAAAATAAAGCCCGGTCACGGCATAGGGCGACGGCGCCACCTCCGGCTTTTCCACAATGCTGCGCACCGTGCCATCCGGGGCGAAATCCACCACCCCATATCGTTCGGGGTCGGCCACTCGGTACCCAAAGACGGTCCCGCCCGTAACGGTTCTGTCCGCCTCGTGCAGGCGTTCCGGCAGGCCGTGGCCAAAGAAAATATTGTCGCCCAGAACCATGGCGCTTGGGGCGCCATCCAAAAACGGCTCCGCCAGCAGATACGCCTGCGCTAGACCATCGGGGCTCGGCTGGGTCACATATGTCAGCGACAGACCCCATTGCGACCCGTCCCCAAGCGTGCGGCGGAACTGATCCTGATCCTGCGGTGTCGTGATGACACAGATCTCACGGATCCCCGTCAGCATCAGCGCAGACAGGGGATAATAGATCATCGGCTTGTCATAGACCGGCAAAAGCTGTTTCGAGACGCCCATCGTGATGGGATAGAGGCGCGTCCCCGATCCGCCCGCCAGAATGATGCCTTTGCGGCCTGTTGCTGATTGCGCGGTCATGCTCTGTCCAATTCTTTTAACACGTTGACCAGTCCTGTGCTCCAGTCCGGCGGCTCAATTCCAAAATCCTTCGCCAGCTTCGCACAATCGAGCCTGGAATTCCGCGGCCGCTCCGCCGGCGTGGGATAGGCGCTGGTCGCGATATCCTCGACCGTGACGCTCTTGCCGGCATTCGCAAAGATCGCACGGGCAAAATCCGCCCAACTGACCGGAGGCTGGCCGCCGTAGTGATAAAGACCACCCCCCTGCCCTTTTGTCATCGCACGTCCCATGCGCAACAGCGTTGCCGCGATATCCGCCGCCGGCGTCGGGCAGCCCACCTGGTCGGCGACAATGCTCAAACGGTCGCGGCTCTCGGACAGACGCAGCATCGTTTTCACGAAATTGCCGCCATGGGCCGAAAAAACCCACGAGGTGCGCAGGATCGCCCAGTCTCCTCCGGCCTCCGCAATCCGGCGCTCTCCGGCAAGCTTGGTGCGGCCGTAGGCATTTTTCGGTGCAACATGATCTGTTTCACGCCAAGCTTGGGTGCCCGAGCCCTCGAATACGTAATCGGTCGAGATATGCAGGAACGGAATCTCCAGTGCGCGACATGCCTGCGCCATGGCACCCGGTGCGGCGGCGTTGATGCGCATCGCGTCGTTTTCCTCCGCCTCGGCCGCATCGACAGCGGTCCAGGCGGCGGCGTTGATCACAAGCGCCGGTTTGTGTGCCTCGATCGCGGCGCCGCAGGCCTCCGGATCTGACAAGTCTGCCGTATCGCGTCCCAGGGCCGTGACTGCCGCCTTGCGCTGCAGTTCCGTCGCCACCTGGCCGGTTTTTCCGAAAACCAGGATCACGCCGTACCCAACCGGCGGCCGACACCTTCACGGTCAAGCAACGCGCGCCACCACTCCTCATTGTCCAGATACCAACGCACGGTCCGTTCCAACCCTTCTTCAAGCGTCACGGACGGCCGCCACCCCAGCTCGTCCCGGATGCGCGCAGGGTCGATCGCATAGCGCAGGTCGTGGCCTGGTCGATCGGTCACGAACTCGATCAGGCTTGCATAGGGTCTTTGTCCCGGCCGCAACCTGTCAAGAATGGCACAGATCATCTGCACAAGGTCGATATTGCGCGCCTCGTTCTCGCCGCCGATGTTATAGCTGCGCCCCACCTTGCCCTTTTGCAGTACCAGCAAAAGCGCGTCCGCATGATCCTCGACATAAAGCCAGTCGCGCACATTCTCGCCCTTGCCGTAGACTGAGATCGGCTTGCTTGCGAGCGCGTTCAGGATCACCACCGGCACCAGCTTTTCAGGGAAATGGAAAGGCCCGTAATTGTTGGAGCAGTTGGTCAGCACGATGGGCAGGCCATACGTTTCATGCCAGGCGCGCACCATGTGGTCGCTTGAGGCTTTCGAGGCGGAATAGGGACTGCGTGGATCGTAAGGCGTTTCTTCGGTAAACATTCCTTCCACTCCCAGAGAGCCGAACACCTCATCCGTGGAAATATGGTGAAACCGAAAGTCCTGGGGTCGCCCTTGTCCGTGCCAATAGCTGCGCGCGGCCTCAAGCAGGTGAAAGGTCCCCAGCACGTTGGTTTCGATAAACGTCGCCGGACCGTCGATGGAGCGGTCCACATGGGACTCGGCGGCAAGATGCATTACCGCGTCTGGCCTGTGCCGGGAAAAAATCCGGTCCAAGGCGGCTCTATCACGGATGTCGGCCCGCTCGAACACATAATCAGGGTGATCGGCAACCGAGGCCACGTTCTCAAGACAGGCCGCATAGGTCAGCGCATCCAGATTGACCACCGCATGCCCGTCGGCCATCGCCTGGCGCACCACCGCAGAGCCGATGAACCCCGCCCCCCCGGTCACCAGCAGCTTCATGTCCCTGCCCCTTCCCAAACAAACGGGCTGTCGAAATCCCGCAGGGCCGGCGCCCGCGCGTCCTTGTCCGAGATCACCGGCATGCGGCCATCAAGCGGCCAGTCGATGGCAAGGTCCGGATCGTCCCATTTCAGCGCACCTTCTGCCTCGGGCGCGTACAGGTAGGAGCATTTATAGATAATCTCGGTCTCGGGCTGCAGGGTCACAAAACCGTGGGCAAAGCCCGCCGGGATCAACAGTTGCACACCGTTTTCAAACGACACTGTTTCGCCCAGCCAGTGTCCGTAGGTAGGGCTGCCGCGACGCAGATCGACAGCGACATCGAAGAGTGCTCCGCGCCCGCAGCGCACCAGCTTGGCCTGGGCATGGGGCGGCGCTTGAAAATGCAGGCCCCGCAGGGTGCCCGCCTGCTCCGAGAGTGATTGGTTGTCCTGCACGAAAACCGTGTCGATCCCTGCCGATGCCATCGTGTCGATATTGTAAGTCTCGGCAAAAAAGCCACGATGGTCGCCGAACCGGCGCGGCGTCAGGCGCAGCACACCAGGCAGCGTGGTCTCTTCGATCAGCATGGCGACCTCCGACCACTGGTAAAACTTTCGCACGCGAAAGGGCTCACAATATTCGTCTCTTCACTCTGATTCAGAATTCGTTGTTGGGCTTTCGTAATCTTCGCTCTCCGGTGCCAAAAAGAACCGCTTGATCTGACTGGTCCTGTTCGGTCGTTGGCCCATTGTCTGTAAAAACTGCCTGGGTTTCCGATCTGCCCGTCACATCACCTTTTCGAACTTCTGTTGTTGTCTCCAATGCCGCTTGGCGTCAAGCTTGCAAATGATGAACGCCGTTTGATTTCATTATACTCCGGCCCTGCCCGCATTGACCTGAAGCGGCCCAAGCGGTTCGGAAAGCTTTATAGCGCTTCAGAAGTGTGAGGCTAGTGAACGCAGGGGAACCGCTTCCTCGTCACCCTGAGAGCGATACGTGTACAGAATGCGGATCAAGCAAATAATTTCTGCCTATCTATCTGGCAGAAAATACTTTTTTGACCCTTACGACACTCCCACCCTAGGCATCAAACCTTCACACGCTCCGATTTCGGGTCATACATCGGCTTCAGCGACGCTTCGGCCTTTACCCGCGTTCCCGCCACGTCGATCTCGTAGTCTGACGCCACCACCTCCTCCGCGCTCTCGCCAGAACAAGGCACGTACCCCATCCCGATCGCTCCGCCCAAGTGGTGACCATACGCACCCGAACACAGGTACCCCACAATCTCGCCATCCCGAAGCACCGGTTCGTTGTGATAGACCATCGGCTCGGGGTCGATCAGCCGGAACTGCAACAGCCGTCGCTCCAATCCCGCCTCTTTCTTGCGCAGCACCGCGTCGCGCCCGATGAAATCCGGCTTGCCCGTCTTCACGGCAAACCCCAGCCCCGCCTCCAGCACGTGATCCTCGCAAGTGATGTCATGACCGAAATGCCGAAACCCCTTCTCGATCCGGCAGCTGTCCATCATGTGCATCCCGCAAAGCTTCAGCCCATGATCCTGCCCGGCCTCGTAAAGCGTCTCGAACACGTGCCCCGCCATGTCGGCGCCCACATATATTTCCCAGCCCAACTCGCCCACGTAGCTCACCCGGTGCATCCGCGCGAGCCCCATGCCCAGTTCGATCTCCTGCGCCGTGCCGAACGGGTTTGCCTCGTTGGAAAAGTCAGCCGGACTGACAGTTTGCATCAGCTTGCGCGCATCCGGCCCCATCACCGCCAGCACGCCTTCGCCTGCCGTCACGTCCGTAATCACGACGTTGAACGCCCCGCGGTGCCGTTCCATCCACGTCTGGTCCGCCAGCCGTGTCGCGGCGGGTGTCACCACCAAGTAAGCGGTCTCGCTCAGCCGCGTCACCGTCACGTCCGCCTCGATCCCGCCCCGGTCGTTCAGGAACTGAGTATAGACGATCTTTCCATTCGGCACCGAGCAGTCACCACCGCCGATATGGTTCAGGAACGCCTCCGCATCCGGCCCCTCGACCCGGATCTTGCCGAAACTCGACATGTCGTACATGCCCACGCCCGTGCGGATCGCATGATGCTCGGTGGCGGCGTTCTCGAACCAGTTCTGCCGCCCCCAACCATAACGATACTCTCGCTCCTGACCATCCGTCGCGAACCAGTTCGCCCGCTCCCATCCGGCCATCTCTCCCATCACCGCGCCGCGCTCCAGCAGGTAGTGATGGAACGGTGACCGCCGCACGCCCCTTGCCGTCCGCTTTTGCAGATAGGGGAAGTGATCGGCGTACAGCAGCCCCAGCGTCTCCTTTGATCGCTCGTACAGGTAATGTCGGTTCCCCTGAAACGGCTGCATCCGGGAAATGTCTACATCGCCCAGATCGAACGGCTTCTCGCCACTGTCCATCCACTGGCTCAGCGCGTGCCCCGCGCCCCCGGCGCTCTGGATCCCAATCGAGTTGAAACCTGCCGCCACCCACACATTGTCCATCTCGGGGCAAAGCCCGAGGTGATAGGCGTCATCCGGCGTGAAACTCTCCGGCCCGTTGAAAAACGTGTGAATCCCGGCATCGGCCAGCATCGGCATCCGGTTGACCGCCGCTTCGAGGATGGGTTCGAAATGGTCGAAATCCTCGGGCAGCTGGTCGAACTCGAAACTGTCGGGAATGCCGTTCATCCCCCACGGCTTGGCATTCGGCTCGAACGCGCCCAGCAGGATCTTGCCCGCGTCTTCCTTGTAATAGGCGCATTCATCCGGCACCCGCAGCACCGGCTGCTGCTCCAGCCCGTCGATGCCTTCCGTCACGATATAGAAATGCTCGCAGGCATGCAGCGGCACGTTCACGCCCGCCATGCGGCCCACCTCGTGGCCCCACATGCCCGCGCAATTCACGATCATGTCGCAGGCGATACGACCCGTCTCGCCGCCATCGTCGGCGGCCCAGTCCACGCCCGTCACCCGGCGGCCGTCCCGCGCGATCCCGGTGACCTTCACCCGCTCCTTCACCAGCGCCCCGTTCTGCCGCGCGCCCTTGGCCAGCGCCAGCGCGATATTCGCCGGATCCGCCTGTCCGTCCTTGTCCAGGTAAACCGCCCCGGTCACGCCGTCGGTGTTCAGATGCGGATACCGCGCCTTCACCTCCGCCGCGCCGATCTCTTCCACGTCCACGCCAAAGGCCCGCGCCATCGCGGCCTGCCGGTAAATCTCCTCCCGCCGCTCGTCGGTCAGCGCCACGGTGATCGACCCGCAGCGCCGGAACCCAGTCGCGACCCCGGTTTCGGCCTCCAGGTTGCCGTAAAGCTCCTGACTGTATTTCGCCAGCTTCGTCATGTTGGCACTGGCCCGCAGTTGCGCGATCAGCCCCGCAGCGTGCCATGTCGTCCCGCTGGTCAGCTGCTTGCGCTCCAGCAGCACCACGTCGGTCCAGCCCAGCTTGGCCAGGTGATAAGCCACCGAACAGCCCACCACGCCGCCGCCGATAATTACCACGCGGGCGTGCTTGGGAAGGTCACTCATCGCCTGCCTCCTTGAACGCGGCATAAAGGTTCTGCCACTGGTTGGTCATCGGCCCCACCGTGCGCCACTCGACGTGCAAGCCGTCGCGCTCGAAATGGCGCTCGACCCAGTCCTCGACCGCCCTTGGCCGCGACATCGAGAAATTGCTCGCGCCGATCTCGAACAGCGGCAGGTCGGCGTCGATCTCGCAGGACCGCCCGAACTCGTCCTTCGCCTGCACCTGAAGCCTGTAGCGATCCGGCGGCACGTGGCTCAACGCCAGCTTCAGCACGTCGGTCGAGCCATAAGAGCCCTCCTGGATCGCCGCCGGTGCTTCGAGCACATCGGGCGTCCTGTCATAGTCGAAATCGACTGTCACACCGTCCAGCGCCGCACGGTCCCGGCTGGCGAACTGGCGTTCGTCGATCTGCAGCCATTCGGTGGTCAGCGCCGGCGCCAGCAGATAGGCCATGTCCCCGTCGCCGCTCTCGTCCGGAATCTCCCGGCTCTGCGCGGCGATCATGATATCCAGTTGCACGCCCTCGGTTTCCTGTCCGTTCTCGAAACTCTTCCACAGGACGAACTTCGCGTGGCTCACCTCGAAATCCAGCCGCCCGAATTCCTTGCTTTCAAAGCGGAACCGCCCGCTTGCCGGGACCATGCCGGGGGGAAGCGTGCCATCTGTCATCTCGTCACCTCCTTCATACGATCTCGTGCCCCGCCGCCTGAAGACAGCGGGCAATCTCCGCGATATGCGCCGGCCCGATCTCGCAGCAGCCCCCGACGATGGTGGCCCCCTGTGCGACCCAACCCATGACGAATTCCGCGTATTCCAGTGGTCCGAGGTCCTTGCGCTGCTCCAGCGCGTCCACCGTCGGCGCGTCGCCCAGAAACCCGTCGCTGATCTCCGTGAACCCGTTGGCATAACCGCCAAAGGGCAGGCCGAAATCCTTGATAACTTCAATCCCCGCGCCCGTCGCCTCGGGCCGCGAACAATTCACCAGCACCGCCGCCGGCGCGTGCCTTGCCACCGTCTCGGCCAGCTCCGCCACCGGCTCGCCCGAGCGCAGGCGCGTGCCGTCCCGGTCATCCACGCTCACCGCCAGCCACACCGGCAGGCCCTGCCCCGACGCCGCCCGCAACGCGCCCTCGGCCTGGTCCACCGACGACATCGTCTCCAGCAGGAACAGGTCCACGTGATCCTTCATCAGCGCCACCGGCTCGGCATAGATCTTCGCGGCCTCGGCGGCGGGCGAGCAGGTCTCGGGCTTGTAGGACTGTACCAACGGGCCGATCGCGCCCGCCACCCGGCCATTGCCGCCGCTCGCCGCCCGGGCCCGGCGCGCGGCCCGCACCGCCGTATCGGTCAATTGCCCGACCTTGTCCTCCAACCCGATCCGCACCAGCCGGTCACGCAGCACCGCATAGGTGTTCGTCGTGGCCACCGTCGCGCCAACGTTGAAGTAGTCCAGATGCACTTCGCCCACCAGCTTGGGATGATCCATCATCACCTGCGTCGACCACAGCGGCGTCGCCCGGTCGCCCGAGCGTTTCACCAGCTCCTGCCCGATCGAGCCGTCCAACAGAGTGACCTGTGCCATGTAATTCCTTTCGCGCCCTTGTTCAGATGTCGATGCCGTCCGGGATCAGCACCAGCTTCCCGGCATGCCGCTTCGACATGAACTCTTCCTGCGCCCTGTCAATCTCCCGCATGGGAAATGTCTTGGCGATCAGCGGTTTCACCGCACCCTGACGCACCATCTCGACCAGCCGGGCAAAGACCGCGCGGGACTGGAAGGTGCAGCCGTGGATCGTGATATCTCGCAAATAGATGCGCCGCAGATCCGCCTCCACCACCGGCCCGGCAATGGCCCCCGCCACCGCGTAATGCCCGCCCGGCCGCAACGCGTCGATCAGCGCGCCCCAACCCGGTCCGGCCACCAGGTCGATCACCGCGTGAAACGTGTCGGCGGGCGGCACGTCATCCCGCCCGATCACCGCCACAGCCCCCGCATCGCGCACGCAATCGGCCTTGGGTGCCGAGGACACGCCGGTCACTTTCGCCCCCAGCGCCGTGGCCAGTTGCACCGCCGCCAACCCTACGCCACCGGATGCTCCGGTAATCAGCACCTTCTGCCCGGCCACAACGCCTGCCCGATCCAACAGCCCCGCCGCCGTGCCAAAGGCACACGGTATCGCTGCCAGCTCCACGTCGCTCAGCGGCGCGTCGCTCACGTCGAACAGATCCCCCTCGGGCACCACGCAATACTGCGCGAACGCCCCGTCATATTCCGAGCCCAGCGCCTCGAACCCCACCGGGTTGTCGTCGGTCGAGCGCGGCTGGTTGATGGGGCAGATCACGCGCATCCCCTCAGCCACCGCACTCACGCCCTCGCCCAGTGCCACGACTTCACCGCACAAGTCCCCGCCCTGGATCAGCGGAAAGTCCAAAGCCCCGGACCAGCCGCCATCCTCGACACCCTCCTGCAGCTCACCCGTGGCCCCGATCACATCCGCCGAATACCAGCCCTCGCGCGTGTTGATATCGGTGTTGTTGACCCCCGCCGCCAGCACCCGCACCAGCACCTCGCCCGGCCCGGGTCGGGGCACGGGAATATCCTCGCGCCATTCCAGTTTCTCCGACCCGCTGTGGCCGGTCAGATACACGCCGGACATGGTCGCGGGCAGGCTCATCGCGCCGCCCCCTTGTCCAGGTCCTTCAACCCCAACAGCATCGCCGCGCCCACCATCAGCGCACCGCTGACCCGGTTGATCCGCACACCCGTCAGCACCTTCACACGCCCCAGGGTCCGCGTTGCGGCCCAGCCCCACAACAGCAGCACCAGACCGTCCACCACCAGGTACGTCACGCCCAGCACCAGAAGTTGCGGCAGGATCGGCGCGCCCGCGTCGATGAACTGCGGAAACAGCGCCCCGAAGAACACCACCGCATAGGGATTGGCCGACGACGTGACAAACCCCTGCCGGAACAGCCGCCCCTTGGCCGCAGCCCCCGGGGCCTCGGCCCCGCCTTTCGACAGCATCAATCGCAGCCCGATCCAGACCAGATACGCCACCCCGGCCCATTTCACCACCCACAGCGCATCGGCATTGGCCGCGATCACCGCCGTCAGGCCAAAGGCCGCCAACGTCATCTGCACCGCGTTGGCGCTCAGGTCGCCCGCAACCGTCGCCAGCGACCGGCGCAGCCCGTGCCGCAGGCTGTTGGAAATAATCAGCAACTGACTGGTATCCGGCGGCGTCGCGAAGAACGCCGCCAGCACGCCAAGATAGATCAGGTAGGTCTCGATGCTCATCCTCCGCCCTTTCGCATTCCCGTCCCGGGCCTGACCCTGCCTGCCCCGGGCTTGACCCGGGGGGACCTCCCGCTCACGCCGTCAGCCTTTCGTTCTCCGGATCCCATAGCGGCTGATCCGGCTGCACGACGGCTTTGCGCCGCTCGCCATAAATCTCCACTTCCAGCTCCGTGCCAGCCTCTGCCACGTCCGTCCGCAACATCGCCAGCGCCACGCTCGCATTCACCCGGTAGCCCCAGGCGCCGCTCGTCGTCTCGCCCACGATCTCGTCGCCGTTCCAGATCGTCGACATATAGGGCGCATCCGCCTCTCCCGCGTCGATGATCAGCGGCGCAAAGGCCTTCTTCCGTCTTTGCTGTTTCTCCGCCAGCAGCGCCGCCTTGCCAGTGAAATCGTGTTCCTTGTCGAACTTCACGAACCGCTCCAGCCCGGCTTCCAGCATCGAGTAATCGGTCGACAAGTCGCCCTTCCACGCCCGATACCCTTTCTCGATCCGCAAGGAATTCAGCGCATACATCCCGAAAGGCTTCGCCCCCGCCTCGAGAATAGCCTCGTAGATCGCCGGCATCTCCGCATTCTCGGCGTGAACCTCCCAGCCCAGCTCTCCGGTGAAACTCACCCGGATCAGGAACGCAGGCCGTCCCGCCACTATGCAATGCTGATGGCTCAACCATCCGGCCTCCAGATCCGCATCGCTGATCCCCGCCAGCACCTCGCGGCTCTTCGGCCCCGCCACCAGCAGTGCCGACCGCTCGGTCGTCGTCTCGGTCACACTCACACCGCCCGGCACGCTGTTCCGAATGAGCTCGCCATCATGCCATTGCGCCGTGGCCGCAGTGATCAGAACGAAATCGTTTTCCGCCAGCCGGATACAGGAAAACTCCGTCACGATCCGGCCTTTCGCGTTGGCGACATAAACCAGGTTCATCCGCCCGACCTTGGGCAGCCCCCCGGTCACGAAGCCGCGCAGCCAGTCGTCGGCCCCCGCGCCCTCGACCCGGAACCGTGAAAAGCCCGGCAGGTCCAGCACACCGCAGGCATCCCGAACCGCCTCGCATTCTTCGCGGATGCGCTCCTCCCACGGGCCCTTGCGGTTCCACGTATGCGTCGCCTCCTCCGACGTATCGTCATCGGGCCGCGCGAACCAGTTGGCGCGTTCCCAGCCATTGTAAGCCCCCATCACGCCGCCCAGTTCCAGAACCTTGCCGTGGTTCGGCGACAGCTTCTTGTCGCGCCCCGCGGGCCATTCGTGCCAAGGGAAATGCATGGCGTACTCGTTGCCATAGACCTCCATCCCCTTGGCCACGCAGTAGTCGTGATCGGTATAGTCGGTGTACCGCCTTGGATCGACGGCCCACATATCCCACTCGGGCGCGCCGTCCACAATCCACTCGGCCAGCACCTTGCCCGCGCCACCGCCCTGCGCGATCCCGAAGGTAAAGACACACGCCTCGAACGCGTTTTTCACCCCCGGCATCGGCCCCAGCAGGGGCAGCCCGTCGGGCGCATAGGGGATCGGCCCGTTGATTATCCGGCTGATCCCCGCCGTGGCCGCCACCGGCACGCGCTCCATCGAATCCGCCACGATATCCTCGATCCGCTCCAGGTCGTCCGACCACAGCTGAAAGCTGAAATCGTCGGGCATCGGGTCCGAAGGCTCCACCCAATGCGCCCGGCAGTTCGGCTCGTAGGGTCCAATGTTGAACCCATGTTTCTCCTGGCGAAAGTAATAGGACACGTCCACATCGCGCAAAAGCGGCAGCTTGCGGCCCGTCTTCTTGCTATGCGCCTCGATCTCGGGGATCTCGTCGGTCAGCACGTATTGATGGCTCATCACCATCATCGGCACCGTCCTCCCGCCATAGGGCTTGAACCACTCGCCCACCGTCTGGGCATAATATCCCGCCGCGTTCACCACGAAATCGCAGGCGATATCGCCCTTCTCGGTATGCACGATCCAGCCGTCACCGTCCTGCGTCACGCCGGTGGCCGGGCAGAACCGCGCAATCGTCGCGCCCATGTCGCGCGCGCCCTTGGCCAGCGCCTGCGTCACCTGCGCCGGGTCGATATCGCCGTCGTTCGGGTCATACAGCGCGCCCACGATGTCATGCGTCTCGATGAACGGATACCGCGCCTTGATCTCATCCGGTTCGAGGATCTCCAGATCCATCCCCTGATGCTTGCCCATGCCGCGGGCCCGCTCGAACTCCTGCATCCGCTCCTTGGAATGCGCCAGCCGGATCGACCCGGTCTGGTGATAGTTCATCGGATAATCCACCTCCTGCCCCAGCCGGGCATAAAGCTCGGTCGAATACCGCTGCATGTTCATGATGCCCCAACTGGTCGAGAACGTGGGCACGTTCCCCGCCGCGTGCCAGGTGCTGCCCGCGGTCAATTCGTTCTTTTCCAAAAGAACGCAATCTGCCCAGCCCTTCTTGGCCAAGTGATACAGCACCGAGCACCCCACGACGCCCCCGCCGATGATGACCACTTTCGCCTGTGTCGGCAGTTCAGCCATTTCCATGTCTCCTCGGTCCCGGGACGCCACGCGGCCCATTCATTTCTGCGGAACCCCGTCCGCGATCTCGTAGTAATCGCCCTTGTCGGCGGTGAAGATATGCTTCTCCAGCTTCAGCCCAGTCGGCCCGTCCAGCGCCCCCAGGGCAAAGCTCATCGTGTCCTCGTCATGCGCTTTCCAGAACAGGAACGCCCCGCAGGTCGCGCAGAACCCGCGCTTTGCGTGCGGGGTCGCCTCGTACCATGTCACCACGCCGGTGATCTCCAGATCTGCCTCCGGCACATAGGCCGACGACCACACATGCCCCGATTGCTTGCGGCACTGACCGCAATGACAGGCCGACACCCCGTGCGGCGCGCCCGTCACGCTGAACCGGATGCGCCCGCACAAACAACTTCCCTCAAGCATTCTCATCTCCTCTCGATCTTCCAAGGCGCATCCGCACGAAGGCCCCCACCCGCGATCATCTCACGCCCTCCCCGGCGTTGACGCGGCACCCAGCAATACGCCGTAAACCACGAAACACGCCGCCAGCCCCCGCCGCAGCCACACGTTGAACACCGCCCCCAGCGCCGCCCGGCCAAGCCCCGCGCCCAGCGCGGTGTAGCCGATGTAGCTCAACGCGGTCAGGCTCAGCGCGGTGGGAAAGATCACCCACATCTGGCTCCAGATCGGCACGCCCGGTTGCACGAACTGGCTGAACGCCGCCAGGTATCCCGCCACGCTCTTGGGGTTGATCGTCGCGATGGCGAAGGCCCGCCAGTAGATGCTTCGCCCATCGGGCGCGGCCACCACCATCTGTCGCCGCGCCATGATCCAGCCGCGTATCCCGAAGTAGATCAGGAACCCCGCACCGATGACTTTCGCCACCTGAAAGGCCGCAGGCGAGGCCACGATCAGCGCCGTCACCCCCGCCGCCGACAAGCTCAGGAAAAGCGCCGCCTGCGTCAGGATCGCCGCCACCCCCCACAGGCTGCGGCGAAACCCCAATGTCATGCCGTTTGTGATGCAGTTGACCGCATTCGGCCCCGGCGTGGTCACGAACACCACCCAGAACAGCGCGAAGACGGTCCACGCCTCCAGGCTCATCACCGCCTCCTCAATAAACCGGAGGCGCGATCACCCAGATCGCGACGCAAGGTTCGTCATACGGGTTAGCCCAGGCATAGGTTTGATGCCGGATTCGAAAACTGTCCCCCGGGCGCACGGTAACCTCCCGCCCGCCGATGCTCAGGTCCAGCCGACCGGACACGACGTACCCCACCTCCTGCGTGGGCCGCGCGGCGGGGCGCTGCATCTTCGATCCGGGCCGGAAGGTCGAATGGATCACCTCGAAATCGTCGCTCAGATCGGGCGACAACAGCTCTTCGATCAGCCCTTCCTCGCTCGACCCCATCCGCCGCCGCGCCCCTTCGCGCACGATGATGCCCTGCTCCTCGGCCGGGGCGCTGGCATGGGCGAAGAGAAACGACATCGGCACGTCGACCGCGCCCGCAATTGCCCGCAAATCGGAGATCGACGGCTCGGACAGGTCGCGCTCCACCTGGCTTAGCCAACCCACCGACCGGCCCAGTGCCTGCGCCATGTCGCTTAGCGTCAGCCCCCGCGCCTTGCGCAAGGCCCGCAGGTCGGCCCCGAGACTGCGCATGGCTGAGATCTGGCTCTGTTCCAAAGGGCGCTCTTTCGTGAAATTCTTCGCTCAATTTTCACGCTGCGCCAGCCACGTGAAAAAATCAATGAAAATTTCACGTCACCTCAACGTTGCTCGAGGTTCAAAGCCGCCCGAACACCGATGCGAGGATGCGGCTCAAACCATCGGAATCCGCCGCGTCGAACGCCGCCGGCTGATCGCTGTCGATATCCAGCACCGCCAGCAGCCGCCCCTGCCCGTCCCGCACCGGCAGGACGATTTCCGACCGGGTGGAACTGGCACAGGCAATATGCCCGTCGAAATTGTCGACATCATCGACCAACTGCACCTCACCCGTTCGCGCCGCCGCCCCGCAAACGCCGCGTGAAAACGAGATCTGCAAGCACCCATGCCCGCCCTGGTAGGGGCCGATCTTCAACAGGTCGGGCGCAGTCACCCGGTAGAACCCGGTCCAGTCGAACCGGTCGTCGGCATGGTGCAACTCGCACACCACCGTGGCCATCAGCGCCACCTCGTCACTCTCGCCTTCGGTCAACGCCCCGATGGTCTTGGACAACGCGTCGTAATCCGCACGCATAACTCACCTCCCGTGCCAAGAGTTTTAAGGAAAACTCTTGGCAAATCTTTTCCGAAAAAGATTTGCGCCTCAGCTCCGCTCGATCGCGATGGCCGTGCCTTCGCCCCCGCCGATGCAAATCGCCGCAACACCGCGCTTCAGATCCCTTTTTTCCAGCGCATTCAACAACGTAACCATGATTCGCGCCCCGCTTGCCCCAATGGGGTGCCCCAGCGCGCAGGCCCCGCCATGCACGTTCACCTTCTCACGCGGCAAGCCCATTTCATGCATGAAGGCCATGGGCACGACGGCAAAAGCCTCGTTCACTTCCCACAGGTCCACGTCGTCCTTCGTCCAGCCGATCCGCTCCAGCAGCTTTTGCGCCGCAGGCACCGGGGCCGTGGTAAACCATCCCGGCGCCTGTGCGTGGCTGGCATGGCCCAGGATCCGCGCCCGGACGTTCAGACCCTCCGCCTCCGCCGCCTCGCGCGAGGCCAGCACCAGCGCCGCCGCCCCGTCGCTGATCGAGCTCGAATTGGCCGCCGTCACCGTGCCGCCCTCGCGGAATGCAGGCTTCAGCTGCGGGATCTTGTCGGGCCGCGCCTTGCCGGGCTGCTCATCCGTCTCGACAACGACACTGCCTTTGCGCGTCTCCAGCGTCACCGGCGCGATCTCGCCCTCGAAGGCACCGCTTTTCTGAGCTTCCAGCGCCCCTTCCAGCGACCCGATGGCATACGCATCCTGCGCCTCGCGGGTGAACTGGTATTTCTCGGCGCAATCCTCGGCAAACGTGCCCATCAGCCGCCCCTTGTCATAGGCGTCTTCCAAGCCATCAAGAAACATGTGGTCGATCACCTGCCCATGCCCGATCCGCGCCCCGCCGCGCATCTTGGGCAGCAGGTAGGGCGCGTTCGACATGCTCTCCATGCCCCCCGTCACCATCGTGTCGGTATGGCCCAGCGCGATCTGGTCGAACCCGATCATCGCCGCCTTCATGCCCGAGCCGCACATCTTGTTCAGCGTGGTCGCCGGCACGTCTTCGTCCAGCCCCGCCTTGAACCCCGCCTGCCGCGCCGGGGCCTGCCCTTGACCAGCGGGAAGAACACAGCCCATCAACAGCTCACCCACGGTCGCGGCACCCGCATCCTTCAGCGCCGCGGAAATTGCCGCGCCGCCCAGAACACTGGCCTCGACCCCGTCGAAATCCCCTTGGAAACCGCCCATGGGCGTTCGGGCCGCACCCGCGATCACAACCTCTTTCATGCCGACTGTCCTTTCATCTTTGGGTGCCGCTCCTGAAAAGCTCTCGGGGACGAACGGTTTGGTAAGGAATTGCGCCTAGTCTGCGCGCAATTTTCCCGTGTCCGGAGGCTTCATGCAACTTACCTGCGCCACTCACAACAACATCAAGGTTATCACGGTCGAAGACAACCGCATCGACGCGGCCTCGGCGATTCGATTCAAGGATGAAATGCGCGCCCTCACGGATGACGGCGCCGATCACGTGGTGCTCGACCTGTCTGGCGTCGCCTTCGTCGATTCCAGCGGCCTTGGCGCCATCGTCGCCTCGATGAAACAAATGGGCGACAGGCGGCGGCTGGACCTTGCGGGGCTGACCCCGGACGTCGCCAAGGTGTTTCGCCTGACGCGGATGGATTCGATCTTCGTGATCCACAAAGACATGGCAGCGGCGCTTCAGCGCGCCGCGGGCTGACGCGGTAAAGTGGCCGCCACCGCCCCATCGGAACCCGGCCCGCTCATCGCGCTCTCGTCCGCCGCAACGGAACTCGAAGTGCGCGACATGGTCGAGGCGCTCGGCGCGGCCCTTACCGATGCCGGGATTGACGGGGACCTGCGCGGCTCGATCACCCTCGCGGTCAGCGAGGCACTCAACAACGTCACCGAACATGCGTATGCGGGCCGTGCGCCGGGCGAGGTGCACATGGTCGTCGATCTTCTGGCCGACCGCGTGCTGGTTACGCTGTTCGATTCGGGCCGCGCCATGCCTGGCGACGCCCTGCCTCCGGGCCACCTGCCGGACAGGTCCGGCGCCCGCGCGGACCTGCCGGAAGGCGGATTCGGCTGGTATCTCCTCCACAAGCTTTGCCTTGACCTTTCCTACACACGCCACGCGGGTCGCAACACGCTGCGCATGACCTTTCCTCGTTCCTTGGCGCCGGAAAAATCCTGACGTCACCAAATTGCCCCAATCCCATCGCACAGCCGCCCCAATGGATCGGCACAAACGATCCCGTAGCTGCATAAGGCTTCCCTCGGCGCCGCGTTTTACAGCCCCCACCCAGTGCGCGGCGTCGAGGTTCTTCTCCCCCCTGATTGGCATTTCCCGACACACCCCGTAAGGTGTCGAAAAATCACCAATCACCGGAGCTTTCATGCGCGATTTCCAACGCCCCGGCCGCTCGGCCGTTCTGGCCAGCAACGGCATGTGCGCCACGTCGCACCCCCTGGCCGCCCAAGCCGCCATCGACATCCTGAAACGCGGCGGCAACGCCATGGACGCGGCCGTCGCCGGCGCCGTCCTGCTGGGCATCTGCGAGCCGCAGATGACCGGGATCGGCGGCGACTGCTTCGTTCTGTTCACGAAACCCGGCAGCGATGACATCCACGCGCTCAACGGCTCCGGCCGCGCGCCCGCCGCCGCCAGCGCCGCCGACCTGCGCGCCCGCGGCCTCGACACGGTGCCCCTGCACGGCCCCGAAGCGGTCACGATTCCCGGCGCCGTCGACGCCTTCTGCCACCTGTCGGAGACCCACGGCAAGCTGGGCCTTGATGCGCTGCTCGCCCCGGCCATCCACTATGCCGACAACGGCGTGCCGGTCGCCCCGCGCGTCGCCAATGACTGGCCCAATGCCGGCGAATGCCTGCAGGGTCACGGGCTTACCCATTATTCGAACGGCGGCAAACCCCTGCAACAAGGCGAGATCTTCCGCGCCCCCGGCCAGGCCGAGGTACTGCGCCGCGTCGCCCGCGACGGGCGCGACGCGTTCTACAAGGGCGAAGTGGCCGACGACATAGTGGCGGCCCTCAACGCCATGGGGGGCGTCCACACGGCGGACGATTTCGCCGGCACCGCCTGCACGCCAACGGATCCCATCAGCGGCAGCTATGCCGGCATCGACCTGGTCGAGCATCCGCCCAACGGCCAGGGCGCCACGGCGATCCTGCTGCTCAACATCCTCGCGCAATTTGACATCGCGGCGATGGATCCTTTCGGCGCCCAGCGCGCCCATATCGAGGCCGAGGCGACCAAGCTGGCCTATGACGCCCGCAACCGTATCATGGCCGACAGCGATCATATCGCACGGCTCGATCACATGCTGTCAATGGAAACCGCCAAGGCGCTCGCCGCGCTGATCGACCCGAAAAAGGCCATGCCATCCGCGACGACGCTCAGCGAGGCCGTGCACCGCGACACGATCTACATCACCGTGGTCGACCGCGACCGCATGGCGGTGTCGCTGATCTATTCCATCTTCCACGGCTTCGGCTCCGGCATCGCTTCGGAAAAGTTCGGCATCCTGCTGCAGAACCGCGGTGCCGGCTTCACGCTGGAAGAGGGGCACCCGAACGAGATGAACGGCGGCAAACGCCCCATGCACACGATCATCCCCGGCATGCTGCGCGACAATGGCCGCGTCACCATGCCGTTCGGCGTCATGGGCGGCGCGTACCAGGCCAACGGTCATGCGCGTTTCGTGTCGAACCTACGCGATTTCGGCTTCTCCCCGCAGGAGGCGATCGACGCCCCCCGCTGCTTCCCCGACGCGGGCGAGTTGCGGGTCGAGACGGGGTATGCCCCCGAGGTGCATCAGGCGCTGGCCGATCTGGGCCACAACGTCGTCGAACCCGACGAGGCCATCGGCGGCGCGCAGGCCATCGAGATCAAGGAAAACGGCGTGCTCGAAGGCGGCTCCGACCCGCGCAAGGACGGCTGCGCGCTGGGATATTGACGCCCCCATGAGTCCGGGGCGCGGCACCGCGCCCCACGGCTCAGTTCAGTTGGAAGTGAAGCGGGTACTGCCCATCCTCGAACGGGCCGAACAGATCCGGAATATCCGGGTGCCCCACCGGCTCGCCCGAATAATCCGCGATCAGGTTCTGTTCGCTGACATAGGCCACGTAATAGGTCTGATCGTTCTCGGCCAGAAGGTGATAAAACGGCTGATCCTTCACCGGGCGGCTCTCCTCGGGAATCGAGTCGTACCATTCCTCGGTATTGGCGAATTCCGGGTCCACATCGAAAATCACACCGCGAAACGGATGTTTGCGGTGTTTCACGATTTGACCAAGGTGATATTTTGCGCGCGTCTTCAACATTCATCTAGCCCCTACCGTCACACTCTACTGCGTTCAACCGAGTTTTGTCCAATCTGAGCGGGCTTTTTCTCGGGAAACAGTCTGTGAACTCGGCCATGACAGTCCCTGCAGTGCCGCTCGGGCGCGGCCGCGAAATCCGCCATTTCCAAGCCCCGATTTTTTCGCTAAACTTAAAAGAAAAACAAACATAGCGAGAGGCAGATGAGCAGACGTCTTCGCACGATCCTTGGAATGGTGGCCTTGGCCACTCTGAACGCCTGTGGTGGCGGCCCCAGCGGCCCGCCGCCCGACAATCTGGAAAATGCATGCGCCATCGTGGCGCAGAAACCGCACTACCTGCGGGCCTTCAAGGCGACCGAGCGTCGCTGGGGCGTGCCCGTGCCGGTGCAGATGGCCACGATCTACCAAGAAAGCAAGTTCGACGGCGAGGCGCGCACGCCCTTCCGCTGGACGCTCGGGGTGATTCCCATGGGCCGCCAAAGTTCTGCCTATGGCTACAGCCAGGCGCTGGACGGCACGTGGGAGGAGTACCTGAACGACGGCAATCGCGCCGCGCGACGCAACGACATCCGCGACGCGACCGACTTCATGGGCTGGTACATGGCGCAGTCGAACCAGCGTTTGGGCATTCCGATGCACGACGCCCGTAACCACTACCTCGCCTATCACGAGGGGCGCACCGGCTATAGCCGGGGCAGCTACAACGCCAAACCCTGGCTGCTGCGGGTCTCGGGCGAGGTCGGCCAGCGAGCGATTGTCTACGACCAACAGTTGCGGGCCTGCGGGCGGCGCTAAGGCCGCCCCACGCATCGCTGGGTTACTTGTCGATCCGCTTGAACTTGTCCTTGCCGGGAATGACGAACCTATCATTGCCCAGTTGCATACCCGTTGTCAGATCGCCCAGCACGACCGTTGTCTTGCTGCCACCGCTGTCGTTGATCACCCACTGACGCAGCTCGACCGGGTTGCCGGTGAAGACCAGCTCGATATTGCCGTATTCCGGATGCGCGGGGTCCTGAGCGCGAACCGTGGTCGTCTTGCCGTCACTGCTATGGCCTGTGACCATGCGCGCGCGGCCGAAATCCACATTGCGCTGCAAGATGATCTTCAGCGGCGTGCGGTGCAGTGGATAGGCCTCGCCCCCGGTGTTGGACTTGGGGTCGACGATGCCAACAGTGTCGCCATCAGCCACCACAAGCGTCTGCTCCGGCGGATTGTATTCGAACCGCACGCGCCCCGGCCGCTTGATATAGATCTGCCCGGTGCTGATCGTGCCATCGTCGTTGATCTGGGTGAACTCGCCCGTCGCCGAACTGAAACTGTTCAGGTATTGCGAAATTTCGTTCAGCGACAGCTTTTGGGCCATCGCCGGCGTGGCCAGCAGCATACTCAAAGCCAGGGCAACCATGCGCATGAGGAAAAACCTCTCCTTTATTCATCGTCTTCGCAAGATAGGCACACTCACATTGTTATGCGATAGCAATCGGCGCAATTGCGCGTGAGCCCTCTCTTCTCCGGCCTCAACGCCTCAGAATGGGAAAAGGTTTACCGCCGCAAACAGCGCCCCGGCGCTCGCCGCGAACGCCACCACCATCAGCACCCCGTCCCGCACCGTAATCGCCAGCCCCAGAAGGGCGATGGCCGAAAACGGGATCAGCGCCGCGAAGGGCAACACCTCCAGCGGCGGGATCATCAGGCACAGGCCCACCACCACGCAGGCGGCGGCGATCTGCGCCGGCTGCCCGGTCAGCGCCTCCAGACGGTGCCCGAAGTACCGGTCCATCCACTGCGCCACAGGACGCGCCTTGCCGACCGAGCGGGTGACCTTCTCATCCTCCACCGCCCGGTTCCCGATCCTGTCGGGGATCCAGAAGCTTTGGCGTCCCAGCAGGATCTGCACGGCAATCAGCATCACGAGAATGGCAAACAGCGTCGGCACACCCGGGATTCCACCCAGCGGCGACGCGCCCAGCAGCGCCGTCACGAAGATAATTGGCCCAAACCCGCGCCCGCCAATCGCATCGACCACATCCTTGACCGAGACGCTGTCTTCGCCTTCGGCCAGCCGATTTATCTCATCCAAAAGTGTCTCGGCATCGCCGGCCATTCACCTGCCCCTTTCGCGTTGTCGTTCGGTACCACGCCAACGCGACAGTCAGGAAAACGTTTCTCGACAACCAGTGCCGGGGCGTTACTGCTCCGGCACAAGGATCTCGCGCTTGCCCACATGGTTGGCGGCACTCACGACGCCCTCGTCCTCCATCTGCTCGACCAGCCGCGCGGCCTTGTTATAGCCGATGGCCAGCTTGCGCTGGATGTAGGAGGTGCTGCATTTCCGGTCGGTAATGGCAATCTGAACGGCCTGATCGTACAGCGCGTCCTCGCCATCGGTATTGCCGCCCGTCGACAGGCCCAGAACCGCATCGATCTTGTCGGCCTTGTCGTCCTCGGGGCCGTCCTGCACGCCACCAACATAAACCGGCGGGCCAAAGGCTTTCAGGTGATTCACCACCTCTTCGACCTCCTCATCACTCACGAAGGGCCCGTGACTGCGGGTGATCTTGCCGCCGCCCGCCATGTACAGCATGTCACCCATACCCAGAAGCTGCTCGGCCCCCATCTCGCCTAGGATCGTGCGGCTGTCGATCTTGCTGGTCACCTGAAAGCTGATCCGGGTGGGGAAGTTGGCCTTGATCGTGCCGGTGATCACGTCCACCGACGGGCGCTGCGTGGCCATGATCAGGTGAATACCGCTCGCCCGCGCCATCTGCGCCAAGCGCTGGATGCAGGCCTCGATCTCCTTGCCGGCAACCATCATCAGGTCCGCCATCTCGTCGACGATGACGACGATGAACGGCATCTTCTCAGGCTTGATTTCCTCGGTCTCGAACACCGGCTCGCCGGTGTCGTCGTCAAACCCGGTCTGCACCGTCCGGCTGAACATCTCGCCCTTGGCCAGCGCATCAGCAACGCGGCTGTTGTAACCGTCGATGTTGCGCACGCCCATCTTCGACATCTTGCGATAGCGGTCTTCCATTTCCGCCACGACCCACTTGAGCGCCACCACGGCCTTTTTCGGGTCGGTCACCACCGGGCTCAGCAGGTGCGGAATGCCGTCATAGACGCTCAGCTCCAGCATCTTGGGGTCGATCATCACCAGCCGCAGATCTTCCGGCGTCAGCTTGTAAAGCAGGCTCAGGATCATCGTGTTGATCGCAACCGACTTGCCAGAGCCGGTCGTCCCCGCGATCAGCAGGTGAGGCATCTTGGCAAGGTTCGCCACCATCGGGTCGCCGCCGATATCCTTGCCCAGCGCCAGCGGCAGTTTCTGGTTGCCGTCGCCGTAGTCGCGGCTCGACAGGATCTCGCGGAAACTGACCATCTCGCGGTTGTCATTGGGCAGTTCGATCCCGATCACCGACCGTCCCGGCACCGTGCTGACGCGCGCCGACAGGGCCGACATCGACCGCGCGATATCGTCGGACAGGCCGATGACACGGCTGGCTTTTAGGCCCGGCGCGGGCTCCAGCTCGTACATGGTCACAACGGGGCCGGGGCGCACGCTGACGATCTCGCCCTTCACGCCATAATCATCCAGTACCGTCTCCAGCATCCGGGCGTTTTCCTCCAACGCTTCGTCGCTCAGGTGGTGGCGCTGGATGTTGACCGGGTTGGCCAACAGGCTCAACGGCGGCAACTCGTACTCGACCTGCGGCTTTTCCTCGAATTGCAGCTTGGGCTGCGCCTCGGCCTGCGCCCGGGTGGACGGTTGCGGCGAACGGCGCGGCGGGTGCTGCACGACCTTCTTCGGCTCAGCGACAGGCACCTCCTGGAGCGTCGCGGTGCGGGCGTAAACCGGCACCTCCGGTGTCGCCTCGTAAGCGTCATAGGCGCCGGAGCCGTCCTCGATCACCTCGTCCTCGGGCGCGGCCTCGATCATCTCCTGCATCGGTGCATGGGTCGGCGCGACGCCCGGCACGGCCTGTCCGGCAGTCAGAGGCGGCTCGGCCCGCACCGTGTTTTGCGGCGCGGTGTTCAGGATCAGCGGGTCCGGCCCACGGCCCCGGCCACGGGTCAGCGGCGCCACCGACTCGACCTGTACGGCGGGGTTCTGGCGCACCCGGCTCTTGATCACGTCGGCGATCTTGGCGGTGACCCGGTCGCCACTGGGGGCGGGCATGTCCGGCATTTCCGACGCCTCGATCAGTTCCGGCTCGGGCTCACGCTCGGGACGGCGCATCAGCGACGGCATCCGCGACAGCAGCCCCCCGGTTTTTTCCGGCACGGGGCTCACTTCATACTCCGGCGCAGCGTGCGCGACCGGCGCGGCATAGGCCTGCTGCGGGCTCGCCGCGACCATCGCCGGCTCGGCCCGGTGCACGCGCGGCTCGGGCACGGCAGCCTCGGCCCGGGCCATCTCGTCGGCCTCGGCGCGTTCCTGCATCCGGCGGTCCCGGCGCTCTGCGGCGCGGGCTTGCGCCGTTTTCGCCGCCCCTGCCGCGATCCCGCCACCACGGGCCACCAAGCCGCGCAACGTGGCATAGGTCATGATCGTGCCCACCACCAGGAACCGTGCGATCTGCGACAGCTCCAACCGGCTGAACCCAAGGATAAACGCGCCCAGCGTCACCATCCCTGCGGCCAGCAGCAGCGACAACAACTTAAGCCCGAAGGTCGCGCTGATCGGCAGGAATCCCAGCACGGTGCCCAGCGCCATTTCCCCGAACAGCCCGCCATAGCCGAAGCTGTGCGAGGCCGACCATGCCGCGCTCGGCTCCAGCGAAGAGGCATACATCGCAAGAAGCGCGATCCAGATCGGCGCATAGATCAATCGGCCAATCGCCCGGTCCTGACCGCGGTGCAGGGCGAAACGCACACCCCACGCCCCAAGGACGATGGCAAGGCCCCACGCCCCCCAGCCGACTATCATGAACAGCGGCGCGGCGATCGACGCGCCCATCCGGCCGAGCATGTTCTGCACCGGCTCGTCCGTCGCGGCCATCCAACTGGGGTCGTCGGGGTTGTAGGATGCGATCATCATCGCGGCAGCGAAGCCCAGTGCCAGCAGGGCCAGTCCCAGAAGTTCCTTGCCTCGCTTTTCGATCGCTTCCGCCATCGAGCTGTCCAACAGCGGGTCACGTCCGCGCGTCTGATATGCCATGTTGCCTCTTCCTCGTTAATTATAAAGACAGTCACGCAGCTGCGTCAGGCCGCGTGCCACCTCCTTCTTTGGGGCCACCATCGCGACCCTTATGTATTCTTTGCCGGGGTTCAGCCCGCCGGCCTCCTGCGCCAGGTACGCGCCGGGCAGCACCCGCACGCCTGTCTCTTTCCACAGCTTCAGCGCCGCCGCGTCGCCATCCTCCACCGGCAGCCACAGGAAAAACCCCGCCTCCGGGCCCTGATAGCCCGGCACGCCGTCAAAGATCTCGTCGGCCAGCGCGTATTTTTCCTGGTAAAGCCTGCGGTTCACGTCGACGTGTTTTTCATCCGCCCAGACCTTGGCCGCCGCGTGCTGCAACGGCATCGGCAGCGGCGTACCCGCGTAAGAGCGCAACTGCCGGATCCGCTTCATGCTCTGCGGCCCCGCCGCCACGAAGCCCGAGCGCAACCCGGCCAGGTTCGACCGCTTCGACAGGCTGTGAAACGCGACCACCCGCTCGGGGTCTGCGCCCATGTCCTTTGCCACCTCCAGCGCGCCCACGGGCGGGCTGTCGCGGTAGATCTCGGAATAGCACTCGTCGGCGAAAACCTTGAAATCGTGCTTTTCCGCCAGCCCGACCAGCGTTTTCCAATACCCCGCGTCCGCCACCGCGCCCTGCGGGTTCGACGGCGAGCACAGATACGCCACCGTCACCCGGTTCAGCACATCCGCGGAAAGGCTGGCGAAATCCGGCAGAAACCCCGTCTCCCGCGTCGCAGGCAGGAACATCGGCTCAGCCCCGACGCTCAGCGCGGCCACCATGTAAACCTGGTAGAACGGGTTCGGCAGCAGCACGATCGGCTGCTTGCCGTTCTTCGTCTCGGGGCACAAGGTCATCATCGCGTTATACAGCCCCTCGCGAGTGCCGTTCAGCGCCATCACGTGCCGGTCCGGGTTCAGCTCCACGCCATAGCGCCGCGAAACCCAGTCGCAGAATGCCGTGTTCAGCGCCGGGATACCCTCGTTCACCGGGTACTTGCGGAACTCGCCTGCGTGCTTCTCGATCACGTCCATGATCCAGCCCGGGAAATCATGCTGCGGCTCACCGATGGTCATGTGAATCACATCACCGCCGGGGTCGTGCACGTCCAACAGGCTCCGCAAACGCGGAAACGCATATTCCGGAAGGTTCGAAAACCGCTCGGGAAACATCAACACTGCCTCAAAGTTACGGGATCGTTGTCGCCCCGTTTGACCCAAATCTACAAAAGCCCCCGCGTTGCGTCCAGAAAAACCAACCGGGGTCGCGGGGATTGTGGCATTTTTGGCAAGAGGTTAGCGGATACCTCTAAAGTAGGCCAAGTTTTGTGGCCCCCCGGCATCACCACGACAAGATTTTGCGTCCAGCAATGATTTCGGCTATTAGGCCAACGCCGCCTCGGCGGCCTTTGCGACCCGTAGAATCCGCTCTTCGCCAAAGGCTTCGCCGCACATCATGAGCCCGCAACCGGGGGTTCCGGTGGGCAAGTTGACAGCGGCCAGCCCCATCAGGTTGCCCACCCGCGTGTTGCGCAACGCCAGCAGGTTTTCCGTGACGTAATAGTCGTCGTCGGTCATCAGCCGATCCGCCTCGGGCGGCAGGTTCGGCGCCGTCGGCATGAGCACCGCGTCATAGGGTTTCATCCGTTCGGCCCACTGGATTCGCAACGCCGCAAGCAGGTTCCAGCCCGCCACGTAGTCGCAAGCCCGGAATTCCTTGCCGGATTCGAACCGCTCGCGAATGGGCTTGAACATCTTGTCCGGGTTGGCCGAAATCACGTCGCCCCAGATGCCATAAGCCTCGGACGTGAACAGGATCGCCGACAAGGGCATCGCCTGCTCGGCCTCGGGCGAATCCACCTCCTCGATCCTCGCCCCGGCGGCTTTCAGCCTTTCCAACGCGCTGAAATAGGCGTCGCGCGGTACGTCCCGGATGTCCTCGAACACCACCGACTGCAACGCCGCGAACCGCATCCCCTCCATCGACACGCCCTCAAGATCCGCCGCCCGCCCGCCTTCCAGCGCGGCCAGCATCAGCGCGCAATCCTCGACGCTGCGGCCCAGTGGCCCCACGGTGTCGAACTTCGCGCAAAGCGGCACGACCCCGTCCAGCGACACGCGCCCCGACGTGGTCTTCAGCCCCACAAGGTCGTTCCACGCCGACGGGATACGCACCGACCCGCCCGTGTCCGACCCGATGCCGCAGGCTGCCAGCCCATGCGCCACGCTCGCCGCCGCACCCGAGGATGATCCCCCCGGCACCAGCTTCGGATCATGCACATTCGGCGGCGTCGCCGTCATCGGGTTCAGCCCCAGCCCGGAAAACGCCAACTCGCTCATATGCGTCTTGCCCAGGCACACCAGCCCGGCGGCGGACGCGTTGCGCAGCACTTCGGCGTCCCGCTCCGGCACCCGGCCCTGCAACAGCCGCGTGCCCGCCTCCGTCGCCGTGCCCGCGCTATCAAACAGATCCTTCCAGCTGACCGGAACCCCATCGAGCGGCCCCAGCCGCCGCCCGGCCTGCGCCCGTGCCTCCGCAGCCTGCGCCTCGGCCCGGGCGCGCTCATGGGTGACCACCGAATAGATCTCGTCCCGTGCAGGATGCGCGTCGATCGCCTCCAGATACGCCTCGGTCAGCGCCGCCGGCCCGATCTCGCCCGCTTCGATCCCGCGCCCCAGATCCGCCGCACTCATCTTCAGCCACTCGTTCATCCCGGATCCTCCGCGCTCCTGCCAAATCGTTCGCATGAACGCAGATGCCTCGGCGCAAGGCAAGCCCATCAAATGACAATCCGGCGCATGGACAATCCGGCCCGCGCCAACATATTGAACCGCATGGACCATGACAGCGATATCCTCATAGTCGGCGGCGGCCTCACCGGGCCTGCGCTGGCGCTGGCCGCAGCACAGGCTGGCCTGACCGTCACCGTAATCGACACCCTGCCCCAAACCGTGCGCGAGGATGCCGCCTTTGACGGTCGCGCCTATGCCCTGGCGCTGGCCTCGGTGCGCTTGCTGAGCAATATCGGCATCTGGAGCCGTGTGGCGGACAACGCCCAGCCCATGCTGGAAATCAAGGTCTCCGACGGCCGCGCCGGCGAAGGTGCCGCCCCGTTCTTCCTGCATTTCGACCATGCCGAGATCGAGGAAGGCCCGATGGGCCACATGCTCGAAGACCGCTACCTGCGCCGCGCCTTCCTTGAGGCGATGCAGGACGAGGACCAGATCGCCCAAGTCACCGACACCGTCACCGCGCAAGACGTCACGCCAACCGGCGTCACCCTCACGCTCGCCTCCGGCAAGACCCTGGCGGGTCGCATTGTCGTTGGCTCCGACGGACGCGCCTCCGGCACCGCGCAGCGCGCCGGCATCGCCCGCACCGGCTGGAATTACGGCCAGACAGCGCTGGTGGCCGCCATCGAACATGAGTTGCCCCATAACGGCATCGCGCACCAGTTCTTCATGCCCCCCGGCCCGCTGGCCATCCTGCCCCTGCCCGGCAATGTCAGCTCCATCGTCTGGTCCGAGACCGAGGCGACCGCCGCCCGCTTCGCCGCTTTGAACGACGCCGAGTTCATGGAAGTGCTGCGCCCCCGCTTCGGCGATTTCCTCGGTGACATCGCCCTGCGCGGCAAACGCTTCACCTACCCGCTGAACCTGACATTGGCCAACGCCTTCGTGGCCGAACGGCTGGCCCTTATCGGCGACGCCGCCCACGGCATGCATCCCATCGCGGGCCAGGGCCTCAACGCCGGGCTGCGCGACGTGGGCGCGTTGGCACAGGTCCTGACCGACGCCACCCGCCGGGGCGAGGATTTTGCCGCGCCCGACGTGCTCGCCCGCTATCAACAGTGGCGCCGCTTCGACACCGCGACGCTGGCGGTGACGACCGATCTCACCAACCGGCTCTTTTCCAACGACAACCCGCTCTTGCGCGCCGCCCGAGACCTCGGCATGGGGGCGCTTTCCGCCATGCCCGGCCTGCGCCGCAAATTCATCCGCGAAGCCGCAGGCCTGACCGGCGATCTGCCGGAGCTGATGAAAGGCTGAACGCCGCGCGACGTCGAAAATCACCCGTCCCGGTCGTGATCCTGTCTGCCCCGAGCCTGACCCGGGGGGACCTTTCACAATCTGCGTAGGGTGGGTGAAAACCCACGCGGCCTACGCCGCCTCCAGAATCCGGATCACCGTATCACCGTACGCCCGCTCATCGAGCAGGCTCAACCCCTCCGGCACCACCACCGCGCCGCCTTCCTCCCACACGATCAACGCCCCCGTCGCGATCCAGTCCCCGGCCAAAGCCGCGCTCAAAGCCGCCTCGCCCAGCCCCTTGCCATAAGGCGGATCAAGGAACACCAGCCCGCAGCCTTCCGTCGCCGCGCCAAGCTTGCGCGCATCCCGGCCCACCACATGCACCCGGTCCGCAACACCGCAAATCCCGATATTCTCTCGGATCAGCCTCTGCCCCACGCGCCCATTCTCAACGAACACCGCCCGCGCGGCCCCACGCGACAGCGCCTCCAGTCCCAGCGCCCCGGTCCCGGCGAAAAGATCCAGCACAACGGCCCCCTCCACCCGCTCCCCGAAGCGCGCCATCAGCACGTTGAACAGGCTCTCGCGCACCCGGTCCGAGGTGGGCCGCAGCCGCGCGCCCTCGTCCCCCTTGCCGACCGAGGCCAGCCGCCGCCCGCGAAACTCGCCGCCGATGATCCTCACGCCTTCAACAGCGCCTTGAGGTCCGCGCCGGGGTCCGCCACCACCACCGGATCGGCAGTTTTCCCATTGTCGATCAACCGTTTGCCCACCATGTAGGCCCGGGCATCATTGGCCGCGTCCACCGCCAGCAACCTGTCCCCCTGGAAATACCAGAAAGAAATGCCGCCTTCGCTGTCGCGCGTCACCACCCGATCATACCCCACGTTCAGCCCGGCAATCTGCAGCTTCACGTCATACTGATCCGACCAGAACCACGGTTGCGGCACATAGGTCTTTTCGGCCCCCATGATGTTCTCGGCGACGCACTCCGCCATGTCGATGGCATTCGGCACGCTCTCCAGCCGCAGCCGCGCGCCCCTATAAGGGAAGCTCGCGCAATCTCCGGCGGCCCAGACCGACGGATCGCTCGTGCGCCCCTGCGCGTCCACCTTGATCCCGTTCTCGACCTCGACGCCGGCCGCCTCGGCCAGCGCCGTGGCGGGGGTGATCCCCACACCCACGATCACGAAATCCGCCTCCAGCTCGGTACCGTCGCTCAACAGCGCGCCACTGACCCGCCCCTCGCCGGTCAACCGCTCCAGCCCGACGCCCTCGCGAATGTCCACACCGTGCGAGCGGTGCAACTCCCGGAAATAATCCGACGTCTCCTTCGCCGCCACGCGCTGCAAGATCCGGTCCGCCATCTCGACCAGCGTCACCTGCAACCCCTTCGAGGCGGCCACCGCAGCCGCTTCCAGCCCGATATACCCGCCCCCCACGATCAGCACCTTAGCGCCTTCGCGAAACTCCGGCCCCATGCTATCCACGTCACGCAGATCACGCACGACATAGCCCCCCTCCAAAGCGCCGCCAATTGCCGGCGGCAGCCGCCGCGGCACCGATCCGGTGGTCAGCACAAGATGCTCGTAGGGCACCGCCTGCCCTCCCGCGACGACGACTTTGTCGGCCCGGTCGATCGCCGTCACCGCCGCATCCAGCCGCAGGTCGATCATGTTCTCGGAATAGAAACTCTCGGGCCGCAGATAGAGCCGCTCCAGCTCCATCTCGCCCAGCAGGTATTTCTTCGACAGGGGCGGGCGCTGGTAGGGCGGCGCATGCTCTTCCCCGATCAGCGTCACCTTGCCGTCATAGCCAAGCGCCCGCAGCTTCGCCACCAGCGAACTGCCCGCCTGCCCCGCGCCCACGACAACAACTCCCGCCATGTCCCCTCCTGCAAATTCCACATGGCCCTCGGGCCGTCAGGGCCTATACTTACAGGCAATCGAAACGCAAACGAAAGACAGGATGCGACAATGACCATCACCACCGGCGACAAACTCCCCGATGCGACGCTGCTCAAGATGGGCGCCGACGGCCCCGAAGAGGTCGCGCTGTCCGACAAGACCAAAGGCCGCAAGGTCGCGATCTTCGCCGTCCCCGGCGCCTTCACGCCTACTTGCCATTCGGCCCACGTGCCCAGCTTCATCCGCACCAAGGCCGATTTCGACGCCAAGGGCGTGGACGAAATCATCTGCATCTCGGTCAACGACGCCTTCGTGATGGATGCCTGGGGCAAGGACACCGGCGCCAGCGACGCCGGCATCACCATGCTGGGCGACCCGCAATCGGAGTTCACCAAGGCCGTCGGCATGGATTTCACCGCGCCGCCCGTGGGCCTCATCGCCCGCTCCAAGCGCTATGCCATGCTGGTCGAGGATGGCACCGTCAAGGTTTTGCATGTCGAGGACAACCCGGGCGCCTGTGAAACCTCCGCCGGCGAGTCGCTGCTCGACGCGATCTGACACGTCAGGCCGGGGCGCTCCTCGCGCCCCGGCCCCTGCCTGAGCGGCGCTCAGGCCTCGGCCAGCTTGTCCATCTTCCGCGCCAGCTTGGTATCGCGCGAACTCAAGCCGTCGACATCATGGCTGGTCAGCGTCACCTCGACCGTCTTGTAGACGTTCGACCACTCGGGATGGTGATCCCACTTCTCGGCCCAGATCGCGCAGCGCGTCATGAACCCGAACGCCTCGACGAAATTGGCGAACTCAAACGTCTTGTGGATCGCATCGCGCCCTTCGACCATTTCCCAGCCGCTTTCCAACAGCGGCTCCAGCGTCGTTTTCCGCGCCGTATCGCTTAGCTTCTCGCTCATTCCTGCTCCTCCACGTTTGCTTTCCTGAATGGGCCGAAGCTCGTCAGGATTTCGATGTCATCCGCCACGGCCTCCCGCTCTGCCTCAAGGTAACGCGCCACGGCATCCGAAAAAGGCGGGTCACGAAACCAGTGCAGCGAATGGGTCTCGACCGGCAGGTATCCGCGGGCCAGCTTGTGCTCGCCCTGCGCCCCGGCCTCGACACGGGACAGCCCGTGTTCGATGGCGTAATCTATGGCCTGATAGTAACACAACTCGAAATGCATCGCAGGGCGATGCGCCGCACAGCCCCAGTACCGGCCATAAAGCGCGTCGCGCCCGATCATGTTCAGCGCGCCCGCCACGGGCTCGCCGTCTTCCAGCGCCAAAACCAGCAGGATGTCGTCCCGCAGGCGCTCCTGAGCGATGTCGAAGAACCTGCGCGTCAGGTACGGCACCCCCCATTTCCGCGCCCCGGTATCCTGGTAGAATTCCCAGAACGCCCCCCAGTGCTCGGGCCGGATCGCGTCGCCGGTCAATTGTACGATCTCGCCACCAAAGCCCTGCGCCTGCGCCCGCTCCTTGCGGATGTTCTTGCGCTTGCGCGAACTGAGGCTGCCAAGGAAATCGTCGAAGCTCTCGTATCCCCGGTTCAACCAGTGAAACTGCTGGGTAATCCGCGGCAACAAGCCCATCTGCGTGCCCACTTCCCGCTCGAACTCGGTGCAGAAGGTGACGTGCAGCGACGACAATTCGTTGCGGTCCCCGATGCTGACAGCGGCCTGCATCAGCGCATCGCGCCCCGGCTGCTCGTACCCCGGCCGAGTCAGCATCCGTCGACCGGTGACCGGCGTGAACGGCACCGCCATCTGCAGCTTGGGATAATATCGCCCGCCCGCGCGTTCATAGGCATGGCCCCAATTGTGGTCAAAAATGTACTCGCCCTGGCTGTGGCTTTTTACGTAAAGCGGCGCACAGGCGATCACTTGGTCGTCCATCTCCGCCACCATGTAATGCGGCTGCCACCCCGTACCGGCCCCGACCGAGCCGCTGTCTTCCAGCGCCTTCAGGAACCGGTAGGTGGTGAACGGGTCCTCCGCCCGGCCACCATCCGCGGCCTCGGGGCAGGCGCACGCGTCCCAGTCCGCCGGCGCCACGTCGCCCAGGCTTTCATAAACGCTCACAAGGACCGATCCGCCATCCATCAGAGCCGCTCATCGCTTTTGGAAATCATACCCTCAATCTGTGGCCTGCCCGTCCCGGTTCAAGCGGGAATCGCGGGCAGGTACCCTTCGAAGGTGATGTTCTGCGCCACCCGCCGTGCGTCTGCCTCTTCTTCCCGCGACCGGATCGTCCAGCACAGAACATCCGCGCCCGCGCCTTGCAGGTCCGCAACTCTGGCCCGGCCCAGGTCCTGCGCCTGATGGCTGACAAAACACGCCCCCGCGCGATCATAATCCGGGATATGGCGCAACCGCTCCCGCACGTCGGCGCGCAACAGGGGCCAGTCGTCCAAAGCATAATCGCAACTCACGATCCCACGCACCACGTCGGGCGCAAGGTCGCGCATCGCCACCATCATCTCGGGGTTGAACGACATCACCGCCACCGGCCCGGCATAGCCCCGCAGCGCCACCGCCGTCGCGGCCTCCAGCCGCCCGTCGGTCTGGCCCATCTGCCCCTGCTGGTCCTTCAGCTCGATCAAAAGCGGCACGCGCCCCGCCACCAGTGCCAGCACCTCGGCCAGGGTCGGGATTCCTTCGTCCCCGCCCAGCAAGGCGACGCCGCTCAACTCCGCCGCCTCGCACTGCTGCACCGGCCCGGCCTGCCCGGTCAGACGCTTGAGGTCATAGTCGTGAAATACCATCGCCGCCCCGTCCCGGCTCAGCTGCAGGTCGATCTCGATGCCATAGCCATGCCCGATCGCGGCCGCGATCGCCGCCCGCGAATTCTCCGGCCGGCCATCCGCGACATCATGCAACGCCCGATGCGCCAGCGGCGCGCGCAGAAAAGACGGGTCCAGCCGCATCATCCGATCTGAAACACGCCTTCGATCTCGACCGCCACGCCAAAGGGCAGCGCCGGCGACGACACCGCGGCCCGCGCGTGCTTGCCCGCCTCGCCCAGCGCCTCGCCGATGAAATCCGATGCGCCATTGATCACCTGCGGCTGCTGGGTGAAATCCGGCGTCGAATTCACGAACCCGCCCAGCTTCACCACGCGCTTCAGGCGGTCCAGGTCGCCGCCGCACGCCGCCTTGACCTGCGCCAAAAGGTTGATCGCGCAGGTTTTCGCCGCCTCCGCGCCCGCGGCCACGTCCATGTCGTCGCCCAGCTTGCCGATCGTCATCTCGTCGCCCAATTTCGGCAACTGCCCCGAAACGTACAGCATATCGCCCACAAGCACATACGGCACGTAATTCGCCGCCGGTGCGGCCGCCTCGGGCAGGGTCACGCCCATCTCGGCCAGCTTGTCCTCGAATTTTCCCATGATCCCGACCTCCTCGGTTGTCTCGAAGCGCACGCTAGCCCGTCGCGACACCGATGCAACCGCAAAAACCGACCCTGGCTTTTTCTTGCGAAAAATACTCACGGCCCCGGCGCCCACCACGCAGTGCCGCCCCCGGGACCCGCGCGTCACGTCCGCCATACGCCCCGAGACGTCCCGAAGGGACGCCGAGATACCCTGCGCGCCGCAGGCGCTCCGCCTATTCGCGGAAGGCCTTGGCGAAGTAATCCGTCAGCGGTTTCGTCAGATAGGCCAGAGGCGTGCGGTCGGCGGTGCGGATGAAAGTCTCCACCGGCATGCCGGGGATCAGCGTCACATCCTCCGGCAGCCGCTCCCGCTGGCCTTCGCTCAGCGCGATCTCGGCCCGGTAATAGCTTTGTCGCGTGTTGTCGTCCTGGAACGAATCGGCCGAGATCTGCATCACCTGCCCGATCAGCTCCGGGGTCGTCCGTTGGTCCAGCGCCGAAAACCGCAGCGTCACTTCCTGCCCCACGAACAGCTTGTCGATATCCGTGGGCTCGACCTGCGCATTGATGATCAGCGGACGGTCCTGTGGCACGACGTAAAGTATCGGGTCGGCCGGTCGGATGACCGACCGCAGCGCAAATACCTGAAGTCCGTAAACCACGCCGCTCACCGGCGCGGTGATGTCCAGCCGGCTCATCTGTTCGATCAGCGCACGCCGCTCCTCCAGCAGTTCCAACTCGCGGAACTGCAAGTCGCGCAATGTGGTGATCGCCTCCTCCCGGCGCCGCGTGCCCAACTTCAGTGTCTCGATATCGATCTCGGTGATCCGCCCCTCGGATTGCGCCACCTGAGCGGCCAGCTCGCCCAGCTGACCCAGCATCCGCGACTTTTCCCGTTGCAGCGCCAGCACCCGCGACGCCTGCGCAAGCCCCCGGTCCAGCAGAGATTGCTGGTCGGTCAGTTCCTCCTCGATCAACGCCAGTTGCTCGTCCATCGCCGCCTGCTGCGCGTTGATCCCCTCAATCTGGTTGCCGATCTGCCCGCGCCGCTTTTCAAGCTGGGAAATCTCGCCTGCCACGGTCTCGTTGCGCGCCGTCAGAAGCCGCCGCTGCCCGTCCAGCAGATCGGCCACCTCCGCGTTGCGCGCCGCCACGTCGCGCACCAGATCGGGAAAGACGATCTCGTCCCGCTCGTCCCGCTCGGCCTCCAGCCGGCCACGCCGCGCCTGCAATTCGAACAGCTGGTTTTCGGTAATCGCCAGTTGCGAACGCAGTTGTGTCGGGTCCAGCCGCAACAGCACCTGCCCGGCCTCCACCGTATCGCCCTCGTCGACCTCGATCGCCGCCACCACGCCGCCATCGGGGTGCTGGACCACCTGCCGGTTCTGGTCGACCTCGATCTGGCCGCTGGCAATCACCGCGCCCGATATCTCGGTCACCGCGGCCCAGGTCCCGAAACCGCCCACCAGGATAAGCAGCCCGGTCACCCCCACGATCATCGGCGTCCGGACCGACCATGCGCTACGCTTGTCGTCGCTCATCGCACCCCTCCCGGCAGGGCGTTGGCGGTAATCTCTCCGGCGTTCTTCACCACGTCCTTCAACACCTCGTCCTTGGGCCCGAAGGCGCGCACGATGCCGCCTTCAAGCATCAGCAACTGGTCGCATTCCCGGATCGCGGCAGGCCGGTGCGCCATGATCAGCACCGATTTGCCCTCGGCCTTGAACTCCCGAATGGCGTGGTTCACCGCCTCGCTGCCCTCGTTGTCGAGGTTCGAGTTGGGCTCGTCCAGCACCACCAGCACCGGGTCGCCATACATCGCTCGCGCCAGCCCGATACGCTGCATCTGGCCGCCCGACAGCCGCCCGCCCCCGGCGGTGACGCGCGTGTCATAGCCGTCGGGCAGCTTCAGGATCATGTCATGCGCATCGGCCTTCTTTGCTGCCTCCACGATCTTGGCCGGGTCCGGCTCTTCGGCCAGGCGCGAGATGTTCTCGGCAATGGTCCCCTCGAACAGCTGCACCCGCTGTGGCAGGTACCCGATATGCTCGCCCAGCACCCGCGGCTCGAACTGATCGAGCGACGCACCATCCAGCCGGATCCGCCCGCCGGCGGGCCGCCACAGCCCGGTCAGCGCCCGCGCCAGCGTCGACTTGCCCGCACCCGACGGACCGATCACACCCACCGCCTGGCCCGGCTCTACGGTGAAACTGATGGTCTTCAAAGCCGCCTGCTGGTCGCCCGGCGGCACCACCGTGACCTGCTGGACCTGCAACAGCGCCTTGGGCTTGGGCAGCGGCGTGCGCGGCTGCTCGGGCGGCACCAGCGCCAGCAGCTCGGCCAGTGAATGCCAGCCCTGCACGGCCCGTTGCACCAGCGCCCATTGCCCGACGGCCAACTCGATCGGCGCCAGTGCCCGGCCCATCAGGATCGACCCGGCAATCATCGCGCCAGGCGTCAATTCGTTCTGCAACACCAAGTAGGCCCCCAGCCCCAGCATCGCCGACTGCAGGAACAGTCGGAAGGTCCTCGTCGTCGTGGTGAATGTGCCCACAAGATCCGATGACGCGATCTGGGATTTCAGCGACTCGTCCCGTGCCTTCTGCCAGCGCGAGAATGCCTGGTCGCGCATCCCCATCGCCTGCACCATTTCCGATTCGTTGCGGATCTGATTGGACAGCATTTCCGCAGCGCCCATGGCCCGCGCCGATTTCATCGCCGGCTGGCGGGTGACCATTTGGTTGACCACGGTGATCAGGATGATGATCCCCCCGCCGACCAGCGCCAGCGCCCCCAACCAGGGGTGAAAAAGCCAGATCCCGGCCAGGAAAACCGGCGTCCAAGGCATGTCGAAGATGGCCATCAGTACCGGCGAGGCCATCAGCCGCTGTACCGCCTCAAGATCGCGCAGTCCGGTTTCGGTATGCTCGTCCGGGGCCAGCGCCGCCTTGCGGATCACCGCGTCGAACACGCGGCGGTCCAGCCGCGCCTGGAACCGCGCGGCGACCCGGCCCATCACCCGCCCGCGAGCATAGTCCAGAAGGCCCATCATCCCGTACAGGAACACCACCAGCACGCTCAGCGCGATCAGCGTCTCGACCGATCGGCTGCCCAGCACCCGGTCATAGACCTGCAACATGTAGATCGGGCCGGTCAGCATCAGCAGGTTCACGAAAAAGCTGAAGATCCCCACGAACCAGTAAAGCGCTCGGCTCTCAATGCGGGCGGCGCGAAGTTCCTCGCGGCCTGCGTCAAGTCTTGCCTTGCTCAGTTGCATGCCGTCTCTTCCGGGTCCCATCAGATCGTCGCTTGAACGATACCCCGTTCCGACTTACTACGATAGTTACCGTTCTGCTACAGGACACCTTTGTCAAGTCGCCGCATCTGGGTAAATTCAGCCAATCGTTTATTTATGACCGCAATACCTTAACCAAAGCCTGACCGTTGCCAAATTTCATCTCCACACGTCAACCAACGCAGTTCGCGATCGGCCTTGCGCTTGTTGTTGCCCTCGCCGCAGCGGGCTGCACGCCAACCCCGGCGAACCATCCGGCCGACCAGCCCTTTGACCCTTACGAAGAGGAAAACCGCCGCACGCACGAATTCAACCGTGCGCTTGACCGCAATTTGGTGGGGCCCGCAGGCAAGGGCTATTCCGGCTTCATTCCCGACGATGTCGAGAACATGGTCGGCCGCTTCGCCTTCAACCTGTCAATTCCCGGCGCCGTGGTGAACAACATCCTGCAGGGCAACATGAAAGGCGCGACCGAGGACACCTACCGCTTCCTCGTGAACAGCACCCTCGGGCTGGGCGGCCTGTTCGACGCTGCGTCGGACCTCAACATGCCCCAGGCCACCGACGCCGATTTCGGCCAGACCCTCCACGTTTGGGGCGTGCGCGAGGGCGCCTATGTCGAACTGCCCCTGCTCGGCCCCTCGACCGAGCGCGCGGCGGCGGGCAAGATCGTCGATCTCTTCACCAACCCGCTGACCTACGTGCTCGACGAGCCTGAGAACTACTACGGCACCGTCGCCTCCGCCGCGACCGGACTGTCGGACCGCGGACGTTACGCCGACACCATCGATTCCATCCTTTACGACAGCGCCGACAGTTACGCGCAGGCGCGGTCGCTCTATATTCAGAACAGGCGCTTCAAGCTCGGCGGTGGCTCGGGCGGGGCGCTGGACGATCCTTATGATGCCGAACTCGGCACGCCGTTGGAGGACCCCTACGATGAATGACATTTCAAGACGTTTCCTGATCGGCGCCGGCGCAGCCGCCACGCTGCTGCCTGCCGCCGCAACCCCCGCCTTCGCCCTGACAGAGGCCCGCGCCCGCGCGCTGATCGACAAGGCCGTTGCCGATATCAACCGCGTCATCGCCTCGAACAAGTCCACCGGCGCGATGATCCGCGATTTCGAACGCATTTTCGCCCGTTATGCCGACGTGAACATCATCGCTCGCTCCACGCTGGGCGCCGATTCCCGCCGCGCCTCTTCGGGCCAGATGCGGGCCTTCACCGCCGCTTTCCAGGGCTATATTGCCCGCAAGTACGGCAAGCGGTTCCGCGAGTTCATCGGCGGCCAGATCACCGTGACCGGCGTGCGCCAGGTCAAGTCCTGGCACGAGGTCCGCTCGACCGTAAAGCTGCGGGGCAAATCGCCCTTCACCGTGCTTTTCCTTGTGTCCGACCGCTCGGGCCGCGACCTCTTTTTCGACATGGTGATCGAAGGCGTCAGCCTGCGGCTCAGCGAGCGCACCGAGATCGGCGCGATGCTTGACCGCAACGGCGGTAATATCGACGCGCTGATCGCCGACGTGAAACGCGCGGGCTGATCCCGAAACAGATCCGGCCGACGTGCCCCGCCGCCGCATAAGCTCCGGCGGTGAAGCGGAGTTTGCCGATCTTTGCCGTGCTATTGCCCGCCATTTGCCGGCCCCAGCAGCTCTTCCAGCATCCGGTTGATCGTGGTGCCCCGGTCCCGGTCCTGACGCTGCTGCGTCTGCGTGCGCGGTTGTTGTACCTGCGGCTGCGGCTCGACCCGGATCATCGGCAGGTCGCTGACGGGCACACCCTCGTTCACCCGCACCATCGTCTCGCGCCAGATATCCGCCGGAAGCCCGCCGCCGGTCACGCCTTTCAAGGGCGTGTTGTCGTCATACCCCATCCATACGCCGGTGACGTAATCGGCGGTGAAGCCAAGAAACCACGCGTCGCGCGCCGCCTGCGTCGTGCCGGTCTTGCCCGCGGCCTGCCGGTCGGGCAGCTTTGCGCGCGTGCCGGTGCCCGACTGCACCACCTCGTACATCATGCCCATCAACTTCTGCGCCGCCTCCTGCTGGATCACGCGCTCGCCAATGCCGCCCCCCTTGCGCATCAGCGGGTCGTCATCCCCCAGAAGCTTCAATTCAACCAATCCATAAGGCGTCACCGACGAACCGCCGTTCAGGATGCCCGCATAGGCCCCCGTCATCTCCAGCAGCGTACTTTCCGATGCACCCAGCGCCAGCGCGGGACCGTCGGCCAATTCGTTGTCGATGCCGAAATCGCTGGCCACCCGGCGCACCAGGTCCAGGCCCACGCTTTCGGCCACCTTCACCGCCGGAATGTTGTAGGACCGCGCCAGTGCCTGGATCAGCGGCACGCGACCATGGAATTTCTTGTCATAGTTTTCGGGGCACCATTGGCCGGACCCGGCAATATTGCGGCAATAAGGTTCATCCACGACGATCGACGTCGGTTCATAGCCCAGTTCCAGCGCCGTCGCATAGACGAACGGCTTGAAGGCCGAGCCGGTCTGCCGCTTGGCCATCGTGGCCCGGTTGAACGCGCCCGTGACGCGCGACTTGCGCCCGCCCACCATGGCCCGCACCGCGCCATCGGCGCTCATCACCACGATCGCCGCCTGCGCCTCGGACCCGTCGCTGACCTTGTTCTCGAACACATGGGTCAGAGCCTCTTCGGCGGCGCGCTGCATCCGCTGGTCCAGCGTGGTCTGGATGATGACATCCTCTGTCGTATCGCGGGTAAACAGTTCCGGCCCACTGTCCATAACCCAGTCGGCGAAATAGCCGCCCGCCTGCGCCTCTGCGGCCTCCGACAGTGTTGCCGGGTTGTCCTGCGCCGCCTGCGTCTCGGCATCGGTCAGGTAGCCCTGCTCGTTCATCAGCCGCAGCACCGTCGCCGCGCGCGCCTGCGACCGTTCCAGGTTGGTCGTCGGCGCCAGCCGCGTCGGCGCGGTCAGCAGGCCCGCCAGCATCGCCGCCTGTGCCGCATTCACTTCCCGCGCGCTCACCCCGAAATAGCGCTGCGCGGCACCTTCAACCCCAAAGGCGCCGCCGCCGAAATAGGCCCGGTTGAGGTAGATCGACAGGATCTCGTTCTTGGAATACTTCGCCTCCATAGCCATGGCATAGATCGCTTCCTTGGCCTTCCGGCTCAGCGATCCGCGGCGGCAATCCTGTACGTACTCCGCTTCGCTCTCCCATTCCGTCTCATCATATTCCACGCCAAGGCACAGCAGCTTCGCGGTCTGTTGCGTGATGGTCGACCCGCCATGCCCGCTTAGCGGCCCGCGCCCCTCGCTCAGATTGATGCGAACGGCGCTGGCAATGCCGCGCGGGCTCAGGCCGAAATGCCGGTAGAACCGCTTGTCCTCGGTGGCCAGCACCGCGTTGCGCAGCTCGGGGCTGACGGTGTCGGCCGTGACCACCCCGCCGAACTGGTCGCCGCGCCAGGCAAAGACGTCGCCCTCGCGATCCAGCATGGTGACCGATCCCCGCGCCCGCCCGTCCAGCAATGCACGCACATCCGGCAACCCGGCATAGACATAGGCCACCGCAAGCGCCGTCACCAGCAGCACCACCGCGGTCACGCGCCACGTCACGACCCAGAACAGCCGCAAGACCCAGCGAAACAGACGCTTGATCCACGCCACGGGTCCGCGCCCGCCGCCCGAGCCGCCACCGCCCTTGCGCCGAGGGCGCGCAGGTTTCGCAGGCTTGCGCGCAGCCGGCTTGGCCCGGCTTTTTGCCGGTGTCTTCGCGGATTTGCCGTATCGCCTGTCTGCAACGAGTCGCGGCGTTTTTCGCCCCTGATTTCCCATGCCCTAACCTGCCCGGACCTCTGGTTTTGCCTTAGTCTACAGGTCCTCAATCCGAAAGTAGACCCCCAAAAGCGTTCGATTTTACCCGTTGCCGCCGTGGTCCCCGCGCGTTTCGGCACGGTCGGCTCCACCGGCCATATACGTAATACGACGTAGGCATTTGCGCGTCGCAGCGATTCTTGGCTGCACATTAATTAGTCATTCAAGATTTTTTGCGCATAAATTGTGCATATCTTAATGATTTATGCCCGCTTCCCCGGCGCGCACCCTTCCAGCCCGGCGCATCTCCGTCACTTTCTGCATCAGCGAAATGAACCTCGCCCAAGCAACCGAAAGGGACATCTGTGAAACTCATCATTGCAACCATCAAGCCGTTCAAGCTTGAAGATGTGCGCGAAGCGCTGACAGGGATCGGCGTGCGCGGCATGATGGTGACCGAGATCAAGGGCTTCGGCTCTCAGTCCGGTCACACCGAGATCTACCGCGGCGCGGAATACGCCGTGAACTTCGTACCCAAGATCAAGCTCGAGATCGCCGTCGCCGCCGGCATGGTCGACCAGGTGGTCGAGACCATCGCGACGACCGCGCGAACCGGCAAGATCGGCGACGGCAAGATCTTCGTGCTCGATATCGGGCAGGCCATGCGCGTGCGCACCGGCGAAACCAACGATGACGCGCTTTAAGCCGCGCGAAAGAAGGGATAACATCACTATGAAACGCTTTATTCATCTGGGGCTCGCCGCAACCGCAATCGCGGTCCTGCCCCAACTCGGCTTCGCTCAGGACGAGGCCGCTGCCGCAGAAGCCGCCGCTCCGGGCTTTGACGAGATCGGCCCCTACATCATGACCACCCTGCTGTTCTGCATGGCTGGCTTTCTGGTGTTCTTCATGGCCGCGGGCTTCGCCATGCTCGAAGGCGGGCTGGTGCGGTCGAAAAACGTCACCATGCAGATGACCAAGAACATCGCGCTCTTCTCGATTGCCGCGATCATGTACTGGCTCGTCGGCTTCAACACCATGTACCCGGGCGACTTCAACGGCTACTTCGCCATCGGCGGGCAGACCGTGCTCGATCCGGTGGGCGTGGCCGCCGCCGACGCCGCACTCGACTATGCGTCGGTCGGTTCGGACTTCTTCTTCCAGCTGGTCTTCGTCGCCGCCACCGCCTCGATCGTGTCTGGCGCGCTGGCCGAGCGGATCAAGCTGTGGCCGTTCCTGATCTTCGTCGTCGTCCTGACCGGCTTCATGTACCCGATCTCGGGCTCGTGGCAATGGGGCGGCGGCTGGCTGTCCGAGGCAGGCTTCTCCGACTTCGCCGGTTCGACCGTCGTGCACTCCGTGGGTGGCTGGGCCGCTCTGGCCGGTGCCATCGTGCTGGGCCCGCGTCTGGGCAAGTACGCCAAGGACGGCAAGGTGCACCCGATGCCCGGCTCAAACCTGGCGCTCGCCACCCTGGGTACGTTCATCCTTTGGCTTGGCTGGTTCGGCTTCAACGGCGGCTCGCAGCTTGCCATGGGCACCGTGGGTGACGTCTCCGACGTAAGCCGCATCTTCGCCAACACCAACATGGCCGCCGCGGCCGGCGCCGTGACCGCGCTGATCCTGACCCAGGTAATGTACAAGAAACCCGACCTCACCATGGTACTCAACGGCGCCCTCGCCGGCCTGGTCTCCATCACCGCGGAACCGCTGGCGCCCACGCTCTTCGGTGCGCTCTGGATCGGTGCCGTGGGTGGCGTGATCGTGGTCCTGACCGTCCCGATGCTCGACAAGCTGAAAATCGACGACGTGGTCGGCGCCATTCCGGTGCACCTCTTCGCCGGTATCTGGGGCACTATCGCCGTGATCTTCTACAACGGCGATGCCAACCTGATGACGCAGTTGACCGGCATCGTGGCCTACGGCGTGTTCACCTTCGTGGCCAGCCTGATCGTCTGGTTCATCCTCAAGGCCGTCATGGGCATCCGCGTCGGCGAAGAGGAAGAGATCACGGGTCTCGACATGTCCGAACTGGGGATGGAAGCCTACCCCGAGTTCTCGAAAGGCTGAGACCAAATCAGAATGGGTCCTCCCGACCCTTGATCCTGACCCGGGCGTTCGCGCCCGGGTTTTTTCTTGGCCGCTCCCGCCCAAACGCCATTGCGGTCTCACGCCCCGCGCCCTAGCTCTGGTTCCATGTCCGACGCCTACCGCCCGCACGAAGCCCTTGTTCACCCGGCTCGCCCCACGGCCTCGCTCTTGCGCCTCGTGCTCGGTGCAATCCTGCTGGCGGTGCTGTTCCTTTCGCTGATCTTCGCCGCCTCGGCGCTGCTGAACATCGTGGCGCCTGCAACCACTTGGGACAGCACGCTCGGCGATCTGGAAACCGGCGACACCCCGGCCGGCGTGCTGGCCAACCTCTACCTCTTCGGCTTCATAATCGTCGCCCTGGCCATGACGGGCCGCGCCATCCATGGCCGTGCGCTGCCCAGCTTCGTCGGTGATCTGCGCCTTGCACGGCTCCATTTCGCCCGCGTCTGCCTCTACATGGTCGGGCTGCACCTCGCGCTGTCCGTGCTGCTACCCGCCACGCCCGGCCTCACGCCCGAGGCAAATATCGACACCACCCGCTGGCTGACCTTCCTGCCGCTCGCCCTGCCCGCCCTGCTGATCCAGACCGGGGCCGAGGAACTGGTCTTTCGCGGCTACCTGCAAAGCCAGCTCGCCGCCCGCTTCGCCAATCCCCGCATCTGGATCATCGTCCCCTCCCTGTGCTTCGGCCTTCTGCACTACGACCCCGTCATCAACGGCGACGCCACTTGGCTGATTGTCGGCTGGGCCACGCTCTTCGGCATCGCCGCCGCCGACCTCACCGCCCGCACCGGCACCATCGGCGCCGCCCTCGGCCTGCATTTCGTCAACAATTTTTTTGCCATCCTCGTCGCCGCACCTGCGGGCAATTTCGACGGCCTGGCGCTCTACACCTATCCCTTCGCCTTGAGCGACAGCGATGCGCTCTGGCTCTGGGCGCCGCTCGACCTGATGCTCTTGCTGGTCAGTTGGCTCACCGCGCGCCTCGCCCTGCGCGTTTGATTGCATTTCCCCGCGTCACGCCTTATCTCAAGGGCGATTTGCAACGGGAACTGGGCCACAGATGAACTGGATCACCAATTACGTGCGTCCGCGCATCAATTCGATCTTCTCGCGCCGCGAGATCCCCGAGAACCTGTGGACCAAGTGCGACGAGTGCGGAACCATGCTGTTCCACCGCGAATTGCGCGAAAACCTCAACGTCTGCACCTCCTGCGGCCACCACATGGCCATCACTCCGCGCGACCGCTTCACCGCGCTTTTCGACGGCGGCACCTTCGCGCAGGTTGCCGTGCCCCAACCCACCGCCGACCCGCTGCAATTCCGCGACCAAAAGAAATATCCCGACCGGATGCGCGCCGCGCAAAAGGCCACGGGTGAAACCGAGGCGATGCTGGTGGCCTCCGGCGAGATCGGCCGCACCCCCATCGTGGCGGCAGCCCAGGATTTCTCCTTCATGGCCGGGTCCATGGGCATGTATGTCGGCAACGCCATCATCGCCGCCGCCGAGGAGGCCGTGAAGCTCAACCGCCCCCTCGTGCTCTTCTCCGCCGCAGGCGGCGCGCGCATGCAGGAAGGCATCCTGTCGCTCATGCAGATGCCCCGCACCACCGTCGCCGTGCAGATGCTCAAAGAGGCGGGCCTGCCCTACATCGTCGTGCTGACCCACCCCACCACGGGCGGCGTCACGGCCTCTTACGCCATGCTGGGCGACGTGCATATCGCCGAGCCGAACGCGCTCATCTGCTTCGCCGGTCCCCGCGTCATCGAACAGACCATCCGCGAAAAACTGCCCGAGGGCTTCCAGCGCGCCGAATATCTGCTGGATCACGGCATGCTCGACCGCGTGACCCCGCGCGGCCAGATGCGCACCGAACTCATCACCATCCTGCGCATGCTGCTGAACCTGCCGCCCGCCGTGACCGCCGACCTCCCCGCCCCCGAACTCCCTGCCGAGGAAGAGCGCGAGGACGAGACACAGCCCGACACGGCCGAAGAGCAGACCGCGGACGAAGCCGAGAAATGACCGCCCCCACATCGGACGTCATCCTCGACCGGATGATGGCCCTGCACCCCAAGATCATCGACCTCACGCTCGACCGCGTCTGGCGGCTGCTGGAGGCTTTGGGCAACCCGCAGAACGATCTGCCCCCGGTGATCCACATCGCCGGCACCAACGGCAAGGGCTCGACACTGGCCATGATCCGCGCCGGCATCGAGGGCGCGGGGAAAACCGCCCACGCCTACACCTCGCCACATCTCGCCCGGTTCCACGAACGCATCCGCCTGGCGGGCGAGCTCATTACCGAGCCACACCTGACCGAAGTGCTCGATGAATGCTACGCCGCCAACGGCGACGCGCCGATCACCTATTTCGAGATCACCACCTGCGCCGCCCTGCTGGCCATGTCGCGCAGCAAGGCCGATTTCACCCTGCTCGAGGTGGGCCTCGGCGGCCGCCTTGATGCCACCAACGTCGTCGATCAACCGGCGCTCACCATCATCACCCCGGTCTCGATGGACCACGAGCAATATCTCGGCGACACGCTGGCCAAGATCGCCGGCGAAAAGGCCGGCATCCTCAAGCGCGGCGTCACGTGCGTCGTCGGCCCGCAGGACGAGGAAGGCATGGACGCCATCGAGGCCGCCGGCCAGCGTCTGGGCGCGCCCCTTCTGGCCCACGGCCAGCACTGGCACGTCACCACCGAGCGTGGCCGTCTCATCTATCAGGATGAAACCGGCCTGCGCGACCTGCCCCTGCCCAACCTGCCCGGCGCGCACCAATACGAGAACGCCGGCGCCGCCCTCGCCACCCTGCGCCACCTGCAACTGGGCGACGCCGCACTGGAAGCCGCCGTCACGCAGGCCTACTGGCCCGCCCGGATGCAGCGCCTCTCGTCCGGCCCGCTGGCCGAGGCCGCGCCGCAGGCAGAGCTCTGGCTCGACGGCGGCCACAACCCCGCCGCGGGCCGCGCGCTTGCCGCGCACCTGGCCTCGCTTCCGCCCCGCCCCACGCACCTCGTCTGTGGCATGCTCAACACCAAGGATATCTCGGGCTATCTCTCACCGCTGGCCGGGGTGGCGCAAAGCCTCACCGCCATCTCCATCCCCGGCGAGGCCAACACCCTGCCCGCCGAAGACACGGCCATCGCCGCCGCTAATGCCGGCCTGCCCGCCGGCACCGCCCCCAGCGCCCGCGCCGCCATCGACGACATCGCGGCGAAAGACCCCACGGCGCGCATCCTCATCTGCGGCTCACTCTACCTCGCCGGCGCGATCCTGCGCGAAAACGGCTGACGCCAAGCCTCCGTCCCGGCCTGATCCAAGACCTCGTAGGGTGGGTGATAACCCACCACGCCCCTCATCCTTCGCGCAACATCCCGTAGGGTGGGTGAAAACCCACGCGCCACGCCAACCTCACCCCGCACGCGCCTTCTCTTCCGCCAACAACGCGGTCAATCCCGCCTTGTAATCCGGGTAAATCAATTCCACCCCCAATTCCTCCTTGATCCGGCTGTTATCCACCCGTTTCGACTCCGCATAGAACGACCGCGCCATCGGGCTCATGTCCGCGTCCTCGAAATTCACCACCGGCGGCATTGGCACGCCCAGCAATTCCGCCGCATAGCCGATCACGTCCTGCGGCGGCGCCGGATCGTCATCACAGACGTTATAGGCCGCACCGGGATTGGGCCGCCTGATCGACGCCTCCAGCACCTGCGCGATATCCTCCACATGGGTCCGGCTGAACACCTGCCCCTCCTTGATGATCCGCCGCGCCGTGCCTTTTCGCACCTTCTCGAACGGCCCGCGCCCGGGGCCGTAAATGCCCGCCAGCCGGAAGATATGCAGCGGCAGGCCCGGAATACCGGCCCAGGCCGCTTCCGCCACCACTCGTCTCTGCCCGCGCTCGGTCGACGGCTCCAGCGGGCTGTCCTCGGTCACCCAGTCGCCACCATGGTCGCCGTAACCCCCCGTGGTCGACAGGTACCCGGCCCATTCCAATCGGCCCGCGATCGCCGCAATCTCGTCGCCCAGCGCGTTCAACACAGGATCGCCGTCCTCCCCCGGGCTGACCGAACTCAACAGATGCGTCGCCTCCCCCAACGCCCCCGACAGGTCACTTCCGGGCCAGACCACGCCTTCCACGCCCTCGTCCGCCAGCGCATCGGCCTTCGCTGCGCTTCTCGTCGTCCCGATCACGCGCCAACCTCGCGGCACCAGCCGCCTTGCCAGCGCGCGCGCCGAATAGCCATGCCCGAAGGACAGCAACACCTTGCCCATGCGTTTCTCCTATGCCTACCCGGCTGATATATCCTCCAGCGGCCGCGACGCCACCCAGGCATAACCGTTCTCGCACAGAATGGTGGTCTCGCGCAGGCCATGCGGCTTGTCCGTCGGCGCCTGCAACACATGCCCGCCAGCGGCCTCTGCCTTGGCTGCCGCTTCGTCCGGGTCGCTGTCAAATAGGTGGATCTGCGCCCCCGCCCCACGCGGCGGGCTTTCAGGCAACAGCCCCAGCGCGGGATGGCTTGCATAGGTGCCGTCCGCATGCAGCTGCATCAGCTGTTCACCATAAACCATGATCGCGAAATCCGCGCTCACCCGGTGAGCCGTCATCCCGAAAACCGTCTCCAGAAACGCCACCTCGCGCTTCACATCCCGCACCAGCAGGTTCAGCCCCAGCCCCCGCAGCGACGCGCCGAACACCTCCGGCCTGACCGTTTCGAAATCCATCGCACCCTCCCTCGCTGCCAAATCGGCGTCAGCTTGCGAAGCGCCCCTGGCTCTGTCAACGTGCGCCGCACAAGTTTATTGTAACGGGTACACCATGGCTCAGACCGCCGATGACGGCCGCTATCACAGCCCCAAAGCCCCCGCGCCGCAACACTTCACCGAGGCCGCGGCGGCGGTGGAGCATCTCGTGGCCCTCTACGACAACGCGGTGAGCTTCCTGTGCGAGGCGTTCCAGGCGGCAATGCAGAACGGCCAGCCCTCGCGCCCCGTCCGCGCCTACTACCCCGAGATCCGCATCAGCACCTCCAGCTATGCCAAGATCGACAGCCGCCTAAGCTTCGGCCACCTGGCCGAGCCGGGCACCTACAGCACGACGGTCACGCGGCCGCGCATGTTCCGCAACTACCTGACCCAGCAAATCGGGCTGCTTCTGGGCAACCACGACGTGCCCGTCACCATCGGCCTCTCGGACACCCCCATGCCGGTGCATTTCGCCGTCGCCAACGACGCCTCCATCACCGTCCCGCAACAGGGCGCGGCAGAGTTCACCCTGCGTGATTATTTCGACGTGCCGGACCTGTCGACCACCAACGACGACATCGTCAACGGCACCTACACCGTGATGCAAGAGGACCCCGCACCGCTTGCTCCCTTCACGGCCCAGCGCGTGGACTATTCCCTCGCCCGGCTGGCCCATTACACCGCCACCGCGCCCGAGCATTTCCAGAACCACGTTCTATTCACCAACTACCAGTTCTACGTGGCCGAGTTCGAAGCCTTCGCCCGCAAGATGCTGGCCGATCCCGACAGCGGCTACGACAGCCTCATAGGCCCCGGCGACACGGCCATCGCTGGCCCCGACGAGGTGCTGCGCCCCACCTCCAAGCTGCCGCAGATGCCCACCTACCACCTCAAGCGCAAGGACAGCAGCGGCATCACGCTGGTGAATATCGGCGTCGGCCCCTCCAACGCCAAGACGGCGACCGACCACATCGCCGTCCTGCGCCCGCATGCATGGATCATGGTCGGCCATTGCGCGGGCTTGCGCAACTCGCAGTCGCTCGGCGATTTCGTTCTCGCCCATGCGTATTTGCGCGAGGATGCGGTGCTCGATGCCGACCTGCCCGCCTGGGTGCCGATCCCGGCTCTCGCCGAGGTGCAGATCGCGCTGGAACAGGCGGTCGCCACCGAGACTGAACTGGAAGGCTACGCGCTGAAAAGCGTCATGCGAACCGGCACCGTGGCCAGCTTCGACAACCGAAACTGGGAACTGCGCGACCAGTCCGGCCCGGTCCAGCGCCTGTCGCAGTCCCGCGCCATCGCGCTCGACATGGAAAGCGCCACCATCGCCGCCAACGGCTTTCGCTTCCGAGTGCCCTACGGCACGCTCCTGTGCGTGTCCGACAAGCCCCTGCACGGCGAGCTGAAACTGCCCGGCATGGCCAGCGATTTCTACAAGACACAGGTCTCGCGCCACCTGATGGTCGGCATCCGCGCGATGGAGCATATCCGCGACATGCCCCTGGAACGCATCCACAGCCGCAAGCTGCGCAGCTTCGACGAAACCGCGTTTCTCTAGGATCACCCGAGCCACGAAGACCACCCGTCCCGGACCTGATCCGGGACCTCCCGGCCGTTTGCCCACCCGGTAACACGCTGATCAGCAATGCGCCTCCCTTCGACCTCGGTCACTGGGGCCTAATTGAAAATACTCGCACCGACTCGCCTTTTGCGTCTACGCTGTCCGAATTCCGATCCGGAATAAAAAGACAGGAGAGAACAATGTCAAAAAAACTGGTCCTGGGATTTGACGACAGTGAAAGCGCCAAGGCGGCTCTCGACTTCGCAACCACCCTGGCAAAGGCACAAGGCGCGGAAATCGTCGTCGCCCACGTGCTGGAATGGTCGCCCTATTCCTTCCTGACCAAGGAAGAGCTCGAAGAACGGCACCAGCGCCGAAAAGAGGAACTGGCCCGCGCCGAAGAGGCATTGCTCAAGCCCGTTCTGAAACAGCTTACCGATGCCGGTATCACCGCCACCACGGTCCTGCGCTACGGCCATATCGCCGATACGCTGGTCGACATCATCAAGGAGAACAGTGCCGAGCAGATCGTGATCGGCCGCACCGGCCATTCCGCCCTGTCCTCGCGCCTCTTCGGCTCGGTCGCGGGCAGCCTCGCACAGGCAGCCCCCGTGCCGGTCACCATCGTGCCGTGACCACGCGCCATACATTCAACGACAAGTATCGAGGGACACAGATGAAAAATTCACTCAAGACGCCCCTGGCGGCGCTCTTCGCCCTGCTGGCGCTCAGCGCCCCGGCCCTGGCGCAGACCATCGACGAAACCGTCAACGAAATCTTCGCCAATTCCACCGGCTGGTTCGTCAGCCTGATCTTCTCCGACTTTCCCGGCACCAATTTTCCCTGGATCGTGGGTTGGCTGGTGATCGCCGCCACCGTCTTTACCATCTACTTCGGCGTGGTGCAGTTCCGCTGGGTCGGCCATTCCATCGCCCTGGTCAAGGGCGACTATTCCGATCCCAACGACGCGGGCGAGGTCAGCCACTTCCAGGCGCTTGCCACGGCACTTTCGGGCACGGTGGGCCTTGGCAACATCGCGGGCGTCGCGGTGGCCATCGGCATCGGCGGTCCGGGGGCCACGTTCTGGATGATCCTCGCCGGCCTCATGGGCATGGCGTCCAAGTTCACCGAATGTACGCTCGGCGTGAAATACCGCAACGAATATCCCGACGGCAAAGTCTCGGGCGGCCCGATGTATTACCTGTCCAAGGGCTTCAAGGAACGCGGCATCTTCGGCGGCGGTATCCTGGCTGTTCTTTTCTCGGTCTTCTGCATCCTCGGCGCGCTTGGCGGCGGCAACATGTTCCAGGCCAATCAGGCGCACGCGCAGCTGTCGAACGTGCTGGGCGACTACCCCGGCTGGATCACCGGCCTCGTCATGGCGGCGGTCGTCTTCGCCGTGATCGTCGGCGGGCTTAAATCCATCGCCAAGGTCACCGAAAAGGTCGTGCCGTTCATGGGCATCCTCTATGTCGGCACCGCGCTGATCATCATCCTAATGAACTACGACCAGATAGGCACCGCCTTCGGGCGCATCTTCGAGGGCGCCTTCACCGGTCTCGGCGTCGCCGGCGGCATGGTCGGCGCGCTGATCCAGGGTTTCCGCCGCGCCGCGTTCTCGAACGAGGCGGGCGTGGGCTCGGCGGCCATCGCCCACTCGGCCGTGCGCACCAAGGAGCCAATCACCGAAGGCTTCGTGTCACTGCTGGAACCCTTCATCGACACGGTCGTGGTCTGCACCATGACGGCGCTGGTCATCATCATCACCAACCAGCTGGTCACCGACCCCGAAACCGGCCTCTTCGTGCTGAACGAGGCGGGCACCGCGATCCAGACCGTGGGCGACAATTCCGGCGTCGCGCTGACCTCGGCGGCGTTCCAGTCCTCGATCGACGGCTTCAAGTACATCCTGGCGCTGGCGGTGATCCTCTTCGCCTTCTCCACGATGCTCAGCTGGTCCTACTACGGGCTGAAGGCCTGGACCTACCTCTTCGGTGAAGGCCAGACGAAAGAGCTGATCTTCAAGCTGATCTTCTGCGTCTTCGTGGTGATCGGCGCGGCCTCCAGCCTCGGCCCGGTGATCGACTTCTCCGACGCGGCGATCTTCGCCATGGCGGTGGTCAACGTGCTGGGCCTCTACTTCCTGATGCCGATCGTCAAGCGCGAGCTGCAAAGCTACGCCGCGCGCCTGCGCTCGGGCGAGATCAAGAAGTACAAATAAGGCACTCCGGTCCCCCAGCGGGGTCCGCCATACCAACGACGCCGCCCTCGCAGTATCTGCGGGGGCGGTTTGCGTTTGGGTGCTGACCGCCACAAAGAGGCGTGGTGTCGCAATCAAGCTGGAAGACCAAGCGCTTCACAGATGGCCGCTTCGAGCCGAGACATCGGTGTCCAGCACCCAGCCGGTGAACAGCCGCGAAGCGGCCCGGCCATCGTCAGCCCCTCCCTTGGGCTGGCGATTTGGCTGAGGCTGGACGCAACAATCATTCCGAGGATGCATCTGGCAGGCATAAAGTGCTTCAGAATTGCCGTCGGATCGCCACCCCAGGGGCTGACGCTGGCCTCCGGCGTGAACGGCATACAAGCCGGCAAAGCAGAGCTCCTTGCGAATAGCGGCGAAAGTCCGCTTCGAGCCCTTGGTGGACGTTGCTTTGTAAGGGGATGCACACAAATTCAAATGCCCCCGGTTGCGGTGCCGCTTTTATTGCCAGATATTTGACTGCATGGGAGATTTTTGTGCCAGATGTTCATCTCCAGAAATTTGACGAGACCATCGACCGCATTTATCGGCAACAAGGCTTTGGCTTGTCTTGCTATGCCTTTCTCTCGGGGATTGTGGACAATTCGGATCGCCACGAGAAGTTTAGCAATAGTTATGCTGGACATGCTCTGGATCTTTGTATCCGCAGCATACAAACCAGTTTAGTTCTCTTTTGCAGCCGCCACTGGGACACAGGAGATGACTCCCAGTCCATTCCTGTTGCAAAAAATCACGCTGAGCACGCTTTGGATGAAATAGTCAGCAGGCATCGCGAGTACTTCGAGACTCACGGTATCGAGCGAGATGCCCAAGAGTTCTATGATTACTTTGAGGGCTTATCCTCCAAGGTTGAAGATGTGGGAGCATCTCCAACTCGGAGTCAAATCCGGGTTCTCCGGACCGAGCATTATGCCCATTTGACCACAAACAGTAGGGACAGAGACAGAGCCCTACGTGAGCATCCCGTCTTCGACATGGATGGCCTGACCAACAACTCACTCCTTGTTTTTGCGAGGCAAACAATAGAATTGGGCAATCGCTTTCTATACCTGAAACAAAGGCTGTCCCCGGAGTTTGATGAGCGCGTTGTTCAGCAGTCAAGATACTATGACAAGTTTTGGAATAACTTGCCTATGTTCTCAGAAGTTGAGGGCCCTCTCTGAGAGGTCACAGTGAAAGTCAGCCTTGTCCCGCAGAGCAGACACTATCCTGCGGCAATACCCATCTACTGATTTCATTGTAAACGCTCGAACACCAGACACCGCGTCGAGGTCAACAGCCGGTGCGAAACCCCGTCCGCATCACAGCGTCACCGTCACCCGCGTGCCCTGCTCCAGCCGCTCGACGGACAGCTCCGCGTCCAGCGATTGCGTCAGCGCCTGCACGATGCTGCCGCCCACGCCGGGCTTACCATCGTCGCCGGTCGTGTCCAGCGCGCCTTCGTGATGCTCCGCCCGGTCCTTCTGGGCGGCGATGCTGGGCGCCGAGAAGGGCCAGTTGCTGTTCTCCGGCAACCCGTTGCCGTCATCCTCGACCATCATGTAGACGCCGCCGCCCTCGCGCCGCGCGAACCGCACGTCGAGGGTGCCCGACGACCGCCCCTCGAACGCGTGCTCGAACGCGTTGGTCATGAATTCCGACAGCAAAAGCCCCAGTCGCGCCGCCTGATCCACGGGCAGCGAGATCTCGTCGCATTCCACGTTCACCCGGATCGCCCCGCGCGGCTCCAAGCTGGACACGACCGACGCGATACGGTTCAGGTAGGCGCCCGTGGCGATCTCCTCGCTGGCGCCCGTTCCGCCGCCGTTCAACAGCTCGTCATAGAGAACCGACAGCGCCTCGATCCGCCGCCCGATCGCCTTCAGCGACTCCTCGGTGACGTTCTGGCGGGCCTGAAGGCGGATCATGCTGACGATCATCGACAGGTGGTTCTTCACCCGGTGCTGCAACTCGCGCAGCAATCCCATCGACGGGTCGTCCCCCTCTGCTGCGCCTGCAGGGTTCGGCACTTCGCGCTGAAGACCGAAGAAAGCCGTCAACTCGCCATCATCACCGTGGATCGGCGCAATCAGCAACTGGTTGCGAAAGGCCGAGCCATCGGCGCGGTGATTGGTAAGCGTGACCTCGAATTCCTGTTCCGATTTCAGCCCGTCGCGTATGCGCGTCACATGCTGCGTGTCGGTCTCCGGCCCTTGCAGGAAACGACAATTACGTCCGACCGCATAACGCCGGCTGTAAAGCGTCAGCGCCTCGAAGGCGGAATTGACATAGGTGATCGGATTGTCCTTGATCCGCGGGTCCGTCAGCACGATCGACAACGGAGAATGCCGGATCGCATTCTTCATCACGTCATCGCCATCCATGCTGGCGTCCATCGGTCTCATGGGCCGTCCCCCTCTTCACAATATTATTTACATCGTGGACCTTGGCGATGATAGGCCGACCTTATGGGACGTCCAGCGCAGGATCTGTACGATAGCGTACCATTTTGGGGATTTCACTCGTCCCGACCGTTTTCGGGCAACAGCTCACGGTTCGCCGCCCGCACGAGGTTGTAACATTCGCAACTGGCTTTCGTGAGCCCGGTGCGGTCGGTGATCCTGACCCGCCCCCGCGTGTATGAAATCAGTCCGTTTTCCTGAAGATCCTGCGCGGCTTCCGTGACCGTCGCCCGCCGGACCCCCAGCATCTCGGCCAGAAAGTCATGCGTCAGCCGCATCTCGCTGCCGTCGATCCGGTCCGCCATCGTCAGCAGCCACCGCGCCAAGCGTTGCCGCGCGCTGTGCGCCCCGTTGCACGCGCCCGAGATCATGACCTGGTAGAACACCGACTGCGCGCTGGCGAACAGCACCCGCTCGAACGTCTCGTGCTCGGATTTCAACTGCAGGAACCGCTCCACCGGCAGTCGCAGCGCCGCGCCCGCGATCTGCACCTCGTCGGTGTGCATCTGCCGCGATTGGCCCAACATCAGGTTTACCGCCGTAGACGCCTCGCGCCCCATATTGGCCATCTCGATGCCCGATCCGTCGCTGTAGGTCGCAATCGCGGATACCACGGCACTTTCGGGAAAATAGACCGCATGGGTCGCGTCGCCCGACCGCTGTAAGACGGTTCCAGCTTTAAGCGTGACATCCTCGCATTGCTTCGTCACCGCGTCGCGCACTCGTGGGGTCAGCGCGCAAAGTACCCTGTTGTTGGTCACATGGGTCATGCAAGCCCAACGCAAGCGGCGGCCATTCGTTCGAAATTCAGCTACCCTGCGCAAGTTCCGGCTACCTGCAACCGCTCGTCCCGCGCTATCATGTGCCTCCGCTGGCCGACTCGGGGCCTCACCTTCGATAAGGAGACACGCCATGCCACTCAAGGTCATCGGCTCGGGCTTTGGCCGCACCGGCACCATGTCCACCAAGCTCGCGCTTGAACAGCTGGGCCTCGGCCCCTGTCACCATATGGTCGAGGTCATGCAGGCCCCCGACCAGCCGCCCCACTGGGACGCGCTCGCCGCCGGCAGGCCGGTAGACTGGCACGCGGTCTTCGCCCGCTATACCAGCCAGGTCGATTTCCCCGGCGCCGCCGTCTGGCCCGACATCGCCGCCGCCTTTCCCGACGCCCGGGTCGTGCACACCGAACGCCCCGAGGACGACTGGTGGGACAGCTTTTCCAAGACCATCGGCAAGTTCTTCGCCCTGCGCGAAACCCTCGACCTGCCGCCACCCATTGCCGCGATCTTCAAGACCATGGACAAGATCGTCATCCAGGACGCCATTGGCGGCCTCGACCGCGACACCGCCATCGCCGCCTATCGCCGCAACAACGCGCGGGTGCGTGAAACCATCCCCGCCGCGCGCCTGCTGATCTTCTCGCCCGTCGACGGCTGGGATCCGCTCTGCGATTTTCTGAACCTGCCGAAACCCGAGGGCGACTTCCCTCGCAGCAACGCGCGGGATGAATTCTGGGCCCATTTCGGCGGCGAACCCGAAACCGTCTGACCCGGATCGCGCGAGTAGCGACATGAGGCTATTGCGCGCGCCGTATTAATTCAGTAATTCATGAACTATGGAAACACTGATTCCCCACCGGCTCGCCACCCTCGGCCATCCCCAGCGCATGGCGGTCTTCCGCCTTCTGATGCGCCGCTACCCCGATGACGTCCCGGCGACCGAACTGGCCCGCGCGCTCAACCTCAAACCAAACACGCTTTCCACTTACGTCAACGCGCTGGTGCAGGCGGGGCTGATCACGCGCACGCGGCAGGGCACCTCCCTGCGCTACAGCGTCGACATGACAGCGATGCGACAAACCCTCGACTATCTCATCGGCGATTGCTGCCGCGGCCGCCCCGATGCCTGTTCCCCCACCTCCCTGCACACCCTTCTCGGAGTTCCCCAAATGACCGACCGCAAGTACAACGTGCTCTTCATCTGCACCGGCAATTCCGCCCGCTCGATCTTTGCGGAATGTCTTCTCAGGGCCGAGGCCGCAGACCGCTTCAACGCCTATTCGGCAGGCACCAAGCCCAGGTCCGAACTGAACCCCTTCGCCCTCGACGTGCTGCAACAGAAAGGCCACGACACCTCCGTGCTCGAAGCCAAGAATGTCTCGGTCTTCCAGAGCCCCGACGCCCCGCAATTCGATTTCGTCTTCACCGTCTGCGACCAGGCCGCGAACGAGGAATGCCCGGCCTGGACCGGCCAGCCCGTCAGCGCCCACTGGGGCATGCCCGACCCGGTAAAAGCCGACGGCACCGACGCGCAAAAGGCGCTCGCCTTCCAACAGGCCTACGGCGCGCTTCGAAACCGCATCAAGGCCTTCACCAGCCTGTCGCTCGACAGCCTCGACCGGGTGTCCCTGCAAAAGGCCGTGGACGACATCGGCCGCACCAATGCAGGAGCCTCCGCATGACCACCTACGCCATCAACGGGCTGGGCCGCATCGGCAAGCTGATCCTGAAGCCGCTGCTGGAGCGCGGCGCGAAAATCGCATGGATCAACGACGCCGTGGGCGATGCAGAAATGCACGCGCATCTTCTGGAATTCGACACCGTGCATGGCCGCTGGGACGCCGAGTTTGCCCATGACGCCGACAGCGTCACCATCGACGGCACCCGCATCCCCTTCATCGGCACGCGCGACCTGTCGGCCCTGCCGCTCGACGGCGTCGATGTAATCATCGACTGCACCGGCGTCTTCAAGTCCGAGGCCAAGCTGGCCCCCTATTTCGACGCCGGCGTCAAAAAGGTGGTCGTCTCCGCCCCGGTCAAGGACGGCGACGCAGCGAACATTGTCATGGGCGTCAACGACGACATCTACGACCCCACCCGCCACCGCATCGTCACCGCGGCCAGCTGCACCACGAACTGCCTCGCCCCCGTGGTCAAGGTCATCCACGAAAACCTGCGGATCAAGCACGGCTCCATGACCACGATCCACGATGTCACCAACACGCAGACCATCGTCGACCGCCCCGCCAAGGACCTGCGCCGCGCCCGCTCGGCGCTCAACTCGCTCATTCCCACCACCACCGGCAGCGCCACCGCCATCACGCTGATCTACCCCGAACTCAAGGGCCGCCTGAACGGCCACGCCGTGCGCGTGCCGCTCCTGAACGCCTCGATCACCGACTGCGTCTTCGAGGTCGAGCGCGAGACCACCGCCGAAGAGGTCAACGGATTCTTCAAGGCCGCCGCCGAAGGCTCGCTCAAGGGCATCCTCGGCTACGAGGAACGCCCGCTGGTCTCCGCCGACTACACCAACGACCAGCGCTCCGGTATCGTCGACGCACCCTCGACCATGGTCGTCAACGGCACCCACGTGAAGATCTACGCGTGGTACGACAACGAGATGGGCTATGCCTATCGCCTCGTCGACGTGGCCCTGATGGTCGGCGCCTCCCTGTGACCGAAACCTCTACCCGCCCCGAAGGCCTCTCGGCCTACATCGCCGTCACCGCGGCCTACTGGGCCTTCATGCTCACCGACGGCGCGCTGCGGATGCTGGTGCTGCTGCACTTCCACACACTCGGCTTTTCCCCCGTCCAACTGGCGTATCTCTTCGTCCTGTATGAGATCGCCGGCATGGTCACCAACCTCGCCGCCGGCTGGATCGCCGCCCGGTTCGGCCTGACCTCGACGCTCTATGTTGGCCTCGGGATACAGGTGCTGGCCTTGCTCGCCCTGACCCAGCTCGACCCCGAATGGGCCATCGGCCTGTCGGTCGCCTTCGTCATGGTCGTGCAAGGCGCCAGCGGCGTGGCCAAGGACCTCGCCAAGATGTCCTCGAAGTCCGCCGTAAAGCTCCTCGCCCCCACAACGGGCGGCGGCCTCTTCCGCTGGGTCGCCGTGCTCACCGGCTCCAAGAACGCGGTCAAAGGCCTGGGCTTCCTGCTAGGCGCTGCCCTTCTGGCGCTCATCGGCTTCACCGGCGCGGTGCTCGGCATGGCCGCCATACTCGCCCTCATCCTCGTGGCCGTCCTCATCGCGATGCCTCCAGGCCTGCCCAAGGGCCGCAAAGGCGCAAAATTCTCCGAGGTCTTTTCCAAGTCGCCCAACGTCAACTGGCTGTCCGCCGCCCGCGTCTTTCTCTTCGGCGCGCGTGACGTCTGGTTCGTGGTGGGCATCCCGATCTACTTCTACGCCGTCCTCTCCGACGGCACCGAAGAAGGCAACCGCGCCGCCTTCTTCCTCATCGGCAGTTTCATGGCCGTCTGGATCATCCTCTACGGCGCGGTACAGGCCGCAGCCCCCCGGCTCCTGCGTGCCGCCTCCCGCCCCGAGTCCGATCTCGTCGCCGCTGCCCGTGGCTGGGCCTGGGCACTGGCCGCCATTCCAGCCGCCCTGACCGCCGCCGCGCTCGCCGCGTCCGGCCCGCAACCGTGGTTGACCGTCACGCTGGTGGCCGGGCTGCTGATCTTCGGCGCCGTCTTCGCGGTGAACTCCTCGCTGCACTCCTACCTCATCCTCGCCTTCACCCGGGCCGAGCGGGTGACGATGGACGTGGGCTTCTACTACATGGCCAACGCCGGCGGGCGGCTCATCGGCACCGTGCTGTCGGGCCTGACCTACCAACTGGGCGGCCTGCCCCTGATGCTCGGCACCGCGACCGCGATGGTCGCAGCCTCGGCCCTGGCGTCCGGTCGCCTCGATCCGGGCCTGGGCCAGGAACACCCCGCCACGTAGCGTCAGTCTCCTGTTAACCACGTACGGCCCGTTAACCCCGGCAAATCGCGAAACGCGCACCGTCGCCATACCACTCGGATACCGACGCGATACCGACATGGGGTTTCGGCCGGCTCAAGCCCCATTAACCAAGTTTCACTGACGATTCCCCGCCGCGCTTGCAAGATCGCCATTTGCGCGTTGAAGCGCACCAAATCTCATGTAAAACGGCCCAAACCCCAAAAAATAGGCCCAAAACGCCGAAATCGGCCTTGTTTTGCGACACTATTTGTTGTGTTTGCCTACAAGATACAGTTAAATCCCGCGCAGGAGGCCCAAGAAACGGGCAGTTGAAGGAGACCAGAAAATGGCAAAACCGATGACCAAAACCCAGCTCGTTGCGGCCCTCGCCGACGAAATGGGCAGCGACAAGAAAACCGCATCCAGCGCCCTCGACTCCATGATCGAGATCATCACCAAGGAAGTGTCCAACGGCGGCGCCGTCACCCTTCCGGGCGTGGGCAAGATCTACTGCCGCGAGCGTCCGGCCCGCATGGTGCGCAACCCCGCCACCGGCGAGCAGATCCACAAGGATGCCGACAAGGTCGTCAAGATGACGATCGCCAAGGCCCTCAAGGACAGCGTGAACGGCTGATCTTGTAATCCTTTCAGGTTTCGGAAAGGGTCGCCCAACCGGCGGCCCTTTTCATTTGAGGACGAGTATAACATGGATGTTCGCGCGCTATTCATGGGGCTGGCCTTTGCCGTCATGTGGTCCAGCGCCTTCACCTCCGCGCGCATCATCGTCGCCGCCGCACCGCCCGTCAGCGCGCTTGCGCTGCGCTTCCTGATCTCGGGCATCCTGGGCGTCCTGATCGCCCGCGCCCTGGGCCAGTCTTGGCGTCTGACACCGGCGCAATGGCGGGCCACGATCATCTTCGGCCTGTGCCAGAACGCGCTCTATCTCGGCCTGAATTTCGTCGCGATGCAGACGGTCGAGGCCTCGCTCGCCGCCATCATCGCCTCCTCCATGCCGCTGCTGGTCGGCCTCGCCAGCTGGCTGATCCTCGGCCAGCGCGTCAGCGCCCTGGGCTTTGCAGGCCTCGCCGCCGGCATGGCCGGCGTCGCGCTGATCATGGGCACGCGCATTCAGGGCGGCGCCGACCTTTACGGCGTCATGCTCTGTATCGGCGGTGTCATCGCGCTTACCTTCGCCACCCTTATGGTGCGCGGCGCGACCTCGGGCGGCAACTTCCTGATGATCGTCGGCCTGCAAATGCTGGTCGGCAGCGCCGCCTTGGGCGTTTTCGGCCTCGCCACCGAAACCCTTGAAATCGCATGGTCCTGGCAACTGATCGCTGCTTTCCTCTACACCACGCTGATCCCCGGCCTTGCCGCCACGCTCGTATGGTTCGCCCTGGTCAACCGCATCGGCGCGGTGAAGGCCGCGACCTTCCATTTCCTCACTCCGTTCTTCGGCGTCACCATCGCCGCGCTCGTGCTTAACGAAGCATTAGGTTTCTGGGATATAATTGGCGTGCTGGTCGTCACAGGCGGCATTCTCGCCGTGCAACTCTCGCGTCAAACGGCCCCGCGCTAAGGCGTCGATTTCGTAATTTCCCCGCGTTCGGGTATTCTGAAACGCGGGGGGATACGAACATGCTGCAATTCGATGCCGAGACGACGCGCCTGCTGGACCTCGTCTATCAGGGGTCCGACATCATCCAGCGGCGGCGTCTGTCGTTCGACGCCGTCACACCGAAACCGGCCGAGACGATCCTCGATATCGGCAGCGGCAACGGGCTTCTCTCTGCCGAACTGGCCCGCGCCGTCGGGCCCGGCGGGCACATCATCGGGGTCGACCCCAGTCACGACATGCGGAAGGCTGCCATCGCCCGCTGCGCGGATTTCGAGTGGGTCGAGTTCCTCGATGGCACAGCCTACGATCTTCCCGTCGCAACGGGCTCGGTCGACAAGGCCGTCTCGGTGCAGGTGTTCGAATATCTCGACGACCTGCCACGTGCCTGCCAAGAGGCCGCCCGCGTGTTGCGCCCGGGCGGACGGCTGGTGGTCAGTGACATCCATTTCGACAGCTGGATCTGGCACACCGAGGATCAGCCGCGCATGGACCGCATGATCGCCTCGTGGGACGACCATTTCGTCGAGCGCCGCGTGCCTGCGGTGCTGCCGCCGATGCTGCGCGAGGCGGGATTCGAGGTAGAGGATATCCGCCCGGTCACGCTGAGTGATCACGATCTCAGACCGGACGGTCTGGCCCGCATGATGCTGACATTAATGGATAACTACGCGCGGCAGAACGACCTCGTCCCAGCAGCGGACTGCACCGCTTGGCGCGAAGAGCAGGAAGCACTCGCCGCTGAGGGCCGTTTCTTCTTTTCGATGACTCAATTCGCGGTAATCGCCCGCAAGTCATAGGGTCGGGATCAGCCGATCACGCCGCGCGGCCCCTCACCGACCTGCCCGCGATGCAACAGCAGATGATCGAGGACGACACAAGCCATCATCGCCTCGGCCACCGGCACAGCGCGGATGCCGACGCAGGGGTCGTGCCGCCCCTTGGTGACCACCTCGGTCGCGCTGCCATCCATCCGGATCGAGCGGCGCGGCGTCAGGATCGAGCTGGTGGGCTTCACGGCAAACCGCACCACGATATCCTGCCCGGTCGAGATGCCACCAAGGATACCGCCCGCGTGGTTGCTGCTGTATTCCGGGCCGTTCTCGCCCATGAAGATCTCGTCGGCATTGTCGACGCCGGTTAGCCGCGCCGCGGCCATGCCTTCGCCAATCTCCACGCCCTTCACCGCGTTGATGCTCATCATCGCCGCGGCCAGATCGGTATCCAGCTTGCCGTAAACCGGCGCGCCCAGCCCCGCGGGCGCCCCGCGGCACACCACTTCGATCTCCGCGCCGACAGAGTTCTGCGCCTTACGGATCCCTTGCAGGTACTCCTCCCAGACCGATATCGCGTCCGCATCGGGCAGAAAGAAATCATTGCGGTCGACCTCGTCCCAGTCGATCCGGTCCGGGTCGATCGTGACATCGCCCATCCGCGTCATGTAGCCCTTCACCTGCAGCCCCGGCGCAAGGCTGGCCAGCGCGGCCCGCGCCAGCCCCCCCGCAGCGACCCGTGCAGCCGTCTCGCGGGCAGAACTGCGCCCGCCGCCACGATAATCCCGGATGCCGTATTTCTGGTGGTAGGTGATGTCGGCATGACCGGGCCGGAAGGTTTGCGCGATATCGCCGTAATCCTTCGACCGCTGATCGGTATTCTCGATCATCAGCTGCACCGGCGTGCCGGTGGTCTGCCTGTCGAACACACCCGACAGAATCTTTACCGCATCCGGCTCCTTGCGCTGTGTGGTGTGCTTGCTCTGGCCCGGGCGGCGCTTGTCCAGAAACTGCTGGAGGAACGCCTCGTCCACCGGAACCCCCGGCGGGCATCCGTCCACGGTCGCGCCCAAAGCGGGCCCATGACTTTCCCCCCACGTGGTGACGCGAAACAGATGTCCGAACGTATTGAGGCTCATGCCCGTTCTCCTTTGCGGCCTGATCTAACTGTGCGCTCCCGCCGTCTCAAGCAAATTCGCCGGAAGCCCGTGACCGGCGGGAGGCGGGCGCGTCGGCAATTGGTATCGCGAAGGCTTGAGATCAACCCCCCTCCGCTGACTTCGCGGGACCAAAGGCCGGAAAAAGATGGAAAAACGCCCCGAGAGCAGGCAGACATCGATGATGACCGACACGCAACCGCCACAGCTGCGCCCCGTCCTGCGCAAGCTGGCCGAGGCCACCCGCGCCGGCAAGATGGACCGCCGCGAATTCATGGCACTCGCCTCGACCTTCGGCGCCTGCGCCGCCACCGCTTCCGGCCTGCTGGGCGTGGCCCAACCCGTCATAGCGCAGGATGGCGAAGGCAAAAAAGGCGGCGCGCTGCGCGTCGCTATGCGGGTTCTGGAAATCACCGATCCGCGCAAGTTCGACTGGACCGAGAAGGGCAATCTCGGCCGCCAGTTCTGCGAGCCGCTAGTGCGCTGGAATGCCGACTACAGCTTTACCGGCCTTCTGCTGGACAGCTGGGAGGTGTCGGACGACGCGCAGACCTACACTCTCAACCTGCGCCAGGGTGTGACGTGGAATAACGGCGACGACTTCATCGCCGAGGACGTGGTCCACAACATCACCCGCTGGTGCGACAAATCGGTGGAGGGCAACTCCATGGCCGCGCGCATGGCCTCCCTGGTCGACGCGGAGTCGGGCCAACTGGCCGATGGCGTGGTCGAGCAGGTCGATGATTACACCGTCAAGCTGAACCTGCCGCGCCCCGACATCTCGCTCATCGCCGGCATGGCCGACTATCCCGCGCTTATCGTGCACCGCAGCCACGGCGACGACACCGACCTAGCCCAAAGCCCGATCGGCACCGGCCCGTTCGAACTGGTCTCGATGGATATCGGCACCGGCGCCGAGGTGAAGCGCCGGGAAAACGGTGAATGGTGGGGCGGCGAGGTCTATCTCGACGGCATCCAGTTCATCGACTTCGGCACCGACGGCGCGTCCATCGCGGCCGCCTTCGACGGCGACGAGATCGACGTGAACGACGAAACCACGTCCGATCTAATCAACACGCTGGACGGCCTTGGCTTGGTCAAAAGCACCATGCCCACCGCCACCACGATCGTGGCCAGGATGCGGGTGGATACCGAGCCCTACACGTCGAAGGCGTTGCGCAACGCCGTCCAGATGGCGGTGGACAACAATATCGCGCTGCAGCTGGGCGTCAACGGCGACGGCATCACGGCCGAGAACCACCACGTTGCCCCGTTCCATCCCGAATATGCCGAAATCCCCAAGAAAGAGGCCGACCCCGCCGCCGCCATCGAAATGGCCAAGGCCGCAGGTCACGGCGAAACCGAGCTGGAGCTGATCTCAATTGACGGCGACTGGCGCACGGTGACCGCCGACGCCATCGGCGCGATGCTGCGCGAGGCTGGCTTCAACCTCAAGCGCACCGTCATTCCCGGCTCGTCCTTCTGGAACGACTGGACCAAGTTTCCCTTCTCGACCACAAACTGGGGCGCGCGCCCCTTGGGCGTGCAGGTCCTGGTGCTCGCCTACAAGTCGGGCGAGGCGTGGAATGAATCCGCCCACTCGGACCCCGAATTCGACGCAATCCTCGAAAAAGCCGTCGGCGTGTTCGACGCGGACGAGCGGCGCGAATACTCTGCCAAGCTGCAAGCGCGTCTTCAGGACAACGGCGTGATCATACAGCCCTTCTGGCGCAACCAGACCAAGCACTTTGCCAAGCGTGTGAAGAACGACCAGGTGCACCAGTCCCGATTCATGCATTTCGAAAACGTCTGGCTCGACACCTGAGCCTGCACAAGATCATCACCACCCCAATGGCGACGCCCCGAGTGCCGGCATTTTTTTTCGAGTCGGAGTCAGGGGTTAGCGCCTGCCGCCGTCAAAACGAATCATGCGTTGTTGACCGGCGCGAATCACTTCGCCTATACCTTGTGGAACAGCATGAAACGCACGGGGACAGGGGACCGAAACCGTGCATCCATCGGGGGACGCCGTGTTGCGAACGGCACTGGGGCACATCTCAATTTCGGCACCGCGCGGGCGCGCGGGCACTGCCGCATGAACCCGGCGACGGTCAAAGCGGGCAGGCTTGCCCCGGCGACTGACTCCAACTTTCTCACTATCTTTCAGACACACACCGCGACCCACGCATCGCGGCACACCCTGACCGGGGACGATCAACGAGACCCGGCACGGTAACCTGACAACGCGGCAGGAAGGAATGAGGGGCCGAACCAACGGCCCCCTTTCTTTTGCGCGCCCCTCATCGGCGTCACTGGACAGAACCCCGGCGCGGTGCCACGTTTGATCAAATCCGCGACTCAGATACGGGGGCTTTCCATGAAAGACGACAATTTCCTGCGAGAGATGAACGCGCGCCACCTGTGGCATCCGATGGGCCACCCGGGCGAGCAGCAGGAACACGCCCCCACCATCATCAAAAGCGCCGAGGGCGTCGAGATCGCCGATATCGACGGGCATCGCGTGGTGGACGCCGTCGGCGGGCTGTGGTGCACGAACCTGGGCTATTCCAACGACGCCATCAAGCAGGCGATCAGTGATCAGCTATGGCAACTGCCCTATTACTCGGCCTTTGCCGGCACCACCAATCCCCCGGCCATCGAAGCGTCCTACGCAGTACAGGAATTCTTTGCCGAAGACGGCATGGCCCGCGTCTTTTTCACCTCCGGCGGGTCCGACGCGGTCGACACGGCCTTGCGCATGGCGCGGCAATACCACCGCCTGCGCGGCGAGCCCACGCGCACCAAGTTCCTGTCGCTGAAAAAGGGCTATCACGGCACGCATTGGGGCGGCGCTTCGGTCAATGGCAACAACCGCTTTCGCATCACCTACGAGCCGCTTCTGCCCGGCTGCTTCCACCTGCCCAGCCCCTATACCTATCGCAATCCGTACCACGAAACGGACCCTGCGAGGCTGGCCGAGAAGATCGCCGCCGCCATGGTGGACGAGATCGAGTTCCAGGACCCCGGCACCATCGCCGCCTTCATCATGGAGCCGATCCAGGGCGCGGGCGGGGTCATCGTCCCCGACGCCAGCTTCATGAAGCACATGCGCGAGATTTGCGACCGCTACGGCATCCTGCTGATTTCCGACGAGGTGATCTGCGGCTTCGGGCGCACCGGCGACTGGTCGGGCGCCCGACACTGGGGCGTGCAGCCCGACATGATGACCGTCGCCAAGGGTATCACCAGCGCCTATTTCCCTGTGGGTGGCGTTCTGCTCAGCGAGACGGTCGCGGAGGTGTTCGAGAGCGCCGACGCGGGCGGCGCGATCTGGACGGGCTATACCTATTCCGCCCATCCGGTCGGGGCCGCCGCAGTCGTGGCCTGCCTGTCCGAGACCTTGCGGCTGGATACGAAAACCAATGCCGCCGCCCGGGGCACGCAGCTTTACGATGGCGTGCGGAACCTGATGGAGAAACACGACATCATCGGCGATGTACGGGGCGGGCACGGCCTGATGACCGGCATAGAACTGGTCAGCGACCGCGCCGCGAAAACCCCGATGGATGCAACCACGGTCAAGCGGGTCCACAAGGCCACTTACGACGCCGGTGCCATGGTCCGGATCGGGGGCAACAACCTGCTGATGTCACCGCCGCTGATCATCAACGAGGCAGAAATCGACCGCGTTCTTTCGGCTCTGGATACAGGCTTCGCTGCAGCCTGATGGCAGCACAAGCGACAACGCAGCGGTAATGCGAGCGTCCGAAGTTCCCACTTTGGCCGCGCTCTCTGGTCGCATTGGGCGGATATTTGCGCGTTTGGCCCTAAGTTGATCGGTGGCGGGTAAAAACGCCCGTCGCAACCTGTCACCTTAAGAGCCATGGACACACTCCTGCTTTCGCGCATCCAGTTCGGTGCCAACATCTCGTTCCACATCCTGTTCCCCACGATCACGATCGCGCTGGGGTGGGTGCTTTTCTACTTCAAGCTGCGCTTCAACCGCAGCGGCGAGGAACGCTGGATGAATGCCTACCGCTTCTGGGTGAAAGTGTTCGCGCTCAGCTTTGGCCTTGGCGTCGTGTCGGGGATCACCATGTCCTTCCAGTTCGGCACCAACTGGCCCGGCTTCATGGAGACGGTCGGCAACATCGCAGGCCCGCTTCTGGCCTACGAAGTCTTGACCGCCTTCTTCCTCGAGGCCGTGTTCCTGGGCATCATGCTTTTCGGCATGAGCCGCGTTCCGGGCTGGCTGCACACGCTGGCCACGTTCCTGGTGGCGTTCGGCACGACCATGTCGGCCTTCTGGATCGTCGTTCTGTCCAGCTGGTTGCACACGCCGGCGGGGTTCGAGATGCGCGACGGCGTGGCCCATGCGACGGATTGGTGGGCGATCATTTTCAACCCGTCCATGCCGTACCGCGTGACTCATATGCTGCTGGCCTCGGGCCTGACGGTCGCGTTCCTGCTGGCCGGTCTTTCCGCTCTGCGCTGGCTGCGCGGAGACAAGGGCGAAGACGTGCGTGTGTCGCTCGTGACGGGCCTTAGCCTCGGCGCGTTACTGATCCCCATGCAGATCTTCGCAGGCGACATGCACGGCCTCAACACGCTGGAACATCAGCCCGCCAAGGTGGCTGCGATGGAAGGAAACTGGGAAACCCAAAGCAATGCCCCGCTTCTGCTCTTCGCGATCCCGGACGAAGCCGCGCGCGAAAACCATGCCGAAATCGGCATTCCGAACCTTGCGTCCATCATCCTGACGCACCACGCCGACGGCGAAATTCCGGGCCTCAACGATTTTATCGCCGAAGACGGTACAATCCTTCACCCGCCCGTGGCGCCGGTCTTCTACGCCTTCCGCGTCATGGTTGGTACCGGCATGGCGATGCTTCTGATCAGCTGGGTCGCCGTGGGCTTCATGGCGTTTCGGCGGCGCGGCCCCGAGGGTCTGCCCAAGCCGCTGCTGCTGGCGCTGGTGCCGATGGCCTTTTCCGGCTGGGTCGCCACGCTCGCAGGCTGGTACACGACAGAGATCGGACGTCAGCCGTGGCTGGTCAGCGGTGTCATGACGACAGAACAAGCCGTGGCCGAAGTGCCCGCACCGATGGTTGCGACGACGCTGGTCATCTACCTTTCGGTCTATGCTGCCCTGTTGCTGGCCTATATCGTCGTGCTCTACTACCTCGCCTGCGTCGGGCAGAAGGCGAAAAAGCGGGACCGCCCCGACATGCCCGGGCTGAACCCGACCCCGGCGGAGTAGACGCATGAACACGTTCGGAGATCCCTCTATCTGGTTGCCGCTGGCCTTTGCCGGCCTCATGGGCCTGTCGATCTTGGTCTACGTCTGCCTCGACGGCTTCGATCTCGGGATCGGGATTCTCTTTCCCTTCGCCACGGAGGCCGAGAAAGACCGGATGGTCGCCTCGATCGGGCCGTTCTGGGACGCCAATGAAACCTGGCTAATTCTGGCCATCAGCATCCTGCTGGTGGCCTTTCCCACCGCGCACGGCGTGATCCTGACCACACTCTACCTGCCGGTCGCCCTCATGCTGGTGGGGCTGATCTTGCGGGGCGTGGCTTTCGAGTTCCGCGCCAAAGTCCCGGCCCGGCGCAAGCGGCTCTGGAACCTGTCGTTCTGGATAGGAAGCCTCATGGCGTCGCTGTCTCAGGGGTTTATGCTTGGTCTCTACGTCATGGGCCTGAACATGACACCCTTCACCCTGCTCTTCGGGGCGATCACGGCTGTCTTCCTGACGGTGGCCTATTCCTTCATCGGGGCGACATGGATGATCCTGAAAGCCGAAGGCGAATTACAGGCCAAGGCCATCCGGTGGGCGCGTGACGGGATCTGGGGCGTAGTCCTGGGGCTGGGCGCGATATCGCTGGCCTCGCCTTTCGTCAGCAGCCGGATCTTCGACAAGTGGTTCACGCTGCCCGAGCTTTACTTCCTCGCGCCGCTGCCCCTGATCTCTGCGGGCCTGATCTTCCTGCTCTGGAGCCTGCTGCGCGGCCTGCCGCGGGAAAACGACGCGCTGTGCGCCGCGCCGTTCGCCCTGACCATCGCGCTCTTCACGCTGGCCTTTATCGGCATGGCGTATTCGTTCTACCCCTACGTGGTGCCCGAGCGCCTGACCATATTCGAGGCCGCAAGCGCACCGGAAAGCCTGGTGATCATCCTCGTCGGCACGCTTTTCGTCCTGCCGATGATCATCGGGTACACCGTGCTGTCCTACGTGATCTTCCGCGGCAAGGCGACGGAACTACGCTATGACTGACGCGCCAAGCGCTCAGCGGTTCAACTGAACCGCTTCCACGCATCCTGCATCGCCTTTGACATGTCGTCCCATGCCTTGTCGGCACCGGCCTTGACGTCGTTCCATGCCGCCGACTGATTGCGCTGCAATTCGTCCAGCTTGACCTGCATCTCGTCACGCTTCGCACGAAGCTCTTTCAGGTGTTCCTCGTACTGGCCTTGCGCATCCGCTTGCGCCTTTTCGGCCTGCGCACGCATCTTGTCGATATTGGCCTGCCACTCCTTCATCTGAGCCTCAAGCTTCTTGGTGTAGGCGTCCTTGTCGGTCATAGGTTCGGGTCCTCCCTTTCAATGCGGTCGATAACTATGCATCTCGGAACATAGCACGCCTGCCGGTCTTGTGCAGTCGCCTTGCGCCCGACCACCGTTCATGGCGACGCAGTCATTGAAATCCATGATCATTTGCGCCCATATGGGCTTTAGCCGGAACAGGAGCCAAAGCATGGATATTCGCCCCCTGACGCAGGAATTCGCCGTCTCTCCGCAAATCGACGCGGCACATATGCGCGAAATTGCCGGAGCGGGGTTTCAATCTATCCTGTGCAACCGGCCGAATGGCGAAGAGCCCGGACAGCCCGAATTCGAGGCGATCAAACAGGCGGCCGAGGCCGAAGGGCTGAAGGTCTGCAGCGTGCCCATCATGTCCGGCATGATCACCCCCGATGCGCTGGCCGAGTTCGACAAGGCGCTTCAGGACCTGCCCAAGCCCATTCTGGCCTATTGTCGCAGTGGCACCCGCTGCACCATGCTCTGGGCCGCGGTGGAACATGGCCGCCGTGCCGATGAAGAGATCATCGAACGCGCCGCAAAGGCGGGGTATGATGTGGCCCCGCTCGTGCGGCAAATGCAGGCGCGATGACCCGCTGGATCGCGCTTGTTCCCGAAATCTCCGGCCTGTCGGGGTACCTGTTTGACGGCGAAAGCCTCTTGAAACACTCTACTGCCGCCTCGGAAGATGCGGTTCTGGCGGAGCTTGGCGATGCACCGCGCATGGTGCGATTGGGCGATGGACCGCCCAATCGTCTGCCCACAAGCATTCTGCCGGAAAACCGTGGCACCCTGCCTGCGCTAGAACAGGCCAGTCCGCCCGACATCATCAGCGCCAGCGTGCGTCTCTGGATTGCCGGCGCGCTTGCGACGCGCGTGCATTGGGACGGCGTGATATGCGCGACGCAAGCCGATGTGACCCATTGGATCCATATCAGCGCCGGCGAAGCGATCAGCGCCCAGACGGTTCTGACACCGCGCCTTGTGACCGCACTCGACGGTGCCGCATCGGCCGATGCCGATGCGCTGGCCGACACGCTTAGCCGACCGGAGCGCCTTGCGGCGCATTTGCGTCAGGCCGAAATCGCAGGCGACCGCGCGGCTTTGACAGGTCACCTATTGGGGGCGGAACTGGCCGCCACCCGACCCTATTGGCTTGGACAGGAGGTTCTGGTGATCAGTACCGCACCTGGCCCGCACATGACGGCGCTCGAGGCCCAAGGCGTGCCTGCAACGGCGCTGGACTCCGGCGATCTTGTAAGGGCCGGGCTTGTGGCGCTGGGCCGGACGTTGGGGCTGTTGGGCAACTAAGGTGCCGACGCGCTGGCGCCGCTTCTGTGGCGGCATGGACCAAACGCGGCGGCAAGACCAAGGATTGCCCCCGAGACCGTCGCGATCATGCCCGCCGCACTGACCGCATCGTCAAAGCCCAGCCAAATCGGGCCGTATCCGGCCAGCACGTACCCCAAGACCGCAGAGATCACGGCGAACCCGATCGACCATGCCACCTGCGCTTCCAGGCCGTTGGTGACCATCCGTGCGGCAGCGGGCGGGCAGATGAACATCGCGATCACGATGATCGAGCCCACCGCATCGAACGCCGCAACCGCCGCGATGGCCGCAACCACGACCAGCCCCAGCCCGATCAAGCTTACGGGCAGCCCGACCGTACGCGCGAACGCCTCGTCAAAGGTCGACAGCTTCAGCGGTCGCCAGAACACCCATGTCAGCCCTGTTACCAGCGCAAGCGTCAGGGCCATCCGCGGCAACTCGGGCGGCAGGCCCCGCAACGCTCCGATATCCACAAGCGACGCCCAGCCTTGCGCATCCAGCCAGATCAGGCTTTCAAGGTTGCCGTAAAGCGCGTGTTCGACATCAAGATGCACCGAAGAGGTGTCCGATTGCTCCAGCAACAGGACGCCGCCCGCGAACATCGCCGTAAAGACGACGCCCATCGCGGCACCCGGCTCGATCCCGCCCAGCCGCCTGATTGCCTCGATCAGTCCGACAGCCACAAGCGACGCGGCGCCTGCGCCAAGCATCATGGGCCACGCGGCGACAACCCCGGTCACCAGAAAGGCAACCACGATCCCCGGCAGCACGACGTGACTGATCGCATCGCCAATCAGCGCCTGCCGCCGCAGCAACAGGAAATTCCCGGGTATCGCACAGGCAACCGCGGCGAAAATCCCGATCAGCATGGGCGCCAAGGACAGAACGACGAATTCCTCGCCCATCAGAACACCCCCTTTGGCTGCAGTTCGCGATCAAGCGCGCTCAACTGATCCGGCGTCAGGACATCCTCCAGCGGTGTCAGCCCGTCATAACTCGCCGCCGCTTCCTCATAAGCCGGATCCGAACGTAGCAGTTGCCAGCGCCGCTCTTCGCGCAATGCCCTGGCAGCCTGCGCCTGTCCAAGCTCGGTCGCCACGCCGTCAGCACGAATAAGCCCCCGGCGCCGCATAAGACGCAGCGTCAGGCCCTCGTAGATCGGTTGCCCTTGCGCCAGCGCCAGCAATCCCTGCCGGACATGCACCCGCGCGCGGAACCGCCGATGCCGCAGGACCACGGCAAAAACGCCGCGATTGGGGGCCGTCAGAAGCGACAGGGTGAACAGGGCGAACGCGACCAGAACGATGATCGGGCCGGTGGGCAACGCCGGCGCCGTGGCCGAAACTGCCGCTCCGGCATAGCCGGACACGGCTCCGATCACGCCGGCCAGGATCACGACCTGGCCGACCCGGTCAGTCCAGAACCGCGCCGCGACCGCCGGAATGATCAGCAGCGCGACAATCAGGATCAACCCCACGACTTTCAGCCCCACGACAGTGATCGCCAATGCCAGACCCATCATCGCCAACTCGACCCGCGGCACTTTTACTCCCAAGCTCGCGGCGAACACGCGATCGAAGGCCACCATGGTCATCGGTCGCCGGAACGCGGCAACCAGAAGAAGCACGATCGCGCCGCCCGACGCGATCACCATCGCGTCCTGCCACAACATGCCGGCTGTCGAGCCCAGCAGAAAGCTCTCCAGTCCCGCCTGCCGGCCGGAATTCATCGACTGGATCACCGTCAACAGCACGATACCGAAGCCGAAAAACACCGACAGAACCGCCCCGATTGCCGCATCCTCCGACAGCCGCGTCCTGTTGGTCAGGGCACTGACGCACAAAAGCCCGACGGCCGCCGACAGGGCCGAGCCGGCCAGCAGCCCCGGTAGGGCCCGCCCGTCCCCGCCAAGCGCCACCATCACCACAAAGGCGAGCGCGACACCCGGCAGGGTCGCATGGCTTATCGCGTCGCTGACAAGCGCCCTCTTGCCCAGAAACAGGAACGTTCCCGTCGCACCCGCCGCCATTCCAAGCAGTGCCGCGCCAATCGTGACGAGCGTGGCATTGTATCCAAGCTGCAGTGTCAGCGCGTCCCATATCATATTCGCCTACCCCAACCCGCCCATTTGCGCCGTGGCCAGCCGCCCACCATATGCCTTCTGAAGGTTGGACTGCGTGAAGGCGTCGGCCACCGACCCTTCGGCAACCTTGCTGGTGCTGATGACGAAAACGCGGTCGAAATAGTCGGTAACCGTCGACAGGTCGTGATGCACCGCGACAACCGTCTTTTCCAATCCGCGCAGGTCCTTCAGCACCGAGATAATTGCCGTTTCGGTCGCCGCATCGACCCCGGCAAAAGGTTCGTCCAGAAGGTACAGATCCGCGTCCTGCGCCAGCGCCCGGGCAAGGAACACCCGCTGTTGCTGACCGCCGGACAACTGCCCGATCTGCCGGTCTGCAAATCCGTCCATGCCGACGCGCTCAAGACAGTGCAGCGCGGTCTGCATGTGCTTTGTCTTGACCCGGCCCAACAGCCCGAGTTTTCTGTATTGCCCCATCATCACCACATCCAGAACGCGCGCCGGAAAATCCCAGTCCACGGTCGCTCTTTGCGGAACATAGGCGATCCGGGACCGCATCTGTTCGAGGTCCTCGCCCCACGCCGTGACCCGCCCCGAAACAGGCTTCACGATGCCCAGTGCGGCCTTCAGCATCGTCGACTTGCCCGCACCATTCGGACCGATGATGGCCGTCATCGCGCCTTGCTTGAACGTTGCATCCACCGAAAACACGGCAGGCTTTTCTCCATAAGAGACTGTCAGCCCACGGACCGCCAATGGGCTTTCCGCCAGCGCATCACGGTCCTCGCGCTCGGCTTCGGTCGTCACCAGTTCCACGCTCACGGCCTCAGCTCCCTTCCGCCAGTTTACCCTGCATTCCGCGCCGCGGCACCTTGCCGCCAAGCGCCCGGGCGATCGTCGTGACATTGTGGTCGATCATCCCGATGTAAGTGCCGGTATATGTGCCTGGCACACCCATCGCGTCCGAAAACAATTCGCCGCCGATTTTCACCTCGTGCCCCTGCGCGGCAGCCCCTTCGGCCAACGCACGAATGTTGCGGTCGCTGACGGAGGTTTCGACGAACACGGCCCCTATGCCGCGCTCCACCAGCATATCGGCCAAGGTCCTGATCCGGTTCAGCCCGGCCTCAGACTCCGTGGATATTCCCTGGATACCGACGACTTCGAAACCATAGGCCGCACCGAAGTAGCCAAACGCATCATGCGCGGTTAGAAGCACCCTTGCGGGCTGCGGCACGGTCCCCAGCACGCGCCGCGCATAGGATCCCAAGGAGTCCAGCTCTTCCAAATATGCCGCGGCATTGGACGCGAACAGATCGGCACGGTCCGGCGCCGCCTCGCTCAGCGCGTCACGCACGCCATTGATCACGTAGGCCCAAAGCTCCGGCACCATCCAGACATGCGGGTCGAACTTGTTGGCGTAATCCTCATGCGCGATCCGCTTGTCGCGCGGCACCGCTTCTCCCACCGGCACAGCCGTCCCGCGCTCTCCCAGCTTCAGAAGGAACTCTTCCATCTGCGCCTCAAGGTACAATCCGTGCCAAAGAAGCAGGTCAGCGCGCAGTGCGGCCTGGATGTCGGTTCGGGTCTGACGGTAGGAATGCGGGTCGACGCCGGGCCCCATCAAGGCTTCGACTTCGACATGCTCCCCGCCCACGCGACGCGCCGCATCGGCGATCATCCCGGTGGTGGCCACCACCGAGATCGACGCGCCCTGCGCCCGCAGCGGCGTTCCAGCCACAGCGCCAGCCGCCAGGGAGGTGATCAACATGGTCCGGCGAGAAAATCGCATTCGCAAAAAGCCCTCTTGCAGGTGACTAAACATGAATATGCAAGTCATTCTCAAAAAGTCAATGCGGCTCTGCCTCTGCGTTTCGCCCATCACGCGCTCAACGACCCCGACTCATTACGGCATCCACCTCAAGCGCCTGATATAGACTTCATGAAAAAAGCCCCCGCCGTCAGGGCGGGGGCAAGGTGAGTGCCATGTGTCAGGCCACAGGCACCGGCGGTGTTCTTGAATTCTAAGAAAGCTCTAGTTGGCGCGCTCGGCCATCTCGGCCCGGATCTGCTGCCGGAACACGTCGATGGAGACGGGCTTGCCGTCCCGCTTGATGCACCAGTAGGTCCAGCCATTGCAGCTGGGCGCACCTTCCAGCGCCGCGCCGACCTGGTGGATCGAGCCCTTGACGTCATCGCCCACCAGCGTGCCATCGGCGCGCAGCTTGGCCTTGTGACGTCCGTTCATGCTCAGCAGCTCCTCGCCCGGTCGCAGCATCCCACGCTCGATCAATTGGCCAAAAGGCACCCGCGGCTCGGCCCGTTTGCTGGTGCTGACCTGCAACGCCTCGCGATCGTACTTGCGCACCATACCCAGCCGTTTCTCGGCCACCTTGCGATACGCTTCCTCGCGCTCGATCCCGATGAACTCGCGCCCCAGCATCTTGGCCACGGCGCCCGTGGTGCCGGTGCCAAAAAACGGGTCCAGCACAACGTCGCCGGGATTGGTCGTGCCCAGCAACACACGGTGCAGCAGGCTCTCGGGCTTCTGCGTCGGATGCGCCTTTTCGCCCTGCTCGTCCTTCAGCCGCTCGTGGCCGGTGCAAATGGGCAAAACCCAGTCGCTGCGCATCTGGATGCCTTCGTTCAGCGACTTCAGCGCCTCGTAGTTGAACGTGTATTTCGCCGCCTCGTCCCGGCTGGCCCAGATCAGTGTCTCATGCGCGTTGGTCAGGCGCTTGCCCCGGAAATTCGGCATCGGGTTCGACTTGCGCCACACCACGTCGTTCAGGATCCAGAAGCCCGCATCCTGCAACGCCGCCCCGACCCGGAAAATGTTGTGATAAGACCCGATCACCCAGATCGCGCCATTGGGCTTCAGCAGTCGCCGCGCGGCCTTCAGCCAGTCGCGGGTGAACCGGTCATAGACCTCGAAACTGGCAAACTGGTCCCACGCGTCGTCGACCGCATCCACCTGGCTGTTGTCCGGCCGGTGCAGGTCGCCGCGCAGCTGCAGGTTGTACGGAGGGTCGGCGAAAATCAGGTCGACGCTGCCTTCCGGCAGGCCGTTCATGACCTCGATACAATCGCCACCAAGGACAGTATTCAACGGGAGCGTTTGCACGCCCTTCTTGGTCTTTGTCGTCATCTTTTCTGCCTCTGTCCCGGCGCCTTCTTGTGCGCTCTGGTCGTTGAAGCCAAGGATGAGTCAAAGCCGATTCGCGGTCAATTTCTTTTTGAATCAGTCGGTTACGTTTTTTTCTTGATACAAGATATTGTGCACTGGCTTGAACGAACGTCTATGGTGTGGGGTCACACCAAGATTTTCCAAAGCGGCCATGTGGCTTTTCGAGCCATAGCCGGCGTTCGTCTCCCAGCCATAGCCGGGATACTGTTGCGCCAAATCCCACATGATGCGATCGCGCCTTATTTTGGCCACAATCGAGGCCGCCGAAATCGACAGACAAACCGCGTCGCCCTTGACGATCGCGCGGCCCTCGCAGGGCATTTCACGGGGCAGAAGGTTGCCATCGACCAGCGCCAGGCACGGCGGGCGCGACAAGCCCTCCAACGCCCGTGTCATCGCCAGCTGTGCCGCCCGCAGGATATTGATCTCGTCGATCTCCTCGACACTGGCATGGGCCACCGAAACCTCGGCCACCTCCATGATCGCATCGTGCAACACCGCGCGGCGCTTAGCCGTCAGCGCCTTGGAATCGTTCAGGCCTTCGGGAATGCGCTCCGGGTCCAGGATCACCGCCGCCGCCGTCACCGGCCCTGCCAGCGGGCCACGGCCCACCTCGTCCACACCGGCCACGCGCAGCGCGCCGGCGGCCAGCGCCTCGGTCTCGAACTGGAAATGGGGGCCATGCGCGGTGGTGCTCATGGCCCCTAGTAGTCGCGTTTTCATGGAAGGAAAAGAAGAGAGGCGCCCGGTGGGATGCTTTGACCCGGGCCCCTCCCTTCGCTGCTCGACCGGTGCCTGCGGTCTATCTCTGGTATCTGCCGCCTCTGCGGTCGTAAAACCCGTGCCGCTCAAGGCAGGTGCTGCCGTAAACCACGCCACGGCGGCCATTTCCGCGCGTCTCCACCGCGCAGCGATGCGGCAGCGCGTTGAACCTTGAATAGTTTTTCAGCAGGCAGTGCCGACCATACCCGCGCAGCACACCGCCACGGACCCGCACGTCGCGGCGACATTGCTGCGGCAGCGCAAAACGCGCGCCATGACGCCCGCGATTACCATAGCCGTCATGTCCGCGCCGATGCCCGCGATTGTCGTACCGGTCGTGCCCACGGCGGTGCCCCTTATTGAACCGCGGCACATGACCGCCCTGATGACGCGTCACCGCGCGGTCGTCGCGGCGCTTGTCGGCGATGGCCGCGCCGATCAACCCCAGGGCGACCGCCCCGGCCACCCATTTGCCGACATCCCTGTTGCCCGCTTGAACCGGGGCCGCTGTCATCCCCGTCACAGCCAGCGCCGCGGCCAGTATCAGCGATATGAATTTCCGATGTGTCATGTCAGATCCTTTCTCTGCATTCAGCTTTGATCGGTTTCCTCCCCCGGTCATGACGTCACCGTGTCGGCCCGGGTCAGGCGATGCACCAAGGATGGGTCCACCCCGCCCGGACAGGCAATATCGCCCGCCTGTTATCCGATAACACGGCGCAAAAGCCCGTTTGCCGCCAACCGGATATTGAATAGCGGCGGGGATACGCGCATCTTGGCGCAATGAAACGCACATTCCTCTCCCTCGTCGTGACGCTCGGCCTTGCTGCCGCCACGACCGGCGCCGCCCAGGCCGCCTGCTTTGCCGAATACAAGGCCAAGCGCGACACCCCGTTCGAGCTTATCTACGAGGTCGCGCAGGTCAGCGCGCCCTGCACCGTCGCCAACGCCACCGCCGAGTTGAGCGCCCGTCTTGCCAGCCAGGGCCTGACCTTGCTCAAGGTTCTCTCGGTCCGCGAAGGCTAGAAGAAGGAGACTGCCGCACGTGCAGGATTTGGAAACCTCCATTACCGACACCCGCCGCTCCGGCAGCCGGATCGTGCTCTTTGGCGTCGCGGCCATCGTAACGATCCTTGTCGGTGCCGCGATCGTTCTGGTTCTGACCCTGCCCGACGCCAACGCCTTCAACGACAAGGTGGCACAGATCTTCGCCGAGAACGACGCGCTGACCTCGGATGCCGAGATCAAGCTGCTGGAAATCCTCGCCCTCTCCGGCACCGCCTTTTCCGAAACGCTGGGCAGCTACCGGATGCTCATTCTCGTGCTGCTGATCTTCGCCACGGCCCTCCTCGTGGCCGCTCTGGTGTTTCTGGTCATGCTGGTTGGCATGAACCGCCGCCTTGCGCAGATCGAACATTCCGGCATCCAGGTCAGTTCGCTGCTCATCAGCCGCGAGGAAAACGCCGTCTACCTCAACAACATGGGCTTCAAGCTGACCGATGCGGCAATGGAAACCCTCGCCGTTCTGGCCGAGGCACGCATGGATGACGACGTGCTCTCGGGCGCCGAGATCGAGGCGGTGATCTCCGGCCGTTCCGCCGACGATTGCGAAGAGGCCGCCGGCGCGACCCGCATCAAGCGCCTGCGCGACACGCTGGGCAACCAGATGGTCTCGGAACTGCTGGTCAAGAACATCGCCCGCCGGGGCTACATGCTGGCCATCGACAAGAAAGTCATCCGCGTGATCTGACGACGCCCGCGCCCTTTTGGCGCGTGCTTCACTTGCCGCGCTACCAAAAGTTGTGGAACTCACCCCGCCCCCTCTGCGTTCAAACCCTTAACGTCCAGGAACGAAAAACGTCCAGAGGGGGACAGTCATATGACTACGTGGGTTGAACGGATGGGCCTGAAAACCGATCCGGTAATTTTCTCGATATCCGCAATATTCACCCTCGTTTTCGTTCTAGCACTGGTCATCGCGCCGGAACCCATCGGCGACGCCTTCGCCGCCGGACGCGCGTGGATCGTTTCTCACCTGGGCTGGTTTTTCATCCTCGGCGTCAACCTCTGGCTCGGTTTCCTCGTTTGGACCGCCATGAGCCGCCACGGCCATATCCGCCTCGGCCCGCGCGATTCCCGCCCCGACTACACCAACCTGTCTTGGTTCACGATGCTCTTCGCCGGCGGCATCGGCACCGTCCTGATGTTCTGGGGCGTGGCCGAACCCATGAGCCATTTCGCCACCCCGCCCCTGCCGGGGGTCGAGCCCTATTCCGAAGAGGCCGCGAAGGACGCGATTTCCATCGCTACCTATCACCTCGCCCTGCACACCTGGACGATCTTCGCCCTGCCCGGCCTCGCCTTCGCCTATTTCATCAACCGCTATGACCTGCCCGTGCGCGTCAGTTCCGTTTTCTACCCCCTGATCAAGGACCGGATCTACGGTCCATTGGGCAAAGCCATCGACATCGCGGCGGTTCTCGGCACGCTCTTCGGGGTCGCGGTCTCGCTCGGTCTCGGCTCGTCCCAGATCGCCGCCGGGCTTTCCGCGCTCTTCGGCTGGGACTCCGGCGTCATGCTCAAGGTCGCGATCCTCGCGGTCCTCACGGCGGTCGCTGTCGTCTCCATCGTCGCGGGCCTCGACAAGGGCGTGAAGCTTCTGTCGAACATCAACATCGGCATGGCCGTGGGCCTGATGATCTTCGTGCTGATCTGCGGCTCGACGCTCTTTTTGCTGCGCGGCATGGTCGAAACCGTCGGGCTCTACCTCGGCAACCTGCCGCGCCTGGCGTTCTGGAACGACATGCTGGCCGATATCGGCCCCAACTCGAACGGCTGGGGCTGGCAGGGCGGCTGGACCGTGTTCTACTGGGCCTGGACGGTCACGTGGTCCCCTTTCATCGGCCTTTTCGTGGCCCGCATCTCACGCGGGCGCACGATTCGCGAATTCGTTTTCGGCGTGCTGCTGGCACCGTCGCTCTTTACCCTGATCTGGTTTTCGATCTTCGGCTGGCAGGCGATGGAAATCGACGGCATCGGCGCCGCCGCGCGCGATGCCTTGGGTGACCAGGCCGGCGCACTCAGCGATGCAGTTGCCGAATCTGTGCCGCTTGCCATGTTCGCCTTCTTCGAGAACTTCCCCTTCGCCGACCTCGTACAGGGTATCGCCGTGCTCGTGGTCGCGATTTTCTTCGCAACCTCTTCAGACTCCGCGTCTCTGGTGGTCGACATGCTCTGCACCGGCTCCCCCGATCCCGGCCCGACCCGGCAGCGCGTGTTCTGGGGCGTCTCCGAAGGGCTGGTGGCCACGATGCTGATCGTCCTCGCCGGCGACGCCGGCCTGACCGCCTTGCAACAGGTCATCACCGTCGTGGGGCTGCCGATCTTCTGCCTGGTGTTCTTGATGATCCCGGCCCTGATCCTCGGCTTACGCAACGAGGAGATTGACCACATCACAATCGGCAAGCGACCCGGCCTGACCAAATTCTGACGTTATTCACGGGAACCTGGCGACCCCGGCAGGATTCGAACCTGCAACCTGCCCCTTAGGAGGGGGCTGCTCTATCCAGTTGAGCCACGGGGCCGCGTAAACCCTTCCTTATCCGCTCTTGCAACGCTTGTCAGCCTCCAAGCGGCCAGTTGCGCCGCCTCGTATGATTGCGGTAACATGAGCCTCCAAAGCTGACCGGATCGCCCCCTTGACCAAGCACGACTCCCGCCCCCTGACCCTCCGCGACGTCTCCGAGGCTTCGGGCGTGTCCGAAATGACCGTCAGCCGCGTTTTACGCAATCGCGGCGACGTGTCTGACACCACGCGCAAGCGCGTGCTAGAGGCGGCGCGCGCCCTTGGTTACGTGCCTAACAAGATCGCTGGCGCACTGGCCAGCCAGCGGGTCAACCTCGTTGCGGTCGTCATCCCCTCTATGTCCAACATGGTTTTCCCCGATGTCATGACCGGCATCTCCGAGGCGCTCGACGAGACCGAGCTTCAGCCCGTCGTCGGCGTCACCGGCTACCGGCCGGAGAAAGAAGAAAAGGTCCTCTACGAGATGCTCTCCTGGCGCCCCTCCGGCGTGATCATCGCAGGGATGGAGCATTCCGACGCAGCGCGCGCCATGCTCCGCGCCTCGGGCATCCCGGTGGTCGAGATCATGGATGTGGACGGCACCGCGATCGACTCGGTGGTCGGCATATCGCACCGGCGCGCCGGGTCGCAGATGGCACAGGCGATCATCAAGGCCGGGTATCGACGCATCGCCTTCCTCGGCACCAAGATGCCGCTCGACCACCGCGCCCGCAAACGCTTCGAGGGCTTCACCGAAACCCTCGCCAAAGCCGGGATCGAGATCGAGGACCGTGAATTCTACTCCGGTGGATCAGCCCTGAAGAAAGGCCGCGAGATGACCCGCGACGTGCTGGCCCGCAGCCCCGACCTCGACTTCATCTACTATTCCAACGACCTGATCGGCGCGGGCGGCCTGCTCTATCTGACCGAGCAGGGCATCGACATTCCCGGCCAGATGGGCCTTGCGGGGTTCAACGGCGTCGACCTGATCAAGGGCCTGCCACGCGAACTGGCGACAATGGAGTCCTGCCGCCAGGAAATCGGCCGCCGCGCCGCCGAACTGATCGTGGCCCGCGCCTCCGGCGTCGACAGCGCGGCCGGCCCATCCCGGATCGTGCTGGAACCCACGCTCACCTACGGCGACACCCTGCGCCGACATTAGGGCGCTCGCCGTCCTTGCCCTGTCGCGGACAGGCCAGACCACGCCTTGTCCGCCCCGCATCATCTTGGAAAGACATGGGAGCATTGACCATGCAAACCGGCTTCATCGGGCTCGGCAGTGAACACTCCCGGCCGCATCAGCTAACGCAAAACACGTTTGGCGACCGGAACTTAGGCAGGTCTTAACCTTTGTTAACACCGACGTGCCAAGACATGTCACGGCGTTCTGTTAACCATGGCGCGCGGTTTGAATTGAAAAACCTCCCCGGCTGTGGCTCTGTCAACCGGGGTTTTTCGTGGATTTTGGCAATGCTGTTTCTGGCGGGTTTGATTGGTATGGTTGCGGTAAGCACCGCGGCGATGTGGGGGTTCGAAGAACTCTCTACACAGAATGCACGCGATGATGTCGATGCGCCCGGCGACACCGATCAGCTTGACACGGGCGGCACCGCGACCTCGCTTCTCGATATCGCAACCGCGCCGGAGGCTGCGGCAGACGACCCCGAGGGCGATGACTATGGCGTCGCGCGTGGAACCACGGTGGCCGACACCCTCTCGGGCACATCCATCAACGAATTTCTCGACGGACTGGATGGCGACGACACGATCATGTCGCGCGAAGGCGACGATGTCGCGCGCGGCGGTGAAGGCAATGACGACATTTCGGGCGACGGCGGCGACGACACCCTGCATGGCGAAGCCGGGAATGACATGGTCTCAGGCGGTGACGGAAACGACAGCGTCATGGGCCATGACGATGATGATCTTCTTGACGGCGGGGATGGCGATGACAGTCTTCTGGGGGGCGAAGGCGACGACACCCTGTCGGGCGGCACCGGAAATGATGCGCTGCACGGCTATCTCGACGACGACACGCTCGACGGCGGCGCCGGGGCCGATACCCTCTTCGGTGGCGACGGCAACGATCAACTCAGCGGCATCGCGCCCGAAGGCACCGGGCCCGAAGACGATCAGGACTACCTGAACGGCGGAACGGGCGACGACCGGATTTCCCTTGGCGCGGGCGATATCGCCACCGGCGGCAACGGTGCCGACAGCTTTATCCTTCGTGACTGGCTCGATGCTCAACATCAGGGTCAGATCGTTGATTTCAATACCGCCGAGGACAATCTCGTGCTGCTTTACGACGACGCCGGCGATGCTGCGCCGGATGTCACGATCGAAGGCGATACAGACGGGCCCGGCCTGCATCGCGTTCTCTTGGACGGAGAAGTGGTGGCCGAGGTGACCAGCGACGCCGTCCTGACGCTGGCGCATATCACCCTGATCCCACAGACCGAGGGCTGATCCGCGCTCCCTGGGCCGCTTCCGCAAATCCCCCTTTCCAAACGCCCGAGAATCTCCTATACGCCCGCATCTGCTGCTGAAATGGCAGATATCTCCACAGGACCTTGCTGGACGACATCCCGGCTCGTGCCCTTCACCCTTCAACCAAAGGAGACCCCGATGTCGATCACTGTCGAAGAAAAAGCCAAGGTGCTGAAAGATTTCGCGACCAAGGAAGGCGACACCGGCTCGCCCGAAGTCCAGGTTGCGATCCTCACCTCGCGCATTTCCACCCTGACCGAGCACTTCAAGACTCACAAGAAGGACAACCACGGACGCCGCGGCCTTCTGAAGATGGTCGCCCAGCGCCGCAAGCTGCTGGACTACCTCAAGGGCAAGGACGAAGGCCGCTACCAGGACCTGATCAAGCGCCTCGGCATCCGCCGCTAAACGCCCAGATCACCCGGAACTCACGACGAATGCCCGCTCTGCCGAGCGGGCATTTTTCGTTTGCCCCACGGGTCCTGTCAGGCCTACATCCGGGGGTGCGCGGTATGCTCGTCTGGCCTGTCACAGACCAGCCCCACGGTGTTTTCCAGCGTTCCGGCCAGGGTTGCGCTGACAGTGTTGAAGAACCCGCAGGGCTCAAGTGCAACTGCGGACGCGCCGTCACTAACCGCCGAAAGTGCGACCTTTTCCACCGGCGCAACACCATCGGCGAAGCCGTTTACTCCGTCCAAAACTATTCTCCTTAAGACATGTTAAGAAGCAGAAAACAGGGCCTTTCTTAAAATCCGGCAAACCGGTTTTCGGGAAATAATTAAAAAATTGACCCGGCACCTTTCGGTATCGGGTCAATTGTTTTTCAGGTCTGCGTTCCGCGCGTCAGTGAAGCTTGGACTGAACCTCGCCAATCGACTGATCGATCAGCTTGCTGTTGTCCTCTTCGGTCATGGTCTTGGCGACCACGTCCTTGGCGGCGGCCACGGCCACGGCAATCGCCTGGTCGCGCACATCCTTCACGGCGCTGGCCTCGGCCGAGGCGATCTGCTCCTCGGCGGCCTTGATCCGGCGCTTGATGGACACTTCCAGATCCTTCTTGGCCTGCTCGGCGGCTTCGGCGGCTTCGGTCTTGGCATGGGCCACGATCCGGTCAGCCTGGTCCTGCACTTCCTTCTGCTTGCGCTCATAGCTCGCCAGCAGGGTCTGTGCCTCTTCGCGCAACGCGCGCGCCTCGTCCAGCTCCGACTTGATCCCGTCGGCCCGCTTGTCCAGCATCTCGCCAATCTTGCCGGGCACCTTAAGGTAGACCAGCAGCGCGATGAACAGGATGAAGGCCAGCATCACCACGAAATTGGTGTTGCCCAGCGACAAGAAAGGCCCGGTTGCAGCCAGCGCAGGGCTGGCAGCGACCATGGCAGTCAGGGTTGCGATCAACTGTTTCATGGCGCTTACCCTTTCAACCGCGAATTGACGGCCGACGTGACCGTCCGCGCATCGGCCTTGACGCCCATGGCGGCGACCAGTTCCTTGGCGGTGTCCTTGGCCACTTCCTTCACGCTCTCCATGGCGGAGGCGCGGATTTCCGCGATGGCCTTCTCGCCCTCGGCAGTCTTCGCCGCGATCTCGGCATCGGCCTTCTTGGTGGCCTCTTCCAGCTCCGCGTTCATCTCCGCCTTGGCCTCGGCAATGATCTCCTGCGCCTGTGCACGGGCATCGGCCAAAGCCTTGTTATAGGCGTCTTCGGCGTCAGAGGCCTTTTCCTTCAGGTCTTCCGCCGCAGCCAGGTCGTTGGTGATCGTCCCCTGACGCTCGGCCAGCACCGCCGCAATCCGCGGCAGCGCGATGCGCGACAGGATGAAAAAGATCACGATCAGCGCGATGACCAGCCAGAAGATCTGGTTGCCCATCCAGTCCGGGCAAAGCTGGGGAAGGCCGATCGCCCCACCGCCTGCGTCGACGCAAGCGCTGGCTGCACCTTCTCCTAGGGTATCGGTCGCCATCTGCGTTCTCCTTATTGCGCCTGCCCGCTTCTAACAGGTTTCCCGGACGATGTCCGGCACCGGGGCTGCGCAAGGCTCAATGTTCGTGTCGTGGTGCCAGGCCCGCAGGACGGACGCGGCAAAGGGCCATTCGGATTTTCCTCACGGACGCCGGAGGGACAGGCATAACGCCCCTCGCCCCGGCCCGTAAGGATCACATCCGTCTGGCTTAGACGGCGAACATCAGCAGAAGCGCGACGAGGAACGAGAAGATCCCCAGTGCTTCCGCGAACGCGATACCGATGAACATGGTCGCGGTCTGGCCACCGGCGGCCGAAGGGTTGCGCAGGGCACCGGCCAGGTAGTTGCCGACCACGTTGCCCACACCGACGGCCGCGCCGCCCATGCCGACGGACGCAAGGCCCGCGCCGATGAATTGACCCATTTGTGCGATATCGCCTTCCATGTCTTTTCTCCTTACGATGGAATTCAGTGATCTGTTGTTGGTTGCTGGCGCCGGAAACCGCCGCCGTAGGGTGGGTGACAACCCACGCTATCTCCTAATGATGCGGGTGCAGCGCGTCCTTCAGGTACACGCAGGTCAGGATGGTGAACACGTAGGCCTGGATGAACGACACTAGCACCTCCAGCCCATAAACCGCCGTGATTGCCAGGATCGACAGCGGCGTGACCACAAGGCCCACACCGGTCGAGATCAGCACCAGCGGCGCGAAGGCGGCAAACACCTTCATCACGGCGTGGCCCGCCATCATGTTACCGGCAAGACGGATAGAATGGCTGACCGGACGCACGAAGTAGGAAATCACCTCGATCAGCGCCAGGATCGGCCGCAGCACCAGCGGCGCCGAGCTGATCCAGAACAGGCTCAGAAAGCTCGCGCCGTTCTTGACGAAGCCCAGGACGGTCACGCCGATGAACACCATCATCGCCATCACCGCGGTCACGCCGATATGGCTGGTCGATGTGAACGATCCGGGGATCAGCCCAAGGAAGTTCGCGAAAACGATGAACATGAACAGCGTCATGATATAGGGGAAGTACGGCAGCGCGTCCTTGCCCGCCACGTCCTCGACCATCTTGCGGATGAACCCATAGGCCAGTTCCGCGACTGACTGGATGCGGCCCGGAATGACCGACCGGGCGGAGGTGCCCAGCACCATAAGCGCGAACACGGCCAGGCAGGTCAGCGCCATCCACAGCGTCACGTTGGTGATCGTGAACAGGCCCACCGGGCCGTCCCCGGCCAGCGGCTTGATGATGAACTGATCCATCGGGTGGAAAACCAGCCCTTCGCTTTCGCCATTCGCTTCAGTGGCCATCTGTCATCCTCTTCTCGTCCCCCTCGCGGGCACTCTCGGTCTCCAGCGTTTCCGCCGCGATCTTCAGCTGGATCTCGTTGGCGCTGCGCATCATCGTCTTGATGCCCGCCGCAAGGCCCAGCAATGTAAACAGCACAAGGAAGATCGGGATCGTCCCGAACAGGTAATCCAACCCGTACCCCATGCCAAAGCCGATCCCCAGACCGGCCACAAGCTCGATCACCATCCGCCAGGCCAGCTGCGCCTGGGAATAGTGGTTCTCCATATGAGGTTTCGGTGCATCCACGCCCTTCAGCGCGTTGATCCTGTCTTCAAGCCGCTTCAGCCGCTCTTGTCGGTCAGGATCGTCCACCGTCTTTCCTCCGGAACCGTTGCGCTGTTGCTATGCCGCCCCCGGTCCCGAGTCAAGCGCGCGGTACACCCCATCAAGTCATTGATAAATATTTGCTTTACCGAGCTGCGCCGCTCCGCCGCAGCCGATTTCAGCTCCGGCAAACCGGAATCCGCATATTCAACCAAGCGGTTGAGATTGCGCGCACCGCCCCGTTTTCACTGTTCCTCAAATACTCAAATTCCGCCGTCGGCTTTAAAGCTCCAGCCAGGACACCTCAGCGCCCCACCCTTCCAGTAGCGCAACCAGATCGGCAGGCCGCATCGCCACCGTCCGGTCATTGACCAGCGGATGCGCGTGGACGAACCCCGCGTCCCGCACCGCCGCGTCCATCCACAGCTGCACGCCCGCGTCCGCCCCGTTGACCATCGCCAGCGGGCTGACCGCGCCGGGCCGCACGCCCACAAACTCCATCAGCCGCTCAGCCGACCCGAATGACAGCCCCGCAACGCCCATCTGCGCGCCCAGCGCCTTGAGGTCCACCTCCCGGTCCTGCTCCAGCACCACAAGGTGGTTCCGCTTCTTGCGATCCCGCAGGTAGAAATTCTTGATATCGATCCGTCCGTCCCCTGACGGCACGGCCGCGCCCTGTACCGACTTGGCATCCTCGACCGTGCGCAGGGGGATATGCTCGTAAAGCTCGAAATCGACGCCCGCCTCGCGCATCCGCGCCAGCAGGTCGTCCGAACTGATGGGCAAGCTGTCCTGAAAAGCAGAAGAGGCATCGACCATTTTCAAAGGCTCCTGGACTGGTACGGGCGGCTATTCCGCCGGGTCGTCCTTCTCGAAGAACGACTTCAGCCTGTCAATGGCCCCCGGCTTGCCGTCCTCTTCCGCGTCGCCGCCTTCCGTCTCGGCCGCCGCGTCTTCCTCTCGCACGATCCCGCCTTTCATCACGCCTGCCAGCACCGTCTCCCAAAAGAGGTCGATATCCCCCTCGCGCAGCCGGGCCATCTCCTCGGCATCCAGCTGCAACTGATAGCGAAACTCCGCGTTCCCGCCCTGCGCCGCTACCAGCTTGCCCAGACCCCCGGCCAGCATACGTTCGGCGCGCGCGGCCCCCTCCGGCACGCTCACCGCCATGTCTCGCGCCGCCAGCCGCCAGTTCATGTCGACGAAATCCTCCGACAGGCTCCAACGGTCCTCGACCATCACCGTTGCCCGGCCCTCGTCGATCCACGTCAGCGGCGCGCGCGGCACCAGCCGCTTCAACTGCGCCGCGTCCACGTCCTCGAAAGCCCAGCGCGTCTCGCGACCCTGCTCGGTGATCGTGCGCGTCTCAACCAAAAGCGGCTGCCCCGCCACCTCGGCCTTCAGGTTCGACCGGAACAGCAGGTCGAACAGCGCCAGCCCACTCCGGAACGGCGCCACCTCCCCGGTCTCGATCGCCAGCGTGTAGGGCTCGGTCCCGCGCGGCCTGATCTCAACATCGACACCTTCAACCGCCAGCCGGTCGGCCCTGAACGCCCGGCGCGGCTTGGGCAGGCCGCGCTCCTCGCCCGCCGTCTCCTCCCTGGGAAGCGGCGGGATGACATATCCTTCCACCCCCTCGACCTGCCCCAGTTCCAGCCGTGGCGTCTCGCCCAGCAGGCTCCACAGGTCAACATCCGCCTCCGCCCGCGCCACAGTCAGGTCAAAGGCCAACCCGGTCTCGTGCGCCCGCGCCATCTCCAACCCCTCCAGCACCACGTGCCCGCCAAGAAGCGAGCCACTGGCTTCGGCATAGTCCACGCGCATTCCCGCCTTCTCGCTGGCGGTCTCGATCACCGTTCGCAGGATCGGCTGGAAAAAGACGTACGTCGCCACGACCCCCAGCACGCCCAACACGGCAGAGCCGCCAGCCACCCAATGCACCGCTTTGCGCGGGATAAGCGGCTTGCGTGGCGGCGAGGATTTGCCCCTGGCCGACGCCCGCCGCGCCCGCCGGGCCTGGACCCATTCCGCGAACACCCCGCCGAACAGCAGGAAAAGTCCCTCGATCACCGCTCCGACGATGGCGCCCAGAATGGCGATCACCGGCGCCATGCACGCCAGGATGATCTCAGCAAAGATAAGAACCAGCGCTTCCATCGCGAAATCCCCTAAAGCAATGGCCGCAGTCTATCCCTGCCCGTCACACGCTGCCAATGCCTTAGGTCCCGGTGCCGTCGCCTTGGCCCGTGCGGTGGCGTTCCTCCATCAGCGCCAGCATCGTTACGGAAACACACCACCATATTGACTCACCCCCCGCAAAAGCCTATCAGCCGCGCAACATCACGGAAGACAGCGTTCTTCCGGTCCCTTGGGCGCAGCCCGGGATCGCCCCCCACCAGCGAGTGTCGCCCGTGGGGGCGCTTCTCGTTTGAATGCCCAACGGGGCGTTTATCGTTTGAACCGTCATCCCTATGTTGGGACGGCATGACAGAAACCGGCGAAGGAGGCCGAGGCATGTTTGAAAATCTTTCCGAACGTCTCTCCGGCGTCTTCGACCGGCTGACCAAACAGGGCGCGCTTTCCGAAGAGGACGTCAAGACCGCCCTGCGCGAGGTCCGCGTGGCCCTGCTCGAGGCCGACGTCTCGCTGCCCGTCGCCCGCGACTTCGTGAAACGGGTGCAGGACCAGGCCACCGGCCAGGCCGTCACCCGCTCGGTCACGCCGGGCCAGCAGGTCGTCAAGATCGTGCACGACGCGCTGGTGGATACGCTCACCGGCTCGGAAGACCCCGGCGCGCTGAAAATCGACAACCCGCCCGCGCCTATCCTGATGGTCGGCCTGCAAGGCTCGGGCAAGACCACCACCACCGCCAAGCTCGCCAAGCGCCTCAAGGACCGCGACGGCAAGCGCGTGCTCATGGCCTCGCTCGACGTCAACCGCCCCGCAGCCATGGAACAGCTTGAAATCCTCGGCCGCCAGATCGGCGTCGACACGCTCCCCATCGTCAAGGGCGAGGATCCCGTCACCATCGCCAAACGCGCCAAGACGCAAGCCGGCCTCGGTGGCTACGACGTCTACATGCTCGACACCGCCGGTCGCCTGCATATCGACCAGGAACTGATCGCACAGGCCGCAGCCGTCCGCGACGTCGCCAACCCGCGCGAGACGCTCCTGGTGGTCGACGGCCTCACCGGCCAGGACGCGGTGAACGTCGCCACCGAGTTCGACGACAAGATCGGCGTCTCCGGCGTCGTGCTCACCCGGATGGACGGCGACGGCCGAGGCGGTGCGGCCCTATCGATGCGCGCCGTCACCGGCAAGCCCATCCGCTTCGTCGGCCTCGGCGAAAAGATGGACGCCATCGAGACCTTCGAGCCCGAGCGCATCGCCGGCCGCATCCTCGGCATGGGCGACATCGTCTCCCTCGTCGAGAAGGCGCAGGAAACCATCGAGGCCGAACAGGCCGAAAAGATGATGCGCCGCTTCCAGAAGGGTCAGTTCAACATGAACGACCTCAAGATGCAGCTCGAACAGATGCAGAAGATGGGCGGCATGGAAGGCGTGATGGGCATGATGCCCGGCATGGGCAAGATGGCCAAGCAGATGGAAGGCGCGGGCATCGACGACAAGGTCATCACCCACCAGATCGCGCTGGTCAATTCCATGACCAAAAAGGAACGCGCCAACCCCAAGCTCCTGCAGGCCAGCCGCAAGAAACGCATCGCGCAGGGCGCGGGGCTGGAAGTCTCCGAGCTCAACAAGCTTCTGAAGATGCAGCGCCAGATGGGTGACATGATGAAGAAGATGGGCAAGGGCGGCATGCTGAAACAGGCCATGAAAGGCATGTTCGGCAAAGGCGGCCCCTCGCCCGAGGACATGGCACAGGGCATGGACCCCAAGGCGCTCGAACAGGCGGCCAAGCAGATGGGCAAGGGCATGCCCGGCGGCGGCTTTCCCGGCATGGGCGGCGGCGCGCAATTGCCCCCGGGCCTCTCCGGGTTCGGGAAAAAGAAATAATCCCATGGCTTTTTCTTGCCCCAAATACTCAATCCGGCCCCTGCCGCCCACGCCCCGGCCCGCCGTGGCGCGTCGCGGTGAAGCTGCGTGTATAAGAGCCGCGCGGCAGCGCGTCCTTTTGGCCAGACCCACGGCAGGTGCCGCATGACCCTCCGCCTCGACATCCCCCGGATCGAGACCGAGCGTCTCGTCCTGCGCGGCCCCGAAGCCAGCGATTTCGAACCGCTGGCCGGCTTCCTGCTGGACCGCGAGCGTTCCTGGGGCTTCGGCACGGAAAAGAACATGTCCCGTGCCTGGCGCTGGTTCGCCATGTCAATTGGTCACTGGGCGCTGCACGGCTTCGGCTATTTCACCATGGAGTGGAAGGAAACCGGCCAGCCCTGCGGCATCACCGGCATCTGGGCGCCCGAAGGCTGGCCCGAGCCGGAACTCGGCTGGGTCGTCTATGACGGCTATGAGGGCCGCGGCATCGCATACGAAGGCGCCGAACGCGCCCGCCGCTGGGCCTATCAGGATCTGGGCCTGACCACGCTGACGTCCAACATCGTGCCCGGGAATACCCGCTCCATCGCCTTGGCCGAACGCCTCGGCGCGCACTACGAGAAGACCTACCAGAATGTCGAGATGGGCGAGGATTACCTCTACCGTCACCCCGGCCCGTCCGAGCTGGGCCTCGATTGCGACGCCGACGGCTCCCCCGAGGCCTACGCATGAAGATCACCGTCGACATTCCCGTGCTGCAGACCGAGGACCTGATCCTGCGCGGCTATGACGAGGCCGATTTCGAGGCCTTCGCCGCCTTCGGCACGTCCGATCGCGCGTCGTTCGTCGGCGGGCCGCACACCCGCTGGGACAGCTGGCGCTCCTTCATGGCCGCCATCGGTCACTGGACGCTGCGCGGCTACGGCATGTGGATGATCGAACACCGCGAGTCGCATATGATCGCGGGCCGCGTCGGCATGATCCTCAACGACGGCTGGGACGAGCCGGAACTCGGCTGGCACATCTACGACGGGTTCGAAGGCAAGGGTTACGCCTATCAGGTCGCCGTGGCCGCCCGCGATCATGCCGCACGCCATTTCGGTCTCGACGGTGTGATCTCCTACATCGACGCCACGAACACCCGTTCGCTCCGCCTCGCAGACCGCCTCGGCGCGCAGCACGAGCGCGACGGTACCCTTTTGGGCAAACCCTGCCAGGTCTGGCGCCACCCCCGCGTGGCCCAGCCCGCATCCCAACCGGCGGAGGTCTGACATGGGCCACCGCGACATCCCCATGCTGGAAACCCGGCGCCTCGTCCTGCGCGGCCCCGAGGCGACGGACTACCCCGATTTCAAGGCCACCTTCGCCTCCTACCGCTCGCGCTTCATGGGCGGCCCGCTCAACCCCTACGAGGCCTGGATGCTCTACGCCGCCGAAATCGGCCACTGGGAAATCCGCGGCTACGGCATGTGGATGATCCACAACCGCGGGACCGAGGAAACCGTCGGCATGGCCGGCGGCTGGTTCCCTGCCAAATGGCCGGAACGCGAAATCGCCTGGATCATCTGGCCCGACAAGGCCGGCAAGGGGTACGCGCTCGAAGCCACGCACAAGGTCAGGGATTACCTCTACACCACCGCCGGTTGGGACAGCGCCGTCAGCTATATCGACCCGAAGAACCTCGATTCCATCCGCCTTGCCGAACGCCTTGGCTGCACCAAGGATCACGACGCGCCCAGCATCGACGGCTCCGACGCGGTCTACCGCCACCCGTCGCCCGCCACCCTGAAATCCGGCCAGATCCGCGATGGGATCGAACTGGAAATCGGCCACTACAGCGACCCGCTCTTCAAACCGAAGGGGATGCCCATTGACTGATGCAACAAACCGCGCCGCCGCGCTCCTCAAGGAGCACCGCGAAAGCATCGACCGTCTCGATGCCATCCTCGTCTACACACTCGGCGAGCGCTTCAAACACACCCAGGCCGTGGGTGCGCTCAAGGCCGAACACGACCTTCCCCCGTCCGATCCCGCCCGCGAGGCGGCCCAGATCGCACGGCTCGAAGACCTGGCGCACCGCGCCGACCTCGACCCGGAATTCGCCAAGAAATTCCTCAACTTCATCATCGCTGAAGTCATTCAGCACCACAAGCAACACCAATCGTAGGGTGGGGTTTCACCCCACCGAACCCAAGCCATTCAAAGGAGAACACCAATGGCCATGAAAATCCGCCTTGCCCGTGGTGGCAGCAAGAAACGCCCCCACTACTCGATCGTCGCCGCCGACAGCCGCATGCCGCGCGACGGCCGCTTCATCGAGAAGCTGGGCACCTACAACCCGCTCCTGCCCAAGGACAGCGAAGACCGCGTCAAGATGAACATGGAGCGCGTGCAGCATTGGCTGGATCACGGCGCTCAACCCTCCGACCGCGTCTCGCGCTTCCTCGAAGCCGCCGGCGTGGTAGAGAAGAAAGAGCGCGCCAACATGAAGAAGGCCGAGCCGGGCAAGAAAGCCCAGGAACGCGCCGAAGAGAAAGCCGCCAAGGCCGCCGAAGCGGCAGAAGCCGCCAACGCCCCGGCCGAGGAAGCCCCGGCTGAAGAGGCCGCCGCGGAAGAAACCAGCGAAAGCTGATCCGCCCGCCGCTTTCGGCGCAAAGAAAACCGTGCCGCCCCCCGCGCCCGTCGCCCGGGGCGGCACGCACAGCTTTCGCTTTCGGGACATCCGCAATGTTCGGCCTGATCCGCCTTTTCGTTCTCAGTTCCCTGACCTTCGTCGCGGGCGTCTTCTTTGAACGCCACAACGTGTCCGAGGCTTGCACGGCACGGGGCGGCCTCTCGACCGACGGGCTCTGTCTGGTAACGGAGGGCCAGCAATGACCGACCGTATCTGCATCGGTGCCGTCGCCGGCGCATTCGGCGTCCGGGGAGAGTTGCGGCTGAAATCCTTCACCGCCACGCCCGAGGACATCGCCATCTATGGCCCCGTCACCTCCGAGGACGGCAGCCAGAGCTTCACGATCACCCTCACCGGCCAGACCACCAAGGGGGCCCTGATCGCCCGCCTCTCCGGCGTCGCCACCAAGGAACAGGCCGACGCCCTGCGGGGCCTGCGTCTGTTCGTGGACCGCGACCGCCTGCCCAACTTGCCGGACGACGAATACTACCACGCCGACCTCATCGGGCTGGAGGTCTTCGACACCGGCGGCGCCTTGCTGGGCCGGGTCAAGTCGGTCCTGAACCACGGCGCTTCGGACATCCTCGAAATCCACGGGCCGGGGCTCAAGTCCACCGTCCTGCTGCCCTTCACGCTCGAGGCCGTGCCCACCGTCGATCTCGCCTCGGGCCGCATCATCGCCGACCCGCCCGATGGGCTCTTCTGAGCATGCCGCGCATCCTGCTGCATCCGGGCTTTCACAAGACCGGCACCTCCTCCCTGCAACGCGGCGCGGCGGAAATGCAGCGCGCCCTGCGCCCGCATCTGCGGCTGATGTTCACCCATGACCTCATCGACGCCACGCGCATGGCCAAACGCTTCTCGGCCTATGGCGAGCACGCCGACCTGCGCCGCTTTGCCGAAACCTTCAGCGCCGCAATCCGCCAGGCAGACCCGGACGATCCCCGCGCTCTGATGATCACCTCCGAGGATCTCTGCGGCTACATCCCCGGCAATCACGGCGTCACCACCTACGCCGCTGCGGCGCCGTTGATGAACGTCGCCACCGCCGTGCTCGCCGCTCATTTCGGCGCAGATGCTCCGCTCAGCGTGCTGTTCACCACCCGCAGCCCCCGCGACTGGCAGCGCAGCGTCTGGTGGCAGAACCTGCGCGCCCTGCGCCTGACCGAGGATTTCGAGACCTACCGCACCCACCTGTCCGGCGCCGCCGACCTCGACACAATCGTCGAGAGCGTCGACGCGCGCATCCGCCATCGCGCCACCGTTCTAGACGCCCCCATCGAAGAGACCGGCGCCGATCCTCTCGGCCCCCTGGGCCTCACCCTGGATCATCTCGACGTCCCGCGCGACGGCCTCCCGCCCTTGCCCGCCCACAACGTCCAGCCCGACGGCGCCGCCGAGGAACTGCTGGCGCTCAACCGCTCCGCACTCTCGGACGCCGAGCTGGCCGAAGCCAAGCGCACCGTGCTCAAACGCTACCGCGCCGCCGGTGCCACGCGCCAGCCCCGCGCCACGCCCGCTTGACGGCGCCCGGGTTTGCACCGCACATAGCCCCATGTCCGACACCGCCTCGAAATCCCACGGCCGCAAGTCGATCACCGCGTCGCTCAATCCGCGCAGCCTGATGGACGGCCCGGAACTCCTCGCCCGCGCGTGGTCGGCACAGGTCATCACCCTGCTGCCTGACGCCTTCCCGGGCATCCTCGGCCACAGCCTCACCGGCAAGGCGCTGAAGGACGGGCTCTGGCAACTCGACGCCATCGACCTGCGCCAGTTCGGGGAAGGCAAGCACCGCAATGTCGACGACACCCCCGCCGGCGGCGGCGCCGGCATGGTGCTGCGGGCCGACGTGATGGGCCGCGCCCTCGACCACGCCCTGCCCAAGGCGCCCAAAGGCGCGCCGCTGGTCTATCTCAGCCCGCGCGGCACGCCCTTCACCCAAGGCATGGCCCGCGACTGGGCCACCCGCGCCGGCGTGACGATGATCTGCGGCCGTTTCGAGGGGCTAGATCAGCGCGTCATCGACCACTACGACATTCAGGAGGTCTCACTGGGCGATTTCGTCCTCACCGGCGGCGACATCGCGGCCCAAGCCATGATCGACGCCACCGTGCGCCTTCTGCCCGGCGTACTGGGCAATGAGAGCTCGACAGAGGAAGAAAGCTTCTCCGACGGCCTGCTCGAACATCCGCAATACACACGTCCCGCCGAATGGCAGGGGCGCAAGATCCCCGACGTGCTGATGTCCGGCCACCACGGCGAGATCGCCAAGTGGCGCAAGGCCATGTCCGAGCAGTTGACGCGGAAGCGACGCCCAGACCTATGGGCCAACTCGCTCAAGCGCGACGACTGACCCTCGCGCCAGCGGAATTTTCGCAAATTCCGCGATAGAAAATACGTATTTTCTATCCCGTTTTCTGCGCAGAAAACGGTTCCGCTCCGCGCTCAACACTACTCTTGATCGACACATCGTTTCCCCCTATACACCGCGCGTCCGGGACTCTCTTGAGTCGTCCGGACCTGTTTGTTTTGCACACAGGGATGCTTTCTTCGGCACCCACCGCGCCCGGCAGACAGAACTCGAGACAAAAGACATGACGACCTGACCTCCGGCGGGCACTTCCAAGTGGACCCGATAGAAGACCGGGAGCTCTCAAGGCCGCGCATCACCTTTGCGGGACAACCGCAAGCAACATAGGAGTGGATCAGATGGACCTGATCGCTGAGATCGAGGCGGAACAGATCGCCGAACTGGGGAAAACCATCCCCGACTTCAAGGCCGGCGACACCGTGCGCGTCGGCTTCAAGGTGACCGAAGGCACCCGCAGCCGCGTTCAGAACTTCGAAGGCGTCTGCATCAGCCGCAAGAACGGCGAAGGCATCGCCGGCTCGTTCACCATTCGCAAGATTTCCTTCGGTGAAGGTGTGGAACGGGTGTTCCCGCTCTACTCGACCAACATCGACAGCATCGAAGTCGTGCGCCGTGGCCGCGTCCGCCGCGCCAAGCTTTACTACCTGCGCCAGCGCCGCGGCAAGTCGGCCCGGATCGCAGAGGTTTCCAACTACAAGCCCAAGTCGGGCGCCAACGCGTAAGGAGCGGACCAGATGAAAAAAGATCTGCACCCCGATTATCACTTCATCGACGTGAAGATGACCGACGGCACCGTCGTCCAGATGCGCTCGACCTGGGGCAGCGAAGGCGACACCCTGTCGCTCGACGTCGATCCTTCGGTGCACCCCGCCTGGACCGGCGGCGGCACCCGCCTGATGGATTCCGGCGGCCGCGTGTCGAAGTTCAAGAACAAGTACGCCGGCCTGGGCTTCTAAGCCACCCGCGTCCGCGACATCGAAACGCCGCTCCAACCGGGGCGGCGTTTTTCGTTTGGGGGGCCCGGCATGGCGCAAATGCAATATTTCGGCGCGATCGTCTCAAACCGGCTTCAACCGGACGGTCATACACCATAAAGTAGCGTCCAAACCTGCAAGGCAGTACGCCGGGTCAAAAAGCGGGGCAAAGGGGCACGGGCATGGCACATATCATCGTCGTCGGAAACGAAAAGGGCGGAGCGGGCAAATCCACCGTCTCGATGCACGTGGCCACGGCCCTCGCCCGAATGGGTTACAACGTCAGCGCGCTCGATCTCGACCTGCGGCAAAAGACCTTTGGCCGCTACGCTCATAACCGCACGGCCTATCTCGAAAAAGCCGGGCTCGACCTGCCGGGCCCGCACTACCACGATTTGCCCGAGGTCGACCCCGACAAGCTGAAGCCCGGCGAGAACGTCTATGACCGCCGTCTCTCGGCGGCCGTGGCGGAACTCGAACCCGACAGCGACTTCATCATCATCGACTGCCCCGGCTCGCACACCCGGCTCAGCCAGGTGGCACACTCACTTGCCGACACCCTGATCACGCCGCTGAACGACAGCTTCGTCGATTTCGACCTGCTCGCCCATGTCGACACCGACGGGCAGAAAATCCTCGGCCCCTCGGTCTATTCCGAGATGGTCTGGAATGCGCGTCAACTACGAGCGCAGGCAGGTCTGAAGCCGATCGACTGGATCGTGGTCCGCAACCGGCTTGGCGCGCAGCAGATGGTGAACAAGGAAAAGATGGGCGCGGCACTAGAAAACCTGGCCAAGCGCATCGGCTTTCGCACGGCACCCGGCTTCAACGAGCGAGTCATCTTCCGCGAGCTTTTCCCGCGCGGCCTGACCCTGCTGGACCTCAAGGATATCGGCGTGAAGGGTCTCAACATTTCCAACGTCGCCGCCCGGCAGGAACTGCGCGACCTGGTCAAGGCCCTGAACCTGCCCGGCGTGACAGTCGACTTCTGATCACATCTACCGGCGCACATGCGACCCGTCGCCCAGGATCACGTCATCCATCGGCACGTCCCAGGGCTGGGGAAAGATCGTTTGCACCGGGCAGAAATCATGGCCGACACCGATCACCCTCGCCCGGGGCGTCAGCCCCGCCAGCGTCATGTCGTAATAGCCGCCCCCGTTGCCCAGCCTGTAACAGCCGTCATCAACTCCCAGAAGCGGTGCGATCACGATATCGGGCGTGACCGCCTGCGCCTCTGCCGGGACCGGGATGTTCCAGATACCGCGCGTCATTTTCACGCCGGGTTGCCAAAGGTGAAACGCCACCGGGCGGCCCGTTTCCACCACCACCGGCAGCGCCACCTGCGCCCCCGCCCGGCCGAACCACGACCGCAGGTCCAGTTCCCCGCGGATCGGCCAGTAGCCGGCCACTGTCTTGCCCGCGACATCCTCCAGAACACGGTCGAGCGTGGCCATCACCGCCGCCGCCTGCCGGGCCAGCTCGTCCTGCGACATCTCCTTGCGCAGGGCATAAAGCCTTGCGCGGTCGCTCTTGCGAAACCGCGCCACGTCGGCCCATGTCTGCGCATCCACGACGTGCCCGCCTACCAGGTTCTGCGCGAAACACGGTGCCTCACCGCCCGTGTCATCCTCCGCACAGCTCATCGCCGCCGCCTGAGCGCCACCATGTTCGACACCAGCAGCGCCCCGATCACCACGGCTCCACCCACGATGGCCCAGCGCCCCGGATCCTCGCCCACCACGGCCCAGACCAGCAGCGGCGCCAGCACCGATTCCAGCAGGATCAGCAGTGACACCTCAGCCGAGCTTATATAGCGCGGCCCCAACGTGAGAAAGCACGTGGCGACCGCGATGAAGCCACCGTGCAACGCAAACAAATGCCATTGCGCCGCGACCGGCACCCACGGTGACACGAAAGGCAGAACCACCAGCCCGGCCCCGATATAGGCCACCGGAATGGCCGGGATCATCGAGACGTCCTTCAACTGCCGCACCGCCGTCAGCGCCCCCGCGTAAGAGGCGCAGACGATCACCGCCCAGACGTCGCCCTTCCAGCTGGCAATCTCGTTCTCGCCCGAGCCATAGGCGATGATCGCCAGGCCCGCAAAGACGCCCAGCATGGTCAGCACCATGCGCTTGCTGATCCCTTCACCCAGGAAAACCTTGCCGAAGATCGCCGCGAAAACGGGCATCGAGGCAAAGATGAAGACCACGTTCGCCACGCTGGTCTGCGTCACCGCCAGCACGAATCCCGGCGCGGTTGATCCCATCAGCACGATATAGATCACCCCCGGCCAGCCGGTGCTGAGCGCGGCACGGGTCGACCCGCGCGGCATGAAGGCCAGCACGCCCACCAGGATGAACGCCCCGGCGGTGATCCCGCGCCAGAAGGCGACGACCAGCGGCTCTGCCTCGATCAGCCGCACGAAAAGAGAGTCGGGCACAACGAACAACACGCCCAGCGTGGTCAGCAGCAGCCCCTTGAGATGCGCATTCATGGCGTCTAGCTGCCCGGAATTTGATCAGAATGTAAAGACCGGCGGCGTGAATTTCGCGCCCGACCGGATCGTCGGAGAACAACAGGATAAGGTAAAACCGGCTGGCGAAGTTGCCCCTCCCTTCGCCTTCGTAAGCCAAGGCTGCACTTAAGTGCCGGAAATTGCCGCACCGGTTGACGCGGGCGGGGCTTATATGTCAGGCGCACGCCTTCATCGAGACATTCCGGTGCAATCGCGCCGAGATCAGCCGAAGGAAGGATCCATGACACTCACCCTGCGTCGCAACCACGACCGCGATCTGGCCACGTTGGCCGACATGCTGCCTGACGCGGATATCCCTTTGCTCAACCCCAATGCGAAAGTGCCCTTCGACGAGATGGAATGGCATCGCAATTGGCTGGGAGAGTCCACGGATGTGTCTTTTTACCTTCAGGATGCTGCAGGTCGGGACATGGGATTCTTCGCCTTGCGCGAAGGGATCGGACCCGAAGTACGGCACTTGACCTATGTCTATCTCTCCGAAGAGGTGCGCGGCGGGTCTGGCGCGGAATTGGCCAAGCTGGTCGAGCAGGCGGCGGAAGATCTCGGTGCATTGGTGCTGACGTTGAAGGTGGAAACCGAAAACGCTCCGGCCTTCAACGCCTATCTCTCGGCCGGGTACGAGGAACTGTCCCGCCGACACGGCATGGCCACCATGCGGCTGGATCTTGAAGCACGCGCCGCCGTGTAGCGGTCAGCGGGCGCAACAACACCAAGGGTAAGTGCGGGTTGGCCGACACGGTCGATCCGCCGCCGCGCTGGTCTATCGCGTGTCTAGGCGCGCAGGACCGCGCGCAACAAAGACCGGACCGCGCGCGTTTCCCTCACCACCGCCTTGGCCTCAAGCGCATTCTCCGCAGCTTATCCAAAGGGCGGCCAGTTCACTCGTAGCTGCGCAAATCCTCGATCACCTTGCCATCATTGGGCAGGCTGCCCCGCGCCACGACCTCGATCTTGCCCTTCAGCTTCAGCACGTCACTCACCGTCGCCGCATAGGCCTCCGGCGCACCGCCATCCGCCTCGATCTGCACGGTCATCACGTCCATCTCGCCCTCGCGGCTGGCCACGACCCGGGCGCGCGCGATCTCGGAATGCTTGGCCACCAACGCCGCCACCTGCTCGGGGCGCACGAACATGCCCTTGATCTTGGTGGTCTGGTCGGCGCGCCCCATCCAGCCCTTGATCCGCATGTTGGTCCGTCCGCAGGGGCTTTCCCCCTCCATCACCGCGCTCAGGTCGCCGGTGGCAAAGCGGATCAGCGGATAATCCGGGTTCAGCGTGGTCACCACCACTTCGCCCACCTCGCCGGGCTTCACCGGGTCACCGGTGCCGGGCGTCACGATCTCCACGATCACGCCCTCGTCGACGATCATCCCCTCCTGTGCCGCGCTTTCATAGGCGATGTTGCCAAGGTCCGCGGTGGCATAGCATTGCAGGCACTGGATGCCCCGGTCCGCGTATTCCTGCCGCAACGATGGAAACAGCGCCCCGCCCCCCACGGCAGCCTTGGTGATGCTCAGGCGCAGTCCCATTTCGTCCGCCTTGTCCAGGATCACCTTCAGGTAATCCGGCGTCCCGGCATAGGCCGTGGTTCCGATGTCATGCGCCGCCTGCACTTGCAGTTCCGTCTGCCCCGTCCCGGCAGGCAGCACCGTGGCCCCCACGGCCCGCGCTCCGTTCTCGAACATCATGCCTGCCGGCGTCAGGTGGTAGCCGAAACAATTCTGCACGATATCGCCCGCACCGATCCCGCAGGCGTGCAGGAACCGGCCCATCCGCCACCAGTCATTCCCAGCCCCGCCCGGCTCGTAGATCGGCCCGGGGCTCTGAAACACATGCGCAAAGCCCGAGGCCGGCCCCGCCGTCAGCCCGCCAAAAGGCGGCGCGGCCTTCTGCGCCTGCCCCAGATCCGCCTTGCGCAGCACCGGCAAGCGGGCAAGGTCATCCACGCACTTGATATCTCCTGACGTGACCCCCGCCAGCGTATCGTCATAGCCCGCAAGCCCCTGCGCCCGTTCGATCTGCTCGCCCAATGCGCGAGCAATGGCCGATGCGCGGTCCTCGGACTTGCGCGCTTCAAGATCATCGAAATACTGGCTCATGTGCTGGCCCTCCATCGGCCGTTGACCCTGCGACAGCTTGCCCGATGGTCGGACATGCACCGCCACGTTATCGATTGCATACTTTTGTATACTGAATTTTTGCCTGACAGATACCAGAGACTGCTACCATGACCGACACCGATACCGCGCCCGCTCTCGACCGCGCCGCGCTGGATACGCGCATCACCTTCCACGACAACCTGCAGATCATGGAAGTCGATTTCAACGACGTCCACTTCCCCGACAGCGCCACCGTCAACGCCTTCTACGACCGGCTCGAGGCGCGCATCGCCGCCACCGGCGAGGAAAAGTGGTTCTTCCTCGTCAACCTCAACGGCACCCGCATCGACCCCGCCGCCTGGACGGCCTATTCCCGCCGCGGCCGCGCGCTCAACATGGCACATTCCATGGGCTCCGTCCGCTTCGATGCGTCCGAGGAAACCAAGCGCCAGATCCTGCGCGCCGCCAATACCGAGGCTTTCGATCCCAACCTCTTCTCCGACCGCGCCGCCGCCCTCCGGCGCATCGCCGAGATGCCCAGCACGCGACGCGCCCGCATCACGCACGACCCGACCTACACCACCGCCGATTTCGTCCGCCGCATCCGGTTCGATCCCGAGACCGTCATCATGGACGTGGACTTCTCGCATTTCACGTTTCACCACAGCCGCGACGTCAACGACTTCTACGACCATATCGAGGAGCGCATCCGCGCCACCGACCGCCGCTGGTTCTTTCTCGTCAACCTCAACGGCTGTGAAATCCTGCCCGCTGCCTGGGTGCAATACGCCCATCGCGGCAAGCGGCTGAACGAAGCCGCCTCGCTCGGCTCCGCCCGCTACGCCGCCGGGTCGGAAACCGAGGAAGACATCCGCCTGCGCGCCGAGTCCCAGGGCTTCCGTCCCAACATCCGCAACACCCGCACCGAGGCTTTGGCGCTGATCGAGGAGATGCGGGCGGAGCTGACGAAAGACACCTGAACCGGACCAATCATGGCCCTGCGCCCAATTCGGCATGCGCCCCACCGCGCTCATATCCGGTAGCCGTCCGCAGCAAGGCCGGGCCGCCCAACTGTCCGCTCCAGGCTGTCCCTGACCGCGTCCATCAACGACGTGCCATAGGGCCAGTTCCACAAGCCCACGCCGAACCCGGCAATGATAAAGCCCCCCTCGGACGCCCAATCATTCACCGATGTCGCGGCCCCGCAGGTTATCCACGTGACAGCCGTGTCCGAAAAATCGGCATCGGCCACCGCCTCTCCGATCTCGTTTATCTGATCGTCAAAGGCCTCGGGGTCCGCGTTCGAGATCGACACCTCACACCGACGACATTCAAGCGTGTTCGTGTTCAACGGACCGAAGTTGAAGATCAGCGACGGGCAGAACTCCGCACCGTTGGTCAGCAGTTCAGAAAACGATCCGAAACGCCCCGCAAGGGCAACGCCCGCCGGCGCCGGTCGATGCACAGGCCCTCTCGGCTTACCAAGAATGGCCTCCGGGTCCCGGTCCTGTCGTATGATACCCTGCCCAACCAAATCGGCAATCGTGCCGTCAAGCAAGGCGCCAGCGTTCGGCGGCGTCGGTTCCGGGTAGGCGAAGAACCAGACACTGTCGCTCATGAAAGCCACCGCTTGCGGCGCCGATAGCTGCGCACGTCGCGGAAAGACTTGCGCCCCTCGTCCGACATGCCGAGGTAGAATTCCTTCACATCCGGGTTCTCGCGAAGCTCCTTCGCGGGCCCGTCCATCACCACGCGGCCACTCTCCAGGATATACCCATACTGCGCGAACCGCAGCGCCACATTGGTGTTCTGCTCCGCCAGCAGGAAGGTATAGCCCTCCTCCTCGTTCAGCGACTTCACGATGCCAAAGATCTGCTCCACCAACTGCGGCGCCAGCCCCATGCTCGGCTCGTCCAGCAGGATCGTCTCGGGCCGCGACATCAGCGCGCGCCCGATCGCGCACATCTGCTGCTCCCCGCCGGACGTATATCCGGCCTGGCTCCGCCGCCGCTCCTTCAGGCGCGGAAAATATTCATACACAAGGTCCAGATCCTTCTCGATCTCGCCCTTGCTCGACCCACGCGTATAGGCGCCGGTCAGCAGGTTCTCCTCCACCGTCAGGTGCTCGAAGCAATGCCGCCCCTCCATCACCTGGATCACGCCCTTCTTCACCAGCTCCGACGGCACAAGGTCCTGCACCCGCTCGCCGCGATACCGGATGTTGCCCTTGGTGACTTCACCGCGTTCGGACTTCAAAAGATTGGAAATCGCCTTCAGCGTCGTCGTCTTGCCGGCCCCGTTGCCGCCCAGAAGCGCCGTGATCCCGCCCTTCGGCACGCTCAGGCTTACACCCTTCAGCACGAGGATCACATGGTTGTAGATCACCTCGATATTGTTCACCTCAAGCAGGTTCTCTTCGGTCTGGACAGCAGCTTCGGCCATGCGTCGGTCTCCATAGCGTCAGGTCTCTAAGACTGCCCGCGCTTTTTCTTGCCAAAAATACTCAATGATCCCCGGCCGCCACCCTGTGCAGCGACCGGGAGAAAGTGCCAGATCAGCAGCCCGGCTCGATGCCGTTCTCCTCGGCAAAGGCGGCCGCATCCTCTTCCACCAGCGGCTGGATGACCTCCTGGTCCGACTGGTAGTACTCGGTGATCAGGTCGAACTCGCCGGCCTCCGCGTTCCACTGCGACACGGCGCCAAAGCCGTTGCCGCCGTGGTTCTCGCACGATACCTTGAACTCGGGGCCGAAGTTCGGAAGGCCAAGTGCCGCCATCTTCTCTTCGGTCATCTCCAGGTTCTCCATGCCGTCGCGCATCTGGGCTGCGTTGATCGCGGCGGTGCCATGCATCTCCTGCGCGGTCTTGATCGCCTCGGCGGCCAGCATCGCGGCATACATGCCCCGGTTATACAAGACCGAGCCGATCTGATCGCCCGCACCCGCGGCATTGCCGGTATCCACGACATACTGCTGAATATCGTCATAGACCGGGTAATCGCTGCCAAGGTTATGGAAAGTCAGCGCCTTGTAACCATTGGCCTTCGGGCCCGCCGACTTCACGTCGTTTTCCGAACCGGACCACCAGATACCGATGAAGTTCTCCATCGGGAACCGGATGTTCACGGCTTCCTGGATCGCGACCTGGTTCATCACGCCCCAGCCCCACATGATCACGTAATCGGGGCGCTGCTGGCGCACCTGCAACCACTGCGACTTCTGCTCCTGGCCCGGGTGATCCACCGGCAGCAGCATCAGCTCATAGCCATGCTTCTCGGCCAGTTTCTCCAGCGTCCGGATCGGCTCCTTGCCATAGGCCGAGTTGTGATAGACAAGCGCCACCTTCTTGTCGCTCAGGTCGCCATCATTCTGCTCCGCCAGGTGCGTGATCGCGAGGCTGGCGCCGTCCCAGTAGTTGGCGGGATAATTGAACACCCACTTGAACACCTCGCCGGCCTTGGCGCTGGTGCGGCCATAGCCCATAGTATGAAGCGGGATACCGTCGGCGGTCGCCTTGGGGATCAGCTGATAGGTGATGCCCGTGGAAAGCGGCTGATACACCAGCGCGCCTTCACCCTTGGTGGCCTCGTAGCACTCAACGCCCTTCTCGGTATTGTACCCGGTCTCGCATTCGATCAGGTTGATCATCTCGCCGCCGATGCCACCGTCACGTTCGTTCAACAGGGTGAAATAGTCCTGGTAGCCATCCGAGAACGGAATGCCGTTCGCCGCATAAGGCCCGGTGCGATAGCTGGTGTCGACGATGGTCAGTTCCGCAAGCGCGGGGCTCGCCACCATCGCCACAGCCGCAATCGCTGTCAGCAGTTTCTGTTTCATCGGTTTGTTCCTCCCTTGGTATGTCCGATGTCTCTTCATGGGCGTTTTCCTCGCCCAACTCGTAGGGTGGGTGACAACCCACGTGTGCCCCTCCCTAATGCGGGAAAGGCCATAGTCTCAGTTTCTCCTTCGCCACGCGCCACAGCTGCGCCAGCCCGTGCGGCTCGGCCACAAGGAATATCACGATCAGCCCGCCCACGATGATGAACTCGAAATGCGCCGCCAGATCCGTGGGCCAGCCCATGCCGCCCACCAGCACGTTCTTCAACAGGACCGGCAACAGCACCAGGAACGCCGCCCCGGCGAAGGAGCCGAAGATCGAGCCCAGCCCGCCAATGATCACCATGAACAGCACCAGGAACGACTTGTTGATGCCAAAGACCTCGCCCACTTCCACAGCGCCCAGATAGACCGCAAAGAACAGCGCTCCCGCGATGCCCACGAAAAAGCCCGACACGGCAAAGGCGCTCAGCTTGGCTTTCAGAGGGTTCACCCCGATTATCTCGGCGGCGATATCCATGTCCCGGATGGCCATCCACTGCCGCCCCTGCATCCCCCGCGTCAGGTTCCGCGCCACCAGCGCGCAAACCACCGTGAACACCAGGCAAAAGAGATACGCGGCCCAGGGCGCGGTCTCGGCCCCCGTGATCGGCACGCCCAGAACCGTCCGCTCCGGCGCGTTGATCTGCCCCGAGGCCGAGTAGTTGTAGAACCACCCAACCCGGTTGAAGAGCCACACGAGGAAGAACTGCGCCGCCAGTGTCGCCACCGCCAGGTAGAACCCCTTGATCCGCAAGCTCGGCAAGCCAAACAGCACGCAGACCCCCGCCGTGATCCCGCCCGAGATGATCACGTGGAAAAAGATGCTGACCTCCGGAAACCCGGTCATCAGCTTGTAACAGGCATAGGCCCCGACAGCCATGAAGCCGCCTGTGCCCAGGCTTACCTGCCCGCAATAGCCCACAAGGATGTTCAGCCCGATCGCCGCGATCGAATAGATCAGGAACGGCAGGAAGACCGCGTTGACCCAGTAATCATTGATCACGAAGGGCACGACGGCAAAGGCCACCAGCAACACCGCGTAATAGCGGAACCTGTCGAACTTGATCGGAAAGGTCTGGCTGTCGGCCACGTAGGACGTCTTGAAGTCGCCCGCCTCACGATAAAACATCAGATCTCTCCTCCAGATACGTAACATGCCCGAAACGAAGGTCCCGGGCGGGCGGGTGCCGTGGCCCGCAGGGACACGCGGTCGCCCGCGCGGGGCCGCTCAAACCGCTTCCGCATCGTCATCCTCCCGCTTCGCCACGCGGTTCGCAGGCCGGGCATAGCCCGTCTCCTCCGCGTGCCGCACCAGCCAGAAATAGGCCAGCATCCCCGTGCCGCCGCCCAGCGCCGCCAGGATCGCGGCCACAACCATTTGTCCACTCTGGTCCACGCCTGAGGTCAGCGCCAGGTAGCCGAAGGCCCAGAACCCCGACCACGCAACAACGTTCAAAATCGCGATCAGCTGTCTCATGTCCCGGCCTCTTTCTCGAACTCGGCGGTATCGCCAGGCCAGTCATCGCCCTGCGGCCCCACCAGGCAGAAACGATGCCCGGTCGGCGCCTCCATCACGATCCAGCTCTCGATCCGGTCGATCTCCCGCGCGCCCAGCCCTTTCAGCCGGGTGCATTCGGCTTCCTGGTCGTCGGTTTCGATGTCCAGATGCACGCGCGGCGCGTGATCCACCGCCTGCAACAGCACCTTGGGATGCCCGCTATGCCCGTCGAACTCGGCGTATTTCCCGCGCTCGTCGATTTTTCCGTCCTTGCCCAGCGCCGCCGACCAGAACGCCGTCGCCTCCGACAGATCGTCGGTCTGGCAGTCGATGCAGACCACGCTGATACGCGCCTTGTGGGTCATGCCTCGCCCTCCCCGGCCTTCAGCATCTCTGCCTTTAGCGCCCCGAACTTCGCCTGCGCCGCGCCCCAGCTTTCCTCAGCCCGCCCCGCCATGGAAATCTCCGCGCCGCACGTGCCGCAGGCAAACGACGCCCCTTCCATCAGCGCCCGCGTCTCTATCGCGATGGGCTGGCCGCAATCCGGGCAGTCTATGCTCTGCTCAAGGCTCACGGCTCATACCCTCTCGATGATCTTCTCGCCAAAGAGGCCCTGCGGCCGGAACACCAGGAAAATGAGCGCCAGCACATAGGCAAACCAGATCTCCGTCGCCCCGCCCAGGTACGGCGCGCCGATGGCGAACTCGAACAGCTTCTCTCCGACGCCAATCAGCAAGCCCCCCACGATGGCCCCGGGGATCGAGGTGAAACCGCCCAGCATCAGCACCGGCAACGCCTTCAGCGCGATCAGGCTCAGCGAGAACTGCACGCCCGATTTGGTCCCCCACATGATCCCCGCCACAAGTGCGACGAACCCCGCCAGCGACCACACCATCACCCAGATGAAGTTCAGCGAAATGCCCACCGAAAGCGCCGCCTGGTGGTCATCCGCCACGGCCCGCATCGCGCGCCCCTGCTTGGTGTATTGCGCAAACACGATCAGCGTGAAGACCAGTGCCGCTGCGATCACCGTCGCCACGATGTCCAGATTGTCGATGAAGAAGCCATAGCCGAACCATCCCGCCGTGGTTTCGTCGATCACCTCGTTTATCCCCTGCGGCAGGCCCACATCCATCGTCTTGATGTCCGACCCCCACATCATGTCCCCGAACCCTTCGAGGAAATAGGCAAGACCGATCGTCGCCATGAACAGGATGATCGGCTCCTGGTTCACCAGGTGCCTGAAGATGAAGGTGTTGACCGCCCAGGCCAGCGCGACCATCACCACCATCGTCAGCAGGATCGCCGCCAGCGCCGGAACGTGCCAGCCGAAATGGTGGATCTCCGTGCCGAAGATCGCGTTGATCAGGTGCGAAAACGGCACCTGCCCTTCCATGATCCCCACCAGCGTCAGCGCCGCGAACAGCGCCATCACACCTTGCGCATAATTGAAGATCCCCGACGCCTTGTAGATCAGCACGAAGCCCAAGGCGACCAGCGCATACAGCACCCCGGCCATAAGGCCGTTCAGAAACACTTCCATTCCGAATATCAGCTGATCAGGCATTGCCCCGCCTCCCTGTCATCTTGCGCCCCGGCCTTGAGCCGGGACCTCTCCCCCGCCGGCCAAGAGGCCCCGGCTCAAGGCCGGGGCGCAACGTTCTCACATCAACCATGCGCCCCATAGGATGGGTGAAAACCCATCTTTGGCGGGTGAAAACACTCACGCCTTGCCCCACATCAATCATGCGCCACCCCCAGGTAAGCATCGATCACCGCCTGGTTGCTGCGCACCTCGTCGGGCGTGCCGTCACCGATCTTCTTGCCGTAATCCATCACCACCACACGGTCGGACAAGTCCATCACCACCCCCATGTCATGCTCGATGAGAACAATCGTGGTCCCGAATTCGTCATTCACATCAAGGATGAAGCGGCTCATGTCCTCCTTCTCCTCCACGTTCATCCCCGCCATCGGCTCGTCCAAGAGCAGGATCGACGGCTCGGCGGCCAGCGCGCGGGCCAGTTCCACCCGCTTCTTCAACCCGTAAGGCAACCGCCCCACCGGCGTCTTGCGAATGTGCTGGATCTCCAGAAAGTCGATGATCCGTTCGACGAAGGCCCGGTTCTCGACCTCCTCGCGCTCGGCCTTGCCTTTCCAAAGCGATTGCGCGAACAGCCCCGATTTCATCTGCCGGATGCGCCCCGTCATCACGTTGTCCAGCACGCTCATCCCTTCGAACAGGGCGATATTCTGGAACGTCCGCGCAATCCCCTGCTGCGCCACTTGGTAAGGCTTCATCTGCGGGCGCTTTTCGCCCTTGTACCAGACCTCGCCCTCCTGCGGATTGTAGAACCCTGAAATGACATTCAGCATCGAGGACTTGCCCGCGCCGTTCGGCCCGATGATCGCCCGGATCTCCCCCTCGCGCACGTCGAAGCTGATACCCTGGATCGCCACCACCCCGCCAAAGCGCAGCGTGATGTTCTTCATCTCCATCACCACGCCGCCAATCTTGCGGCCATCCTCGGTGGTGTATCCTTCGGTCTGATCCAACATCAAAACTCTCCCAACGCGAAACGGGATGGCGGGCGGGGCGACAGCGCAGCTGAGCGTCGTCCCGTCATTCCGCCGCCACCTTCTCCTGCGCCACCGGCACAACCTCGGCGTCCACGATTTTCAGCGTGGCCGAGATGCTGCCCTTGCGCCCATCCTCATAGGTGACTTCCGTCGTGGTAAACTTCTCGTCCGAGCCGTCATAAAGCGCCGCCAGCAACTCCTCGAACTTCTCCGAGATCACGCCCCGCCGCACCTTCCGCGTCCGGGTCATCTCGCCGTCATCCGCATCCAGCTCCTTGTGCAGCACAAGGAAGCGATGCACCTGGCAATGCGCCAGCATCGGGTCCTCAGAGAGGCTCCGGTTCACCTCTTCCACGTGTTCCTTCACCGTCTCCAGCACGCGCGGATGCCCCGCCAGTTCCTGGTAGGACGCATAGCCGATATTGTTCCGCTCCGCCCAGTTGCCCACGGCATTCAGGTCGATGTTGATGAAGGCCGTGCACTGCTCCCTCTGGTTGCCGAACACGACGGCCTCCAGGATGTTGGGATAGAATTTCAGCTTGTTTTCCACGTATTTCGGGGCGAACAGACTGCCATCGGCCATCTTGCCCACATCCTTGGCCCGGTCGATGATCTTCAGATGTCCGGTCGCCTCGTCGATGAACCCGGCATCGCCCGTGGCGACCCAGCCTTCGGCGTCCTTGGTGCTCGCCGTGCTCTCGGCATTCTTGTAGTACTCCTCGAACACACCATCCCCGCGATAGAACACCTCGCCGCTTTCGGCGATCTTCAACTCCACCCCCGGCGCGGCCACGCCCACCGTGTCGCTATAGACCTCGCCATCGGGCTGCAACGTGATGAACACCGACGCCTCGGTCTGCCCGTAAAGCTGCTTCAGGTTGATCCCCAGCGAGCGATAGAAATCGAAGATCTCCGGCCCGATCGCCTCCCCGGCGGTATAGCCCACGCGCACGCGCCCGAACCCCAGCGTATCCTTCAAGGGGCCGTACACCAGCAAACCACCCAGCTTGTATTTCAGCCGGTCCCACCCGCTGACGCTCTTTCCGTCCAATATCGCCGGCCCCACCTTCCGCGCGTGCGCCATGAAGGTATGGAACAGCCATTGCTTCATCCGGCTGGCATCCTCCATCCGGATCATCACGTTGGTCAGCTGCCCCTCGAACACCCGGGGCGGGGCAAAGTAATATGTCGGCCCGATCTCGCGCAGGTCCACCTGCATCGTGTCGGGACTTTCCGGGCAGTTCACGCAGAACCCGCACCAATAGGCCTGCCCGATGGAAAAGATGAAATCCCCCACCCACGCCATCGGCAGGTAGGCCAGAACTTCCTCGTTCCGCGTCAGATGGTCGAACTCCGAAGACGACTTCGACGCCTCGATGATGTTGCGGTTGGAAAGCACCACGCCCTTGGGCTTGCCCGTCGTACCCGACGTGTAAAGCATCACGCAGGTGCTGTCATAATCGAGGCTTTCGCGCCGCGCGCTCAATTCGGCAAGCAAATCATCACGCGCCGCGCGGCCCTGAGCCTGCACATCGCTGAATTGATGCAGCTTGGTATGATCGTATTTCCGCAGGCCGCGAGGATCGACATAAATGATATGCTCGAACAGGTGCAGATCGTCCTGGATGTCGATGATCTTGTCGACCTGCTCCTGGTCCTCGACGATGGCGAACCGCGCGCCGCAATGGTCCAGCACATAGGCCATCTCGTCGCTGGCGCTGTCCTGGTAGACCGGCACCGGGATCGCGCCCACCGATTGCGCGGCGACCATGGACCAGTAGAAATAGGGCCGGTTGCGCCCGATCACAGCGACGAAATCGCCCTTGTTCACGCCAAGGTTCAAAAGGCCAAGGGCCAGCGCCTCGATCTCCTGTTCCGCCTCGGCCCAGGTCCAGCTTTGCCAGATCCCGTATTCCTTCTCTCGATAGGCGGGCTTGGTCCCGAACTGCGCGGCGTTGCGCTGCAAAAGGGCCGGAATGGACGAAAGCCCATCCGCGCCTCTCGACGACTGTGCCAAATTTTGTCCTCCCTTTGTCCGCTCTCTCCCGCGAACAGACCGCTCCCCATGGCGGTGAGTCTTGATCCACCATAGAGTGCGCAGCCGACGCTGATCGTCAACTTTTTCCTGATCTTTGCCCAATCCTTACGAATTGTAACAGACGCGACGTAAGGCGCCCGAGCCGCGCGATTGCCAGCCCGTCGCACCAAAGGTGCGCCCTCAATAGTCGGCACGCCTTCGGCCTGAGGGGCGGCCCCCCTTTCGGCGATTGCTGGCAATCGCCTTTCGGTCAGCGGACGATCGCGCGGCGGCCTGCGGCCTTGATCTCGCGCGCCGCACCGCCCCACGTCATCCCGGACTTGATCCGGGATCTCTTGCCCGGGCGCTCCCAGCCTACCCTTGACATACCCGCCATTTCCCCGTCGATTGCCCTCTCGCAAGAGGACCGCAACGATGACCCGACCACAGATGGATTTCTGGTTCGAATTCGCCTCGACCTATTCCTATCTCAGCGTCATGCGCCTGCCCGCTCGCGCGGTCGAGGCCGGGGTGACGGTCCGTTGGCGTCCTTTCCTGCTCGGGCCCATTTTCGCCGCACAGGGTTGGAACACGTCGCCTTTCAGGATCTACGCCGCCAAGGGCACCTACATGTGGCGCGACATGGAACGCCGCTGCGCCGCGCGCGGCCTGACGTTCAAACGCTCCGACTCCATGCCCCAGCACAGCGTGCTCGCCGCCCGCACGGCGCAACTGGCGCTCGAACACGCCCAGGGCATCGCCTTTTGCCAGAACGTCTACCTCATGCAGTTCGCCGAAGGCCTGAACATCGCCGACACCGACGTCATCGCCGCCTGCCTCGACGCGGCCAATCTCCCCCCCGACCTGATCGACAAGGCCCAGGCCGAACCCAACAAGCACCGCTTGCGCGACACTACTGAGGAGGCCATGCGCCGCGGCATCTTCGGCGCTCCAAGCTTCACCGTGGGCAACGAGCTTTTCTGGGGCGACGACCAGCTCGACACCGCCCTCGCCTGGGCCAAGGACCACGCCGCATGAGCCCGCGCGACACAACGCAGATGACCACCGCGGGCCTCAATCTCATCCAGCAGGCCCTCACCATCTACGACGCCGATCTCAACCTCGCCGTCTGCAACCGCCGCTTTCAGGAAATGTTCGACCTGCCCGACCGGCTGGTCACCCCCGGCGCCCATTTCGAAGACACCATCCGCTTTCTGGCCGAGCGCGGCGACTACGGCGAAGTGCCCGATGTCGACTGTTTCGTCTCCGACCGGGTCGAGACCGCCCGCGCGTTCAAGCCGCATTACATGGAACGCACCCGCGCCAATGGCCGCACCATAAGCGTCGAGGGATCTCCCCTGCCGCAGGGCGGCTGGGTCACGGTCTACACCGACATCACCCGCGCCAAGCAGCAAGAGGCGCTCCTCGCCGCCCGGTCCGAGGAACTGTCTGACCGGCTCGTTACCTATTCCGACGACCTCGCGGCGGCCAACCGACAGCTTGAATCCACCATCACAGCCCTCGAAGAGGCGCAGCGCCAGGCGTCCGAGGCCGAGGCCCGCATGCGCCTGACGACCGAGATGGTGCCCGCCCATATCGCCCATCTCGGCCCCGACCGGCGCTACACCTATTCCAACCGCCGCCTGTCACTCATCATGCCGGGCAGCACCGCCGATCCGGTCGGCCTTGCCCCCGCCGACGCGCTGGGGGATGAGACCTTCGCCAACATCGCCCCGCATCTCGACCGCGCCTATGCCGGCGAGCCGTCGGTGTTCGAGTTCACCCACGCCGCCAGTTCCCGCCGCATCCGCGTGGCGCTGACCCCCGACCCGGCCACCGGCGGGGTCTACATCCTGTCCATGGACATCACCGAAGAGTCGCAGACCCGCGCCGCCCTGGGCCAGCACCGCCGCCGCGAGATGGCTGCCCAGCTGACCTCGGGGCTGGCGCATGACTTTTCGAACCTCCTGACCATCATCCTCGGCATGCAATCGCGCCTGCAGACCATGTCCCTGCCAGAAGAGGCCGCCGACCTGATCGCCGCCACCCTTGGGGCGGCGCGGCGCGGCGGCACCCTGCTCGACCGCATTGCCGACATGACCGGCCCGCGCGAACATACGCCCGTGCCCACCGACCTGCCCGCCTTCCTGCACGATCTCGAACCGCTGGCGCGCTCGATCCTGCCCGACAATATCACGCTGAACATCGCCGCCGGGAATGCACCCCGCACCTGCCTGCTCGATCCGGGCATGTTGCAGGACTCGCTCATCAACCTGCTGCTCAACGCCCGCGATGCCATCGGCGAAGCGGACGCCGCGCCGGGCCGCATCACCCTTGCCGTCACCACCGTCCAGAACACCTGGCTCGACGTCGCCGTGTCCGACACCGGCCCCGGCTTTTCCGATCACGTCCGCAGCCACGCTTTCGATCCATTCTTCACCACAAAGGGGGGCGAAGGCTCGGGGCTGGGTCTCACCATGGTCTACAACATGACCAAGCTCGCCGGCGGGCGGGTGATGATCGACAACACCGACGCTGGCGGCCAGGTCACCCTGCGCCTGCCCCTGCGCGAGGTCAGCGCGGCGAACGCCCCCGGCTTCGTCCTTCTGGTCGAGGACAGCGCCGACCTGCGCGAAAGCATCCGCGCCATGCTTCGCGCCGACGGCCACCAAGTCATCGAGGCGACCAGCGCGACCGAAGCGCAGGCGCTTCTGACCGGCCTGCCAGAGATCACCGCCATCCTTTCCGACATCACCCTCGAAGGCGAGGCGACCGGCCTCGACCTCATCGACGCCCTGCCGGCGCGGCACCCGCCTGCGGTGCTCATGACCTCGCTGCCGCCCTCCGATCCGCTGCACGCCGCAGCCCTTGAACGCGCGCCGGTGCTGCGCAAGCCGTTCCAGCCCGGCGCCCTGCGCGCCGCGCTATCGGGCAGGGAAACTCCATGACCGACACCGCCCCCCTCGTCACCATCCTCGACGATGAACCGGCCATTCGCACCATGCTGGCCCAAGCGCTGGAAGAGGCCGGCTTTCGCACCCTCACCTTCGCCCGCGCGACCGAATTCGAGGCCGCGCTCCGCTCCACGTCTCCCGATATCTGCCTCGTGGATCTCTCCCTGCCCGACCGCGACGGGCTGACGCTGGTGCACCGCCTCGCGCTGGAACAGGGCGCGCGGGTCATCATCATCTCCGGCCGGGCCGAGGTGCAGGACCGCGTGACCGGGCTCGAGCTCGGCGCCGACGACTATATCATCAAACCCTTCGATCCCGCCGAGGTCGTGGCCCGCATCCGCGCCCGCCTGCGCCGCGACGCGCCAGGTCCGAATACCGGCAACACCGCCCGCTTCGGCCCGTGGACCGCGCATTTCGACCGCTACGTGCTGGAAGACGACACCGGGCAGGAAACCCCCTTCTCCCATGCCGAGGGCGAGGTACTGCGCCTCTTTCTCGACCGCCCCAAGCGCCTGATCTCGCGGCAAGCCATGCAAGAGGCCCTGGGCGGCGCGGCGGGTGAAAGCTTCGACCGCGCGATGGACGTCCGCATCTCGCGCCTGCGCACCAAGCTGCGCGAAGACCCCAAGAACCCCCGCCTGATCAAGACGATCTATGGCGCCGGCTATATCTTTCTGGGCGATGTCAGCTGGGGCTCGGCGTAACGCACGGACCCACCGCGTAGGGTGGGTGAAAACCCACGCACCCTACCCCCATGCGCACATCAAAATATTCCGCGCCACCGCCTTCACCCTCCCACGCCCCGGCGCTAGGTTGCCCGCAACGGAAACAACGAAAGCACTCACATTGGCGGAACTCATTCTTGTGCGGCACGGGCAGGCCAACAGCCACGCCACCGACGAAGCGGGCTACGACCAGCTCTCCGATCTCGGCGCCGACCAGGCCCGCTGGCTGGGCGAGCACATCGCCGCCACCAACCCGCATTTCGACCGTGTCCTCACCGGCACGCTGCAGCGCCAGGTCGACACCGCCCGCCACATGGGCGTCACCGTCACCACGCAAGACCCGCGCCTGAACGAGCTCAGCTATTTCGCCCTCGCCCAGGCCGCATTCGACGCCCATGCCATCCCGGTCCCCACCGACCCCTCGCAATTCGCCACGCATCTGCCCCGGGTCATCACCCTCTGGACCACCGGCGACCTGCCCGGCGTCCCCGAAAGCTTCGACGATTTCGCCGCCCGCATCACCGAAGTGCTGACCGAGCAATGCGCCGACGCGGGCCGCACCCTGCTGGTCACCTCCGGCGGCGTCATCGGCATGGCCATGCGCCACGTGCTCGACCTCGACAACACCGCCATGGCCCGCGTCATGCTGCAGATCAACAATTCCTCCATGCACCGGCTCAGCTACGTGCACGACACGCTCATGGTCGCGGGCTTCAACGGCATTCCGCATCTCGACCGCCCGGACCGGGCCCATGCCCGCACCTATGTCTGAAGGACCCCGCGCATGAAATTCTACTACGCCCCCGGCACCATCTCCGTCGCCACCGGCCTGCTGCTGCAAGAGGCCGGGCTGGACCATACCCCCGTCGCCCTCAACTTCGCCGACGGCGACCAGACCAAGCCCGACTACCTCGCGCTCAATCCCAAGGGCCGCGTCCCCGCGCTCGTGACCGATCAGGGCATCCTCACCGAAACCGGCGCCATCGCCGAATTCATCGCCAGCCTCGTCCCGGATAAAAACCTCGTCCCCACCAACCCGTGGCAGGCCGCCCAGATGCGCAGCGTCTGCTATTACCTCGCCTCCACCATGCACGTGAACCACGCCCACGGTCCCCGCGGCATCCGCTGGGCCGACAGCGACGCGGCACTGGCCGACATGAAGTCCAAAATGCCGAAAAACATGACTGACAGCTGCGCCTATATCGAGGAAACCTGCGCTTTCGCCCCTTTCGTCATGGGCGAGCAGATGACCATCGCCGACCCCTGGCTCTTCGCCATCTGCTGCTGGCTGGAAATGGACAAGGTCGATATCGACCGCTTCCCCAAGATCAAGGCCCACCGCGCCATGATGTCCGCCCGCCCGGCGGCGGCGGCCATCCGCGACTACGGCCTGCTGACGAAAGACTTTTCATGACCCATCTCTGGCTCCGCGCCGAACAGCGCGACAACGAAGACCGCACCGGCCTCACCCCCGACGGCGCCGCCGCCCTCATTGCGCAAGGGATGCAACTCAGCGTCGAAGACAGCCCCGACCGCATCATCCCCACCGACCGCTACGCCGACGCGGGCGCCACCATCGTGCCGCAGAACAGCTGGCCCGACGCGCCGCGCGACGCCATCATCTTCGGGCTCAAGGAACTGCCCGACGACGGCACGCCCCTGCCGCACCGCCACATCATGTTCGGCCACGCCTTCAAGGGCCAGCATTCCGGCCGCCGCCTGCTGGACCGCTTCAAGGCCGGAGGCGGCACGCTCTACGACCTGGAATACCTGGTGGATGAACAGGGCCGCCGCGTCGCCGCCTTCGGCTATTGGGCGGGCTACGCGGGCGCCGCCGTCAGCCTCTTCGCCTGGGCCGCCCAGCAACAGGGGCAGACCTGCGGTCCCGTCTCCGCCTACCCGGACAAGGACGCGCTGCTGACAGACCTCGCCCAAACGCTCGACGCCACCGGCTTTGACCGCCCCTCCGCCATCGTCATCGGCGCGCTCGGCCGGGTCGGCACCGGCGCGGCGGACCTCTGCACCGCGATGGATGTCACCCCCACCAATTGGGACATGGACGAAACCGCCCATGGCGGCCCCTTCCCCGAGATCTTGCAGCACGACCTTTTCCTCAACTGCATCTTCGCCCGCCCCGGCACCCCGGTCTTTGTCCCGCAAGAGGCCGTGACCGCTCAACGCCGCCTGACCGTCATCGGCGACGTCGCCTGCGACCCCGACAGCGATTACAACCCCGTGCCGGTCTATTCCGAAGCCACGACCTGGGACGCGCCGGTAACCCGCGTGTACGACACGCCCCCGCTCGACGTCATGGCGATCGACAACCTGCCCTCGCTCCTGCCGCTCGAATCTTCGCAAGACTATGCCAGCCAACTCTTGCCATCCTTGAAAACACTGGACAAACTGGACGCCGGAGTGTGGGCGCGCGCGGAACAGACCTTCCGCGAGCACGTTTGAAGGGGGCACCAACATGACAATCCACTGGTGTGGCACCGGCCTGTCGGCGGTGCCCGGCCTGCGCAGGCTGATCGAGGCAGGCCATGACGTCACCGTCTGGAACCGCTCTCTGGATAAGGCCGAGGCCGCCGTGGGCGACCTCACGAACCGTATCCGCGCCTTCGATTTCGACATGCTGTCCGCCGAGGTGCAGGAAGGCGATATCACCGTCTCGATGCTGCCCGGCGACTGGCACGTGCCGATCGCCGAGATGTGCATCAACAAGGGCGCGCATTTCGTCTCAAGCTCCTACATCGCCCCCGAGATGCGCGCGCTCCACGCCAAGGCGCTCCTGCGCGGCGTTTCCGTGGTGAACGAAATCGGCCTCGATCCCGGCATCGACCACCTCATGGCCCATCACCTGATGGCCGATTACCGCGCCTCGGCGGCATTCAACCCCGAAAACGATCTCAGCTTCCTCAGCTATTGCGGCGGCATCCCCAAAAACCCCAACCCCTTCCGCTACAAGTTCAGCTGGTCGCCCCTGGGCGTTCTCAAGGCCCTGCGCTCACCGTCCCGGTCGATCCGCAATTACTCGGAACTCAACGTCCAGCGCCCCTGGGACGCGCTCGGTACCTACACCGCGCCCTTGCCCACGCCCGAAACCTTCGAGGTCTATCCCAACCGCGACAGCCTGCCCTTCCTCGACGACTACGGCTTCGAGCCCGCCTGGCGCGTCAAGGAATTCGTCCGCGGCACGCTGCGCCTCAACGGCTGGTTCGAGGCCTGGAGCGACGTCTTCGCCGAAATCGAAACGCTCGAAGGCCCCGAAGGCGAGGCAAGGCTAAAGGAAATGTCCGACCAGTTCTGGCGCGACAACGCCTATGGCGAGGATGACCCCGACCGCGTGGTTCTCTGCGTCGACCTCAAGGCCGAGCGTGGCGGCAGCCCTGTCTGGCACAAGACCTTCGTGATGGATGCCTGGGGCGACGCGCGCGGCACGGCGATGTCCCGTCTGGTGTCGATCCCCGTCTCGCTCGCAATCGAGGCCGTGGCCAACCACGAAATCCCCGCCGGCGTCAGCCCCGCCCCCAGCGACCCCAAGCTGGTCTCGCGCTTGCTGTCAGAGATCGACCGTCTCGCCCAGCACCTACAGGTCGTGAACCACCTCGCCTAACACATGGTCAAAAGGCGTAGGGTGGGCGAAAGCCCACGCGCCACCCTCGCTATGCTTATCGTGGTCCTAGAACCGATACGACACCCGCGCCCGGTACGTCATGCCATCAACGCTGCCAGTGGGCGACACGTCGTCGAACTCGTGGTACAGCGCATCCGCGCCCATCACCCATTTCTCGTTCAGCTTGAAATCCACCCCGGCACCGGCCACCCAGCCCCAGCCGTCCAGGCTGATACCGCCACCACCACCGCTCATATGGGCCGCACCCGCGGAGCCATAGACGAACGCGCTGCCGGTATCGACGCCCATCCGCAGCCGCAGCCGCGCAATGGTGTCCACGTCCACCGCGTTGAACGAAATGTCGGTAAAGTCGATATCGCCCTCAACGCCGTAAACCAGCGTGCCACGGTCCCAGTTGTAACCGGCATGAAAACCGCCAAGAAAGCCATCATCGCTCAGGTTGATGACCTGCGGAACGTTGGCCGTTGCAGGCGGCGGCAAAGTTGCGTTCAGGTCGAAATCGCCAAAGCCCAATTGCACACCGACGTAAGGTCCGGCCCAGTCGGAAATCGGCTCGGGCGGCGGGGCCACATAGGGGTCCGCCGGCGGCGTGATGTTGCCCGCCAGTGCGGGAGCGGTCGTGATCGAAACAATGGCTGCGACGCGTACAAATGCTTTCATTTCACCCTCCTGAAAACGCCTTCATGGGGGATGATACCACGTAAACCGCCCTTTCGGACGGCCTTTGCACGACCAGTCACATTTTTCGGACCGCGCGGGCAAAGGCGCAACACCGCGTAGGGTGGGTGAAAACCCACCCCGGCGCAAACCGTCACCCCCCGCGCACCAGGTCGTCCTCGTCGTCCTGTGCCGACAGGCCCAGCTCCTCCAGCCCGTTTTCAAGATGATCCGAGACATGCGGCGTGCCCAACAGGTAATCCGCCGTCGGCGTCGTCGCCTCGTCCCGCGCCGTCGCCTTGGCCTCTTCCAGCTCGTCGGCGGTAAAACTGCCCCGCCCGATCCACATCAACGCCACGAGGCTCGCCTGCTCGTCCTCGGCCAACCTTTCGATGAATGCCCTTACCTCTCCCTCCGCGCGGTCCAGTTCGCGCGACATGAGGATCACCTGGGCGACTTTGTATGTGCTGATATCCAGCATGTCCCGACCTCCTTTTCCGGCAGTGAGTCTACCAAAAATATGGCCGTCGGGACAGGCGCCGACCTTGATCTCACGCAAACAGGCGGAAATAAAGCCAGTTGGGCAGGAACCGCGCGCCCCGGAAAACAAGGCTGAACCAGCTGGGGAAATTCCGGTCGAACGCGTTCTCGTCGTTCATCAGTTCGAACATCACCTGCGCGGCCTCCTGGGGCTCCATCAGCCCCGGCATCTTGAAATCGTTCTTGTCGGTCAGCCGCGTGCGGATAAAGCCCGGGTTGGCGCATTGCACCAACACGCCCGTGCGCCACAGGTCTGCCCGCATGCTTTGCGCCAGCGACATGATCCCGGCCTTGGACGCACCATACCCGATCGCCCCCGGCAAGCCGCGAAAGCCCACCAGCGAGCCGGTCACGACGATATGCCCGTGATCCCGCGCCACCATCTTCGGCACCACGTGGTTCAGCACCCGCACAGTGCCGGTGAAATTCACATCCGCCATCGCGGTGACCTGCTCAGGCTCCCACTCTGTCGCCTTCATCGGCCAATAGACCCCGGCCAGTGTCACAACGCCGTCGATCTCGCCGACTTCCTCGGCGGCCGCCTTCACGCTTTCCTCGTCGGTCACGTCCACGGTCACGATACTGGATCGCCCCGGCAGCATCTCCGCCACCTCTTTCAGCCGGTCCTCGCTGCGCGCCGACAGGATTACCTCCGCCCCCACCGCGCTCAGTTTCCGTGCAAGCGCCGCGCCAAGCCCTTCGCTCGCGCCCACCAGCCAATAGCGTTTTCCAGTCCAGTCCATTATGCCGCTTTCTGAATGTCCGTGTCGTCCAATCTCTGCAGGGTCGCCACAAGCTCGGCAACCTTGATCCCATACTTGCGGAACTGGCTGCGGTTCACAATGGTTCCACCCGGCGTCAGGTACATCCAGTCCTCGACGCTCAGAACATGACCACCCGCCTCGTCCGGCAGGCGAATATCATAGCACAAGTGCACCGCCGCGCCCGCATGCCGACCCTGCCCGGTGCCGACCACGTCATCGGCCTCGGCCCGGATGCGCCCGTCATTGCCCAGTTCCAGCCGCCATTCGCGCAGCTGTACCGTGCCGCTGTCATAGGTGAAATGCTCGCTCATCACGCCCTTGTTGCCGTCCCAGCGTGCATCGAACTGGGCGGAAAACCGCGACGCCACGCGCCCCAGTGGGCCGTATATGACGCCCTCGCACCGCATCGCGCCGTTCAGGTGCTGGCGCAGGTCGAAGCGCGGCAGCGTCTCGGCATAATCCTCGACGCTCTGCGCCCGGAACCCAGCGAACCGGTTGCGCAGCATCGCAATTCCCGTGGCCAGCGCCGCCCCGCACATGATCAGAAATCCTTCGAACATCATCTCCGTCTCCCCGCTTCAACCATGGTTCCCGTGGGCGCGTCCCCGCCCCTGGGCACCGTTGCCAGCAGCGCAATCGCCACCAATTTCAGAACACAGGGCACCGCCCCGTAAAGCAGGCTCAGCGCCCACAACGCTGCCTCGGAATTGTCCTGCCCCGAGGCATAGCCGACCGATTCCAGCAGCGGCAGCAGCCCCACCGCCGCGATGGCCAGCGTGATCTTCGACACAAACGACCACAGGCTGAAGCCTTCGGCCGCCCCCGGCGACACCTCCGCCATCCGGTCGGCAAACAGCGCCGGCAGCAGCGTCATGTCCGCCCCCAGCGCCACGCCGGTCAGCACGCAGATGACCGCAAAGGCCCAGATATCGCCCGCGCCCAGCATCACGGCAAAGCCGAAGGCCACGATCGCCAGCACCATCGCCCAGATCAGCACACGTCGCGCGCCATGCTGTTCGGCCAGCTTGCCCCACATAGGCGCCGCCGCCGCCGCACTCAGGAAAAACACCAACAGCAACGGCCCCTCCCAGCCCGGCGCCGCCAGCCGATCCTCGACATAGAACAGGAACAGCGTCGAACTCACCGCCACGGGCGCCGAGTTGGCCAGCGCCACCAACAAGAGCCGCCGCGCTTTCGCGTCGCGCAGAACCGTGCCGATCTGAGAGGTCACGCCTTCTTCCGGCGGTTGCCCGCGCCACTCGGTCCCCATCGCCCACAGCGCCACCAGCCCCAGCCCGGCAAACGCCACGGCAAAGGCCGCGTATCCGCCCAGCGCCACCGGCGCGACCGCCGCCGCGCAGATGCCCAACAGCGCCCCGGTCTCGCGCCACCGCGCCACGCGCAGGTGGCCGCCTTCGCCCATGCGGCCCGCCACCGACACGCCTTGGGCGTAGAAACAGATCGTCAGGTAACTGAACGCCGAAAAGACCAGCGTCAGCATCACCGCGAACCACCACAAAGGCGGTAGCATCGGCTCCACCGCGAACAGTCCCAGCATCCCCGCGATCATCGCCGCCCCGGCGATCAGCACCGTCATACCGCGATAGCCTGCCGTCATCGCCGACACCCGCCCCAGAACAGGATCCTGCACGAAATCCAGCAGGCGCAGCACACCGAGCAGCGTGCCCAGCGCCGCCAGCGACACGCCGTACTCGTCCACGAAAAACTTGGGCGCGTGCATATAAAGCGGCAGCCCCGCCGCCGACAGCATCGCCGCGAACAGCGCAAAGGCCGGCAGGCGCGGCCTCTGGCCTGCCCCGCTCAACGGCTCACTTCCCGTGTCGGCGGCTCGGGCCGGTTCTGGAACTTCGCGCCCTTCCACCACAGCTTCAGCGCCTGCCAGTGGATCAGCGCCAGCACCCGGCGCGATCCCAGCGGCCGCCGCGCCAGCGCCTTCAGCACACCGCCGGTCGTCAATGGCTTGCGGTCCCCCACCAGCGTCGCGATCACCCCGTCCTTGCCCCGGCTCAGGTCGATCCAGATCCCGATCCGGTCAGGCCGGATATCGAACCGGAACGTGTAGTCGCCCGCGATCGTCTGGAACGGCGAGACGTGAAACACCTTCTTTGCCCGCAGCCGGTCCTCGGGTCCGATCGGGCTGCGGTCATCGTGATGGCACAGATAGGAATGCCGGTCGCCATAGGTGTTCGTGACTTCCGCGATCACCACCATCAGATCGCCTGCCGCGTTATAGCACAGCCAGAACGACACCGGGTTGAAGATATGCCCCAGCACCCGCGGCTGGGCCAACAGCTCGATCTGCACCGGCGCCGCGAACTGGTGCGCCTCCAGCACCTCGCGCACCCAAGTCGCGCCACGCCCCTGCCCCGGCGGGCCACCGTGATCCCGGTCGCGCAAGCTGAACAGCCCCGCCCGGTTGCGTCCGAACACCCGGCTGGATGGCAGCGCGGCCTCCGCATCCACCATCACATAGTCGATGCTGTAGCGAAACGCGTTGCGGACCTCACCCTTGCGCCCATGCCACGTATGGCCCGCGATATGATCGGGCCCGTTCACGCCGCCGCCGCCGCGCTGTCCCGCGCAAGGATCGCATCGGCCACGTCATAGGCGCTCGACAACCCGTCCTCATGAAACCCGTTCTTCATCCACGCGCCGCAGAACCATGTGCCGTTCCCGCCGTTGATCCGCGCCACCTCCTGCTGTGCGTGCAGCATGTCCATGTCATAGACCGGATGCCGCAGCATCGTCTGGTCATAGATCATCTCCTCACGGATGGGCCGCGTCGTGTTCAGAGTCACGAAATGCGGATCGTCCATCGGAATGGGCTGCAAACTGTTCATCCAGTAGGTCAGGTCGATCTGCCCGTCCCGCTTCGCCGGCCCTTCCATGTAGTTCCACGACGACCACACCGCGCGGCGCTTGGGCATGACGGACGTATCGCAATGCAGCACCACGTCGTTGGGCTGGTATTTCACGCGGCCCAGCGCGGCCTGCTCTTCGGGTGTCGGGTCTTCGAGCATCTTCAGGCTGTCATCGCCATGGGTGGCAAAGATCACCTCGTCGAATGTCTCCCACTCGACGCCATGCGCCCGAACCTCGACCGCGCCTTGTGTCCGCCTGACCCCGGCAATCGGCGCACCCGTCCGAATGCGCACGCCAAGCCCCCGCAATGCCGCTGCCAGCCGCGTCACATACTGGATCGACCCACCCTGAACGGTGTACCACTGGTGCTGACCCTCATAGCCAAGCAGCGCATGGTTCTCCATGAACCGGATCAGCGCATGCGCCGGGAAATCCATCACCTTCTCCGTGGGTGTCGACCAGATCGCGCCGGTGAAAGGGCTCAAATACCGCTCTCGGAACCAGCGCCCCAGCCCCATCGTCCGCAACAGCTCCCCGATGCTGGCCTCGGGATGCGCCTCCGCTGTGCGCACCGCCCGCGCATTGAACCGAAAGATATCGCGCAGCATCAGCCACATGCGCGGGTCCAGCACGTTACGGGTCTGGGCAAAAAACGCCTGCGCCCCGTCCAGCCCGTATTCGAACCGGGTATCCCGGAACGACGCGCCAAAGCTCATCTTGCTTTCGACCACAGGCACATCCAGCGCCGCGAAAAGCGCCGTCAGATGCGGGTAATTGGCGTAATTGAACACGATGAACCCGGTATCCACCGGCTGCGTCCCGTCCTTGCCCGCCATCCGGGTCCGCGCATGCCCGCCCAGCCGCGGCTCGGCCTCGTAAAGCGTGACATCGCACGCCCCAGCCAGCCGCCACGCGGCCCCCAATCCGCTGATCCCCGCGCCGATAACTGCGACTTTCTTGCGCGTCAGCGCAACTTTCTTAACTGGCATTCCGTGTAGTACCTTTAATTGTCTCTGTCTAAGGTACGACCATGCGTCGAGATCGGATGCAAAGAAAACGTCGGAATTTTTTGATCCGGTCCGGCAGCCCTCGCGTAGCAAGGACATGTTCAGTGATGCTGACGCCATCGAGATCACCGGCACCCGTGCCGACACCTCGCCTCAGGCGGGTGTGCTCCTTTCGATCCGCGGCAAAGGCAAGAGTATTGAACCGGTGATCGAGAAGACGGAAGAGCATACCCAGGACTGGGCGCAAGTCATCGCCCGGATACGCGACAAGCGCGACCGCGCCGCCTTTCAGCGGCTGTTTTCGCATTTCGCGCCACGGGTCAAAGCCTTCCTGATGAAATCCGGGACCGATGCCTCACTGGCCGAGGAATGCGCACAGGAGGTCATGGCGACCCTCTGGCAGAAGGCACACATGTTCGATCCCGCCCGCGCCAGCGCGGCGACGTGGATCTTCACCATCGCGCGGAACCGCAGGATTGACGCGATCCGCAAACAAAGACGACCCGAGCCCGAGGAGTTGCCCTGGGGTCCGGAGCAGGAACCAGACCAAGCCGATGCCCTGGCCCTGCAACAGGAGAGCGAAAAACTGGGCGCCGCCATCGCGCAGCTGCCCGAGAAACAAAAGGACCTGATCGAAAAGGCCTATTTCGGCGACCTCACCCATTCCGAGATCGCCGAGGAAACCGGCCTCCCGCTCGGGACCATAAAATCGAGGATCAGACTGGCGCTGGACCGCCTGCGCCACCAGATGAAGTGAAAAAGACGATGACAGACACGATCAAACATCACCTGAGTGACAAGTTGCTCATGGGCTATTCCGCAGGCACCCTGCCCGAGGCGTTCAGCCTCGCGGTGGCCGCACACATTTCCATGTGCGACGAATGCCGCGCCCGGCTCGCGTCTTTCGACGCGGTCGGCGGTGCCCTGATCGAAGAATGTGGCGACGCCGACCTGTCCGACACTGCTTTCGAGGACACACTGGCCCTGATCGACGCGGCCGACACGCCCGCCACCAAGACCACCCAAGCGGCCACCGGCACGCTGCCGCGCCCCGTGCAGGACTATATTGGTGGCGACCTCGACGCGGTGAAATGGAAATCCGTCGGCATGGGCGTGAAACAGGCCATCCTGCCGACCTCGAAAGACGCCACGGCCCGCCTGCTCTACATCCCCGCCGGCGCCGCGGTGCCCGACCACGGCCACCGGGGCACTGAACTGACGCTGGTGCTGCAGGGCGCCTTTGCCGACGAGGTCGACCGCTTCGGCCCCGGCGATATCGAGATTGCCGATGAGGACCTCGACCACACGCCCGTGGCCGAGATCGGCGCCGACTGCATCTGCCTCGCCGTCACCGACGCGCCCCTGCGGTTCCGAGGCTTCATCCCCCGTATCGCGCAACCGTTCCTGCGCATCTGACGTATTTGCGGGCAAAGCTTTAACGTCGTCTTTTCCGCGACCACGGACAAATCGGAGGTCGGCCACAAAAGCCGCGTGGCCGCCAGACCGCGGGCTGGCAACCGACATCTGTATCGCAGAGTTTATCCCATAACTCCTACAAAGCCTCAGATCGACTCGCCGAACCGTCCGGCCGGTCTGACGATCGCGAGGCGGTGCAACAAGCCACACCTTGTTTCCGCGCGCGGCTTTACGTCTTGACGTGGGCTATGCGGAACAAAGCGACCGGTGGAAACTGGGCAGCGGCACGTCATGCGTCAGACAACAGTGTAAATTGCTCGGACATCACGATCATGATACCCGAAAATCTCAAGCCCTGATTGAATATGTAAAATTACTTCGGATCAAATGTCGCTGTTGATTTCCATACTCGAGAAAGCCAGCCCTCCAAAGGCAGTGCTTTTCATGTGCGCTTTGTGCCTGCCTTCAAAACCCGCTTTCGCCTGTACACTTCTCGACGAGCCGCTGGGTATTTCGATCTGCATCGCCGAAACGTCATGGGAGCCGCGTGAAGATACCGGCGACGGCTTCCTCTTCTACAATACCGCCCTTGGCTTTGCCGGCAGCGTCAGGATTTTCGACGCAGGCACGAATGACGGCTTGGAAAGCGAACGCGCCGCACGCCTCTTCGCCGAGGCAGACAGCGAGGAAACCCGAGATTTCGCTCTTTTGCAGGCCGGAAAGGTTGCAAGCGGCAACTTTGTTTACGTGGTCCGCGGTTCACTGAACGGCCGATCCAATATCTATGTGAACACGGTCTCGGTAGGCCCAACTAAAACGCTGCGCCTCACCACTTGGCGCATGGGCGACACGCTGTCCGATAAAGATCGCGAGGTGCATGTCGCGTTTGGAAACCTGCTGAAAACCGAGCCGTGAAACCCGCGGATCTCATCCTGACCCGAACATATCGCAACACAGAAACAAGGGGCTTCACAGTGGGTTATTTTACGGGCTTGGACGCATACGATCATGAGGGGCACTTCAATGCGCTCACCAAAATGGTGGAGGCGAAGCACGATGTCGCGATACCCCCAACGCCCAAGCGCGCGGCGTTCTGGCATGAGGCTGAAACCATTTTCAACGCTCCGCTCGGACAAGAGGTCAGACCGTTTCTGGGTTTCATCGCGGATGTCGCCGCCAGCGGACATTTCGAGGCACTGGCCGGTGACAAAGGGAAAATGAAGCCAACGGAGCCTTGCCAGTATCACCTTGAACTAAAGGATCTGAACGACATCGCCCCCTGTTTCGAAGGGATCAGTTTCATGGAAACTATTGAGTCGCGATCATACTTTTCAATTCTGGCATCCGGGCAAGCACAGTCCCCCTGTCCAACGGCAAACTACGCGCTGCGAAGATACAAGGGCAAAAAGGAATTGTCGCGCAGCCCGTATGGCGATGTCAGTCTCATTTCCTTCGCGCTTCGGTTCTTCGGCCAAAGCTCGGAAAAGGAAGGCCGGTCGCTGAGTTCGGCCTCCTCAGATGCCGAGGCGTTTCATGCGGAAGCATGCCGGTGTTTTGGCGATCCAGCTGAATTGGGCGCAGGCGTTTATTTTTTCGAAGCTGACAATGCCGAGATACTAATAAGGCCACTTGCCGATATTGGGATCGATCTGCGCATATTCGACTTGCGCAAGCCGTCGCCCGTTTCAGAAGCGCTTTTGAGTCTATTGGATGGCGGGATGGCGACGTTCAAAGCCTGACGCGCCACATCCAATGTCCGACTTGGTGAAGGTTCTCTGATGCGGGTCGCGGCGGAACCCTGCTCACTCGCGCGACCACGACCCGCGTTGGAAAACCTCCCAAGGAGGAAGCCGCGTAGGTCTTGGATCAGGCTATGGGGAAAGTGCGCGGACGGTTGGCGCGACGGTTGCATCCGGAGTGCTGCTGATGGCGCTCCACGTGCCTGATACGGTCACAAACCCGGCCGATGATCTCAATAAGGCTTTGCGTTCTGGAGTTATTGCCGCCTCGTGACGCACTGGAGACGATCGAGCACACGCCGTTCGGACCGGGGCTGCGGGCTGTAGCCGGTGGTAATCCGTTATGGATGGCGGGCGATATGTCACGCGGCCTGCTCCCTCGGTGGGGCGTGCGACATCGGTTTTTGCCCGCGCCCGAAGATCTCGATGATGCGCATGGGGCCGCCGCAGTAGGGGCACGGTTCGCGCAGGGTGAGCGGGGCGATCTCGGTCTGTGGTTCCTGCACGGCGAGTTGCTCAGGCCGCTGGACGCAGAGCAAGGCGCGGATCATACTGATGTTGGCTTTGCGGGTCGCGCTGGCCAGCAGGCCGTAGTGCCGGATGCGGTGGAAGCCGTCAGGTAGCACATGGATCAGGAAGCGGCGAATGAACTCGGGCGTGACCAGCCGCATGACCTTTTGCCGATCGCCGGATTTGATGCGGTAATCCTTCCAGCGAAAGGCCACGGCATGGGCATCGGCGCTGACCAGGCGCGCGTTGGAGATGGCGACGCGGTGGGTATAGCGGCTGAGATAAAGCGTTCCGCCTTTAACCTGAGACATCAGCAAAAGGCGGAACGCGTGCAACGATCGAATGAAGCACTGCGTTTCGCGAAAATCTGTGATTCAGGTTTTTCGCGAAACGCTTTAGGCCAGCACGGCCTCGGGTCCTCCGAAGGGCGGCTTGGCATAGACCACCCAGTCGGATTTGCGGAACGGGGCGAGCCAGGCGGTGAAGGTGTCCGCGTTGGCCAGCTCGGCCAGATCACCGAAGAAGGCCAGCTGACCGGCCCAGTGCAAATCCATCAGTCCCTCCAGAAACAGGCGCCGGAACAACCGCGACAGAACCCGCACATGCAGGAAGAACCCCGGCTTGCAGGCAATCCACCTCGCGCCGTCGGGCGACAGGCCACCGCCTGGGACGATCATGTGGACGTGCGGATGGTGTGTCAGCGCCGAACCCCAGGTATGGAGCACGGTGGTCACGCCGACCCGGGCACCGAGGCGCTTGGGGTCGGCTGCAATGGTCATGACCGTTTCCGCAGACGCCCGGAACAGCAGGCCATAGACCGCCTTCTTGTTCCAATAGGCGATCTGCGCGATCTCGGCTGGCATCGTGAAGACGACGTGGAAGTATTCCACGGGCAGCAGGTCCTCGGCACGCGCCTCCATCCAGTCGCGCGCCGTCGGTCCCTGACACTTCGGGCAGTGCCGGTTCTTGCAGGACTTATAGGCGACGTGATGGTGGCCGCATTTGACACAGCCCGCCACATGCCCGCCGAGCGCCTCAGACCGGCAGGCTTCGATCGCCGACATGACCTTGAGCTGGGTCAGGCTGACATGCCCCACATTGGCCCGCCGCCACGCAGGACCATGCGCGCGGAAGATGTCAGCGATCTCCAGTTTGGGCCGGGCCACCCCGGCGTCCGGTCACTCCAGGCTTCGCTTCACGGTCTGGTCCTGCAACCTTGCCAACATCTCGTAGGAGCTGACCGTGTCGCGGATCGTCTTGGTCGCCACGTGGGTGTATCGCGCGGTGGTCGTCAACTTGTCATGCCCGAGCAGCACTTGGATCACCTGCACGTCGGTATTGGCCTCCAGCAGGTGGGTGGCGAAGCTGTGCCGCAACGTGTGCAAGGTGGCGGGCTTCTTGACCCCGGCCATGTGCTTGGCCGAGGTGAAGGCGCGGTTTAGCTGCCGCGGTGAGATCGGGTTGATCTTGGGCTTGCCGGGAAACAGCCCGCCCTCCGGCCGTGCCTCGCGCCACCAGGCCCGCAGCAACTCCAGCAAGCCGGGTGACAGCATCACCTTGCGGTCCTTCTGACCCTTGCCCGGTTCGATGTGGATCAGCATCCGATCGCTGTCTATGTCGCCGATCTTGAGGTTGCAGACCCCGGCCGCCCAAAGTCCTGCGCCGTAGGAGATGCTGAGCGCGGCCCGATACTTCAGCCCCGGTCCGGGTGCTGCCACCAGGATGTCGGACACCTCCTCGACGCTGAACACCACGGGCAGCTTGCGCGGTTCGGTGCGGAATTGCATGTAGCGCTTCATCTCCTCGCGCCCGCAATTCATGCCGAAGAAGAACCGCAGCGCCATGATCCGCATGTTGAACGTCGACGGGGTCACCCCCGTTGTCTGTCATGAAAGCCTCCTATCTGATGATTGAGAAGGCCCCAATCGTCAGGCAGGTCGGTCAGATCGCAAAATGCGCGCCGCTATGACCGTCTCACCCCATCAGCCAAATGCGCCAATGCCGCGAAGCGGCTTCGTCCTTGGGCTCAAACCGGACAATAGCCCTGGCCGATATCATTGCGCCATCCCCGTCCCGGGCTTGACCCGGGACCTCCTCGACATGCGCGGACTCTCCGCACCTGCCGTTAACACCTGGGTCCGCAGAATGGCACCGACGCCATACCACCCGGATACCGACGTGATACCGACACGGGTTTGCGTCTGTTCGCAGGCGTTAACCCTGCGCGTAGCGCTGCACGAAATTCCGCAGGATCATCTCGGGCGCGAACACGTCCGCAGCCCGGCACATGGCAATCAGGTCGTCCGCATCCTCGCGCGGAAAATAGCCCCGCTCGCGGTAAATCCTGATCCGCGTCTCGAACCCGTCCGCATCCGCCTCGGGGTGGAACTGGGTGGCATAGACATTCTCCTTATACCGCAGCATCTGGTAGGGGCACGCTTCGGACCTCACAAGATGCACACATCCCGCCGGCAGCTCCTGCAACGCCTCCTTGTGCCCCACAAAAGCGTCGAACGCCGTCGGCACACCGTCCAGCAGCGCGTCCTCCTTGCCTTGCGGCGTGACTTCGCAGGCCGAGGTGCCCACCGCCTCGCCAAAGGCCCGCTTGCTCACGTCGCCCGCCAGGTGCGCGCCAAGGATCCCGATCCCGTAACAGCAACCCAGAAAAGGAAAATCCCGCGCCGTTACCTTTGGCATCAGCCCCAGCACATCCGCCTCGATCCGCGCCTCGACCTCGGATTTGTCTTCCGGCGCATCGCTGACACAGCCGGGCCCACCACCCACGATCACGCCGGAATAGTCTTCCAGATCAATACCTTCCGGCAGCCGCTCCTGGTCCATCCGGATACGGCACGTGTCGCCCGCCTCCAGCCCGCCCTTGCGCAGGATCGCGGCAAACTCGTCATCCGCGGCTTCCGTCTCGGGCCGCAGTTGCAGGATCAAAAATGGCTTCGTCATCGGACGTTCTCCGGTCTCATCCCGCCCATTGGCCCCATTCCGCCGCCCGGGTCAACCCGTCACCCTCCCTTGACCCCGCCCGGCAATCCAATACCCTGCGCGCAACCCGGCCCGCCGCGAAGGACACCATGGTGCAGCGCCCCTACACTCCTGATTTCCGGGACTTATTCACCCAAGCCCGCGTACTGCGGCCATGAGCCGTTCGCTCAGTCTCGCCGCCTATCTCGCCTATGCAAGGCGTGGCCCCGCACGCCGTTACACGCCCACCGCGCCGCGCCCGCCGGGCCGGCTGCTCTGGGCGCACGCCGCCGACACGGTCCATATCGACGCGCTGTTGCAACTCTTCGACCGGCTGCGCCTGCACCGGCCCAACCTGTCGCTTCTGCTCACCACCGCCGGCCCAGTACCCGACACCCCGTTCAAGGCCCGGGCCGAGGTGATCGTCGAGCAACTCCCCGAGGATACCGTCGCCAATGCCGCGTCCTTCCTCGCCCATTGGCAGCCCGACATCGCCCTATGGACCGGCGGCGCGTTGCACCCCGCGCTGATGGACCGCGCGGCCGAACTGGGCATCCCCATGGCGCTGATAGACGCCACCGAAACCGCAATGGCCCGTCCCGCCTGGCGCTGGTTTCCCGACCTGCCCCGCGCCCTCCTGCGTCAATTCGAGTTCGTCATGGCCCGCGACGAGGCATCGGCCCGCTACCTGCGCCGCATGGGGGTGCCCGAAGCCGCACTCTCCGTCACCGGCCCGCTCCTCGAAGGCACCGTTTCGCTGCCCCATAACGAAACCGACCGCACCGAACTCGCCGCCCTGCTGCTTGGGCGTCCGGTCTGGCTCGCCGCCATGCTCCGACCCGAGGAAATCGGCATGATCCTCGCCGCTCATCGCGAGGTCAGCCGCTTTTCTCACCGCACCCTTCTGATCGTCGTCCCCGACAAACCCGAAGACACCACGCCCTTCACCGACGCCCTGGCCGAGGCCGGGATGCGCCATATCGCCTGGTCCACCGGCGCTTTCCCGGACGAGACGACACAGGTCATCCTCGCCGACACCTATGGCGAGATGGGTCTCTGGTACCGCCTCGCGCCGATCACCTTCATGGGCAGTTCGCTGATCTCCGGCGCCCATGGCTGCGACCCGAACGAGCCCGCCGCCCACGGTTCGGCCATTCTCTACGGCCCCAACATCCGCCGCTACCTGCCCAGCTATTCGCGCTTTGCCGAGGCAGGCGCCGCGCGGATCGTCCGCGATGCCGAAACCCTGGCCGCCGCGGTCAAGCGCCTGATCCCCCCGGATCAATCCGCCGCCATGGCCCATGCCGCGTGGGAGGTCGCCTCGCGCAGTGCCGAACTGACCGACCGGATCGCCGATCTTCTGAACGACCGCCTCGATCAACTGGAGGTCCGCTGATGCGTGAACCCGCCTTCTGGAACACCCGGCCCCATCGCCCATCCCTGCGCGCCCGCCTCTTGTCGCCGCTCGGCGCACTCTATGCCCGTGCCACCGCCCGCCGCGTGGCCACCGCGCCCGTCTACCGCGCGCCGGTCCCGGTGATCTGCGTCGGCAACATCAACGCCGGCGGCACCGGCAAGACCCCCACGGTCATCGCGCTTGTGCAGCACCTGCAGGCACGCGGGCGCACCCCCGCCGTCATCTCGCGCGGTCACGGCGGCAGTCTCGAGGGCCCCGTCGAGGTGGACGAGCGCAGCCACACCGCCACCGAGGTCGGCGACGAGCCCCTGCTGATCGCCGCCTTCACCCGCACCTGGATCGCCCGCGACCGGGCGCTTGCAGCCGAGGCCGCGGCCGCCTCCGGCGCAGATGTGATCGTCATGGATGACGGACATCAGAACCCGTCCGTGGCCCGCGACCTCTCGGTCGTGGTGGTCGACGCCGTCAAGGGCTTCGGCAATGGCCGTTGCATACCCGCCGGCCCTCTGCGCGAACCCGTAGAGACCGGCCTCGACCGCGCCGATCTGCTCTTGTCCATCGGCCCCGACGCCGCCCAGATCGAGTTTCGCAAGACATGGGGTCACGTCATAATGATCCCCCATGTGGGCGGCAGGCTGGAACCGCTGCAAACCGGCATGGACTGGACAGACACGCGCTTTTTGGCCTTCGCCGGTATCGGCCACCCCGAGAAATTCTTCGCGACCCTGCGCGGTCTCGGCGCCACCCTCTCGCGGGCCGAGGCGCTGGACGATCACCAGCCGCTGACCGAAGCGCTGATGACCCGGCTGGAAAACGAGGCCGCGCTCATTCACGCCCAGCTTGTCACCACCGAAAAGGACGCGGTCCGCCTGCCCCCGGCCTTTCGCCGCAAGGTGCTGACACTGCCGGTCCGTCTCAACCTCTCCGATTGGTCCGCAATCGACGCAAAGCTGGACAACCTCGGTCTTTGAAACGGCCCTGATGCGCGGCATTTGTGGCGATCCGACGATCAATTCCTGGTCGTCTATGTTTGCCAGGTCCGCGAGAGGGTTGCGCAATGCGAATTTGGCGGCCGACCGACCGCCGTCACGCTCGATAAAGGGCGGGCCCAACCGGCGTGCCAACGCCCGGATCGGCTAACACCGGCCCAGGGGCCGGCCAGGATCCGGGCCAGTTGGACGACCTTCAGCCCGGCCAGCGGCGCGGGCTTCATTCCGCCAGTTGGTCGTCGATCATCGCCTTTAATTCGTCATAGGACATGTTGGAATGCGTCTCGCCATTGATCACCAGCGTCGGCGTCGAATTAACCTCGTCAGCTTCCGCGTTCTTCTGGAACCACGCCACCAGCGTCTTGGCCTTGTCGGCATCGTTCAGGCAGGCATCCAGCTGCTCGTCGTCCAGCCCCGCGACTTTGCCGATCTTGCGCAGCCTCTCGGCAATCGCCACCGGGTCCTGCCCGTCACCAATCCAGTCTTTCTGCTGGTCATAGATCATGTCGGTGATGCCAAAGAACCGCTCTTCTCCGCCGCACCGCGCCACCATCGACGCCCACAGGCCATAGCGGTCGAAATAGACATCGCGATAGGTGAAATGCACATCGCCACTATCGATGTATTCGGATTTCAGCTGCTTGAACTGGTTCTCATGGAAATTCGCGCAATGCGGGCAGGTGAACGACGCATATTCCACGATCTTCACCGGCGCGCTTTCCTCGCCCAAAGTCATTTCCACGATCGAGGACGTATCGACCTCTTCCGCCGGCGCGTCCGAGGCCTCCTGCGCATTGGCCGCGCCGGGCAGGTCGATCACACCGCTGCTTTCGGTGGTTTTGCCGGTCTGCCCGCTCAGCCACCAGCCGCCGCCGGCCGCTAGGACAAGGGCCGCGGCCCCGGAAAGAAGCACGTTTTTCATCTCATCACCTTACGATTTCTGCGTTTTGCTTTTCGATAGTACGTTCCGGCCCAGCGTTTCCAGCGCATTGCGCAGCCCGTCGTCGCCCACCGGCTGCGCCAGCTTGGCGGCGACGGCCACGGTCATCTCGCTCGGGGCGGGCTTTTCGGCCGCCTTCGGCCGGTGTTCGAAGCTGGCCTGCCCCTCGGCAAAGCCGGTGGGCGCGGTCTGCGTGATCTGCACCCGCGCGATGGCGTTGTAGCCATAGGCGGTGTTCACCCGGTTGCGCAGGGTTTCCTTCTGCATCTCCAGCATCGGCGCCTGTGCGCCGGTGGTCAGCACGACCAGCGTCGCGCCGAAACCCTGCCGTGCATAGCTCACCTTGACCGGGCGGCAGATGGCGGCGATCTCTTCGCCGGCGATCTCGGGCCAGTGGGTCACCACGCGCGACACCGCAAAGCCCCGGCTTTCCGAGGCTTTCCGGATCTGCGCCCCCAAAAGGGCGCCGCTGCGCTTGAAGCCTTTTGTCGTGCCCCTATGTGCGGGCATGGCTGACCTCCCGTTTCCTCGCCCTAATGTAGGGGGTATGAGGGTGAACAACAAACGCAAAGCTGGCAAAGGCGGGATAACAGATGCGTGACACCGAGATGAGCACGGCCTTGCTGGACTGGTACGACCGTCACGCCCGCCAGATGCCGTGGCGCATGCCCCCCGATGCCAGAAAGGCAGGCGTGCGCCCCGATCCCTATGCCGTTTGGCTGTCGGAGGTGATGCTGCAACAAACCACCGTCGCTGCCGTCAAAAGCTATTTCGAACGCTTCACCGCGCTCTGGCCCACCGTCACCGACCTCGCCGCCGCCGAGGATACGCAGGTGATGGGCGAATGGGCGGGCCTTGGCTACTACGCCCGCGCCCGCAACCTGCTCAAATGCGCCCGCGTGGTGGCCTCGGACCATGACGGCCAGTTCCCCGGCACCGCCGCCGAATTGCAAAAACTCCCCGGCATCGGCCCCTACACCGCCGCCGCCATCTCGGCCATCGCCTTCGATCAGCCGTCGGTGGTGGTCGACGGCAATGTCGAGCGGGTCATGGCCCGCCTGCATGACATCCACACTCCCCTGCCCGCCGCCAAGCCGGAACTGACCGAGGCCGCGGCAACCCTCACACCACCCGAACGCCCCGGCGACTATGCCCAGGCGGTGATGGACCTCGGCGCCACCATCTGCACGCCCCGCTCCCCGGCCTGCGGCATCTGCCCGTGGCGCACGCCCTGTATCGCGCGCGAGAACGGCACGCAGGCCGACCTGCCGAAAAAGACCCCGAAAAAGGCCAAGCCCACCCGGTTTGGAATCGCCTATGTCGCCCGCCGTGCCGATGACGCATGGCTGCTGGAACGCCGTCCCGACAGCGGCCTGCTGGGCGGAATGCTCGGCTGGCCCGGCAGCGACTGGTCCGACGCGCCCACGCCCGCCCCGCCGCTGGAGGCCGACTGGCAAATGCTGGAGGCTGAGGCCCGCCATACCTTCACCCATTTCCACCTGCGACTGAAGATTGTCTTTGCCTGCCTTGGCACCGACGTGGACAATCCCTCAAGCACCACCCAATTTGTCCCCGCCCACGCCTTCAAACCGACGGAGTTACCCACCGTCATGCGCAAGGTTTTTGACTTGGCCCGCGAACCCTTGCAAGACTGCGCCTCGAACACGTCCTGAGGCGATTTGCGCAATCGCCCCGCCCCCGCGCATCGCACTATTATCGCGGGCAAAAAGGTGAAGGCCATGCAGACAACCACGCCCAAGTATCTCGGCCCCGACAAGGTTGCGCGCCTGCAACGCGCCTTGCCCTTCTGGTCAGCGTTCCTGCTCGTTCCGCTGGCCGTAATGAGCGCCACCCAAGGCGGCTGGACGGTGATCCTTCTGCCGCTCTTTACCTGGTATTTCTTCGCCGCGCTCGACGCCGTGCTGGGGCTGGAACTCGACAATCTCGACCCCGAAACGCGCGAGCAGCATATCCGCATGTACACCGCCGTCACCGTGCTCTGGCCGCCGGTGCAGTTCTGCCTGCTGTTCTGGATGATCTGGTACGCCACCGGCCCCGGCGACGCGCACCTGAACGCTTTGGAAACCATCCTGCTCTTCTTCGGCATGGGCGTGATTTCCGGCACGGTCGGCATCAACTTCTCGCACGAACTCATGCACCAAAAGGGCAAAGGCGAGCGGTTCCTGGGCGACGCGCTTCTCTCCATGGTGCTCTACTCGCATTTCCGGTCCGAGCACCTTCAGGTCCATCACCGCCACGTGGGCACCCCGCGCGACCCCGTGACGGCCCGCTACAACGAGGGGTTCCACCGCTTCTTCCCCCGTGTCCTGCGCGAAAGCCTGTTGTCCTCATGGAAGGCCGAGAAAGCCATGCTGGCCCGCAAGGGCAAGCCGTGGTGGGACCTCAAGAACCCGTTCTGGAAGTACTGGGCACTGCAGACCTTCATGCTGCTTCTCGCCGCCCTCATCGGCGGCTGGATCGGGTTGGCGCTCTTTGTCTGGCAAGCCTTTATCGCCATCTGGCAACTGGAACTGGTCAACTACGTCGAACATTACGGCCTGACCCGCAAGCACCTTGGCGACGGGAAGTATGAACACGTCAAACCGCAGCACAGCTGGAACGCCGCGCAGAAGGCCTCGAACTGGCTGCTGATCAACCTGCAACGCCATTCCGACCACCACTACAAACCCAACCGCCGCTTCCCGCTGTTGCAGAACTACTCCGAGGACGAGGCGCCTCAGTTGCCCTATGGCTACCCGGTGATGACCGTGGCCGCGATGATCCCGCCCGTATGGCGCCGCGTGATGAATCCTCGCGTGCGGCGCTGGCGCGAGAAATACTATCCCGAGATCACCGACTGGAAACCCTACAACAAGGCGCTGAACCCGCTGCCGCGTTAGGTTCTAAACCCTGCGCCACCGATGCGCGGCCCCACACCCCCAAACAAAACCCCCGCTGCATGGCAACGGGGGTTTTTAACTCTCGGCGAAGGCTGAACCCTCAGCTTTCGTATTTCTTCTTGATCGGTTTCCAGATCCGCTTGTTGGTCAGATACAGCAGCACCGACAGCAGCGTCAGGAAGATCACCCCGGTCAGGCCCGCCTGCTTGCGGTCCATCATCTTGGGTTCCGCCGTCCACATCAGGAAGGCCGACACGTCCTTGGCGATGGCGCTCAGGTCGTTGGCGTGACCATCGGCATAGTCCACGTCCTCACCGTAAAGCGGCGGCGCCATGGCGATCCAGCCGCCGGGGAACGCCTTGTTCTCATAGAACGTGGTGCCGGCCTCTTCCTTGGTCTCACCGGTATAACTGGTCAGCAGGGAATAGATATATTCCGGGCCGCCCATGCCTTTGACAAGCTGGTTGATACCGGTACCGGCCGGCCCGTGGAACCCGGCACGCGCCTTGGCCATCAGGCTCAGATCCGGCGCGGTTTCCATGTTGGATCCCGGGAAGTGATCGACCGGGCGGGCCGCACGGAAATCATCCAGTTCCTCGTCGAACACCTCGTAGTTCTGCTCGGCATAGGCCCGCACCTCGGCGTCCGAGAAATGCGGACCGCCTTCATCCGACAACGTGCGCAGCGGCACATATTGCAGGCCGTGGCAAGCCGAACAGATCTCGGTATAGACCTGCAGACCCCGCTGCAGCTGGTACTGATCGAAGCTGCCAAACGGTCCCTCGAAGGAAAAGTCCACGTCCTTGGTGTGGCCTTCCTCACCGGCGGCAAGCGCGCCGCCGGTCGAAAGGGCCAGGGCCGTGACTGCGCTGATCGCGAATGTCTTCATCATTTGCCTGATCCTTTCTCTTACTCTGCCGGGCTGGCAACGGTGGCCGTGCCACCACTTGCCGCCTTGTGCGCCTCGAAATCCGCTTCGATGGTCTCGGGCTGTGGCAACGGTTTCTCGATCACGCCCAACAGCGGCAGGATCACAAGGAAATACGCGAACCAGTAGGTCGAGGCGATCAGCGAGTAGGTCGCATAGGGCTCTTCCGCCGGACGCGCGCCCAGCCACATCAGGATGACGAAGTCGAGCGCCAGCAGCCAGAACCACCATTTGAACATCGGACGATACCGGCCCGACCGCACCATCGAGGTGTCCAGCCACGGCGCCAGCGCCATCACGGCGATCGCGCCGAACATGGCCAGTACGCCGAAGAACTTGGCGTCGATGATCCCGCCGGTGATGAAGGATGCGAACTGCACCACCCACACTTCCGACGTGAACGCCCGCAGGATCGCGTAGAACGGCAGGAAGTACCATTCGGGCACGATATGCGCCGGCGTCGCCAAAGCGTTCGCCTCGATATAGTTGTCGGGGTGACCCAGGTAGTTCGGCATGAAACCGACGATGGCAAAGAACACGGCCAGGATCACGGCCAGCGCGAACAGGTCCTTGATCACAAAGTAAGGCCAGAACGGAACGGTGTCCTTCTCGGCCTCTGCCTTCGAGGTGCGGCGCACTTCGACACCCGTGGGGTTGTTGTTGCCCGTGGTGTGGAACGCCCAGATGTGCACCGCGACCAGTGCGGCAATCACGAAGGGCAGCAGGTAGTGCAAGCTGAAGAACCGGTTCAGCGTGGCATTGTCCACCGCCGGTCCACCCAACAGCCAGGTCTGGATCGGCTCGCCGATCAGCGGGATTGCCCCGAACAGCCCGGTGATGACCGTGGCACCCCAGAACGACATCTGACCCCAGGGCAGCACGTAGCCCATGAAGGCCGTGCCCATCATCAACAGGTAGATCAGCATGCCCACGATCCACGTGATCTCGCGCGGCGCCTTGTAGGAGCCGTAATAGAGACCGCGGAAAATATGCAGGTAGACCGCAAAGAAGAACAGCGAGGCGCCGTTCATGTGCAGGTACCGCAGCATGTGCCCGCCGTTGACGTTGCGCATGATGTGCTCGATCGACGCGAACGCTTCGTCCACATGCGGCGTGTAGTGCATCGCCAGGACGATCCCGGTCACGATCTGCAACGCCAGGCAGAAGGTCAGCACGATACCCCAGATCCACATCCAGTTCAGGTTCTTGGGCGTGGGGATCATGATCGTGTCATAGAGAAGACCGACGATGGGAAGGCGGCGGTTCAGCCACTTCTCGCCACCGGTTTTCGGCTCGTAATGGTCGTGAGGAATTCCAGCCATGAGTGTTATTCCTTATCCCAGCTTAACGGTCGTTTCGTCGACGAATTCGGCAACCGGCACCGGCAGGTTCTCCGGCGCGGGGCCTTTGCGGATGCGGCCCGACGTGTCGTAATGCGACCCGTGGCAGGGGCAGAACCAGCCGCCCACGCCGCTGTCCAGCACGTAGTCGCCGGCATTGCTCAGCGGCACACAGCCAAGGTGCGTGCAGACGCCGATCTGAACCAGCCATTCGCCGCTCTCGTCCAGCGCGCGGTTCTCGTCGGTGGCCGCGGCCTCGCCCTGCAGGTTCTCGTTGCGCGCCACCTGGTCGGGCAGGCTCGAGACATCCACGCTGCGCGCGGCCTCGATCTCGGCCTCGGTGCGGCGGCGGATGAAGACCGGCTTGCCCAGCCATTTCACCGTCAGTTGCGACCCCTGGTCGATACCGGATACATCCACCCGGATCGAACTGAGCGCCTGAACGTCTGCAGAGGGGTTCATCTGGTTGACAAGCGGCCAAACCGCTGCCCCGACCGCCACGGCGCCGGCGCCACCGGTCGCGTAGTAAATGAAATCTCTGCGTGTACCTTCGTGGTCTTCTGCGTGGGACACGAGCCAATCTCCAATCTGTCTGAGCCTTCTAGGCAAATCCCCGTATGCGGCAGACGGACGACTCCCCTCAAACCGCGATCATGCGCGTATTTATCCAAGCTTGCCTGAGGCGTCCAGTGCACAATGCCAATCATTTGAAGAGGGTGCTCATCTGTCGCGCTTGTGGCGGTCGGGACGTGGGTGTAAGCACAAGCCAACCTGCCCTTCTGTTTCAAAGGCCCGTATCATGCTGAATTCCGTTCGTGTTTCCCTGTTCGCCCTCGCCGCCATGGCCAGCCCCGCCGCTGCCGAGATCGAGCTCAGCTTCTATCTTGGCGCGCAAGGCGTTTCCGAAAGCACCGCCAGCGGCACGCTGCCCAATGGCGGCGGCGGCTTCAGCCGCAATATCGGCTGGGAAGGCAAACCGTTCGACGCCCCCATCTACTACGGCGGCCGCGTGATGTACTGGACCGACACCAACTGGGGCTTCGGGGTGGAGGGCACGCACACCAAGGCCTACATGCCCGCCGGCGACGCCGCCGCCGTGGGCCTCACACGGTTCGAGCTGTCGGACGGCCACAACATCTTTACCGCCAACGTCATGAAACGCTGGCCCGGCGCGTTCAACCAGGGCCGTTTCACGCCTTATGTCGGCGGTGGTCTCGGCGTCGCCATCCCCCATGTGGATGCGCTGGCCGTGGGTGCGGCCAACCGGACCTACGATTACGAAAACACCGGCGTCGCGGTGCGCGGCATCGCCGGCATCAAGTACGATTTCACCGACCGCTGGGCGCTCTTCGGCGAATACCAGATGACCTATTCCGAGAACGACATCACCATCGACGGCGACCCCGGCCAGCCCGACGGCCGCCTCAGCACCGATCTGCTGACCCACGCGGTCAATTTCGGCATCAGCTACAGCTTCTGAAGTCTGGCGCGCTCCCTCGGGGCGCGCTATTGGCCCCTCATGAAACCGAAACGCCCTCTCCGCTCCGGCGCGACACGCAGCATCGGCCTGATGCTGCTCTGGGCGTTTGTTTCCGTCTTCACCGCCTTTTCGTCCTTCGCGCCGGGCACCATGCCCCAGTTCCAGCCCGGCGGCATCACCGTCGTGCTGTGTACCGGCGACGCCCAGCGCAGCATCATCGTCGACGAAACCGGCACCCCGGTCGAGGCCGAGGACGTGCCCTGCCCCTGGGTCACCCATGCCAAGGTCGCCGATCCGGTCGTCGCACCGATCGTCGCGGCACGCCGGATCCGCTCCACCCATCGCGACGCCGTCCATGTTCACGCGGCCGCGCCGCTTCCGCGCCCCGGCTTCCCCCCGGCGCAACCCCGCGCACCCCCTGCATACCTTTGATCTGACTGCACTTTTCCAACTGCTTCACATCAAAGGAGAACCTCATGGTTTCCGATCCCACCCCCATGGGCGCGGCCCCAACGGCTGCGCATGACCCGCAAAAACTCTACCGCGCCGCGTGGCGCTGACACTTCTACGCCAGGCTCTACGTCATCCCCTTCTTCGCCCTTCTGGCCATCACCGGCATGATGATGCTCTGGATCGCGCATCTTGACGGGCGCGACGGCGAACGCATCCCGGTCACCGCGTTGGAGACGCCCACCGCCGTCTCCGACCAGGCCAAGGCCGCCCTAGCCGCCATCCCGGACGGCGAATTGCGCGCCTATATCGCGCCCCGCACCGATGATGTCGCCGCCGTTTTCCGCGTCGATGATGCCACGGGGCCCCAGATGGTCGCCGTAGACCCCTACACCGCAGACGTCATCCAGAGCTGGCCACGCCGCAGCGGCTGGTACGACTTTGCCGACAACTTGCACAGCGACCTCAGACTTGGCGTCACCGGCGACCGTATGCTGGAAATCGCCGCCTCGATCGGCATGGTCCTGATCGCCACCGGCCTTTACATGTGGTGGCCTCGTGGCGGCGGCACCTGGCGCGAGGCTCTGTTGCCCCGACTTGGCAAAGGTCGCGCCGGCTGGCGTGCTTTGCACGGCGCGGCAGGCTTCTGGATTTCGATCATCCTGACCTTCTTCCTGCTGTCCGGCCTTGCATGGACCGGTGTCTGGGGCGCCAAAATGGTCCAGGCCTGGAGCCAGTTTCCGGCCGAGAAATGGGACAATGTCCCCCTCTCCGACGCCACCCATGCCAGCCTCAACGCCGGCCGCGCCGATGTGCCGTGGGTTCTGGAACAGACGCCTCTGCCCGCCTCCGGCAGCCAAGCCGGCACCGACGGCCTCGCCCCCGGAACTCCGGTCAATATCGACAGCATGGATGCGCTCGCCCGCCAGATCGGCTTTGACGGGCGCTACCAGACGAATCTGCCGTCGGGCGAGACGGGTGTCTACACCTTCGGGCGGGATTCGATGAACACCGACGACGTGAACCCCACGACCGACCGCACCACCCACGTGGACCGCTACACCGGAAAGATCCTCGCCGATGTGCGGTACGAAGACTACTCGCTGGCCGGCAAGGCCATGGCCGTCGGCATCGCCCTCCACATGGGCACGCTTGGCCTGTGGAGCGTTCTGGCCAACACCGCCTTCTGCCTGACGGTGCTGATGCTCTGCGTGACGGCGGTGGTGATGTGGTGGAAACGCCGCCCGTCAGGCAGCGCCCGCCTCGCCCCGCCGCCGATGCCGTCCAACATGCCGCTCTGGTCCGGCGCGGTGCTGGTGGGTCTTCTGGTGTCCCTGGCCTTCCCGCTGGCGGGCCTGACCCTGATCGCGGTGATCGCGCTCGACGTATTGGTGATCTCCCGCATCCCGCCGCTGCGCCGCCTGCTCAGTTGACACCACATGAAATGGCCCGGGGTGTCTCCGCCCCGGGCCGCTTTGTTTGAACGCGTCACCTCTGCGCCCCGACACACGGGCATGTTCAACGCAGAGGACCAACAATGAAACGCGACAGCTTCCAGTTCATCAACAGTGCCAGCGACGACTTTACCGGCACGAAGTCCCCCAATGACGGCATTTTCAGCTTCGGTGGCCGCCCCGACCTACCGGGCGATTTCACCGATGGTGAAGACAGCCACGACGGCGCGCCCGGCGGTCGCGTCCTGCCCGGCGAGGTGCACGGCACGAAAGATGACGACCATATCTTCGACACCAACACTGCCGATGGCTCGCGATACTACGGCTTCGCCGGCGACGACACGATCGAAACCGGCGCGGGAAATGACAGCGTCTTCGGCGGGCTGGGCAATGACGTGATCATCGCCAATGGCGGCGATGACGTGGTCGTGGGCGGCGAGGGCGACGACAACCTCTATGGCGAGGCCGGCAACGACAGCATCCACACCGGCGACGGTGCCGATATCGTGTTCGGCGGCACGGGCGACGACTTCATCTACCTGACAGACGATGGCGATGTAGACACGGTCTATTTCATCCAGGGCAACGGCAACGACGTGATCGACAATTTCGAGACCGGCATCGACCAGGTCGGCATCGGCGGCTTCGGCTTCACCTCCTTCGCCGACATCTCGGGCCTGATCACCTATTCCGGCGACCAGGCGCTGATTGATCTCGGCGGCGGAGACTCAATTGTCTTCACAGGCCTCGAGGCGCCGCTTACCGCCGACGATTTCATGTTCTGACTCACTCGGGCGCGGTGGCCGTCATGCTGTCGCGCTCGGCAAACACGGCAAACCAGTCATCCAGCGCGTCATTCCCCTTGCGCCAGCCCCGGTCGCCCAGCCGGAAATCCAGGTAGCCCAGCGCACAGCCCACCGCGATCTGCCCGGCATCCAGCGGCCCGCGCAGATGGCTCATCCACCGCGCGTTGATCGCCGACACGCTGCGCGCGACCTTCTCCCACTGCGCCTCGATCCACGGCTCATAGACCATGTCTTCGGGCCGCACCCGCCGCTCATAGACCATCGCCAGCGCCGCGTCCAAAATCCCGTCCGCCGTCGCCTCCAGCGTCAGCGTCTCCCAGATCCGGCCCTCGGGATACAGCTTCGTGCCTGCCCGCGCGTCGAGGTAGCGACAGATCACCCGGCTGTCATAGAGCGTCGGCCCTTCGTCGCGAACGAGCGCCGGAATCTTGCCCACCGGGTTCGCCGCCGCCACGGTCGCATCGGTCGCCACCGGCGTTGTCATCACCTCGACCAGCTCGACCTCCTCGATCAGCCCGGTCTCGATCAGCGTCACCTTCACCTTGCGCCCATAGGGCGACGGCTTGGCAGAGATCAGTTGCATCGCACATCCCTTTCGATTTTCACCGCACGCTACGCCGCCCACGCCATGGGGTCTAGCCGCCCGCATCCCGCATCAGCGCGGCCAAGGCCCCGACCTCAACGCCAATCCCCGACGCCTCCACCGCCTCGGCGGCCCGCAGGCGCACGTCATCCGTCTTGTTCTGGTTCAGCTTCCACGTGCCATGGATCTCATCCACCCGCATCCGGCAGGGCACGATCTGGCGCATCATCCGGTCCATCACGTCCGGCGTCATCTTTTCGGTTTTCCAGGGCACCTTTGGCAGCAACTGGTCCTCGAAATGCGCCGACTGCCGATCCAGCAGATCCCGCATCTCGTCCTGTGGCCGCAACTCCACTTCCCCCACCAGATGCACCGCGACGTAATTCCACGTCGGTACCTGATCCTCCACACCGTACCAGTCTGGCGAAACGTAGGAATACGGCCCCACCACGGCAAGCCGCGCATGCAAAGGCGCGGAGAGCGCCCGCGCAATCGGGTTCGACCGCACAAGATGAAACTCCGCCACCGCCCCATCCTCCGACAACAGGAACGGGATATGGCTCATCAGCGGCGCGCCCTCGCTCGCTACCGCCAGCATGCCGAATCCCTGCGCCCGCGCGAACGCCATGCTCCGCGCCTCGGGCGTCTGACGAAAGATCGGGTTGGGATGCATGGCAGGTCTCCTTCGCGCCCACCATGTCGCAGCGCCGCGCCTCAAGACCAGCAAAGAATTGTCCCTGTCACAATTGCGCCGTGTCAGGGCTCCCGCGCCAGCGCGGCGGTGTCGTGATATTCGACGATTTCGGTAATCTGCCCATCCGTGACGACAAAGAACAACGCCAGACGCGTGTCGAACTGCCGCCCCGTTTCGTTGTGCGTTGCATGGTGCGCCACCTGCGCCGCCGCCCGCTCACCGCTGACGATCAGGTCCACGATCCGGTAACCGGTGATCTCCCACCGCTCCAGGATCGCGCCCACTGCATCATAGAACGCCGGTTTGCCCGTCACGTCACAGGTGAACGTCCCGCAATCCGGCTGGCCGTTGATCCGATAGCACAAATCCTCGGCCAACAGCGCATCCATCGCGGCGGTATTCGCGCCGGCATAAGCCTCGACTGCCTTTTCTATAACATCCTGCGTCCGCATGCGAGCCTCCCCCGGCTGAACGCATCCAGTCTAGCACAAGGCCGTATCCGCCGTCAGCCGCGCCGCATCGTGCCCCGTCACCCGGGCCGACACGATCTGCCCTTCGGGCTGGTCACTGCCGAACGTCACCTCGGTAAACTGCTCGGTCCGCCCCATCCGGGCATTCTCCAGCAACACTTGATGCACCCGCCCCTGCTGTTCGTCCAGATGCCGCGCCACGCGCGCCGTGCCCGCCGCCCGCAGCCTTGCCGCACGGTCCTTGATCGCCCGCCCGTCCACTTGCGGCATCCTTGCCGCCGGGGTGCCCGGGCGCGGGCTGTAAGGGAAGACATGCAGCCATGTCAGCCCGCACTCCTCGACCAGCCTCAGCGAGTTCTCGAACGCCGCCTCTGTCTCCGTCGGAAACCCAGCGATGATATCCGCGCCAAAGGTCATGTCGGGGCGCAGCTCGCGCGCCTCTTCGGAAAACCGGATCGCATCGTCCCGCAGATGCCGCCGCTTCATCCGCTTCAGGATCAGGTCATCGCCATGCTGCAAGCTAAGATGCAGATGCGGCATCAGCCGCGCCTCGGTGGCAATCGCCTGCATCAGGTTCTCGTCCACCTCGATCGAATCGATCGACGAAATCCGCAGACGCGGCAGGTCCGGCACCAACTTCAGGATACGCATCACCAGATCGCCCAACTTGGGCTCCGCCGGCAGGTCCGCGCCCCAGCTTGTCAGGTCGACGCCGGTCAGCACCACCTCGTTATAGCCGCGGTCGACCAGCCGCTTGATCTGGTCCACCACCACGCCCGCCGGCACGCTGCGCGAATTGCCCCGACCGTAGGGGATAATGCAGAAGGTGCAGCGATGGTCACAGCCGTTCTGCACCTGAACATAGGCCCGGCTTCGCGTGCCGAACCCGTCGATCAGGTGCCCCGCCGTCTCGGTGACGCTCATGATGTCGTCCACCTGAACCGCCTCGGTCTCGCCGATGAAGTCCGCCGCCAACCCGGCCCAGGTGTCGCGCACCATCTTCTCGGTGTTGCCGATCACGGCATCCACCTCGTGCATCGCGGTAAAGGTCTCCGGCTCGGTCTGCGCCGCACAGCCGGTCACGATCAGCCGCGCTTTCGGATTGTCCCGCCGCAGCTTGCGAATCTCCTGCCGCGCCTTGCGCACCGCCTCGGCAGTCACGGCGCAAGTGTTTACCACCACGGCATTCTCAAGCCCAACCTCGCCGGCAAGCTCTTTCATGGCTTCCGTCTCATAGGCGTTCAGCCGACAGCCCAGCGTGGTGAAGACCGGCGCACTCATGACGCGGCCTTCAGGAAATCGGGCGTCAGGACCCCGTCACAGACATGCACCGTCGGCCCGGTCATCCAGACGCCGTCCTCGCGCCACTCCACGCGCAAATCCCCACCATCCAGATCAATCCGCACAGATCGTCCGGTCAGCCCCCGCCGCGCCGCCGCCACCGCCACGGCACAAGAGGACGACCCCGAGGCCAGCGTCAAACCCACGCCCCGCTCCCACACCCGCATCCGGATGTGATCGGGGCCGATGATGCTGGCCACCTGTACGTTGGTGCGCTCGGGAAACAGCGGATGATGCTCGTACCGCGGCCCGAAACTCTCCAGCGGAATCGCCTCGGCGTCGTCCACGAAGAACGTGCAATGCGGGTTGCCCATGCCGGTCGCCACGGGCCCGCCCTCGATGGGCAGTTCCAGCGTGTCCATCTCTTCGGCCAGCGGCACCCCGTCCCACTCCAGGAACGGCGCCCCCATGTTGACCGAGGTCAGACCGTCGCCCGCATCCACCGCGTAAAGGTCCCCCCGTGCCGTGGTCAGGTGCAGCCTCTCGCGGCCGGTCTCATTCAACAGAAACCGCGCAGTACACCGCGTCGCGTTCCCGCAGGCCCCGGCTTGCGTCCCGTCACTGTTCCAGAATTCCAGATGCGCATCGACGTCATCGACGCCCTCGCGGATCACCGCCAACTGATCGAACCCGATCCCGCGATGCCGGTCACCGATCGCCTTCGCCAGCGCCGGGGTGACCTCCACCGACCGCGCACGGGCGTCCACGACGACAAAGTCGTTTCCCAGCCCGTGCATCTTCATAAAGGGCAACCCGGTATACTGCGCATCCGTCATGGCCGCGCATATAAAGCCCCTGTCGCGACGAATCCAGCCACAGCGGAAAATTCCCTGCAATTGGGGCTTGACCCCCCTGCCCCCTCTTTCTAGATAGGCCGCCTAGTGGGCCGTTAGCTCAGTTGGTAGAGCAACTGACTTTTAATCAGTGGGTCGCAGGTTCGAATCCTGCACGGCTCACCACTGTTTTTGGAAACTCAAACGCCATCGGAGCGTCAGGCGAGAGCTTGGCGCATGGGATGGATTTGCGTGCCGGACCGCGCTGATTTCGGGTGTCCGCCACCACGCGACCGGTACGCCACGGGCGGTCTCAGCCGCCAGTTTCAGGAATGTGCGAAAGCGCCCGCCACTTGGCCGGACCGGCGCGGGTCAGTCCGTTGCGCCGTTGGCGATCAGCCAGTCGCGCACCGTCTCCAGCTTGTTCTGAAGATGCTGGCGCAGGATCGACGCCAGCCCGGCGCCGTCCCGCGCCTCAAGGCACACCATGATCTCTTCGTGCTCCTCGGTCGCCTTCTTCCACCGCGCGTCGGTCATGTTGGCCACGAACCGCGCCCGGCGCACCTGCGTGGCCAGCGACCGGTACTGCACCGTCAGCGTCTGGTTGCGGGCGGCGGCCAGGATGGCCTCGTGGATCTGCTGGTTCAGATCGAAATACTCGGCCAGCCGCCGCGCCTCGAAATGGCCCACCATCTCGTCATGCAGTACGCGGACCTTGCGGATTTCCTCGTCGGTGATCTGTTCGCAGGCCAGTTCTCCCGACAACGCCTCCAGCGCGCCCATCACCGGGAACACCTCTTCGAGGTCGCCAAGCGTGATCTGGCTGACCCAGGCGCCACGGTTCGGCTCCAGCACGACCAGCCGGTCGAAGGCCAGCACCTTCAGCGCCTCGCGCAGCGGGGTCCGCGACACGCCGAACATCTCGCACAACTCGCGCTCCGGCACCTTCGTGCCCGGCGCAAGCTGGCCGCTGACGATCAACTCCCGCACCCCGTCCGCCAGCTCCTGGTGCAGCGATGTCCGCCGCAGCGTCTGAACGCCCTTGTTCTGCACGTTCATAATCCCCGTTCCTCCAGCGCCATGTCCAGCACCCGCGCCACGTGGAACGCCTCGCGCTCCGTCCCGTCGGCGATCTGGTGGCGGCAGGACGTGCCGTCGGCCACGATGATCGCATCCCCGGCCTCGCGCACTGCGGGAAACAGGCTCAGCTCCCCCATCTTGCGCGACACCTCCTCCGTTTCCACGCCATAGCCGAAAGACCCGGCCATGCCGCAGCAGCTGGATTCTATAATGTCCACATTGGTTTCAGGCAATAGCGCGAGCGTGCGCTGGATCGCCGGCACCACGTCATGGGCTTTCTGGTGACAGTGACCATGCAGCTTCAACGGCTTGCCCACGGACTTCAGCGGAAGGGTCAGATCGCCCGCCTCACTGGCCTCGGCGATGTATTCCTCCAGCATCCGCGCCTGCGCCGCCACCGTCTCGGCCTGTATGCCAGGCAACAGCGCCGGGATCTCGTCTCGCAGGGTCAACAGGCAGGACGGCTCCAGCCCGATGATGGGCAGGCCTTTCTCGGCATGGGGCGCCAGCGCATCCAGCAGGCGCTGGCCGGTTTTGCGGGCCTTGTCCATCAGGCCGGTCGACAGGTAGGTGCGCCCGCTATCCAGCGGCTTGGACCCCCCGTCGGTCGCCACCGCCACGCGCTTGCCCCCAGCCCGCAGCACGCGAAGGGCGGCGCGCAGGTTCTCGGGCTCGAAATACCGGTTGAAGATATCCGCAAACAGGATGACATCGGGGTTTTCGTCCTGCGCCTCGCTGTCGCGGAACGGCTTGGACGACCAGTGCGGCAACTTCCGCGACGCGGCAAAGCCGGTGGGCTTTTCCATCAGCTTCGCCAGCAGCGGCACGCTGTTGCGCATGTTGATCAGCCACGGCACCTTCGCGGCGTAGGGCGCATAATCCGGCATGTAGCCCACCAGCCGCTCGTGCAGGCCCAGCCCATGCTTCTCGACCCGCGCCGCCGTCACCTCGACCTTCATCTTGGCCATGTCGACGCCGGTGGGGCATTCGCGCTTGCACGCCTTGCACGACACGCAGAATTTCAGCGTCTCGGCCATCGCGTCCGAGGTCAGCGCATCCGGCCCCAACTGCCCCGACAGCGCCAGCCGCAGCGTGTTGGCCCGGCCCCGCGTCACGTCGCGTTCATTGCGGGTCGCGCGGTAGGACGGGCACATCGCCCCACCCTTGAGCTTGCGGCAGGCCCCGTTGTTGTTGCACATCTCGACCGCGCCCTGAAACCCGCCGCCCGCGCCGGGATAGGCCGACCAGTCAAACGCGGTCTTCAGCGGCTTCACCTCGTAGTCCGGTGTGTAGCGAAACAGCGACCGGTCATCCATCTTCGGCGCTTCGACGATCTTGTTGGGGTTGAACCGGCGCTCCGGGTCGAACTGATCCTTCACCCGCAGGAATTGCGTGGTGATCTCGGGCCCGAACATCTTTTCGTGAAACTCCGACCGCACGATCCCGTCGCCATGCTCACCCGAATGCGACCCCTTGTAATGCGCCACCAGGTCGAACGCCTCTTCGGCAATCGACCGCATCTTCTTGACGTCCTCGTCCAGCTTCAGGTTCAAGACCGGCCGCACATGCAGACACCCGACCGACGCATGGGCATACCACGTCCCCTGCGTGCCGTTCTTCTCAAAGATCTCGGTCAGGCCGGCCGTGTACTCCGCAAGGTCCTTCAACTCGACCGCGCAATCCTCGACGAAAGAGACGGGTTTGCCCTCCTGCTTCATCGACATCATGATATTGAGGCCCGACTTGCGCACCTCTGTCACCTGCGCCTGCAGGCGGGCGTCGGTCACATCCGTAACGCCGCCCCAGCCCTTGCCGTCATGCGACCAGTCGAATCCGAGGTCGCCCATCGTCTCGTGCAGCGCTTTCAGCTTGGCGGCATTGCCCTCCGCGCTGCCCTCGTCGAATTCCACCAGCAATAGCGCCGCAGGCTCCCCGCGCACCGCCTGCTCGATCGTGGGGCGGAACATCGGGATCTGCCGCGACAGCGCGATCATCGTCGAATCCACCAGTTCCACCGACAGCGGGTCCAGTTTGACCAGATGTTGCGTGGCGTCCATCGCCTCGTAGAAGGTGGGGAAGTGGCAGATGCCCAGCACCTTGTCGCCCACCAGCGGCCACAGGTCCAGCTCGATGGCGGTAAAATAGGCCAGCGTCCCTTCCGAGCCGACCAGCAGATGCGACAGGTTCACGTCCTTGCCGTTGGCCACCAGCGAATCGAGGTTGTAGCCCCCCACCCGCCGCGTCAGCTTGGGAAACCGTGCGCCGATCAGCGCCGTGTGCTCCGCGCCCAGTTCCAGCATGTCCGCCGCGATCCGGTCGAACGTGCCATTGCCCCGCAGCGCGTCGCGGGTGACGGGGCCGAAATGCGCGAAACTGCCGTCATGCAGCACCGCGTCGATGGACCGGACATTGTCGCGCATCGTGCCATACCGCAGCGACCGCCCCCCGCAGGAATTGTTCGCCGCCATCCCGCCGATGGTCGCCCGCGAACTGGTCGAGACGTCTACCGGATACCAAAGCCCGTGCGGCTTCAGCGCCCGGTTCAATTCGTCCAGCACGATGCCGGGCTCCACCACCACGCGGCGATTCTCCACGTCCAGCTCGATGATTCCGTTGAAATACCGCGCGTTGTCCAGAATCAGGCCCGAGTTGACCGTCTGCCCGCATTGCGAGGTGCCGCCACCCCGGCCCGTCAGCGGCACACCCGATTCGGCGGCCGCCGCCAGCGCGATCTCTACATCTTCACACCCCGTCGGCGCCGCCACCCCTTTAGGGGTGATCTGGTAAATAGAGGCATCGGTCGAATAGCGCCCGCGTGATGCGTCATCGAACATAATGTCGCCGCGAAAGCCTTTTTTCAGCGCCTCTTCAAGCATTTCCAGTTCCTCCCTGCTGCGGTGTTGACATCGTGATACAGCTTCGTGATACATAATTCAAAATTAAAAATGCAATCGGGTTCGGTGACACAGGGCCGCATCCGGGAGGAGGACAAGACACCATGACGCACAAAGCTGGCCGCCATTTTCTGCAAATTCCCGGGCCCAGCGCGGTGCCCGACCGCGTCCTGCGCGCCATTTCAGCCCAGACGATGGACCATCGCGGACCGGATTTCGCCGCGGTCGGCCTGCAGGCGCTCGAAGGCATGAAGACAATCTTCAAGACCGAGCAGGACGTGTTCATTTTCCCGTCTTCCGGCACCGGCGCGTGGGAAGCAGCGCTCGTCAACGTCCTGTCCGAAGGCGACCGCGTGGTCATGTACGAGACCGGCCACTTCGCCACCCTGTGGAAGAAAATGGCGGCGCGTCTTGGCATCGAGGCCGAGTTCATCGAGGGCGACTGGCGCGGCGGCGCCGACCCCGAGGCCATCGGCCAGCGCCTGCGCGAGGACACCAACCACGAGATCAAGGCCGTCTGCGTCGTGCATAACGAGACCTCGACCGGCTCGGTCTCCCCCATCGCAGAGGTGCGCCGCGCCATCGACGAGGCCGGCCACCCCGCGCTTCTGATGGTGGACACGATTTCCGGCCTCGCCTCCATCGATTTCCGCTTCGACGAATGGGGCGTGGATGTCGCCGTGTCGGGCTCGCAGAAGGGCCTGATGCTGCCGCCCGGCCTGTCGTTCAACGCGGTCAGCGCCAAGGCGATGAAAATCTCCGAAACCGGCGGGATGCGCCGTTCGTACTGGGACTGGCAGGATATGCGCGGCCCGAACGAGACCGGCTATTTCCCCTACACGCCCGGCACCAACCTGCTTTACGGCCTAAACGAGGCCATCGCGATGCTGCATGACGAGGGGCTGCCCAACGTCTTCGCCCGGCACCAGCGCCACGGCCAGGCCACCCGCGCCGCCGTCCGCGCCTGGGGGCTCGATGTGCTCTGCCGCCAGCAGGGGCAGGAAAGCGGTGTTCTGACCGCCGTCGTCGTACCCGACGGCCACAGCGCCGACGCTTTCCGCGCCACCACGCTGGAACATTTCGACATTTCGCTCGGCAACGGCCTGTCCAAGGTCGCCGACCGCGTGTTCCGCATCGGGCATCTGGGCGATTTCAACGACGCCATGCTGATGGGCACGCTGTCCGGCGTCGAGATGGGCCTCAAGAAGGCCGGCATCCCGCACCAGAAGGGCGGGGTTGACGCCGCCATGCAGGTGCTTGACGAAACCGACGTGGCCGCACTGGCCGCCGCATGACCAATTCAGGGCCCGGCCGCCACTGCGCGCCGGGCCTCGTCTTGACGGCCCCCGGTTTGCGGGGCCGTCAAGGCAGCAAGTCGATCCGCGTATCGGATCCGTTCGATGCGCAAACCGGAACCCAAGGGAGGAGAACCAAATGACGTTCCATACCACCATGAAACCCGCCGCCATCGCGGCTCTGCTCGGCTCCAGCCTGCTGGCCGGGCCCGCCCTCGCGCAGGACGACTACCCGTCGCGCAGCGTCGAGGTCGTGCACCAGTACGGCCCCGGCGGCGGCACCGACCGCTTCATCCGCGCCGTTGCGCAACCGTTCGAGGAAATCACCGGCGAAAGCATGGTGTCGATCTCGGTCCAGGGCGGCGGCGGCATCCCCGCTGTCGTGAACTTCACCCAGCGCCCCGCCGACGGCCACTCGCTGATGGCGATCAGCCCGGCACAGATCATCGCGCATGTGCAGGACCGCATCGACATGGCCGATTTCATGCCGCTGGCCCGCGTCCAATACGACCAGGCCCTGATCTGGGTCCCCGCGGACAGCGAGTTCGAGACCATCGACCAATTCGTCCAGCACGCCAAGGACAACCCCGGCGAGCTGAAGATCGCGCTGTCCGGCGCGGCCGGCTTCGACGAAATCACCGTCGGCCTCTTCGGGCTTGAAGCCGAAGCCGACTTCGGCACCGTGCCGTTCTCGTCTTCCGAGATGGTGTCCAACACCCTCGGCGGCCAGGTCGACGCCATGTTCGAGGAATACGGCCCCGCACGCGGCCTGTACGATTCCGGCGACATGCGCCCGCTGGTCGTGTTCTCCGAAGAGCGTCTGCCGGTGCTCGAGGACGTACCCACCGCAACCGAGAAAGGCTGGGACGTGACCCTTGGCCGCTGGCGCGCCTTCGCGATGCAGGCCGAAGACACCGAAGAGCACGCCGAAGCGCTTTATGCCGACATCGAGGAAGCCGTGGCGACCGAAAGCTACAAGAAGTTCGAAGAGCAGAACGCGCTTCAATACCGCTCCGAGCTGCTCGGTCCCGATGAATTCCAGACCTTCATCGAAGGCGAGATCGAGACCTATACCACGGTCCTGCGCGAACTCGGCTATATCGAGTAATACTACCGCATCGCATTGACAGGGGGGGCGCCTCACCGCGCCCCCCGTTCCTTGATTGTCTCGGCAGGAGCGGACATGTCCAAGAACATCATCGAATTTTCCTTCGCGCTCGGGCTCTTTGTGGTGTCCGTCTGGTTCTGGCTGATCGCAGACGGCTTTCCCGTCTCGCCCCGCTACGAAGGCATCGACACAGATTTCTGGCCCAAGATCACCTTCGGCCTGATGGCCATCACCTCGGGCCTCGTCGCCCTGGGCAGCCTGCGTGACATGCTCGCAGCACGGCGCGCCCCGGCCTCGACCTCTGTCAACCCCGCGGATTGGGGCACCATCGGACGCATGGGCGCAATGGGCCTTCTGGTCCTGTTTTATTTCATCGCCTTCGGCAAGGTTGGCTTCGTGCTGTCGACGATCGCGTTCCTCTGGGCCGCCTCGGCAATGATCCCCAGCGGACGGTTCTGGACCAAAGTCGCCTTTGCACCGATCTTCACCGCCTTGCTGACGCTGCTCTTCGCCTACGGCCTGTCGCTTCCGCTGCCGCGCGGCGTCGGTCCGTTCTACGAACTCAGCCTGCTCCTCTACTGATCCACGGGAACCTGCGCCAATGGCCGAATATCTCGACGCGCTCACCTATATCGTGAGCAGCCCGACCAACCTTTTCTTCATCGTGTTCAGCGTGATCTGGGGCATCGCCTTCGGGTCCGTCCCGGGCCTGACCGGCATCGTCGGCGTCGCCTTGCTGATCCCCTTCACCTATGCTTTCGAAAGCGAACAAAGCCTTCTGCTGCTCGGCGGCGTCTATGTCGGGGCCACATTCGGCGGGTCGATTTCCGCCATCCTCTTCAACACCCCCGGCTCGCCCGAGGCCGCCTGCACCGCGCTCGACGGCTACCCGATGGCCAAGCGTGGCGAGGCCGGCAAGGCCCTGGGCATCGCGCTGGCCTCTTCGGCCATCGGCGGCATCTTCGGCACGGCGGTGCTGATGCTGCTTGCCCCGCCCATGGCGCAACTGGCGCTGGAATTCGGCCCGCCCGAATATTTCGCGCTCGCCGTGCTGGGCATCTCCGCCATCGCCTCGATCGGCGGCGGCTCGGTGCTCAAGGGGCTGACCGCGGGCCTGATCGGCCTCGGCATCGCAACCGTGGGCCTTGATCCCATCACCGGCATGGGCCGCTATACCTTTGGCAACAACATGCTGCTGACCGGCATCAGCTTCGTGCCCGTCATCATCGGCACATTCGCCATGGCCGAGGTCCTGACCCGCGTGGGCGAAGGCAACAAATCCTCGACCGCGATCACCGACGTGTCCACCAAGCTGCCCTCCCGCAAGGAAATGAAGGACAGCAGCGGCACGCTGGCGCGCTCTTCGGTCATTGGCGCGATCATCGGCGCCCTGCCCGGCGTCGGCGCCACCACGGCCTCCTTCATCAGCTATTCCGAGGCGGTCCGCTGGTCGCGCCACCCCGAGAAATTCGGCACCGGCGTGCCCGAAGGCATCGCGGCGCCCGAGTCGGCCAACAACTCGGCCGTCGGCGGGTCGATGATCCCGCTCCTGGCGCTCGGCATCCCCGGCAGCGCCACCACGGCGGTCATGCTGGGCGGTCTGACCGTGCATGGCATCATCCCCGGCCCTCTGCTGATGGAACAGAACACGCGGCTGGTCTACTCGGTCTTCATTGCGATGATGTTCGCCAATATCCTGATGCTGGTCTTCGGCGTCCGAGCGGCGCGCTACTTCGCGCTGATCCTGACGGTGCCCTACGCCTATGTCGGCCCCGCCATCATCGTGATGTGCATGACCGGGGTCTACGGGCTCAACGGCAACATGGTCGATATCGGGGTGATGCTGGCCTTCGGCGTGGTGGGCGTGCTGCTGAGGGTGATGAAATACCCCGTGGCCTCGTTCATCATCGGCCTCGTGCTGGGCCCCATCGCCGAGAAAAGCCTGCGGCAGGGCCTGATCATCGCCGATCAGAACTATCTGGAGTTTGCCGCCCGTCCGATCACCGCGACCCTGCTGCTGCTCAGCCTCGCCTCGCTGCTCTATGGCTTCTACGGGCAGTACAAGCTGGCCCGCGAGCGGCGCAACGCCACCACGGTGGCAGACACCGTCGACTGATCCCCGCCCCCCGGGCGCGGCAGGTCCGCGCCCGGGGCTCTGCGTCCGCACCTCCTGCCATCGACGGTTTATCTGCCTGGTGCCTGCCGCACCACGATCGCAGGTGCGCCGGTGATCCTCGTTGGCGGCTCCGGCGGGGCTGTTTCAGGCCAGGAGAAGGAGCGCGCGCCTGCGCCCAGCCCTTTGCATGTCGTGGTGCACAGGATTGCAAACCACTGCGGTAGCGCAGAAAATGTCTGCAATCAGCCCAGACAGCATGATGTTACACAGATCACGAAGGACTGCTATTGTGATCTTATTGCATGATGGGGAACACTTGTTGATGGCCGATCCATTTCAGAACGTAGACGCAGCAGGCGAAGACTTCATTGCGGCGTTTGCCGACTCGATGGATGCCCGACAATCGGACCCCAAAATGGAGAGCATCGTTGCAACGTATCTCGCTAAATTGAAGTTTCCGGAAGGCAGCCTCACTGTCGAGGTCGGGGCTGGTGCCGGTGCCGTTACCCGGCGGATCGCAGCCAAGGCCGAGCCTGAACGGGTCATGGCCTTCGAACCATCCTCTGGCTTTGTCAAGGTGGCCAGAGACCGGGCAAAACAGCACGCCAACGTCACCTTTGAAGTGGCAGACGGGACTGCACTGCCACTTGATGACAATTCGGTTTGCAACCTCATTTTGCATACCGTCCTGACCCATGTGGTGGACCCCGCTCTACTTTTGCAAGAGGCGGGGCGTGTTCTGAAATCCGATGGTTGCCTTGTGGTTTGCGATGCGGATTTTTCCAAAGCCAGCCTGAGCAACAGCGCGAACGATCCGCTCGACGCTTGCGCACGCGCCTTCGTCAACGAGTTTGTAACTGACCCACATATCGTCGCGAAAATTCGCTCTTTGATAACTGCAGCCGATTTTGAAGTGACCGATTTTGATGTTCAAAGCCGAACGATTGCGGACAATGATCAAATGCTGCCGTGGGTCGAAGAAACCGCAAAGCGAATGCTTGAGCGCGGCGAGATCGGCCAGGAGCTGTTTTCCGGCCTTGTCGCTGAGTACAAGCGTCGGGCAGCTGCCGGGATACTCTACGGGTATCAGGTTTTTGCGACTGCCATCGCCAGGCCAAGGTAGTAAGCTTTAAGACCCGTGTGTTTCGGGACCAAGGCCTTGAAGACGGGGGCAGCGGACATTGACTCGAACTCGGCGACGGTTTGCTTCGCACCGCAAAGCCGACCTCCGGCGCGGAGGATTCCCGTTTATTTCTTCAGGAGACTTTGTCGGACAGAGCGTCATGCCCGCAGGCATCTATGCCACAAGTTGCACCACGAAATGCAAAGGGCGTGAGCCTGCGCCCACGCCCCTGCTTTTTCTTGCCGAAAATACTCGAATCCCGGCCTAGGCCCCGAGCGCGACGCACATCATGCGGCGCGCACGGTCGCGACCCCAATATCAGCGTATCAGAAATCCACCTCGATCGCGCGGCCCTGCTCCACCGCCAGCTCCACGACGCTCGCCGCAACGGCAAGGTCCTGCAGGCCAACGCCGGTGCCATCGAACAGCGTGATCTCGTCATCGCTGCTGCGGCCCTTGTGCGTGCCGTTGATGACCGCGCCGATCTGGTGAACGTCGCCCTCTGTAATCAGGCCCTCGCCCACCGCGTGCTGCGCCTCGCCGATGCTGATCGACTGCGCCACCTCGTCGGTGAACACCGTCGCCTTTTGCAACAGCGCCGCCTCGACCTCCTGCTTACCCTTGGTGTCGGTGCCCATGCAGGCCACGTGACAACCCGCGCCAACATGATCGGCCATCAGCGTCGCGTCAAAGGACGAGGTGATCGAGATGATCACGTCCGCCTCGGTCATGCCGTCCAGTTCGACCGCCTCGAACGCCACGCCGGCCTCTTTCGCGACCTTCTCGATATTGGGCAGCATCTCGGGGTGATAGTTCCAGCCGATCACCTTCTCGAACTCCCGCTGTTCCAGCGCCGCGCGCAGCTGGAACGTCGCCTGGTGGCCCGCGCCGACCATGCCGATCACCTTGGCATCCTTGCGCGCCAGATGCTTGATCGACACCGAAGAGGCCGCAGCGGTGCGCAGTGCGGTCAACAGGTTGCCGCCCACCATCGCCTTGGCCTTGCCGGTGTCGGGGTCGAACAGGAACACCGTCGACTGGTGGTTGATGATGTCCCGCTTTTCCAGGTTGTTGGGCCAGTAGCCCCCGGCCTTCAGCCCCAGCGTCAGGCCCGCCTTGTCGAACCCGCCCTTGAAGCCGTAAAGCGCGTCCTCGTGCCCGATCGCCTCGCGGACGACGGGAAAGTTATACGCGTCACCCGCCGCCATCGCGGCAAACACCTTTTCGACAGCATCGAACGCCGCTTCTCGGGTCATCAGGTCGGCAATCTCGCGCTCGGGAACAATGATCATGTTTGGGGGCCTTTCAAAAAAGCGGGGTCAGCGAAAGGCCAACCCCGACAGTCACAGGAAGAATTGGGTTTAGTATGCGTGGCCGCGGGCCGACACCGGCCAGACGGTTTCCACCTTGCCGCCGCGCACGCCCACGTACCAGTCATGCACGTTGGCGGTGGGGTCGCAGTGGCCCGGCACCAGCTTCAGCTTGTCGTTGACCTTCAGCACGCCGCCGGGGTCCTTCACCACGCCATGCTCGTCCGAGCACTTGATGTATTCGACGTCATCGCGGCCGAACACCACGGGCAGGCCGCTGTCCACCGACTGCGCCTTCAGGCCCGCGTCGACGATCGCCTTGTCCGCCTTGGCGTGGGACATGACCGAGGTCAGAATGAAGAACGCATTGTCCCACTCGCCCTGGTCGATCCGCTTGCCGTCCTTGTCTAGGATGCGGCCATAATCGGCGTCCATGAACGCATACGATCCGCATTGCAGCTCGTTGTACACGCCCGAGTTGGACTCGAAGTAATATGAGCCCGTGCCGCCGCCGCCGACGATGTCACATTCCAGCCCTTCGGCCTTCAACGTATCGACCGCGTCCTTCACCATCGCCACGGCGATGTCGATCTTTTCCTTGCGGTCGTCATAGCTGTCCATATGCTGCATCGCGCCCTGGTAGGCCTGGATGCCCGAGAACTTCAGCCCGTCCGCCGCGTCGATCGCCTTGGCAATCTCCACCACTTCCGGCGTGGTCGTCACACCGCAGCGGCCCGCGCCACAGTCGATCTCCACGAGGCACTCGATCTCGGTGCCGTGCTTCTGCGCCGCTGCCGACAGGTCGGCCACGTTGGCAAGGTCATCCACGCAGCAGATCGTCCGCGCGCCCAGCTTCGGCAGCTTGGCCAGCCGGTCGATCTTGGCCGGGTCACGCACCTGATTCGACACCAGAATGTCCTTGATGCCGCCCCGGGCGAACACCTCGGCCTCGGATACTTTCTGACAGCAGACGCCACACGCGCCGCCCAGCTCTTCCTGCAGCTTTTGCACGTCCACGGACTTGTGCATCTTGCCGTGGGTGCGGTGACGCATGCCGTGTTCCTTGGCATAGTCGCCCATCTTCTTGATGTTGCGCTCCAGCGCGTCGAGGTCCAGCACAAGGCAGGGCGTCTGGATCTCGGCCTCGGACATGCCCGGCTTGGCCGGAATGTCAAAGCCCACTTCGAAATCGTCGAGATTGCTCATGTCTTTCATCGGATCTCTCCCTATCCATGAATGTATTGTTGATGCAGGGCCACGCCGCCCCGCCGGCTCATATCATCTACGTAAGTTTCCTATCGGAAACCACAACCGGGTGCAAAGGAATCACGTCATCCATGGCAATTTATCCAGATCGACATTGCCGCCGGTCACGATCACACCCACGCGCTTGCCCTTGAAGGCATCGGGGTTCTTCAGGATCACCGCCAGAGGCACGGCGCAGCTGGGTTCCATGACGATCCGCAGGTACTTCCACGTGATCTTCATCGCCTCGATGATCTCTTCCTCGCTGGCGGTGTACATCTCGCTGACGTGGTTCGACACGAAATGCCAGGTCAGGTCCTTCAGCGGCACCTTCAGCCCGTCCGCGATGGTATCCGGCGCATCATCGGCGATGATGTGCCCCGCCTTGAAACTGCGATAGGCGTCGTCCGCCTGCTCCGGCTCGGCCGCGATGATCTTCACCTCGGGCGCAAGGTTCGACAGCGTCAGGCAGGTCCCCGAAATCATGCCGCCGCCGCCAATCGGCGCGACCATCATCTCAAGGCCATCGACCTGCTCCAAGAACTCCTTGGAACACGTCCCCTGCCCGGCAATCACGCGCGGGTCGTTATAGGGATGCACGAACTCGCCGCCGGTCTTTTCCTGCACCTCGGCAAACACCGCCTCGCGGCTGCTGGTGGACGGCTCGCATTCCGTGATCGTCCCGCCATAGCGCCGCACGGCATCCTTCTTGGCTTGCGGCGCCGTGCGCGGCATCACCACGTTGCAAGGAATCCCCCGCCGCCCCGCCGCATAGCTCAGGCACAGCGCGTGGTTGCCGGACGAGTGCGTCGCCACACCCTTCTCGGCCTGTTCGTCGCTCAGGCCGAACACGGCATTCGATCCGCCGCGGACCTTGAACGCCCCCGGCTCCTGAAAGTTCTCGCATTTGAAGAACAGCTCGGCGCCGGTCAACTCGTTGAGGTACTGCGACTGCAACACCGGCGTTCGGTTGATATGCGGTTTGATCCGCTCATGCGCGTCCAGCATGTCCTGGTATGTGGGGATATACATCTCCGTGGCGTCCTTCATCAGGCAGCGTCCTTCTGGCTCTGGGCCGGGCGCCGGCGCCACACATCCTGCGCCGCTGCCACACCGGACCCAAGTTCGATATCAAGACCCAGATCCACCATGCACATTTCCACCGTGCCAAGGCCGGACAGGGCCATCGCATCCGTCAGGCTTCCAAGGTGACCAAAGCGGAACACCTTGCCCGCGACCTCGCCAAGCCCCACACCGAACGCCATTCCATAGGCATCCGCCGCATGGGTCACGATCCCGGTCGCATCGAAACCTTCAGGCGTACAGATAGCGCTGACGGTATCCGAGTAAACCTCCGGCGACTTGGCGCAAAGCGGCATTCCCCATGCCTTTGCCGCCGCGCGAACGCCATCGGCAATCCGGGTGTGACGGGCGAAAACCGCCTCCAGCCCTTCGTCCAGCAGCATGTCGCAGGACACTTTCAGACCATTCATCAGGCCAACGGCCGGCGTATAGGGATAGGCACTCGCGGCGTAGCCTTTCAGCATGTCATGCACGTCAAAGAACGTCCGGTGCAGCTTGGCCGACTTCGTCGCGTCCATCGCCTTTTCGCTGAACCCGACGATGGCCAGGCCAACAGGCAGCATGAACCCTTTTTGCGAGCCGGTCACGGCCACGTCCACGCCCCATTCGTCCATGCGGAAATCCATCGACCCGATGGAGCTGACGCCGTCCACGAACAACATCGCGGGGTGGCCGGCGGCGTCCATCGCCTTGCGGATCGCTTCGATATCCGACTTCACGCCGGTCGCCGTCTCGTTATGCGTGGCCAGCACCGCCTTGATCTCATGCCCCTTGTCGGCACTCAGGATCTCGCCATACCGCTCGGCGGAAATGCCCTCGCCCCAGGGGGTCTCGTCAATCACCAGGTCAAGACCGTGCCGCTCGCACATGTCGATCCAGCGATGGCTGAACATGCCGTTGCGCGCGATCAGCACCTGGTCGCCCGGCGACAACGTGTTGGTCAGCGCCGTCTCCCAGCCGCCCGTGCCGGTCGACGGAAAGATGAACACTTCCGCCGAGGTCGACTTCAGCACCTTCTGCACGCCGGCGCGCGCAGGATGCAGGATATCCCCGAAGATGGCGGACCGGTGGTCGATCGTCGGCATGTCGCAGGCTTTGCGCAGGCTCTCCGGCACGTTGGTCGGGCCAGGAATGAAAACGGGATTCTGAAAACTCATGCTTGTCTCCTCCAATACTCACTGCCTGTGTACAGGGCTTGCCCACGCTTGAAAATTTTTTTGAAATCGTTTTTCATTTTTGCCGTGGATAGATTTATTTATACTTGTCATACGCTTATATTTTTCATATTGTGAAGTAATATTTCAAAATCCTACCGAGGCGACAAATGGCCGATCCGAATCCCTCCCCCAGACGCGCCCGTGGCCGCCCCCGCGGCTGGGACGACAAGACCGATCAGAACACCATCAAGTCGCTCGACCGCGCGATGGAGGTGCTTGATTACGTCAGCCAGCACCAGGGCAAGGCGCTCTCGGAACTCGCCACCGAGATGGACCAGTCCCCCGCCACCCTCTACCGCGTGCTCGTCACGCTGGAAACGCGCGGCCTCGTGGAATTCGACCCCGAGGAACAGGCCTGGCATATCGGCCCGCAGGCGTTCATCATCGGCGCCCGCTTCCTGCGTCGCACCACGCTTGTCGAACGCGCCCGCCCGATCCTGCGCCGCCTGATGGAGACGACAGGCGAAACCGCCAACCTTGGCGTCGAGACCTCCGGCCAGGTCCTCTTTGTCAGCCAGGTCGAAACCCATGCCAGCATCCGCGCCTTCTTCCCGCCCGGCACCCTCTCGCAAATGCACGCCTCGGGCATCGGCAAGGCGCTGATGGCGGAAATGGACGACGCCCGCCTTGCCCGCCTGCTCCAAGGTCAGACCCTCACCGCCTATACCGAACATTCCATAACCGACGCCGACATCCTGCGGTCCGAACTCGCCCGCACCCGCACCCGCGGCTATTCCATCGACGGCGAGGAAAAGAATATCGGAATGCGCTGCATCGCCGCCCCGGTCTTCGATTTCAACAACGAGCCTGTCGCCGGCATCTCCGTCTCCGGCCCCACCAGCCGCGTCGGCACCGGCGATATCGACCGGCTCAGCGCCGCAGTCATGCAGGCCGCGACTGACCTGACCACGGCCATCGGCGGCGTCGCCCGCCGCGATCCCGGCACCTGACCCTTTCCTTTCCGCAGCGGCTTGGCTACGCCTTCCCTCAGAAGAAGGAGACAGCCCATGGACCGCGCCCAGATCGTGCACGAAAACTTCCTGTCCCGCACTGCGGCGGGCGACCTTCCCCCGGGCCAAGATCCCTCCGGCCCGCTCGACGCCGACACCGCCCGCCTGATCTTCCGCGCGCAATGCCTCTCCCGCGCGCTCGATGGCCAGGCCCGCGTCATGCAAAAGGCGGGCCAGGGTTTCTACACCATCGGCTCCTCGGGGCACGAAGGCATGGCCGCCGTCGCCGCCGCCCTGCGCCCCACCGACATGGCCTTCCTGCACTACCGCGACGCCGCCTTCCAGATCGCCCGCGCCCTGCAAACCGTCCACCACGACATCGCCATGGACATGGCCCTCTCCTTCGCCTGCTCCACCGAAGACCCCATCAGCGGCGGCCGCCACAAGGTTCTGGGCTCCCGCGCGCTCAACATCCCACCCCAGACCTCCACCATAGCCAGCCACCTGCCCAAGGCGGTCGGCACCGCCTATTCCCTCGGCCTCGCCCGCCGCCACGCGCCCGAGCATGAACAACTCCCCCGCGACAGCATCGTCATGGCCAGCTTCGGCGACGCCTCGGCCAACCACGCCAGCGCCCAGGCCGCCTTCAACACCGCCGCCTGGACCGCCTATCAGAACGTGCCCCTGCCAATGCTCTTCGTCTGCGAGGACAACGGCATCGGCATCTCCGTCAAGACCCCCAAGGGCTGGATCGCCGCCAACTTCGCCCACCGCCCGGGCCTGACCTACATGGCCTGCGACGGGCTGGACATCTACGACACCTTTGCCACCGCCCAACGCGCCGCCCACCACGCCCGCACCCACCGCCAGCCGGTCTTCCTGCACATCCGCACCGTCCGCCTCTACGGCCATGCCGGCGCCGACGTGCCCACCACCTACCTGCCCAAATCCGAGGTCGAGGCCGACGAGGCCAACGACCCCCTCCTGCATTCCGTCCGCCTGGTGCAAAGCGCCGGCGCCCTGACCCAGCAAGACGCCCGCACCCTCTACATCGACACCTGCGCCGAGGTCGAAAAGACCTGCGACCGCGCCGCCACCCGCCCCCGTCTGCAAAAAGCGCAGGACGTCATGGCCTCCCTCATCCCGCCCAAACGCGACTGCGCCCCCACCAACGGCCCCACGCCCGAGGCCCGCGCGGCAGCCTTCGGCCCCGACCTCAAGGCGATGGACGAGCCCCAGATCCTGTCGCGCCACATCAATTGGGCGCTCACCGATCTCATGCTCACCCACCCCGAAATCACCCTCATGGGCGAGGATGTGGGCCGCAAAGGCGGCGTCTACGGCGTCACGCAAAAGCTGCAAAACCGCTTCGGCCCCGCCCGCGTCATCGACAGCCTGCTGGACGAGACCTCGATCCTCGGCCTCGGCATCGGCATGGCCCATAACGGCTTCTTGCCCATCCCCGAAATCCAGTTCCTCGCCTATCTCCACAACGCCGAAGATCAGCTGCGCGGCGAGGCCGCGACCCTGCCTTTCTTCTCCAACGGCCAATACACCAACCCGATGGTTCTCCGCATCGCGGGGTTGGGCTATCAGAAAGGTTTCGGCGGGCATTTCCACAACGACAATTCCGTCGCCGTCCTGCGCGACATTCCCGGCCTCATTTTGGCCTGCCCGTCCACCGGCGCCGACGCGGCCCGCATGCTGCGCGAATGCGTCCGGCTGGCGCGAGAGGAACAGCGCGTCGTCGTCTTCCTCGAACCCATCGCCCTCTACCCCATGCGTGACCTTTCCGAACCCGGCGACAACGCCTGGCTCACCACCTACCCCGACCCGTCCGAGACGATCCCCCTGGGCCAGGTCGGTCAACACGGCGACGGCACGGATCTGGCCATCGTCACCTTCGGCAACGGCCACCACCTCTCGCGCCAGGCACACGCCCAACTCCACGCCGACGGCCTCAAGACTCGCGTGATCGACCTGCGCTGGCTCTCACCGCTCCCCGGCCCCGCCCTGCTCGACGCGGTGGCGGGCTGCGACCGCATCCTGATCGTGGACGAAACCCGCCACTCCGGCGGCGTGGCCGAGGCGCTGATGGCGCTCTTCACCGAACACACCGACATCCCCCACAGCCGCCTCACCGCCACCGACAGCTTCATCGCCACCGGACCGGCCTATGCCGCCACGATGCCAAGCGCCGACACGATCCTCGCCACCGCGCGCACCCTCTGCCGTGGCTAAACCACCCCGGCTTTCATCGTTCCAGAAATACTCGAAATCGCCACGTCGGCCACAAAGCGCAACGCCCGCTCTGTTAATCCGGCCCACCTGACGCCGGCACCGTCGCGATACCACTGGAATACCGACGCGATACCGACGCGGTTTTTTCCGATCCCGGACCGTTAACCTTTCGATTAGCGGCCTCAGGCCAACCCCGGCAGCCACAGCACGATGATCGGAAACGCCACCAGCAGCCCGATCGTCACCGCGTCTGCGATGAAGAATGGCATCACCCCCCGGAACACGTCCTGCACGCTCAGGTCCGGGCGCACCCCGGCCACCACGAAACAGTTCAGTCCGATGGGCGGTGTGATCAGACAGAACTCCGCCATCTTGACCACCAGTATCCCGAACCAGATCGCGCACATCTCGCCCGACATGCCAAAGGCGCTGTCCTCGACGCTCACGAACTCGCCCCCGTTCAGCGCCATGACCGCCGGATAGACCACCGGCAGCGTCAACAGCAGCATCCCGATCGCATCCATGAACATGCCCAGCACGGCATAGGCCAGCAGGATGCAGATCAGGATCAGCATCGGCGATACGGTCAGGGATGTGATCCAGTCGGCGAAAGCCCCCGGCAGATCCGCAAATCCAAGGAACCGCACGTAAATCAGCACGCCCCAGATAATGGTGAAGATCATCACCGTCAGCTTCGCGGTCTCGATCAGCGCCGATTTCAATTCACCAAGCCGCATGCCCCGATAGAGCGCCATCAGGAACACGATGAACGCCCCCACGGCCCCGCCCTCGGTGGGCGTGCCCCAGGCATCGCCAAAGGGGTTGTAGACGAAGAAGATGATGATCACGACCACAGCCACGATGGGCAGCGCGGCGGGTAGTGAGGCGAACTTCTCGCGCCAGGTGAACCCGCCCACCGGCGGCCCCACGGACTTGAAGATGACCGCGATCCCGATGATCAGCGTGGCATAGACGATGGCCGAAAACGCCCCCGGAATGAAACCGGCAAGCAGCAGCTTGCCCACATCCTGCTCCACGATGATGGCATAAATCACCAGGATGGCAGACGGCGGAATCAGGCTGGCGAGCGTGCCCCCGGCGGCCACCACGCCAGCGGCGAACTGTTTGTTATACCCGATTTTAAGCATTTCGGGGATAGCTATACGGGCGAAGACAGCCGCCGTGGCCACCGATGCGCCTGACACCGCCGCGAATCCGGCGGTGGCGAAAACCGTCGACACGGCCAGGCCACCGGGCACCCAGGCGATCCACCGCTTGGCGGCCTCGAACAAGGCGCGTGTCAGGCCCGCGTAATAAGCCAGGTATCCGATCAGGATGAAGGTCGGAATCAGGGAAAGTGCGTTTGCCGACACCTTGGAATGCGGCACCTGCCCTGCGGTCTTGACCGCCACGGTCAGCGCCCACCAGAAATCCTCGCCGCCGAAATCCTTCTTGGACCAGAAGATGACGATCAGTCCCAGAAACCCTGCAAGGCCTGCCGCAAAGGCCACGCGCATCCCGATGACCACCATCAGCAGCATGAAGCCCGTGGTCCAGAGGCCGATGGTAATCGGTTCCATCAGTCGCGCCCTTCCAGCTGCTCGGCTTCAAGCGCGGCCTGCTCGGCCACCGACAGCGTCAACGGCACGGCCACCGGGCGCTCCAGCCCAAGGAAAAACGCACGGCCATAGCCCACCACTTGCAACACCAACCGCAGCACCAGCACGCCGAACGCCACCGGAACCACCAGCTTTGCCGGCCAGACCGGCAGGCCGATGTCTATCGTGCTGTCGCGTGAACACAACGGTCGCGCGCAGTCGAACGACCGGTCAAAATGCGCCCAGCTGCCCCACACCAACGCGACCATCAGGACCAGCACCAAAAGCACCGTGATCAGCTCCAGCAGCCACAGGATACGCCCGTGCAGATTGCCGATCAGGATATCCATGCGAATGTGCCCGCCCTCGCGCTGTACATAGGACACGCCCATGATCGCGATCAGCGGCATCAACACCTCGATATAGTCGACATACCCCGCCAGCGGGGACCCGAAGAACTTGCGCCCCGACACCGAGTAAGCCGCTAGAAACATGAGCGAAAACGCCCCGATCCCGCTCAATAGCGCCATGAACCGCTCCACGGGCAGCAGCGCGCGGTCCAGCCGGCTCAACAGACTGCTGTCGCTCAAAACGGTCGAGGCTCCTGCCATGCTCTAGTCCGTTCTTTCGGCGGCGATACTCAGGGTGGTGCCCAACCCGTTACTGCCAAAGCTGGTCGTCACTGTCTTCTTCAGGACGACACAGGGCCAGTTCTTGCCATCGACCCAGATATTCCACGTGTGGCCGACATCCGGGATGGGCGGCGCGTAAGAGGTGGATGAGATACGGTATTCCTCGGTATGAATCTTCTGACCATCCGGGTCAGAGACATTGAGAAGAATCATGAGCGGCAACTGGCTGACTTCGACGACCATGCTCGGCACCTTTCTTGAAAAGGCCGTCCGGGGGTCAATCCCGGACGGCCCATCCGCGGTCAGTTCGACGCGCGATGTTCTTCCAGCGTGCTCTGCACGAGGTCGTAAAGCTCCTGGCCAGGCAGGCCCTGCGCTTCCATTTCCTCGATCCAGGCTTCACGTGCGGGGTCCGCGGCCTGGGCCTTGAACTCTTCCTTCACGCTGTCTTCGATCATCACCTTCTCGACGCCCTTTTCCTCCAGAACGCTATCCCAGCGTTCCAGAAGCTCGCCATAGTTTGCAAGGTAATGGTCCAGCGCCTCGGGCACCGAGCTGTCCAGCGCCTCACGGTGTTCATCGCTCAGCCCTTCGTAGGCGTCGATATTCACCACCACCGGGCAGTTCACCGTGCCGGGGTTCAGGTTGGCCGTCCACCAGTCCGCCTGGTTGATCGTGCCAAAGGACAGGTGCGCGTGCTGGGCAAACGCCACCGTGTCCACGACGCCCGATTCCATCGCCTGATAGGCCTCGGTTGCGGTCACGGATGTCGGCACCGCTCCCACCGCCTCGAACGCGCGGCCTAGCCCGCCGGTGGCGCGCACACGCATGCCTTCGAAATCGGCCAGTTCGTCGCGCGGCTCGCCGGTGCCGACGATGTTGTACTGGGGCATGGGCGAGGTCATCAGCAGTTTCGCGTTCCACTGCGCCATCTCCTCGGCGGCGGCGGGGTGGTCGTAAACCGCAGAGGACACGGCGACTTCTTCTTCAAGGTTGCTGACCCCTAGGAACGGCAGTTCCAGAACGGTCACGACCCGGTTCTTGTCGGGGTGATAGCCCGCACAGAACTGCGCCATCTCGAAGGCGCCGATGGAAATTCCGTCCAGATTTTCCTTGTTCTTCGACAGGCCGCCATAGCTGACGTTCATCGTGAAATCGCCGTCGGTCTTCTCGGCGACCAGCTCGGCCAGCTTCTCGACGTGCTCGGTGAAGGCACGCCGCTTGCCCCAGACGGACACGTTCCATTCGACGGCCAAGGCTTCTCCGGCAAAGGCGAAGGACAGCGCGGCGGTAACGCCGGCTCCGATCATCTTGTTCATTTTTTCTCTCCCTGTTTGTGCCGCCGATCTTAAAGCGGCAGACACTTGTGGCAACAGCCGATTTCGGAACGTGATTTCCGGGATGTTCGCAAGTAGCCGCCAAGCCGCGACAGCACTGTTGGGGCAATCGCGCAAAGCGTGTATAATTGGTTATTATTTTACCCAAGGGAGATTTACGAAATGACAATCACATTGGATATCCAGCAACCCGCACCTTTCGATATCGTCGGCTCGACCATTCTGATCGCCGGAAACGCAAGCGCCTTCGAAGGCACGCTCAGCATTCACGTTTCCGAAGGCCATGACGAATACACGTCCTTTACCACCGTCGGCTCGTTGGGTCTGCGGCAATTCCAGGGGTCGATCGATATTCCCGACACCAACGCGTTTCAGTTGAACCGTTTGTTTTTGACGCTGGCCGATGACACCGGAAACGAGAACGGCCCTGCCGTGGTCATTCCAATCCTGTTCGGCCCTCGTATCCTGCCCGGATATGGCGGGTGGCAACCCTACACGGTCCAAGCCGGCGACACCTTGTCCAGCATCGCACAGTCGCAATATGGCAATTCGGATTTTCAGCCGATCTTCGAGGCGAACCAGAACATCCTGTCCAGCCCCGACGTGATCTTTCCCGGCCAGGTGCTGCGCATCCCCCGGAACGACATCTGAACGGCACGGATAAAGTTAGGGCGGGTCGTCGACCCGCCCAAAAGCTTACGCTTATTCCGCCGCGTCGCGTCGCGGCAGCACCCAGTCGGGCCGGGGAAAATGGCAGGTATATCCCGCCGGAAACCGCACCAGGTAATCCTGGTGTTCGGCCTCGGCTTCCCAGAAATCGCCCACCGGCTCGACCTCGGTCACGACCTTGCCCGGCCACAGGCCCGAGGCGTTCACGTCGGCAATCGTGTCTTCGGCCACAGCCTTCTGCTCTTCGTTCACGTAATAGATCGCCGAACGATAACTCATGCCGACATCGTTGCCTTGCCGGTTCAGCGTCGTCGGATCGTGGATCTGGAAAAAGAACTCAAGGATCTGCCGATAGCTGATCTTGTCGGGATCGAACCAGATCTCGATCCCCTCGGCATGGGTGCCGTGGTTGCGATAGGTGGCGTTGGGCACGTCGCCCCCAGTGTAACCCACGCGGGTCTTTGCGACGCCCGGCATCTTGCGGATCAGCTCCTGCATGCCCCAGAAACATCCGCCTGCCAGCACTGCGCGTTCTTCAGCCATTACACGTCCTCCACTTGATCCAGGTAGTCACCATAGCCCTCGGCCTCCATCTCGTCACGCGGGATGAACCGCAGCGAAGCCGAGTTGATGCAGTATCGCAGCCCACCCCTGTCCTGCGGCCCGTCGGGAAAGACGTGGCCCAAATGGCTGTCGCCGTGTGCGCTGCGTACTTCTGTGCGAACCATGCCAAGCGAGGCATCTCGCAACTCGGTCACATGTGCCGGCTCGATCGGCTTGGTAAAGCTGGGCCAGCCGCAACCGCTTTCGAACTTGTCGGACGAGGCGAACAGCGGCTCGCCCGAAACGATGTCAACGTAGATACCGGGTTCCTTGGTGTCGTTGTATTCGCCGGTAAACGGCCGCTCGGTGCCGTTTTCTTGCGTGACACGGTATTGCTCCGGCGTCAGCCGTGCCACCGCGTCTTCAGTCTTTTGGTAGGTCATGGATACCCCCGTTTGATGCGTTCTTTTGAAAAATGGCCCGTCCTCGGCGCTTTGCAAGCCCCGAGCGCAGGACCGTGATTGAACCGAAACACATCTGCGCAAGACCCATGATCATGCAACAATCAGGACAACAACCATGAAATCTTGCACCAGCCCAACCCGCGCCGCACCCGGCCCCAAACCCGGCGTGAAAATCCACAATCAGTTTCTGCCTGCAGACCGCGCCACGCAGATCCTGCTGCAACAGTTTCTCTGATTCTGCCCAAGACGGCGGCCCGCTCAACGCGGCTCAACCAAGTTGCGATCCTTAGGCGACAACGCTACACTAAGGCGCGAACAGAAATTCTGAGGATAGTGCCATTTCCTTGCCTTCGGTCCTTGTCGTCGAAGACGATCCGTTCATTTGCATCGGACTGGAAGTCGCGCTCAGCGACGCCGGATACCACAATTTGAAAAGCGCATGTTCTTATCAGGATGCGCTTACCGCGATCAATCGCGGCGGTTTCGACTACTGCATCCTCGACCTCGATCTTGGCAATTCGTTTTCAGACGCATTCATGAACGAGCCCGAGGGCAGACGCATTCTAGCCGTGCTGCAGTCTCGGGGCGTGTCCACTGTGATCTATAGCGGCATCCTCGGCGAACAGCGCCGCATCACCGATCTCGACCCATCCGTGATCACCATCGACAAAACCGAACCGGCGGAAATCGTGATCGAAGCCTTGTCGCGCATGGGCCGCGGTAAACCGCTCAGGCCGGTGGCACCGTCAGTGACGGACACTCCCTAAAAACCGTTCCAGTTGCGCCTCGGTATACGGCTTTTCTATCACCAGCACCTCTTCAAGATCGGCCGGCAAATATTGCCGTCCATGCGCCGTCAGAAAAGCGAAGTGTACCCCATCCTTATGCAGGCGCCGCGCAAAGACCGAACTATTTCTGTCCTTGCCAAGATTGAAATCCACGAAGGCCGCATCGCGCAGGGCCGCGTCGCAGGATTGCATCGCGGGCGCCTCTGCGCTGAACGGCCCGACCACTTCGTGCCCCATCATCTCGAGCATCTCTGCCAGGTCGACCTGCAGAAGCGGATCGTCTTCCAGTACCAGTACCTTCATCGCGGCTGCTCCCGACGCGGCATCACGTCAAATCCGACAATGCAATCCTTACATGAACACCCGTCTCGCGATAGTCTATTGTCACGTCCGCGCCTTGGGCCGCAAGGATGCGCGTCAACAGCGTTGTGCCAAACCCTGCCGACTTCGGGGCCTCAACGCCCGACAGACCGGATTCGATCCAGTTTATCTCCAACCCAGCCTCGTTTTGCCAACTGATATCCAGCCGCCCTTCCTCGGTCGACAGCGCGCCGTACTTGCTGGAATTGGTCGTAAGTTCGTGAAAGCCCAGCGCCAGCGTCTGCACCAGGCCAAGTGCCAACTCCACGTAAGGCCCGTCAAGATGGATCGATTCCACCCGGCTTGCGCGATAAGGGTCGATCTCGGTCTCGATCAGCCGCTGTAACGACATGCCCTGCCAATTCGCGTCCGCCAGTTGCCGGTGCGCCGCCGCCATCGCCCTGATCCGCGCCTGAAGCGCGTCGCGATAGTCCTCCAACGTGTTCGACGACCGCCCAGTCATCCGCGTGATGGTCGACACCGTGGCCAGGATATTCTTCACCCGGTGATCCAGCTCGGCCGAGATGACCGCCAACCGTTCCGCCTCCGCCTTGCGCTCGGTGATATCCAGATTCAGCCCAACCCAGGAGGTGATGCGGCCACTGGCATCGCGGATAGGCCGCCCCAGTGCCAGCGTGTGATAGATCTTGCCGTCCTTGCCGACGATATCCAGCTCTCGCTCCCACGGCGTTCCGGTACGCAGCGTTTCGGTCCACATCGCCTTGACCTCGTCGCGCATCTCGGGCGCGACGCTGTCGCTCAGGCCTGCGGTCTTTGCCTCTTCCAGCGTCTTGCCGACCAGTTCCAGGAAAGCGGGGCTGACATAGGTCAGCCTGCCCTCCGCATCATTGATCCACACCCCGAAAGGAATCGATTCACCCAGCGTGCGATACTGGTCGAAGCGCTCTGCAAGGTCACGCTCCAACCGCTTGCGCTCGCTCACGTCCAGCGCAGCGGAATAAAGTCCGGTCACCGCACCCGCCGCATCGCGCCTTGGCGCGTAGCTGACCAGTACATCGCGATGCGCGCCGTTCTTGTCCGACCCGATCGACACCTCGAAGGTCTGCTCTTCGCCGCGAAGAGCGCCGGCGACATAAGGGGCAACGACCTCGTAAGCCGCGGGGTTCACCAGGTCCGACACCCGCAACCCCTCGATCTCGTCCGGCGTTCGGCCCCAGAACTCGTAGGCCTTGTTGACGAACTCATACCGTTGGTCGCTGTCGATTACGGCAAAGAGGATCGGCAGGCTGTCGGCCATGTCGCGCAGTTGTCGGCGCTCTTCCTCGATGTTGTCCAGCGCCCGACGCCGCGCGATCACCAGCCACAGGACGTTCGACGTCGCCTGTAGAAAGTTGATGTCGTCCGCGTCAAAGCCACAGCGTTCGGGGTTGTTTTCATGCACGCCCAGAACGCCCCACGGCGCCTCGTTAGGGCCGATGATAGCGCTTGCGCCGCACAGGATGTGATGATCCTTCAGCAATCTCGGCGCCGTAAACCGCTTTTCCTCGCGGAAATCCTTGACTACCACGGCACTGCGCTGTTGCAGCGTATAGCCCGCCTGGCTTTCGACGCCTGCGCCGACTGTTGATTTCCCCACCGTCGCCTCGGTCCAGCCAACACCTGCCCGCAGGGTGAGTTGCCCGCCGCCCGGCTCAAGCTGAAGCACCTTGGCGAACCGTACGTTCATATGCTCAGACAACTCGCGCACGGCCATGTCCAGAACATCCTGAAGCTCGGCGCCGGAAAGCGCCAGACGCCCCAGCTCGGCAACCGCCTCCTGCTGCGCCTCGCGACGGCGGGCGGCAGCACGGGCCCTCTGCAGGTTGGTGACATCGGCATAGGTAACCACCACGCCCCCGATCTTGTTGTCCGACGTCCGGTAGGGGCGCAGGCGGCGGATGCGGTGCCTGTCGTCATCGGTACTGATCTCGGCTTCGATATCGCTCAGCTTTTCAAGACAGGTGCGCGCGTCCTCGATCAGGTTCGGGTCCTGCACCCGCATCACGATGTCCTCGACCGGGCGGCCGATATCGCCTTCGATGATCCGCATCACGTCTTTCATCGCCGGCGTGAAACGGCGAATCAACAGGTCGGTATCAAGAAAGATCACGCCGATGTCGATCGAGGTCAGCAGGTTGTTGAGATCGTTGTTTGTCTGCTCCAATTCCTCGATCTTGTCCTCGAGCTGGCTGTTGACCGTAGACAATTCTTCGTTGAGCGATTGCAGCTCCTCGCGCGAGGTCTCCAGTTCCTCGTTGGTCGACTGCAGCTCCTCGTTCATGCTCATGACCTCTTCATTCGAGGCCTTCAGCTCTTCGTTCGAGGTCTCCATCTCCTCGATGGTCGATTGCAGGTCTTCGCGCGTCGATTTCAGCTCGTATTCCAGCGTCTCGACCGCATCGCGCTCACCCGGTCCGGCCGCTTGCCGGGCCTTGGCGCGCGCGTCTGCCTCTGCATCCGTATCGCGCAGCTCCGATGCATCTTCGAAACAGACAAGATAGTTGGGCTCACCGTCGCTGCCGTCGGTTTTCTCAGCGAAAATCCGGACACTGATCTGGCCGCCGCCGCGCGGCACATTCAGCGCAACCGCCTCCGCCTCTTCACCGCCCGATCGAATCGTGTTCAGAACCATGCGCAGCTTGCCGCGCAGCTCGGGCACCACGATATCAGGCAGCCGGCTGGTCGGCTCGCCATCCGGAAACTGCAGGTAGTCGCGCACCGTCCCGTGAAAATAAAGCGCCTCAAGGCTCTTGTTGACGACCACGCAGGGCGGCACGAAGCGCTCTAGCAGTTGCCGTCGCGCGGTTTCTGCAACCGGCGCGAAAGAGCGCGGGCGCGACGGAAGTTTCGGACCGTCGCTCGCTCCACCCGGCGGAACTGGGAACTTGCCCGGCCGAACCCGGCTGTTGATTGCCTTGCGGTAGATCCGGCTGCTTTTATCGACCGCCGTGAACAGGCGACCGGGCCGTTCCGCGTTCTCTGAATTGCCCAGCAGCAGGTGCCCGCCCTCGCCCAGCGCAAAGTGGAACATCTCGATCATGCGCTGTTGCACATCAGTTTCGAGATAGATCATCACGTTGCGACAGCTGATGATGTCCAACCGCGAAAAGGGCGGGTCCGAAATCACGTTCTGCGTGGCAAAAACCACGGTTTCGCGCAGCCGCTTGCTGACCAGGAACGTGTCGTCCTCTTCGACGACGAAATTGCGGCGCAACCGCTCGGGTATGTCGGGTAGCGCAGCGGCGGGATAACGACCGCTCCGGGCCACTTCGATTGCCTTCGAGTTAAGATCCGTGGCAAACACCTGAACCGGACAATCGACGCGACGCCTGTCCAACCGGTCGAAGATCGTCATGGCAAGCGTATAGGCCTCTTCCCCGCTGGCACATCCGGGCACCCATGCGCGGATCGTATCCCCCTTGTTTTTGCCGTCCAGCATCGGCTCGATCACCTTGTCGGCAAGCGCCTCCCATACCTCAGGCTCGCGGAAAAATCGCGTCACACCGATAAGAAGGTCGCGAAACAGACAGTGCACTTCTTCGGGAGTCTGGGTCAGGTACTGGACGTAATCCGACAACTCCCGGAACTGGCCCAGCCCCATGCGCCGCTGGATGCGCCGTTCCACCGTGCCGCGCTTGTAGTCGCGGAAATCGTACTCGGTCTGTGACCGCAACAGGCGCAGAACCTCGTTGTACCCGTCCGGCGCCTGTTGCGACAGCGGCGGTCCGGCATCTTCGGGTTTGCGAAGATAGGGATGCTGGAAAAACTGCTTCAGACGCTCGGGCATCTCGGCCACCGGCAGGATGAAATCCACGAGGCCCGTGTTGGCGGCGCTACGCGGCATCCCGTCATGCTCGGCCTCGGCAGTGTCCTGCGCCATCACCATCCCACCCGCCGCCTTGATCTCGCGAAGGCCAAGAGTGCCGTCGCTGCCGGTGCCGGACAAAACGATGCCGATCGCCTTTTCCTCTCGCTCCTCGGCCAGCGACCGGAAGAAGTAGTCGATCGCCATGCGCATGCCCTTTTCCTCGACCGGCGCATCAAGGCTCAGCTTGCGATCGATCAGGCGGATGAACTTGCCCGGTGGAATAACGTAGACGGTGTTCGGCTCCAGCAACACGTCATCCTCGGCCTGCACCACGGTCATCGACGTTTGCCGCGTCAACAGGTCGGCCATCATGCTGGGATGGTTCGGATCCAGATGCTGTATCAGGATATAGGCAGCTCCGGTATCGCTCGGCAACGCCTTCAGAAACCGCTTGTAGGCCTCCAGCCCGCCGGCGGACGCACCGATGCCGACGATTGGGAAATCCCTGTGGTCTGCCATGTGCCCTCCTGACAGGCAAAGCCTATCTGAAACCGAGAGCCTTGAACAACGGCTTCTTAATTTGCGAACCCTTTGCTAGGTTGCGCAGAGCGCCACTTCAGTTCCGTACAAGTTCGGGCGTCTGCGCACCTGCCGCCGACGGAATATCCAGCTCGCGGCGCAGCAGCGCGACATTGCGGCGGTGGGATTTGAAAAACAGGTCAAACGCGTCGCCGATCAGGGGAATGCCTCCCAATAACGTGTCGATCCCGGTGTTCAACGCCATGCGCCCCAGCACGCGCTTGCGCGCGCCCATACGGTGCCCTTCGACGATGGTCCAAGCACCGGGCCCGAGGGTGATTAGGTCACCGACACCGGGTATTAGCCCCAATATAGAATCCCACCCCACCGGGATGCCCAGCACCGGAACCCGGAATTTGGAATCCAATGTGTTGGCCAGCTGATCCAAACGAGCCAGTCGCGCGGTGCGGTCGTTGTCGGTCATCACGACCTATTTCGTTCTGCACCGACGCTTGGCCGCCGGGGCGCGAGGCGAACAGGTTGAGTTGCACCAAGGCGGGTCAGGGCCGCCACGACCGAATGCAGCAGGAACATGCGAAAATCCTTTCACGGGCTGCGGCCTGCCGGATGTGCAGACCTGCCCGACCAACGTGCGGTCTAGGCGCATGGTTCCGCCCTGCATTGCCACGCAGTCGGAGCGGCTCCCGTCAGGGCGGCGGCTGCTGCAAGAGGTTCACCGCGGCGATCAGCATGTCCTCGCTGACGCCCAGAACATCCTGACGCGCCGTGGAATAGCTACCAGAAAACGATCTGACTTTTGATATTCTTCGGGAATTTGGTGGAGCCTAGCTCTGCCTAACTATATTTCCTGATGAGTCACTGAACTTCACTATTTTCTTACAAATATACACATTTTCCACAATAATTGCAGATTTGTGCTTGCGGCTTCCATCGGCTTCCCACACATTACTGGTAGAAAAATTGGTATAACCTATGCGCTCAGGAAGATTAACCGTCAACAAGGTTCGTCAAATTAAGGAACCTGGCCGGTACGCAGATGGCGGCTGCCTTTATTTGGTTGTCGCACCAGGAGGATCCAAGCAGTGGGTTACTCGCTTGACCATCCACGGACGCCAAACCGATTTAGGTCTAGGCGGACTTGGCTACGTCACTCTAGCCGAAGCAAGAGAAGAAGCTGCCCGTCTGCGAAAAGTAGCTCGGACAGGCGGCGATCCTCGGACAGAGCGTCAACGCGATTTATTGACTTTTGCCGAGGCTGCAAAGCGGGTCCATGCTGGCCTGTTGCCAACCTGGAAAAACGAAAAGCACGCACAAACCTGGCTATCGACCATTGAGCGATATGCCTTCCCTGTTTTTGGAGACCGTCCAATAGAGAGCGTAAGAACAGCCGACTGTTTAGAGGTTTTATCACCGATTTGGACCACTAAGCACGAGACAGCGAAGAGACTGAAGCAACGGCTGTCTGCTATTTTTGATTGGGCAAAAGGCGCGGGACGTTACCCCCATGAAAATCCTGTCAATGGATTAAAGAAAGCACTGCCAACCGTCAAAAGATCTGCGGAACATCTCGCCGCGATGGACTGGCGTGAAGTACCGTCGTTTGTAGCCGGGCTGTCGGAACGACAGGGTGTGTCCGCAAGAACCCTTGAATATATTATTCTCACCGCAGCGCGGAGCGGTGAAGCACGCGGAGCACTTTGGTCCGAGATAAGTGACGATATTTGGACAGTACCAGCAAAGCGAATGAAACGCGGTGTCGCACACAATGTGCCGTTATCTCCTGAGGCGATCTCAGTGTTGGATCGAGTTCGCGGTTTAGACGGACAGTTAGTTTTTCCAAGCCGCAGCATCGATACCGATGGCTCTTCGCGACCACAAAGTGTGATGGTGTTTAAGTCACTGCTAAAACGTATGGGCTCCGAAGGCTTTACCGTTCATGGCTTCCGCTCTGCGTTTCGGGATTGGTGTAGTGAGGCCGCTCAGGTGCCCCGTGAAGTTGCAGAGGCAGCTCTGTCGCATGCTGTAGGAAACGAGGTTGAGCGGGCATATGCGCGATCTGACCTTTTTGACCGACGGAGAGAGTTGATGAACGCATGGGGCGCGTTTGTTTTCAGCGAGAGAGTCACGATTCAACGACATTGAGGACCTAATCGCATGCGGATTCCCTGGATAGCCACGATCGACGCATTGACCGACGAATTAAGCCAATACTTAGACATGCCGCAGCAAGAAACGAGTGCCATTCGATCGACGGAGGCGCGCGGAGTGCTCGACCGTACCGAAGAAAAGAAGCCTCTCAACCAACCCCAAACTCAGATCAAGCTTGCAATCGAGCATTTATCGGAAGCACGACAGCAGCTTGAAGATATTCGTTCTTTCAAAGTTCGTAGTTACCAAAGCCCGCCTGAACGGGAAGCTGACTTTTCGGATTTTGATTACATGGACCTTGATTGCCTCGATGCACGGCAGGTTCGCTATCCAGACCAAGAAGGTCGCGAGGCGCTAGCGCGCTTCATCGAAAAAGGCGGGCTTTTCGGGCCGATACTAGGCCAGCATATCGCCGAAGCTTTCAGAGGAAACGCCAAATTCAAACCGGGCCTTCAATCGACCTTTGAAGAAGGACGCTGGCGTAGATTCGTTGTGAAAAGGATAGCAACTATACAGCACTTGTACGATGTCGGGAGAGCAACCGCAGTCGAAATGTTTTGCGCCGCTGAGCACGTGGACGATGAAGCCGGGGCAGCATTCGACAGGTTTATTCAGTGGGTTAAGCGGGATCAAAGACAAGCGCGAATAGAGATCGAGAAGAGTAACTTGTCAAAACGCGACGAAAAGCACTTTCTTAGTACCATCCATGGACTGCACGCCGATCTGCCAAGGGGGCACCTGAAAGGTCATGAATACCCCGACGCCCTTGAAGAGTTGCGCAGCCAAATTGAGGCTTAACACCAGGGTAAATTGTTCTTTATGTGAAGCTGTCAGAAGACCAAACAACAGTAGCAAATCTTCCCTTGCTGACAGCAGCGTGAGTTCGCCCTCCAATTCCAAATGCAGAAGTCTGCCCCTAAGAAATCAGATGGGCCTCAAACACGATTAAGATCTCTTTTTTTCAAAGGATTGCGCCAAAAACGTACGCTGCTAAGCTCGTTCTTATGCCTTTATGGAGAATGGTGAATGATTATTAACGCGCTATTTCTGGCCTCGATTTGCTATGTAGTTTTCTTATTAAACGTCGACAGTTATATTACCGTGCTGATCGCTGCATTCTTGGGAGTGCTTCTGATTGTTTTTGGCGAGCGTGGAAATGCGGAGTCCAAATGGGAAGCTTTTGGGCTTCCGGGAAGGGAATTTTTCTTACCACTAGCACTGCTATCAATCTTTTGTGTGCAAGGGATAATAGACCCAACGCTTGTAGAAATGGTCACGAAGGAAAAAGCGCCGATTTTGGCGTTGATCCTTTCGTTCGCTGTGGTTTCTAATGGCTTTTCCAGATGCGGCTTCTTCGAGTGGGCGGCCTATCGTATTGTAGAAAAATGCGCCGGCGACACTAAACGGCTGATCATCTACATGTTCATACTTTCATCAATCATGACCTTCTTCACCTCCAATGACATAGTAGTATTAACGCTGACGCCAATTATCTTTTCGATTTGTGTTTTTGCACGCATTCCCAATGCAAAGCTGCTTTTTCTAAGTCAGTTTGTCGCCGCAAACACGCTAGCCATGGGGCTGCTTATCGGATCTCCCACGAACATCATTGTCGGCGATGCGCTCAGAATTTCGTTCATGGAATATCTTTTTCTAATGGTAATTCCGGCGATTTTCTCATTTTTCCTCACACTAGTTATGGTCGAAAAGATCAACAATTGGAGCAAGGTGGGAAATGCATTTACTGAATGGATGAGCTGGGAGTTTCATGACAACTATCGTATTCCGGCTCGGTCACCACACCCTGAACTGACTGGGTCTATGCGTAACTGGTTGTTTGTCTTTGTCGTAGGTGTGGTGGCGCTTATAGCAGCGACGGCCTTCGGTTGGTCACTGTACATTCCATCCATCATCCTGGTGATACTTTCGGGTTTCACGGTAATTTATGAAACCGTTATCCTCGGCGAGAAAGAGCCAGGGCAATCTAGAGGGCAATCAGTTGGAATGGTCCTCTTCTCACTACCGTATGGCATAATAGGCTTTGCGCTCGCATACTTCACTTTTGCAAGATTTATCAGCGAAAGCGATATGTTGTTGCAAATAACAGTGTGGTTCTTTGATCTTGCGGAGCGCAACCCGCTGGCGGCAGGTCCTGCAATTGTTGGCGCTACAGGTTTAATGGTTAATACGCTGAATGATTTGCCAGCAGCTGCCGTTGTCTCCGAGATGCTGACTATGGACACTGTGGCCTTGCCCGAAGCAGCATCAGACCTCGCCAAAGCACAAGCCGCCATCTCCACCGACTTTACGCGGCTGGCCGAGAGAACTCAGAACATCGTTTTTCAGGCAGTTATGGTCGGACTGAATATTGGTTGCTACGTCACCCCCGTCGGCGCATTAGCTGGTATTATCTGGTTTAATCAGATGCGCACAGAGGAGCGCCGTTTTCAAAAACGACATGGAGCATCTGGCGCTCTAGATAGCACCGAAACCAATGGACATGTCTTAAAGACTCCGACAAGGGTCGATCTTGTAGTTTACGGAACTGTTATTTTCGTCGTTTCCAGCGTGATGATCGGGCTATTCCTGCCATTCTTTTCGTTGTTGATTGAAATGCTTGCGGTGCCTGTTGCCCGTCTGTCTGAGTTTGGCTCAACATTCGGCAGTTCTGCTCAGGCAGTTGTCGCAGTTGTCGGCTCTCTCATTATTCTGATAATTTACCGGCAAGCCTCTAATCTTGTGCGTAAAAACCAAGTGGCAATCGGGCACATATCAGAAGTTTTTGTTATTCTAAACCGCTTGGCAATTTGGTCGTACAAGCATCGTTTTGTCTATACGATCAGCATTTTTCTGTTGCTACTTACCTTTTCGGGAGCGTTGGTGCAGTGGATTGAGAGGATTTCCGTAGACATTTACGGAAGCGGCTTGCGCGGTGAGAGCTTGGTTCTCTCTGTGCCGTCAAGTTTAGTTCAGTACTACTTGTGGTATTTCGTGTTTGTCGGCTCGACTTTCGAACAAGGTTTCTTTCCCCAGAGCCTTTTGGCGAACGTTCTTATGGGAATAATGCCATTGGCCGGTATCGCCGCGGCATTGCAGATCATCCGCTCGACCTCACGCGAGTCATTGAGCACGTTACGCGAACGAATGGGAACGGGGGACATTCCGAACGATCGGATATTGCTGGTTAACCTTCCTCCCAGATTGAGCCCACTGATTGAGAAGATTTTGGACAATTCTTCGGCTTTCGTCGTCGTCGTAACTCGAGAAAAAAACTTCAACCGCCTAGCTTTATTTGCAGAAAACCTGATGGAGGAGAGCATTCATGCCAATCGCGTTCTAGTCCGACAGCTTGATGTTGATCCGTATTCAACGCTCCGGGAACTCAATTTCTGGAGCGCCAAGGAAATATACTTTTTTTCAGACTTTTCACTGCAATCCGAAATCGAGAACTTGAAAATGCTGAGTCGTATTGATGCTTGGATTAACGAACAGCGCGTCGCAGCTGGGCTCGAAATACAACAACTGGAAGACAAAACTCACGAAGAACTCGATAGCGCAAATTTCGGTGAGTTTCTCGGCCTCCCGAAGATATTTTTTGAGGTTGGTAACGAGCGAGAAGCGATCCGTGTTCGTGGAACGATGAGCGACGTCCTGAAATACCAAAGCTACGTTACATCTTTCTCCGACATCGTAGCCATGCAGTTAGTTGCGAATTGCTTCGGTGATATAATTCAGTTGAACAAGGCTTTAGGCTTTCACTCCGGCCAAAATACTAAGCACGCAAAACAATTTTCTTTGTTCGGCGCAGATAGCGACCTACTTTCTGGGATCAGACTTCGGGATGTTTCACTCGGCGGCGCGGCGATCCAACGCTTGCGCAGTTTCTTTCGGGATCACTTCGATCAGCAATCTCTCAAAGGCTCATCTCTACGAAGCCATTCCTATGTGGTTCGCAATCAGATGCCAAAATTGATTGAGTCCTTAGGTCATCTAGACGACGAAGGATTTGGTGATAAGAGCGGCGCCGGTAGTGATTTTCATGAGCTAGTCGGTTTGAGATGCGACGTTGGTGGACGAAAATACAGGCTGGATTTCGCTGCCGCATGTACAAGCAATCAATCCGTCACTGCTGATGCGTTTATTAGCATCGGCTCCGGAAATGAAGATACTGTTATAGAGCAGCCGAGTGTGGGCAACCACACCCTGTTCTTTTTCAACTTCAATCCAATCGCGGAAGAACTTCTCACACGTCTAATCAATTCGGCTGAGTTCGATAAACTTCGAGCAGTCGTGTTGCTCGGACAGGGTCAAAGCATTGACTCGAGCCTGACAACCTATCCGAACGTGGTTGTGAGAACCCGCGAAAGTGTCAATGAAGCAATACAACTAGTAATAAATGGAAACACTGGGGAGACGGAAGGTTCAGCGAACACTCCTGGCTACAAGAATTTCACAGTGGGAGAAGACGATTTTGAGGGATTGCGCGCCGGCGACTCGGTTCTGGTATTCACTGACTATGAAGATGAGCAGACCTCCAATCTTGAGATCGTGCAGTTTATTGAGGATCTGGATTTTCGTCTCCAAAGCGCCGACCTTGCAGGCATAAGGCCCCACACGGAAGAATTTTTCACAGCGGTGGAAGCAAGCGACGAGGAAACCCGCTTTTTATTTGAGCACTTGTCGATAGATGAGTTCATCGACACGATGGAACTCCGAAATTCATTTTTCAATCAATTTCTAGACCTCTTTCACGTAGCAGCGAATGGTAAGCTTTTAGACACGGGATCCAGAAGCATCGGTCTCGGGCACAGCGCACTTCCGACAAGAAGCGTGTTCAATTTTCGCCGATCATGCTTCGCAGCCGACTATTTCAAAGCTCTTAGGATTGTAATGGCGCGCGAAGTCGAACTGGTCGACCAGTTTGGTGTTAAGTGCGGTGTTGTCGGCCTATCCATCGAGGAAGCGCGCTCTCTGTTTTTGACCCGCTCAAACCCAGGAATGCAGCTTCTCTTAGTTATTCAGCTTGATGTGTCCTATGTGAAGTCAGGATGGAGTCCCACATTTAAGGAGGTAATCTCGGATCTCGACTATGAGATTCAGACCGGTGATGCTTTAGTTCTTCTACCTGCGCTTTAAACGCCGGCTCGGCAATCCTTCGGCGATTTTCGGGATGCCCAGTTCTTCCCAGCTTACGCTTGGTTGGGATCTGCGACTGCTCAACCAGGCGGATGATTGAGCTACTCCCCGATCGTTGGACACTGACATAAGCTACAATTTGCAGTCTGCTGATCTTCAACACGAAGGAGATCAGAGATGTCGAAACGCAAGCAGCACGCGCCCGAGTTCAAGGCGAAGGTTGCACTTGAGGCTTTGAAGGGCGAGGAAACCGCCGCTGAGCTGGCGAGCCGGTTCGGTGTGCATCCAACGATGATCCATCAATGGAAACGGGCATTGCTCGAGGGCGCATCCGGCGTGTTCGAACGTGGCGGTCGAAGAAAGCCCGAGATCGACGAGGAGCAGGTGAAGGAACTGCACGCCAAGATCGGGGAGCTGGCCGTGGCCAATTCTTTTTTGGAAAGAAAGCTGAAGCCTTGGGGCGGGAAGTGAGGCGCGGCATGGTTGAACCCGATCACCCCCAGCTGTCGATCGGGCGTCAGTGCAATCTGCTGTCGATCTCGCGCTCGTCTTTCTACTACGCACCAAAGGGGGAGACTGAGCATAACCTCGGCCTGATGCGGCAGATCGACGGGCAGTTCCTGGAAACTCCCTTCTTCGGTGTTCGGCAGATGACCTGGCACCTGCGCAACGACGGCCACCTGGTGAACGAGAAGCGGATACGTCGGCTGATGCGCCTTATGGGGTTGATGCCGATCTACCAGAAGCCCAACACCAGCAGGCCGGCGAAAGGGCACAAGACCTATCCTTACCTGCTGAGAGGTCTACGTGTGGAGCGGCCGAACCAGGTCTGGTGCTCGGATATTACCTACCTGCCCATGCGACGCGGCTTCCTGTATCTGGTTGCCATCATGGACTGGCACACCCGGAAGGTCCTCGCATGGCGCATCTCGAATACGCTGGAGGTCGACTTCTGTATCGAGGCATTGAATGAGGCCATCCTCAAGTTCGGCCCGCCGGGGATCATGAATACGGACCAGGGCAGCCAGTTCACTTCCTTCGCCTGGACGGACGGCTTGCGCCGGACCGGCGTGCGCATCTCAATGGACGGAAAGGGCCGGTTCCTCGACAATATCTTCATCGAGCGACTGTGGCGGACGCTGAAATACGAATGCGTCTACCTGCACGCCTGGGAAACCGGATCAGAGGCGAAGGCGGGGATCAGAAAATGGATCGAGTTCTACAATCACAAGCGCCCACATTCCGCCCTTGGCGGACAATCACCCGCCGTGGTCTACTGGCAGAGAATTGAAACAAGCAACCCCGATCAGCAGGAGCAAAGAGTAGCTTAAATTACGCCAGATCCTGTCCAACGATCGGGGAGTAGCTCAGATCTCCAACTTCTCGGATGCAGGTTAGCAAGATAGGTTGAGATCCTAATGCAGCATGTGCTGCATTTAAGTAATTACACTAAAGATATTCTTTAGCCGTATCATGATACGCGACTATTGAACTACGCTGGTCTCATTTGCCGCGAAGAAGGTTGATTAGGCGTGATTCAACCTTCGGCTTCAAGATTGCTATAAGCTCTGGATCACCCCGGCCGTACTCATCAGGTATATGGAGCGTGATGATTCGGTGGTCTGCTGGGCGCGGCTTGTACTTTTTCCTGATGTGTTCGCGGTGGTGGCTTTCCATCGCGAAGATAAGATCAGCACCGGCAACAAGCTCCTTGGTCAGCGGATTCGGGCTTTCCGGATCCGTGCCAGCCGACACGGCTTCGATACCAGGAAAATCTCTAAACACTTCCTCGGCGGTTGGGCTTCGGAGTTTGTTAGCAGTACAGACAAACAGAACATTCATAATGGGTAGGATAGCGCGATCCGCAGCAATTCGGAATCTCTACTTTCCGCGTAACGTTTTCTGATCGATACACTAGTTATCCGGCAGCTTAATGCTGCCAATTTGGTTTAGGACAATTTGACCTGCTCCCCTTGGAGTCCGCGTCTATTGGTCAACTCTGTTCAGGTTTGGTCCTGTAGAACGTTGCATCGCTGATCCCATGCCTGCGACACAGCTCCTTCGCGCCCAATCCAACCTGGTACTCCTTCAGAATGCCAATAATTTGCTCGTCACTGAAACGGCTTTTCTTCATCGTCTGTCTCCTTCGTTGGAGAAAAGGCTAACCTCAAATCGAGGACTTTTCAGAGGAGCAGGTCAAACTTTACGGCGACTTGCCCAAAGGAATGCTAAAAGATCAACCGTATCCAGAGGCTCTAGAAAAGCTTAAAGATCAGATCGAAAGCTGAGATAACCCGGAATGTGATATTCGCAAATTGACGAGGCTACTTTTGCAGGATCGATATGCAGGTGACGTAGGTGACTTCGTAAAGCTCGGGCTGTTGCGGGCGGTCTCCCGAGGGCGAAAGCTTGGAGTGATTTGGTACAGGTACCCAGACGAGGACCATAACGGAGACGGGCGCCACGTTTCCTAAGTTCGCGCTCGCACTCACGCATGATGCCGACTTCTTCACGTTTGGGGTCGTCGTCAAAAACTGAGGTACGACCGTCTGGTAGGCAAAGCGGGGAGTCGATCGAGACCAAATCAGGTTGAGCCTCTATAGTTTTCGTCAGGATTTCGTGATCGGTTCGGATTAGCTCGGTCTTTGCTCCCTGACCTTCGAGAAGACACCAACCGGTCGGCCTTGCTTCAGATCCTGTCAAGTCGACACCTACAACACGCGCTTCAGCGGCAGCGTTGTTAGAGAATATCTCTCCAAAAGAATACCTTTTGGGCAGAGCACGCGTTCTCTTGACAAGTTCCGGGTCAATCTGGTCCCAACTTTTGGGCGCCGCCCACTCAAAAAACCGCACGTCTTGGCTGAAAAGATCTCGCTCGAAGCCAAGGACGTTAAGCACGTGGTCAAAAATGTGGCCCATCGCCGCAATATCTGCGCGGTTGTATAGCAATAGCTGTTCAAGTGCTGTGAAATCACCTCTGATGTAGTGATGCCAAAGAAGTACCGCTGCAAAGCCGTCAACTCCATATGCCGCATCACGTACAGATACCCCAAGCTTCTCCTCGATTGCCTTCTGTCCGCCCTTGAGCCCAACGCGACGCGCCAGGTACATGAGATCGATATGGCGCGATGGGAGCGCAACACTCGGGAACTCTTTTCGAACAAACCGTTCATCAAACCGAAGTCCGTTGAACGTTATCATTACGTTGGCGCTTTCGAATGCTCCGACCAGATCCTCACTTCGATCACCTTTGACGAAGCTTTTGCTATGTCCACCAAGGCTCCAACCTATAACTGTAATTTCGTCATAGAAATGGCTGAGACCCGTGGTCTCTATATCCAGAAAAAGTACTTTTTCTGGGCTCTGCAAACACAATAAGAGCGCATCTTTCAGATGCTTGGGTAGCTTCGAGGGTCGCTTTCCTGCATTCTCTGTCATATATTCGTTCTAGCTGCTTCGAGCATCGCTTCCATAAAAAATTCGGGCTCTGCACACCAACCTTGGACCGCTCGAAGCTGGATATTTCGGCTCTTCGGGATCTTCCGTGGCGTACGGTCTGAGCTTCCTCGACCAGTTCCAACATCAGGTGTCCAGAGCCAAGCTGTTTTTATTGGGACAAATCTTCGGGAATTGTCCCCAGATTCGAATAGTGAACAATGGAATAACCTCCGTAGCAAAGGAGGAACTTCCATGGATGATTTTGAAAAGCCACAGGCACAGAAGAGCTCCGCGGCAGACATTCTGCGTCCGCCGCAAGCCGCGAACTACCTCGGCATCTCTCAGTCCAAGCTCGCAAAGCTCCGCATGAAAACGAACCGCTCCGAAGGTCCTCGGTTCAGCAAGATCTCTGGCTGCGTTGTCTATCGCCGCGTTGATCTGGATGCCTGGATCGAAAGCAACGTTGTGGCGGCAGAGTAGCTGCTTGGAAGTTCTGCCAGTAACAGGATCATACCCATGAAAGATGCAAGAAGCTTTACCGAAACTCTTGGAGGACGGTGGCATGACCTGTATGGAACTGCACCCTGTCCCGTTTGTCAGCCTCAGGCGCGCAAAGATCAAAATGCACTGACTTTGAGTGACGGTCTGGACGGGCGGCTTTTGCTGCACTGTAAAAAAGCCAACTGTTCGTTCCGCAATATTCTCGCTGCGGCGGGCGTCGTCTCTGGTCACTTTGCACCGCCAGTCGCGAAATGTCTGCTTGCCCGCGAGACTGAGTGTCGCGTCGAGGCCGAGAAAAAGTCCCACCAGGCGCGTCGGCTTTGGGAGCAGTCGGTGCCTATCGCGGGCACCGTTGCCGAAACGTACCTCCGCGAAGCCCGGGGCATCACCTGCTCCCTGCCTCCGACTCTCCGGTTTCATCCGGCATGCTGGCACACCTCCGGACAATACATGCCTGCGCTGATCGCGTTGGTAGAGGGCGGCAAAGGCTTTGCTGTCCACCGTACCTATCTCCATGCGGATAGCTCAACGAAGGCGCGGGTAATGCCAAACAAGATGATGCTCGGGGGCATTGCGGGAGGCGCTGTACGCCTCACGGAGGCGCAGGGTCCGCTTGTGGTGGCAGAGGGTATTGAAACTTCTTTGTCACTTTCCTGCGGACTGCTGAGCTCTCTCTCAAATGTTTGGGCTGCCCTTTCCACCTCGGGACTTCGCAGCCTGTATCTGCCGAATGCACCCGGACAGCTTATTGTAGCGCCTGATGGCGACCCGGCTGGGCGTTCCGCGGCAAATGATCTGGCAGCAAGCGCACATAAGCTAGGCTGGAACGTGTCTCTTCTGCCTGCACCCAACGGTCTCGACTGGAACGATATTCTACAGAAGAAAGGGGACACTGTATGACCGCGCCCCAACCTATTCAATACACACCAGAAGGTCCGCAGCCACTGGTACGGGAAATCCCGCCCGGAGCCGCCTACCCTGTCCACGCCCTCGGGCCACTGCGTCAAGCTGTGGAAGCTGTGCAAGGCATGACTCAAGCCCCTATGGCAATCCCTGCTCAATCTGCCTTGTCGGTGGTTTCTTTGGCAGTGCAGGGACACGCAGATGTCGAGACGCTGGGCGGTGCGCGTCCTCTTTCCCTCTATGCCCTGACGATCGCGCGAAGTGGCGAACGTAAATCTGCCTGCGACGCACCTCTTCTCTCGGCGCTGCGCGAGCATGAGCGGGACCAGGCGAAGGCTCAGCGCGACGCAATGCAGAAGTGGGACAATGCGCACGCACTCTGGAAGGGAGAACGTGACCGCATCCTCCTCGACGCGAAAAAAGGAAAAGGCGAAAAACGCACAGCTGCTGAAGCAGACCTCGAAGCTCTCGGGGTAGAGCCGCAGGCGCCCCCTTCCGCTGATCGCACTGTGACCGAGCCGACGTTCGAGGGTCTGACGAAGCTTTTCGCACATGGCCAGCCAAGCCTTGGCTTGTTCTCGGACGAAGGAGGACAATTCTTGGGCGGTCACGCCATGAACTCGGAGAACCGGCAAAAAACGCTGGCAGCGTTTAATGGCCTCTGGGACGGCAAGCCCATCAGACGCACGCGCTCGGGCGACGGGCACGCAACACTGTATGGACGGAGGTTGGCGGTGCATTTGATGGTTCAGCCGACTGTTGCGCGTGGCTTTGTTGCGGACCCGCTAGCCGCGGACACGGGATTTCTGCCGCGCTTTTTGATCTGCGAACCTCCCAGCGCAATAGGCACCCGGATGCAGGCCAACACCCGGATCGACAACGAGGCGCTCACAGATTTCTCAGAGCGACTGAGACAAACACTTGAAAAGCCCCTACCAATGGACGCAGAGACCCGCGAACTTGAACCAAAGACCTTGGAATTGGCTCCAGAAGCCCGCGCGCTTCTGGAAGAATTTTCGGACGCGATCGAAAGTGCACAAGGCCCTGGCGGAGATCTGGTGCATATTACTGGCGCCGCCTCAAAGGCTGCTGAACAGGCCGCGCGGATTGCCGGCGTGTTGACCCTCTGGCGCGAACTTGAAGCCATAAGAGTTGAGGGCCGCGAAATGGCCGATGCGATCGAGCTTGCGCAATATTATCTTGCAGAGGCGTCACGGCTCGCCAGCGTTGCGAATATTTCGTCCGAAGTAGACCGGGCCGAAGCCCTGCGGCGATGGGTGACGGAAAGCTGGGAGCACGATGAGTTAACGCCGCGTGATGTCGTCCGTTTCGGACCAAACGCTCTGCGCGAAAGCCCCAAAGCGCAGGCAGCTTTGGACATTCTTGAAAAGCATGGCTGGTTGGTTCCTCTGGAGCCCGGAACTGTCATTCGCGGGTCTGCACGTAAGAAAGCCTGGGCAATCGTGAAAGGCCCAAATGATGTGGTTTGATGCAAAATCCAAGCTCGCGGAAATTTCGGAAAATCTCCCTGCGACTTCCGCGACAATCGCGACAAAAGAGCCGCGAGCAAACACAGTGTCGCGGTTGTCGCAAGTGTCGCAAGCCCCCGAGACCCGCACGGAAGTTTCCAATGTCGCAACTGTCGCCAATGTCGCAAAGCCCTGTGAAAGCGAACAGCCAGATAATGTCGGCGCTGAAACCTATGGTGAAAGTCCAGGCGGACGCGCGCTGACTTGGACAGGCCGAGTGGTGTCTCTCGACGCATGGCGCGAGCTCTCGGAGTGGGAAAAGCACGGTCCTAACGGCCGTCGCTGGAATGGCTTGTCTCAATCTTGGGAAACACCATGAGCCTCAGGCGTTCAGTCCGCCGTGCCTGCCGATTACCGAAACGGAGAATAGGGTCTTAGCCTAATGTTGAGAAATGTTAACATTCAAAGTGAATATGAAGAAGAGATCGCGCGCTACGAACAGCTTGTGGCTGAACTTCGTGAAAAGACACCGAACATACGTGCGGCACGTCTCTGTCCAGTGACAGCGCACCTTACACGCGGAAAATTTGCCTGCCTTACATGTAGTAAACGCCGATGCTTGCGCTTTCACGAGCTCGGGCTTGACGATGATGGCGCGCCCCTTGTCGAGGATCTGCGCCCAGAATGTGGCGCAAAAACTAAGACAGGTGAGCCATGTGACGAGCCTGTGGTGCCAGGCAAGCGACGGTGCCGTGCTCATGGTGGTCTGAGCACTGGCCCCAAGACTAATGAAGGCATTGAACGCGTGCGTGAGGCTCAGCGACGGCGGTGGGGCCGACCTCGTTCCTGAGCGTGTCTTTAAAACTCGATCAAATTGCAGATTGCAATTTAAATGCTATGCGCACTTTTTTTACCACCCTCCTTACTCGAGGGTTAAAGGAATACGCTTGTAGCCGAGCAAATGTTCGTTCTGCGTCAGCCAGTTCTTGAGCGGCAACGTATTCGACGACGCGCTTCAGCGCGAGCGTTGGAAGCAGTGGCGTTCAGCTTAATTGGGCCCGGAACGTGCCCATTTCGATATCATACTCAGTCGAGAAACAAAGCCGACGCGAACGCTCTGCATATCAGACATTACATCAGGCCGACATCCGCAGGATGCATCCCAATGAGGCCGAGGTCGATCGAACCATATTTGGAGCCGTCAGCCGCATCAGCCCGTTTGAGAAGCCGCAACACGTGGTAGGCTACTGGCCCGATCAGAGCAACTAATACGACCACCGCAGCCATACCGTTAAAGCTGACAATGGCTCCGACAAATGCTGCTATACTTAATTCAACGATATCAGGTTGTAAGCTATTACCGCGGAAAAGACTTGAACTCCGAAGAAACCGGTTGCTTTTCCCCAGGCATCAACCTGATCCAGTGGTCCATCAGGGTCACTGTCCACTGAACGTTCAGATAAGTCAGATCGGTTGGAGTATTGAGATCTGCGCTTGTTATTTTCCGCGAAGAATACGCCGATAAAAGATGGTCCTATCAGCAAAATTATCGCGATAATCGATTTTAATTCCATCGAACCTCTATTGTATTTTTGTGATGTGGAGCATGTATTACTCAATGATCAAAGGAATGCGCCTGTAGCCAAGCAGATGTTCGTTCCCCGCAAGCCAGTGGTGTTCTTGTTCGTATTGACCGAACGCGGCTCTCACAGCCTTCCAGAACGCCTCGCCGTGGTTTCTCTGGACGCGATGCGCCAGTTCGTGTGCGACCACGTATTCAACGACACGCTTAGGGGCGAACACCAGATGCCAGTCCAGCGTGACGATACCGCTCTCGCCACAACTGCCCCAACGCGTGCTCAAGGGCACGATGCGTAGACCCGCATAATCGGTCGAAAGACGCTCGGCATATCGGTTACAGAAACGACGCACTTCCTGACCCAACCGGTCGCGCATCCAACGCTGTAACGCTGCTTCGACAACATCATCGTGCGCGGTGGGTGAAGATTGATCTGGCAATGTTACCACGAAGCCGGAGCGATACTCGACCGACACCTCATCGCCCGTCTTTATCGTAAGTCGTGTGAGACGCCCCCAGAATGGTATCTTTGCACCCGTGCGAAACCGGGCGATCTGGTGTGTCTGGGCGAGCTTATCGTCTAAGTCGGCTCTATTTTCGATGATCCAGCGCCGCTTTGCGTAAAGCGCGGCATTGATCTCGTCGTCATCCAAGTGCTGCGGTACCGTCACGCGCATCTCGTCCATCGTCATTTCGATGCGCATACGCTTGGCCGCGTTGCTGAGGTGCAAGCTGTATGGAATCCGAAACTTGCCAAGCTGGAACTCGTTCATCCCTTCGATCTTCATATCTGCCATGCCGGTCACTCGGCATCGAAGTTGCTGCGGGCGTAATACTTGATCGCCACGTCTTCTATCTCGACCGGCAGCACCTTCAGTTCCTTGAACCCGAGCACATGGGCGGCTTTGCGAACCCTTTGCCGCAGGTCTTTTCGTAGCCCGTCCTTCGTGTGCCAGAGTTTCGGGGCAAGCGCGTCGTCGGTGTAAAGTACCTCAACTTCTTGGGCGAGGGACTTACAGGTTTCCTCGTCGTGTTCCCCGTCTGAGACTGACTGGATGACGCGCAGAACGGCATGGGCGGCTGGCGACAGACCCGTGCTTTTGTGGGCGTCCTCTTCAGCGTCGAGGTCACGCGCGAAATCCTCAGCCGCACGCAGCTTGTCGCCCCAACTCAGTTGGGTGTCGTCCATCTTTTCGATCAACTCGCGCAGCCGTTCGCTGAACTTGCCATACTGGTGCTGGTTTTCGGCAATTTTGGCTTCCGTGATCCGGCGCAGTTCCGTGGTCTTGCGCAATGCCGCCGTCTTCAGATCGTCCTCGGTCTTGTCCTCGGTATCGAAGTCGTCCCAGAACTCGGCATCCACGACGCTGCGCACCTTGATCACCGTGGTCAGGCCCGTGACTCGCAGATGCTCTTCCAGCATCTCGCGGATCTTCGCGCTGTAATCACCCTGATCCAACGCCTCTTTCTTCTCGAACACCTGCTTTCCATAGCGCAGGAAGTTCGCGAACCATTTCAGATCGTCGGTCACGGACAAGACGCTAGGATCGGGCGCCAGGGCTTCGTAGAGCGTCACGAAGTTGCGCACCTTCCGCTGGAACAAGATCCACTCATCTTCTGTGCCGATGGCTGCGACAAGCGCGTCGTATTCTGCTTTTAGGTCTTTGCCGGTGCGCTTGATGCCCTTGACGTATTCCAAGAGCACCCGATGTGCCGCCGCGAGTTCCGCTCGCAGCCCGTCCAGATCGCGCATAGCGTTCTCTACGTCTTCCGCGCGATAGCTTTCCAGCGCCTCGTCGAGTTTCTGGCTGACGCCGATGTAATCGACGATCAAACCATTTTTCTTCTTGGCGTCTGCCACCCGGTTCGTCCGCGCGATGGCTTGAAGCAGGGTGTGTTCCCGCAGTGGCTTGTCGAGATACATTACCGCCTCGGCTGGCGCATCGAAGCCCGTCAGCAGCTTGTCACAGACGATCAGGATTTGCGGGTTCTCGCCGCGCTTGTTGAAGGCGCGTTTCAGATCGCGCTCCGCATCGCGATCAACATACCACCGCACCAGATCCGACCGCATCGCGTTCTTGTAGGGGTCTTCGCTCGGCTTGTCGTCTTCCTGAGACTTGGAAAAGACGCAGGCGCTCACCGCAGTTGCCGCCGCAACTGCCTCGTCGGGCGGCATGCCCTGTTTCTCGTAATCCTTGGCAATCAACGCATCGAGCGCGCGTTTGTAGAGAACCACCGCCTCGCGGTCATAGGCGACGAGCTGCGCCTTGAACCCGTCCAGCTTGGCATACGCTTTGAAGTGGTTCCAAATATCGAAAGCGATCAACTCGATCCGTTTGGGGTGCTTCAACAGATCGGCGATCTTCACGCCGCGCGCCTTGATTTCCGCGATGCGTTCCTCGCTCTGATCGGCAAACCACGTATCGAACAGGCTGTCGATCTTGGCTTCGTCGATCTGCCACTCGGTCTTGCGGCTGGTGTAGTAGATCGGGACGGTCGCGTTGTCGCGCACCGCGTCGTCGATCCCGTATTTGTCCAGATACCCTTCTCCGACGACACCGAAGTTCTGATAGGTGTCCTTGTCGTTCTTCTTGATCGGCGTGCCGGTGAAGCCGAAGAACATCGCATCGGGCAGTGTCGCCCGCAACGCCGCGCCCAGATCCTTTTCCTGCGTCCGGTGGCATTCGTCGACCATCACGATCCAGCGGTCGCTGTTCGGAATCGCGGTCCTTGACCCCTCGAACTTGAAGATCGTGCTCAGCAGCGTCTGACCGTCCACGCCACTGCCGACCCGTTCGCGCAACTCGGCGATCCTGCCCACGCTGACCGGGTTCGGCAGCCCGGTTGCGACAAAAGTGCTGGAAATCTGGTCGTCGAGGTCGATCCGATCGGTCAGCACCAGCAGGTTGAGATAGTCCAGAGCGTCGGAGGCAACGGTGTGGTGGTGCTTCAACTTCAACGCAGCAAACACCATCGTCAGGGATTTGCCGCTGCCCTGCGTGTGCCAGATCAGTCCCCGCTTGTGCTTCCCCTCGACCACCCGGTCGACCATCTTGTTGACGGCGCGGAACTGCTGGTAGCGGCAGATTTTCTTGACTGTCTCACCCGTCTCGGCGTTGCGTTCGAACACGATGAAATGCGCGAGCAGATCGAGCAGGCGTGACGGCTCAAGCAGGCTCCACAGACCCTTTTCCAACTCGTTGCCGAAATCGCTCTCGGCGCGTGGATACGGGTCGCGCCAGTAACCATAGAACTTCGACGGTGCGCCCGTCGCGCCATATAGCACCGTCGTGCCATCGGTCACGATGTTGAAGGTGTTGGTGTAGAACAGGCGCGGAATGTCGCGTTCATATTGCTTGATCTGGTCGAAGGCTTCGCCGTTCTTGTCCTTCCCGCTCAGCGGTGACTTGGCTTCGATCACCACCAGCGGCAGACCGTTCACATAGACGACGATATCGGGAATGCGGCTTTTCTCTGCCTGAACATACAGCTGATGCGTGACGGCGAAGGTGTTGTTTTCCGGGGTGTGGAAGTCGATCACGCGCAGGGTTTTCTGCGTCGATTGCCCTTCGACCACGCGGGCGAAATCGCCGCGCTGGATCTTCAGCCAGTCTTCGTTGTTTTCCTTGCGCAAGAGTTCCGCCGCCGCCGCTTCGGCATCGGCGGTCGAGATGCCGTTGAGCCGCGCCAGCGCATCCACTAGATGCGGGCGAAAGATCACCTGGTTGTCGCTGCCGCGCAGGCGGGCGTGCTCGCTTGGGTCGACAAAGGCGTAGCCCAGTGTTTCGAGATACTGAAGCGTCGGCTTTTCCGCCAAGCGCCATTCCGCCCCGCGCCCCTTCATCAGACCGTCCTCACGCGACCGGTGAGAAGATCGTCCATCAACCCGCGTTTGATAGTTTGGAGTTGGTCGACGGTCTGCTTGTTGACTTCTATCTGCGCGTTGATCGCACGAAGGGCATTCACAGTCGAACTCTGCTCGCCCTGCGTTGGGATCGCGACCTTCAAAGCGTTGAGCTTCTGCTTGGAGATGTTCTTCATGCTCCCACTCGTTCCCGTACCAAGCGACTGAAAAGCGCCGGAAACGAACTGGTGTTGCATCCAGAAACCCAACCATTCATCAACGACTTCTTCGGTATTCGGTTTGATCGCCCAAAGCCGGTCTGGAAGGAAAACGTCTTCGTTGCTCTCCGAGACGAAGGCGTTTGCGCCCACAAGCTGTGGAGTGTTCATACGGCTGAAAATGATCGTCCCGGCTTGGACCGGCTCTTTGAGGCGTGCAATCTCTTCGTCCTGCAACACCACCTTGTTCTCATTGATGTTGAACCAGCCGTTGCTGACTGCGCTTGTCTTCAAGACGCCTTTTTCGTTCGAACCTGCGGGCGGGTTTTGCGAGTTCACGCTAACCCCGCCGTTCATCGAAACGACAAGTTGCTCGAAGATACTCGCCTGCCACCCCTCCGGCACCTCGCCGCGAGCGATGGCTTCGCTGCCCAAGCCGCCGGTCAGCAGGTCTTCCATCAAGCCGCGCTTCACCCGCTCCGCCTGCGCGATCACCGCTTCCGTCGCGCGGATACTGTCGTCAACGCTGGTGAGGATTTCCGCGATGCGCTCTTGTTCGGGGAGTGGGGGAGTTACGACGGGAAAAGTTGCGACAAGTTTCTTGCTCAAGTTGGGCTGGGCACCGCCCTGTTGCCTCGCGATAAGCCGACCGGCAACATTCGTCAGCAAGAAGTATATGAACTTGGCATCAAAACCTGCCTTCGGCGTAGCTGCCAGAACAGCTTGGTTGGTAGCTGCTTCGACGGATAGCCAACCAACGACCCCAGCAGTTGCACCATACATAGCCAAGATGGGTGTGCCTGCCGGCACCAGCTTTGCGGATGAGTTCTTTAGACCTAGCTCCGTGATTTTTTCTTCTGTCTCGAAGATCGCGCCTTGGCGAAGTTCGCCAGACTTGACCCAACGAATACCATCGACGGCATAATAGTCAGCAACGTCGCGCTTGGGCGTGCCGCCAGCACTCAAGTCAGCAATGTCTTGAATAGTGAGGGTTAGCCAACCGGTCGGAGTGCTATCCAACATAGCCCAACTCCCGCAGAAACGCGTTCATCTTCGCTTCCGCCGCGTTCCGCTCTTCGATCAGATCAAAGAGTTTCTGGGTCTCTTCCGCGACCTCGATAGCTTCGGCTTCCTCGCCCAGATTGACGTAGCGGGTGATGTTCAGGTTGAAGTCATGCTCGGCAATCTCGTCGGTCGGCACGACTTTCGCGAGCCGCTCCACATCCTCGAACCCCAGATACGCCGCGCTCAGTGCGTCAATATGGGTGTCGCGCAGGTAGTTCTGGGCGCGCCCTTCCTCGAACTGTTCCGCGCCGTTCACGATCATCACCCGCCCTTTCATATGGGCGGGCTTCTTCTTGCGCAGGAACAGGATCGCGGCGGGAATACCCGCGCCATAGAACAGGTTCGGCGCCAAACCGATCACGCCTTCGACCAGATCGTGTACGATGAACGCCTTTCGGATCGCACCCTCGGCACCTGCGCGGAACAGAACCCCGTGCGGCACGACAACCGCGAGTTTCCCGGTCTCGTTCAGGCTCGCCAGCATGTGCTGGACGAACGCCAGATCGCCGTAGGATTTGGGCGGCGTACCGTAGGTGTCGCGTCCATACGGATCCCCGTTGCTCCAGACAGTGTGCCCCCACTCTTTGAGCGAGAAGGGCGGATTGGCGATCACCCGGTCAAAGCTGCGGATCGCGCGGCGCCCTTCACCCACGGTGTGCTTGGGTTCACGCAGGGTGTCGCCCCGGCGCACATCCGCGTCGTCGATATCGTGAAGGAACAGGTTCATTTGGCAGATCGCCCAGGTGTTCAGGTTCCGCTCTTGTCCATAGAGGCTAAGCGAGCGGGCGTTCTTGCCCGACTGTTGGACTGCGCGATACGCCTCAAGCAACATGCCACCGCTGCCGCAGGTCGGGTCGTAGACGCTCATGGCCTCGTCAATCTCAAGGCAGCGCACCATGAGGCGGACGACCTCCTTGGGCGTATAGAACTCGCCACCCTTCTTGCCGCCATCGTCCGCGAACTGCTTGATCAGGTATTCGTAGGCGTTGCCCAAAACGTCCGCATCAACGTTGCTGTTGCGCAGGTCATAGCGTTCGAAGTGCTGAAGCAGCCGTTCCAGCATCGCGTCGCTGAACCGATCCTTGTTGTTGAAATCGACGCTTTGGAAGATGCCGCGCAGCTTCATGTTGGCGTCTTCAATCGCTTGGAAGGCGGCGTTCAGGTATTCGCCGATGTTGGTCGTGTGCTTGCGCACCTCTGCCCAACTGTGTACCTGCGGCACGTCGAAGCGGTGTTCCTCGGCATCGGCTGCCAGTTACTCGTCGTCGTATTCCGCCAGCTTCTGCTCAAACTCTTCCTGCCACACGTCGCTGAGGCGTTTGAAGAACAAGAGGCCGAAGATGTAGCTCTTGTATTCGCCGCTATCGATGCTGCCGCGCAGGATGTTCGCAGCGCCCCACAGGTGCTGTTCGAGTTCAGAAAGAGTGACCGGCAAGCTGCTTACCCCATAATGTGCTGCTTTATTGCGGTCGAGATAAACACATGAGTGAGGATGTGACCATGATTTGCGGTCACATGATCAGTGATTCCAAAATATCTATCGGATCAGCCGGTGATCAGACTCAACGATCCAGGAATGGTAGGAAAATAGGTATAATATAAAAAGGATCCAAAATTATTCCATCAGATCAATAATTTATACTTGTAGTTTGGTGGAGCCTAGCGGGATCGAACCGCTGACCTCCTGCATGCCATGCAGGCGCTCTCCCAGCTGAGCTAAGGCCCCGAACCGATGGCCCGTCGCCGGGCCGTCATTTGCCGCGTTCTAGGTAAAGCGGCAGGCGGGATCAAGTGGAAAATCCCGCCCTCTCACAACTTGGTTCAGCTTTCGTCGTCGTCCGACGCCACGTCCGCGATATCATCGAGCGAGACGTTATCATCATCGTCGTCGTCTTCCAGAACATCGTCGCCAAGGTCGACATCGACGTCATCATCCTCGATGACTTCCTCCTCGACTTCGTTGCCCTTCATCTTCTTGGTCTCGGCATCTTCCGCGTCCGCGGTGATCGACCGGCTCTTGCCGGAATGCAACTCGACAGCCTCGCCCGTATAGGGACTGACGATCGGGTCCTTGTTCAGGTCGTAAAACCGTTTGCCCGTCGTCGGGCAGACGCGCTTTACACCCCATTCTTCTTTGGGCATCCTTATCCCCTTCGGTGTCTGTGGACTTGCAGGCGTTCGACGTCCCCTGCCATAAGACGTATCAGGTGTCAAAGGCATAAAGCGCGGCGCAGCGCTGCAAGAGGTGAGCGGCATATGGGGCATTACGTTCTGCCCGGCAACCCCCCGGTCGAAGTGACCCTGCGCCGCTCGGCGCGGGCGCGGCGGATTTCACTTAGAGTGTCGGGCGTTGACGGACGCGTGACGCTGACCATGCCCCCCGGCGTGGCCGAGCGCACGGCGCTGGACTTCGCCAATGAAAAGGCCGCGTGGCTACGAACGCAACTTTCACGTCAGCCCGATCTGACCGAGGTACGAATCGGTTCGGACCTGCCTGTCGAGGGCCGCCTGCGCCGTCTCTTGCCCGGTTCGGGCCGGCGGATTGAGCTTGCGGAAGACACGCTCACAGTGCCCGGCCCGCTCGAAACCGCGCCCCGGCGGGTCCAGGCTTGGCTGAAGACCCGCGCCCGCGATCACCTCGCCGCCGCCTCGGATCATTACGCGCAGGCGGTTGGTCGCAAGTATACCCGCCTGACCCTGCGTGACACCCGCTCGCGCTGGGGCTCGTGCACCCATGATGCCGGGCTGATGTATTCCTGGCGGCTCATCCTCGCACCTCGCGACGTTCTCGACTACGTCGCCGCGCACGAGGTCGCGCATCTCGTTGAAATGAACCATTCCCGCGCCTTCTGGGGCATCGTCGACCGGATCTGCCCCGGCTATGACGCACCACGCCGCTGGCTGCGCGAAAACGGCGCGGAACTGCACCGCTATCGCTTCGACTGACGCAACAGGATTGACCGCGCGGCAAACTGTGATCACAAATGCCCCATGAACTTTCCGCCGCGCTCCGAAGCCGGGATTGCCCCGGCCACCGGCACCGCCCCTACCGGGTCGGCCCATGACCGCGTCTATCGCGGGTTGCGCAGCCGCATCATGCATGGCGAACTGCGCCCCGGACAGGCCCTGACCCTGCGCGGCGTCGGCGCGGAATACAACGTCTCCATGACACCGGCCCGCGAGGCCGTCCGCCGCCTCTCGGCCGAAGGCGCCCTGACGGTCAGCAGTTCCGGTCGCCTCGCCGCACCCGAGCTCGGCAATGAACGGATCGAGGAACTGGCCGCCCTGCGCGCCCTTATCGAGGTCGAATTGGCAAGCCGCGCCCTGCCCCGCGCCCACATGGCCCTGATCGACCGCCTGCACTCCATCAACGCCCGGATCACCGACCATATCGCGCACCAGGACGCGGTCGGCTATATCCGCTCGAACCTCGAGTTTCACCGCACGCTCTACCTGCGCGCCCAGGCGCCCGCGATGCTGGCCATGGCCGAAACCGTCTGGCTTCAACTCGGTCCCACCATGCGGGCGCTTTACGGCAAGCTGCAACAGAAAGAGCCGCCGCGCTATCACCGCTTGATCATCTCGGCACTGAAGGCCGGAGACGAGCCGGGCCTGCGCCTCGCCGTCCGCTCTGACGTGACCCAAGGGTTGAAAATGCTCTTGGCCTGACGCTGCCTCTGGATGCCCGTGCCACGCGGCCTATCTCCGCCGCATGGCTGGAAAAACCCGCAACAAGCAAGAGATCTACGACAATGCCGCCGCGCGATGGTGGTCGGACGATCTGCGTTGGGTGCGCACGCTGAAAAACCTCGTGCCCGCTCGTCTGAAGTTTTTCGACCGGCACATCGACTGGGCGGGCAAAAAGGTGCTGGACCTCGGATGTGCGGGCGGTTTCATGGCCGAAGCCATCGCCACCCGCGGCGCGCAGGTGACCGGCATCGACCCCGCGAAAGAGGCCATCGCCGCAGCCCGCAGTCACGCCGCGCAAACCGGCCTCTCAATCCACTACGACACCGGCATTGGCGAGGCACTGCCCTATGAAGACGAGGCCTTTGACGCCGTCGTCTGCGTTGACGTCCTGGAGCATGTCTCGGACCTGCAAAAGGTTCTGCAAGAGGTCGCCCGCGTCCTAAAACCCGGCGGACTGTTCCTGTTTGACACGATTAACCGCAATGTCGTCGCCCGATTGGCCACCATCACCGTGGCCGAGGATATCCTTGGCCTGCTGCCCAAGGGCACCCATGACCCCGCGATGTTCATCAAGCCAGCCGAACTGACAGACGGGTTGCAGAATGCTGGGCTGACCCCCGGAAAGATGGCCGGTCTCGGCCCCACCGGCTTGACCCGCCGGCTGGACTTCACCTTCGGCGTGCTGCCGTTCAAGCAAGTGATCTATATCGGCACCGCCCGAAAATCGGAGGCCACCACATGAATATTCTCGCCCTGCTCCTGACCGCTCTGCTGTTCGGCGGGATGACGCTCTACGCTTTCGGCTTCGCGGCCTTCGTGCTGCGCGCCCTGCCGGAAGAGACGGCCCGCCCCCTGATCCGCCGCGCCTTTCCGCATTTCTACCTCTTCGTGCTGGGCACGGCGGCCCTCGGGGCGGTCTGCGCGGCCTTCACCGACCTGCTGTCCACGGTGATCCTCGTCGTGATCGCGCTCACCACGCTCTACGCGCGCCAATCACTGATGCCGCGCATCAACGCCGCGACAGACGCCGGGCAGTCCAGCCGCTTCAAGCTTCTTCACCTCTTCTCGGTATTGATCACGCTCGCCCATATCGCCGGCGCGGCGTGGGCCATCATACGGCTGGGCGTTACGCTTTAGGCGGCCAGCCCGGTCGATCCCATCTTCAAGAACTTCTCGCGCCGGTCGAGCACCAACTCCTCGCGCGACAGGTTCTTCAGGCCGTCCAGCATCGCCGTGATCGCGTCGCCCACCGACGCCATCGCGCCAGTCGGATCACGGTGCGCCCCGCCCTTGGGCTCGTCGATCACGCGGTCGATCACTCGCAGCTTCATCAGGTCCGGCGCAGTCAACCGCAGCGCCTCGGCGGCCTCGCGCATCTTCTCGGAATCCTTCCACAGGATGCTGGCACAGCCCTCGGGGCTGATCACCGAATAGACGGAATGCTCCAGCATCGCCACACGGTTGGCCGAGGCAAATGCCACGGCGCCGCCCGATCCGCCCTCGCCGATGATCACACTGACCAGCGGCACACCGGCCTTCAGGCACATCTCGGTCGAGCGGGCGATCGCCTCGCTCTGCCCGCGCTCCTCGGCGCCCTTGCCGGGATAGGCGCCGGGCGTGTCGACCAGCGTGATCACCGGCAGGTCGAACCGATCCGCCATGTCCATCAGCCGGATCGCCTTGCGATAGCCCTCGGGCCGCGCCATGCCGAAATTCCGCTCGATCCGGGACTTGGTGTCGTTGCCTTTTTCATGTCCGATCACCACCACCGGCGTGTCGCCAAACCGCGCCAGCCCGCCCATCACGGCCTGATCGTCGGCAAAGTTCCGGTCGCCCGCCAGCGGGGTGTACTCTTCGAACAGCGCCTCGATGTAATCCTTGCAGTGGGGCCGGTTCGGGTGCCGCGCCACCTGGCATTTCCGCCACGGCGTCAGGTCCTTGTAAAGGTCAGTCAGCATGGCCGCCGCCTTGCGGTCCAGCGCCCCGGCCTCCTCCTCGACATCCATCCCCTCGGTCGTCCGCGCCATCGCGCGCAGCTCTTCCGCCTTGCCTTCGATTTCCGCGAGGGACTTTTCAAAGTCGAGGTAATTGGTCATGCCCATGCTCCTGTTTGGCCTACGGGATATATGGAAAAGGCCGGAGGGTTCAACAAACTTCGCATCATGAGGCTATTGTGGAGATCTCGTATTTGGGATTATCTTCCAAATATGGAATCATCACTTGCCACTCCGCCCTCGCTGGCCCGACACATTCGCGACCTGCGCCAGTCGCGCAACCTCACGCTGGCCGATCTGGCCAAGACCAGTTCCGTCAGCCGCGCAAGCCTCTCGCGGATCGAGAATGGTGAGGTCAGCCCGACGGCCGACACGCTTGCCAAGCTCTCGACCGCCCTGCGTCTGCCGATCTCGCAATTGATCGCGCCGCTGGAAAGCCGGTTCCAGGCCTTCGTGCCCCGCGCGGCCCAGCCCCTCTATCACGACGACACCCACGGCTTTCACCGCCGCAACGTCTCGCCCCCCAACACCGATCTGCAAATCGAGCTGGTCGAGGCCACGCTCGAACCGGAGGTGACGATCTCATACGATCATCCCAGCGTGCCGGGCCACGAGCATCATTTCGTGCTGCTGGACGGCGCGTTGCACATCACCGTCGACAGCCAGACTCACAGCCTTTGCCCCGGCGACTGCCTGCGCTACCGCCTGAACGGCGTGTCGGAGTTCCGCGCCGGACCAGACGGCGCCCGCTACCTTCTGGCGCTTACATGACCGCGCCGTGCATCATCAACCTGACCGGCCCCGCGCTGGATCAACACCTCGATGGCCTCACCCGCCTGCTGATCGACACAGTGACCGACGGCGCTGCCGTCAGCTTCCTTGATCCACTCGCGCCCGAGACGGCCCGCGCCTTCTGGCAAGCCGACGTCTTCCCCGAGGTTGCCGCCAGCCGGCGCAACCTGTTCACCGCTCAAGTGGGTGAAATGCTTGCCGGCACGGTGCAACTGATCACCGACATGCCGCAGAACCAGCCGCACCGGGCCGAGATCGCCAAGATGATGGTGCATCCCACCGCGCGCCACCGCGGTTTGGGGCGAATGCTGCTCTCCGCCGCCCTGGACCACGCCCGCACCCTGGGCAAGACCAACGTCACCCTCGACACGCGCAGCGGCGACGTCTCGCAATCGCTTTACGCCTCGGCGGGGTTCGAGGTCGCGGGCATCATTCCCGATTTCGCGCTCGATCCCGACGGACGGACGCTCCATTCCACGACCTACATGTACAAACGGCTTTAGCCGCGCGCGACGTCCAGCACCGCTCGCAGCGCCAGTTCAGGCGAACTCAGAACCGGCACGTTCAGATCCTTCAACCGCGCCGCCGCGCCATCCATCGAGGCTTGCGCCAGAACCACCACCGCCACGTCCCCCTGCGCCTCGACCGCCTGCCGCACCTCGCCCGCGATCACGGCGTCAAAGGCGTCGGCCTCGCCCGCCTCGAACAAAGGCCAATATTGCGGCATCGGCAGCGGATAGACCTTCTGCGGCGTGCCGTCCTCGGCCAGCGCCCGTTCCAGCAGCGCTAGGCTGGGCGCATAGGTACTCTTCAGGCAGAACGCCATCATAACCGGCCCTTGGGCCTGCGCCGCCGCCCGCATCATCGGCCAGTCCACGCGCATCGCCCCCGCGCTTTCGGCCACCGGCCCCAGCGTCGTGCAGGTGCACAGGACAGGCCCCTCGGCCCGACCGACGACGCCCGCGATCTCTTCCTCCAGCGCCGCGGCGCCGCCATCCTGCGCCGGCTGCAACCAGCGCGGCCGCACCACGTGCTTCAGGATTAGGTCCGGCGCGATCCGGTCGCGGATGCGGTCGAACCGCTCCCGGTGCATTTCGGCGGTATGGAGTAGCGTGATCTTCATGCAGGACGTCATCGCAGCATCGACGTCACCGCGCAAGACCACCCTGTTCGGCACCGGGCCACAGCACCGGGATCAGCGTCGCTACCAAAAGCACCGCCATGACAATGTTGAATGTCCGCAGCGTGCCCGGGTCTTTCAGAAACCGCTGAACCTGCTGGCCAAGCACCGTCCAGCTCGTGGTGCTGATCACCGACACCGCAACATAGACGCCGGCGACCCACAGGACGGCCAGCAGATCCCGGCTGGTCGCGTACAGCGTGATCGCGGACAGTGCCATGCTCCATGCCTTGGGGTTCACCCATTGAAACGCCGCCGATTGGGTGAAGGTCAGCGGCTTGCCCTCGGCTTTCGCTTCTTTCGGCGGGGCGGCATTGGCGATCTTCCACGCCAGGTACAAAAGATACACAACGCTCAGCACCTTCAGGATCAGGTATGCCGGCGGCCACCGATCAAAAAGCTGCATCACGCCCAGCCCCACCAGCAGCACCATGCAGGGAAACCCCAACGTGATCCCCAGCATGTGAGGCAATGTCCGGCGAAAACCGAAATTGGCGCCAGAAGCCATGAGCATCAGGTTGTTCGGCCCCGGCGTGATCACCGTGACAAGGGCAAAGCCGGCCAGCGCAGGAAGAAGGTCAAAGGTCATGCACGCAACACTACAGCGCAACAAGCGCATCGAAATTGCGTTCTTTTGCAAATCACGTGCAATCATGCAATCAATCGCTGATATGGATCACATAAACGACAAATTATTGCACGAGCTTCAGCGCGACGGCCGGATCAGCAACCTCGATTTGGCAGAGCGAGTCGGCCTTTCGCCCTCCGCCTGCCTGCGCCGGGTGCAGGATCTCGAACGCCGCGGCATAATCACCGGCTTCCGCGCCGTGCTCGACCGCTCCAAGCTGGGCGTCGGTTTCATCGCCTATGCCACGGTTGGCCTGAACTCCCACACCAAGGACAGCCAGATCGCCTTCGAACGCGCCATGGCCGCAGCGCCCGAGGTGGTCGAGTGTCACAATATCACCGGCTCGGTCGAATACCTGCTGCGGATCGAGGTGGCCGACCTGCCCGCCTACAAGGCGTTCCACACCGATGTCATCGGCACGCTGCCGCAGGTCAACGCGATCACGTCCTTCGTGGTAATGGGCTCGCCCAAAGACATGCGCGCCTAGCCATCCTGCCGCGCCACCCGCCGGATCGCCAGCAGGGTCAGGGGCGGCCCCGCGACCTCGAACACCACGGTGCTGGCGATGGTCAGCGCCATGATCGTTCCCGACCAGTCCGGCAGCGCCTCGCCCGCGACCAGCGCGATGCCCACGGCGACGCCCGCCTGTGGCAACAGAGCCGGCCCGTACCACCGCCGCTCCACCGCGCTGCCCCCGGCCAGCCAGCCACCGGCGAAGCCGCCCACGATCCGCGCCAGTATCCGCAAGCCAAGGTAAAGCACCCCGGCCCAACCAAGCCCCAAAAGCGCGTCCAAATCCAGAGTCGCCCCGGCCAGTAGGAAGAACAGGATCATGAAGGGCCACTGAACATGTTCGATCTCGTGGAAGGCGCGCTCGTGGTGCTGCGCGAAGTTCACCACCACCGCGCCGGCCGTCATCGCCGCGATCAGGAACGACACCTCGAGCCACAGCGCAAGGCCCGCGGTCAGGAACACGATCCCGATCGCCTCGGCCTGCTGCGGTTCTCCCGGTGTCAGCCGCCCGGTCAACAGCGCCGCCGGCACGCCCAGCGCCACGCCCAGGGCGACACCGCCCAGAATGTCGTGCGCCGCGCCGCCCATGATCTCGACCAGGCCGCTGGACTGGCTGACCACCGCCAGCACAAGACTGAACAGGATCAGACCCCAGACGTCGTCTATGGCCACGATCCCCTTCAAGGTGTCGGTGAACGCGCTCTTTACCCCCGTCTGCCGGATCACATCCGTCATCGCCGCCGGGTCCGTCGCCGTCGCAATCGCACCCAGCACCAGCGCCAACTGCCAATCCAGGCCGATCAGAACCAACCCGGCCACGACGACACCCGCCGTGCCCAGCGCGATCACCAGGGACAGGATCAGGATGGCCCGCCCGCGCCGCGCCAGAATCTCGCGGGTCAGCGTCCCTCCCAATAGAAAGGCGACCATGGTCAGCGCGACAATGGACAGGACCTCGAACCACGCGATCAGGTCGCCGGGGATCAGGTCCAGCCCGGCCTGCCCGGCCACCAGCCCCAGCAGCAACAGCATCGTCACCCGTGGCAGGCGCGTGAAACGTCCCGCCTGGTCCGCCACCAGCCCGGCCAGGAACAGGACCCCGAGGGCCATCAAAAGCTCGGCAATTTCCATGGCGTCACCCTGCACGGTCGCGCGTGCATTCTTCCTTGATCCGAATCAACACGCCATAACGAAAAACGCCCGGCAATCGTGCCGGGCGTTTCCCTCTATTGTCTGGCCTCAAACGCGCCCTTTCCAGGGCACCAGCCATTTTTCCAGAATCCGGATGCCCACGTCGATCAGGAAACCGATGATCCCGATCAGGATGATCCCGACGATCACGATATCGGTCAGCTGGAACTTCGACGCGACCATGATCATCATGCCAAGGCCCCGCTCAGCCGCCACCAGTTCGGCGGCCACGACGGTGCCCCAGCAGACACCCATGGCAACCCGAGCGCCGGTGAAAATCTCCGGCAGGCTGTTGGGAATGATGACCTTGGTCAGCACCTGCAACTTGCTAGCCCCCAGCGAATAGGCCGCGTGCACCTTCGCTATCGCCACACCCGAGACACCAGCCCGCGCCGCAATCGCCATGATCCACAGTGCTGCCAGGAACAGCAGGATCACCTTGGACTGCTCACCGATACCGAACCAGATGATCATCAGCGGGATCAGCGCCAGCGGCGGCACCGGCCGCATAAACTCCACGATCGGATCGAACCAGCCGCGAGCCCAGTTGGTCAATCCCATCGCATAGCCCAGCGGGATCCCCACCAGCGCCCCGAAGAAGAAGCCCAGTAAGACCCGTTGCAGCGAGATCCACGTATGCTGCCACAGGGTATAATTGCGATACCCTTCCTCGTTCAGCTCGACGAACCGTTCGACCGTCACTTCGGGGGCGGGCAGGTACAGCCGCTGCATCCGGTTGCCGGTGGAGGGCGAGAATGTCGGTGTGCCCTTGTCGGTCAACCCAAGCTCGCCTTCCGGCAGCTTTATCGTGTCGCCCGGCTCGACCGGCGTTCCGTTGAGCGCAGTGATGACCGCGTCATCGGACCGGCCCAACTCGTCGTTGCTGCGCACGGTCATCACCTTATAACCGTAGCGTGGCACCACAAGGCTGTCATTCTTGGCGAACCCCTCGCCCGGCTCCACCTCGGGCGCCGCCGGGATGCGCCCCGGGTTGCCCTCGGCATCCACTGTCTGGCTGATGTCCTCGCGGTAGACCAGAACGGTCACCTCCGCATCGTCCGCCCGCCCGTCAGGCAGCGTTGAGGTATAGGTAAACTTGACCTCGCCCAGATACGGCGACGCCGCCTGGGGCAGTGGCAGGCTTGAATTGGTGAAGGCCACCCACAACAGGAAGATCGTGATCACCGACAGCACGCTAGCCGCACGGTTCGGCCGAACGGCGCTCTCGTCGCCGAAGGTCACGGTTTTCAGCGCGGTATAGTCGATCCGTGCAAAGAATGCCCGGTATAGCGCCGAGACTGCCAGATAGGCAATGAAGAACGCACCCACATAGAGCGCGAGAACGATGAACCCGGTCATGCGCTTTCCTCCACGCGGCCCATGATCTCTTCTTCCATGTTCCAGATCATCTCGAGGATCTCTTCGCGGCGCTGATTGAATTCTGGATGCTTTTTCACTTCCCGCAAATCCTTGCCCACGCCCAGATCGGCAAAAGGCAGGCGATATTCCTTGTGAATACGCCCCGGTCGCGGCGCCATCACCAGCAGCCGCTCGCCCAAGAGCAGCGCCTCCTCGACCGAGTGGGTAATCAGAATGATCGTCTTGCCCGTCTCCTTCCAGAGCTTCAGCACAAGCCCCTGCATCTTTTCACGTGTCAGCGCGTCGAGCGCCCCCAAGGGTTCGTCCATCAGGATCACGTCGGGATCGTTGGCCAAACAACGGGCAAGCGCCACGCGCTGCTGCATCCCGCCGGACAATTCGTAAATCGCCTTTTCCTTGAAATCCTTCAGACCCACCACCTCCAGCAGGTGATCGACTGTCGGCGTGTAGGTCTTTTTGCTCTCACCCTTCATCCGGGGGCCAAAGCTCACGTTGTCTCGCACGCTCATCCATTCGAACAGCGCGCCCTGCTGAAACACCATGCCACGCTCGGCATCCGGGCCGGTGACCTTGTGATCGTTCAAAACGATCTGCCCTTCAGTCGGCGCAAGAAACCCCGCGACGATGTTCAAAAGCGTGGTCTTGCCACAGCCCGACGGGCCCAGCACGCTCATCAATTCGCCGCTCTGCAACTCCAGCGAGACGTCCTTGAGCGCCTGCACATGACCGCCATTCGGCAGATCGAAACGCATGGAAAGATTGTCGATTTTCAATGTCGACATGCCTGCCCCCTTCCGTTTTCGGATTTTTGGTAGTGGTGCGGTCCCACGGGCCGGTCGTGCGGCCCGTGGGTATCTTGCGCAAAACCTTACTGAACGGCGGCTTCCAGCGGGCCGGTGTTCACATTCGTCTCGTAAGAGGCTTTCGCCGCGTCGATCGAACCGGCTTCCACGAAGACGTCCGCGACACCCTTCATGAATTCCTGCGCGCCGCCGCCCAGCCATTTCTCGGTCAGCTGCTCATCCGCCGGCGGGAACACGAAGGTCTCGATGGTCGCCATCGTGTCTTCCTCCGACATGCCCGCGTCCTCGGCGATCACCGGCAGCATCTTGTCGTGGTTGGCCTCGTCCGCCCACATCGCGTTGGCCTCGGCCGTCACCTTGAGGAAGCTCGACACCACGTCGGGGTTCTCGGCAATGAACGACGCCGGGCCCGAGGTCACGTCGAACACAAGGATGCCCAGATCTTCCTTCTCGGCCCCGGTCAGCAGCACGTTGCCGCTTTCCTTCATGCGGCGCAGTGCACCGCCCCAGCCGCACGCCATGTCGACAGCGCCTTGCGCCAGCGCAGCCTGCCCTTCGGCGGGGGCCATGTCCACGACCGTCAGGCTGTCCAGCGACACGCCGAAATGGTCCATCTGCTTCAGAAAGCCGTAATGCGCCGCGGTACCCAGCGGCACGGCGACCTTCTTGCCGGCCAGTTCGCCCGCACTGTCCTTGTCGATCTCCAGCGCCGCCGACACGACGCAGTTGTCGTTGTCCGAATAGGACACGGCCACGTCGACGATCTGCAGGTCCTGGCCCGCACTTGTGGCCACCACGAAGGGCGGCACGCCCTGGCTGACCACCAGTTGCACGTCGCCCGACGCCATCGCCGCGCTCATCGCCGTTCCGGTGTCGAAGCTGACCCAGTTCACGGTCATGCCCATCGCCTCGTCATACATGCCTTCGGCCTTGGCGTACTGGAACGGCATCGGCCATTCGAGGAAATAGCCGACCGTGATTTCCTGCGCCGAAGCGGATGCCCCGACCAGAAGGGCTGCGCCGGTGGTGGCGGCCATGAGTTTTGACTTGAGTGTCATTTGTTCTTGTCTCCCTGGAGTTTCGTTTCTTTTATGTCGCGCCATCCTTGCCGGGGCCTATGTCCGCACGACAGAAGCTGTTCCGCCGCACCGCCCCCGATGGCAGATGCGGCCTCATCCGAGCCGAATTTACGATTCCGATCAATGATTTTGTCTGGCAAACAGGGCTTCTTCTACCTTTCCGAACCGAAGTTTCGGGAAAACCGTCTCAGAAATCAGCAGAATAGCACGAAATCACCGGCTCAGCGGCGTCAAAGCGCCCGCTCCTGGACTTAAACAATGAACCCACCTGGCCCTATCGACAGAACCGGATTCGGGGCTGATTATACGCTAATCGCACCGCTGTGCACTTCTGCGCCCCCGGCCACCGTGCCGGGCTTGATCTGATGGAGTTTCCGATGGATGGCAACCTGCTGAACGATATCGAAAAAGTCGTGGACGCCGACCGCGCCCATGTCTGGCATCACCTGATTCAACACCAGCCGTTCCAGACCGGCGCCCCCAAGATCATCGTCGAAGGCAAGGGGATGCGCGTCTGGGATCAGCACGGCAAGGAACATATCGACGCCGTGTCCGGCGGGGTCTGGACCGTCAATGTCGGCTATGGCCGCGAGCGCATCGCCAACGCCATTCGCGACCAGCTGATCAAGCTACCCTATTTCGCAGGCTCCGCAGGCTCGATCCCCGGCGCGCTCTTCTCGGAAAAGCTGATTTCAAAGATGCCGGGCATGAGCCGGGTCTACTTCACCAATTCCGGCTCCGAGGCGAACGAGAAAGCCTTCAAGATGGTCCGCCAGATCGCGCACAAACGCTATGGCGGCAAGAAACACAAGATCCTCTATCGCGAGCGTGACTACCACGGCTCGACAATCGGCACCATGTCGGCGGGCGGCCAGGACGAGCGCAACGCGCAATACGGCCCCTTCGCGCCCGGCTTCGTGCGCGTGCCGCACTGCCTTGAATACCGCGCCCAGTGGGACCTGACGGGCGAGGAGTACGGCATCGCCGCGGCCAACGCGATCGAGGAAGTGATCCTTGCCGAAGGCCCGGACACCGTCGGCGCCCTCTGCCTTGAACCCGTCACCGCCGGCGGCGGCGTCATCACCCCGCCCGAGGGCTACTGGCCCCGCGTGCAGGAAATCTGCCGCAAATACGACATCCTGCTGCATATCGATGAGGTCGTCTGTGGCGTGGGCCGCACCGGCACCCACTGGTTCGGCTATCAGCATTACGGCGTCGAGCCCGATTTCGTGACCATGGCCAAGGGTGTCGCCTCGGGCTATGCCGCCATCGCCTGCTGCGTGACCAATGAAAAAGTCTTCGACATGTTCAAGGACGACATCGAGGACCCGCTCAACTACTTCCGCGACATCTCGACCTTCGGCGGCTGCACCGCCGGCCCCGCCGCCGCGCTTGAAAACGTCGCCATCATCGAAGAGGAAGGCCTGCTCGAAAACACCACCCAGATGGGCGACTACATGATGGACCAACTGAACGCGCTGGCCGACAAGCACGCCGTCATCGGCCAGGTCCGCGGCAAGGGCCTCTTCCTCGGGGCCGAGCTTGTCTCGGACCGCGCCAGCAAGGAACCTGTGCCCGAGAAACAGGCGCAGGCGGTTGTCGCCGACTGCATGGCGCAGGGCACGATCATCGGCGTGACCAACCGCTCGATCCCGGGCTTCAACAACACGTTGTGCTTCTCGCCCGCGCTCATTTCGACCAAGGACGACATCGACCAGATCGTCGCCTCGGTGGACGAAGCCCTGGGCCGCGTCTTCGGTTGAACGCAACGCTCGCAACGCTCGCAACGCAAACGCCCCGCCGGGTCTTCCGGCGGGGCGTTTCGTTTCAGTGCCAGATTATTCGTAGAATAATCTTTCGCGTCAGACCGCGTTGGGCAGGATCACGATTTCCACCCGGCGGTTCTGCGCCTTGCCATCCTCGGTCAGGTTTGACGCCACCGGCACATCCTCGCCCCGGCCGAAGGCGTCGATCCGGTTGAAGGCCACGCCGCCGTTCATCAACACATCCGCCACGGCATTCGCCCGCCGCTCGGACAGGTCCTGATTATGCTCGGCACCGCCGGAATTGTCCGTATGGCCGACGATCTGCACCCGGCTGTCGGGATAATTCTGCAGGTTTTGCGCCACCGCGGACAGATCGCTGCGTAGCCCCGGACGCACCGCTGCGCTGTCCACGTCAAACAGGATATCCTGCGGCAGCGTCACGATCAGGCGATCGCCGGTGTTCTGGATATCGACATTGTCATTGCCGATATTGTTGCGCAGCTCGGCTTCCTGCCGGTCCAGCATGGTGCCGGCCACGGCACCGCCCGCCGCGCCGACTGCGCCGCCGATCAGCGCGCCCTTGACCTTCTTGTCGGCCACGAGCACCCCCGCGCCCGCACCCAGCAGCCCGCCCAGCAACGCGCCTTGCTTGGCCTTCTGGTTCCGGTCAACGGCGGTGTCGTCGAGGTAGGCCGGGCTGGTGCAGGCCGTGGCCCCCAACATCGACAGACCTGCAATCATAGTGACAGTTTTGTGTGAAATGCTCATCCTGATGCCTCATGTTTCAAACGCCCGTTTGCCGGGTCTAAAGGTGATTCTAGGCAATAAATGGCCAATGCCCAAGCATATTCTGCGGGGAATTCGGCGAGGTTTCGCGCAGACCCAGTTCGGCGCGGGCAATAAATGCGCATTTATTGCCCCATTTTCTGCGCAGAAAATGGGCTCACCCGGCCTCGACCCGCGCACTTTCCCACGCCAGAATCGCCCGTTTGACCGGCAATCCCCAGTGATAGCCGCCCAGTCCGCCTGATTTGCGCAGCGCCCTGTGGCACGGGATCAGGAAACTGACCGGGTTGCGCCCCACTGCCGTGCCCACGGCGCGCACGGCCCGCGGGTTGCCGATGGACTGCGCGATCTCCGAATAGGTCGTCACATGCCCCGACGGGATCTGCATCAGCGCCTCCCAGACCTTGATCTGGAAGGGCGCTCCGATCATGTAAAGCGGCACTTTCTCACCCGCCTGGTCGCCCGCGCCAAAGGCTTGCAACACCCACGGACGCAACATCATCGGGTCCTCGACGAACGCGGCGTTGGGCCAACGAGAGATCATGTCCTCCATCGCCGCCTCTTCGCCGGTTTCGCTGGCGAACCCGATACCGCATATGCCCTTCTCCGTGCCCATCACCAGTGCCAGACCAAAAGGGCTGTCGAACCATCCCCAATAGATCTTCATCCCCGTGCCCCGCCGCGCGAACTCGCCGGGGCTCATCGCCTCCCACCGCAGGAAAAGATCATGCAGCCGCCCCGTCCCCGACAGACCCAGCTCATGCGCCGTGTCCAGTGTGGTAAACCGCTCGGCCAGCAGATCCTTGGCCTGCCCGAGGGCGAGGTATTGCTGATACCGCTTCGGGCTGACGCCCACCCACTGCGTGAACAGCCGCTGAAAATGCGACGGGCTCATGTTCATGTCGCGAGCGAGATCCGACAGGCTCACGCCCGCCCCGCCCGCATCGATCAGGTCGATCGCCCGGCGCATGACCTTGAAATGATATCCGTCTCGGATTTCGGTGTTGATCCCGGCAGTCATGTGTCGTCTCCATTAATGCGGGGAATGTACGCGCACGTCCCCCGTACCGCGACCCGAATGTTGCGCATCCGCACCAAAGCGGGCACAAGGACATCCATGGCCAAGCAACTCGACTACAAAACGATCCGCGAGATATTCACCCGCTTTCAGGAAGCCTCCGCCGAACCCACGGGCGAACTCGACCATGTGAACGCCTACACGCTTCTCGTTGCCGTCGCCCTTTCGGCGCAGGCAACCGATGCCGGGGTCAACCGCGCCACGCGCGAGCTGTTCAAGATCGCCGACACCCCTGAAAAGATGCTGGAGCTGGGCGAGGAAGAGCTGATCGAGCACATCAAGACGATCGGCCTTTACCGCAACAAGGCCAAGAACGTGATGAAGCTGTCGCGCATCCTGATCGACAAGTACGACGGCCAGGTGCCCAATTCGCGCGCCGCGCTGCAATCTCTGCCGGGCGTGGGGCGCAAGACCGCCAACGTGGTGCTGAACATGTGGTGGAGCCATCCCGCGCAAGCGGTCGATACACACATCTTCCGCGTCGGCAACCGCACGGGGATCGCCCCGGGCAAAGACGTGGACGCCGTCGAACGCGCCATCGAAGACAACGTGCCGGTGGATTTCCAGCAGCACGCCCACCACTGGCTCATCCTGCACGGTCGCTACCACTGCAAGGCCCGTGCCCCGATGTGCCAGACCTGTATCATCCGTGACCTGTGCGAATTCGAGGAAAAAAGACTTTGACCAAGTATCAGACTGTCGGCATCGGGAACGCCGTCGTCGATGTCATCTCTCAAACCGATGACGGGTTTCTGTCCCGCATGGGCATCGAAAAAGGCATCATGCAACTGATCGAACAGGATCGGGCCGAACATCTTTACGACAACATGCAGAACCGCACCCAGATGGCCGGCGGTTCGGTCGCCAACACCATCGCCGGGCTGGGCGCGCTGGGCGTCGACACCGCGTTCATCGGCCGGGTCTCGGACGATGCGCTGGGCCATGATTACGCCCGCGAGATGGCAGATGTCGGCGTCGATTTCGTCAATGCGCCCGCAAGCGACGGCGAACTGCCCACCTCCCGGTCGATGATCTTCGTCTCGCCCGACGGCGAACGGTCGATGAACACCTACCTTGGTATCTCCACCGAACTCGGCCCCGACGATGTCGACGACACCGTCGCGGGCGGCGCCGGGCTGCTCTTTCTCGAGGGCTACCTTTTCGACAAGGACAAGGGCAAGGCTGCCTTCCTCGCCGCCGCCCGTGCCTGCCGCGAGGCAGGTGGCATGGCCGGCATCACCCTGTCGGATCCGTTCTGCGTCGACCGCCACCGCGCCGATTTCCGCAAACTGGTGACCGAGCTCGACTACGTCATCGGCAACGAGCACGAGTGGTGCGCGCTCTACCAGACCGAAGACCTGGGTGCCGCGCTGGAACAGGCCGCCGCCGAAAGCGGCCTGATCGTCTGCACCCGCTCGGGCCATGACGTGGTGATCGTCAAGGGCGAAGAGACCGCAACCGTTCCCGTCGACGAGATCACTCCCGTCGACACCACCGGCGCCGGCGACCAGTTCGCGGCGGGCTTTCTCTACGGGCTGGCCACCGGCGCGTCGCTTCAGATCGCAGGCCGGATGGGCTGTATCGCCGCCGCCGAGGTCATCACCCATTACGGTGCCCGACCCGACGCCGACGTGAAGGCGCTCTTCAGGGCAGAAGGACTGATCTGACCGGAACCATTTTCTTTCAAAGAAAATGGTTCGGAAAACGGAGTTTTCCGCTTCGGTCCCGACGGACGGCGCAATCGCCACACGGTCGTACAAAAGGCCCGCGTCGGGCAATTCGAGTATTTGAAGCAAGAAAAAGCCATGGAGGCGCCTCCGGGCCGGGCGTCGTTCGGCACGGCGCCGATGCAGACCCGAAACCCGGACGCGGCTTTTCCTTGCACGGTCATCGGCTCTCCAGCCTGTACCGCACCCCGATCTTGACCCGGCTTGGTTAAAAAACTGTTCGCCGCTTTTTCTTGCCGAAAATACTCAAATCACCGCGCTCGCAATCTTGCCGATGGCCGTACGAAAGCGTCGCGCCCGCCACATGCCCGAGGAGGAGGCACGACGACGAGACAAGCAAGCGCGCGCGGCACGCGCGCCCCGCTCACTCGCACAGCTTGGCGTGCACCTCGTCGAGGTCGATCTCGCCGATGGGCATCTTGTTCGACGGATCGTCGAAATCGTATTTGAACAGCTCGAAATCCCGGTGATAGATCTCTTTCACTAGGTGCATCGACAGATCGTCGAAATAATCCTCGACCGGGTGCGCCCGTTTCGGCCCATGCCCCTCGCTTTCGTTGAAACGCGGGATCTTTTTCAGGTCCACCTTGTTCGGCGTCTTCGTCGCCTTCAGGACATCCGCCATCCCGTCGTTGAACGCTTCCGTCCAGAAAATCTTGTCGTACGTGCCGCCATTCACGATGAAGGTCGAAACGTGCCCCGCCATCGATGACCAGTGTATGTCCGGCTCCATCGGGCGTTTCCACCGGATGGTGTCGCGCGTGAACAGCAGGAAACGGCGGAAGCTCTTGATCTGGTCGAACTCCTGCTTGCCGTCCTCGCCACCAACCTCGATGCCGTATTTCTGGATCAACAGCGGCACCAGCTTGCCGCGATAGCGCTTGCCGTTGCGCTGGATGCCGCAGATCTTGTCGAAAAAGGACGACAGGATGCGCGTGTAGGGGTTGCGAACGCAGGTAAAGGCATAGGACGTGTGCGTCTTCACGTTCGCCTTGATCAAGGGCTGGCTTTCGTCGCGGGCCCACTTGTGCAAACCGTCGGTCGCATCGTGGATGTCACCGTCAAAGAATTCGCCATGGTCCGAGTAGTACATGATCTGCCCAATGGTTGAGCAGGCGCATTTCGGCACCACGCGATAGACCATGCTCTCGCTTTCCGTCATCCATGTTCCGGGAAAGCCCATTTGCCTGCCTCCAACCCCGTTGCCCTGGTTCTTCTCGGGTCAATTCGTGTTTAACCCGTTAAAAAAACCAACGAAAGCCTGTTTATTCAACGGCTGTTCATCTCTATCACTGTAAACAATCGACGAAAGAGCAGGTAAATCGCTTCGCCCATGGCCAGGATCGCCTTCATTCTGCTGTGCCACAAGGACCCCGATGCGATCATCGGACAGGCCAACATGCTGACCGCGGCGGGCGACTACATGTCGATCCACTTCGACGCCCGCGCCAAGCCCGAACATTACCGCATGATCCGGGAGGCGCTGGCCGACAATCCCAACGTCACTTTCGCCCGCAAGCGCATCAAGTGCGGCTGGGGCGAGTGGTCGCTGGTACAGGCCACGCTTCACGCGATCGAGGCTGCGGTCGACGCGTTCCCCCGCGCCACGCATTTCTACATGCTGTCGGGCGATTGTGCCGCCATCAAGTCGGCCCGCTACGCCCACGATTTTCTCGACGCCCACGATGTCGATTACATCGAAAGCTTCGACTATTTTGCATCCGACTGGATCAAGACCGGCATGAAGGAAGAGCGGCTGATCTACCGCCATTTCTTCAACGAACGAAACAATAAGCGGCTGTTCTACGCCTCGTTCAACCTACAGAAGAAACTGGGCCTCACCCGCGAAATCCCCGCTGACCTGCAAATCCAGATCGGCAGCCAGTGGTGGTGCCTGCGCCGCCGCACCATCGAGTGGATTCTCGATTTCACCCGCAAGCGGCGCGACGTGATGCGTTTCTTCCGCACCACCTGGATCCCCGACGAGACCTTCTTTCAGACCCTCGTGCGCCATCTGGTCCCGGAATACGAGATCCGCACCCGCACGCTGACCTTCCTCATGTTCACCGACTACGGGATGCCGGTCACGTTCTACAACGATCACTACGACCTGCTGCTCAGCCAGGACGCGCTGTTCGCCCGCAAGATCAGCGCCGAAGCGACCGAGCTAAAGACCCGTCTCGGCGCGCTCTATTCCGATGAAGACGCCCGCTTCAACATCTCGGACGAAGGGCGCAGCCTTTTCAAGTTTCTTACCGGACGCGGCCGCATCGGCCGCCGCTTCGCCCTGCGCTTCTGGGAAACCGAAAGCACCCTTGGCCGCGAACGCGAGTTGATGATCATTATCTGCAAGAAATGGCACGTCGCCAAGCGCATGATCGACAAGATCCGCCAGGTCACCAACGTGCCGGCCATCGAATACCTGTTCAACGAGGAAAACACACACTTGCCCGACCTTGGCGGCATCCAGGCCACGCTGGGCAAGCGCACCCGCCACCGCCGGGCGCTGATGCGGATGCTGTTCGATTATTTCGAGACAGACCGCCTGATTGTTTGCATGGATCCCGGCAATATCGACCTGCTCGAGGATTTCTGCAATGACCGCTCCACCACCAAGCTGCTGGAGATCCAGTGCGAATTCTCCGATGCCTACCTAGTGGGCCACGCCCGCCGCGTCGGGCTGGCCGGTGCGCAGACGCCCAAGGAAACGCTGGAACGCCTGCTGCCCACGATCCGCGGCGACATCAACTTCGAATCCGATCGCATCCGCGACGCCGAGTTCGAAAATCACAGCATCATGAAGCAATCCAACGACCCCGAGGAAAACGCCGGCCTGATCGCCCGTTTCCTTGATATCGCGCCCGACAAGGCGCTAGAGGTTGCGCAAACCGATCACCTTTATGCCGACTGAGGCCGCACATCATGTCCTTTTCCTATGACGACCAGAATATCTTCGCCAAGATCCTGCGCGGCGAAATCCCCAACGACACTGTGCTGGAAACCGAGCACACGCTGGCTTTCAATGACATCGAACCACAGGCGCCGGTGCATGTGCTGGTGATCCCCAAGGGACCGTACGTGTGCCACGATCACTTCGCCGCCGAGGCGTCCGAGGCGGAACTGGTGGATTTCATGCGCGTCACCGCGCAGGTCTGCGCCATGACCAGCGTCTCGCCGGGCGACGGCAATCCGGGCTATCGTACCATTTCCAACGCGGGCGAGGCTGGCGTGCAGGAAGTGCCGCATTACCACCTTCATATCCTTGGCGGTCGCGGCCTCGGGCGGATGCTGGCCAAGGCCGACAACTGATCCGCCCCGTGCCTTGCGCCCTAGCGCAGCTTGCCCCATATCCAGCGCCATGAGCCAGACAACCCAAGCCAGCCCCAAAAGCCCGCGCGCCCGCGTCGAGGCGCTCGTCAGCCGGACGAGCTTTCAAAATTTCATCCTCGCGGTGATCCTTTTCAACGCCGTGGTCCTGGGTCTGGAAACGTCCCAGACGGCGATGGAGGCCGCCGGCCCCCTGATCGTAACGCTGGACACGGTCTGCCTGACGATCTTCGTGATCGAGATCGCCCTGAAACTCTTCGCCCGCGGCACGGCGTTTTTCCGCAACGGCTGGAACGTCTTCGACTTCGTGATCGTCGGCATCTCGCTCATCCCCTCCACGCAGGGTCTGTCTGTGCTGCGCGCCCTTCGCATCCTGCGTCTGTTGCGGGTGCTTTCGGTCACCCCGTCCCTGCGCCGCGTGGTCGAAGGGTTGATGAACGCCCTGCCCGGCATGGGCTCGGTCTTTCTTCTGATGGGCATCATCTTCTACATCGGCTCGGTCATGGCGACGAAGCTCTTCGGCGGCGGATGCCCTGCCTGCACCCCCGAGGAGGCCGTGCTGTTCGACGAATGGTTCGGCACGATCGGCCGCTCCGGCTATTCGCTGTTCCAGATCATGACGCTGGAATCGTGGTCCATGGGGATCGTCCGCCCGGTGATGGAGGTCTATCCCTACGCCTGGGCCTTCTTCGTGCCGTTCATTCTCGTGACCACCTTCGCCGTGGTGAACCTGGTCGTGGGCCTGATCGTGAACTCGATGCAGGACGCGCATAACCTCGAGGCCGAGGAACGCACCGACACCTACCGTGACGAGGTGCTGCAACGCCTGAAATCCATCGAGGACAAGCTGCAGGACAAGTAAGCGTCCTCAGCGCGAGCGCGTCAGCTCCAGGAACACCTCTTCCAGGTCCGCCTGCTCGGTCCGCACGTCCCGAATTCGCATCCCCGAGGCGCGCACCGCCTCCAGCACCGCCTCTGCGGACATCTTCGTCGAGCGATAGCTGATCGCCACCTGCCCCCCGGGGCGCGTCTCCACCGTCAGCCCATCGCCCTCGGGTAGCGCCACCGGGTCGGCCTCGGGCTCGATCACCATCGTGCGCCGGTCCATCTGGCTCAGCAAATGCGTCGTACTATCCCGCGCCACGACCGCGCCTTCGTTGATTATGGCGATCTCGTCGCACATCTCCTCGGCTTCCTCGAGGTAATGCGTTGTCAAAATGATCGTCATCCCCTGCTCGTTCAGCTTGCGCACGTTCTGCCACAGCGTCTGGCGCAGCTCGATATCCACGCCCGCCGTCGGCTCGTCCAGAACCAGGATATGCGGGTGATGCACCAACGCCTTGGCCAACAGCAGCCGCCGCCGCATCCCGCCCGACAGCGTGCGTGCATAGGCCTCGGCCTTGTCGCTCAGCCCCACCAGTTCCAGTATCTCGTCGCTGCGCCGGTCCTTTTTCGGTACGCCATACAGCCCCGCCTGCACTTCCAGCGCCGCGCGCGGCGCAAAGAACGGATCCAGGTTCAATTCCTGCGGCATCACCCCGATCGACGCCCGGCTTTGCCGTGGGTTCACATCCTGATCGAACCCCCAGATCTTCACCTGGCCCGCGGTCTTGGTCACCAGCCCGGCCAGGATGTTGATCAGCGTTGATTTGCCCGCGCCATTCGGCCCCAAAAGGCCAAAGACCGACCCCTTGGGCACATCCAGGTCCACCCCCGTCAGCGCCGGCTTGGACATGCCGTGCTTGCCGCCGCCATAAACCTTTTCCAGGCCTCTCACTTCGATTGCATTTGTCGGCATGGCGGCTCTTGTCCCCGGGTGTCTCTCGGATATAGTCTGCCCGGACCTACTTGCAGCCAAAAGGAACGCCGTCAATGGTGACCGAAGCCCCCGAGACCCGGATCGTCGACAGCTACCGCGTGGCCTGTGATGGCGGCGAAGCGGCACTGGGCCATCCGCGCGTGTGGCTGACCATCCCGCAGGACATCGGCTTCGTCGAATGCCCCTATTGCGACGCCAAGCTGGTGCACCGCGATTTCGAGGGAAAGGTCTGAACCGCCGAAACCTTATCGGCCTGGCTGTTGCGGCCCTGCTCGCCGTTAGCGTCTACACTGTCGTACCCGGCCTGCGGACGCTTTTCGCACCACCGCTCGCCTTCGAACCGATCCCTCACCTGCCCGGGTTTCGCAGCATCGTCGGCGGCGCGGTTTCATCTACCGGAAACACCGCGCTGATCGGCCTCGACCAAACCGATGCCGCACCACGCCAATCCGGCCCCGACTGCAGCAAGCTCTTCACCGCACCGCGCACCGTGGGCATCGTACCTGTCGCCTATTTCACGGATGCGCGGTGCGGCTGGTGCCGGCTCATGTCGCCGCTGCTTGAGGATCTGGCCGAATCCGAACCCGTTGCAATCACGTGGCATGAACTGCCGCTTCTGGGACAATCCTCGCTTGTCTCGGCCCGCGCCGCGCTGTCGGCCCGCGAACAGGGCGCCTACGCGGCGTTTCATCACCGTCTTATGGGAACAGCCTTCGTTCCCACAGAGGAATACCTGCGACGACTTGCTCAGGAGGTAAGTATCGACGGCGAAAAACTCCTGCAAGACATGCATTCCACGCTCGTCGATGCGCAGCTTTCCAGCACGGCAGATCTGGCACGCCAGTTTGGCTTTTACGGCACGCCGGGCCTTGTCGTTGGTCGCACGGTCGTGCTCGGGAATATGCGCCGGCACCAGCTCACAAGATTGATCGCGACCGAAAGAGAAGAGCCCTCTCCCGGCCCCTGTGGCTGAAAGCTATGAACAGCTTGCGCAGCTTTGGCTGGACAATCAGCCCGGGTCACGCACATGCCCGGCATTGAAAAATGTGGAATTCAGCGAGGCTTCGCCTCAAATCATCGCAAAATCGCTGAAAACCCGTCTTGAAACAATGATTGGCTTCTCGGCGTCGTCGCGCTTGACGGGCTCGCCCGGCTTGTCACGTGTCGCATCGGGGGGTTTTGTGTTTGTCTTGGCCATTTTCCTTCTCCGCTTGAAGCGGCGGTTCGGCCAAGGCGCGCTCGACCGGCGCCGCAAGTGTCAAGTTTCGTGCAGAAAGGCCGACCGCAATACAGTCGTCACATCATAAAATTGCTTTAAAAAATCAGCCTTTCTACAACCTTTATTGTGCCCGACCCGCGCCCATCCGTCCAGTTCCACGGCAGAAAATCAGTGTCTTCAATTCGATTGCAATCCCCCAAGGCACTGTTAAATCTAAAAGTTTCCTTACGTCACAAACCAAACCGCACCTTGCAACACGCCCGCGCCGCCGTTGCCTTGCGACCGGCGGCGGGCTGCTGAGGCACGAGAGCACTTACCATGCCCGAGCCGCTCTGCCGCGCGCGCATCCTGCCAGGAAAAGTCAGGCTGGAACTGCCATGACGGGCGTGAGATACGTACAGCGACAGCAAGGAAAGGCGCGGCACATGGCATTCGGCAAGGGACACCACCTGCACCTGATCGACGGGTCGGCCTTCATCTTTCGCGCCTACCACGCGCTGCCGCCGCTGACCCGCAAATCCGACGGTCTGCCCATCGGCGCGGTCTCGGGCTTTTGCAACATGCTGCAAAAATATGTCGAGGACAGCACCGGTGCCGACGCCCCCACCCACGTCGCCGTAATTTTCGACAAGGGCAGTCACACCTTCCGCAACGACATGTATTCCGAATACAAGGCTAACCGAGACGAGATGCCCGAGGATCTGCGCCCGCAGATCCCGCTGACCCGCCGCGCGACCGAGGCGTTCAACATCGCCTGCAAGGAGATGGAAGGGTACGAGGCCGACGACATGATCGCCACCCTCGCCGTACAGGCCCGCGACGCGGGCGGCCGCGTGACCATCATCAGCTCCGACAAGGACCTGATGCAGCTGGTGGGCGGCGGCGTCGAAATGCTGGACGCCATGAAGAACCGCCGCATCGACCGCGAAGGGGTCGAGGAGAAATTCGGCGTCGGGCCAGAGCGCGTCGTGGATGTGCAGGCATTGGCGGGCGACAGCGTCGACAACGTGCCCGGCGCCCCCGGCATCGGCATCAAGACCGCCGCGCTGCTGATCAACGAGTACGGCAGCCTCGAGGAACTTCTCGACCGCGCCGAGGAGATCAAGCAGCCCAAGCGACGCGAAACCCTGATCGAAAAGCGCGAGCAGATCGAGCTGTCGAAAAAGCTCGTCCAACTCGACTGCGAAACCCCTCTCGATTTCACCTTGGATGATCTGGAGGTGCGCGACCCCGATCCCGACACCCTGCTGGCCTTCCTGACCGAGATGGAGTTCCGCACCCTAACCAAGCGCATTGCCGACGCGCTGGATGTCGAAGCGCCCGCCATCCCCGAACCCACCGCACCGGAATCAGCAGAGAACAGCGTCTCTGACTGGCCCGCCATCGACCCCGCGAAATACGAGCGCGTCTCGGACATGGACGCGCTGCAAAGCTGGATCGACCGCATCACCGCCCGCGGCTACGTCGCCGTCGATACCGAGACGACATCCCTCAACGAGATGCAGGCCGACCTCGTGGGTATCTGCCTGTCGATCGACCCGGGCGAGGCGTGCTACATCCCTCTGGGCCACAAGGACGGCAACGCGGACGACCTCTTCGGCTCCGACGCGCTGCTCGACGGCCAGATCCCGATGCAGGATGCGCTCGACGCCCTAAAACCCGTGCTCGAGGATCCATCGATCCTCAAGATCGGGCAGAACATGAAATACGACACCAAGATCATGGCCAATTACGACATCGCAATGGCCCCGATCGACGACACGATGCTGATGTCCTACGCGCTTTATTCCGGCATGCACGGCCATGGCATGGACACGCTCGCCGAACGCTACCTCTCGCATACCCCGATCCCCATCAAGGACCTGCTGGGCACCGGAAAATCCGCCATCACCTTCGACCGCGTGTCCATCGACGAGGCGGTGAAATACGCCGCCGAGGACGCCGACATCACCCTGCGCCTCTGGCACACGTTCAAGCCGCAGCTGCACCGCGCCAAAGTCACCACCGTCTACGAGACGCTCGAACGCCCTCTGGTGCCCGTGCTGGCGCAGATGGAGCGTAACGGCATCAAGGTCGACAAGGACACGCTCAGCCGCATGTCCGCCGCCTTCGCCCAGAAGATGGCCGGGCTCGAGGCCGAGATTCACGATCTTGCGGGCGAGAAGTTCAACGTCGGCTCCCCGGCTCAGCTTGGCGATATCCTCTTCGACAAGATGGGGCTGGAGGGCGGCAAACGCGGCAAGAACGGCAAGTACTCCACCCCTGCCGACGTGCTCGAAGACCTCGCCACCGAACACGACCTGCCCGCCCGCGTGATCGACTGGCGGCAGGTCAGCAAGCTGAAGTCCACCTATACCGACGCGCTGCAGGACCATATCGACCCCGACACGGGCCGCGTTCACACCTCCTACGTCCAGACTGGCGCCAGCACTGGCCGTCTCGCCTCGACCGATCCCAACCTGCAGAACATCCCCATCCGCACCGAGGAAGGCCGCCGCATCCGCGAGGCTTTCGTGGCCGAGGATGGCAACACGCTCGTCGCCCTCGACTACAGCCAGATCGAGCTGCGCATCCTCGCCCATATCGCCGATATCCCGGCGCTCAAGGACGCCTTCCGCGACGGGCAGGACATTCACGCCATGACAGCGTCAGAGATGTTCGACGTCTCGATGGACGACATGACGCCCGAGATCCGCCGCCGCGCCAAGGCGATCAATTTCGGCGTGATCTACGGCATCTCGGGCTATGGCCTCGCGCGCAACCTGCGCATCCCGCGCGCCGACGCACAAGCCTTCATCGACCGCTATTTCGAACGCTTCCCGGGCATCCGCACCTACATGGACGATACCGTGGCCTTCGCCAAGGAGCACGGGTTCGTCCAGACCCTTTTCGGCCGCAAGATCCACACGCCCGAAATCGGCGCCAAGGGCCCCCGCGCCGGCTTTGCCCGCCGCGCCGCGATCAACGCGCCGATCCAGGGAACCGCCGCCGACATCATCCGCCGCGCCATGATTCGCATGCCATCCGCCATCGCCGATCTGCCCTGCAAAATGCTGCTGCAGGTCCACGACGAATTGCTTTTCGAGGTCTCGGGCGGCGCCGAGGAAAAGGTCATCGAAACCGCCCGCGACGTTATGGAACAAGCGGCTCGACCCGCCCTGCATCTCGACGTGCCGCTCGTGGTCGACGCGGGCCAGGGGAACAACTGGGCCGAAGCGCACTGAAGCCTGCCATAAGCCTTGGAACCCATCACGCCACGGCGGATTCTAGCGCTCGCGCGCTAGGTCATTCAGCGCGTCGGAAAAGCGACTTTTCCCAGACGAAGTGCAAAAGTAGCACAGTTGCAACAGCGCAAAACCCTTTGAAAATCGCGGAATCCCGCTGAAAAAGGCATTTACGTGACATAAATGCTGCCATAGAAGCCATAGCAGCCGGAGATTCGCGTTTTTACGCAAGCTCTTGTGTTGACAACAAATCGCGTTCAAACACAGTATCGGGCGCGTGACATGGAAGGAATTTGTTCACATGAAAAACAAGACTGCAATGATTGCTGCTCTCATCGCAACCGTCGGCCTGGCCGCCTGTGCACAGCAACAACAAGAAGAAGTCGTGGTTCCGGTTGAGCCTGAGCCCGTAACGACGAAGTACTAATCTTCGACGTCTTCCCGGGTCGGGGCATGGCACTTTCGGGTGCTCGCCTCGACCCGGGATACCTCTTTTCAGACGACGACCGATCCGCCTGATGCTTGCCGCATCAGGTTTTTTTGTGTCTCGAAGGCTGCAGGGTCAGACTGCGTCAGTCCGCGGGCAGGTCCTCTGACGGGATCATCGGGAAAAACGCGCCGTCCGACCGGACACCGAACCAGCCATCCTCGTGCTCGCCCAGATCCACCAGCCGGTAGAACGACTTGCGGTCGATCAGCGCCTCCAGCCCCGCACGCACGTGCAGGTAAGGCGAAGGCTCGCCCGTGTCAGGGTCACGCTCCACCCGGATTGCGTTGTCAGCTCCAGCCAACACGTGATCGCCGACGTTGGTCACGAAAACCAGCATTTGCGTCGCGCCCTCACCTTCAGCCTCGAAATCCACAGCGACAAAAGGGGCGTCCTCCACGACGATTCCGACCTTCTCCACCGGCGTGACAAGGTAATGGCGGTCGCCTTCCTTCTTCAGAATGGTCGAGAACAGCCGCACCAGCCCCTGCCGCTCGATCACGGTGCCTTCGTGGTACCACGTGCCGTCCCGCGCGATCCGCATGTCGATCTCGCCGGTAAACTCCGGGTTCCACAAATGCACAGGCGGCAGGCCCTTGCCGCTTTCCTTGCGCGCGGCTTCGGCAAGGCTTTCCGCTGACGGGGTTGTGACCGATTTATTGCTCATTGCTTTTGCCATTTTGCTTACGCGCGATACACTCTACCCAAGCGATATAGTGCATACCGGAGTTTTGCCATGACCGACGACGCCGACCTGCTGGCCGGGATCGAAGCCCTCGAAGACAAGCTGGCCCAGGCCCGCGCCTCGATCACCCGCCGCTTCATCGGGCAGGAACGGGTCGTCGACCTGTCGCTCTCGGCGTTGCTCTGCGGCGGACACGGGTTGCTGGTTGGGCTGCCCGGCCTTGGCAAGACCCGTCTGGTGGAAACGCTCAGCATCGTCATGGGCCTCGATTCGAACCGGGTTCAGTTCACGCCCGACCTGATGCCCGCCGACATTCTGGGCTCAGAGGTGCTGGAAACCGGCGCCGACGGCACCCGCGCGTTCAAGTTCATTCCCGGCCCGATCTTCTGCCAGCTTCTGATGGCTGACGAGATCAACCGCGCCAGCCCCCGCACCCAGTCGGCGCTCCTGCAGGCCATGCAGGAACGGCAGGTCTCGGTCGCCGGCGAGGACCGCCCGCTGACCCCGCCCTTCCACGTGCTGGCCACGCAGAACCCCATCGAACAGGAAGGCACCTACCCCCTGCCTGAGGCCCAACTTGACCGCTTCCTCGTGCAGATCGACGTGCCCCATCCCGACCGCGACACCGAGCGCGCGATCCTGCTTGCCACCACTGGCGTGGCCGAGGAAGAGGCACACCAGGTCTTCACTGCCGAAGAACTCATCGCCGCGCAAACCCTTCTGCGCCGGATGCCGGTTGGCGAAGCCGTCATGGAACAGATCATCGACCTTGTCCGCGCCTTCCGCCCCGACGACGCAACATCGTCCGAGACGGTGCGCGAAAACGTCGCCTGGGGCCCCGGCCCGCGTGCCGCGCAGGCGCTGATGCTGACCGTCCGCGCCCGCGCCATGATCCAGGGTCGCCTCGCGCCCGATTCCGACGACATCGCGGCCATGGCCCAGCCTGTCCTGACCCACCGCATGGCGCTCAACTTTGCCGCGCGCGCCCGGGGTGAAAACCTCGACGATCTCATCGCCGCCACCGTCGCCCAAGTTACGAGGACCGAGGCCGCCGCTTGACCCAGATCGCCCCTCTCCGCGCCCGGTCCGAGGCCGAGGCCGCCCGCTTTCCCGCACTTCTGGCCCGGGCAGAGCATCTGGCGGGGACCGTCCTTCTGGGCGAGCATGGCCGCCGCCGCGCCGGCATGGGCGACGATTTCTGGCAATACCGCCCGGTGCAGGCCGGGGATGAGCTGCGCCACATCGACTGGCGCCGCTCGGCCCGCTCGGACACGCAATTCCTGCGCCAGCGCGAATGGCAGATCGCCCAAAGCGTCACGCTTTGGGTCGACGGAGCCGCCTCCATGCGCTTCGCCTCCGACGACACGCTACCGCAAAAAGCCGACCGCGCCCGCCTGCTGTCACTGGCCATCGCCATCCTGCTGAACCGCGCGGGCGAGCGCATCGGCCTCTCGGGGGCCGACCTGCCGCCCCGCCGCGGCGACGCACAGATCGAACGCCTCGCCATGGCCCTCGGCCAGGACGGCGCGGAGGATTACGGCGCGCCCCAGACCACCGGAATGCTGTCCCACGGACGCGCGCTGTTCCTGTCGGACTTCCTTGGCGATCTCGACCCGGTGCGCAAAGCGCTCACGTCCGCCGCCGACCGCGGCGTGCGCGGCGTGCTCTACCAGATCCTTGACCCGGCCGAGGAAAGCTTTCCCTATCGCGGCCGCACCATCTTTGAATCGGTGGGCGGCACGATGGTGCACGAAACGCTGAAGGCGTCGGAACTGCGCGACCGCTACCTTGAACGCCTCGCCGCCCGCAAGGACGACCTGCGCCACCTCTGCGCCACCACCGGCTGGCTCTACGGTACGCACCACACGTCACAAACGGCGCAATCCGCGCTCCTGTGGCTCTATAACGCGTTCGACGGGGGACACGGACGATGACCATCGGTCCCATCGGTTTCGCCGCGCCTTGGCTTCTGGTGGCGCTGGCCGCGTTGCCCATCCTGTGGCTGATCCTGCGCGCTGTGCCGCCAGCGCCCATCCGCCGCCGCTTTCCCGGCGTGGCGCTCCTCTTGGGTCTGCGCGATGACGACAGCGTGTCGGACCGCACGCCCTGGTGGCTGCTGCTTCTGCGGATGCTGGCCGTGGCCGCCGTCATCATCGGCCTCACCGGCCCCATCCTCAACCCGCAGGACCAGGCCCAGGCCAACCGCACCGGCCCCATGTTGATCGTGCTCGATTCCAGCTGGGCCAGCGCCCGCGACTGGCCCGCGCAGGAAGACCTGCTCGATTCCCTGCTGGCCGAGGCCGGGCGCAACGCCCGCCCGGTTGGCATCCTGCAACTGTCTGACCCCCAAACCCCGGTCTTCCAGTCCGCCGATTCCTGGCGCACCCGCCTTACCGGCCTCGCCCCCTCCGCATGGTCACCCCAGCCCGACGCGTTCGAGGACGCCGCGAACCTGCTCGGCGAAGAGGATTTCGAAACGCGCTGGTTCTCCGACGGCCTTTCCCGCGAGGGGCGGCAAACCCTGCTCGACGCCCTGCAGGATCGCGGCCGCGTCACCATCCACGAAAGCGCCGTGCCCATCTACGCGCTGACACCGGCTGTGGTCGAAGACGACGCCCTGCGCCTCACGGCGACGCGCGCCAATCCCGGACCCGCCCGCGATATCACTGTCGAGGCGCATGGCCGCGACCCCTCCGGCGCCCAGCGTTTGCTGGCGACGCAGGATATGACGTTCGAGGCCAGCGCGAAAGAAGCAACGACGCTTCTGTCCCTGCCCGCCGAACTCCGCGCCCGCCTCACCCGGTTCGAAATCGCAGGCCAGTCCCATGCCGGCGCCGTCACCCTGACCGATGACAGCCTCAAGCGCCGCGAGGTCGCACTCATCGCCGGACGCGAAGACCGCGAAGGCCTCGAACTCCTCTCGCCGCTGCACTACCTCGAACAGGCGCTCGAACCTACCGCCGACCTGCTCGACGGCAGCCTCAGCGACGTTCTTCCCGCAAATCCCGATGTCGTCGTTCTGGCCGATGTCGCCACGCTCTCGGGCGCCGAACAGGCAGACTTGCTCGACTGGACCGACCGCGGCGGCATGCTCCTACGATTCGCCGGGCCGCGCCTCGCCGCCTCGGACGTCTCGCGCAGCGACGAAGCCCCGCTGATGCCCGTCCGCCTGCGCGCCGGGGGCCGCTCCGTCGGCGGCGCCATGAGCTGGGGCGAACCGAAGGAACTGGCGCCTTTCCCCGAATCCAGCCCCTTCTTCGGCCTTGACGTGACCTCCGACGTCACCGTCACCGCTCAGGTCATGGCCCAGCCCGACCCCACGCTCGCCGACCGCGTCATCGCCCAGCTCAGCGACGGCACGCCCCTCGTGACCCGCAAACGCATCGGACAGGGGCAGGTCGTGCTCTTCCACGTCACCGCCAACGCCGAGTGGTCCACCCTGCCCCTATCGGGCCTCTTCGTACAGATGCTCGAACGGCTGGCGATATCCTCCAGCCTCGCCCTGCCCGACCTCGCCGAACTTGAAGGCACCACCTGGCAGCCCGTGCAGGTCCTCTCCGGCTCGGGCATTCTGGAAGATGCCGGCACTCTGCCCGGCGTCGACGGCACCCGCTTTGTCGAGGATGTCCCCGGCCCCGATTTCCGCCCCGGCCTTTACGACGGTCCCGACCGGCGGCTCGCGCTCAACGTCCTGACCTCGAACACCACGCTCACGCCTGTCAGCTGGCCTGCCGACCTGCCCGTCCTGGGCCTCGACCGTCCGCCCGAGGCCGCGCTCGGCGGCTGGTTTCTCGCCGGGGCGCTCTTGATCCTGATGGCCGACATCCTTGCCTCGCTGGGCCTCTCTGGCCGACTGATGCCCGCCCGCGCCACGATGTCCGCGCTCCTGCTTGCACTGCTGCTCAGCCCCCAAATGGCCGACGCGCAGGACGACACCATGACCGAGGCCGACGAAAAGGCCCTCATGGCCGCCTCCGAAGTCGTGCTGGGCCACGTCATCACAGGCGACCGCAGCCTCGACAACGCCGCCCAGGCAGGTCTGCGCGGCTTGGGCGAAACCCTTTTCTTCCGCACATCGGTCGAACCGGCGGACCCCGTGGGAGTGAACCTCGAAACCGACGAGCTTTCGGTTTATCCGTTCCTCTACTGGCCCATCTCCCCCGATCAGCCGATCCCGTCCGAGGAAGCCTACGTCAAGCTCAACGAGTACCTGCGCACCGGCGGCATGATCCTCTTCGATACGCGCGACGCCAATGTCGCGGGCTTCGGCGCGTCCTCTCCGGCGGGCCGCAAGCTGCAACGCCTCGCCCGCCCGCTCGACGTGCCACCGCTGGAACCCATCCCCGAGGACCACGTGCTCACGCGCACCTTCTACCTGCTGCAGGACTTCCCGGGCCGCCACACCGGCCGCTCCGTCTGGGTCGAATCCGCGCCCCCCGACGCCGAACAGGTCGAGGGCATGCCCTTCCGCAACCTCAACGACAACGTCACCCCCGTGGTCATCGGCGGCAATGACTGGGCCTCCGCCTGGGCCATGGACGACCGCGGCAACCCGATGTTCCCCGTGGGCCGCGGCTTTGCCGGCGAACGCCAGCGCGAACTGGCCTACCGCTTCGGCGTCAACCTCGTGATGCACGTCCTGACCGGCAACTATAAATCCGACCAGGTGCATGTGCCCGCCCTTCTCGACAGGCTTGGCCAATGACCGGCAGCATCGTCTTCGAACCCCTGCTGAACCCGTGGCTCATCGCGGCGCTTGCCGGCATGATGATGGCTGGCACCGCGCTCGCCATCTGGCGCGGGCTGTCCGGCTGGCCCTTCCGGGCGCTCGCCGGTCTCGTGGTGCTGGCGGCGCTCCTCGGTCCTGTCTACCAGGCCGAAGACCGCGAGCCGCTCACCGACATCGTCCTGATGATCGAGGATGAAAGCGCCAGCCAGACCCTTGGCGACCGTGCCTCCCTGACGGAAACCACCGCCGACGACCTCGCCGCCCGCATCGCCGCGCGCGACAACACCGAGTTGCGCCGCATCACAGTCCCCGACGGCGCCGACAACACCGGCACACAGCTGATGACCGCCCTGTCCGAGGCGCTGGCCGAGGAACCCCGCGCCCGCATCGCCGGCGCGATCCTCATGTCCGACGGCCGCCTGCACGACCTCGACCGCGCCCCCGACATGCCCGCGCCGATCCACCTGCTGCACACCGGGCGCGAAGACGATTGGGACCGCAAGCTGGTGGTCGAAAACGCCCCCGCCTTCGCCATCCTCGGCGAGGAAATCCAGATGACCCTGCGCATCACCGATGACGGCGCCGCGCCTGAAGGCACCACCACCGTGCCGATCGACGTCTCGGTTGACGGCGAGGAGCCGCAGCGCTTCAACGTGCCCCTGAACGAGGATATCGACCTGCCCCTGCGCCTGCCCCATGGCGGCCGCAACGTGCTGCAATTCTCCACCCCGGCGGTGAACGGCGAACTGACAGACCGCAACAACACCGCGCTTGTCCAGATCAACGGCGTCCGAGACCGGCTGAGCGTGCTGCTCGTCTCGGGCGAACCCCACGCCGGCGGCCGCACCTGGCGCAACCTTTTGAAATCCGACAGTTCGGTCGACCTCGTCCACTTCACCATCCTGCGCCCGCCGGAAAAGCAAGACGGCGTCCCGGTGCGCGAGCTTTCCCTCATCGCCTTCCCCACCCGCGAGCTCTTCCTCGAAAAGATCGAGGATTTCGACCTCATCATCTTCGACCGCTACAAGCGCCGCGGAATCCTGCCCTCGCTCTACCTCGACAACGTGCGCAGCTATGTCGAAGGCGGCGGTGCGGTCCTCATCGCCGCAGGCCCCGATTATGCCGCCGCCGACAGCCTCTACCGCACCCCGCTCGAGGCGATCCTGCCGGGCCGCCCCACCGCCCGCGTTCTCGAGGAACGCTACAGCCCCGCCGTCACCGACCTGGGCCAGCGCCACCCCGTCACCTCCGGGCTGGAGCAGGAGTTCGGCGGCGAATGGGGCCGCTGGATGCGCCAGATCGAGGTCGAGGAAACCTCCGGCGACACCGTCATGACCGGTGTGGGCGACCGCCCCCTGCTGACCCTCGACCGCGTCGGCGAAGGCCGCGTCGCGCTTCTCGCCTCCGACCACGCATGGCTCTGGAACCGCGGGTTCGAGGGCGGCGGGCCGCAACTGGAACTACTGCGCCGCCTCGCCCATTGGATGATGAAGGAGCCCGAACTGGAAGAAGAGGCGCTCTGGGCAGAGGCCACCGGCCAGCAAATGCGCATCATCCGCCGCTCGCTCGAAGATACCGTCGGCCCGGTCACGATCACCACACCCGAGGACGAACAGATAGAGATGGAGATGGAAGAAGTCTCGCCGGGCCGCTTCGAAGCCCTCTTCGACGGTCCCACCATCGGCCTCTACCGGCTGGAAAACGGCGAGCACACCGCCGTGATCGGTCTCGGCCCCGCCTCTCCGGTGGAATTCGAGAACACCATCGCCGACACCGAAACGCTCGACCCCTACGTCACGGCAACCGGCGGCGGCATCCACCCGCTGGCCGACGGCCCGCCCCGCCTGCGCACCGTCCGCGAAGGGCGTGCCATGTCCGGCCGCGGCTGGATCGGCCTCTTGGACCGCAACGCCTACCAGACCCGCTCGGTCACCCAGACGCCGCTCCTGCCCGCTTGGCTGGTCCTGCTACTGGCAGCAACCCTCATCGTCGGCGGCTGGCTCCGCGAAGGACGCCAGTAATCCCGCCCCGCTTCCTCTGGCCCAAAATATCCCCGCCGGAGGCTCCCACACCAGCCACGCGCTCTACGGTTTGGAAAAACGCGTCACGCCGGCACAGTCCGCCGAGGCGTCGGACCCCAGTCCGGCACCGAGGAAAACCTGCACGCGCCCGAGGGCGCGTCCCTTTCATCAGGGTTGCAGCGCCACGCGTTTCCGCGATCCGGACCAGCCATCGACCGAACAGCGCGGCCGCACGAATATCTCGCGCGTCCCGTCCGGGATCACCACGCCGCTCAGCGAGCGGGTGAACGGCTGCTCGTTCACGTGCGGATGCATCAGCTCGCGATACCCCAGCCGGTTGCCCGCCGCGTCCAGCACTTCCCAGCCGTCGGCATAATGGTCCCACCCAGTGTCCGGATGGCGAATCGTCACGTGGATATTCCACACCATGCCCGCCTTTTCGACGGTCACGTCCAATACCTTCGGCTCTTCGCCGAAGGCAGGTGCGGCCAGCAGCGCGGCCACGAAAAATGCAGCGAGTCTTTTCATGTCTGCTAATATAGGTGAGCGTCACGATACATGCACTCACAACCGCGTGCTGACAAAATTCTTCTTGTCATTGCGTCGCGCATGCCGCACTTGCGACTGGCGTAAATTGGTTATATTATCTTACCAATCCCGGGAGGACCGCCATGGACATGCCAAAGCCGAACCCGACCATCCTTGCCCGCAAGTCGCAACTGCTCGACCGGCTGGCGTCTTTCCTGCCGCGCGAGGCGCTCATTCACGACCCTGCCGAGACCCGCGCCTATGAATGCGACGGTCTGACGGCCTACAAGTGCCCGCCGCTTGCCGTGGTCCTGCCCGCCTCCACGGCAGAGGTGTCCGAGACACTGAAGATCTGCAACGACATGGGCGTGCCCGTGGTACCCCGCGGCGCGGGCACCTCGCTCGCCGGCGGCGCGCTCCCGACCGAGGATAGCGTGATCATCGGCGTCGCCCGCATGAACGAGGTGCTGGAAATCGATTACGACAACCGCTTCATCCGCGTGCAAACCGGACGCACCAACCTCTCCGTCACCGGCGCGGTCGAGGAAGACGGCTTTTTCTACGCCCCCGACCCCTCCAGCCAACTGGCCTGCGCCATCTCGGGCAACATCGCCATGAACTCCGGTGGAGCGCATTGCCTGAAATACGGCGTGACCACCAACAACCTAATGGGCGTGACCATGGTACTGATGGACGGTACCGTGACCGAAATCGGCGGCGCGCATCTCGATGCCGAAGGGCTCGACCTGCTGGGCCTCATCTGCGGCTCCGAAGGCCAGCTTGGCATCGTGACCGAGGCGACCCTGCGCATCCTGCACAAGCCCGAAGGCGCGCGCCCCGTACTGATCGGATACGATTCCTCCGAGGTCGCGGGCCAGTGCGTGTCGGACATCATCAAGGCCGGCGTCCTGCCCGTCGCGATCGAATTCATGGACCGCCCCTGCATCCGCGCGACCGAGGCGTTCGCCGGCGCCGGCTATCCCGATTGCGAGGCGCTCCTGATCGTCGAGGTCGAAGGTTCCGACGCCGAAATCGACGAACAGCTTGAAACCATCATGGACATCGCCCGCAAGCACGACCCCGTCGAGCTGCGCCAATCCTCGTCCGACGACGAGAGCAAGCGCATATGGCTGGGCCGCAAATCCGCCTTCGGCGCGATGGGCAAGATCAACGACTACATGTGCCTCGACGGCACGATCCCGGTCAACGAACTGCCCTATGTACTGAAACGCATCGGCGAGATGTCCAAGGAATACGGCCTCGACGTCGCCAACGTCTTTCACGCGGGCGACGGCAACATGCACCCGCTGATCCTGTTCGATGCCAACAAGGAAGGCGACCTTGAACTCTGCGAGGATCTGGGCGCCGATATCCTGAGGCTCTGCGTCGAGGTTGGCGGCTGCCTCACGGGCGAGCATGGCGTTGGCATCGAAAAGCGCGACCTGATGCTGCATCAATACGACCCGCCCGATCTCGAAATCCAGATGGCCGTCAAGGACGTGTTCGACCCCAAATGGCTTCTGAACCCGGCCAAGGTGTTCCCGCTCGCGTCATCCGACACCCGCCGGATCGCCGCTGAATGACCATTCCGGGGCGCCGCCCCGGACCCCGGAGTATTTTTGGAACAATGAAAGCCCTTGCCCCCACCTCCGAGGCCGAACTGGCCGATATGGTCGCCTCCGCCTCCGAGCCTCTGCGCATAATGGGCGGCGGCACGCGCCCCATCGGTGTGCCGGTCAACGGCCAGCCGCTGACCACCTCGGGCCTCTCCGGCGTAAACCTTTATGAACCCGGTGCACTGACACTAGTGGTCCAGGCAGGCACCCCGGTGAAAGAGGTGCGCAAGACCCTCGCCAAGGAGGGCCAGCGCCTGGCATTCGAGCCGATGGACCATCGCGGCCTCTTGGGCACGACCGGCGAGCCCACCATCGGCGGCGTCTTTGCCGCCAACGTCTCAGGCCCCCGCCGCATCCAGGCCGGTGCGGCCCGGGATTTCCTTCTGGGCGTGCGCTTCGTTGACGGGCAGGGCCAGATCACCCGCAACGGCGGGCGCGTGATGAAGAACGTCACCGGCTACGACCTCGTCAAACTGATGGCCGGCAGCTACGGCACACTTGGCGTGCTCACCGAACTGGCGCTCAAGGTGCTGCCCAAGTCGCTTCACACCGCCACCATCACGCTCTCCGGTCTCGACGACACCACCGCCGTCGCCGCTCTCTCCCGCGCGCTCGGCTCACCGTTCGAGATCACCGGCGCCGCCCATCGCCAGACCGCGGACGGCCCCCAGACCTGCCTGCGCATCGAGGGCTTCGAGAAATCCGTGGCCTATCGCGCAGGCCAGCTCCAGACCCTTCTGGCCGACCTCGGCGCCGCAAAGATCGAAACCGACACCGACGCCAACACGAGCCTCTGGCAGGACATCCGCGATGTCGCCTGCTTCCATGACGGGCCGGGGAATGTCTGGCGCCTGTCCGTGAAACCCTCCGACGCGCCCGGGATCACAGCGCAGGTCGACGGGGCCGAGGCACTTTATGACTGGGGCGGCGGTCTCGTTTGGCTGCGCGTGCCACAGGACACGCAAGGTGAAACCATCCGCACCGCCGTGAATGCCGTCGGCGGCCACGCCACGCTCATACGGGGCAACCGCGCGGGCGGTGTCTTCCAACCGCTTTCGCCGCCCATCGCAGCACTTCAGGACGGGCTGCGCACCCGGTTCGACCCGCGCGGCATCCTGAACCCCGGCCTGATGGGCCGCGCCGCGTGACGTGCACGTCCCTCCTTCGCCCTGCCCTCGCACCGCTGAGTAGATTGCCTACCGTATGAAAACTGAATTTTCCGCCGAACAGCTCAAGTCCCCCGCCCTCCAGCGCTCGAACGAGATCCTGCGCTCCTGCGTGCATTGCGGATTCTGCACCGCCACCTGCCCCACCTACCAGGTACTGGGCGACGAGCTCGACAGCCCCCGCGGCCGCATCTACCTGATCAAGGACATGCTGGAAAACGACCGCGACCCGGACCGCGAGACCGTCAAGCATATCGACCGCTGCCTGTCCTGCCTCGCCTGCATGACGACCTGTCCCTCGGGCGTGCATTACATGCATCTCGTGGACCACGCCCGCGAGTATATCGAGGATCGCTACCAGCGCCCGATGTTCGAACGAGTCCTGCGCTGGACCCTGGCGCGCATCCTGCCCTACCCGAACCGTTTCCGCATCGCGATGCTCGGCGCCAAGATCGCAAAGCCCTTCAAATGGGCCCTGCCCGACGCCCGCCTGCGCGCGATGGTCGACATGGCGCCCAAGACCATCCCCCCGGTCAGCCGCAATGACGACCCGCAAACCTTCCCGGCGAAAGACAAGCCCGTCAAACGCGTGGCCCTGATGACCGGCTGCGCGCAAAAGGCGCTGAACACCGACATCAACGACGCCACCATCCGCCTTCTGACCCGGCTGGGCTGCGAGGTCGTGGTGGCCAAGGGCGCGGGCTGCTGCGGGGCGCTGACGCACCACATGGGCAAAACCTCCGAGAGCCACGCCACGGCGGCCCACAACATCCGCGCCTGGACCGCCGAGATGGATGGCGACGGGCTCGATGCCATCGTTATCAACACCTCCGGCTGCGGCACGACGGTCAAGGATTACGGCCACATGTTCCGCAACGAGGCACTGGCCGAGGATGCCGCCCGCGTCTCGGATATCGCCATGGATGTCTCGGAACTGCTGATGCAGCTTGACCTGCCCGAGGGCACGCCGCGCGACACCCGCGTCGCCTACCACGCCGCCTGTTCCCTGCAACATGGCCAGCAGATCAAGACCCACCCAAAGACCCTGCTGAAAAACGCCGGGTTCGAGGTGGTCGAACCGGCCGACGCGCATCTCTGCTGCGGCTCGGCGGGCACCTACAACCTGATGCAGCCCACCATCTCCAAGCAGTTGAAAACACGCAAGGTTCAGACGCTCGAGGCCAAATCACCCAACATCATCGCCACCGGCAATATCGGCTGCATGATGCAGATTGGCTCGGGCACCGGGGTGCCCGTCGTGCATACCGTCGAACTGCTCGACTGGGCCACCGGCGGGCCGAAACCGCCAGCGCTGCGGGAATAATCCGGCCCGGCCCTATTTTCGACAAATTGCACCGGTACGAGCTTGGTAAATCAAGCGAGGCACCCGGTTTGTTCAAGAGCGTTCGTTTCACAGGGCTTGTTGCGGCCCTGTTCTGTTGGGTCACGCCCGTATCCGCGCAGGATGCGGCGCTTCAACGTCTTGATACCACCGATGACGGCCGCCAATGGCAGGCCGTGGGGCGTATCGACATCGGCGGCACCGGGTTTTGCACCGGCGCCCTCATCGCGCCCGACCTCGTGTTGACCGCCGCGCACTGCCTGTTCGATGCCACCACGGGCAAGGCGGTCGACACCCAGCAGATCGAGTTTCTCGCCGGCTGGCGCAATGGCCGCGCCACCGCCTATCGCTGGGTCCGCCGCGCCGTGGTGCATCCAGAATACGACTATTCCAACCGGATCGACGCCGCCCGCGTGCGCAACGACATCGCGCTTCTGGAACTGCACCACCCCATCGCCAAGTCCGGCGTCGCCCCTTTCGAAACAGACACCCAGCCGCGCAAACATGAACGCATCGGCTTGGTCAGCTATGCCCGCGAACGCTCCGAGGCACCCTCGCTTCAGGACATGTGCCAGGTGCTGGAAAAGCGCAGCGGCGTGCTCGTGATGTCCTGTGACGTCGATTACGGCGCCTCCGGCGCGCCGGTCTTCACCTTCGAGGACGGCGCCCCGCGCATCGTCTCGGTTGTCTCCGCCATGGCCGAGATCCACGGCAAGAAAGTCGCCCTCGGCGCCTCGCTCGACCGCCCCCTTGCCCTGATGCGGGACGCTTTGAACAACGGCGGCAGCCTTCGGGAGCAGGCACGCATCGACCTGTTCTCGACCGGCCAGAACCGTGACACCGGCGCGAAATTCGCCTCACCGGATCTGGACTGACATGATGCGCCGCCTGATATCCCTCTGCGCGCTCCTCGCCGGCCTCACCCTGCCGACGCTGGCCACACCGAGCGATCTGATCCGCCTGACAAACCGCGATGACCTTCTGGGGTGGGAGGCCGTGGGCCGTATCGACCTCGGCCAGGACAGCTATTGCACCGGCACGCTGATTGCCGACAACCTCGTGCTGACGGCGGCGCATTGCGTCTTCGACAAGCGCGGTGCGCCGCTTTTGCCCGAACGCATCGTTTTCCGCGCCGGCCTGCGCGACGGGGCCGCCATCGCTGCGCGCAACATCAGCCGCTTCGTGGTGGCCGACGGCTATCGCGCCACCGACGGTATGTCTGCCGACAATGTCCGCCGTGACGTGGCCCTGCTGGAACTCAGCACGCCCATCCCCACCGCCACAGCCAGCCCTTTCGCCCTGCACCACAATCCCACGCGGGGCGATAATGTCAGCGTGGTCTCCTATGGCCGCAAGCGCGACGACGCCTTGTCCTGGGAACGTCAGTGCGACGTGCTGCGCCGGGGCCAGGGCCTGATTTCCTTCAACTGCAACGTCACCTTCGGCTCCTCCGGCGCGCCCGTCTTCTCCGACGGCGGCTACCGCGCCCGCATCGTCAGCCTCGTCGTCGGTGGCCACAAGACCGAGCACGGCACCACCGTCGCCTATGGCATGGAACTGCCCGACACGGTCAACGCCCTCAAACGCAAGCTGCGTGCCAGCGCCACCTCGGCGCCCTCGACCGCCAATACCGGCTTTCGCAAGGTCGACGTGACCCGCGGCCGCAACGCTTCGGGCGCCCGGTTCGAGAAAATCCAGTGATTTCAGCCTTTCCCAAGGTCTTGAAACCGGCTTTTGCTCTCCCCAAATAAACGCTGTCCGACGCCGCATCGCGGGTCGGCCGCAACCGCCTGTCCCTGCCGGGAAGGCATCCATATAGGTATCGCTCAACGGAGGATTCCAATGCGTAACTTTGATCTTGCCCCGCTTTACCGGGCATCCATCGGGTTTGACCAAATCGCCGACATGATGGACCGTGTCACCGCCGGTGACGTCAATCACCCCACCTACCCCCCCTACAATATCGAAAAGACGGCCGATGATGCCTACCGCATCTCGATCGCCGTAGCCGGGTTCAGCGATGACGAACTCTCCGTCGAACTGCGCGAGGGCGCGCTGATCGTCTCGGCCCGCAAAGCCGAAGAGGAAGGCGACCGCACCTACCTGCATCGTGGCATCGCCACCCGCGCGTTCGAGCGCAAGTTCCAGCTGGCCGACCACGTCAAGGTGACCGGCGCGACGCATACCGACGGCATGCTGCATATCGAACTCGTGCGCGAGGTGCCCGAGCGGCTCAAACCCCGCCGCATCGAGATCGCCAGCGGCACGACCACGCAAAAAGATGTCGTCGACGCGGAAACCGTGAACTAAGCGACGCTTGCTACCATGCGAAACGCCCCGTGGTCTCCACGGGGCGTTTTTCGTTTGGGGCCGCGCAGCGCCGGGGCGCGGTACGGCGATCCAACTGCCGTTCTACAGCGCTTTATTCCAGCCAAATCCGAAAAAAGATGAGCGGTGCACCCAGCCAAGCCCAATCGCCGTGCCGTCGCACCAAAGGTGCGCCAACTGTAGTCGGCACGCCTCTGGCGTGACGGGGCGGCCCGGCGATGCGCGGCGGTGCAGAAAGCTGCACCTTGATTCCGCGCGCCGCCTCTCACCGCGACAGGCTCTCCGCCAGCCGCATCAGCTGCACCGCCTCGGCGCGGTACCCGAACGGATCCTCGCCCTTAGCGCCATTCGCCAGCGCAATCGCATCCGCATACTCCCAATCGCCAAGGTACGTCTCCCTGCGCAACAACTGCCCGAACCCGGCAATCGCCGCCGCGAACCGCGCTTCGGTCCCGGCCTCGCCAGTCTCGACAATAGGTTGCTCGATCAACCGGCTCTCACTCTCACCGGGTGCCTTGTACCGCAGCTTGAAATAACCGAGCTCATCGGCCTCTGCGCGCACCGCCTCCGCCTCGCCATAGCGCAGCGGATCACTCATCTGCGCGGGCGAGCCCACCGGCGTGATCTCGTAAAGCGCGGTCACCTGGTGCCCGGCCCCGATATCGCCCGCATCCACCCGGTCGTTGTTGAAATCCTCGCGCCGCAGCGCGCGGGTCTCATACCCGATCAGCCGGTATTCCACGACCGCCGCAGGGTTGAACTCTACCTGGATCTTCACGTCGTCGGCAATCGGGTAAAGCGCCCCGCTCACCTGATCGACCATCACTTTCTGCGCCTCAGACAGCGTATCGATATAGGCCGCCTGACCGTTTCCGTTCTGCGCCAGCGCCTGCATCGTCGCATCGTCCAGGTTGCCGCGTCCGAACCCCATCACCGACAGGTAGGTGCCGCTCTCACGCTGCTCTGCGATATACTCCTTCAACGCTTCCGGGTCGCTGACCCCGACATTGAAATCCCCGTCCGTCGCCAGAATCACGCGCGACACCTCGCCATCGCCACTCATCTCCCCGGCCAGGGCGTACGCTTGCTGCAACCCCGCCTGCCCCGCGGTCGAGCCTCCGGCCTCCAACCGATCCAGCGCGCCAAGGATCGTCTCCCGCTCCGTCGCCGCCGTCGGTGCCAGCGCCTGCCCCGCGCTGCCCGCGTAGGTGACAATTGCCACGCTGTCCCGCTCACTCAACTGCGGCAGCATCAGCGCCAGCGATTGCTTGAGCAGCGGCAGCTTGTTCGCCGCTTGCATCGACCCGCTCGTGTCGATCAGGAATACCAGGTTCAATGGCGGGCGATCCTCCACCGGCGGCAACTCGCCCTGGATCGCGATATGCACCAGCTGCGTGTCCGGGTTCCACGGCGTGTCCGTCACGCTCACCGTCGGCGCAAACGGCGCATCGCCTTCGGGCGCGGCATAGTCATACGGGAAATAGTTCAACATCTCCTCGATCCGCACCGCCTCCTTCGGCGGCAGGCTTCCCGCTCGCAAGGACGACCGCACCACACCATACGATGCCGTATCCACATCGATCGAAAAGGTCGAAACCGGCTCTTCCGCCGTGATTTTCAGCGCGTTCGGCTCCGCCTCGGGAAATGCTTCGGTACCGCTTTCCGGCAGGGCCGCCAAGCCATCCGAATCCGGCTGCGCGATCCGTCCGACCGTGGTGGTGTTGGCCGCCCCTCCGGCATACCCCTCAAGATCTCCCGGCGCTATGGACTGCGCCGCAGAAGGTACCGCCTGTCGCCGCTTCTCTGCGCCCGACTCGGGTCTTGCCACCTGCGGCTCCGGCGCAGGCCTAGGTGCTTCGGCGGCCGGCGCAGGCTCCGCCGGAGCGACATCCAGCGTCAGTTCCTCCGCGGCCTCCGGCACCGGCGCTTCCCTGCGCGCGCCCGGGTCCGCCAAACCATCATCCGCTTCGGTCACCACCGGCTGCGCCCCCCGCAGCGCCGGCGCATTGTGCCAATCCGGCACCACCACGACCATTCCCAGCGCCACCAGCGCCGTCGTCGCCGTCAGCGCCCCGCGCGTATTCATCCGCATCAACATATCCGTCACTCCTCTGATGAGGCCCTTTCTCGGGCGATCAGAGGTTTGACGCGCGCCATCCCGCGCCTCTTGGAGAACGGCAAAGTTTTCCCGCGCCAAGGCAATATCCGCCGCTTTACTGTCGGCATCCGGCTTCGGCGTCGCGGCCCGCATCATGGCCTTCAGATCGTCGAGGTCGTCGCTCATGCGTCCTCCTCTCGCGCGCGCATCGCGCGCAAATGTTTCTTCGCCTCGGATATGCGCCACCCCACCGTCCCGCCCGAGATGCCCAACACCTCACCGGCCTCCGCATGGCTCATGTCATCCAGCACCAGCGCCAGCGTGTCCCGCAATTCCTCCGGCAGGGCGCGCATCGCTTGCGTCAGCCAATCGACGGCTTCGGCCACTTCCGCGTTCGCCGCCCGGCGGTCCACTTCCCAGTCGCCCCAGCCTTCCGCGTATTTCGCCCGTGTCGCCGCCCGCCTCCGCCGGTCATGGGCGGCATTCACCACCACCCGCCACAGCCACGTGGTAAACTTCGACGCCCCGCGAAACCCGCCCAGCTTCCCCGGCAACGCCGCACACACATCCTGCGTCAGATCCTCGGCCTCCGCCCTCGCCCCGGTCAGCCGAAAGGCCAGCCGGAACACGGCATCGTAGTGCCGCTCGACCAAAGCCGAGAAGGCCGCCGCATCGCCATCTGCCGCGGCTGTGGCCAGGGTTTCGTCACTGACAGTCATGCGCATCACGATTGTAGGACGCCGCCCGGTCGTCAATCCTTGGCGATGCGCGAAAAAATTATGATGGCTCCAATGCGGGCGTAGGGTGGGATTTCATCCCACCTTGGCGGGACCTCATCTCACCTGGCGCGCGCCCTACAGCGCCCCGACCCGCTCCAGCACCGCCTTCAACTCGGTCCGGCCTTCGTCGCTCAGCCCATCCTGCGGCGGCAGCGGCGCGCCTACCTCATAGCCCTGCAACTCCAGCCCACCCTTAACGCAGGCCGCCAGGTTGTACTTCGCAAACGCCTGATTCAGCGCCCACAACTCGCGCTGCAACTCCATCGCCGCCTGGTACTGCCCGACCTTGCACAGCTCATACAGTTTCACGCTCTGCTTCGGCACGATGCACGCGGGCCCGGCCATCCAGCCCTTGCCGCCGATCAGCATGACGCAAGCCGGGATATGCGCCGAGGCCGCAAAGATATCCAGTTTGTCCCCCACCCGGTCCATGATCGACAACAACCGCCCGGTATTGCTCGACGCATCCTTCAGACAGCGGATGTTCTCGATTTCCGCCAGTTCGGCGATCAACGGCACGCTCAGGTCGCTGCGCTGGAAATTCGGGTTGGTGTAGATCACGATCGGCAGGTCCATCGCCGCCGCAATGGCGGTGAAGTAGTCCTTGATGCCTGCGTCGCTCACCGGGAAATAGGCCTCAAGCACGGCAAGAATACCGTCACAACCCATCGCCGCGAACTCCCGCGCCTGCCGCACGGCCTCGGACGTGGTTGTCGCCGCCACGCCCGCCACCACCGGCACCCGGCCCCTGGCGGCGGCCACGACCGTCTCGACAATATCGCGCTTCTGCGCCCAGCTCAGGTAGGCGAACTCCCCCGTTGACCCCAGCGGTGTCAGACCATGCACTCCTGCGTCGATCAGGTCCTCACACAGCCGGGTCAGAACCTCGCGATTGACCCGGCCTTCGCCGTCTAGCGGCGAAACGAGATAAGGAAAGACCCCGTGAAAGCCGTCGTCCATGCCGCGCCTCACACGCTCATGCAGACGTATTTCAACTCCAGGAAATCTTCGATCCCGTGATGGCTGCCTTCCCGGCCCAACCCCGACTGCTTCACGCCGCCGAACGGCGCCACCTCGGTCGAGATGATGCCGGTGTTCACGCCGACAATGCCGTATTCCAGCGCTTCGGCCACCTTGTAGACCCGGCTCAGATCCTTCGCGTAGAAATAGCTGGCAAGGCCAAAGATCGTGTCGTTCGCCATGGCGATCACGTCATCCTCGTCCTCGAACTTGAAGAGCGGCGCCAGCGGCCCGAACGTCTCTTCCTGGCTCACTTTCATATCCTGCGTCACACCCGTCAGGATCGTCGGCTTGAAGAAGTTGCCCTCCATATCGCCATCCGCGCCCCCAAGGATCACATTGCCGCCCTTGGATTTCGCATCCTCGATATGCTCCACGACCTTCTCAGACGCCTCCGGGTTGATCAGCGGCCCCAGCTCGGTGCCGTCCTCCAGCCCGTCACCCACCTTCATCTGGCTCACCCGGTCCTTCAGCTTCTCGGCAAAGGCATCGTAAACCCCCGCCTGCACATAGATCCGGTTGGCGCAGACACAGGTCTGCCCGTTGTTGCGGAACTTGCACATGATCGCGCCTTCCACGGCGGCATCCACATCGGCATCGTCGAACACGATGAAGGGCGCGTTGCCGCCAAGCTCCATCGAGCATTTCATCACCTGGTCGGCGGCTTGCCGCAGCAGGATGCGCCCCACCTCCGTGGACCCGGTAAAGGTCAGCTTGCGCACGTTCGGGTTCTCGCAGAACTCCTTGCCGATGTCGCTGGACCGCGAAGAGGTCACGATGTTGAACACGCCGGCCGGAATGCCCGCCCGCTCGGCCAGAACACCCATTGCCGTGGCCGAAAGGGGCGTCTCCGCCGCCGGACGCCCGACAAAGGCACAGCCCGCCGCCAGCGCGGGGGCCGCCTTGCGCGTGATCATCGCGTTCGGGAAGTTCCACGGCGTAATGGATGCGGCCACCCCGATGGGCTGCTTCAGCACCATGATCCGCTTGTCGCGCTGGTGGCCGGGAATCATCTCGCCGTAAACCCGCTTGGCCTCTTCACCGAAGAACTCGATAAACGACGCGCCATAGGCGATCTCGCCCTTGGCCTCGGCCAGCGGCTTGCCCTGCTCGGCGGTCAGGATCGTGCCCAGATCGTCCTGATGCTCCATCATCAAGTCGAACCACTTGCGCAGCACCGCGGCGCGCTCCTTGCCCGTCCACTTGGCCCAGTCCTTCTGCGCCTTGGCGGCCCCCGCGATAACATCCGCCACCTGTTTGCGGTCCAGATCCGCAACATTGGCAATCACGTCGCCCCGCGCCGGGTTCACCACCTCGAACGTGGCGCCGTCCGCACCGTCGACCCACTCACCCCCGGCATAGGCCTTTCCGGCCAGCAGATCGGGATCCTTCAAAAGCGATTTCAGGTTGGTGGCAGTATCGAGCATCGCGCATCCTCCGGCAAAAACGTCTCGTCTTGGCAAAGCATCTGGGGCAGAAAATGTCTAGGGCCAGCCCGAAGGAGCAGATCATGGATTACGACGATGCCTACGCCAACGTCCCCTACATCCCGGACGGCGAAAGCTACCCGCCCCGCTGGGCGGCCGAGGCAGCCGCCTTCCGCGAGGCACGCGCACCAGACCGCGACGATCTCGGCGTTCCCTACGGCGGCACCCCGCGCCAGGCCTACGACCTCTTCCGCCCCGAAACCGCACCGAAAGGCACCCTCATCTTTGTCCACGGCGGCTACTGGCTCCGCTTCGACCGCTCTTACTGGTCCCACTTCGCCACCGGCGCGCTGGCGCGCGGCTGGACCGTCGCCATGCCCTCCTACGACCTCTGCCCGGATGTCCGCATCGACGACATCACCCGCCAGATCGCGCGCGCCATTCAGACCATCGCGGGCACCACCGATGGCCCCGTCGCCCTTGCCGGTCACTCCGCCGGCGGCCACCTCGTCTCCCGCATGACCCAGCCCAGCCTGCTGCCCATTGATGTCACAGACCGCATCACCACCATCACCCCGATCTCCCCGGTCTCCGACCTGCGCCCGCTCCTGCACACCGCTATGAACGCCCAGTTCCAACTGACCGAAGCCACCGCCGCCGCCGAAAGCCCCGCACTTATGACCGACCGCCTCGCCATCCCCACCCGCATCTGGGTCGGCGCCGAGGAACGCCCCGTTTTCCTCGATCAGGCCCGCTGGCAGGCCGACGCCTGGTCCTGCCTTTTGCGCATCGACAAGGTCCGTCACCACTTCGACATCATCGACGCCCTCAAGGACCCCGAAAGCCCCCTGATGCGCGATATCATCGGCTGACCCACCCCGGCTTTTTATTGCCATAAATACTCGAATCCCGCCGCCGGCCACACGCACCACGCGATCGGCTTGCGTAGGGTGGGTGAGAACAGACGCGCCCCCACCTCACCCTTCGCCGAACCGCTCCACCCAACACGGCACCCCATCCTTCGGCGCGGGCCGCGCCACGTACACCGCGCGCGCAATCGCCCGCGCCATGCAGGTCGCCGCCGCATGACCCAGCGCCAACTGACCCGCCACATCCGACGCAGCCCCGCGCCCCGTGGCGGCGGCAAAGATCAAATCCCCGTCCATCGGCGTGTGCGACGGCACCAGCGCCCGCGCATAGCCATCATGCGCCGCCACCGCCATCCGCGTGCACTGCGCCTGGCTTAGGCTCGCATCCGTCGCCACCACGCCGATCGTCGTCGCCGCGTGCTGCCCCAGCTTCGTCCGAGGCTCCTGCACATCCCCGAAATCCCGCGCCACGCCCAGACCACCAAACTCGTCGCCCATCTCGAACGGCGCCGCCCAGAACTCCCCGCGCTCGCCCGCCACGGCAGACCCCAGCGCGTTCACCGCCACCAGCGCACCCACGGTCGCACCCGACGCCAACACAACCGAGGCCGAGCCCACCCCGCCCTTGAAATCCGCCGTCACCGCACCGGTCCCAGCCCCGAAACTCCCAAGCTCGAACGCCTCCCCCCGTGCCGCCAGCGCCTCCCGCCCCAGGCGCTTGTAAGGGTTCTCCCCCCAGTCCTTGTCCCCGCCATTCAGCAGATCGAAAAGGATCGCCCCCGGCACGATCGGCACGCGCTGATCGCCCACGGCAAAGCCGCGCCCTTCGGCGCGCAACCCGTCCGCCACGCCCGACGCCGCATCCAGCCCGAATGCGGACCCGCCCGACAAGACCAGCGCATCGACCTCCTCCACCACCTTGTCCGGCGCCAGCAAATCCGTCTCCCGCGTCCCCGGCGCCCCGCCCATGACGTGCACGCCTGCCGTGAACGGCGCGTCCCCCACGACCACGCTCACCCCGGTTTTCACCGCCGTGTCCTCGGCCTGCCCCACCAGGATCCCCGGCACATCCGTGATCAGGTTCCGCTTTCCCGGTCTTGCCGTCATGATCCGCTCCCGTCCTCATAATGTCGCAAACCATCTTGCCAGACCTGCCCCGCTCTGCAAGAACAGCCTCAGACCGACGGGCGATGGCGTCGCCCCCAAACCGGGTCTCATTTTCCAACAGTCCTGAACGCCGGGATCTTTCTTGCTCAAGGAGGGTCACACAATGACTGCATCCCAAACCCAGACCGATTTCGCGGCCGAGCGCCCCGAGTTCTACCGCTTCCACAACGGCGAAAAGGCCCCGCTGCCCTTCGCCGCATCCGAATACGACCAACGCCTCGCCGACCTGCGTCGCATCATGTCAGAGGCCGGCGTCACCGCCGCCGTCTTCACCTCGATGCACAACATCGCCTACTACTCGGGCTTCCTCTATTGCGCCTTCGGGCGGCCCTACGGCCTCGTCGTGACGGCAACCGACAGCGTCACCATTTCCGCAGGCATCGACGCAGGCCAGCCATGGCGCCGCAGCCACGGCGACAACATCACCTATACCGACTGGCAGCGCGACAACTACTGGCGCGCGATCCGCTCCGTCACCGGCACTGGCGGCGTGATCGGCTACGAATCCGATCACCTGACGCTCCAACAGCGAGAGAAGCTCGACCACTACCTTGCGCCCAACGACATGATCGACATCGCGGCCCACACCATGACCCAGCGCATGGCCAAGTCCCCCGCCGAGATCGCCCTCATCCGCCAATGCACCGCCATCGCCGACGTCGGCGGCCATGCCATCCGTGACGCGGTCCGCATCGGCACGCGCGAAATCGACGTGGCCATGGCCGGGCGCGACGCGATGGAACTGGAGATCGCCAGGCGTTTCCCCGACGCCGAGTACCGCGACAGCTGGGTCTGGTTCCAATCCGGCCTCAACACCGACGGCGCCCACAACCCCGTCACCGCACGGGCAATCCAGCGCGGTGATATCCTGTCGCTCAATACCTTCCCCATGGTCTCGGCCTATTACGTGGCGCTCGAACGCACCATGTTCGCAGGCGAGGTCGACGCCGCGTCCCTCGCCATCTGGCAAGCCAACGTCGCCGCCCACGAATACGGCATGTCCCTGCTCAAGCCCGGCATCTCCTGCGCCGAGGTCACGCACAAGATCAACGCCTTCCTGTCCGAGCGCGACCTGCTGCAATATCGGACTTTCGGCTATGGCCACAGCTTCGGCATCCTGTCGCATTACTACGGGCGCGAGGCCGGGCTGGAACTGCGCGAGGATATCGATACCGTCCTGCAACCCGGCATGGTCATCTCGATGGAGCCGATGCTGACCATCCCCGAGGGCCAGCCCGGCGCCGGCGGCTACCGCGAACACGACGTGCTGGTCATCACCGAAGAGGGGCACGAGAACATCACCGGCTATCCCTACGGGCCGGACTTCAACGTGGTCGGCTGAACCAAACGCCCCGGCCCTAGCGCCGGGGCATCTCCATTTCAAATCAACGCGAAGATCCGCGCCGGACCCCCGGTGCCGCCCGTGTGCTTTGGCGCGCCGATAACGATAGTGGCCCCGCTGGCAGGCACCTTGTCGAGATTTGCAATGCATTCGATCCCGAAGCGCCCGGTCGGCAGCCAGGCGTAATGTGCCGCGAAATCCGCTGACGGCCCGTGATCCAGCGACAGCGTATCGGACGCGATGGATTGCGTCCCCGTTTCCTCGGCCAGCATTTGCGCCGCCTCCACGTGGAACCCCGGGAAGTGCATCTTGTCCCCATCAAAGCCCCGGAACGCGTCCGATCCGGCCTTCGCGCCCCACCCCGAATAGAGCGCGACACAGGCATTGTCCGGTATCTCGCCGTTCGCCTCGATCCAGGCGTGCAGGTCATCCGGCGTCACTTGCGCATCCGCGTCCTCCTCTGCCTTGGTGGCAATGTCGATCACGCAAAGCGGCGCCACAAGGCTTCCCACCGGGATCTCGTCCACCGACGCACCATCCGCCGAAAAGTGCAGCGGTGCGTCCACATGCGTGCCGGTATGCTCGTTCACCGTCAGCTCCAACAGGTTGAAGCCGTTGTCGGCGAAATTGAACTTTTGCTCCATCGATATCCCGGGCGCCCCGAAATAGGTCGGGAAATCCGGCCCGTAGGCATGGGTCAGATCCTCGACCGCATCATGCCCCGCCGCCATCGCCCGCGGCGCACCAAAGGTGCCCAGCGCGGCTGCGGCCCCGGCCGCCGCCCCGACGCCGAATAACTGCCGGCGCGACAACATCTTTTCCTTCACCGCTTGCATCACGCAGATATCACACATTATCTCGACTCCTGTTGGTTGTGTTCGGTCCCGATCCGAAGGATAACACGGATCGACGCACTCGGGGTCGGTCCTTCGCGCGGCGTCCTTGCTGCGCCCGCCCCGGCATCAAGGAGCGAACGATCATGCACTACATCAAATGGATCTTCGTCGCCGCCTTCTGGCTGCTGGTCGCGGGCTTTCTGCACTACACCCTGCCCCAGCACGACATCGCGCGCGTCACTGACACCTACGAAAAGCGCATTGATTTCGGCGAAAACTCGATCTTCTGGTCCAACGTGGGCACCGGCGACGCCGAGGGCACGGCCAACCGAGATATCTTCTTCATCCAGACCCGGCTCGCCGATGGCGGCGTCATGGTCTACCGCAACGAGGATACCGGCTGGGGCTGGCCGCCCTATTTCAAGTTCGACACCTCGAACCTTCAGGCAGAGGCCGCCGATCTGCGCTCTACCGCGGAGACTCCGCGCTGGGTTTCGATCACCCATTACGGCTGGCGCAACGAGTTCCTGTCGGTTTTCCCGAACGCCATCTCGGTAGACCCTGTCGAGGATCCGAATGTCACGATCATTCCGTGGTTCAACATCATCTTCCTGACGCTGCTGGCGGCCCTGGTTTGGGCCATCCGCGTCCGCTGGATCCGCTTCCGCGAACGCCGGATCGATCCTGTCACGGATGAGTGGGGCCTGACCGATCCGCAACCGGGCCAAGACCGCCTGTAAAGGCGGGCAAGGCGCCTAGCGCTTCCCGTAATACAGACCCACCACGTGCTCGGCCTCGGCAAAAAACAGCCAGCGGGACGCCGCGATCCCGCCCAGATGAGCCAGCACGGCCACCAGCGCCGCGACATGTGAAAACGGCACAAGCAGCAGCACGAAAGGCACCGTGTACCCGAACAATAGCGCGATCATCCGCAGCTTCTGCGCGTGCTTGCGCCCCACCACGTAAACGAACTCCCGCAAGAGGTAGTTGTTGCCCGTATGCGGCGGCTCGAACGCCCGCACGGCGCCGATATTGCCCAGCCCCGTCGCCGTGGCCATATCCGTGCCGCTCTGTGCCAGCGCCTTGTCCCCGCGCAGCCACCAGATGACCTGCACGGCGGCCGCGACGGGCATCAGGATCAGCGCAATCTCAACTTGCCCCGCCAGCAACGCGCCACCGGCCAGAGCAATCGCCATGAACAAAAGCGGCGTCAGCGGCGTGTTCCAGCGCGGCACCGTCTTCATCTGCGTGTAGATCATCGAGGTGGTAAACACCGTCACCGCCGACAGCACCGCCCCGATCACCCCCACCAGCATCCAGGCCGTGTCGAAAAACACCAGCCCCGCGCCATAGATCGCCATCACGATCAGCGCCGCGACCGACGAAACACCCTCCCGGCTCAACCACGAAGACCGCCATTGCGTGAACGCTTTCAACGCCCGCTCCGGGTGGCCCAGGTGAAAGGTCGAGGCCATCAGCCCGCCCACGGCCAGCAGGTAGCCGATCACGAAGAAGGTGAACGCGACCCAGCCTGTCGGCACGATGACCCCAAGCCCCAGCCAAAAGAGCAGGCCGAACCCAAGGCCCGACAGCGTCGTGAATACGATAACGGAGGGCGCAGGATGCATCAGATCTTCTCCAGCGCTTTATCAAGCCAGCTGATAAACCCCTTCGGCTCCTCCGCCACGGGGGCCAATAGCGGCGCCAGCACGTCGATCTGCTCGTCGGGGGTGGCCATCACTCGGTCCTTGGGCCGTGGCGGCAGGTACTGGTTCACGGGCTTCGTGCCTTGCTCGGGCATCAGGTCCATACCACCGCGTTCCTCGACCAGTTTCGACACATCGCTGTCCGGATCGCCCAGATCCCCGAAATGCCGCGCCCCCGCCGGACAGGTCCGCACGCAGACCGGCACCCGGTCCTCCTCGGGCAGGTTGTCGTTATAGATCCGGTCGACACACAGCGTGCATTTCTTCATCACGCCCTCCGCCGCATCCATCTCGCGCGCGCCGTAAGGACAGGCCCAGGCGCACAGCCCGCAGCCGATGCAATCGCTCTCGTTCACCAGCACGATCCCATCCTCGACCCGCTTATAGCTCGCGCCGGTCGGGCATACGGTGACGCATGGTGCGTCCTCGCAATGCAGGCAGGACTTGGGGAAATGGATCAACTGCGCCGCCGGATGCGGCATCCCGCTTTCGGCCAGGGGCTGCACCTCGTAGGAATGCACCCGGTTCAGGAACGTCCCGCTGGGATCGCTGCCATACGGATCCTGATCACTCAGCGGCGCGCCGTAATTCTCGGTGTTCCACCCCTTGCAGCTCACCACGCAGGCATGGCACCCGACGCACGTGTCCAGGTCGATCACCAGCCCCATCTTGCGCTGCGTTTTCTTTGGAAGCGTCGTCATGCTTGCCGCTCCTCTGTCTTGGGCAGGACGGCACCTTTCAGGCCTGCGTCCTCGCTCGAATTCCATTTGCCGATGAACCACACGAAGGTCCCGACCACGAAGATCACGAACGCCAGTATGGCGATCAATGTCAGGCCCTTACCGCTCACTGCCAGACCTCCGCACACCCATTTTCTGCGCAGAAAATAGGCCGGAAAATACGCATTTTCCGCCCAAGACTTTTCGAAAAGTCTTGGCAATTTTCTTGCAAGAAAATTCCCGCGCTCATTTGCCCACCTTCCAGCGCAACTCATCCGGCCCGGTTCCCACCGGCGACGTGATCGGCGCGAATGTCGGATGCACCTCTTCGGGCGCTGCCGTCTTCTCGATCTTCACACGCAGGTCGAACCACGCCGCCTGCCCCGTCACCGGATCGCTGTTCGCCCAGCGCAACCCGTCGCCCTTGGGCGGCAGCAACTCATGAATGAGGTGATTGAGCAGAAACCCCTTCGTCGCCTCAGGCGCGTCCTTTTCCAGCGCCCAAGCGCCCTTGCGCTTGCCAATCGCGTTCCAGGTCCAGACCGTGTTCTCGTTCAGCGCCGCCATATGCGCCACCGGCACCGTGATCTCGCCATGCGCCGACGTGACCCGTGCCCAGTCGCCGTCGGCAAACCCGTTCGCCTCCCAGATCTTGGTCGGCAGATAGAGCGGATTGCGCCCGTGGATCTGCCGCAGCCATGCGTTTTGAGACCCCCATGAGTGATACATCGCCATCGGCCGCTGCGTCAGCGCGTGAACGGGATATTCCACCGGGTCCACATGCCCGTCCTCGAAAGGCGGGTACCACACCGGCAGCGGGTCCAGCGTCGCCTTGATCCGCTCGCGTAGATGCTCGGGCGGTTGCCGCTCGCCATGCCCCTCGGCGGCCAGCTGGAACTTGCGCATCGTCTCGGCATAAAGGTCAAAGATATAGGGCTGTGGGCTGTCATACAGGCCCATGCCCACCGCCCATTCCTGATAGCCCATGTTCCACGGCTTCATATAGGCGTGTTCCTCGGCGATATGGTTCACGAAAAACCCGCCATTCTCGATATACTTCTCCAGCTGCTCCTCGTTCGGCGCCCCGCGCCCGTGGGTCAGCCCCTTCTCGCCCTTGCGCCACCCGGCCAATGGCCCGATACCCGGCTTGCGCTCGTGGTTGACGATGTAATCTGCATAATCCGCCCACTTCGCGCTGCCATCCTCGTTGGTGAACCCCGGCAGACCCATCTTGTTCGCCAGCAGAACCAGCGCCGTCTGGAAACCCTTCACGTCGCGCCCCGGCTCCACTACCGGCCAGCGGATCGCGTCGGCGGCGGCGTCCGCCTCGCAGATCGGGCGGTCCAGCAAGCTGATGCAGTCGTGCCGCTCCAGATAGGTCGTGTCTGGCAGGATCAGGTCGGAATAGGCGACCATCTCGGAACTATACGCATCCGAATAGATGATACGCGGGATGACATACTCGCCGTTCTCGTCGGTGTCCGTCAGCATGTCGATCACGCCGCGCGTGTTCATCGAAGAATTCCACGCCATATTTGCCATATACATGAACAGCGTGTCGATCTTGTACGGATCCCCCGCATGGGCATTGCTGATGACCATGTGCATCATGCCATGCGCGCTCATCGGGTTCTCCCAGGTGAACGCCTTGTCGATCCGCGCAGGTGTCCCGTCGTCCTTCAGCGCCAGATCCTCCGGCCCCCGCACGAAGCCCAAGTGAGGGCCGTCCAGCGGCTTGCCCGGCGTCACCTTGCAATGCGGCGTCGGGTGGATGCTCACGGGCTTCGGATAGGGCGGCTTGAACCGGAACCCACCGGGCACCTCGACCGAGCCCAGCAGGATCTGCAACAGGTGCAGGCTCCGGCAGGTCTGAAACCCGTTTGAATGCGCCGAGATCCCCCGCATCGCGTGGAAGCTCACCGGGCGGCCTATCATCGCCTTGTGGGTCTGCCCCCGGAAGTCCGTCCACTCCCGGTCCAGCACGATCTCTTCCTCGAAAGCGACCCTTGCCAGTTCCGCCGCAATCGCCCGGATACGCCGCGCACTCACGCCGCACCGCTCCGCCACGGCCTCGGGCGCGTATTCCGCGCCCATGTAGCGCTCGGCCAGCAGATGCATCACCGGCCGGTGCGTCACGCCATCCTTCTCATAGCTGGCCGACAGGCCCGGCTTCACGCCCTTTTCGTCGAACGGCGCAGGCTGTCCCGTCGCCCGGTCGATCACCAAAAGCTTGCCGTTCTCATCCCGCATCAGCAGCCCATGCTCGGGCGATCTCGCATCACAATTCACCAGCACCGGCGCGTTGGTGTACTCCGCCAGATAGCGCAGGTCGATCTTCCCCGCCCGCAGCAGTTCATGCACCAGCGCCAGGATGAGCAAACCGTCGGTTCCCGGCGTGATCCCGACCCATTCATCGGCCACGGCGTTATACCCGGACCGGATCGGGTTCACCCCGATCACCTTGGCGCCGCGTTCCTTCACGCGCCCGATCCCCATCTTGATCGGGTTGCTGTCATGGTCCTCGGCCACCCCGAAGATCATGAACAGCTTGGTGTTTTCCCAGTCCGGCTGCCCGAATTCCCAGAACGCGCCGCCCATCGTGTAGATGCCCGCCGCCGCCATGTTGACGCTGCAAAACCCGCCATGCGCGGCATAGTTCGGCGTTCCGAAATTCTGCGCCCAGAAACTGGTAAAGCTCTGGCTCTGGTCGCGCCCGGTGAAAAACGCCAGCTTCTCCGGCGCCTCCTGCCGCAGCGGCTCCAGCCAGCCCGTGGCGATCTCCAGCGCCTCGTCCCAGCTGATCTCCTCGAACTCACCCGACCCGCGCGGCCCGACCCGCTTCAACGGTGCCCGCAGACGCGCCGGCGCGTTGTGCTGCATGATCCCCGCGCTGCCCTTTGCGCACAGCACGCCCTTGTTCACCGGGTGGTCGCGGTTACCCTCGATATAGGCAACCTTGCCCTCCTTCATATGCACGTTGATCCCGCAGCGGCAGGCGCACATGTAGCAGGTCGTCTTGCGCACCTCGTCGGACACCTTGGGCGAGGTATCCAGTTTGGGCTGATCCAGCATGTCGTCGCCTCCCTTGGTTCTTCCCGGTCACGCTAGGCCAGTTCTCACCGCCCCGCGACCGCTTGTCTTGGTTCGTTCGCTTTCCCGAAAGCCGTTGCCGGAAAAGCCGAAATCTCATGCGCTCAGCCGGGCAACAGCCCGACGACATCCCGCGCGATCTGCCGCTCCTCGTCGGCGGGCACCACGTGCACCGGGATATCCCCCAGCCATTTCAGATGCTCCATGATACGGTCCCGTATGGTGCCGGCGTTCTCACCGATCCCGCCAGTAAACGCCACCGCGTCGACGCCATGCATCGCGGCAATCGCAGACCCGGCCTGCCGCGTCGCCCAGTAACAGAAATGCTCGACGGCGAACCGCGCATCTGCATCGTCGCGACTTAGCAGCGTCGCCATGTCATTCGTCCCGGCCAGCCCCTTCAGCCCGCTTTCCTTGTTCAGGATCGTGCCCGCCTTGTCGATCCCATGATCCTCGGCCAGCCGCAGCACGGCCATCCCGTCGATGCACCCGGTCCGCGTGCCCATCACCAAGCCATCCAGCGGCGAATACCCCATCGAATTCGCAACCGACCGTCCCTCGACCATCGCACACAGGCTCGCGCCATTCCCAAGGTGCAGTCCCAGCAACCGCCGGGGCAGGTCATCCCCGAACTGCGCCACCATCCCGGCATAGGAAAGCCCGTGAAACCCGTAGCGCCGGATGCCCTTGTCCCGCTCCACCTGCGGCAGGGCATAGGTCACGGCGACCTCCGGGTTCGTCGCATGGAACGCCGTGTCGAAACTCGCGAATTGCGGCAGGTCCGGTGCCAGCCTGTCCAGCGCCCGCACCCCCGACAGGTTATGCGGATTGTGCAGAGGCGCCAGCGGCACCACCGCCTCGATCCTAGCGATTACATCGTCGGTCAACCGCTCCGGCGCCGTCAGATGCGGCCCGCCATGCACCACGCGATGCCCCGCCGCGATCAGTGACGACACCGGATGCCCCGCCGCCTCCAGCCGCTCGAAGATCATACCCAACGATGCCGTATGGTCCGCAACTGAAACGTCCTGCTTCTCGCCTCCGAGGCTCAGCCGCCCCTGCCCGCCGATCTCGGTCACCGACCCCGACAGGACCGATTCCAACTCAGGCGTGAACAGCTCCACCTTGATCGAGGACGACCCGGCATTGACGACCAGTATCATGCCGCCCCTCCGATCACGCCCAGCGCGGCCGAGGCGATGCGCTCTTCCGCGCCCTGCGCCCGGCTGGTCAGCAGGATCGGCACCTTCGCCCCCAGCACCACGCCGGCGCAGCAACAGCCCATGCCGAACGACATCAGCTTGAACAGCGCATTGCCCGTGGTGATGTTCGGGGTCAGCATGATGTCCGCATCGCCCGACACTTCGGAGTCGTAGTTCTTGGCCTCCGCCGCGGCCTTGGACAGGATCAAATCCATTGCCATCGGCCCCTGCACCACCGCGCCGGGCAGCGCGCCCTCGGCCCACTCTGCAATCTCGACCGCCTCCATCGTGTTCGGAACGGTCGGTATCGGGTCCTCGGTCGGGGCGAGGATTCCCGCCTTGGGCCGCTCGATCCCCAGCTTGTCGGCCAGCATCACCGCATGGCTCAGACACGCCTGCCGCGTCTCCACGTCCGGGTCCACGTTCAGCGCCGCATCGGTCAGCAACAAGGGCCGCTCGGACCCCGGCATGGTGATGTGAAACACGTGCCCGCAGCGCGTCCCCTTCTCGCGCAGCCCCGCCTTTGACGGCAAAAGCCCCTTGAGAAAAGTCGAGGTATGAATCTGCCCTTTCATGATCGCGCCAACCTCGCCGGTCCGCGCCATCTCGGCGGCCACCGGCGCGGCGGTCTCCTTCGGTGCGTGGATGAGCGGCAAGCCCGCGATATCCCACCCGATCTCCGCCGCCGTGGCCTTGATCTTGTCGCTGTCCCCGATCAGCACCGGATCGGCCAGACCGGCCTCAGCCGCCTCCCGGATCCCCTGCAACGGGTTCGGCGCCCCGGCATTCACCAGCGCCACGCGCGGCCGTGGCAAACCTTGCGCCCGCTTCAACAACGAAGGCGGGCACTTGGGCTCACTCGCCGCAAGAAAGGGATATCGGTCTGTCATGTCTTGTCCTGTCACTCTGTCCAGGGCCCTGTTCGGCCCCGCGTGGCACACTATGCCCGCGGGGCCACAGGATTGCGACGTCTCAGACCCGTTGCTCGACCATATCGTCGGCGCTGATCCCGGCCACTTCCACCGGCTTCTTCATGGCGTCCCGGCGGAACGGCTCGCCCAGTTCCTGGTTGATCATCGCCTCGATCAGCGTGGTCGTGCCGTTCTCCATCTGCTCCTTGATCGCGGTGTTCAGCGCATCGGTCAGCTCGTCCATGGTCCGCGCCACGACACCTTTCAGCCCACAGGCATTGGCGATCCCGGCATAGCTGACATCGTCATCCAGCTCGGTGCCCACGAAGTTGTCGTCGAACCACAACGTCGAGTTCCGCTTTTCCGCGCCCCACTGGTAGTTGCGGAACACGATCTGCGTGATCCCCGGCCACTCGCTCCGGCCAATGGCCGTCAGCTCGTTGACCGCGATGCCGAACGCGCCGTCCCCGGCAAAGCCCACCACGGGCACATCCGGGCAACCGATCTTGGCGCCAACAATTGCCGGCAGACCATAGCCACAAGGCCCAAACAGCCCCGGCGCCAGATATTTCCGACCCTCGTCGAAATCCGGATAGGCGTTGCCAATGGCACAGTTGTTGCCGATATCGCTGGAAATGATCGCATTCCGCGGCAGCGCACCCTGAATAGCCCGCCACGCCATGCGGGGGCTCATCCAGTCCGGCTTGTCCTTGCGCGCGCGCTCGTTCCAGGTGGTGCCGGGGTCGTCATCCTCGTGGTCCATGCTGGCCAGTTGCTGCGCCCATTTGCTCTTGGTCTCGGCGATCTTCGCCTTGCGCTCCTCGCGGCCTTCATCGCCCGCGGTCTCGCCCAGGTTCTTCAGGATGCCATGCGCCACCTTGGCCGCATCACCGACGATCCCCACGCTGACCTTCTTGGTCAGGCCGATCCGGTTGGGGTTGATATCCACCTGGATGATCTTGGCATTGGCAGGCCAGTATTCCATGCCATAGCCCGGCAGGGTCGAGAACGGGTTCAGGCGAGTGCCAAGGCAAAGCACCACGTCCGCGTCCTTGATCAGCTCCATCCCCGCCTTGCTGCCGTTATAGCCCAGCGGCCCGGCAAACAGCGGGTGCGAGCCGGGGAACGCGTCGTTGTGCTGATAGCCCACGCAGACCGGCGCGGTCAGCCGCTCGGCCAGTTCCATCGACGCCGCGATCCCGCCCTTCGACAGCACCACGCCCGCACCGTTCAGGATCACCGGGTTCTTGGCCTCGCTCAGCAGCGCGGCCGCTTCAGCCACCGAATTGCTGCCGCCCGGGCTCACCTCGAACTCGATCGCGCTGGGAATCTCGATATCCACCACCTGCGTCCAGAAATCGCGCGGGATGTTGATCTGCGCCGGCCCGCACAGGCGCTTGGCCTGGCTGATCACCCGTGCCAGCACCTCGGCCACACGCGTGGGGTCGCGCACTTCTTCCTGGTAGGCCACCATGTCCTCGAACAGCTTCATCTGCTCGACTTCCTGGAACCCGCCTTGACCGATCGTCTTGTTCGCCGCCTGCGGCGTCACCAGCAGCAGCGGCGTGTGGTTCCAATAGGCGGTCTTCACGGCGGTCACGAAGTTGGTGATGCCCGGCCCGTTCTGCGCGATCATCATGCTCATCTTGCCCGTCGCGCGAGTATAGCCATCGGCCATCATCCCCGCGCTGCCCTCGTGCGCACAGTCCCAGAACGTGATCCCGGCCTTCGGGAACAAGTCCGAGATCGGCATCATCGCCGACCCGATGATCCCGAACGCGTGCTGGATCCCGTGACGTTGCAGCGTTTTTACAAAGGCTTCTTCGGTGGTCATCTTCATGACAGTGCTCCTGAACATTGAAAAAGGGCCGGTCCTCCCCCGGCGCGGTTTGGGGGAAAGCTACCCTTGCAGTCACCCCCATTCTAGGGCCAGTTTCCCGCGCAGACTATAGCCAGAGAATATTTTTATTGAGACTTTTGGTCTCAAAAATGAGAAATCCGGAAACGTGACACACCCGGAAGAACGTTATTTTCGCCTTTTGAACAAGGCGTTCGATCGATTCCGCACCATGGCCCCAACTGGCCTTACGAGCCCAGCTCATTTGCCAGTATCTCGATACCGTCCGCGATCCGTTCCGAGGGAATCGAGGAATAAGCCAATCGATAGAAGTTGCGCGGTGCCCGCGCGGTCTCGAAGAACGGCCGCCCCGGCTCGATCAGAACGCCCCGGGCCTGCAACCGGCGCGCAAGATCCTCGGTATCCACCCCCTCCGGCGCCCGCATCCAGATCGAGCTTCCGCCGAATACGCCGCGACCTTCCACGCCGAGGCCCTGATCTTCCAGCGCGGTCTCCATCACCTGCCGCCGCTGTGCATAGGCTTTGCCGATCCGCCGGATCAGGCTGTCGTAGTGCCCCAGGCTCAGGAAATAGGCCGTGGTCCGCTGCACATGCCCCGGCGGATGCCGCAGCACGCTCGCCCGCAACGCCCGCGCCTCCCGGATGAACGCCTGCGGGCCGACAAGATACCCCAGCCGCAGACCCGGAAAGATCGACTTGGAAAAGCTCCCCACGTAAATCACCCGCCCATCCGTATCGAGCGATTTCAGCGACGGCAGCGGCGCGCGCAGAAAGCTGATCTCGAATTCGTAATCATCCTCGACGATCAGCGCCTCCATCTCCCGCGCGCGGGCCAACAACGCCTGCCGCCGGTCCAGCGGCATGGTCGCGTTGGTCGGCGCCTGGTGACTGGGCGTGGTGAAAATCACGTCCGCCCGCTCCGGCAAATCCTGTGGCCGCAGCCCGTCGCGGTCCACCTGCACCGGCGCCATGTGACAGCGCGACTGGGTCAGGATATCGCGCAGCGCGTGGTAACACGGCTCCTCCACCGCCGCCGTCCGCCGCTGTGTCAACAGTACCTGTGCCGTCAGCCACAGCGCGTTCTGCGCTCCCATCGTCAGCAGGATCTCCCCCGGCTCCGCCAAAATCCCCCGCCGCGGCAGGGTGTGCCGCGCGATGAACTCGATCAGCTTGGGGTCATCCTGGTCATAGGCATCCGCCGCCAGCGCCTGGAACTCCTTCTGCCCCAGCGCCCGCAGCGCGCAATGGCGCCAGCTTGCGTGATCGAACAGGCTCGGATCGGTCTGCCCGAAGATGAAAGGATAAGGATAGCTTGACCAATCCCGCGGCTTCTCGGGCGTCGCTCCGCCGGTATATCGCCGCCCGATCGCCCGCCCCCAGTCGATCATGTCCCCCTTCGCCGCACTGGGCGTAAACGCGGGCGGCTCCGGCGCGTTCTGCGACACGAAATACCCCGAACGATCCCGGCTCTCCAGATAGTCGTTGGCCTGCAACTCGGTATAGGCCAGCGTCACCGTGATCCGGCTCACGCCCAGATGCTCGGCCATCTTGCGCGAACTCGGCAGCTTCTCGCCCTTCCGGAATCGCCCCGACAGGATGCCCTGCGCGATCATCTGCTGGATCTGCGCCTGCAACGTCCCTTCCGCCTCGGGCGACAGGAAAAAGCTTTCCACCGATATGGCCATGCGCCGAACCCTACACTGGCCCCATCGCGGCGGCAATCTGGACCGATGCACTGCCAACTTTTTCTTGGCCGAAAAACTCCCGCCGGAGGCGTCCGACCTCTCGACCCGCGCCACGTGACCCGCTTTCTCGCGACACCGGGCCGAACGCGTAGGGTGGGTGAAAACCCACCCGCGCCCTCAGGGCTGACGCACACCTCCACCGAACACCTCCGCAAACGCCGCCTCCCCTCGCGCGAAAACCGCACCACCCGTGTCCCTTTCACGCGCCCCCCGATCTCCTCCATGCGGCTCAACATCGCCGCCGATCCGCTGGGCCGCGAAAACTGCGCCTTCGCCCAGTCCGAAAACTTCCTCTTGCGCGAGGACCGCACATTCCTGAAATGTGTCTTCACACCGCAGCAAGGAGATACCAAATGATCGCCGTCATCTTCGAGGTCATGCCGCACCCCGACCAGAAAGACGCCTATCTCGACATGGCCGCCAAGATGAAACCGCTGGCCGAAGGCATCGACGGCTTCATCTCGGTCGAACGCTTCCAAAGCCTGGTGAACCCGGAAAAGCTGCTCTCCCTCAGCTTCTGGCGCGACGAGGCCGCGCTCGACGAATGGCGCCGGCTCGAGGCGCATCGCGGCGCCCAGCGCGCAGGCCGCGAGATCATGTTCGACGATTACCGCCTGCGCGTCGTGTCTGTCATCCGTGACTACGGCATGTTCGAACGCGACGAGGCGCCCGCCGATAGCAAAAAAGTCCACGGCGGCTAAGGCCGCGCTCCCGGTCCCTGGCCTGCCCCGGGACCTCTCACGGCAAGAGATCCCGGATCACGTCCGGGATGCCGCACCATACACCAGCGTATGCAAAATTCCTCAGATCAGCCCCCGCGCCCGCAGATCGTCCAGCACGGCTTCGGTATCCTGCCCCCGCGCGGGCACCGGGTTGGGCGCCTGCGCCTTCCCGTCAAAGCGCGGCGCCGGGGCCGGTTGCAATCCGCCCTCCGCCGCGTGCCAGATCGCACGCGCGGCGATATGCGCCTCCTGCGCCGCCTCCCACGGGCTCAACACCGGCGCGACACAGGCGTCCGTGTTGTCGAACAAAGCCGCCCAGCGGCCAACCGGCCGCGCCGCGAACAGCGCCGCCAGCCGCGCCGTCTGTTCCGGCCACTGCGCCCGATCGTACTGCGCCGCGAAAAGCGGATCGTCATCCAGCCCGAGAAGGTCCAGAAACATCGCATAGAACTGCGGCTCAAGGCATTGCACCGACAGGTACCGCCCGTCGGCACAAGCGTATGTCCGCCCCCAGGGCGGCGCGTCCAGCAGGCTCTCACCGCGCGTCCACGACAGGTTCCCAGCCCCCGCCATCGCCATGAACAGCGCCATCATATGCGCCGACCCGTCGGTAATCGCCGCATCCACAACCGTGCCACGGCCCGTCCGCTGCGCATTGAGCAGACCGCTCAGAATACCGGCCACAAGGTACAAAGCCCCACCCCCGATATCCCCCACGATCGTCGGCGGCGTCAGCGGCGCATCGCCGGGGGTCGAGGCATAGTAAAGCGCCCCCGCCGTGGCGATGTAATTATAGTCATGCCCCGCCAGATGTGCCCGCGGCCCGTCCTGCCCCCAGCCCGTCATCCGTCCATAAACCAGCGTCGGGTTGCTCTCGGCAAACGCCTCGGGCCCCAGCCCCAGCCGCTCCATCACCCCGGGCCGCAACCCCTCGATCAGCGCATCGGCCTCGCTCACCAACGCCTTGGCCGCAGCCATGTCGCCGGGATCCTTGAGATCCAGCACCACGGCCCGCTTGCCCCGGTCGAGCATGTTATGCGCGCCCATCGTGGGGTTGGCAGAACCGGGCCGCTGGATCACGGTGACCTCCGCGCCCAGATCCGCCAGCATCATCGCAGCAAAAGGCGCGGGGCCAAGACCCTCGAACTCGATGATGCGAATGCCGGCGAGCATCGGGGTGGTCACACCACCACCTCCATCTCCTCCTGGTCCCCCACCCCGAAGACCCGCTTGTAACGGTCGATCTGGTCCTCGGGCCCCATCGCCTTGCGCGGGTTGTCCGACAGTTTCACCGTTGGTCGTCCGTTCGCGGCAACGGCCTTGCACACGAGGCTGAACGGCGCCAGCGCGTCCCCCGGGGTCAGGCCGCGGAAGTCGTTGGTGAGCAGCGTGCCCCAGCCGAAGGAGACGCGCACGCGACCCGCGAACTGCTTGTGCAGCGCGAGGATCTTCTCCTCGTCCAGCCCGTCGGAAAAGATGACAAGCTTCTGCGTCGGGTCCTCGCCACGGTCCTTCCACCACTGGATGGCGGTTTCGGCGCCGCGGGCGGGGTCGCCGCTGTCGACACGGATGCCCGTCCACCCCGCCAGCCAGTCGGGCGCCTTGTCCAGAAACCCTTCGGTACCGTATGTGTCGGGCAGGATGATCCGCAGGTTGCCGTCATGTTCATCGTGCCAGTCGGAAAGGACCTCGTAGGGCGCCCGGGCCAGGTCCGCGTCATTCTCGGCCAGCGCGGCATAAACCATCGGCATTTCATGGGCGTTGGTGCCGATCGCCTCGAGGTCGCGGTTCTTGGCGATCAGGCAGTTGGAGGTGCCAACGAAATTGTCGCCCAGCCGCTCGGTCATCGCCTGCACGCACCAGTCCTGCCACAGGAACGAATGCCGCCGCCGCGTACCGAAATCGGCGATCCGCAGGCCGGGTGTGTCGCGCAGCACCTCGGTCTTTTCCCACAGGCGGGTCATGGCGCGGGCGTATAGCACCTGAAGCTCGAACCGGGCCATGTCGTGCAGCACGGCGCGCGAACGCAGTTCCATCAGCACCGCCAGCGCCGGGATTTCCCACAGCATGACCTGCGGCCAGGTGCCCTCGAACGTAAGCTCGTACTGCCCATCGCGTTTTTCCAGATGATACGGCGGCAGCCGCAGCTTCTCGAACCAGTCCATGAATTCGGGCGTGAACATCTGCCGCTTGCCATAGAACGTGTTGCCGCGCATCCATGTCGACTCGCCGCGCGACAGCGACAGCGAGCGGATGTGGTCCAGCTGTTCGCGCAGCTCGCCCTCGTCCACCAGTTCAGCCAGCCGGATATCCTTGCTGCGGTTGATCAACGAGAAGGTGACAGAGGTATGCGGACGGTTGCGAAACACCGACTGGCACATCAGCAGCTTGTAGAAATCGGTGTCGATCAACGACCGTACGATCGGGTCGATCTTCCACTTGTGGTTCCAGACACGGGTTGCAATGTCGACCATGGGCGGCCTCCGGTAGTCACTTTGCCGCCCGTTAGAGCAAAAGGGTCAGGTCTCCGCAAGCGCGGCGCGGGTGGCGGTGGCCAGACGCTCGATGCCCGTCACCAGCTTGTCCTCGGTATTGTAGGTAAAGTTGATGCGGATCGAACTGTGGTCGCGCCCTTCTGGGTCGAACACCGACGAGGGCGAAATGCACACCCCATGCTCCAGCCCCACTTCCATCAGCCGGTTGGTATCCAGCGCGGGATCCTTCGCGGTGGCCCAGACGAACATGCCCCCCGTGGGCCGTTCCCACGTGAACAGCTCGGGCAGATGTTCGTCCATCGCAGCACACAACGCATCACGCCGCTTGCGGTAAAGGTCGAGGATATTGGGCAGCATGTCATCGGCCAGCCCGGTGGCGAAGGCGTCATGGGTGATCTGCTGGCAAAGGCCGCTGGTGCACATGTCGGCACTCTGCTTGGCGGCCTTCAGCACCTCGATCATCTCGGGCGCGGCGATGATCCAGCCGATCCGCAGCCCCGGCGCCAGCTCCTTGGACACCGTGCCCAGATAGATCACCGGCCCGTCATAAGGCGCCCCGGCCCGCTCAGCCGACAGCGTCAGCATCCGCGGCATCGGCGCGTCGTCATAATACAGTGTGCCGTAAGGGTCATCCTCGATCAGCCACGTGCCCGTCTCGTGCGCCGCATCCACCAGCCGCCGGCGCGTCGCCGCATTCACCAGCTTGCCCGTCGGGTTCGAGAAATTCGGCACGGTATAGGCAAACTGCGCGCCGGTCATCGCCGCCACCGGATCAAGATCATTCGCCTCCAGCCGCATCGGACGATAGGCTGGCTGCCGCGGCCGCCAGTTGTCCAGCGCGCCCAGATAGGCCGGTGTCTGCGACGCGATCGTGCTGCCCTCCTCCAGCAACACCGTGCCCAGCAGGTTCAGCGCCTGCGCGCCTCCCGCTGTGATCAGCACGTTGTCGCGCGTCAGCGTCAGGTCCCCTTCCGAATACCGCGCCGCAATCAGGTCGCGCAGCTTGGGCAGGCCCGCGACGGGGGCATAGGCCAGCGTCTCGTCCGCATGGTCGGCCACGGCGGACGTCGCCAGCTTCGTCATGTCCTCGACCGGCCAGATCTCGGTGCCCGGCAGGCCACCGCCAAGGTTGACCAGCCCCGGGATACGCCCGGCCGCCAGGAAAGTGGCGGTCACGTCATTGGTGTCGTCAAGCCATTTGGCAAAGGCGGGGCGCTGTGGCATCGGCTATCTCCCGAAGTCGTGCACGAGGTCGGGGCGTGCATAGAGGAAAATGAACGGCTGTTCAATTCCCGTCCTGCGCGTTCAAGCGCCCGGCTCGAACGCCTCGACCGACAGGATGGTGGGCATGTGCCGCGCAATCTCGCGCCAGCTGTCCCCTTCGTCAAGGCTGGCAAAGACCGATCCCGAATTGGTCCCGAAATAAAGCCCCGGCGCATCCTGCGTGTCCCCCGCCATGGCCTGCCGCAGCACGGTGAAGAAACAGTTCTCTTGCGGCAGACCTTCGCGCAACGCCTCCCATGTCTCGCCCCCGTCGCGCGACCGCCAGACGGCACAGGCCGCATCGGGCGGATACCGCCCCGCCATGTCGCCATTCAGCGGCAGCGTCCAGATCGTGCACGGATCGCGCGGATGCACCCGGATCGGAAAGCCGAAGGTCGAGGGCAGGCCCGGCGTGATGTCGTCCCACGACCGCCCGCCATCGGACGACCGCCAGACGCCGTGATGGTTCTGCTGATAGAGCAGGTCCGCGTCGCCCGGCGCGCGCATGATGTTGTGAACGCAATGCCCCGTCTCTCCGCCGCTCGGGGCGGCGGGATGGTCATGCGCGCCGCAGGCTTCCGCATTGGACAGCCGGTTGCGCCGCTCCCAACTCGCCCCGCCATCCTCGGTGGCAAAGACCCCGGCGGCGGAAATCCCGATCCACTGCTTTTGAGGCGCGCTGGGGTCGAAAACGATACTGTGCAGGACAAGCCCCGCGGCGCCCGGGTTCCATTCCTTCGCCGATGGATGATCGGTCAGCGCATCCACCCGGCACCATGTCCGACCGTGATCGGTACTCTTCAGCAGGGTCGCGGGTTTCGTCCCGGCATACAGCGTCCCGTGCGCGAACCCCAGCGACCAGACCTGTTCAAAGGCGTCGTTGAACGGCAGCGGCGCGTCGGTCCAACCGATCATCTCGGCAAAGCCCGGATCGTTCGCCGCCCAATCGTCCATCTGCCCGCGAGTCAGGCGCACCAGCGTCCAGGACCGGCCCCGATCCTCGGACCGCCACACGCCCGCCCCGTGAAAAGCACCACCACCCCCGGCCCAAATCGTGCCGCTGTCGGGATCGCCCGCCATGTGATTGATGCACCAACCGTCGCAATGCGGGCCGGTCACCTCCCAACTGTCGCGGCCCGCGCCTGCGGACAGGATAAAGGCACCCTTGGTGGTGCCGACAAGAAGGCTGACGTTGGGGGAAGGCATGGCACGGGACTCCGCTTGGTGTGCCAGAGCCTACCACGTCCCGCCGCGATTCCCGAGAGCGGGAACCGCCCGGTCCGGATCCGCCAAAGGCAATCTTGTTTCCCTCGGGCCAGAGGCCCCGGATCAGGTCCGGGGCGGGATGCGCTTTGACACGAACCTCACGACCATATCCCGGCGAAATGATGCGTCGGCCCGTGCCCCGAGCCCACATCCAGCGCCCCGGCCCCGGCAATCGCCCGCGCGACATAGGCCTTGGCCTCGGCCACCGCCTCGGGCAGAGGGTCTCCCCGCCCGATCCGGGCCGCCAGCGCCGCCGACAGGGTGCATCCCGTGCCGTGGGTGTTGCGCGTCGCCACCCGTGCGCCCTCGAACCAATGCACACCGTTTGCATCGGCCAGCACGTCCGGGCTGTCCTCGCCCTCTAGGTGCCCGCCCTTCAGCAGCACCGCGCCACAGCCCAGCACCCGAAGCGCTTCTGCCTGCTCGGCCATCGCCTCCCGCGTCACCGCCTCGTCGCGGCCCAGCAATGCCGCCGCCTCCGGCAGGTTCGGAGTGATGACCGCCGCCTTCGGTACCAGCGCCTCGCGCAACGCCACCACCGCGTCCTCCGCCAAAAGCGACGCGCCCCCCTTGGCCACCATCACCGGGTCCAGCACCACCGGCGCCTCGGGCAAGGCGCCTGCCACCGCCCGGGCGATGTCCGCGGTAGCGATCATCCCGATCTTCACCGCGTCGATCCGCACATCCTCGGCCACCACGCGGATCTGGTCGGCCACGAAGTCCGGCGGCACCATGTGCACGCCCTGCACGCCTTGGGTGTTCTGCGCCGTCAACGCCGTCAGCGCCGCCATGCCGTAGGCGCCGTTCGCCGAGATCGCCTTGAGGTCCGCCTGCACGCCCGCACCGCCCGACGGGTCCGAGCCCGCGACCGACAGGATGTTGGCGATCCGGCCCTTGGCCGTGTTCGTTGTCTCGGGGGTCATCCGGCTCCTTACGCGGCGTCGAAAGGCTGGGTCCGACCGGCTCCGGTCGCGCCTTCCTCCGCCAGCATGATCTGGGTCAGGTTCAAAGGGTGCATCTCAGCCCGAAGGCGCCCCTGGCTCGGTCGTCAGGATAGGCGCGGGCGGCGCCCTGTCAACCGCACCGGCACGGCGCGCAACGTGCGGTGTCTTCACGAAAGGGGTGCACGACCCCGCACCGACGCGATACAGTCGGACATACCGACGTGATACCGACGCGGTTTTCGGCTTCTGCCCGGCGTTAAGCTTTCGATTCGCCGCACAGGGGTTGGAAGGAGGACGCACAGGGGCTATCTTCGTCTCTTGCACGTTCCGAAGGCAGGCCCGACATGGTGAAACCCAAGATCAACCCGAACTACAAGGTCGTCGCCGAGAACCGCAAGGCGCGGCACGACTATGCCATCGAGGACGATCTGGAATGCGGCATGGTGCTCGCCGGGTCCGAGGTCAAATCCCTGCGCCAAAAGACCTCCAACATCGCCGAAAGCTATGCCGCGGTCGAGGATGGCGAGCTGTGGCTGGTCAACAGCTACATCGCCCCCTACGAACAAGCCGTGCCCTTCGGCCACGAGGACCGGCGCCGCCGCAAGCTATTGGTTTCACGCAAGGAAATGGCGCGTCTGTGGAACGAGACCCAGCGCAAGGGCATGACCCTCGTACCGCTGGTGATGTACTTCAACGACCGCGGTATCGCCAAGATCAAGATCGGTATCGCCAAGGGCAAGAAGAACACCGACAAGCGCCAGACCGAGGCCAAGCGCGACTGGAATCGCCAGAAGCAGCGGCTTTTGCGCCACGGTATGTAAGCGCGTCGGATTACACCCTCTGCGGGTGCCGCCGCTTTTGCTATATTCTCCCTCGTTCCGGGCCCACAGCGCGGAATAGCACGGGGAACCGGGAAGCATGGACTTACTGATCAGCCTCATTGCCGGCGCCATCGGCGGCAACATTTCCGGCGGCCTCGTGCCCCGCCTGAACCTCGGCGTTCTGATCAATTCGCTTGCCGGTGTTCTCGGCGGCGCGTTGGGCGGCCATGCCCTTGGTTTGCTGGGCATTGGCGGTCTGGCTCAGACAGCATCCGACAGTTCAGCGCTCGACCCCACGGCGCTGACGACGCAACTGGCCGCGGGCGGTCTGGGCGGCGGCGCCTGCCTTCTGGCCGCTGGTCTGCTGCGCAATCTGCTGACCCGCTGACCCGGGGAACGACACACCCCGTCCGCTTGCACTGTCCCGCATCCCGCGCTACGTCAATAGCAACGGTTTCAGGGGGCTGTCATGGCAAACGACGATCCGAAAACACTGGTATCCACCGATTGGCTGGCGGCGCATCTTAATGATCCTGACCTGCGGGTTCTGGATGCCACCTATTTCCTGCCGGGCGTCGAGCGCGATGCAAAGGCGGAATATGATCAGGCGCACATTCCCGGCGCCCGGTTCTTCGATATCGACGACATCTCCGACCATCGCTCCGACCTGCCGCACATGGCGCCTCCGGTGGAAAAGTTCATGTCCCGTCTGCGCCAGATGGGCGTGGGCGACGGTCACCAGGTGGTGGTCTACGATACCCACGGCCTCTTCTCCGCGGCCCGCGTCTGGTGGCTGTTCCGCCTGATGGGGCAATACGACGTGGCGGTTCTGGACGGCGGCCTGCCCAAGTGGCTGTCTGAAGGCCGCCCGACCGAGGACCTGCCACCCATGATCCGCGACCGGCACATGACCGTTCGGCGCGAGGCGCACCGGGTCAAGGATGTCACGCAGGTCGCCTCCGCCTCCAAGCTGGGCGACTATACCATCCTTGACGCCCGTGCGCCCGGGCGGTTCCGGGGCGACGAGCCCGAACCGCGCGAAGGGCTGCGCGCCGGGCACATCCCCAACTCCCGCAACGTGCCCTACAGCACCCTGCTCAACGACGACGGCACGATGAAATCCCCCGACGAATTGCGCGCAGTCTTCGATGCCGCCGGCGCGGACCTCACGAAACCCGTCATCACAAGCTGCGGCTCCGGCGTGACCGCCGCGGTGATCAACCTTGCGCTGGAACGGATCGGCAAGACCGACCACGCGCTCTACGACGGATCATGGACCGAATGGGGCGCCTTTCCCACCGTCACCGTCGCAACCGGAGAAGCCTGATGTTCGAACACCTCACAGAGCAACCCGCCGACAAGATCCTGGCCCTCATAGAGGCCTACAAGGAGGATCCGCGCGACACCAAGATCGACCTCGGCGTTGGTGTCTACAAGGATGCCGAAGGCCGCACGCCGATCATGCGCGCCGTCAAGGCCGCCGAGAAGGAATGGTGGAAAGAGGAAGAAACCAAGGCCTATGTCGGCCTCGCCGGCGACCCGGCTTTTTCCGACGCGATGATCAAACTGATCCTCGACGATGCGGCCCCCCGCGATGCGGTGGCGGCGGTGGCCACGCCCGGCGGCACCGGCGCGGTACGGCAGGCGTTCGATCTGGTGAAGATGGCCAACCCCGGCGCCCGTGTCTTCGTGTCGGACCCGACCTGGCCCAACCACCTCAGCATCCTTAAACACATGGCGATTGAACACGTCCCCTACCGCTATTTCGACAATGATACCGGCGACGTCGATTTCGACGGCATGATGCAGGATCTGGACGGCGTTCAGGCGGGCGACGTAATCCTGCTGCACGGCTGCTGCCACAACCCGACCGGCGCCAACCTGACGATGCAGCAATGGGGCGAGGTGACCGACTTCGCCAACGCCAAGGGCGCCATCCCGATGATCGACATTGCCTACCAGGGCTTCGGTGACGGCCTCGATGCAGATGCGGCGGGCACCCGCCACGTCGTCGCCTCCTGTCCCGAAGTCCTGATCGCCGCAAGCTGTTCCAAGAATTTCGGCATCTACCGCGAGCGTACCGGCCTGCTGATGGCCGTCTGCCAGGACAGTGCCCGCCGCCCGACGACGCAGGCGAGCCTGGCCTATCTCAACCGCCAGAACTATTCCTTCCCGCCCGATCACGGTGCGCGGCTGGTCTCGCTGGTGCTGAACGACGACGCCCTGCGGGCCGATTGGCAAGCCGAACTTGAAGAGGTCCGCCGCGGCATGCTTGGCCTGCGCGAGCAACTGGCTCAGGAACTGCGCACGCTCTCTGGCTCCGACCGCTTCGGCTTTATCGCGCAGCATCGCGGCATGTTCTCGCGTCTCGGCCTCGCACCCGACAAGGTCGAGGCGCTGCGCCGCGATCATGCGATCTACATGGTCGGCGACAGCCGGATCAACATCGCGGGCCTCAACGCCAGGACGGTGCCGCTGTTGGCGCAGGCGATCATCGACGTTGGCGCCTGAGCGCCCCGTTAACGATTGTTGAAGTTTTCGGGGTGACCTTCGGGCGGTGATGTCTTGCACCGCCCGCACTCTTTTGTCCGCCTCAGGTCCCGTAACGCGCAAGAAAAGTCTCGACCGCCCCTGTGACCACGCGCTCGATCCCCGCCTCGGACGTGTCGCAGTCCACGCCGCACAGGCAGCGCACGAACAGATCGCACTTGCAAAGTTCCCCGAACTGCTTCGTCGCAAGATCCATGTCGTCGATCTTCAGCTCCCCGCGTTGGACATAGGGGGTCAGCAGCCGTCCCATACGTTCGCTGAACAAGCCCGGACCGGACGCATAGAATCTCTGGCCCAGTTCGGGAAAGCGATAGGATTCCGCGACGCAGATACGGAACATCTGCTGCCCGAAATCCGACAGGAAAAAACGCACCGCGCGATTGGCGGCCTCCAGCAGAACCTCCCGCGCCGTTGCGGCCGGGTTGATTTGCTGCAACGCCTCTTCGGCCTGCCGATTGCATTCGACCCGCGCGACCTCGGAAAACAGCAGGCGCTTGTCCGGGAAATAGCTGTAAAGCGTTGCCTTGGACACGCTCGCGGCGCGCGCGATGTCATCCACGCTGGCGCCTTCGAACCCGTCTCGCATGAAAATCTGCCGTGCGCCTTCAAGCACCTGGTCGAATTTTCGACCTTTCTTGATCTCGGCGTCCATGGCCGTCATGCAAGTCCTCCTGCCCGTTACCGTCAGCTTACAGGTCGTGGGCGGAAAACTGCAAGCCTGTCTGCGGGCAGGCGCGGAAGGAGAGGACGAAGGAACACCCGCCACGCAGACAGTGCGCGCCGGGTTACTGCGCGTCGATGCCTCCGTCACCCTGCGTCACGGGCTCGGGCGCGGGCTGTGGAAATGTCAGAACCGGCGTCAGGCTCGACATGTCGACATTCATCGCCATCGCAGGGGATGCCAGCGCCGAGGCGGCAAGGGTCAGTGTCAAAAGAAGATGTTTCATATCACGTTCCTTTATCTGAACTATTCAGTTCACATTCATCAATCTAAACAGATCGGTTCAGATTGCAAGCATTAAAATAAACTAATCGGTTCAGTTTTTGCATACCCGCTATTCACGGACAACTGGACGCCCCGGGCTTGACCTGAACCGCCGCTTAGATAGATTAGAATTATTCTAAACTACTGGAGGCACGCCGATGATTCCCGGTGTCACATCCCGCCGTCGTTTCTCGGACCTGTCCGAACAGGAAATCCTCGCCCTCGCCATTTCATCCGAAGAGGACGACGCCCGCATCTACCGCAGCTACGCCGAGATGCTGCGCGCCGAGTACCCCGATACCGCGAAGATCTTCGACGGCATGGCCACCGAGGAAGACGAGCACCGCCGCCGCCTGATCGACCTGCACCAGGAACGTTTCGGCGACGTGATCCCGCTCATCCGGCGCGAGCACGTGGCCGGCTATTACGCCCGCCGCCCCGTCTGGCTGATGGAAAACCTCGGGATCGAGCGCATCCGCGCCGAGGCCGAGGCAATGGAACGTGACGCCGAACGCTTTTACCTCAATGCCGCGAAGGCCACGACTGATGCCGCCACCCGCGCCCTTCTGGGCGATCTGGCCGCCGCCGAGGCCGGCCACCAGGACCGCGCCGGAGAGCTTGAAGAACAGCATCTCGACGCCGACGCCCGCGATAGCGAGGAGCGCACCGCAAAGCGGCAGTTCCTTCTCACATGGGTGCAGCCGGGTCTGGCCGGCCTCATGGACGGGTCGGTCTCGACCCTCGCCCCGATCTTCGCCACCGCCTTTGCCACGCAGGACACGTGGACCACCTTCCTCGTCGGCCTCGCCGCCTCCGTCGGCGCGGGCATCTCCATGGGCTTCACCGAAGCGGCCAGCGACGACGGCGAGTTGTCGGGCCGGGGCAGCCCCATCAAGCGCGGCTTTGCCTCGGGCATCATGACCACGGTCGGCGGGCTGGGCCACGCACTGCCGTATCTCATCCCCGATTTCTGGACGGCCACGATCATCGCCGTCATCGTCGTCTTCGTCGAGCTTTGGGCTATCGCCTGGATCCAGAACCGCTACATGGAAACCCCGTTCTTCCGCGCCGCCTTCCAGGTGGTGCTGGGCGGGGCACTGGTCTTCGCCGCAGGGGTACTGATCGGCAGCGGCTGACGTCATCGCGATTGACGCCCCCCGCCAGCATGCTACCACCGCGTCATGCTGGACATCTTCTTGCAAACCCTGCCCTTCTTCCTGCTGATCGGGCTTGGCTACTGGGCAGGGCGCACCGGGTTCTTCAGCGAAGAGGCCACTGCCTACCTCACGAAGTTCGTCTTTTACTTCGCCCTGTCGGCCATGCTGTTCCGGTTCTCCGCCAACCTGACGATGAGCGAGATCTTCGACTGGCGGTTCGTCATGGCCTACCTCTGGGGAACGGCCTTCGTTTACGGGCTGGTGACGCTGGTCGCCTTCTTCCGCAAGCTCAAGGCCGAGGAAGCCGCGTTCGAGGCGCAATGCGGCGTGATCGGCAACGTCGGCTTTCTCGGCGTGCCGATGCTGACCCTGCTGCTGGGGCCGGATGCCATCGGACCCGTGATGCTAGTGCTGGCGGTCGACCTCATCGTCTTCGGCTCGCTCATCGTGATCGTCGTCACCGGCACTCGCGACGGACGCATGAGCTTGGGGATCTTTCGCACCGTGGGCATCGGCCTCTTAAAAAACCCGATGATCGTGTCGATCACGCTCGGGCTCGCGTGGTCCGCATTCGACTTGCCGATCCCCAACGTGATGAACGATTTCCTGTCCCTGCTGGGCGGCGCGGCGACCCCGGGCGCGCTCTTCGCCATCGGTGCCTCGCTGGCCACCAAGTCTGCCGAGCGCCCCTTCGTCGCGGGGTGGCTCAGTTTCAACAAGCTGATCCTGCACCCGCTCTTCGTCGCCTTCTCCGCGCTCTTCCTTTTCCCGGTTGATCCTTACCCAGCCGCCGTGATGATCACCGCCGCCGCCCTGCCTGTCGCGGGCAACGTCTACATCCTGGCCGAGCACTACCGCGTGGCGCCCCAACGGGTCTCGGCCTCAATCCTGATCTCGACCACCGTTGCCGTCGTCACCGTGTCGGTCGTCATCGGCTGGGTCACCGGCCTTTACCAGTAACGCCCCAAGAAGGGTATTTGCAAAACTGAAACCTGTCGGCGCTATGTTGGTGCCGACAAAATTCGCGGTTGGCCGCAGGGCTGGGCATGATACGGTCCGCGCGACAGCCGCCGGGTGACGACAGTCCGGTGTCTCACCGCTCAAAGGACAGAAGGAAGATCGTGATGGAAACCGTTTCGGAAAATGCCTGCTTCGGCGGCACGCAAGGTGTCTACACCCACCCATCCAAGGCGTGCGACTGTGACATGACATTCGGCCTGTTCATGCCCCAGGAGGCGAAATGGGGCACCGTGCCCGTGCTGTGGTATCTCTCGGGTCTCACCTGCACCCATGAAAACGCCATGACCAAGGCCGGCGCACAGCAATGGGCCGCCGAACAGGGCATCGCGCTGGTCTTCCCCGACACCTCGCCGCGGGGCGAAGGCGTGGCAAATGACGACGCCTTCGACCTGGGCCAGGGCGCGGGCTTCTACGTCAACGCCACGCAGGAGCCTTGGGCGCCGCATTTCCGCATGTGGGACTACGTGACCGAGGAACTGCCCGTGCTGATCGCCTCGAACTTCGCCATCGACAGCGCCCGTCAGGCCATCACGGGGCACTCCATGGGCGGACACGGCGCGCTGACCATCGCGATGAACATGCCCGACCGCTTCGCCTCGGTCTCGGCCTTCTCTCCCATCGTGAACCCCACGCAAAGCAGCTGGGGCCGCAAGCAGTTCGGCGCGTATCTGGGCTCGGACGAAAGCCAGTGGGCCAAGCATGACGCCACGCTGTTGATGAATGAAAAGGGCTTCGATGGTCCGATTTTGTGCGATACCGGAACCTCGGACCAGTTTCTTGACCTGCTGATGCCCGAAAGCTTTGCCAAGGCTTGCGCCACCCGCCGCCAGCAATCCATCCTGCGGATGCAGCCCGGTTACGACCACAGCTATTTCTTCGTGTCTTCCTTTATGGAGGAACATATCGCCTTCCATGCCGAAGCGCTCTACGCAGGGTAAGACATGAGCCACTACGACCTCATCATCATCGGCTCCGGCCCCGCCGGACGTTCTGCCGCGATCCAGGCAGGCAAGCTGAAACGCCGGGTGCTGGTCGTGGACCGCAAGGATCGTCTGGGCGGCGTGTCGGTGCATACCGGCACGATCCCGTCCAAGACCCTGCGGGAAACCGTGCTCAATCTCTCGGGCTACCGCGAGCGCAGCTTTTATGGCCGCTCTTACCGGGTAAAGGACGATATCGGCGCGCAGGACCTCAAGATGCGCTTGCACAAAACGCTGGATTACGAAGTCGACGTGCTGGAACATCAGTTCAACCGCAACCACGTCGATACCATGCACGGGCTGGCCAGTTTCACCGGGCCCAATGCCCTCGACGTGGCGACCGAGGCGGGCGAGACCATGTCGCTCACCGCCGACCGTTTCCTCATCTCGACGGGCACCAAGACATACCGCCCCGATTACGTGCCGTTCAACGGCAAGACGGTGGTGGACAGTGACGAGTTCCTCGAATTGGGCCAGATCCCGCGCAGCCTCGTCGTTGTAGGCGCGGGCGTGATCGGGGTGGAATACGCCACCATGTTCTCGGCCCTCGATGTGCGCGTCACCCTGATCGAGCCGCGCGACAGCTTTCTCGACTTCATCGACAATACGCTGATCGACGATTTCACCCACCAGATCCGCGAGAACGGCGTCGACCTGCGCCTCGGCTCGGCAATCGAAACGATCGAGGACGCGGGCGAGCATATCGAGACGACGCTCGCCAACGGTCGGCACGTCCGGTCCGAGATGCTGCTCTTCGCCGCCGGGCGCATGGGTGCCACCGACCGGCTGGGTCTCGACAAGGCAGGGCTGACGACCGACCATCGCGGCCGGCTGGAGGTGGATCGCAAAACCTACCAGACCCACGTGCCGCATATCTACGCCGCCGGCGACGTGATCGGGCACCCCTCGCTGGCCTCGACCTCGCTGCAACAGGGCCGGATCGCCGCCTGTCACGCGCTCGACACGCCCACCCTGCCCGAAAGCCCGTGGTTTCCCTACGGCATCTATTCCGTTCCCGAGATTTCCACCTGCGGCATGTCCGAGGAGGAAATGCAGGAACGCGGCATCGCGTACGAGGTCGGCATCGCCCGCTTCCGCGAAACGTCCCGCGGCAACATCATGGGGCTGGAACACGGCATGCTGAAAATGCTCGTGTCGATAAAGACCCGCAGGGTGCTGGGCGTCCAGATCGTGGGCGAAGGCGCAACCGAGCTCATTCACATCGCGCAGGCGGTATTGAACCTGAAGGGCACGGTGGATTACTTCGTGCAGAACACATTCAACTATCCCACGCTGGCAGAGGCCTACAAGATCGCCGGCCTGGATGCGTTCAACCGCATGCCCATCCCCGAGGAATACAAGGTCGCGCGCGGCGCCAAGGCGGCGGAATAGGCCCATGTCCCTCTACGTCGACGCCGATGCCTGTCCGGTCAAGGACGAAGTCGAGCGGGTTGGCACCCGTCACAAACAGAAGATCTTCATCGTCTCCAACGGCGGCCTGCGCCCCTCGCGCAATCCGATGGTGGAAACCATCATCGTGCCTGACGGCCCCGACGTGGCCGACATGTGGATCGCCGAGCGTGCCGGGCCGGGCGACGTGGTCATCACCGGCGACATCCCCCTCGCCGCCAAATGCGTCGAGGCAGGCGCGCTGGTACTGAAACACAACGGCGAGGCGCTGACCCAAGCCAATATCGGCAACGCGCTCGCCACCCGCGACCTGATGAGCGACCTTCGCGCCGCCGACCCGTTCCGGCAAGGCGGCGGCAAGGGCTTTACCAAGGCCGATCGCTCGCGCTTTCTCGACGCGCTGGAACGCATGGTCCGCAAGGCGGCGCAGGGATGAGCGTCTCTCGCACGAACCTTGCCGGGGCGGGCTGTGCCCTACTGGCGGTCATGTGCTTTTCGCTGAACGACGTGGGCATCAAGTTCCTGTCGGACGATTACGCCCTGCACCAGATCGTTTTTTTCCGGTCAGCCATCGGCCTGCTGACCTTCGCGGTGATTTTCCTGCCCTTCTACGGGCTAAGGGTGCTGCGCACGCGGCGCCCCGGCGCGCACCTGTTGCGCGGGGTCTGCGTGGTCGGCGCCAATTCGTGCCTCTTCCTCGGGCTGGCGGCGATGCCCATCGCCGACGCGGTGGCGGTGTTCTTCATCTCGCCGCTGGTCATCACCGTTTTCTCGGTAATCTTCCTGCACGAAACCGTGGGCGCCCGCCGCTGGGCCGCCATCGCTGTGGGCTTCTTAGGCGTTCTGGTGATCGTCAAGCCGGGCACTTCGGCCTTTCAGGCTGCCGCTCTCCTGCCCATGGCAGCCGCGGTGCTTTACGCGGTAATCCACATGGTCGCGCGCAAAGTCGGCGGCACGGAATCGGCGGCCACCATGGCGGTCTATATCCAGATCACTTTCATCATCGCCTGCAGCATCATCGGGCTCTCCATCGGCGACGGAAAGTTCGCCCAGCAGGATCACGCCTCGCTGGCCTTCCTGTTCCGCGCCTGGGGCCCGATTGCGGCGCATGACTGGTGGCTCCTGATCATGCTGGGCGTCAGCGGCGTGCTGGGCGGGTTCTTCATCAGCCAGGCCTACCGCATTTCCGAGGCCGCGTTCGCGGCACCCTTCGAGTATGTCGCGATGCCCATGGCCATCATGTGGGGCGTCACCGTGTTCGGCACGTGGCCCGACCGCACAGCGTGGATCGGGATCGCCCTGATCCTGGGCTCGGGCCTCTACCTGATCTGGCGCGAGTCACGGAAGGATCAGATCGTCGCCAGTGACGAACCACGCCACCTGTGACGCGCGCGGCGTTTGACGCCAACCGCGCCAGCACGCATACCTTGCGATACCAACAGCAAGGAGCGCGCCCATGAGCATATCCATAATCCCCTTCGACGAAGGCGAGGCGCTGCTCGATTGGCTGGCGCTCTGCGACACGTTCGAGGCCGGACATAAGCGCCCCAAGGCCGAGATCGGTGATACTTTCCTCTACCGCGACCCAGACACCCTGCTCAGCCGGTCGGCCTGGATCGACGGCATGGGGCTGGCGGTCAAATCCGCCACGATCTTCCCCGGCAACCCCGACAATGGGAACCCGATGATCAACGGCTCGGTCAGCGTCTTTTCCGACGCGAACGGCAGCTTGGAGGCCGTCATCGACTTCCACCTCGTGACCAAGTGGAAGACCGCCGGAGACAGCCTTTATGCCGCCCGCCGGCTCGCAAGGCCCGACAGCCGCAACATCCTGATCGTCGGCGCGGGCACCGTGGGCCGCTCGCTCTTCCAAGCCTACAACGCGGGCTTTCCCGACGCGCGGTTCACCGTCTGGAACCGCACCCGCGCCAATGCCGAGGCTATGGTCGCCGATTGCCCCGGCCTGACCGTGGCCGACGACCTGGAAACCGCCGTGCGCGCCGCCGACATCGTCACCTCCGCCACCATGTCCACGGACCCCGTTCTAAAGGGCGACTGGTTGCAGCCCGGCCAGCATATCGACCTCATCGGCGCCTACCGCCCCGACATGCGAGAGGCTGACGACACCGCCCTGCAACGCGCCCGCGTCTTCGTCGACAGCTACGACACGACCGTTGGCCATATCGGCGAGATCAAGATCCCGCTCGAGGCCGGCACGATCACGCGCGATGACCTTGTGGCCGACTATTACGAGCCGGAAAACTTCACCCGGCGCAGCGACCAGGAGATCACCCTCTTCAAGAACGGCGGCGGCGCGCATCTGGACCTCATGACCAGCCGTTACATCCTTGACGCTTGGAAAGCCGCCAAGTGATCGGCTGGGCGTTCCTGTCCGCCGGAACGGCCATTGTCGCGGCCCCCTTCATTGCCGAGGCGTTCCGTCCCCGCGTCACCGACAAACGGCGCGCAGCGGCCGCGGGCCAAGTGGCCGATCTGCCGGACGGCCCGACATGGTTCCAGTGGCGCGGGCCCGAAGGTGGCCCTGTCGCGGTCTGCGTCCACGGCCTGACCACGCCCAGCTTTGTCTGGGGCCCGTTGGCCGATCACCTCGCGGGGATGGGGTTTCGCGTCCTGACCTACGACCTTTATGGCCGCGGTCTGTCGGCCCGCCCCAATGGCGAACAGGACAGCGCCTTCTTCAATGCCCAGCTTGCCGCGCTGCTCGATCATCAGGGCATCGAGGGCCAGATCACCCTGCTCGGCTATTCCATGGGCGGCGCCATCGCCACTGGCTTTGCCGCTGCACATCCCGACCGGGTGCGCCAGCTTTGCCTGATCGCGCCGGCCGGTCTGGGCCACGACCTCGGCCCGGTGGCCCAGATGGCCATTAGTCACCCCAATATCGGCAAGTGGACGATGCTGGGCTTTTATCCCCGGAGCCTGCGCCGTGGCCTGAACTCCGAACGCAGCCTGCCATCAGCCATTCCCGACATGGTCGACCTGCAAGTCGCCGAAAGCCGCAAACACGGGTTCGCACCTGCCGTCCTGTCTTCGCTCAGGGGCATCATGGACGAAGACCTTGCGCCCGCCCACTGCGCCATTTCCGACGCAGGCATTCCGACCTTGGCGATCTGGGGCGAAACCGACGACGTAATCCCCCTTGCGGGCCGCGACAGGCTGGCAGAGCTGAACCCAGCCGCGCGCAACGAGGTCATCCCCAGCGCCGGTCACACACTAGCCTACACCCATGTGGCCGAAGTCTCCGAGGTCATGGATACGCTTCACGTCGCAAAGGGCGCGGCGCCCTAATCCAGCTGGGACCGCGCTGCGTCGCAGGCGCTGCCATCGGGGTCGATATCGCAGGCGCGCTGCCACGCGTCCCGCGCCTTGTCGGTGTCGTCGTCACCATTGGACCATTCCGCGCCCAGCATGTAGCACCCCCAAGGCGCCTGCGCCGTGCAGGCCGTTTCGTAGGTGCGAACCTGGCACTCCCGCGCCTCGGCAACGGCGGGCCGCGTTCCTGCGATCCAGCTGCCGCGCGTCGCCGTGGCGGCGGCATTCGTGCACGCATTGGCGTCCCCTGCCGCGCATGCCGCCATGAAGAAAGGAAACTTCACCGTGGCCTGTCCCTCGACATCCAGCTCGATTTCCACCGCCCGCGCCAGCCCGAAACAGGCCCGCGCCTGACCCGCCCGGCACAACGCCAAGCACCATCCCGGTCGCTCCGTACAATCCCGCGACCCGCCCGGTTTGCGGCCGAGTTCCCGAAAGACATCCGCCGGGCACATCTCGCGAAAGGCCGAAAAGGTCGGATCTTCCTGCCCCGCGCGCAACGTCCGGTGATACCGTTCGGGCGTGGCGGCGATCCAATCGTCGACGTCCTCCGCAAAGGCCGAGCCAGAAGCCAGAAAAATCAGCGCCGCAAGTTTCAGGCCAAGGCACCGCGCGGCAGCGCCCGTTCTTTCACCGGAAGATGCACGATTGCCGAAAATGCGCCCACTCCCACGCCGATCCACCAGACCAAGGAATAGTTGCCATAGATATCATACAACTGCCCGCCCAGCCAGACACCCAGGAAACTGCCCAGCTGGTGGCTGAAAAAAACGATGCCGTAAAGCGTGCCCATGTAACGGAGCCCGTAGATATGCGCGATCAGTCCGCTGGTCAGAGGCACGGTGGCCAGCCACAGCGATCCCATCGCCGCCGAGAACAGCAGCACGCTTGTCGGCGTGATCGGAAACAAGATGAAGGCCGCGGCAACCAGGGTCCGCCCGGTATAGATCCCGGCCAGCAACAGCTTCTTGGAGTGGCGCTTGCCCAGCCACCCCGCCGTCAGCGTGCCCGCAATATTGGCCAGCCCGATCAGCGCGATGGCCACCGCCCCCAGTGCCGAGGTCGTGGTCACCCCCATGTTGTGCAACACGCTGCCCGCCACGATCGGCCCGCAATACTCCGTCACGAAGGCCGGGAAATGCGCAGTGATAAAGCCCAGCTGGTAGCCGCAGGAGAAAAAGCCTAGGAAGATCAACGTATAGCTCGGGTCGCGGACCGCCTTGACCAGGATCTGGCCCATGGTCTCTTCCAACTCCGCCGTACTTACGGGCTCCGGCGCGCGCATCAACGGCAGGCAGGTCAGCACAGCCAGGATCGCCGCCGCGAAGATCAGGAAAACCGACTGCCAGCCCATCATCGACAGCAGGAACTCCGCAATCGGCGGGCCGAATACCTGCCCGGCCGATCCGGCAGCCGTCGCGATGGCAAGGCTCATCGAGCGGTTCTCATCGCTGCTGGCCCGACCCACAACTGCCAGGATCACGCCAAAACCGGTGCCCGCGATCCCGAAGCCCACAAGCACTTCGTACAGCTGATGCGCCAGCGGCGTCGTGGCAAAGGACGACAGGATCAGCCCGGCGGCATACATCAACGCGCCTAGCACGATCGCCTTGCGATCCCCGACCTTCTCGGCAATCGCACCGAATATCGGCTGGCCGATCCCCCAGGCAAGGTTCTGCACCGCGATGGCCAGGCTGAACTCCACCCGCAGCCAGTTGAATTCCTCGGCAATCGGGATCTGGAACACACCGAACGCCGCCCGGATCGAGAACGACACCAGCATGATCAGGCAGCCCACCACCAGCACAGGCGTAAAGATCGACGCGGATTTCTGCATGGGATCCTCCGAAGAATGCCGCGACACTACCCGCCCCCGCGGGAGCGTCAATTCAGCGATTGTGATGCATACAATTCCGCTTCGCGATCCGCTTCATGCTTTCCACGCCGTCGCAGCTTCGGTATCCACAAGAGCATGGAGACGGTCCCTGACAAATACGAACGCTTGGTCGACGAAGGCGTTCTGAAACGCGACGATGCGCAGGTCGCGGTCGTCGAGGAGCTGGAGCGTCTGCGCGCCGATCTGGCTCAGCCCCAGAAGAAAGGGTTCTTTCGCAGACAGGTCGAGGCGCCAAAGGGCCTTTATCTGTGGGGCGGTGTCGGGCGCGGCAAGTCGATGCTGATGGACATGTTCGTGGAAACTCTGTCGGTGCCCAAGCGCCGCGTGCACTTCCATGCCTTCATGCAGGAAATCCATGCCGGAATGCACAAGGCCCGTGCCGCCGGAAAAGAAGACGCGCTGGCCCCTGTCGCCAAGGAGGTGTCGGATTCGGTGCGCTGCCTTGCCTTCGACGAGATGCAGATCACCGACATTACCGACGCCATGATCGTAGGCCGGCTCTTCGAGTCGCTGTTCGCTTCGGGTGTCGCGGTGGTGACAACCTCCAACCGCGAACCCGACGACCTTTACAAGGACGGTCTCAACCGCCAGCTCTTCCTGCCCTTCATCGAGCTTCTGAAAGAACGGATGGTCATCCATGAGATGGTCAGCCCCACCGACCATCGTCAGGGTCGGCTGGCAGGCAGTCCAACGTATTTCACACCAAATACCCCCGAGGCCCGCGCCAAGATCAACGAAGTGTGGCGTGACCTGACCGAGGGCAAGGGCGCGCCACTGACCCTTGTAGTCAACAAACGCGAGGTTGAGATTCCTGCTTTTCACAACGGCGTGGCGCGGGCCAGTTTCTATGACCTCTGCGGGCGCTCGCTTGGCCCCGCTGATTATCTTGCCCTCGCTCAGGCGACCCGTGTTCTGGTGCTGGAAAACATACCACAACTCAGCCGCTCGAACTTCAACGAGGCCAAGCGATTCGTGACCCTGATCGACGCGCTTTACGAGGCAAAGGTCCGACTCATCTGCTCTGCCGCTGCAGAACCCGAGTATCTATACGTCGAGGGTGAGGGCAGCTTTGAATTCGAACGCACCGCAAGCCGCCTTCGAGAGGTGCAATCCGAAGGCTGGGGCCAGGACGCATGAGCCATTCGTCCCGCGAGTATGACTATATTATCATTGGCGCGGGATCTGCCGGATGTACGCTCGCCAACGGTTTGGGACGCGACAGATCGTGGAAATCCTAGTTCTCGAGACCGGGCCGATGGGCAAGAGTTGCGTGAGCTTTCCGATACATTTCGCGACCTCGAGATCGACCCCGGGCCGGAAGTAAAGACCGATGTAGAAATGCGCGCATGGATTCGTGCGAACGCGACAACCGATTTCCATCCCTGCGAGACATGCCGGATGGGGCTGGGACAGAACTCCGTCGTAGATAAAAGGTTTCGCGTTCACGGTATAGAGGGGCTGCGCGCTGTGGATGCCCCGCGTGATCAGCGCAAATCTCAACGCGCCGACCCGGATGTTAGCGGCCCGCGCGGCGGATTTCATCGCCCGGCATGCGCAGCTTGCATCGGGGAAACCGCCCTTCGCTTTCGAAAGCGCCTAGGTCCGCGCCGTCGCCTGAAGCCAGTTAATGTAGATACGCTCGGCCATCTCGTTGAAGCTGTCCATGCGTTTGGCGCAGTCTTCCTGAAAAGAGCCAAGAGCTCCTTTCCCCAGCGCCTTTTCCAGAGCGCCAGCATATTCCGGGATCTCTCCCCAAGCCTCGACCGTGTCATGTTCAATCTCGATGTGAAACTGCATCGAGTAGGCGCGCGTTCCCCATTTCATCGCCTGCACGGGACAGGCAGGAGACGTGGCCAGAACCTGTGCCCCTTCGGGTAGCTCGGTCACCTCGGCAGAATGCCACTGAAGGCATTGGAAGACTTCCGGCAAGCCATCGAAAAACACGCCGCTTGCCCCGGCCTCGGTCAACTGGACGTCCAGCACGCCGATTTCGGGAGTCTTCGATGGGCCGACCGCACCACCCAATGCGTCTGCAAGCAACTGATGTCCCAGGCAAAGTCCGAGAAACGGAATACCCTGCCCCTCGACCGCATCGCGGATGAACGCCTTTTCGTCCTTCAGCCACGGATGCAGATCCTCCTGCCAGGTGTCCATTGGGCCGCCCAGGACCCAAAGCGCATCGTAGCCATCCATGCTTTCGGGCAGCGCCTCTCCTTCGTCCAGCTCGATCGCGTCCCACGTATGTCCGTCCTCGCGAAGGAACTTGCGAAAAACTGCCGGATGCTCGACGCGTTCGTGTTGCAGTACCAGAATGTGCATATGTAACCTCGCCGTATATGTTTTCCGAACCCTAACGCGCCCAATGGCCATGGCAAGCCGCGCGGCGCAAACCGCAGCACGCTTGACGCAAACCTATCTGTAGGCAGAGGGCGGCTGCCCGAAACGTTTGCTGTAGGCACGCGAGAAGTGCGCAGAACTTGCAAAGCCGGTAGCGAGCGCGATCTCTGTCAGCCTGAGCGGAGAATTGCGCAAGAGGCTTTGGGCTTTCTCGAGTCGTAATTCACGATAGTAACGCATTACCGGCCGACCCAGCTTGTCGCGGAACAAGCGGTTGAGTTGGCGCGACGACAGGCCTGCAACCGAAGACAAGCGCGATAGGTCCAACGGTTCGGCAACATTCGCCTCCATCGCCTCCACCGCATCAAGGATGGCGGGAACGGTCGTACCCACCCGCTCCACCAATCCGGCGCGTTGCGGACCGGCCGAAGGGCGAATTTCTGTATGCATGAACCAGTCGCTGACCAGCCGGGCGAAATGCGCCCCGTGATGTTGGGTGATCAGCGCGTGCATCAGGTCCATCGGCGCTGTGCCCCCCGCACAGGTCACCCGGTCCCTGTCGATCACGTAAAGCGAGCGTTCCAGCACCAGGCTTGGGGAAATCTCGGCCAGCGCCCCGGCGTGTTCCCAGTGGACTGTCATGCGCCGCCCTTTCATCAACCCCGCCCGTGCCAGGATAATCGGCCCGCCGGAAACGCCGCCCAGGGGCACCCCTGCGCGCGCCAATTTTGCCAGCCAGTTCAGGACGGGCCTGTCGTCATAAAGCGTCGGGTCACCGCCCGCGACCACGAATAAATAGTCGAAGTCGTCGCGATCCCCGAACTCGGCGTCTGTCTGGACCATTCCGGCTCCAGAACTGCGAACCGGTTCAAGGTCGCTACCGACGGTGACGACATGGTAAAGTTCCTGCCGCGCCAGCAGGTTCGCCGCGCGCATCGGCTCTGTCAGGGCTGCAAACGACATCATCGCAAAGCCCGGAATCGGCAATACCCCAACTCGTCGTGAAGCATCCAAATTTGAACCAATTTTGTCCATTAAGTTAAAATATATGTCCACAATGGAAAAGTCTATTCGAAAGGATTGCCGCACACTGAATGCAGCAGCCAAGGAATCGATTCATGCGCTACAGCGGCTTCAAAGTCCTCTGGGAAGGCCTGACCGGCAACAAGGGTTGGACACGCGCCTGGCGCGAGCCCGAGCCCAAGGCGGAATACGAAATCGTCATCATCGGCGGCGGCGGGCATGGCCTGTCGACGGCCTACTACCTCGCCAAGGAATTCGGCCTAACCAATGTCGCCGTCCTGGAAAAAGGCTGGCTGGGGTCAGGCAATATCGGGCGCAACACCACGATCATCCGCTCCAACTACCTTTTGCCGGGGAACGAACCGTTCTACGAATTCTCGATGAAGCTGTGGGAAAACCTCGAGCAGGATACGAACTACAACTCGATGGTCTCGCAGCGCTCTATCCTGAACCTGATCCACACCGACGGCCAGCGCGATGCCTTCGTGCGGCGCGCGAACTCGATGTTCCTCGCCGGCGCCGACGCCGAACTGGTCGATGCCGCGCAGCTGAAAAAGGAACTGCCGTTCCTCGACTATGAAAACGCCCGCTTCCCCATCAAGGGAGGCCTGTTCCAGCGCCGTGGCGGCACTGCGCGGCACGATGCCGTCGCATGGGGCTATGCCCGGGGCGCCGACAGCCGCGGCGTCGACATTGTCCAGAATTGCGAGGTCACCGGCTTTCAGATCGAGAATGGCCGCTGCCTCGGGGTCGAGACCTCGCGCGGCCCGATCCGGGCCAAGAAAGTGGCGATGTGCGTCGCCGGGTCCTCTGGCCGCGTCGCCGCGATGGCCGGCATGCGCCTGCCCATTGAAAGCCATGTCTTGCAGGCGTTCGTGTCCGAGGGGCTCAAGCCGACGCTTCCCGGCGTGATCACCTTCGGCGCCGGCCATTTCTACGTCAGCCAGTCCGACAAGGGCGGGCTGGTCTTCGGCGGCGACATCGACGGCTACAACACCTACGCCCAGCGCGGCAATCTTCCTGTCGTTGAGGACGTGTGCGAAGGCGGCATGGCGATCATGCCGATGATCGGCCGTGCCCGCCTGCTGCGGTCCTGGGGTGGCGTCATGGACATGTCGATGGACGGCTCGCCCTTCATCGACAAGACCCATATCGACGGGCTCTATTTCAATGGCGGCTGGTGCTACGGCGGGTTCAAGGCCACGCCCGCGTCTGGCTTCTGCTATGCCCACCTGCTGGCCAAGGACGAGCCGCACCCCACCGCGACGGAAATGCGGCTGGACCGGTTCATGACCGGCAACCTGATCGACGAAAAAGGCATGGGCAACCAGCCCAACCTGCACTGAGGGGCGCACAGAAATGATCATCGACCATCCCCTTCTTGGCCCGCGCGACGCCGCTGAATTCGTCTACCTCGGCGATGCCGCCCTCATCGACCGGCCCGATTGGCAGGCCGACGACGCGATGGAGCAATTCCACAGCTACGGCTATCTGCGCGACAACCCCGCAGGCCAGCACCAGGAGCTTTGGTACCACGAACAGGGCGACCGCTCCTGGCTGGTGGTCACACGCAACACCCTGACCCACGAGATCACGGCAGTCGAGCTGGCCCGTGACGTGGCACGCAAACGGGGGCGCGGAAAATGACGCAGGATAACCGCATCAAGGGCGGCCTCATTGATCGCTCGAAAGAGATCAAGTTCCGCTTCAACGACAAGTGGTTCCGCGGTCACCCGGGCGACACGCTCGCCTCGGCGCTCTTGGCCAACGGCCAGCTTCTGGTGGGCCGGTCCTTCAAGTATCACCGCCCGCGCGGCGTCTTCACCGACGGCTCGGAAGAACCCAACGCGCTGGTCCACCTGAGGAACGGCGCTTACCAGGAGCCGAACACACGCGCCACGATGGTCGAGCTCTTCGACGGGCTGAACGCCACCTCGCAAAATCATCGCGGCTCGCTGGAATACGACCTGCTCGCGGTCAACGATTTATTCTCGCCCTTCCTGTCGGCGGGTTTCTACTACAAGACCTTCATGTGGCCCAAGGCATTCTGGGAAAAGCTCTACGAGCCGATCATTCGCGCCGCTGCCGGCCTTGGCCGCCTGTCAATGAAGGACGACCCCGACACGTACGACAAGGGCTTCCTGCATTGCGACCTGCTGGTCATCGGCGCGGGCCCCTCGGGCCTGATGGCCGCGCTGACCGCGGCTCGCGCCGGCGCCCGCGTAATCCTCGCGGATGAGGATTTCCGCCCCGGCGGCCGCCTCAACTCCGAGACGCTGGAACTGGGCGGCATGTCCGGCACCGACTGGGCGGCGCAAACGGCGGCAGAGCTGGCGTCGATGGACAACGTTCGTCTTATGCCCCGCACCACCGTCTACGGCGCCTACGACCACGGCATCTACGGCGCGCTCGAACGCTGCACTGATCACCTTGCAGATGGCGGCGGCAAACCCCGTCAGATCCTGTGGCGCATCTATTCCAGGCGGGCCGTTCTGGCGGCCGGCGCCACGGAGCGCCCCATCGCCTTTGGCAACAACGACCGCCCCGGCATCATGCTGGCCAGCGCCGTGCGCAGCTATGCCAACCGCTATGCCGCCGCCCCGGGCAAGCACGTCGCCGTCTTTACCAACAACGACGACGGCTGGCGCACCGCCGCCGATCTTGTGGCCAAGGGCGTCGAGGTTCCCGTCGTGGTCGACAGCCGTGACAAGCCCGCCCCCATCGACCTGCCCGGCGTCCGGCACATCGCGGGCGAGGCGGTTATGAACACCATCGGTCGCAAAGGCGTAAAGTCGATCACCCTGACCAACGGCAAGGTCATTCCCGTCGACGCGCTGGCCGTGTCCGGCGGCTGGAACCCCAACGTGCACCTTACCTGTCACCAGCGCGGGCGCCCGACCTGGCGCGATGACCTCTGCGCCTTTGTGCCGGGCGGCGACCTGCCCGTCGGCATGACCGTTGCCGGGGCCGCGAACGGGTCCATGACCCTCGCCGCCGCATTGGCCGAAGGGCAGGCGCACGCCACCGCACAGCTCGACGCGCTCGGGATCAAGGCCAAGGCCACCGACCTGCCGCAAGCCGAGGATGAGCCGCGCGCGGCCGCCGCCTTCTGGCACGTCAAGCAAAGCAGGCACCGCGCGTGGGTTGACCTTCAGAACGACGTCACCGTCAAGGACATCAAGCTCGCCAACACCGAAGGTTTCCGCTCGGTCGAGCTGCTGAAGCGTTACACGACGATGGGCATGGCCACCGACCAGGGCAAGACGTCAAACATCGCGGGTCTCGCCATCCTGGCCGAGGAACGCGGCAAGACCATCCCCGAGGTGGGCACCACCATCTTCCGTCCGCCTTACACGCCGGTGCCCATCGGCGCGCTGGCCGGTCGCGCACGCGGCAAGGATTTCCGCCCCTACCGCCTGACCCCCAGCCACAAATGGGCCGAGGAAAACGGCGCCAGTTTCGTGACCGTGGGCAACTGGCTGAGGGCCGAATGGTATACGCGCCCCGGCGAGAAAGGCTGGCGCGATTCCGTCGACCGCGAGGCCCTGACAGCCAGAACAAGTGTGGGCATCTGCGACGTCACCACGCTGGGCAAGATCGACATCCAGGGCAAGGATGCCGGCGCCTTCCTCGACAAGGTCTATGCCAACACTTTCTCGACACTGAAGGTCGGCCGGGTCCGCTATGGCCTGATGCTGCGCGAGGACGGCATCTGTTACGACGATGGCACCACCGCGCGGCTGGGCGAAAACCACTACGTGATGACCACCACGACCGCCAACGCGGTCACGGTCTTCCGCCGGCTGGAATTCGCGCGCCAGTGCCTCTGGCCCGACATGGACGTGCACCTGATTTCCACCACCGACGGCTGGGCGCAGTTTGCCGTCGCCGGGCCCAAGTCGCGTGACCTGTTGCGCAAGGTGATCGATGCCGACCACGACATCTCGAACGAGGCGTTCCCTTTCATGGCCTGCGGTCACGTCACTGTTTGCGGCGGCACGCCCGCGCGGCTCTTCCGGATCTCCTTCTCGGGCGAGATGGCCTTTGAGATCGCCGTGCCCGCGCGGTTCGGCAACTCTATGATGGCGGTGCTGAACGAGGCCGGCAAGGAGTTTGATGCGGCACCGTATGGAACCGAGGCGCTCGGCGTCATGCGTATCGAGAAAGGCCATTGCACCGGCAACGAGCTGAACGGCCAGACCACCGCCCACAATATCGGGCTGGGCAAGATGGTCAGCCAGAAGAAGGAATGCATCGGCCAGGTCTTGGCGCAACGGCCCGAGATGATCCGCGACGACGCCGTTCGGCTCGTCGGCTTCCGCCCGGTCGACCGGGACAAGAAGCTGATCGCGGGCTCGCATTTCCTCAACAAACATGCCCCTGCCGACATGGAGCATGACCAGGGCTGGATGACCTCCGTCGCCTATTCGCCCAACCTCGGCCACCATATCGGCCTTGGCTTCATCAAGAGCGGGCACGAGCGCATGGGCGAGATCGTCCGCGCGGTCAGCCCCGTGCACGGCACCGAGATGGAGGTCGAAATCGTTTCGGCCCATTTCGTCGACCCCGAAGGAGAGCGTCTGCGTGGCTGATTTCACCCTCATCTCGGAACCACCCCTCAAGGGCGTCGACCACAGCTTCGGCAACACGCGGTTGCACGCGCCCGCCGACTTGGCGATCGTGTCCATCGCGCTGCCGCTTGGTGCCGAGGACGCGGCGCTCAAGGCGGTCAAATCCGCCTTTGACGCTGACCTGCCCGCGCCAGGACTGTCGGTCACGGGCAAAGAGGACACCCGCCTTGTGCGCCTCGGCCCCGACCAGGCCTTCGCAATCTTTACGCGGGCCACGCCGGATGCCGAATCGCATATTCAGAGCCTGCTCAAGGGCGCGGCTTACACCACCGACCAGACCGATGTCTGGTCAGGCCTTATGCTTGACGGCCCGCTCGCACGCGCCGCGCTGGAACGCATATGCCCGATCGACCTGCACCCCGACGCTTTTGCCGAAGGTGCCGCCGCGCGAACCGTCATGGAACATCTGGGCGCGCTGATTATCCGCACTGGCCCCGACGCCTATCTTCTGCTCTCCGCATCCTCCTCGGCAGGGTCTTTCCTGCATGCGGTCGAGACCTCTCTCATCAACGTAACCTAAAGGTATTTCAGCAAACGCGGAATTCAGGGATCCGTTCACAACAGGGAAAGTCAAACAGGACATGTACCTCTCAAACCTAGATCCCGTCGGCACGCCCGACCCGCGCCCGCTGCGAGACCAGCGCAGCTTGTCTAACAAGTTCGTTTTCTTCGTTCAAAACAGCGAAAGTGCATTTGTCGCTGAAACTTGTATTCATGTGCTGCGACGCGCCAACAAGATTTTGGCCGATGATATCTATCACTGGACCTGCGTTGAAGCAGCGAACTCTTGCAGCGAAACGCTAAGTTGTGCACCGGATCAGATACTGGTGCTGATTGGCGGCGTTGAAACGCCCTGGAGACCGACTGGGCCAGAGGTATCTCCCCTGCGATCCGCAATACGTAACGCCGCGCGGGTGTGCGTCGTGGGAGGCGCAGTATTCGTGCCGTTGGCGACAGGCGTGCTCGGGGCAAAGTGCTTGTCCGTGCACGCGTCATTCCAAGCAGGTGTGCGGGAAACCTGCTCGACCGTGGAAATGCAAGACGAGGCCACTTGTCACTATAAAGCCTTCAGCAGCGCCACCGGTCCGGCCGCCGCAATGCAGATGATGGTCGAACTTATCGGTGCCCGCGAAGGCAACTTCACAGAAGCCGCACTGGCGCGTGACCTCGGTCTTGAAGGACCTGAGTCCCGGAACGGTAACGGGGCTGGCGAACGCTGGCGTTTGCACCGGCGTGCACAGGGTTGCGATATGATTTCAGATGCGCTCCAGATTATGGAAGACCATATTGAAGACACTTTGAGCGTATCTCAAGTTTCTGAAATCATAGGAATTTCAGCGCGAAAGCTTGAGCGTGGGTTTGCCGAAAAGCTGGGGCGGTCTCCCCTGAAAGTCTATCGCGACCTGCGCCTTGACCGCGCCCATGACCTGATGACACAGACTTCCCTACCGGTAGGCGAAGTCGCCATTGCCTGCGGGTTTTCGAACGTCACGCTGATGAAGCGCTGGTTTCAGAAAAAATACGGCGAGACTCCGTGCAGTGTACGTCGACAGGCCTTCAATGGCATTCACTGAAACCAGAAAACCCCCGGCAGGTGGACCGGGGGGTCTTCATGACGAATCTCGCTCAAGTCAGCCAGCGTTGCGCGCCTCGGCCCGGAACTCGGTTTCGTCGGTAGCCGAGAAACGTCCGCCTTGGACTTTGCGCAATTTTCCTTGCCGCAGAAGCTGCCCGAAAGAGCGCAGGCCGTCTTCGCGGCTATAGTTTCCGCTGTTTACTTCTTTCAGCTTACCCATAAGCATCGGACGTGTGAATTCCGAGTGACCCTCTACGTCCGACATGTAGGCAGCTGCGGCCTCAAGCAGGTCCGAGAGGTCGGTCGCCCCCATCTCTTCGGCAAAGGCCGTGAAGCCACCGTCGTTTGATTTTGGCACCGACGCCGGCATCGAAGAGACGCGGCGCGGGCGCACCGGGGCACGTTCAGTATCAACCCGTTGCTCGGCCACCAATTTGAGCGGAGCGGGACGCTGTTCGTTCGGCCGTGCCGAACGGCTTGTCGGGGCCGGGGCGCTAGGGCGCCGTGGGCGCACCACATCGGCCAGGTCGGAGCGATAAGGGGTTTCATCAACCCCCTGGTTGACGTCAACGCCGGCACTCTTCTCGGCTTTTGTCGCGGCAACGGCGGCACGCAGATGCTGAATTGCCGTGCGCCGCATGCTGGCGTCCTTGTCGCCCATCTGGCTGTCAGCTTCCTCGAAAATGCGTTTCTCATCTTCGGGAGCGCGTTTTCCCATGCCAAGCAGGCGCGAGAGGCCACTACGAGGCTTGTCCGCCTCATCTTCTGTCTGCTCATCTTCGGCCCAGGCAGCGTCATCGGTGGGAGCGGCTTCTTCAATCGAGGCCGTTATCTCACGATGCTGGGCTTCGGAGAGAGACTTGTCTTCATCCCCGTGCTCAAATTCTGTTGTGGCATCCTGAAGACTGTCTTGCACAAGTGCACTATTCTGGGATTTAGCCTCGTCAAAGGCTGCATCCCCGACGTCAGCCTCTAGTGCGTGATCCTTGTCTTCGGTGTCGAATTGTGCCGTATCCGCTTCACTACCCTTGTTCTTTTCAAAGCCACTATCGGCCAGCTCCGCCTCGACTTCTGCCAGCTCGCGCTGCAAATCGGCTTCTTCTTCGGGGCTAAGGATCGCTCCATCGCTTAGGTCGTTGCCGTCGGCCATATCGGCGTCCGCTTCGGCTTCTTCTTCGATCATGCCCTGCGCGACCGCGGTCTCGAAGTCGGAACGTTTCATCTTGAGCACGCGAGCATTCAAAGGACGCGAAGTGGCGTTCTCGTCGTGCTCTGTTACGCGGGCTTCCTCGCCCAGTACGAATGGCGACTTACCTTCGTCATCCAAATCTTCTTCGCCGGCGTCGAGAGCGTCGTCGAGATCGGCAAAAAGCGATTCGGGGGCATCGCCTTCACCCAGATCGTCCTCTGCCAAATCATCCAGGTTATCAGCAATTTCCGACACATCTGCACCGGCGCCCCGAACAGGCTCCGCATCCGCGAGAAGCTGCGACAGCGTGTCTTGGTCTACGCTTGCGGCCGTGTCATGGTCCTGTGACGATGCGGCATGGGCATTAGCGTCACGTTCTGAAGTTTCAGCATCGAAATCCGCATCGGTAGCGTCTTCAAAAACACTCTGGGACAGCTCCTCTGCATCCGCGTCCAAGTCGGCCATGAGCGCATCAAGCGTATCCTGGTCGGATGAAATGCTTTGAGGCTGCTCTGCATCGTCGTCTTCTGCTACCGTGAGAACTTCCGGCTCGGGTTCGCCCTCAGGCTCAGACACCTCTTCGGTAAAGATGTCTTCCGACGCAGCTTCATCCGGATGAGCGGCATCGGGGGCCCCGTCATCGTTATCGGAATAAGATTCGTTAAGCAGTGCGTCCAACTCTTCCGAAGCGTTGCTCACCGTGCCGTAGGCATGCTCATCTTCGCTGTAATCTGATACTTCGTAGTCAAGATGACTTTGAGAAACGACAGACCTGATGCGACGAAGTTTTTCCGCGACGCTGTCGGCGTCATCGTTGCGTACGGACGCCTCGTCGCCCGGATCGGTAACAATTTCAGCAGTCGCCTCGGCCTCTTCGACCTTTGGAGAGAGTGTTTCATCTTCCGTCACCGCGGCTTCTGCGGCTTGGGCGCCATAATCACCCGCGGCGCTGGTTTCGGCTTCATGTTCGCCCGGCGTCGAAGAATTGGCTTCGTCCGCCGCCGCGTCGGCGATGGACGCCTCGACGTCCGCGTCATAGGCGTCGTCTTTCGCCTCTGACTCCGGCGAAGCTTCACTCCCGACCCCACTTTCCAAAGACGAATCTGCGTCCTTCGTGACATCGGGAGCGGACCTGGTGGTACCGGCTTTCGCGATCACCTCATCGGTAATCGCTTCGTCTGTGATCTCGATCCCGGCCAAGACGTCTTCGGCTTCGGAAACTGCTTCTTTTTCGGCCGTTTCGATCTCACCTGATTTTTCAGATGCGGAATCTACCTGCTCTGGCACTTCGGCGGCCAATTCGAACGCGTCGGGTTCTGCGGAGGCCACCTCGGTATCATCTTCAGGCTGTTGCGCTGCTGGCAGTGTCTCGAACTCCGACGCTTCCACCGGGGATTCGGGCGCGGTTTCGGCCGCAGCGTCAGTCGTTGCCTCGGATTCACCGGTATTCTGCTGAGGTTCAGGCTCTGTTTCGCGGCCAACACTTTCCCGCGCCGCCTCAGGCTTGGGTTCGGGAGCTTCGTCGGCGACGGCAGGTGCCGCAACCGGCGCGTCGTGTGTCAGAGCCTCAGCAGCGCCATGTCCCTCATCCGCGCGAAGGTGAATTTTTCCTTGCTCTTCGCGTGCTTCGACTCGGCGCGAAATTTCCCGCTCGGCAATGCGGGCAAGCATCTCGGCGTCCGGGCTCGGTGGTTCTGCGCCGAAATACCTGTCGTCGGCAGCCAAGTCGCGAAAATACTCTGCAATGGCCTTCATCGTTTCGAACGAATCGTCGAAACCTTCCAAAGTGCACGAAAACGTGCCGTAGGATACGGTCAGAATTTTACTTGTGCTTACCATTTTTTCGCTCGCTCTACTTTGCCTGCAATCATAATTTTTACCATGATGGCAGCGTCGAAAGCGGCCCGATTCTTAGAATTTTACCGTATCATTTCGAGGCCAGAATGTGTCTTGTTTCCAAAATAGTAGTTAATGATGGAAATTCACATTGATTGTTGAGCATTCCTACCCGGTCACACTGGTCGGCGGCGGCCAGCTTGGCGAAACAGACCTTAACCGTGCTCTGGCCATCGGTGACCACGTCGTCGCCGCAGATGGCGGCGCGGATGCCGCACGTTCTGCGGGGCTGGTTCCTTCTGCCGTGATCGGTGATTTCGATTCGCTGGGTGATGACACACGCGCGGCGTTGCCACAGGACCGCCTGCATCACATCTCTGAACAAGACAGCACCGACTTCGAAAAATGCCTCAGCAATGTCGATGCACCGCTGATCCTGGGAGTGGGTTTCACCGGGCGGCGGATCGATCACCACTTGGCCAATCTCAATACGCTGGTACGATACCCCCACCGCCGCTGCATACTTCTGGGTAGCAACAATATTATCTTCGTCGCTCCGCCGTCTTTTGCATTGGATCTTGCGCCGGAAACACAGGTTTCGCTATTTCCCTTGGGTATTGTCGAGGGGTTGTCGGATGGGCTTGAGTGGCCGATCGCCGGTCTGACCTTCACCCCGGATGGCCGGATCGGAACGTCGAACACGGCAACCGGGCCCATTTCGCTCCAGTTCACAGCGCCGAAGATGCTCTTGATCCTGCCGGCGTCAGCTTTTGAAGCGACAGCAAAGGTTCTGATGCAGAGCGCCGCGACATGGCCGCCGTCGGCCTAATAGATACCACCCGGGCAAGGACGCCTTAAGGTCTTTGACATGTCATCGCCATGCGAGTCACGCTTACCGCGCGTTAGATACGAAGCTGCGTCAAGCTTCAAATTTTTGGCGGCTCGCTACTTCGCTAGCCGTTTCTGATCAGCAGTTCGGTACGTTGACGGCAAGGCCCCCCAATGAGGTCTCCTTGTAACGTTCGCTCATATCCGCACCAGTCTGGCGCATGGTTTCAATACAGGCATCCAATGGTACCAGATGCACCCCGTCGCCGCGCAATGCGAGACTCGCGGCACTCACCGCCTTGATCGCACCCAGCCCGTTTCGCTCGATGCAGGGCACTTGAACGAGCCCCTTCACTGGATCGCATGTCATGCCAAGGTGATGTTCAAGCGCAATCTCGGCAGCGTTCTCTATCTGTGCGGGCGTCCCGCCCAGAACGGCGGCCAGCCCGGCAGCCCCCATCGCAGACGCGCTACCAACTTCGGCCTGGCATCCTGCCTCCGCGCCGCTGATCGACGCGTTGAACTTTACGAGGCCACCTATCGCTGCGGCTGTCAGAAGAAATGTCTCGATTTCGCGCTCGTTTGCGCCCGGCACATGTTCCAGCCAATACTTGATGACCGCAGGAACCACGCCCGCCGCACCGTTGGTGGGCGCGGTGACAACCTGACCGCCCGCGGCATTCTCCTCGTTGACGGACATCGCGTAGATGCTGATCCAATCGTTGATTTTGTGCGGCGCGTTCAGGTTTGTGCCGCGCTCGGCAAGCAGAGCCTGATGGATCGCCTTGGACCGGCGGCGCACCTGCAAGCCTCCCGGCAGTATCCCGTCACTAGCAAGCCCGCGCTCTATGCAATCGTTCATCACCTGCCAGACGCGCGACACGCCGCTGCGCAGGTTTTCAGAGCCCCCGCGCGATATCTCGTTTGCCTTTTTCATTTCGGCGATGGACTTGCCGCTGGTCTCGGCCATTTCCAGCATTTCGGCCGCACTTTTGAACGGATAGGGCACAGGTGGGCCATCGTCGGTGTCCTGCCCGGCGGCCAGCTCATCCGCAGTAAGAACAAATCCGCCGCCAACCGAATAGTACGTCTCCTGCAAGATCACGTCGCCCTGTTTGTCGGTCGCCATCAGGATCATCCCGTTGGCATGGCCCGGCAGATTAGGGCCGAAATCGAATTGCAGGTCTTCCTTGGGGTAGAACTTAAGCGCAGGCAACTCGGGCGGTGTCACTCTGTGGGTCTCGCGGATTTCCGCCAGAACCGCTTCTGCTTTGTCGTTATCGTAATTCTCGGGACGAAACCCGGCAAGGCCAAGGATCGTCGCGCGGTCAGTCGCGTGCCCGACGCCGGTGAAGGCCAGAGATCCGTGCAAACTGGCGCGCAGACCTTGAAATTCAAACGGTGACGCTCGCATCAGGTCAAGAAATCTGGCAGCAGCCACCATCGGTCCCATCGTGTGTGAAGAGGACGGACCGATCCCGATCTTAAACATATCGAAGACAGACAGGAACATGAGTTCAATACCTAGCGCATTCGGGACTGTTACCCAAGCCATCACTATGCTGCGTCGTATACTTGGTGCCGCACAAAACCGACGTCGGCCCGCAGATATTCGCCAAAGGTTTGCCGACGTTCATCTAAGGTTAACCGACTCACGCCAAAGTGGAACCGGAGACGACCTCAAACGTTCTCTTCTTATATGGAGAATTGAGATGCAGACAACCGGATTCATCCTCCTCCTCGCTGCCGGTGTAATCGTATTCTTCGGCGGCGAATCTACCAGCACGAAGAGCTTGCCCTCCACCATCTCGCCCGATCTGGCCGCAATACGCGCGCAGTAGGTAACGAACTTCCTGGGTTCTTGAAATGACCCCTCGCCCCTGAAGCGCAAACTCCCTATAACGCGGGCAAAGATGTCCGCCTGTTGGAGAATTGCGCATGACCGGAGAGTTGTCACCGATCGACAAAGCCAAGTTCGTAGCTGCAAAGCGCTCCGTCGACTATGTCGAAGACGGCATGCGCGTCGGTCTTGGAACCGGCTCTACCGCCGCTTGGATGGTGCGCTGCCTTGGAGAGCTTGTGCGCGAAGACGGTCTCAAGATTCGGGGTGTGCCCACCTCTACACGAACCGCGGAGCTTGCGCGCGAAGTCGGCATTGAGGTTATCAGCCTTGACGAGGCAAGGTGGATAGACGTGACCATCGATGGCGCAGACGAATTCGACGGCAACCTCAATCTTATAAAGGGTGGCGGCGGCGCTCTTTTACAGGAAAAAATCGTCGCCACAGCTTCCGACCAGATGATCGTGATCGCAGATGTCGGGAAGGAAGTCGAGAAACTCGGCGCCTTTCCATTGCCGGTTGAGGTCATCCCGTTTGGTTGGCAGACCACGAAGTCGCTGATCGAGGAGTTGCTTATCTCGATGGACGTTCTGGGCCGCGACGCCACCCTGCGCATGAACGGCGACAGCCCCTTCGTGACCGACGAGGGCAATTACATCCTCGACCTGCATCTGGGCCGCATCGGCAATGCGCATCAGCTTTCCATGGTTCTCAACCAGATGCCCGGCGTGGTGGAAAACGGTCTTTTCATAGACATCTGCGATGTCGTCATCCTCGGCTACGGCGATGGCCGAGTCGAGACGCGTGACATCAACGAAGGCACGGTCGCCGAGGATCGACTCGATTTCGTCGAAACGGACAACCTCTTCACCGACCTGCAGGACTAAAGGGGCCACCGAGATGGCGTATGACTACGACCTTTTCGTGATCGGCGGCGGGTCCGGCGGTGTCCGCGCGGCCCGTGTGGCCAGCGCCACGGGCGCCAAGGTCGCCCTCGCCGAGGAAGACCGCTATGGCGGCACCTGCGTCATTCGCGGCTGCGTGCCGAAAAAGTTGATGGTCTTCGCGTCGGAATTTTCCAACCTGCCCGACGAGGCACGCGCCTATGGCTGGGACATGTCTCTGGGCGACTTTGACTGGTGCGGCTTCCGCGACCGTCTGCACGGGGAACTGGACCGCCTCGAAGGTGTCTACCGCAGCCTGCTCAGCAATTCCGGCGTCACCACCTATGACGCCCGCGCCCGATTCAAGGACGCCAACACCGTCACCCTGTCCACGGGTGAGGACGTCACTGCGAAACACATCCTTGTGGCCACCGGCGGTCACCCCGTCCGGCCCGAGGTGCCGAACGCCAAGCTCGGCATCGTGTCGGACGACCTTTTCCACATGGATAACCTACCGGAATCCATCCTGATCGTCGGCGGCGGCTATATCGCGTGTGAATTCGCCTGCGTTCTAGCAGGCCTTGGCGTTGACGTGACGCTCTATTATCGCGGCGCCCAGATCTTGCGCGGCTTCGACGAAGAGGCCCGCGGCATCATCGCCGAAGGCATGAGCGAAAAAGGCATCGACCTGCATTTCGGCACCAATATCGTCGACATGGCGCCCGCGTCCGAAGATCACAGCGTCAGCGGCGCGCTCACCTCGTCCGACGCGTCCATGGGTGCCCCCGCGAACGAGCCCGAGGCCCACGACATTCCCGAGGACCACGACGGCCCGATCTGGGTCAAGGCGACCAACGGCAAGGAAGCGGTCTTCGACAAGGTTCTCTTCGCCACCGGCCGGGCGCCGAACACGCAGGACATGGGGCTTGAGGAGATCGGCGTCGAGTTGGGCCGCGGCGGCGAGATCGTCGTGGATGAATACAGCCAGACCGCCGTGCCCTCGATCTATGCCATTGGCGACGTGACCAACCGCGTCAACCTTACGCCCGTCGCCATCCGCGAAGGCATGGCTTTTGTCGAGACCGTGTTCAACGACAACCCCACGCCGGTCGATCACAAGCTGATCCCGTCGGCGGTGTTCACCCAGCCCGAATTCGGCACCGTCGGCATGACCGAGGACGAAGCTCGCGAGCAGGAGCCTGTGCACGTCTACTGCACCTCGTTTCGCCCCATGCGCACGGCCTTCGCGGATCAGCCCTACCGCGTGCTGATGAAACTGGTCGTTTCCCGGGAGACCGACAGGGTTTTGGGCTGCCACATCGTCGCACCGGGCGCGGGCGAAATGATCCAGTTGGCTGGGGTCGCGATCAAAATGGGCGCGACAAAAGCGGATTTCGACCGCACTGTCGCCGTGCACCCGACCATGTCGGAAGAGATCGTGACGATGCGCGACCCGATGCGCACTGGTTGAATTTTTGACTGTTGTGCACAGTTATGACACAGGGATGGCGCTCTGCGCGTTAGGATAGAGGGAAGAAAATACATGGCTGGACATTCTGGCGGCCCTTGGGGCGGCGGCGGTGGCGGCAACCGCGGCGGTGGTGGCGACGACGATGATCGCGACAACCGCGGAAACGACAACCGGCGCCCCCCCGAAGGCGGGTCGCAGATTCCGGAAATAGACGAGCTGGTCCGTCGCGGACAGGATCAGCTTCGCGTCCTGATGGGCGGACGCGGCGGCAAGGGCCGTGGCAACGGTGCCGGCGGCGGCGATGGTGGGGGCGGGCCCGGCTTCGGACGCGGCACGATCGTGATCGGCGCCCTGATCGCGGTCGCCCTCTGGGGTGCGGCCAGCTTCTATACCGTGAAGCCCGAGGAGCAGTCGGTCGAACTCTTTCTGGGCAAGTATTATTCCACGGGCGACCCCGGTCTGAATTTCGCGCCGTGGCCGCTGGTCACCGCAGAGGTGGTCAACGTTACCTCCGAGCGGACCGAGAACATCGGCAGCGGACGCGGCAGTTCCGCGGGCGGCGACGGCCTCATGCTGACCACCGACGCCAATATCGTCGATATCGACTTCCAGGTGGTCTGGAACATCAATGAGCCCGCCAAGCTGCTGTTCAACATCCGCGACCCGCAATTGACCGTTCAGGCCGTGTCCGAGGCCGTCATGCGCGAGATCATCGCCGCCACCAACCTCGCACCGATCCTCAACCGTGACCGGGGCCTCATCGCGGACACCGCGCGGGAGAACATTCAAGCCACGCTCGACGAATACGAAAGCGGTATCAACATTGTCAGGGTCAACCTCGACACCGCCGACCCGCCGAGTGACGTGATCGACGCCTTCCGCGAAGTTCAGGCCGCAGAACAGGAACGTGACCGGCTTCAACGGCTGGCCGACGCCTACGCAAACCGCGTTCTGGCCGAAGCCCGCGGTGAAGCCGCGCAGGTCCTCGAACAGGCCGAAGGCTATCGCGCCCGCGTCGTCAACGAAGCTATCGGTGAGGCCAGCCGCTTCATCGCTGTGGCCCAGGAATTCAACGAGGCGCCCGAAGTGACGCAGCGCCGCCTCTACCTCGAAACGGTGGAGCGCACGCTGGGCAAGATGGACAAGATCCTGCTCGACGAATCCACCGGAGGCTCCGGTGAGGGTGTGCTGCCCTACCTGCCACTTGACCAGTTGCGCCGCTCGAACCAGACCGGCAACGGAGGATCGAACTGATGCGTAAATCCGCTCTGCTACTTCCCGTCCTCGCCGTTGCGATCATCGGCATCCTGTCCTCGCTCTATATCGTGGACGAACGTGAAAAGGCGCTCGTGCTGCAATTCGGCCAAATCAAGAAGGTCGTCGAAGAGCCGGGCATCGGTATAAAAATCCCCGTGATCCAAGAGGTCGTGCGCTATGACCGCCGCATCCTGTCGCTGGATACCGACGCAATCGAGGTCACGCCATCCGATGATCGCCGCCTCGTGGTCGACGCCTTCACCCGCTACCGGATCGCCGACGTGGTTCAGTTCCGGCAAGCCGTCGGCATCGGCGGCACCCGCGTTGCCGAAGACAGGCTCGCCTCGGTTCTGAACGCGCAGATCCGCGAGGTTCTCGGTGCTGATCAGGTGACATCCGACACCATCCTGTCGCCGCAACGGCGCGAACTCGCTGTGCGTATTCTTGAGCAAGCCCGCGCTAGCGCTGCGGGCCTTGGCCTGGAAATCGTCGACGTCCGGCTGAAGCAGACCAACCTGCCGCAGCAGAACCTCGAAGCCACCTTCGCCCGGATGCGGGCCGAACGTGAACGCGAAGCCGCCGACGAGATCGCCCGCGGTAACGAAGCCGCGCAGCGTGTCGAAGCCGCCGCCGACCGGACCGTTGTAGAAACCGTTTCGAACGCCGAACGCGAGGCCGAGATCACCCGTGGTGAAGCCGATGCCGAGCGAAACCGGATTTATGCGGAAGCCTTCGGTAACAACCCCGAGTTCTTCGCCTTCTACCGTTCGCTCGCCGCGCTCGAACGCTCGATGAACGAGGAAAACTCCACCCTCGTTTTCTCGCCGAACAGCGAATTCCTTGGCCAGATGTTCGATGCCGTGCGCGCCGATGGCCTGGGCCAGGTTGCGCTCGAGGAAATCGATATCGACCGTCTCCGCGAAATGGCGCCAGAGACAGAGATTTCACCGGACCTGCCTGAAAGCGAACGCCAGCGTCTCGAAGAGGACGCCGCCCAGCAAGAGGCAGAGGAGGCAGAAGCCGACAGGGAAGGCGCTACCGAGGACGCCGCGGAAGACAATGCGGTCAACGAGGACGTCACCAATTGATCGGAACGATCCTTCTGGCTTTCGGGCTTGTACTGATTGTCGAGGGGCTGGTGTACGCACTGGCCCCTTCGCTTGTGGAACAGATGCTGGCGGCCCTGCGCGCCCTGTCGGACGAACACCGGCGGCTGGTCGGCCTCGCGGCACTTGCCTTCGGCGTGATGCTGGTCTGGTGCGCCAAAATGCTGGGCGCGTGACGCAAGGCGCTTGCGTCATAGTTGACAAAACGTTCACATGGGCGTGACATCGTGTTGTGAATTTTGCGTTCTCGGTGAGCGTGCCTAAATAGGGTTCAGGAAGGTCTGCGCGCTGACGCCCGCGCCAGCCCTCGGAATTCCAAATACTGATCAAGGAGTGGTCTCGCGTGAAAGCACAAACTCTCTCTCAACCCATGACACCGCCTGCGGCGATCCGCGCGATCTGGCTCACGGCGCTGGCAATGGCACTCGTCGTCGCTCAGGCGATCAGCGCCAGTGCCCGGCCCGAAAGTTTTGCCGACCTCGCGCAGGAGGTCAGCCCGGCAGTGGTCAACATCACGACCTCGACCGTCGTGGCCCAGGGCACCGGCCCGTCCCCCATCGTTCCCGAAGGCTCGCCTTTCGAGGATTTCTTCCGCGATTTCCAAGACCGGAACAACGGCGAGGGCAACCGCCCGCGTCGCACGTCCGCGCTCGGCTCAGGCTTCGTCATCTCCGAAGACGGCTACATCGTCACCAACAACCACGTGATCGAAACCGCGGACGAGATTATCATAGAGTTCTTCTCGGGCCGCGAGCTCCAGGCCGAAGTGATCGGCACCGACCCCAAGACCGACATCGCCCTGCTCAAGGTCGATGCGGACGAACCGCTGCCCTTCGTCAGCTTTGCCGACAGCGACACCGCCCGCGTGGGCGACTGGGTGATCGCCATGGGCAACCCCCTCGGTCAGGGCTTCTCGGTTTCCGCCGGGATCGTGTCGGCCCGCAACCGCGAACTTTCGGGCACGTACGACGACTACATCCAGACTGATGCCGCCATCAACCGCGGCAACTCGGGTGGGCCCCTCTTCAACCTCGACGGCCAGGTCGTCGGCGTGAATACCGCGATCCTGTCGCCCAACGGCGGCTCGATCGGCATCGGCTTCTCGATGGCCTCCAACGTCGTGACCCGCGTGGTCGACCAACTGCAGGAATTCGGTGAAACCCGCCGCGGCTGGCTCGGCGTCCGCATCCAGGACGTGACCGACGACGTGGCCGAGGCGATGGGCCTCGAAGAAGTCGCCGGTGCGCTGGTGACGGACGTTCCCGAAGGCCCTGCCGAAGAGGCCGGCATGAAAGCGGGCGACGTGATCATGCAGTTCGACGGTTACGAGGTCGAGGATACCCGCGGGCTGGTCCGCCGGGTCGGCAACACCGCCGTGGGCAAAACTGTGCGCGTCGTGGTCTTCCGCGAAGGCAAGACCCAGACCCTGCGCGTCACGCTTGGCCGCCGCGAAGCGGCTGAAGGCGTCGTTCCCGCGGCCCAGCCGGGCGAGACCGAGGCGCCGTCCGAGGCGGAAATTCTTGGCCTGACCCTGTCGCAACTCGATGACGAACTGCGCAGCCAGCTGGAGCTGGACGACAACGCCAGCGGCCTCGTCGTGTCGGACATCGACAACCTGTCGGAAGCCTACGAGAAAGGCATGCGCGCCGGTGACGTTATCACCGAAGCCGGCCAACAAAAGCTTTCCAGCATCTCCGACTTGGAAGACCGGATCGAGGATGCGCGCGAGGCGGGCCGCAAGTCGATCCTTCTCTTGGTCCGCCGCGCTGGCGAACCGCGCTTTGTGGCGCTGTCGCTGGATGCGCCGGAAGATGAGCCTCAGTAAACGTCACAGCTTGATGAAAATTAAGAACGGGCGCTCCATTGGGGCGCCCGTTTCGCGTTTGCGTCTTTCCGGTTCACGCTGGCATCGAAAAATCTTGCAGGGCCGTGTCCTTGCGCAGGTATAGCGGATGCTTTGCCGATCCATCCTTGTTCAGGCCAAGACACTTGAGGGGCCGCCCCGTCGCTTCAATCGCCGTCAGAACCTCGCGCACCACTATGGCGAAACGCTGATGCAGCTTGCCGTAGGCCAGCACCACCAGTTCCGCTTCGTGCCCCATCTGGATCAGCGCCGGGATGTTCTGGTCACTGCATGCCATTTCCGGATCGTGCGGGATGTCCTTGGGCGACGTCGCTCGCCAGTCCAGCACATTGCCCTTCAGATACCGCGTGAAGCCCCAGTCGCGGGCAAACATCAACTCTCGGTGACAGGTCGGGTCCGACGCGGCGGCATCGGCCACTGACGGGTTCATCCCGATGAACAGCACGGTGCGGGGCGCATCCCCCTCCGGCGTCCAGTCCCGGGTCAGCGCCTGCCGGTACCGACCGCAGTCCGAAAACCGCGCGCCGCCTATCACCCCGTCGGGCAGGCGTAGCCGGACCTTGCCGCCCGGATCGTGCGCGCCTTGGGTCATTGCGACATCCGCTCCAGATTGAACACCCGGCTGGGATAAAGCTCTCCACCCTTGAAATGCCCCACGGCCACGGCGCACCCTTTCAAAGCGGCCCAGCATTCGTCTCCATACTCGACCGATCCGCCGATCACCGGCGCCGGGTTGCCGTGCCGCAGGCGCGCCGCGCTCATCTCGTTGCAGGCGACCATCGGCAGGTCCCACAACCCCTCTTCCAGCGGCCTGAGGTGGTCGTCCAGCGCAGTGTCCTGCGCCAGCGCATTTACCTGTTCCAGCGTCACGCCGTCCTCGGCCTGGAATGGCCCCGACCATACCCGGCGCAGCGATATGACATGCCCGTGACAGCCCAGCGCCGCTCCCAGGTCCCGTGCGATCGACCGCACGTACCCACCTTTGCCGCACACCATCTCAAGCTCGACAGTGTCGGCATCGGGACGGTCCGTCAGCAACAGTTCCTCGACCCACAGCGGTCGCGCCTCGACCTCGAATTCCTCGCCTTCGCGGGCGCGTTTATAGGCGCGTTCCCCGTCGATCTTCACCGCCGAGAACTTGGGCGGCGCCTGCTGGATCTCGCCCACGAACCCGCTCAGCGCATCCTTGATCTCGGCGTCACTCGGGCGCGCGTCGCTTTCGGCCACAATCTCGCCCTCGGCGTCATCGGTATTGGTGGCCTGCCCCAACCGAACCAAAAAGCGATAGGATTTCAGCGCATCGGTGATGAACGGCACCGTCTTGGTGGCCTCGCCCAGCGCCACGGCCAAAACGCCTGTCGCCTCGGGGTCCAAAGTTCCGGCATGACCAGCCTTCTTGGCCTGAAGTGCCCAGCGCACCTTGTTGACCACCGCGGTCGATGTCACGCCCGCTGGCTTGTCCACGATCAGCCACCCCGAAATGTCGCGTCCCTTGCGTTTGCGCCCCATGGCCTTCCCGCCCTTAGCTTGTGTAAAGGCCGCCGCGTATCGCAGCACCCCGTGCAAGTCAATTCACCAAGCCGCGCTCAATCGGTGACAACGCCTACGATCGGCCCCATCGGAAAACCGCCATCATGCCGCCCCAGCTGGGGCGCATAAAGCCGCGAGATGTTGCCATCGAAATACAGTGCCTGAGGCGTTTTCAGAAGGTCGCGAAAAACCTTGGCAAAGGTATGAAAGTTCACCCTGTCCTCGGAAATGACGAACCATACCGTGCGTCCGCCGGCAGAGGAGCCTACACCGTTACGCACATAAAGGCTGTCGCTGTTTTCAAGAAAACGTGGATGCAGCTTGCCATCGATCACCAGCATCGGCCCCGATTGGCTTGCGAAACTACAGTCGGGCTTGTCCCGATCAAAGCGCCGTGTCTCGAACACGTCCGCACGATTTGGCCGTACGCAGAAAACGCCGTTCGGCAACAAACCGAAGTTCCCTGGTCCGTCCCGCATCACCAATGGAGTCGTTTCTTTACCGTTCTCGACATAATGCCCGACCGGGCTTCGATCCTGATGGTACATTCCCGCGTTCATCGCGAACAAAAGCTCGCCGCCCTCTCCGCGCACTTTGCGCTCCACGCTGGAAAAGCTGCCCAACGGGTCGCCGGTCATCGGGTCGTTCAGAAAAAGGCGCAAATTTTCTCTGCTCACGTCGACCTTGCAGGTGGTATAACGCACGCCGTCATAGCTTATCTGCTGGCACTCGACGGCCGAAGCCGGCCCGGCCATCAGTGTCATTCCCAAAAGCACTACGCGCCACATTGGCTCAGTTCTCGACGTCTCGCCGTACGGCGTCCTGCGCGAACAGTCGTCGCGTCTCATCAAGCTGGTCGAAGGTTTCATCCAGCCGGAACCGCAATTCAGGTGCGAATTTCAGACCAACCTTTTTGCCGATGATGCGGCGCAACTCGCCCTTGTTGCGCACTAAAAGCTCCAGCACGTCCGATTTGCCGTAACCGCCCAGAGGCAGAACATAGGCCGTCGCCACCTTCAAGTCCGGCGATGTGCGAACCTCGCCCACCGTAACCGAGAGGCGGTTCAGATCGGGGTCATGGATATCCCCGCGCGCAAGCACATCGGCGAGCGTCCGGCGTATCAACTCGCCAACCCGCAACTGCCGCTGCGACGGTCCGGGTCCATCATGAAACTTGTTCTTTGCCATACGAATGCATCTAAGGCTTGTGCATGGCTTTGCCAAGCGATGATCACCGCGTTAAGAAAAGCAAACAGGAAGACGGAGAATGACATGACCGACTTGCCAGGTATCGTGGTGACAGGCGCCTCCGGCCGCATGGGCCAAATGCTGATAGAGACGGTGAATGCCTCGGAACGCGCGCGACTTATCGGCGTGCTGGAACGGAGCGGTCACGCCTGGATTGGCAAAGACATAGGCGAAGCGATGGGCGGCGCGCCTATGGACATCGTAGTGTCAGACGATCCGCTGGAAACAATCTCGAAAGCACATGCCGTGCTGGATTTCACGGCACCCGCAGCCACGGTCGAGTTCGCAGCATTGGCAGCGCAGGCCAGATGCGTTCACGTCATTGGTACCACCGGCCTTGCCAATGACGATCTTTCAAAGATTTCCGCGGCCGGACGGCACGCGACCATCATCCGTGCGGGTAATATGAGCCTTGGCGTCAACCTGCTTGTTCAACTGACAAAGAAGGTCGCTGCCGCCCTGGACCAAGACTACGATATCGAAGTGATCGAAGCGCATCACAACAAGAAGGTTGATGCGCCGTCCGGCACCGCACTCATGCTCGGACAGGCGGCCGCCGACGGGCGCGGAGTATCGCTGGAGCAGAATGCCGACCGGGGCCGCGACGGCATTACGGGTGCTCGTACACCCGGTCATATCGGATTCACCGCCATTCGCGGCGGCGATATCGTGGGCGAGCATGACGTGATGTTCGCGACGGAGGGCGAGCGCATCATTCTGCGTCACGTTGCTTCTGACCGCGCCGTGTTCGCCCGAGGTGCCTTGAAAGCCGCTCTGTGGGGTCAGGGACGCAAACCAGGCGAATACGACATGTTGGACGTACTGGGTTTGAACGAAAACTGATCCAGCCCAGCCACTGCTCCGTACAATGTATTGTTTGTTGAAGGAGCTAAAAAATGCGCCTGACTGTTATTGCGTTAATCGCTGCGGTTGCCAGCGGACCTGCCATCGCGGAGGAGTTTGACCAGATCGACAATAAATCGGAATTTTTGTCGGTTGTTGCTGATCGAAACCTCACCCGGCTGGGAATCAACCTTACTGTGACACCCTCCGGCCAAATTGAGGGCAAGGCATTTGGTCGTCCGGTTACGGGTGCTTGGCAATGGAAGTCGGGCTATTTCTGTCGCGATCTATACTGGGGTCAGAGAAACCTTGGCCCAAATTGCCAAGCGGTAAAGGTCCAAGGTTCCACGGTCCGTTTCATCTCTGATCAGGGCACCGGAGAGTATGCAGATCTAAACCTGCAATAGTGTTTCAGGCGGGGCATCGCTCAGAAATCTATGGCGATGCCCTTCTTCTCCCAGTCACCGTAGCGCACCGGTTCGGGGCCTTTCCGCCCACCCAACTCTTTCGGCATACTAAGCTCTTCCGCCGACTTGCGACGTTCCTCCGCCTCTGCCAAGGCGCGTTTCGCTTCGGGGGGCAGATCCTTGCTTTCGTCCGTCATGGCCAGGCTTCCTTCCTCTGGGTACGCCTGATATAGGCCCGTTCTGTTCAAAGGCCAAGGAACTGATATGCCCGCGCCCACCCCCCGCAGCACCGCCGTGGCCCTGCTTGACAAGGTCATGGGTGAAGGCCGCCTTCTGTCTGAGCTCAATGCTCCGCTGTCTCGCCTTTCACCTGCGGATCGCGCGCGCGCACTACGACTGGCCAGCGACACGCTGCGCGGTATCGACCGGGCCGACCGTCTTTTGGCCCGCCAGTTGCGCAAGACACCGCAACTGCACGTCATGAACATCCTGCGCCTCGGGACGGTCGAACTTTGCATGGGCGGGGATGCGCACGGCGTGGTGGACGAACTGGTATCTCTCGTCGGAACGCATCCACGCTATAAGCGATTGCGCGGACTGGTAAACGCCATTCTGCGACAGATGGCGGGTGACGCCGGCAAGCCTTGGAAAGACCTGCGCATCCCTCGCATGCCCGGTTGGCTCCGCGAGCCGCTTGTTCAGGCGTGGGGCAACGGTGCGGTCGCGGCGATGGAAAGTGCGCAGTTTGCCGGTGCCCCCGTCGACCTGACGCTGAAACCAAGCTTAGACCCTCACGAATGGGCCGAGCGACTGGGTGCGAAGGCTTTGCCCAGCGGTTCGATGCGCCTGACGGACCCGGGGCAGATCTCTGCCCTTCCCGGCTTTGTGGATGGCGCCTGGTGGGTGCAAGACGCTGCCGCCGCCATGCCCGCGCGTATCCTCGCACCAAAGGCAGGCGAGCGCGTTCTTGATCTTTGTGCCGCGCCTGGCGGTAAAACGCTGCAGCTTGCTGCGGCAGGCGCGCAAGTCACTGCGCTGGATCTTTCGGAAAAGCGAATGGAACGCCTGTCTGAAAACCTCAGCAGAACCCAGCTTGTCGCCGATCTGGTCGTTGGCGATGCACTTGAATACCAACAGGGGCCTTTTGACGCCATCCTGGTTGATGCACCGTGTTCCGCCACCGGCACGATCCGCCGCCATCCCGATCTTCCATATGCCAAGGACGGCTCGGAGTTCGGCGCGCTGATCGAATTGCAGGCAAAAATGATCGATCACGCGCTTACGCTTCTGAAGCCCGGCGGCCGGCTGATCTTCTGCACCTGCTCGCTTCTGCCGGATGAAGGTGAGGTTCAGGTCGAGGACGCGCTTGCACGTCATCCCGGCCTGCAGACAGACCGCTCGGCGCTTGACTTGTTCGGCATCGGCTCGGACTGGCATACCGAGGAAGGCGGCCTTCGCCTGCGGCCAGACTATTGGCCTGATCTTGGCGGAATGGACGGGTTTTATATCGCTGTATTGCACCGGGATTAGGCAAGCCTTTCGCGTTCCTCCGTGACTTGAGCGGCCGGGCGGAGTATACTCGCCGAACAGCGCCAAAAAGAGCGTGCCGAGGCTGGGATTCGATGTCGACACCCGATCAAGATATACCGCGCGTAACGCGGCTGCTAAATCGTCTGGCGGCTCGCCGGGCCACGTTCGGTGGCCGTATAACTGCATTCCTGTCACAGCCCGACCCACGCACCATCGGCAGCTTCGCCCGGGGCCGGCAGCTTTGCGCGGGGAACTTCCTGTTTGCTGGCACCCTTGTGCGAGACTCCGAAAAGTCGCCGTGGGATATCCATCCTCCGGACACGGCTTTTTCCCGAGAGGTCCATGGCTTTACATGGCTGGACGACCTTGCGGCGGCCGGGGACGCCAAGGCACGGTCCTGTGCGCAAGACTGGCTCTGGCGCTGGATCGAACTTTACGGGCGCGGGCGCGGCCCCGGCTGGACACCTGATCTTGCTGGGCGTCGCGTCATCCGCTGGATCAATCATGCGATCTTTCTGCTGTCCGGCCGAACACAGGCGCAATCCGATCAATTTTTGCGATCGCTCTCGCAGCAGACGCAGTTTCTTGCGCGGCGTTGGCGTGCAACCGCGCCCGGGCTCCCCCGTTTCGAGGCGCTGACTGGACTAGTTTACGCCGGCCTTTCCCTTGAGGGGTTATCGGCGAATGTACGCCCGGCGTCGGTCGCCCTGGCCCGTGAGTGCGCGCGTCAGATCGATGATCAGGGTGGACTGCCGACACGAAACCCCGAAGAATTGCTGGAAGTCTTCACGTTGCTGACTTGGGCCGCCGAAACCTTGACCGAAGCCGGGCAAAGCCCTCTGCCCGCGCATTGGGCGGCCATCGAGCGCATCAGCCCCACGCTGCGCACCCTTCGCCATGCCGACGGCGGGCTTGCCTGTTTTCATGGCGGTGGGCGGGGAATTGACGGCCGGCTCGATGCCGCGCTTGCCGCAAGCCAGATAAAAGGGCGCCATGCAAACGGTCTTTCAATGGGCTTTGCCCGGCTCAGTGCCGGGCGCAGCTCCCTGATCATCGACGCCGCCGTTCCACCTCAAGGAAAGGCGTCTGCCAGCGCGCATGCCTCCACGCTCGCGTTTGAATTGACGGCAGGGCGGCGGCCGTTGATCGTGAATTGCGGGAGCGGCGCCACTTTCGGAACTGCCTGGCGTCGCGCCGGACGGGCCACGCCGTCACATTCGACTCTTGTGCTTAACGGCCAATCCAGCAGCCGCCTCGGGAAGGGACCGCAAAAGCAGGACTATCTGGTCGAAGGCCCCCAGGACGTTCCGATCAGGGTAAACCACGCACCGGACGGCCTGACATTCGAGGGTGGTCACGACGGTTATATCCGCGGATACGGACTTACGCACGTGCGCAAGCTGGAAATGACATTTGACGGGCGCGGCATCGCGGGCGAGGATATGCTTCTTGCCCTGGAGGATGCAGACAAGAAGCTTTTTGACCGTGCCAACGATGTGATGAAGCTAAGGGGCGTTCCGTTTGACATCCGCTTTCACCTGCATCCCGATGTCGATGTCTCTGTCGATATGGGCGGAACTGCCGTCTCGATGGCGTTGAAAAGTGGTGAGATTTGGATCTTCCGAGGTGATGGCAGCACCAGACTTTCCCTCGAATCGAGCGTTTACCTCGAATCTGGCCGGCTGAAGCCACGTGCGACCAAACAAATCGTTCTATCCGGCCGCGCAATGGAGTATGCGACGCGCACAAGATGGTCACTGGCCAAACCGCAGGACTCTCCGATCGGCGTGCGCGATCTGGCGGAAGACTGGCGAAAACCAGTGGCGCTCAGTTGAACAAGATCCATAGACTGCCACAAGGACAGGTTGCCCAATGACCGATCTCGCCCCGCTGCGCCGCGCGCTGCTTTCCGTTTCCGACAAGACCGGACTGGTCGATTTGGGCCATGCGCTAGCCAAACGCGGCGTGGAGTTGCTGTCCACAGGCGGCAGCGCCAAGACCCTGCGCGACGCGGGTCTCGACGTAATAGATGTGGCCGAGGTGACGGGCTTTCCCGAAATGATGGATGGGCGCGTCAAGACGTTGCACCCGATGGTACATGGCGGGCTTCTGGCACTGCGCAACAATGACGACCACCTGGCATCGATGGACGAGCACGGCATCGGCCCCATCGACCTGCTGGTCGTCAATCTCTACCCGTTCGAGGAAACCGTCGCCAAGGGTGCCGACTACGACACCTGCATCGAGAATATCGACATCGGCGGCCCGGCAATGATCCGCGCGGCGGCCAAGAACCATGCCTTCGTCAATGTCGTGGTGGATGTTCAGGATTACGAGGCCCTGCTGGCCGAGTTGGACGCCAATGACGGCCAGACAACCTATGCCTTCCGCCAGAAACTGGCGCTCAACGCCTATGCCCGCACCGGCGCTTACGACGCCGCCGTCTCGGGTTGGATGGCCGGGGCGCTGGCTCTGGCCGCACCGCGCCGCCGCGCTGTGGCCGGGGAGCTGGCCCAGACCCTGCGCTATGGCGAGAACCCGCATCAGAGTGCGGCGTTCTACACCGACGGCTCCGCCCGCCCCGGCGTGGCGACCGCCCGGCAGGTGCAGGGCAAGGAACTCAGCTACAACAACATCAACGACACCGACGCGGCCTTCGAACTGGTCAGCGAATTCGCCCCGGCAAACGGTCCGGCCTGCGCCATCATCAAGCACGCCAACCCCTGCGGCGTAGCCCGTGCGGACACATTGAAGGAGGCCTACATGCGCGCCTTCGACTGCGACCGCACTTCAGCCTTCGGCGGCATCATCGCGCTGAACCAGCCGCTTGATGGCGCCACCGCCGAAGAGATCGCCGGCATCTTCACCGAAGTGGTGATCGCGCCTGGCGCCGACGACGAGGCCAGGGCTGTCTTCGCCGCAAAGAAAAACCTGCGGCTGCTCACCACCGATGGCCTTGCCGATCCAGCCGAGGCCGCGTTGATGCTCAAGCAGGTTTCGGGCGGCTACCTCGTGCAGGACAAGGACAGCGGGCAGGTGTCAGCGGCCAACCTCAAGGTCGTGACCAAGCGCGCGCCGTCGGATCAGGAAATGGCTGACTTGCTGTTCGCCTGGAAGGTCGCCAAGCACGTGAAATCCAACGCCATCGTCTACGTCAAGGACGGTGCGACCGTGGGCGTCGGAGCCGGCCAGATGAGCCGCGTCGACAGTTGCCGCATCGCCGCCCGCAAATCGCAGGACATGGCCGCCGAACTGGGCCTCTCTGCGCCGCTCACCCAGGGCAGCGTCGTGGCCTCCGACGCGTTCTTCCCCTTTCCCGACGGCTTGCTGACAGCCGCCGAGGCGGGCGCGACCGCAGTAATCCAACCGGGCGGCTCGATGCGCGACGACGAGGTGATCGCCGCCGCCGACGAGGCCGGGCTTGCCATGGTCTTGACCGGCATGCGCCATTTCCGGCACTAAGGGCCGAACCAATAATCGGTCGGCACATGCAAGCGGGCCTTGAAGGAGAGCAGTATGCGCACGGTTGCGTGGGTCGCGGGTATCATTTTCGTACTCGATCAGATCACGAAATACTGGATCGTCCAGATCCTGGACCTCAAGACAGTGCGCTCGATCGAGGTTATGCCGCCCTACCTGAACCTCGAAATGGCCTGGAACACCGGCATCAACTTCGGCGCTTTCGCCGGGGCCAGCCCCTGGATCTGGATTTTGGTCGCCCTGGTGATTGTAGCGGCGGTTTTGTGGTGGGTCTGGACCGACCCGCATGGCCGCTGGCAGCAGATTTCGGCAGGTCTTTTGGTGGGGGGGGCTCTCGGCAACGTCATCGACCGCCTTATCTACGGTGCCGTTGCGGACTTCCTGAACATGTCATGTTGTGGCTTCACCAACCCGACCTCGTTCAACGTAGCCGATATCGCGGTTTTCATTGGCGCCTTTGGCATGGTAATCTTCAGCTCGGACAACAAAAAGGCGGCGTGACGTTCCGGAGCGAATAGGTTAAGTCTGACGGAACGGAGCAGGAGTGGGCAATGAAACTTCCGGCGATTTTGGTCTTAATCCTCGCGATGGCGGTCTCCGCCTGTGGTGGTCGTGACAGGGACATCACGCTTTCGCGGATCAAGAACACGGGCAATGGACCCGAAGAATTCAACATCGTCCCCGGAAAGCCACTCCAGGCCCCAGATAGCTATCGCGCCCTGCCCGCACCCACGCCGGGCGGCACCAACATCACAGACCCTACCCCGCGCGGTGACAGTGTGGCCGCGCTTGGCGGCAATCCCGCTGCGCTGGCCAACACCGGGATCGGACGCGCCGACGGTGGTCTCGTGAATTATGCCAACCGCTTCGGCGTCGTGCCTGGCATCCGCCAGACCCTCGCGCGCGAGGATGTCGAGATCCGCCGCAAGCGCGGTCGTGTCAATATCCTGAATATCGGCAGGAATGATGACTATAACCTCGCATACAAGCGCCAATGGCTGGATTCGAGCGCCGAGGCGACTCGCTTGCGCAGGATCGGTGTCCCCACACCCTCCTATCCGCCGGGCGGTACGAGCCGCTGACACCAGCCGACCGCTCACAACAAGGTCAGAACTGTTGAATCGACCTGTGGGCGGCGTATCTACCCTGCAATGTGTTCGCATTCTTTAAGGGAGTCTCCCATGCGCAACTGGCTATTCGGCGTGTGCCTTTTCGTCATGTCTGCCGCCTCAGCCGCGGCTGATGACATGGTCACCACGTTTTCCCTGAAAAACGGCATGGACGTCGTCGTCATCGAGGACCACCGCGCACCTGTCGTGATGCACATGGTTTGGTACCGCGCAGGCTCCGCTGATGAGAAACCGGGTGTCTCGGGCGTGGCGCATTTTCTCGAGCATCTGCTGTTCAAGGGAACCAAGAACATGGCGCCGGGCGAGTTCTCTTCCACCGTTGCCCGCAACGGCGGCTCTGACAACGCTTTTACGAGCTATGACTATACGGCCTACTTTCAGCGCGTAGCCGCTGACCGGCTTGAGCTTATGATGAAGATGGAAAGCGACCGCATGGTCAACCTCCAGCTAGACGATGAAGACATCCTTACGGAACGTGATGTCATCATCGAAGAGCGCAACCAACGGATCGAAAACAATCCCTCCGCCCTGTTCCGCGAGCAGCAGGGTGCAGCACAGTACCTCAACCATCGCTACGGCGTTCCGATTATCGGCTGGCAACACGAAATGGTCGATCTGTCGCTTGCCGACGCGCTGGACTACTACAAGACCTACTACGCGCCGAACAACGCAATCCTCATAGTGGCAGGCGATGTAACGCCCGACGAAGTGCGCGACCTTGCCCAGAAATACTATGAACCCATCCCGGCCAACCCGGATCTGCCGGAACGAAACCGCCCGCAGGAGCCGCCCCAGTTGGCCGAGCGGCGGATACTCTATCAAGACGCCCGTGTTGCTCAACCATACCTGCAACGGTCCTACTTGGCTCCCGAGCGGGATACCGGCGACCAAAAGACCGCGGCGGCCCTGACCATTCTGGCCGACGTATTGGGAGACGGTACCACCTCGATTCTGAACGAGAAGCTACAGTTCGACACACGCACGGCCGTCTATACCGGGGCGTATTATGGCGGCACGTCCCTGGATGACACGACGTTCAACCTCACGGTCGTACCCGCACCCGGCTTCACCCTCGAACAAGCCGAGCAAGCAATGGATGAAGTGATCACCACCTTTCTGGAAGACGGCTTCGAAGCAGAACGCCTCGAGCGGATCAAAACCAGCATCCGCGCAGCGCAAATCTACGCGCGCGACGACGTCGGCTCGTTGGCCAATCTATATGGTCGCGGCCTGACCCAAGGGCTGACGGTCGAAGATATTCAGGCTTGGCCCGATATCCTTCAGGACGTAACGGAAGAGGACGTAATGAGCGCCGCACGTGACCTGTTCGCCCAAGACAAAAATTCTGTCACTGGCTATATCACTGCCGAGGAGGTGACCCAATGAACCGCCTTGCCGCAATCGTCCTGTCTGCTGTCGTCCTGCTGGCCGGGCTCCCGGCCCGCGCCGATGTCGATATTCAGGAGGTTACCACACCGGGCGGTATCGACGCGTGGTTGGTCGAAGATCATTCGATTCCCTTCGTCGCTCTCGAATTGCGCTTTCGCGGGGGCACGTCGCTGGATGCGCCGGGTAAACGTGGAGCCGTCAACCTGATGACCGGTCTTCTCGAGGAAGGAGCCGGAGACTTGGACGCTCGTGCGTTCTCCCGTGCAACCGAAACGTTGGCCACCTCGTTTTCATATGACGCGGGGCCCGATTCGCTGGGGGTGTCAGTCCGGTTTCTGACCGAGAATCGCGAAGCCTCGATGGCACTCTTGCGTGATACTCTCATCAATCCGCGCTTCGACGAGGAAGCGATAGAGCGGGTTCGGGCGCAGATCATCTCGATTATCCAGTCCGATGCAAAGGACCCTCAGGAAATTGCTGGTAACAGGTTTTCCTCACTCGTCTACGGCGACCATCCCTATGGCAGCGACGAGAGTGGAACCGTTGAAACCGTGACTGAATTGACCCGTAGCGACATTGTTGAAGCGCACGCGGCAACCATCGCGCGCGATCGGCTCTATGTCAGTGCCGTGGGCGATATCACAAGCGAAGAATTGTCGGCGCTGCTTGATAAGCTCTTGTCGGATCTGCCCGAAACCGGCGCGCCGCTGCCCGAAGATGCCACACTCAACATGCCAGGTGGGATAAAGGTGGTGGATTACGATACGCCACAGTCTATCGCTCTCTTTGCCCAACCCGGCCTGGAACGGGAAGACCCGGATTTTTTTGCGGCTTTCATCCTGAATCACATTCTTGGTGGCGGCGGTTTTGAAAGCCGGCTGATGACCGAAGTCCGGGAAAAAAGGGGCCTGACTTACGGCGTCTATTCCTATCTCGCAGATCGGGATGATGCCCAGGTCTGGATGGGCAGCGTCGCGTCCGCCAATGACCGTGTCGCCGAGGCGGTTGAAGTCATCACCGCAGAATGGAAGCGCTTGCGCGAGAACGGCGTCACTGAGGACGAACTTGAGGACGCAAAGACTTATCTGACCGGCGCGTACCCCCTCCGGTTTGATGGGAATGGGACAATCGCCAACATAGCCGTTGGAATGCAGATGGACGGCCTTGGCACGGAATACATCGCCAACCGCAATGACAAGGTGAACGCCGTCACGTTGGAGGAGATCAACCGGGTCGCCCGCGAACGTCTCGATCCCAGCAGGTTGACATTCGTTGTCACGGGTCAACCAAAAGGATTGACCGGCACGATCAACTAAGATCTTGGTGAAGAAACTGAGATCCGGGTTTTGTTAATCCCACCAGTTGCTGCGAAATAGTTTGACACTTCGTGCGCCCAAGCTCTCCGGCTTGGGCACAGTGCTGCGGCAGTCTGAATAAACCTTACAAACTCCGGTAGGAGACCGCCTAACCGTGCGTCCGAACAACCGAAATTACTGGATTATCTCGAAGACTTGCGACCTAAGGGTTGAGCGGTGTTCGTCCAAAGCCTTGCGCATTTTGCCGATAGCTTTGCGTAATCATCCAAGCCAAAAATTTCAGCGATTCTCACGATTCTCCATACGCCAAAATTGATTGACCGTTCATCCTGCAGCACCGTCCTTCTTGTTCGTCTTCACAGTAATGCTGTTCTCTCGTATCAAACGGCCAACGCGGCGATGTCCGACGCCAACGCCAAGTTCCTTCAGTTCTTCGGTCATGCGAGGCCTGGCGTAGCTGCTCAGAGACAGGCGGAACTGTTCGCGGATGTGGGCCTCAACAATACCATGTCCGTTCGCTGCCTCCGACTGGCCGGGCGGGAACGCCAGGCGCGGTAACCTCGTTAGCTGACGTCCATAATCTCGGACAACCGGTTCACTCGGATGGCGCGCCGGTGTTCTTCTACGAAGGCTCTAGACCATCAATCTTGTGATAGGTTGGTGTAATGCTGAATAGAAAAAGAATGGCTTACCTCGCTACCGTCAAGAAAAGATAATGCGTGCGTTTGCGAGCGATCTGACCGCCACGCAGACCTCGCAACTGATGGGCTTTAACCGCAAGACGGTGAACCGCTACTTCGGGCTCTTTCGCCAGGCCATCGCCGCCTACCAGCGAGCTCAGTCCGCGCTCCTGGTCGGCACGGGTGCGCGGCAAACCCGGCCCCCGCAAGCGCGGGCGCGGCACGCTCAAACAGCCCGTCTTTGGGGTGTTCGAACGCGGCGGGCGAGTGTTTACCGAGATCATCCCGGATGTGAAAAGCAAGACACTACAGGGCGTTGTACGCGGACGTGTGAGCCTGGACAGCGTCGTGATGACAGACGGCTGGCGTGGTTATGACGGCCTCGTGGACATGGGATATGACAAGCATTTCCGGATCAAGAAATACCGCAAGGAAGGCAGTCCTTTCACGGACGGCCGCGTGCACGTGAACGGGATCGAGAGCTTCTGGGGCTTTACCAAACGCCGGCTGACCAAGCTCAATGGCGTGAAGAAAAACCTCGACCTGCACCTCAAGGAATGCGAGTGGCGAAGGGTAAAAGACCCTGATACCCTCTTCAATGAAATCAGATCATTGATGGTCTAGAGCCTTTGAAATTACTGATTTTGTCATCTACTCGCAAACCAGAAGTTGGGTTTTTATGCGTAAATTCCGTTCAAGTTGAGGAAGGGAAGTGAACTTCGAAATCTCAGAACTTGAAGCGATTTTTCCGTCGACTTCTGAATTATTATTCTCCCGACGCGCGCAAGATTATGGGTGAATCGCGCAAACTTATGGGGACCGCGCATGATTGTGCGCGATCCTACAAGATCTGTAGGCGCGCGCATATTTTTTCGCGCGCACGTGTGAAAAATCAGCATCTTGGCACCGCTTTAGGCGCAAATTATTTCGGCTTCCACGCCCATATTTTTTCACTTCATTGCCGAAGCTCTGCTGCAATCACACGCAGAACCAGAAATCCGATGTAGAAGATGAGATTTGGGGCGTTGTCAACGGAGTCTCAAGTTTTCAAAACCCTGTTGAAGCTATTCATGTAGCCTCTCCATCGGCGATAGCACGCAATAAGGGCGGTAAGCCGACCTTCGCTGCGGTCCGCACCAAGGTCCGCTCAGTGGATATACTTCGGGCCAGTGACGTTTTGGCGAAGCCTCTCAGGATTGTACGACCGACGACATGGTAGCGAGCGACACGAGGCCGGGTTTCAATCAGGCTCCCGGGCGATGTCAGGTGCTGTCATAAATCTCTTTTGGACCAACGTGAGTACCAGCGCAATTGCCAGTCCGGCGGCGTCCGTGATCCAGCCACCCGCGATCATCGTCAAGCCGCCGGCGGCAAGACCAGTCCGGACTGCCATGTTCGCGTGACCGAAGAACCACCCTTGTACGGCGCAAGACAGCAGGTAGACCCCGACCAGCGCGGTAACGGTGATATGAGCTATCTCAAACCAGCTTCCCTGCAACAGCATCGCAGGGGAATAGAAGAACATGTACGGCACGACGAACGCGGCCAGACCGATCTTGAAGCTTTCGACGCTGGTGCGGATCGGGTCCGATCCGGCCAGCGCCGAACCCGCATAGGCGGCCAGTGCCACCGGCGGGGTGATCGCGGACATCACTGCGAAGTAGAAGATGAACAAATGTGCTGTCAGGGGCGCCACCCCGAGGTTGATGACGCCGGGGGCGATGACGCTGGCCGCGACGGCATAGGCCGCCGTGGTCGGCATCCCCATGCCAAGGATGATCGACACGACCATGGCGAAAAAGAGAGCCAGGATCTGGCTTTGATCCGCCAGCGTCAGCAGCACGGTGGAAAAGCGTGAGCCTATGCCGGTAAGGGCGATGACACCCACGATGATCCCCGCAGTGGCACAGACGGCAACCAGTTGCAGAACCATACGCGCACCATTGTCCAGCGCTTGAAAAAGCTGACGCGGGCCCATTCGGTGGGGCGTCAGCCATGAAACGACGGCAGCGGTTACCATCGCCAGCGTGCCGCAGCGGATGACGGAATAGCCCGCGAAAAGCGCATAGATCAGCACGACGATAGGCAGGAACAGGTAGATTTGCTTGGCCAGCTTTGCCAATTTGGGTAGTTGGTCGCGCGGCAGGCCTTTCATGTTGACCTTCTTGGCCGCAAGATCGACCATGAAGTAAACCGAGACAAAATAGATCACGGCTGGAATGATGGCAGCCCAGACGATCTCCATGTAAGAGATGCCGGTGATCTCTGCCATGATGAAGGCGCCGGCGCCCATGATCGGGGGCATGATCTGTCCCCCGGTGGAGGCGGCCGCTTCGACCGCGGCCGAGGTTTGGTTTCGGTACCCCACCTTTTTCATCATCGGAATGGTTAAAGACCCGGTTGCCACCACGTTGCCCGCTGAAGTGCCGTTGATCATGCCCATCAGCCCCGAGGCAAAGATCGCGACCTTCGCCGGTCCACCGCGCCGGTGCCCGGCGGCGGCAAACGCGAGGTTAACGAAGTACTCGCCGACCCGCGTGGTTTGCAGGAAGGCTGCAAAAACGACAAAAAGGATGATGTAAGTCGAAGAGATGGCGATCGGCGCCCCCAGGACACCATTGTCGGTAAAGATATACGAAAAGAACCGCTTCACGTCGTAGCCGCGATGCTCGAAAATTCCCGGCAGCCACGGCCCGGCAAAGGCATACGCCACGAAGACCGCCGCGATGATAACCAGCGCCATGCCGGCAAGGCGGCGGGTCAGCTCGATCACCAGCAGCACCCCGGTGATTGCCGCCCACATATCGCCGGGCAGTGCCATTGGCATTCCCGCTCTCAGCTGAAGCTGGCGGGCAAAGAAGATCAGGTAGGCCGTAAATGCAAGCGCCGCAACGGCGAGCAAAACGTCTCCAGGAGCAAACCGCGTCCGCACTGGGTTGGGAAAAAGCCAGCCATGAAAGATCGCCAGCGCGGTCCCGGCCGTCAGCGGAATACCGAAAGTGGACATGGCCCATTGCAAAGGCATTGCTTCGCCAAGCACACGGCCGTTTATCCAGATTGCGACCACGCTGAAGAACCCGAACAGGATGCCCCCGCCCCCGGCCACCAGAAGTGCCTTCGACACCAGACCTTCCCGCGGGGTGTCCTGCGCGCCGGACAGAAACGGTTTTGCCCCGAAAAGCAGGAAACCCAGGAACAGGCCACCGCCCACATGGCTCAGGCGATAGGCCCATGTCTCGAGCGGATAGACGTTCATGACCAGCAGGTGAAACACTGTGTAGCCAGCGCAAAGTGTTGCGATGACGATGTTGCGCGACCCGGTAAACAGGCGCTGGTTCAGAGCGACCGGATCGGCATCCACGTTCGCTCGGGCAAGCTCTTGCTCGACGGAGTCGTTGTCGGTTGCATCCGTGTCGGGCTGCTTTTCATGCGAAGTATTCATGAAGGTCCGGTCATTCGAGAGGGAAAGAACAGACCCGGGCAAATACGCTATGCATTTGCCCGGGCGGTTGCGATCAACCGCTTTTGCCGCCTGGGGCTACTCTACAGTCGGGACGTCGAAACCATTTTCCTCGAACCAGCGGACTGCGCCCGGGTGGAACGGAATAACGGTGTTCTTGCCGACGTTTTCCGGCAGGGTTTCGCGTGCGGCAGCGTGGTTCGTCTTCATGCGGTCATGGTTTTCCATGGCCAGTGCCGTGATCTGGTAAGCAAGCTCCTCGGGCATGTCCTCATGCGCGATGGCGAAGTTCCAGAGCGAAACTGTTTGCAGGTCTTCGGGCTGGTCCTCGTAGGTGTCGGCAGGGATGGTGAAATCGGCCATGGCAGGTACGATTTCCTTCATCGTTGCCAATGTCTCGTCATCCATCGACAGGAACCGCACGTCGTTCTCGACCGCCAGTTGCGAGTAGGCACCGGTGGGCAGGCCCGCCGCGTAGACGAATGCGTCGATCAGACCATCTTTCAGCTGGCCTGCCGTGTCGGACCCGCCGGCATTCGAGATCGTCACGCCGTCATAGCCCTCGGCGTTCTCGAAGAAGCGCGTCCAATAGGTGGCCGACGTCCCGCCTGCCGGACCGACGCCCACGCGCTTGCCCTGCAGGTCCTGAAAGCTTTCAATATCCGACGAGGCCAAAACGGCCGCCTGCAGCGGCGTCTGGTACATCGGGAACAGCGCACGCACTGCCTCATGCGGCGTGCCCGGCATCAGCGGACTTTCCCCGCGACGCGCCTCGTCGGCCGGGCCGAGTGTGACAAAGCCAAGTTGGTGTTCGCCGGTTTCGACCAACGTGACGTTCTGCACCGGGCCGCCGGTGATCTCGACACCCGCATTCACGCCCAGTTCTTCGCTGATCATGGCGCCGAAGCCGCTGCCGTAGCCGAAGTAAGTCCCGCCTTGGCTGCCAGTGCCGATCGTGATGCTGGCGGGCCAATCGGATTTATCCTGAGCCACGACCGGCAGCGCGACAACGCAGGCGGCAGCGGCGATAATTGTCGTGAATTTCATAAGTCTCTCCTCCGTTGAACTCTTTCAAGTGCGCCGGGGTGCGGCACATCCTCCGAGAAACACAGTGGGCGAGGAACGTGTCTTAACTCAATTCGGACAAGATTATATTCATTATTGATATAATCAGGCTGAAGCTTCCAACGAGTTGATCTTATTAGATATTACCGAGAGGAACGAATCCCGCAGGGGATCACGCGTGCCTCTGGCCCAGGACGCAGCCAGGATCAGTTTTGCCTGAGAGGTCGCATCGGTGACTGCCAAAGGAATAAAGCGGACCCCCTCGACCCGCAAGCGCGCTGTCCAGCGTGGTACGATCGCCAGGCCGGTGCCCGCCGCGACAAGGTTCACGATTGTCTGCTTTTCTTCCGCGATTTGTGCGATCCGCGCCGTCAGTCCCGCGCCCAGAAAAAGGCTGATCGTCAGGTCATGCGAGTGCGGTCGCGAGCGTCTGTCCGGAACGATCAGCGGCTCCTCTGCCAGATCCTCGATCTCGATATGAGACCGCGTTGCAAGCGGATGCGACTTCGGTAGTGCAACAACGGCGGTTTCATAGAACAGCGTACGAAATACCAGACGAGGGTCACGCACATCCGGCGGACGACAGAAAGCGATGTCCAGACTTCCGCTGAGCAATTTCGGCAACAGGTGAATGGTTTTCTGTTCGACGATCTGAATTTCGAGCTCGGGAAAAGCTTCGTGCATCGGAAGCAGGATCTGCGGGATGAGGCCGGCGGCGGCACTGTCGATGGCGCCCACCCGAAGCACATGCGCTTCGTTTCCGCGGATCTCGCGCGCTTTGCGTTCAAAGGCTTCGGCTCGGGCCAACAAATCTTTCGCATCTTCGAGGACAACGGCGCCCGCTTCTGTAAGAGAGACCGCGCGCGTCGTCCTCAGAAACAAAGGCACGCCGAGGTGGTCTTCCAACTGTTTGATATGCCGGCCCAGGGTGGCGGGCAGAATATCCAAAGACTGCGCAGCATGACCAAAGTGCAAAGTTTCGGCTGCTGCGAGAAAGCACCTCAATTGACTGACGTTCATGAGCGGGAGTGTCCGGACACTTCGTTTATTGCAGAACCGTATATAATTAGTCGACCATTGAGAAGAGCAAACCACCGCATGTACCGTCACCGGGCGATATTATGGGGCATCGGGAGGTAACCAAATGACGAGCCAGAACGAAAAAACGGCAGGAAAGACTTATCGGATCGCGTCCATTCCGGCAGACGGTATCGGCCCGGAGGTCATTGCCGCAGGGTTGCAAGCGCTCGATGCTCTGGCCAAGCGCGATGGCGGGTTCTCCTTTGACGTGACAGAATTCGACTGGGGGTCGGACCGCTACAAGAAGACGGGCGCTCTGATGCCCGAAGACGGGCGAGACCAGATCAAGGATTTCGATGCGATCTTCTTTGGCGCTGTCGGCGCCCCTGACGTACCGGATCACGTCACGCTCTGGGGATTACGGCTGCCGATCTGTCAGGGTTTCGACCAGTACGCAAACGTCCGTCCGACAAAGATCCTCCCGGGCATCAGTTCTCCGTTGGCAGGTGTCGGCCCTGGCGACTTGGATTGGGTAATCATTCGTGAGAATTCAGAGGGCGAGTATTCAGGCGCCGGTGGCCGTGTCCACCAGGGCATGCCCGAGGAGGTCGGCACAGAGGTTTCGATCTTCACCCGGACGGGCGTTCGGCGGATCATGCGCTACGCGTTCAAGCTGGCGCAATCGCGGCCCCGCAAGCTGCTGACCGTCGTGACCAAGTCCAACGCGCAACGGCATGGCATGGTGATGTGGGACGAAATTGCCGCTGAAGTCGCCAAGGAGTTTCCGGATGTGACTTGGGACAAGATCCTCGTCGATGCGATGACAGTCCGGATGACCCGGGACCCCAAGAGCCTCGATACGATCGTTGCCACGAATCTTCATGCCGACATCCTGTCGGACCTCGCCGGCGCCCTTGCCGGAAGTCTCGGGGTTGCACCCACTGGCAATATCGACCCTGAACGGCGCTTTCCCTCGATGTTCGAGCCGATCCACGGGTCGGCCTTCGACATCACGGGCAAGGGCATCGCAAACCCCGTGGCCACATTCTGGACCGCAAGTCAGATGCTCGATCACCTTGGCGAGGCGGATGCCTCCACTCGGCTCATGCGCGCCGTGGAAAAAGTCTGTGCCGACGGCGTACTGACACCCGATGTGGGCGGCAAGGCCACCACACAGGAGGTGACAGACGCGGTCTGCGAGGCGATACGCGGCGACAATATCTGAAGTCTTCCCGCCGATGGCCGACATGCGCGCTCACTCGCGCATGATCGGCATGCATACGGCAATACATTTCGTCTGGAGGCGCTCTACTCTGGATCACACTTCCGGCGCTGCCATGCGCTCGAAGAAAATCGACTGCTGCTCAATTATTCCAACGGACCTTAAGCGCGTACAGGTTTCCGGTCGATGCCCGTTTTCAGCTGCTATCGATCCGCGACGCAAGAGGGCGACAAACTCCCTTGCACAGAGCAAGATATGAAAAGTCGGAGGTGATGCCTTTTTGACAGGCCAGCAAGTGGACCTTTGCTGTCTGGTTGACAACTCTCGAGGCAGGCAACAGCCGACATTCACTCAAGCTTCTACACAGAAAATGTTACGCTGGATGCAGAGCGGAGTGCACCCATTCTTAGCAGAATTTCAACGTCTCCGATCCAGACTGCCAATTCGCTGGCGGACGCCATCGCCGCCGAGCTGAGTGTTCGTAAGGATGCGCTGGAACTTACGCTCGAAGTTCCAGGGCAGATTTTTCCACGCAACGAGCGCAGCGAGGAAATGTACCCCGGCGGTTGCCGCAATCTCAGCTGCACGAACCGCAGCTTCTCGCGACAGGTCAGACCTTCACGCGGTCCGATTTCGGGTCATAGAAGGGTTTGAGTGAGGCCTCGGCCTGGATGCGCCGCCCGGCGACTTCAATCTCGTATTTCGAACCCAGCACATCCTGAACCGACTGGCCGGCGCAAGGGACATAGCCCATGCCGATCGCCGCGCCAAGGTGGTGGCCGTAGGCGCCGGACGTAAGGTAGCCGACGATGGCCCCGTTACGCACGATTGGTTCGGCGTGGTAAAGCATCGGTTCCGGATCGGTCAGCTTGAACTGGACGAGGCGGCTTTGCAGGCCTTCATCGCGTTTGCGCTGCACGGCGTCACGACCGATGAAGTCTCCGTCGATCTTCTTGATCGCAAAGCCGAGGCCCGCTTCGAGGATGTGATCCTCGGACGAGATGTCGTGCCCGAAGTGGCGAAAGCCTTTTTCGATGCGGCAGCTGTCCATCATGTGCAGCCCGCAAAGCTGGGCATTCATGTCGCGGCCCGCCTCGCGAAGAACCTCGTAGACATAGGCCGCCATGTCGGTGCTGACATAAAGCTCCCAGCCCAGTTCGCCCACGTAGGTCACTCGGTGCGCACGTGCGAGCCCCATGCCGATCTCAATTTCCTGTGCGGTACCGAAGGGGTTGGCGTCGTTTGAGAAATCATTGGGCGAGATCCGCGCCAAGAGATCGCGCGACTTCGGCCCCATGACGCAGATCACCGCCTCGGAGGCGGTCGCATCGAAGAGGGTGACGCGGAAATCACCCACGTGGCGGCGCAGCCATTCCTGGTCGGCCAGACGCGTGGCGGCGGGGGAAATGACCAGATAGGCGGTTTCCGACAGGCGAGTGATGGTCACGTCTGCCTCGATCCCGCCAGAGGCGTTCAAGAGCTGGCTGTAAACGATCTTGCCCACCGGAACAGAGAGGTTGGAGGCGGAGACGTAGTTCAAAAACGCCTCGGCATCGGGGCCTTCGACGCGGATCTTGCCGAAGGACGACATGTCGTAGATTCCGACGTTTTCGCGGATCGCGCGGTGTTCGCGCGCAGCGTTCTCGAACCAGTTCTGACGCTGCCAGCTGTATCGGTATTCGGGCGTCTGCCCTTCATCCGCGAACCAGTTGGCGCGTTCCCATCCGGCCAGTTCGCCCATCACCGCGCCTTCGCGCACGAGCGCCTCGTGCAGAGGTGAACGGCGGATGCCGCGTGCGGTAACCTTTTGGCGGTAGGGGAAGTGGTCGGCATAGAGCAGGCCCAGCGTCTCCTTGGACCGTTCAAACAGATAGGTCTTGTTGCCTTGGAACGGCTGCATCCGCGCTATGTCCACATCGCCGAGGTCGAAGGGCTTTTCGCCGGTGTCCATCCAAGCGGCCAGCGCCGATCCCGCGCCGCCCGCCGACTGGATGCCGATCGAATTGAAGCCTGCGGCGATCCAGATATTGTCCATCCCCGGCGCAAGGCCAAGGTGATAGGCGTCGTCGGGCGTAAAGCTTTCGGGACCGTTAAAGAACGTGTGGATGCCGGCCTCTGCCAGAAGCGGCATCCGGTTCACCGCCTGTTCGAGGATCGGCTCGAAGTGATCAAAATCCTCGGGCAACTGGTCGAATTCGAAGTCCTCGGAGATACCGTTCATCCCCCACGGCTTAGCCAAGGGTTCAAAGGCCCCCAGCAGGATTTTCCCTGCATCTTCCTTGTAATAGGCACATTCCTCGGGGACGCGCAGGGTTGGCAGCTGGGTCAGGCCGGGAATGGTGTCGGTGACGATATAAAAGTGTTCACAGGCGTGCAGCGGCACGTTCACGCCCATCTGGCGACCGACCTCGTGGCCCCACATGCCTGCGCAGTTCACAACCATGTCGCATGCGATGTTGCCGCTCTGGCCACTCTCGGCCTGCCAAGAGACGCTGTTGATGCGCCGCCCGTTGCGGCCAAAGCCGGTGACCTTGGTGCGCTCGAATACCTGCGCTCCGCGCATCTTGGCTCCCTTGGCCAGCGCCAGCGCGATGTTGGCGGGATCACCCTGGCCGTCCTTGTCGAGATAGACGGCGGCCTTGATGTCATCGGTGTTCACGTGGGGATAGCGCGTTTTCAGTTCGGAGGGGCTGATCTCCTCAACCTCGACGCCAAAGGCACGGGCCATCGACGCCTGCCGCAAGATTTCCTCGCGGCGTTCATCGCTCAGGGCCACGGTGATCGAGCCGTTGCGGCGAAAGCCTGTTGCGACGCCAGTTTCCTCTTCGAGTTTACCGTAGAGTTCCTGCGAATATTTCGCCAGCTTGGTCATGTTTTTGGTGGCGCGCAGTTGGGCGATCAGCCCCGCCGCGTGCCAGGTGGTGCCGGAGGTCAGCTGCTTGCGTTCCAGCAGCACCACGTCGGTCCAGCCAAGTTGTGTCAGGTGATAGGCGACAGAGCAGCCGATCACACCGCCGCCGACGATCACGACGCGGGCGCGTTCAGGGGGGAGAGCCATTTGGTGCGTCCTCTCGGATCAGGGTTCAGGCGCGGATGCGGACATTGTCCGCATCCCACAGGCATAGGGTTTCATTGACCGTGGCGCTCAGCCGCTGGCCGTAGACGACCACCTCGACCGATGCGCCCGCAGGGGCAGAGTCATCCAGCATAGCCAGCGCAATGGCCGCATCAACGCGGTGGCCATAGGCCGAGGACAGCACCACACCCGCCAGTTCGCCGTCGGCAAAGACGCTGGCCATGTAGGGCGCATCCTGCTCGCCGGTTTCTACCGTCAGCGAGACCAGACGCTTGATGGGCGGCTGCTGAGCCTCGGCCAGCGCAGCCTTTCCAGGGAAGTCCTGCGGCTTGTCCAGTTTCACGAAGCGGCCAAGGCCGGTCTCGATGAGGCCATAGTCGGCGGACAGGTCGCCCTTCCACGTCAGGTAACCCTTTTCAATCCGCATGGAATTCAGCGCATACATGCCGAAGGGCGCGGCGCCGGCGTCGCGGATCGCGGCATAGACGGCGGCGGCATCCTCAGGGGCGCAATGCACTTCCCATCCCAGTTCCCCGGCAAATGACACGCGCGCCAGCATCGCGGGCTTGCCTGCCACACTGGATTGCTGGTGGGTCAGCCAGCCAAGGGTCAGATCGGCATCGCTGATCGCGGACAGAACGTCGCGAGAGGTTGGACCTGTTACCAGCATCGCCACCACGTGGCGGGTCTTGTCGGTGACCGTCACCGTCTCCGGCATCGCAGCTTTGAGGATCTCGCCATCATGCCAAAGCGCCACAGCGGCGGTCATCAGGGTGAAGTCATCCTCACCGTGACGGATACAGGACATCTCCGTGAGCACATGGCCCCGGGCGTCGGCGATGTAGATCAGGTTCATCCGACCCACCTTGGGCAGGGCACCGGTGATCAAGCCGCGCAGTGCCTCGGCGGCGCCTTCACCCTTGAGGCCGAAGCGCGAGAAACCGACGAGGTCGATGATACCGGCGCCATCGCGCACGGCCTGCACCTCTTCGCGGACGCGGGCGTGCCACGGGCCATTCCGATCCCATGTGTAGGTTGCCTCTTCGGAGGTATCGTCGCCCGCCTTGGCGAACCAGTTGGCCCGCTCCCAGCCGTTGTAAGCGCCCATCTGCGCGCCATCGGCCAGCAGCCGGTTATGGTTGGGCGAGAGCTTCTTGTCGCGCCCGGCGGGCCATTCGTGATGCGGGAAGTGCATCGCGTATTCATGGCCGTAGGTCTCGATCACCTTGGCGGTGGTAAAGCCGGCATCGGCGTGATCGGTGTAGCGGCGCGGATCAACCGACCACATGTCCCACTCGGTGTAGCCGTGCATGATCCATTCGGACAGCACCTTGCCCGCGCCGCCGCCCTGCGCGATGCCGAAGGTAAAACTGTGCGCCTCGAAGGCATTGGGCACGCCGGGCATCGGGCCGATCATCGGCAGGCCATCGGGGGCGTAGGGGATCGGGCCGTTGATGTTGCGCTGCACACCCTGGCTGCCCAAGAGCGGCACGCGCTCCATCGCGTCCATGATATACCATTCCAGACGGTCGAGATCGTCGGGGTAGAGCTGGAAGCTGAAATCCTCGGGCATCTCCTTGCCGGAAGCCCAGCCGACTTGGCAGTTGCGCTCATAGGGGCCGAGGTTGAGCGAATAGGTATCTTGCCGCAGGTAGTAGGAACTGTCGACGTCGCGCAACATGGGCACCTTGCGGCCGTTCTCCTCGGTCCAGGCCTTGATCTCGGGGATCGCCTCGGTGAGGAAGTACTGGTGGCTCATGACGGTGAGCGGCACTTCGCGCCCGCCGTGGGGTAGGAACCACTCGCCGACGCGGGCGGCATAGTAACCGGCAGCGTTGACGACGAACTCGGCGTGGATGTCGCCTTGATCGGTGTGCACCACCCACTCGCCATTCTTGCGGCTGACGCCGGTGGCGGGGGTGAAACGGGCGATGGTGGCCCCCTGCGCGCGGGCGCCCTTGGCCAGTGCCTGCGTCACCTGAGAGGGGTCGATATCGCCGTCGAGCTCGTCCCAAAGCCCGCCTTCGAGGTCATGGGTTTCCATGAATGGCATGTGGGCCTGCAATTCGTCGGGCGTGCACATGTCCATCGTCAGGCCCATCTGGGCAGCCATGTCGCGTACGCGCTCAAACTCCATCATGCGCTCATGACTGTGCGCCAGCCGCACCGCGCCCGTGACGTGGTAGTTGATCGGGTAGTCGACCTCGGCGGCCAGATCGCGATACATCGCCAGCCCGTAGCGCTGCATGTTCATGATGCCGTAATTTGCGGCAAAGTTGGGGCAGTTGCCTGCCGCGTGCCAAGTCGAGCCTGCCGTCAGCTCGTTCTTTTCGAGCAGGACGCAATCGGTCCAGCCGGCCTTGGCAAGGTGATAAAGCGCGGAGGTGCCGACGACACCGCCGCCGATGATGACCACACGGGCCGTGGAGGGAAGAGCCATGATGAAACCTCAGTAGACAGGGGGGGAAATGACCCAGATCGCGCAGGCGGGGTCGTGGTAGGGATTGGCCCAGCGGTATTCGGAGCCCTTGATGCGGAAGCTGTCGCCCGCCTCGATGATGAACCGCTGGTCGCCGATGAAAATGTCGAGCCGCCCGGAGACCAGGTAGGCGACCTCGGTGGTGGCGCGCTGCTTGGGTGCGTCGAGCGCGCTGCCCGGCAGGAATGTCGAATGGATCACCTCGAATTCGTCGGTCAGATCAGGCGAGACGAGCGCTTCGATCAGTCCTTCGTCGCGTTCGCCAATCTCGCGGCGGGCGCTGGCTCGCACCACATGGCCGCGCTCCTCATCGGGACCATCGGTTGAACCGAAAAACATCGACAGCGGCACATCGAAAATGCGGGCCATGGCCCTCAGATCCTTCATCGAAGGCTGCGACAAGCCGCGCTCTGCTTGGCTGATCCAACCGAGGGAGCGACCCGTCGCTTGGGCGAGTTCTTTGAGCGTCAAGTTTCGCGCGGCACGCAAGGCTCTAATGTCTCTGCCGATCATTATGGTTAACTCCGGGGTCAGTCTGGCCTGGTCTCTCGCTGCACTCTGTATGCAGGCTCAACAAGCTGCCGTGAAATTTAGAGGCAAAATTTCATATGTGCAAATGAAAATTTTGCCGTTTTTTTCATTCTCCCGTCAAAGGTAACGATGCCGCATTCAGCGCCATCAAGCATTTAAGGGCGTAAGTAGCTTTCAGAAAATCCATGACTGCGAAGCGACTCGGGAACGGCCGACTTCGTGAAGCCGTACCGCAGCGAAAGGCTTCTGGACCAATGTGCAGATCGAGCCGTTCGCACTAAGGAGGAAGGAACTGATAGAACGTTCTGACATAGAAGTTAGCGCACCTGTTGTAGAGGTGCGCCAATCAATGCCTTGTTGTCCTGCTTCTTCAGGATCCTTGCCGCTCAAGGATGCGAAGCCGGCTGTCCCATTCGCCTCGATCGACATAGCAACCGTGCAGATGGCGGAAGCCAGTTGAGGGATCGAATGATTCACGCCCATGCAAAATGCGGCGATTGTCGAACACTACCATTTCCCCGGCCGAGAGCCTCATCGCGATGCCGTAGACAGGATCGCGGGTCATCTCCATGAACATGCGATAGGCTCGGTAAAAAGGTATCATGATCTCGGGTGCAAGATCGAGAATATCGGCCAGATGCGCATTGAAGCAGATTTCGCTAATCTCGCCACGCGTGTTGAAGGAAATGACTGTCTTGCGCGACCGGATGTCGGTTTGCCCATCCTGAAACCGGAAGGGGATCGTCACCGTCGACAGGACTTCAAACGCCTCGGGGTCCTGCGCACGGAGGTCCTCGGCTACGGCGACCCCGTCGCAAAAAGTCGAGCCGCCACCCTCTGCATCGTTGGCGAGGCAATGAAGAAACTGGTACCCCGGTGGCATTTCCTGATTGGTCAGATCGGTATGGAGCGGAAGCGCGTCCGAGGTGTAAGCGAGATTGTTCGGATCGGGCTTGGAGACCACCTCGAAGGTCAGTCCGAAATTGGTATCTCGGAGGTGCCCCACGCGTCGCGCCACCTCAATTCCGGCCTCGGTGGTGTCCGCCAGCCCCGTCACGATTGAAAGGCCGTAGCGCTTGGTCTCGAGTAGCCAGTGCTTTAGGGCATCTTCCGACGTCGTAAGGCCTTGTGCGCCGTGGCGTGGCACACCCTCGCTGCCAAGGTCCGAACGCCATGTGGCAGGAGCTATGTCCGCTGGATCGTGGCGCGGCCTGCCGGGCCGGTGCGCCTTGATCCAATTTAGGTCAAAACGGCTCGGCTCTTCCTGATCGTCCCAGGTTACAAGAAGGTGGCACGGCGTGATTTCCGCTTTGCGTGGTTTAACATCAAGCGGCACAACCGTGAGATCGAAGATGCGCTCGCCAGTATCGGGATGGAATCCCGAGGGGTCGGTGTCGCGAAGCCAGATATAGGGAAAATCGCCTACGATTCCATCTGGCCAACGGATTTCAAGGCCTTCGGGCCCAGTGTTGAGGATTGGATCCATATGTGTCTCCGGTGCCTTTGTTATGACAAGGTGTGTTGGATCAACAGCCCTGCGGGGGCGGCCACCACGCGTGGGCCTTCGCATGAGGATGGCCCGGACATCTTCCCAAGACTACACACATAGGATTCTGAATTTCTAAAACGGAGGTTAGCAAAACACGGCTGAGGCAATCCGCGCAAGGGGTGCCGAAGTTAGCTCGTCCTTCTTGCATATTCACGACGTCGCCCCAACCCTCCTCAATCAAATGATAAGAATGTCGAACAACCGCCGACACCGCTGCGGATTACAGTAATCTTTGCCTGAGCTTCGATGGATAAGCCTCCGAATGCGTTTGGGTCGAGTAGACACACAAGCCTACTGATGCGCTAACCGGATTCTCTCTGATATCAACCTATCCAAGTTGGTTTCTGATGAACTCGAATTGGTCGACATCTTGTTGCTTGCCGCAGCCAAAACCGGCTTTGTTTTTCGAACACGTAGAAAGCGATCTACACATCCGAACCAGAAAGTACACGCAGCGGACGAGAGACGCCGAATTTAAAGGATCGCACGCGTTTCAACATTGCTTGACTTACCTTTTCGGCGATCATTCAATCAACTTGAAGCTGTCAGTCAACCAAGGCTCTTTTTCTTTGGTCGGTGTGATGGCATGACGGTCAATAAGGCTGCGCAATTTGCTGTCCACCAGATCGATCACGGATCTGGAGCAATCTGGCGTCGTCACGAGGGCAAGGGTCCGGGAGAAAGACTTACCCGGGAAGCGGTGCATCTTCAGTTGGTTATGAAAACGCCTGGCCCCCGCGAACAGGAGCGGCGTAGTGATTGTCCAGCCAACTCCAGCGGCGACCATCGTCATCAATGTCTGATTGTTGCTGCATTCAAACCGATGCGGCGAGGTCACGCCGATCCGGCGCAATTGTGCTTCAATCTGCCGCGCTATCGTCAGGTTGCCGGAAAAGCGCAAGAACGGCAATTTGGCGTTGCCGTTTACGATATCTGACAAAGATTGCTCGGCAGAACGCGGCAACAATACGACGAAGGGATCTTGCAAGAGCGGGTGATCGTGCAGGTCGTTCAGCCGCTCGGTCGGTGCAGTTGTGATGCCGAGATCGAGCTGACGGTTGCGCAACATCTCAATCAGATCATGGGTGGACCCGGAACGATAAACAAAATCGCAGCTCAACATGATCTCAGAAGTCTAGGTTCTCAACGCTCAGCGCGTTCTGCTGGATAAACTCGCGCCGCGGCTCCACGACATCGCCCATCAACTTGGTGAACAAGTCGTCGGCTTCCGCCACATCATCCACTTTCACCTTGAGAAGCGTGCGGGCCTCCGGGTCCAACGTTGTTTCCCACAATTGATCGGGATTCATTTCGCCCAAGCCTTTGTAGCGTTGCAGGGCAAGACCTTTCTCGCCCTCTTTCAAGATCGCATCCAACAGGTCGAGCGGACCATAAATGGCTTGCGATCGGTCCTTGCGATGCAATGTTGCTGGCTCGAAATAGATCTCGCGCAATCCTTCGGTCAGTTGGCCCAGACGCTTTGCCTCGCCACCACGCAATATCGGCCCATCCAGGGTGCGTACCTCTTCAACGCCCCGCAGTACACGGGTCAGGCGAATGCCATGGTCCTGAGTTTGGCGACCCTGCCAACCCCGCTCGTACTCAAGTGCGATCAGGTCCAGGCGTTTGGCCACGCTGTCCGCGACAGATTGGATATCTGAGTCCACGCGCCCCGGTTCGAACGCCTCGGCGATCGCTGCCTGCTCAAGGATGTGACGCGGGTAATGTGTCGGAAAAGCCTCAAGGATGCGGGTTGCCTGCCGTGCCTCCTCGACCACGCGCACAAGGTCCTGACCGGTGATGTCCTCGCCCGTGCCAAGCCGCAAAACGGCGTCTTCGGTTCCCTGCGCAATCAAGTAGTCCTCCAGCGCGGGCGTATCCTTGAGGTAGACCTCGGACTTGCCACGGCTCACTTTGAACAGTGGCGGCTGCGCGATGTAGAGATAGCCGCCTTCGATCAGCTCCGGCATTTGGCGGTAAAAGAAGGTAAGCAGCAAAGTCCGGATATGCGCACCGTCCACGTCGGCATCCGTCATGATGACGATCTTGTGGTAACGCAGTTTCGATATGTCAAATTCGTCGCGCCCGATACCGGTGCCAAGCGCCATCACGAGGTTGCCGATCTCCTGGCTTGAGAGCATCCGGTCGAACCGGGCTCTTTCCACGTTGAGGATCTTACCGCGCAAGGGCAAAACCGCCTGCGTGGACCTATCCCGGCCGGTCTGAGCCGACCCTCCGGCGCTGTCCCCCTCGACCAAGAAAACCTCGGTTTTGGAAGGGTCTTTCTCAGAACAGTCCTTCAGCTTTCCGGCAAGATAGTTGACGTCTAGCGCGGTCTTTCGGCGCGTCAATTCCCGTGCCTTGCGCGCCGCCTCTCGGGCCATGGCCGCCTCCATGATCTTTCCAACGATCATCTTGGCCTCGTTCGGGTTCTCTTCAAACCACTCCGCAAGCTTTTCGTTCACCAAGCCTTCGACGGCCGGACGCACCTCGGAGCTCACCAGCTTGTCTTTGGTCTGGCTCGAGAATTTCGGGTCAGGCACCTTGACCGACAGCACGCAGGTCAGACCCTCGCGCGCGTCATCCCCGGTGAAGGTGATCTTCTCTTTCTTCGCGATCCCTTTTTCAGCGGCATACTTCTGCATAACCCGTGTCAGTGCGCCACGAAAGCCGGCAATGTGCGTACCCCCGTCGCGCTGCGGAATGTTGTTCGTGAACGGCAAGACAGTCTCGTGGTAGCTATCATTCCACCACATCGCGACTTCGACACCGATTTCGTCACGCTCTCCTGTGACGAAAATAGGGTCGGTCATGAGCGGAGATTTGCTGCGATCAAGGTAGCGCACGAACTCCTGCACGCCGCCATCGTAATGCAGCTCCGTTTCCAGCGGTTCAGCCGGACGTTCATCACGCAGGATAATGCGCACGCCGGAGTTCAAAAACGCCAGCTCTCGCAGACGCTTTTCCAGAGTTTCAAAGCTGTATTCAAGGTTCGAAAATGTATCGAGTGACGCCAGAAACCGCACTTCGGTGCCGCGTTTTCCTTCGGCATCGCCGATCACTTCGAGATGCTTGGCCGTCTCGCCCTTCTCGAACCGCGCGATATGTTCTTTGCCACTTCGCCAGACGCGCAGTTCCAGCCAATCTGACAATGCGTTGACAACTGAGACGCCGACGCCATGCAAACCACCGGAAACCTTGTAGGAATTACTGTCGAACTTACCCCCGGCATGAAGCTGGGTCATGATGACCTCGGCAGCGGAAACGCCCTCTTCTTCATGCATTTCCACGGGAATGCCACGGCCATTATCGCTGACCGATATCGAACTATCCTTGTGAATACAGACAGTTACGTGGTCCGCGTGCCCAGCGAGGGCCTCGTCGATACCGTTGTCGACAACCTCGTAGACCATGTGATGCAAGCCCGACCCGTCGTCGGTGTCGCCGATATACATGCCAGGGCGCTTGCGAACTGCTTCCAACCCCTTGAGAACCTTGATGGATTCGGCGCCATACTCTTCTGGGGACGCGGCGGGCTCTGCCATGCAGATTATCCTTCGTTCAGTTTCATATTTTATACGATTCTCAGCGGGGAATGTCACGCGATAGACACAAGATTTTGTGTTTTGCGATCAGGATCTTAATATCGGTATCGCGTCGGTATTCGGGTAGCATCGCGTCGGTGTCATTTTCCCGATTTCAGCGCGCCTTCACGATCGAGCCCGCATCATCCTCCGTCACCTCGAAAACCTGCGCCCTGTCGCCCAGCTCCGAGAAGAGCTCCGGCCCCGTTCCCGTCATCCACGCCTGAGCCCCCAGGGCACAGACCTCGTCGTAAAGCGCCGCGCGACGTGCCGCGTCCAGGTGCGCCGCGACCTCGTCCAAGAGCAGGATTGGCGGTGCGCCAAAGTCGCGGGCCAGCGCCCGTCCGTTGGCGAGGATCAGCGACACCAGCAGCGCTTTTTGTTCACCGGTCGAGCAGTCCGCAGCCGGAATCCCCTTGGCCGCGTAGACGCCGTAGAGGTCCGCGCGGTGCGGCCCGACAAGCGTTCGCCCGGCCGCTATGTCGCGAAAGCGGCTTTCGGACAGTGCATCACGGAAATCGGACCCGGTGCCGGGCATTTCTCCTTCGGTCATGGTCAGCTCCAGCTCCGCGACCGGGAAAGCGGTCTCGGCCTGCGCCTGCGCCTCTGCCAATTGCTCCAGCGCGGCGACGCGGTTCGCGTGGATGGCAGTCCCGGCCTCGGCCATCTGCCGCTCCAGCGCCACGTACCAATGCCCGTCCCGCACCTGGTCCTTCAGCAGGCGGTTGCGTTCGCGCATGGCCTTTTCATAGGCCAACGTCGCCTCGGCGTGGGAGGGCACGAAACTCAGCGTCATGCGGTCCAGAAACCGTCGCCGTCCCTCGGCTCCTTCGATCCATAAACGGTCCATGGACGGGATCAGCCACAGCACACGCGCGACGCGGCCCAGCGCCACCTGCGACGCAGCCTTGCCGTCGATCCGCAATTGCCGCGCACCACCCTCCTCTGACCACGTCTCGATCTCGTGGACCTGGTGTATCGACCGCAACACGCCGGTCAACTTCCAGCCTATGGCGTCCGGTCGCCGTGCCATGTCCTGCGCGGCGGCCCGGCGTAAACCGCGTCCGGGTGAGAAGAGCGAGACCGCTTCGAGAATATTGGTCTTGCCCGCCCCGTTCGGACCGTAGAGCGCGACAGGTCGCGCATCCGTCTCGATGCGGACGCCCTTGTGCGACCGGAAATGCGATAGGTTTAGCGATGACAGGTACAATCCGGTCATTCGAAGCACCACGTTTTCTGGAAAGAAAACGGCACGGAAAATTCAAATTTTCCGACCCGGAATTTTTGGAAAATTCCGGCCCGCGTCACACGCGCATCGGCATCACGACATAGACCGCTGACGTGTCATTGCCTTCGCGCATCAATGTCGGATCACCCGAGGAATTGAACATGAAGACGGCGTTCTCGCGGTCGACCTGACTGGCGATTTCCAGCAGGTACTTGGCGTTGAAGCCGATTTCCAGCCGCTCGTCGTTATAGGCCACGGCCAGTTCTTCCTCGGCCGCACCACTGTCGGGCGCATTCACCGACAGGATCAGGCGGTCCTCGTCCAGCGCCAGCTTCACCGCGCGGGAGCGCTCGGAACTGACGGTGGCGACACGGTCGACGGCCTGGGCGAACTCGCTGGCGTCGACCTCCATCTTGCGTGTGTTGCCCTGCGGAATAACGCGCGTGTAATCGGGGAACGTGCCGTCGATCACCTTGGACGTGAGCGTGATATTGGGCGTGGCAAAGCGCACCTTGGTTTCGCTGACCGACACCGCGATGGCCATATCATCATCATCCAGAAGTTTGCGCAGCTCGCCCACGGTCTTGCGCGGAACAATCACGCCCGGCATGTCCTCGGCGCCGTCGGGCAGGTCGGCGTCGACCCGGGCCAGCCGGTGACCGTCGGTCGCCACGCAGCGCAGCACCTTGCCGCCCTCGGCGTCCGAGACGTGCATGTAGACACCGTTAAGGTAATAGCGCGTTTCTTCCGTCGAGATCGCGAATTTCGATTTGTCGAACAGCCGGCGCAGCACCGGCGCCTTGGCCGAGAAATTGGAGGAATATTCCGACGTCGCCATGACCGGGAAATCTTCCTTGGGCAGGGTCGCCAGAGAGAAGTTCGAGCGTCCCGCCTCGACGGTCAGGCGCCCCGAGGCACCATCGTCGGTCAGCGTCACCAGCGCCCCGTCGGGCAGCTTGCGCACGATCTCATGCAGCGTCACGGCAGATACGGTCGTGGCGCCCGCGCGCTCGACCTGAGCCGGGGCTTTGTCGACGACCTCGATATCCAGATCCGTGGCGCGGAAATGCACCGCGTCGCGCTCGGCCTCGATCAGCACGTTGGCGAGGATCGGAATCGTGTTGCGCCGTTCGACAACGGACTGGGCCTGCGAGACCGCCTTGAGCAGCGTTCCGCGTTCGATGCTGAGTTTCATGCCCTCGCTCCCTGCGTGCGTGCCTCTGACGGGCACCGGGACCGGCACGTTAGCAAGTTTCGCCTTATGCTCAAGCCTTTTATTGCCCGTCAGCCCTCGAGCGCGCGGCGCAGAATCTTGAGGTCTTCGGCAAGCTGTCCATCCTGCGCGCTGAGCTCTTCGATCCGGCGCACGCCATGCATCACCGTGGTGTGATCCCGACCGCCGAAGCGCCGGCCGATCTCGGGCAGGGAGCGCGACGTCAGCTGCTTGCAGAGGAACATCGCAATCTGTCTGGGGCGGGCAAAGGTGCGTACGCGCTTGGGTCCGATCATGTCGCTGAGGCGGATGTTGAAATGCTCGGAGACGTGACGCTGAATCTCTTCGATCGAAACCTTGCGTTCGGATGCGCGCAGGATATCCGCAAGACAGTCCTGGGCCAGTTCCATCGTGATCTGGTGCCCGACCAGCGACGCAAAGGCGTAAAGCCGGGTCAGCGCGCCTTCGAGCACACGCACGTTGGTCGAGATGCGATGCGCGAGGAATTCCAGCACCCCATCGGCCATTTCAAGGCTGGGGTATTGTTCGGCAAAGCGATCCGCCTTGGATTGAAGGATGCCGAGGCGCAACTCGTAGTCGGTGGGATGCAGATCCACCACCAGGCCGCATTGCAGGCGCGACTTGATGCGCTCTTCGAGGTTCTCGATCTCACCCGGGGCGCGGTCGGCAGAGATGACGATCTGCTTGTTCTGATCCACGAGCGCGTTGAACGTGTGAAAGAATTCTTCCTGCGTGCTGTCCTTGCCGGCGATGAACTGGACATCGTCGACCATCAGCACGTCGACCGAGCGGAAAAGCTCCTTGAAATCCATCATGCGGCGGTCCCGCAAAGCCTGCACAAAACGGTACATGAACTGCTCCGCGGACAGGTAGAGCACGTTCAGCTCTGGCTGCGCGGCCTGAAGCTCCCACGCGATGGCATGCATGAGGTGTGTCTTACCAAGGCCGACGCCGCCATACAGGAAAAGCGGGTTGAAGGTGACCGGGCCACCCTCGGCCACACGCTTGGCCGCGGCGTGCGCCAGTTCGTTGGGCTTACCCACAACGAAACGATCAAAGGTAAAGCGCTCATCCAGCGGCGCGGAAGACAGAACGTCGTCGGGCAAACGGCGCGCCGGAGCCGCGGAGGCCGTGGCTTTTGTTGTTTCCGGTGCGTTGGTCGCGGTCGCTTGCGGCTTCTGGGAGGAATTCGCCGCGACCTGGAAATCGATCCGGCGGATAGAGGGGGCGTAGCCGTTCACCTTGAAAAGGATCAACTCGCCGAAATTGCGGGAAACGTAGTTGCCCTGGAACGTCGTCGGAACCTTGAAGGTCACCACGTCATCGTTGATTGCCGTCAGTTCCAGAGGCTCGATCCAGTTGGTGAAGTTGTTCTTGCCGATTGTCTTGAGCAGATCTTCTTTGATTTGGCCCCATTGATCACTTGTCATTTTTATCTCGTTCCGCGGTCTTATCGTTTCCATACAGCACGCCCCCGTTTGGCACACCCCTCACAACTGCGTTCGCGGTTCGGTCGGCAATAGGCAACCCCTCACCCGACACGGAGTACCGGGCGAAAAGCCGTTTGGCCTGTATCTGAACGCCACCCAGCGCTGGCCTTGTCTCGTCCCCACAAGCGTGGACCAAGCCGCATGGATCGCGCCAATTCCGTTGGACAATATGGCTCCCGACATCGGTCGGATACACCGGCATGATCAGAGCAGTTGATCCGTGTCCGGTGCGAGCGCCTGTCCCCCCAAGCGTGAATCGCTCTGGCAAATTAGCAATTGAGTCAGCAAGACGGCAACTGTTCTTAGCGCTTGACTCGATCTTTGCAGCGAAAAAGTCACAAGACCCCGAGTCGTTCATAGCCATAAAAAAAAGGTGCCGCGCGATTCGGCACCTTTTCCTTCAATAGCTTAGGGCCGTGTTTCAGCCGAGCGATTTCACCCGCGAAGACAGGCGCGCCATTTTCCGCGAAGCGGTGTTTTTATGAAACACTCCCTTCGAGACGCCGCGCATCAGTTCGGGCTGTGCGGTACGGAGCGCATTTTGTGCAGCTTCCTTGTCGCCGGACGCGATCGCTTCCTCGACTTTGCGCAGGAAGGTGCGAATCCGCGAGCGGCGCGCCTTGTTGACGCTGAGACGACGCGCGTTCTGACGCGCACGTTTCTTGGACTGGAGAGTATTGGCCATTCTGTGAACCTTTTCGGGTCTGTCATTTCGTTTCAGATGTGCACGAGGACGAGCCCGTTCCGGCAGGCCAAGGGCCGGAATGATTCTGGCCAGAGCGGGCCGCACGCGCATGTATGGCGCAGGCGTATAACGGCAAACGCGGCGAAAGCAAAGCGGGAATCGACGAAAACCGCTTTCGCCCGCGCTGCGCGCCCGGCATGATCCGACCGACGCAAACGGAGAGACCGACATGACCCTTGCCCACCGGAACTGGGTGCCCGCACAATGCGAGACGCTGGTTCAGACCATCGCGACCCGGACCGGTTCGGAAACCAGCGCTGCGATTGCCGACCGGATCGAGGCGCTGGCTTTGAAGAACCGCGAAATACACGAGCGCGAATGCTTCAATTTGAATCCGGCGACGAACGTGATGAACCCACGGGCCGAAGGCCTGCTGGCGTCCGGCATCGGCTCGCGTCCGTCGCTGGGCTATCCCGGCGACAAGTACGAGATGGGGCTGGAGGCGATCGAAGAGATCGAGGTTATCGCCGCCGAATTGGTGGCCGAAATCTTTCAGGCGCGGTTTTCCGAGATCCGCGTGGCGTCGGGCGCGATGGCGAATCTCTATGCCTTCATGGCGACCTGCAAACCGGGCGACACGATCATCGCGCCCCCGGCCACGATCGGCGGGCACGTGACTCATCACCTTGACGGCTGCGCCGGCTTGTTCGGGTTGCGCACCGTGCCGGCACCGGTCAACCCCGATGGCTATACGCTGGACATAGACGCGCTGCGCACGATGGCAGAACACGAAAAGCCCGCGCTGATCACCGTGGGCGGCTCGCTGAACCTGTTCGAACATCCCGTCGCAGAGGTCCGCGCCATTGCCGACGCGGTGGGCGCGAAGGTCATGTTCGACGCGGCCCACCAATGCGGGATCATCGCCGGGCGCGCGTGGAAGAACCCGCTGGCGGAAGGCGCGCACATTATGACGATGAGCACCTACAAGAGCCTTGGCGGCCCGGCGGGCGGCGTGATCGTCACCAACGAGGCAGAGTTGGCCGAGCGGCTGGACTGCATTGCGTTTCCGGGCATGACCGCGAACTTCGATGCGGCCAAATCAGCGGCCCTCGCCGTCTCGATGCTGGACTGGCGCGAGCACGGACCAGCCTATGCGCAGGCGATGATCGACCTGTCCGTGGCGCTGGCAGAATCCTTGGCCGCCAATGGCGTTCCGGTTTTCAACACGCCGAACGGGCACACCAATTCGCACCAGTTCGCGGTCGAGGCGGCAAGTTTCGGCGGTGGTCAAGCCGCGTCAAAGACCTTGCGCAAGGCCGGGTTTCTGGCCTGCGGGATCGGCCTGCCCATAGCGGAGGTGCCGGGCGACATGAACGGGTTGCGCATCGGCACGCCAGAATTGGTGCGATGGGGTGTCACGGCCCAAGACGCTCCGGCGCTTGCGGCGTTGATCCAAGAAGGGCTGACCAAAGACCCAGACGCGGTCGCGCCGCGTACTCAGGCAATGCGCAAGCGGTTCGACACGCTGCATTTCGTAATCTGAAATCGGATCGGGGGAAGACAGCCCCCTACCCCTTTACTTGTCGCGGAACTGGGCTTCGCGTTTCTCGGCGAAGGCGGCCATGCCTTCCTTCTGGTCCTCGGTCGCGAAGAGCGAGTGAAAAACGCGGCGCTCGAACAGCAGGCCCTCGGCCAGCGGCACCTCGTAAGACCGGTTGACAACTTCCTTGACGGCCATGACGGCTATCATGGATTTCTCGGCGATCTTGGCTGCCGCAGCCATCGTCTCTTCCATCAGCTTCTTGGCCGGAACGACGCGGCTGACAAGGCCCGAGCGGTCAGCCTCTTCGGCATCCATGAAACGCCCCGTCAGGTTCATGTCCATGGATTTGGACTTGCCGATGAACCGCGTCAGGCGCTGACTGCCGCCCATCCCGGCCATCACGCCAAGGTTAATCTCGGGCTGGCCGAACTTGGCATTGTCCGCGGCGATAATGAAGTCGCACATCATCGCAAGCTCGCAACCGCCGCCCAGCGCATAACCCGACACGGCGGCGATGATCGGTTTGCGGATGCGCACGATCGCGTCCGCCTCGGGGCCGAAAAGGTTGCCGGAGAAGACGTCCACAAAGGACTTTTCCGACATCATCTTGATGTCCGCGCCGGCGGCGAAAGCCTTTTCCGAGCCGGTGATGACGATGCAGCGCACCTTGTCGTTGCCTTCGGCATCCTGCAACGCATCCACAAGCTCGCCCAGCAACTGGTCGTTGAGGGCATTCAAGGCATCGGGGCGGTTCAGGGTGATCTTGGCGACGTGGTCTTCTACTTCGACGATGATCGTCTCATAGGCCATGAAATCTGCTTTCGCTTGTTTCTGTCAGACTTGAGTCATTACCATTTGGGTCAGTCTGATCAAGGTTATCTTTGGCAGGTCGCGCAATAGAAGCTGGAACGGCCCGATTGGACGACGCGTCGCACATTCCCCGGGCATCCGGCGCGGCGGCAGGGGGCGCCTTCGCGGTCGTAGACGTCGAAGCTATGCTGAAAATATCCAAGCTCTCCATCGGCTTGGCGGAAATCGCGTAAAGAAGACCCGCCAGCGAGGATCGCGTCGTTCAGCACGGCGCGTATGATCGGCACCAGTGCCGCGACCCGCTTGGCCGAGATGCGTCCGGCGCGGCGCATGGGTGAGACTCCAGCCCGGAAGAGCGCCTCGCACACATAGATATTGCCCAGCCCCGCCACGATTCGCTGATCCAGAAGGGCGGATTTGATCGGGGTGTTCTTGTCCTTCAGCGCTGCGACGAGATAGGGCTCGTCGAACTGGTTGCCCAAGGGCTCGGGGCCCAGTTTTGCCAGCAGGGGATGCGCTTCGGCGTTGTCGGTCGCCATCAGGTCCATCGCACCGAAGCGGCGCGGGTCGTTGAAGGTGATGCGGGCGCCGTTGGCCATGTCGAGCACCACGTGGTCATGTTTTTGCGCCACGGGATGGTCGTGCACGAATTGCCCCAGCGGATCGCCCGAGATCAGGATGCGCCCGGACATGCCAAGATGCACCAGCAGTGTCTCGCTCGAGGATAGGTCGGCAAGGATGTATTTCGAGCGCCGCCGCAGGCCCAGCACACGCTTCCCGGTCAGCCGCGTGGCCATGCCTGGCGGAAAGGGCCAGCGCAGATCCGGGCGGTTGACCTGTGCCGACGTGATCACGGCACCGGTCATCGCGGGTTCCAGCCCGCGGCGCACTGTCTCGACCTCTGGCAATTCCGGCATTTCGCCCCCTCTGCGACCAAACGGGCGCATTGTAACCCGCCCCCGGCGACCTATAAGAAGGACTCGAGGATCAAACGGCAAGGCCGCGGGGATAAATGACCGGGAAAACAACCCATTTCGGATATGAGGACATCCCCGAGGAGGAGAAGGCGGGCCGCGTGCGCGGCGTGTTCGGCTCGGTCGCGTCGAAATACGATGTGATGAACGACGCGATGTCCTTCGGCATCCACCGTGTCTGGAAGGACGCGATGATGGATTGGCTTGCCCCGCGCGCGGGGCAACGTCTGCTGGACGTGGCGGGCGGCACCGGCGACATCGCCTTTCGGTTCCTCAAACGGGCCGGGTCGGGCCACGCAACCGTTCTGGACCTGACAGAGCCCATGCTGGTCGAGGGGCGCAAGCGGGCCGAGGCGGAACAGATGGCCGCGAGCCTCGATTGGGTGGTGGGCGATGCGATGGCGCTGCCCTTTGCCGATAACAGTTTCGATGTCTACACGATCAGCTTCGGTATCCGGAACGTCACCCGCCCACAGGAGGCGCTGAACGAGGCCTTTCGCGTGCTGAAACCCGGCGGGCGGCTGATGGTGCTGGAGTTCAGCCAGATCCCGAATGACCTGATGCAGAAGGTCTATGACCTTTATTCCTTCAACATCATTCCGCAGATGGGCAAGGCAATCGCCGGCGATCGCGACAGCTATCAGTACCTTGTGGAGTCGATCCGCAAATTCCCGGACCAGGAAACCTTTCTGAACATGGTGCGCGAGGCCGGGTTCGAGCAGGCCAAGTATCGCAACCTGAGCATGGGTATCGCCTGTCTGCATTCCGGCTGGAAGATCTGAGCCATGCGCGGACCGCACAACATCCTGCGCCTGATCCGCACGGGCGCCACGTTGGAACGCACCGGCGCCATGGGTCTGATCATGGATGCGATGGACGCGCCGCCCTTGGTGCGCGGGACGATGCGGTTTCTGGCCTGGCCGTTTCAATGGCTGGGTTACAAGGGCGACACCAGCATGCCGCCCGCGCTGCGCGCGCTGACCGCGCTGGGCCCGGCCTATATCAAGTTCGGGCAGGTCTTTTCGACCCGGCCCGACATCGTGGGCGATGCGCTGGCGCAGGAATTGCGCGTGTTGCAGGACAAGCTGCCGCCCTTCGATGCGGAGGTGGCCAAGGCCAGTGTTGCCAGCTCGATGGGCCAGCCGGTCGATGCGGTCTTTTCCGAGTTCAGCGACCCCATTGCCGCCGCCTCGATCGCTCAGGTGCACAAGGCGCGGCTGCGAGAAACCGGGCAGGATGTGGCGGTCAAGGTGCTGCGCCCGGGAATCGAGCGGGCCTTTCGCAGGGACATCGACGCGTTCTATTTCGCCGCGCGCATGATCGAGGTGCTGTCGCCGTCCGCACGCCGCCTGAAACCGCGCGACGTGATCGCCCATTTCGAAGGCGTGGTTAACGGAGAACTCGACCTTCGCCTTGAAGCGGCCTCGGCCAGCGAATTCACCGCCAACACCGCCGAGGACGAGGGATTCAGCCTGCCGGCCGTCAACTGGGATATGTCCGGGCGGCGCGTGATGGTGATGGAATGGGCCGACGGGGCGCCGATGGGCGACAACGCCGCCATAGACGCGGCCGGCCACGACCGGGCCGAGCTTGGCGAACGGGTGTTGCAGCTGTTTCTGAAACACGCCCTGCGCGACGGGTTCTTCCACGCCGACATGCACCAGGGCAACCTCAAGGTCGCCCCGAATGGCGATATCGTCGCCTTTGATTTCGGAATCATGGGGCATATCGACGAATACACCCGCCGGGTCTATGCCGAGATCCTCTATGGCTTTATCAAGCGCGATTACCAGCGTGTTGCCGAAGTGCATTTCGAGGCCGGCTACGTGCCCCCCGACCGCGACGTGGACGAGTTTGCCCGCGCCCTGAGGGCCGTGGGCGAGCCGATTTTCGGCATGGACGCCTCTAAGATCTCGATGGGTGGGCTGTTAAGCTATCTCTTCGAAGTGACAGAGAGATTTGGCATGGAGACCCGCACCGAACTGATCCTGTTGCAACGCACGATGGTGGTGGTCGAGGGCGTCGCGCGCAGCCTCAACCCGCAGACCAACATCTGGCAGGTCGCCAAGCCCGTGGTCGAGGATTACATCCGAAAGAATATCGGCCCCGGCGCCGCGGTGCGCGATCTGCGCCGTACTCTGATGGTGTTGTCGCGGTATGGGCCGCGCCTGCCGAAGATCGTGGAAAGCGCGTTGATCCGCCAATCGTCGCCCGAACCGGAACCAACACGGGGCCTGCGCTGGAAATCTGTGCTATGGCTGGGTCTCGGCATCACGCTTGGTGCCATGGCAACTTTGCTGGCAACGGTGTTTTTCTGAAGACGTGGCATTGATGTGACTTCTGCGATCTATCGAATGACGCAACGCTTCTGGCGGTGTCGGAATCACAGGTGCTTGACCAACGTCGACAGGACGTCAATGGAGGGAAACTCGCAGTGATCTGCATACCGAAACGCGTTCTTGTCGCGCTTGGGATGCTCGGTCTTCCGGCCGTTTCAATCGCCGACGATCTTATCACGCGGACGACGAACAACTACGGCACGCCCGGCGGTCTGATCGATATGCCAACGGCCGAGTCGGCACCGGACGGTGAATTGACAACCAATGTCACGTATTTCGACGGGTTCCTGCGGACGACGCTGAGTTTTCAGATTACCGACCGGCTTTCGGGTAGCTTCCGCTATGCAGGCACCGAGGATCTGACGCCGACCTTCTCCACATATTACGATCGCAGCTTTGATCTGCGCTTTCGCCTGTTTGACGAAACCGACTTCACCCCGGCGGTTTCCATTGGCCTGCGCGATTTCGTCGGGACGGGTATCCTGTCCGGCGAGTATGTTGTCGCCACGAAATCCATCGGGGATCGGTTGCGTGTGACCGGTGGCTTGGGTTTCGGGCGTCTGGGCAGCTATGGCAGCGACGGCAGCATCGGGTCGCGGGCGCCCTTCAGCTTTGCCGGGGTCGGCACGGGTGGGCAGCTTAACATCGATGACTGGTTCCAGGGTGACTACGCGTTTTTTGGCGGTGCAAGCTATCAGGTGACCGACAAGCTGTTGTTGAGCGCGGAGTATTCTTCAGACAACTACGACATTGCGCGATCCGCCGGTATCCTGAAGCGGTCGATGCCGTGGAACTTTGCGGCGACCTACCAAGTCAGCGAGAACACCTCACTGCGGGCCTTTGCCCTGCATGGCGAGGAATTCGGCGCGGCGCTCACGTTCAATCTCAATCCCAAGGCGCCCGCGATAAAAGGCGGCGCCGAGCTTGCGCCCTTGCCCGTCGCGGTCCGCGGTCCGCGCAGCGCCGAGGATCTGGGCTGGACCACGCAGCCGGGCCGCGAAAAAGCGATCACGGCTTCGCTGGATAGCAGCCTTGAGCAATCCGATCTCGATTTTGAAGGCATAACCCTGAACGGACGCTCCGCACATGTGCGCATCCGAAACGAAAAATATGACGCCACGTCTCAGGCACTGGGCCGCACCCTGCGCAGCATGAGCCGTGAACTGCCTCCATCGGTCGAGATGCTTCACGTCACCCTTATCGAGAACGGCATACCGGCCAGTACGATGTCTATCAGCCGCACCGACCTGGAGCGGCTGGAGCACAGACCTGCCCGCGAGGCGCTTGCCGCCGCGCGGTTCACCGACACGCTGCGCTTTGGCGACTACCCTGACCCGTTGCCAGGCGCCTATCCGCGCTTCGAATGGTCGATCGGACCCTATCTGCGCACGTCGCTTTTTGATCCCGGCGATCCGCTTCGGGGCGATATCGGCATCCGCGCCAAGGGAAAATATCACCTCGGCTCGGGTTGGATCGTGTCCGGGTCTCTTGGTCAAAAAGTGATCGGCAATCTCGATAGCGCGGTCAGGCCGAACAACTCTCGGCTACCGCGGGTCCGCTCGGACGTCGCCCGCTACAACCGAACGGATGAACCATTCCTGGAGAATCTCACGGTCGCAAAATACGGGCGGCTCGGGCCTGATTTCTACAGCCGTGTCACCGCGGGCTATCTGGAACGCATGTATGCCGGCATTTCCGGGGAAGTCCTTTGGAAGCCGGTGAACAGCCGCTTGGCGCTTGGCGCCGAGGTCAACTTTACGCACCCGCGCGATTTCGATCAGCAGTTCGGGCTTCGCTCCCGCGTAACGCCCGGGGGTACAATCCCCGAATTCAACGGCCACGTGTCCGCGTATTACGATTTTGGAAACGGCTTTCACGGGCAAGTCGACGCCGGGCGCTATCTCGCCGGGGATTGGGGTGGCACGATCACCATCGACCGAGAGTTCGCCAACGGCTGGAAAGTCGGCGCATTCGCTACGTTCACCGACGTTTCGGCCAGCCAATTCGGAGAAGGCTCTTTCGACAAGGGCCTCCGGTTTACCGTTCCGCTGTCTTGGTTGGTGGGCACGCCGACCAAGCAGAAAGCGAGCGGTGTCCTGCGCCCCCTTACCCGTGACGGCGGTCAACGGTTGGAGGTCGACGGTCGGCTCTATGAAACCATCCGTGGATCGCACCGGCCGGAAGTTGCCAAAAGCTGGGGGAAATACTGGAGATGATGCCGAGCAGAATGCTTATTTTCGCGGTCGGTGTTTTGTCCGCTCTGGCCGTGACAGGCTGCACGAATACGCGCGAGGGCGTTTCCGTGCTTTCTTTCGGCAAGACGTTGATCGATTCCAGGCGCTCTCAAGGAGAGTCAGTCGAGGAAATTCCTGACGCGATTGTCCAGCGGGAGATCCGCCGTGCGCTGAGTTCGAGTGACGGTCGATTTGCGCTGATGCGGATCGAGGGAACAGGTAGCGTTGCCGTCTTGCGGGTGATCGAGACCAACGGTCCCCACAGTACATGGTCTGCATGGGGTACCTCCGAAAGGCGAAGCGTATCGACCCGCGGCGGCGTGATCACATCCACGCGCGGCCTTGGCACCGATCTAATGTTTTCCAGCGTCAACGGCTTGCTTGGAATGGTATCGCGACGCGAAGACGGGATTGCAAGGCAGGTATTGCGGCATCTAGACGGTGAAAACCAGATCGAGGAAACCGAAGCCTACTGCGCCTTTACCCCGGATCAGCGCCAAGCCTATCAAGCCGGCGCGCTCGCTCTGCAAGTGACGCGTGTTGATGTCTTCTGCAAGTCAGATACAGGCACCTTCAACAACCACTATCTGGTCAGCGACGGTGGTCGGATCGTCGAGTCGCGCACCTGGCTTGGCGAAGGCCTTGGGTACTTCGTGCTTAGCCACCTGCGCTAAGCACGTCGTTCCAAGAAAAAGCACCTGTTTTGCGAAGGAACCGTCAGGCCCGCAGCGGCCGTGCCCATTCCATCCACGCATGCGAGCAGGCGCCTTGCATCAAACAAAAGAAAAGCGGACCCGGGAAAGGCCCGCTGATACCTGCTTGCAATTTCAGCCAGTTATCGCGTCACAAGGCGCGTCGTGCTGGAAGAGCCGTCTGCAAGAGCAACGATAAGTCCTGCAGCGACAACGCCGACCACAACATAGGTCACGCCGCCGATTTGCAGCATCGAACCTTCAGCCGCTTGCGTCGAAACGAAGGGATCGTTGGTAGAGGCCGCTTCCTGCGCAATGGCCGGCGCAACCGAAGCTGCAACGACAGCGCTGGCTGCGATAAGTGTCGTAAGTTTCTTCATGACAGTCTCCAATCATATGGTTGCGTGATTCCGATGCACCAGCGTTACCCATTTATCCCACAACTTTAAAGTGAGTAAAACCCAATCCGTAGAGATCAAAAAGAATCTGATTACGAGTGGCCGAATGTGGCCAATTCGCCAATATTTTCATCTTACCGCGGCAGACGAAGCCCAAGGATGTCGGTGGCCCCCACTTCCTGACCGTTCTCCATCACCAGTACGGTTTGGCCTGCCTCCGTCCTAGCCTCGACAATTCTGCCATGGACTTGCACCGGTGTCGTCTCGGCGACCTCTTCGCCGGTAAACGACTCGACGCTCAGGTCATACGTTCCGGGCGGCAGTTGGTTGCCGTCAGGATCGCTGCCCAGCCAGGCAATCTCTTGCCGCTCGCCGGAGACGGCAAGGCGCTGAACTTCGTTGCCTGAGCCATCGCGAACTACCAGGTCGTGCCGGTCAGCGAGGTTGTCGCCCGAGATGGTCAAATTCACAGGAGTTCCATCAAACCTGACCGGAGCGACCGCGCGGCCCTCCATACCGATCCAGCCTGACATTTGTGACACGCCCAGAAGGTTCATTTGCGCTCCGAGGGCCGACAGCAGATCGTTGGACTTTACCTGTTGTTTCACGCCAGAGAAGGTCGCAAGCTGTGTCGCGAACTCCGTCGACTCCATCGGGTTCAGCGGATCCTGGTTCTCCATCTGCACTGTCAGCATGCGGATGAAAGTCTCGAAATCCGAACTCAGTGTGGATGAGCCGCTTGCAGTGGTTGCGGCACCACGCGCGGCGGCACCACCAGCGTTTGGCGAAAGAGCAGAGATATCCATGATATTGTCCTTTGAAATAGATCAGAGCCGAATATCGACGCGGTCCAGCGCTATCCGGGTCGACGCATGCAGTGGCGCGACATCGGGCGGCGCATCATCATCCGATTTTGCAACGCCATGCCGATACGTGCCGCGATCCGCGTCGCTCTCCTGACCGGTTTGCGGATCACCACCTTGGCCGAACGAGAATTCTGCCGCGCCATAGCCGATCTCACGGAACTCCTGCGCCAGGATGTCGGAGTTTCGCCGCAGCAGGTCGAGCGTTTCGGGCCTTTCAGCCAATACGCTTACGATGACGCCGGTATCGCTGGTGTGCAGGCTGATCCGAACCCGCCCAAGCTCGGCCGGGTTCAAACGAATCTCGGCGGATTGTTCCGTCGCCATGCGCAAGCCCGCTGCCAGTTGCTCCGACACGTGTCGCGGAAGGTCCGGCATGCGCGCCAAGCCAGCAAGATTTGTGCGCAACGGCGCACTGGTCTCGACCTGGCTTGTAAAGGCGCCGACGGTAGTCATGCGGCTACTGTCTGGTTCGGATGTCCTTGCCAAATCCTCGCCTTTGCTATGCGCATCCAAATTCTCGGAAACGAGTGCGGATGTGACAATCGCGGGGTTGGAGACCGGCTTGCTGCCGTAGAATGGCGCGGGGTCCGGCTGTGGAGTGCCTTGGTTGGCTGTTCGCGCCTCCGCCACGGACATCCTGCGAAAGTCGGCCGGTTCCGATCTCGGGACCTGCTGCACTTCGCCCGCGGGCTTCGGCACCGCGATCTGCAGCGCGGATGTATCGGATGCCGGAACGGCCGATGACAATCCACCAGCCATGCCGACCACCGGCGCGGACGTCATGATGTTTTGCGTTGGCGTCGCGGCGGCCCCGCCGTTCGGCGCCACGAATCGGGATGACATCTCTGCGCGATCGCGATTCTGGACATTCGGACCCGGGCGAATATCCCGCGCCTGCGTGGAGACTGGATTTTCGCCGTCGCGCGCTTGACCCGGTGAACTCAAAACAGCCTGACTTGGTCTTCTTTCGTCGGGTTGGGTCGCCATCGTGTAATTTTCGGGCCTGGGGTTGGCTGCTGATCTTTGTGTCAGCGCTTCGCCTCCGCGAAATTCGCCGTCCGCCGAAGGAGCGAAATAACCGACCTGAGGACTCCCGCCCACTGTGGCAATAAACTCTGCAGACGTCGCGGTTGGAAGTTGCTCAGGCGGTGTTTGAGTGCCGAGGCGTTCGATACCGTTGACCGAAGCGTTGACGGCTCTCGCGGACCCGGGCGAAGGTTCAGCGGAACCTGTCCGGCCTGCCGCATCCGATAGAACCTTTTTCTCAGCAAGGTCACGCTCGGCACCGAAACCATCAAGTCTGCGCGCCGGGTTCTGCGATGGCTCAATCAAAGGCCGCTGCATCGCTTGCGGCGGAGCGTTTCGGCCCTCAACCTTGTGATCCTGTGCGTTGGCCGCCCAAGGGACCTCGCCTTTTTTGTCAGACACTATGGCTGGCTTCAGAGGCACTGACTCCGTCAGTGGCGTTCTATCATGGTGAAGCGCGTCATGTTTCAGCGTGGCATTCTGCTCCTCGATTTCCGTCTCGCCCATTTTCGCGACATCGCGAGGAACTTCTGGAACCCCCGTGGCGATCGCGTGCTCATCCTCAACTGGTGAATCACCTTCAATCTTGTCCGATTCGACGACCTCGCCCGATGTCTTTGTGCGCGCATCGGAGTCCTCCGACGGCAGATCGATTTTCGCTTTCTGCTTGGGGGCGCCGGCGTCAGAGGGACGCAGTTCTGCCTCGACAAACACGGAACCAAAGCTGGGACGGCCCATATTGCCCTCGGCTTTACCCTCCGCCTCTGCAGGCACATTTCTTTCCGCGTTCCCGCTATTTGTCTGCGCGGCAGACGTCTCGCTTGCGACCGTGTAAAACATTCTTGAGCTCCGGGATTTCTTCCTCAGCCCGTCGAACTTCGCAGATCGTGATTACCAGTTCTTTACTGCTTTGGTGTCATATCCCGAAAAGTTCACAGCATTCGAGGGATTCTGGTGACCGATCATTTACCGATGAAACCTAGGCTGGGCGTGAGCCCTTTGCCGCCCCCTGTTACGCGCACATCACTGCAAGCCGCGCAGCAGGCCGCACAGAAGCTGGAAGCGACGTTTCTCGCCGAGATGCTGAAGGCGGCCGGTTTCGGCGAACAGGTGAACTCGTTCTCCGGCGGGACCGGCGAAGATCAGTTCGCCTCGTTCCACCGTCAGGCGATCGCGGACAAGATCGCGGAGACCGGGGGTATCGGCCTTTCCGAACATTTCCTGAAAGCAATGCTGGAGAAAAGAAATGACTAAACGATCCGCGCAAGCACTGGTCGACGAACTGGACGATCTGCTGGACGCCGAGCGCGAGGCCGTCCTCGGCGGCAACCTCGACGACATGTCAAAACTGCTGGAGCGCAAGGAGGGTTTGATCGACGCGCTAAGCGACCTCGACGCGGCAGACGCCGCTGCGATATCGGAAATTCAGGACAAACTTGCCCGCAACTAGATGCTGCTCGATGGCGCGTTGCAGGGGATAAGGCGGGCCTCCGCACGGCTTGCCGCCGTGAGAAAGGTTCGCCGTTCGCTAGAGACCTACGGCGAGGACGGACAAAAGAAGACAATCGACGCCCAGATCGCGCGGCAGCTGGAGAAACGCGCGTAGTCCGCGGGGCTTTTTTGAAGGGCATTTGTCTCAAATGCCAGTCACTGACCCTAAGCTGATTAGGACTCTCTTAGCACTTCCTAGGCATTCCTCGGCCTGCGTCCCATGGCGGATGGCGCGATGCCGGCAAAGCGCATCGCAAACGTCAGAATGACTTTCGAGACCATCGCCCGAGGGCGGTAAATGTGTATCGGCGCAAAAGCGCCGCAGCAAAAGGACTATGCTATCGCGACCTTCCAAGCACCGCCATGATGCCCGTCACCGCCCGTGACCTTTTTCCGTTTGATGATGACTGGCGCGGCATTGTCACCAGACGCACTCATCTCACCACCTATTTACTCACCCGAACCAATCGTTAGCAGACCGAGCCTTACTCGGCTGTTAACAGATCAATTTGTCCGCTTTATCGGGTCGCGCATCTCCGCTGGGCACGCATGGCATTTTAGTGAAATGCCATGCATTTGGGTTTTGTGAAACGGGAGAGAAAGTGATACCCATCTCATGATCGCGCCAGTATGGCCGAAACCATTTCCAGAGACACGTGTGGTGCGTAGGGAGCACGTGGGGCAACGGAGGGTATCGGTCGATACGCGCGATACCCTCCGTACGAACTCTCGGAATTATCTCCGCCGAAATGCTGAAGCGGTTACGGCGTCAGGCCCGCAATTTCACAGACGACCTTCCATTCGTCAGCGGTCACAGGCTGCACCGACAGACGCGAGTTGCGCACCAGTACCATCTCCGACAGACGGGGATCCTGCTTGATCATATCGAGCGTCACCGGCGTTTTCGCGGCTTCCACCGCCTTGATATCCACGCATTCCCAGCGATCATCATCGGTCGTGCTGTCGGGATGCGCCTCGGCAATCACCTCGACGATACCGACCACCGCCTTTTCCGTCTGGCTATGGTAGAAAAAGCCACGGTCACCCACCGCCATTTCGCGCATGAAATTCCGCGCCTGGTAGTTTCGCACGCCGTCCCATTCCTCGCCGGCCTCTGCCCGCGCGACCTGCTGATCCCAGCTCCATGTCGACGGCTCGGACTTGAACAGCCAATACCGCATCGGTCAGATCACCTTGTTCCAAGGGATCAGCTCGACATTTTCGAACAGATCCGCCGCCTTGTATGGGTCGTTCGCGGCCCAGGCCTCGGCTTGCGCCATGTCCTCGACCTCCAACACCACCAGCGAGCCGATCATCCCACCATCGGCATCCAGTAAAGGCCCGGCCTGACTGACCACACCGCTGTCCTTCAGGTAGGCAACGTGCCTGTCGCGGTTGTCGAGGCGGGTTTGCAGCGCGCCGGGCTTGTCCCGGGCAATCAGGGCGATCAGCATCATTCTTCCTTCAATGGCCGTTGAAGCAGCATATCCATCGAGTCGCGCACGTTCAATTCACCGCGCACCAACCCGGTCACCACCCGCGTGATCGGCAGGTCCAGACCCGCCTCCTGCGCCATTTTTTCCAGCGCCTGCGCCGTCGCAGCCCCTTCGACTGTCACGCCCGTATCGAATGTCTCGCCTCGTCCCAGACTCTGGCCGAAGCGGTAGTTGCGCGATTGCTCCGAGGTGCAGGTCAGCACAAGGTCGCCAAATCCCGAAAGCCCTGCCAGCGTCTCGGCTTTGGCGCCGTGCATTTCCGCCACCTTGACCAGTTCGGCAAAACCACGCGTCATCAGTGCCGCACGTGCACTTTCGCCCAAACCCGCGCCAATCGCCACGCCGCACGCAATCGCCATCACGTTCTTGAGCGCGCCGCCCAGCTCGGCACCTTTTACATCCATAGTGCGATAGAGCCTGATATTGGGCGTCGTCAGCCGTTGTTGCAGGCCCTCGCCCACACGTTCATCGGCACAGGCCAAGGTCAGCGCCGTTGGTAGACCCCGCGCGATGTCATGGGCAAAGGACGGACCTGTCAACATGGCCGGGACCGCGTCGGGGACGTGCTCCGCAATGATCTGCGTCGGCCTCAGCCCGGTGCCGCGCTCCATCCCCTTGCAACAGGCGACCAGGGGCTTTCCCTCCAGCGACCGACCGTGCGTCTCCAGAAACGCGCGAAGTTTCTGCGTCGGAACCGACAAAAGAACGATTTCCGCGCCGGAAACAGTCTCTAACTCTGCTGAAACGCTTACATTGTGCGGCAAGGCGACCCCCGGCAATCGCCGCGCATTCTCCCGGGTCGCGTCCATCTCCCGCACATGCTCGACGTCACGCGCCCAAAGAGCCACCGAACCATTGCGCGCCAGCGATACTGCAAGGGCCGTGCCGAATGCACCGGCGCCGATCACCAAGATCATGCCTTCGCCCCTTTCTTTCCACCGCCCAGCAAGGCCGGGCTGCGCTTGTCCAATGGCCAGCGCGGACGCGCGGCCAACGTCATGTCGTCAATGCGCCCCGCACGAAAGAGTTCCCCACCGGCGTAAGCGATCATCGCCGCATTGTCCGTGCAAAGCGCCAAGGGCGGCGCCACGAAGCGCACGCCGAATTCGCCTGAAACAGTCTCTAGTCCAGCCCTTATTTCGGTGTTCGCCGCGACGCCGCCCGCTACGGCCAGTGCGGGCGGTTCGGCCAGCTGTCGGCGCGCCTCGGTGAGGGCGCGTCGTGTTTTTTCCTGCAACACATCCGCGACCGCCTTTTGGAACCCGGCACAGAGATCGGCCCGATCCTGCCGCGTCAGGCCACCCTTTTCTGCAATCACCGAGTCCCTGGCCCGCAACAGTGCGGTCTTGAGACCGGAAAAAGACATATCGCATCCCGGCCTGTCCAGTAGGGGCCGCGGAAACCGAAAACGTACCGGGTCACCGTCGCGCGCAGCTTTCTCGATCGCAGGCCCTCCCGGCTGGCCCAGGCCAAGCAGCCGGGCGGATTTGTCGAACGCCTCACCCGGTGCATCGTCAATCGTGCCACCCAAGCGCGTGAACTGGTCACAGCCCTCGACCACAAGGAACTGGCAATGCCCGCCAGAAACAAGCAGCATCACGTAAGGATAGGCCAGACCATCGGTCAGCCGCGGCGTCAGCGCGTGTCCCGCAAGGTGGTTGACCCCGACCAAAGGAATGTCCCGCGCGGCGGCGATGGCCTTGCCTGTCGTCACCCCACACAAGACACCGCCGATCAGCCCCGGCCCTGCGGTCGCAGCCACCAAGGTGACACCCCCAAGACCCATTTTCGCTTGGGACAGAGCCTGTTTCACCGCAATATCCAGTTTCTCGGCATGGGCGCGGGCCGCGATTTCCGGCACGATGCCGCCAAACGCATCGTGCAGCGCATCCTGCCCCAAGACGATTGACGACAGGATCTCGGCGCGCCCCCCCGACAGGGATACCACCGCCGAAGCCGTATCATCACAGCTGCTTTCCAAACCAAGGATCACAAGGTTGTCCGTCATGTCACGCCCGTTGCGCCAAGCCCTCGTCGCAGGTAACACCGCGGGGACACACAAACAACTCCGGAGCGTTCATGCCGCCGCTGATCCTGATCACCAGACCCATCGAGGCGGCCAATACCTTTGCCGCCGGTCTGGCGGCGGAACTGGGACCCCAAGCCGACATCCTTGTCGCACCCCTGATGGAAATCAGGCATATGCCGGAGCCGCCGGCGCTGTCGCCTTACCCCACACTTATTTTCACATCGTCCCACGCGGTTGACGCTTTCGCTCGGGCCACAACGTCCCGTGACTTCACCTGCTACGCCGTGGGCAAGGCGACGGCCGAAAAAGCCAGCGCATGCGGGTTGTCGCCCATCGTTGGCCCGGGCACCGGCCGAGAACTGGCGGAACGTATCCTGAACGATGTGCCGGCGACGCCCTGCCTCCACCTTCGGGGCGATCACGTTGCCTTTGATATCGCAGCTTACCTGAATTCCGCAGGAACGGAGACGGATGACGCCATCATCTACAAACAGGTTCCGCTCCCCTTTCCAAACGACGTCGTTACTCGTGTCCTTCAGGCGCACACCATTGTCGTTCCGGTTTTTTCACCGCGCAGCGCGCAGCTCTTGCTGGATGCGCTGCCAAATGGCACTAACTTGCACGTCGCGGCGATCAGCGATGCCGCGGCGGAGGTCATCCCTTCGGAAAAGGCGCAAAGGATAGAGATCGCGGAAACGCCCGACGGTCCGGCGATGCTCGCCTGCGTTGCGAGACTATGGTCCCATGCCAACCGGCTTGAGGGCAGAGACAGGCCACAGTAAGCTTGGCACGCCAGGCACTAGCGGCAAGATTCGAAAGAGGTTTTCAAGTGGCAAAGAAACCACCGTCCAAGGCGAATATCACGCTTAACAAGAATGCATCGCAGACGGACGAAACCGCCGACGAGACAGGCAAAGCCACCGAGAGCGCCGAGGACGCGCCGCAGGACGATAGCGGGACCGTCAAGCCCGGCGAGACGGCTGAGGACACGAAGGCAGACGAAGAGTCTTCCGACGACACGCCCCCGGCCCCGGACGACACACCAGCGTCTCCTGACGATACGACAGAAAATTCTCAGACCGGAACGTCTGCCGACGCGGCTGAGGACGAGCCGCAGGAGGCGCAGCCCGACGAAAACACAACGAGCGACTCCGCGCCGAACGCGCCGATGTCCGCCTCTGTCCCCGCGACAACGCCGCAACCTTCGAAAGGTCCCGGCGCAGGCGCGCTTATCTTGGGTGGCATCGTTGCGGGCGCAATCGGTTTCGCTGCGGCCTACTTCGGCCTGGCGCAAAATCCATCGCCACATGACGAAACCCTCGTCACGGAAGTTAGCGAAGCCGGGCGCCGCCTTGACGAGCAGGCCGATACAATTGACGCGCTTGCTGAAAAGGTCGGTGGCATCGCCAACACCGACAACTCCGCGCTCGAGGCCCAGATCGAGGCGCTTGGCACCCTGTCCGAACGCGTCACCGAGGCCGAAGACACGCTGGAAGCGTTCGATGCGCGGCTGCGCGAGGTCGAACAGCGTCCGGTCACCGAAAGCGCCGACGCCGCGACCATCGCCGCCTATGAGAATGAATTGAACGCCGCCCGTGAGGATCTTGTCGCGCAGCGCGAAGAATTGCAGGCCCTCATCGACGAGGCGATGAACACCGAAACCGCAGCCGACGAAGCCGCTGTGGCTGCAATGCAACGCGCCGCGATCAGTCGTATCCTGGCCGCTCTCGACAACGGTTCAGGCTTCGCCGGTGCCGTGGCCGAACTTCAGGATACCGGTGTCGACGTGCCCGAAATCCTGGTGTCCTCCGCCGACTCCGGCGTACCGACGCTCTCTAGCTTGCAGGAAAACTTTCCCGAAGCCGCCCGCGCCGCGCTCGACGCGTCGCGCGACGTTACCGGAGAGGGCACCGGGCTGACAGGCTTCCTGCGCAGTCAACTTGGGGCACGGTCGCTTGAGCCACGCGAAGGCAGCGATCCGGACGCGGTGCTGTCCCGCGCCGAAGCGGCGATCCGCGATGGTCGGCTTCAGGACGCTCTGGCGGAAATCGAGGCGCTCCCCGAAGAGGGCCGCGCCGAACTCTCCGATTGGGCCGGTCAAGCGGCACAACGGCGCGAGGCGTTGGGCGCAGCCCAGTCGCTGAGCGAGACATTGAATTAACGCCGGGGGAACTCAGAGAATGCTGTGGTCCGTAATCAAGATTATCCTCTTCATCGGCCTCGTCGCCGCGGCCAGTTGGGGGGCGATCTACCTGCTGGAACTTGACGGCGGGGTGCGCATCGTCATGGCCGGACAGGAATTCAACCTGACCCCACTCATGGCTGTCATCGCACTGGTCCTCCTGGTCGTCGCGGTCTGGCTCCTGCTCAAACTCGTGTCTTTGCTCGTGGCCGTAATGCGCTTTATCAACGGCGACGACACCGCGCTGTCACGCTATTTCCAGCGCAATCGTCAGGAAAAGGGGTATCAGGCGCTGTCCGAGGGCCTGATGGCTCTGGCATCGGGCGAAGGAGAGCTTGCCATGGCCAAGGCCGGCAAGGCCGAACGGTATTTGAACAAACCTGCGCTGACCAACTTGATCACCGCGCAGGCGGCCGAAATGTCCGGCAATCGCCGCAAGGCCGAGGAGACCTACAAGCGGCTTCTGACCAACGAGAAAACCCGCTTCGTCGGCGTGCGCGGCATCATGCGCCAGAAACTGGCGAACGGCGAGACCGAGACGGCCCTGAAGCTGGCGAAGACTGCCTTTGCGCTGAAGCCTAAGCACCAGGAGGTGCAGGACACCTTGCTGAAACTTCAGGCTCAGACCGGCGACTGGAAAGGCGCACGCGAAACGCTGAGCGCCAAGCTGAAATCCGGCAACCTGCCGCGTGCCGTCCACCGCCGCCGCGACGCCGTTCTGGCCCTTTCCGAGGCGCGCGATGTTCTGGACGAAGGCAACAGCATCGAAGCGCGCGAATCCGCGATCGAAGCGAACCGCCTCTCGCCCGACCTCGTGCCCGCCGCCGTCCTGACAGCCCGCGGCTACATTGAACAGGGCAACAAGCGCAACGCCACCCGCGTGATCAAAAAGGCCTGGGATGCCCAGCCTCATCCCGACCTCGCGGCCGCCTTCGCCGAGATCGAGCCAGACGAAACACCACAGGCCCGCATCAAGCGCTTCGCCAAGCTTCTCAAGATCCATCCCGATCACCGCGAAACCCGCCTGATCGACGCCGAACTGCATCTCGCCGCCGAAGATTTCCCCGCTGCCCGCCGTGCGCTGGGAGATCTGGCAGAGGTAGATCCCGACGCCCGCGCGCTGACCATCATGGCCGCCATCGAGCGCGGCGAAGGCGCCTCCGACAGCGTGGTCAAGGGCTGGCTCGCCCGTGCACTTTCGGCACCCCGCGGCCCGCAATGGGTCTGCGAGAACTGCCAGCACATCCACGCGGAATGGGCCCCGTCCTGCGACAATTGTAACGCGTTCGACACCCTGAGCTGGCGCGCGCCTCCGGCTTCGTCGGTATCCTCTTCGACCGGGATCGAGATGCTGCCCCTGATCATCGGCTCCATCGAGGATCATGGTGCGGATATCCCGGGCGGGTCAGACGACAGCGATGAGGTCACCGACGCCGAAGTCACCGACGCGGAGATCGTCGAGGACACCGGTCCCGAAAAGACCGAAAAATAGTCCTTTTCGGATACGAATTGGAGTGCTATAGCCGCGCTCCACGGGGCCGCTGTAGCTCAGCTGGTAGAGCACGTCATTCGTAATGATGGGGTCGGGGGTTCGAGTCCCTTCAGCGGCACCACAAAAATTCTGCAAAAGACGGAAATCGCATTTCTTTTTGCAGGCTGCCTTAGTCTATCCACCCAAACATCGACCCTTGCGTCGTCGCTACTGCACCTTCTTAACTTCGCAAGATGACGAAATTTTTGGGGATCGCTTCCTTTTGGCTGTCCGACGTCAGGTTTTTCGGGCGTGGCGAACCGTCCGCGATCAAGACCACCGCTCAGTTACGGTGCGGAGCCGCTGTTTCGCATTACACGCAACATGGTGTCGTCTGCTCAAGACGCCCAATGTCACGGCGCCCTGACGATGACCTGAGAGCCATTGGTCCGCGCAAGAATTTGTTAACCGCTCAGGTCAGACGATCAGCACCGGAACCGGGGACAGGTATGTGACCTTCTGCGAAACGCTGCCCAGAAGATAGCCTTCCATTGATCCCATGCCGCGGCGGCCTATCACGACGAGGTCGATGCCGTGTTCCTCGACGAACTTCACGATATTGCGCGACGTGGGACCCGCCTTGACGAAAGCGCGGACGTCGGTTTTGCCCGCAGATTTTGCGCGTTCCTTGGCGGCTCCCACAACCTCTTCGGCGTGGGTGCGCATGGCGTCGTCCATGTTGCCGGGATCGTCCGGGCGGACCATGGACAGCGACGCCTCAAGCATCGAATGGTGGCGGTAGACAGTCAGCAGCGTCAGATCGGCGCCGCCGCAGAGGGCTGCCATCTCAAGGGCCTTGTCGAGGGCCAGCTCGGAGTTGGGCGACCCGTCGAAGGGCACCAGGATTGATTTGTACATGTCTCTCCTCCGGTTACTTGTCGAAGGCCAGGTCCCGCAGGAACAGGGCGATCTGTGGGAAGAAGATCAGCAGCACGGCGACCGACAGCAGGATACAGATGAAGGGCGGCGTGCCGCGGATCACCTCCATATACGGACGCTTGAATACTGCGATGGCCGTGAAAATGTCACAGCCGAAGGGCGGCGTGGCCGAGCCGATGGCGACCTGAAGCGTGATGATCGTGCCGACCAGCACCGGATCGAGGCCGACGGAGTCGACAACCGGCGCGAAAATCGGGACCAGCACCAGGATCACCACGATCGGGTCCACGAACATGCAGCCGACGAAGAAGGCGACGGAGATGACGAAGAGCACGCCGATCTGGCCCATCTCGTCAATGCCGATGGAGCCCAGGATTTCCTGTGGGATCTGGGCGAAGGAAATCACCCACGAGAACGCGGCGCCCACGCCCACCAGGATGAACACCACAGCGGTGATCAGGCCGGTGGACTTTGCTGTTTCATAGACGCCTTTGAGGTCCATCTCGCGGAAGATGATGACCTCGAGCACCAGCGCGTAGAGCACGCAGGCGGCCGCCGCCTCGGTCGGGCTGAAGATGCCGCCGTAGATGCCGCCGATAATGATCACCGGGAAGCCCAGTGGCCAGAGCGCCTTGCGCCCGGCGCTGAAACGTTCGCCCCAGCTGTACTTCGGTTCGGTCGGCACGTTGTGGCGGACCGCGTAGATCCAGGCGTAGACCGAGAACAGGAAGAGGATCAGCAGGCCCGGCCCGATACCGGCGATGAAAAGCTCGGCGATCGACGTGTTCGAGACGACGCCATAGATGATCATGCCAATCGAGGGCGGGATCAGGAAGGCGATGTCCGAGGCGTTGACGATGAGCGCAAGAATGAAGCTGTCATTATAGCCCGCCTTCTGCATCCGGGGGCGCAGTGGCGAGCCGACGGCGACCACGGTCGCCTGCGTCGAGCCCGAGACCGCGCCGAACATGGTGCAGGCAGCCGCGGTGGACACGGCAAGCCCGCCCTTGAGGTGACCGACGAAGGCCATCACCAGGTCGATCAGGCGATTGGCGGACTGGCCGCGTGTCATGATGTCGGCGGCGAAGATGAACATCGGCACCGCGATCAGCGAGGCGGGCCGGATACCGGCCATGATCTGCTGAATCATCGTCTCAAGCTGACCGAACCCGCCGAACATGGTGTAGAAGCCGACGAAGGCGGCGACGATCAGCGGGATCATCATCGGAAAGCCCAAGAGCAGAAGGACAACCATGAGGGAAAAGATGGTAACGGCCATCGCTCAGACCTCCTTCTCGGTGTCGTCATACCCTTCGAGCACGGCGGTCGAGAGGTAGATATCTTTGTCGATGATGTTCTTGATGGCGGTCAGCAGGTACTGCACCCCGGTCATGAAGAAGCCGACTGGCACCCAAACGAGCGTGATCCAGACCGGGATCTGAAGCGACGGAAGCACGCGGCCGCGTCCGGCCTGCGTGAGAATGTAGGTATAGGCGTAGTAGGCAAGCCCGAACATGAAGACCGCCGTGACCAGCGTGATGACGATCATCATCAGCTTTCGCGCCTTGGGCGGCATGGTGTCATAGATCGCCGACATGCGGATATGCCGGCCATGCCGGGCGGCATAGCTGATCCCGGCAAAGGTGATCAGGATGATGAGGATGCGGTTGAGTTCTTCCGAAAAGAAGATGCTGTTCTGAAAGACGAAGCGCCCAACCACGTTGGCGATAGTGTTGGCCGCCATCAGCAGGACACCGACGGCGAGCATCACCGCCTCGATCTTGCTTATCAGGATGTCGATGGTGCCAAGAAATCCGGGCAGCGTGGAGACGTATTCGCCAGTGGGTTCGTCATCCATCCCCGTCGTGTCGGTCTGCGACTGTAGCTGAGAGCCGTGTTCGTCTGACATAGCCTGTCCCCACGTACGTTGCGTGCAACGGCGGCCATGCCCGATTGGCACAGCCGCCGCAGAGCCATTTCGTTATTGTACGGCTTCCAGGTCCGCCTTGAGCTGGTCGAGGATTTTCTTGCCGCCGTCGCCGGTCATTTCAAGAAACGTCTCCTCGACCGAAGCGCCCGCCTCGACAAAGGGTTGACGCTCTTCCTCGCTGAGCGTGTTGACCTGCATCGAAGGCTTGGCTTCCTTGATCTTCTCGATGCTCTCTTCGTGCAGACCTTTCTGGTAGTCGATGATGTGGTCGAAGGCGACGTCGATCGCGTTCTGGATCACCGTCTGATCCTCTTCCGACAGACCTTCATAGAATTCCTGGTTGGCCATGACCGCGGTGGTGAAGTTGTTGTGGCCGGCACAGGTGATAACCTCGGTCACCTCGTACATCTTGGTCGACTCGATGAAGAACATCGGGTTTTCCTGGCCCTGGATGATGCCGGTCTGAAGCGCGCCGTAGACCTCGCCCCAGGGCAGCGGCGTGGGCGTCGCGCCGAAGGCCTTGTAGCTTTCAACCAGAAGCGGGTTGGTCATGACGCGGAACTTGACCTGGTCGAGGTCAGGCGGCCCGGTCACGGGTTCCTGCGTGGTCATGCAGACCTCGCCCTCGGGGAACATGGTCAGCAGTTCCAGCCCCTGTTCGGCGTAAAGTTCGGGGAACATCTCGTTGATGGCCTTGGACGTGCGGAAGAACTCGCCCAGCTTCTCGGTCTCCTGCGGCAAGAGGTAAGGCACGAAAAACACCTGCGCCTCGGGGATCAGCGAACCGGTAAAGCCCGGGCTTTGATCGACGAATTGCAGGATGCCGGTCTGGGCCTGTTCCATCGTGTCGGCGGATTCGCCCAGCGTGCCGTAGGGGAAAAGTTGGACAGTGTGGTCGGAATTGGCCTCGACCTCTTCCTTGAACTTCTGAGCATATACGCCCTGCACCTCGTCGAGCGCCTCTTCAAAGGCGTATCGCCAAGTTTCTGCCTGAGCAACGCTCGCGCTCAACATCATGCTGCCTACAACGGCCATCGCCATGGAAGTGTGCAAGTATCTAGCCATATTCAATCTCCCTGATATCTCGTGATTTCGTCTAGGCTGCGTTTAACCTTTTAGCCTGTCAATGATGCAATACAAAGCGCAGCAAGGCGACCCCGAGCATCCAGCTTCGGCACCGCCGACTAAATCTTCGTTTTTTAACAGTAGGTTAGCCAATGTCATGCAATCCTGCACCACGGCTTAAAACGGGCCGGAAAATAAATTTTCGCCGGAGCATCAAACAGCGACTTGCCCCAGGACGAGATAAAAATGGGCATTCTGACATGGAGACACGAACTCTGGATCTCCCGAAACGGCAGCCAAGTTTTCTTGACGGCAGTATTGTCCGGCTTTTCGTTGAGCGTTCGCATCTTTTCGCTTAAGCAGGCTCAAATTGCGCGGCAGCGCACTATATAGATTTGAAACAACTGCGGCGAACCATGGCCAACCATCTCTACAAATCCGATCTTCCAGACGGCCTTGACCTCGGTCCTGTCGTCGCCATCGACTGCGAAACGATGGGGCTGAACCCGCACCGGGACAGGCTCTGCGTGGTGCAGCTCTCGGGTGGTGACGGAGACGCGCATATCGTCCAGGTGATGCACGGTCAGACAAGCGCACCCAACCTCGAACGCCTCCTTACGGACGCCAGCGTATTGAAGCTTTTTCATTTTGGCCGCTTCGATATCGCCGCGATGTTCAATGCTTTCGGCGCCCTGGCCGCGCCGGTCTATTGTACCAAGATCGCCAGCAAGCTGATCCGAACCTATACCGATCGGCATGGCCTGAAATTCCTGCTTCAGGAACTGCTCGGCGTCGATATCTCGAAACAGCAGCAATCGTCGGACTGGGGCGCGTCCGATCTGACCGAGGCGCAGCTGGACTATGCCGCGTCCGACGTGCTCTACCTGCACCAGCTGCGAACCGAACTCGACGCCCGACTGGCACGCGAAGGCCGCACGGAGCTTGCCGAAAGCTGCTTTGATTTTCTGCCGACACGGGCGCGCCTGGACCTTGCGGGCTGGCCCGAAACGGACATCTTCGCGCATTGATCATGGCAGCAACTGACAATTTCTATTCACGGCTGGTGGCATGGATGAAGATCATCCTGCCTTTGACCGCGCTTGGTATTTTGTCCACCCTGTTCCTGATATCGCGCCACATAGACCCTACGAAATCCATACCCATCGCCGAGATCGACCTGGAACAGCGCGCGCAGGAGCAGGGCGCCACCAACGCGGCTTTCGCCGGCGTCACCCGCGGCGGCGACGAGGTGAAGATCGCCGCTGACACCGCACGACCGAACCCTGACGATCCCCGCCTGATAAACGCCGAAGACGTCACCGCTGAAATGCATCTCGTATCGGGCAGCGTCGTGACGGTGACCTCCGACCGTGGCGACATGCACCAGTCCGATCTGAACGCCTCTTTGATCGGCAATGTTAACGTCGACACCACCACTGGCTACAAGATGACGACCGAACGTCTCGATGCCAGGCTGGATGTGCTTTACGCCGAAACGCCGGGCCCGGTCTCTGGCAAAGGCCCGCCCGGCGACCTGACGGCTGGACGCATGGTGCTCACCGGAGACGAGGAAACCGGAGAAGCACATTTGGTTTTCACCGACGGAGTGAAGCTGATATACACGCCTCAGCCCGCCGAGGACATCGACCAGTGACCCATTCGTTTCGCATATTGACCGCGCTCATTCTTTTGTGCCTGCCGCCTCCCGTACTTGCTCAGGGAGCGCAGATCGCCTTCGGCGACACCGCGCAGGACAGCACACTTCCGGTAGAGGTTACCGCCGACAACCTCAATGTGGACCAGCAAGACGGCACCGCCGTTTTCACCGGCAACGTGCTGATCGGACAAGGTGAAATGCGACTGTCCGCGCCGCGCGTTCTGGTGGTCTACAAGGATGATCAAAGCGGAATCGAACAGCTTCAGGCAACCGGGGGCGTCACCCTCGTCAGTGGTGAGGACGCCGCCGAGGCGTCGCAGGCCGATTACAACGTCGACACTGGCCTGATCGAAATGCAAGGCGACGTGCTTTTGGTGCAAGGTCCCAACGCACTGACCGGCGACAAGATGTTCGTCGATACGCGCGCGGGCACCGCCCGCGTCACCGGCCGGGTCAAGACCATCCTGCAACCCGAGAATGGCGATCAGTAAATGGCACGTCCCGACCTGCATATCGCCCACGAGAACACTGGCCTGTCGGTCGAGAACCTGCGCAAAAGCTACAAGAAGCGCGTGGTGATCCGCGACGTCAGCCTGTCCTTGCGGCAGGGCGAGGTTGTGGCCCTGCTCGGTCCCAACGGCTCGGGCAAGACAACGACCTTCTACGCCATCGCCGGCCTGATCTACCCCGAAGGCGGCCACGTCAAGATAGCCGGGCGCGATGTCACGGCCCTGCCCATGTACCGCCGCGCCAAGCTTGGCGTGGGCTATCTCCCGCAGGAGATGTCGATCTTTCGCGGCATGTCGGTCGAGGACAACATCATGTCCATCCTCGATATATCCACGGACAGTCGCCACCAACGCCGCAAACGGCTCGAAGAGCTTTTGTCGGAATTCTCCATCGAACATTTGCGCCGCGCCCCAGCCCTGGCGCTGTCGGGCGGGGAACGCCGCCGGGTGGAAATTGCCCGCTGCCTTGCCGCTCGGCCCAAGTATCTTTTGCTCGACGAGCCCTTTGCCGGGGTCGACCCGATCTCGGTCGGCGACATTCGCCACCTGGTCGCCGATCTCAAGAAACGCGGCATCGGCGTGCTGATCACCGATCACAACGTGCGCGAAACGCTCGAGATCGTGGACCGCGCCTATATCCTGCATGATGGCCAGGTCCTGATGTCCGGCACACCCGACGAGGTCGTGTCGAACGAAAACGTCCGCCGCGTCTACCTCGGCGAAAATTTTCGTATATCCTGAGCGATCTTGCGCCATCCGTTAACGCAATCTCCATTGACAAGACGCCCATATCACGGATCAAATGAGGTATGACGCTTTCGGTTTTTGCACTGTTCGAACCGTGCGACCCATCATTTGGGCCGAGGCCGAGCACACAGAAAACGTCATTTTATCCCTCACAGATTTGACCCAGATAAGGGCGAAACACCGCCCCGAAGGTCATTTCTGTCCGCATGTTGGAGGTTCTGAATGCGCTATCAAATCAGTGGAAAACAAATCGATGTCGGCCAGGCTTTGCAGACTCATGTCGAGAACGAATTGACCTCCATTGTGGAAAAATATGCCGAACGGCCGACGGACGCGCATGTCTTCTTTTCAAAAAGCGCGAGCGAATTCGTCTGCGAAGCGACGATTCACCTGTCCACGGGCATGACGGCCACGGCCAAGGCCCATGCGCATGAAATCTACGCCGCCTTCGACGATTGCAGCGAGAAACTGGAAAAGCAGTTGCGCCGGTACAAGCGTCGATTGAAAGACCATCACCGCGAGCGGGCGGAACCTATTGAACTTTCTCAGGCATCCGCCTATATCCTCGCCTCCGAAAGCGAAGGGGAAGAATCGGAACCAGAAAGCCTCCAGCCCGTTATCGTTGCAGAGATGGAACATCATATTCCCTCTTTGTCGGTCGGCGAAGCAGTCATGCAGATGGAGCTCGCCGGCGCACCGGTGCTCGTGTTCCGAAATGAAGGGAAAGAGGGGTTGAACGTCGTGTATCGCCGCGATGACGGCAATATCGGATGGATCGACCCTTAAACTATCGAGCAAGCAAGGCGGCGCCGGCCGCCGATGGAGCATAACTGAATGCAGTTCACTCAGATTTTGCGGCCTGACGCGGTCCGGGTCTACTCCTCCGTGTCCAGCAAGAAGCGGCTTTTGCACGAACTTGGCAGCATTGCCGAGTCCGTCTATGGCCTAGATCCGCAAAAGGTGGTGGACGCCCTGATCGAACGGGAAAACCTTGGTCCCACAGGCGTGGGGCATGGCGTTGCCCTGCCCCATGCCCGCCTGTCGGGCATCGACTCGGTCGTCGGTGCGCTCGTACTTCTGGACACGCCCATCGATTTCAACTCGGTCGACCGCCAACCGGTCGACCTCGCCTTCGCGCTCTTCGCGCCCGAAAACGCGGGCGTGGAACATCTCAAGGCGCTGGCGCTTGTCTCGCGCACTCTGCGCGATCCGTCCATCTGCGCCAAGCTGCGCGCCAATGACAACCCGGCGACGCTCCACACGATCATCACGGAATCGCAGTCGGTTCAGGCGGCGTAAGCCCTGAACCCGAACATCATGTAATCCCGTTGGTAGATGTCGCTGACCAGCGCCTCGATCTCTTCATCATAGATCTCGTCAATCGAGAACGGCTGATCCGACGCCGGTTTCGCGGGGACCGCCGCCGCGTCATATCCCACCGACGCCGCCAGACGCGGCAGCGCCACGGCCAGCTCGTCCTCGCGCAGCACGATGTCCGGCAGGCTGAACTGTGCCATGCCCTGCATGATGGACGACTGTGTGGCCCAATGCGCATCCACCCGGATATTGGTCTGCCCGGAAAGGTTCGCCTTCAGAAACTGCAGGAACGCGGCAAAGGCCAGCTTGTGCGCCGCTAGGTCATAGCCCTCGTCCGGCATCTTTCCCGGCAGCGGCAGCTTGTGAAAGTTTCGCAGCGTCTTGCGGATGTCCGAGAAGCATCCCGGACCGGTCTGCAGGATCTTGTCGCAGAATGCTGCATGTGCCCGCGCCACCGGATGCCGCAACACGGTAAAGCCGCGATGCCCCGGCTTGCGCCGTTTCCACTGGCGTAGTTCCTTCTGGTTGAGCTTGGTGGGCAGGTCGTCCACCGCCACGCCATCCAGCCCGGCCAGCCAATCGCATACCGCCGCCTCCGGCCCCGACCGGATCGGCATGTAAAGCAGCGCGGCATGTGCCCCGGTCACGAAAGCGGGCACTGCCGGCCCCCGGCGCGGCTCGAAATTCGGCGTCCGGGTCAGGTTGAACGGGTCCAGCCCGGCAAAGGCCTGTTCCATATCCGTGAAGTTGGACACCTTGTCTTCCAGCCCGCTGGGATTCTGCTTTTTCAGAGACGCGTCCAGCGCCTCCAGCCGTTCGTCGCTGCCAAGGAACTTCGCCAGACCGTTCACTACATCGAGGTTCTGCAGGTCCTCGTAGGCGATATAGAACGCCGCCTGCCCAGACGCTTGTAGCCGGTTCAGCAAGAAGACCTGGAACTCCTGCAACTTGGTCACATGCGTCTCGAACTCGGCCTTGTCGAACCGCACCTGGCTGTCCTTGCGGCGCTTGACGTTGGTCAGCTTCCATTGCCCCGTCGCCTGCGCGATCTTCCAGCTGACATAACTCTCCAATGGATTGCGCGTCAGGATGATCTTGGCGCAGCGCGGATCGTCTAGCATCACGTCAAGGACACGCGGATCGTGGTCATGGAAATAGCGGAACCCGCCCATCTTGTCCGGCACGTCCCGCACCGCCTTGATCAGCTGCATCGGGTCTGCGTCGCGCGTGTGCTGCGCCACGCCCGCGATTTCGTCGCGGTTGGGATAGCCGATGAAATGCGGGTTGAACGCCTCGCCGAAGCACTCGAAACTCTGGAACGCGTTCAGGTTTGCCTCGAGAAAGTTCGAGCCGGTGCGCATCTCTGCAAACACCACGAAATAGTCGAAATTATATGCCATTTACCGCACCAGGTAGGGTTTGCGCGTCTGCCCCTGCGGCTCGTGCAGGCGATGCTCCACCGGGAAATCGCCCATCAGGTAGGGATGCATCCCCTGGTTCTTGAGGTTCTGCAGGAACTGCCCGAACCCGGTCAGGTCGGCCATCTTGGGCACCTCGGCCAGGCCATGCACGCTTTGTTTGCCTATCTCGTCGATGATCGTCTGCAGAGGCTCCATCGGGGCCTCGATGAATTCCGCCATGGTCCAGATCCGCACCCGTGCTTTGCCCCATTGCGACCGCAGCACCTCGAGGTGCTTGCTTTCGACTTGTTGCAACAGCGCGGCCTCCTGCCGGATGTCCGCGAAATTCATATTCGACTTGAACAGCGGCACCGCCCACGCGCCCGAGATCACCGAGATCTGCGCGTTCTGGTCCTTGGCCAGCGCCCACTCGATTTTCTTGATATGGTCGCGCGGTCCGACCTGGAAACACTGCCGCTCGCCCCGCGTGTTCCAGATCAAGCTCGCCAAAAACGCCTGCGGGTTGTAATCGCGCAACTTCGCACTGTCGCTCAGCGCGCCGTTCATCACGGTCTGGCCGTCAGAAAACTCTGCCCGCTCGGGGGCGAAGAGGTGCCCATGCACCCGCGTGCCGGTGACCTTGGCCAGCCACGGCTCGAAATTCTCGAAAAGGTCGCTGAACCCTTCGAACACCGAGTATTGCGCACAGGTCAGCCCGTTCTCGCGTCCTTCCACCGGGAACCTGCTCTGCATCAGCAGGCCGGGCCGCCCGCGGGTGCGCCGCTCCACCGCCTTGGCAAAGATCCGGTCGATCTTGCCGGGGTTGGGCTCTGTGTGCTTCATCGCGCCTGCCGCGTCGGTCAGGAACGCATTGTAAAGCCGGTTGGCAAAGGGCCAGATCTTGCGTGCCACGAAACAGTCCGAGCGACGCAGCAATTGCAGGTGATCGTCATAAAAAATATGCGGCTTGCCCTGGTAATCGAACTTCGACAGGGTCAGCGACCGGCTCTCGATCTGCCTGGAATAGAGCCTTGCAAGCGTCTGAAAATAACTCTCATCGGGGATCCACACCCGCTTGAAATATCGATCATACGTCGCCCGCTCCGGGTCGGTCAGAATCGCCGACAGGGTCTGGCGTGTCAGGCACCACCATTGGCTGCCCATGTGCGGCACGATCCCGTTGGGAATACGCCTCTTGTAACCGATCTTGCGTTGCAGTGCGACATAGCGATCGAACAGCTTGCGATGCCGCCGCCACGAAAACGGAAAGCGCAGGGTGAACCGCTCGTGATCGAGCCCCCCGATTGTCCACGGCACATCCGCCGTCGTGGCGCTTTCGATGAAATCAGTCTGCGGCCGCTCTTCCAGATAGTCGATCAGCTCCTGCACCGGGCGCAGCGGCAGGCAGGAACCGGAGGCAAGATAGACATGCCGCACATCCGGAAAACTCTGTAGCATGATTTCCGACGCTTCCTGCGTCGCCGCCACCAGCCCCCACGTCCCCCACTCGCAGCGATGGCGCCTAGCGAACTTCACCCTGTCCAGATCCGACAGCGCGTCGATGAACTTGCGGTAGGTCGCGTTGGGCACGTTGCGATCGGCATGAATGACCAGCGGACAGCCCGAAGCGGCCCAATGGCGCGCCACCTGCTCGGCCCGGTCAAAGGCCGTGTGGACCAGCATTATGATGCCGACGCTCACCCTCTGCCCATCCTCATGCCCAGTTTCCCTTGGACATCAGCCCAAGAATTTCCAATTGCCGCCAGTTTATATATTTCTCCGACCATTTGCACCAAAGGTCGGGACTGTCCTGAAATTTCTCGGCGTATGATTTGTATTCGACACTCCCGGCATAGTGCTGGCCGCGCTGCAACTCTTCCTCCGCCTTGGCGGTGAACGTGTTCAGGAACTTCGTGTGCAGCAGGATGCCGCTGGCCTTTTCCCCGCCCCATTCATCATATGTCAGGTTCAAGCCCCGCGGCAAAAGCGTGTGGGTCGAGCTGGTATAGGTGTACCGCTTGTCCCACCGCACCAGCGGCGTCTTGTTCAGCGCCGGCGCCTTCTTGGGCCGATCGGCAAAGAATACCCGGCTGCGCGGCCCGCCCTGTATCCACAGGTTGCCGTATCGCCGGTTCTTCTCGATCACGTAGTTGCCGGGGTCGAACCATCCCGCGATCTCCAGCGGGTCCTGGCCGGGTAGGTATCGCACATCGTCAATCCGCCCCTTGGGATACATGTCCAACAGCATCGCACCGAAGGATTTGACCTGGCTGGTATCGAGCCAGTCGGTCAACGCCCGGATGGGGCGCGTATCGCAGAACGGATAGATGAACAGCTCATCGGGGTCGACCACCAGCGTCCAGTGCCCGTGGCCATATTTGCGCTGCAACCAGTTCAGCCAATCGACCCCGAATTTCGACCCCTTGTAGCTGGCCTTGGTCGTCCAGATCGACACGTCCTCCTGGTCGGCCATGTACTCGCGCCCGCCATCGGTGCTGTCGTTATCCACGATCAGGAAATGCGAAACCCCAAGGCTACGGTAATACTGCAAGAAGAACGGCAGCCGCACGAATTCGTCGCGCATGGTGCTGAAGAGAAGGATGTCGCCAGGCCGGATCTTTCGCGTGCGGTCCACCACGGGCTTGAGCGAGAAATGCTTGCGAAAGGCACGCACCCTGTGCCGCTTCCGGCGCAGCCGCATGGCATATGACTGCAACAAACTCACTACTCACATCCTCTGGGCCGCCGGATTGACCAGCCGCCACCATACACGCATCGCGTTAAAACATTCTTTTCCAATATGGTACACCGCCGCAATGGCCGGTTCCGTTCCCCTTCATTCGGTATAAGTGATTGTTTCCAGAACGCAAACAATTCCGACCCTCAGATCCAGTTGCCCTTTGACATCAGGCCCATCGCCTCCAGCTGCCGCCATCCGATCAGCCGTGTGGAGGTTTCGCACCAAAGATCGGGGTTCTCGGTCAGCGCGTCATAGTAGTTGTCGTATAGGTCGCTATTGGCAAAATGCTCCTGCCGCTGCTTTTCCTCGGCGGACCGGTCCACCACCGTGTTCAGGAACTTCGTGTGCAGCAAGACCCCCGACAGCCGCTCGCCACCCTCCTCGTCGTAGACCCGGTTCAGCCGACGGGGCAATAGCGAGTGCGCGCTGCTGACATAGGCATAGCGACGGTTCCACTTGACCAGGGGCATCTTGCCCATCGTCGGCGCCCGCTCGGGCCGGTCGGCAAAGAACCTGCGCGCCCGCACGCCGCCCTGGATCCAGAGGTTATGCAGGTCCGGCTTTTTCTGGATCACGTAATTGCCGCCGTCGAACCAGCACAGCCGCTCGAACGGATCGGCCCCGGCAGCATAGTCATGCTGCGCCAGCGGCCCCTTGGGATACATGTCCAGCATCAGCACCCCGAACGAGTCACGCTCCGATTGCTCCAGCTTTTCGACCAGCGCAGGCAAAGGACGTGTTTCGTGATGTGGATAGATCAGGATCTCGTCGGCATCCAGCGTCAGGCACCAATGCCTGTGCCCGTGCCGCATCTGCAACCATGTCAGCCAATCGACGCCAAAACGCGACAGCTTGTAGCTGGCGCGCGTCCGCCACAGCGACACGTCCTCCTGCGCATTTAGATAGTCGCGCGTGCCGTCGTCGCTGTCATTGTCCACGAACAGGAAATGCCGCACGCCCAGCGCGCGGTGATGTTGCAGGAAGAACGGCAGGCGCACCGCCTCGTTCCGCACGGTGGAAAAGCACAGGATGTCCCCCGGCGCGATCCGGTCGGTGCGGTCCACCACCGGGCGCAACTGCCGCCGCTTGCGCAGCGCGCGAAACAACAGGCGCCGGCGCTTCCACCGAAGCCTGTACGCCTCCCATGCTTGCGAAAGCACGCTCATCCGTCCTGCCTGACCCTTCCTTCGACCGCAGGGTCGGCGTTATTTTTCGTAATGTCCAGTTTGATGCCACCGCCACGCATCGCGGATCATCTCGTTCAGCGTCGAGCGGCCCGGTTTCCAGCCCAACTCCGACACCGCTCGCTCCGAGCCCGACACCAGCTTGGTACAGTCCCCCGGCCGGCGCAGACCTTCGACAACGGGCACCTCCTTGTTGGTGATGCTTCGCGCATGCTCCACCACTTCGCGCACCGAGAAACCGCTTCCTGTGCCAAGGTTGAACACCCGGCTGCCCTTGTCGTCCTCCAGCCATTTCAAGCCCAGCACATGCGCATCCACGAGGTCGCAGACATGCACGTAATCGCGAATGCACGTACCGTCGGGCGTCTCGTAATCCGTGCCGAATATCGTCAGCGCGTCGCGCTTCCCGTCGATCGCGTCAAGGATCAGCGGCACAAGATGCGTTTCCGGCTGGTGGAACTCGCCCACCTCTGCCTCGGGATCCGCCCCGGCCACGTTGAAATACCGAAAGATCACGTGCCGCAACCCGTGCGCCGCCTCGAAATCACGCAACATGTTCTCGATCGCCCGCTTCGACCCGCCATAGGCGTTGATCGGGGCCTGCGGGCTGTCCTCGTTCAGCACGACGTTGTCCTGGTCGCCATAGGTGGCACAGGTCGAGGAAAAGACGAACTGTTCGCAGCCCGCCGCCACCGCCGCCTCCAGCAGAACCAACGAGCCGGTGACGTTGTTATCCCAATAGCGGCCCGGCTCGCGCATGCTCTCGCCCACCTGGCTCAGCGCCCCGAAATGCAGCACCGCGATGGGCTGGTAGGCCGCAAACACCGCGTCCAGCCGGGCCCGGTCGCGCAGGTCGCCCTGCTCGAAGGGACCGAACTTTACGGCGTCCGCCCAGCCTGTGCTCAGGTTGTCATAGGTAACGGGGGTATAGCCGGCACTGGCCAGCGCCTTGCAGGCATGCGAGCCGATATAGCCCGCGCCGCCGGTGACAAGAACATTCGGCACGGGCGCCGCACTCCTTCGTTATTGCGCGGCCTTGGCGGGCTGCACCACATCCGTGATATAGCTCAGCAGATCGTCGCGCAGCTCGGGCCGGTTCAACGCAAAGGCCACCGTCGCCTGAAGGAAACCGGACTTCGAGCCACAGTCGAACCGTTCACCCTCGAACCGATAACCCAGGACCTCTTCGCCTTCGCTCCGGGCCGCGTCAATGGCATCGGTCAGCTGGATCTCTCCGCCGGCGCCAGTCTGTTTCTTGTTCAGTTTCTGCAAAACCGTCGGCGTCAGGATGTAGCGCCCGATCACGGCCAGGTTCGATGGCTGCTCGCCGGGGGCGGGTTTCTCCACCATGCCCTTGGTCGAAACAATCCGGCCCATATCTTCCTTCACGTCCAGTACACCATAGGCCGACGCCTTGTCCTCGGGCACCTCCATGGCGGCGACCATGTTGTTCTCGCCGCCGGTCTCCTTGAACGCCTCGGCCATCTGCGCCAGGCAGGACTTTTCCGCCGCGATCACGTCGTCGGGCAGGATCACCGCGAAGGGCTCGTTGCCGATAAGGCGCCGCGCACACCACACGGCATGACCAAGACCCAGCGCCTTGTTCTGCCGGGTATAGGCGATCTCGCCACTGTCCATGTTGGTCGATTTCAGGATGTCCAGCAGCTCATTCTTGCCCTTCTTGCGCAACTCCTGCTCAAGCTGCGGCGCATTGTCGAAATAATCCTCCAGCGCGCCTTTGCCGCGGGAGGTGATAAAGATGAATTCCTTGATCCCGGCTTCGCGTGCCTCGTCGATGGCGTATTGCACCAGCGGGCGGTCGACCAGCGTCATGATCTCTTTCGGAACCGATTTGGTCGCCGGCAGGAATCGCGTTCCCAGCCCCGCGACGGGAAAAATCGCCTTTGTAAGTTTTTTGCGCATCTAAAGCTCCTCAGCCGCTATCGGCAACTCGTACAAATAGGACCCACGTCACGATCCGGAATACAACCGGCTCAATGTGGCAAACCTATGAAATCAGGTCACGTTTCTTCACTATGCCTACGACATGTGCATATCCCGCATCATGCCTTCTATCCTTTCAATATCTTCCAGGTTGTTAAGTTCCCAGAATTGCCGGCCCCGCGCCTCGACCTCGACACACAGGATCGAACGCCGGTTCTCGAGGAAGCGCAGTTGCTCAAGCCCTTCCAGCGTCTCTAGCGGGCCCGCTGGCCAGGTGCAGTAAGCATACAATGCTTCGGGCCTGTACGCATAGACCCCCACATGGTGAAACACCGGCGTCTCTTCTGCATCCTCATATATCCGCGAGGTATAGGGCACCACTTCCTTCGAGAAATAGAGCGCGTGGCGCGATTGGCCGAAAACCGCCGTCGTTCCACCGACCCGACCATTGGCGCGGTCTTCAAGAAACCCGTTCAACGCCCGCCCGTCGCAGCGCAGCACCGGCGTGGCCACATCGGTGTCCGGGTTCTCGCGCATTCCCGCGATCAGGTCCTCGACGAACCAGTGCGGGGTCAGCGGCGCGTCACCCTGCAAGTTCACCACGATCTCATAATCGCCGCCGAGATTTCGCAGCGCGTCGGCACAGCGTTCCGTCCCGTTGGCGCAGTCGGGCGAGGTCATAACCACCTCGGCACCAAAACCGCGCGCCGCCTCCTCGATCCGCGCATCATCCGTGGCCACGACCACCCGACCGACACCCGAAACACCTTTGGCCGCAAGCCAACTGCGTTCGATCAGGCTCTTTTCCGTACCATCCGCGCCGCGCAGAACGGCCAGCGGCTTGCCCGGATAACGGCTCGAGGCGTAGCGCGCCGGGATGACCACCAAGACACTCATCAGGCGGGCTTCAACTCGACCTTGGGCGCGTAGGCGATAAAGAACGGGTTGGCGTAGGCGTCCTTGCCGTATTTCAGCGGTGTGTGGTCATCGAACCGCACCACCTGGCCTCCGGCACCCAAAAGCACGGCGTGCCCGGCGGCGGTATCCCATTCCATCGTCCGGCCAAGGCGCGGATAGATATCCGCCTCGCCCGTCGCGATCAGGCAGAACTTCAGCGAGGATCCCGCGCTTTTCATGTCTCTCACGGCGTACTTGTTGATGTAATCATCCGTCGCCTGGTCCCGGTGCGACTTGCTGGCGACCACCATCAGCGCGCCGTTGTCCGGATCGGACACCCCGATCTTGGTCAGCGCGCCCGACCTGTGCCGTGCGAAGGGTCCGGTTTCCTCCACCGAAACACCGTCGGGGCGGGTAAAGAACATCCGTCCCTTGGACGGCGCATAGACCACGCCACGCGTCGGCACGCCGTTCTCGACGTAGGCGATGTTGACGGTGAAATCGCCGCGCCGATGGATGAATTCCTTGGTTCCGTCCAGCGGATCGACGATCAGGAACGTGTCGGCCTGCTCGCCATGGGTCGCGGCCTGTTCCTCGGTGATGAGGGCCACCTCGGGAAACTCCGCCCGCAGCCCGTCCGAGATGATCTTGTCCGCCGCCTCGTCCGCCGCGGTGACCGGGCTGTCATCCGATTTCACCTTCACGTCGAAATCGTCCGCGTCGTAGATTTCCATGATCCGGTCGCCGGCTTCCAGCGCCAGGCGCCGCATGACCGTGACAAGTTTGTCGTAATCCAATGCCTGCTCCAGTTCTTTTGTCCAACGCACAAAGGCGTTTGTTGCGGGACAGCTGCGGGCCCCTTATGGTATGACACTTACGGGACAGCAAGAATTCCGTGCGAGAATTTTACAACAAGGCGTTTGCTTCAGACAGGTCATGTTCCAGAATACGCGCAAGAAATCGGTTCTCTCGTCCATCATGACGATTTGCGAGCTGATCTATCATACCACTGTCCGCGACGTGCGCAGCACGCATGGCAATGCGTTCATGGCGCTGTTCGTCAACATCAGCACCGCGATCGTCTTCGTTCTCGCCTTCTACTTCATGTTCTCGGTTCTTGGCCTGCGCGGGGCCAAGCTGCGTGGCGACTTCTTGCTATACATGATGTCCGGCGTGTTCCTCTATCTGACGCACATCAAGTCATTGGGCGCCGTTGCAGGTGCGGCGGGTCCGTCCTCGCCGATGATGCAGCACGCGCCGATGAACACGATCATATCGATCACCTCCGCCGCGCTGGGCGCCCTTTACATACAGGTCCTGTCGGCGCTGGTGATCCTGTTCGTCTATCACACCGCCTTTCAACGGATCGAAATCGCCGATCCCATCGGCGCGTTCGGAATGCTTTTGCTGGCCTGGTTCACCGGCTGCGGCGTCGGTCTGCTAATCATGGCGGCCAAGCCGTGGTTCCCGACCGCCGTGAACCTGATCCAGATCGTCTATACCCGGGCCAACATGATCGCCTCGGGCAAGCTTTTCGTCGCCAACACGCTACCCGGCTACATGCTTGCCATGTTCGATTGGAACCCGCTGTTTCACGCCATCGACCAGTGCCGTGGGTACGTTTTCGCCAACTATTTCCCGCGCAATACCAGTGTCGAATACGCGCTCATCGTGGGCTGCGTTCTTCTCATCCTTGGCCTTCTGGCGGAATTCTACACCCGTCAATTCGCCTCCAGCAGCTGGTATGCCCGCAGATGAGAACACTCCTCTCGGCATGTGCGCTTCTACTATGCGCCACTTTCGCCCATGCTCAGGCGCTTCCTGCCTTCTACGATGTCTCGGGCGTCGCCCCTGACGACGTCCTGAATGTCCGCGCCGGTCCCGGCGTCGGAAACTCAATCGTCGCCAAGCTGACCGCCAATGCCCGCTTCATCGAAGTCGTCGCATTCGACGAAAGCCGCGAATGGGCGCGCGTGAATGTCGACGAGACGTCGGGCTGGGTCGCCCTGCGCTTCCTGGACCGGCGCCCGGATCAGCCGGACGACCAGCTGCCCCGTCCGCTGATGTGCGCCGGAACCGAGCCGTTCTGGTCGCTCGACATCGCCCGGACCGCCACGGCCACGCTTGATCGTATGGACGACGACCCGATTTCCGTTGCAACCCTCGATCCCGTCACCTCTGAAAACCGCACCGACCGTTACGCGATTTTCGGCCAGGCGCAGACCCAGGTCTTTACCTTCATGTTCCAGCGTGACGCCTGCACCGACGGCATGTCCGACCGTGCCTATGGTATGAGCGTCGACCTCTTCGTCACCGAAGACTCCGGCGTCACCTACCTGACCGGCTGCTGCAACCTTGCACGCTGACCAATCGCCGGCGTCAATCCACCACCCGGCAAGTCAGGTTGATCCGCCCCGGCTTTTCCAGCAGCATCGAGGTACCCGGCTTGATCCGGTCGATCCCGTGATAGGTCAGCCGCGCGTCACCGCCCATCACCACCACGTCCCCCGATTGCAGCCAGTGCGATTCCGTCTTCCCGCCCCGCGTCGCGTTCCCGATCCGGAACAGCCCCTCTTCCCCCAAGGATACCGACAGCACCGGCCAGCTGAAATCGGCCACGTCCCGATCCTGGTGCATCCCCATCCGCGCATCGGCATCGTAGAAGTTTACCAAGCAGCAATCCGGCATGCGCTGTTCACTCACCAGATCGCGCCAGATCTGCAGCACCTCTTCAGGTACCGGCGGCCAAGCCATACCGTCCGGGTGCCGGCGCTCGTACCGGTAGCCCCGCCGGTCAGACACCCAGCCATAGCGCCCGGCCGACGTCATCTTCACCCGCATCGGCTTGCCATAGGGGGTCATCGGCGAAAACAGCGGCGCCGCCTGCACCATGCTCCGTAGCGCCTCCACCAGCGCCGCTTGACGTGCCGCATCCAGATATTCCTTGAAAATGCGGAACCCGCGTATCTGAAGCATCTCGTCTGTCATGTTCCCCCGGATTCCATCGAATCTGCCGAATTAAAACCCGAATCCTGCGATTCACCGCTTTTCAACCGCTTGCAGCGTCATATTCCCCTGCCTATATACCGTCCGAAGCGCAGAGACCGCTTTCGGTATCTGCAACTCACATGGTGGCCAGATGCCTTTGACGGGTCCGGTCGCCCCTCAATCGCCTTAAGAACAGAAGGGATCGAAAAACATGTCCAAAGTCATTGGTATTGACCTCGGAACCACCAACAGCTGCGTCGCCATCATGGATGGTTCGCAAGCCCGCGTCATCGAAAACTCCGAAGGTGCGCGGACGACGCCCTCGATCGTCGCCTTCACCGACGACGAGCGCCTTGTCGGCCAGCCGGCGAAACGCCAGGCGGTCACCAACCCCGAAAACACCATCTTCGGCGTCAAGCGCCTGATCGGTCGCCGCGAGGACGACAGCGATCTGGCCAAGGATAAGAAGAACATGCCGTTCGAAGTGATCGATGGTGGCAATGGCGACGCCTGGGTGCGCGCCAAGGGCGACAAGTATTCGCCCAGCCAGATCTCGGCCTTCATCCTCGGCAAGATGAAAGAAACCGCCGAAAGCTATCTCGGCGAGGAAGTCACGCAGGCCGTAATCACCGTGCCCGCCTACTTCAACGACGCCCAGCGTCAGGCCACGAAAGACGCCGGCAAGATCGCCGGTCTCGAAGTGCTGCGCATCATCAACGAACCGACGGCGGCCGCACTGGCCTATGGCCTCGACAAGGAAGACACGCACACCATCGCGGTCTACGACCTTGGCGGCGGTACCTTCGACGTGACCATCCTCGAAATCGATGAGGGCCTGTTCGAAGTGAAATCCACCAACGGCGACACGTTCCTCGGCGGTGAAGACTTCGACATGCGCATCGTCAACTACCTTGCAGACGAGTTCAAAAAGGAACACGGCGTCGACCTGACCAAGGACAAGATGGCGCTGCAACGTCTGAAAGAGGCGGCCGAGAAAGCCAAGATCGAGCTCTCCAGCTCGTCGCAGACCGAAATCAACCAGCCGTTCATCTCGATGGGTTCCGACGGCTCGCCGCTGCACATGGTCATGAAACTGACCCGCGCCAAGCTGGAAAGCCTGGTGAATGACCTCATCACCAACTCGCTCAAGCCCTGCAAGGCCGCGCTAAAGGATGCCGGTCTTTCGGCTGGCGACATCGACGAAATCGTTCTCGTCGGCGGCATGACCCGTATGCCCAAGGTCGTCGAGGAAGTGACCAAGTTCTTCGGCAAGGAGCCGCACAAGGGCGTGAATCCTGACGAGGTCGTCGCGATGGGCGCCGCCATTCAGGCCGGCGTTCTGCAAGGTGATGTCAAGGATGTTGTCCTGCTCGACGTGACCCCGCTCTCGCTCGGCATCGAAACGCTGGGTGGCGTCTTCACCCGCCTGATCGACCGCAACACCACGATCCCGACCAACAAGTCGCAGATCTTCTCCACCGCCGAAGACAACCAGTCGGCCGTGACAATCCGCGTCTTCCAGGGCGAACGTGAGATGGCAGCGGACAACAAGATCCTGGGTCAGTTCAACCTAGAGGACATTCCGCCGGCCCCGCGCGGCATGCCCCAGATCGAGGTGACCTTCGATATCGACGCCAACGGCATCGTCTCTGTTTCTGCCAAAGACAAGGGCACGAACAAGGAGCAGAAGATCACCATCCAGGCATCGGGCGGTCTGTCCGAGGAAGACATCGACAAGATGGTCAAGGACGCCGAGGCCAACGCCGACGCGGACAAGGAACGCCGCGCCCTGGTCGAGGCTCGCAACCAGGCCGAAAGCCTCATCCACTCGACCGAGAAGTCGATGGAAGAGCATTCGGACAAGGTCGACCCGTCCACCATCGAAGCCATCGAACTGGCCATCTCGGCCCTCAAGGACGACCTCGAGAAAGAGGATGCCACCGCCGACAAGATCAAGGCCGGCATTCAGAACGTGACCGAGGCCGCCATGAAACTGGGCGAGGCGATCTACAAGGCCAGCCAGGAAGACGGCGATGACGAGCCTGCGGGCGCCGACGAAATGGGCAAAGACGACGAAGACATCGTCGACGCCGATTTCGAAGACCTCGACAACGATAAACGCGCCTAAGCGTCAAACGGACAGGCAGGGGGCGCATCCGCGCCCTCTGCTCTCCGATATAAAGGAGACATCCGATGGCCAAACGCGATTATTACGAGGTTCTTGGCGTGTCCAAAGGCGCCAGTGCCGACGAAATCAAGAAAGCCTACCGCACCAAGGCCAAAGAGCTTCACCCCGACCGCAACAAGGACAACCCCGACTCCGAGAAGAAATTCAAGGAAGCGGGCGAGGCCTATGACATCCTGAAGGACGCCGAAAAGAAAGCGGCCTATGACCGTTTCGGCCACGCGGCCTTCGAGGGCGGCACGGGTGCAGGCGCGCGGCCCGGTGGCGGGTTCGGCGGCGCAGGCGGCCCCGGTCAGGGCGATTTTGCCAGCGCGTTTTCCGACGTTTTCGACGACCTCTTCGGCGACTTCATGGGCGGCGGTGCCCGTGGTGGTCCCGGCGGACGTCAGCGCGCGGCGCGTGGCGCAGATCTGCGCTACAATCTGCGCGTCGACCTGGACGAAGCGTACCGTGGCCTGCAAAAGACCATCAATGTGCCCACCTCGGTCAAATGCGATTCCTGTGACGGGTCCGGGGCCGAAGGCGGCGCCGAGCCGACGACTTGCCCGACCTGCTCGGGCATGGGCAAGGTCCGTGCACAACAGGGCTTCTTCACGGTCGAACGCACCTGCCCCACATGCTCGGGCCTCGGCCAGATCATCAAGAATCCCTGCAATACCTGCGGCGGTCAAGGCCGCACGCAACAGGACCGTTCGCTTTCGGTGAACATCCCCGCAGGCGTCGAAACCGGCACCCGCATCCGACTGGCCGGCGAGGGCGAGGCCGGCATGCGCGGCGGTCCCGCAGGCGATCTTTACATTTTCATCGAGGTCGCGCCGCACAAGATCTTCGAGCGTGAGGATACCAATCTTTTCTGCCGCGTACCCGTTTCCGTCGCCAAGGCCGCACTCGGCGGCGATATCGAGGTGCCGACGATCGACGGTGGCCGCAGCCGCGTGAAGATCCCCGAGGGCTCGCAATCTGGGCGCCAGATGCGCCTGCGTGGCAAGGGCATGCCCGCCCTGCGTGGCGGCGGCCACGGCGACATGTTCATCGAACTGGCGGTGGAAACACCCGTCAACCTGACCTCGCGGCAAAAGGAAATCCTCAAGGAGTTCGACACGCTGTCAGAGGACAACAACCCCGAAACCAAAAGCTTCTTCAAATCGGTGAAGGGCTTCTGGGACTCGATGAAAAGCTAAAGCGCAAACCTCATCCACGGGTCTGACCTGCGGATCTCTGACGTCATGAGATCCCGGATCAGGTCTGGGATGGTGTCGCGCAAACGCAAAGCCCCGCCCCGGGCCTGACCCGGGGCCTCCTTGCCCGCATTAATCATTCACTAACCTTCCCGGTCCACCTTTGGGCCCATGTCCGACGACTCGCGTGCCTTCAAGGAAATGTCCCTCCCGCTCTTCGACAGCGACGAGGTTCCCGTTTCCGCGAACGCGCCCGGCAAGCAACCTTCCTACATCCGTGACCACCGCAAGCGGCTGCGCGACCGCTTCATGTCCGGCGGCGCCGACGCACTGCCGGATTACGAGATGCTCGAACTAGTGCTCTTTCGCGCCATTCCCCGGCGCGACGTCAAACCGCTGGCCCATGCCCTGCTTGAACAGTTCGGCAGCTTCAACGCCGTGATCTCTGCCCCCTTCGACCAGCTTTGCACCGTTCCGGGTGTCGGCGAGGTCGTGATCTGCGAACTCAAGGTGATCGAGGCCGCCGCCCACCGCCTCGCACGGTCGCGCGTCGCCCAGCGCCCCATCGTCTCCAGCTGGGATGCCCTGCTGGACTACTGCCACACGGCCATGGCGCACCGGGTTATCGAACAGTTCCGCGTCTTCTACCTCGATCGCCGCAACACGCTCATCGCGGACGAGGAACAGGCGCGCGGCACCGTCGATCACGTGCCGGTCTATCCGCGCGAGGTGGTCAAACGCGCCCTGCACCTCAACGCCAGCGCGCTGATCCTCGTGCACAACCACCCCTCGGGCGATCCCACGCCATCCCAGTCCGATATCGACATGACCATACAGATCGAAGCTGCCGCCAGCGCGCTTGGAATCACGCTGCACGACCACATCATCATCGGCAAATCCTGCGAGACCAGCTTTCGCGCGCAAGGCCTGATTTAGACCCTATCTCACCCAAACCTCGACCCGCCGATTGATCCGCCGGCCCCAGCCGGTCCCGTCACAGGCCATCGGCATCGCCTCGCCAAAGGCTTCCAACTCCGTCGTGATCCGATCCATGTTCGCCGTCTCCGCCGCCGCGACAACAGCACTGCGCACCGCCTCGGCCCGGCGCAGCGCGATCCGCCGGTTATTGTCGGCTGGACCCGCCCCGTCGCTGAACCCAACGAAAACCAGCCGCCGCGCATCGTACTTGCCGACTTCCATCGCCCGCGCCAACTGCGCCACGTTCGAGCGTGACTGCGCATCCAGCCGCGCCGAGCCGGCCTCGAAACGGAACGTGGTGGTCAGACGCTTGAGTGGCGTCAGGGCCGAAACCATCCGCTGCAGCTCCTCCAGCCCCAGTTCCTCGCCCGCCTGCGCGATTGCATTGGCAAAGCGGTCGCCCTGTTCGTTGATCCCGATCTCTTCGGGCGCCTGATCCACGAAACCGGCCCGCCGGATCACAAGCTGTGCCGTCGGATCCTTCAGATACGCGAGGAACTCCCGCCCCAGCTTCGGCAGGCGCCGCGCCGGCAGATACAGGAACATCGGTGCGGTCAACGGATAATCCTCGGTCTTGACCGCCCGCCGCGTGGCGCGCAACGCAAACCCGCATTCTCCGCTCAGCGCCAGCGTCAGCGTGTTTCCCGTTTCGGCCCGCGCCGTCAGGCCCAGCGCAAAGGGGTCCTCCGCCACCGCCTTTGCCAGCGACAAGCCGTCGGTATGGCGGGTGACGGTCTCGGCAAAACTCACGCCCGCCGGGCGCACCACAAGATCCTCGCTGGCCTGTCCCAACCCGGACCGCGCATCGAAAAGATGCACCGCGATCGGCGCGTCCGGCCCACCCAGCGCGTTCCAATTGTCGATCTTGCCCGACAGAACCTCGGCCAGTTGCGTCAACGTCACCTGCTGCACCGGGTTCGACGGCGCCACCACCGGCACCAGCGCCTCCAGCGCCATCACCCGCCCGCGCCCCTTGGCCGACATGTCACCCAGCGCCGCATCCTTGCCCAGCCGCACCTCTCGGGGGCGGATCTCGCGCATCGACATGGCAATGTCCGCCACATCCGCGATCAGGTCGGCAAAACCTTCGTCGGAATTGGTCAACCGGAACTGGAACTCGCCCACGACACGCGCCTCGCCCGGGTCGTGGATCGACAACAGCAAGCTGCCGTCCTTCAGCGTCTCGCGGCTCATCTCGTAACCTTCGCGGATGGCAAACGCCTCGACCAGCGCCGGCATCAACAGCCGCCCGATGGTCGGCGCCCCGGAAAACACCACCTGCGCCACATAGGTATCCAGATTGGGACACCCCGGCCCTGCGCAATCCACGCCGGAGCCGTCTACCGTCAGCTCTCCATAAACCGTATCGACCCGGTAGAATTCGCCATCAAATCCCAGAAGGTTGCCGGTGATCTCGACATTTCCGTCACGCGACGTCAGCGTCACGTCCTGCGCGCTGACCGGGAGCGCGCCCGCAAAAAAGAAAAGTGCGGCGTAAGCCGCCGCACGTAGCATTTTCATGGATGCCCTCGGATCGCAGCGTCAGTTGCGCGCGATCTTCAAGTCTTCGTACAGGTTTTTCAACACCAGAAAGTCACCCACCGCGTCGCAATCCGGGATCGCCATCGACAGGTCGCGCACCGAGATTTCCCCGGCCCCGGGCTTGATCAGCGCCTGCGCCTCTATATCCCGGCCGCAATTGGCCGCGTTGATCTCGGTCTCCAGACTCACCTGTATATCGCCCTCGCGCAGCGCGTTCTGCGTTGGAAAGGTGTAGACCTCGGCCATCAGGGTCGTCTCCTCGATCATCCCGTCGCCCAGGCGCAGAAGGAAACCGCCATCGCCTGTCGCTGCGCTGGACGCATCCCGCGCCGCATCGCGCCAGACGTGGCCCTGTTCGCCATAGTCCGCTCCGTATTCCATCGCGTGAATCTGCATCCCGCTGCGGCCCTGCCATTGCACGACATAACGGTCATAATGGTCCAGCAAATCGACATCGGCATTCGCTACCGCACCTTCGCCATTGTCGAAGGCCGCGATGAACACCGCGCTTTGCGTCAGGGCCGGCACCTGCATCGACCATGTGCCATCAAGATCGGTGATCGCACTGAACATCATGCCATTGTGGTGCAGAGTGAACTGCGCATCCGCATGGCAAGGCGCGGTCAGCTCCAGCTGAACCATCGCTGCTGCTGCGGCGCGCGCAACCATCTCGATCTCGCCTTCACACGCCGCCAGGGCAGGGGCCTTTTCTTCCTTCGGGAAGGTCCGGATCGGCGCATCCTGCAGCGCGGCCAATTGCAGCGGCGCATCGGGCAGCGCCTTGGGCTGCGGTGCCGCGGCCGGCGGCACCGGCTCGGCCGACGTCAGCGTGACGCTTTCAATTTCAAGGCCCTCCGCCTCAAAGCTCTGTCCGGTCACCATCGAAGCCTCATGAAAAAGATGCTCTTTCCCGGGGTCGGCGGCAAGAACCGGCGCCTCGTGCTCTTCCGCCAGCGCGGTCTCTGCGATCTTGTCTTCGACAGGAATCGTGACAGGTGCCTGCGCCGAATCTTCCGGTTCTGGAGTCCCTCCTACGAACGCCTGCGCGAACGCATCGGCAGACGCGGGATCAATCGCGGATGCCAGCGCCGAAGGCGCGTTGCGATCGCCACTCGACAACTGCATGAAATAGCCGATCCCAAGGGCACAGCCCAAGGTCAGGCCGGCCATGGCGATACGTTTCGGATTGCCCAACTTGATCATAGCGATCTCCCACACCTGTCATAGGTCGAAAGAACGTTAATCGGTGAACATGGCCGCTTGAAGGCAACCAGAGGGTGTCATTTGGGCCCTGTTGTGGCGTGCAGCGTCAGCCCAGCCGCCCGTGGCAATGCTTGAACTTCTTGCCCGATCCGCACGGACAGGCCTCGTTCCGACCCGGGTTGCCCCAGGTCGACCGGTCGTTCTCATCGAACCCGGGCAGGGCGGCGCCCGTGGGGTCTTCGAGGGTCACCGCACCGGGCTCACGCTCTTCCGTCTCGGACGGTTTGGGCGCCATCGCGGCCTGCTTTGCCTGCAGGTCACGCAACATCTGCTGCTGTTCCTCGTCCGTCATCGGGCGGATCCGGGCCAACTGCTGGGTCACGTCCTGCCGCAGGCTGTCCAGCATCGATTCGAACAGCTGGAACGCTTCGTTCTTGTACTCGTTCAGCGGATCGCGCTGCGCATAGCCACGGAAGCCGACGACGCTGCGCAGGTGCTCCAGCGTCAGAAGGTGCTCGCGCCACTTGCTGTCGATGGTCTGAAGCAGGACCTGCTTCTCGATCATGCGCATCTGTTCCTGCCCGAAAGCCTCGGTCTTCTCGGCCATCATCTTCTCGGCGGCTTCCTCCAGCCGGTCGGCGACCACGTCGTCGTCCACGCCTTCCTCGTCGCCCCAGGCCATCACCGGCACATCCAGGTTCAGCCGCTCGATCACGGCGGCATAGAGCCCTTCCATATCCCACTGGTCGGCATAGGTCTTGGGCGGCATATACTGGTCGATCAGGTCGTCGATCACCTCGCCACGCATGTCCTTGACGGTCTCCGACAGGTCGGTCGCCTCCATGATGTCCAGACGCTGTCGGAAGATCACCTTGCGCTGCTCGTTCATCACGTCGTCGAATTTCAGCAGCTGCTTGCGGATGTCAAAGTTGCGCCCCTCGACCTTGGCCTGCGCGCGTTCCAAGCTCTTGTTCACCCACGGGTGGATGATCGCCTCGCCTTCCTTCATGCCCAGCGTCGACAGCACCTTTTCCAACCGTTCAGAGCCGAAAATGCGCATCAGGTCGTCATCCAGGCTCAGGAAAAAGGCCGACCGCCCCGGGTCACCCTGGCGGCCCGACCGGCCGCGCAGCTGATTGTCGATCCGGCGGCTTTCGTGCCGTTCCGTGGCAAGAACAAATAGGCCACCGGCGTCGATCACGGCCTGCTCGTCATCCTTGTGCCCGGCTTCCAGCCGCTTGCGCAGCTCCTCGTGGTCGCCTTCGGGATCGGCGGAAATCGCCTCCATGATCTGGAAATCCAGGTTACCGCCCAGCTTGATGTCGGTACCGCGCCCGGCCATGTTGGTGGCAATCGTCACCGCGCCCAGCTTGCCCGCATCCGCGACGATCTGCGCTTCCTGCTCGTGCTGGCGGGCGTTCAGCACGTTGTGCTTCACTCCCGCCTTCTTCAGCAATTCGCTCAGCATCTCGGATTTCTCGATCGAGGTGGTCCCGACAAGGATCGGCTGACCCTTCTCGTGCGCTTCCTTGATCGACGTGACGATGGCGTCGAATTTCTCTTGCGCGGTGCGGTAGACGGCATCGTCCTCGTCCACGCGAGCAATCGGTTTGTTAGTCGGCACCTCGACCACGCCCAACCCGTAGATCTGGCCGAATTCCTCTGCCTCGGTCGACGCTGTCCCGGTCATCCCCGACAGCTTGTCGTACAGGCGGAAATAGTTCTGGAACGTCACCTGTGCCAGCGTCACGTTCTCTGGCTTGATCTCGCAGCCTTCCTTGGCCTCGATCGCCTGGTGCAGACCGTCCGACAGGCGCCGCCCGCTCATCATCCGTCCGGTGAACTCGTCGATCAGGACGACCTCGTTGTCACGGACGATATAGTCTCTATCCTTGAGGAACAGCTTATGCGCCCGCAGGCCCTGGTTCATGTGGTGAACGATGGTCGTGCTTTCGGGATCGTACAGCGACTGGCCTTCCTCAAGCAGACCCTTCTGATGCAGAAGCTCTTCGAGATACTCGTTGCCTTCGTCGGTAAAGGTGACGTTCTTGGTCTTCTCGTCGATCTTGTAATGATCTTCTTCCAGATCCGGGATCAGCTTGTCGACCGTCACGTACAGCTCGCTGCGGTCCTGCGCCGGACCCGAGATGATCAGCGGCGTCCGGGCCTCGTCGATAAGGATGCTGTCCACCTCGTCGACGATGGCGAAATTATGCCCGCGCTGCGCCATTTCCTCGAGGCTCGATTTCATGTTGTCGCGCAGGTAATCGAAGCCAAGCTCGTTGTTGGTCGCATAGGTGATGTCGGCGGCATAGGCGCCCTTCTTCTCCTCATCCGGCTGCTGCGGATACACGACGCCCGTGGTCATCCCCAGCGCGGAAAAGACATTGCCCATCCACTCCGCATCCCGCTTGGCAAGGTAATCGTTCACCGTGACAATATGCACACCCTTGCCGGTCAGCGCGTTCAGATAGGCCGGAAAGGTCGCCACAAGGGTCTTGCCCTCGCCCGTCTTCATTTCCGAGATATTGCCCTGATGCAGGAAAATCCCGCCCATCAGTTGAACATCGAAGGCCCGAAGGCCCAGCGCCCGCCGGGCGGCTTCACGGCAGTTGGCAAAGGCCTCGGGCAGGATCGCGTCCAGCTTTTCGCCGTCCGCGATGCGCGTCTTGAACTCCTGGGTCTTGGCGATCAGCCCGGCGTCGTCCAGAGCCTCGTACTCGGGCTCCAGCGCGTTGATCTTCTCCACCAGCGGGCGGGTCGTTTTGACCTTTCGGTCGTTCGGAGTGCCAAAAACCTTTCTGGCAACCGTTCCAATACCCAGCATATCCTATCCGTTCCGGTCTTTGACTATCTCGTGAAAGGCAATCGCTTGCCCCGTCCGCCGCACCGCCCTAGAACGGGCCCAAGGGGACGGCCCTGCCTTTGATCATAAGGCGATGTAAGGGGCCGCTCATGGACTGTCAACGTCACAACGCGCCGCGTCCCGGCGCGAGAAAGCAAAGGGTTTTCCATGTCACATCCGATCAAGTCGCTTCTGACCGCCGCCTGCGCCACCGCCATGCTCGCTCATGGCGCCCTGGCCCAGGAAACGGCCGAGACAGAGACTGACGCGGCGCCCGACGCAGATGTCGGCCAGGTCGTCGCCACGGTCAACGGCACCGAGATCACGCTGGCCCACGTCATAGCGCTCCGGGCCACCTTGCCGCAGCAATACAACCAGTTCCCCCCGAACCTGCTGTTGCAGGGCATCGTCGACCAACTGATCCAGCATACCCTGCTGAACCAATCCCTCGAGGGCGAGCCTTCCCTGCGCAGCCAGGTCTCGATCGAAAACGAGGAACGCGCCATCATCGCCGGCGAGGTCATGGCCGGCGTGATGCAGCAGGCCCCCTCCGACGAGGAACTGCAAGCGGCCTACGAAGAGCAATACCCTGCTGATGTGCAGGAAACCGAGTATCGCGCCTCGCACATACTCGTGGAAACCGAGGAAGAGGCGCAGGAACTGGTGACCGCGCTCGAAGGCGATGCCGATTTCGCCGCCTTGGCCCGCGAAAAATCCACCGGGCCCTCGGGCGCCTCCGGCGGCGATCTCGGGTGGTTCGGCGCCGGCGACATGGTCGCACCGTTCTTCGATGCCGTCGCCGCGCTCGAACCCGGCGAAGTGTCCGACCCGGTCGAAACCCAGTTCGGCTGGCATGTGATTAAGTTGGCCGAGACCCGCAACAAGGAGCGCCCCGCGCTTGAAACTGTGCGCGACGAACTGACCGCTCAGCTTCAGCAGGGCGCACTCGAAGCCCATATCGAAAGCCTGGAGTCCAACGCCGAGATCGACCGGATCGACCTCGAGGATATAGACCCCACCGTGATCGACGCGCTCGAACTGCTGGAGAACTGACAATGGCCAAGACCCTCGCCGTGTCGCCACTGGCGCCTGCCACATTTCCCGAGCTTCCCGCCATCGGCGGTGTGGAGTTTGCCAGCGTCGAGGCCGGCGTGCGCTATGCCGGTCGCACGGATGTGATGCTGGCACGGCTGGCGCCGGGCACGGCCATGGCGGGGGTCTTCACCCGGTCCGCGACGCGCTCAGCCGCGGTGCTCGACTGCCAGGAAAAGATCGCCTTCCAGTCCGCAGAGGGTGCGGCGATCATCGTCAATTCCGGCAACTCCAACGCCTTTACCGGGCGCAATGGCGTGGAGTCGGTCAAGGCGGTGACGAATGCCGTCGCACAGACCCTATCCCTGCCGGAATCGCGTATTTTCAGCTCTTCCACCGGCGTCATCGGCGAGCCTCTGAAACACGACCGCATCACCGCGAAACTGTCCGAAATTCGAGACAAGCTTTCCCCCGACGGTATCGAGGACGCCGCCCGCGCGATCATGACCACCGACACCTATCCCAAGGGGGCCAGTGCGACCCTCATGTTCGAAGGGCAGGAGGTGCGCATCGCTGGCATCGCCAAGGGCTCCGGCATGATCGCGCCCGATATGGCGACGATGCTGGTCTACATCTTTACCGACGCCGCCATCGACCGCGAGCACCTGCAACAGATGGTCTCGGCGCTGAACGAAAAGACCTTCAACTGCATTACCGTCGATAGCGACACCTCCACCTCCGACACGCTTCTGGTCGCCGCCACCGGCGCCTCGGGCGTGCGCGTCACCGATCACAGCGTCGGCTTCATGGAGGCGCTGCGCGGCGTCATGCTCGACCTCGCCCACCAGGTTGTCCGCGACGGCGAAGGGGCGACCAAGTTCGTCACCATCTCCGTCACTGGCGCCTCCAGCGACAATGACGCCAAGACCCACGGTCTCGCCATCGCGAACTCGCCACTGGTGAAAACCGCCATCGCCGGCGAAGATCCCAACTGGGGCCGGATCGTCATGGCCATCGGCAAATCCGGCGCTCCGGCTGACCGTGACACGCTGTCGATCTGGTTCGGCGACACGTTGGTGGCCGAAAAAGGCTGGGTTAGTCCCACATACCGCGAAGAAGACGGCGCCGCGCACATGAAGAACCAGGAGATCACGATCCATGTCGATCTCGGGCTGGGCGGCGGCACCGCCCATGTCTGGACCTGCGACCTGACCCACGGCTATATCTCGATCAATGCGGATTATCGGTCTTGAAAACCGTACTCGTATCTGCGGTCGCCCTGATCGACGTTGACGGCCGCATCCTCCTGGCGCAACGCCCCGGAGGCAAATCCATGGCCGGTCTCTGGGAGTTCCCCGGCGGCAAAGTCGAACCGGGTGAAACACCCGAGGTCGCGCTTATCCGCGAACTGGAAGAAGAGCTTGGTATCAACACCTGGGAAAGCTGCCTCGCTCCGTTGACATTCGCCAGCCACTGCTACGACGACTTTCACCTGCTGATGCCGCTCTTCGCCTGCCGCAAGTGGGAAGGCATGCCCCAATCGCGTGAAGAACAGGCTCTGAAATGGGTCCGACCCAACGCGTTGCGCGACTACCCGATGCCGCCCGCGGACATCCCCCTCATTCCGATCCTCCGCGACTGGCTCTGACGCCCGCAAAAGCTTTCACAAAGCTTTTGCCAAATCTTTTTTCAAAAGATTTGGGCCGCCGCACGAAAAAGGGCGACCAAACAGGCCGCCCCTTTCCAAATCAGTCTCTGACAAGGCTCAATCGAGTTTACGCTCGAATTCCTCGCGCTCGAAAATCTCGATCACGTCGCCTTCGCGGATGTCCTCGTATTTCTCGAAAGCCATGCCGCATTCCTGGCCGGATTGCACCTCGGATACTTCGTCCTTAAAGCGCTTCAGCGTCTTCAGCGTGCCTTCGTGAATCACCACGTCGTCACGCAGCAGGCGCACACCGGCCGACCGGCGAGCGATGCCTTCGGTCACCAGACAGCCCGCAACCTTGCCAACACCCGTGACCTTGAAGACCTCCCGGATTTCGGCATATCCGATGAAGTTTTCGCGGATTTCGGCACCAAGCAGACCGCTCGCGGCCGCCTTCACGTCATCCACGAGGTCGTAGATCACGCTGTAATAGCGGATCTCGACACCTTTCTGGTTTGCACTGTTCCGCGCCGGCGCGTTGGCCCGCACGTTAAAGCCGATCACAGGCGCACCCGAAGCCTCGGCCAGGCCGATATCGGATTCGGTGATCGCACCCACGCCAGAGTGCAGCACGCGCACGCGCACCTCGTCGTTGCCGATCTTCTCCATCGCCTGAACGATCGCCTCGGCAGAGCCCTGCACGTCGGCCTTCATCAGAATCGGCAGTTCCTTGACGTTCTCGTTCTCCTTGGCCTGCGCCAGAAGCTGTTCGAGCGTCGTACCCGCACCGGCAGCCGCGCGTTTTTCCTTCGCGGCCTTCTCGCGGTACTCGGCGATCTCACGCGCCTGACCTTCGGATTTCACCACGTTCAGGACGTCACCCGCCTCGGGTGTGCCGTTGAGGCCAAGAACCTCGACAGGCACCGACGGTCCGGCTTCCTGCACGCGCTCGCCCCGGTCGTTGATCAGTGCACGGACCTTGCCGTACTGCTCGCCCACGACGAAGATATCGCCCTGTTTCAGTGTCCCGCGCTGCACAAGAACCGTCGCCACGGGGCCACGGCCAACATCCAGCTGCGCCTCGATCACCGCACCTTCGGCGGCGCGGTCCGGGTTCGCTTTCAGCTCCAGGATCTCGGATTGCAGCGCGATGGCTTCCAGCAGCTCGTCCAGGCCCTGACCCGTCTGGGCCGACACTTCGACATCCTGCACATCGCCCGACATCGCCTCGACGATCACCTCGTGCTGCAGCAGTTCGGTGCGCACCTTGTCGGGGTTCGCCTCGGGCTTGTCGCACTTGTTGATCGCCACGATCATCGGCACTTCGGCGGCCTTAGCGTGATTGATGGCCTCGATCGTTTGCGGCATCACCGAATCGTCGGCAGCCACCACCAGAACCACGATGTCCGTCACATGCGCACCGCGGGCGCGCATGCTGGTGAACGCCGCGTGACCGGGTGTGTCGAGAAAGCTCAGAACAGCCCCGCCATCGGTCGTCACCTGGTAGGCGCCGATATGCTGGGTAATGCCCCCGGCCTCGCCCGCCACAACCTTGGCATCGCGAATCGCGTCCAGAAGCGATGTCTTGCCGTGGTCCACGTGACCCATGATCGTGATCACCGGCGGACGCGGCTGAAGGTCAGATTCCTTGTCATCGACCGAATCAATCACGTCTTCCACGTCCGAATCGCTGACCCGGACGATACGGTGACCGAATTCCTCGACGATGAGCTCGGCGGTATCGGCGTCGATCGACTGGTTCTGCGTGACCATCATGCCGTTGTTCATCAGCGCCTTGACCACGTCGCCCACGCGTTCGGCCATACGGTTGGCCAACTCGCTGACCACGATCGCCTCGGGCACCTGCACGTCGCGCACGACCTTTTCACGATCCTGCGTACCGCCCATGGCTTTTTGCCGGGCGCGTTCCTGCTTGCGCTTCATGGCGGCCATGGATTTCTGCCGGCCGCCTTCGCCACCCGACAGCGCTTGGTTCAGCGTCAGCTTGCCGGACCGGCGGCCACCATCGTCGCCACGGCCCTTGCCCTTTCCACGGCCATCGTCGCCGCGCTGGTCGCGCTCCGGCGCCTTGCTGCGTGGGGCCTGCTTGGGCGCACGCGTTTGTTGGTCTTCAGCGGGCGGTGCCGCGGCAGCGGCGGCAGCCTGCTTGGCAGCGTCCGCTTCCTCGCGCTTCTTGCGCTCTTCCTCGTCGGCCTTCGCCTTGGCGCGTTCCTCGGCCTCGCGCTGTTCGCGCTCCTTGGCCTCGGCCTCCTCGCGGCGACGCTGTTTCTCTTCTTCGCGCTCCTTCGCCTCGGCCTCGCGCTGGGCGGTCTCTTCGACCTCGCGTTCCTTGGCGGCGGCAAGCGCCTTCATCCGGCGTTCCATCTCCTCGTCAGAGATCCCCGCCGGGCGTTTCGATGCAGATCCGGGCGCACCCGCCTTGGCGCCACCCGGCGCAGGCGCCGCAGCACCCGGTTTGGGCTTCACGACGCGCTTGCGCTTGGTTTCCACCACGACGTTCTTGGTGCGGCCATGGCTAAAGCTCTGCTTGACGTTCCCCGACCGAGGACCGCCACCACCACGCACACCCAGAGTTTTCTTTCCGTCGTTGTCGCTCATCTATCTCAACTTCCTTTCCGGCGGGGTCGGTCCCCGTCCGTGACGCGCAAGCCCTTGAGTCTTGCCGCCTCCTCTACAACACGCTCGCACAAACCGCCAGCAGCGAGTGCAGCGTGGATGCTTGTTTCACGCCCAAAGGCCTGGCCCAGCTCATCGGCGGTGATCCAGCCGATCCAGCTACCGCCATAGGGCGTGCTCAGTTTCGTCTTCCCGCGCGCTGACCCGTCGCTGGCCTGGATCAGAACCTCGGCCTCTTCCTTGGCCAGCCAGTCCTTGACCTTCTCGTATCCGGCCACCGCCTGCCCGCCTTTCCGCGCCAGGCTCAGCAGTTCCACGACGCGCCGCGCCAGCATCGCCTCGACCTGCTCGACCAGCCCGTCGGGCACCGTGACGCTCTGCTTGGCACTGCGCGAGAACAGGCCCTTATTCACCGCCATTTCCAGCGCCTGCCGGGTGGAGCTCACCCAGATGCCCCGACCCGGCAGTTTCTCCAGGATATCCGGCACCACCTGACCCTCGGGACCGATGGCGAACCGGATCAACCCATGTTTCGGGCACACCTCACCCGTGGCAATACACTTGCGCTCGGGACCATTCGTCCGGTCCTTGGGCTGCCCACCGCGCCCCATATCAACGCCTACGAGGCCTGACGCATCAGGCCTCGGCCTCCTCTGCGGTATCGCCTTCAGCGCCGGCCTCATCCTCGGCCTCCTCGTCGGCGTGCAGGTCATCCGGATCGACCCAGCCCAACATGACCCGCGCGGTCATCACAAGGTCCTGCGCCTCTTCCAGCGATACTTCGAAAGGTTCCAGCACCCCGTCATCCTTGACGCGCTCGCCATCTACGGTGGTCCAGCCGCCGGCCAGTTCCCAGTCGGCGCAGGTCGCGAAATCTTCCAGCGTTTTCACGTCATCCTCGGCCAGCGCCAGTACCATTTGGGGTGTCAGGCCTTCGAATTCAATAAGGCTGTCATCGGCACCAAGCGCGCGCGCTTTTTCCAGCGCTTCCTTGGCCTGCGCCTCCAGAACGTCACGTGCCCGAGCCTGCAGTTCGTTCGCCGTGTCCTCGTCGACGCCATCGATCACCAACAGTTCGTCGATCTCGACATAGGCAACCTCGTCGAGGTTGGTGAAGCCTTCCGACACCAGAAGCTGGGCAAAGAATTCGTCCAGATCCAGCGTGTCCATGAACAGTTTCGTGCGCACTTCGAATTCCTTCTGGCGACGCTCGCTGTCCTCGGCCTCGGTCATGATGTCGATGTCGAGAGCGGTCAACTGGCTGGCCAGCCGCACGTTCTGACCACGACGGCCAATCGCCAGGCTCAGCTGGTCTTCGGGCACCACGACCTCGATTCGCTCGGCTTCCTCGTCCAGAACCACCTTGCTCACCTCGGCGGGCTGCAGCGCGTTCACCAGGAAAGTCGGCTGGTCCTCGTTCCACGGGATGATGTCGATCTTCTCACCCTGCAACTCGTTCACAACGGCCTGCACGCGGCTGCCGCGCATACCGACGCAGGCGCCGACCGGGTCGATCGAGTTGTCATAGGAAATCACCGCGATCTTGGCGCGGGACCCCGGGTCGCGGGCCACGGCCTTGATGTCGATGATGCCGTCATAGATCTCCGGCACTTCCATCTTGAACAGCTCCGCCATGAATTCCGGCGCGGTCCGGCTCAGGAAGATCTGAGGCCCACGGGCCTCGCGACGCACATCCTTGATGTAGCAGCGGATCCGGTCGTTCGGGCGATAGCTTTCGCGCCCGATCTTCTCGTTCCGCCGCAGGATCGCTTCGCCCGCACCCACATCGACGATGACGTTGCCGTATTCCTCGCGCTTGACCACGCCGTTGATGATCGTGCCGGCACGATCCTTGAACTCCTCGTACTGGCGGTCGCGTTCGGCTTCGCGGACCTTCTGCAGGATCACCTGCTTGGCGCTCTGCGCCGCGATCCGGCCCATGTCCACGGGCGGCACTTCTTCAACCAGAGTGTCGCCGACCTTGGGATCGTCCAGGTACTGCTTGGCCTGCTCGACGGTGAACTCCGCCTGGTAATTCTCCAGCTCTTCGTCCTCGACCACCGTGCGCACGCGGGTGAACGTCGCCCTGCCGGTCTTGCGGTCGATGCTGACGCGAATGTCCATCTCGGCGCCGTAACGGCTCTTGGCCGCGCGCGAGAGGCTCTCTTCCATCGCCTCGATCACAAGGCTCGGGTCGATCATCTTCTCCCGCGCCACCGCCTCGGCGGTCTGCAAAAGCTCAAGCTGGTTGGCAGAGGTAATAGCCATTGTCTCAGGTCTCCTCGGACGAGTCAGTCTCTATGTCGTCAAAATTGTCTTCGTTCAGAACGCCCGCTTCCTTGCGCGCCTTCAGCATGTCCTTGATCAGTTCATCGGTCAGCACCAGCTTGGCATCCGCCAGCCAGTCGAAATGCAGCCCGATCGTGCCTTCCTCGACGTTGATCAGCACTTCGCCGCCTTCGGTCCCGGTCAGCATGCCCTTGAACCGTTTGCGCCCGTCGATCAACTCGTGAGTCTCCAGCTTCGCCTCGTAGCCCTCGAACTCGTCGAAATCCTTCAGCCGGGTCAGCGGCCGGTCGATGCCTGGGCTGGACACTTCCAGCGTATACTCATCGACGATCGGGTCTTCCACATCCAGCACGGCGCTGATGGCGGTGGAAATCTCGGCACATTCATCCACCTCGATGCCGCCCTCGGGCCGCTCGGCCATGATCTGAAGCGTGGCGGTCTTGCCGCCCATCAGACGCACGCGCACCAACTCGAACCCCATGTCCTCTATGACAGGGGTGACGATCTCGGCCAGCCGCCGATCCATCGAGGATTTTGCAATCAGGTCGTTGCTCATGGGTCTTTCAAACACAAAAAAACGGGCGCGCGGCCCGTTGGTCTTTCCCGGTGGAGCGTCGGGTGTGGACCCCAGCGCGCCGCTGTTGAAAGGGCATATACGACTCGATGAGTGAGTCTGCAAGGGCTAAAGCCGAAGCAGCGAAAGACCGCCCCCGTACGAGCGACCAATCAGGACGCTACCGCCCCGCCACCATCCGGTCCATGATCTTTACCAGTTCCGCACTGATCCCCGGCTCCGACAAGGCGTGCCCCGCCACCGGAATGATCCGCAGATCGCCCTTCGGCCACAGCCGCGCCAGCCGGTGCGCCGCCTCGGGCGGGCAGATCATGTCATACCGCCCCTGCACGATCACGCCGGGCGTCTCCGCCAGCTTGTCCATGTTGTCATAGATATAGCCATCCTGTCCCAGAAATCCGCCATGCCGGAAATAGTGGTTTTCCAGCCGCGCGAACGCGCGAGCATAATCCGCCGGGCTGTCACCGCTCTGGCCGCTGGAATTGACCGTGGCCAGGGCATTCTCCCACGCGCTCCACGCCTTGGCGAACCGCACCTCCTCGGCCCGGTCGCCGGAAAACAGGCGCTTGTTATAGGCCCCGATCATATCGTGCTGTTCATCCTCGGGGATCAGCGACCGGAACTTCGCCCAGGTCTCGGGCCAGAACCGCCCGGCGCCGCCGCCATAGAACCAGTCCAGCTCCCGCTGCGTCATGGTGAACACGCCCCGCAGCACCAGATGCGCCACCGCCTCCGGATGGCTCTGCCCGTAAATCAGCGCCAGCGTCGCGCCCCAGCTTCCGCCGAAGACGATCCATGTCTCGATGCCCAGCGCATCGCGGATCCGTTCAATATCCGCCACAAGGTGCCACGTCGTGTTTTCCTCGACACTCGCATGCGGCTTCGACCGACCACAGCCGCGCTGGTCGAACAGCACGATCCGGTAATGGTTCGGGTCGAAATACCGCCGCATCGCCGGGCTGCACCCGCCGCCGGGGCCGCCATGCAGCACCACAACGGGCGTGCCTTCGGGATTACCCGACTGCTCGACGTAAATCGTATGCCCGTCGCCCACGTCCATCATCCGCCGGTCAAACGGTTCGATCGACGGATACAGGAATTGCGCTGCGCTCTTTTGGCTCGAAAACTTGTCCATGAATGTCCTATATAGACCGTCTGAGACATTGAGCACATGGAACGCGGAATGCAACCCAACTCGACCACGATCGACACCGAAGAAGTCGCCAAGTTCGAGGCGATGGCCGCCGAATGGTGGGACCCGAACGGCAAGTTCAAGCCGCTGCACATGCTCAATCCCTGCCGCCTGGATTACATCACGTCGCAGATCGCCGCTGAATTCGACCGCGACCTGACAACCTCCAAACCGTTCACCGGCCTGCGCCTGCTGGATATCGGCTGCGGCGGCGGTTTGCTGGCCGAACCGATGGCCCGCCTCGGCGCCACCGTTGTCGGCGCTGACGCGGCGGCGGGCAACATTCCGGTTGCCCAGGTCCACGCCGGGCAATCCGGCCTCGACATAGACTACCGCAACACCACCGCCGAAGACCTCGCCGCCGCGGGCGAACAGTTCGACGTTGTGCTGAACATGGAAGTGATCGAGCATGTGGCCGATCCCGCCACCTATCTCACTGCCTGTCAGCGCCTGCTGAAATCGGGCGGCCTGCACATCTGCTCCACGCTCAACCGCACCGCCAAAAGCTTCGCCGCCGCAATCGTCGGCGCTGAATTCATCATGCGCTGGCTGCCCAAGGGCACCCACGACTGGAACAAGTTCATCACCCCGGAAGAGCTTTACGACCTATCGCGCGACGCCGGCCTCGACCCGGTCGACCGCAAGGGGTTCGTCTTCAACCCCATCAGCTGGGCGTGGTCGCTGTCCGACCGAGATTTGGCCGTGAACTACGTCACGACCAGCTTGAAGCCCTGAATCAGAGTCTAAAGCGTTTCGCGATAAAGCTGGATCACAGCTTATCGTGAAACGCGGCGCAACACTCAATCTTTGCACGCGTTTCGCCTTTAGCTGATAGCTCAGGTTATAGGCGAAACGCTTTAGTTTTCGTCAGACAGCTTCGCCCGCATCTCACGCAGAACGGGCAGGGTGGCACGCACATTGCTCTCACCCAACTCTTCGACCACCTCGGTGATCAACGGCATGATCGCGGAAATCGCGGCATCCCGCGCCCGCGTACCGGCGGGACTTATCGACACCATCTTGCGCCGCGCATCGTCCCAGTCGGGCCGGATATGCACATACCCCGCCCATTCCAGCTTGCTCAGCGTGTTGGTCATCGCGCCGCGCGTGACGTGAAAGCTCTTGGCCAGCTGCGCCGGGCTCCGCTCGCCATTGGCCCGCGCCAGGTGGTTCAGAACCGAGAAATGCGAAATCTCCATGCCTTTCGGCAGAACCCGGCTCAACCGGCTCCGGATCAACTGTTCGTTCGCCAGAACCTCGCTGAACAGCGAAACGGCAATCGAATGCAGCGTGTTATCCGTGGTTACGACCAAGTGATATCGACCTCACTGTTTACTGCCGGTATCCGTGCCCTCGCTTGGGTCACCTCGTCCCGGTTCACGTCCACGAATACCACACCCGGGTCCGTTCCGGCATCTGCCAATACGTCACCCCACGGCCCCACGGCCAGCGAATGCCCATAAGTACGGCGTTTCTTGCCCCGCGTGGCCGAATGTTGCCCGGTCTGTGCCGGGGCCAGCACGTAGCACCCCGTCTCGATCGCCCGCGCCCGCAACAGCATTTCCCAATGCGCCTCACCCGTGGGTACGGCAAAGGCGGACGGAACAGTCAGAATCTCCGCCCCGGCCTGCGCCAACCGCCGGTACAGCTTGGGAAACCGCAGGTCATAGCAAACCGTCAGGCCAACCGTGCCGAACGGCGTCTCGGCCGTCACACCCCGATCACCGGGGCGATAGCCCGCCGATTCCCTGTATTGCTCCGTCTCGGAGACCTTCACGTCGAACATGTGAATCTTGTCATACCACGCCGCGATCCCGCCCTTGGGGTCGATCAGGAACGAGCGATTGGCAAAACGACCATCGGCATCATCTGTCTTGACCGCAATCGACCCGATCAGAACCCAGATCCCCAGCCGCTCCGCCTGCTGTCGCAGACCGGCCAGCGTCGGATCGTCGTCTTGGTGGCGCAACACTTCCTTCTGCCGCGTCCGGCTGGCCGACAGGCAATTCGTCACCTCCGGCGTCAGCACGAACCCCGCGCCCCCCGCCGCCGCCTCGTCGATCAGACCTTGCGTGACCGGCAGGTTGTCCTCGGGACTATCGGACGTATTCAGCTGGATCAGAGCCGTTTTCATGCCTTCAGCAGCGCATCCAGCTTGCCCGCCCGATCCATCGCGTAAAGCTCGTCACAGCCGCCCACATGCACGTCGCCCACGAAAATCTGCGGCACCGTCCGCCCGCCCTTCGCGCGCTGGGTCATCTCCGCCCGCTTCTCAGGCTCCCGGCCCACGTCGATCTCGGTGTACTCGACGCCCTTCTGCGACAAAAGCCGCTTGGCCGCGTGGCAAAATCCGCAAAGCTGCGAGGTGTAGATTTCGACGGGTCTCATAGCGGGGTCCAATCCTTTCCGTGGTTGGACCTTACTTAAGCATCCTTGACCACGCGCGCCAGTGTCAGTGTCCTGACTTCCGCCGCACCGCCCGCCAGCAAGGCGCCCGCGCAAGCCGCCAGCGTCGCGCCCGATGTCATCACGTCATCCACCAGTATCACCGTGCGCCCCTGGATCCTGACCCGCCTCCCCGGCCGCACGCGTATGGCCGCGTCCAGCGTCGCAAACCGGGCCTCCATGCCCAGCCCGTCCAGCGAAGGCGTCCGCTTCACCCGGTCCAGCACGTCGGGGCACCACGCCGCGTTCACCTCTTTCGCCACAGCCTGCGCCAGTAGCGCCGACTGGTTGAACCGCCGTTTCAACAACCGGGTCCAGTGCAACGGAACGGGCACGAACAGACAATCCGGCACCACCAGTGGTCCCGCCGCCTGCTTCATCCACGTCGCCGCCAACGGCACCACGTCATGCCGGTCGCCGTGTTTCAAGGCCAGCACCAGCTTGCGCGCATTGTCCTTGTAGATCAGCGCCGATCGCCCTTTCTGCCAGGGCCGCGCCACGCGCAGGCAATCGTCGCACCGCGCATACCCGCCCGCGTCTTCTCCGGGCAGAGGACAGCCGCACAAGTCACAGACCAGCCCGGCCAGCACCGGTGTGTCCCGCCAGCATGGCCCGCACAGCCCGAATTCGCTGTCCACCAGCCCGCCACACAACGTGCAGCGCGGCGGATATACCACGCGAAGCGCCGTTTGAATTGCCTCGAAAGCCACTCTATTTAGCTACCATGACCAGAACCCTCACGGATCGCCGCGCGCTTCAGCGCAACCGCAAACGGGCCAGCCGCGACCCCGCGCTGTTCCTGCACGAGACCGCGATCGACGAGGTGCAGGATCGGCTGAGTTTCGTTAACAAATCCTTTACGGATGCGAGCATCGTCACTGGCCTACCCGGTCCGTGGCAGGCCGCGTTCCCCGACGCGCAGATCGTAGAGGATACCGAAATCCTTGCGTTAGAGCCTGAATCACGCGATCTGATACTGCACGCCATGTCCTTGCACTGGGCCGACGATCCGGTGGGCCAGCTGATCCAGTGCCGCCGCGCCCTGCGCCCCGACGGCCTGTTCATCGCCGTGTTCTTCGGCGGCCAGACCCTGCACCAGCTGCGTGCCGTCCTAGCACAGGCCGAATCCGACCTGCGCGGCGGCCTCTCACCCCGGGTCGTGCCCATGGGCGACATCCGCGACCTCGGCGCACTCCTGCAACGTGCCGGTTTTGCTTTGCCGGTCGCCGACACCCTGCCGCTCGATGTCAGCTACGAAAGCCTCATCGCCCTGATGCACGACCTGCGCGCCATGGGCGAGGCCAACGCGCTCGACGCCCGGCTCCGCAATTTCACCCGCCGTGACGTACTCCTGCGCGCCGCAGACCTCTACGCCAGCTCTTTCAGCACCCCCGACGGCCGCATCCCCGCGACGTTCGAGTTGATAACCCTCACCGGCTGGGCTCCGTCCTCGGACCAGCCCCAGCCTCTGCGCCCCGGAAGCGCGACAACACGTCTCGCCGACGCGCTTGGCACATCCGAGACCCCGCTCAAAGATTGACGACCGACCGCAATCCTTTATGTGTCCGTGATCCAATCCGACAAGAAAAGACGCCCGCCCATGTTTGACGCCGCCAAGAACAAGACCTGTCCTGTCCATGCCCCGTCCGACCATCCGGCGATCCCGGAGCCCAAGACAGGCGTTCTCATCGCCAATCTCGGCACGCCCGATGATTACGGCTACTGGTCCATGCGGCGCTACCTGAACGAATTCCTGTCGGACCGGCGCGTTATCGACTATTCGCCCTGGCTCTGGCAGCCGCTTCTCCAACTCGTGATCCTGTCGAAACGCCCCTTCACCAGCGGCGAGGCCTACAAATCCATCTGGAACGAGGACAAGGGCGAAAGCCCCCTGATGACCATAACCCGCGACCAGACGACGAAGCTGTCCGAGGCGCTCACGGCCCGCTATGGCGACAATGTCATGGTCGATTTCTGCATGCGCTACGGCAACCCCTCGACTAAGTCCAAGGTCCGCGCGCTGGTCGAGGCCGGCTGCACCCGGATCCTCTTTTTCCCACTCTACCCGCATTACGCCGGCGCCACGTCCGCCACCGCGAATGACCAATTCTTTCGCGCCCTGATGGACGAAACCTGGCAGCCCATCGCCCGCGTGGTTGAGCCGTATTTCGAGCATCCGCTGTATATCGAAGCCTTGGCGCAATCTGTTGAAAAGGCCTATGCAGAGACTGAAACCAAGCCCGAGATCCTCGTTGTCTCATACCACGGGATGCCACAGCGTTATCTCAAACAGGGCGACCCGTATCACTGCCAGTGCCAGAAAACGACGCGCCTGCTGAAAGAGCGGCTGGGCTGGGACGACACCCAGATCACCACCACGTTCCAGTCGGTCTTCGGCCCCGAGGAATGGCTGCGCCCTTACACGGTCGAACATGTCGCCAAGCTGGCCGAGGACGGCAAGAAGAATATCGCCGTCATCGCCCCCGCCTTTTCCGCCGACTGCATCGAAACGCTCGAAGAGATCAACGAAGAGATCAAGGAAAGCTTTGAGGAGGCCGGCGGCGAGGAGTTCCTCTATATTCCCTGTCTCAACGATAGCGATGCCCATATCAAGGCGCTGAGCACGGTGATCGAGGACAACCTCAAGGGCTGGCTGGACTAGAGCCGCGTGTCGACGGGCCGCGGCGCGGCGATCCGACAGTCGATCTGAAGCACTTTATTTCTGCCAAACCCGAAAGACCGCCTAACGGCGCACCAAGCTTCGCCAAATCGTCGGGCCGTCGCACCAGAGGTGCGCCAAGGTTATCGGCACGCCTCTGACGTGACGGGGCGGCCCGTCGATGCGCGGCGGCCTGCGGCCTTGATTCCGCGCAGGGTCACGCGACCGGGCTCAAAAAAGCAGCGCCGAAACGCTGCCTAAACTCGTCTCTGATCCAGCGCAAAACGCCTCAGATCACCAGAACCTGCGTGCCCACCTTGGCCCGCGCAAACAGCTGCGCAATATGCTCGTTGTAAAGCCCGATACACCCGTTCGACGACCGCCGCCCGATCTTCCGCGTATCATGCGTGCCGTGGATCCGGTAGTAAGTCCAGCCCAGATACAGCGCATGGGTGCCCAGCGGGTTGTCCGGCCCCGGCGGCACATAGGACGGCCAATCCGGGTTCCGCTTCAGCATCGACGGCGTCGGACGCCAGTCGGGCCCCTCGACCTTGCGCACCACCCGAGTTCGGCCCCGTCGGGTCAACTCCTCGGACATCGGGATGCTCGACGGGAACAGGAATTTTGTCTGCCCGTCCTCGTCCCAGAAATGCAGTGCGCGGGACGAGATATCGACCAGGATCGCGCCATTCCTGAGGCTGCTGAAATGTGGCCGCCAGTCCGCGGCGCGAAAGCTCGAGATGTTGCGCTGCACCGTCTGGGTAATATTGCTCTCCATCTCGGTCGTGCCGGTCTGCGCCAACGCGGGCGCCCCCAGCGTCGCGGCGGTTCCGGCCAGGAAAGCGCGCCGGCTGAATGTGTTTTTTGGATCAATGGACATGTCTGTCTTCCAATTGTCTGCTTTGGACCTTCGAAATCATATGGCGCGAATGCCTCAGTCGCAAATCAAACCGGCAACATTCGCGCACCTGACGCGGTTGTGGGTTTGAAACACCACGCAAGCCGCGCTAAGGAGCGAGTCGAACGAACTTCTGGGTGGTAGACACTGATGACGCGTATTTTCGGCCTGCTGGTTTCCGCACTTGTGTTCTTGTCGGCCTGCGCCCCGCCGCCGCCGCAAACCACTGTCGGCCCCAATGGCGAACCGGTGCCCCAGGTTTATCGCATCCGCTCGGGCCAGACCGCCGAAATTCAGTACCGGATGCTTGATGCAGTCAACGCCCTGCGCCAGGCGGCCGGGCGGCCCGCCGTTCAATTGAACGCCCAACTCAACGCCGCCGCCGCCACGCATTCCCGCGACATGTCCGTCCAGAACCGCCCCTGGCATTTCGGCTCGGACGGCTCCTCTCCGATCGACCGTGTGCGCCGCGTCGGCTATGCCGGCGAGCTTGTCGGCGAAAACATCTCGGAAACCTACGAGACCGAGCTGGAAACCCTGACCGCCTGGATGGACGAGCCGTCGACCAAGCAGGTCATCATGGCCCCCGACGCCCGCCAAATGGGCTTTTCCTGGGAGCAGGAACGCAACGGCAAGATCTGGTGGACGCTTGTGATGGGCAAATAAGCCCAGCCCTCACGGCGTGATACGGATCGGGGTGCCGTTCCGCACCATCGCATAGATCTTTTCCATTTCCTTGTTCCGCACGGAAATGCACCCGGCGGTCCAGTCCCGGCCCAAACGCCGCTTGCGGATCCAGCCCAGATCATTGGGCTCCCCGTGGATAAAGATATCTCCGCCCGGCTTCTTCCCCTGCGCCTTGGCAAAGGCGCGATCGGCCTCGTTGGGGTAAGAAATTCCCAGCGACAGATGAAAGGAACTGTTCGGATTGCGACGGTCGATCGTGTAATCGCCCTCCGGCGTCTTGCCATCACCTTCGAACTGCTTGTGCCCCGCAGCGGTAAAGCCCAGATCGACATCATACGCTTTCAGCACCTTGTTGTGGTGAAACAGATACATCCGCCGCCGGCTCTTGCTGATCAGAACCTGAGTCACCTCGGGCCCGTTATAGGATTTGAACTTGGATCCACAGGCCGCCAGAAATGCGCTGGCGACCGACAGAATTACGAAATTCCTGCGATTCATTGCTCGATAAACCTGTTGCCTGTCCCTGACAGCCTTTTACCGCGTCAGACCCGCCACGTCATTTCAATTTTGCGACGCTCAGCTTGTTTTGTGGCGGATTGCGGCCACAAGCTCAACATGGACCGACCACCGGAACTGGTCGACCGGCCGCACCCATTCCACCACATAGCCCGCCTGCGCCAGGATCTTTGCATCGCGGGCAAATGTCACCGGGTTGCAGGAGACATAGGCGATCACCGGCACCTGCGCTTCGGCCAGCGCGCGGCACTGCGCCTCGGCCCCGGCGCGTGGCGGGTCGATCACGGCGCCATCGAAGCGTTTCAGGTCTTCGGCCATGATGGGCTGACGGAAAAGGTCCCGCGCCTCGACCGTGACCTGCTTCAGCCGTTCGCTGTGCCGCCACCCTTCGTCCAGCGCACGAGTCATGGCCGCGCTGCCTTCGACCGCGTGGACCGCTCGCTCCCGCGCCAGTGGCAGCGCGAAGGTGCCACACCCAGCGAACAGGTCAATAACAGGCTCCGTTCCAGCCAAAATCGCCGCAACCTCCTCCTGCAACAGGCGCTCGGAGTCCTTGGTGGCCTGCAGGAACGCCCCCGGCGGCGGCGTCACGGCGATCCCGTCGAACCGCTGCAACGGCGGCCGCCGTGTGACCACGGCTTCATCGTCCCACGCCAGCCGCGCCAGGTCTTCGCTCTCGGCCAATTGCGCCAGCGAAATGCGCAGCGGGCCGTCCAGCGGTTTGCCGCCCTCCACACGCACGTCCAACCCCGTCTCCGACAGCGTGACCGCCACGCTCAATTCGCCTTTCCGGCTGGTGCCGATCCGGGCAAGCTCCTGCGCCACCCTTGCACCCTCCAGCAATTCGGGCACCACCACGTGGCATTCGCTCAGCTCCACGATCAGGTCCGATCCCTTGGCGTGAAACCCCGCCGTCGCACCCTTCTTGGTGCGCCGCGCGGAGAACCCGGCCCTGCGCCGCGCTCGCGCCGGGGACACAGCGATCTCGCGCATTTCGGTCTCTATCCCCTGCGCTGCCAGCGCCTCGCGCACGATCCCGGTCTTCCACTCGGCCAGAAATGCATGCTCCGCATGCTGCAACTGGCACCCGCCACAGGACTTGTAGTGCCGACAAGGCGCCTTCACCCGCGTCCCCGACGGCTCCACGATCTTGACCTCGCGCAGCACGCTGCCGTCGAGCGTTCCGGTCACACGCTCGCCGGGCAGGGCACCGGGCACATAGACCGGGCCCTCGGCAATCCCGTCACCCAGGTGGCCCAACCGTTCGATCACACACTCGGACATGACTTACTCCGCCGCTTCGTCCGCATTGATGAACCCGCCCGACTGGCGGCTCCAGAACCGGGCATAAAGCCCGCCCTGCGCCAGCAGTTCCGCATGGCCGCCTTCCTCGACGATCCGACCCTGATCCAGCACGATAATGCGATCCATTTGCGCAATCGTCGACAGGCGGTGGGCAATCGCGATCACGGTCTTGCCCTCCATCATGCCATAAAGCGTCTCCTGTATCGCCGCCTCGACCTCGCTGTCCAGCGCACTCGTCGCCTCGTCCAGCAACAGGATCGGCGCATCCTTCAGGATCACCCGCGCAAGCGTGATCCTTTGCCTCTGACCACCCGACAGCTTCACACCGCGTTCGCCGACATGCGCATCATACCCGCTGCGTCCTTGCGGATCCTGCAGGTCTAGGATGAACTCATGCGCCTCGGCCTTCTTTGCGGCCTCCAGCATGTCCGCCTCGCTCGCCTCGGGCTTGCCATAAAGGATGTTGTCCCGCACCGAGCGGTGCAGCAGCGAACTGTCCTGCTGCACCATCCCGATCCGGTCGCGCAAACTGTCCTGGGTCACCTCGGAAATATCCTGCCCGTCGATCAGGATCTGGCCCTTCTCTGCGTCGTAAAACCGCAAAAGCAGCTTGACTAGGGTCGATTTCCCGGCCCCCGACCGGCCCACCAGCCCGATCTTCTCGCCCGGTTGAATGCTCAGTGAAATCCGGTCCAGCCCGCCACTCTCGCGTCCGAAATGATGCGACAGCTCACGTAACTCAATCCGGCCTTGCTTCATGTCCAGCGGCTTGGCGTCCTTGGAATCCACCAACGTAATCGGCTGTGCAATCGTCTCCATCCCCTCGGCCACGACACCCAGTTGCCGAAAGAACGAAGTCAGCGCCCACATGATCCACCCGGTCATTCCGTTCAGCCGCAGGGTCAGCGCCGTCGCCGCGGCCACCACGCCGACACTCGCCTGTCCCTGCATCCACAGCCACATGGCCCAGCCCACGACCGCCACGATCAACAGCCCATTGAGCAGCGTAAGAACCACGTCCATCACCGTGTAGATCCGCATCTCGTTCTGAAAGGTCTGCCGCGCGTGTTCGATGGCGTCCTTGGCGTATTCCACCTCGCGCGTGTTATGCGCAAACAGCTTCACGGAATGAATGTTGGTATAGGCATCAACCACGCGCCCCGTGACCTGGCTTCGCGCATCTGACGCGGCCTTGGACGCGGGCTGCACCCGCTTCACCGTCCAGCGCACCAAAAAGCCGTACAGCACCAGCCACCCCACCAGCGGCAACATCAGCCGCGGGTCGGAATCGCTCAGCAATATCCCCGCGCCAATGATGTAAGCGATGGAAAAGGCGATGGCGTCGAACGCCTGGAACACCGCCTCGCCCGCCGCCGGCGGGGTCTGCATGATCCTGTTGGCGATCCGCCCGGCAAAGTCGTTCTCGAACCATCCCACCGACTGACGCAGCACATGCTTGTGCGCCCGCCAGCGGATCAGCGTGCCGAAATTCGGCAGGATCGTGTTGTTCAGCAACATCACGTCGAACGCCTGTATCGCGGGGCGTATCAGCAGGATAAAGATCGCCACCACGATGATCTCGGTGCCGTATTGCTCCCACACCTCCATCGGGTCGCCCGCCAGGATGTCGACGATCCGCCCCATGTAATAGATCAGCCAGATCTCGATCGCCGCCACAACGACCGACATGATCCCGGCCGCCCAGAACACGCGGCGAAACGGCGCCATGTACAGCCGCATGAACGGCCACAGACGCGTCGGCGGCCTGTCCGTCTCTTCATACGGCACATACGGATCAACGAGGTTTTCGAAAAGCTTGAACATGGAGGGAACTCCGCGAAGGGAAAGACATGGCAAAGGGGCGCGACGCCGCGCACGGGATCACTCCTGCGATCCGGCGCTTATGAGCGTTCAAAATCCCCGATAAACATGTCTCAACCTCCATGTGGTGCCGGCAAGATGCCGCCAAACCCCGGCGAAGTCAAATGACCCTTTCATGTCGCCCTTGCCAGCAATGCCTGCCTATCGAGCGTGAAGCCCGACGCGATCCACGCGTCCTCCAGCGTTTTCAACGCCTTGCCCAATGCCGGGCCTTGCAGCGTCGGCATCAGGTCCTGCGCGCTGACAGGAAAGACCGCGTTCGCCCCCAACTCCGCGGCAGCGAAAGCATCACGCGGAACAGGCATCTCGAACAGGGCAGCGCGGAACAGCACGATATCCCGCGCCGTCTGTGACCCGTGGAAATAGCCCAGCGCTTCGGGTGTCTTCGTGCCTGCGGCCTCATCGCGCAACACCTCCAGCCGTCGCGCGTTCTTCCTGCTCAGCCGCAGCGCCTCAATTGGGTTTTCCCCGCCCAACACTGCCAGTCGCCGCACGGCTTCGGGCGAAACCTGATGCCTCTCTTCCAGATGCACCAGCGGCGCAAGGGCCCGGTCATCGGCGCCGGCAAGCACATGCGCCAGCACTCCCGCCTGCCGCATCGCGGCCACGGAAGGCGCAGGGTCATGCGCCGCCAGCAGCTTGCCCATCTCCGCCCCGATCCGCTCTTTCGACAACCCGTCGATCCCGTCCGCCAGCGCCGCACAGGCCGCCAGCCCGTCAGGGTCCAAACCTTCATCCGGGTCCCCATAGGCCGCATGAAACCGAAAGAACCGCAAGATACGCAGGTAATCCTCCCGTATCCGCGTTTCGGCATCGTCGATGAACCGGATGCGCCGCGCTTCGATATCGGGCAGCCCACCCAGCGGGTCGATCATCGCACCCTTTCGCGTCGCATAAAGCGCGTTCACCGTGAAATCCCGCCGCCGCGCGTCGCTTTCCACGTCATCGGAAAAGGCGACCACGGCGCGCCGCCCGTCCGTCTCCACGTCCTTGCGAAAGGTGGTTACCTCGAACGGCACACCCCGACACACCACCGTCACCGTGCCATGCTCGATGCCCGTGGGCACCGCCTTCATTCCAGCCGCCTCGGCAAGCGCGACCACGGTTTCGGGCCGCGCATCCGTGCTGATGTCGATGTCGTTCACCGCAACGCCCAACAGCGCGTTGCGCACGCAGCCGCCGACCATCAACGCCCGATGCCCGGCTGCCTCCAGCATCCGGCACACATCCTGCGTCTCGCCCGCGTCGATCCAGTCACCTGTCAGCGTCATGCTGCAAACGTACAGCCTCCGCCATCGCGCGCAACATCCGCGCGGTCGCGCCCCAGATGTAATACGGTCCATAGGGCGCGGCGAAGTAATGCCGCCGCGTTCCACGCCAGCGCCGGGATTCGACCCTGAACCGGCCCAACTCCAACACATGCTCCAGCGGAACCGAGAACACTTCCTCCACTTCGCCCGCCTCTGGCACCGGCGAAAAAGGCCCTGAAATCACCCCGATCACCGGCGTCACGTAAAAACTCGTTACCGTCTCGTGCGGCGGCAACGTGCCCAGAACCTCCACCATACCCGGTGCCAACCCGATCTCCTCATGCGCCTCGCGCAAAGCAGCGGCCACGATATCGGCATCGCCCTCTTCCTGCTTCCCACCGGGAAAGGCAACCTGCCCCGGGTGGTGCTGCAAGGCAGAGGACCGCTTGGTCAGCCACAGCCTTGCGCCCGTCTCCGTCACCTCGATCGGCACCAGCACCCCGGCGGGCCGCAGTTTGCGTCCCTCCGGCAAAACCACGTCCGGGTTAAGGTCGTAATCCGACGACGGCGCCATTTCGCCCTGCAAGGCTGCCCGCAGGGTCGCGACAAGGTCACTCTTCATCGCCGTCCTTTGCTTCGGCCTCGAACCCCAGCGTCTTGGGATCCAGCGCGTAATGCGCCCCGCAGAACTGGCAATCGGCGGTCACGATGCCCTCTTCGGTCGTCATCGTCGCAATGTCCTTGGCCGAATAGATCGACAGGCTGCTGCGGACCTTCTCTTCGGAACAGGTACATCCAAAGCGCACCGCCTGAACGTCGAACACCCGCGGCACCTCCTCGTGGAACAGCCGCACCAGCAGGTCCGAGGACGACACCGACGGACCGATCAGCTCAAGATCCTCCACTGTGTCCAGCAGGGTGTTCACCCGGTTCCAGTTCTCTTCGCTGTCTTCATCAAGGATATCCGAAGCCTGTAACAACCCGTCCTCGCCGCTGCCGCCCCCCGTGGCAAAGGGCGACGCCTTGGGCATCAGTTGCAACAACACGCCACCGGCGCGCCAATGCTCACGCCCGTCACTCTCGGTCGACCGCCCATAGCTCAGCGCGAACCGCGTCGGCAGTTGCTCAGACTGCGCAAAATACGCCTCGGCACAATCGCTCAACCGCGCGCCCGCAATCGGCGTGATCCCCTGGTAGGGCGCGGTATCCTGGCCTTGGTCCAGAATCACCGCGAAATACCCCTCGCCCAACTGCTCGAACGGGGGTGCGTCGGTAATCTGCTCCGGGTCAAAACTGGCATAGGCGCGGATCCACGCGGCCTCGCCTTCCTTCTCCGGCGCAAAGTAATCCGTGGCGATCATCCGCACCGGGCCTTGTGACTGCACCTGCAACGACAGCTTCCAGCGCAGCTTGATCGTCTGGCCGATCAGCGCCGTCATCAATGCCATTTCCGCGATCAGCGCCTCGACCGGCGCGGGATAGTCATGCTGCTTCAGCACACCATCCAGCACACCGTCCAGCCGCACCACGCGGCCGCGAATGTCCGATTGGTCCAATTGAAATGGCAGGACGGTATCGTCCCAGGCGATCTTCTGGCCGAGTGTCATCACGTATCCTTAAGGGGGTTTTCTTGGGCGCCCGTTCTTGGCATATCGCGACTATATATGCGCAACAAGGCATACTCCAAGGGGGGCCCGCCATGCGACGCTTCGGCAAGCCGCCAAGGCCCGACATCCGCTACACCGCGCGCCCCGGCGCCTATGCCATCCTGCCGCGCAACGGCAAGCTGCTCCTGACCTGGCAGGAAGAGCCCAAGCCCGAGATGCAATTGCCCGGCGGCGGCATCGACCCCGGCGAATCGCCCCTGCAGGCCCTGCATCGCGAAGTGTTCGAGGAAACCGGCTGGCGCATTTCCGCGCCCCGGCGGTTGGGGGTGTTCCGCCGCTTCGTCTACATGCCGGAATACGATCTCTGGGCCGACAAGATCTGCGTCATTTACCGCGCCCGCCCCGTCCGGCCGCTCTCCGCGCCGTCCGAGCCGGGCCATACCGCCTTTTTCGCCGATCCCGAAACCGCCGCGCGTCATGTCGGCAATCCGGGCGACCGGCATTTCGTCAGGGCGCTTTTCCGACTGGCTTGAATTCCAGCAACGCCACCGACACGTCATCGTCGAAATCATCGCGCCCGGCATACTCCGCCAGTTTCCAGATCACCGATTCCAGAAACGCCATGCCTTCGGTCTGCCGCAACTCGCGCAAGATACGCCGCACACCGTCCTCGCCCAACAGTGTGCCCGTGCCATCCGCGCATTCGTCCACACCGTCGGAATGCAGGAACAACCGATCACCGGGGTAAAGCTGCACCTCAAAGCGCTCATAGGTCGCGCCGTCGATCAGGCCGACCGGCAATCCCCCGGGGCCTTCGATCTCGACCCGCCCATCTGCGCGCTGGATGGCCGGGCAGGGATGCCCTGCCTGTGCCATGGTCACGCGCCCGGTCGCCAGATCCGCATCGGCCAGCAACATCGTAAAGTACAATTCAGTCTCTATTTCACCCAGAAACATCTGGTTCAGGTCCGCCAGCACCTCGTCGGGCGGCCGTGGCAGAAACCCGTCCGGCCCTTGCGCCAGCGCCACGTTCTGCTCGGGCGACGTGGACGAAAGGTACCCCGCCAGCCTTGCGGTCATCAGCGCCGAACTCACGCCATGCCCCGACACGTCGATCGCATAAAGGCCGATCCGCGTCTCGCTGACCGGAAAGACCCCCACAAGGTCGCCCCCCACATGCGCCGCCGAGCGCAACAGGAACGACACCTGCGCCGGCCCAAGGTCCCTGAACCGCTCTGAAATCAGGGACTGTTGCAGCTTCTTTGCCTCGATCAGGTCATTGTCGAGCGAGTCATAGAGCCCCTGCAGCTCTTCCAGCGTTTCGCGCACCAGCCGGTTTGTCTCGCTCAGTTCCCGCTGCATCCGCACGATCCGGTCCCCCGCCGCGATCCGTGCGCGCAGCTCACCGGGGTTGATCGGCTTGGTGAGGAAATCGTCCGCCCCGGCATCCAGGCCCAGCGCCACCTCTTCCTTCTCGCTTTTCGAGGTGACGAGGATGAAATACCCGTAGCCCTCTCGCGGCAGCGCCCGGAACGCCCGGCACAGCTCCAGCCCGTTCATCCCGGGCATCATCCAGTCACTGATCACAAGGTCCGGCGGCGCCGCTTCGCAAATGGCAAGCGCCTCGGTCCCAGACCCCGCCTCGACCACGTCCAGCCCAAGCCGCGACAGGGCCGCGTTGATAATACGGCGCTGCAACCGGCTGTCATCCACAACCAGCACACGGCGGATGCTCATCTGATCGGGCGGCGGGTCTATCGCCTTGCTGGGGTTGGCCGACACGGTCTTGCCTATGCGTTTTTGCCCATATGCAACCACGCGCCTCTTAATGCCACGTGAAGCCTAAAATGCCGTCTAATTCGCGCACCTTCTTCACCCACCCTTAATTCGCCGCACCTAGCGTTCAGGGCTAAGGAGGATGCCATGATCGATTGGAACCGCGTCACCCAACTGCGCGACGAAATCGGGCCCGAGGATTTCGACGAGGTGGTCGAGATCTTCCTCGAAGAGGTCGAGGAAGAGATTGCCGAGCTTCGCGCCAATCCCGCCCCCGAAACGCTCGAGGCCAAGCTGCATTTCCTCAAGGGCAGCGCGCTCAACCTCGGCTTCGACGACTTTTCCAAACTCTGCATGGATGGCGAACTCACGGCCGCGCGCGGCGACGCTTCCGATATCGACCTCACCCATATCGTTGAGACCTTCACCTCGTCCAAGACCAAGTTCCTGGGCGAGCTGCCACACCTCACCTCAGATTAGGAATTCCGCCAGGATCTGGTCATTGGTGATGTCCCGGTGCTCGAACCCGCCCTCGGTCATTTCTGCCTCGATCCGCTCGAAATTGGCCGCGTCACTAGTCTCGATCCCGATCAGGACCGAGCCAAAGTTGCGCGCCGACTTCTTAAGGTACTCGAACCGCGCGATATCGTCGTCGGGGCCAAGAATGGTCAGAAAATCCTTCAACGCCCCTGGCCGCTGTGGCATCCGCAGCACGAAATATTTCTTCAGCCCCGCGAACCGCTGCGCCCGTTCCTTCACCTCCGGCAGACGCTCGAAATCGAAATTCCCACCCGAGGTCACGCAGATGATCGTCTCGCCGGGGCTGATGTCGAAATCCTTCAGCGCATCCACGGCCAGCGCGCCTGCCGGTTCCAGCACCATACCCTCGATGTTCAGCATCTCCAGCATCGTGGTACAGACCCGATCCTCGGCCACGGCAATCACCTTGGCCGGATCGACATCGCGCAACCGCGCAAACGTCCGCGCCCCGATCTGCGCCACCGCCGCGCCGTCGGCAAAGGTGTTCACATTTGGCAACCGTACCGGCGCGCCGCCCTTCAAAGCCGCGGCCAGGCACGCACCCCCCACCGGCTCCACGAACACCATGTTCGCCTCTGGCCCGAAGTAACTGCGCACACCAGACGACAGCCCGCCACCGCCCACCGGCAGCACGATCCGGTCGGGCACCGCGCCCAGCTGCGCCTCGATCTCCACCGCAACCGAGGCTTGCCCCTCGATCACGTCCTCGTCGTCAAAGGGCGACAGGAAATGCCCGGCCACATCGCTGCAATACTCTTGCGCCTGCGCCAGCGTATCGTCGAAATAGTCTCCAACCATGCGGATCGTCACGGCATCGCCGCCAAACTTGCGCGTCTGCCCGATCTTCTGCTGCGGCGTCGTCACCGGCATGAAGATCACGCCCTTCACCCCGAAATGCCGGCACATGAAGGCCACGCCCTGCGCATGGTTCCCGGCACTGGCACAAACGAACACCGGCGCGGCCTCGCCCGCCGCCATCACCTTGCGCATCGCGTTGAACGCGCCCCGCAGCTTGTATGACCGCACCGGGCTCAGATCCTCGCGCTTCAGGTACACCTCCGCGCCGTATTTGTCGGACAGATGCGCATTGCGCTGCAGCGGCGTCGGCTCGAAGACGGCGCGCATTTCGGCCTCGGCGGCCCGGGCTTGGGTTCTGAAATCGCTCATCCCTCGTCCTTCGCCCATCGCGGCCAACATGACAAGCCTCCGCCGCCTTGCCCCGCCTGACAAAACCCGGTAATCGCCCCTGCAACATCATGCAAAGGGGTACCAAGATGTCCGCGCCCAAGAAAGTCGTGCTGGCCTATTCCGGCGGCCTCGATACGTCGATCATCCTCAAGTGGCTGCAAACCGAATATGGCTGCGAGGTCGTGACCTTCACCGCCGACCTCGGGCAGGGTGAGGAGCTCGATCCGGCCCGCAAGAAGGCCGAACTCCTCGGTATCAACCCCGACAATATCTACATCGAGGACATCCGCGAGGAATTCGTCCGCGATTTCGTCTTCCCGATGTTCCGCGCCAACGCGCTTTACGAGGGCCAGTACCTGCTCGGCACCTCCATCGCGCGCCCGCTTATTTCCAAGCGCCTTGTCGAAATCGCGGCCGAGACTGGCGCCGATGCCGTCGCCCACGGCGCCACCGGCAAGGGCAATGACCAGGTCCGGTTCGAACTCGCCGCCTACGCGCTCAACCCCGATATCAAGGTCATCGCCCCTTGGCGGGAATGGGACCTGACCTCGCGCACCCGCCTGATCGAGTTCGCCGAGAAGAACCAGATCCCGATCGCCAAGGACAAGCGCGGCGAAGCCCCGTTCAGCGTCGACGCCAACCTCCTGCACACCTCCTCCGAGGGCAAAGTACTGGAAGATCCCGCCGAGACCGCCCCCGATTACGTCTACCAGCGCACTGCCAACCCCGAGGATGCGCCCAACGTCCCCGAAGTGGTCGAAATCGGATTCGAAAAGGGCGACGCCGTCTCGATCAACGGCGAGGCGATGTCCCCCGCCACGATCCTCACCAAGCTGAACGAGCTTGGCGGCAAGCACGGCATCGGCCGGCTCGATTTCGTCGAAAACCGCTTTGTCGGCATGAAATCCCGCGGCATCTACGAAACCCCCGGCGGCACCGTCCTGCTCGAGGCGCATCGCGGCATCGAACAGATCACACTGGACAGCGGCGCAGGACACCTCAAGGACAGCCTGATGCCCCGCTACGCCGAACTCATCTATAATGGCTTCTGGTTCAGCCCTGAGCGCGAGATGCTGCAAGCCGCCATCGACAAGAGCCAGGAACACGTCACCGGCGCCGTCCGGCTGAAGCTCTACAAGGGGTCCGTCAACTGCGTCGGCCGCTGGTCCGATCACTCGCTCTATTCTGAAGCGCATGTAACCTTCGAGGAAGACGCCGGCGCCTACGACCAGAAAGATGCCGCCGGCTTCATCCAGCTGAACGCGCTGCGCCTGAAACTTCTCGCGGCTCGCAACAGGCGTCTGAAAGGTTAAGCAAGGCAGTCCAAACGGGCCGCCCAGCGTTCGGCCCGTTCACCACGGGCTCCTGCGAAAATGGCACCGTCGGAATACCACTGAAATACCGACGCGTTACCGACGTGCCATTTTCGACCCCGATTCGGCCATTAACCCTGCGACGGTGCCTTAACCGAATGCGCCCGCAACACCTCGTAATAGGGCATCGCGGCGGCGGATAAATCCGCCTTCCACCCGGTCAATTCCGGCACATTACCCTCCGCCGGCGCGAACCCGGTCGAGCCATGCACCGCCCCGTACCAGTGACTGGCCCAGACACCATCATCCGCATGACCGCCCTTGGGCCAACACAGCATATCCGGCGTCCAGTCCAACCCGATCCGGTCGCACAGGCTCCGCAGATGGCCTTCTGGATCGCGCCTTATATCGGCGCTGTCGATCACCACTGGATCGCCGCCCAGCGCCTTGACCTGATCGAACAGCTCCGCCTGCTGACGAAAGCCGATATCGTCGAGCGTGGGCTTTTCGTACTTGGCCGAGAAACTCGCCACCACCCGCGCCGGATGCCGGATCAGGAACACGTTCACCACGTCGCGGATCCAATCGCGCGGAACACCGTCAATCATGTGCTGCGCCATGTGCTTGTGGTAAAAGTGCTTCTTTTCCTTTGGGATAGGCCCCATCAGCCCCGCGACCACATCTGCCGGGTCGCTCGGCTGCGACGCGATGATCTCCTCCCGCATTGGGTGGTCCAGCCCCGTCATCGTCAGGTAGGCGGAATAGAACGGCTCGTCGATCACCGCGCAGTCGCCCCGTGCCGCGAAGGCATACATCATCGCCGTCGACAGGTTCCGCGGCCCCGACCACATCGCGATCCGCATCAGGCGCATTCCGTTGCGATCAGGTCCTTGTAAAGCGCCTGAATCCGCTTCGTCACCGGCCCGGCCTCACCTTCGCCAATGGGCCGCCCGTCGATCTCGCTCACCGGTGTCTGCGCGCCGAACGTGCCGGTCAGAAACGCCTCGTCGGCGCCATAGGTGTCCACGAGCGAGTAATTCCGCTCGTAAACCGGAATGTCGTTTTCCCGGCAGAGGTCGATCACCTTCTGCCGCGTGATCCCGTTCATGCAGTAGTCCCCAGTCGAGGTCCAAACGGCCCCTTTACGAACGATAAAGAAATTGCAGGCATTAGTCGTGTTCACAAAACCATGCACATCCAGCATCAGTGCTTCGTCCGCACCCGCTTTTTCCGCGGCGATACAGGCCAGGATGCAGTTGAGCTTGGAATGTGAATTCAGCTTCGGGTCCTGCGTCATTGGCAGGCCCCGGATATGCGGCACCGTGGCCAGCCGTATGGGCCGCGCGATCTTGGGGCGCGAATGCTCCATGATGATTGTGATCGTCGGCCCCTGCCGAGACAAGCTCGGGTGCTGGAACGGTCGTGTCTTGACGCCCCGCGTCACCATCAGGCGTGCGTGCGCGTCGCTCGTCATCTCGTTGGCGGCCTGCGTGTCTAGAAGCGCCTGCACCACCTCTTGCCGCGTCAGGCCGATATCCAGGTCGATCGCCTTCGCCGCCTCGAACAACCGGTCCATATGCTCATCCAGAAAGGCCCACGTCCCGTAATACAACCGCAGACCTTCCCAAACCCCGTCGCCCAGCATGAAACCGCTGTCATAGACACTGACGACCGCCTCCGCCTTGGGCACGATCCGCCCGTTCAGCCAAATCAGGATGTCCTCGTTCCGCGCATCCTCTTCCGCCTGGTGTGTCGTCTGATGCTCTGCCATGCCCGTCGCCCTTCCCTTTGTTACAAACCGCCCCGCGCTTTGTTTCAGCCCAAGCTAGAAAGAGGCAAAATCGGTGCCAAGGGATAAATTCGCTTCACCGCCCCGTGACCTCACGCGGTGGTGAGTTGGAACAGTTGCAAAAGCGCGGCAGTTTGACACCCAGGCAAAGGGAGGCTGTGCCATGAACTATCTGCGGAACATCAAGGCGACCGTGCTCGCCATATCCATCGCCATCGGCCTCGGTGTCCAGACCAACGCCGCCAAGGCCGCCGAAACCGAAACGCTTACGGTGGCGGGCGGCTGCTTCTGGTGCGTCGAGGCGGATTTTGAATCCGTCGAGGGCGTCAGCGAAGTCATCTCCGGATACACCGGCGGCACCGTAGAGAACCCCACATACAAGCAGGTCGTGCGCGGTGGGACAGGCCATTACGAGGCGGTGCAGATCGAATACGATCCGGCACAAGTTAGCCGCGAGGAGCTCTTGTCACTGTTCTTCCGCTCGGTCGATCCGACCGATGCGGGCGGCCAGTTCTGCGACCGCGGCGACAGCTATCGCACCGCGATCTTTGCCGACGGTGCCGTCGAGGAAAAAGCGGCGAAGACGGCCAAGGCCAAGGCCGCCGCCACCCTCGGCCAAGAGATTGTCACCCCGATCCTGCCCGCGTCGGACTTTTACGAGGCGGAAGACTATCATCAGGATTACTACAAGGGCGACCGCCTGATCATCACGCGCTTCGGTCCGAAAACGCAGGCCAAGGCCTACAAAGCATATCGCGACGCATGTGGCCGCGACGAACGCATCCGCCAGCTTTGGGGCGACAACGCGCCGTTCATCGGCTCCTAACCAACGAAGGCCTGAACCTCTGTCAGTGTCGGGATAGCCTCCGCCGTCCCGCGGCGCGTGACCTGCAAAGCCGCAGCGAACACGGCGCGCTCCACAGCCTGATCAACAGGAAGTCCCAAGTCGATCCCGGCAGCAAAATATCCTGCGAACGCATCGCCGGCACCTGTCGTATCGACTGCGTCAACCTTCGGCGCCGGGAAATTCCGCTCCGACCAGCAAGAGCTTTCCTCCAGCAGAACGGCTCCTTGCGCCCCGCGTGTCACGACGATGGTCGGTACTCCAAGCGTCGCTACGTCCCGCCCCGTGGCCTGCATCATCTGGCCGAATTCGAGTTCGTTCAGCAAAAGGATATGGACGTGCGGAAGTAGCACATTTACCGCCTTCTCATCATAGGGCGCAGGTACATACATCACCCGCAACCCCCGTTCCAACGCCTGCGCCACGGCAAACTCCTTGCCATTGGTTTCGTTCTGGAACACCAGGAGATCATCCGCACCGGCCTCTGCCAAAGCCGCGGCAATCGCTTGGTGCGATTGCTCGTGATTGGCGCCGGGAAAGACCACGATGGCATTCTCCCCCTGCGGATCGACGTTGATGATTGCATGTCCCGTCGGCACATTGACCTTTGCAATATGATCCACGTCTAGGCCGTACTCGGCCAACCGCGCTTTGGCCCAGGCGCCATCCGGTCCCACTGCACCTATGTGGCGCACGCGCCCCCCCGCTTTTGCAACCGCCACCGACATGTTGGCGCCCTTTCCGCCCAGCCCGACCGTCATCGACGCCGCCACCAATGTCTCACCCGGCTGCGGCAAGTGCGGAACCAGATAAACGTAGTCGGTATTCAGAGACCCCAGGTTAAAGATCATTCACCCCTCCATCACTTGGCACAGCTTCCGCGCATCGCCGCGGTTTTCAAGCCTTGCTTCGCTTTTACCTTTCACCCGCTGCCCGCGATTTGTAAGCTGCCGGCCAAAGCCTATGGGGGGCAATGTGGCATCCACGACAACAACCGTGACGCCGATGATGGCGCAATATCTGGAACTGAAAGCGCAATACCAGAACGCGCTTCTTTTCTACCGCATGGGTGATTTCTACGAGCTGTTTTTTCAAGACGCCGTTGCCGCCGCCGAGGCACTTGATATCGCCCTGACCAAGCGCGGCAAGCATCTGGGCGAGGATATCGCCATGTGCGGCGTGCCCGTGCATTCCGCCGAAGGCTACCTTCTGACACTTATCCGCAAGGGTTTTCGCGTCGCCGTCTGCGAGCAGATGGAAGACCCTGCCGAAGCCAAGAAGCGCGGCTCGAAATCCGTGGTCAAACGTGACGTGGTGCGCCTGGTGACCCCCGGAACACTGACCGAGGAAAGCCTGCTCGAGGCACGCCGACATAACTTCCTAACAGCCTTTGCCAAGATACGTGAAAGCTCTGCATTGGCTTGGGTCGATATCTCGACCGGCGCGTTTCATGTCATGCCGCTGGCCGGTCCCCGCCTGTCGCCCGAGCTGGCCCGCCTTGCGCCCAGTGAACTCATCGTGGCCGATAGTGACGAAGCCGTCATTCGTGACATCGCCGAGGAACATGGCATCTCGATCACCCCGCTCGGCCGCTCGGCATTTGACAGCGCAGGCGCCGAAAAGCGGCTCTGCTCTTTGTTCGACGTCAACACGCTCGAGGCCTTCGGCCAGTTCGAACGCGCGGAAATCGCCGCAATGGGCGCAATCGCCGAGTACCTGGAAATCACCCAGAAGGGAAAGCTACCGCTCCTGCAAAAACCCGTGCGCGAGAATGAGGCGCGGGTCATGCAGATCGACGCCGCCACCCGTCGAAACCTGGAACTGACCCAGTCACTGACCGGCGGGCGTGCGGGCTCGCTCCTGTCCTGCATCGACCGGACTGTGACGGCCGGCGGCGGTCGCTTGCTTGAGCGGCGTATTTCCAGCCCCAGCCGCGTGTCGCATGTGGTTCAGGATCGCCTCGCTTGCGTGGAATTCATGGTTCAGAATGCGCGATTTTCGCAGGATCTGCGCGAAACGCTGCGCAAGGTCCCCGACCTTGACCGGGCCTTGTCGCGTCTCGGGCTCGACCGGGGCGGCCCCCGCGACCTCGCCGCAATTCGCAACGGCCTCGCGCAAAGCGCCGAAGTTGCGCGGATGCTTGAGGAACAGGACCTGCCGAAACCACTTCAAGAAGTCTCTTCGGCGCTGACCGGCCACGATGAACTGCTCGACCTGCTCGATGAAGCCCTGATCGCCGAGCCGCCTTTGCTCGCTCGCGATGGAGGCTTTATCGCCGACGGCTATGACACCGAGTTGGACGAGGCCCGCAAGCTGCGCGACGAGGGGCGTAGCGTCATCGCTGGGATGCAGGCGGAGTATGCCAAGACAACCGGCATCCAAGGCCTGAAGGTAAAGCATAACAACGTTCTGGGCTATTTCGTCGAAGTCACCGCAACCCATGCCGACAAGATGCTGACGGAACCGCTGAGCGAGACCTTCAAGCATCGCCAGACCACGGCGAACCAGGTCCGCTTCACCACCGTTCCCCTCAGCGAGATGGAAACCCGCATTCTCAATGCTGGCGGTCGCGCGTTGGAGATTGAAAAACGGCTCTATGACACCCTGAAGCGCGCAATTATGGAGCGATCCGGAGACATATCACTGGCCGCACGCTCACTGGCCGAGTTCGACCTTGCCGCCGGCCTTGCCGATCTCGCCCGAGCCGAAAACTGGTGCCGACCCAAGGTCGATGAAAGCCGCGCGCTCGACATCGAAGCGGGCCGTCACCCTGTTGTCGAGGCAGCCCTCCGATCGCAAGGTGGGGCACCTTTCATCGCGAATGACTGTTCACTCGGCGAGAGCAGCGACATTTGGCTGCTGACCGGGCCGAATATGGCCGGTAAATCGACCTTCCTGCGCCAGAATGCGCTTGTCGCGGTTCTTGCCCAGATGGGCAGTTACGTTCCGGCAACACGAGCCCATATCGGGCTTGTCAGCCAACTGTTCAGCCGCGTCGGCGCCTCTGACGATCTGGCCCGCGGTCGCTCCACTTTCATGGTCGAAATGGTGGAAACCGCGGCCATCCTGAACCAGGCCGACGACAAAGCGCTGGTGATCCTGGACGAAATCGGCCGTGGCACGGCCACCTACGACGGGCTGAGTATTGCATGGGCCACTCTGGAGCATCTTCATGAAACCAACCGGTGCCGCGCCCTTTTCGCGACGCACTACCACGAATTGACGCAGCTGAGCGATAAACTGGACCGTGTCGATAACGCTACGGTGGCGGTGAAAGAACACGAAGGCGACGTGATATTCATGCACGAGGTTCGTCGCGGCGCAGCGGATCGCAGCTATGGCGTGCAGGTGGCGAAACTGGCCGGTTTGCCCGCCGCTGTGGTTGAGCGCGCCCGCGTCGTTCTGGATGCCTTGGAAAAGGGTGAGCGCGAAGGCGGCGGCAAGCGTGCCGCCTTGATCGATGATCTGCCTCTTTTTGCCGCGTCCCCGCCGCCCGCACCCCAACCTGTGTCAAAAGAGTCAGTGGTCGAGGCGCGGCTAAAGGAACTTCAACCAGATCACCTCAGCCCCAAAGAGGCCTTGGATCTGCTTTACGAGCTGAAAGGTTTGTCTCGCGATCTTTGAGAGCGTCAGCCTGTAAAGGACGAAACGCCCACTTGCGCCGGGCGCAGAATACGGTCGTACAGTATGAAGCCCTGTGCCGAAACCTGGATGATCTCACCCGCCTTGGTGCCGGGCACGGGCGCCTCGAACATTGCCTCGTGCTGTTTCGGGTCGAACTTGTCGCCCACCTGCGGATCAATCACCTGGATACCATGCTTGGAAAACACGTTTACCAGTTCACGCATCGTCAGCTCGACACCTTCGATCAGAGCCGCCGCTTCTTTGCGCTGTTCGTCGGTCACGGTCTCGACCGCACGCTTCAGGTTGTCGTAGACCGGCAAGATATCCCGGGCCAGCTTCGACCCGCCATAATTCTCGGCCTCGGTGCGCTCACGCTGGGCCCGTTTGCGCGCATTTTCGGCATCGGCGAGCGCCCGCATGAACTTGTCTTGGAAAGCGTCGCGCTCGGCCCGCAGCGACTCGATTTGATGCTCCGGGCTTTCCGGAGCGTCATCTTCGGTCATTGCAGCGTGCTCTTCTTCTTCCGCTTGCTCCACGTCGTCCAGAAACGGGTCTTCTTTCGACTGTGCCATGCTCATCCTCTACTTTCGGTCCGCGATCAGCTTGCCGACAAGCTGCGCGGTGTAATCCACGATTGGAACAATTCGACCGTAGTTCAGGCGCGTCGGACCAATCACACCGACCGCGCCAACGATCTTACGATCAGCGTTCATATATGGAGAGACCACCAAAGAGGAACCCGAAAGTGAGAAAAGTTTGTTCTCTGACCCGATAAAAATGCGCACACCCTCGCCCTGATCGGTCAATTCAAGAAATTCTGCGATGTCTCGCTTCCGTTCAAGGTCGTCAAACAGGGTTTTCATCCGGTCAAGGTCCTCCTGCTCAACTTCCGAGTTGATCAGATTCGCGCGCCCCCGCACGATCAACCTTTCGTAACTGTCGGCCTCGCCCTCCCATACGGCCAGTCCACTTTCGACCAATTGATGCGCAAGTCCGTCGATCTCTTGGCGGCGCTTGTCGATTTCTTTGGCGATGACCGTCTGCACATCGGAAAGTGTCTTTCCCTCGATCAGGGCATTCAGAAAATTTGCTGCCTCTCGCATCGAGCTTGGCGTCTGTCCCGGCGGCGGATGGAAAATCCTGTTCTCGACATGCCCGTCGCCAAAGACCAGTACCACTAGCGCTCTATCGTGGCCCAGCGCAACGAACTCGATATGCTTGATCGGCGCTTCGCGTTTCGGTGCTAGCACAAGCGATGCACCTTGCGTGACGCCGGACAGCGCCGAGCCGATGCGGTCAAGCGCCAGGCTGACATCATCGGAATTCGACCCCAGCGTCGCGTCGATCTTCTCGCGGTCATTCAGTTCAAGGTCGCTGACTTCCAGCAATCCGTCGACGAACATCCTCAGACCCTGCTGCGTCGGAACACGTCCGGCCGAGACATGAGGGCTGTCCAAAAGGCCAAGGTACTCCAGGTCCTGCATCACATTGCGAATCGTCGCCGCGGAGACTTTTTCGCTCATGTCGCGGGTCAGCGTACGCGACCCCACAGGATCGCCCGTGGCGAGATACCCTTCGACAACCCGCCGAAACACTTCCCGCGAGCGGTCGTTCATCTCTTCGAGGATTTGTCGCGCGTTATCCATCTTCATTTCTGTCGCCCCGTGAAGTGCCATTAAAAACGGCCTGCCGAAAAGGTCAATCGGGGTTGCTATCAGGTTTCGGTCGCCTGTATCCCGAACAGGCAAACAAGGAGATCTGGCATGCGTCCTTCGGGAAGAGACTTAAGTGAAATGCGCGCAGTTTCAATCGAGACCGACGTGACGAAACATGCCGAAGGATCCTGCATGATCCGCATCGGCGACACCCACGTCCTGTGTACCGCAACGATCGAAGATCGTGTTCCTCCGTTCATCAAGGGCTCTGGCCTCGGCTGGGTCACGGCCGAGTACGGAATGCTGCCGCGTTCGACCACGTCGCGTATGCGGCGCGAAGCGTCCGCGGGCAAACAGGGTGGGCGGACCGTTGAAATTCAGCGCCTCATCGGGCGCAGTCTGCGCGCCGGTGTCGATCGTGTGGCCTTGGGCGAACGTCAGATCACCGTCGATTGTGATGTGATCCAGGCCGATGGTGGAACGCGATGCGCCTCGATTACCGGCGGTTGGGTTGCGCTGCGCCTTGCGGTCAACAAACTGCTCAAAACCGGCGACGTGGTCAGTGACCCGCTCGTCGATCCCGTGGCCGCCGTCAGCTGTGGCATTTATGCGGGCCAGCCCGTCCTTGATCTGGACTACCCAGAGGACAGCGATGCCGGTGTCGACGCTAATTTCATCATGACCGGCACCGGCCGCCTCATTGAGGTCCAGATGAGCGCCGAGGGTGCGACCTTCAGCCGGACCGAGATGGAAAGCCTCATGGACCTCGCCGAAAAAGGCGTCGGCGAGCTTGTCGCGATACAGAAAGCGGCCGCGGATGCGTAAGTTCTCGGGCGATACGCTTCTGGTTGCCACGCACAACGCAGGCAAACTGAAAGAGATCGCGACGCTGCTGGAGCCCTACGCCATAAAGGTCGTCGGCGCCTCAGAAATGCATCTCGAGGAACCCGACGAAACCGAAACGACTTTTGTTGGCAATGCCCGGATCAAGGCCCATGCTGCCGCTCAGGCAACCGGGCTGCCTTCTTTGTCCGATGACAGTGGTATCGAGATTGACGCGCTTGGGGGCGCTCCAGGCGTTTACACCGCGGATTGGGCCGAAACAGAGATTTCTCGTGATTTTGCCATGGCGATGGCCAAAGCACATGATCGCATCCTGGAGGTTGGTGCGCCACAGCCTTGGACCGCACGGTTCTGCTGCACGTTGGTGCTGGCATGGCCCGATGGACATGACGAAGTTTTTCCCGGCACCATTGACGGAAAAATTGTTTGGCCGATGCGCGGAACGCATGGCCACGGCTATGATCCGATTTTTCAGCCGGACGGATATGACATCACCTTCGGTGAGATGAACGGATCTGAGAAAAACAAGATTAGTCATCGCGCCGATGCGTTTGCCAAGCTTGTGAACGGCTGCTTTGACTGAGGATTGGCAGGCTGGCGGCTTTGGCCTCTATGTGCATTGGCCCTTCTGCGAAGCGAAATGCCCTTATTGCGATTTCAATAGCCACGTTCGGAGAGAAATCGACCAATCGCGCTGGCTTAGAGCCTATCTGCAAGAATTGCACCGATATGGTGAACGCCTCCCAGGTCGGGTTTTGAATTCCATTTTTTTCGGAGGTGGCACGCCAAGCCTTATGAAGCCGGAACTGGTGGCCGCCATCATCGAACACGCCTGCCGTATCTGGGCCCCTGCCAACGATATCGAAATCACGCTCGAGGCCAACCCCGGTTCGGTCGAGGCGGGACGTTTCGCCGGTTTCGCGCAGGCTGGTGTGAACCGGGTGTCGCTCGGCGTTCAATCCTTGCGCGACGACGACCTGCAGCGCCTTGGGCGTATTCACAGCGCGGCAGAGGCCATCAGCGCATACGAAATCGCCCGCTCACATTTTAACCGGGTCAGTTTCGATCTCATTTATGCGCGTCAGGATCAAACCCTGACGGCTTGGCGACAAGAGCTTTCCGAGGCTTTGGCTCTCGCTGTCGATCACCTCTCTCTTTATCAACTCACCATAGAACCCGGCACGATCTTCTCACAACGGCGTGCTCGGGGCGGTCTACGTGGCCTTCCATCGGACGATCTTGCCGCCGACATGTACGAACTGACGCAGGAACTGTGCCGGGCGGCCGGTTTCAGCGCCTACGAGGTTTCAAATCACGCCAAACCCAGCGCCGAATCTCGGCACAACCTCGTCTACTGGCGTTATGGCGACTACGTGGGCATCGGTCCCGGCGCCCATGGCCGGATCACGCTGAACGGCGCGCGACACGAAACGGAAGCGTGGTCCAACCCGGAGCAATGGCTAACTCGCTCGGAAGAGGGTAAGCCGTTGAAAGTATTTAATAAAATAAAACGTTCAGATCAGACGGCCGAGCATCTTCTGATGGGCTTGAGGATCATCGAAGGCATCGACCTGGACAGGCATCATGCTTTGTCTGGTGCGTCACTTTCACCGTCGAAAATAGCCGAGTTATCAGAGCTTGGCCTATTGAAGGTTCAGCGCGAGCGGTTAGCGGTCACCCTCGCTGGCCGGCTGCTTCTCAACCGCGTCATTGCCGAGCTGCTCAACGACTAACTACCGGTCAGCTTTCGGCACAGATCGTCCAGTTCATCGAGACTTGCATAGGAAATGGTCATGCTCCCATTTTCCTGCCCCGGCTTGTGATTCAACGCAACTTTCATCCCGAGATTCGCCGCCAGATCGCCTTCCAGCGCCTTGGTATCGGCGTCCTTCTGCGCCGAGCTATTCTTCTTCGGCTTGCCTTCATCCGAGAAAATGTTGCCCTCGCTTTTCTTGGCCAACTTCTCGGTCTCGCGAACCGAAAGCCCCTTCTTCAGTACTTGGCTGGCAAGTCCGGATGGGTCCTCAGAGGTGATCAGAGCGCGTGCATGGCCTGCACTCAACCTCCCATCGCGCAGATAGGTCAGCACGTCATCCGGCAGACCAAGCAAACGAACAAGGTTCGCGATGTAACTACGGCTCTTGCCCAAGGCCTGCGCCAGCTTTTCCTGGGTGTGACCAAACCGCTCCATAAGCTGGCTGTATCCAGCCGCTTCTTCGACTGGGTTCAGGTCGGCCCGCTGGATATTTTCAATAATGGCAACTTCCAGAACTTCGGTATCGTCGAACTCCCGAACGATCACCGGAACCTCGTGAAGCTTGGCGAGCTGCGCGGCCCGCCAACGACGTTCGCCTGCAACAATCTCGTAGGCGCCGCTCTTTCTGGGGTTCGGACGCACGATCAAAGGTTGGATGATACCCTTTGCCCCGATCGAGGACGCAAGGTCTTGCATCGCCGCCTCGTCGAAGTCCCGCCGCGGCTGGTCGGGGTTCGGCTCGATCTTTTCAATCGGTACCGCCTTGTCCGCAGCCTTTGCCGCGCTCTCAGGCGCATCTTGCGACTCTGCTACATCTGACATCAAAGCCGACAAGCCCCGTCCCAGGCCCCGTTTTGATCTGTTTTCGGACATCCCGCTCTCCTTACGCCGCCTGTCGTTTGTTATTTTTTACCAGTTCCCGCGCAAGCGCACGGTACGCCTCCGCTCCTTTGGATGCCGGATCGTAGGAAAGCACCGGAACGGCATAGGATGGCGCCTCGCTCACCCGTACATTACGCGGAATTTTTGTCTGAAACACCAGTGGCCCAAGGTTGTCGCGGGCATCTTGCTCGACCTGTGATGACAGATTGTTTCTGCCGTCATACATGGTCAGCACAACACCTTCGATCCGCAAATCCTTGTTGGCGGACTGACGCACCTCGCGGACCGTCAACATCAGCTGAGACAACCCCTCCAGCGCGAAGAACTCCGATTGCAACGGCACAAGAACGGAATGCGCCGCCACCATCGCGTTCACGGTCAGCAGATTAAGCGAAGGCGGGCAGTCGATCAGGATGAAATCGAACGCAAAACCGTCCATTGCGGGCTGACGCAGCGCGTCATGCAAAAGAAAACTTCGCTTCTCATTCGAAATAAGCTCCATGTCGGCCGAACTCAGATCGACCGTGGCAGGCACGATACTCAAGTTGTCTTGAGCCGTTTGCTGGATTACCCGGCCAAGCTCAATCTCCTCAAGCAAAAGCTCGTATGTGGTGTATTCCCGCTCGCCAGGCTCAATTCCCAGACCGGTCGACGCATTGCCCTGCGGATCAAGATCGACGATCAAAACCTTGAACCCGTCATCCGCCAAGGCGGCTGCCAAATTTATTGCTGTTGTGGTTTTCCCGACACCGCCTTTCTGATTTGCGATCGCGATGATTTTCGGTCCGGCAGAGCGCGTGAGATCAAGCACGGCATACTCCTGAAATGCGTAGAATGACGGATTTTGTGTTTGTCTTGCTTTTAACAACTTGGTGATCGAAACGCCACTTCCATTGCGCCTCAGCCACTTCTGTTCGCCAGTTTTCGCCCTTTGGGAACAGCATCACACCGTCTTTCGCTGAATGCCCGTGCGACAACGAAAGAAGCTTAGGCAATTCCGCCAAGGCCCGCGCCGATATAACACAAGCTCCTAACGGCGGGATATCCTCGATACGTTGAGAGATTACGGTTGCTTTGGTCGAGGTTTCTCTCAATACGCTACGAAGAAATGTCGACTTTCGACGGTCCGATTCCACAAGTGTCATGGAAAGGTCGGGCTGAGTTTCGGCGGTAATAATGGCGACAACCAGCCCAGGAAAACCACCGCCAGAGCCAAGATCTGCCCATTCTTTCGCGTCCGAAGGCGCAAGCTCGAGAACCTGCGCGGAATCGACAAAGTGTCGGTGCCAAAGATCATCAATTGTCGACTTGGAGACGAGGTTGATCCTGGGGTTCCACTTTCTGAGCGCGTCTGCGTAATGTTCCAGCTTTTGGATTGTTTCACGTGAAACACGCACGTCGCCGATGACGCTCATGCCGACCTAGATCTTTTTTGCTGGCGGAGCTTCGCCAATATAATTGTCAACGCAGCTGGCGTCATTCCGTCGATTCTGCTCGCTTGGGAAAGGTTTCCCGGTTGTGCAGCAGTCAGCTTACTTTTCAGCTCACTTGATAATCCTTCGACACAACTAAAGTCGAAGCCATTCGGTATCGCGTGCTTTTCGTCGTTCTTCATAAGCTCGACATCACGGTTCTGACGCTCGATGTAATTCGCGTAAAGCGCGTCCCTCTCAAGCTGCCGGCGCGTTTCCACATCGATCTCGGAAAGCGATGGGTCAAGAGCAAATAAATCTTCGAACTGGACATCAGGATACGCAAGCAGCGCAAACCCATCACGCTTTGAGCCATCCTCGTTTACCTTGATGCCCGCTGTATTTAACTGCTTAGGTGTGTAGGTTTGTGCGCTAACCTTCTCCTTGCCCGCCTCGAGCCGCTCCATCTTTTCGCCAAAGGCGGCACGACGGCTTTCCCCGACGCATCCCAGGCTCAAACCGACAGGCGTCAGGCGCTGGTCCGCATTGTCTGCTCTCAGCGACAACCGGAATTCTGCGCGGGACGTGAACATCCTGTACGGCTCCGTCACGCCACGCATTGTCAAGTCATCTATCATGACCCCGATATAACTTTCCGAACGCTTGAAAATGATCGGATCACGCCGCAAAGCCGACAGAGCAGCGTTCAATCCAGCAACCACCCCTTGCGCGGCGGCCTCTTCATAGCCGGTAGTGCCATTGATTTGACCAGCCAGATAAAGTCCTGGCACCGATCGTACTGCAAGCGTGGTATCAAGCGCCCGCGGGTCCACATAATCGTATTCGATTGCGTAGCCAGGCTGAAGAATTTCCGCATTCTCAAGGCCGTGGATCGAGCGCACATAATCCTGCTGGACGACCTCTGGCAACGATGTCGAGATACCGTTTGGGTAAATAACATCATCAGACAGGCTTTCCGGCTCGAGGAAAATCTGGTGAGACTGTTTGTCTGCAAACCGGACGATCTTATCCTCTATCGAGGGGCAATAGCGCGGTCCAACCCCATCTATATGCCCACCGTACATGGCGGAGCGTTTAAGATTGGCTCGGATTATGTCGTGCGTGGTCTCGTTGGTATGCGTTATGCCGCACGAAATCTGCCGCGCCTCTGGCGCTTTGGACATAAAGGAGAACATCACCGGATCTTCATCTGCCGGCTGCACCTCCAATCCATCCCAATTGATCGTCTTTCCGTTCAGCCTCGGCGGTGTGCCCGTCTTGAGCCGCCCCAACGGTAGTCCGAATTCATCAATTCTCTCGGCAAGCTTGACAGATGGCTTGTCTCCCATGCGGCCGCCGGGGCGCGAGACGTCGCCAATGTGAATGACACCGCGCAAAAATGTACCGGTCGTTAGTACCACTGAATGCGCGGAAATCCTGTTGCCATCCGCAAGCAGGACGCCTGCGACAGTTTCGCCTTCAAACAGAAAATCCGCCGCCTCACCTTCAATGACCGAAAGATTTGGCTGCGCAGCAATCACTCTTTGGATCACCTCGCGGTAAATCTTGCGGTCAGCCTGGGTTCTAGGGCCCTGCACCGCCGGACCTTTTCGGCGGTTCAAAAGACGAAACTGAATACCCGCTGCATCCGCAACGCGCCCCATGATACCATCCAAGGCGTCAATCTCTCGTACGAGGTGCCCTTTACCCAGGCCTCCTATCGCGGGGTTGCACGACATCACGCCGATAGACGCGTACGTCAACGTAACAAGCGCCGTGCGCGCACCCATTCGCGCCGCCGCGTGCGCCGCGTCAGCGCCAGCGTGACCGCCGCCAATAACGATGACATCAAAATGTTTCACGTGAAACACTCCGCTATTTACCTAGGCAGAAGCTCGAGAATATCTCGTCCAAGATATTCTCGATATCAACTCGTCCTACCAGAGAATCAAGAGCGCGCACAGCACTTCGCAACTCTTCAGCAACAAGGTCCGGGGCAATCTCACGCGCGTTCAGCATGACCGTCGCAGCTTCAAGATAAGCGCTCCCAGCTTCCAGAGCACGCTTGTGTCGCAACCGCGTGGCCAACCCCGCACTCGACGCCCTGTCTTTGAAAACATCAGTTAACCGCTGAATAAGACCGGCCACCCCATGTCCCGTTGCACCGGATACGCCATCATGCGGGTCACCATAGAGGTCCGCTTTCCCCACGAGCACCAAATCGTTCTCCTGTGGCAACATTTCCGGCGCGCCGCCTGGCTGTACGAGAAATACTCGAAGATCTGCGTTCTGTGCCCGTGCCCGCGCGCGCTCGACACCAATCGATTCGACCACGTCCTCGGTTTCCCTCAACCCCGCAGTATCAAGAAGTGTAACTGGAAGTCCTTGCAGATCCATCCGCACTTCGATGACGTCACGTGTTGTCCCCGCAATCTCAGACGTGATCGCGGCATCACGACCGGCCAACGCATTCAGAAGCGTTGACTTGCCAATATTCGGCGCACCTACGATCGCAACCTCAAAACCCTGGCGGATGCGCTCTGCGGTACCGACGCCGGAAATCTCGAAGTCCATTTCGCTGCGAACTTCGGACAAAAGCACGTTCACCTCTGGCGAAACGTCTTCGGGAACCTCTTCATCCGCGAAGTCTATCGTCGCCTCCAGCAAGGCGGCTGCCCGGATCAGCTTGCTACGCCAAAGCTCGCCCCGCGCGCCAAGCTCGCCGGAGAAGACGCGCTGCGCCAGCCTCCGTTGCGCTTCGGTTTCTGCATCAATAAGGTCGGCCAGCCCTTCGACCTGGGCAAGGTCCAGCCGCTCGTTCTCCAGCGCGCGCCGCGTGAACTCACCGGGTTCAGCTGGCCGCAATCCATTTTGCTGACCAAGCGCCTCTAAGATCGCCGAAATGACAGCGGACGACCCGTGGCACTGAAGTTCAACCGTAGGCTCCCCCGTGAAGCTTCGATCCTCTTCGAACACGAGCACCAGTGCTTTGTCGATGACCTCCCTGCTTTTCGACCGGACCGTGCGCAAAGCCGCCTGCCTTTCGCGAGGCAGGTCACCCACCAAAGCCCTGACGCCGGCGACTGCATCAGCGCCGGAAACACGGATGATGGCGACACCTGCCTTTCCGGGTGCCGTCGAAAGGGCAAAAATCGTGTCCATCAGTCTACCGACAGAGCGTTACATCAAGTGTTCATCGAGTCGAAGAAATCCGAGTTCGTCTTGGTCTGCTTGAGTTTTCCAAGCAGAAACTCGATAGCATCCGTCGTGCCCATCGGATTCAAGATGCGACGCAGGACGTATGTTTTCTGCAGGTCCACCTTGTCGATCAACAAATCTTCTTTCCGCGTACCAGATTTCAGGATGTCGATGGCCGGGAACACACGCTTATCTGCAATCTTGCGATCCAGGATCAGTTCCGAGTTACCCGTACCCTTGAATTCTTCGAAGATCACCTCGTCCATCCGGCTGCCGGTATCGATCAGCGCGGTGGATATGATCGTCAGCGAACCACCTTCCTCGATGTTTCGGGCAGCACCAAAGAACCGTTTCGGGCGCTGCAGCGCATTGGCATCCACACCACCCGTCAGAACCTTACCCGAGGACGGCACAACAGTGTTGTACGCCCTACCAAGTCTTGTGATCGAGTCGAGAAGGATAACAACATCTCGTTTATGTTCGACCAATCTCTTGGCTTTCTCAATCACCATTTCCGCCACCGCGACGTGCCGACCGGCCGGCTCGTCGAAAGTCGAGCTGATGACTTCTCCCTTCACCGATCGCTGCATATCCGTCACCTCCTCAGGGCGCTCGTCGATCAGTAGAACGATCAGATAGCACTCCGGATGGTTCCGTTCGATGCTGGTCGCGATATTCTGAAGGATGACGGTCTTACCCGTCCGCGGCGGCGCCACGATAAGCGACCGCTGACCTTTGCCGATCGGCGCCACCAAGTCGATCACCCGGGCGGACTTGTCCTTTATCGTCGGATCATCAATTTCCATCTGAAACCGCTCGTCAGGATAAAGCGGCGTCAGGTTGTCGAACGCGATCTTGTGCTTGGCATTCTCTGGATCTGCAAAGTTGATCTGCGTCACCGATGTCAGCACGAAGTACCGCTCGTTCTCCTCGGGCGCCTTGATCTCTCCCTCGATCGTGTCGCCGGTCCGAAGCGAATGTTTGCGGATCGTCTCGGGCGAGACATAGATATCATCCGGACCCGGCAGATAGTTCGCTTCCGAGGAGCGCAGAAATCCGAAACCGTCCTGCAAGACCTCAAGCGTTCCGTCGCCGTAAACTGTCCAGCCCTCGTCTGCGCGCTCGCGGAGGATCTGGAACATCATCTCCCCCTTGCGCATGGTCGAGGCGTTCTCGATCTCCAGCTCTTCAGCCATCGAAAGCAGATCCTTGGCAGTCTGCTTTTTGAGATCGGACAGGTTCAAACGTTCGTCAGACATGGATAGGTCCTTGCGAAATCAACGCGTGGATCGCGCGCGTGATCAGATTTTCATACGGAAGACGGGTAACCCGGACGGGTGCCGTTTGATGCTACCTAAGATCAGCCTCGGCACGAGTCAATCTCAGAACTTCACGACCACCGCAAAAACGATGACTACCATCAGGATCGTCGGCACTTCGTTCATCATCCGGTACTGTCGGCCCGACAATGTCGCGGTACCACATGCAAAAGCTTTTCGCTGCTGTCCAAGCCACTGATGAAACCACGTCATGCCAACAACGCCGACCAACTTGAGATACGGCCAAACAGCGCTCCAGTCCACGATACCCGGCGTGGCGACCATTAGGATCCCCGCACCCCAGGCCACGATCATCGCCGGGTTCATGATGACGCGCAAAAGCTTCAGTTCCATCGTCTGGAACACTTCGTCGCGACTGTCACCCGGCTTGGACTGTTCAGCGTGATACACAAAAAGGCGAGGAAGATAGAAAAGCCCTGCCATCCAGGAAATCACCGCCATGATATGCAGCGCCTTCGTCCATGGATAAAGCGAGGCAAGAAGATCTGTCATGTTTCCCGTATCTCTCTGCTCTCCTCTTAATAAATAAATATAGAAAGAAAAAGGATGGTGATTTTGTAGGGGGCAGGTTCGGCTGGGGATTATGCATTTATACCCGATTTGTCCCAAGAGCCGCAATAATGTGGATAAACTTGTTAATACCTTTTCCGGGTTTCTATATTTTTCGTGTAAGTAACTGAAATATAGATTTTTCTCAGTCAGAAGAGACTGAAGCCAACGGTGGATGAACTGCCTTCAAATATCGCCTTATTGAGTTTGTCCCGAAGAACAGGTTTTCCTTTTCCCCACGTGTAAAAGGCAGGCGGAAGATGACGAGTTGGTGGGGTTTTCAGGGCGTCGCTGGAAATGTTGGAAATTCCGCCGATCTATCCCTAAAAACTCGAAAAGATATACAACGGGATATCCACATGTCACGCAGGATAATTCTGGCCTCGGGGTCGGATATTAGGAAGACGCTGCTTCGGAACGCCGCAGTGGAATTCGAGGTCGCACCGGCCCGCATCGATGAGGACGCAATCCGCGACTCCATGGTGGTCGACGACGCTCCACCACGCGATATTGCCGATGCGCTGGCGGAAATGAAGGCCGTAAAGCAAAGCACGAAGCACTCCGGTGCGCTGGTCATCGGTTGCGATCAGGTTCTCAGCTTCGAGCGCCGCATCCTGTCCAAGCCCGAAACGCCGGAACAGGCGCTCGATCAGCTTCGGGCGATGCGTGGCAAACGGCACGAACTGCTTTCAGCCGCAGTGATCTGCGAAGACGGCAAGCCGGTTTGGAGACATGTTGGTGTGGTACGGATGACGATGCGAGATTTTTCGGATGACTATCTCGAAGGGTATGTCACCCGCAACTGGGATAGCATCCGGCACGCCGTCGGTGCATACAAGTTGGAAGAGGAAGGCATCCGGCTGTTCAGCCAGGTTCACGGGGATTATTTCAACGTTCTTGGCCTGCCACTTCTGGAATTGCTTTCATACCTGGCATTGCGCGGAGAGATCGAGACATGACCGAGAAAAAGATTCCTCTGGCGGCCGTGATCGGATCTCCGGTTGCGCATTCGAAATCTCCGCAAATCCACAGCCATTGGCTCAAGACACACGGGATCCCAGGCTACTACATTCCCATGGATGTCGCCGCCGATAACCTGGAAAACGTCCTGCGCACTCTTCCGCAGATGGGGTTCGTCGGCGTCAATATCACCGTTCCACATAAGGAAAAAGTGCTGGAGATCGCCGACCTGATCACGGACCGCGCCACGCTCATCGGCGCCGCCAATACGCTTATCTTCCGCAAGGACGGCAAAATCCACGCCGACAACACCGATGGCGTCGGCTTTATACAAAATCTTCGCCAGAACGCGCCTGACTGGAATCCCAAGGCTGGTCCCGCCGCTTTGCTGGGCGCTGGTGGAGCGGCACGGGCGGTCATTTCGGCATTGCTCGAGGTCGGCGTGCCGGAAATCATGATCGCCAACCGCACGCGGGTCCGTGCAGACGCGCTGAAAACCGAGTTCGGCAAGCGGATCGTGGTGGTCGACTGGGTGCAGGCCGGGAACATGATGGAAGATGCCGCAACAGTCGTGAACACCACCGCACTTGGCATGATGGGCAAACCGCCGTTGCGCGTTCCGCTCGACGGTTTGCACAAGTGCACGCTGGTCACGGACCTTGTCTATGCCCCGCTCAAAACCCGTCTTCTGGCCGAGGCCGAGGCGCTGGGCTGCCAGACGGTTGATGGCCTGGGAATGTTGCTGCATCAGGCCGTGCCCGCGTTCGAGCGCTGGTTCGGCGTGCGTCCCGAGGTTGACAGCGCGACCCGAGCGGCGGCCCTCCGATGACCTTCAAGCTAGGCCTGACCGGCTCCATCGGAATGGGAAAATCGTCCACTGCAAAACTGTTTGCCGAAAACGACTGCGCGGTTTGGGATGCCGACGCGGCGGTTCACCGTCTTTACGCTCAGGGCGGTGCGGCAGTCGCCCCCGTCGGCCGCACCTTCCCGACAGCGGTCAAAGACGGCGTGGTGCTGCGCGACCGCCTCAAGGCACTTATCGCGGAAGATCCACTTGCCCTCGAAACCATCGAAAGCATCGTGCATCCTCTCGTTGTCCGCGACCGTGCGGCTTTTTTGGCCGGAACGGACGCGGATATTACCGTGCTGGATATTCCCCTGCTGTTCGAAACCGGCGGAGACGCGCAGATGGACGCCACCGTTTGCGTCACCGTGCCCGCCGAAACCCAGAAGGACCGCGTCTTGGCCCGTGGCACCATGACCGAGGACCAGTTCAACGCGATCCTGTCCAAGCAGATGCCCGACGAGGAAAAACGCGCCCGCGCCGACTTTGTCATCGTGACCGATACGCTTGAACATGCCCGCGAGCAGGTTCAGAATATACTGACGAAAGTCCGGGGCAGGCAGAACCATGCGTGAAATCGTACTCGACACCGAAACCACCGGCTTCGATCCCGAACAGGGAGACCGGATCGTCGAGATCGGCGCGGTGGAACTCTACAACCACATGCCAACGGGCCGCACCTTTCACGAATACATCAATCCGCTTCGCTCCATGCCGCAGGAAGCGTTTGAGGTTCACGGCCTTGGCGATGATTTTCTGCGCGACAAACCCGTATTCGAGAAGATTGCCCAAAGTTTCGTCGACTTCATTTCAGACGCCAAGCTGGTAATCCACAATGCAGCCTTCGACATGAAGTTCCTGAACGCCGAGCTCGGTTGGCTGAACATGGCTAAAATTCCCTGGGAACAGGCAATCGACACCCTCGATATAGCAAGGCGCAAGTTTCCGGGCTCACCTGCATCGCTTGATGCACTGTGCCGCCGGTTCAGTATCGACAATTCATCGCGCACGCTACACGGGGCTCTACTCGACTCCGAGATCCTAGCCGAGGTTTACCTGGAACTGATTGGCGGCCGGCAGCCGGATTTTGGGCTGGCTGGTGCTTATTCTCCGGAAACCACGGAAGACAGCGCCGAAACCGACTGGCATCCCGGACCACGGTCGAAAACTTTGCCGACCCGCCTCAATGAAGAAGAACGCGCCGCACACCAGGCATTCGTGGAACACATGGGCGACGGCGCGCTCTGGAAGCAACTGACTTAGGCGTCGGGCGTCGGTTTTTCGTCTGCCGCGGCGGCCTGGCGGCGCATGATCTCGTTGCGGTAAAGCTGTACGAAATCGATCGTTTCGAGATTCAGTGGCGGGAAGCCCCCGTCCCGGGTCACATCGCTGACAATGCGGCGCACGAACGGAAAGATCATCCGCGGACATTCAATCAGAAGGAAAGGATGCATCTGGTCGTCGGGTACATTCTCGATCTGGAACACGCCGACATATTCCAGCTCCAAAAGGAAAAGCGTGTCCTCGGTGCCCTTGTTCTTGGACGTGATCGTCAGCTTGATCATGACTTCGAACTGGTGCTCGGCCGAACGCTTCTTCGCGTCCAAGTTCACCGCGACCTGAACATCGGGGTTCACTTCACCACCGGATCCCCGCTGGGCCAATGCGTTTTCGAACGACATGTCCCGAATGAACTGCGTCAGTACATTCATTTTCGGTCCGGATTGTGTAGCTTGGGCGTCCGTCTTGGCGGCACCGTTATCCTGTTCGGCCATCTAAAGTCTCCTGGCGGAAAAATTCATCGGGCGAAGGCTTAGCAGGATGCCGAACGCGCCTCAATGCCCAGTGTCAATGCCGGGTCCAGCCAGAGCCATCATGCGTGGGCTTCTTCGAAGGGTCCACTTCCTCGTACTGGCCTTCGATCACGTCACCCGGCTGGCGCGGACCCGGCCCATTGCGCGCGTCTCGCGGCCCGTTTGGACCCATTTCGAAACGCTGTACCTTGATCCGTTTGCGAAGGAACTGGAACAGTGACTTGCGGATCGGCGGTGCAAGCAGCGAAAACCCAACCGCGTCTGTAAAAAACCCGGGTGTAAGCAGAAGCGCACCGGCAATCAGGATCATGGCGCCGTGGGCAAGCGGCTCGGTCGGATCATCCAGCTTCTGAAACGACGACCGAAGCTGCCCGATCGCCATGGCGCCTTGCGTGCGTACCAGCCATGTGCCGAGGATTGCCGTCAGAACCACGATGCCAAGCGTCGGCCACAAACCGATCAGCCCGCCAACTTGGATAAACAGCGCGATTTCGATAAGCGGCACCAAAAGAAAGGCTATAAATAGCCACATGAGCATGATCCTCCTTGGTTTCTAAAGGCGGGTAAGGTGGACTCGCCCGGATCAACACCCTACATAAGGATCACACCGGGAGGTTTCCATCCTGGGCATGTTGAGAGGTATGAATGAATTCGCCCCTGCTTCAGTTGCTTGTCCTCGCGGGCATAGCGATTTTCCTGATACTCCGCCTGAAAAGCGTTCTTGGTACCCGCGACGGGTACGAACCTTCGCAGCAGTCGCGCCCCCCGACGCCGACGCCGTCGCGCCGGCAGGATTTCGAAGTAATCGATGGCGGACCCGATCACGACATCACCGACCATGTGCCCGAAGGGTCTGAGGATGCCCAGGCGCTTTCCGACATGAAGCGTGTTGAAAGCAGTTTCTCTGTCGGCGAGTTTCTGCAGGGCGCGAAGCAGGCCTATGAATGGATTTTGATGTCCTTCGAGCGCGGCCAGATGGACGAGATGCGACCGTTTCTTGGTGATGACGTCTTCGAGGCATTCAACGGCGTGGTCGAGTCCCGTGCCCAACAGGGCCTGACCATCGAGGCCGAGTTCGTCGGTGTCCGCGAAACCACGCTGGCCAGCGCCCGCTTCGACAACGAGACCAACACCGCTGAGATAACCGTGCGCTTCATCGGTGAGTTGATCTCGGTTGTGCGCGACCAGAATGGCGAGATCGTCGAGGGTGAGCCCGGCAAATCCAAAAAGCAGAAGGATACTTGGACCTTCGAACGTGTGATGGGCTCCGACGATCCGAACTGGCGGCTTGTTGCCACGGACGAATGATCGGACGGGCGGCAGCGGCTTTATTCCTTGTGCTGATGGCCGCAATCGCCGTCAGAGCAGAGGAAGTGACGCATACTGTTCTCGACTTCGACGACCTGAAGGGCTGGGAGGCCGACGATCACGAAAAGGCGCTTGATGCCTTTCTTCTGACTTGTCCCGACCTCAATGATCCCGATTGGCGCGCCCTCTGTGCACTGGCCCAGCAAAGGCCCGACGCCACGGATTTCTTTCAGCTCTTCTTCCGGCCTGTCCTGATCGAAGACGGTAAGAAAGCGCTCTTCACCGGCTATTTCGAGCCGGAGCTCAGCGGGTCTTTGTCGCCGGGTGGGCGATACCGCTACCCGCTCTACCGCAAACCGCCCGAGGCGCAGGGTGCCGTACCTTGGTTGTCTCGTCGAGAGATCGAAGCAGGCGTTGCCATGCAGGATCGCGGCCTCGAAATCGTCTGGGTGGATGATCCGGTCGAAAAGTTCTTTTTGCAGATCCAAGGGTCTGGCCGTGTGATCCTTCCCGATGGCCGCAAGATCCGCGTGGGCTATGGTGGTGCGAATGGCCACGAATATCGCTCCGTCGGGGCCGAGCTTGTTCGTCGTGGGATCTACCAGGCCCACCAGGTTTCGGCTCAGGTCATCAAGAACTGGGTTCGCCGCAATCCTGTCGCCGGGAAGGAACTGCTCTGGCACAACCCTTCCTATGTTTTCTTTCGGCGGATCGACTCAGTGCCCGCCCACATGGGGCCGCTCGGTGCGATGAACCGGTCCGTGACCGCGGGTCGCACGGTTGCGGTCGACCCGGCCTATGTCCCGCTCGGCGCTCCGGTCTGGATCGAGAAAGAGGGCGCCGGCCCGATCCGCCGACTGATGATTGCACAAGACACCGGCTCTGCCATCAAAGGCGCGCAACGCGCCGATATCTTTATTGGAACGGGGGACGAGGCTGGTCGCACCGCTGGACGCCTGCGTGATCCCGGCCGCATGGTCGTCCTGCTACCGATCCAGCGCGCCTATGCCACTGCGACGGAGCCGAACCTTTGAGCCGTCGGCGCATCACGCCGGAGGAATTGAAACTTTGGCAACAGGTGGCGCGGACAGCGGACAGGCTCGACCCCGCCAAGAGCTGCGACACTCCGCGCCCGCCCCAGCCAACAAGCCGAAAATCGTCTGAGCGAACCAAGCCCGACCTGTCGCAATTCGAAATCGGCCAGAAGGCCGGCCCATCGTCCCATCGCCACGATACCTTGCCTGGCCTGCCCGAACGCCTTGCCCGACAACCGCTGCAGATGGACAAGCGTACCAACACGCGTCTGAAGCGCGGCAAGGTCGAGCCCGAAGCCCGGATCGATCTGCATGGTATGACCCTCGCCCAGGCGCAGCCGGCCCTGACCGGTTTTATCCTGCGGGCGCAGGCACAGGGGAAAAGGCTGGTTCTGGTGATAACGGGCAAGGGCAGAAACACAGACACAGGCGGCCCGATACCCACCCGGCATGGTGTGCTGCGCCACGCGGTCCCGCAATGGCTGGGCACGGCGCCACTCTCGGGGCTGGTGTTGCAGATCACCCAGGCGCATGTACGGCATGGGGGTGGCGGGGCGTATTACGTTTATCTACGCCGCAACCGGTAGCAGGGGTTTGGCCCTTGTGATGCCGATGGTCATCATCAGTGTGGTGAAGACGAAATAGCCTGCGACGATGAGGTATTGGCTTTCCAACCCCAGCCCCAGATCGATGCCCATACCGGTCAGGCCGGGACCTATAGCGGAGCCGAAGACCATGACGGCGGCGGCCATGGCCTTGATCGAACCGAGGCGGGCGGTGCCGTAGAATTCGGCCCAAAAGGCGTTGGGTAACGTGGTGTTGGCACCCGTTGTCAGGCCGAGGAAGAACAGGCCTGCGAGCAGGCTCAAGGTGCTGTCGGATATGGCAAAAATCCCGAAGGCGGCGACCATGGGAAGCTGGAAGAACGGGATCAACCTGGCGGTTCCCCAGCGGTCCAAAGCCCAGCCGGACAGGACCATCGCGACGATGCCGACGGCGGTGTAGAACGGGTAAAGCGCGACCAGCTGGACGTGGGGGATGCCCTTCAATTCTGCGAAGTGGACCTGGTGGAAAAAGAAGGCCGTGTTGAAGGCTGCGGGGCCTAAAAGTGCCGGGACCATGAACCAGAAAAGCCAATGAAATAAGGCCTGATTGCGGGTCCAGTGGCGAGACTCCATGCCCAGCGACTGGTCGGTTTCGGCGAGCATTTGGGGGGTGCGTTCGAGGCGGAGGAGGCGATAGATGACCGGCACGCCGCAGAGGGCGATGAGGGTCGCCGCGACCCACAGCATGTGCCAGTCGTAGACGGCCAGAAGTGCAACGAAAACAAGGGGTAAAAGCGCCTCACCCAGGGCGAAGCCGAGGGTGGCGATGGAGAGCGCCTTGCCCCTTGTGGCGATGAACCAGCGGGACATGGCGACGACGGCGAGGTGGCTGGTCATGCCCTGGCCGGTGAAACGCAGGGCAAAAATAACCGCGATCAACCCCCACCAGACCGGGTTGAAGGCCATGGAGAGGCAGGCAAAAGCGAGTAATATCAGTATGATAGGGGCGAGGGTGCGGACGCGAAAAAAATCCGTGAGGCCGCCGGCCCAGACCATGACCAGGGCGGAGGCGGTGGTGCCGAGCGTGTAGATACCGCCCCATTGCCCGTGGCTGAGGTCGAACGCGGCCCGAATCTCGCCGGCGAAGAGCGAGATAAAAAACGTTTGTCCAAAAGAACTTAGGAAGGTCAGCAGCATACCCGCCGACAGGAAGGGGAGGTTGTCACGGAGAAAATCGAGGAGCCGCATGGCCCCCTTCGTGGCCCGAAACCCTGGGGAAGGAAAGGGGATTCAAAGGGGCGCCGATTTGATTCGTTAATTTCCCGGATCGGCCCAAAAGGACGTCGGTATCGCGTCGGTATCTGGGTGGTATGCCGACGGTGCGATTATCTGGGCTAGGGGGTTAAGAGGGAGAAGCACACGGTTAGTGAAGCTTTAGTGCGTGATACTGCAATCAGGCGTTCAATATCAGAGATTCGGAAAACCGAAAAATCACTGAAATTATCTATTGAGCGCCACTTCAATTCTTGCCTGTTTACCTACGCACAACCAAAGGTTTAGGCTGGTAGGCGGAAGGTTTGGAAGAGCAAGTTACGTTATGATAACAAAGGTAGAGCTTCGGCGGTTTAAGAGGTTTGAAACCGCTGAAATAGATTTGCCACCAGTCGGCACAACGCTTCTTGCTGGACCTAACAACAGTGGTAAGTCGACGCTGCTTCACGCTCTCGCAGTTTGGAGCTTCTGCGTTTTTGTCCTTCGTCGCGGAAAGGGGGATGAAGCGGTAATGGTCGGGTTCGCTGGTCAAGGTTTTGGTATTTCAGACGACGATTTTAATCCGATAAACATACCTGATCTGAAGCACCTTTGGTACGGGCTGAAGGCACAAATTCCTGGAGAAGAAGGCTATTCTTTATCAATAAATGTCAATTGGGACCATTGGCTTTATGGAGAGCAGTATCTGGAGATTGCGCTTTCATTGACAAATGATCGGCTTTTTATTCGTGCTGAGAAAACGTCGATTGATAACTGTGACGCAATTCCCGAGATTGTATATCTTCCGCCAGTAGCCGGTCTTGACGTCAAAGAGCCTTTTGCTAGCCCGGCTTTACGTCGAGCAATGCTCGGTCGTGGTCTGGCCGGTTCCGTTTTGCGAAACGTACTCTACGACCTCCTTAGAGAGAACGAACAGAAGCGCGCGAAATTAAAAGAAGGAAAGACAAAAATTTCAGGCTCCGACCTGAAAAACCTTAGAGAAACTGACGCTTGGGAACGACTTCAAACGACACTGCGGAACACCTTCGACTTTGAATTGGTTGTCGCAGAATACGATGAGACATATCACACGACCCTCCAAGCGTTTACGCAACCTGTAGTTTTTGACGAGAAAACCAGTAGGTACCGGAACAATGGCGCAAAGCGCGACCTAATGGTTGAAGGCGCGGGAGCGCTACAATGGATATGCGTGTATGCATTCGCGGTAAATCCCGACACCGATGTCCTTTTGTTGGATGAGCCTGATGCTCACCTTCACTCCAGCCTTCAGAATGTTCTTATAGAAGCGCTCGAAGGGCTAATTTCTGATAATGAAAAACAGGTTTTGGTCGCAACGCACTCAAGAGAGGTACTGCTGAGCGCTTCGCTTGAGAAAATAATATCATTCGGATCCGATAAGCCAAAGTTTCTGAAAAGTGAGTTGGACCGCGTTAAAATGTTCGCTGGATTGGGTGAAGACTATGATCCGTTTCTGGACCGTTTACGAAAATCCAGAAGAGTGCTTTTCGTTGAGAATGAATCTGATCACAGAGCCTTTGACCTGCTCCCCTTGGAGTCCGCTAATTTGGGTTAGTTCTGTTCAGGTTTTGGTCTTCCTTTGACCGGTTAGCATATTCGTGTGGCGTCAGACCAGCGAGGCTGGAGTGAGGCCGGTTGTGATTGTAGTCGCCGCGCCATGCCGCAATCATGCGGCAGGCATGGCGCAAAGACGGGAACAGGTGTTCGTTCAGGCACTCCTCCCGCATCCGCCCGTTGAAGCTTTCAACCAGGCCGTTCTGCATGGGCTTTCCAGGCGCGATGTAGTGCCAGCTGACTTGGCGGTCTTCCTGCCATTTCAGCATCGCATTCGATGTCAGCTCCGTCCCGTTGTCCGAGACCACCAGGCAAGGATAGCCTCGCAGTTCAGCAATGCGATCCAGTTCACGGGCGACACGCGCGCCGCCAATGGAGGTATCCACGACGGCGGCCAGGCGTTCCCGGCTGAAGTCGTCGATGACATTCAGCACCCGGAACCTGCGGCCATCCTCCAGCGCGTCAGACATGAAGTCGAGCGACCATCGCTGGTTAGGTCCCTGCGGGATCGCCATAGGCGTCCTGGTGCCCATAGCACGCTTGCGCCCGCCCCGTTTACGAACGGTTAACCCTTCTTCGCGGTAGAGCCGATACAGCTTCTTCCAGTTGACCTCCCAGCCTTCGCGCTTCAGCAGGATATGCAGGCGCCGATAGCCGAACCTTCGCCGCTCGGACGCCAGTTCCTTCATCCTGGTCCGCAATTCCGTATCGGCGGGGCGCTTCGACCTGCGCCGATACACACGCGGATCGATCCCGGCCAGCGCACAGGCGCGCCGCTGCGAGTAGCTCTTCTCCTTCATGGCCCAGTCCACGGCATTCCTCCTCGAACCGGGCCTCAGAAGTTTTTTCCGAGCATCTCTTTCAGCGTCGCCACGTCCATCATCTGCTCGGCCAGCATCTTCTTCAGTTTGGCGTTCTCAGATTCCAGCGTCTTGAGCCGACGGGCGTCGGACACTTCCATGCCGCCATACTTCGAGCGCCACTTGTAGAAAGTCGCGTCGCTGATCCCGTGCTTGCGGCACAGCTCTTTCGCGCCAAGTCCAGCCTGGTGCTCTTTCAAAATGCCAATGATCTGTTCTTCGCTGAAACGGCTTCTCTTCATCGTCTGTCTCCTCAGTTGGAGAACAGGCTAACCTCAAATCGAGGACTTTTCAGGGGAGCAGGTCACCTTAAGGTCCATTGCGAAAAAATTAGATGTTAAGTTCCCAGCACTGGAGGTAGACGCAAGCCTCGAAAGTCACAAAGATAGGCGAAAATTTTTCTACAAATTAGATAGAGGCATACAGGGTGTAAGTGCCGTTAGTTTGCGCGACAGAGACAAAGCGAATCTGAACACAGTTTGTCCAAAGACACTGCGTGATAAAGGGGAACCTAACGATACTGGAAAGTTTAACCCGATCACATTTCGCAGAAGAGAAATAGAGAACTATGCTCTCGTTCCTGCATGTATCGCTCGAACAATTGGTGTTGAGGTGTGCGAGATTCAAGAATGGTGGGAAGCAGAGCTTTATCTACCCTGGAACGCAGAGCCAGCTGCAGATGCTCCCTCTGTGCTTGATGGCGATTTTAAAGAAGCAATTGTCAAGAAGTTGAAAGAAAAAGGTAAAACCATGGATGACCTCTGGCAAAACCTATTGCCAGAAGAGATTCACGCAGATCTGAAGACAGTGATCTCTCACGTAGAGAAGCTCTAGAACTCTACAAAACATACCTGCTCAAATCCGTCGACTTCATCAGCTCGCCCAGGTTGGCGTCCACGAAGGCTTCGTCCACGACCACCTTCTCGCCGGCGCGGTCGGGGGCGGTGAAGCTGAGTTCCTCGAACACGCGTTCCATCACGGTATAGAGCCTGCGCGCGCCGATATTCTCGATGGTCTGGTTGACCTCCGCCGCGATGCGGGCGAGGGCCTTGATGCCGTCCTCGGTGAATTCGACGTTGACCTCCTCGGTGCCCATGAGGGCGGAGTATTGGCGGGTCAGGGCGTTGTCCGTCTCGGTCAGGATGCGCACGAAATCTTCCTCGGTGAGCGCCCGCAGTTCGACCCGGATGGGCAGGCGGCCCTGAAGTTCGGGCAGGAGGTCGGACGGCTTGGCGATGTGGAAGGCGCCGCTTGCGATGAAGAGGATGTGGTCGGTCTTGACCGGGCCATGCTTGGTGGAGACGGTCGTGCCCTCGATCAGGGGCAGGAGGTCGCGCTGCACCCCCTCGCGCGAGACGTCGCCGCCGCGGGCCTCTTGCCTCGCACAAACCTTGTCGATCTCGTCAAGGAAGACGATGCCGTTCTGCTCGACTGCCTCAAGCGCTGTGCGGTTGACGGTTTCGTCGTCGAGGAGCTTGTCGGCTTCCTCGGAAATCAGGATGTCGTAGCTTTCGCGGACGGTGAGTTTCTTGCGGGTGGTGCGGCCACCGAAGGCCTTGCCGAAAATGTCGCCGAGATTCATCATGCCCATCTGGCCGCCGCCGGGCTGGCCGGGGATGTCCATCATGCCAAGGGGGTTGGAGGTGTCGGCGACGTCAAGCTCGATCTCGGTGTCGTCGAGCAGGCCATCCTTGAGCTTCTTGCGGAACATCTCGCGGGTGGATTCGCGGGCATCCTCGCCGGCGATGGCGGCGATGACACGATCCTCGGCCTGTTGGTGGGCGCGGGATTTGACGTCTTCGCGCATGAAGTCGCGGGTCTGGGCGATGGAGCTGTCGACGAGGTCACGGATGATCTGTTCGACATCGCGGCCGACATAGCCGACCTCGGTGAACTTGGTCGCCTCGACCTTGATGAAGGGGGCGCGGGCGAGTTTCGCCAGGCGGCGGGAGATCTCGGTTTTGCCCACACCCGTCGGGCCGATCATCAGGATGTTCTTGGGGTAGACCTCCTCGCGCAGGTCGTCGGAGAGCTGCTTGCGGCGCCAGCGGTTGCGCAGGGCGACGGCGGTGGCGCGCTTGGCGTCCTTCTGGCCGATGATGTAGCGGTCGAGTTCCGAGACGATTTCGCGCGGGGTGAGGTCGGTCATGGGGCGTCCTGTGGTTGCGTTACGGGGGAACGTAAGCATGGGGGGGCGAAACGCAAGGTGCGGTTATTCGGAGGTTGCGGTGACGTCGTCCCAGGGGGGCAGGCGGGATTTGCCGGGGAAGTTGGGCAGGGCGCGCATGAGGGCGACGCGCAGGTGGGTCCAGAAGGTGCCGAGGCCGGTGATGAACGCGCCGATGACCAGCATCAGGAGCGGAAGCTGCGTGCCGCCGCCATCCATGCTGAAGAGCCAGTAGATCACGGCGGCGAGGTAACCCATGCCGGCGGTCAGGAACGAGCGGCGGTCGATGATGAGCGCAAGACAGGTGACCAGCAGGAAGCCGATGATCGTGAGGATCGTGCCGAGGGGGCCGTCGAGATTGTAGACGGTCATCATCACGGTATTCACCAGCGCTGGCGCGGCCAGCAGGTGCAGCCAGAACGCCGAACGCGCGCGGCGGCCGATGCGGTGCGGGTCCTGCATGTCGAACCAGAGGCCGGCGATAAAGGCGAGAATGCCGAAGATCAGCGTGCCGAGGGCCAGTGAGCCGCCCTGGCGCAGGTCGAAGAGGCTCCAGAAGCTGCCGGTGAGCAGCGTGTCGACGGGGCTTGTTTCGGTGGTGATCGCGTAGATGGTCATGAAGCCGTAAAGGCCGACAAGCAGCATCGAGAATGGCACGCGGAAGCGGCGGTAGTGCAGCAGGATCGACGCCATGCCGCCCAGGCCCAGCAGGATGGCCGCGAGCGCGCCGGAGGTGAGGCCGATCATGTCGAGCACATAGCCGATCAGCCCGCCCGCCCCGGTGGCGTAGGTACAGACCAGCACGATGGAGGGCAGGCTCATCCGGCGTTTGATCGTGAAGTAATGCGCGCCGAACCAGCCGACAGCGATGAGCGCCGCCATGACGAACACCGCGCCGCCCGCCGCAAAGGCGAAGGTCACGGCGCCCGAGGTCAGCAGGATCAGTCCCAGCGAGATGAAGATCTCGGCAAAGCCCGAGAACAATTCGAACGGTTCGTCCTCGTTCGCACGACGGGCGATGCGGCCCGCACGTTCGTGCGACAGGGCGCTGAGGCGCGCGGCCTGTGCCTCGTCGATGATGCCGGCGGCGGTGGCGGCGCGCAGGTCGTCCTGGGTCAGGGTCATGGGCGGTCCTCTGATCGTTTTCGCGCAAGCCCTAAAGGACCTGTTGGCCGAAAGAAAGACCGCATTCCGACGTGAAGCGGCCGTGTTTGCCGAAAGAGGCGGACCCGGCGACGGGCCCGCCCTGACAGGTCAGTGCTTGCCGAAGAAGTCCAGAAGCCCGGCGTTGAACTCCTGCACATGGCTGGTGTTGCAGCCATGCGGCGCACCCTCGATCTCGCACAGGCTGCTGTGAGCGACCATCTTGTGAGTGCGGTGGCCGGAGCCTTCGATGGGCACGATGCCGTCAGCGGTCCCGTGCAGGACCAGCGTGGGCACTGTGATCTTTTCCAGATCATCCCGGAAATCGGTGGTGGCCCATGCCCTCATGCAGCCGAGTGCCGCTTCCGGCGTGGACTGCTTGCACAGGTCAAGCGCCTGTTGCCGCTGTTCCTTGGTCACCTTGAGTTCGCCATCTGCCGAAAAGAAATCCTTGGTGAAGCCGTCGAAGAACCCGTCGCGATCTGCCTTCAGGTTGTCCACAAACTCCTGCGCGGCGTCCTTGATCAGGGGGCCGTCGGGGTTATCGTCGGATTGCATCAGACAGGGCGGAACGGCAGAGGCGAAGACCACGCTTTTGAGCCGGGCCTCGCCGTGGTTGCCGATGAAGCGGGCCACCTCGCCGCCGCCCATGGAAAAGCCGACGAGCGTAACGTTGTTCAGGTTCTTTTCCTTGATGATCGCTTCGAGGTCGGCGGCCAGCGTGTCGTAATCGTACTTGTCATCGGGAGCGGTCGAGCGGCCAAAGCCGCGGCGGTCATAGGTAATGACACGGTGACCGGCCTGGTTGAGCGCCGGAACCTGGTATTCCCAGGCTTGAGCGGACAGGGGCCATCCGTGGATCAGGATGACCGGCTGGCCGTTGCCGCCGGTGTCTTCGATATGCAAGCTCATGGGGTCCTCCTCGTGCGATGCAATTGAGTAAGGAGAACGAGGTGGGCGGCAGTGATGTTCCGCCGTGCTATCAGGTGCTGATGGACTCCACGGTCAGGTTGCCGTTGGTGTAAACGCAAATGTCAGACGCGATGGCCATGGCATCCCGCGCGATCTGTTCGGCGGACCTGTCGCTGTCGATCATGCCGCGGGCGGCGGCCAGCGCGTAGTTCCCGCCCGAGCCGATGGCAGCGACATCATGTTCGGGTTCCAGCACGTCGCCCGCGCCGGTGATCACGTAAAGCTGCGAGCCATCGGTGACGATCAGCATCGCCTCGAGCTTTTGAAGGTACTTGTCGGTGCGCCAGTCCTTGGCCAGTTCGACGGAGGCACGTTGCAGTTGGCCGGGGGTCGCTTCGAGCTTTGATTCCAGCCGTTCCAGTAGGGTGAAGGCGTCTGCGGTGGAGCCGGCGAAGCCTGCGACCACGTCATAGCCGCCAGGGCTGATGCGGCGGACCTTGCGGGCGGTGCCCTTGATGACGGTGTCGCCAAGGCTGACCTGCCCGTCGCCCGCGACGACGACCTGCCCGCCCTTGCGGACGCCGATGATGGTTGTGCCGTGCCAGCCGGGGAAATCGCTCATGGTCGGGGCTCCTTTGATCTTTGGACCTATATGGAAGGCGCGGGGCGTGGTGGCAACCCGCGCGGTCAGATTTGGGCGCCGCGCATCGACGGGCCGCGGTGCGGCGAACCGACGGGTGTTCGGGGCACTTTATGGAGTCCAAATCCGCCGAACAGTTCAGCGGAGCACCATGCCCAGCCAAATCGCCGTGCCGTGGGGGCGGCCCGGCGATGCGCGGCGGCGCAGCTTTGCTGCGCCTTGGTTCCGCGCGTGGTGCTTAAACGAAAAAGGGCCGCCAAGCCGGCGACCCCTTCGCAGTTCTACTTAGCTTTGCTTCAGATCGACTCTTCGATCCAGCCTTGCAGTGCGGCCTTGGGCGCGGCGCCGGTCTTGGTCGACACGACCTCGCCGTTCTTGAAGATGAAGAGCGCGGGAATGCCGCGCACGCCCAGTTGCGACGGCGAGTTGGGGTTCTCGTCCACGTTCACCTTGGCGATCTTGACCTTGCCGTCCATCTCGGAGGACAGCTCTTCCAGTGCCGGGCCGATCTGCTTGCACGGGCCGCACCATTCGGCCCAGAAATCCACCACGACGGGAATGTCGGAGTTCTTCACTTCGCTATCGAACGTGTCGTCGGTTACGGCAACGGTGGCCATTTTGGTCTCTCCTTGAGCTCGGGTTCGACAGCGAACCTATGTAGAGCCATAGGGAGCGTCAAGCTATATGGGTGTCGGCCAGGGCTTGCGTCACAAGATCGTGTGGCAGGTGCATGAGGGTCGCCGTGCGGGTCCAGAGCAGCGCGGTCTCAATATTGCGGCCAGGATAAATCTGTTGCAGGGCATGGGCATAGGCGCCCATCTGCCGCAGAAGTCCCGAGGGTACGTCGGCGGGCGCGTCGGGGACCACGGCGTTGGTCTTGAAATCCACGGCAAGAATTTTTTCCGGGGTGACGATCAGGCGGTCGATCGTGCCGTGAATCCGGCGGCCATCAAGTGCGTCGAGATGTGCGGAAATCGCCACCTCTGCCAGCGCCTGCGGTGAAAAAAGAAAGCGCAGGGGCTCTTGCGCAAGGACGTGCTCGGCCTCAAAGAGTAGCTCGGCAAGCTCCTGGCCCGTCGCGGCGTCCGGCCCGTGCGCGAGCAGGAACGCGGCAGCTTCCGCCCAGTCGCTCTGGTCGCGCTGAGGCAGCATTTCCAAAAGTCGGTGCACTTGCCGGCCGCGGCGCTTGGCGGCGTCCTCGTCCAGCCCGTCCTCGCCCGGCAGAGCCTTTTCGCCGCCAAGGCCAGACGGGGCAAGCGTCTCAGTAGCGCGCACTGCCGGTTTGGCATGATCCTGAAAGAACGCGGGAAGGGACGGCATGATCGTGGGATCGACCCGTTCGGATACAGGCTCTATTCCCGCCCAATTCCCGGATTCCAGCCGTAAGCCCTGCCCGCCCTCGAATATATGTTCGACGGGGTCGGATCGCAGCATTCCGCCCCGCACCTTGCTGTACCAGTCGCGCCCCTCCTTATCGAGATCACCCGCCGCGGCGACGATCAGCCATTGCTCGGCCCGGGTCATGGCGACATAGAGCAGGCGGTCGCGCTCGGCCCATTGGGCATCGCGCTCGGCCGTGTCGATGGCCTGCAGGGCCGTGGGCAGATCATCCTTGCGAGGCCGCCACAGCGCGGTGTCCCCTGCCCCGATCAGCTTGGCATCGACGCGCAGATCGCGCTTGGCACTGTCGGGCAGGATCACGATGGCCGATTCCAGCCCCTTGGCCGCGTGTGCGGTCATAACGCGAATGCGGTTGCCGGCATTGTCCAGCTGGCGCTTGATTTCCAGGTCGTCGGTTTCCATCCAGACCAGGAAACCCGTCAGGCTGTCGATCGCATTGCGTTCATAGGCCATCGCCTGAGACAGAAGCGCGTCGATGCCGTCCTCGGCCTCGGGCCCCAGCCGTGACAAAAGGCGGGCGCGCCCCTGGTGCCGGGTCAGGATGCGCTCGATCATGTCATAGGGGCGCAGGTAATCGGCGGCGCGCCGCAGGTCGTTCATCACGGCAAGCGTTTCGGGATAGTCCGCCGCGCGCTCGCGCAGGGTTTGCCAGAGGTATCGGTGCGGGCGGTCATGGGCGAGGTCGAAAAGCTCTCCCTCGCTCCACCCGAACAGCGGCGAGCGCAGGGCAGTGGCGAGCGACAGGCTGTCCTCGGGTGTTGCAAGGAACGACAAGAGCGCCGCGACATCTCGCACCGCCAGTTCCGCACCGACGCGCAGGCGGTCGGCCCCGGCGACGTTCAGCCCCTCGGATTTGCAGGCGCGGATGATCTCGTGAAAGAGGCCCGAGCGGCGCTGTACGAGGATCAGGATATCGCCCTCCGTGATGGCCCGCGCGGCGTTTCCTTCCTTTGAAGGCAAGGGCGTGCCCAGCATCTCCTTGATATTGCGCGCGATCTGCGCGGCAAGCCGGGTGGCCGGGTCGCCCGGGGCCTTGATATCGACAGGGTCGTACCACTCGGGCGGCTCTTCGGCGTCTTCCTTCTCGATCGGCGGCCACAGGTCGACACGACCCGGCATCGCATCATGGAACGCCTTGTGCTTTTCGCGCTGGGTAAAGCCGCTGGAATCGAGCCCGCGGAAGGTTTCGTCGACCAGTGACAGGATGGTTTGCGCCGAACGGAAGGAAAATTCCATCTCCATGTCCTGCAATGGCGCGTCGGTCACCTCCAGCTTGGTGCGGAAATCTTCCTTCATCCGGTCGAAGCCTTCGGGGTCGGCACCCTGGAAGGAATAGATCGACTGTTTCTTGTCGCCCACGACAAAGATCGTCCGCTGCCGGTCGGCGCGGGCGCCGGTGCCACTGGTGAATTCCTGCGACAGGCGTTCGATCAGGGTCCATTGCACCGGGCTGGTATCCTGGGCCTCGTCGACCAGGATATGGTCAATGCCGCCGTCCAATTTGAACAGAACCCAGTCGGCAACCTTGGGATCGTCCAGAAGGTCACGGCTGCGCAGGATCAGGTCGTCGAAATCAAGCATGCCGCGCGCCTCCTTGGCGGCGGCATAGGCGGGCAGGAAGATGGCCGTGAAACGGTGCAGGATCTGCGCTGTCTCTCGCGCCTGAAGCGCAAGGCGCGTGTTGCGCGCGGTCTCTACCCGGGCCATCAGGGCGTTGAGCGCGTCAGTTAGACCGGGGTTTGCCTCGCGCACGGCCTTGGTTGGAAAAGTGTCTATTTTGGCCGAAAACGGAGATTTTGCACCGCTGCCGGTTAGAAAGACATCCTCGAGGATCGGCAGCGCCTGAAGCGAGGGGATGTCGGCCATGGTCAGCTTGACCGCCGCCTTGGCATCATTGGTGCTGCCTGCGGTCAGGATCGGCAGAAGGTCGGCCATTAACTCGGCTTCGCCCCCGAGGAAGACGGAAGTGACGAGCGATTGCTCGGTCTCGTCCGGCTTCAGCCCGAATAGGGCCGACAGATCGGCGTCGCTGATTGGCCTCGACAGCAGATCCCGCTTGCCGACGATTTCCTGCGTCAGGCTTTCGAGATCCTCGCCGGTGTAGTGCTCGGCGAGGTCATAGAGCGTCTGCGCCTCCGGGCCGTTGGCGATTTTCTCCACCACCTCGGCGCGCAGAAGGGCGGCGGCGCGGTCTTCCATCTCGGTGAATTGCGGGCTGACCCCGGCCTCGAGCGGAAAGCGCCGCAGGAGGGCGGAACAGAAGGAGTGGATCGTCTGGATCTTCAGACCGCCGGGCGTTTCGATCGCCACCGCGAACAGGCGGCGCGCTTCGCGCAGGCGCTCGGGCGCGATCGGGCCGTCGATTCCGAGGCCGGTCAGGCGTGTCTCCAGATCGCCATCCGGCAGCATCGCCCATTCGCCCAAACGGTCGAACAAACGGTTCTGCATCTCCGACGCGGCGGCCTTGGTGTAGGTCAGGCAAAGGATATTTTGCGGGTCTGTTCCAGCCAAAAGCAGCCGTGCGACCCGGTCCGTCAGGACCTTGGTCTTGCCCGATCCGGCATTGGCCGACAACCATGTCGAGCGGTCGGGGCGGGCGGCGTCGATCTGGCGCTGGGTGGCGTCGTCTACCATTTGCCCACCTTTTCCGGATCGGCCTCGTCGGTGATGTCCCATTCGCCGAAACGGGCCAGCTGATCGTAGTCGCCCGGCATGTCCTTGGTCTTCATCGCGCGGCGCGACAGGTATCCCTGGCCGGGGTCCATGTAGCGGGTGATCAGGTCTTTCAGTTCCGCCCATGTCTGGCCGGTCGGGGCTTCTTCCAGCGGGGCGGGCACCTGTTTGGGCTCGCCCGTCAGGCCGATGAAGACCGCCCTTTCGACAGGGCTGGGCGACAGGTCCCCGAACCCGGCGCGTTCGGCCAGCGCGGCCTCGAGCAAAAGCTGTTTTTCGAACGCCTTCTGCGACTTGGGTGAGGGTGGCGCGCCGGTCTTGTAATCGTAGATGTGCAGCCGCCCGCCCGTGTCGATGTCGATCCGGTCTGCCTTGGCCGTCAGGGTGAAATCTAGCGGCTCGACCTGCGCGCGCGCCATCTGTTCGAACGCGGTGGGCCGGGCCAGTGCGCGGCGGCCCGCCTCGGTCTCGATGAACCAGTCGGCGATGCGCTCGATACGGGCGAGCCAAAGTGCCCGCGCCTCGCCCCAAGGCACGCTTTTGGCAAGAACAGAGACTGTTTCCTGTGTCAGGTAGGCGGGTGTCAGGCTGTCGGGATCGTCTAGTGTGCCCTTGATGACATGCTCCAGAACATCGTGCAGCACCTCGCCGCGCAGGCGGGCATCGGGCAGTTTCATCAGCGGATCGAGCGGGCGCAGGCGCAGGATCTTGTCGGCATAGATCGCGTAGGGGTCGCGGATCAGCTTTTCGATGCGCGTCACCGAAAGCTCTTTGGGCCGTGTATGGACCGGCGGGATCGGCGCAGGGCGGCGGGCCGAAGGAGTGGGCGTCACGGCCTCGAGCGCTTCGGCGCGGGACAGCGCGTCGTTTCCGCGCGAGGTCATGGCCGCCAATGCATCGGTTCCACCCTCTTCCGGCAATCCTTTCAGCAGGTTGGTCAGGCGGTTCAGCCAGCGCGACGGCACGGTCTGGGCGTCGTCCGACCGGACCGAACGCGTGATCCAGACCTCGGGCGTGGCGGTCACCGCCTGCTGGAAATCATGGGCCGACAGGCCGATGTTCCGCTCGGGCAGCAACAGACCGGCCTGGCACCGCATGTCGCGGTTCAGCCACGGGTCGCGCGGCGGGATCTCGGGCCATGTTCCCTCGTTCAGCCCGGCAAGGATCATCACGTCGGCGCCCTGCACTCGCGCTTCCAACGTGCCCCAGATCAGGACGCGCGGGTCGGTGCCGGTCTGGTTGCGGACCGTCTCTTTCGAGAGGATGGCGTGAAATAGGTTGATATAATCGATCGCCTGCATGGCCTGCGCGTATTGCGCGTTTTCAGCCAGGTTAGAGACGCATTTCTTTGCCTCGACGCCTGCGTCCTCGTCCCACAGGTGCAGCGGCGCATCCGCATCGGGCCCGCGGGAAATCGCCTCGGCCAGAGCGATATGGCTGTCCACAATGGCTGTCAGCGGTCGCGCCTCTGGCGCGGCGTTGCCGAAAAAGCAGGCGCGCAGCCAGGCAAGCCAGGTGTCGAGGTAAGGATCGTCGACCCTGTCCGCAAAGGCGGCGAGCGTGTCCAGATCCGGTTCTGGCGGTCCGTCGCGGCGCAGGTACAGTTCCAACTCTCGTGTCAGCCGCAGATGCGCGCCGCGCGAGTCGCCCGCGTTGGTCAGCGGGTGTTTCAACAGCGTCAGAAGTTGCGCGGCATCCAGCGGCGCGTTCAGCATCTCGGCCACGTGGCGCAGGAACCGGCCCGGCGCGGAATGGTGCAGCGGGACGCCCGCGCTGTCATCGGGCCTTATGCCCCAGCGGTCCAGCGCCGACGCGACGCGGCGCGTCAGGGTCCGGTCGGGGGTGATCAGCGCCGCGGTTTGCCCGTGTTCGACCGCTTCGCGCAGGCGCATGGCGATGCAGAGCGCCTCCATCCGGGCCGAGAGGGCCGACAGCAGGGTGATCCCATCGGTGGCGGGACCGATATCGCCTGCCAGCGACGGCCCGTGCGACAGCCATTCGTCGGTCACCGGCGCGGGCCGCAAGGCAAGAGACATCAGGCGGTTGCGCTCGGGTGAAACAGGCTCTGTTCCGGGCCAGGAACGGATAATCGACGGCGTGGCGTCCAGATCGGACAGAAGCTGTGCGAACCGGAATTGCGGGTGATCCTCGCTGGTGCGGGGATCGTCCAGCCGTGCCCAGACATGATCGGGCTGGTCGGTATCGAACCCCGGCAGCACGACGGCGCCTTGGGGCAGCTGCGCGACCGTCTTCATCAACAGGCGGGTCGCCCCGCGGGATCCGGTGGAACCCGCCAGGATGATCGGGTGATCGGGCGGTTGCTCCTGCCAGAGCTGGGCATAGGTCTCGATAACGAGGCGCTGGCGCGTTTCGACATCGGGCGCGTCGTCGCTGGCCTCGAAATAGGGACTGAGTATGCCCAGAAACGTCTTGATCCGCGCCCAGTGACCGGATTGATCGCCGGTATCTATGGCGGTGATGTCCTCCGGCACGACGCCTTCGCCATGCATTTCGTCCATCAACCGTGCCAGGCTGTCCGACAGGTCGTAAAGCGCGGCGCGTGGCGCAAGATCAGGCTCCTGTTCCAGCAGGGCGGACACCACGGTGATCAGTTCCAGCCGGCGGCGCAGGGGGGGCATCGGCTCGGGGATATGTGCGAGTCCGAGGGTTTCGCCGAAATCGGTGACAAGGCTGATCCGTGGCAGAAGACGTGCCGGCCCCTGGTCGAACAGCGCCCGGATGCGCCGGGCCATGCGGCGGGTGTTCACGATCAGATGCACCCGCGCCAGTGCCTCGGGCGGCTGGCCGTCATAAGCGGCCAGAAGGCCGCGCACCAGTTCCCGGGGAAAGTCCGCGCCAAGCGGCATGCCGAAGACGCGCGGGGTGTCGAGCGGCTCAAACATGGGCATTGTGCAGCATGGCCTCGGCCAGTTCGATACCTTCGGGCGTGCCGACATCGCACCATGTGCCGGGATAGGTCACGGCATGAAGGCGGCCCGCCTCCAGCATCCGGTTCCAAAGGATATTGAGCGAAAAGGACGGCTCGGGAATTTCGGCGAGGCCGTCGGTCTTGAGGATTTGCAGGCCAGTGTAGACGACGCCCGGGCCACGGCTGGCGCGGCCATCGGCGTCGATCACGAAATCGCCCCGGCCGGCATGGCCAACTGCGTCTTTGCGCGGAATGCAGAGCAATAGCGCGTCCATCTGCGCGGGCTCCCACGCGGCGGCAAGCTGTGCCAGCGGGTTGGGGCCGGACCAGACGGAATCGGTGTTCATGGTAAAGACCGGGGTGTCGCCAAGCAGCGGCAGCGCCTTTCGCAGGCCGCCGCCGGTTTCAAGGATGTCGGGCTGTTCGTCCGAGATCTGGATATTCCGCCCGGAAAGGTGGGCCGCGATCTGGTCCGGCAGGTAGTGCGTGTTCACCACGGTGCGCGTCGGCCCGTAGGCGCCTACGAGATCGAGCGCGTGGTCGATCAAGGGCTTGCCCGCCACCTCGACAAGCGGCTTTGGCCGGGACGCGGTCAGCGCGCCCATCCGCGTGCCGAATCCGGCGGCAAAAAGCATCACTGCGTCAGGGGCGTCGCGCATTTCGATTTCAGCTTTTCAAGAAGGGAAGGATCGGGCGTCGGCAGTCGGTCGGCCAGCATGGCCTGCAGCGGGGCAAGGGCCGGATGCGCAAGGTCGCGCTGCAAAAGGTCCCAGACCCGGGGGATCAGGTCGACGTAATGCGCCTTGCCGTCGCGGATGCAAAGCCGGGCAAAGACGCCGAGGATGCGCAGGTTGCGCTGGGCGCCAAGCACGGCATAGGCGGTCGCGAAGGCGTCCGGGTTCTGGCCGGTCTGAAGCGCGTAGCGGTCGCGCATCCGCTGCTCCAATTCGGGCGGGACATCGCGGCGGGCATCTTGCAACAGCGAGACGAGGTCATAGGCGCGATGGCCCAGCATCGCATCCTGAAAGTCGAGCAGGCCGACGCGGGCGATGCCTTTGCGGTCGGGCAGCCACAACAGGTTTTGGGCGTGGTAGTCGCGTTGAACCAGCACGTCGCAGGTGCTGGCATGTTCGGCCAGCAGGTCGTGCAGACAACGCTCGACTTCGGATCGCGTGGAGGTATCGGCATCGTCCGTCGCGCCGGGGATGTACCAGTCGAAGATAAGGGACGATAGGGCGCTGGCGGTCGGCGCGTCATAGGTGGCGAGACCCGCGGGTGGGGTCTGGGCGTGCAGATGCACAAGCACGTCCGTTGCGGTGGAATAGAGACTGTTTTCAAGGTCCGGGTTCCGCGGGATGATGCTGGCGAACAGCGCATCGCCAAGGTCCTCGAGCAAAAGGAACCCGGCGTCTTCGTCGCGGTCGAGAATGCGCGGTGCGCTCAGGCTGATGCTTGCCAGGTAGTCAGCGATGCGGACAAAGGAGCGCACATCCTCGCCCTTTTCCGGGGGGGCATCCATCAGCACGGCACGTTCCGCGTTCGACGGGCGGATCAGGCGCAGGTAGCGCCGGTTCGAGGCGTCGCCCGCGAGAAACGAGACCACCGCATCGCCCCAGCCTGCCCGCTCGATGAAGGCGCCGATCTGTGCGTCGCGGTCGCTCATATGGAAAACTCCCCTGCCCGGTCATCCCATCGCGGATCGCGCCAGGTGATGTCAAGAACGCGCTGATCGGGATCGTCATGCGGCGCGAAATCGAGCGAGAGCGCGTCGGTCGGTGCAAGATCGCCAAGCCGGTCAGGCCATTCGATCAGCGTGACGCTGTCTTCGAAGGCCTCCAATAGTCCAAGCTCGATCACTTCGCCGGGTGAGGACAGGCGGTAAAGATCGGTATGCCAGATTTCGAACGCGCCCCCGTCGTAGGTTTGCACGAGGGTGAACGTAGGCGAGGGCACATCCTCGGGTTCTGGCAGAAGAAACTGGATCAGGCTGCGCGCGAAATGCGTCTTTCCGGCGCCGACCGGACCGTCGAGCAACAGCACGTCGCCGGGTCGAAGGACGGCCCCGATGCGCCGGGCTAGAGCGGAGGTGGCGTCGGGGCCGGGAAGGGTGAGGTGCAGGCTGCGGGCGGGCATGGCACGACACTACACCGCCGAGTCTGACCTGCAATACAAAGCGCGCGTCAACTTCTTGCTTTTGCCGCCGGGCTGGGCACATTGCCCTCGGTCGTCAGAGTGATGATCGATGAATTCCCCGGCAAGTGCTGGACCTGACAGGAAACAGGCGTTCCGTCCGGCCGCGTGACGGATTCCTCGAGCGTGGCGCGATCCAGAACCGCCTGTTCGACCCGTTCCCAGAACGCGCCCGGCAGGGCTTGGCGGCTGATCGACAGGAAATCCTGCAATGTCATGTCCGCAAAGGACGCTTCTGGATCGACCCCGAGCATCTGCCGGCACGCGAGGTTGCACAAGGTCACGACATTGTCCGGACCGAAGACCACCTTGGCCTGATTGCTGGCGTCCAGCACGGCCTCGCGCAGGGCGATCTGGCTGTGAAAGTGCCGCGCCAGTGACACGTTGTCGGTGATATCCTCGAACAGGAACGCGATGGCGCCGTCCGGGTGCGGCCGCCCGGTGACGCGGTACGTCATGCTGTTGGGCAGATGCCAGTCCTCGACGTAGAGGCCCCCGGCGGCGGTGCTGATCATATCCTCGATCTGTTTTCGCCATGTGGCATAGTTTTTGGGTTCCGGCAGCACGCGGTTGTCGCGCAGGCTGTCAAAGAATTGCATCAGCGGCGGTTGCGCCGACAGGAATGCAGCCGGAAGCCCGGTCAGGTCCAGCAGCGCGGGATTGAACAGCGCCAGCTGGCGGTTCCGGTCAAAGACAGCAAGGCCGGTTGTCAGGTTCGCGAATATCTTGGTCAGGGTCTGGATAAATTCGCGGCGCACGGTTTCGGCATTGGCGACCCGTGTGATGTCGGTGGCGAACACGGCGCGGATATCGCCCGCGGTCACATGCTCGACCTCGAAGACATTGTCCTGTGCGTCAAGGCGGACGCGAGTTGGGCCATTTTCTTCGGTGGCGGCCGCGGCCAGTCGCTCTGCTGTCGCATCGGGATAATCGGCGAAAGCGGCATTCTGCCAGATCGTTTTCCCGTCGCCGCTCAGCATGCGCACGGCACAGGGGGCCTGATCGAACACCGTCTGCACCTGGTCGAAGGCGGTGCCCGGCGACGGGGGTGTGGCGGTTTCAATCACCTCGACCCGCTCGGCACCGTCATGCCGCGAGAGGGTCAACGACGCATTATCGCCGCGCTTCGTCGCTTGCAGGTCACGGATTTCGCCCTTTTCCAGCTCGGTCAAGGAGGCGGGAAGTGGGCCAAAGCGGTTGCCCAGCCAGTGCCGCAGGTCCGACCAGTGATCAATCTCGCTCCAGCTTGGGCTGGACTGCGTATCGGGTCCGGTGTCCAGAGATATCAGGGTATCTTCGTGAAAAAGAAAGCTGATGGGCCGCACGCCGTTGTCGGCAGCACGGGGGCTGGCCGGGTGCCCCGACCGGCCCAGCACCCACAGGACCAGGAGCGAGGTCACCGCGGAAGCCGCGAATGCCAGTGCAATCGAGAAAGGCGAGAGGCCGGCCATCCAACATATCCTGATCAGTTGGCGCCAGCATGCTCTGTCAGGGTTAATGTGCCGTTAACGAAGCCGGTCCTCAGGTCTCGATCAGCTGGTTGTCACCCAATGATTGCCGTCCCTGCCGTGTGTCTTCCTCCAGCCGGGCGCGCGGCCAGGACACCTCGACAAAGGCGCCGGTGCGGTCGGAAAAGCCTTCACGTTTGCGGAACGAGTCGCTGCCATTGGCAAAGACCAGATCGGCACCGGAGCGTTCCAGCAGCGTCTTGGCGATAAACAGCCCCAGACCCATCCCCTCGTATCCCGGGCGCTGTGGCTCGGGGCGCGCGGAACGGCGACGCATGAATGGCTCGCCGATGCGGCCAAGGAACTGCTGTGGATAGCCGCGGCCGTCATCCATGATCCGCACGGTGATGGTTGCCTCGCTCCACTCACTGTCGATCCAGACACTGTTCCTGCTGAAATCGACCGCGTTCTGGATGAGATTGCGTAACCCGTGAATGATCTCGGGCCGGCGCAAGACGGTGGGTTGCGGCCCGGCATGGGCGATGTCGGCGACGATCTCGAACCGGATGTCCTTGCCCCGGTCGAGATGCGGTTCGGCGGCCTCTTCCAGCACGGCCGACAAGGGGGCGCGGCGCAGGTGCAGGTCGTCCTTCCCTGCCCGCCCCATGGACCGCAGGATGTCGCGGCAGCGGTCGGCCTGTTCGCGGATCAGGAGTGCGTCGTCTCGCAGGTCGGGATGGTCGTCCAGCTCTTCGGCCAGTTCCGCGCTGGTCAGCTTGATCGTCGCCAGGGGCGTGCCCAACTCATGCGCCGCCGCGGCCACCACGCCGCCCAGGTCGGTCAGTTTCTGCTCCCGGGCCAGTGCCATCTGCGTGGCCTGCAACGCTTCGGACATGGCGTACATTTCCGAGACGATCCGGCGGGAATAGACACCGAGGAACACCACCGCGATCAGGATCGCGATCCAGTTCCCGAAGAGGAACAGGTCGGGGATGAACAGAAGCTCGCCGGTCTGCGTGGTCAGCGGCATGTAGAACCGCGTCAGCAGCGACGTGATCAGGATCGCCGCGCCGCCGAGGAAGATCGTCGAGCCGGCGGTCAGCGCCGAAGCCGACACCGTCACCGGCCCGACGATCAGGATCGAAAACGGGTTGTGCAGCCCGCCAGTGAGGTACAGCAGCACGCTGAGTTGCAGCATGTCGAACAGGACGACCAACAGCGTCTCGCGCTGGCTGAGGCGCTTGTTTTCGGGAAAGACGAAATAGGCCGTGACGTTGGAGATGATCGACAGGCCGACGACGAAATAACACAGGCCGAAGGCGAGGCTGAGCCCCAGCACGTATTGCGCCACCAGGAGTGCCGCCAATTGCCCGGTCACCGCCCACCAGCGCAGCATCACCAATGTGCGCAGCGGGACCGATTGCCGGCCCAAGCTGAACTCCTGCGGGGTCACCTGGGTGTGTGCCATGCGTGATCTTGTCTCTCTTTCCTTCGGCGAAGGGTGGCTTTAGATGTGCCACAGGCAAGCGGATATTCCTAGCGAGGTGACAGGCGCCATGACACGAGTTTACGCAATTCTTGCCGGTGTGGCCGTTATCGTGCTGCTGGGTGTGACCTATTTCGTCACGCAACGGGGCGGCGAAGGCGATGACCAGTTCGCCCAATGCCGCGGCGGTGCGGTGGCCGGTGGGGCCGGCGCCATCGGCGGACCCTTCACGCTGGTTAGCGAAACCGGCGAAACGGTGACCGAGGAAGAGGTGATCGACAAACCGGCACTCATCTATTTCGGCTATACCTTCTGCCCCGATGTCTGCCCGATCGACAACGCGCGCAACGTGGCCGCGGTGGAAATGCTGGAAGAGCGCGGCGAGGACGTGAAGCCGGTTTTCATCACTGTCGACCCCGAGCGTGACACGGTCGAGGTGATGCGCGAGTTCACCGACGCCTTTCACCCCGACCTGCTGGGCCTGACCGGCAGCCAGGAGCAGGTGAAGGCGGCGACGAGCGCCTATCGCGCGTTTTCATCCAAGCAGGATAGCGGCGATCCGGATTATTACCTCGTGGATCACTCGACCTTCACCTATCTCACCCTGCCAGAACACGGATTTGTCGAGTTTTTCCGGCGCGATGACACCGCCGAGGACATGGCGGAGCGTGTCCAGTGCTACTTAGATGCTAGTTGACCCTGCGATAGTTTGACGCATCGTGATGTGGGCGCTACATCTGGAAAGCGCGAGCGGGAGGAGACTTGCACAATGGCGGAACACGCGGAGCTCGGGGCCGACAGGACGTTGCTGCTTGTCGATGACGACGAACCCTTTCTGAAACGCCTTGCAAAGGCGATGGAAAAGCGGGGTTTCGAGGTCGAAACGGCGGGGTCCGTTGCAGCGGGACAGGCGATCGCCACGGCGCGTCCGCCCGCCTATGCGGTGTGCGATCTGCGGCTTGAGGATGGCAACGGGCTCGACGTGGTGGAAACCATTCGAGAGAAGCGGCCCGATAGCCGGGTCGTGGTGCTGACCGGCTATGGTGCGATTGCCACCGCGGTGGCGGCGGTCAAGATCGGGGCGACCGATTATCTGTCGAAACCGGCGGATGCGACGGACATCACCAACGCCTTGTTGGCCAGTGACGACGAAATGCCCCCGCCGCCGGACAACCCGATGAGCGCGGACCGCGTGCGCTGGGAGCATATTCAGCGGGTCTATGAGCTTTGCGACCGCAATGTCAGCGAGACGGCGCGGCGGCTGAACATGCACCGCCGGACCTTGCAGCGGATCCTGGCGAAACGCTCACCGCGATAAATCATACCGCTTGCAAATGCGGTCGACGGTCGTGCCGTCGGCCAGCACTGTGTCGGGCAGGCGCCTGTAATCCTCGAACCCCTTGCTTTGATAATAGGTCAGGCCGCTGTAGTTGTCGGCGCGGATCGTGGCGTTGATCCATTTGTACCCGATGCGCTTGGCACGCCGCCTGGTGGCCTCGAACAGTTTCGAGCCGATGCCAAGTCCGGTCTGGCCCAGCCGGACGAACGTGGCGATATCTGCGGCTTTGGGCGGCAGGTTGGGATGCGGGCCGATATGTTGAAAGCCCAGCACTTTAGCGGAGACGTTTTCGGCCAGGATCCACGCGTTTTGGCCGGGATAGAGCCGCATTTCGGCTTGCATCTCTTCGGGCGTGATCGGTGTGGTCCGTGCCGTGGTGCCGCCCTTGGCAAAAATCTCGTTCAGCAGTTCCGCCATCTGGCGGGCGTCGAGCGGATTGGCCTGCCGGACGTGGATCATTCGGTCAGGCGCATCAGCTCGGCATGGCGGGCGGTATAGTCGGCGCGGGCCTCCATCGGGGGGCGCAGCAAGATGCGCAGACCGTCGATGATGTCGGCGGGAGGTGTGCCGAAAAAGCGGGTCGCCTCGGCTTCAGAAAAGCCGGCGATCGTCGTGGCCTCCATCCAGGCGCTGATCTTGTCGGCCTTCTTGATTGTCTTCTTCACTTGCGTCGGGATCGCGGCGGGCAGGCCGAAGCGCAGATGCACCGCCGCCGCCAGACGCTTGTCCAACTCGTCATATGCAGGCCCGACAGCATTTTTCACGGGCGAGATCATGTCGCCGATCACGTATTCCGGTGCGTCATGCAAAAGCGCAGCCAATTGCCATTTTGGCTCCGGACGCGGGTTCAGGCGGGAATAGAGCCTTTCCACCAGCAGCGAATGCTCGGCCACCGAATAGGCAAAATCGCCGTTTGTCTGCCCGTTCCAACGCGCCACGAAGCTGAGCCCATGCGCGATATCCTCGATCTCGATATCGACGGGCGTCGGGTCCAGAAGGTCGAGACGGCGACCGGACAGCATTTTTTGCCAGGCACGGGGGGGTGGCACGGCGGGCTCCGTTACGAGGGCGTTTGGTCTTGGTTTATGCGCGGGGTGGCCGAATTGCAAAGCCTCGCTAACACGGTCGGCATGCCTCATTCCTGCCACATTTCTGCCGCACACTGGTCGCATCGTATCACTGCTGCCAACGATGTCGGGCTCAAGAGGCAAAAAACAATCGAGCACCGCCCCGCATCGACGTGACCGCGACCATAAACAGGGTATGTCCGAACTGCTGCGGCGTGCCCCTGATAAACCTGTAAAAGGAGCTTGAGATGATCAGGCAACTCTCAGCGGTCGGGGCAGCATTGGGCGCATTTGTTATCGGCACGCCCGCCATCGCCGCGCAATGTGCAGAACGCGAGACGGTCGTTGATCGGCTTGCCGTCCATTACGACGAACAACCCACCGCCGCCGGCTTGCAGACCACGGATGACAAACAGGCGCTGGTAGAAGTGTGGTCGTCGCGCGAAACGGGAACCTTCACGGTAATGATGACCATGCCCGACGGCATGACATGCATCGTGGCCACCGGCACCGATTGGCACCAGAAGGGGCCCGACGCGCATATCCTGGGGTCGGCCAGCTAAATCCGGATCTGGTCTAACCGTCCCGAGCCTTGATCAAAGGCTTCGCGTTCTCGTGGGCGTAAAAGCCCTGCAATCGGCACATCTCGCTGAAAAGACTCCGTTTTCGGCAAAAAAGCGCCGCCCTGCACCCCGCTGGGCGGCATTTTCGATTCCGTCGGGAACTATCCTGATGCGGGTGTGGTTGAGGCGGCATAACGCAAAGGAGGAAGATCCAATGTATAAGACACTGACCACTTCTGTTGCCGCCATCGCCCTGATGACCGGCGCAACGTTTGCCCAATCCGACTCGGACGCCGAAGGCACGCTCACGACCGAGCAGTCGGCCGAGGTCGAGAGCCAAGACACCTCGGAAGAGCTGGAACAGAGCGCCGAGCAGACTGGCGACGCAGTTGAAGACGCGGCGGAAGACACGGCACAAGCCGTTGAAAACACCGCAGAAGACGCGGCCGAAGGTGCCGAGGACATGGCCGAAGGCGCAGCCGACGCGACCGAAGAAGCAGCCGATGATGTTGCTGAATCGACCGATGAGGCCGCCGACGACATGACGGACAGCGACGTCGCTGCCGACACCGAAACCGACGCTGAAACCGAGTCGTCGGACAACATGGCCGCCGACACCGAGACCGATGCAGAGATGTCGGATGAGAACATGGCTGCCGACACCGAGATGAATGCTGAAGACGGCAACGACGTCACCAGCACCGAAGGTGGCATGGACAGCAGCTTCAGCGGCATGCTGGTCGGTGACATCCTTGGCCAGAACGTCACCACGCAAGCCGGCGAAGATGTGGGCGAGATCGACTACATCGTGCGCCAGGGTGAAGACCTTGCTGCCGTGATCGGCATCGGTGGTTTCCTTGGGCTGGGCGAATACACCGTCGCCATCCCGCTGGAAGAATTCTCGATGGCCCCCGAAGGCGAAGGCATGATGCTGAGCTCGTGGACCGAAGAAGAGCTGAAAGCACAGCCTGAATTCGACGAGACCGGCGTGGAAGGTCTGGAAGACGACGTGCCGCTCGACAACGCGATGTAAACCATACCCTGCAGTTTTAAGCAGGACGCCGGGCGCCCCCTTGATGGGGGCGCCCGTTTTCATTTTCGGCATCGCTCCGGCGCATTCGTGCGTTCCGGGGAAAAGCTGCGAGAATTCCCTTTGTCGAGCAACGGTCTGTGGCTATCCTGCGCGAGGCTTTTGCGCCGGAACTGAAAACACACCCCGGTGGGACGCCGGGACAGGTGGGAGAAGACTTTATGGGACGCCGTGACGAATTGATCGCGAAATACGCAGACGATTTGAAAACGAAATGCGGGATGACCCCCGACATGGACCTTTTGACCAAGGTGACGATCGGCTGCGGGCCGGCGATTTACAATGCCGATGCCGCGACTGTGGCTGCAGGGCAAGAGCACGAGCTGGAGACGGTGAAGGACAACTTCCTGATCAAGAAGCTGGGTCTGTCCGATGGGCCGCAACTGATGGACGCGATCAACCAGTGCATCGAGACCTACGGCAAGTCCGAGCGCAACAAGTACCGCGCGGTGATCTACTACATGCTGACCAAGCATTTCGGCAAAGAAGCGGTCTATCGCTGAGACCTGTAGAAACCGACCAAGACGCCCGCCCCAGTGGCGGGCGTCTTGCGTTCAGGAAGCCTGTTTGAAGCGGTCGGCGATGGTATTCTATTCGGGGGATGCCGGTTGAATCAGGACCGACAGGGGGCCGCCGCGCGGGCGTTCCTTGCCGAAGTCGATCTCGGATTCGATGTGGCGCAGGTGCATGTCGACCATCGTCTGCGCTGTCGCCTCGTCGCGGTTGACGATGCTTTCGACGATCCTCGAATGCTCATCGTCGTCACACAGGCTGGCGCGGTTCGACCCGTATAGCCCGATGATCAGCGAGGTTCGCATGGTCAGTTCGGACAGATATTGCTCCAGCACGCTGTTGCGCCCGATCCGGCCCAGCAACATGTGGAAGGCGCGTGAGGCGCGAATCGCCCGGGACCGATCGTTGGCGCGGCGCACGCGGTCTTCTTCCTCCAGATGGGCGCGCAGGGCGGTCAGGTCGGCGGCGTTTGCGTTGCGCACGACGTTGCGGATGATAGTGGCTTCGATCGCGCGCCGGGCCTGGAACACGTCGCGCGCCTCGGCTTCGGACGGGGTGGCGACGAAAGCGCCGCGATTGGGGATCAGATCGACCACCTGATGCGCGGCGAGAGTCGCCAGCGCACGGCGTACATGCGCGCGATTGCAGGAAAAAAGATCGCTCAGCGCCTGCTCTCCCAGCTTGGTGCCCGCCTGAAGGCGCTGATCCGCGACCGCGTCCAAAACATGTTCGACGATCATCAATTCTGGATTTTCGGACATCGGGTCACCGCAATTCAGCCTGCGTCGGAACGTGCCATTATTCCCGGCAAAGTTCGACTGCAAAAATTGTCTATTTAGATTGTTAACAATTTATGTTATCCAAAGTGCAAATCAAGTGGAGGAGCTTATGAAAATCGCCGTCATCAACCCGAACGCCACGGTCAGCATGACCGACAAGATCGCAGCGACGGCGCGGTCGATCTGCGCCCCGGGAGTGGAGATCGAGGCGCGCACCGGGATCGGCGCGCCTGTCAGTATCGAAGGCCATTACGACGAGGCGATGGCGATGCCGAAGCTTCTGGAGCAGGTCCGCGAAGCCGAAGCCGGAAACGCAGATGCCATCGTCGTGGCCTGTTTCGACGACCCGGGTCTGGGGGCGTGCCGCGAGATCGCGACCGGCCCGGTGGTGGGGCTGTGCGAGGCGGCGGTCAAGGCCGCCAGCATGATCGCCACGTCGTTCAGCGTGATCACCACGCTGCCCCGCTCTGCCCCGATCATCGAGGAACTGGTGCGGCGCTACGGGCTGGATCACCAGTGCCGCAAGGTACGCTCGGCCGCGATCCCGGTACTGGCGCTGGAAGAGCCTGGATCGAACGCTCGCCTTCTGGTGCGCGACGAGATCCTGCGCGCGATCGAGGAGGATCGCTGCGAGGCCGTGGTGCTGGGCTGTGCCGGTATGTCCGATCTGGTGGAGTGGCTGTCGGAGGAGACAGGCATTCCGGTGATCGACGGTGTCTCGGTGGCGACGAAATTCGCCGAGGCGCTGGTCGGTGCGGGGCTGAAAACAAGCAAGATCGGAGCCTACGCCACACCGAACCCGAAATAACAGACAACTGGGAGGAGACAGATGACCATTTCGGATACAAACGAGGGCGTCATGCCCGCAGAAGACCACGTGCCCCACGCAATCGACAAGAAGGGCGTGGGCGAGGAATCGCTGGCCCCGCAGGAGACCCGGATCATGGATCCTTGGTCGTACCTGTTCGCGTGGCTGGGCGGCTGCGTGTCGATCGGCACCTTTACCATCGGCTCGGGCCTGGTGGGCACGCTGAACCTGCTTCAGGTTTTTCTGGCCATCGCCATCGGCTGCACCGTCATCGGCGTTGCGCTGATGATCAACGGGGCGGCGGGCCACAAGTACGGCATCCCAATGATGGTGCAGGTGCGCTCCGCCTTCGGGTTCACCGGCTCGCGCATTCCCGCGCTGGTGCGGTCTGTGCCTGCCATCGTCTGGTTCGGCTTTCAAAGCTGGATCGGGGCCGGGGCGCTGAACCTGGTGAGCGAGACGCTGTTTGGCTATTCCAACATCGTGGTGTTCTTCATCGGCTTCCAGTTCCTGCAGATCTTCCTGTCGGTCCTCGGATTCCACGGCATCAAGTGGCTGGAAAACATCGGCTCGGTCTTCATCATCGGATCGTTGATCTACATGTTCGTGTCGGTGATCGGGAAATACGGCGAGGAGATCAGCACGAACCTGGTGAATGTCGAAGGCACCTGGGGCGCGCCGTTCTGGGGGGCGACAATGCTGTTCCTCGGGATCTACGCGACGATGATGCTGAACGTGTCGGACTATTCGCGCGAACTACGTCGTTCCGTCGGGCGCACGCGGCAGGTGGTGATCTATGCCAACTCGATCCTGCCCGCGACGCTGTTCATGGGTCTGATCGGGCTGATGGTGTCGGGCGCGACCGGCGAGGTGGACCCGATCCGCGTGTTCTCGAACGCGGTGGACAACAAGCTTTTGCTGGTCATCACGTTGCTGTTCATCGCCTTTGCGCAGGTGACGACCAACATTCTCAACAACGTGGTACCGCCGGCCTATGCGCTGATGGATGTGTTCAAGCTGAACTACAAGACATCGGCGGTGCTGGTCGGTCTGCTGGCCTTCGCCACCTTCCCGTGGGAACTGGTCAAGGACGAATCCGCCGCCGGTCTGAACCTGTTCATCCAGACCTACAGCGCCTTCCTCGGACCTATCTTTGCGATCCTGGTGGTGGATTACTACGTGCTGCGCCGGCAGGTGCTGGACCTCGACAAGCTCTATGACGAGACCGGCGACTACAAGGGGTTCAACCCGGCGGCGTTGATCGCGATGGTCGTGGGCATCGCCGCGGCGCTGACCTTTTCGTCGGTATCGTGGTATGCAAGCCTGATCCCGGCGGGGCTGACCTATTACCTGCTGATGCGGCACATGCCCGCCGCGCGCCGGTTCCTCGACGGCTGAGGCACGCATATCGCCCGGAAGGGGCCGCGCGCCGGCCCCTTCCGCCCGTCCGCCGCTGGCGCGTGCCCGGACAGATTGCAAGAAAGGAGCAGACATGACCCGCTATCCCCGTGACATGCGCGGCTACGGTGCAACACCGCCGGACCCGCAATGGCCCGATGGTGCGAAGATCGCCGTGCAATTCGTGCTGAACTATGAGGAGGGCGGCGAGAATTGCGTTCTGCATGGCGACGCGGCCTCGGAGGCGTTCCTGTCGGACATTCCAGGCGCGGTGCCCTGGCCGGGCCAGCGTCACTGGAACATGGAGTCGATCTATGAATATGGCGCGCGGGCCGGGTTCTGGCGGTTGCACGACCTGTTCACCGGGGCGGGTATTCCGCTGACCATCTATGGCGTCGCCACCGCCCTGGCGCGCAGCCCCGAACAGGTGGCTGCGATGACCGCTGCCGGTTGGGAAATTGCCAGCCACGGCCTGAAATGGATCGATCACAAGGACATGCCCGAACACGAGGAGCGCGCCGCCATCGCCGAAGCGGTGCGCCTGCATACCGAGGTGGTCGGCGAACGGCCACGCGGCTGGTACACGGGCCGGTGCAGCGCCAACACCGTGCGCCTTGTCGCCGAGGAAGGCGGGTTCGACTACATATCGGATTGCTATGACGACGATCTGCCCCACTGGCGCGAATTCGCCCGGCGCGACCAACTGATGATCCCCTATTCGTTGGAAACCAACGACATGCGCTTTGCCGCCACGCCCGGCTGGGTGACGGGCGGCGATTTCGAGACCTACCTGACCGACACGTTCGACACCCTGTATGCCGAGGGTATGGCGGGCGCGCCGAAGATGATGACGGTGGGACTGCATTGCCGCCTGATCGGCCGCCCCGGCAAGATCGCCGGGTTGCGCCGCTTCATCGAGCATGTGCAGCGTCACGATGCCGTCTGGTGCCCGCGTCGCAGCGACATTGCGCGGCATTGGGCCGCCACCCATCCCCACCATCGCCAGGAACGCCCCAGCGCGATGAAAGAGGCACGTTTCATCGAGGTGTTCGGACCGGCGCTGGGCGCGGGCAAGTGGCTGGCCCCGCGGGCCTGGGCGCTGGAGCTGGGACCGGGCCATGACAGCGCGGTCGGGTTGCACAATGCGTTTTGCCGCGCCCTGCGCAGCGCCTCTGACGCGGAACGCGCGGCGCTGGCGCAAGAGCTTGCCGGGACGGCGCAATCCGCGACGGTCGGCGCGGGGGGCGATGAACCCGCAGAAATGACCGACGCGCGCGCCGTCGATCGTGCCTGCACGGCATATGAAACCGCGCTGCTGCCGCGTCTGCGAGAGTTGCTGCCATGAGCGGCGCGCGCATCCTGGCCGCGCCATTGACGGCAGAAGCCTTTGCCCCGTTCGGCGACGTGATCGAGGCCCGGGGCGCGCCCGATATCATGATAAACCAGGGTCGCTGTGGTCGGTTCCACGACCGCGCGCGGCTTGATTTCGGGGAGGAGGGCCGTGCCGGGCTGAGCCTGTTCGACGCCGAAGAGGAAACCCTGCCCGCCAACCTCGAGATGATGGAGCGTCACCCGCTGGGAAGCCAGGCGTTCGTGCCGATGGATCCCGTGGCGATGCTGATCTGCGTGGCCCCGGATGCGTCGGGCCGCCCCGGCGAACCGCGCGCCTTTCTCAGCCAGCCCGGACAGGCGGTGAACCTGCTGCGCGGGGTCTGGCACGGCGTCCTGAACCCGATCGGCGGGCCGGGTCGGTTCCTGGTGATCGATCGGATCGGGGTGGGCAACAACCTCGAAGAGTACTGGTTCGAGCAACCTTTCACAGTCCAGGGAGACCTGTCATGAGCGACCGCACCTATGCCTATCCCGAAGGCGGGTTGCCGCCCCAGAGCCAGCTGCTGACCGGCCGCGCGGTGTTTACCGAGGCCTATGCAGTGATCCCGCGTGGCACGATGAGCGATATCGTGACCAGCAAGCTGCCATTCTGGGACAAGGCCCGGTTCTGGGTGCTGGCGCGACCCCTGTCGGGCTTTGCCGAGACATTCTCGCAATATATCGCCGAGGTGCAGCCGGGCGGCGGCAGCGACCGGCCTGAAACTGAAGCAGGGGTCGAGGCGGTGCTGTTCGTCGTCGACGGCACGCTGCGTCTGACGCTGGATGGCGCGACGCATGAGATGGGTGCGGGCGGATACGCCTATATTCCGCCCGACACGGACTGGCAGCTGAGGGTACCGGGCGCGGCGCCGGCCCGGTTCCACTGGATACGCAAGGCGTATCAGGCGGTTGACGGGATCGGCGTGCCCCCGGCGTTGGTTACCAATGAGGCAGACGTCGCGCCGACCGCGATGCCCGACACCGACGGCCGATGGGCGACGACGCGGTTCGTCGACCCCGATGACCTGCGCCACGACATGCACGTGACCATCGTCACCTTGCAGCCGGGCGCGGTGATCCCGTTCGCCGAAACCCATGTCATGGAACATGGGCTTTACGTGTTGCAGGGCAAGGGGGTCTATCGGCTGAACCAGGACTGGGTCGAGGTCGAGGCCGGCGATTTCATGTGGCTGCGCGCGTTCTGCCCGCAGGCCTGCTATGCCGGCGGGCCGGAGCCGTTCCGCTATCTTCTTTACAAGGACGTGAACCGGCACATGCCGCTCGCGCCGGGTGTCCTGCCGCGATGAGCGGGGCCTTCCGGCGGCGGTTGTCGGCGCGCCGCCGGGCCAATTCACAAAAACAATAAAGCTGCCGATGGACAGAGAGGACACCATGACTGCAATCGAAGACAACCAGGACCATGCCGGCTCCACGCTGGACCCGGAAGGCAACACGCTGCAACCGGTCAAGGCCAGTGAAAAGACATGGGGATGGTTCGCGATCTTCAACGTCTGGGCCAATGACGTTCAATCGCTGTTCGGCTATTCGCTGGTGGCGTCGCTGTTCATTTCCTACGGGGTCAGCGGCTGGACCGCCTTTGCGGCGCTGATCGCCGCGGGGCTGTTCACCATGTGGATGGTCAACCTGTCCGGTGCACCGGGCGAGAAATACGGCATCCCCTATCCCGTTCTGGCCCGCGCCAGCCTTGGCACCAGCGGCGCGCGCCTGCCCGCGGTTCTGCGGGCGACGGTCGCAGTGTTCTGGTACGGCGTGCAGGTCTACTTTGCCTCGACGGCGGTTGCGTTGCTGATCCGTTCCCTGACCGGGATCGAGGCCGGTGGCGCCGAGGTTCTGGGCCTGACCGGAATCGACTGGTTGTCCTTTTTCATCGTCTGGGCGTTTCACATCGTGATTTTCTGGCGCGGCATGAACTGGGTCGAGACCTTCCTGAACATCGCCGGTCCCTTCGTCTATCTGGTGATGATCGGCCTGCTGATCGTGCTGTGGCAGCGCGCCGACGGCAAGCTGCTGGAAGCGACCGCCACGATCTTTGCCAATCCGGATGCGACCTTCCTGACCGAGTTCAACGGCTTCGTGGCGATCGTCGGCACGATGGTGGCCTATTTCGCCGCCGTGATGATCAACTTCAGCGATTTCTCGCGCTATTCGCGCGACAAGCGGTCGATGGTGCTGGGCAACCTGGTGGGCCTGCCGTTCAACATGATCCTGTTCTCGGCGCTGGCCCTGCTGACCACCGCGGGGGCGGCTGTCGTCTTTGGCGAGGAGATCACCAACCCCAGCGTTATCGTCGAGCGCACCGATAGCGTGCTGCTGGGGGTTATCGCCGCGCTGACTTTCTTTGCGGCCACGGTCGGGATCAACCTTGTCGCCAATTTCATCCCGGCGGTGAATGGCATAGCCAACCTCGCACCGGAAAAGATCAGCTTTCGCAAGGCGGGGCTGATCACCTCGTTCCTGGCGCTGATCATCGGCGGGTTCTGGACCAGCTTCATCAGCGAGGTCGGCATCAGCGGGTTCGTCAACACGCTGGGGGCGACGCTGGCCCCGGTCTTCGGGATCATGATCGTGGACTATTACCTGCATCGCGGGCAAAGCCTGGACCTGGATGATCTCTATGACATGTCCGGGGGGCGCTATCATTACAGCAATGGTTGGAACGTCACCGCAGTCAAGGTCTTTGCCATCGCGGCGATCTTCTCGGTTGCGACGGTCTGGGTGCCGTGGTTCGGGTTCCTGTCGGGGTATAACTGGGTGATCGGGGCCTGCCTTGGCGGCGCCTTGTACTATGCGATGGCCAAGACGACTGCCACGACCTGACCCTTGCCCGAATGGCGGCCGGCGGCAGAGTGATGCTGCCGGCCTGCCGCGGACTGGATCAGCCTTGTGCCGCATGCCCGGGTGGTGACGAACTGATAGGTTCAGGTTCGCCCGCTATCACAACATGACGATGTGGTTGTCCCAGGCGACGTCGTGCCGAGCCAGAGCTTGCGGTCCGGCCTTTCCGATGGCGAACATTCCGCCGAGCCCGTCACTGGCCAGGTATCCCGACCCGAGGGACGCCAGCCCGCAGATATCCGCACGGGTCACGCGGCCCAAGAACGTGCCGTCATCCGTGAACCGATGCAATCGCCCGCCTCGGGGCGAGGTGATGGCCAGGTCGGCCCCGTCCTCGCTGAAAGCGATGCTCCCGGCATAGCCGTCCATCGCAAGTTCATCGGCCAGGGGCGCGGACGCAAGAACCGGCGCGTCGCCCATCCGGTGCAGGCCCAGCAGGGGGGTCGCGGCCCCGGCCTCGCCCTGCCATTGCATCGCAAAACCGACCAGCCCGTCCGCCCGAACCGCGAGGTGACGGATTGAATTTTGGCGCAGCTCGGGGGCCAGTTCGACGCGATCCCGCTCGACGCCGTCCAAAGACATGTAGACGAGGCTGGGTCGCATGCTGTCCAGGTTCAGCTTTCTGCGGTCCGTGGGGTCGGTTGCAATGCCGCCATTGGCGACGACCAGGGTCGCGCCGTCGGGCATGAGCCGAATATCATGCGGGCCTATGCCGCCGGTGGGAAACGCGCCGATCCGGGTGTAACCCTGCGCTGTATCCCAGACACCGATCATGCCCATGCTGGTCTCGGCCCGCTGCTCGCTGGTCAGCAGCAGCGCACCGTCGGCGGTAAAAACGCCGTGCCCATTCAGAAGCTGCCCCTCGGGCGGGGTCAGCCGATGGCGCACCGCACCGGTCGTGCAGTCGATCACCAGCGCGAAACGGCCCGGTCGTCTTGCAAACGCCACGGCTTCGGCGCGCCGCGGATGTCCCGCCCCGGCGTGACCCCGTGCCGGAAGCGGCACGCGAAAGGTCGTTGCGCCTTCGCGGGACACGCCATAGAGCGCAAAGACCCCGTCCGGGTCTTTCGCCGCGGCCAGGTAGTGCGGGTCTCCCACCGCCGCCCAGCCAAGGCGCGGGGCAGCGCCAGCCGCCACGAGCGATGCGAGAAAACTGCGCCGCGTGGCCATCGGTCAATCTCCATCCTGTGAATTGAATCCCGGCGTGATCCCGAAGCGGGCGCCGATCTCTTGCTCAATGGCTTCGCGAAGGCTGTTGACGGCCTGTTGCAGGACCTCGGCGCGCAGCCGCGCCTGTGGATCCGTCACGTCCTGAAACGCGGGATCCTCGATGCGCTGCGCTGCGTTTTGCACGGTCTCCAGCGCGGCGTCGGTCGCGGGCGTCGGCCAATCCGCCAGAGCCGTGGCCAGCCCATGCGCGGCTTCGGCTGCCATCACAACGTTGCGCACCGACCGCCCCGATCGCCTTGCCTCGGCCAGCGCGGGGCGCGGGCGGTCGAAGCTGCCCAAGGGCAAGCCCAGCCGCTTTTGCGCGGTGAAATCCAGCGATGACAGGATCTGCGTGTAAAGCGCGCGCAGGGCCTCGTCTTCGGTCAGGAAGGTGGTATTGCCGGCAGCGCCGGCGCTGCGCAGGGTGGCGGCGAACTCCGCTTCCCAACTTGCCTCCAGTGCCTCGGCCTGGTTGTGCAGGTCCGTGGCGATGGCGGCGACAAGATCGCAGGTATAGCTGCCGGGGGCATATTCCGCGAAGGCCGGGTCATGGATCAGCATTTCCAGCGCGAAGAAACCGCGCGCGGCGATCGAGACATCGGCATAGCCTTCCGGGTCACGGGCGATCGGGTCTTCCTCGGCGATGAAACGGGTCAGCGTGCGCTGGGTAAAGCCGCGCGGGTCGGGCCAGAAGCCGATCGAAAGGGCCCCGGTCTCGGAGGGGCCAAGGCGCAGGTCCGCCACCGGCATCCAGGCGTCGAAAGCGGCCTGATAGGCCGGTCCCACGGATTTCGGACGGCAGTCCGCGGCAGCGGTTTCCTCCAGCACCGCAGCCCTTTCGGCGAAAGCGTCAAAGCCCGGGAGGATGTGCCGGTCCAGTGTGCTGTCCACGTCGGCCAGGGCTGGCGCGGCAAGGCAAAACGTCGTGGCGAGGATGGGCAGTCTCATAGGCTCTCCAGGTAACGGATCAGGGTATCGCGGTCGGCGGGGGGCATATCGACGACTCGGTCGCGGGCCGCCTGCGCTTCGCCACCATGCCACAGGATCGCCTCCAGCAGCGACCGGGCGCGGCCGTCATGCAGGAAGTAGGTGTGGCCGGACACGGTTTCGGTCATGCCGATCCCCCAGAGCGGGGCAGTGCGCCATTCCCGACCGCTTGCGCGGCCTTCTGGGCGGTTGTCTGCCAGACCCGGCCCCATGTCATGCAGCAGCATGTCGGTGAACGGCCAGATCAGTTGGAAACTGGCCGGATTGTCCCCTTCCAGCCGATGGGTCACGTAGTTCGGACGATGACAATCGGCACAGCCGGTCTGAAAGAAGACTTCGCGCCCTCGCAGAACCTGAGCGTCATCAACGTCGCGGCGCGCGGGAACGGCAAGTGTCCGACTGTAAAAGGTCACGAGATCGAGACCGACCTGATCGATCTCTAGGCCGCCTTGTTCCGCGTCGCCACCATGCAGGGCCGCCGTGCAATCGGTCTGCGCATCGGTGCATTCGCCCGAGCCTGCCGGGTGGACCGGATTGGAGATACCGATATCGCCCGCAAAGGCGCTGGCGCTTTGTTCGAGCACGGTCGGGTTGCCGGCTTTCAGGCCGAAGCGGCCCAGCATCGGCTGCTCATGCATGTCCGACCAGACGACCTGGGGCCGGCCCGAAATGCCATCGCCATCCACATCATCGGGGTCAGCCCAAGCCAGGATATCCTGCGCAGGGATCGCTTCGAGCAGCCCCATGCCGATCATCTGGGGCGCAACCCGAGGACTGATCATGGCATCTTCGTGCAGCGGGCCATAGCCCAGATCAGCGGCGGTGTAGGCCGGATCGCGCAGGGTGACGACCTCGCCCCCGGAAAGCATGACCTCGAACTCGTCATAGTCGACCTGAAGCCGATATTCGGGCGCGTGGCCCGGCAGGCTGAAGTCCTGCAACTGGCTGCCATAGGTCGGTTCGGGCGCCACGGGATAGGTCCCTTCGATAAAGGAATGGATCGCCTCGGCCTCTGCTGCCGGGGCCGGAACCGACACGCGCAGAAACATCGACACGGCGCTGTCGTCGGGTCCTTCGGGCGGATGACCCCGCCCGTCCTTGAGATGACAGCGCTGACAGGAGCGCGCGTTATAGAGCGGTCCAAGCCCGTCCGAAGCCAGCGTCGATGCAGGGGCCGAGACCCAGACACGTTCGAACATGCCGTTGCCAAGCTTGAACTCCATCTCCTGTTCGAAGGTCAGGTTGGCGGCGGGTTGGGAAAAGGCGTCGGGCGTGTTGCGTGCCCGCACGGTCTGGCCGCCTGCGGGGTTCTGTTCGAATGCCCAGGCAGCAGAGAAATCGGTTGGAGGCGCGGTCACCGCCGCAATGCGCGCACGCTCCGCCTCGGTGCGCGGGATGATGTCCAGATGCACGTCCGCCAAGCCCGACCATGGCGCAGTCTCGGACAGGTGTGCGGCGACTGGAATGGACAAGGCCGCCGTAAGTGACAGCAGGAAAATCAACGGCTTTCGCATAGGTCTCACGCGGTGCGACAGGCCGGGGGCGCGGACACGCCGCACCCCCGGTGGATCATGGTTACTGGAAGACGGCGGAGGGATTGTCCAGGCTGTCGGAGCCTTCGATCTCGATCCCGCCCAGGTCGAGCTCGGCAACGACGCGTTCTATCGACCGGGTCTGGCCGACCAGTCCGTCAACGCCCCCCATGATCAGCGCCTCGCCGCCTTCGTTGCCGCGGGCCAGCATCTCGTCATAGGCGAAACCCGCTTCGGCGGCGGTCTTGATCCGGCCCAGCGCCAAGACCGCGTCGGCGAGACGGCTGCGCATTTCCGTGTCCAACTCCGGATTCCGAGCAGCGACAAGATCGGACAGGGACGGTCCGCTTACCGTGGTGCCATCGGTGCGCACGTAGCGTCCGAGGTAGATGTTCCGGATGCCGACACCGTTGTAATAGTGGTCATTATGAGTGTTGTCGGCAAAGCAGGAATGCTCTTCTTCGGGGTCATTGAGCATCAGGCCCAGCCGCATCCGCTCACCCGCGGTTTCACCGTAGGAGAGGCTGCCCATACCGGTCAGGATCGCCGACAGCCCCGCCTGTTCGTCGGCCATCAGGGTATCGCGGGCCTCGCCGCTTTCTGCCCATTGGGCGGTGATCCATTCCAGATCCGAAACCAGCAGATCGGTCGCCGCAGACAGGTAATCGGCCCGGCGGTCGCAATTGTCATTGGTGCAGGCGTCGCCCTGCGCATAGTCGGTCCAGGGCCGGTTGCCCGCGCCGTCGTCGTGGCCGTTGAGATCCTGACCCCAGAGAAGGAACTCGACAGCGTGATAGCCGGTGGCGACGTTGGCCTCAATGCCATCAGCCTCGTGCAAGGTGTTTTCCAGAAGGTCAGGTGTGATCTCCGTCGCGTCGATCTCTTGGCCCGACAGGGTGAAGGTCGGGTTGGCGATGACATTCAGCGCCGCCAGTTGGTTGGCATCGGTCGGACCACCATAGGCACCGTCGACATAGTCGATCAGCCCTTCATCCAAGGGCCATGCGTTCACCTTGCCCTCCCAGTCATCCACGATGGGGTTGCCAAAGCGGAAGACCTCGGTCTGTTGGTAGGGAACACGCGCCTCCAGCCAGGCTTCGCGGGCGGCGGCCATGGTGTCCGCCGACGGGGTCTCGAGCAGGGCGTTCACAGCTTCCTGCAGCGTTCGTGCGGCATCAAGGCTGTCGCCGTAGTTCGCCTCGGCGATATCGGCATAGGTGTCGAGCACCTCTGTGGCGGACTGCGCCAGGGCGGGTCCCGACATCGCGGTCGCGATGGCGGTGGTGGTCATTACGGTGCGGAGCATCTCTTTGTCCTTTGTTGCGTTCCAGGGCGGCGCTGTGTGGCTGCATCGCCCGGGCAATCCGGTCTTGCCACGCGATCCAGAAGTCGCTCGACCGACAGTCCTGCATCCTTCGCTGGATCGATTGCGCTCCGCCAAATTCCTGATGGAAAAAGTCGGATGATGCAATAGTCGAGTTTTTCAGTAGGAATTGAGAAAGGCCATGACCCTCTTCCGGACATCTCTGGTCCTGCTGAAATGAGATAATACTAACCCAGTTGGTGAGCCACTTAAGCGGGGGCACTCCACAGTGGCATCTCGGTTCGAAAGCCAATAGGTGTCAGGTATCGACGTCAGCTCGTAGAAAGGCGGCTGTTTTGAAAGCGGAGTGCATGATCATCCACCTTGAACGTGCGGAGGCCCGTCTGCCGCAGGTTGAAGCCACGAAAAAGGCCGTGCCGCTTGCCTCTCATGTTGTCAGAGCCGTGGACGGGCAGCAGATGAGCGATGTCCACGCAAACGCCTATCGCCGCAAGCTTATGCGGCCGACATATCCTTTCACCATGCGTCCATCTGAAATTGCGGCCTTTCACAGTCACCGCGCCTGCTGGCAGAAGACCCTTGATGACGATCTGGACGCGGCCCTCATCCTCGAAGACGACCTGCATCTTCAGGAGGATGTTTTCCCCAAAGCCCTGAACCTGGCGCTCTCGAACATCCAACCGGGGGATTTCATACGCTTTCCCATCAAGCTGCGCGAGGAGAAGACGGAGGAGGTCGATACATCGGGTGGACTCGGGTTGCATCGCTATGACCGGATCGCACTTGGCATGGTCGCGCAGCTTGTCACCCGTGATGCGGCACGCGCGCTGCTTGCCGCGTCCGAGCAGTTCGACAGGCCCGTCGATAACTTCCTGCAGATGCAATGGGTTCACGACGTCCGCGTGCTGACGGTTTGGCCGTCCGGTGTGCGCGAAGTGTCTGCAGAACTCGGTGGCAGCATGATCGGGCGGAAAGAGGGCCATTGGCAAAAACTGCGCCGCGAGATTCTGCGCCCCCTCTACCGGCGCAAAATTCGGGCAATGGCAAGGCAGCATCTGAATGCCCCGAAGTAGCGCGGAAGACCGCGTGACGATCATCACGGTCGCGTATAACAGCACGGGTGTGTTGCCCGACATGCTGGCCTCCGTGCCGCAAAACACACCTGTTGTGATCGTCGACAACGCCTCGGACGATCGCGACCGGCTGCAACGGATTGTCGCCGCCCGGCAGGTCACGACACGCCTGGTCGAGAATGAGCGCAACCTTGGTTTTGGTGCCGGGTGCAACAAAGGTGCGGAACAGGCGAACACGGAATTTCTCCTGTTCCTCAACCCCGACACGGCGCTTGGCTCTGACACGTTGCAAAAGCTGATCGTTGCGGCCGAACGGCATTCGGATGCGTCAGCCTTCAATCCACGAATTCTGGACGAGGCGGGCAGGGCGGTCGTGAAACGCCGCAGTGACCTCGTCGATCGCTCGATGTGGTTGCCAAAACACGAACTGACAGAGGACACGGTCGTTCCGGTCCTCTCCGGCGCCGCGCTCTTTGTGCGTCGGAGCGCCTTTGAGGCGGTGAGCGGATTCGATTCCGAGATTTTCTTGTTCTTCGAAGATGACGATCTCAGCCTTCGCCTGTCCCGATCTCAGGGTCACCTGGTCTATGTGGCAGATGCCGTGGTCCACCACGCCGGAGGCGCGTCATCAGGCGGGTCGTTGAAAAGCGAGCGCATCAAGAACTGGCATTGGGGCCATTCCCAGATCTACACCACGCGCAAGCACGGCATGCGCCGCAACTGCTACGCTGCAATCCTCAAGACCGGGTTGCGCGCCCTGTCACCTGCAACGGTCTTTTCATCCCGGCGCCGACAAAAGTACTTTGCGCGTTTCTCGGGGATGATCGCGGCCCTGCGCCAGGAAGATGGCTGAAACGGCGCAGGTCTTCATGGATCTGTTGCATTCATCGATAGCCTCTTCGACACGGTCGCATAGGTTCCAATGAAAACAGGCCTCAGACTGAACTCACTGGATTAATGCAATAGTCCCGAATAGGAAAGGCGCGACTACAGGATCTTCAGCCGACAGTGGAACGAAGGCCTGTCGATCGTCCAATCTTTTGATGGCCACTGAACTGACTGCGCCAGTAACGCACAATGGGTGGTCAATTACGGGATAAATTGGGTATGTAGTCCCATAAATTTACTCATAACAAGGTTTTACAGGAAATTTATGGTGCCCAGGAGAGGCATTGAAACCCTATATCATGTAGTGCCACCTTGTATCACAAATCGAATTTATCAAGCAAAAACGGTAATTTCGTTGTTTCATACTGTTTCAATACGTCACGTACTATACTATATCTTGGGGTGGATAGAGAGGGGGACAGAAATTGCCCGCGCAGCACAAGCTCACAGCCACCCAGGTCAAGAACGCGAAACCCGGCAAGTATTCCGACGGTGCCGGTCTATGGCTTCACAAGCGAGATGACGGAGGAGCGCAATGGGTTCTTCGTGTCACTGTCCACGGTAGACGCAGAGAAATGGGTTTGGGAAGGCTGGCGGATGTCAGCCTTAAGGAGGCCCGCGAAGATGCAGAACGCTGGCGCGCAATGGTCCGGAAGGGCAAGGATCCGATTAAAGAGCGGGAGCGCTTAAAGCGCGAAGCGGCTCGCGAGACGTATACTCTGGCCAGCATAGCCGCCGAAACGTTCGAAACCCACAAGGCGCAGCTGAAAGAAGACGGCAAAGCTGGCCGGTGGTTTACACCTCTCGAACTCCATGTGCTTCCGAAGCTCGGGCAAATCCCAATCGAGGAGCTTGATCAGCGCGACATCAAGAACACGCTGGCACCGATTTGGCACACCAAGGCTGATACGGCACGAAAGGCTCTAAACCGGCTTCATATTGTCCTGAGACATGCGGCGGCGATGGAACTGGATGTCGATTTGCAGGCCACGGAAAAGGCAAAGATCCTTCTCGGCAAGTCGAGGCACAAGGAAACGCAAATTCCGGCTGTGCCTTGGCGAGAGGTGCCCGAATTCTACGAAAGCCTCTCGGAGGGAACGATTACTCACCTGGCGCTTAGGCTTCTGATTCTGACCGCCATGCGTTCTAAGCCCATTCGGTTTTGCCGACTCGACCAAATTGACGGTGATGTCTGGACGGTTCCTGCTGAGAATATGAAGGCGCAGTTGGGGCAAGAGGAAGAATTCCGAGTGCCGCTTTCTGATGAGGCTTTGGCCGTCATCGAGCAGGCAAAGCCTCTGGCGCGCGATGGCTACTTGTTCCCCAGCGTGCGGAAGGGTGTGATTTCCGATGCCACGATGAGTGCATTGATGAAGCGACGGGGCATGGACGCACGTCCTCATGGTTTCCGATCCAGTTTCAGGACTTGGTGCACTGAGGCAGCCAAAGTGCACGGAGATATTGCTGAAGCGGCATTGGCTCACACCGTCGGCACAGAGGTATCACGCGCCTATAACCGTACAGATGTGTTCGATATGCGCCGCCCTCTCATGGCGCGATGGGCGAATCACGTAACTGGGAGAAACACGGGTGAAGTGGTCGATTTCGGAAATGCGGAAAATTTTAATCGGCCCTTAACTTGGGGCCAGTAAGTAGGAGTCATTGAAAACAAGGATGTCTTTTAATGACCGATAAAATACTGAGATGCCGAGAAGTTCAGCAAGCCATCGGGCTTAGCAGATCCACGATATACCGCATGATCGAGCGTGGTGATTTCCCGCGACCCCAGAAGCTGGGCCTCCGCGCCATTGGCTGGCGGGAAAGTGCGGTAGAAGGATGGATGTCAAGAAAGGAGACGCTCTGATGTCAGGTACTCTCCCAATTTTTGACGGTGACCAACTGACTGATTATGCGGGTTTCCGAGTTTTCAGTGTGATGATGTATCCGAAAGATGCTCGCAGCGCCGAAAACCTCTACCGCATTTTGGTAAGCGAGCATGAGGCATCTTTGCTCGCGGCGACATACTCAGAATCTGAACTATTCAAGACCGTTTGGAAATCTTCAAATTATCCTTTGATGGTAACTGTCGGAGAAATGGCGCTTCGGATGGCAAAGAACCACTTGGACGGGCTTGCTCCCAGCAAATCACTTGCGGCTCACATGGTGGCTGAAAATAACCGCCAGGTTCGATTGGAAAATGGCAAGAAACGCCCGAGCGACACCAAAAGGTTGAGAAAAACGTTCAATGAGTTTCTACCTGTCGCCCATTTGTGGGGTTCATTGTGCATACTCAGAAACGATTTACGTGGTAATGCGATATCCGGGGAAGCAGCAATACCGGCAGTCATGCTCGAACGCGAAACTCTCATTGAAGTATTGGTTCAGTCCCTAATAATCGAAGACCTACTTCAAGCATGCCTTCCCGATTTTGTTCCGATATCTGCTAGTGCGAAAATAGTAGCCCTTGCCGATCCCGAAAAAAGTTATGCAATCCGCGCCTTAGGCAATACGGACGCAAGCATAGAAGCGGTGAGAACGTACGTTTCTCGGAGCGGGATATAGTAGGGCGGGGAAAAATAATTCCCCGCGTTTTCAGAGCCTTTTCAATCACTTAAGTTCATCCTGTAGCAATCAGCCACAGGTGATGAACATGACTACCCAAGCCCACGAAAAGCTTCTTTCCGTTAGAGAAATAGCCTCCGCGTACGGATGCAGTGTCACCACTATCTGGCGTCGCGTGTCTGACGGAACCCTGCCGAAGCCAATCAAGATTGGCGGCATGTCGCGTTGGAAAAGCAGTGAAGTCGAAGAGGTCGTAGACCGAGCCGTTCAGGCAAGAGAAGCGGCTTGAAAGAAAACCCCCACCCAAAGGTTCGGGCAGGGGCGGTATCTATCTGTGCGGACACATGGAAGATAACGCATCCGGCCCGTTCCTTCAAGACAAAGGTAACGAGCATGGATAAGAAAACAGACACTAAACCGCCTCAAAACACACGGTGGATTATTTCGAAGTGTGACCTACCGCACCGTCGAGGCGGGGCGCGCTACGAGGTGCAACACGCGGACGGAAAGCGTGAAACCATCACCTTGAGCAATCGCAAAAGGCAGGTTCTGGATGCACTGATGTGCAGCCCGATTTACTGCGCCAGCCCGGTTCGCCTGTCCGACATCGTTCTGCTTCTGCGGAATGAAAACGGGATCAACATCGAAACCGAGTTCTTCCAGGAGAATGACGGAATCGAGAACACGCGCTTCGGCATCTACGTCCTTGTGGATCGGGTGCGTTACCTCGGCGAAGTCAGCACTGTCGCTCAACGCGCTGTAGAAAGCGAGGTGGCGGCATGACATCGCGCAAGATCCAGATTCAGAGCCTACGCCGCCGTCATGGCCTGTCCTTCGCCCGAGCTGCGCTCATTGCAGCACTGGTCTATCCGGAGGGCAGCAAATGACGCACATCGCAACCATTCGCAAGAATGCGCGCGAAGACCTTCGCGTGACCCAGGACAAGTTCCGGGGTCACCACCTGCTTAATCTTCGCGCGTGGTTCAATGCGGACGAGAACGAGCAGCGCCCCGGCAAACAAGGCGTTGCAGTTCGGCTCGACCTCTTGCCCCATCTCAGAGCGGCGCTTTTCGAAGCCGAAGAACAAGCCCGGAAGCTTGGCCTCTTAGAAACTGAGGGGGTGTAGCAATGGGCAGGGACAAGCGCAACGAGACCGGGAAAGAGCATTTCACCAAGATGCTGCGCTCCACAATGGGAACGCCAGCTTGGCGCGCCCTGACGCCTGTAGCCCAGGCACTCTATCCTTGGCTCAAGCTGGAGTGGCGCGGTCCGCAGAACAACAACAACGGTAAAATCCGCCTGAGTGTCAGACAGGCCGCTGAGCTGCTCGGTATCAATATGAAGACCGCGGCTCGGGGTTTCCACGACCTCCAGGCAAAAGGGTTTCTTTACGTCACCGAACCCGCGCGACTGGGAGTTGGTGGCGACGCCAAGTCTCCAAGCTTTGAACTTACGGAAATCGAGTTGCCGCAGGCCGAGAAGAACGGGGGTCGCAAGCTCTACAAGGAGTGGCGCGAGGGAGCGGATTTTTCGATCCACAAGGCCGCGATGCACAACCCGCGAGGTACCAACGGAAAAACAAAACCCCGTCCCCAAAATGGGAACAGCACCGTAGTAAAATTTGGAACGTCACGATGAAACACGTACCCAAAAACGGAACAGGCCGTACCCAAAATTGGAACGAAATCGCCCATTTTCGGTGCGTTCCTGTTCCCATTTTAGGGACATCCTTACTTACCATCTACCAAGGGCAGCGGAACCGAGGCGAGAGCATCACGGGCACCTTCGAATTGGGAGGGATTGCATGATGACCTCGTTATGCATTCTCGGACCCTGGAAGACCATTCCGTGCGCGCCTGCGGACCGTAACAGCGGAAGCAAATCGGGCGGTCGCAATCCTGACGGCACCTTTGCTCCTGGCAACCCAGGAAAGCCCAAGGGTTCTCGGCATCGCGCAACACAGGCAATGCAGGAGCTTCTCGATGAAGACGGAGAGGCTTTGACCCGCAAGGCGGTGGAACTGGCCCTGGACGGCGACACGACCGCTCTACGCCTCTGCATGGAGCGCATAGCGCCCGCCAGGAAGGACACGCCGGTCAATTTCGACCTCCCATCCATGAAATCCGCACAGGACGCCTCACAGGCCGCTCAGGCGGTCCTGCAGGCCGTCTCTGAGGGCCAGCTAACCCCGTTGGAGGGCGCGAGCGTCATGGCGCTGGTGGAAGGCTACCGGAAGGCACTCGAAACGACCGAACTGGAACAACGGATAACAGCATTGGAGGCAGCAAAATGAGCAGGCTGAAATATCGTATAAATGCGCTGGAAGGCAGCGCCCTATGGGATGACCGACAGCGAATGACTTTCATTGCCACTGGCGTGCCGCGCGACGGCGACGACGGCAAAGGGACAAACATTGCCATCCGAGCCGATGGCGTCACGGAATGCCGTCAAGGCAAAGAGACTGAACAAGCTTTTCTCAAGCGAGTGGACAATGCCCCGTTGGCCCCGAAAGGGGGTGCACAATGAGTGTTCTTCGAAAGCGCATTGATGGGCTTGAAGCGGGAATGCCCTCGGAGCCGGAGAAGCTCTTCATCGAGCGCATTGTTGTGAGACCGGACACCCGAACCGAATGGGTGCATTCGCTGTGGGGCGACGGTGTGGGTCTCGTCCGGGCGAGTGACGAGAGCGAAAGCCAATTCAGGGCCAGATTCGAAGCAGCACATCGCCCTGTCGCCGAGGCAAAGCGCAATATCCTAAAACAGGGGAGGCTTCTCTAATGGATGCATTCAGAATTTACCCCGCGACTCGTGCGCAATATGCGCCCCAGCCGGGGCTGTTGAACATCTCGATGGATTATAACGCATCGCCCGGCGGCAGTGCACGCGGGACGGAAGTTGTGATTCCAGACAACGCCTCACCGGAAGTGCGCGCAGCAGCGGAGCGCTACAACAGAAACGTAGCTGCCTTCGCGGCGCGGCATGGAATCAGTGACTATCCCGTGCGCGGTATACGCACTCGGTCAGAGAACAAGCGCGGCGTGCCGCATACCGTTCACACGGAGCCGTTTTTCAACAGCGACCGCGCAATGCAGGAGGCGGTGAAGGCCAACGCCGAAGAGTTCGCCGCAATCTACAAGGATGCCTTTGGCGGTCTTTCCAACGCGAGGCTGATCGCCCCTCACGGCGTGGGGAACGACAGAGGCGCGGCGTCGCCAGTATTCGGCAGCGAAACCGACTTCGGTCTGATGCTGGCGAACGCAGCCTTGGGGAGCGACTACCGACTCCCTGACACTCCGGCGATGGTTGCCGGAGACACAATGTCAGCGCTTGGCATTACGTCACCTTCCGGTTCGCCCGGACAATCAAAACAGGAGCAGTCTATGAACCTACTTAACTTATCAACGCGCGACACCGCGCCGGTGCTGGAAAAGCAGCCGTGGTGGAATGACGACCGCCGTGCCCGCCTGCAAATGGCGCTGGAGGGGATGACACTGAATCCGAACCAAGGCGTGATGTATGCAGCACAACAAGGGCTGCAGGAGCGTGCTGACACGCGCAAGGAAAACCGGGTCGAACAGAAACAGTCAAAGCGCGCTGAGAGAACGATTGCCGCCCTGCAAGCGATGGGCGCACCGGCTGAACTCATCGCACTGGCAGAACAGGATCCGGTCGGGGCGTTCGGTCTCGCCTGGGAACACAAGAACCGCCAGCCCAAGAGCGTCACGCCCTATTCGGCGGCAGGCAAGCTGGCCTCGGACTACAGGTCCGGTTTGATTTCTGAGCAGCAGTATCGAAGCGGGATAACGGCGCTTGAAACTCAAGGCGGCGGCTCGGCAGCAGAAGAAACGATTGGCCGCATCATGGAGGTGAAGAACCCTCAGACAGGCCAACCCTTCTCTCGCCAGGAGGCTATTCAGATTGCTGACCTGTACACCGTCAGCCGCCATCCGCAGACCGGCGAAGCCCAGTTGATCAACAAGGCTACCGGTAGGCCTGTCGGCGCAGCAGAGCAGCCAGACACGAGTGATGGTGTCACGGTCCCTACACTACAGCCTAAATCGCCCCAGAACGTCGGAGACGTACCTTCAGCCTTGGGCGCTCAAGGTATCGGGAAAACCTTCGTGAACCGGGTTGGCGACTTCTTCGGCGCAGGCCTTGCGTTCCCGGAAGCGGAGGAGGCCCGCAGCGAGCTAAATAATCTGTCGACCCAAACAATGCTCACCCTTTCGGGAGAATGGTCTGGCAGACCCTCGAACCTGACACGGGAAAGGATCGAGGCGCTCACGGTCAAACCGAATGAATTCTTCACCGGGAAAGACAGTGCGCTGATCAAGCTGCAGGACATGCGGGATTTGATCGGTGAAGCCATGATTTCTGCCGACCGTGTGGAACGCGGTCAGTTCTCACCCACGCAGAAGACCGAGGCTCGGCAAAAGCAGCGCGCGCTGGACCAGCTTTATAGAGCCTATTCCGCAATCATTTCTAACCTCGAAGGCGGTTCTGGTTCCGGAACAACCTCGGGCGGCATCAAGTGGAGCATCGAACAATGACGGATCAAGTCACACTCAACGTCGAGGGCCGCAAGGTGAAGGTCGATAAGGCCTTTCTGGACCTGTCACCGGAAGAGCAAGAGGCAGCCGTCGAAGAAATCGCAGGCAACCTTTCCATAAACTGGCGCGAAGATGGCTTTATGGGTCAACTGAACCAAGGCATTGCCGAAAGCGTCGGTGGTCTGGTGGACTTCATCAACCCCTTTGACACTCCTGCTGTTGCAAATGCCGTGGGACTCGATTTCAGCACAGGATCGGCAACCACTGGAATTGAGAATGTAATGGACGCAACCGGGGTTCGCCGCGCACAAAATGATCCAGAGACACTCTGGCAAAGCGTAGGCCGGGGTGCCGGGTCAGCCGCAGGTTCTGCAGTACTGGCCGGGGTAACCGCGCGTGCACTAAGCGGAGCCAAGGGCTTGCTCGGCAGTGTTGCGGACGACGCTGCTCAAACGCTCAACACTGTCCGGGGCACGGTTTCTGAACTCATGGCCGGGGGTGCCGCCAGGGCCGCTGAGAACGCTGCTGAAAGGGCGGGAGCGCCTGAGTGGGCGCAGAACACCGCTGCGATTGCAGGCGGGGTTGGCGTCGGCGCCCTGCCCTACGCGGCCTCAAAGACGCCCAGTGCCATTGGCGCGCGCAAGCTTAGCGGTGCCCTCAAAAGTGCAATGATGCCCTATACCGAACAGGGCGCAAGGGAAGTGGCGCGGCGGCGGGTCCAGGAACTGGCAGGCGGGCCAGAGAGGGCCGCAGAATTGGCTCGTGGCATCCAGGCCGGATCGGAAATCAACCTGACACCGGCACAACGCACACAAGACCCGAACATGCTGGCCCTGGAGCAAACTGCAGCCCGGCAGAACCCCCTGCTGCGCGAACGGCTCGAAGAACGCATGAGGGGGAGTGTTCAGGGTGCCGAGAGCGGCATCCAGGACATGGGCGGCGATGTCACCGCAGCGCAGGGTTTCTTCTTGAAACGTCGAGCAGATGCCCGCGCGGAGATTCAAGGGCACGTGGATCGTGCAACGGAAGGTGCCTTGCGACCTGAAGCGCGCAACCCGGAAAGCTTGAACAGCCAACGTGTCGCGGAACAAATCCGACAGGCCGAGAAGCAAGCTGACGTAGAAGAGGCACGGCTTTGGGAGGCTGTTCCCAAGGGCGCACAGGTCGGCACGGTAGCGGCGCGGCGAGTTGCTAATGAACTGATCCAATCGACGTCCCGCGCCCAGCAGGATGACATTCCCGCGAAGGTCAGGGAACTTCTTGGGGAGGGAAGCAACGCGCCCTTCGGTGAGTTCGAAACCGTGTCGGAAATGCATGGCCTGTACTCTGAACTTCGCAGGGTCGCACGGTCTGCGATGGCCGGAACGGATCAGAACCGCAACAAGGCGAGGATTGCGAACAGTGTTGCAGATGCCATCTTGGACGACCTCGGGGCCAACGCCGGTCAGACCCGTATCGGTCAGGCAATCGACGCCGCGCGCGCCTACAGTGCAGCGAAGCATGAAGTCTTTGACCAAGGCACGGTTGGCAAGCTGCTCAAGCGCACCCTGGACGGCGATGAACAGATTGACCCACGCATGACCCTTGATCGCTCGGTCGGTCGAAGTGGCACGGCAGGCAGCGTTGCACTGGACGACGTGGGTCGGGCGTCGAACACCGGCAATACTCAAAGCGCGATTGAGGATTTCTTGCGCTCAAGGTTTGACCGCACGGCCTTCAAGGCTGACGGGTCTTTCAACGATACGGCAGCGCGAAACTTCCTTCGCGACAACGCCGAAACACTTGAGCAGATGCCCGCGCTGCGGGATACTCTTGTCCAGGCTGTGCAAAGCCAGACGCGGGCCGCTGCTACATCAACGCGCGCAACTCGCGTGTTTAAGGACATGGACAATCCGAACAAGTCCTCAACCGCTGCCTTTGCCCAAGCCGCACCGGAGAACGCAGTTGACCAGGTATTTAAGTCGAAAAGGCCCTCGCTATCGGCGCGACAACTCGCGGCCACGGCCCGCAAGGACAAGAGCGGGGCGGCTGTGGACGGCCTTAAAGGCGCTTTTGGCGATTATCTGATCCGCCGCAGCATGACTTCAGGCGGCTTGTCCGGCGACAAGATGCGGGACTTTCTGCAAACGCCAGAATACCGATCAGCCCTTATGGCCGCATTCGAGCCGCCCGAAATCAGGCGATTGGACATGATCGCGGCGGAACTCAGAAAGCTTGATACGGCTCGCAAGGCGGCTCCCGATATCGGCGCACTGTCAAATCGCTCGCCAAATCGAATTATCGAGTATGCCGCCCGAATAATCGCGGCGCGGCAGGGTGCTCAGGCTGGCGGCTCCGGTGGCGGATCGATCCAGACGGCGCAAATGGCGTCCGGACGGGTCAAGGCGTTGTTGGGCAACCTGCAGAATGACAAGGCCGAGCAGCTGCTGATGGATGCAGTAGAAGATCCAGAACTGTTCCGGCTGCTCCTGGTGGATCCGGGGAGTGTTCGCTTGAAGCTGCGGGAACTGAACAAGCTGGCTCCGTATTTCACCGGCGCGGCTGCGGGAACTGCCGAAGAACGGGAGCAATAGCCTTGTCCATAAACGATGAAGCCCCCGGCCTGATTGCCATGGAAGATGGGCGCGTTTCGCTTGAACTCGCCCTCTTTCACTATGTCACCACGCCGCCAATCACCAACGATGCGGAACATGCACTGTACATGGCGCAAATGGCTGAAATGCTGGAGCGCCAAGAGGTCAATGCGACCCCCGAGGCGGAGGCAATGGTCTGGGCAGTGATGGACCGGATTATGGACTACGACCTTCAGGACCGAAATTCGTTGGATGATCCGTTCACCCACAAACACGAGGAAGGAACGACATGAGCAGTATGACGAAACGTATCTCTCGACTCGAGGGCAACCGCACTTCTAGGAAAGGCTGGGTTCTTGCGGACGCCCCCGCGAACTGGCCGGAAGAAAAATGCTTGAGGCGAGCCTTCGAGTTGCTATCCGGTGACCTGGATCAGGCTGAGGCGACGGTGGACTTCCACAGGCAGGATGGTCTGGCAGACGTGTCCATCGTGTACGCCACGGACGACCTGTCCAGGACACTGAGGAGCGTGGCTGAGCAGCGAAGGCGTATTGGCGTAGACGGGTGACTGCTTTCGCGATTTGCGCAACCGGTGGCTTGGCTAGGCGTTCACCGCACGCCTGCCCTTGTGCTCTTGCGGCGAAGGCCCGGTTTGTTTCAGCCTTAACATGTGGAAGGTCTGCTTCTGAATAAGGCCATGCCTGAATTTTGCGGCGAACTTCCAGTACCTTCCAATTGCCTAGATTCAAGCTTGGCGCAGCGAATGACTGCATCGAGCCCGAATTGACTTCAGCTCTACCTATTTTTATTGCGCTCATCTAAAAACGGGAGGACATGGAGAAACGCGATTAGAGGTAGCACGATAGCTACATATCCAAATTCGAGCCCGTTTTCTGAGAAGTGGTAAAACCCAAACGACACACACATTGAGACGTAGGGAGCAAAGTTAAGTAGCTTATTCTTAATGTTGAACCAGGAGCTGAAGGCCAACAGCAGTATCGATAACAATGAGAAAAGTAATCCTATTTCGGCAAAATACATCCTAAAGAACTCAATTCAAATATTGATCAAAAGAAAGATATAAGGATTGCCCTCGCGAATTTCTATAACGACAGCTTTATCTCGACCAGCGGGCTTGGGAAGCACTCGGGAGTCTCGCAGGTGCGGCGGCGCAAATCGGAACAAATGCGGTGGGCCTTCAGTTCGGCTCTTATGAGACTCAAGCCAAGAGCCTGAAAAATGAAGTGGACCCACGCTTACATAGGATACGCGTTTTTCCTGACGTTCGTCATGGGCATTGCGCTCGTAGCAGGGTGACTTGTCGCTTGCACTGGCGAGTTTAAAGGCAGTCATAAAGACCATACGTCCCACAGCCCGCCACCCATGTCCGCGCTGGGCGACTCATTCAGGAAACCGTAGTTTGCGAAGTAGCTTCTCGCCTCATCACTGAGGCCGTATCTTGCTGCGTAGGCGGCTGAAGGGGGGTTAGCCCTCCAACCGCCAAATCACCAAGAAGCCCCTATATAGAGACCTCGTGTTTTCATCGCCGCGCCTTATCGGAACAGCACATTGACGGTGGCCGTGAGTGATCGCCACACGGGCACTTTGGGGGAAGTGTGATCCCGCGCTCTTACCTCAGCACACAATTATAACGTGTGCAACGGGTGCAGATAAACACGTACTGGTGAACTTGGGCCGAATGAAATTAGATGAACGCGACGCTGACACCCGGATATCCGAAGTGTGGGTTCTGTTTGGTCCGTAGATTAAAGTAATGAGATATCGACCCAGATGGCCGAACACCTCTCCAAGCGGAAAGAACTGTGGGAGGCGCGGAGGAATACTGGAGCAAGTTGCACCAGTATTACAGGACCCGGACAGCCGAAAAGGTTTGCGCAGGAAACGGCGGATTCAACGGGCGTAGCTAAGCGGACCGTTAACCGTGCCGCACCAACTTAATACCCACGTGCACGTTACAAGGTGAGCCAGAGTTAGCGCAAAATAACGGCGCTGAATTCGCACGTTGACGCCACCAAGGATAGCGCCGATCCTGAATTTGGGAGGATAGTGCTATGGAAAAGAACCGTGTGCACCTTGAGGACCGCTACTTTGAGCTTCTTCGAAAGATCAAATCTGGCGGTCAGCCATACTTCGACAGGTCGAGACTAGAGCCCTTGATCAGCTCTGGCTTTGTCAGAATCGGAGAGTTCGGGCGAGTGATGATTACGAAATCTGGCTCGCAATTTCTGGATTCGGAAAGACCCGCAATTTGATGACCCGGTAGGCGCTCGGAACTTTATGCATGAACCGAAGCGACACCTGCCGAGTGTGCAACGCCCGCGCTTGCGCTGGATGAATATTCACCTGCAGTAACTATGTTGTTGGTGGCTGCGGCTCTCTGGAGTTTCGAATTTTCGGTATCTACCGCCTGAGTATAGAGGGCAGTCTCTGGCGTGTCCGGCGGCTATAACTGCTGCACCCAGATCCAAGCCATCTTTGTCCCAGCAGACTCCCACCCAGCGGTCATAGGTCTTCTGTCCGTTGAACTCGCATGTGATGGTAGCGTTGCTGTAGGCATTCTGCATCCAGCGCTTCCCGGCTTGTCCGCCGTTCGTTCAATTCGGGGGCATCGACCCCATTGAGCCTCACGGCAATGCGTCCACGACTTGTTGCAATCTCGATGGTGTCTGCATCACGGACGTGAACAAGCTTACCGCTGAGGGTTGTTGCCATCGCCTGCGAAGGAGCGCCAAAGACGCAAATCATTGCGAGGAGCGCGGCGGAGGATAGGGATTTCAGCATCGAGATATCCGTTACATTTTGAGGACTTCTACGGCCTGGTGCCTAAGCACATACGCTGACAACTTACAGGCGGTATTGTGGCTATTTCTGGCTTTCGCTTGTTTGCTCCGTGCCAATGGGCAGAAGTTCTTTCGCCGTTCCCCACTTCGCGAAGTAGTCCCTGGCTTCGTCACTGAGCCCGTATTTCGGAGCGTAGGCTGCAAGGATCCGCTCTGCTTCTTCCAGTCGTTCTTTGGTCATCTGCGGCGCTCCTGTGAGGAGAGCATCGCCTCGAAAGGTTAATAAATTGTTGCCCCGACGCGTGTGGCAGAAGAATACTGGCCAGCAATTCTGCCGCCGCTCGGGTTTCCCAAGTCCTCGGTGCGAAACGCAACACGCAGGCATAATTTTGAAGCAGTGACTTCTAGAAAGCGGGTTGCGTTTCATTATTTCGGGAAAGGCATCTTACTTTTCAGAACAACAAAACTCGGACCAATTATGGCAGAATCTTGACTTTTTGTCCGAATCTCGCTTCTCTTCGGAGAAGAACACTTAAAACAACGACTTTTTCTAACTTACTTTCCACAGGAGGTTTTCAAGATGAAGAGTGTAGCTGGGTTTGCAGCTGTTTTATCCGTCGTGACCATCACTCCAGGCTTTGCGGACTTTATTAATGAGCCTGCGGAGAGTGGTCTCTCCGCCGTAAATATTACCGGAGTAGCCCGGAATCCATCGACTGGACGATACGCGATTACCGGACCAGTCTTCGACGCATCGGGTCGGCAACTACAAATCGGATCTGGAAACGTGACCGGAGGCGTCGCGTCACTGACGTTGAATAACCAAGTTGGTGATTATGACGTAGTTGGCATCACGGGGCTTGGTCTGACCTTTGTCGGAGATACTTCTGCTGGCGCTTTGACAATTGATGGTATTGGAGCTTTCATCGAGGCGGATACAACGTGGTTTGGGCTTCAAAATGAAGCTACCGTGAACATCCTGAATGGCGGGCGGTACTCGGGAGAGCGAACCTTTCTTGCGTTAGATAGTTTTGACGGCACGCCGCCCGGCAACGTTAGTGTAACTGTAGATGGCGACGGTTCGACGCTGGAAACCGAAACCGTGTCAATTGGTTCATCCGAAGTACCGACAACTGCTTCGGCAGAACTGATCGTTTCTGATGGCGGCTTACTAAGTGCCGCGCCAACATCTGGCGAGACATACTCTAACGGTCAAATTTACGTTGGTACCGACAGCGGAACGCAGAATGATCGGCTTGTGATAACAGGTAATGGTTCGCGTGCCGAGGCGACTGACTTTATCGGTGTCCTCTCTCTTGCTGGCTCCGATAGGATCGACGTTCTTGATGGTGGTGCCCTCGCTACAACAGGAATTGATGGAGCCGACATTTGGGTTGGGGGCTACGAAGCCCCTGCAGAGATGCTAGTATCCGGTGCGGGCTCAACAGCTACCTCTACAGGTGATATTGTGGTGGGGTTCACAAGATTTGTCAGTTGGGATGACCCTGAGAACTATGTCGGCGCTAACTATGGACATCATGATGGCGTGATATCTGTTGAAAACGGTGGTAGCCTCTCGGCAACTGGAGATATTATCGTTGATAATTCGTCTGCATTCACGGTGACCAGCGGAACAATCGTTGGCGATCCAGTCAGCGCCGAACTCGTCGTTGGCTCAGGCGGCACCGTCTCTGCATCGAGTGTGATAGTGAACGAAGGAGGTAGGCTTTCAGGAGCCGGTGGCACTATCGCTGCAGACGTCGTGCTGAACGGTGGCACATTGGCACCCGGAGCATCTCCGGGGGTTTTGACAGTCGAAGGCAACCTAGACCTCTTCGACGCTTTGGTCCAAATTGAAATCGGTGGTAGCGGCCTGGGCGAGTATGATCAGCTCAATGTGTTCGGGAACCTTTTCGCTGATGCCGGAACGACATTCCAGTTTTCTCTCTTCGACGACTACACGCTTCAGGCTGGCGATGTATTCGACATCTTCAACGTTGATGGAGCACTGGACTTCAGCTCGGCGATGTTCGATTTCAGCGGACTTGGCGATGGCGTGCAGACTAGCTTCTTTTCCAATGACAACGAATCTTTTGCACTACGCATCGATTCCGTTGGTGGCGATCCACTGTCGCCTGTTCCACTCCCTGCAGCTGGCTGGCTGCTGTTGACGGCCTTCGGGGGGCTCGGCCTAGCAGCTCGTCGGCGTAAGGCGGTCTGAACGGATCACTCTCACCGTATGGAGTTCGATGGGCCGCGGCGTAAAAGTCGTGGCCCTTTCGCTTTGGCGAACGCTATTGAAACGAAGGCACAGACTTGCAAAAGTTTGCTTGCGTGCGCGCTATCTAAGTCTTTTGAGGCAGCGGGCAATTTGACTTCCAGATAGTCGAATTCTCTCCCCATTACTCCTAAGTTCGATAACGCTTTGCGTTGAATTTGGTAACGGAATTGTTGAGCGGGCATTTTCAATAAATCTGTTACAAGTTTCCATTCATATGGCTTCTTGGCTGTGATGGAAACGATCAAAAACTGCGCTTAAACGCCGAGCGCAATTTTTGCTTTTAATATACTTTTTGACTCAACCATGGTACATTGTAGTCACGCTCTCGGGTATACGGCCTTGTCCGGATACGCTTCCCTCGGGGGCATAATACGTACTAACTCCCTTTGACGCCCTGGCCTTCGCGGCCGGGGCGTTTCAACTACTTCGAAGTAACAACACCCGTGATCTGATTTCCTTACATAAAAAAGCGACCGAGATAGGCTCGGTCGCAGTGATATAAGGAGATCCAGGCGAGGTGAATGGATTCCAACAGCCTCGCCAACGTCTCTCAACCTAGACGATTGCGAGCGACATTTCCACTCGGAACGCAACCAGTTTTGGCTCCCGTTCTGTCGCCAGGCCGCCCTTTCAGCGGCCTGACGCATCTTGCATTCGGGAGTTCAGCCGTCGTTTGTGCCAGCGTTCGCCTCTGCACCAGCACGGGCCCCCAACTGAGCCTGGATGTTATCGCGGAAGTCTTGCGCAGCCATGCCGATGGAGACACCAGCCTCTGAATTGGTCTGCAGTCCAGCGGCATCTATTGCGACCTGGTTAACTCCCAGACCGAGGGCAGGATTCACGTCGATCACAGCTTGGGCAGTTCCTGTGGCGCTGGTGCGCGTGTCAGCAATGGTGCCGATGGACTGACCGTCTGCGGATGCGACTTCAGCACCGACGTTCACACCAGCCGCTGCGTTGTCAGCTGCAGCGTTCGAAGAAGCGCTTGAGTTGGAATCAACGCCGACATTCCCGGTGTCGGTGCTCACATCTGCGCCCACTCCAGCGTTTGCGCCTACTCCGCCAACGCCCGCATCAGCGCCTACACCGGCATCAGCGCCCACTCCAGCGCCAACTCCGCCAACGCCAGCCTCTGCACCGGCATCTGCGCCGACGCCTTGTGCATACAGCGGCAGCGCGAGGGTCGAGGCAAGTGCACCGGTCAATGCGACTGTCTTGAGTTTCATTGTGCTAACCTTTCGTACTTGTTCAAGTTGCAGGCCGAGCAATCGACCTGCCTCTAAAGGGATAAGCACGCGCGCAAAAATTTCGATAACCCGACTGATCCGGGCAGTTCAGACGGCAAAATTTAGCTTCTTTCGCGGATAACGACGGCAATCTACCGCAAGACGTGACATGCGATTGGAACAAAGTTCGAAGACTTAAGTTACAGCTCGTTTTCCGAAACGGGTTGTTTCGCAGAAAACCCTGAACGGCTAACTTCAGACACATCTGCGCCGCATTTTGCGCACGGACAAATCGCAAAGATGGCTATCAGTAACGAGTGGTACCAAGTGATTTGTATGACGAAAGCGGCGGCCGTCTGTGACAGGCGGTTGCCGCATTTACACAGTTGAAAGGCCCTTAAGGTCTAAATAACGTCTAACTTGTTACGCGTTATTGGCTCCCGCGCTCTGCCCGGCATGCATTTGCACCTTCCACGCGGCCATCATTATATCCTCGAGAATAGGCTTCGCTATTCCAATCTCCTTCAACGAGCGTGGCGCGGATTTCACAGGTGGTGTTATAGCCCTCAGCGTAGCCATCGTTGTATCCGGTGTCGTAGCGTTCATCTTCATCCTCGCGGCAAGCAGCGACAACGAAGAAGACGCTTAGAACAACCGCAACACGTAACACTATTCGATTTCCCGAAGCGCGACACCTGGCCCTGTAGCCACCTGACCGTCATCGAGGAATTGTATGCCCCGCCCCTCCAACGCGGTCTGAACTTTTTCTAGATTCTGCCCGGAAGACGGAGGCGTGCTCTCGACTACTTCCATGCGTTTTATTGTTGATTCAGCCACGCCGGAAATCTCAGCCAAGCCTTTCACGGAAAGCCTAGCGTACCCTCGCGCCATTCGGATTTGAGCGCCTGTAATCATGTGTATGGCCTATTTTGGTTCATATATGATCTATAATGGTTGACTTAATGCCATACCTGACCTAAATTAGTTCATATAAGAGCTGAAAGCAAGGTTAGGAGTTTCTCCAGTGCATTACGACCGCGTAGAAATCATGAAAGCCGCCTGGGTTATCGTTCGTCGCTTGCAAGGAAATGGTGAGCCGCTCAACGCCCTAATGTCCCGCGCATTGGTATGCGCATGGTTTACAGCCCGCCAAAAAGTTTCGGTTGCGCGGCGTATGGAGCAGTCACGCCGTCAGGCAGAGGCGCTTGCCGCCCGCGCTTCCAGCCAGCTAGCAGCCGAAATCGCTGACCTCGAAAATCGCAGCTACCTTGGTCATGAAGGTCAGGCGAAGCTGCGCGGGCTCAGAACCGCCCACAAGGCCGCGTCCGAGCGCGAGGCGCAGGAGGCCAAGCGCGCAATGATCGACAGCGCCAAGGGCCGGTTCGCTTCCATCACCTTCACGAAGAAGGACGGCACAGAGCGTGTAATGCGCGTACAGCCCGCCACGCTCAAGTTTCACGCGAGGGGCGCAGCCGCCTCGGAGGCCGCACAGAAGGCCGTACAGACCCGCGCAGAGCGGCACCCGCACCTGATGCCTGTCTGGGATGCAGAAGCGCAAGCGCCGCGCTCTGTGAACCTCGCAACCATTTCTCGGATCGCAGTCAACGGTGCGGTCTACAACTTCGCAAACTAATGGAGGATAAAATGGACAATGGAACTCGACCCGTGACCAACTGGGAAAACCAGAGTGTTGGAGGCATCGCGTTGTGCTCCGAAGGTCTCTTTCTTGATCATGTCGAGGATGCAAAAAAGCTTCGCGAGAGACAGGCGCAGTACGAGGCAAGCCTGCCAACTGAGCCTGATGAAGCCATCCATTCTGCCCTTCGGCTCTTACACCCGGACGGTAACAGCTACCCTGAAGGAGTCGAAGAAGCGCTGCAACTTTCATGCGCACTTGCAGTCATCGTGAGGCACGGAGACTTGGAAGTGCCTTCGCCTGAAAGGGACGCGGCACTCTACCTGGCCGAACGCCTTGAAGATGCTACGCGTAATGCTGTGGGGAAGCTTGATCGACTGTCAGATGTCCTGTCTGCCAAAAGCCGACAAGAGCGTAAAGAAGCCGAGCGGCAGCGCTTATCGGAGCGTGAAGTCGCCTCGCTTCTTCAAGGTTTTGACAAAGAAGAAACAGCAATGTTTCGGGAAGCACTCACTACAGCTGTAGAGGATGGTGGAAACCTCGCGCAGGAATTGGAAACCCTCAAAGCCAAAATCGAGGCCAAGCGAGCAAAAGACAGCGAAGCGGTGGCTGAGAAGGGAGGTGAAGACTAAGGCCGCCCTTTTCCTTGTCGTCGGAGGCAGCCTGCAATCGTGGGCTGCCTTTCCCCATTAAGGCTATTTCAAAAATGACTTTTCAGTACGACATTAACCGCCAGTGGTCTGACCAGTTCATTCCGCAGATCAAGAGCATCGTTGGCAGTCACCTGTTGCAAGCTGCGCCCGATATGCTCGACATGACGCAAGCAACGGACCTGGTAATGCTCGACGCCCGCGATATGCGGATTGCCGCAAGGGTGCGCAGGCCGGGATATGCTGACCGCTACCCCTATCATTTCACCGTGCGCTCACGGCTCCCCTCAGGCGCTGAGACGGAGCTTTCCAAGATAGTGAACGGGAAAGGCGACTGGTTGTTCTACGGCCACGCCAACGCCTCCCAGACGGCTGTGGAGCGATGGTATCTGATCGACCTGAACGCCTTCCGGGCGGCACTGATCCGGCAAGGCTCTGAGGGGCTGTGCTGGGGCAACAAGTGCAACCCGGATGGCACGCGCTTTACCTGGTTCGACGTACGCAGCTTTCCGGCTGATCCGCCGCTGGTGGTGGCTGCGTCCAAATAAAATTGAATCTGATTTCAATAAATTACTGATTCACAGTGCTTTATTAAAAAGTAGGCGTTGCATTTATTGCACTTAATGCACATATTTACCCTATCGTAAAAACGGGATGAAAGCATGACACTGTTACAGGCAACCGCATTCGGGGACCGTCTTCCAACTGCCGTAGAGCAGGACGATGCCGCCCGGCTGAAGCGTATAATGGACGCTACACGAGGCGCGGGCGGCGGATACCGTTTTTGTTTTCCTTCGATAGATGCGGGAAAGCCGCAAGAGGTGCATTTAGACCCTGCATTGGGTGACGCTTTACGAGCCTTTCTGGAGATTGTTTCGAAGGGTCAATCCGTCCAGATTGTTCCAATTGAAGCAGAGCTGTCAACGAAGCAAGCGGCTCAACTTCTGAATGTTAGCCGACCGTTCCTTATTAAGCTGTTGGAAAGCGATAAAATAAGCCACAGAAAGGTTGGGAGGCACCGCCGGATTAAGGCATCTGACCTCTTCGAGTACAAGCAGAACCAAGACAAGGTACGTCAGGCGACGCTTAGGGAAATGCTCAGTGACGATGAAAGCGATGGTTTGATTTGAGCAACCCTTATTCGGCAGTCATTGATGCAGATGTGCTGTCCAAGACTCTTCACCGTCACATCCTTCTAAATTTGGCGGCGGCAGGTTGTTTCAAGCCGATATGGTCAGACACGATCCTCCAAGAGGTGGAGTCGACAATAAAAGATATGGGATTCGACGGTGCCAAAAGGCGGGCGCAACTTGAAAATGCTTTTCCCGACGCACTAGCTGATACTGGATATATCCACCTGGTCCGACAATTCCAGATGAAGGATGAGAATGATCGGCATGTCGTTGCCGTAGCGCTGCAAGAAGGCGCGGATGCAATTTGCACAGATAACATTCGGGACTTCGGACTAAGCGTTGTGGACGTATTTGACGCAGACGAATTCATCGCGAACACGATTGACCTCTCGCCTGTGAGGGCGATTGACGCTTTGGCTGAAATGCGTTCGGGAATGACCAGCGTCTCAAGCGGTTCTGAGTTCGTAAAATTGATTGAGAGAAGAGAGCTCACTCAGACTGCAGAATACCTTAAACAGTACGTTGATAGGTTGTGACCAAGTTTGAAGCCTGCCGCACACATTGCTGATGCACTGGGATCTGAAACATTGTCGGCTCATAGAAGTAAACAGCACCATATCGTGCCCCAGGTTCTTCAGCGCCAGTTTGCTGAGCAAGCCAACAAGCTCTGGCATTCAAAGGTGAGTTTGGAAGGCCAATGCGACGCACCTCGTCTCAAAGAAATAAAGAAGGTCTTTAAGCTTCGAAACTACTATACGGTTCTGGAAAACAATGAACTTTCCGAGCGCGTTGAAAAAGAGTTCTACGCCAAGATAGACGGATATCTCGGAAGCGTCCTACCGCAGATCAACGCATCCTTTGAAAAGGGTTCTACACCTACTTTTCCCGGTGAAGAATTAGAGCGCATTCGACGGGTTATTCTGGAAATGGCTAAACGAACGCCAGATTTTACAAAGCCATACGAAGACGCTGAAATAGGGAAAGAAGTTTTACAATCAGCGCTTTCTGAGATTGCAGATCCTCGCACCAGTAAAGAAGGGCTGCAGTTGCTCAGCGACCTGAATGACCATGCCCGGCTGCGAGACCTTGGACGGAACGTTCGCGTTCGTGGCACAATAGAAAGGTCTGAAAGGGTAGAGGCCGCACTTCAAAACTTTTCAGTGAGATGGGCACTAAGCAAGACAAACCACTCGTTTATTCTTTCCAGCAGAATGGTTTATCGAATTGGAAACGGTGGTCCCAACGGACTCTCGAACCCGAATATGGAAATATGGATGCCGTTAGGCCCAAAGACCGCGCTTGTGCTTTTGCGAGATCCAAAGAACCATGTGCCTATGGCAATCGAGTTGGAAAGCAGGAAAATTCGTGAGGTGAATGAGTACGCCCGAAGAACCAGCCGTGAAATCGCCTCTGGGTCTCGCAAGCTCATGGAGTCCCTCACTGGCAAGAAGGCCGTAACCTGGAAACCTGAAAATGCTGATGTAGGTCGGAAACAGCAGTTGTGAGGTGGACAGAAAGGTGGATCGAAAAAACGCAATATAGCGCAATTAACTGATTTTATTAAGTTTTCAGGGAATTAATGGTGCCCAGGAGAGGACTCGAACCTCCACGTCCATACGGACACTAGCACCTGAAGCTAGCGCGTCTACCAATTCCGCCACCTGGGCAGGTGTCGTGGAGGCGCATTTAGACATCACGCCAGTCCATGTCAACTTGGATTCGTGCGGATAATTCGCATTGGTCAATTCGCCTTGTCGATTTCGGCCATCACGTCTAGTAGAAAGGAACCCAAAGGCGCAGACGGGAGCACCAATCATGTCCAGGCTTGTCACCATTTACGGCGGATCGGGGTTTGTCGGGCGGTATATCGCGCGGCGGATGGCGCAAAAGGGCTGGCGCGTTCGGGTCGCGGTGCGCCGCCCGCACGAGGCGATCTTCGTCAAACCCTACGGCGTCGTGGGCCAAGTCGCGCCGGTAACGTGCAACCTGCGCGACGATGAAAGCGTGCGCTCGGTGATGCACGGCGCGGATGCGGTGATCAACTGCGTCGGCACGTTCGATCGGCGCGGCAAGAACAATTTCGACGCCATCCAGGTCGAAGGCGCGCGCCGCGTGGCGCGTATGGCCGCCGAGACGGGCGTGGGCCGCATGGTGCAGATCTCGGCCATCGGCGCGGACACGGACTCGCCCAGCATCTACGCCCAGACCAAGGCAAAGGGCGAAGAGGCCGTGCTGGAACATATGCCCGACGCCGTCATCCTGCGCCCCTCGGTGATTTTTGGCGCCGAGGACAGCTTCTTTAACCGTTTCGCCGGCATGACCCGAATCTCGCCGGTCCTGCCCGTCGTCGGCGCAAGCACGAGGTTCCAGCCGGTCTATGTCGACAACGTCGCAGAGGCCGCGGTGATGGGCGCCACGGGCGACGCCGCCCCCGGCATCTACGAGCTGGGCGGGCCTGACGTGCACACCTTCCGTGAGCTCATGCAGCAGATGCTGGAGGTGATCCGCCGTCGCCGCCTGATCATGAACATCCCCTTCGTTATCGCCCGGCCCCTTGGCGCCGTGATGGACGGGGTGCAGTTTCTCAGCGGCGGTCTGATCCCGGCGCAGATCACCCGTGACCAGGTCGCCAGCCTGACGCGGGACAACGTCGTCGCGGATGATGCCAAGGGTTTGGACGCGCTGGGCATTCACCCCACGGCGATGGAGGCGGTTCTGTCCGATTACCTGTGGCGGTTCCGCCCGTCGGGCCAGTATTCGGATATCAAGGAATCAGCGCGCAACCTGCGCCAGGGATGATTTGGCGCGCGATATGTGTCGCGCTGTTGCTTGTCTCGTCCGCGTTGGCGGTCGGAGCCCAGCCGATACCGGAAAAGCAGGCGCAGCTGTTCGCCGATTTTGCGCGGGACGTCTCGGGGAATGATCCGCAGGTCATGGCCACCGCGCGCGACCTGATCGAAACGCCGCCCACAACGCTGGAGACGATCGGGTACTACGGCCTCGAAGACGCCCCGGCAGCAGAGCGCACGCTGCGCGGGATCATCAGCCTGCTGGACGCCCGCGGACACCTGCTCGGAATCGAGGATAAGTACGTCAACGAGATGCCGCTGGTGCTGGAACAGCAGGGTCTGGCCGATTTCGCAGGCGACCCGCTAAGGGATGTCATGACCCTGTTTCCGGGTGACATAGACCCTGAAACCGGCCCGAGCGCCGATCAATGGCGCGCCTTCCGCAAGGGTTTTGGCGGGCATGTCCGCGCGATCGAGGCGGCGATGGCGCGCAAGGGGCATGTGCTCATGTCGCTGGACCTGCCGCTTGGCGACACGTTGCACCTGTGGTGCGCCTCTCCCGCGATGGCAGAGAAATGGCGCGGCCAGGTTCTGTATTTCGGGAGGAACACGCTCGACCGTCGGTATTTCTCCACCGTGACTGTCGCCGTGACAGATGCGGCCTGGAACGACTACTGGGGCTTCCTGACTTATGCGCTGTTCATCCCGGAGCGCTACAGCGACTTGCCTGACTACGAATAAGCCACGATCAGCAATATCACACCGAGTCCGATCCGATAGATCACGTAAGGCGTGAAGGACACGCTGCGCAGAAGCCGCATCATCAGGGTCAACGCCAGAAGCGCCGAGACGAAGGCGAACGCGGCGGCAATGGTGCTGTCCCGGATCAGCGCGACATTCGCGGTGTAGATCGCCTCTGCACCCAGCAACGTCCCGCTTTCGATGATCACCGGGATCGACATCAGCATCGACAATCGCGCGGCGTCCGTCCGGGCATAGCCCATGAACCGCGCGCCGGTGATGGTAATGCCAGAGCGGGACGTGCCCGGGATCAGCGCGATGGCCTGCCAGACGCCCATCACCATGGCGTCGCGCAGGGACCAATCTGCGGTTGTGCGGGTCGCCTCACCAGCTTGGTCGGACCAGTAAAGCACGATCCCGAAGACCAGCATCGTCCACCCGATCACCGCGATCGAGCGCATGGCGTCGTCCAGCCCCGTCATCTTCAGCAGTACGCCAAAGGCCACCACCGGGATCGACGACACGATCAACAGAAAGGCCAGTTTCGACCCTTCGGTATCGATCCGCCCCGACAAGGCGCGAGGCAGCCCGCCAAGCGCCAGTTTCACGTCCGACCAGAAATACAGAATCACCGCGAACAGCGTGCCGACATGCACCGCCACGTCGATCGCCTGCCCTTGGTCGTCCAGCCCGGTCAAGCCCGGCAGCAGGATCAAGTGGCCCGAGGACGACACCGGCAGGAACTCGGTGATCCCCTGGATCACGGCCACCAGGATAAGATGGAAAAGCGGCATGTACGCGGCCCTGCTCGTGTCTTTTTTCCTAGCTATACCGCATTCGGAGTCCGAGGGAAGCGCACATTTACGTCCGGATCGGACCTAGTTTTTGATCAAACTTGACGTAGCGCGGTGCCAAGGGTAGAAATATCGCAATATAGGTAAACTGTACTGACTTTATTTTTGCTTGGTCTTGCACTACACCTTCCGAACCTAGGCGATCTTTGGAGAGAATCGTGGCAAAAACACCGATGCTGAAATTCGTGTCCGTCGAGCGGGACATGCCCACCAAGCGCACTGCTGATGCGCGCCGGGAAGATTTCGACGAGATCTATGCCGAGTACGCTGACGACAAGGCCAAGGAGCAGTCCGGCCGGTGTAGCCAGTGTGGTGTGCCCTATTGCCAAAACCACTGCCCGCTGCACAACAACATCCCCGACTGGCTGCGCCTGACGGCCGAAGGGCGGCTGCAGGAGGCCTACGAAGTCAGCCAGGCCACCAACACCTTCCCCGAGATCTGTGGCCGCATCTGCCCGCAGGACCGCCTATGCGAAGGCAATTGCGTGATCGAGAAATCGGGCCACGGCACCGTCACCATCGGCGCGGTCGAGAAATACATCACCGACACCGCGTGGGAGGAAGGCTGGGTCCAGCCGATCGCGCCCGAACAGGAACGCGAGGAAAGCGTCGGCATCATCGGCGCGGGCCCCGGCGGACTGGCGGCGGCTGACGTGCTGCGCAACGCCGGCGTGCAGGTCACGGTCTATGACCGCTATGACCGCGCGGGCGGGCTGATGACCTATGGCATCCCCGGCTTCAAGCTGGAAAAGCCCGTTGTCATGCGCCGGGTAGAGCAGCTTGAAAAAGGCGGCGTGGAATTCGTGCTGAACTGCGACGTCGGCACCGACATTACCTTTGACGAGATCCGCCAGAAACATACCGCCGTCCTGATCGCCACGGGCGTCTACAAAAGCCGCGAACTGCCCGGCCCCGGCGCGGGGGCCGCTGGCATCGTGCGGGCCATCGACTACCTGACCGCGTCGAACCGCAAGAGTTTTGGCGATGACGTGCCCGAGTTCGAAAGCGGCGAACTGAATGCCGAGGGCAAGCGCGTTGTCGTGATCGGCGGCGGCGACACCGCGATGGACTGTGTGCGCACCGCCGTTCGGCAGGGCGCCACCAGCGTCAAGTGTCTCTATCGCCGCGACCGGGCCAATATGCCGGGGTCACAGCGCGAGGTGATGAACGCCGAGGAAGAAGGCGTGGAGTTCGAGTGGCTTTCCGCCCCCAAGGCGTTCCACGGCGACCCGGTGACCTCCGTGAAGGTGCAGCAGATGCGCCTTGGCTCGCCCGACGCCACGGGCCGCCAAAGCCCCGAAGAGATCGAAGGCGCGGACTATGACGAGCCCGCCGATCTGGTGATCAAGGCGCTGGGCTTCGAGGCCGAGGAACTGCCGACATTGTGGAACCAGGACGAGCTGACCGTGACCCGTTGGGGCACGATCCGGGCCGAGTTCACCAGTGGCAAGACCTCGCTGCCGGGCGTCTATGCCGTGGGCGACATCGTGCGCGGTGCCAGCCTGGTGGTCTGGGCCATTCGCGACGGGCGGGATGCGGCTGCGGCAATTCTCGAAGAGATGGACGCCGGTGCAACGGCGGTGGCAGCGGAATAAGCGTTTTCTGCCACGTTAGAGACTGTTTTTCGGGCCACGCCCGCACCCATTGAAGGGGTATAGTGATGACGAAATTTGATGAAAACTGGGCTGCGCAAGAAGAAACCAAGCGCAACTGGATGGCCGAGAACGGCATGTACGCCCACGAGGAGGAGCATTCTTCTTGTGGTGTCGGCCTGGTGGTGTCCGTCAACGGCAAGGAAAGCCGCAAGGTGGTCGAAGCCGGCATCGACGCGCTCAAGGCGATCTGGCACCGCGGCGCTGTCGATGCCGATGGCAAGACCGGCGACGGGGCCGGTATCCATATCCAGATCCCCGCGCCGTTTTTCTATGACCAGGTGCGCCGCACCGGCCACGAACCGCGCGAGGATCAGCTGCTCGCCGTGGGGCAGGTTTTTCTGCCGCGCACCGATTTCGGCGCGCAGGAAACCTGCCGGACCATCGTGGAAACCGAAGTGCTGCGCATGGGGCACTACATCTACGGCTGGCGTCACGTGCCCGTGGATATCAGCGTGCTGGGCGAAAAGGCCAACGCCACCCGCCCCGAGATCGAACAGATCCTTATCTCGAACGCAAAGGGCATCGATGTCGAAGATTTCGAGCGCGAGCTTTATGTCATCCGCCGCCGGATCGAGAAAGCCGCCGCCGCCGCCGGTGTCGGGCAGCTCTACATCGCGTCACTGTCATGCCGCAGCATTATCTACAAGGGCATGATGCTCGCCGAGCAGGTCGCTGAATTCTATCCCGACCTCAAGGACGAGCGTTTCAAGTCGAACTTCGCCATCTATCACCAGCGCTATTCCACCAACACCTTCCCGCAATGGTGGTTGGCGCAACCCTTCCGCATGTTGGCCCATAATGGCGAGATCAACACGCTGAAGGGCAACACCAACTGGATGAAAAGCCACGAGATCCGCATGGCCTCGCAATCCTTTGGTGAAATGGCCGACGATATCAAGCCGATCATCGCGCAAGGATCGTCGGATTCCGCCGCATTAGACTCTGTTTTCGAGGTTCTGGTGCGCGCTGGCCGCTCCGCGCCCATGGCGAAAACCATGCTGGTTCCCGAAAGCTGGTCCAAGCAGGCCGAGGAACTGCCGCAAGCGTGGCGCGACATGTATTCCTACTGCAACTCGGTGATGGAGCCGTGGGATGGCCCCGCAGCACTTGCAATGACCGATGGCCGCTGGGTCTGTGCCGGGCTCGACCGGAACGGGCTGCGTCCGATGCGCTATGTCGTGACGGGCGATGGCCTTGTGATCGCCGGGTCCGAGGCCGGGATGGTCCCGATCGACGAGGCCACCGTGCGCGAAAAAGGCGCGCTGGGCCCGGGCCAGATGCTGGCTGTCGACACGCAAAAGGGCGTTCTTTACCACGATACCGAGATCAAGGACAAAATGGCCCGCGCCCTGCCCTTTGACGAATGGGTGGGCAAGATCACCGACCTTGATGAGCGCCTTGCCGGTGTGACCGAGACGGCGACCTGCGAAGGCACGGACCTGCGCCGCCGCCAGATCGCCGCGGGCTATTCGGTCGAAGAACTCGAACAGGTTCTCGCCCCCATGGCCGAGGACGGCAAGGAAGTCGTGGCCAGCATGGGCGACGACACGCCCAGCGCGGTCCTGTCCAAGAAATACCGCCCGCTCAGTCACTATTTCCGCCAGAACTTCAGCCAGGTGACCAACCCGCCGATCGACAGCCTGCGCGAATTCCGCGTCATGAGCCTGAAGACCCGGTTCGGCAACCTCAAGAACGTGCTGGACGAGTCCAGCGCCCAGACCGAGATCATGGTGCTGGAAAGCCCCTTCGTCGGCAACGCGCAATGGCAGGCCATGCTGGGCTGCCTGAACGCCGACGTGTGCGAGATCGACTGTACTTTCGAATCCGGGAGAGGCGCGCTCAAGGACGGGCTGGAACGGATCCGGGCCGAGGCCGAGGATGCCGTGCGCTCGGGCGCCGGACACATCGTTCTGACCGATCAGGGTGTATCAGAGACGCGCATCGCCATGCCGATGATCCTGGCCACCAGCGCGGTGCACAGCCACCTGACGCGCAAGGGCCTGCGGACCTTCACCAGCCTCATGGTGCGGTCCGCCGAATGTATCGACCCGCATTACTTTGCCGTTCTGATCGGTGCGGGCGCGACCGTCGTCAACGCCTACCTCGCCGAGGACAGCCTGGCCGACCGCATCGAACGCGGCCTGCTGGATTGTTCGCTGACCGAGGCCGTGGCACGCTATCGCCTCGCCATCGACCAGGGCCTGCTGAAGATCATGTCCAAGATGGGCATCAGTGTCATCTCATCCTATCGCGGCGGTCTCAACTTCGAGGCTGTGGGCCTCAGCCGCGCCATGTGCGCCGAGTATTTCCCCGGCCTTGTCAGCCGGATTTCCGGCATCGGCGTCAGTGGCATCCAGGCCAAGTTGGAAGAGATCCACGCCACAGCTTTCCGCGGCGGCAAGCACGTGCTGCCCATCGGCGGCTTCTACAAGTCGCGCAAGTCGGGCGAAACCCACGCTTGGGGCGCGCAGACGATGCACATGATGCAGATGGCCTGCAACAAGGCCAGCTTCGAGCTGTGGAAACGCTACAGCCAGGCGATGCAGGCCAACCCGCCCATTCACCTTCGCGACCTGATGGCGATCAAGCCCATGGGCGAGGCCGTACCGCTGGAAGAAGTGGAAAGCGTCACCGCGATCCGCAAACGCTTCGTCACGCCGGGCATGTCGCTGGGGGCGCTCAGCCCCGAGGCGCACAAGACACTGAACGTCGCCATGAACCGCATCGGCGCACGGTCCGACTCGGGCGAGGGCGGCGAGGATCCGGCGCATTTCGTGCCCGAACCCAACGGCGACAATCCGTCGGCCAAGATCAAGCAGGTCGCCTCCGGCCGCTTCGGCGTGACGGCGGAATACCTAAACCAGTGCGAAGAGCTGGAAATCAAGGTTGCCCAAGGCGCCAAGCCCGGCGAGGGTGGCCAGCTTCCGGGCATGAAAGTGACCAAGCTGATCGCCAAGCTGCGACACTCGACCGAGGGTGTGACCCTGATCAGCCCCCCGCCGCACCACGACATCTACTCGATCGAGGACCTGGCGCAACTGATCTATGACCTGAAACAGATCAACCCGACCGTGAAGGTCTGCGTCAAGCTGGTGTCGCAATCCGGCGTCGGCACCATCGCCGCCGGTGTGGCCAAGGCCAAGGCCGACGTGATCCTGATCTCGGGGCACAATGGCGGCACGGGCGCGTCCCCCGCCACGTCGATCAAATATGCCGGTCTGCCGTGGGAGATGGGCCTGACCGAGGCGCATCAGGTTCTGTCGATGAACAACCTGCGCAGCCGCATCACCTTGCGGACCGATGGCGGTCTGCGCACCGGGCGCGACATCGTCATGGCCGCGATGATGGGGGCCGAGGAATACGGTATCGGCACAGCCGCCCTGATCGCGATGGGCTGCATCATGGTGCGCCAGTGCCAGTCCAACACCTGCCCCGTGGGCGTGTGCACGCAGGACGAGTCGCTGCGCGAGAAGTTCACGGGCAATGCCGACAAGGTGGTGAACCTGATCACCTTCTATGCGCAGGAAGTGCGCGAGGTGCTGGCCAGCATCGGCGCGCGCAGCCTCGATGACGTGATCGGACGTGCCGATCTGCTGACACAGGTCAGCCGCGGCTCGGCGCATCTGGATGATCTGGACCTCAACCCGATGCTGATCACCGTGGATGGCGCCCAGCACATCACCTATGACCGCAACAAGCCGCGCAACGAGGTGCCCGATACGCTGGACGCCGAGATCGTGCGCGACGCCGCGCGGTTCCTCAACGATGGCGAGAAGATGCAGCTTCACTATGCCGTGCAGAACACGCACCGGACCGTGGGCACCCGCGTCAGCAGCCATATCGTCCGCAACTTCGGCATGCGCAACGCCCTGCAACCCGATCACCTGACCGTCAAGCTGACGGGCAGCGCGGGTCAGTCCTTGGGCGCCTTCGCCGCACCGGGGTTGAAGATCGAGGTGTCGGGCGACGCCAACGACTATGTCGGCAAGGGTCTGTCGGGCGGCACTATCGTGGTGCGACCCCCCATGGTCAGCCCGCTGGAGGCCGCCGACAACACCATCATCGGCAACACCGTCCTTTACGGCGCGACCGAAGGGTTCCTCTTTGCCGCGGGGCGCGCGGGCGAACGCTTTGCCGTGCGCAACTCCGGCGCCAAGGTCGTGATCGAGGGCTGCGGCAGCAATGGCTGCGAATACATGACTGGCGGCATGGCCGTGATCCTTGGCTCCGTCGGTGCGAACTTCGCCGCCGGTATGACAGGCGGCATGGCCTTCCTCTATGATCCTTCGGGCGACACGGACAAGCTGATCAACCGCGAGTCGGTCGTCACCTGCCCGGTGACCGAGCTGCACTGGCTGACCGAACTCAAGACCCTGATCGAACGCCATGTCGAGGAAACCGGCAGCCGCCGCGCCGCCGAGATCTTGCAATACTGGGAGGCCGAGAAGGACAAGTTCGTGCAGGTCTGCCCCAAGGAAATGCTGGGCAAGCTGGAGCATCCCATCGGCATCGAAGACAGCGCCGTTCCTGCGGAGTGACGATGCGACACGTGCTGATATCGGCCGTTCTGGCGGCCATGGCGACCAAGGCCGCGGCGCAGGGTGAAACCTGCCCCGCGCCGATCCGGCCCGGCGAATACGAGACCTTTCAAACCGACGCGATGGCCGTGGTCGACCTCATGGAGGGTGGATACGGCATGCGCATCGTCGCACCCGTGGGCGACAGGACGGACAGCGCAACGGTCAGCGCCGAGGCGTGCGACGTCGGGTTCGCCATATCGGCGGTGAGCCAGGATGGCATTCCGCTTGAATGGAAGATGCGTTTGCAGGACTGGGAAGACGAGAAAGGCCCGACCTATGGCGGCACGTGGAAAAGTCAGTACGTGACGATCGAGATGACCGCCGTTCTGACCGATCCCTCGACAATGGCCCTGCGCTCGCGTCTGACCGCGACCGCAGGAGGCGGCACGGCGCGCGCTCAACCCATCGCCGTGGGCCGGCACGTGGCCGAAGGGCCCGTCGCGCCCTACGAATGCCGCTGCAAGTCGGCATTGCAGAAATGGATCGACACGCGCGTCGAAAATGCAGAAGATATGCGCGACCTCTTTGCCAATATGAAGTATCGTGAACGACCCGATATCTTTCCGCCCGACGACAAGAGCAAGTTCGAGCGCAAATGGAAACCGTCGGTCTACAAGCAGGTGATTTATACCATGAACGGGCTCGACGTTAGCTTCGACGCGGCCGCAGAGATGGTCGCGCGCGAAAGGTGGCCCGAAGAGATGCCGACGGAAGGTAGTGCCACTGACGCGGGCGGCTCCGCCGCCGAATACCACGTGCCGGACGACGAGGAGGATGACGGCACCGGCAGCAAGACTGTGGCCTATACCGACATGACCTCCTGCGAACCATCCTATGGCTCCGATTATCGCGAGGAGTGCTTTCCGCGGATCGAGCGGGAGTCGACGGTCACGCACGAAGAGGTGCATGTCGAGACCTGCAAGGACTGGAAACTGCGTATTTCAGAGCATCCGGATCTGCACGCGCAGGCCGATGACGAGGTCAAGGCTTATGGTGCTGAAATCGACTTTCTGAAGAACTGGATTCCGAAAAACTGCGGCTGATGGGCTGGGCGCGTGTGGTGCGGGCCGTGTTCAAAGCGGGTTTTGCGCCATGGCATAGGGCGTTATAGCTGTTGGTCATGGCAAGGAAAACGCGCAGCAGGAAATCCAAACCCTCGGTGATGGATCGGATCGCGGCCCCCGTGGTGTGGGCGCGGGTCTGGGTCGTGCGCGTGTTCCTGATCGTCGTGGTGATCGTCTGCGGCACGGTCCTGGCGCATCGATGGTTCGCTCCGCCCGACACGCTCTACATGAAGCAGGAGGCCTTTCGCCTGGGCGAGATCCGGCACCAGTGGGTGCCGCTGAGCGGCGTTGCGCCCGTGATGGCGCGGTCGCTGGTGGCAGCCGAGGACGCCAATTTCTGCCTGCATTGGGGCTTTGACATGAACGCCATCCGCGACGCGCTGGAAGATGGCAGCGGGCGCGGCGCCTCGACCCTCAGCCAGCAGGTGGTCAAGAATGTCTATCTCTGGCACGGGCGCAACTGGACCCGCAAGGCGCTCGAAGCCGCGCTCACTCCGGTGGTCGAGTTGTTCTGGTCCAAGCGGCGGATCATCGAGGTCTACCTCAACGTGGCGGAGTTCGACGAGGGAATATTCGGCATCGACGCCGCCGCGCGTCATTATTTCGACGTGGCCCCGGATGCTCTGAGTGACGTGCAGGCCGCGCGGCTGGCTGCCATCCTGCCCAATCCCAAGGACCGCTCCGCGTCCCAGCCCAGCAGCGCCACGCGCAGTCGCGCCGCCGGTATCATGGACGGGGCGGCCACGATTCGCCGTGACGGGCGCGCGGCGTGTTTCGAGGATTGAAATGAGCGCGGATTGAGGGCATTGAAGAACAGATTTTCGCCAGCCGCCCGGAGTAGACATGGCCAAGCTATACCACGTTCCCCTCTCCCCCTTCTGCCGAAAGGTGCGGCTCTGCCTCGCGGAAAAGCGGATCGAATGCGAGTTGGTCGAGGAACGCTACTGGGAGGCCGATCCCGATTTCCTGCGCCGTAACCCGGCGGGCAAGGTGCCGGTGCTGCGGCTCGACGGTATGACCCTGTCGGAAAGCATGCCGATCTGCGAGTACCTCGAAGATAAACACCCCGAGCCCGCTCTGCTGCCCAAGGCGCATGAAGGCCGCTACGAGGTGCGGCGCCTGGTGGGCTGGTTCGATGACAAGTTCCACAATGAGGTGTCGTCCAAACTGCTTTACGAGCGGGTGAACAAGAAGGTCATGGGCCAGGGCTTTCCCGACAGCAGCAACGTCAAGGCGGGCGCCAAGGCGATCAAGTTCCACCTCGATTACATGGCCTGGCTGCTGGACCGCCGCCGCTGGCTGGCCGGCGACGTGATGACATTGGCAGATTTTGCCGCGGCCGCGCATCTGTCCAGCCTCGACTATATCTCGGATGTGGACTGGAATCGCTCCGAGGTAGTCAAGGACTGGTACGCCAAGATCAAGTCGCGCCCGGCCTTCCGCAGCATCCTGGCCGACCAGGTGCCCGGATTTCCGCCGCCCGCGCATTATGCCGACCTTGATTTTTAAAGCGTGTCGCGCAAAAGTGGCGACCGGTTTTGCTCTCCCCGGACACGCGACAGATGTTAAGGGGCTTTGCCCCTCGGCCTGCGGCCTCACCCCAGAGTATTTGGGCCAAGAAAAAGCATGGATGGGCTGAAACAGAGACTGGTTGCGCAGGCCTTGGCCGAAGGGTTCGACCTTTGCCGTGTGTGCCGTCCGAGCGACGTGCCACAAGTGCCCGAGCGCCTGTCGGCCTTTCTCGACAAGGGCTATCACGGGCAGATGGAGTGGCTGGCCGACCGGGCGCAGTGGCGTGGCGCGCCCGATGTGCTGTGGCCCGAGGCGCGCTCGGTCATCATGCTGGGCGAAAGCTATACGCCGCAGAGTGACCCGATGGCGACGCTGGATGACCCGGAGGTTGGCACGGTTTCGGTGTATGCCCGCAACCGGGATTACCACGACGTAGTGAAGAAACGCCTTAAACGCCTCGCGCGCTGGCTGATCGCGGAAGCGGGTGGCGAGGTGAAGGTGTTCGTCGATACCGCTCCGGTGCCAGAGAAACCGCTGGGCGAGGCGGCAGGACTCGGCTGGCAGGGCAAACACACCAACCTGGTCAGCCGAGACATGGGCAGTTGGTTTTTCATCGGCTCCGTGTTCACCACGCTCGAAATAGACACTGATCCGGCGGAAGAGGACCATTGCGGCTCCTGTCGTGCCTGTTTGCATGTCTGTCCGACCAATGCCTTTCCGGCGCCCTATCAACTGGATGCGCGACGCTGCATTTCCTACCTGACGATCGAGCACAAGGGTCCGGTGGACGAGGAATTGCGCGAAAAGATGGGCAACCGGATCTATGGCTGTGACGATTGCCTTGCGGTCTGCCCGTGGAACAAGTTCGCGGTTGAGGCGACCGAACTTCGCTATCACGCCCGCGACGATCTTGTCGCGCCGCCGCTCAAGGAACTGGCGCAACTGGATGATGCCGGATTTCGGGCGCGGTTCTCGGGCAGTCCGATCAAGCGCATCGGGCGCGATCGCTTCGTACGCAACGTGCTGTACGCTATCGGTAATTCGGGCCGCCCCACCCTGCGTCCGGTGGCGCAGGATCTGTGTGACGATCCCGACGCAACCGTGGCAGATGCGGCGCGATGGGCGGCAAAGCGTCTTTCCGATGCCGCAAAATGACGCGATTAGCCTGCGGTTTGGCGTAAACCGAACCCCGGACGAAAGGGACCATCATGGCGATACTCCTGGGCGTGGATACCGGCGGCACTTATACGGACGCGGTGCTGGTGCGCGACGAGCGTGAGGTGATCGCCAGCGCCAAGGCGCTGACCACGCGGCAGGATCTGTCCATCGGCATTGGCGACGCGGTCGAGGCGGTACTGACCCAAAGCGGCGTGACGCCTGAACAGATCGGCCTTGCTTCGCTTTCCACCACGCTGGCCACGAATGCGCTGGTCGAGGGGCAGGGCGGACGTGTGGCGTTGGTCTATATCGGTTTTCGTGAGCGTGACCTCGACACGCACGGTCTGACCGAGGCGCTGGCCGGGGACCCGGCGCTTGTGCTCAGTGGCGGGCACAATCACGCAGGCAGCGAGGCGGCAGCATTGGATGAAAGCGCGCTTTCCGCTTGGTTAGACACTGAATTGGGCGCGTCGGCCTTTGCCGTCGCCAGCCAGTTCGCCACCCGGAACCCCAGCCACGAGTTGCGCGTGGCCGAGATGATCCGCCACGCGACCGCCAAGCCGGTCAGTTGCTCGCATCACCTGTCGGCCAAGCTGAACGGGCCCAAGCGGGCGCTGACCGCGCTCTTGAACGCGCGCCTGATCGGCATGATCGCCCGGCTGATCGAAAAGGCCGAAGGGACGCTGACCCGGTTCGGCATCGACGCTCCGCTGATGGTGGTGCGCGGCGATGGCGCGCTCATTTCCAGCGCGCAGGCGCGGGAACGCCCCATCGAGACCATTCTCAGCGGTCCGGCGGCCAGCATCGTCGGGGCGCGCTGGATGACCGGCGCCGATTACGCGCTGGTCTCCGACATTGGCGGTACCACCACGGATGTCGCCGTTCTGCGCGATGGCCGCCCCATGATCGACCCGGCGGGTGCACAGGTCGGCCCCTGGCGCACCATGGTCGAGGCCGTTGCCATGCGTACCACCGGCCTTGGCGGGGACAGCGAGGTGCACGTCATCGACGAAGGGCTGGTTGGCGGCGTCACGCTGGGCCCGCGCCGCGTGGTGCCGGTCAGCCTGATCGCGTTGGAAGACCCCGCCGCCCTGCATGCCGTTCTGGACGACCAGTTGCGCAACGACACGCCGGGCGAACATGACGGCCGGTTTGTGCGCCTCGTGCCGGGCGTCGACGCAGGCGGGCTGGGCCCAAAAGACACTGCGCTGCTAGAGCGGATCGGCACTGGCGTTCAGCCATTGGGCACGGTGCTGCGCAACCGGATGGACGGCGCGGCGTTGCGGCGGTTGGTGGCGCGAGGCCTCGTGCAGGTCGCGGGCGTCACGCCGTCCGATGCCAGCCACGTGCTGGGGCGGCTCGATGCCTGGGATGCCGGGGCCGCGCGCAAGGCCGTGCAACTGGTCGGGCGCAAGCGCACCGGCAATGGCAACCGGCTTTGCCCGGACCCCGAAGCGATGGCGCAGATGATCGTCGATCAACTGACCCATCAAACAAGTTTGGCCTTATTAGAGACTGCTTTTGCCGAGGACGACCATGACTTCGGCCTGCCTGCCGCACAGCTGGCGCGGCATGTTCTGATGCAGAAAGGGCTTGATCGGCATCGCGGATTGGTGCGGCTCGATACCGGGCTGAACGTGCCGGTGATCGGGCTGGGCGCCTCGGCCAGCAGCTATTACCCGGCGGTCGGCGCGCGGCTTGGCTGCGACATGATCCTGCCCGAACATGCCGGTGTCGCCAACGCCATCGGCGCGGTGGTCGGGCGCGTCACGATCCGGCGGCAAGGCACCATCACCAGCCCCGCCGAGGGCCGCTTTCGCGTGCATCTGGAAACCGGACCGGAGGATTTCGTTGAGTCGGACAAAGCCATTGAACGGCTCGAAGACGTGTTGAAAATCGACGCCCGTCAGACGGCTCTTACCGCTGGCGCCGAAGACCTTCAAACCGGCATAACCCGAGACATCAAGACCGCGCAGGCCGAAGCGCGTGAGGTTTTCCTCGAGGCAACTATCACTGTCGAGGTCAGCGGCCGGCCGCGCATCGCCTCGTGACCGGGTCACCCATCTGACGGCTGCGCTTGTTATCGGTGGCTGTTACATTGAGTATTTGAAGAACAGTGAAAGCGACAGGGAGCGCACCATGCGGGCGGCCGAAAAATTTGACGCGGACATTGCCGGACGCCTCGACGGGCTGCGCGACGATGGGCTTTACAAGACCGAGCGGGTGATCACCTCGATGCAGGCGGGCGAGGTCACGCTGGAAGGCGGGCATGAGGTCGTGAACCTTTGTGCCAACAACTACCTCGGGCTTGCCGACGATCCGGAGGTGATTGCCGCCGCGCACGCCGCGCTTGATCGTTACGGGTTCGGCATGGCCAGCGTGCGCTTCATCTGCGGCACGCAGGAAGAGCACAAGGCGCTGGAGGCCCGGATTGCAGACTTTCTCGGGACCGATGACAGCATCCTATACGCCGCCGCCTTCGACGCGAATGCGGGTTTGTTCGAGACGATTCTGGGTCCCGAGGACGCCATCATTTCCGACGCCCTGAACCATGCCAGCATCATCGACGGCGTGCGCCTGTGCAAGGCGCGACGGTATCGGTATGCCAACAGCGACATGGCGGATCTGGAACGCTGCCTGAAAGAGGCGGAGGGCGCGCGCCATCGCTTGATTGCCACCGACGGGGTGTTCAGCATGGACGGCTATATCGCCAGGCTGGACCAGATCTGCGACCTGGCTGAGCGTTACGATGCGATGGTCATGGTCGACGATTGCCACGCCACTGGGTTCCTGGGCGACACCGGGCGCGGCAGTCATGAGCATTGCGGCGTCATGGGCCGCGTCGACCTCCTGACCGGCACTTTGGGCAAGGCAATGGGCGGCGCCTCGGGCGGGTACACCGCGGCCAGCGCGCCGGTTGTGGACTGGCTGCGCCAGCGCTCGCGGCCTTACCTGTTTTCCAACACCCTCGCGCCGGTCATCGCCGCCGCCTCTCTGCGCGTCTTCGACCTGCTAGAGGAACGAGGGGATGCCCTGCGCAGCCAGCTTTGGGACAACGCGGCCTATTTCCGCGAGCGGATGGGCAAGCTGGGGTTCGAACTGCTGCCCGGGGAACACGCGATCATCCCCGTCATGCTGCGCGACCCCAAGCTGGCGCAGGAGATGGCCAGGCGCCTTAACGAGCGTGGAGTCTATGTCACCGCCTTCAGCTTCCCGGTCGTCCCGAAGGACCAGGACCGCATTCGCACCCAGATGAGCGCCGCTCTGACCCGCGACATGCTGGACCGCGCCATCGACGCTTTCGAGGTTGTTGGCCGCGATTTGGAGGTGATCTCGTGACAATTCTGCCGTCCGTCATCGAGGTCATGGGAGAGACGCCATTGGTCGAACTGAGCCGGATCAGAGACGCATTGCACCTCGACGGTCGTATCCTCGCCAAGCTCGATTACCTCATGCCCGGGTTCTCCAAGAAGGACCGCGCGGCGCGGGCGATCATCGAAGGCGCGCGCGCCACGGGCGACCTCGCGCCGGGTCAGACCGTGGTGGAACTCACCTCGGGCAACATGGGCACGGGGCTGGCCATTGTCTGCGGCGTGCTGGGACATCCGTTCGTCGGCGTGATGAGCGAAGGCAATTCCGAGGAACGCGCCCGGATGATGCGGGCGCTGGGGGCGGAGGTGATCCTCGTCCCGCAGGCCCAAAGCAGCCGCAAGGGCGAGGTATCGGGCGCGGATTTCGCGCTGGTCGAGGCCGCCGCGCAAAAGATCACTGCGGAGCGGGGCGCCTACCGCGCCGACCAGTTCGAGCGGGCCGGCAACCCCTTGGCGCATGAGATGGGCACCGGCCCGGAAATCTGGGCGCAATCGGGCGGCGACGTCACCGCCTTTTGCGACTTCATCGGCTCCGGCGGCACACTGGCCGGGGTCGCGGCCTATCTTGGCCCCAAGGGCGTGCGCTGTTACGGGATCGACCCCGACAAACCAGACCATCCGATCCAGGGCGGCGGCTATTCCATGCCGGACCTCACGCATCTGAAATCCGCCGATCTGGCCGGAACAGTCACTGTTTCGGGCCGCGACGCCGCCGAGGCCGCTCGCCTGCTGGCCCGAACCGAAGGCATCTTTGCCGGCTATTCCGCCGGGGCCAACCTTGCCGGTGCGATCCAGCTGCTGGGCGGTATCGAACAGGGCGGGACAATCGCTATCGTGATGTGCGACAGCGGCCTGAAATACCTCAGCACCGATTTGTGGGACTAGACCATGCAGAACCAGATGAAAGCCCTCGTGAAGTCCAAACCCGAACCGGGCCTGTGGATGGAGCATGTGCCGGTCCCCGAGCCGGGGCCGAGCGACGTGCTGATCAAGGTCCGCAAATCGGCCATTTGCGGCACCGACGTGCATATCTGGAAATGGGACGAATTCAGCGCCAAGACCGTGCCCGTGCCTATGGTGGTCGGCCACGAATTCGTGGGCGAGATCGTCGATATGGGCCCTGCCGCGCTGAAATACCGGATCGGCCAGCGGGTCAGCGGCGAAGGGCATATCGTCTGCGGCGCCTGCCGCAACTGCCGTGCCGGGCGCGGGCATTTGTGCCGCAACACCAAGGGCGTTGGTGTCAACCGCCCCGGCAGCTTTGCCGAGTATCTCTGCATCCCCGAGTCCAACGTCGTGCCGATCCCCGAGGACATCCCCGACGAGATCGCCGCCATCTTCGACCCGTTCGGCAATGCCGTGCACACCGCCCTCAGCTTTGACCTGGTGGGCGAGGATGTGCTGGTCACCGGCGCCGGGCCCATCGGCATCATGGGCGCTCTGGTGGCTCAGAAGGTCGGCGCGCGAAAGACCGTGATCACCGATATCAACCCCTATCGCCTGCACCTCGCCCGCGAGATGGGCGTGCAGCACGTGGTCGATGTCGGCAAGGAGCAACTGCGCGACGTGATGGATCAGATCGGCATGACCGAAGGCTTCGACGTGGGGCTGGAAATGTCCGGCGCCTCGGCGGCCATGCAGCAGATGATCGCGCGGATGAACAATGGCGGCAAGGTCGCCCTGCTGGGGATCGCTCCGACCGAGTTCCCGGTCGACTGGAACACGGTCATTTTCAAGATGCTCCATATCAAAGGGATCTACGGCCGCGAAATGTACGAAACCTGGTACAAGATGATCGCGCTGGTGCAGTCGGGTCTGGACGTGTCGGGCCTGATTACACACCGGATCGGTATCGACGACTTCGAGGAGGGCTTCGCCGCGATGATCTCGGGCAATTCCGGCAAGGTGGTGATGGACTGGGGCGTGTCCTGAGGCGATGCACCGGTGCAGGCCGAATTTGGCGGATCGGGTCGAGTCATGTCGCCTGCGGACATCTTCGTGCCGAAATCACGCGCGACGGGCAGGGCCGATCAGGATGAAGACTATACGATCAAGCCTCCCGCCGGGGAGCCTTTTGTGACCCTCAGCCAAGGACCTCGTGATGCGCGACAGCGACCAACCGCCGAAACGGTATGTCTTCCTGCTGATCCCCGGCTTTTCCATGCTGGGCTTCACCTGCGCTTTGGAAACCCTCAGTCTCGCAAACCGGCAATCCAGCACCCGTGATTACTATGAATGGCGCTTGCTCAGCGCCGATGGAACGACGGCGCGGGCCTGGAACGGCGTCACCGTCGCCGTCGACGGCGCGCTGGAGGAGTTGCGCCGCGACGATACGCTGGTGGTCTGCGCCGGCCATTCGGCTGCGGCGGGCAGCACTAAGGACGTACTTGCCTGGCTGCGCCGCGAAACGCGCAAAGGCATCAGTTTCGGCTCGCTCAGCAGCGGGGCCTATACCCTCGCGCTGGCCGGGCTGATCGCGGGCCGCCGCGTCAGCACCCATTGGGAATATGTCGATGCCCTGACCGAGGCGTTGCCGCAGGTCACCGTGCAGGACACGATCTATTCGGTGGATGGACGTGTGTTTTCCTGCGCCGGCGGTGCGTCCTCGATGGACCTGATGCTGCACCTCATCGGCGAAGACTACGGGCCCAAACTGGTGGAATACGTGGCCGAGCAGATGGTCTATACCGCCCCGCGCGACCACAGCCAGTCCCAGCGCCTGTCGCTGCCCGCCCGCGTCGGGCGGGGCAACCGTCGTCTTACGCAGGCAATCGAGATCATGCGCGGCAATATCGAGGACCCGCTCAAGCTCAGTGAATTGTCCGCGTTCATCGGCGTGTCCGTGCGACAGTTGGAACGGCTCTTCATGGCGTTCCTCAACACGTCCCCCAGCCGCTATTATCTAGAAATTCGGCTGGAAAAGGCTCGAAACCTGCTGCGTCAGACCGAGATGAGCATCACTGAAATCAGCGTGCTCTGCGGCTTTACAAGCCCCACGCATTTCTCGCGCGCCTACCGCAAGCTCTACAACATCGCCCCCAGCAAGGAAGCGGACGCGACGACCCCGATCAGCCGCCCGTCCGGGCCAGCATCTTCTCGATCTCGCCGGTGATCGTGGACGACATCGGTTTGACGGGCGAGCCATAGGTGCCGACGACATTGCCCTCGGGGCTCAACAGGATCTTGTTGAAGTTCCAGCGCGGCGTGAACCCGGCTTCCTGCGCGACCGAGCGATAAAACGGATGTGCGTCCGCGCCCCGCACGTTGGTGATGCCGGTCATCGGCAGGGTCAGATCATAGTTCACCTCGCAGAAATCCTTGACCTCATCCTCGCTCGCCAGCTCCTGGTTGAAATCGTCCGACGGCACGGCCAGCACGACCAGCCCGCGGTCGCGATAGGTGTCGTAAAGCGCCTGCAAGTCCGAGTATTGTCCGGTGAATCCGCACATCGACGCGGTGTTCACCACCAGCACCGGCTGACCTTGCCAATCCGACAATCGGTGCGTGCCGCCGTCGATATTGGTGAAGGTGGATTGCAGGTCCAGCGCAAGCGCAGGAAGGGCGAAAACAGTGGCCACGAGGCCGAGAAGAAAGCGCATCATCATACTCCGTAATCATAGAGCATTACGCGCCGTGGCCCAGCCTGGATCACTCGGGTCATACCGGCTTTGCGCGCGCGGCGATTGCTTTTGCCACCACTTTGGGCCAACTCAGGATGACGGAGACGCTCCATGAAACCGCTCAACGGTATTGCCCTCAAGCTTGTTGCGGTGACGCTGTTCATCGTCATGTCTGCCCTGATCAAGGCCGCATCAGACACTGTTCCACCGGGACAGGCGGTTTTCTTCCGCTCGTTTTTCGCCATCCCCGTGATCCTTGCCTGGCTCGTGCTGCGGGGCGAGTTGTCCACCGGTCTGCGGGTCGAGTCCCGCATGGGCCATTTTTGGCGTGGCTTCGTCGGCACCACGGCAATGGGCCTGACGTTTGCCGGTCTCGGCCTGTTGCCCCTGCCCGAGGTCACGGCGCTCAGCTATGCCGCCCCGCTGCTGGTGGTGGTCTTCGCGGCGATGTTTCTCGATGAAAAGGTTGGCGTATTCCGCCTTGGCGCCGTCGCGCTGGGCCTAGTGGGCGTGCTGGTGGTTCTGACCCCACGCCTGACCACGCTGGGCGGTCCGACTGTGGAGACGGCCCAGGCCGTCGGCGCGGTGCTGGTCCTTCTGGGGGCCGTCTGCGCGGCACTGGCGCAGATCTACATCCGCAAGCTGGTACAGACCGAACAGACCAGTGCGATCGTGTTCTACTTCTCGCTGACCTCGACGCTGCTGTCGTTGCTGACCTTGCCCTTCGGATGGGTCATTCCGGGCGGAACAGAGACTGTTTACCTCGTCCTCGCCGGTCTCTTCGGCGGGCTGGCGCAGATCTTCCTGACCTCCGCCTACCGCTTTGCCGATGCCAGTGTCATCGCGCCCTTCGACTATGCCTCGATGCTGTTCGCCATCGCCATCGGGTATGTCATCTTTGACGAGGTGCCGACCGCCCAGATGTTGATCGGTGCCGCGCTGATCGTGCTGGCCGGGATCATCATCATTTTGCGCGAACGTCAGCTTGGCCTGCAACGCGGGCGCGCCAAAGCGGCAAAAACGCCGCAAGGCTAGCGATCGAGCCACGCATAATGCAAATACGCCGGCCGCATCAGCAGCCGGCGGAACCGGCCCAGCGGGAACTTGCGCGGCGTATACCGCAACGGTGCGGGATAGGGCGTCTCAGGCGTCTTGCCGCGCACCAGATCGGCCAACAGACGCCCGGCATAGCTGCCCATCGACACGCCGTTGCCGTGATAAGCGAACGCCGCGAACCCGCCCGGCATCTCGGGGATCGGTCCCGCATAGGGTATCAGGTCGCGCGTCAGGCACACGAAGCCCGACCAGTAATGCGGCGTTTCCACATGCGCCCAGGCCGGGAACATCTTCTCGAAATCGGCGCGGATCATTGCCCTGATCCGCGCCTCGGTGCCGGGCGAATGCCGCAGCCCGCCGCGCATCCCCATCAACATCCGGTTGTCCGGCATCAGCCGGAAATAGTGCAGCAGGTGCCGCGTGTCGTAGCACATCTGCCGGCTCGTCCAGCCCTGCGCGGTCAGTTCGTCATCTGTCATGGGCCGCGTGACAATCACGCTCGATTGCGTCGGCAGGTACCGCCTGGCCATCCAGTCCGGCAGGTTGTCCGCGCTATAGCCATTCGTCGCGATAATGAACTTTTCGGCTGTAACAGAGCCTTTATCGGTATGCAGCCGATAGCGCCCGTCGGACAGAGGCTCAATTCTGCTGACGGCGCTGTGCCCGTGCACCACGGCTCCTGCCGCTTCGGCCGCCTGGCAGAGGCCAAGCGCGTATTTCCGCGGGTTGAGGGCAAAGCCGATGGGCATGGTCGACGCGCCATGAAACGGCCCTTTGAATCCCACCTGCGCCAGCTCCTCTGGCGGGGTAATGGTCGGCGTGACGCCATAAAGGTTCCGCGTCGTCTCGACGTCCTCGCGCATCGCGGCATAATCGCGTGGGCGGTGCGCCAGCTGCGTCTCGCCCTCGGAATGACGGTCGACATCCAGCCCCAGCCGGTCGATCAGGTCGCCCACATGCGCCACCGCCGCCAGTTCCGCCTGCGCAAAACCACGGACCTCGGCCTCGCCGAACTTGGCGTTCATGGTGGCATGGCTGGCCTTGGCCCCGCCCAGACAACAAAACCCGCCATTGCGCCCCGATGCACCCCAGAATGGGTGCTGCGCCTCCAAAACGGTCACACCGACACCCGCCTCGGCCAGCGCCAGCGCAGCGTTCAGCCCGGTGAACCCCGCGCCGATGACCGCGACGTCGGTCGTCGTGTCGCCCTGCAACGCCGGCCAGTCGCCCGGCGGCACGGTATCCGCCCACCAGCAATCGGCCACCGGCGCGGCGCCGTAAGCGCCGTCTTCCCAGATCCGTTTGAGCACGCTCACGCTTCGGCCCGCACCGCGGCCTTTTCATCGGCTTCCTGCCGCAACAGCTGGCGCTTGGAAATCAGCGACGCACCGATGACCCCCACCGCCACGATCGCGATCAGGATCGTCGACAGTGCGTTGATCTCGGGGCTGACGCCCAGCCTGATCGATGACCAGATCTTGATCGGCAGCGTCGTGGCCGACGGCCCTGCGGTAAAGCTGGCGATCACCAGATCGTCCAGCGACAGCGTGAATGCCAGCAACCAGCCGGAAATCACCGCCGGCGCGATGATCGGCAAGGTGACCAGCCGGAAGGCGGAAAACGGCGAACAGCCCAAATCCAGAGCCGCTTCTTCCAGCGACCTGTCGAAGCTGATCAGCCGCGAGGATACCACGACCGACACGAAGCACATCGAAAATGTCGTGTGCGCCAGGATGATCGTCAGCACCCCCCGGTCCAACCCGATCCCGATAAAAAGCAGCAAGAGCGACAGGCCCGTGATCACCTCGGGCATCACCAGCGGCGCATAGATCATGCCCGAAAACAGCGTCCGCCCCCAGAACCGCCCGGCGCGCACCAGCACATAGGCCGCCATCGTGCCCAGCACCGTCGCGATGGTGGAGCTGACGACCGCCACCTGCAATGTGACCCAGGCCGCGTCCAGAAACGCCTCGTTCTGCAACAGCTCGCCGTACCACCTGGTCGAGAAGCCCGCCCAGACGGTCACAAGCTGCGACGCGTTGAAGCTGTAGATCACCAGGATGACCATCGGCAGGTACAGGAAGGCGAAGCCCAGCGTCAGGGACGTCGTGTTGAACCATGACAGGCGTCTCATCGCACAGCCCTCCACGCCGGCACGCCAAAAGCTTTAAGAAAGCTTTTGGCAAAACTCTTCTCAAGAGTTTTGCGGCCGCTCATCCTTCCGCCTCCCGCTGCTTTTGTTCGTTGCGCTGGAACAGCACGATGGGAATGATCAGGATCAACAGCAGGATCACCGCCACCGCGCTCGCCACTGGCCAGTCGCGGTTGTTGAAGAACTCCTCGAACAGCACCTTGCCGATCATCAGCGTCTGCGACCCGCCCAGCAGCGACGGGATCACGAACTCGCCCATCACCGGGATAAAGACGAGGAAACAGCCCGCGATGATACCGTTCTTCGACAGTGGCAGCGTCACCAGCCAGAAGGCCGTCAGCCGGGAACACCCAAGATCCTCGGCGGCTTCCAGCAGGCTGTCATCCATCCGCTCCAGCGTCGAATAGATCGGCAGGATCATGAACGGCAGATAGGTGTAGATGATCCCGATATAGACCGCGACATTGGTGTTCAGGATCATAAGCGGTTCCGAAATCAGACCCAAACCCAGCAGAAGCTGGTTCAGATATCCCTCGGTCGACAGGATCCCCATCCACGAATAGACCCGGATCAGAAAGCTTGTCCAGAACGGCAGGATCACCAGCATCAACAGCGTCGGCCGCCAGTGGTTCGGCGCACGCGCCATCGCGTAGGCGATCGGGTAGCCCACCAGCAGCGTCAGGATGGTCGAGATCACCGCGATTTGCAGCGACGACAGGTAGGATTTCCAGTAAAGGTCGTCCTCTGTCAGGAACACGAAATTCTCGAAATCGAGCGCGGCGAAGAACGCCTTGATCCCCTCCCAGCCTTCGGACAGGTCCAGCTGCGGCGTGTAGGGCGGAATCGACAGCTCGATATCCGAAAGGCTGATCTTCAGCACGATGGCGAAAGGCACCAGGAACAGCGCCAGAAGCCACAGATAGGGCACGATGATGAGGGCCACGCGCCTCATGACGTCAACACCACGCCCGCCGTTCCGGTCCAGCTGACCCAGACCTCGTCTTCCCAGGTGATATCTCGGCGCGAGATCCGGCGGGTGTTGGCCAGCTGCGCCTTGATCATCGTGCCGTTTTCAAGCTCCACGTGATAGGTCGACAGGTTGCCGAGATAGGCGATGTCGATCACCTTGCCCTTCAGCGCGTTGACCGCATCGGGCTTGGTCTTGGAAATGCCGATCTTCTCGGGGCGCAGCGCCAGCTTCACTTCTGTGCCATCCTCCAGATCCGGCGCGTCCAGCGCGATCAGAGGCGGCTGCCCCTCGGCCCAGTCGATGGTGATGCCGCCTTCCGGGATTGCGTCGGTTTCGGCCAGAATAGTCTCTGGATCTTCGTGCTTTGCCGTACGTTCCGCGTCGTTCGGCGGCGGCAGTTGCCGCACGATATCGGTGCGTGGGCCGAATACCTTGGCCCAGACCTTGTCATGCAGCCAGAGCCCCAAGGCGTTGGGTTGCGGCCCTTGCGCGGGTTTCTCCGTTGCCGCTTTGGGCACGGCGTCATCGGGCGTGACGGGCGCTTCCGGCTCTGCCGGCACACCAATCTCGGCCACCGCCTCGGGCGTCTCGACAGTCTCTGTTTCAGGCGTTTCGGCCTCTTGCGGTGCAGGTTCGGCCTCGGTCTCGGGCGCGTCGTCCACCACCGACTTGGCCCCCGGCGTCCGGTTCATCGCCGTGCCGGAAAACAGCGTCACATCCCCGATGAAATCCGCCACATAGGCCGAGATCGGCGCCTCGTAAATTTCGTCGGGCGTGGCGATCTGCACGATCCGCCCGTCATCCATCACCGCGACGCGGCTGGCCACGGTCATCGCCTCTTCCTGATCGTGGGTGACGATGACAAAGGTCGTGCCGGTCTTTTCTTGGATATCCATCAGCTCGAACTGCGTGTCCTGCCGCAGCTTGGCATCGAGCGCGCCCAGCGGTTCGTCCAGCAAAAGCAGCTTCGGTCCCTTCGCCAGGCTGCGCGCCAACGCCACACGTTGCCTTTGCCCGCCGGAAATCTGGTGCGGCTTGCGTCCCGCGAACCGCTCCAGCCGGGTCAGCTTCAGCATCTCGTCCACCCGCGCTTCGATCTGGTCTTTCGGCATCCTGTCGCGCTTCAGCCCAAAGGCGATGTTGTCCCAAACCGACAGGTGCGGGAACAGCGCATAGGACTGGAACATCATGTTCACTTCGCGCTTGTTGGGCGGGATCGGCGCGATGTCGCGCCCGCCCAGCAGGATCGTGCCCTCGGTCGGGGCCTCGAACCCGGCCAACATGCGCATCATCGTCGTCTTGCCACAGCCCGACGGGCCCAGAAGGGCAAAGAATTCCTGCGCGTAGATGTCGAACGACTGGTCGTCGATGGCAGTGAACGTACCGAACCGCTTGGTCACGTTCCGGAACTGGATCAGCGGCTTTTCATTCGGATCGTTCCACGGCTCGAACTTGGTTTCCGGCATTCCCGTCCCCTCAAAGAAATGGACCCGCGCAATCTTGCTGCGCGGGTCCGGGTATTCAGTCCATCAGGTGCCGGACTTGATCTTGGTCCAGAGACGCGTGACCGTCCGCTGCACCTTCGCCGGATACGGCTTCTTGATATAGGTGTTCTCAAGCGCATCTTCCGACGGATAGATCGCCGGATCGTTGATCACGTCATCCTCGAGATATTCCTGCGACGCCTTGTTGCCATTGGCGTAGTAGACATAGTTCGAGGCCGCCGCCATGTTCTCGGCATCCATGATGAAGTTCAGGAACTTGTGCGCGCCCTCAGGGTTCGGCGCGTCGGCGGGGATCGCCATCATGTCGAACCACATCACCGCGCCTTCGGTCGGCGCGTTATAGGCGATCTCGACACCGTTATCCGCCTCGGCGGCACGGTCCCGCGCCTGCAGAACGTCACCCGACCAGCCGATCGCCACGCAGATATCGCCATTCGCCAGCCCGTTGATGTATTCGCTGCTGTGGAACTTCTGAACATGCGGCCGCACGGACATCAGCAGTTCGCCGGCCTGTTCAAGCTCGTCCTCGTCCTGGCTGTTCGGGTCGAGGCCCAAATAGGTCAGCGCCGCCGGAATCACCTCGTCCGGCGCATCAAGAAAATGCACGCCGCATTCGGCCAGCTTTTCCATGTTCTCGGGCTCGAAGATCAGCGACAGGCTGTCGATCGGGGCATCCTCGCCCAGGACTTCCTGCACCTTGCCGGTGTTCACACCAAGGCCCGTCGTGCCCCACATGTAGTTGATCGCATATTCGCTGATCGGAATGTCCGAATCATAGCCCGTCAGACGGTCCTTGATCACGTCCCACAGGTTGTCCGAGTTGGGCAGCTTGTCATAGTCCAGCTTCTGGAACGCGCCCGCCTGGATCTGGCGCAGCAGGAAGCTGCCCGTCGGAACCACCACGTCATAGCCCGAGCCGCCGGCCAGCATCTTGGTTTCCAGCACTTCGTTGCTGTCGAACACGTCATAGACCAGCTCCAACCCGGTCTCTTCCTCGAACTGGGTCAGCAGGTCTTCGTCGATATAGTCGGACCAGTTGTAGACGCGCACTTCCTGCGCCATGGCGCTCGTCGCGCCCAGCGCCAGAACGGCGGTCATGGTCAGAAACTTCTGTGTCATTCGGTATCTCCCCTTGGTTCGGCGCTTGTCGCGCCTTGGCCCGGGATTTGATCAAACAAAACCGGACATGGCAATATGGTAATGCTTTCACGCAGCCGCTAAACTCGCAAGGCGATTGCATGGATCGCCGCGACGGAAAGCAAATCGAATGACCAGACACGCCCAGAAATTCGGCACCGATGGCGCTTCGGAGTCGCGCGTTCCGGCGCATGAGCTGATCTATCGCGAATTGCGGGCGCTTGTGCTGTTCGGTGACCTCGCCCCGGGGCAGGCGGTGACGATCCAGGGCCTGACCGATCGCCTTGGCGCCGGAATGACCCCGGTGCGCGAGGCGATTCGCCGGCTGACCGCCGAGGGCGCGCTGGAGTTTCGCGGCAACCGCCGCGTGGTGGTCCCGACCCTGACCGCCGACAACATTTCCGAGCTTATCCTGGCCCGCCAATGGCTCGATCCGCACCTTACTTTAAGGGCGACCGAACGTGCGGGGCTGGAAGACCTCGACCACCTGACCGCGCTCGACAGTGACCTCGATGCGGCCATCGACGGCGGTGACCTGCGTGCCTATCTCGAACTCAACTACGCCTTCCACGCATATATTTACACGATTGCCGACGCTCCCATCCTGGCCGATCTGGCCGATGGGTTGTGGCTGCGGTTCGGTCCGTCCCTGCGGGTCGTCTGCGGGCGCATGGGCACCCAGAACCTGCCCGACAAGCACAAGGACATGCTGGACGCCATGCATGCCCGCGATGCCGAAGCGGCGGCCCGCGCCATCCGCGAAGACGTGATCCAGGGAATGGAGCAGGTCCGCGTTTCGCTGGAGCAGTCCGCCGGTGTATCGTGATTCGATTGACTCCGAATAATTTGATCATATTCTGGCGCAAACGGACCGGTACGCCCTGTCCGGTCCCCCGATCATGAAAGGTACCGCCATGACCGCCATCACCAATCATATGCCCACCGCCGAGCTTCAGGCGCTGGATGCCGCGCATCACTTGCACCCCTTCACCCATGGCCATGCGCTCAACAAGAAGGGCGCGCGCGTCATCACCCGCGCCAAGGGCGTGACCCTGACCGACAGCGAGGGGCATGACTACCTCGACGCCATGGCGGGGCTTTGGTGCGTCAACATCGGCTATGGCCGAGAGGAACTGGCCGAGGCCGCCGCCCGCCAGATGAAGGAACTGCCCTATTACAACACCTTCTTCCAGACGACGCACGTGCCGGCCATCGCGCTGGCCGACAAGCTGGCGCAGCTGACGCCGCATGATCTGAACCACGTCTTCTTCGCCTCCTCGGGCTCTGAGGCGAACGACACCAATATTCGCCTTGTGCGCACCTATTGGGAGCAGAAGGGCCACCCGGAAAAGAAGGCCATCATCAGCCGCAAGAACGCCTATCATGGGTCCTCGATGGGCAGCGCCTCGCTTGGCGGCATGGCCGCGATGCACGCCCAGGGCGGCATGCCCATCCCCGACATCCACCACATCGACCAGCCCTATTGGTACGGCGAGGGAAAAGACACTGATCCAGCCGAATTCGGGCTTGAGCGCGCCCGCCAGCTCGAACACAAGATCCTCGAATTGGGCGAGGACAAGGTCGCCGCTTTCATCGGCGAGCCGGTGCAGGGCGCCGGCGGCGTGATCGTTCCGCCCGAAACCTACTGGCCCGAAATCCAGCGCATCTGCCGCAAGTACAACATCCTTCTGATCGCCGACGAGGTGATCTGCGGCTTCGGGCGCACCGGCAACTGGTTCGGCTCGGAAACCTTCGATATCAAGCCCGACGTCATGACCATCGCCAAGGGCGTCAGCTCGGGCTACGCGCCCGTCGGCGGCTCGCTGGTCAACGACGAGGTGGCCGAGGTGTTGAACGGCTGCGAATTTGCCCACGGCTACACCTATTCGGGCCACCCGGTGACCTGCGCCGTCGCGCTGGAGAACCTGCGCATCCTCGACGAGGAAGGCATCGTCACCCGCGTTGGGTCCGAGACCGCCCCCTACCTGAAGCAGAAATGGGAAACGCTGGCCGACCATCCGCTGGTGGGCGAGGCGGCGATCTGCGGCCTGATGGGCTCCATCGCGCTTAGCCCCGACAAGGCCAACCGCGCCAGGTTCGCCGCCGATGCCGGCACCGCCGGCCTCATCTGTCGCGAGCATTGCTTTGCCAACGGCCTGATCATGCGCCACGTGGGCGACCGCATGGTGATCTCGCCGCCGCTGGTGATCTCAAAGTCCGAGATCGACACGCTGGTCGAACGGGCGGGCATCGCCCTCGACCTCGCGCACAAGCAACTGAAAGACGAAGGTCTGATGAAGGCGGCGAACTGAGCGGCGGGAGATACCGTGGCGCAAGTGAGCACAGCGCGCCACGGTAACTATTGGGTCGCCAAGCGGTCCACCGACGGCATACCACTCAAATACTGACGTGATACCGACGCCGTTTCATGAACTCCGCCGGCGTTAACCAAGGCTTCCGCCCTCTGATTCCCGTCAGTCCTTGACGAACATCTGCCGGGGCATGTTGCACAGGCATTCCGCCGGTCCGTCCTCGTTGATCAGGATCGTCTCGGTCGTCTCCAGACCCCAGGTATCCATCCACAGCGCAGGCATGAAGTGGAACACCATGCCGGGTTCCAGAACCGTGTCATCCTCCAACCGGATCGACGCCGTCCGCTCGCCCCAGTCCGGCGGATAGCTGACGCCGACAGGGTAGCCCATGCGCCCTTCGCGCTTGATCTCGTACTTGGCCAGCACGTCCAGCAGCGCCTGTGCGATATCGCAGGTGCGGTTGCCGGGCCGCGCCGCGTCCAGACCCGCCTCGATGCCTTCCAGCTGGGCTTTCTCGGCGTCGCGAATGTCCTGCGGCGGCTCTCCGCCCAAGAAGACCGTCCGGCACAGAGGCGCGTGATAGCGCCGGTAACATCCTGAAAGTTCAAAGAAAGTCGCCTCGCCGGCCTGCATCGGGTTGCCGTTCCACGTCAGGTGCGCGGCGGTGGCATCCAGACCCGAAGGGGTCAGTGGCATGATCGCCGGATAATCGCCCCAGTCGTCATCCACACCTTCGATCCCGGCCTTCAGAATGTTGGCCACAAGGTCGTTCTTGCGCAGCCCCGGCTCGGCCATGTCGATAGCGGTGCGCATCACCTTTTCCGAGATGCGAGCGGCCTTGCGGATCAACACCAGCTCCTCGTCTGACTTCACGATCCGCTGCCAGTTCACAAGAGTTGTCGCATCGACGATCTTGGCATTCGGCATTTCTTCGCAGAGCACGGCATGGGCCTTGGCAGAGTAGTAATAGTTCTCCATCTCCACGCCGATCGTCGCGGTCTCAAGCCCGTACCGCTTGAGCACTTCTGCCAGATCCTGCATTGGGTGGCGCTCGGTCGACTGCACGAAATGGTCGCCGTATCCAAGGATGAAATCGTGCTCCATCCAACAGGTCCTGCGCCCCCCCAGCATGTCCATGTGGCGGCCCCACCAGAGGGGCGGACCGTCCATTGTGAGGATCGCGCCCTGGTGCACGTAGAAGGACCAGCCGTCATATCCGGTCAGCCAGTTCTGGTTCGACGGATCGGTGATGAAAACGGCATCGAGGCCGCGCTCTTCCATCGCGGCACGCGCCCGCTTCAGACGGCGATCGTACTCGACAGGGGTAAAGGGCAGGTCTTTCATCTTGATGGTGCTCCTCGTCTTAGTCGGGCGGGATGGAACATCCGCAGCGTGTCGAGCCTGCATCCCAATTCAAGGGATTGCACGCGAAAAATTCGCTCGAGCGCTTTGTGTCCGGACGACATAGTAATCTTCCGCGCGGCTGCGGCTCTGGGCGGTTGCATCGACCGAATGACGCGTCGACCCCCTGCGGAACCTGGCGTTCCAGACTGCGGCAAGCCGCGGATTTCGCTGAATTTTTGAGCATCGTTCGGCACGATACAGCGTGAAATACGGGAAAAGTGACTTTTTACTGGGCAGATGCAGGCGATTTGCCTTCAAGCGCATATCAAGCCGGATGAGTTGATGAGTCTGCTTGCATCACCGGCGGAAACTAGCTTTATTCCACTTAAAGCGCGGGAAAACCGCGTACAAAAATGATGGGGAGACACTCTTGACCGAAGCGCAAGCGAACGATGCGTTCGTCGCATTTGATCGCGTTCAGAAAAGTTACGATGGCGAGACGCTAGTCGTAAAGGATCTGAACCTTTCCATGCCCAAGGGCGAGTTCCTGACGATGCTGGGGCCGTCCGGGTCGGGGAAGACCACCTGCCTGATGATGCTGGCGGGTTTTGAAACCGCCACCCACGGGCGCATCCTGCTTGATGGCGTTTCCATCAACGATATCCCGCCGCACAAACGTGGCATCGGCATGGTGTTCCAGAACTACGCCCTTTTCCCGCACATGACCGTGGCCGAGAACCTGTCTTTCCCACTGGAAGTGCGCAAGATCGGCAAGTCCGACCGCGAGGGCAAGGTAAAGCGGGCGCTGGACATGGTGCAGATGGGCGACTTCGGTGGCCGACGTCCGGCGCAGCTTTCGGGCGGCCAGCAACAGCGGATCGCGCTGGCCCGCGCTCTGGTGTTCGAGCCCGAACTTGTGTTGATGGACGAACCGCTGGGCGCGCTCGACAAGCAATTGCGCGAACACATGCAGTTCGAGATCACCAAGCTGGCACATGATCTTGGCATCACCACGGTCTACGTAACGCACGACCAGACTGAGGCGCTGACCATGTCGGATCGCGTCGCGGTGTTCGACGATGGACGCATCCAGCAACTGGCGGCGCCGGACGAACTGTACGAAAGCCCGCAAAACAGTTTCGTTGCGCAGTTCATCGGTGAGAACAACACGCTGGAAGGCACGATCAAGGAAATTGAGGGGGGGCTAGCGCAGGTGCAGTTGGACGATGGCGGGATCATTGACTGCAAGCCCGTGAACGTCAGCGAAGTGGGTGAGCGGACCCGCGTCTCAATCCGGCCCGAGCGCGTGGAATTTGACAAGAAGCGTCTCAAGGAAGGCACCCACACGATCAAGGCCGAGGTGCTGGAATTCATCTATATGGGTGACATCTTCCGCACGCGTTTGAGCGTGGCGGGCAACGACAATTTCGTGATCAAGTCGCGGAACGCGCCGGACCAGACGCGGCTTACGCCGGGCGAGACGATCGAGATCGGCTGGCTGCCCGAGGATTGTCGCGCACTGGATGCGAACTAGGAGTTAAAGGCATTCGGGCAGGCCGCCGCGCCAGCCCGGATAGAACGAGGTCCGCATGTTGTTCCCGTGACATGGGGCCCGAAAGGTAAACGGGAGTACTTTTGGGAGTATGACATGAAACTGACGAAAACACTCATGGCCACAACCGCACTGACGGTTGCAGCCGCGTCGGCTCACGCACAGGAAATGGCCGACTCGATGACCGTCGTGTCCTGGGGCGGCGCCTATCAGGCGAGCCAGAAGAACGCGTATACCGATCCCTACCAGGAAATGAACGAAGGCCTGGAAGTGATCTGGGACGAAAGCTCGAACGAGGCTGTGGCCAAGCTGCGCGCCATGGACGAGGCCGGAAACATCACCTGGGACGTCGTCGACGTGGTCGCCGCTGACGCGCTGCGTCTGTGCGACGAAGGCCTGGCGATGGAAATCGATCCCGAGGAAGATCTGGCCGCGGCACCCGACGGCACCTCGGCCGAGGAAGATTTCGGCGAACTGCTGGTCGGTGACTGCTTCATCCCACAGATCGTCTATTCGACGACCTTCGGCTATCGCACCGACATGGTGCCTGAAGGCACCGAGCCGCCGTCCGACATCTGCTCGGTCTTCGACTTGGAAACCTATCCGGGCAAACGCGCGCTGGAAAAGCGTCCGATCAACAACGTCGAATGGGCGCTGCTGTGTGACGGTGTTGCCAAGGAAGACGTCTATGACGTTCTGGCCACTGAAGAAGGTCAGCAACAGGCGCTGGACAAGCTGGCAACCATCAAGGACGACGTGATCTGGTGGTCCGCCGGTGCCGACACGCCGCAGCTTCTGGCCGATGGCGAAGTCTTCATGGGGTCGACCTATAACGGTCGCCTTTTTGCCGCGATCGAAGAGCAGGATCAGCCGATCGGCATGATGTGGGACGCGCAGGTCTTTGACCTGGACGGCTGGATCATCCCCGAGGGCCTGCCCGAGGATCGCCTGGCACGCGCCAAGGACTTCATCATGTTCGCGACCGACACGCAGCGTCTGGCCGACCAGGCCAAATACATCTCGTACGGTCCGGCACGTGCCTCCTCGGCACCGCTGGTGGGTCAGCACGCGGAACTGGGCATCGACATGGCCCCGCACATGCCGACCGACCCGGAGAACGCCAAGAACACGTTCCTCTACAACTACGAGTTCTGGGCTGACTACCGCGACGACATCGACGCCAAGTTCCAGGCGTGGCTGGCGCAATAAGCGGTTCGCGTAGAATAATCTGGAGGGGCCGTGCACGGCCCTTCCACACTGATAAGAAAAACGAAATCAACAAACTGCCGACGGGGACTATATGAGCGATGTGACTGACGCCACGACCGGCAAGACGGCGCCCACGCCCGATGACGGGCTGCGCATTGCCGACAGCAACGATGGTGGCCCCGTTCTGGCCGCCGACGGTACGCCGCTCAAGAAAAGCCTTTCGCGGACATTGCGCCGCCAGAAGATGCGGGCACTGCTGTTGATTGCACCGCTGCTGATCTTCGTTCTGGTCACTTTCATCGTTCCCATCGTTTCGATGTTGCTGAGGTCGGTCGACAACACGATTGTTCCGACCACCCTGCCGCAGACCGTGAGCGCGATTTCCGAGTGGGACCCGACGGCAAGCGACCTGCCGGACAATCCCGTCTACGAGGCGCTCTACTATGACTTGTTCCTCGCCGCCGAGGCCAAGGAGCACACCAAGCTGGGCACACGCCTGAACTACGAACAAACGGGTCTATCGTCGCAATTCCGCTCGGTCGGGCGCGACCTTGACGAGATTGGCGAAGACCAGATCGACGCGCTCGAGGACCTGGCCGAGGACACCTGGGATAACGAGACGTTCTGGTTTGACCTGATGCGTGGTGGCGAGAATGCCGAGAACACCGACCAGGACGTACTGGACCGTGCCCGTGCCCGGCTGCGAGCCCTGACGGGCGATGCTTTCACAGGCGGCACCGGCTTCCTGCCCGGAGCGGAAATTTCCGAACTGCTTCCGCGCACGGCTTATGAATATGCCAGTTTCGCGGTCTTTACGGCCATCGCCGAAGAAGACGTGGTTGCCGAGGAAGAGCCGTGGGAATCGGTGAAGATTGCCCTGATCGAAGAGCTACAGGCTGGCGCCGCTGTTGCGTCCTATGACGGTTTTGGCGCCGATGAACTGCGCGCCGCACAGGAGATGCTGGCCGATCAGCCGGAACAGAATTTCAAGGAAGCGTTCCTCGAGATCGACGAGGGCTGGGGCAACCCGCAGACATGGAAAACGCTCAACGTCTACAAGTCTCCTTACACCACGGGCTACTTCCTGAACGCCGCAGACTACCAACTGGGCTTCGACGGGGTCGAGGCGCGGCCGGAAAACCAGCAGATCTACATCAAGCTGTTCATGCGCACGCTTTACATGTCGCTGGTCATCACCGGCAGCTGTATCCTGCTGGGCTATCCGGTGGCGTGGATCCTCGCCAACCTGCCTTTGCGCACGGCAAACGTGCTGATGATCCTCGTGCTTTTGCCATTCTGGACCTCGCTTCTGGTGCGGACCTCCGCCTGGAAAGTGCTGTTGCAGCAACAGGGGGTGATCAACGAGATCCTCGTGTGGTTGGGCTTCGTGGATGACGCGAACCGATTAATCTTGATGAACAACGCGACCGGCACGATCATCGCCATGACGCACATCCTGTTGCCGTTCATGATCCTGCCGCTCTACTCGGTGATGAAGACGATTCCGCCCTCCTATCTTCGCGCGGCGAAATCTCTGGGCGCGACGAACGTGACCGCCTTCTGGCGGGTCTATTTCCCGCAATCGGTGCCGGGCATCGGCGCGGGCTCGATCCTCGTGTTCATCCTGTCGATCGGATACTACATCACGCCCGAGATCGTGGGCGGCACCGACGGTGTCTTCATCTCGAACCGGATCGCCTATCACATTTCCAGCTCGCTGAACTGGGGTCTGGCGGCCGCGCTGGGAACGATCCTGCTGGTCGTCGTTCTGGTGCTCTACTGGTGCTACGACAGGATCGTTGGCATCGATAACGTCAAGTTGGGGGGCTAGGTCATGACCGATCAAGACGATGGCTACACAGTCACCATTCCGCGCCCGCCGCTGGCCGGGTTCACGCTGCCGCTAACGGCGGTTCTGGGCGCCATGTTTGGCTTCGTTGCGGGCAACGTCTATGGCCAGCCCTGGCTTGGCGCGCTTGTCGGCGCGGTCATCGGGGCCGGCATCGCGGCGCTGGCACACCAGATGTCGGGCCAGCGCACGCAAACCCGGTGGGGCATCATCGCCGCCTTCGCCATTGCGGGCTTTCTGGCCAGTGGGCTGGGCGCGGCGATCTCCGGCGTCATCATCGGCGCAGTGCTCAGTTGGTTCGCCTACTGGCTCGACACCGGCGATTACCGCAAGAACGTGCCCATTTACTACACTCCAGGACAGGTACTGTGGCACAACACGTTCCTTTTCATCTGCGGCTTCGTGTTCTTCTTTCTGATCGCGCCGCTCATTCCGGTGATGTGGCTCAGCTTCAATGCCGAGAATTTCTTCACCTTCACGCCGGAGATGCTCAACTTCAAGGCCGAGGGGTATTCGCTGAAACACTACCGCGACTTCCTGGGCACGGACGAGTGGATGACGCCGCTGAAGAACTCGCTGATCATCGCACCCTTCGCGACGTTCATCTCGGTCAGCCTTGGTACGCTGGCGGCTATCGGCCTGTCGCAGAGCCACGTTCCGGGGCGACAAGCGATCATGGCGATCCTGATCTCGCCGATGATCGTGCCGCTGATCATTTCGGCGACCGGCATGTTCTTTTTCTATGCACCTCTGGGCAACTGGCTGGAGGCGAACCTGGGGCTGGACCAAGCCTTCGTCGGCTATGTGAAGGTTATCCTGGCGCACGCCGCTCTTGGGGTGCCGTTCGTGATCATCACGGTGACGGCGACGCTGGTGGGCTTCGACCGGTCGCTGACCCGCGCTTCGGCCAACATGGGGGCCAACCCGGTGACGACGTTCTTCCGGGTTCAAATGCCGCTCATCCTGCCAGGTGTTATCTCTGGCGGGTTGTTCGCCTTCATCACGTCCTTTGACGAGGTCGTGGTGGTGCTGTTCGTCGGCTCGGCGCAACAGCAGACCCTGCCGTGGCAGATGTTCACCGGCCTGCGCGAGCAGATCTCTCCCACCATTCTTGCGGCGGCTACAATCCTTGTGACGATCTCGATCCTGCTGCTGACCACGGTGGAGCTGTTGCGCCGCCGGTCGGAGCGCCTGCGCGGGCTGAGTCCAGGCTGAACCTGACGATAGCTTTAGGGAAGGCCGGGCCTGCTTGCCCGGCTTTTCTTTTGCTCAAGGTACAAGCGTGCGCACGTGATCTATCACAGTGCCCTCGGGCGCCTCGCATTCGGCAATCACGCGTTCAGCGAATCTCGGCGTTGCACGTTGTGTGGCCTGCGCTTCGGCCTTGCGGCGCAGATCGTCGAGCGATGACAGCGGCAACCCGGCGCTCTTGGCGGCACGCGCCAGCTCTGGGGCGGTAGGGGAGATGGCGATGCCGTCTTCTGTGACCACAGCGCCAATGTTGTCGCCCGGCGTGGTGAGACAGGTCAGCCGTTCGACCAGCTTGGGAAACCCGCCGGCGCAAAGCGGGGTTGTCACGATGGCCAGCTTCGCGCCCGCAGCGGTGTCGGCATGGCCGCCCGATCCGCCGATAATACGCCCGTCGCTGGCGCAGGTCACGTTGACGTTGAAATTCATGTCGACCTCTGCCGCCCCGAGGACCATCACGTCAAGCCGGGAGGCCGCGCTGTCGGGGTTGGCTGGGCTCGCGTAATCCCAAGCCGACATCGCACGATGCGCCGGGTCGTTTGCGTACGAGGTCACGGCGGCTCCGTCGAAAGCCTGAACGTCGAGCAGGCGGCGGAAGAGACCGGAATGCAGCATCTCGACAAGTGGTCCGGTGATGCCGCCGGCTGCAAAATCGCCAACCACGCCGCGTTCGGCGATGGTGGGCGCTAGGCTACGTGCCACCGCAAGAGATGTCGCGCCAGCGCCGGTCTGGAAACTGAAACCATCTTTCAGTAGGCCGCTGCAGGCAATAAGGCGGGCGGTCAGGTCGGCGATGGCCTGCCCCTTGGCCGACGGCGCACGGGCGGTCGTACCAGAGGCCACCTGCTGCGCATCGCCGATGCTGTCCACGGTGACTATGAGATCGACCTGCTCGGCCGGAATGCAGACCCGTGGCAGATCATAGACATAATGATCGGTGACCGCGGCAACGAAGCGGGCATGGGCGGCATCGACCATGGCGTATCCAAGCGGGCCGCAGGCGTTCGGGCCGGAAGCGCCGCCGAGGTTTCGTCCGGTGTCCACTGCCGGTGTGGCGATGAACGCCGCGTCGATCTTGAGTCGGCCTGAGGCGATGGCTTCGGCCCGCCCGCCATGGGTTTGCAGACGGACTGGTTGAGGCAGAAGACCGCGCTGCACCGCCTCGGCCAAGGGGCCATTCATGTAGGACGTTGTGATCCGCGCCACGGTGCCGTCTTTCACGAAAGGGATCAGGGCCGCATGGCAGGGAAAGAGCGAAGAGGGCGCGATGTGCAGGTTGCGCAGGCCCTCGTCTGAGCAGATCTGCAAGACCTCGCGCATCAGGTCGTCGCCGTTCCGAAGATGATGGTGAAACGACAGTGTCGCACCATCTCGCAGGCCCGCAGCCTCGATCGCGGTGCGCACACTCATTTGCTGGCGCGGGAGGCGAAAGCCAAAGCCTTACGCCCGCACCAATTTCTCGTAGCTCTCCGCGATGTCACGGGTCAGCGCGCCGACTTCGAAATGGTAGTCGCCGATCTGGCCCACCGGCGTGACCTCGGCGGCGGTGCCGGTCAGCCAGCACTGCTCGAAGCCTTCCAGTTCCTCGGGCATGATATGACGCTCGTGCACCTTGACCTGACGTTCCTTCAGCATCCCGATGACCGTTTGGCGGGTGATGCCATTGAGGAAGCAGTCTGGATCGGGCGTGTGCACCTCGCCATCCTTGACGAAGAACATGTTGGCGCCCGTCGCCTCCGCCACGTAGCCGCGATAGTCGAACATCATGGCGTCCGAACAGCCTTTCGCCTCGGCGGCGTGCTTGCTGAGGGTGCAAATCATATAGAGGCCGGCGGCCTTGGCGTGGCTGGGGATCGTTTCGGGGCTGGGCCGCTTCCACTTGGAGATGTCGAGCTTGGCACCCTTCATCTTGGCGTCGCCGTAATAGGCGCCCCATTCCCAGGCGGCGATGGCCAGGCGGACGGGGTTGCGGGCTGATGCGACACCCATATCCTCGCCCGCACCGCGCCATGCGACTGCGCGAACATAGGCGTTCTCGAACCCGTTGGCTTGCAGCACTTCCATCTTGGCGGCCTCGATCTCGTCCACGGTGTAGGGGATCTCGAAATCCAGCTGTCCAGCGGAGTAATGCAGACGTTCCGAGTGCTTGCGGCTCTCGAAGATCTTGCCGTTGTAGCACCGCTCGCCCTCGAACACGGAACTGGCGTAGTGCAGGCTGTGGGTCAGGATATGCACATTCGCGTCCCGCCATTCGACCAATTTGCCATCCATCCAGATCTTGCCGTCGCGATCGTCATACGCTGCCATATCAGCCTCCTCAGCCCAAACTCTTTCCATTTGTTGCGCCGGAAACGTCCGAAGTGGACATAAAATTGCGCAGAAACTGCGATTCGCTACCAGTTTGATCTTGGAATGTCAACAAGGCTGACGTATCTTGGCAGCCAAGGCGACGGGAGGACGATCATGGCTGAGGTGCATAGCGGCGAAAACCTGCTGTTTCTGACGGATGAACAGCTGCGCCAGGGGATCGAGGCAATGTTCTTTGCCTATCGCGGGTTCACCGCCGACCCTGACCGTATCCTTGCCACGATGGCATATGGCCGGGCGCATCACCGCGCGCTGCACTTCATCGCGCGCCGTCCCGGCACGACCGTGAATAACCTTTTGGGGATTCTGGGCGTCACCAAGCAATCCTTAAACCGGGTGCTGCGGACGTTGATCGAAGATGGTCTTGTCGAAAGCCAGCAAGGCAAGACGGACCGGCGGGAACGGCACCTGACTCTAACCGACAAGGGGCGCGGACTGGAACAGACTCTGTCCGACGCGCAAAGAGCCCGGATGCGGGCTGCCTATCGGAAGGCGGGCCCCGAGGCGGTGGCAGGATTCCGGCAGGTACTGGAAGCTATGATGGACCCGGACATGCGGCGGAAGTACCATGCGATCCGGGAGGCAGATACATGAACGATCCGGCGCCGCACCTGCTGATCGTAGATGACGACGAGCGCATCCGCGACCTTCTGCGCAAGTTCCTTGCGCGCCACGGTTTTCTTGTTTCGGTGGCGCGGGATGCCAGCCATGCGCGCCGCGTGTTGTCGGGGCTGGAGTTCGACCTGATTGTCATGGACGTGATGATGCCGGGCGAGGATGGCGTGACGCTGACGCGGGCGCTGCGCGAGACGATCGAAACGCCCATCCTTTTGCTGACCGCCAAGGGCGAGACCGATGAGCGGATCGCGGGGCTGGAGGCCGGAGCGGATGACTATCTTGCCAAGCCGTTCGAGCCCAAGGAATTGCTGTTGCGGATCAACGCGATCTTGCGCCGGATGCCTGAACCCCCGCCGGAGCATACCGCGCCGAAGGTGTTGAGCATGGGGTCGGTGCGTTTCGATATCGAACGGTCGGAACTGATGCGTGGTGAAGATTTGGTTCGGCTGACGGCAACCGAGGTTCAACTGATGCGCATCTTCGCCGAGAACCTGCGCGAGCCGGTCAGCCGGACCAAACTGGTCGAGGATCTGGGACGCGACAAGGGGCAGGCGCAGGAACGTGCGGTGGATGTTCAGATCACCCGGTTGCGGCGCAAGATCGAGGCCGACCCGAAACAGCCGCGCTATCTGCAGACGGTGCGCGGCGAGGGGTACATGCTGGCCCCGGACTGAGGCGTGATCCGAATGGGCGGCTGCGCCGCGCAGGTTTGGTGGCTTGGGAACCAGCCCCCAAGGTTGAAGCGCAGCTTCAAGCGAACCCCCGGGATATTTCTGGCCAGAGGAAGAGGAGGTTCGATCCGCTGTTTCGTTGTGCCCTTGATAGACTCGCAGCGGGGTTGTATCTGACAGTGATGATACGGGTTTTCGACATGGACGATCGTGCGCGCCTGCCCTGGCGTTTTTTCGGTGCGGCCTGCACGGTTCTGGCGCGCCTATAAGGCGGTGCCGATACCTGCCATTTTGAGATTTCACTGACACGACGGGAGAGGACCGATGTCCCCCAAGACACTCTATGACAAGATCTGGGATGCCCACCTGGCACATGAGGCCGAGGATGGCACCAGCCTACTTTATATCGACCGTCACCTCGTGCACGAGGTGACCAGCCCGCAGGCCTTTGAAGGGCTGCGGATGGCGAACCGCAAAGTGCGTGCGCCGGACAAGACAATTGCCGTGCCGGACCACAACGTGCCGACCACCGAGGGCCGCGACAATCCCGAGGCCATGCCCGAGGACAGCCGCATCCAGGTGGCTGCGCTGGACAAGAACGCGAAGGATTTCGGCATTCATTACTACCCGGTCAGCGATGTGCGGCAGGGGATCGTGCATATCGTCGGCCCGGAACAGGGCTGGACCTTGCCGGGCATGACCGTGGTTTGCGGCGACAGCCACACGGCGACACATGGCGCGTTCGGCGCGCTGGCGCACGGGATCGGCACGTCGGAGGTTGAGCACGTGCTGGCGACCCAGACCCTGATCCAGACCAAGTCGAAGAACATGAAGGTCGAGATCACGGGCAAGTTGCCTGCGGGTGTGACCGCCAAGGACATTACGCTGTCGGTGATCGGCCTGACCGGAACGGCGGGTGGCACGGGGTACGTGATTGAATATTGCGGCGAAGCGATTCGCGACCTTTCGATGGAAGGCCGGATGACCGTCTGCAACATGGCTATCGAGGGCGGCGCGCGCGCAGGCCTTATCGCGCCGGACGAAAAGACCTTTGACTACATCAAGGGCCGTCCTCACGCGCCGAAAGGCGCGCAATGGGAAGCGGCGCTGGCGTGGTGGAAAACCTTGTATTCCGATGACGACGCACATTGGGACAAGGTGATCACCATCAAGGGCGAGGATATCGCCCCGGTCGTGACTTGGGGCACCAGCCCCGAGGACGTGCTGCCGATCGACGCCGAGGTGCCCACGCCAGAAAGCTTCAGCGGCGGCAAGACCGAGGCGGCCAAGCGCGCGCTGGAGTACATGGGTCTTAAAGCCGGTCAGAAGCTGAAGGATATCGAGATCGACACGGTCTTCATCGGCTCCTGCACCAATGGTCGGATCGAAGACCTGCGTGCCGCCGCCGAAATCCTGAAAGGCAAGAAGATCAAGGTGAAGCGCGCGATGGTCGTGCCGGGCTCGGGCCTTGTACGGGCGCAGGCCGAGGAAGAAGGTCTGGCCGAGATCTTTACCGAGGCTGGCTTTGAATGGCGGCTTGCGGGCTGTTCCATGTGCTTGGCGATGAACCCCGACCAGTTGCAGCCCGGTGAACGGTGCGCCGCAACGTCGAACCGTAACTTCGAGGGCCGGCAGGGCCGCGGCGGGCGCACGCACCTGATGAGCCCGGCAATGGCCGCGGCGGCGGCGGTGACCGGCAAGCTGACCGACATCCGGGAGATGAACTGATGGAAAAATTCGTGAAACTGACAGGCGTCGCGGCACCGATGCCGCTGGTCAACATCGACACCGACATGATCATTCCCAAGCAGTTCCTGAAGACGATCAAGCGGTCGGGGCTGGGGGTGAACCTGTTCGACGAGATGCGGTATGACGACAATGGCAACGAGATCCCGGATTTCGTTCTCAACCAGCCCGCGTATCGCGAGGCCAAGATCATCGTGGCCGGCGATAATTTCGGCTGTGGCTCGAGCCGGGAGCACGCGCCTTGGGCGCTGCTCGATTTCGGTATCCGTTGCGTGATCTCCACCAGCTTCGCCGACATCTTCTATAACAACTGCTTCAAGAACGGCATCCTGCCCATCGTCCTGCCGCAGGAAGAGGTGGACAAGCTGATGGATGACGCGGAGCGTGGGTCGAACGCGGTGCTGACCGTGGATTTGGAAAATCAGGAAATCACCGGCCCGGATGGTGGCACGATCGGATTCGAAGTGGACCCCTGGCGCAAGCACTGCCTGCAGAATGGGCTCGATGATATCGGTCTGACAATGGAAAAGGCCGCGTCGATCGATGCGTTCGAAGCGAAGGCTGCGACGGAACGCCCTTGGGTCTGATCCCGAACTGACAGCAGTGCGCCGGCGGCATTGAGTGGCCGGCGCAATCCATTTCTTAAAACATTAGTTAAAACCACAACTTATATTAATCAATTATTGTGGGGGGTTAGCGAGATACCCCTACATGTAGGGTGTGAACACCACAGTGCCTCAAACCGGGCAGCAAATTGATGCAATCTGGCACCACAATCACCATCAAATCGCCGGAAATTCTAAGTGTAACGACTTGGTATCTTGAGCCGGATGGTGAAAGAAGGCAAAAATTGGGCAAGAATGAGGCAAGCCGTCATAATCGACGGACCCAAGTTGGAACAATGGCACGGCATCGAACCGTGTCAGGCCAGTTGGAAGGGAACCGGGCAGTGGTTTCGCAGATCATCAGCGCGCTGACGCGCGCAATACTCGTGGCTTTGCTGGTGGCAACACCGGCACTTGTGCTGCCGTCGGTCGCGACGGACACGGCACAAATCGTCGTGGTGATCGCGCTGCTCTTCTCGTTCCTGACGTTCATCGAATATTTTGGCCGTTACCCGAGCATTGTCGAGTTCCGGTTCGCCCCGCCCTTCAACCGGCTGAAGTTCCTGGCGCTGGCCCTGGTGGTTGTCATTCTGTCGCTGATCGCGCGCGGCAAGATTGAGCCGAGCCCGATCACGCTGATCATCACCTATTTCGCCCAGGCAATCGGCAACGCCATGGATTTTCCGTTCTCGCCGGTGCGTCTTGTCGTGCTGATGCTGCCGCCGGACGCGACGTTGGAGCTTGCCAACAGCGTGCGGATCGCTGCAGGCGTCGCTTACAGCGTTTCGTTGGTCATGACACTGGTCTTCGTCACCCTCGTGCGGCTTCTGGGATGGCCCATGCGCAACGGCGCGTTCAACGTCTGGGTGAACCTGCCGCTTTTCGATCCCACGCGCGGGGGCGACATCGTGGACCGGCTGCGGCGCGATTCAGGTCTTAACATTGTGTTAGGGGCTTTGCTGCCATTCTTGATCCCGGCGATCGTGAAGGCGGCATCGCTGGTGATCGAGCCGGTGTCGTTCCAGAGCGAGCAAACATTGATCTGGATGATGACCGTATGGGCCCTTCTTCCTGCAAGCATCCTGATGCGCGGCATCGCCCTGATGCGCGTGGCCGAGTTGATCGAGGAAAAGCGTCGGCGCGTCTATGCCAAGGCCGAGGCCGAAGGATTGCAGAACGCCTGATCTCCGGCATTCTGATCGCGACCCTTGGCGCTTGGCCCGCGATGTCGGAAACGTTGGTGCGCATCGCTACCTTCAACACCGATCTGGCCCGAAACGGTCCCGGGCTCTTGCTGCGCGATATCCTGTCCAAGGACGATCCGCAGGCCGAGGCTGTCGCACGGGTCATCGCGCAAGCGCGACCGGATATCATCGCGCTTCAAGACATCGACTATGACCATGACTTGGCTGCCTTGCGGGCGCTAAGTGGCCGTATTGCCCATCATGGGCTCAATCTGCGTCATGTCTTTGCGCTGCGCCCCAACGCTGGAATGGCGACAGGGCTGGACCTTGACGGAGACGGACGGCTAGGCCGTGCCAGGGACGCACAAGGTTATGGCGAGTTCGCAGGACAAGGCGGTATGGCGGTGCTGTCCCGATTCCCCATCCTGACCGGCAAGGTGCGCGACTTCAGTGGGCGCCTTTGGCGGGACATGCCTGATGCGCAGTTGACGTTGAAGGATGGTAAACCGCTTTTGCCGGCGGATATCGCTGCGGTTCAGCGCCTTTCGACCGTGGCACATTGGGACGTCCCCATCCAGGTCGGCGACACGACCCTGCGCGTTCTGACCTTTCACGCCAGCCCGCCGGTGTTTGACGGACCGGGAGATCGAAACGGGCGCAGGAACCATGACGAGATTGTATTTTGGCTTCACTATCTCGATGGCAGGCTGGGTCAGGCCCCCGACGCGCCCTTCGTGCTGGCCGGCGACGCCAACCTCGACCCGGTTGACGGCGAAGGGCGGAAAGAGGCGATCCGGCGCCTACTTTCGGATGACCGGCTAAAAGATCCGATGCCGATGCGGAGCGGCGGCTTGAAACAGGGCGAGGCCCATACAGGCGACCCGCGCCTTGATACGGTAGACTGGCCTGCGCCTGTGCCTGGATCGCTTCGGGTCAGCTACGTCCTGCCGTCTGCCGAGCTGGAAATCCTGGACAGCGGGATTGTGGCGCGGGGCACCGACACGGACATCGCGGAGGCAAGTCGTCACAGGTTGGTTTGGGTCGATCTTCTGGTGAAGTGACAGAACTGAGCGCAGCGCGCGTGTCGGACGCGGCCCAACCATGGCGCGGCAGCCTGGCGAACCGCATCTTCCACATCGGTATCACGATAGGTTGGGCAAAGCTCGGACAGGCGCTTGGACCGCAAGCTGTGGGGCGTGTCCCAAAGATAGCGCATCTCAAGCAAGCCCTTTGCCATGGGCCAGACCGGCGCCGCCAGCCGAAGCGGTATCCATGACATCCGTCGCACCATGATCTTGCGGCATGAAATATGCGACAGAAGATCCGCAATCTGCCTGCCCGTAATGCTGTAACCGGGAAACATGACCTCCTCGTAACTTCCCAGGCTCAGCTTCTGGCGCGCAAGCTGTTCGGCCGCTCGCGCAAGGTCGGGTAAAAAGGCCCAGGAATGCAGCGCATCGGGATCACCAGGGTAGCGAAGCTGCCCCCGCTGAACGCGCGACATGAGAACCCTGTCGAACCAGCCGCCTGTCGGTTCGGTATCGATGAAATCTCCCGCGCGCAGAAGGATCGTTTGCACGCCGCTATCACGATAGCTTTGTTCCACTTCCTGTCGGATGCGCCCCAACGGCGTGGGCGCGACGTGGTTTGTGCCTTCGCTCCACGGTGTTTTGGCGTCGGTGGGATAGACATAGACATTTCCCGGCAAGACCACCGCAGCGCCGGAAGCCCGCGCAGCAGCCTGCACCTTGGCGTGAAGCTGAGGAAGCTGATCTTTCCAAAGGTGATACGGCGGGTTCCACGCGGCCACGATGATATCGGCGCCCTGTGCGGCGGTCATCAAGTCGTGCTGCGCTCGGTCAAACATCCGCACTGTCCACCCTGCATTCCAAAACGCCTCGGTTGCGTGACGGCCGAAACGTCCCGTGGCACCCAAAATAAGAACTGTCTTTTGCATCGGTTCACCCTTCGCGCGATGATGGTTGACGCGACGGTAGATAGTTGAACGGGAATAGGAATTGCCAATTTTCGCGTATAGGGTATTCATTAATGAATGGTAAGCCGCATGTCAGATCTGGATTGGTCGCTCATCCGCGCGTTTCTTGCGGTGGCGGAAAAGGGGTCACTTTCCGCGGCTGCCCGGCTGGTGGGGGCCAGCCAACCGACGCTTGGGCGCCAAGTCCGACAGCTGGAAGAGCGGCTTGGCCAAGTCCTGTTCCACCGCAAAGCAAAGGGTCTGGATTTGACCGAAAGCGGCCAGTCCTTGCTGGAACCCGCACGGGCCATGCATCGCGCCATGGTCGAGATCGAGCTTACCGCCGCCGGGCGGCAGACACAGGCCGCCGGCGCGGTGCGAATAACCGCAAGCGAGACCGTGTCGGTCTATATTCTGCCGCCGATCCTTGCGCGGCTGAGGGCTGAGCATCCCGGCATCAGCATTGACCTTATGCCTTCGGACAGCACCGAAAACCTTTTGTTCCGCGAGGCCGATATTGCGGTGCGCATGTATCGTCCGGAACAACTCGAGCTGGTGACGCGCCACCTAGGGGATTTCCCACTTAGCCTGTTTGCTTCCCGCGCTTATCTGCATAGCGCAGGACGCCCGCGCACCTTCAAGGACCTCTATGACCATCCTCTCATCGGCTATGACCGGAACGAGGAGATCATTCGCGGCATGCAGGAACGTGACATGCCCGCCTCGCGAGAGATGTTTGCCTTTCGGTGCGACAGCCACACTGTAGGTTGGGAAATGGTCCGCGCAGGATGCGGCATCGGGTTTGGCATGAAGGCGTTGGGCACGCTGCACGATGATGTCGAGGATCTCGATTTCGACATCGACCTGCCGAGCCTTCCGGTCTGGCTCGCTACCCATCAAGCGCTGAGACACACACCAAGGATTGCCGTGGTTTGGCAGGCTCTTGCAACGGGATTGAAGCCTTACCTTTCTTGACCCTCCCCGCGGCTCAGGCTAGGCGATGGAAAAGAGAGTTTCGAAAGGATCGCGTATGAGCACCCCCTCGCTTCTTATTCTGCCCGGCGACGGGATCGGCCCCGAGGTCATGGTCGAAGTCCGCAAGGTGATCGACTGGTTCGGATCCAACCGCGGCATGGCGTTCGACGTAAGCGAGGATCTTGTCGGCGGCGCGGCGTACGACAAGCACGGCACGCCGCTGCATGACGACACGATGGAAAAGGCGCAATCCGTTGACGCGGTGCTTTTGGGCGCGGTCGGCGGACCGAAATACGACAACTTGGATTTTTCGGTCAAGCCAGAGCGCGGCCTGTTGCGCCTGCGCAAGGAGATGGATCTTTATTCCAACCTGCGCCCGGCACAGTGCTTTGACGCCTTGGCGGATTTTTCCAGCCTGAAGAAAGACGTCGTTGCAGGGCTCGACATCGTCATCGTGCGCGAGCTGACAAGCGGCATCTATTTTGGCGAGCCGCGCGGCATCATTCAGGAAGGCAACGAGCGGGTCGGTATCAACACCCAACGCTACACCGAGTCCGAGATCGACCGCGTCGCGCGGTCGGCCTTCGAGCTGGCGCGGCGGCGATCGAACAAGGTCTGTTCGATGGAAAAGGCCAACGTCATGGAGTCGGGCATCCTGTGGCGCGAGGTGGTCCAGAAAGTACATGACGAGGATTATCCGGATGTCGAGCTGAGCCATATGTACGCTGATGCAGGCGCGATGCAGCTTTGCCGCTGGCCCAAGCAGTTCGATGTGATCGTCACCGACAATCTCTTTGGCGACATGCTGTCGGATGCCGCCGCGATGCTGACGGGCAGCCTTGGGATGCTGCCTTCGGCCAGCCTCGGGGCGCCGATGGCCAATGGGCGGCCCAAAGCGCTTTACGAGCCCGTGCACGGCTCGGCACCCGACATCGCGGGGCAGGGCAAGGCGAATCCGATTGCCTGTATCCTCAGCTTTGCGATGGCGCTGCGGTACAGCTTCGATCAGGGGGACGAGGCCACACGTCTCGAAGCCGCGGTCGAGAAAGTTCTGGCCGATGGCCTGCGCACGGCGGACCTGCTGGGTGAGGAAGGCGTACAGCCCGTGACGACCAGCGAGATGGGCGATGCAATCGTCGCCGGGCTGTCCGATGGCCTTTGATCGAAACACTGGAGTATCGCCCGGAGTTGGAGCCGGATTTCCTGTTCCTCTACCGGGCATGCCTATCGCAGTACGGAATCTCCGCGGCGTCACCCCACCGAGAACGGCGCGTGCGGAGGCAGAAGGCTGCCTGCGGGTAGACTGGCAAACCGATGGCAGCAACGCAGTTTCACAGGCTTTCTATTCAAGTATCGGCGCGCCAGATCATGACAAGAAGTCTTTTCGCATCATGGCGGATGACTCCGAGCGCTTTCGCGGACGGATGAGGCAGGAGTGGTGAGGTGCTCACCACGCGATTCCGCTCTTGCAAAGGAAATGCGGCTTCTGTAATCGGCTTGCTCACGGTCGGAGTGTAGCTCAGCCTGGTAGAGCACTGTCTTCGGGAGGCAGGGGCCGGAGGTTCGAATCCTCTCACTCCGACCAATAAAATAAGGGCCCCGAGGGGCCCTTTGGTTTTTCAGGATGTGGTTTTATCTGGGGCGCGTCCCAGAAACGAGACGCCGACTCCGTCTTACGGTGACGTCTGCCCCTCCTCCATAGGAGGCAGGCTAGCGTGACGTGCAGCGTTGACACGCCCGTTGGAGACTTATGATTTGCCCATTTTGTTGGCCACGTTGACAGCCGTTTTCACGTAGTCCGGATGGTGGTGCGCGTAGTACTTCTGGAGCGTGTCTATCGTTACGCCGAAGAAACCTGATACGTGCCAGACATTCGCGCCGCCCTGCATGGCCCAAGTGATCGCGGTGTGTCGCAATGTGTGAGGCGTGACCTCCGGCATCCCGGCGATCTCACGGATGGTTTCCCAATCGTTCTTTATGCCTGCAACGCGATGTCCTTCGATCTCGACAACCCACTGCCATGATGAAGATCATCGCGCGCTTCTACCTGCGCGGCTTGCTGTTTTGCCACTACGATACGTTGGAGGCCATCGGGCTCGCGCTGCAGGATGTGCTGGACGGGCCCGATTATTTTGCCGCAAATGCAGATATGAGTGCGCGTCACAAACAGATTGGTGGCCTCACCGATGCTGAGCGCTGGCGCCCTGTAGACGAACAACCTGCCCGCGCTTTGCGTCGCCGGATCAATCCTGATCGCTGGCTGCCACGGATGGTCATGAAACTGACCCTGAATGGCCATTTCATGCCGGGGTTTCGCAGCTTCGGCAACCAGCTCGAAATGGGCGCGGACAAACGCGGCCGGTTGCGCCGTGTCCGGGGCGCGTCCGAACTCACCTACGTCACTGCAGATGGCACGCACAGCTATACCGTCACGCATTCCAAACGCTGCGCCCTTGCGACCAGCCTGCCGATCATGCGCGCGGCCTGGACGCTGTGGCGGTCCTACGACAAGGTACGCGACAACTGGCACACCGGCTATGACTGCATGACCAAACAATCCTTCTGGCAAAAACTGCTGAAGGTAGAGACGCAGCCGAAATCCCCTGACGCCTGAAATTGCAAAATCGGTTGTTTGCGCACCATCTACCCCTTGGGCATGGATAAACCAGGATCGGCCAGCCTGTAGTTTATCGTGCACGGATACTTACAGCTGCGACCACTTTTCCTTTAGAAATCGGTAATGACGGTCGCACCAATGCCGGCGAAGGTGTCCATTCCCGTCAGCGCGTCAATGGACGCCTCGAGCGAAATGCGGTCGGCGATCATTCTATTCGGAGACAGCAAGCCGGATTGGATCATCGTCAGCATGGCGTCGTAGCGATGCGCTTGCATCCCATGGCTGCCGAGAATTTCAAGCTCGTCACCGATCACCTTCGCCATCGGGGTGGCCGGCGTGGCCTGTTCCGCCAATAGAAGGCCGATCTGCACGTGACGCCCGCGCTTGCGCAAGTTCGAGACCGAGTTGAAGAATGTCGTTGGGTGACCAAGCGCATCGAGCGACACATGCGCGCCACCCTCGGTGATGTCGCGCACTGCTTGGACCACGTCGCCAACCGCGGTGGCGTCGATCGTTTGCGTCGCGCCGCAGCTTCGGGCGAGGGTCAGCTTGTCCTCCGAGATGTCGATGGCGACGGTTTGCGCCCCGATTGCCCGCGCGATCATAAGCGCCGAAAGCCCCACGCCTCCGCAGCCATGCACGGCGACCCACTCGCCCGCCCGGACACGGCCCTGATCGACCACCGCGCGAAAAGCGGTTGCGAACCGGCAGCCAAGGCTTGCCGCGGTTTCGAACGACATCGTTTCGGGAAGGGCCACGAGGTTCAGGTCGGCTTGCCCGATGGCGACATATTGCGCGAAGGACCCCCAGTGCGTGAACCCGGGCTGAAACTGGTTGTGGCAGACCTGCTGATGGCCCGCGTGACATTCCGGGCAGGTGCCGCAGCCGCCGACGAACGGCACTGTCACACGGTCTCCCACTTGCCACCGCCGCACCTCTTGCCCGACCGCGGCGACCCGTCCGGCAAGTTCGTGCCCGGGAACATGCGGAAGCGAGATATCGGGGTCGTGACCCATCCAGCCGTGCCAATCGCTGCGGCAGACGCCCGTTGCGCCGACCTCGATGACGACACCCCTGGCATCCGGCGCCGGGTCCGGAACATTTGCGATCTTCGGCGTGACGCCGAACTGATCGAACAACACGGCCTTCATGGTGTTTTCCCTTGGGTCGATGCATCGTCTATGTTCGTGATTTAGCAGGGTCGTCCTGTATGCAAAAGCGGGTCAAGCAAGTCTCATGCCGAGGTTTTCTGCCAATCTGGGTTTCCTTTGGTCGCAGCTGGATTTGCGGCAGGCCGTTCGTGCGGCCGCGCGGGCCGGTTTCGATGCGGTGGAATGTCATTGGCCCTACGACACGCCGCCCGAGGCTCTGCGTGATGCGCTGAAGGAGACGGGCCTGCCGCTGCTTGGGCTGAACACCGCTCGGGGCAATGTATCCACCGGAGAGTTCGGCCTGACCGCCCTGCCGGGGCGCGCGGTGGACGCGCGCGCCGCCATCGACGCCGCTGTCGACTACGCTCGCGCGGCGGACGCCGAGGCGATCCACGTCATGGCAGGCCGGGCCGAGGGGGCACAGGCAGAATCGATTTTCCGGGAAAACCTTGCCTATGCCTGTGACATCGCATCCGACAGGACCATTCTTATCGAGCCGATCAACCCGTTCGACGCGCCCGGCTATTTTCTGCAATCCACCGAACATGCGCAGCAGGTGATCGCGGACGTGAACGCGCCGAACCTGAAGCTCATGTTCGATTGTTACCACGTGGCGCGGGTCGAGGGCGGTGTGATCGCGCGCCTGCGGACGGTCCTGCCTGTTATCGGGCATATCCAGTTCGCTGCGGTGCCTGACCGGGGTGCGCCGGATCACGGCGATCTGGACTTTGACACGGTGTTCCGCGAGATCGACGCGCTTGGCTGGAACCGCCCCCTGGGTGCGGAATACAGGCCCCCGGGTGACACCGAGCCATCGCTTGGCTGGCTGGCCCGCGCACGCGAACGTGTTGCGCGGTGAGGGGTCGGACCATGACAGGTGCACAGGGCCGCGATAAGCTGAACACGGGCCCTTCAGGACAAAAAAGATGACCGGAAAACCCGCCTCGCGCCTTTCTCGCCGCGCCCTGCTTGGGGCCGGCTTCGGTGTTGCCACGGCGGCCGGTGTTGGCTGGGCGGTCTGGCCGAGTCCGCAATTCGACGGTGCTGCGCTCTCGGTCCGCGACGCCTTTGATGCGGCAAGAGCGGGAGAGGTTCTTTTGGTTGATATTCGCCGGCCCGACGAATGGACGCGCACCGGCATTGGCCAAGGCGCTCATCCGATCGACATGCGGGATCCTGGGTTCATTACTGAACTCGATGCATTGACCGGCGCGCGCAAGGATGTGCCGATCGCGTTGATCTGCGCGCGCGGCGTCCGTTCCGAACGGCTGAGCATTGCCCTGACCGAGGCAGGATATACCCGGGTCATCAACGTACCCGAAGGCATGTTGGGTTCCGACGTCGGGCCGGGCTGGATCGAAACGGGTTTGCCGGTAACAGCCTACGACAGTTGAGCCTCGGTTACTCCGCAGCCTGCCGCGAGGATGGCTTGCCTTCCAGTGCCTGCTTCAGTTCGGCGCGGTAATGCCGCGCCGCCTGGGTGATCGGAGGTTCGCGCCATAGCTCCTTGGTTCCCATCCACTTGGACACCAAGCCTTTCAGCGATACGCCGCTGAGGGCCGACAGGGGCACCGCCAGAACAAGGCTGACCGCGATCGGCAGCAGCCACAGCGACACCAGCCCCGCCGCCATACCGGCGACCAGCAGGACACCGCTTGCCGTTTCCAGCGCATGGCAGATCAGCAAGGTGCCCAAGCCGTAGCGGCCACCATCGCGCTGTTGTGGGCTCCAGCCGCTTTGCAGGCCGAACACGGTGCGGAAGACTGCGATCATCTGTTGCACCATCAGGATGGGCGCATAGGCGACCGACAGCGCGAGTTCGGACAGGAATGACAGCGCGAAGCGCCATGGCCCACCATATTCGGCAAAGCGTGAGCGGGTCAGCGGGACAACAAGGATGCCCAGAAGTTTCGGCAGCAGGAGCAGCGAATACATAAGCGCAATGATCAGGACGTGTTTCGCCTCGGTCATCTCGGGCCAGACCGGCATCAGCGGGTTGTCGGGACGGAAATAGGTCAGCACGGACTTGTCGCCGCCCTGGCCCATCAGCGCCCACATGACCAGCAGCGCGAACCAGATCGGCGATGCGAGATAGCTCATCGCGCCGTGGAACATATGAAAACGCGATGCGGTCCGCAGGCCACGCGTCGACAACAAGCGCAGGTGTTGCAAGTTGCCCTGGCACCAGCGGCGGTCCCGCTGAATGTGGTCGACCAGCGTCGGCGGGGTTTCCTCGTAAGAGCCGCGAATGCGGGGAAGGACCCGCACGCCCCACCCGGCCCGGCGCAACAGACCGGCCTCGACAAAATCGTGGCTCATGATCAACTGATCTCGGCCCGTCAGCGAACGCAGGTGCGGCAGGCCGGCACTGGCCGCGAAAGCCTCGGTGCGGATGATCGCGTTATGACCCCAGTAATTGCCTTCCTGCCCGGTCCAGCGAGCCAACCCCTCGGCCAGGGCGGTGCCATAGACGCCGTTGGCGAACTGCTGCATCCGGGAAAAGACAGTGTTGGCGCCGATAAGTTGCGGGCAGCTTTGAATGAGGCCCGCGCCCGGATCCTGTGCCAGCGCATCGGTCAGGCGACCAATTGCGCGGCCGGACATCAGGCTGTCGGCATCCAGCACCAGCATGGCGGGCCAGTCAGCACCCCAGTTCTGAACCCAGTCCGTTATGTTGCCCACCTTGCGGTCGGTATTCTCGGCCCGTCTGCGATAGTAAATGCGAAGCCCCGGAGACAGCGTGGCCTGAAGCGAGCGGATGGAATCTTGTTCCGCACGGGCGATAGCGTCGTCCCTGGTGTCACTAAGGATGAACATCGCGTATTCATGCGGCCCCCCGCGCGCCCTCAGTTCTTCCAGCATGGAACGGGCGTTGCCGAGCACGTACCACGGCACCTCGTTGTAGATTGGCATCAACAGCGCCACTTTCAGGGGGCGTGGATGACCGGGCCGCTTCAGCGCCTGTGTCAGAGAGCCGATCCCCAGCAAGACCGTGGTGACCGTCAGGCAAAGCCAGAACACGTTGAAAGACATCAGGCCCAGCAGCGTGCCCTCGACCCAGGTTATGCCATCGGCACCGAACCAGTCCCACATGAACCAGATAAAGCCGATGGTCGCCAGAATTGCCGGGATGAAGACCACGCAACGCCAAAGCGTGACGCGTTCTTCCGGTCGGGCCGGGGGCGCCTTTGGGTCGGCATAACAAGCGTCGAGATCCTGCTCGGGCATGTCGAGAGGGGCCAGTGGGGGCATTATGCGAAGGTCGTTCATACTCATGCTGTCCACCTGTAGAGCCACACCTCGGACGCATTCTGTCCGTCCTTGCGCAATTGTGCGCGGAGTTCGACATGCCCGCGTTCGCCGGGATCGAAATTGAACGCCAGTCTTAGCCCGCCCGTGGCGGGGTTGCGTTGCAGCACGCCATCGCTGACCTCGACATGCGGCGAATGGATGTGCACGTCGATCTCGTCCGGTCCGCCATCGAAGAGCGGGCTGTCCTCAAAATCGATCACGACAACCCGGCCCTCGCCAAAGGCCCGTTTGCCCATGGCAGTGTTCAGCACGCGGGGCGTGTCGCCCTGCACTGGTGCTTCCGCCGCCCATGTCAGCCGATAGGACAGATCCACCTGCTGGCCTGCCGGCATGGGCTCGGCCGGTCGCCAATAGGCGACGATGTTATCATAGATCTCTTCCTGTGTCGGAATTTCCACCAGCGTCACCGTGCCCCGGCCCCAGTCGCCTTTCGGTTCGACCCAAAGGCCGGGCCGGTTGTGGTAAAGCGCCTCGAGATCGGCAAAATCAGACAGTTTGCGGGCGCGCTGCATCAGCCCGAACCCACGCGGATTGGTATCGACGAAGCTGGACACCTGAAGCTGTTTCGGGTTGGCCAGCGGCCGCCAGATCATCTCGCCATTGCCGTTCATCATCTGCAACCCGTCGGTGTCATGCACCGCGGGGCGGAAATCGTCAAAACGGCTGCGATTGGTCTGATCGTAGAGAAACATGGATGTTAACGGCCCAAGGCCGACATTGTTCAATTCGACACGGGGAAAAAGCGTCGCCTTGACCTCCATCACGCTGGCTGCGCCGGGCGTTATGTCGAAACGATAGGCTCCGGACACGCTGGGACTGTCCATGAGGGCGTGCACGACCATGTTTTCCTGATCTGGTCCGGGCGCTTCCAGCCAGAACTGGATGAATTCGGGGAACTCTTCGCCCTCGGGATCAGCGGTGTTCAGCGCCAGACCCCGCCCGGACAGCCCGTAGGTTTGCCCTATGCCGATGGCGCGGAAGTAACTGGCGCCCTGAAACACGCAGAACTCGGTTTTATATTTTGGATGCCCAAGGTCGGTGCGTAGGCGGATCCCGGAAAATCCAAGGCTTTCAGCGGTTTTGGTCAGTTCCGGCACGAGGTCGCCCTTGTCGAACATCGCAAGGTCGAACGTCACTGGGCGAGCCATGCCGTCTTCGACCGAAAAGACCTTGACCGCTCGCGGAAAATAGAGGCCCGGCGCAAAGAAATCGATATTATAGGAGCGGTCCGTGCCGGCCCAGAGCGCATGGTCCGGGTAAAAACGAATGGCGCGATACTGGTCGTAGGTCAGCGCGCGCCAATCTTCGGGCACGGTGTCGCGTGGCGTGTATTTTTGCCGCGACCTTTGCCGTGCCAACTCGATCACCATCTCACGGCTGAAAGGCACGGGCCCGTCGGTGGCGGCTGCGGGCCGCGTCGCAATGGGCCAAAGTGCCGAAGCCGCGACCCCACCCAGAAGCTGGCGGCGCGAAAGCGAGAAAGCTCGGTTCATATTGGTGACCTTGTCGGTTTGCGCGGTTTCCACGGGGTCGACTTGAACCAGGCCGCTGTATAGGCGCAGGCAACGAGCAGACCGAAACCGACCAGATTGATGAACGCGTTGGTCCATGGGTTACGAACCAGGTCGTCACCATCCAGCGTCGAGGTTTCGTCGAGCCAGACACCCAACAGCCGCGCGAGCAGCATCGAGAACACGAAGACAGCGAGTGATTGCTGACCGACCTTCATGATGATGTTGTTCACCACCCAGGACCAAACCTGTCCGACCCGGAGGTATTTGCCGCCTTCGCCCACGGCGACCCAGCCGAGATAGCCAAGCGCCAGCATGTGAAGATAGCGAAACAGCCCGAAATCCGTTTTGCTGCGCAGCGCACCAAAGTCTCGGTATGTCTCCCACTGCCAACTGCGGATGCTGTCCCACCAGGCCGGTTGCCAGTCATAGGCGCGCATACCGACAGAGGAAAAGACAAAGGAAAAAAGCACGTACGCCGCGGCGGCACCGATCAAAACTCGGTTGACCGGTGGGCGGGGCAGCCAGCCGATCATCAGCGCAAAACCGGTGAAGAAACATAGCTGCCAGCCGAAAGGGTTAAAGAACCAGGGGCGTTCATCCTGTCCTTCGGGGAACCAGAGTTGCGCGGGCAGTTGCAGCGGCGTGACGTCGGTATCGCTGACAAGTTCGAGCATCTCGACGTTGGCCGTGCACCAGATGAGGACGCTGGCGCCGAGTACCGCGAGAGGATGAAGCCGCGAAAGGGCCATCATGAGCGGGATCATCGCGAGGATCACCAGGTACATGGGCAGGATATCGAAATAGTTGGGCACATAGGTCAGCGTCATGAGGCCGATCATGTTGCCTTCGATATTGTTGAGAAACGGCGGCAAATTCAGCTGGCTGACATAGTCGCGCAGCGTAAAGCCCAGGTAGGGCAGGGCAAGCATGCAGACCAGTACGACGAAAAAGAGGCCGATATGCGCCCAGTAAACCTGCCAGACCCGAAAGGCGATCCGGGCAGAGCCCATGGCGAGGCCTTTGTTTTGGAACAGTTTGCCGAAGGCGATGGCGGACGCCATGCCAGAGCAGAAGACAAACATCTCCGTCGCGTCGGAAAACCCCCAGCGCGCGGGAATCCACTTGGTCCAGAGATTGCCGGGCGTGTGGGCCAGAAGGATGATGAACATCGCGATGCCGCGGAAGAAATCCAGCCTTGGATCACGCAGCGTAGCCGCGGGCGTTGCACTGACGCCAGGAGCCTCGACGGTTTCTTGGTAATCGGATGATGGCGAAATGGTCGCCATGGCTTTCGTCTTTCTTGTTATAAACCGGGGTTGATCGTGATCTATTCGGCCGGCAATGAGGTTGTATCATATCCGCCACGCCCTGACGCAATCAGCGCACGGCGGGCTGCGGTATATCCGTCTTCGCGCCCCGCACGCTTGGACTGTCGGTCATCTAGTATTGCTTCGGCCTGATCCAAGTACCCGGCACGAATTCCGGCATCGATCGTCATACGCTCGAACACGTCGCGCTGCGCGTGGCTGCCGCCAGCGCGCTGCATCCCGTCTCGTGCCTGAGCAAGGTTGAGAAACGCAGCGTCGTATCGCGCATCGCCAAACGCCTCCAGCCCCTGTGCCGCGGCGACGCCGGGGTCGCTCATACGGCTGCCCATCTCGCAGTTGGACTTGGCATCCTGTGCGATGCGTTGCAGCATACGCGACGTCGCGCCGGGCCGCTTGTCGCCGGTCAATGCCATAAGATAGTGCAGGTCAGCGAAGATCAGGCAGCCATCCTCGGTGCGGTTGGCGCAAAGTTCGGACAGCTCCTCCCACCGGTTGCCGACATTCACGCCTTCCAGCTCCAGCCGCATCAGCAGAGAGGTCGCGTTCGAGATGTCGCGGTAGTCATCCGTCCGGTCGCTGCGAATCTGGGTGTCATAGAGGTTCAGAACAGCGTCCACTTGGCCAAGGTCGAGATGCATCAGAGCCTTGTGCCACCACACATGGTACCTGAAATTGTTGCAATGCGCCCAGGCAGCTTCTCGACCTGTCAGCCAATCGAGACCTTTCGCGGCATTCGCCGTCATGTCATGCACATGCGCCACGGCATGAAGCCCCCACGCGTCATCTGGCGCCATCCAGAGCGCCTGCCGCCCCGCGATTTCCGCCTTCTCGTAGTCGCCGGTCTCCTCGAGTGCGAAGGCATGGCATCCAAGAAGATAGCCTCTTGCGGTGTGATCGTGGCTATAGGCTGGAAGCACCCGCTCGATGGACCGACGCATGCCGCTGGCATCGCCAAGAACAAAGCGCAGGGCGTGACTGAGCTTCATCGCAAGCGCATCTTGCGGCTGAGCCATCAAGACCTCTTCCAGAAGCGCTATGGCGTGGCTTGGTCGGCCATCGAGCCAAACACCAAGCGCGTCGACATATTTGCGTTCCCGCGCCGTCGCTCCGACCGTTTCCAGCGCCGCGCGCGCTGCTGCGTGAGCCTCGTGCGCGGTTTGGAGGAGTTCATGGCGTCCGAGCAGGATGTAGAACATGCCCTTGACCGCATGGCCAAGCGCAAAATCAGGCTCGACCTCCAGCACCTTGCCAAGATGTTTGGGCGTGACAGCCGCATGGGCGAGAAAGCCCAGCATTGTATCGTTCCATGCCTCAACGGCGTTTTCCTGTGTCAGGCTGACGGGCTGATCGAAGACATCGGTTTTCATAAACTCTTCCGTAACTCCCACGGGACCGCCCCGCTGAACCTGCTTAACAAACAGATAAGTCAGACACACAACGGTATCGTTCGCGCTAACGTATTGGTGAAGCTTCGTGTATCGAGATTGGGGCGCGACTGCGAAAAGTCGCCTAAAAATCGTACCGCTCGGCGGAATTACCCCGATACGAGTGTGAATTCGCCGGTTTTTTGGGCGAATGTTACAAGATTATGTGCTTTTAAGGTCAGATACGGTCGTCATACCCGCCCGGTTCGATCTCGGCTGCGATCACAGTAAACGTCTTGCAGGACTGCGCGTCTTGCAGGGCCGCACGTAATTCGGCCCGGTTGCGCACAGTGTGGCCGGCGCCGCCGAAAGAGCGGCCGATGGCGGCGAAGTCGTGCCGCGCGAAATCGACGCCCTGGTTTTGCATCTGTCGCTGACGCTGTTTCAGCTCGATCAGCGCAAGGCTGGCATCGACGAAAACAAGGAAGATCGGTGTTAGCCCCAGTTCCGACGCGGTCGCGAGTTCACCCGCGACCATCAGAAAGCCCGCATCGCCGGAAAAGCTGATGATGGGCCTCTCGGGCTCGGCGATCTTGAGGCCAATGGCCATCGGCACGGCACAACCCATCGTGCAAAGACCCGAGGATTGGATCAGACCGCGGGGTTCTCTGCAGCGCCACATCTGGCTGAGCAGAATACGGTGCGCCCCGCTATCGGCAGTGGCAAGCGTGGTATCGGGCATCACCGCACGGGTTTCGGCGATGACACCGGCAGGGCCCCAGTCGTCACCATGCGGAAAGGCATCGGCCAAGGCCGCGCACGTCTTGTCCGGCGTGCCGTCTGCCCAGGTCTCGCGGACCGCCGTATTTTGCGCCAGCATCTCGAGCGTTTCGCCGGTATGGCCGACGAAATTCAGCGTTGCCTGATGCATGTAGTGGGTGTTCGGTACAGCGGCGATGTCGATCACCGTCTGCCGCGCCGGGTCGACGGCGTCGCGCCAACCGGAGCGCATCTCGATCGGGTCATAGCCGATGCACAAGACAAGGTCTGCCCGGGCGACCAGCGGAAGCAGGTGCGTGTCGGCCAATGGCGACAGGCCCGCAGCGCCAAGACAGAGCGGGTGGTCTTCCGGCAGGACGCCCTTCGCCTTGTAGGTGGTGATGAAGGGAATGCCGAACTGTTCGAGGAAAGCCCGCAGCAGCGTATGTGACCTGTCGTGCAGCACGTCCAGGCCGACAATGGCGACAGGGCGCTCCGACTCGGTCAAAGCCGTGCGCGCACGCGCGGCATCAGCACCACTTGGGGCAACCGGCGATGCAGCGGGCCGAACCGGGCGCGGAATATCGGCCGAAACGGGTGTATCCGCCACGCTGATCGGCACGTCGATCAGGACCGGACCGCATCGCGGCTCGGTTGCGATCGACACGGCCTTGTCGGCCACGATGCCCGCCCCGGCGGCTGTCAGTTGGAATGTTGCCTTGGTGATCGGGGTCAAGACGGCGCGGTGGTCAAGGACCTGATGCGTGTAGGTCAGCGCCTCGTCCGCATCGACGCATCCCGTCAGCACGATCATTGGAACGCGGTCCTGCTCGGCATTGGCGACGACATTGACGCCGTTCATGGCACCGGGCCCGACGGTGGCGACAAGGATCGCTGGTGCGCCGTCGCGGTGGTGTACTGCCTCGGCCATGAACCCGCCGGCGTTTTCGTGTTTGACCAGTGTGAACCGGATGCCTGCCTTTTCGAGCGCGTCAACGATCGTAAGCACTTCGCCGCCCGGCATACCGAACGCGTTGCGACACCCCGCCTGGTAAAGTCGCTGAGCAAGAATGTCGGCGGCACGCAGAGGGGGAGTCGTCATCGTCTGTCCTTGAAGCGGTTGGTCCTGTGCCGGAGCCTAGCCGCAGTCGCAATGGGATGTCCCGTGACATTTGCAAAACTGTTTTCACGCATGCGTCATAAAGCGGGATACCCAAAATAAAACGGCCCCCGAAATGCCGGGGGCCGTCCTGTCCTTTGCGATAGTTGCTCAGTCTTCGATCATTTCTGCCGATTTGACGATGACCTCGGCCTGCTTGATCGAGGCGATGTCGATCAGGCGGCCCTTGTAGGTGGTCGCGCCGAGGCCCTTTTTCTTGGCTTCTTCCATCGCCTCAAGGATCTCACGCGCCTCGGTGACGGCTTCCTCGGTCGGGGTGAAGATCTCGTTGCAGGCTTCGACCTGGCTGGGGTGGATCGCCCATTTGCCGACCATGCCCTGCGTCAGGACACGCAGTGCCTGCGCGCGGAAACCCTCGGGGTCCGAGAAGTCGCCGAACGGACCGTCGACCGGCAGAAGGCCGTGGGTGCGGCAGCAGGCAACGATTTTGGCAGTGGCCCAGTGCCACGGGTCGACCCAGTAATTCTCACCATTGCGGTGCATGTAGTAGTTTTCCTGCGTACCGCCGATGCCGGTGGTCTGCATCCCCATATAGGCCGCGAAGTCGGCGGCGCCGAGGCTCATCGCCTCCATCCGAGGGCTGCCTTGCGCGATATCCTCGACATGGCAGATACCCATGGCGGTTTCGATGATGCATTCGAACGCGATGCGTTTCTTGTGGCCCATGGCCGCCTCGATCGAGCTGACCAGCGCGTCGACGGCGTAGATGTCATCGCCTGATCCCGCCTTGGGGATCATGATCATGTCCAGCCGGCCATTGGTCTGTTCCAGCAGGTCGACCACGTCCTTGTACCAGTACTGGGTATCAAGGCCGTTGATGCGCACGCTGAGGGTCTTCTTGCCCCAGTCGATGTCGTTGATCGCCTCGATGGCGTTCTTGCGGGCCTGGTCCTTGTCCGATGGCGCCACGGCATCTTCGAGGTCGAGGTTGATGACGTCGGCCTTTGACGCGGCCATCTTCTCGAACAGGCCGGGGTTGGAGGCCGGGCCGAAGAGTTGGCAGCGGTTGGGGCGCGCGGGCGCGGGAGGTTGCGGGCGGAAACTCATATTGTGATCCTTTGGTCAGATTGTTGCGAAACCACGTCGCAGACCAGCTATAAAATTGCGCGGGCAATGGCAAGCAGATGACAGAGGCTTGCCTGATCTTGCCGCTGTTTTCTCGCCTGAGCCAACCAGACGCAGACACCGAACCGCCGCTCATATGGAGCGTGGGTGCAAGATTCTGCTGAAAAATTCGTGGGATGAGACAAAATCTTGTCGCGTTACTCCTTTCAGTAGCCAATTTGGTATGACATGCAGCGGGACTCAGCGCACCATTGGCAAACCTGATTCCGGAGAGGATTGCGAGATGATCGAGACCCCGTACCTGCTTTTTCTTGGCGATGCGCCTGACATGCTGGCGGCCAAGGTGGCCATTGGCATTCGGGACTGGCGACCGGACTATGCGAAGGGTCAGATCCGGTTGCCGGGATGCGGGGCTGACCTTGGCCTGACGGACATGACGTTGGCCGAAGCGCGGGAGGCCGGGGCCAAGACGCTGGTGATCGGTGTGGCAAACCGCGGCGGTGTGATCTCGGACAAATGGAAGGAAGTGCTGCTGGAGGCGCTCGGCATGGGCTATGACATCGCGTCGGGCCTGCACAACCTGCTGAAGCACGAGGAGGACCTTGTGGCGGCGGCTGAGAGGCATGGCCGCACGCTGCATGACGTGCGCGTGCCGTCGGTGCGCTATCCGATCGCGGATGGCAAGAAACGCAGCGGCAAGCGTTGCCTTGCCGTGGGCACCGATTGTTCGGTCGGCAAGATGTACACGGCGATGGCGATGGAGCGGGACATGCACGAGCGCGGCATGAAGGCCGCGTTCCGCGCCACCGGGCAGACGGGTATCTTGATTACGGGAGATGGCGTGCCGCTGGACGCGGTGATTGCCGATTTCATGGCCGGGTCGATCGAGTATCTGACGCCGGACAACGACGACGATCACTGGGACCTGATCGAGGGGCAGGGGAGCCTGTTTCACGTGTCCTATTCCGGCGTGACCATGGCGCTGATCCATGGCGGCCAGCCCGATGCGCTGATCCTGTGCCACGAGCCGACGCGCACGCACATGCGGGGTCTGCCGGATTACAGCCTGCCCAGCCTTCAGACGCTGCGCGACACCGCGTTGCCGCTGGCGCAGATCGCGAATGCGGAGTGTCGTGTCGTCGGGGTTTCGGTGAACACCCAACACATGAGCGAGGGCGACGCCAAGGCGTACTTGTCCAAGGTCGAGGACGAAATGGGGCTGCCCGCGACGGACCCGTATCGCTTTGGCTCGGCCAAGCTGGTGGACGCGCTGGAAGCTTTCTGATCCAACCGCGAGACCCGGTGGCGTCTGACGGATGCCTCCGGCGGGGATATTTCTGGCCAGAAGAAGGGGCCGTTTTTGATGCAGATTTCCGTGACGCGCGATGTGTTCAAACTGGCGCAGGTGTTCACCATCAGCCGGGGCTCGCGCACCGAGGCAAAGGTTCTGAACGTACGCGTGACCGACGGTGACGTCACCGGGTGGGGCGAATGCGTGCCCTATGCGCGGTATGACGAGACGCTGGACAGCGTGACGGCGCAGATCGAGAGCCTGCCCGAGGAAGTGTCCCGCGAAAAGCTTTACGAACTGTTACCGGCGGGTGCGGCGCGGAACGCGGTGGATTGCGCGCTGTGGGATTTGCAGGCGAAACAGGCCGGAACGCGGGTGTGGGACCTTGCCGGATTGCCCACGCCGCGGCCTGAGATCACGGCCTATACGCTCTCGTTGGACGAGCCGGAAAAGATGCGGGACCAAGCGGCGAGAAACGCCCATCGCCCCCTGTTGAAGATCAAGCTGGGCACGCCGGACGACATGCCGCGGCTGGAGGCCGTGCGCGAGGGCGCGCCGGATGCGAAGATCATCGTCGATGCCAACGAGGGCTGGAGTGCCGAGGTCTATGCCGACCTTGCGCCGCACCTTCAACGCTTGGGCGTGGCGCTGGTGGAGCAGCCCTTGCCGGCGGCGGAAGATGACGCGTTGTTGGGCGTTGAGCGGCCCGTTCCGGTTTGCGCAGATGAAAGCTGTCATGACCGCGAGAGCCTGCCCAGGCTGAAGGGCAAATACGACATGGTGAACATCAAGCTGGACAAGACCGGAGGCCTGACCGAGGCGCTGGCGCTGCGCGCGGCAGCACTCGCCGAAGGCTATGACGTGATGGTGGGCTGCATGATCGGCTCGAGCCTTGCCATGGCGCCCGCGGTGCTGGTGGCGCAGGGTGCGACGGTGACCGATCTTGACGGCCCGCTTCTGTTGGCCGAAGACCGGGACGAACCTTTGATTTTTGACGCGGCCGGGGTGCATCCGCCCACCGCGAAGCTATGGGGATGACGATGCGGACCGTGTATGTGAATGGCGATTACCTGCCTGAGAACGAGGCGAAAATCTCGATTTTCGACCGGGCCTTCCTGATGGGGGACGGGGTGTACGAGGTGACCAGCGTGCTGGGCGGCAAGCTGATTGACTTCGAAGGTCACAATCGCCGGCTGCAACGGTCGCTGGACGAGCTGGACATGCCGCACCCGGCGGTGCTGGATGATCTGCTGGACATCCATCGCGAGCTGGTGCGGGTGAACGATATCGAGGACGGTCTTGTGTATCTGCAGATCACGCGGGGCGCGCCCGGTGACCGGGACTTTGCCTATCCCGATCCTGACACGCCGCCCACAGTTGTTCTCTTCACCCAGTCAAAGCCCGGGCTGGCCGACAACCCCGTGGCAAAAAAAGGCATCAAGATCATCACTGTAGAGGACATGCGCTGGGGACGTCGGGACATCAAGACGACGCAGCTTCTGTACCCGTCGATGGGCAAGATGATGGCCAAGAAAGCCGGTTGCGATGACGCGTGGATGGTGCAGGACGGGTTCGTGACGGAAGGCACCTCGAACAACGCCTATATCGTCAAGGACGGCAAGATCATCACCCGGGCGTTGTCGAACGACATCCTGCACGGGATCACCCGGGCCGCCGTGCTGCGCTTTGCCGAAGAGGCGCAAATGCAGGTGGAAGAACGGAATTTCAGCGTCGACGAGGCCAAGGAGGCCGACGAGGCGTTCGTCACCTCGGCCAGCGCATTCGTGATGCCGGTGGTGGAGATCGACGGGGCCTGCCTTGGTGACGGGACGCCCGGCACGGTGGCGACACGGTTGCGGGAAATCTACATCGAGGAAAGCCGGAAAGTCGCGGTCTGAGCGAATCGAAGGTTAACGCTGGCAATCCACGTCGGTATCACGTCGGTATTTGGGTGGTATCGCGGCGGCATTATCTGCAAATCGCGCTCGTTGACCGACCGTCCGGTGCTTCGGGGACGATCTGGCCGGTGACGCAGCGTTCCCGGTCTTCAAAGCGCTTGGCATCGGGGTCGATCCGGCCCGTAGACAAGACCGCCCTGCGTGGGGACATGGGCCAGGGCGACACGTCCCGCGCAGGCGTTGTTGAAGTGCGAGAGCATCTTGCAGGCGAGCGTCATGGCCTCAGGTCTTAGGGCCCACATTTTCGGCGAAGGACTTGTCGAACGCCGCTTTCTTGTCGTCCGAGGCGTCGGTCTGGTAGTTCGCTTTCCACTCGTCCATCGTCATGCCGTAGAAGATTTCGCGCGCCTCGTCCTTGGTCATGTCGATGCCGCGCTCGTTGGCGGCCTCCTGGTACCAGCGGCTGAGGCAGTTGCGGCAGAAGCCGGCGAGGTTCATCATGTCGATGTTCTGCACGTCGGTGCGCTTTTCCATCAGGTGCTCGCGCAGGGTGCGGAACGCGGCGGCCTCGAGTTCGATGCGGGTCTGGTCGTCCATCTTCGTGTCTCCCTTATTCGGTCAGAGCATACGTTTCATATAGGGCTGTTGGATATCATCCAAGCGGACGGTCAGGCTGCCGACGTCCGGCAGGTGCGCCTGAAGCGTGTCCAGCACCAGTTGGGCGAGTTCCGTGCGGGTCTCGTCGCTGCGGCCGGGCAGGAGAAGCAGCGTGGCGTGGGCGAATGTCTGCGGTTCGACGCCGATGCGCGAGGCGGTGGCGGCGAGGGTACGGGTGCGCACGGTGTCGGGGCTGGTGACGCTATGGTGATCCGCAAATTTCTGCCACAACGCGTCGCAGAGTGCCTGAAGGTCGTGGCTGTCTTCCAGGCCGCTGGAATGTTCGATGACGATGTGCGGCACGCGCGTCTCCTCTCAGTCGGGGGGTGTGTCGTTCTCTTGATGAAATCACCCGGATTGCAGTGAAACAGTCTCTGAATCGACCCCGGCATGGCCGGCCGCCTCGACCAACATGGGGGCCAGGCGCTGGGCCCAGGCGGTTTGCTGGTCTTCGGTGCCGATGAGGTCGTTGCGCAGCTCGATCAGGGCATTGAGGCGCTGATAGGCGAGGCCGTGACGGGCGATGGCGTCGCCAGGCAGGTGGCCGCCATAGGGCTCGTTCTCGCCGACGCAGATGTCGGTTTCTTGCGCCATGCGGTTGATCAGCGGGCGGGTCAGGCGCTCGTCCGTGGCATAGAGGACGCCGATGTGCCAGGGCCGGGGCGGGCGGCCCTGAAGCTGCCGGGTGAAGGAGTGGATCGAGACGATGATCGTGTCGTCCTGCCGTGCCGCCATGCGGGCCAATTCGCTGTGATAGGGTCTATATAAGGCATTCAGCCGCTGTTCGACATCGGCCGGGCCGACATGGCGGTTGGCGGGGATAATTGTGCCGTCGTAGAGTTTCATCACGAGGGTCGGGTCATCCTCGCCGCGGTTGGGGTCGATCACGAGACGGGAAAAGTTGGTCATGATGCATGGTGCGTCGAGCGCACGGGCCAGCGCCCGCGCGACCCCGGCGGCACCGGGATCATAGGCGATATGGCGCGCCATGTCCGCCGGATCGAGCCCGAGCGAGCCGCCGTTCACGAAGGGCGGAACGGTGTTGGCGGCATGGTCGCAGGTGACGAGCCAGCGGGAGGGACGATTTGCCCCTTCTGTGAAAAACGGTCGATATGTCATGCTGATGTCATCTCTTGACCACCACTTTTATGTCAGTTGTCAGGAAATGGGAATTGGGTAATAAACCCTCTGTAAGTTTAGCGCTAACGCAAGCTGAACATAAAGGTAAGGAAAGACATGAGACGCCATCGCAACGTGAAGATCGTGGCCACCCTGGGCCCGGCATCGGAAACCTATGAAACCATCCGCGCGCTGCACGAAGCGGGGGCGGACGTGTTCCGGCTGAACATGAGCCACGGCACGCAGGACGATATTCGCGCCAAGCACGAGATTATCCGCCGGGTCGAAGAAGAGATGGACAGCCCGATCGCCATCCTGGCCGACCTTCAGGGGCCGAAGCTGCGCGTGGGGCCGTTCGAGAACGGGTCGGAAGAGCTTGAGGAAGGGGCGTCTTTCCGGCTGGACCTGGACGAGGCGAAGGGGACGATTGACCGGGTGAATCTGCCGCATCCCGAGATTTTCCAGGCGCTGAAGCCCGGTGCGCGGCTGTTGGTGAACGATGGCAAGATCCGCCTGAAGGTGACGAAATGCGGCACTGACTTTGCCGAAACCGAGGTGATTACCGGCGGCACGATTTCCGACCGCAAGGGTGTGAACGTGCCGGACGTGGTGCTGCCGCTGGCGGCGCTGACCGACAAGGACCGCGACGACCTGGAGTTCGCCTGCGAGTTGGGTGTGGACTGGCTGGCGCTGAGTTTCGTGCAACGGGCGCGGGACGTTATCGAGGCCAGCGCGCTGGTGCGCGGACGGGCGGCGATCATGGTGAAGGTGGAAAAGCCCTCTGCGGTGACCGATTTCGACGAGATCCTGGCCGAGGTGGACGGCATCATGGTGGCGCGCGGCGATCTGGGCGTGGAGTTGCCGGTGCAGAACGTACCGCCGCTGCAAAAGCGGATGGTGCGCAAGTGCCGGGCGGCGGCCAAGCCGGTGATCATTGCCACGCAGATGCTGGAATCGATGATCAACAGCCCGATGCCGACCCGCGCCGAGGTGAGCGACGTGGCAACGGCAATCTATGAAGGTGCGGACGCGATCATGCTGTCGGCGGAATCGGCCGCCGGGGATTACCCGGTCGAGGCGATCCAGACGATGGACAACGTGGCGCGCGAGGTCGAGGACGATCCGACCTATACGGAAATTATCGAAGCCTCGCGCAAGGCGGACCGGACCACGGTGGCCGATGGCATCGTCGCCGCCGCGCGGGAAATTGCGGAGACCACCGAGGTGGCTGCGATCTGTTGTTACACGCAAAGCGGGACGACCGCGCTTTTGACAGCGCGGGAGCGGCCGCGCGTGCCGATAATCGCGATGACGAACGTGCGCGAAACCGCGCGGCGCCTGACCTTGAACTGGGGGACGGATTGCGTGATGACGCCCGAGCTGACCCGGTTCAAGATGGCGGTGCAGAACGCCACGCGCGCCGCGCTGAAGCAAGGCTATGCCACCGAGAAAGACCAGGTGATCGTGACAGCCGGCGTGCCGTTCAACGTACCGGGGACCACCAATATCCTGCGGGTAGCGCCTTGCAACCAAAAGGAACTTTCTTCGACAGACCAGGACTGAACTGCGCTATACTGTCCCGCAGAGCAGTTCATGGAGGGTCTTTGAAATGGATCCCGATCTTATTTTCATTATCGGCTTGGTTCTGGGCGTTTTTTCCATCCCGTCGGTGCTGTCCGCATTGTCGGACGGGCATGCGCCGCGTGTGGCGGCGATTACGATCATCGCTTCGGGTGTGATGGTGTTCTGGGCGATCAGCAACAAGCCGGGCGGGTACGATATTAACGAGATACCCAATGTGTTCGTGCAGGTGGTGGCGCGGTACCTGACCTGACGCGGAAAAAGGGGCGACACGCTGTGCCGCCCCGAACCCTTCCCTAGAAGAAACCCAGCTTGTTGGGGTTGTAGCTGACCAGCATGTTCTTGGTCTGCTGGTAGTGGTCGAGCATCATCTTGTGGTTCTCGCGCCCGATGCCGGACTGCTTGTAGCCGCCAAAGGCCGCATGGGCCGGGTAGGCGTGGTAGTTGTTGACCCAGACGCGCCCGGCCTGGATGCCGCGCCCGAAGCGGTAGCAGGTGTTCGCGTCGCGCGACCAGACCCCGGCGCCAAGGCCGTAGATGGTGTCGTTGGCCAGCGCCAATGCCTCGGCCTCGTCCTTGAAGGTTGTGACCGAGACGACCGGGCCGAAGATTTCCTCCTGAAAGACGCGCATCTTGTTGTGGCCTTTCAGGATGGTCGGCTGGATGTAGTAGCCCTCCGACAGCTCGCCCTCCATCTGCGCCGCCGCACCGCCGGCCAGCACCTCGGCGCCTTCCTCGACCCCGATCTGCAGATAGCTGAGGATCTTGTCCTGCTGTTCGCGGCTGGCTTGCGCGCCCACCATCGTGTCCATCAGGCGCGGGTCGCCTTGCTTGATGGCTTTCACGCGCTCGATGGCGCGGGCGATGAACTCTTCATAGATGTCTTCCTGGATCAGCGCGCGGCTGGGGCAGGTGCAGACCTCGCCCTGGTTGAAGGCGAAAAGCACGAAGCCCTCGATCGCCTTGTCGAGAAAGGCGTCGTCCTTGGCCATGACATCTGAGAAGAAGATGTTGGGGGATTTGCCGCCCAGTTCCAGCGTGACCGGAATGAGGTTCTCGGTCGCGTATTGCATGATGGTGCGGCCGGTCTGGGTGGAGCCGGTGAAGGCGATCTTGGCGATGCGGTTGGATTTCGCCAGCGCCGCGCCCACCTCGGCGCCGTAGCCGTTGACGATGTTCAGAACGCCATCGGGCAGCAGGTCTGCGATGACCTCCATCAGCACCATGATCGCGGCGGGGGTCTGTTCCGCCGGTTTCAGAACGATGCAATTGCCGGCGGCGAGGGCCGGGGCGAGTTTCCATGCCGCCATCAGCACCGAGAAGTTCCACGGGATGATCTGGCCCACGACGCCCAGCGGCTCGTGATAGTGATAGGCGACGGTGTCGGCGTCGATCTCGGACATCGCGCCTTCCTGCCCGCGCAGGACGCTGGCGAAATAGCGAAAATGATCGACGGCGAGCGGGATGTCGGCATTGACGGTCTCGCGGATCGGCTTGCCGTTGTCCCATGTCTCGGCCACGGCGATCAGGTCGAGGTTTTCCTCGATCCGGTCGGCCACTTTCAGCAGGATATTTGCGCGTTCTGTGGCAGAGGTGCGGCCCCACGCGTCTTTGGCGGCGTGGGCGGCGTCGAGCGCAAGCTGCACGTCGGCGGCATCCGAGCGGGCGATTTCGCAGACCGCTTGCCCGGTGATCGGGGTCACGTTGTCGAAATACTTGCCGTTTACGGGCGGGGTGAATGTGCCGCCGATGAAATTGTCGTAACGGGTCTTGAACGGCGATTGGAATTCCGCCGAAAGTTGCGTGTGTTCGTTCATGTTGGTTCCTCCTGGTCGCCTCGGGTCCTCCGCCCGAAGTCGTGAGGACAGGGGTGCCGTGCGCAAGGCGATTCGTCAGGAGGGGGGCAAACGATGGCGGCGCGTGGGTGTCTCAGAACTGAGACAGGTGCGGTCAGGTGTCGTCCAGACCCAGCCGTTTCATGCGCCGATAGAGGGTGGCGCGGCCTATTCCCAGAGCGCGAGCGGCCTCGGACACGTTGCCGTTCGCGCGGGTCAGGGCGCGGACGACGGCGGCACGCTCGGCCTTCTCGAAGCCTCGGGGGCCGTCCTCGCGCCCGAAGATGTCCGATGCCGGGCGCGGGGTGAAGGTGCCGCTGGGCGAGAGGCCAAGCGCCTTGCGGGCCTCGCGGGTGGCGCCCACCACGATGTCGTCGCCATCGACGGCGAGCAGCGTCGCCGCGCCGCCCTCGGCCGAATCGGCGACCACGATGCGGGCCTTGGGATAGGAGGCGCGGAAGAAATCCGCCTCGATCGCGTGGGCGGTCTGGTCGACCATCGCGGCGATCAGGCGGTTATAGGCCTCGGTCTGGTCGACGCGGGCCGAGGAGACGTCGAGCGCGGCCAGAAGCCCGCCATCGGGGCCGAAGATCGGCGCATCCATGCAACTCATGCCGATGTTGCGGGCAAGGAAATGGTCATCGCGGTGGATGGTGATGCGGCGTTTCTCGGTCAGGCAGGTGCCGATTCCGTTGGTGCCCTCGGCGGCCTCGCTCCAGTCCGCGCCGACTGTCAGGCCCCAGTCTTCGAAGGTTGTACGGTCGCCATCGGAGCAGCGCTGGTCGAGGATGACGCCGGTTTCATCGGTTAGCAGAACGCCGCAGCCCGAGAGGCCGACAAGGCCGAAAAGCTGGTCGAGCTTGGGGGCGGCGATGGTCATGAAGCGGTCGAGCCGCGCGCGGCTTTCATCGACGACGCTGTGATCGACGCGCTGGCCCTGCGCGGGGGCGGCGGGATCGAGCCCGTGACGTTCCATCGAGCGGTGCCACGACGCTGCCAGCGCCGAGCGCGCGGCGGCGCTGGGCGAGTTGACGGCGCTCACGACCTTGTCGATATGGCGTTTCTTGTCCAGTCTGTGGCTCCTCCCGGTCTGGGATGTTAGGGGCATTGCGGGTTTGGCGCAAATGGCCGTGCGGCGGCAGGGTCGCGCGGGTTGGATTTCGGGACCGGTGGCACTACCAACCCCCTTGCTTTACGCCCGCTGTCGTCCTATACGGCCCTTTCATTCGCGCGGCCGGCCGAAGTGGCATGCCGAGTCGCGCATAAGACCGACCATCAAGAGGAGCCGGAAATGCCCAAGATGAAGACGAAATCGAGCTGCAAGAAGCGGTTCAAGGTGACGGCCAAGGGCCGCGTGGTGGCTGGCCAGGCCGGCAAGCGCCACGGCATGATCAAACGGACCAACAAGTTCATCCGCAACGCGCGTGGCACCACGACGCTTTGCAAGGCTGATGAAGGTATCATCAAGCCGATGATGCCTTACGCACGCTGAGGAGTTTGAGACATGGCAAGAGTCAAAGGTGGGACAGTCACCCACGCCCGTCACAAGAAAGTCACCACAGCCGCGAAAGGCTATTATGGCCGTCGCAAGAACACCTTCAAGGTGGCGGCACAGGCCGTAGACAAGGCCAACCAGTACGCCACGCGCGACCGCAAGAACCGCAAGCGGAATTTCCGCGCGCTTTGGATCCAGCGGATCAACGCCGCCGTGCGCGCCCATGACGAATCGCTGACCTATTCGCGTTTCATTAACGGTTTGTCGCTGGCCGGTGTCGAAGTGGACCGCAAGGTCCTGGCCGATCTGGCCGTGCACGAACCCGCCGCATTCGGCGCCATCGTGGAACAGGCAAAAGGCGCGCTGACCGCGTAAGCCTGCCGTTCGAGGGACAAGAAACGAGCGCCGTCGGGGCCCCCGGCGGCGCTTTTATTTGTGCCGTATTGGTTAACAATCTCCTAAAATCCGCCATACTCTCCCCGCAAAGTTGTGCGATGCCTTTTGACACAACGGTCCGAAAAGGACGGCAAACCAAGAGGCAGAGACATGGTACGCACCATCTTGCAGACCCGCGACGGGCAGTCCGAATTGAGTGAAAAGGCCAAGCGGCTGCTGGCGGCGCATGACCGCGAAGTGCGCGAAAAGCGCAACACGTCAGCGGCCTGATTTCCACCGACCCGGTCCGGGGCGGGCGCGTGGATGCGGCTCAGGTGGCGGCTGACCGTTCGAACGTGGCGGTGTTTGCCGGCGCAAGGAAGATCGACGTGGTCAGCAGGCTGAAGACGAATTCGTACACCTCCCATTGGCGGGGGATATCGACCACCAGCATTACCACGCTGGCGATAACGCCCATGATCCCGTGACGCCATGACGGCACCGGCCATGCCAGACGGTCCGCAATGCGCGTGATAAGGCGGGATTTGCCATAGAGGGCCGGCAACGCCAGCAGGTAGAGCAGGATCGCGATGGTCAGCCCGCTGCCGAACACCGTCTTGGTCAGCTGCTTGCCGCCCACCACGATGTTGTGCAGCGTGATTTCATTCTGGAAGTTGACCTCCCGGAGGGGCTCGGGCGTCTCCAGACCCAGGATGCGTTGACCCCAGGAAATCTCTTCGCCCGTGCCGAAGACGAAAATCAGCGCGTAGATCGACAGGCAGACCCCGGCAAGCGCCTGGCCTTTCCGGAACTGGCGCGCGGACTGCCACGCCAGCACCAGCGCCGACACGAACAGCATGACGGCGGTGCCGTACTCGACGGGGCCGTCCTCAATGGCGAAGCCAGTGGCGAACTGAACATCGAAGCCCAATATCCAGTAGACCAACGTGAAGAGGAGGCTGGCGTTCATGAGCCCGAACAGGAACTGGTCGACGGGGGATAGATTGCGCATGGAGATCTGCTGTTGTTGAATTCAAAGCCTGCCCGCCTGCGCTAGGGCCCGCCGTTGGGGGTGTCAAGTAACCCCTGCGCGAGCGGGGGCCGGCGTTGATCCCTTGCCGTGTGGCGACGGGCTATCTAGGCTTTTCGCATGGATCACCGGGAGTTCATCGCCGCCTTGCCGCGAGACAAATTGGCCCGTCTGGCCGCGGTCCAGAATGCGCCCGGCCTGTTCCGATTGGCGGTGCATTTCGGGCTGATCGGGCTGTTCGGTCTCTGGATCGGGCTGGGCTGGCCTCTGTGGGGGGCGGTGCTGATCCCTCAGGGAATCGCGATCTGTTTTCTGTTCACGCTGGAGCATGAGGCGACGCACAAGACACCGTTTCGGTCGGCCTGGCTGAACGAATGGATTGGGCGAATCTGTGGCCTGCTGATCGTGCAGCCCTTCGAGTGGTTCCGGTATTTCCATCTGGCGCATCACCGGCACACCAACATCCCCGGCAAGGACCCCGAACTGTTGGCCGGGGCGAAGCCCGAGGGCTGGCGCGCCTATCTGTGGCATGTGACCGGCCTGCCGTTCTGGTGGGCGATGATCGGGCAGACCTTACGCAATGCGGCGGGCGGTGATCCGGGTGACTACGTGCCCGAACGCGCGCGGCCGCGCGTCGTGAGGGAGGCGCGGGTGATGCTGGCGCTCTACGCCGTGATGTTGGCCAGTCCTGCGGTGGCCGCGGTGCTGTTCTGGGTCTGGATCCTGCCGGCGCTGCTGGGGCAACCTTTCCTGCGGCTCTACCTGCTGGCGGAACACGGGCGCTGCGCCTTCGTCGCGGACATGTTTCAGAACACGCGCACGACCTACACAAATCGCCTCGTGCGGTTCCTGGCATGGAACATGCCCTATCACACCGAGCATCATGCTCTGCCGCAGGTGCCGTTCCACCGGCTGCCGGAATTGCATGGGATGATGCAGGGCCATCACGGTGTCACCTCAGAGGGCTATGTTGCCTTCAACAGAGACTACACAACGGGTTTTCGGGTCTAGGCGATGGTGAAGCGGTTTTCGGAAGAGCTGATGGAACGGATGCCCGAGGGCATGGAAATGCCCCCGATCCTCGTCGGCGTCATGGACTGGCTGGAGGCGCAGGGCGCACGCCAGACGACATGGCAGGGCGCGCCGCTGGGGTTCGAGCGGCAATCGCTGGCGCTGTACCCGGTGGCGGAATGGCAGCAACCGGGCGCGAGCCATGCGGCGTTCAGTTATTACGGGACGTTTTCGCTGAACGGTGCGGTGCCGCCGGTGGCGGACGAGGATGAGCGCGTTTTCCTGTTCGTGCAGACGGGCGGCGACGGGTCGTATGCCGGGTTCTGGCTGGACGATGAGGGTAAGCAATGGATCGTGCATCACGGGTCGGGGTCCGGCTCGGTCTGGTTCGGCGTGATCTCGGACGACCCGAAAGACCTGCTGCGATTATTGGCAGTGGGGTACGAAGAGCCTGCGTTTGCGGAGGTGCACACGCTGACGCCGCTGGAGGCGATGCTGCAGGGCAACGGTCTGGAGAGCGTGTTCCAACTGGCGCAGATGATCGCGGAGGATCGATTGGACGAGGCCGAGGGCGTTGAGGATCTCAAAGACCAGCGCGACGACCTGGCCGAGGACTTGGCCGATCAGATGGAAGCAGGTGAGCGGGTGGCCGAAGGCTGGGGTCTGCCCATCCCGCCCGTCGCGTTTCAGGCCTACCTGCGAGAGGTTCACGGCATCGCCACGCCGCGGCGGGCATCGGCTTTCCTGCCTTATCCCGCCTCGGACGGGGCCGGTCCGGGGGATGACCCGTTTCACCGCTGGTTGGTCTCGCACCAGCCGGAGCCCTCGGCAGAGGCGAAGGCGAGTTTGAAGGAGATGGACGAACTGGCAGAGGAAATCGTCCGCCAGATCGACGCAGGCCAGGAGCCGGACCCGGAACTGTTGCGACGGATGGAGGAGCTATCCAAGCCCTGAGCCGCGGGCCGGGCAGGCTTGGCTTGCGCAAATGCCTCAGGCGGGGTAACCCCGGCCCGATGGATTTGGCCGGACAGACGACATGGATGACCTGAGAGACAAGTACCTGAAAGCCATTGCCGAGGCCGGTGACGAGGCCGCGCTGGAGGATTTGCGCGTGCAGGCCGTCGGCAAGAAGGGCGAGGTCGCCCTGAAGATGCGCGAGCTGGGCAAGATGACGCCCGAAGAGCGGCAGGAGATGGGGCCGAAGCTGAACGCGCTGAAGGACGAGATCAACAGCGCGCTGGCGGCCAAGAAGGTGGCGCTGGCCGATGCCGCGCTGGACGAACGGCTGCGCGGCGAATGGCTGGACGTGACCCTGCCGGGGCGGCCACGGCGCGAGGGCACCATTCACCCGATCAGCCAGGTGACCGAGGAGGTTACGGCGATCTTCGCGGATATGGGCTTTGCCGTCGCCGAGGGGCCGCAGATCGAAAGCGACTGGTACAATTTCGATGCGCTGAACATCCCCAGCCACCACCCGGCGCGGGCCGAGATGGACACGTTCTATACCCACCGGGCCGAGGGCGATGACCGCCCGCCGCATGTGCTGCGCACGCATACCAGCCCGGTGCAGATTCGGGCGATGCAGGCGCAGGGTGCGCCCATCCGGGTGATCGCGCCGGGACGGGTTTATCGTGCCGACTATGACCAGACGCACACGCCGATGTTTCACCAGATCGAAGGGCTGGCCATCGACAAGGATATCTCGATGGCGAACCTGAAATGGGTTCTGGAAGAGTTCGTGAAAGCGTTCTTCGAGGTCGACAATGTCGAACTGCGGTTCCGCGCGTCGCATTTCCCGTTCACCGAGCCGTCGGCGGAAGTCGATATCCGGTGTTCGTGGGAAGGCGGCACGTTGAAGATCGGGGAAGGCGACGACTGGCTGGAGATTCTGGGATCGGGCATGGTGCATCCGCATGTGCTGCGTTCGGGCGGGATCGACCCGGACGAATGGCAGGGCTTTGCATTCGGCATGGGGATCGACCGGATCGCGATGCTGAAATACGGCATCCCGGACCTGCGCGCGTTCTTTGACAGTGATCTGCGGTGGCTGCGGCACTATGGCTTCGCGGCGCTGGACGTGCCGACGCTGCATGGGGGCCTTAGCCGTTGAGCGTCGGACAGGGCATTCTTGCGCTTCTTTTCATTGTTGCGGCACTGCTGGCCTATATCGCGGTCAAGGCGACGCGGGCGTTTGGGCGGCTGACAGAGGCGCGGATCAGGCTCTACACCGAGCATTTGACCCACCTTCACGGGATGGCGCATGCGCTGAACCACGGGCAGGATCTGCCGGAACGTGCGCCGGGGGCGGACAAGGCGATCGACGTGATCGCGTCGGTCGCGGTGATGCGGGCCAGCACGGAAGCCTACGAGGCGGTGCTGGCGTATCACCATGCCAGGAGCGAAGGCCAAGGCGCGGCGCGGATCGAGGCGGCGAAACAGGCGCTGGAGGCCAAGCTGGTCGAGCTGAACGTGAGGATGCGTGACGACCTGAAGCTGAATCGTGGCGCGGGGCAGATTCCCAATGCCGAGGTGTTCCGGGCCAAGCGCGGCGCGTGAGGCGCGTGGACAGTTGCGGCGCTGTCGCCTAGGCTGAGGCGGAAAGGAGCCCCGCTATGGCGCTCACTCAGTTGATCTATGCCTCTCGACCCTTCGGATATGACGACGCGATGCTGGCCGGTATCCTGCTGGATGCGCGGCGGTGCAATGAACGTGATGACATCACCGGGGCGCTGATCTGTCGGGCGGATTTGTACCTGCAATTGCTGGAAGGGCCGAAGGACGCGGTCGAGGCGTGCTATGCCCGGATCAAGCGGGACGACCGGCATATCGAGCCGCGCAACCTGTTGACGCGCAGTATCAGGACGCGTCTCTTCCCCGCCTGGGCGATGCGGGATGACCCGGCGCAATCCTGGATCTGGAGCCGCGAGGCGGTGCGCGCGGGCGCGGTCGAGCAGGCGACCGAGGACGAGGTTCTGGGCTTTTTCAAACGGCTGGCGGCGGATGGCGTGGTGCCTTTTCCGCAGGATTAGGGTCTGAGTCTTGCCAAAATGGCGGGCATGGTTTTTCTAGGGTGCGACTGTCGAACCCCGGAGGCACCCCATGCAGATGTTCAAGGACAAGCGCCATGTCAGCGCCGAGACGCGGCGGCTTTACGCGATATTCGAGCTGCTGCACACGCTCGCGGATTTCATCGCGGCGTTCTCGTTCCTGATCGGGTCGATCCTGTTTCTGTGGAAAGAAACGGAGACTGTGGCGATCTGGCTGTTTATCGTGGGGTCCGTGTTCTTTTGCTTGAAGCCGACGCTGAAGCTGATCCGGGAGGTAAAGCTGGCGTCGATCGGGGATACCGAAGACCTGGCGGAGCGGTTTGAGCCGTAGGGCTTGCCGCCTGCGGAGGCTTTGGCGTGTGCGTCAGGCGGGTGCCGCGGCGGCGGTGGCGCGGTCACGCTTGACTTGAGCGCGGCATCGGCTCAGCCTTTCGCGCAAAGGAGAGCTTTCATGAAAGATCAACCGGCTGACAATTTTACCCTGCGCGCGCGGCGCGAGGGCGGGGGAACGCCCAGGCTGAATGACTGGGGGGCGGATAGCGACTATGGCACGTTGCGGTCGGTCCTGCTGGGGCCGATCGAAAATTACCGGTGGCTGAAGACCTCCTCTGTGAGCAAGAAGACGTTGCGGCGGGGCGTGGAGTTCGACCTTGTTATTGCCCAAAAGCAGCATTCCGAGATGGTGAGCGCCTATGAAAGTGCGGGCGTCGAGGTGCATACCCATGTGCCGGATCCGGAACTGCCCTACCAGGTTTATGCGCGGGACAGTTCGGTCATGACGCCCTATGGCGCGATCATAACGCATATGTCGCAACACTGGCGCCGGGGCGAGAATTTCCGGGCGATCGAGACCTTTCAGGGCCTTGGCATTCCGATTTACGATTTCGTCACCGCCGGCACCTTCGAGGGCGGGGATTTCAACGTGATCGAGCCGGGGTGTGTTCTGATCGGCTGGGAAGGCGAAGAAGGCCGGTCGATGCATGAGGGCGCGCGCCAGGTGGCGTCGTGGATGGAGGCCGAGGGCTGGGAAGTGAAGCTGGCCGATATCGACCCGTTCTATGTGCATATCGACCTGATGGTGGTGATGCTGGCGCCGAAGCTGGCGGCTGTCTGCACCGATTGCACCGATCCCGAGATCGTGGACTGGCTGCGGGCGAAGAATATCGAGATCGTCGAGGTGCCGTTCCAGGAGACCATCGCTCTGGGCTGTAACGTGGTGGCGCTTGGGCAGGACCGGGTGCTGTTGCCGGAAGGATCGAAAACGCTGAAAGAGAAGCTGAAGGCGCTGGGATTCGAGATTTTCGACCCGGACCTGAGCATGATCACCCAAGGGGGTGGGGGCGTGCATTGCATGTGCCAGAGCCTGATCCGCGACCCGGGGTGACCTGAATGAGTGGCTGCGCCACGCAGGTTTATTGGGAAGAGGGGCCAGCCCCTCACGTTGAAACTGCGTTTCAACGCTCTCCCCGGGATATTTTTGGCCAGAAGAAGAGATGGTGATGCGGGGCGTGCTGGTGTGCCTCGTCCTGTTCTGGGGCGGGATGGCATGGGCGCATGCGTCGGAGCAGAGCTTTGTGTTGTTGCTGCCGACGGATGTCTACATCTCGGCGGGTGTGGCGAGTGTCGTTCTGACTGTGATCTTGCTGGCGGTGTTGCCAGCGCGGGCGGGGGAGGCGGTGTTTGCGCCGGTGGGTCTGGTGCGGCGGCCGCGCTGGGCATTTCGGCATGGGACGAGCCTGTTGGCGACGGGGGTGCTGGCGTTTGCGGTATGGCAGGGCTTTGCCGGGCCACGCACGCCGATGGAGAACCCGATGCCGCTTTTGGTCTGGACGGTGTGGTGGGTGGCATTGGTGAGCCTGCAGGGGATTATCGGAAATCACTGGCGTTGGACGAACCCCTGGACGGGGGTGATCGCGGTGTTGTCCCGGTGGACGGGGATCCGTCCGTTGATGCGGTATCCGAGAAGCTGGGGGTATTGGCCGGCAGTGGGTCTGTTCCTGGCCTTTGCGGTGTTCCTGCTGTGTGACCCTGCGCCGGCGGATCCAGCGCGGTTGGCGAGTGTCGTGGGGCTTTACTGGTATGCGGTTTTGTTCGGGGTGCTGCTGTTCGGGCCTGCCTTCCTGTTGCGGGGCGAGATGGTGACGGTGATGATGCGGGCCTATGGGCGCATGGGGTTGCTTGCCCCGGTGCGTGGGCGCTTGGCGCTGGGCTTGTGGGGGTGGCAGGGCGTGATCCGGCGGGCGCCGCCATTGGCCTTGGCCGTTCTGATGGTGTTGCTGCTGGGCACGGGCAGTTTCGACGGGCTGAACGAGACCTTCTGGTGGCTGGGGGTGATCGGGGTCAACCCGCTGGAGTTTCCGGGGCGGTCGGCGGTGGTGGTGCCGAACCTGATCGGGCTGGCTGTGGCGAATCTCGGGCTGTTGGCGGTGTTCGCGGCCTGCCTTTGGCTGGGGGAAAGGATCGCCGGGACGGGGCGGAGCCTGCGTGCGGCGTTTTGCCTGTTCGCGCCGTCTATTCTGCCGATCGCGCTGGGGTACCATGTGGCGCATTACCTGCCGACCTTCCTTGTGGAGGTGCAGTACGTGGTGCAAATGCTGGACGATCCGCTGTCTAACGGTGCCCATTTTTTGGGCCTTGATGGCTTCTACGTGACCACCGGGTTTTTCAATACGCAAGATACGGTGCGGCGGATCTGGCTGAGCCAAGCCGGGGCCGTGGTGGTGGGGCATGTCGTGGCGATTCTGATGGCGCACGCGCTGGCCATGCGGGACCGGGCCGACCGGCGGCGGGCCGTGCTGGGGCAGGCGCCGCTGGCGGTGTTCATGGTGGCCTACACGTTCTTCGGGTTGTGGCTTCTGGCGTCGCCACGGGGGTAAGGCGCTGGTTTAAAACGCTGGACAAACCGGGGCAGGCTTCGCAGGATCGGGCCAATCCATATCGAGAAACAGGGAGAGGTCGTGATGACCAATCAGAAAAAGGCCACGTCGCGCCGTGGCGCGCTGAAGACATTGGCCGGTGCCGCCGCCGGTGCCGCGAGCCTTCCGCTTTGGGCGCGGTACGCGCAGGCGCAAAGCTCGGAGCCGATCAAGATCGGGTTTCAGCAGCATAGCACCGGCATCGGGGCTGCCTATGGCCGCTGGTACGGGCGCACCACCGAGGCGGCGGTCAAGCTGATCAACGAGGGCGGCGGCATCAATGGCCGGATGATCGAGATCATCGCCGAGGATGACGGCACGGACCCCAAGCGCGGCGCCGAGGTGGTGGAGAAATTCGCCAACCAGCATGGCTGTGACGTGGGCTTCGGCACGCTGTTCAGCCACGTCGTGATCGGGTCCGCGCCGCGGGCGGGGGAGTTGAAGCTGCCCTATTTCGTCGTGTCGGAAGGGCACCACGTGGCGAGCGGAATGCTGAACCGCTATACGCTGCAACCCGGCATCACCGATGTGAAGAGCCAGGTGCAGGCGATGGCGCCTTACGTGTCGGAGAACCTTGGCAAGAAGGTCACGATGATTTTCCCCGATTTCGCATTCGGCCACGACCACCGCGATTTCTTTTCCGCCGCGATCAAGGAACAGGGGGGCGAGGTGCTGGAGCAGATCGCCATTCCGCCGAGCGAGACGAGCTTTACCAAGTATTTCCCGCAGATCCCGCGCGATACCGAGGTGCTCTATCACGTGATGGTGGGGCCTGGCGTTCTGACTTTCGTGAAGGAGCTGGGCGAGTTTTTCGGCGACCAGGGGCCGGAGATCTTCGGCTTCATCGACAGCCTGGAGGCGGTGGATATTTCCAGCCCTGGCCTGGAGTTCCTGGAAGGGACGTATTTCTGGGAAGGGATGCCGCGCTACGCGCAGGAGGACCAGAGCGAGCACGAGAAATTCTATCGCGAGGCCGTGGGCGTGGACGAGAACGGCGCGTCGGTCAGCGACCCGAGCGACGTGTCTACCTATGCGCATATGTTCGGCTGCTGGGAGACGCTGCACATCATCAAGGCGGGGATGGAAGAGGCCGGCTATGCCGGGCCGGGCGACCGCGCCAAGCTGATCGAGGCGGTCGAGGCGATGGGCGACATGCCCGAAAGCCAGGCGCATCCGCAGGGGGCCAAGCGTTTCAACGGCAAGACGCACCAGGTGTTCGGGCATCAGCATATCAGCCGGGTCGAGAACGGGCGGCTGGTGCGCGTGCACACGACGTCGATCAAGGACACGATGTATCCCGACGAGGTGGATTACACCACGCAGCCGCTGTGATGCGTGCGGCGGGCGGGGGCGTGTGACCTGACCTGATGGAGTTCGGACCTCATCTTATCCTCGCCACGCTGGAAGGCGCGGTGACGGCGGCGGTGCTGGCGCTGACCGCCGTGGGCCTGAGCCTTGTCTTTGGCGTGATGCGCGTGGTCAACATCGCGCATGGCGAGTTCTATATGCTGGGCGCGGTCATCGCCTGGTACGTGGCGCAGATGGTGGGCGGGCATCCGGCGCTGGGGTTTGTTGCAGCACTTGTGATCGCGCCGCTGGTCGTGGGGGTGCTTGCAGCGGCGGCGGACGTGACCATACTTAAGCGTATTGAGTATGATCCCGAGCGGACGATCGTGGCGACGATCGGCTTGCTTTATATCATCCAGCAACTGACGTTGATGACCTATGGCCCCGAAGCGAGGCCTGTGGAGGCGCCGTTTAATACAAGAGTCGAGCTGCCGTGGTTCGACTGGTTCGAGACGCTGTTCGGCATGGCGCAGCCCTGGGGGTGGAGCATCACGTCCTACAAGCTGTTCGTGATCTTCGCCGCGGGCGCGGTGCTGTGCGGCGTCTGGGCGATGATGGTGCGGACAAAGATCGGGCTTTTGATGCGGGCGACGCAGGCGGATCGGGACATGGCGCTGGCCTTTGGCATACCCGTCGAGCGGGTCTATGCGCTGGTCTTCGGGATCGGCGCGGGGCTGGCGGCGCTGGGGGCGGTGCTGATCGTGCCGATCCAGCAGGCGCATTACCTGATGGGGGTGGAGCCGTTGCTGCTGGCCTTCATCGTGGTGATCATCGGTGGGCTGGGGAGCTTGCCGGGGACGGTGCTGGCCGCTTTGTTCATCGGGCTGAGTGACGGGGTCATCTCGGTCTTTTTCTCGCCGACGCTGGCGAAGATCCTCGCGACGTTGCTTGTAGGACTGGTGCTGGTGTTCCGGCCGCAGGGTCTGTTCGGGACGCGGACGGCATGAGCATGGGCGGGCGCGTTCTGGGGCTGCATCTGGGCCTGTTGGTGGTGCTGTTCGCGTTGCAGTTCGTGCTGCCGGCCTATCACCACGGGAATATTGCACGGATCATGGTGCTGGCGTCCTATGCGGTGGGGTACAACATCCTCTTTGGCTATACGGGGTTGTTGAGCCTGGGCCACGCGCTGTTTTTCGCGGCGGGGATGTACGGCATGGGCCTGACCATCCAGCACGCGGGTTTCACGCCTGCGCCGGCGTTGATCGTGGGGATCGTGGCCGGGGCGGTTGTAGCCGGGGGGCTGGCGCTGTTGGCGCTGCGCACGGCGGGTGTGGCGTTCATGATCGTGACGCTGATGTTCGCGCAGGCGGGGTACCTGACGATCCTGTATTTCGGGGAATACACGCGGGGCGACGAGGGATTCGTCATCCAGCAGGCGCAGCGGGTGCTGTGGGGGATCGACCTGAGCGACCAGACGGCGCGGTATTTCTCGGCGTGGGGGCTGTTCTCGGTCTGCTTCCTACTGTCGCTGTGGCTGGTCCAAAGCCGGTTCGGGCGGACGCTGATCGCCATCCGCGAGAACGAGGAGCGCGTGCGGATGCTGGGCTATGACACCTATGCGCACAAGCTGGGAGCGATGGTGGTGTCTGGCACGATTTCCGCCGCGGCGGGGGCGTTTTATGGTCTGCTCTTTGGCTATGCGGGGGCGACATTCGGCTCGGTGCAGTATTCGATCTTTCCGCTCTTGTGGGTTCTGTTGGGCGGGGCTGGCACTGTGCTGGGGCCGTTCGTGGGTACGCTCTTCATGTTCTACCTCATTGACCTCAGTTCCGGCGTGACCTCGGCCTACATGCTGATCGCGGGCGTGGCGCTGGTGGCGTTGACGCTGTTCGCGCCGCAGGGCCTGACCGGCGAAGTGCGGCGGCGGCTGTGGAAAGGGCTGCCGTGATGCTGCTGAAGGTGCGGGGGCTGTCCAAGTCGTTCGATGGGTTGCAGGCGGTCACGGATGTGGATTTCGATCTGCCGCAAGGTGAGGTGCGGGCGCTGATCGGTCCCAACGGGGCGGGCAAGACCACCCTAGTGGGTATGATCTGCGGGCGCATTCCGCCGACCTCGGGGACGGTGACGTTCGACGGTGAAGACATCACCCGGTTGCCCGCGCATAAGCGCATCCTGAAGGGGATGGCCTACACGTTCCAGATCACATCGATCTTTCCGCGTCTGCCGGTGCAGGAGAACGTGGCGCTGGCCGCACGGCGGCGGTTGCAGGGAAAAGCCGTGGATACTGCGACGGCAGAGGCGCTTGGTCGTGTCGGGCTGGACGGGCAGGCCGACGAGGAGGCCGGAAACCTCAGCTATGGGCACCAGCGCCTGCTGGAAATTGCGATGGGGCTGGTGCAGGCGCCGCGGCTTCTGATCCTGGACGAGCCGACGCAGGGCTTGTCGGAAGGGGAGATCGAGGCGTTCAAGGCGTTGATCCGTAAACTGGCGGGGGAGACGACGATCCTGCTGATCGAGCACAACATGAAAGTGGTGATGGAGACCGCCGACACGGTGAGCGTGCTGAACTTCGGAGAGATGCTGGCCGAGGGCACGCCGCAGCAGATCCACGAGAATGCCGACGTGCAGGCCGCCTATCTGGGGACCGGGTGATGCTGGAGCTTGATGCGGTCAATTCGGGATACGGCGCGGCGCAGGTCTTGCGGGATCTTTCATTGCGCGTCGAGGCGGGGGAAATCCTGTGCCTTCTGGGCCGCAATGGCGCGGGCAAGACCACGACGATGCAGACGATCATGGGGCTGCTGCCGCTGATGTCCGGGCGGATCACGCTGGACGGGCAGGATATCGGCAGCCTGCCCGCGCACGAGGTGCCGCGTGCGGGGATCGGGTATATCCCGCAGGGGCGGCGGCTGTTCGCGGGTCTGAGCGTGGCGCAGAACCTGGAGATCGGGTTGCAAGTGCGGGGCGCGGGCAAGGAGGTGCTGGACGAGGTGCTGGACTTGTTCCCGCGCCTGCGCGAACGCATGAACCAGCCCGCGCAGACGCTGTCGGGCGGAGAGCAGCAGATGCTGGCCACGGCGCGGGCGCTGTGCATCCAGCCCAAGGCGCTGCTGCTCGACGAGCCGACCGAGGGGCTGCAACCGTCGATGATCGAGGCGATCCGGCAGGTGATCGTCAGGATGCGCGCGCAGGGTGTGGCGATATTGCTGGTCGAGCAGCGCGTGGATGCGGTGCTGTCGGTGGCCGACCGGGTGGCGTTTATCGAGAACGGGCGGAACGGCGAGGTTCTGAGCGCGGAGGCGCTGCGGCAGGATCACTCCATCGTGGACCGCTACGTGGGAGTCTGAACGGCAGCGCAACATTCAATCGTTGCGCGCGTTTCGCCTTTCGCTGATGCCTCGGGTCAAAGGCAAAACGCTTTGAGTTGACAGGACGAAACGCCGCGTCGCACGATACCCGCACCCCGAAATGGAGAGCGGCGTGACCGGATACACACGGCCCGAAACCCTGGACGATGCGCTGGCGCTGCTGGCGCAGACAGGCGGGCGCGTGGCGGCGGGCTGTACCGACCTGTTCCCGGCGACGGGTGCGCGGGCGTTGCAGGGGCCGGTGGTGGATATAACCGGGTTGGCCGGTTTGCGCGGGGTCGCCGTGACCGATGCGGGGCTGCGCATCGGGGCGGCGACGACATGGACGGATATCCTGAAAGCGGAGCTGCCCCCGGCCTGCGACATGCTGAAACAGGCGGCGCGGGAGGTCGGCTCGGTTCAGATACAGAACGCGGGGACGATCGCAGGCAATCTTTGCAACGCCTCGCCCGCGGCGGACGGGGTGCCGTGCCTGCTGGCGCTCGACGCAGAGGTGGAACTGACCTCGGCGGAGGGGGTAAGGCGATTGCCGCTGGAGGATTTTATTGTCGGGCCACGCCGGACGGCGCTGAACCCCGGCGAGATAGTGACAAGTATTCACGTGCCACGATCGGCTCTTGCGGCACGGTCGCGGTTCCTGAAGCTGGGGGCGCGGCGCTACCTGGTGATTTCCATTGCCATGGTTGCGGTGCGGCTGGTGGTGGAGGAGGGGCGCGTCAGCGACGCAGCTTTGGCCGTGGGAGCATGTAGTGCGGTGGCCACGCGCTTGCCACAGGTAGAGGCTGCGCTGACCGGGCGTGTAGCAAACCCTACGCTGGCGGATGCAATTTCCGACGATTTGGTTTGCGCAGCCTTGTCGCCGCTGGACGATATCCGGGCGACGGCGGCCTATCGCGGTCACGCGGCGACGGTGCTGTTGCGCCGGGCGGTGACGGATGCGGTCGGCGCAGAGGGTGTGTCGTGAACCGTCCGATGGACACTTGCACTCTGACCGTTAACGGACAGCGCCACGTGCTGCCCGCCGATCCGGCGCGGCGCTTGTCGGAGGTCCTGCGCGACGGCCTTCGCCTGCGCGGCACAAAGGTGGGCTGTGACGCGGGGGATTGCGGGGCCTGTACCGTATTGCTGGACGGCGCCCCGGTCTGTGCCTGCCTGACGCCGCTGGGCCAGGCGGCAGGGCGTAAGGTCGAGACGATCGAGGGGCAGGCGCACACGCCTTTGCAGCAGGCTTTTCTGCGGCACGGGGCGGCGCAATGCGGGATCTGCACGCCCGGCATGGTGATGACGGCAGAGGCGTTTCTGCGCGAGACGCCGGAGCCGAGCCGGGCCGAGGTCGAGGAGGCTTTGGGGGGCGTGCTTTGCCGGTGCACCGGGTACACCAAGATCATTGATGCCGTTCTGGATGCGGCCCCCGGCGACGTGGCCACGATGCCCGATGCCGGAGAGGCCGTAGGCGCGGCCGTTGCAAGATTGGACGGTGCCGTGAAGGTGGACGGGACCGAGGCTTATGGCGCGGATCACGTGCCGGACGGAGCTTTGCTGGTGCGGGCGGTGCGTGCGCCATACGCGCCCGTATCCTTTCAACTTGGAGAGATCGCGGACTGGGCCGCGCAGCGGGGCGTGCAGGTGTTCACGGCGCGTGACATCGCCGGGACAAACCGCTTTGGCGTGATCCCGGCATTCCGGGACCAACCGGCGCTGGCGGAGGATAGGGCGCGGCTGGCGGGCGAAGCGGTGGCACTGGTCGCCGGTGAGCCTGCGGTTGTCGAGGCGCTGGACCTGTCGGACTTTCCGATCACGTGGCGCGAGGACCCGGCGGAACGGCCCGTGCATGACGCGCATCCCGACAACCTGTTGATCGCCGGCAAGGTCCGGCGGGGCGCGGCGCGGCAGGCGATGCAGGACGCCGCCTTTACCGCCAGCGGCGCGATGCAGACGGGATATGTGGAGCATGCCTATATCGAACCCGAGGCCGGTGTCGCCTGGATGGATGGCGACATTTTGGTGATCCGGGCCTGCACGCAGGCGCCGATCATGGACCGCGACGATACCGCGGCCGTGCTGGGCCTGCCGCCCGAAGCCGTGCGGATCATTCCGGCGGCCACGGGCGGGGGGTTCGGATCGAAGCTGGATGTGTCGTTGCAGCCTCTGGTCGGGCTGGTGGCGCTGAAGACCGGGCGACCGGCGCGGATGGTATATAGCCGGGCCGAGAGCATGGCCTCGACCACCAAGCGGCATCCGTCGGATATGCGCTGCACCCTTGGCGCCGACGCCGACGGGCGCATCGTGGCGATGGAGTTCGACGGAGATTTCAATACGGGGGCGTATGCAAGCTGGGGGCCGACCGTGGCGGGCCGCGTGCCGGTTCACGCGTCGGGGCCCTATTTCATCCCGAACTATCACGCCGAGGCGCGGGCGAATTACAGCTACGAGCCGATTGCCGGCGCGTTCCGGGGGTTCGGCGTGCCGCAGGCGGCTATCATGCAGGAGACGCTGTTCGACGACCTGGCGGAGAAGCTGGGGATGGACCGGCTGGCCTTTCGCAAGCTAAATGCGCTGCGCGACGGGCAGGCGACGGTGTTTGGTCAAACGCTTCATGGTGTGGGAATCGGGGCTTGCCTGGAGGCGCTGGACGGGCGTTGGGCCGATGCGCTGGAACGGGCCGCGCGAGCCAATGCGGGGGGCGGGCCTGTGCGATACGGCGTCGGCATCGCGTCCTGCTGGTATGGTTGCGGGAATACGGCGATTGCCAATCCATCGACTATTCGGATCGGGCTGACGGCCGATGGACGGCTGTGCCTGCACCAGGGGGCGGTGGATATCGGGCAGGGGTCGAACACGGTGATCCCGCAGATCGCGGCGGATGCGCTGGGGCTGCCGTTGGCGCAGATGCAGATCATCGGGGCGGATACCGCGCTGACGCCGGATTGCGGAAAAACATCCGGGTCGCGCCAGACCTACGTGACCGGAAGCGCGGCATTGAAGGCCGGGCAGGCATTGCGGGCGCTGATCCTGAAGCAGACGAATATGGGGCCGGAGGCGGTTCTGCACCTTGAGGGTGCCATTGTGCGCGTAAGCGACGGCGCTCGGGAGCAAGCAATTGATTTGACGGAGCTTTCCGAGCAGGCGCATGGGTATGTCCTGTGCGCCGAGGAAAGTTATGACCCGCCGACGCAGCCCTTGGACGAGGACGGGCAGGGTGTGCCCTATGCCGTCTATGGCTATGGCGCGCAGTTGGTGGAACTGTCGGTGGATATGAGCCTTGGTACGGTGAAGGTGCACAAGATTACCGCGGCGCATGATCTGGGCCGGGTGATCAACCCGCAGCTGGCCGAAGGGCAGGTCGAGGGCGGTATCGCTCAGGGGCTGGGACTGGCGCTGATGGAGGAGTTCATTCCGGGGCGGACGGAGAACCTGCACGATTACCTGATCCCCACGACGGGTGATATGCCGGAGATCGAGACGATTTTTCTGGAGGTGCCGGACCCGGAAGGGCCGATGGGTGCGAAGGGGCTGGGGGAACATGTGCTGATCCCGACCGCGCCTGCGATATTGAATGCGATCAGGGATGCGACGGGGGCGCTGGTGACGCGCTTGCCCGCGTTGCCGCATCGGGTGCTGGCGGCGATCCGGGAGACCCGCGGTGGCTGAGCGGGCAGGCGAGGAAAAGATCCGCTGCGATGCGTGTCCGGTGATGTGTTACATCGCGCCGGGCAAGATCGGGGCGTGTGATCGCTATGCCAACGAGGATGGCCGGATCGTGCGGTGCGATCCATTGACCATACTGGACCGCAAGGTAGCAAAGGGCGACGCGGTAAAACCCTTCCTTGGGCCGGAATGGGATGGAGAGATCCTGGGCGGCGAGGAGGTGTTCGTCAGCGGCGTTGGGGCGGGCACGACCTATCCCGATTACAAGCCAGCGCCGTTCATCGTGGGCCGCGAGGTCGAGGGCGCGGATTTCGTGACCGTGGTGACAGAAGCGATCTATTCCTATTGCGGGGTGAAGGTTAAGATCGATACCGACCGGCACCTTGGGCATGAGGCCGCCACTGTGCGCGCGGGCGGCGAGGCCGTGGGACATGTGACGACGTCCGAGTATGGCTCGCAGATGCTGTCGCTGGGTGGTGTGGACCATTTGACCGGCGGAGAGAAGGCGGAGGGGCGCGCGACCTGTGACGCGCTGATGCGGCTGTGCAACCGCGAGGCGGTGGAACTGGAGATAGACAAAGGCGCGACCGTGGTGGTGCAGGCGGGGCAGGCGCCCGTGGTCAACGGGCAGCGCGAGGAGCGGATGCGCGTCGGCTGTGGCTCTGCCACCATCGGGATGTTTGCAAGCCAATGGCACGGGCTGGTGGACGAGGTGGTGGTGGTGGATGACCACATCACCGGCGTGGTCAGCGAACACCAGGCGGGCAAGGTGCTGGGCTGGCCGGACACGGGGATACGGATCAAGGGGCGCCGGTCGACGCCGGGGCGGTATTTCAAGGTGGCCGAGCCGGGACAGGGCTGGGGCGGCACCGACCTGGACGATCCGCTGGCGATCCTGAACCCGTGGTTGGAGAAGAAGGGCGCGCGGTCGGGGCTGACGCTGTTGATGGTCAGCACGACGGGCGAGCATTACGGGTATTACGTGTTGAATGACGATTTGCAGCCGCGCGAGGCGGCGTTGCCGGAGGCGTTGAAGCCGTCGGTGGAGTTGATCGCCGAAAATTGCGAGCCGGCGCTGTGCACGGTGATGTTCCAGGCGGGGGCGGGCGGGTCGCTGCGCTCGGGCGTGACGCAGAACCCGGTGAAGCTGACCCGGTCGGTGCAGGCGCTGAAGACGCGGGTGACCTGTGGTGGGGCACCGGCCTTTGTGTGGCCCGGAGGCGGGATCACCCTGATGGTGGACGTGCTGCAGATGCCGGAGGGGTCGTTCGGGCATGTGCCGACGCCCGCGTTGGTGGCGCCGCTGGAATTCACGCTGAGCCGCGAGGATTACCGGGCGCTTGGCGGGCATGACGCGTCTGTGCGGACGGTGAGTGATATCCTGGAACATGGCGGCGAATACGGCAACGCGGTGCGTGTCGTGGAGCGCGATTGATGTCGGGGCCGCAGGCGAACTGGCTGCCGGATGGGCGGCGGCTGCACCTGCATCACGGGCCAATCGACATGATCTTGGGCATCGAGGGGGCGGGCCGGGAGGCGGCGTTCCAGAGAGCGGTGGCGCGGTTCGGGACCTTGCTGGACGAGTTGGTGGCGGAGTTGACGCGATTGCGCCGCCCCTGTGGCGGGGCCGTCGAAGGAGAGACGGCACGGCGCATGGTCGAGGCCGTCCGGCCCTTTGCGCCCGAGTTTGTCACGCCGATGGCGGCGGTGGCGGGCGCGGGAGCGGAGACGATCCTGGCCGCTATTCTGGACGGGCCGGCGCTGACAAAGGCTTATGCGAATAACGGCGGGGACGTAGCGTTTCACATCGCGCCGGGCGAGACGATGACGGCGGCCATTGCAAGCCCGGTGCCGGGTACTGTCACGTTGCGGGCAGGCGATCCGGTGCGTGGCGTGGCAACCTCGGGCGCGGGCGGGCGGAGCCATTCGCTGGGGATTGCTGATGCGGTGACTGTGCTGGCGCAAAGTGCCGCGACGGCGGACGCGGCGGCGACGATGATCGCCAATGCGGTGGACCTGCCGGGGCATCCGGCGATTGTCCGCGTTCCGGCCTGTGATCTGTCGCCCGACAGTGATCTTGGCACGCGCGCGGTGACGCAGGAGGTCGGTGTGCTGACCGCTTGCGAGATCGTAATGGCGTTGGAGGCCGGTCGCACCTATGCCGCGAGACTGGTTGCGAGCGGTATTATACATGCTGCCTGCCTGAGCCTGCGGGGCGCTTTCGTGACCGTTGGCGAGAGTGTCATGATCGAAGAAAAGGACCCCGAACATGCCTGATTTCACCCTGCGCAAGACCGCGCTGTTCGTCGAGGAGATTCACCATGACGGCGGGCCGGTCGCGGAACTGCCGCGGCGCCGCGCCGCGATGGCGGCTCTGGTGAAAAACCCGTTTGCGGGCACCTATGCCGAGGATCTGCAGTCGGCCATGGAGGACCTGAAGCCGCTGGGCCTGATGATGACCGACCGGCTGATCGAGGCGATGGGCGGTGTCGGGGGCATCGACGGCTATGGCAAGGCCGCCATGGCGGGTGAGGCCGGCGAGCTGGAGCATACGGCGCTCTGGCACGTGCCGGGCGGTTACGCAATGCGCGCGCGGCTGGGCGAGGCGAAGGCGATTGTGCCCTCGTCGATGAAGCAGGGCGGGCCGGGTGCCCGAATCGATGTGCCGCTGGGCCATATCAATGCAGCCTATGTGCGTAGCCATTTCGACGGGATGGAGGTGGGCCTGCCCGATGGGCCGCGGGCCGATGAGCTGTTGTTCGTGCTGGCCATGAGCCGCGGCGGGCGTATCCATGACCGGATGGGCGGGTTGACGGTGAACGAAGTGAAGGGTGAGGACGGGTTGCGCTGAAGGTATTGGGGGCTTTGCCCCCGTCCCGGACAGGCCCGGGCCTCCCCCAGGATATTTTTGGCCAGAGGAAAAAGGGGGGTCGACGCGGGGGGCTGACCTTTTGGGATTGAACCCTCTATAGGCGTCATCTGAGAAGCAATTGGATTGCAGGTCGGATGAGCGATACCCAAGCCAAGAAACGTCAGCCGCTTTACAGTGCGGCGGACAAGCGGAACATGCGGTGGTTCTGGCACGGTTACCTGCGCAAGCATTCCGGCAAGCTGTTGCTGGTGCTGTTTCTGATCCTCGTGCAGGGTTTGGTCTATCAGCAGTTTCTGGTGATGACCGAAGACGGCCTGCGGGTGATTTTCGAAGCCGGTGCGATGCGGGACCTGACCGGGCATCTGATGTCGCTGGACCTGGCTTAATTCGCGCGGACCAAGTCGGGCGAGATCACCCAGAAGCTGGTGACGCAAACGCAGCAGATCGGGTTGTTCGTGGGCCTTGGCGTGGCCGGTGCCCTGCGCGACGCTGTGACTGTGATCGTGGTGTCGGGATATCTCATCTGGAAGAACCCGATCCTGTTCGTGCCGGCCATAGTGGTGCTGCCGTTCATCATCATGGTGATGAACTTCGTATTCGACCGGGTGAAACAAGCCCAGGGCGAGGCCGAAGAGGCGCTGGGAGGCTATCTGGGACAATATCCGCTACGTGAACCCCGACGCGAGTGATGCGCAGGTCTGGCAGGCGGCCGAGGATGCCGAGATCGCCGACCTGATCCGGGCGCGGGGTGAGATACCTGTGGGACCCAAGGGTGCGCAGCTGTCCGGCGGCCAGAAGCAGCGCATCGCCATTGCGCGGGCCTTCCTGCGGGATGCGCCGATATTGCTGCTGGACGAGGCGACATCGGCGCTGGACCAGGCGACGGAAGAACGCATCAAGGCGGCGCTGGCGCGGCTGACCAAGGGAAAGACGACGATCGTGGTGGCGCACCGGCTGAGTTCCATCTCCGAGGCTGGCTGGATTTTCGTGCTGGAATCGGGGCAGTTGGTGGAGCAGGGCCGGCACGAAGACCTGCTGGCCGAGAACGGGCTGTATGCGCGGCTCTACCAGGCGCAGAAAAAAGCTATGACGGCGCCTTGTAGGCGCCGTAGACCTCGGGCGCCATCGGAACGAGATCGCTGAAGTAGGTCGGATGCACTACGGCGACGCGCCCGACACAGGCGGTTCCGACAAAGAGAAAGGTAAGATTCGCGCGGGACAGGAAAGGTCGCAGCGACTTTTGCCGCGTCACGCTCAGGGCCGTTATCGCCAGTGGGATCAGAATGAGATGCGGTTTCATGCAACCGCCCCTGTTAATGCCGCACTGCATCCGACGGCCATAGAGGGCCCATTGGTAACTCGCAGCGAACATTGTTGCGCCGATCGAGTGTACCCGGGACCTGCTCTTTGGCTTGCAGTTGTGGCTGACGGGCTCCATAACTCAGGATCACTCAGCGGACACGGGAATCTTCCATGCGAATGCTCGATACGTTCATCAAGCCGATGCATCGGGAAGGTAGAAAGTTCGTTGCGATTTTTGCCGCAGCGACCCTCCTGTTGTTTCTCGTAGCCGACATCCTGGGGTGGATCGGTGTAGGGCTTACCGTCTGGTGCTACTATTTTTTCCGGGACCCCGAGCGCGTGTCGCCGTCGCGAAGCGGTGTCATCGTCAGCCCCGCGGATGGCATCGTCTCATTGATCGAGAAAGCGGTTCCTCCTGAAGAGCTCGGGATGTCCGGTGAGGCCCTGACCCGCATCAGCGTCTTCATGAGCGTGTTCAACTGCCATGTGAATCGTATGCCCGTCGGTGGGCGGATCGAAGCGGTCGCCTACCGGCCCGGCAAGTTCTTCAATGCCTCGCTGGACAAGGCCAGCGCCGACAACGAACGCAACAGCCTGCGCATCCGGATGCCGGATGAGCGGGACGTTGCCGTCGTGCAGATTGCGGGGTTGGTGGCCCGGCGGATCGTGTGTTTTGTCCAGCCGGGTGATACCCTGTCGACCTCGGAAAGATTCGGACTGATCCGGTTTGGCTCAAGGCTGGATGTCTATCTGCCCGAAGGTGTTTTCCCCTCGGTTCGCGTGGGGCAGACCATGATCGCCGGAGAAACAGTTTTGGCCGACCTCAACATGCCTGATGCCCCGGGATAACCAGACCTCACGGGACAACGCCGGCAGGAAAAGAAACGACGCCGCGCTTGTCCAGCTGCTGCCGAACCTGATCACGCTTGCCGCGATCTGTGCCGGCATGACGTCGATCAGGTTCGCCGTGCAGGCGGATTACATCTTTGCGGTGCAGCTGGTTCTGCTGGCCTGTGTGCTGGATGGCGTCGATGGCCGGGTCGCGCGCTTGATGCGTAGCGACAGCAAGATCGGCGCGGAGCTCGATTCGCTGGCGGATTTCCTCAATTTCGGTGTGGCGCCGCCGCTGATCCTGTATTTCTGGGGTCTGCAGGAGATCCGCAGTGCGGCCTGGATATTCGTTCTTTGCTTCACGGTCTGCTGCGTCATCCGGCTGGCCCGTTTCAATGTCGATCACAAGGTCGAGGAAACGGGGGGACCGAGCGCCCATTTCACCGGGGTGCCGTCGCCTGCCGGTGCGGTGCTTGTCATGGCGCCGCTTTTCCTGTCCTTCGCGTTCGAGACCGTGCAATTGCCGGGCTTCGCCATCTGCATCTACATGGTGCTCATCGGACTGTTGATGATCAGCACCGTGCCGACACTGTCGCTCAAAGGCGCGTCGATCTCGCGGGCCAACGTGAAGTTTTTCCTGGTCGGCGTGGTCCTGGCCGGGGCCGCCTTCTTTACATTCACTTGGATTGCATTGTTTGTGCTGTCGGTGAGCTATCTCACCATGGTGGCATGGTCCGCCGTGACGAAGGCGCCACAGTTCGGCAAGTAAGGAGAATTCATGGATATCAACGCCGTAAGTACGTCCTACGCCCGGTGGGCCCCAATCTACGACAGGACATTCGGAGCGGTGACGAATGTCGGCAGGAAGCGTGCGGTGGAGTATATCAACACCCGCCCCGGCACCGTTCTCGAAGTGGGGGTGGGCACGGGGCTTGCGCTTGAGCATTATGATCCGGCGATGCAAGTCAGCGGGATCGACTTCAGCGAAGAGATGCTTGCCAAGGCGCGCGACAAGGTGGAGCGCTTGAACCTGGGGCATGTCAGGGAATTGTGGCAGATGGATGCCCGTACGCTTGATTTCCCGGACAATCACTTCGACACGGTCGCAGCGATGCATGTCCTGTCGGTCGTTCCAGAGCCCGAGCGCGTGATGCGCGAGATAGGCCGGGTCTGCAAACCCGGGGGTAAAGTGGTGATCACGAACCATTTCGTGCGGAAGAAAGGCGTGCTTGCCGTTCTGGAGAAAATGCTGGCGCCCGTGGCCAACGTCATCGGGTGGCATTCCGATTTCGAGATCGAAACCGTGCTTGGCCAAGAGTGTCTCAAGGTTGAAGTGCAGAGGCCATTGCCGCCCCTTGGAATGATGACGTTCCTCGTGTTGGAGAAAGCGACAGACAAGTAGAGTATGGCTGCTTCGGAGAAACTGCGGAGCAGAGGCTGCAGGTTGCTTGACCCTCCGTTTCGGCCCGAAAACAGACTTGGGCCACGGGTCTGTTCGAGATCTGCTCAGTAGAAAAAGCTGGCGAAGGGGATGTAGGTGACTGGATCGCCGGGGTTGATCGTGACGGCGTGGTCGGGAAGTTCGACCAGCCCGTCGGCCCAGCTTAGGCCGCTGATGCGCCCGGAGCCTTCGGATTTGAAGACCTCGGCCTGTCCGTCTGTGACGCGGGCGCGCAGGTATTCGCGGCGGCCGGGTTTCTTGGATTTAGAGAAGGCGGCAGGCAGGGAAAAGCCCTGAGGGCGGTGCCAGCCCTGGCCCGAGAGGAGGCCCATCGCGGGGCGGGCAAAGACGAGCGTGCAGACGAGTGCGGCGACCGGATTGCCCGGAAGGCCGAAGACGGGGGTGCCGTTCCACAGCCCGAGCGCGAGCGGGCGGCCCGGCTTGACGGCGATGCGCCACTGAGACATGGCGCCGGTCTCGTTCAGTAAGGCCGAGACGTGGTCTTCGTCGCCCGAGGAGGCGCCGCCGGACGTCAGGATGACGTCGGCCTCTGCCGCGCCCTTGTCGAGCGCGGCGCGGAGTGTCTCGCGGTCGTCGGGAACGCGTCCGAGGTCTATGGGCGTGAAGCCAAAGCGTTCGGTCAGGCCGAGCAGCATGGGGCGGTTGGCGTCGAATATCTGGCCGGGTGCCGCGGACGCGCCCGGCTCGACCAGTTCATCTCCGGTGGACAGAATCGCGACGCGCAGGGGGGCGTGGACGATGAGGTCGGTGTTGCCGGTGGCGGAAAGGAGCGCGAGGTCGGCGGGGGTGAGCTTGCGGCCCTTCGGCAGGATCGTGTCGCCGGCCGAGACGTCTTCGCCCGCCTTGCGGGTGTTCGCGCCGGGCTTGATGCCGGGGCGAAAGGCGATTGCGGTGTCGCCGGCGGTGACGTCTTCTTGCAGGATCACGGTGTCGACACCTTGAGGCAGCGCGGCGCCGGTCAGGATGCGGATGGCATGGCCGGGAGGCACGGCCCCCTGGAAGGCCTCGCCCGCGGCGGCGCGGCCCGTCGTGAGCGGCAGGGTCTGGTCGCCGTCGGTCAGGCTGGCATGGGCAAAGCCGTAGCCGTCTACGGCGGTGTTGGCATGGGGGGGATTGGCCCGCTTGGCGGTGACATCGGCGGCAAGGATGCGGCCAAGTGCATCGGTGAGCGGCAGGGTTTGAGTCGCAACGACCGGGTGCAGCCTGTCCTGCAGCATGGCGAGGGCCTGATCCACCGGGGTCCAGTCCACGCCGGCAGGCAGCGCGAAACAGTCGTCGCGCAGGGGTGGGGGGCGCAGGGTATCGTCGGCGGCGGCCATCAGTGTTTCCTCGTGTCCCAGCCCCATGATCCAGCCTTCGACCGGGGCGTTGACGTCCAGCATGGCGGCCAGCGCGTCGGGGTGCAAGCGGGCGACGGCGCGGGCCAGCAGGCGCACTTGGTGGGCGTCGCGGATGCCGCCCCTTGCTTCGGCCTCTTTGACGATGGGATTGATGAGGCCGGGCCAGATTTCGACGAGGACGACGGGTTTGTCGAGCGGCTCGAAGGGCCATGTGGCGATCAGGCCGGGGAAGCGTTGGCGCAGACGGTGTAGGACGGGCAGGCCGGTGAGGACCTGGCCGCCCACGGCGCCCGGGCCGGAGAGTTGCCAGCACGTGAAGCTGCCTGTCGCCTGCTTTTCGACCGCGCGGCGGTCGGGGAAGGGGTTGTGGTAGCTTCGTTTGGTCCGTGGCAAGCCGGGGACATCGTGATTGGGGCGACCATTGCCCCAGAACGGGCCGATGCCATCGCCGAGCGTTCGGTTGACAAGGCCGGCGACGTCGAAACGGTTGTTGCTCTTGGGGCTGTCTTCGATATGTCTGTCCAGCCAGCTCCAGACGGCGAACGGGTCGTCGGTGCCGGTAAGTGCGCGGGCGAAGCCATCGGGATAGGCGAAGGGAAAATCGAGGCCAATGAAGAGGCGACGGTTGGCGGCGGCCTCGGTTTCGATGAGATTGGAAAGGACAGCTTCCGCTTCAATACGGTTGCGTATGTACTGTGGCGCGGTATCGTTCCCGTCGCGGGTGAGGCCGAGCCAGATCGCGTCTTTGCGCGGACGGGCGCCGGTGTCATTGCCGCCGGACCAGTCGACGATGGCGACCGTGTCGTACGGGGTCACAACCCGACCTGCGCCAGGATGAAATCTGCGATAGCTTTCGTATCGTCGAGGTCGAAGACAGGGCGATCGAGGTCGAGGGGCGTGTCGCTGGCCACAGCGTGAATCGTCGGATCGTCCAGTGCGATAAGCGGGTTGCCGGTGACGGAGCGGTGCGCCTCGACCTTTGGATGCGCGTCGCGCTTGTAGCCTTCGACCAGGACGAGATCGACCGGTGCGAGCTTGGACAAAAGCGTTTCGAGTGAGGGTTCGTCCTCGTCGCGCAACTCGTGCATCAGGGCGAAACGGGTGCGGGAGGCCAGAAGCACCTCGGTCGCGCCGGCGACGCGGTGGCGATGGCTGTCCTTGCCGGGGTGGTCGACGTCAAACCTATGATGGGCGTGCTTGACGGTGGAGACGGAAAAGCCACGTCCGGTGATCTCGGTCACGAGCCGTTCCATCAGGCCGGTCTTGCCGGCGTTTTTCCACCCTACGACACCGTATATTTTCATCTGCGGTCTTTCATCATGTCTTGTGCGCGGGCCAGATCCTCGGGCGTGTTCACGTTGAAGAACGGATCGCCGGGGATGTCAAACAGCGCCTCGCGGCCGCCATGCTTTTCGGTCCAGAGGACGACCTTGCGTAGCCCGTCCTGCAAGGCCGCACGCAGGTCGTCGCGCAGGGCTGTGGGCCAGAGACCGAAGGTGGGATGGCGGATCAGGCCGGAGCGGGACATGGACTTGGTTGTCTCGTCCGCGCCGCGCGGTGTTGCGGCAAGGACGAGGGGGTGGGGCATGTCTGTCGCAGTTTCGGTCAGGTGAGATACGATATTCTCGGGAAAAAACGGCGTGTCTGCTGCGACGGTAACGATGGTGTCCGCGCCTTGCGTCGCGGCCCAGTCGAGACCGGCCAGCACGCCCACCAGAGGCCCGGGGAAATCGGGCAGGGTGTCTGGCAGGACCGGCAGGCCGAGGTTCGCGAAGCGGTCGGGATCGCCGTTCGCGTTCAGGGCCATGCCCGCCACCTGCGGCCCGAGGCGGGAGATGACCTGATCCAGTATCGTGCCGTCGCCCAACGGGAGCAGGCCCTTGTCGCCGCCGCCCATGCGCGTGGCGAGGCCGCCCGCGAGGATCACGCCCAAGGGTTTGGTCATGCGTCAGAGCTTTTGCGGCGGTGTTTCTTGTCCTCTTCGGGGATCGAGGCCGGGTCGGCGTCGCGCACCAGCCGTTCCTCGCCCGCAAGGCAGACGAACCGCCGGCCGCGCATCCGGCCGATGAGGGTGAGACCCACCTCGCGGGCGATCTCGACCCCCCAAGCGGTAAAGCCGGAGCGGGAGGCGAGAGCGGGGATGCCCATGAGCGCGGTCTTGATCACCATTTCCGAGGTCAGGCGCCCGGTCGTGTAGAGCATCTTGTCGTCGGGTGACACGTCTTCCGACAGCATCCAGCCGGCGATCTTGTCGACGGCGTTGTGGCGGCCTACATCCTCCATGTAGACCAGCGGGCGGTCGCCTTGGCAAAGGACGGTGCCGTGAATCGCGCCGGCCTCGAGGTAAAGGGACGGCGTGCGGTTGATCATCGCCGACAGCGCGTAGAGGTCGGAGGTTTTCACCCGCAGGTCGGGCAGGGTCGTATCCTCCAGCCCCTCCATCATGTCGCCGAAGACGGTGCCCACGGCGCAGCCGGAGGTGCGGGTCTTTTTCTTCAGCTTTTCTTCGTAGGTCGTCTCGCCATCGGTGCGGACCACGACCGTTTCGAGATCCTCGTCATAGTCGACGCCCTTGATCGTCTCGCCATCCTTGAGCATCCCCTGGTTTCGCAGGAAACCGAGCGCGAGGTAGTCGGGGTAGTCGCCGATGGTCATGGCGGTGACGATTTCCTGACCGTTGAGGAAAATCGTCAGAGGCCGTTCCTCGACCACGGCGATATGCGTCGGATTGCCGTCATGGTCCACGCCCTGCACAGACCGTGTCAGGCGGGGCGCCTTGGGGTCGGGCGCGATGATATACGCGTTCAGATTGTCGGTCTTCGCCAATTGCGAACCCTCTAATTGCAGGATAGGCATCCCGGGTAAGTGGTAACGTAAGATGTTCGGATGACAACGGAAACCGGCAAGTCAATTTTCTTCAAAGGGGTACGCGATGCGGCCCCCTTTATTTTGGTCGTGTCGCCCTTTGCCACGCTCTTTGGCGTGGTGGCGACCGAGGCCGGCCTGAACGTGCTGGAGGCGCTGACCTTTTCCTTTGCGGTGATCGCGGGGGCGGCGCAGTTCACGGCGCTGGCGCTGATGGTGGACAACGCGCCGGTCATTCTGGTGCTGGCCTCGGCGCTGGCGGTAAACCTGCGGATGGCGATGTATTCGGCCGCGCTGACGCCCTATCTGGGGGCCGCGCCGCTGTGGCACCGGGCGCTGGCCGCCTATTTCATCGTCGACCAGAGCTATGCGTTGTCGCAAATGCGGTTCGAGGAGAACCGGGATTGGTCGTTGCGCCAGAAGTTGGTCTATTTCTGGGGGACGGTCGTGCCGGTCTGCCCGTTCTGGTACCTGTTCACGGTCATCGGCGCTATCCTGGGCAGTTCGATTCCGGAGTGGATGGCGCTGGATTTCGCGGTGCCGATCACTTTCATCGCGATCATCATGCCCATGCTGCGCACGCGGGCGCATCTGGCGGCGGCGCTGGTTTCGGTCGTGGGGGCGCTGATATTTGCCTTTTTGCCCTATAACCTCGGCCTTTTCGTGGCGGGGATTGCCGCGATGATGACGGGCGCCGAGATCGAGCGGCGGACGCAGCCCGAAGGGGGCGTGTGATGGACACGGCGACCATCTGGACCGTGATCGTCCTTCTGGGGCTGGGCAGCTATCTGCTGCGGTTCTTTTTCATCGGCATCGTCGGGGACAAGCCGTTGCCGCCGTGGCTGCTCAGGCATCTGCGCTATACTGCGGTTGCGATCCTGCCCGGGCTGGTGGCGCCGCTGGTCTTGTGGCCCGCGGCCACGAACCGCGAGCCGGACCCGGCGCGGCTGGTGGCGGCGGCGGTCACTGTCGTGGTGGGGGGATGGACCCGCAACATCATCGCGGCGATTCTTTCGGGCGGTGCCGCGCTTTACCTGATGCTGTACCTGGTCGGGTGACGCGCCGCGCTTTTGCGCGACAGGCGCGGCAAAGCAAAACGCCCCCTCAGTTTCCCGGGGGACGTCAGATTCCTGTCGGTAGACCGACGCGTGGCTTAGATGTTGATCATCGCCAGCAGGATAAGAAAGATGATGGAGCCGGCCGCGACATAGGTCGATGCCTTGATGAAGCCTTCGAAGGTCTTTTCCTGAACCTTGATGTCCATTTCGCCGTGCTTGTGTTCGTTGGCCATGATCCCGATCCTCGTGTGCGGTTGTCACTGTTCGCGATTGGATAACGGATTTCAAAGCGGCTGTCACGGCCCGGAACGTCGCAGTCAGACCGAAGTTTCAAGGTCCTGCGCCAGGCGGAAGCCGATGCGTGCCGGCTCGGATGTCTCGGGCGGTTTGGGCAGGGCGCGCAGCATCACGCCAAGCTGGCTGACATGCTGGATCAGCTGGGTCTTGGCGCCCGACGGGTCGGAGCCGTAAAAGGTGACGATATCGGGATCGAAATAGCCCATGCCCTCGATCCGCAGGGAGCCCGCCCCGCCGGCGGCAAAGCCCATGGCGACCTCGTGCTCGTTGTCCAGCGTTTTCTCGAAGTTCTGGATGTAGAGAATCAACCGCTCATAGGCCCATTGCGCGGGGCTCTTGGCGATTCCGGAGTTTTCATTGATCAGGTTGTCGGGGATCTCGGTACAGGGTGTGTTCGGATCGACATGCACCTCGTGGCATCGGGCAAGAACGGCGCTCTCTGCATATTCTGCCGTCGTTTCGATTACTTCGTCCATGTTGGCGTACCCCTTAAACTTTCCAGAGCCACGCGCCATTTGGGTTCAGCTGACGCGTGATGCGGCCAGCCTGATATAGATGATTGAGGTGTGCAACCGCCTCGACCAGCGCGAGCCCGTAGGTGCCGCCATCGATTTTGCGCTTGAAGAGTGGTGGGAAGCACTGAGCGGCGGTGCGGGGCACGGCGAGGTGTTTTTCCAGCCGGTTTAGCGCCCCGTGATGGTTGTCGGCCAATTGCCGCATGCGGGTGGGCAGACCGGTGAAGGGCAGCTTGTGACCTGACAGGACCAACTGATCGGGGCGGGCGAGGGCCGAGAGGCGTTCGCAGCTTTCCAGCCATTCGCCGATAGGGTCGGCATCGGGTTCGGTCGGATAGACGCCGATATTGGGGCTGATCGACGAGATGATCTGGTCGCCCGCGATCACCAGCGCGTCGTCGCGGGACCAGAGCGTGAGGTGCTCGGGCGCGTGGCCGTGGCCGACATGGATGTCCCAGGTGCGCCCGCCGGCGGTGAGCGTACCGCCCTGTTGCAGGCGGGTATAGCCCACCGGGATTGGGGCACAGCTGTCGGCGAAATTGAAGGGGCGGTCGTTCTTGCGGGCCTCGAAGATGTCCGGGTCCATGCCCGCGCGACGCCAGAATTCGAGCGCCTGGGGCGTGGGGCGATCCTCGACGTCGAGGATCAGCATCCGGGCCATCAGGTAGGCGGTGCGGGTCATCAGGAGCTCGGCGTCGAATCGGTCCATCAGCCAGCCGGCCATGCCGATATGGTCGGGGTGGTGATGGGTCAGGATCACGCGGGAGACCGGCTTGCCCTCCAGCGGCCCGGTCAGCACATCCTCCCACAGCGCGATGGAGCGTTTGGTGCGCACGCCGGTATCCACGATGGTCCAGCTGTCGCCCTCGTACAGCGCGTAGATGTTGACGTGATCCAGCGCCATCGGCAGGGGCAGGCGAATCCACAGGATGCCGGGGGCCACTTCGACCGCTTCGCCGTGCTTGGGCGCTTCGGCCCAGGGGGTGGTGATCTTGCTTCCGTCGGGCATCAGGCTGCGAAGTCTTCGGGGGCGAGTGCGTAAAGGTCGTCGGCCCCGGCGGTGGCGTGGGCGATATGGGCCTGCGCCTCGGGCAGGATGCGGGTGATGTAGAACCGCGCGAGGCGCGCGCGCGAGCCATCGGTGTCGTGCATCGCGGCCAGCAGGTGCGCGTGGCCTCCAAGGACACGGGCGAAGGCCCGCAGGAACGGCACGGCTCCGGCGAAGCGGTTGTTCATGTCGTTCTGGGCGACCATCCACTCGGTCGCCTCGCGCAAGGATTCGGTGGCCTGCCAGACGGGTTCGGCCAGCTCGGGGTGCTTGGCGCGGGCGGCTTCGGCGGTGCTTTCGATCTCATCGAGGAGGGCATAGGCGGCTTCGCCCCCGTCCATCAGCTTGCGTCCCACCAGATCCATCGCCTGGATCCCGTTGGTGCCTTCGTAGATCGCGGTCACGCGGACGTCGCGCAGGTATTGGGCGGCGCCGGTTTCCTCGATGAAGCCCATACCGCCATGCAGCTGGATGCCCATGTTGGCGACCGCGATGCCGGTGTAGGTGCCGAACGCCTTGGCGATGGGTGTCAGGAACGCGGCGCGCGCGGCACAGTCGGGCGCGGCGATGGCGGTTTCCATGTCGATGGCGGCGGCACAGGTGAGCGCGATGGCGCGGGCGGCGAAGGTCTCGGCCTTCATCGTGGCCAGCATCCGGCGCACATTGGCGTGGTCGATGATGGTGCCTGTGCCGTTCTCAATCGTGCTGCGGCCCTGTTTGCGGTCCTGCGCATAAGCCAGCGCGTGCTGGTAGGCACCGTCGGCCACGCCGACGCCTTGCGTGCCGACGCCAAGGCGGGCGTTGTTCATCATGGTGAACATGGCGCGCATCCCGTCATGTTCCTCGCCCACCAGCCAGCCGGTGGCACCATCGTACTGCATCACCGCCGTGGGGCTGCCATGCAGGCCCATCTTGTGTTCCAGGCTGACGACCTTGAGATCGTTTGCCTGTCCCGGCTCGCCATTCTCGTCCGGGATGAACTTTGGCACGAGGAACAGGCTGATCCCCTTGGTACCGGGCTTGGCGTCGGGCAGGCGGGCCAGCACGAGATGGCAGACGTTGGGCGTGAAATCGTTGTCGCCCCAGCTGATGTAAATCTTCTGGCCGGTGATGGCGTAGGTGCCGTCGTCGTTGGGCACGGCCTTGGTGCTGAGAGCGCCGACGTCGCTGCCGGCCTGCGCCTCGGTCAGGTTCATGGTGCCGGTCCACTCGCCGCTGACGAGCTTGGGCAGGTAGGTCTGCTTGAGCGCGTCGCTGGCGTGGTGTTCCAGCGCCTCGATCTGGCCTTGGGTCATCAAGGGGCTGAGTTGCAGGGACAGGCAGGCGGCGGACATCATGTCGTTCACGGCTGTGGTCACGGTCATGGGCAGGCCCATGCCGCCATGGTCTGGATCGGCGGCGATGGCGACCCAGCCGCCCTCGGCAATGGCCTTGTAACCCTCGGCATAGCCGGGGCTGGTGCGCACCACGCCGTTTTCCAGTTTCGCGGGATGCAGGTCGCCGGGGCGTTGGAGGGGGGCCAGTACCTCTTCGCACAGCTTGCCCGCCTCGGAGAGGATGGCGGAGGTGACATCCGGCGTCGCCTCGGAGAAGCGGTCGGTGGCGGTGACGCGGTCAAGGCCGACCACGTGATCGAACAGGAACTGGAAATCCTCGACAGGGGCGCGGTAGGGCATCGGTTTCTCCCGGGTGGCGATGGGCGGCGCGGCTTGGAATCCGGCACGCGCATCTGTAACTGTGTCGTGGGTCTTGTCGCAACAGTATTGGAAAGACCCGATACGGCAACCAAAACGCGGCGTCAGACCGGCCATGACACTTGAGACAAGACACCTTGCCGCGTATGCGGATGGCTATGCGCAGGCGGCACAGGTCTGGCGTGACGGCGGGCTTGTCGCCTTTCCAACCGAGACGGTCTACGGCCTTGGCGCGGATGCGCGGAACGACATGGCCGTCGCGCGGATCTTCGAGGCCAAGGGGCGGCCCCGGTTCAACCCGTTGATCGTGCATGTGCCGGATGCGGACGTCGCCAAGACGCTGGTGGAGTGGTCGGACGCGGCGGAAATCGTCGCCTCGGCCTTCTGGCCGGGGGCGATCACGCTGGTGCTGCCGATCCGGGGCGATGCGGGCCTGTCGCCGCTGGTGACAGCGGAGTTGCCGACGCTGGCGGTGCGGGTGCCGGCGCATCCGGTAGCGCAGGCGCTGTTGCGGACGTTCGGCGGGCCGGTGGCGGCGCCGTCGGCCAACCCGTCGGGGCGGATCAGTCCGACCGAGGCGGCGCATGTGGCGGCGGGCCTGTCGGGCCGGATCGAGGCGATCGTGGAGGGCGGAGCCTGTGACGTTGGGTTGGAATCGACGATCCTGGGGCTGGAGGGTGCCCCAACCCTGTTGCGGCCCGGCGGCATACCGGCAGAGGCGATCGAGGCCGCGCTGGGCACATCACTTGAGCGGCACATCGAGGGCGGCACGCTGACCGCGCCGGGGCAGATGACCTCGCATTACGCGCCTGGGGCGGCGGTGCGGCTGAACGCGACAGAGGCGGCGGCGGGCGAGGTGTTGTTGGGCTTTGGGCCGATGGAAAGCGATCTGAACCTGTCACCCACTGGCGACTTGGTGGAAGCGGCGGCGACCCTTTTCGCGGCGCTTCATGCGCTGGATGCGAAAGGTGCGAACGGCATTGCCGTGGCGCCAATCCCCGACACGGGCCTGGGCCGCGCGATAAACGACCGGTTGCGCCGCGCGGCGGCGCCGCGCGACGTCATTGGCTAGCGAATAGTAGAGTTTACTGGCAGCGCTTCTCTGCTTCTTCGAGAGCGGCGGTGTAGCCCAAGAGCGAGAACGTGTCCTTGGTGATCGTCCCGCGAGAGGACCGCGCCGTCAGAACGGCATCCACACCGCGCTTCATCGCCGCGATGATCTTGGCGTCATCCGAGGCACTGGCGGGCCAGGCCCATTCGCCTTCGGTAAACATCTCGAACTCGGTGCCACCGATATTGATGTTCACGGTCGAGCCGCCCGCGAAGGGGTAGCCCCCGGTAAAGGTGATCTGTCCATTCACGCCGGCACCGGGCCGGAAGAACGTCATCATCAGGATGTCGCCACGGCGAACGGCGACAACACGCCCATCCTTGGTGTTGACCGTTTCGGTCGGCGAACTGACGGCCCAGCACTCTTTCGGGTCGGAATCCTCGAACACGCTCCACGCGGTTTTCGCGGCGACCTGATTGGTGCTTTCTTCTTGTGCGGTTGCGCCCGACGCGACCATGGCCAGAAGGGCCCCGGCGATGCCGAATGCTTTGAATGATCCCATTTGTCCAGCCTCCAAGCTGTCCTAAACCTCAATTGTCCTTAGGCTGCTCCATCCCCTGACGGAATTTTCTGCACGTGCAGCCATTTCTTTCTCGACATTGCAATACTAGCCTGAAACACGCGAGACATGAAAGGTGCAATTGGCGAATTTTCGCCGCAGGAATGACGCGCCGAGACGACCAGCCTGACGACCGGAGGCCCCAAGTGACAAATGCTGTTCCCCTGACCGAAATCTGGCGCGGAGACATCGTGGAAAGCCTGCATCTGGGCCATGCCGTGATCTGTAACGGACAGGGCGAGGTGATCGAGGCGTGGGGGGATCCGGATGCGGTGATCTATCCGCGCAGTTCGGCCAAGATGATCCAGGCAATGCCGCTGGTGGACAGTGGCGCGGCGGATGCCTTTGGCCTGACCCAGCAGCAGCTGGCGCTGGCCTGTGCGTCGCACCAGGGCGCGGCGGTGCATACGGATGCTGTGAATCACTGGATTCATGGGTTGGGGCTGAGCGACGAGGATTTCCGCTGCGGGCCGCAGATGCCGCAGGACCGGGAGGCGTTCAACCACCTGATCAAGACCGATGGATCGCCCTGCCAGGTGCATAACAACTGTTCGGGCAAACATGCCGGCTTCTTGACCCTGTCGAAGCACCTGAACGGCGGGCCGGACTATGTCGATCCCGACCACCCGGTGCAACGCGCCTGTTTCGAGGCGTTCGAGGAACTGACCGGAGAGCGCAGCCCCGGCTTTGCCCCCGACGGGTGCAACGCGCCGAACTCGATCACCACGATGCGGGGGATCGGCCGGGCGATGGGCTGGTTCTCCAATGCGACCGAAGGCGGCGGTGCGCGGCAGAATGCGGCGGTGCGATTGCGCGAGGCGATGATTGCCAACCCCCTGCTTGTGGCGGGCGAGAAACGCGCCTGTACCGAGCTGATGAAAGCCTGCCACGAGCCCGTGGCGCTGAAGACCGGGGCCGAAGGATTTTTCGTGGCCATCGCACCCACGAAGAAGTTGGGGATCGCGCTGAAGGCCGCCGATGGCAGCACGCGGGCAGCCAATTGCACCATCGCCGCCCTGCTGGTGCGGATCGGGGTGCTGGACCCGCAGCATCCGGCGACCCTGAAATTCATGAACGCGCCGATCCTGAACCGTCGCAAGGTGCGGACCGGAATCGTGAAGCCGGTGGACGGGCTGCTGATCTGAGTCCTTCAAGGTGCCGCGGCGCTTTTGACGACATCCTGCCGATTGCCGCATCTGCCATGCGCTGCTTTCCGCGCCGTGGCGTTTCCCTGCCGATTGCCGGCAGCACCGTGCCGAGGAAACCCGGCGCTTTGGGCCTGTTTTCGCGCGATCACCGGCTGTCCGGGTAAGGGGCTTCCGGGCTTGGAATGGTGCGCCCATGTTGAGGGTCCGCGGGCAGCAACGCCCCGGAGAACCTGAACCCAGAAAAGGGAAACCAAAGATGACCAAGACACTTTCTGCAGCGACGTTCGCGTTTGCCCTGACCCTTCCGGCGATGGCCTTTGCCATGGATGCGGATACCGACGGCGACGGCATGGTCTCGATGGAAGAATTCCAGGCCGCGATGCCCGAGGCACCGGCCGGCACGTTCGAGCAACTGGATGCGGACGCCGATGGCATGCTGAGCGAAGACGAGATCGCCGCAGGGCAAGAGGCGGGCATCCTCCCGGCATAAGCCGCCACTCGGCCGGGGCGTGCGCGTTTTTCCCCATCCTGTGCGCACGCCCCATTTGATACCCCGGTACGTTTCATGAAATCCCGGGGCGCGGCACGGGCCGGCAGGCGGGCACATTCCCCAGATGATCATATCTGTGCCCGACCTCTCCGAGGCCCGTGTCGCTTTTTCTTTTAAAATGAAGGCTCAGGAGCCGAGATAGTCGCGCAGTACCGGTGGAGGATCGTCAAGCAGATCTGCGGTCGGTTGCGGGGCTTGAGCGATGCCGTTGGCCACGAGGATGGCTTGCGCCGTGATGCGGCGGGCGTCCTCTGGCGCGTGGGAGATCATCAGGAGGGTCGCGGCGGTTTCCCCCGCGATCTCGGCCACGAGGTCGAGCATCTCCATCCGCAAGGCGGGGCCGAGCGCGGCGAAGGGTTCATCCAGTAATAACAGCGGCTTGTCCTGCAGCATGACACGGGCAAGGGCGGCGCGGCTGCGCTGGCCGCCGGAGAGTTCGCCGGGTTTGCGGCTCTCCATGCCGGCGAGGCCGACACGGTCCAGCGCCGCGGTGACGCGGGTCTTGTCGTCCTGCGACAGGCGCAGGTTGGGCGACAGGCCAAGGCCCACGTTCTGCGCGAGCGTCAGGTGGGGAAAGAGGTTGTCCTCTTGAAAGAGCATGGCGACCGGGCGGGCGCCTGGGGGCTGATCCGTGATGTCGGTGCCGTCCCACGTGATGCGGCCCTGCGCAACGGGCAGGAAACCCGCGATCCCCTCGATCAGGGTGGACTTGCCCGCGCCCGAGGGGCCGATCACCGCGACGGTCTCGCCCTCGGACACGGTCAGGTCGGCGGTCAGCTTGAAGCTGCCGTTGAGGATGGTGGTGGACTCAAGTTTCAGCATGGCGGTGCCCTCCGCGATCGAGCAGCCAGAAGACCCCGAAGGACAGGATAAGCAGAAGGAAGGACGCGGCGGCGGCGGCCTCCATCTGGTAGGAGCCCATGAGGCGGTAGATCTGCAACGGCAAGGTGGCCACGTCGGGATCGGCAAAGAGCGTGATGACGCCGAGATCACCCATCGAGAGGGCTGCCGCGAGACCGGCGGCAAAGCCGATCTGCGGGCGCAGGCGGGGCAAGAGGACGTGGCGCAGGAAGGGCAGACCGGCCATGCCGAGCGACAGGCCGAGGCGGCCTTGGCGCGCCACGGTATCGCGGGCGCGGGGGACGAGAATGCGCAGGGCGAAGGGCAGGACGGTGATGGCGTTGACCAGCGCGGTGACGGGCAGGGCAAAGGCCTGCGGGTTGGCGTAGGGCCGGATGGCGATGAAGAGGCCGGTGCCGATCACCAGAGGCGAGGCGGCAAGGCCGAGAAGGCCGGCGATTTCCACCATACGGCCGCGTCCGGTGGCGATGGCGGCGGCCATGGGCAGCGCCATGCAGAGCAGCAGGACCGTGCTGAGCGCCGCGACGCCAAGCGAGGTTGCTGCTGCGGTCCAGACCTGGCGTGGCATGTCGGCAAAGCCGGGCAGGCCGGAGAGCGCGATGGCCATGAGCGGCACCAGCAGGAAGAGTGCCGCGAGACCCATGAACAAAGCGTCAATGCACCGTGCGATGGTCGTTTTACCGTCGAACCGGCGCAAACCGCGGTCGAGGCCGGAGCCGAAGCCTTCGCCGCGTGCCAGCCAGAGAGCGATGCCACCCGCGAATACCGTCAGGCCCAGCTGAACGGCGGAGAGAAGCGCGGCCCGCCCAAGATCGAAGTCAAACCTGAACGCCTGGTAAATGGCGAGTTCTATCGTGGTGGCACGCGGCCCGCCGCCGAGGGTGAGCGCGACGGCAAAGCTGGTGAGGCAGATGGCGAAAATCACGGTGAAGGCGCCGGGAACAAGGCGCAGGAGCATCGGCAGTTCGATCACCCGGAACATCGACCAGCCGTCGACGCCCAAGAGGGCGGCGAGGCGAAAGCGTTCGGCGGGGATCTCCTGCCAGCCTTGCAGGACAAGGCGGGTAGCGAGGGGCAGGTTGAAGAACACATGCGCGAGGACGACGCCGTGCAGCCCGTAGATCTGCACGGGGGGCAGGCCGAGCGTGCCCAAGGCCGCGCTGACCCAGCCGCCACGGCCGAAGACCTCGATCAGGCCGAGCACGGCGACGATCACCGGCAGGATGAACGGCGCGCCCAGAAGCGCGATCAGAAGGCTGCGGCCCCGGAACCGGCGGCGGGCGAGGGCTCGGGCGACAGGGATGGACAGAAGCACTGAAAACAAGGCCGAGAGGGTGGCCTGTACCAGCGTGAAGCGCAGGGCGGCCCAGTCGGCGGCGTTGAAGCCACGCCCGGTTTCGGCGCGCAGGGCGACGGCCAGCAGCGCCCCGAAGATGAGCACCGCCACGAGCGCGGCAGCGCTCCATCCCGGTTTGGCGCTTAGCGGCTGAGCGCGTTCAGCCATTCATCGAGCGCGGCATCGCGGGCAGCGGCGGCCTCTTCGGCGCTGAGAAGCAGGGATTTTTCCGGTTTCACGAGTGTCTCGAATCCGTCGGGCAGGCCGTCGTCAAGTTGCACGGCAGGATACATCCAGTTGGTCGTGGGAATGACGGACTGGAAGTCCTGGGTCAGCATGAACGCGAGAAACTGGTCGGCCAGCTCGGGCTGGTCGGTGGAAGCGAGTTTGCCGGCGACTTCTACCTGCATGTAATGGCCTTCGTCGAAGGCGGCAGCGGTCTTGCTGTCGTCTTCTTCGGCGATCAGGTGGTAGGCGGGCGAGGTGGTGTAGGAGAGCACCATGTCGGCCTCGCCTTCGAGGAACAGGCCGTAGGCTTCGGTCCAGCCCTTGGTGACGGTGACGATGTTGTCCGAGAGGCCTTCCCAGATCGCCGGGGCCTCGTCGCCGTAGGCGGATTTGACCCACATCAGCAGGCCGAGGCCGGGGGTGGAGGAGCGCGGGTCCTGGATGACGATGGAGGTGTCGCTGTCGGCCAGAGCCTTGAAATCTCTGGGGGCTTTCAGAGTGTCATTGTGCACGAAGGCGAAATAGCCCCAGTCGTAGGGCAGGAACACCGGGTCGTCCCAGGAGATCGGCAGATCGAGGTCGGGGGACATGCCGTGCTCGGCGAAAAGGCCGGTTTCCTTCGCTGCGGCGATGAGGTTTGTGTCGAGGCCGAGCACGATGTCGGCATCGGTGTTCTCGCCTTCGAGCCGGACGCGGGCGAGAAGGGCCGCGCCGTCCTCGACGCCGACGAGGTTGAGATCGCAGTTGCAGGTGGCCTCGAACGCCTCTTCGATCTGCGGGCCGGGGCCCCAGTCGGCGACGAAACTGTCATAGGTGTAGACGGTGAGTTCGGGCGTCCCGCTGGTGTCCTGGGCCATTGCAGGCGTGGCGGCGAGCAGAAATCCCGCAGGGAAAACAAGATGTTTCATGGCATCCTCCGTTCTGGCGCAGGGCAAGGAGCGATGCGGGTGCATGACCTTCCCTCCGCCGGTTCCAGCCGGTTCAGGTTCAACGGGTTCGCGATGTGCATCTCAGTCGCCGGGCAGGGCCCGGGCGACACCCCGAGGTTTCAAAGAGGAACGTAGGGGCAAGCCGGGGGCGGGACAAGGCGAATTGGCGAATCGGAAGGTTAATGTCGCCGGAAGGCCTGAAACAACGTCGGTATCGCGTCGGTATTCGGGTGGCATGGTGTCGGTGCCAGTGATGTGGAGGGCCGGGTTAACGCGCCGTGCGGTGATGCGGCGGGTTAAGAACAAGCTAGTGGCCCGTGAGAGGCCGTGAGGTCCCGGGTCGAGCCCGGGACGGGGTGCGCCAGGTTTCGTCGCCGAGATGTGCGCGTGGGCTTTCGCCCACCCTACAGGATCTGGAAATCGTTGCGGTCGTAGCCTTGCAGGTAGAGGAGCGCGGTGAGGTCGGCGTGATTGATGCGCAGGTCGCATTCGGCGGCGACGGACGGCTTGGCGTGGAGCGCGACGCCGCTGCCGGCGCGGGACAGCATCCCGAGGTCGTTGGCCCCGTCGCCCACCGCCAGCACGTCGATGTCCGATATGTTGAGGCGGGTGGTGATATCGGCGAGCGCCTGCATCTTGGCCTCGCGCCCGAGGATGGGGCGGGCGACGTCGCCGGTGAGCTTGCCGTTCTCCACAAGCAGAGTGTTGGCGCGGTTCTCGTCGAAGCCCAGAAGTGTGGCGATATGCGAGGTGAAGGCGGTGAAGCCGCCCGAAACGAGGGCGGTATAGGCGCCGTGGGCCTTCATCGTGGCCAGCAAGGTGGCGCCGCCGGGCATGAGGGTGATGCGGGTGTCCAGGACCTCGGCGATGACGGCTTCGGGGAGGTCTTTCAAAAGCGCGACGCGTTCCAGAAGGGCGCCTTCGAAGTCGAGCTCGCCGTTCATGGCGCGGGCGGTGATGTCTTTCACATGGGCGCCGACGCCGGCCTCTTCGGCCAGCTCGTCGATGCACTCCTGCTGGATCATGGTGCTGTCCATGTCGGCCAAAAGCATGCGTTTACGGCGATTCTCGGACGGTTGGAGGACAAGGTCGGTGCGCAGGGTTTGCAGGTTGTCCCAGACCTCCCATTGGTTGTCGGGGAGCGCGGCCATTTCGAACTCCGCCGCCTCGTCGGGCGAGAGCCAGCGGGCGTCGAAGCCGCCCCAGGCGTTGCGCAGGTTCTCGACCAGGGCGGGGTCGAGTTGGCCCGGAGGGGCGATGAGGGTGGTGGTGAACATGGGGGCGTCTCCGGGATGAGCTTTGGCTGCGGGCATAGCGCAGGTTGGGGTGGGGTTCTAGGTGGGGATGACTGGCCGCGCGGAATCAAGGCCGCAGGCCGCCGCGCGATCGCCCCCCCGGGCTGGCGATTGGGTGACGTCGGCGCTTCGGTTTGAAGTCTTGCGGAGTTGGCGGAGATAAAGTGCAGATGAACTTCTGCCGGTCGCCATCCCGCGGTCTGGCGATCGCGCGGCGTGGGATGGACCGCGTGGGTTTTCACCCACCCTACGCGCGTTGAAACGAAGTTTCCGATGATAGCCATTCGGGTCGCATCCGGGCGCTGAACCGCCGCTGGGAGGCGATTTCCCGGCTTGCGCGGTCGGTGCGACAGGCGTATCCAATTAAGTGGGACACCCTTCCCCAACGAAGGGCGCTTATCTGGAAGGATAGCAGCAATGGCTATTGAGACACCCGGCACGCGGCCGGACACTAAACCTGTCGCCGTTCCGGCGAATCCGCGTTTTTCATCCGGCCCCTGTGCCAAACCCCCCGTTTTCGACTTGAGCAAGCTTGCCGATGCCCCGCTGGGCCGGTCGCACCGTGCCGCCGTGGGCAAGGCCAGGCTGAAGGCCGCCATCGACGGCACGCGCGAGGTGCTGGGAATCCCCGACGACTACAAGGTCGGCATCGTGCCGGCATCCGATACGGGTGCTGTCGAGATGGCGATGTGGAGCCTGCTTGGCGCGCGCAAGGTCGAGATGCTGGCCTGGGAGAGCTTTGGCGCGGGCTGGGTCACCGACGCGGTGAAGCAACTGAAGCTTGAGGCCGAGGTCAAGACCGCCGAGTATGGCGAGATCGTCGATCTGGGCGGCGTGGACACCGATAATGACGTGGTGTTCACGTGGAACGGCACGACCAGCGGCGTGCGGGTGCCGGATGGCGACTGGATCAAGGCGGACCGTGCGGGGCTGACGATCTGTGATGCGACCTCGGCCGCCTTTGCGCAGGACCTGCCCTGGGACAAACTGGATGTGGTGACGTTCAGCTGGCAGAAGGTGCTGGGCGGCGAGGCGGCGCATGGGATGCTGATCCTGAGCCCCCGTGCGGTGGAGCGGCTGGAAAGCTATACGCCGCCCTGGCCCTTGCCGAAGATTTTCCGGCTCACGAAGGCTGGGAAGCTGAACGAGGGCATCTTTGAGGGGGCAACGATCAACACGCCCTCGATGCTGGCGGTGGAGGATTACCTGCTGGCGCTGGACTGGGCACGCTCGGTCGGCGGCCTTGAGGGCCTGATGGCGCGGGCGGATGCGAATACCAAGGCGGTGGCGGATTTCGTCGGCACGCATGAGTGGGTCGAATTCCTGGCCAAGGACCCGGCGACGGCGTCGAACACCAGCGTTTGCCTGAAGTTCACCGATGACCGGATCAGCGACGGTGCGGCGTTCGCCAAGGCCGTGGCCAAGCGTCTGGAGGCCGAGGGCGTGGCCTATGACGTGGGTGCCTATCGCGATGCGCCTCCTGGCCTGCGGATCTGGTGCGGGGGCACGGTGGAGACATCGGACGTGGCCGCGTTGATGCCGTGGATCGAATGGGCGTTCAACGCCGAGATCGCGGCGCTGTCCGAGACCGTTTGAGGTGGGGTGAAACCCCGCCATTCCCAGAATTCAAATATGAAGGACCAGACAGATGGCTCCCAAAGTACTCGTATCCGACAAGCTGAGTGAAACCGCCGTGCAGATCTTCCGCGACCGGGGGATCGAGGTGGATTTCAGGCCCGAGCTGGGCAAGGACAAGGAAAAACTGGCCGAGGTGATCGGCGATTATGACGGCCTCGCGATCCGCTCGGCCACCAAGGTGACGCCGACGATTCTGGACGCTTCGAAGAACCTGAAGGTCATTGGCCGCGCCGGGATCGGCACCGACAATGTGGACAAGCCCGCGGCCAGCAAGAAAGGCGTGATCGTGATGAACACGCCCTTCGGCAACATGGTGACCACCGCCGAGCATGCCATTGCGATGATGTTCGCCGTGGCGCGGCAGATCCCCGAGGCGAGCGCCAGCACCCATGCGGGCAAGTGGGAGAAGTCCAAGTTCATGGGGGTCGAGCTGACGAACAAGACGCTGGGCATCATCGGCATCGGCAATATTGGCGGCGTCGTGGCCGATCGGGCCCGGGGCCTGAAGATGAAGGTGATCGCCTATGATCCCACGCTGAGCGAAGAGAAGATCGCGCAGAAGGGGGCCGAGAAGGTGGACCTCGATACGCTGCTGGCGCGGTCGGATTTCATCACGCTGCACACGCCGCTCATTGATGCGACGCGCAACATCCTGAGCCGTGAGAACCTTGGCAAGACCAAGAAGGGCGTGCGGATCGTCAACTGTGCCCGGGGTGGGCTGGTGGACGAGGCGGCCTTGGCAGAGCTGCTGCAATCGGGGCATGTGGCGGGCGCGGCGCTGGACGTGTTTGCCGAGGAACCTGCGACAGAGAACCCGCTGTTTGGTCTGCCCAACGTGGTCTGCACCCCGCATCTGGGCGCTGCGACCAGCGAGGCGCAGGAGAACGTGGCGTTGCAGGTGGCCGAGCAGATGTCGGATTACCTGCTGACCGGCGCTGTGACCAACGCGCTGAACATGCCGTCGGTGACGGCTGAGGAAGCCAAGGTGATGGGGCCGTGGATCAAGCTGGCCGATCACCTGGGCAATTTCATCGGGCAGATGACGGACGAGCCGATCAAGGCGATCAACCTGCTGTACGATGGTGTCGTCAGCCAGATGAACCTCGAGGCGCTGACCAGCGCTTCCGTGGCGGGGATCATGAAGGCGGTGAACCCGGAGGTGAACATGGTCTCGGCGCCGCTGATTGCCAAGGAGCGGGGCATCAAGATCTCGACCACCAAGCAGGACAAGTCGGGCGCGTTCGAGGGCTATATCAAGCTGACCGTCGTGACGGCGGAGCGCGAGCGGTCCATCGGCGGGACGGTGTTCAGCGACGGCAAGCCGCGCTTCATCCAGATCAAGGGCATCAATATCGACGCCGAGATCGGGCAGCACATGCTGTATACGACGAACCGTGACGAGCCGGGCATCATCGGCGCGCTGGGCCAGACGCTGGGCGGCAATGGGGTGAATATCGCGAACTTCACTCTAGGTCGGTCGAAGGCGGGAGAGGAGGCGATTGCGCTCTTGTACGTGGATGCGCCGGTGCCGGATGACGTGATCGCCAAGCTGCACCAGACGGGGCTGTTTCAGCAGATCCGGGCGCTGGAGTTCGATGTGGGATGATCGGTCGAAAGTCGCGCGATTGCTAGACAGCGGGTTGGCGATCTGACGTTGCTTCGGAGCACTTTATGGCTGCCGCATCCGCATAATCTCCGTTCGAAGCGCCAACGTCAGCCAATCGCCAGCCCGTCGCACCAGAGGTGCGCCGTTCATGGTCGGCACGCCTCCGGCGTGACGGGCGGCCCCCCTTTCGGCGATTGCGAGCAATCGCCTTTCGGTCAGCGGGCGATCGCGCGGCGGCTTGCGGCCTTGATTCCGCGCGGATGCGCACTGTTTGAACGGTCCTCCTGCGAAAAACGACGTTCTCCGGGTCGCTGCGGCGAAAGCCGTGGCGGCCCGTTTGCGTTAGGCGAGGTGCATTCGACCGAGGAGGTTCCGATGCACGATCCGTTCCAGCATTTCCTGTCCGAGATGGCGGCGGTGTTCCGCGCCGAGGGGCGTGCGTGTGCCACCGAGACCGCCTTGGCGCTGCTCTCGGCCACCGAGGTTGCGCCGCTGACAAACGACTCTCCCGGTGATACCGACAGGATTTGTGGCCTGCTGGCCGCTTCGCCTTTGTCGGTGGCGAGGGCGGCCCTGGCCGCGCATGACACGCTGCCCTGGGGCCACAACCCGGTGTCGAGCCAGATGAAGCCCGAGGACGAGGCGCTGTTCTCGGTCGTGGACCTGATGGGACCGGAGGCGCCGCTTTACTGCCCGACGCTGCGGGCGGGCCTCTATTACCAGCGGCCCAACACGCGCTATGGGCTGCATTCCCATGCCGCGGTCGAGACCTATGTAATCATCGCGGGCCGGGCGCTGTGGACCGCCGGGGAGGCGCAGCGCGAGATGGTGGCGGGGCATTCCGTGCATCATTCGACCTATCTGCCCCATGCCTGCCAAACCGGCGACGAGGGCGTGGTGGCCCTGTGGCGCTGGTCGGGTGATATCGGAATCGACAGCTACCGCGTGCATCACGGGGCCGAGGCCTTTGGGGCCTTCGCCGCCTGAAACAGGTTTGCAGAGGCCCCAAGGCGCATTAAGTCTGGGGCATGACCGAACCGCTTTACGTGATCCCCGACATCCATGGTTACCGATCCGAGCTTGACCGCGTGCTGGACCGCGTGGCGCAGAACGGGGGCGAGGAAGCGCGGATCGTGTTCCTGGGCGATTACTCGGACCGGGGGCCGGACAGCTGCGGCGTGTTGCAGACACTGATTGACGGGATCGCGGAGGGACGAAACTGGACCACGCTGCGCGGCAATCACGACCAGATGTTCCTCGATGCGCTGGAAGGCCGGATGGAGCCTGCGCGATTCCAGTGGTGGATGCGCGACAATCTGGGAGGGCGGGAAACGCTGGCCTCTTACGGCGTGTACAAGCCCACGTATGAGGGCGACTGGCGCGAGCAGGTACCGGGGCTGCATCGGCAATTCCTGAGCACCTTGCCTTACACCCATGAGACGGACGATCTGTTCCTGTGTCATGCCGGGATTTCGCCGGGCACGCCGCTGGAGCGCCAGGTGCCGGAGGACCTGATGTGGATCCGCGAGCCGTTCCTTTATGATACCCGCGATCACGGCAAGCTGGTGGTGCACGGACACACGCCGGTCGATGCGCCCGAGCATCACGGCAACCGCGTGGCACTGGATTGCGGCACCGGCTGGGGGCGGCCGCTGCAAGTGGCGGTGTTCGAGGGGCGGGATGCGTGGATCCTGAATGAAGACGGCCCGGTGCCCTTGGGACCGTGACGGCACGTCGGGGTTGCGGGACACGCTGTGCGGGGCGATGATCGGCATGAATGACTCAGGGAGGCTCTCATGACGGATATCGTTCTTCTGGATGGCGCGCGCACCGCCATCGGCACATTTGGCGGATCACTGGCGGGCACGCCTCCGGCGCAGCTCGGGGCCATCGCGACCAAGGCGGCGCTGGAGCGGTCGGGCGTTGAGCCGGGGCAGATCGGCCATGTGGTGTTCGGCCATGTGATCAACACCGAGCCACGCGATATGTATCTGAGCCGTGTCGCTGCGATGGAGGCGGGCATTCCCGAGACCACACCGGCGATGAACGTGAACCGCCTGTGCGGATCGGGCGCGCAGGCGGTGGCCTCGGTCGTGCAATCGCTGATGCTGGGCGATGCGGACTTCGGCGTTGCGGGCGGCGCAGAGAACATGAGCCGCTCGCCCTTCATCGTGCCGGATCAGCGCTGGGGCGCCAAGATGGGCGATGTGCGCACGCTGGACATGATGCTGGGGGCGTTGAACTGTCCCTTTGGCACCGGGCATATGGGCGTCACCGCCGAGAATGTGGCGTCCGAGCATGATGTCAGCCGCGAGGATCAGGACGCCTTTGCGCTGGAAAGCCAGACCCGCGCGGCAAAGGCGATCGAGGCGGGGCACTTCGCCAGTCAGATCGTGCCGGTGGAAGTGCGGGTGAAGCGTGACATGGTGGCGTTCGAGACCGACGAGCACCCCAAGCCCACAACTGCCGAGGGGCTGGCCGGGCTGCGCGCGGCGTTTCAGAAGGACGGCACGGTGACGGCCGGAAACGCCAGCGGTATCAATGACGGCGCCGCGGCGCTGGTCTTTGCCCGTGCCGAGGCCGCCGACAAGGCGGGGCTGAAGCCCAAGGCGCGCGTGCTTGGGTATGCCCATGCGGGTGTGCGCCCCGAGGTGATGGGGATCGGGCCGGTGCCGGCGGTGGAAAGCCTGTTGAAGAAGACCGGGCTGAGCGCCGGGGATTTCGACGTCGTGGAGTCGAACGAGGCTTTTGCGGCGCAGGCGATTGCGGTGAACCGGGGGCTTGGTCTGGACACCGACAAGGTGAACCCGAATGGCGGCGCGATTGCGCTGGGGCATCCGGTGGGGGCGACGGGCGCCATCCTGGTGGTGAAGGCGCTTTATGAGCTTGAGCGGATCGGCGGCAAAAAGGCTCTGATCACGATGTGTATTGGCGGCGGGCAGGGGATTGCCGTGGCCATTGAGCGGATGTGATGCGCTGTGCCCGGAAACTTTGAAAGTTTCCGGGGCGATTTCTTAAAAAGAAATCGGGCAAGAATTTTCGAAAATTCTTGCTGCGAAACTGCGCAGTTTCGCGGGCCATTTTCTGCGCAGAAAATGGGATCAGTCGATCCAGACGGTGACGCTGCTGGAGCGACCCATCGCGTCTATGACGGACAGCTTGGAATAGCCTTGGGCGAGGCCGGTCAGCTCGGCCTCGCGGCGGCGGGTACCGGTTTTCTGCGGCGTGCCATTGGCGAGCCAAGTGAAGGGCGGTTTGCCATCGCGCAGCTTGACCGTCAGGCGGCCGTCCTGGATGGGCAGGCGGGCGCCGGCGGGGGGGAAGATCAGTTTCGGCGCATCCTCGGACGGCTGAAACACCGCGTCGCGCCCGGCGAAGCGGCGTAGCGGTTTCGGCAGGCGTGCAGTGGGCAGCAGCAGTGCCTCGGGCGGCGGCGGTGGCAGGGCGTCGGATTTGGGTTTGAGGCGCTGGAAGGCTTTGAACAGCACGGGCGCGGCAAGGTCGCCGCCGAAGGCGCCGGGGACGGGCGTGCCGTCGGGGCGGCCGATCCAGACGGCGGCGACGTGGCGGCCGTCGAATCCCACGGCCCAGGCGTCGCGGTGGCCGTAGGAGGTGCCGGTCTTGTAGGCGAGGCGGCGCTTGGGTGCGCCGGGGGGTGGTGCGAGACCTGAGAGGATGTCGGCGACATGCCAGGCGGCAGCGCGGTTCAGGACATTCGATGTCGTATTTTTTGGGGCGTCCTGACGCCAGTGCAGCGGGCGGGTCTGGCCGCCATTCGCCAGCATGGCGTAGGCTGCCGTCAGGCCTTCGAGGGTGATGCCAAGCCCGCCGAGACCGACGGCGAGGCCGGGCTGGTCGCCGGGCAGTTCGGTCGACACGCCGGCGCGGCGCAGGGTGTCGAGGAGGTGGGCGGGGCCGATCTCGTCCAGCAGCAGGACGACAGGGATGTTGAGTGACTGGCGCAGAGCGTCGGCCACGGTCAGTTCGCCCCGGAACGCGCCGTCGAAATTCTGCGGCGCGTAGGTGCCGAAAGCGACGGGGCGATCGTGGATGAGGGTCTGCGGATGGGCGAGGCCGCGGTCGAAACCCATGGCGTAGATGAAGGGCTTGAGCGTGGAGCCGGGGGAGCGCATGGCCTGTGTCATGTCGACGAAGCCCGACCGCGCGTCGCCGATGCCATAGGTTGCGGAGCCGACGGAGGCGAGGATGTCGCCGGTCTGGTGGTCGGCGATCATCATGGCGATGGAGACATCGGCGGGCAGGTCGCGCAGGCTGTGCGTGGCGAGGCGCTCAACGGCGGCTTGCAGGGGCGCGTCCAGCGTCAGGTCATGGCGCAGGCGGGCCGGGTCGTCCGACAGGGCGCGGTCGGCCATGTGCGGGGCGAGGGACGGAAAGGCGCGGCGGGCGTGGGGGACTGGCTCGGTCAGGGCGGCCTCGACCGCGCCGGCGGTCAGCAGGCCGTCGCGTTCGGCACGGGCGAGGACGCGGGCGCGGGCCTCGGCGGCCTGAAAGTGGCGGCGGTCGGGGCGGCGGGACTCGGGCGATTGAGGCAGGGCCACGAGCAGGGCGGCTTCGGCGGGGGTCAGGCGGCGGGGGTCCTTGCCGAACCATGCGTAGCTTGCGGCGCGGACGCCTTCGATATTGCCGCCGAAGGGGGCGCGTTCGAGGTAGAGTTGGAGGATCTGTGCTTTGGTGAGACGACGCTCCAACGCCAGCGCGACGCGGGCCTGGCGCAGCTTGCCGGAAAGCTGCCCGGTGCCGCTATCCTCCAGCAGGCGGGCGACCTGCATGGTGAGGGTGGAGGCGCCGGAGACGACCTCGCCGTTCCAGAGGGCCTGCGCGGTCGCGCGGAGGATGGCGCGGGGATCGACGCCGGAATGGGTGTAGAAGCGTTTGTCCTCGTAGGCGATCAGCATGTCGAGATAGCCCGCATCTACGGCATCGGGCGTGGTGCCGAGGCGCCAGCGGCCATCCTCGACAGTGTAGACCCGCAGGAGCGTGCCCTTGCGGTCGCGCACCTCGGTGGAAAGGGGCGTCAGGAGGGGCGGCAGGTCAGTGGTGGCGATCCACTGGTCGAGCTTGTCGCGGCCGAGGCCCGTGGCGAAGAGCGTGAGGGCCAGCAAGAGGAGGAGACGATCAAAGCGGAACATGCTGATCTTCCGCGTGCCAGAGGCCGGGATAGTCGGTGACGAAGCCCGCGTCGTTGACCTCCAGCGTGGTGGTGTAGTCGGTTTGTTCGGCGCGGTAGTCGATCACGCCATACGTATCCGTACGTTGATAGGTCTGATCCAGAGGCGCGAGGGTGGCGGCTGGATAGTGCAGCCACGCGGCGCGGGTGGTCAGGGTGTTGTCTTGTTGTTTGAAAAGGCGGCGCAGGGGCATGAGGTTGGTGGCGGGGGTGAAGCTGAGGTCGATGTCGACGGCGTCCTTTAGCCCGGGTTGCGGTGTCTCGTTCAGCAGCCATTCGCCGTTGCGGTGGTCTATATGCAGGCGCACGTCCACCTCGCCATGAGTGCCGGCGATATCGGCGTCGAGGGTCTGCCAGTCCTCAGAACAGCGCACGACGTAATCCAGCGCGGCAAAGCCGGCATCGTCGTGAAAGCGGGCGTGGCCGACCAGCAGCCAGCCGTGATCGGCGCGGGCGAGGCGGCAGGTGTCCTGCCCCTCGCAATAGAGCGCGCGCCAAGTGATCGTGGCGACGGTTTTGCCCGTCATTCCGCCGTGACCGTCATCCGCCCGGTGGCCGAGCGGGCGCGGTATTGCGGGCGGTACATGTCCTCGACCGACGCTGCCGGGTGGTGATAGCTGCCGGGGCTGATCGCGCGGACGATATAGGCGAGGCGGAAGGCTTTGTCCGAGCGCCAGTCGACGGCGGCGATGAAGCGGTCGGCGCGGAATTCGGAATGTTCGGCATTGGCCGGGTCGAGCCAGTCGAGCGCGTTCACGTCGCCCGAGCGCAGGAGGTTCGGGTTGTCGATTTCCAGACCGGCGGGGAGGGGATCGTCGATGATGAGCCGTGCCTCGCCCTTCTCGAACGGTCGGACCGTCAGGACGGTGACGAGGCGGGTGCCGGTGGGCACTGTCGACAGGTCCACGGGCGTGCCGTCCATGTCGAAATAGCTGCGCTCGATGGCGTAGCCGTAGCCCCCGGCCTCGGGCGGTGTCACCGGCACGCCCAAGGTGGTGAGCGTGATGTCGGTGGCGTTGGCGCCGGTGTTGGTGAGGGTCTGGGGCGTCAGGGACGTGGCCGAGATGTTTCGCACGAAGGGGCCAGAAACTGGCGCGCCGTCGAGCGAGAGGCCCGAGACGGAGGGGTCGCTGAGAAGCGCGCGGGCCGCCAGGAGGGACCACGCCTGTTCCTGTGTGGACATGTGCGGGCCTTCGGCGGTGATGGCGTTGGCCAGCGCGTCGGCGTTGACGGCATTGCTGCCCGCCTCGGTCGCCAGCGTCAGTACGCCGGCGCGGTCGCGCAGGCGGGTGCCGTAATCGGCGCGCCAGACCTGGCCTTCGTCGCCGGAGGTCTGGGTGATGGTCTGCTGGGCCGCGGCAAACATGCGGTCGGCGCGGGTTTGGTCGCCGTATAAGGCGAGGGCGGCGCCAAGCTGGGCCTGGGCCAGGGGCGTGGCGAAGGCCTGTGCCTTTACGTCCGCGTAGTAGCGCAGGTCGCCCATGCGGGCGGCCCCCTCGCGGGCGAGGACCATGAGGGCGTAGGCGATGTCTTCGCCACCGGAGTCGAAGTCCGGCGCGTAGTTGATGCGGTTGCGCAGGTTGTCCATCGCCATGGTGTAGGCGGTGTCGGGGATGTCGAAGCCTTCCGCCTTGGCGCGCGACAGGAAGTCGGCGACGTAGGCGTCGAGCCAGAAATCACCCGAGCTGGCGCGCCAGAGGCCGAAGCTGCCCCCCGAGGATTGGCGCGTGAGGATGCGGGCGATGGATTGGTCGATGCGTTCCTGTGCCTCGGCCTCGGAGGCGAGGCCCATCGCGGCGGCGACCTGATTGAAATAAAGCAGCGGCATGGCGCGGCTGACCACCTGTTCGGTGCAGCCATATGGGTAGCGGTCGAGCGCGGCCAGAAGGCGGGGCGCGTCGAGTTTCGCGAGCGGACCGGCGGCGAGGATGGCGCTGGCCGTGTCGGGGCGCAGGTCGGCGAAGACGTCCGCCCCCAGCGTGAAGCTGTCGCCCGCGCCGAGAGAGAAGCGGCGGGTGGTGGCGATGACCGGATCGTTGGAGCGGATGCCGAGCGGCATGTCCTTGGTCAGTTGCTTGCCGTCGGGCGTGGTGAGGGCGATGCGCACGGTGGCGTCGCCCACGTCGCCTGCCGTGACAGGCAGGGAGAGCGTGGTTTTTTCCTGTTCACCCAGTTCGAGGCCGGAGGGGATGGTGCCCCCCAAAGTGAGGCCCTCGCTGCTGACGTCGAGGCCCATGCGGCCCGTGGGCCCTTCGGTGTGCTGAATTTCCAGAAGAAGGCGGCTTTCGTCGCCGGGGGCGAGGAAGCGCGGCAGGGAGGCGGTGACGACGACGGGGTCGCGGACGATGGTCTCGTCCTCGGCCTGGCCCACGGCGGTGGGGGACCATGCGACGGCCATGAAGCGGACGGTGCCGTTGAAATCGGGCATGTCGAAGCTGGCCTGTGCGGTGCCGTCGGGGCCGATTTCCAGCGGGCCGGTGAAATAGGCGACGAGGTCCTCGGTGGGCGGCGGCTGGGTGCCGGACATGGGGTTGCCCGCATCACCGCCGGAGCGGACCTGCCCCTCGGCGCCGTTCATGCCGTCGATCAGGCGGCCATAGAGGTCGCGGATTTCCACGCCGAGGCGGCGCTGGCCGAAGTAGTGACCGGAAGGGTCGGGCGACTGGAAGCCGGTTATGTTGAGCACGCCGACGTCAACGGCGGCGAGGGTGACATAGCCGGTCTGGCCATCCGCCAGCCCATCGACGTTAACGGTGACGTCCAGCGGCCCGCGCGGGGCGGCGGTGTCGGGCGCGTCGATGGAGACGGTGAGTTGCCTGTCGCCGGGGGCAATCTTGGCGTAGCTGAGGCCGAGCGATCGCGCCGGGTTCTGACCTGCGCTGACGTTCATCGGGCGGATGACCTGTGCGGTGACATAGGCGCCCGCGCCCCAGTGCTCAGTCACGGAAAGGGGGATGGTGTTTTCGCCCTCGGTGACCTCGACCGCCTGCCGCTCGATGACGTGGCTGGACATCACGGTGATGAGCGCGGTGCCGGCATAGCGGGGCACGACGCGCAGTTGGGCGGTGTCGCCGGGGGTGTATTCGGGTTGGTCCAGTGACAGTTCCAGCGTGTCCGGCGTGTCGCTGGCGTCGGCGGGGGCGTACCAGCCGGCGTAGAAATCGGTGGAGGACGAGACGTAGTCGCCGCCGGTGCGTTCCACGACCAGTTCATAGTGACCCCATTCGACGGGGGCGGAGAGGGTCAGGGGATCGGACCCAAGCGTGGCGTCGCCGGTGGCGACCTGTTCGCGTGTCGTGATCGGCTCCCAGTTCCACGAGCCGTAATCCTGGTACCATTGATAGCGCGTGGTGACGCGGTTGACCGTCCATTTCACGTCCATCGGGACGGGTGTGAGGTCGGGCGAGATGCCGATGACCTGAAAGCGTGCCTCTGAGTTTTCTGGCACAACGCCGTCGGCCATGGGCTTGATCCCGATCATGGGGCCGGCGGGGGCGAGCATGCGATTGAGCCTGCGTTCGACCGGGCGACCTGAGCCTTCTTGCAGGGTGACGGTGATGTCGGCCTCGAACGGGCGGTCGGTGACGTCGAACTCGGGCATTTCGGCGGCCATCTGAAGCTGGCCATCCGCGCCGGTCTTGCCGCCGGGCAGGTAGGTGATGCGCCCGCCGACCAGTTCATCGTGACGGCCGAAACGGTAGCCGGGGAAGGCGTCGAGCGTGGTGCGCGCCATGAGGCGCACGTTGCCGTCCGCGACCAGTCCGGCACCCGGCGCGCCGAAGAGATAGCGCGCGTCGATGGTGAGCGGGGGCGTGTCGCCGGGGCGGATGGGGCCGTCGGGCAGCGAGAGGTCGAAGTCGATGCGCTCGGGCAGGAAATCTTCGACCAGCAGGGTACGGCTGACCAGCGGTTCATCCTCGGGGTCCGACAGGATGTCGAGCGTCCAGCTGCCTGTGGGGACACTTGCGCCGACCGGCAGGGTAAAGACATGGCCGCCCGCGTTATCGTCGCCGGACAACTGGCGGGAATATTCCACGCCATCGGGGCGGCGCAGGATGGCCGTGAGGGGCAGGCCGGGGATCGCCTCGGCCAGTTCGTCCCGCGCCAGCGCGGTGGCGTGGATCACCTCGCCCGGGCGATAGGCGCCGCGGTCGGTGGCGAGGAATACGTCGATGGGCGGCGCGGGCGAGCGGCCCTCGACGCCGCGATCCGAGAGGTCGAAGGCGGGGTCGGTGAGCGACAGGAAGGCCATGTCGTCGGGGCCTGCCTTGGCGAGGATCATCGCCGGGGCGGAACCCGAGGTGCCGCGCGTCAGGCCGGGGGCGAAGAGCGCGTGGCCCTGATCGTCGGTGGTGGCGGTGCCAAGCACGCGGTTGGAGCGCGAGAGCAGCGAAAGCTCGACGCCGGATTCCGCCTGTGCATCGGCCAGACCGCGCACGAAGACATGCAGGCCGTCATTGCCCTTGAACGTGGTCAGGCCAAGGTCGGTCAGCACGAACCATTGCGTGGCGCCGGGGTTGTCATAGCTGTCGGCGCCTTCGATGCTGGCGGTCAGGGCGTAGATGCCCGGGGGCTGGTCGGCCAGCACCTCGCCCAAGGGCAGGCGGGTGGTCATGTTGCGGTTGAGCGTGTTCTGAACTTCGCCGGTGCCGGTCCAGACCTCCTCGGCGATCTCGGCGTTGAACTGGCTCTCCTGGTACTGGCTGAGGGGGCGGCCGAAGTAATCCTCCTGCATGGTACGCAGCAAATTGCGGTCGGAGACGCGGCGCAAGAGCAGCTCGACCTCGTCGAGGTTGACGGTCTCGATCGGAAGGGCGGTGTCGGCGGCCTTGGGCAGGATATAGGCCCGGCCCGGAAAGCTGACGCGCGGAGAGCGGTCGCGGACGTAAAGCGTGATCTCGGTATCGCGCTGAAGGGTCTCGCCGCTGGCGGCGGGCAGGCCCTCGCGGAAGGTGACGCGGTAGCGTTCGCCATGCTGGACGCCGGCGATGCAGATCTGGTTGCCGTCGGGCTGCACCACCAAGCCGGGGTCGGGCAGGCGGACGAAGGGCGTGTAATCGGTGCCGGCCTCGACCAACGGTTCTGAGAACTCGGCACACAGGCGCGGCTGGGCGCTGTCGCTGTCGGCGCGGTGATCGGTGATGCGGAACCCGTACTTGGCGATGGCGGCATCAAGCGCGATCATGACGTCGTCGCGCGGCTGGATGGATTCCGCGAGGCGCAGGGTGGGCACGGTGGCCTGTCCGCGGCCCATTGTCTCCAAGGCCTGGGACATGAGCAGGAGAGCGTTGATGCGGGCCGGGTCGCTGGGCGCGCGAAGATAGGCGTTGGTCGCGGCCTGGAAGGCGCGGTTGGCGTAATTGCGTTTCTCGGAGTTGTTCTGCGTCGGGATCAGCAGCGACAGGCGGGCATATTCCGCCCACTGGTCGGCGGCGTCCGAGCGCGCCACGGCGGCGCCCATCCAGCGCATCGCGTTGAGGTAATCCTGTTGCGCGATGCGGTCCTGCGCGGCGTTGACCATCGCGGGGACGTCCCATTGCCCGCCGGGATGGCGCGCGCCGATGCCGGTGGCCTGGGCGCGCGCCTGGTTCAGATCGCCCGGGTTCAGGAAATCCAGATCGGCGGTGCGGGCGGGCGCATCTGACAGAACCCGGGTGTCGGTGTTGAAGACCTCGGCGGAAATCGCGCCCTCATAGGGTTTGGTCTCGGACAGGGCGCTTTTGGGGAAACAGGAATTGGAGCGGGTGTTGAAGGTGTAGGCGCGGCAGGCGTTGTTGGAAAAGCAGAGGTTGCGGCAAGCCTCGAGCGTGGTGTCGAAGAGCGGGTCGAGATCGGAGCCGTAGAAATCGACATCCTTGGTCACGACCTCGCGCCGTTCGGGCACGGCATCCTGGGCGGTAGCGTGTTCGGCGGCAAGGCTGGCGGAAAGGGTGATGAAAATGGCGGTGAGAAAGCGATGGAGCATGATGCCCTCCCTAAATGTATGGCGACATGCTGCCACGCTGCCTGCGCCAAGACAACGATTCCCGCGTTTGAACCGGGTCAGGATTTAAGTACTTGTTCACCATAATAAGGGAGATTGGCCCCCGAGAGTGACCGGCAGCGGTGGAGGTTGGGGCATGAGCCTTGCCAACAAACTGGCGGAGGAACGGCGGGCCCGGTTGGCCGCCGAACGTCTGCTGGAACAGAAACAGGCAGAGCTACAGGCCGCGAACCGCAAGCTGGGCCGCCACGCGCGTGCGCTGAGCGAGGAGATTGTCGAGACCCGCGCCGAGGTGCAGACCGTGCGCGACGAGAACGCGCGGGTGAAGTCCGATCTGAACGTGGCCAACGAGAAGGTGGCGATTGCCGAGCGGCGGCTGTGGCATTCGATCCAGACGATCCAGGACGGGTTCGCCTTTTTCGACGCCGACAGCCGGATGATCGCCGCGAACCACGCCTGGCTGGGTGTTTTCGAAGGGCTGGAGGACGTCAAGCCGGGCATCAGCTATGTCGAGATCCTGCAATACGTGACCGAGGAGGGTGTCATCGACATCGGAGATGCCGACCCCGCCGCGTGGCGCGAAAAGATGCTGGACCGCTGGCAGACGATAGCGCCCGAACCCGAGATCATCCGGCTGTGGAACGGGGCCTATATCAAGCTCATTGACCAGCGCGGGCAGACCGGCGACGTGGTGAGCCTGGCGCTGAACATCACCGACACGATCCGGTACGAGGAGCGCTTGAAAGAGGCGCGGCGCAAGGCCGAGGCGGCGAGCCGGGCGAAATCGTCCTTCCTGGCAAACATGAGCCACGAGATCCGCACGCCGATGAATGGCGTGGTGGGCATGGCCGAGCTGTTGAAGGACACCGACCTGGACGAGGAACAGCTGCTGTATGCCAACACGATCAAGAACTCGGGCGAGGCGCTCTTGGTGATCATCAACGATGTGTTGGATTATTCCAAGATCGAGGCGGAAAAGCTGGTGCTGCTCGAAGAGCCGTTCGACCTGGAGCGCTGTATTCACGAGTTGATCATGCTGATGCAGGCCAATGCGCGGGACAAAAGGATCGACCTTCTGGTGGATTACGACCTGTTTTTGCCGACGCGGTTCGTGGGCGACCCCGGGCGGTTGCGGCAGATCATGACCAACCTGCTGGGCAACGCGGTGAAGTTTACCGAAGAGGGCCACGTGATGGTGCGGGTGGTGGGCGTGGAGGCCGGCACCGAGGGCGCGGCACGCCTGCACGTGACGATAGAGGACAGCGGCATCGGCATTCCAGACGACAAGGTTCGGCACATCTTCGGCGAGTTCAACCAGGTGGACGACGAGAGCAACCGCAAGTTCGAAGGCACCGGGCTGGGCCTCGCGATCTCGGAAAAGCTGGTGAAGTTGATGGGTGGCGAGATCTGGGTCGACTCGGTGGAGGGGCAGGGCTCGACCTTCGGGTTTGCCGTGGAACTGCCGCTGGCCGAGCCGGATGCGGAACAGGATTTCAGCGTGCCCGACGGGTTGCGCAAGGTGCTGATCGTCGAGATGAACGCGCTCAACCGCGCGATCCTGGAGCGGCTGTTCGCGGCGCTGGGGGTCGCGGTCGTGTGCTGCGACAGCGGGGCGCGCGCGATGGAGGTGATGGGCGATGATGTCAGCCTGGTGATCACCGACCACGTGATGCCGCAGATGGACGGAATCGAACTGGCCGAGGCGCTGAAAGGCGCCGGACACGAAGCGCCCGTCCTGCTGTTGAGCGGGAACACCGGCAGCGTGGATCAGGACCCGGGTCGGATTTACGTTGACGCGCTGTTGCAGAAGCCGGTTCCGCGCAGCGAGCTGTTCGCCGCACTGACGCAGGTGTCGGGTGCGCTGGCGGAAGGCGGGGCCGCGCCCGATGGGCCGCATGAGCCCAGCCGCGTGATGCGCGTGCTGGCGGCGGAGGACAACAAGACCAACCGGCTGGTCTTTTCCAAGATGGTCAAGGCGCTGGACATCGACCTGAAATTTGCCGTGAACGGCGAGGAGGCGGTGGCGTTCTACCGGTCCTTCGCGCCCGATATCGTGTTCATGGACATCTCGATGCCCGAGATGGACGGCAAGGAGGCCACCCGCGCCATTCGCGAGATCGAAGCGGATGGCGGCGTGCATGTGCCCATCGTGGCGATGACGGCGCACGCGATGGATGGCGACGAGGATGACATCCTGTCAGCGGGGATAGATCACTACCTGTCGAAGCCGCTGTCGAAACAGGTGTTGATCGACCACGTGAGCGCGGCCTGCCCCGTGGGCGTGCGCCCGCCCGAGGAGGGGCAGAGCGCGGCGTAGAACGTGGTGGGCGTCTTCTTGCGCTCTGAGGTTTCGACAATGGTCAAGGGCGGACGGATGTTGCGCGGCAGGGAAGGGCAAAGTCGAGCCCTTAGTTGCCACACTCGCAAAGCGCCCGCGCGGAACAAGGGCGAAGCCCGCCGCGCATCGCCGGGCCGTCCCCCGGCACGGCGATTTGGCAGGTGAAGTGCCACGCTCTCAGGTTGGATGTGCTTGGCTGGCATAAATTGCCCATCACCATCGTCGGTTCGCCGCACCACGGCCCGTCGATGCGCGTCTCCTCACCGTCAGAACAGAATGTCCGTGTCGTCCGCAAAGCCGTCGCCCCCTCACTAAAACCGATGCGCAGAAAACCTGCGCATGGCTCGCGCGGCCCGCCCTACTGCTCGTCGCGGATAAACGCCGGTTCGTCCTCGGTCGAGCGCGCGGAGTCATAGCGGTAGCCGCCGGAGTCGAAATCCTTGAGGGCTTCGGGATCGGTCAGGCGGTTCTGGACGATGAAGCGGGCCATGGCGCCGCGGGCTTTCTTGGCGAAGAAGCTGATGACCTTAGCTTCGCCGTTCTTGGTGTCGAGGAAGGTGGGCGTGATGACCCGCAGCTTGAGCGCATCGCGGTCGACGGCGCCGAAATATTCCTGGCTGGCGCAGTTGACCAAAACGTCGGTGTTCACGTCGTCGGCGTAGCGGTTGAGCGCCTTTGACAGGCGGTCCCCCCAGTAGTCATAGAGCGATTTGCCCTTCTCGGTCTTCAGGCGGCTGCCCATTTCCAGACGGTAGGGCTCGATATTGTCCAGGGGGCGCAAGAGGCCGTAAAGGCCCGACAGGATGCGCAGGTGATCCTGCGCCCAGTCGAGTTCGTCGGCATCAAGCGAGCCGGCCTCGAGCCCCTGGTAGGTGTCGCCGGCGAAGGCCAGGGCGGCGGGTTTCTTATCCTGATTGCCAAAGTCGCGGAAGCGGTCGGCGTTCAGCTTCGCCAGATCGTCGGAGATGCCCATGAGTTTCTTGAGGTCGGCCTGGCTGAGGTCGCGGGCCACGTCGGCCAGCGCATGGGCGTCCTTGGCAAAGGCGGGGCCGGTGGGGTGGATCCCCTCGGCCGGGGACATGTCCATTTTCTTGGCAGGCGAGACGACGACGAGCATTTGTGACCCTTGGATGTTTTGGTGTTGCTGTCAACTTAGTCCGCCGTGTGCAGAACGTCCAGAAAGGCGGGGCCGAAACGCTCGGTCCTTTTGTCGCCCAGCAGGCGTTCGAGATCGCCCAGATCGCGGGGCTTGGAGGCGGCGACGCGGGCGAGAAGGCTGGCGGAACAAGAGAGCGGCTTGTCGATACCGTCCTCGCCGCGGGCGAGGTTGGCCTGCACCTCGAGCAGGCGGTCATAGACCGTGCCGGTCTCGCGGCCCGCGAGCTTGCGACGGGTGGGGTGCATGACCTCAGACTCGCCGTTGATGATCTCGAGGAAGGCGGCGCCGTATTGTTCCAGCTTCTTGGAGCCGACGCCGGAAATGCGGGCCATGTCGTCGAGCGTGCGGGGGCGGGTTTCGGCCATCTCGATCAGGGTGCGGTCGTTGAAGACGATATAGGCGGGCATCTTGGCGGCCTCGGCCAGGGCGCGGCGCTTGGCTTTTAGCGCGGACAGCAGCGGCGCGTCTTCCTCGGCGACCAGCGTCTTGGCGGCGGGGCGGCGGGACTTGGGCGCGAGGGTGTCGCGGCGCAGGGTAATGTCCTGCTCGCCCTTGAGGATGGGGATGGCACGTTCCGTCATGCGCAGGGCGCCGTGGCGTTCTGGATCGGGGCGGATGAGGTCGTGGCCCATCATCTGGCGGAAGATGCCCTGCCACGTGCGGCGGTCGGTGTCGCGGCCGACGCCGAAGGTGGGCAGGCCGTCATGGCCGCGGGCGCGGATCTTGTCGGTCTCGTTGCCGGTGAGGATGTCGATCAGGTGGCCCGCCCCGAAGAATTCATCCGTGCGCAGGATGGCCGAGAGCGCCATGCGCACCTGTTGCGTGCCGTCGAATGTCTCTGGCGGTGTGGCGCAGGTGTCGCAATTGTCGCACGGGGCCGGGTCCTCGCCGAAATAGCGCAGCAGGGCCTGGCGGCGGCAGGCGTGGGTTTCGGCAAGGCCCAGAAGCGCGTTGAGGCGGGCGTGATCGGCGGCGCGGCGTTCGCGGGGCGCGAGGCCCTCGTCGATCTGGGAGCGGCGCAGGCGGATGTCGTCGGGACCGAAGAGCGTCAGCGTGTCGGCGGGCGCGCCGTCGCGGCCCGCGCGGCCGATTTCCTGATAGTAAGCCTCGATCGACTTCGGGAGATCCGCATGAGCGACCCAGCGGATGTCGGGCTTGTCCACCCCCATGCCAAAGGCGATGGTGGCGACGACCACGAGCCCGTCCTCGGTGCTGAAGCGGTGTTCGACTTGGCGGCGGTCGTCCGGGTCCATGCCGCCGTGGTAGTGGCAGGCGGAATGGCCGTCCTCGCGCAGGGCTTTCGCAAGCGTTTCGGTCTTGGCGCGGGTGCCGCAATAGACGATGCCGGACTGGCCCTTGCGGGCGGCGGCGAAGCTGAGGATCTGTTGGCGCGGGCTGTCCTTGGCCGAGAAGGCCAGCGTGATGTTGGGGCGGTCGAAGCCGCGCAGGAAAGTTTGCGGTTGCTGGCCCTCGAACAGTTTCTCGACGATCTCGGCCCGGGTTTCAGCGTCGGCGGTGGCGGTGAAGGCTGCAAGTGGCACGCCGAGGGCGCGGCGCAACTCGCCAATCCGGAGGTAGTCGGGGCGGAAGTCGTGGCCCCATTGGCTGACGCAATGCGCCTCGTCCACGGCGATGAGGCTGACGCCGATGCGGCGCAGCATCCCCATGGCGGAGCCGGCGGCAAGGCGTTCCGGCGCGATGTAGAGGAGTTTCAGGCGGCCCGTGTCGAGTGCCTCCCAGACGGCTTGGGTCTCGTCCTCGGTGTTGCCGGAGGTGAGTGCGCCGGCCTCGACCCCCGCAGCCCGGAGCGCGCGGACCTGGTCACGCATGAGCGCGATGAGGGGGGAAATGACGACGGTGACGCCGTCGCGCAGCAGCGCAGGGAGTTGATAACAGAGGGATTTGCCGCCGCCCGTGGGCATGATGGCGAGGGTGTTGGAGCCTTCGGCGACGGTCTGGACGATTTCCTCCTGGCCGGGGCGGAAGGCGGAGAATCCGAAGACGTCTTGCAGCAGCGTGGCAGCGCTTTGCATGGGAAACCTGTAAGATTTTAGTTTTCTGCTCTTACGGGTGACAGTCCCACACTAAGGAATCGTAAACAAGTCCCGGATGAGCGCCGTTCGTGCCTCGTTGCGCGGAATAAAGGCCGCAGGCCGCCGCGCCATCGCCAGACCGCCCGGACGGGCTGGCGATTGGGGAACGTGTGCGCCTCGGTTGGAGGTTTGTCGGGTTTGGCCGGAATAAAGTGCCCTGAACACCTGTCAGGTCGCCAGCCCGCGGTCTGGCGATGGCGCGTCTATCCGCAGTAGCCCAGGGGGCGACCGTTGCAGAGGAGTTCCGGCAAGATGAAGTCGCGCAGCGAGATGAGCGCGACGAAAGCCACCAGCGGCGCGAGGTCGAGGGGGCGGGTGTCGGGCAGGATGCGGCGGATGGGTTCGTAGATCGGCTCCAGCAGGCGGTTGAGGCCGTACCAGATCTGGGCCACGAATTGCTGGCTGAGGTTCAGGACCTGGAAATTGATCAGCCAGCTCATGATGATGTGGATGATCATGATGAAGAACACCACATCCAGAATGAGCCCGATGGGACCTGCGATTGCCTGCATCTAGAGAACCTCTTGCTTGTTGCGCGGAATAGGTAAGCGTCATGGCGGTATTCCGCAAGCTTTACGCGAGGTTGTGGTTGACGTGGGGGTGAGTTGCGTCAAGACCTCGGGCAAAAGGAGCGCTCGATGTACCCTGTCATCCGCATGTTCTGGCAGCTTTTCAAGCACCGCAATTCGCCGCCGCTGGCGCCGACCGACACGCACGTGTCGCGGCATGTGTGCCTGCCGTGGGACATCGACCTGTGGATGGAGTTGAACAACGGGCGGACACTGACGCTTTATGATCTGGGACGCATCCCGCTGGCGCGGCGGGCGGGGCTGGTCGGCGTGCTGAGGAAGAACCGCTGGGGGCTGACCATGGCGGGGGCGAGCGTGCGGTATCGCCGCCGGATCAGGATGTTCGAGACGGTCGAGATGCGATCCCGCGCGGTGTGGTGGGATGCGCGGTTCGTCTATCTGGAACAGTCGATGTGGAAAAAGGACGGCGAATGCGCGAACCACATCGTCTATCGCTCTGCCGTGACCGGCAAGGACGGGATCGTGCCGCCCGAGACGGTGATGGCGGCGTTGGGCAAGACCGTGGAGCGGCCCGAGGCGCCCGAGTGGGTGACCGCCTGGATCGAGGCGGACGCCAAGCGGCCCTGGCCGCCGATGCAGGACTGACGCGGAAAGCCCAAGGAAAGGCTTGCCACCGCCCCCCGAACCGCGTTTGATCGCGGCCAAACGAGGGGGCATGATGGCAGAGGTTTCGGCACGCAAGCGCATCTGGGGTTGGTTCTTTTTCGACTGGGCCAGTCAGCCGTACCATACTCTGTTGGTGACCTTTGTGTTCGGGCCGTTCTTTGCGGCTGTCGCCTCGAACTATTTCCTTGGCACGGGGCTGGAGGAAGAGGCGGCGGATGCGCGGGCGCAAACGCTGTGGTCCTGGTGCCTGGCGCTTTCGGGGCTGGTGATCGCCTTTGGCGCGCCGGTGATCGGCGCGATGGCGGATTCCGCCGGGCGGCGCATTCCGTGGATGGTCTTCTTTTCGGTTCTCTACGTTGTAGGCGCGGCGGGCCTGTGGTGGACGGCCCCGGACGGGTCGAACATGGTGCTTGCGCTGGTGCTGTTCGGCATAGGCTTCATCGGGGCGGAATACGCGCTGATCTTCGTCAATTCGCAGCTGCCCTCGGTGGCGACGGCGGATGACGTGGGGTCGACATCGGGTAGCGGGTTCGCTTTTGGCTATCTCGGCGGTCTGGCGTCTCTGGCGATCATGCTGGTGTTCTTTCAGACGATGGATGGGGGCCGCACGATTGTCGGGCTGGAGCCGGCGCTGGGGCTGGATGCGGCACAGGACGAGGACAAGCGCATCGTCGGACCGCTGGCGGCGGTCTGGTACGTGGTGTTCATGATCCCGTATTTCCTGTGGGTGCGGGATGCGGATACCGCGCCCAAGGGCGCGGGGTTCGGCGGCGCGATGGCGTTGCTGAAGAAGTCGGTGGCCAACCTGCCCAATCGCCGCAGCCTGTTGGCCTATCTGGGGTCGTCGATGTTCTATCGCGATGCGCTGAACGGGCTTTACAGTTTTGGCGGCACCTATGCGACGCTGGTGCTGAACTGGTCGATCGTGAAGGTCGGGATCTTCGGCATCGTCAGCGTCATCGGCGCGGCGGCGTTCAGCTGGATCGGTGGCCGGCTGGACCGGGGATATGGCCCCAAGCCGGTCATCATAGTGGCGGTGTGGATCCTGATCGGGGTGTGCATCACCATTGTCAGCATGGATCGCACGATGTTCTTCGGCATCCCGCTGGAAGAAGGATCAAACCTGCCGGACATGGTTTTCTTCGGCTGCGGTGTTCTGATCGGGGGGCTGGGCGGCACGCTGCAGGCGGCCAGCCGGTCGTTGATGGTGCGCCACACGGACCCGGCGGTGCCGACGGAAAGCTTTGGGCTTTACGGGTTGTCGGGGCGGGCGACGGCGTTCGTTGCCCCGGCGTTGATCGGGCTGGTGACCTATATCAGCGGAAGCGCGCGAATTGGGGTCACGCCCCTTATTCTGCTTTTCCTCGTGGGGTTGATATTGCTACGCTGGGTTCAGGCAAAAGGGGATAGTGAAACATGGTCCGTATCGTAAAGCCGGTCCTGCTGGCGCTGGTGCTGGCAGGCTGTGGCGGGTCCACCGCAGAACAGGAGAGCGCGCAGCCCGCGGTGCTCTCGACGCAGAACATTCCGGCGGACATGCGCGGGGTCCAGGCGAAGCAGCTGTTCGGCGCCAAGCGAGGCGGCTCGCAGCAGGCGGCGCGGCCCTTTGGCGGCTATGCCAAGGGGTGCGTGGCGGGCGCTGTGCAACTGCCCGAGACGGGGCCGACATGGCAGGCGATGCGCCTGAGCCGGAACCGCAACTGGGGTCATCCCGAGACGATCGATTTCATCCAGAAGTTGTCGCGCTTTGCGGCGACGCAGCCGGGGTGGAACGGGCTTTATGTGGGCGACATCAGCCAGCCAAGGGGCGGGCCGATGCTGACCGGGCACCGCAGCCACCAGATGGGGCTCGATGCCGATATCTGGCTGCGGCCGGCGAACAACCTGAACCTCAGCCGGGCGCAGCGCGAAAGCCTGTCGTCGATTTCGCTGCGGCGGGCGAACGGGGCCTATACGAACGACAATTACAATCGCACGCATCACGAGATCATGAAGGCCGCTGCGAAGGACCCGCGCGTGGCGCGGATTTTCGTGTTTCCGGGGGCGAAGGTGCGGATGTGCGAGGAAGAGACCGGCGACCGCAGCTGGCTGCGCAAGATCCGGCCCTGGTACGGGCACCACTATCACTTCCACGTGCGGCTGAAATGTCCGCGCGGGGCGAAGGGGTGTGTTAATCAGGCCGCGCCGCCCGCCGGTGATGGCTGCGCCGATGCGCGGCAGTGGCAGCGCAACATCCTGAACCCGCCGCCGCCCGACCCCGACGCGCCGCCGCCCAAGCCGCGCCGCGAGTTGACCATGGCGGACCTACCTGCACAGTGCCTGGGCGTGCTGCAATCGGAGTGAGGTCTTGCGGTTCTGCCGCAAAGTGACTAGGCGCAGGCCCCTGATATAGACGCGTATCGGGGGCCTGTGCGCATGACATCCAAAATCCTTCCCGGTGTTCTGGCGATGGCGGCGATTGTCGTCGCGTCGAACATCCTGGTGCAGTTCCTGTTCGGCCAGTGGCTGACATGGGGCGCGTTCACCTATCCGCTGGCCTTTCTGGTGACGGACGTGATGAACCGGGTCTATGGCCGCGCGGCGGCACGGCGCGTGGTGTTGGCGGGGTTTGTCGTGGGTCTGATCTGTTCCTTTGTCGGGACGCAGATTTCGGGCGAGTTCGGGCCGCTGGTCACGTTGCGGATCGCGCTGGGCTCGGCGTTGGCGTTCCTGACCGCGCAGCTTTTGGATATCGCGGTGTTCGACCGGTTCAGGGCCGGGGCGTGGTGGCGGGCGCCGGTGGTCTCGTCGCTGATCGGGGGCAGCGTGGATACGGCGCTGTTCTTTACCATCGCGTTTTCGGCCAGCCTGACATTCCTGGAGCCCGGCAATGATGTAAGCTGGGCGGGTGACGCGTTGCGGCTGTTGGGCGCAGGCCCGGTGGTGCCGCTGTGGGTGTCGCTGGCGGTGGCAGATTGGCTGGTGAAGCTGGTGCTGGCAATTTTGGCACTTGTGCCGTTTCGCATCATCGTGGGGTCACTTGGTGGCAGGACCACATGATTTTGTTTTGACAAATACAAAATCTGTGGCAGGCTGACGGTGAGTTCAACAACTGAAAGGAGGTGATCCAGTGTCTATAAAGGGATTGGAGAGAGGTGTCGGAACAGTCAGGGAGGTTCGTGTCTGAGGCAGCCCTTGGGCATGTAAACACCCGGATTGGCATGGCCTAACCGCCCCGCCTCCGAAATCTTTAGAAGGGCCGTTCCACGAGGTTGGAGCGGCCCTTTTGATTTGTGATAGACAGGGACCGTATTAGGTAACGTCACGAAGTGACGCAGATGTTTTGAGACAATGAAGATCAACGACAAGATCACCATCGAGGATTGGGAACTGACCGAGCAGTTCACCCGCGCGTCCGGCCCGGGCGGGCAGAACGTGAACAAGGTGTCCTCGGCGGTGGAGTTGCGGTTCGAGGCGGAGCGCTCGCCCAGCTTGCCCGACCCGGTGAAGCGGCGGCTGCGGCGGCTGGCCGGGCGGCGCTGGACCAAGGACGGGGCGGTTGTGTTGCAGGTGTCCGAGGAACGCAGCCAGGCGCGAAACCGAGAGATCGCGCGGGAGCGGCTGGCAGAGCTGATCGCCAAGGCCTGTGAAAAGCCGAAGCGGCGGATCCCGACGAAAGTGTCGAAGAACCAGAAGCGCAAGCGCGTCGAGGCGAAGAAGAAGCGCGCGGAGGTGAAGGCGTTGCGGGGGAAGGTGGATGGGGTTTGATGCGTCGTGTGCCGCACGCGTGGGTTTTCACCCACCCTACGCGGGCTTGATCGCGATGCCTCGGGTGGCGGCGGCTTTCAGCAGGCGGCCGATCTGGGCTTGGCTGCTGTAGAATCCCGGGCCGGATTTGCGGTCCCTGATGTCGTGGCCGGTGAAGACGGCGAGGCCGCCCGTCTTGGCGATGAGGTCGAGCAGGCGGTGCTGCTGGCGCCAGCCGGGGAAGGCCTTGTGCTGCATGTCGGCGAAGCCGAGGGTGTCGAGACAGCGTGAGGCCGGAATTTTCAAATATATGCGGCTGGCGGGGTTGGTCTGGTCGAGGCTGCGGGGGCCGGCGGAGCGGATGACCTCGAAGCGGGAGGCGAGGGCGGTGCGGGTCGCGGGCGTGGAGGCGTGGAAGGGGCAGGCGAAGCTGCGGGCGGGGAAACCTGCCTCGCGATGCTCGGCAATGGCGCGGTCGACCTCGTGTTCGAGCCAGTGGTCGAGGCCGTGTGCTGCTAGGTACGGTTTCAGTTTCGGGTGGGTGCGGGTGTGGCAGGCGATCTCGTGGCCGTCGGATTGCAGCAGGTGCAGGCCGTCGATCTGTTCGGGTGTGGCCTCGTGCAGGTGCGAGACGCAGAAAGTGACGCGGGCGTTGTGCTCTGCGAAGACGGCCCGGGCGGTGACCCAGTTGGCGACGAAGAGATCGTCGAAGGTGAGGCAGAGCGTGCCGGGCAAGTGCGGTCCCCCCATGCGACTAAGGTCTTGATGCGCGAGACGCCTTGGGTCTGTCAATTTATACTGCGCATCGGTCTTGGAGGGTTTGGGGCGGTGCGGTAGGATCGGGCCAACCCAAGGAGGAGACGTGTCATGCAGATGAGTGGCGAGCGCGAGATCGCGGCGGACCGGGAGACGGTCTGGGCCGCGCTGATGGAGCCGGAAGTGCTGAAGGAATGCGTGCCGGGCGCGCAGGAGGTCACGGGCAACCCGCAGGACGGGTACGAGGCGACGGTGACGCAGAAAGTCGGGCCAGTGAAGGCCACGTTCAAGGGCATGGTCACGTTCAGCGAGATGACCCAGCCCGAGAGCCTGCGCCTGGAAGGTGAGGGCAAGGGCGGGGCCGCGGGCTTTGCCAAGGGTGCGGCGGACGTGCGGCTGGAGGAGGTCGAGGGCGGCACGAAGCTGACCTATGATGTGGAGGCCAAGGTGGGCGGCAAGCTGGCGCAGCTGGGAAGCCGGATCGTGGACGGGTTTGCGAAGAAGATGGCCGACCAGTTCTTTTCCAACCTCGAGGAGGTCATCGAGGGACCCAAGGAGGACGAGCCGGAAGAGCAGGCCGAGAAGAAAGGCTGGCTGAAGCGGATGATCTCGAAGGGGTGAGCCTTCGTTTCATGCCGGGTTGATTGCGTCCCCGTCGGAGCCTCCGGCGGGGATATTTTTGGCCAGAGGAAAAGGGGGCGCGTGATCCGGTTGCCGGGGCCGGGAGGCGTCTGTCGGGACGCCTCCGGCGTTTTGCTATTTCCTCCGGCGCGGTCCGGTTTGGCGGATGAGCTCGGCGATGCGGCTGCCGATGGCGTCGGAGCCCTTGGGCGAGGGGTGGATGAGGTCGACCGCGTGATAGGTGCGGTCGCCGGGCGGGACCACGTCGCTCATCGGGATGAAGTGGACGCCGCGATCGAGCGCGGCGAGGCGGGCCATGCGGGCATCCATCTCGCGGCCCTCGTCGACGCAGCCTTCGATGGGGGAGCGCACGCCGGGCGTGTGCAGGTAGCCCACCATCACCACGTTGGCGCCGGTCTTGCGCATCTTCGAGACGAAGCCGGGTATGACACCGGTCGTGCCGTCGTCGGAGATCAGCCGGTCGATCCGGCGGTCGCAGAGGCCGCAGCCGCAACCGAACAGGATGTCGTTGCCGCCGCCGTTCATCACGATCCAGTCCCAGTTGCCGGCGCGGAATTGTTTCGTGATGTTCATGCCGGCCGCGCCCGAGATGGGCAGGGAGTAGAGGAAGCGGGCGCCGGAGACTGAGCGGTCGATGACCGGCTCGCCCAGGCGGCGTTCCATGGCGTGAGAGACGGATTTCCCGGTCATTCCGTGGAAGGCCATCATGGAGTCGCCCATGAGAAGGATCCGGGGGTTATCGGCACGCGTCACCGTCTCGGTGCAGGCACCGAGCGCAAATATGATGAGCGGCCAGACAAGAAGAGAGAGGCGTTTCATGTCTGTCCTGCGATTTTCTTGATGCGCATGGCATCATGCGCCCCCACCGCGGACAGGATTCCCGTGCTGGGCGAGTCGCGCAATGGGAAAATGTGGAAACAATGCGTTTTATTCGGGGCGGCGTCGGCGTGCGCGCGCAGGAATGCACAAGGGGTTGTGTTTCCGTACCGGCTTGCGCCGGGTGGCGGCCGGATTAGTTTGCCGCAGATGACGAAAGAAGGAATGCGGGACATGGCAGGGTTTGTCGAGGTGAAGGGTTTGGAGAAAACCTTTGACGACGGGTTTCAGGCGCTGAAGGGCGTGGACCTGGAGATCCGCGAGGGTGAGATCCTGGCACTGTTGGGGCCCAATGGCGCGGGCAAGACGACGCTGATTTCGGCGCTGTGCGGGATCACGACGCCGACGGGCGGGACAGCGCGCGTGGGCGGACATGACATCGAGACCGAGTATCGCGCGGCGCGGTCGCTGGTGGGTCTGGTGCCGCAGGAGATCGCGCTGGAGCCGTTCGAGAAGGTGATCAACACCGTGCGGTTTTCTCGGGGCTTGTTCGGCAAGGGGCGCCACGACGCGCTGGTGGAGAAGATCCTGCGGCAGCTGAGCCTGTGGGGCAAGCGCACCAACCAGATCAAGGAATTGTCGGGCGGCATGAAGCGGCGGGTGCTGATCGCCAAGGCGCTGGTGCACGAGCCGCGCGTTCTGTTCCTGGACGAGCCGACCGCGGGCGTCGACGTGGAGCTGCGCCGCGACATGTGGGAGGTGGTCGAAGGGCTGAGGCAGGATGGCGTGACGATCATCCTGACCACGCATTACATCGAGGAGGCCGAGGCGATTGCCGACCGGGTCGCGGTGATTGCCCATGGCGAGATCCTGCTGGTCGAGGACAAGGCCGCGCTGATGCAGCGGATGGGCCGCAAGAGCCTGCGGATCGACCTGGTGGAGCCGGTGGAGGCGGTGCCCGAGAGCCTGTCGGACTACGACCTGTGGAAGAGCCCGGACGGGCAGAGCCTGACCTATACCTATGACACCAATGCCGAGCGGACCGGGATCGCGCGGCTGGTGAAGGAGTTGACCGAGGCGGGGCTGGTGATCCGCGATATTCAGACCAGCCAGTCGAGTTTGGAAGAGATCTTTGTGGGGCTGGTGAAGGAGGATGCGGCATGAATTTTCTGGCCATCGCGGCGATCTACAAGTTCGAGATGCAGCGGTTCTTTCGCACGCTCTTGCAAAGCTTCGTGTCGCCGGTGATTTCGACCTCGCTTTATTTCGTCGTGTTCGGCGCGGCCATCGGCAGCCGGATCGACCAGGTGGAAGGGGTGAGTTACGGCGCGTTCATCGTGCCGGGGCTGATCATGCTGTCGGTGATCACGCAGGCGATTTCAAACGCGTCCTTCGGGATCTATTTTCCGAAGTTCATCGGCACGATCTATGAGCTGTTGTCGGCGCCGGTCAACTTCCTGGAGATCGTGATCGGGTATGTGGGGGCGGCGGCCACCAAGGCGCTGTTCATCGGGGTGGTGATCTTGGCGACCTCTGCATTGTTCGTGGACGTGCAGATACAGCATCCGGGCGCGATGGTTGCGTTCCTGCTGTTGACTTGCATCAGTTTCGCGCTCTTCGGGTTCATCATCGGGATCTGGGCGCAGAATTTCGAGCAGTTGCAGCTGGTGCCGCTGCTGATCGTGACGCCGCTGGTGTTCCTGGGGGGCTCGTTCTACTCGATCTCGATGCTGCCGGCGTTCTGGCAAACGGTGACGCTGTTCAACCCGGTGGTTTATCTGATTTCGGGGTTCCGCTGGGCGTTTTTCGGGCAGGCGGACGTGTCCATCGGCCTGAGCCTTTTGGCGATTGCGGGGTTCACGGCGCTGTGCCTGTTCCTGATCTGGCGGATCTTCAAGACGGGGTACCGGATCAAGAGTTGAGGGGCGTCGGGAGGCACGTGGGTTTTCACCCACCCTACGCAGAAAGGGCGACCCCCGAGATGTGGGCGGCGGCGGGCTGGCAGTCCTGCGGTCTGACCCGGCGTCGTTTACGTGGCTTTCTTGCCTTCGGGGGGTATTGAAACGCCCCGCCACCTTGTTTGTTGCGCGCGGGCATTCTACATGCCCTTCCATGAAGCGATTTATCCCGTTTTTGAAGAGCGACCCGCTGGTGTCGGTTATCCGCCTGTCGGGCGCGATTGGTGCGGGGTCCCGGATGCCGCTAAGCGACGAGGCGATGGCGCCTGCGATTGAAAAGGCGTTCAGCCGTGGTAAGCCCAAGGCCGTCGCGCTGTTGATCAACAGCCCCGGAGGCTCGCCGGTGCAATCTGCGCTGATCGCGGGGCGCATCCGGCGACTGGCCGAGGAAAAGGGCGTTCCCGTTCACGCCTTCGTCGAGGACGTCGCGGCGTCGGGTGGCTATTGGCTGGCCTCGGCGGCGGATGACATCTGGGTCGACGACAATTCCATCGTGGGCAGCATCGGCGTGATTTCCGCCGGGTTCGGCGCGCATGTATTTCTGGCGCGGCAGGGCGTTGAGCGGCGGGTCTATACCGCCGGCAAGTCCAAGAGTACGCTTGACCCGTTCCAGCCCGAAAAGAAGGAAGACGTGGCGCGGCTCAAGGGCATCCTCGAAGAGATGCACGGCAATTTCATCGCGCAGATCAAGGCGCGGCGGGGCGACCGGCTGAGCGAGGAGGAGGACCTGTTTACCGGCGAGTTCTGGCTGGGAGGCCGGGGTGTCGAATTGGGCCTGGCCGATGGCGTGGCGCATCTGGTGCCGAAGCTGAAGGAGCTTTACGGCGACAAGGTGCGCTTTGCGACCTATGGCAAGAAGAAGGGCTTTTTCCAGCGGTTCGGGTCCTCGGTGGTCGAGGATGCGTTCGCCTCGGTCGAGGAACGCGCGGCGTTTGCCCGGTTCGGCCTGTGACGTGCTGAGCAAGATCGCCCTCATATTCCTGGCCTTCATCGCCGTGCTGGCGATGTTCGGACGCCTGCGGTTTCCCGGACAGAAGAAGCTGGAATCGGCCCGCTGCCCGCATTGCAAGCGGTTCCGCATCGGCAAGGGGCCGTGCCAGTGCCGGGAGGGCAAATCCTGATGTGGCCATGGCTGATGTCGGGGCTGGGGCTGTTGATCCTGCTGTTGGCCGGGGATGCGCTTGTGAAAGGCGCGGTGAACCTGAGCCTGCGGGTGGGCATCCCGGCATTGATCGTCAGCCTGACCATCGTCGCCTTCGGGACGTCTGCGCCTGAACTGTTGATCTCGGTCAACGCGGTGCTGGAGAACAAGCCGGGGCTGGCGCTGGGTAACGTGGTCGGATCGAACACCGCGAACATCCTGCTGGTGCTGGGGGTGCCGGCGTTGCTGGCAACGTTGCACACGTCGGGCTGCAACACGCGCAAAACCTACCTGTTCATGATCGGGGCGACGCTGATCTTTATCGGGTTGGCGTTCCGCGGGCCGTTCGACATGCTGGCGGGCGCGGTTCTGCTGGCCTGCCTTGGGCTTGTGCTGGGCGATGCGTTCCGGGATGCGCAGAACCACCGGCGCGAGGGCAAGGCTGCCGAGGCGGAAGCGGACGAAGAGGCAGAAGAAGAGGTCGAGGGCGCGGACCCGGACATGCCGTGGTGGCAGATCTTCGTCTTTCTGGCGCTGGGCCTTGTGGGGCTGCCGCTGGGCGCGGACCTGCTGGTGGACAACGCGTCGATCATCGCGCGGGAGTTCGGCGTCAGCGACGCGGTGATCGGCCTGACGCTGGTGGCGCTGGGCACGTCCCTGCCGGAGTTGGCGACGACGGTGATGGCGGCTTTGCGCAAACAGGCGGACGTGGCGCTGGGCAACGTCATCGGGTCGAACATGTTCAACCTGCTGGCGATTATCGGGATCACGACCTTCGTCGGCACGATCCCGGTCGACCCCGAGTTCCTGCAATTCGATCTGTGGGTGATGCTGGGCGCGTCGCTGCTGCTGATCCCGTTTGTGTTCCTTGGCCGGGATATTCACCGGTTGTGGGGCATCGCCTTGACCGTTCTTTACGTGATCTATGTCTTGGTCGTGTTGAGCTGAACGGAGCCCCCGCATGACCGACCAACCCCAGACCCGCCGCGCTCTTGTGACCGGAGGCGGCAAGCGCCTTGGGCGGGCGATGGCGCTGTACCTGGGGACGCGGGGGTATGACGTGGCTGTGCATTACAGCGGCTCGGCCGATGCGGCTGAGGAAACCGCCGGTGAGATCGAGGCGAAGGGGCAAAAGGCGGTCACCGTGCAGGCGGACCTGCTGGACGAGGCGGCGGTGCAGGCGCTTTTGCCCGAGGCGGCGGCGCGGTTGGGCGGGCCGGTGCATGTGCTGGTGAACAACGCGTCGATCTTCGAGGATGAGACATATGAGACGGCGACGCGGCAAAGCTGGGACCGGCATATGGAATCGAACCTGCGCGCGCCCTTCGCGTTGACGCAAGGTTTGGCGGTGCAGGTGCCGGACCTTGTGAAGGACGAGAATGGCGAGCCGGTGGCGCAGGGGCTGGTGGTGAACATGATCGACCAGCGGGTGCGCAAGCTGACGCCGTATTTCGCCAGCTACACGATCGCGAAGTCGGGTCTGTGGACGATGACGCGCACCGCCGCGCAGGCGCTGGCCCCGCGCGTTCGGGTCAACGGGATCGGGCCCGGGCCGACGTTGAAAAGCACCGAGCAGAGCGAAGAACAGTTCTTTGACCAGCGGGCGCGGACGATTCTGAAGCGCGGGGCGAACCCCGAGGATATCACCGCTGCACTGGGCTATTTCCTGGAGGCAAAGGCGGTCACGGGGCAGCTGATCTGCGTCGATGGTGGGCAGCATCTGGCATGGCAGACGCCGGATGTTCTGGGAGTCGATGTCTGAGCGGCCGCGACAAGTTGTACACGTCTGACAAGGCCGTTAAAGTTCTGTTACAAAAGGTTCAACGTTTTCAGTTATTTGGGATACCACGTATTTTTTAGTGTTCAAAAACAAGCACTTAATTTTGTGCCTATTTTTTGGGCAACTCAACGAACCGGGCCGAAAACAAAGAAAAAATCCGGCTGCCCAAAACTTGTCCGCAGAGTTATCCACACGATCGGTGGAGATGTTTCCTATTGCGGCGTGTGTGCTAATCATTGCAGCCCGACAGGCAGAATCAAACCAGAGCGAATGACCGGCGAATCGAATCACGAATCAGACCGCGATGCCCCGCCCGAAACCGGGCACAGGGTGATCCAGTCTTATCTCAAGACGCTGGACGGATCGCCCGGTGTCTACCGGATGCTGGGGGCGCAAAGCCAGGTGCTGTATGTCGGCAAGGCGCGGAACCTGAAGGCGCGGGTGTCGAGCTATTCCCGGCCCACCGGGCACACGCCGCGGATCGCGCGGATGATCGCGGAAACCGCGTCGATGATGTTCCTGACGACGGCGACCGAGACCGAGGCGCTGCTGCTGGAGCAGAACCTGATCAAGCAGCTGAAGCCGCGGTACAACGTGCTGCTGCGCGACGACAAGTCGTTTCCGAATATCCTGGTGACCGGGCACGACTTTCCGATGATCAAGAAGCATCGCGGCGCGAAGAAGGAGAAAGGCCAGTATTATGGCCCGTTCGCTAGCGCCGGCGCGGTGAACCGGACGCTGGGACAATTGCAGCGGGTGTTCCAGCTGCGCAATTGCAGCGACACGCAGTTCGAAAGCCGCACGCGGCCTTGCCTGCAATACCAGATCAAGCGCTGCACCGCGCCGTGCGTGGAGTATATCTCGAAACAGGAGTATGCGGCGCAGGTGAAGGACGCCCAACGCTACCTGTCGGGGCGGTCGACCGAGATACAGGAAAAGCTGGCCGCCGACATGCAGGACGCCTCCGAGGCGATGGAGTTCGAGCGCGCCGCCGCGTTGCGCGACCGGATCAAGGCATTGACGCAGGTGCAGACGGCGCAGGGGATCAACCCGCGCACGGTGGGCGAGGCGGATCTGGTGGCGCTGCACCTGGAAAAGGGACAGGCCTGTGTGCAGGTGTTTTTCATCCGCGCCGGGCAGAACTGGGGGAACAAGGATTTCTATCCGCGTGTCGGCGTGGACGTGGCCGAGGCGGAGGTGCTGGAGGCGTTCCTGGGCCAGTTCTATGACACCAAGGACCCGGCACGGCAGATCATCCTGAGTCACGAGATCGAGAGTCCCGACCTGATGGCCGAGGCGCTGAGTGGTAAGCTGGGGCGCAAGGTGGAATTGCTGGTGCCGCAGCGGGGCGAGAAGGCCGAACTGGTGGAGGCGGCGCTGCGCAATGCGCGCGAGAGCCTTGCGCGGAAGATGAGCGAGAGTGCCACGCAGGCCAAGCTGTTGAAAGGTGTGGCGGAGGCGTTCGACCTGCTGGCCCCCCCGGAGCGGATCGAGGTTTACGACAACAGCCATATACAAGGCGCGCATGCGGTGGGCGCGATGATCGTGGCGGGCCCCGAGGGGCTGATGAAGAACCAGTATCGCAAGTTCAACATCAAGGGTGACGAGCTGACCCCCGGAGACGATTTCGGAATGATGAAAGAGGTTCTGACAAGGCGACTGAAGCGGCTGATCAAGGACGACCCGGACCGCGACAAGGGGCTGTGGCCCGATCTGCTGTTGATCGACGGCGGGCAGGGGCAGGTGAGCGCCGTGCATTCGATCATGCAGGAGATGGGCGTGCGCGATCTGCCGATGGTGGGCGTGGCCAAGGGGCTGGACCGCGACGCCGGCAAGGAGGAATTCCACCGGATGGGCAAGCGGCCCATGGCGCTGCGCCACAACGATCCGGTTCTGTATTTCATCCAGCGGCTAAGGGATGAGGCTCACAGGTTTGCCATCGGCACGCACCGGGCGAAGCGGACGAAGGCGGTCAGTGCCTCGCCGCTCGACGAGATCGCGGGGGTGGGCGCGTCGCGCAAACGGGCATTGCTGGCGCATTTCGGGTCGGCCAAGGCGGTGAGCCGCGCCAATCTGGCAGATCTCAAGGCTGTGGACGGCGTCTCGGCGGCGCTGGCGCAAAAGGTTTACGACCATTTCCACGAGAAAGGCTGAGCGGTTTTCGCCGCGGGCTCTGCCCGCGGCGACCGGCTGGGGGGCGCTGCCCCCAGACCCACGGAGTATTTCGGGAACGATGAAGCCGTCGAAACCTGATCAGGGCTTTCGGACGGGGGCGGTTCGCACTACTTAATGCGTATGACGTGGAATCTTCCGAATATTCTGACCGTGTTGCGGTTGTTGGCGGCCCCGGCGCTGGCGGTGATGTTTCTATACTTCAACCGTCCGTGGGCGGATTGGTTTGCGCTGGTGCTGTTCGTCGGCGCGGCGGTCACGGACTGGTTCGACGGCTACCTGGCCCGGGCGTGGAAGCAGACGACCAAGCTGGGCACGATGCTGGACCCGATCGCGGACAAGGCGATGGTGGTGATCGCACTTGCGGTGATCCTGGGGTATTCGTCGATGTCGCCCTGGCTGGTGCTGCCGGCGACGATGATCCTGTTCCGGGAAGTGTTCGTTTCGGGTCTGCGGGAATACCTGGGTGATACGGCGGGGACGCTGAAGGTGACCAGGCTGGCCAAGTGGAAGACCACGTTGCAGATGGTGGCGATTGCGGTGCTTTTTGCGCAGGGTGTTTTCCTGCACTATTTCGGCATGTCGAGCATGGGCATGGACGAACAGATCGTGGCCGATGTGCTGGCGGGGCGCGAAGAGGATCTGCATGGGCTGCGGTGGAAATTCGACGGGATGGTCGTCACTGGCCACATAGGGCTGTGGCTGTTGTGGCTGGCTGCCGGTCTGACGCTGATCACGGGCTTTGACTATTTTCGCAAGGCGATGCCTTACCTGAAGGACTGAGCACATGGACGTTCTATACTTCGCATGGGTGCGGGAGCGGATCGGGCGCCCCAAGGACAAGGTCGAGACCGGCGCAGCTACGGTGCGGGACCTGGTCGAGGAACTGCGGGCGCGGGAAGCGCGGTATGAGATGGCGTTCGCCGATCTGGACGCGCTGCGCGTGGCCGTGGATCAGGAGTTGGCGGATTTCGACGCGCCGCTTGCGGGTGTGCGCGAGGTGGCGTTCTTTCCGCCGATGACGGGGGGCTGAGGCCTTGGATATCCGGGTGCAGGAAGAGGCGTTCGACCTTGGCGCGGAGGTCAACGATTTCACCAGGCGGCAGAGTGGCATGGGCGCGGTGGTGAGTTTCACCGGGATCGTGCGGGACATTGCGGCGGGCCTTGAGGCGATGCAGATCGAGCATTACCCGGGCATGACCGAGAAGGCGCTGGCCGGGATCGCCGAGGAAGCGCAGAGGCGCTGGAGCCTGGGCGATGTGCTGGTGATCCATCGCCATGGCGCGCTGGCCCCCGACGAGATGATCATGATGGTCGCAACGTCCTCGCCGCATCGGGCGGATGCGTTTCAGGCGGCGGAGTTCCTGATGGATTACCTGAAATCCCGCGCGCCCTTCTGGAAAAAGGAAGTGACGCGGGACGGCGCCGATTGGGTGGATGCCAAGGACGCCGACGAGGATGCGCTGAGCCGCTGGTGACGCAAGGTTCGCGTTGACCGCGGCGGGCCGTGCATGGAGAGATTTGCCCGTCGGGACAGCGAAAGGCGCGTCATTTCATGAACGAGATCATCAAGAGTTATGTCGAGACGCTGGACCCCAAGGCGAAGGGGGCCATTCGCGGCACCGCGAAGCTGGTGATCGAGGGCGAGGGCAGCGTGATGCTGGACGAGACCGGCGCGCGGGCGGGCGACGAGGACGCCGACGTGGTGCTGATGGCCAGCGACGGGGTGTTCCGCGACATTCTTTCGGGCGAGCAGAACCCGGTGATGGCCTACATGTCTGGCAAGCTGAAGGTCGAGGGCAACGCTCAGCGGGCACTGAAGGTCAGCGGGATCCTGACGGGGTAGACGTTGGTCGTGAACGGATCTGAGTGGAGACCTTTCGGCATATCGGCTGAGCAGGGCCTGAGCGGCTCTTCCCGCGAATCGTGACAAAATTGTGAACCGTGCTATCCTCTAAACTCTGGAGGGAGTTTATGCGATGGCAGTACCGGCACAGGTGACTTGGGCGAGTACTTCGGCGGCGCCGGGGGCGGATATCCGGCAACTCGGGGGGTATGTGAAGAGGCTCTTTGGCAAGGCGCCGTGGAAACTCAGGCCCGAAGACGCGATTGCCAGCATCGAGCATGACGAGTGGCGGTTCTATGTTGAGCTGGACGGCGAGAAAGTCTGGCTTGAGGTCGAGGAAGACCCGAAGGGGCAGAAAAAGCTGAGCCTGTCCGGCGAGGTTCTGGCCGAGGAAGTTTTCGGAGCGCTGCCGGACAAACCGACGCAATAAGGTCAGGGGGCAGGCGTAGCTTGCGGCCTTTGCTTGCCGAGCGTGCGGCAGCACGTCTCACCAAGATTTTCATTCCCGGTATGTCTGTAAACGTTGCGCCCGCGCTATCCGTCAGAAGATTGCGGAGCTGCGGTTTGTTCGAAGAAGCGTCGTGCCCGTCGAAATTCGCAGACGCAGTTGACATCACATCTATGTGATTTGATATCAATTTTGCGCAAGTTACCCTTTTCGCAGCGTCAATGTATGACGCCGTTCCAACTTGGAACTCATTAATCAGTGTTCGAGGGTAATATGTTAAAAACAATCTTTACAATAGCAGCTCTTCTGTCCGCTTCGGGAGCGTCCGCCGCGACGGTGACATTCGCGTCCGACGACACGTTCACGGTGCGAAACACAAGCTTCACCGGGTTTACCGCGACACTTGATCCGCAACCGGACGCGATGTTCAACGCCGGCGCGCGCCTGGGTCCGGTCACGACGACCACTTTCGACGATTCTGACACCGGGTTTATCACTACGCCTCAGTTCATCAACATCTCTGCCACCTACATGGGTATCACGCAAACCCAGTCGGTGGAGTTCAGCCTGCTGACCCGTAACAATTCCGTTGGTGCGGGTGCGAAAGGCGCACAAAGCCGGTTTGCGCGTGACACGCCGTTTGACTTCGTTTTCGCGGATGGCACATTCACGCTCGAACGCTTTATCGCCAGCGTGAATTGTCTGGGCTGTGCTCCGGGAGAAACGCGCGGGAGCAACGCGCTGATCGAGGCGTCGTTCGCGCCGGCACCCGGGGTCATACCCTTGCCCGCCGGTTTCGGACTTCTTCTGACGGGACTTGGCGCTTTCGGTGTCATGCGTCGACGCAAGAAATCGACCGCAACGAGCTGAGGCTTGCAAGTTGCAGACGGAAGGCTCGCCTAAGTCGGCGGGCCTTTTTCATTTCCCGGCGCAAGACCCAGCTGGTTCGGACGCTGGAGGAGCGCAAGACGCAGGACTTTTGCGCACGCCTCGGGGTCGCGACATCGCCGCTTTCAATTCACGCCAATCTGCTGTATGCGCGCACGTATCTGAAACGTGACGCCTTAGACCCCGGCGCATGAGATGATGGAGGGGTCGGTGGCAATGGGGCCACCAATGTAACGGAGGACCCGGGATACGCCCGGGAGGGCCTCCAGCTAGGAAACGATAGATGTTCAAAGAAGTGAAAAAATCGATCCAGTGGGGCGAGGATACGCTGACACTGGAAACGGGCAAGGTTGCCCGTCAGGCGGATGGCTCGGTCATCGCCACCTATGGGGAAACCTCGGTCATGGCGAACGTGACCTTTGCAAAAGCCCCGCGTGAAGGTCAGGATTTCTTTCCGCTGACCGTTCACTACCAGGAGAAATACTATTCTGCGGGCAAGGTGCCCGGCGGCTTTTTCAAGCGTGAGGCACGGCCCACGGAAAAGGAAACCCTGACCGCGCGCCTGATCGACCGTCCGATCCGTCCGCTGTTCGTGCCGGGTTTCAAGAACGAAGTGCTGGTGATGTGCACCGTGCTGAGCCACGACCTTGTCAACGACCCGGACATGGTGGCGATGATCGCGGCCAGTGCCGCGCTGACCATTTCGGGCGCGCCGTTCATGGGGCCGATCGCGGGCTGCCGGGTTGGTTTCACCGATGGCGAATACGTGCTGAACCCCGAGGTCGAGGACATGCACGACCTTCGCAACAACCCCGAGCAGCGGCTCGACCTGGTGGTTGCGGGCACCAAGGGTGCCGTGATGATGGTGGAATCCGAAGCCTACGAGCTGACTGAAGAGGAAATGCTGGGTGCGGTGAACTTTGCGCATGAGCAGATCCAGCCGGTGATCGACATGATCATCGACCTGGCCGAGGACGCCGCCAAGGAACCATTCGACTTTCAGCCGCCGGATTACAGCGACCTTTACGAGGCCGTGAAGGCCGCGGGCGAAGACAAGCTGGCCGCGGCCTACAAAATTCAGGACAAGCAGGAACGCACAACCGCCGTTTCGGCCGCCAAGGAAGAGATAAAGGCGTCGCTGTCCGAAGAGCAGCTTGAGGATGCAAACCTTGGTTCGGCCCTGAAGAAGCTGGAAGCGTCGATTCTGCGCGGTGACATCGTGAAGTCCGGCAAGCGGATCGACGGCCGGAGCCTTGACGAGGTTCGCCCGATCGTTTCGGAAACCGGCCTGCTGCCGCGGACGCACGGTTCGGCCCTGTTCACCCGTGGCGAGACGCAAGGTCTGGTCGTGACGACGCTGGGCACGGGCGACGATGAGCAGATCATCGATGCGCTGCACGGCAACTTCCGCTCGAACTTCCTGCTGCACTACAACTTCCCGCCCTATTCGGTCGGTGAAGCGGGTCGCGTGGGCCCTCCGGGACGGCGTGAGATCGGTCACGGCAAGCTGGCATGGCGCGCGTTGCAGGCGGTGCTGCCGGCGGTGACGGATTTCCCCTACACGATCCGGGTCGTCAGCGAGATCACCGAATCCAACGGCTCGTCTTCGATGGCTTCGGTTTGCGGCGGCTCCTTGTCCATGATGGACGCGGGCGTGCCGCTGAAGGCGCCGGTGGCCGGTGTGGCCATGGGCCTGGTGCTGGAAGACGACGGTTCCTACGGCATCCTGACCGACATCCTGGGTGACGAGGATCACCTGGGCGACATGGACTTCAAGGTGGCGGGAACCGAAGCCGGTATCACGTCGCTGCAGATGGACATCAAGGTCGCGGGCATCACGCCGGAGATCATGGAGAAGGCGCTAGAGCAGGCGAAGGCCGGCCGGTTGCACATCCTGAACGAGATGGGCAAGGCGCTGTCGGAAGCCGGTGATTTCTCGGTCCACGCCCCGCGCATCGAGACGATGCAGATCCCGACCGACAAGATCCGCGAAGTGATCGGGTCGGGCGGCAAGGTGATCCGCGAGATCGTCGAAGTGTCGGGCGCCAAGGTCGACATCAACGACGAGGGCGTCATCAAGATCGCGTCGCCCAATGGCGAGGCCATCCAGAAGGCATACGACATGATCCATTCGATCGTGGCGGAGCCGGAAGAGGGCAAGATCTACAAGGGCACGGTCGTGAAGATCGTAGACTTCGGTGCCTTCGTGAACTTCTTCGGCAAGCGTGACGGGCTGGTGCATGTCAGCCAGATCGAGAACCGCCGCCTGAACCATCCGTCGGACGTTCTGAAGGAAGGTCAGGATGTGTGGGTCAAGCTGCTGGGCTTTGACGATCGCGGCAAGGTGCGCCTGTCGATGAAGGTCGTCGACCAGGAGACCGGCGAAGAAGCCAAGAAAGAAGAGCCTGCGGACGAATAAGCCCGCGGTCTTTGGAGAAACGGAAAGCCCCGGTGGAAACGCCGGGGCTTTTTTGCGGGAAAGTGACGCGACGTCACAACCAAAGGTAAGGTTTTCCTTACGGGTCAAAGCCCGTGTTTTTTCCCATACACCGCTCAGCCGCCTGGCGGCTAAAAAAGGGTACCGGAAGGGTATCCGGCTGCGCTGTCACTCACGGATCATGCGCGTCGGAGGGGGGTCCCGGTCAACGAACCGGGGCCCTTTAATTTTCCTTGTTTCTAAAGCCGCATGAAGGCAGGTGCGCGGATGCGGCCGCGCGTGCCCGCGATGCAGCGGGCCTCGCGGTAGGTCAGGATCGGCAGTGCCGCGCGATAGGGCGTGGTGCCGGCGGCGCGCAGGATCGCGGCAGCTTCTTCGATCAGCCAGTCCTCGGTCATCACACCGGGCAGGATGGTTTCGCAGGGCGCGCCGCCCTCGGCCAGGACAAGCTGATGATTCTTGAGCAGAAGGTGGACATAGGTCACGGACCGGCAGGGCGCGAAGATGACACCGGGCTGGCCCACCAGCGCCTTGGCAGGCACCAGAACCTCTGGCGTGCCGAAGAGCAGCTCGGCCTTCCACGCGCGGATCGCGACGCGATGCTGCTGGGACAGGCGCAGCGGGCGCGTGTTGCCAAGAACGCCGGGGGCGAAGCGGACCGGACAGGCGGGCCCGTCGCCCGCCATGCGCCGCGCGCCTGCCCAGAGGATGCGCCGGGGTGCGGCATCGCGGGTCAGCACGCGGTCACCGGGGCGCAGATGCTCGACGGGCCGGGCGCCGGACGGGGTTTCGAGCAATGTGCCGGCGGCGAAACAATTGACTATGTGGGTATAGCTGTTGTTCTGGTCCGACGTGAAGAACTTGGGTGGCTGGCCGTTGGTGAAATTGTCGAAATACCAGGTTTCGAGATCGAAATTGGGCGACCAAAGGACTTGGGCCGGGTCGCCGTTGCCATCCGTGCCTTCGAACACGATCAGGCCGCCATCGGCCGGGGCCGGGTCGCTGCGGATCACGACCGCGTCGTTGAGCAGATGCGTGCCGCCGGGGCCGGAATACTGAACATCGTAGGTCTCGCCCAGTTCGAACAACTTCGGATCACTGTCGCCCTCGTTGGAGATGACGATCAGGTCCTGCGAGCTGTTGGGCGGATAGTCGAAGGACGATTGCCCGGGCGAGTCATTGACGTTCGCGCCGGTCGCAACCGCGAATTCGTTGTCTATGCCGTAAAACGTCTTGGTCATGCCCGCCACTCCGAGAGGCGAGCATCACGTCAAGAGCCTAAGGCGATGTTGATTACCGAAAAGAAAATACGGCGGATTTGACTCAAACCGGCAGGGCCGTGGTTTGCAGCACCGTGCGCAGTGCAAAGCTGGATTGCATGGTGGCCACGCCGGGCAGACGGGTGAGGTACTGGCGGTGGATGCGGGCGAAATCCTCGGTGTCCTCGACCGCGAGTTTCAGCAGGTAGTCGGCGGTGCCCGCCGTCAGGTGACATTCCAGTACGTTGGGGATGCGGGCCACGGCGGTCTCGAACGCGTCGAGCACATCGTCGGCCTGGGTCGTCAGGGTGATCTCGACGAAGACGGTGGTGGGCACCCCCATGCGGCGCGGATCCAGAAGGGCGACATAGCCCTTGATATAGCCGTCGGTTTCCAGCCGCTGGACCCGGCGATGACAGGCCGAGGGCGAGAGGGCGACCGCCTCGGCCAGGTCGGCGTTGGACATGCGGCCGCTTTTTTGTAAGACGGCAAGAAGGCGACGATCCATCGTGTCGAGGGTCATTCGGGGCAAAACCTTTTAGAAAAGCGCCAGTGCTTCGAAGAATATTTCGATTTCTACCGCAAACACGGGCAAAATATCAAACCCCTTTCATCGGGGTCGAGATAAACTAGGTGAAAGCGCGAAGGAGGAGTGCGACATGAAAATCGGATGCCCGACAGAGATCAAACCGCAGGAATTTCGCGTGGGGATGACCCCCAACGCCGCCGGAGAGGCCGTGGCTCATGGTCACGAGGTCATCATCCAGTCCGGCGCCGGGAAGGGCGCGGGGTTCGAGGATGCGGATTATGTCGCCGCCGGGGCCACGATCATCGACACGGCCGAAGAGGTGTTCGCCACCGCCGACATGATCGTGAAGGTCAAGGAACCGCAGGCCGTTGAACGCAAGATGCTGCGCGAAGGGCAATTGCTGTTCACCTATCTGCACCTGGCGCCCGACCCGGAGCAGACGAAGGACCTGTTGGAAAGCGGTTGTACCGCGATTGCCTATGAGACCGTGACGGACGAGCGCGGCGGGCTGCCACTGCTGGCGCCGATGTCCGAGGTTGCGGGCCGCCTGGCGCCGCAGGTGGGCGCCTATACATTGCAGAAAGCCAATGGCGGGCGCGGCGTTCTGATGGGCGGCGTGCCCGGCGTGGGCCCGGCGAAGGTGCTGGTGATCGGTGGCGGTGTCGTGGGCACTCACGCGGCGCGCATTGCGGCGGGCATGGGCGCGGACGTGACCGTACTGGACCGCTCGCTGCCGCGTCTGCGGTATCTTGATGACGTGTTTTCGAGCACGTTCAACACCGGGTATTCGTCGCAAGGCCTTTTGGCCGAGCATCTGGGCCAGGCCGACATGGTGATCGGTGCGGTGCTGATCCCCGGGGCGGAAGCGCCCAAGCTGGTGAAGCGGGCACAGTTTGCGGACATGAAGCCGGGCGCGGTGCTGGTGGACGTGGCCATCGACCAGGGCGGGTGTTTCGAGACCTCGAAGGCGACCACCCATGCCGACCCGATCTATGACGTCGACGGGATCATGCATTACTGCGTGGCCAACATGCCGGGCGCCGTGGCGCGGACCTCGACCATCGCGCTGGGCAATGCGACGATGCCCTTCATGCTGGCGCTGGCGGACAAGGGGTGGAAGCAGGCCTGCGCCGACGATCCGCACCTGTTGAACGGTCTGAACGTGCATGCCGGGCAGTTGACGTATTTCGCCGTGGGCAAGGCGCTGGGGATCGACGTAATCTCGCCGCAGATGGTGGTGAAAGGGTAAGGTCGGCGTGGGTTTTCACCCACCCTACGAGGTCCCGGGCCAAGCCAGGCAGGAATGATCAGGGGGCTGCCCGCGGTGGCGGCCCCTTTCTTGTTATCGGCGGACGCATCAGAGCGGAAAGAAGATGCTGATCGCCAGTGTCGCGGTCAGCCCGACGATGATATTCATCGGCACGCCGACCTTGAGAAAATCGGTGAAGCGGTAGTTGCCCGCGCCGTAGACCAGTGTGTTGGTCTGGTACCCGATGGGCGTGGCAAAGCTGGCGCTGGCGGAGAACATGACCGCGACGACGAAGGCGCGGGGGTCGACGCCCAGCTGGCTGGCCAGCGCCACAACGATGGGCGTGAAGATGACGGCGACGGCGTTGTTGGTGACCAGCTCGGTCAGGACCGAGCCGACCGCGTAGATCGCCAGCAAGGTCAGGAAGGGTGGCAAGCCCTCAAGCCATGGCGTCAGCGCGTTTACCAGCAGTTCCACCGCGCCGGTATGGTCCAGCCCGGCGCCGACGATCAGCATGGCGAAGATCAGCACGAGGATCGAGCCGTCGATGGAGGACCACGCCTCGTCACTGTCGATGCAGCGCAGCACGAGGATGGCGGCGACGCCCACAAGGGCGAGGATGCCGATGGGCATGACCTCGAACGCGGCGAGGCCGACGATGCCCAGGAGCGCCAGGATCGCGACGGGCGCCTGCTTGCGGCGGAAGGCGCGACCGCCCGGTTCGCTGACCGAGACGACATCGCCGGACTTGCGCAGTTCCTCGAAGCCTTCGGAGGTGCCTTCGAGCAGCAGCTTGTCGGCGGGGCGCAGGCGCACGCCGGACAGATCGGCACCGGCGATGTGCCCGGCGCGGAAAGCGCCCAGAACGCGCATTCCGGCGCGGCGTCCGAGTGCCAGATCGGCGATGCGGACCCCGGTGCTGCGGCGCGAGGGGGTGACGATGGCCTCGGCCACGCGAACTTCGGCCTCGGGGTCAAGCTCGACCGAACGGCGCAGGCCGACACGCAGGCCGGGCGTTTCGGAGAAGGTCAGGATCTCGGAGGTGGGGGCGAGCAGGATGACGGCATCACCGCGGGCGATGACCTGTTCTGCCAGGCCACGGCGCACGATCTGGCTGCCCCGGCGCAGGCCGGTGACGCGGATGCTGTTGCGCTGGAAATCGGCGATTTCGGACAGGGGCATCCCGATCATGGGGGAGTCGGCCAGCACCGTGATCTCGGACAGAAAGGCGGTCTCGGATGTCTCGGACTCGTCCTTGTGCGAGGTGCGGTCAGGCAGCAGGAAGCGGCCGAGCAGCACCATTGCCGCGCCGCCGACGATGGCGACGGCAATGCCGACCGGGGCGATTTCGAAGATCGAGAACGGCTCCAGCCCGGCCTCGCGCGCGACGCCATCGACCAGAAGGTTGGTCGAGGTGCCGATGAGCGTGCAGGTGCCACCCAGCACGGCGGCATAGGACAGGGGGATCAGCAGGCGTGTCGCGGCGATGTTGAGGCTGCTGGCCAGGCGCATGACCACGGGGATCAGCACCAGCACGACCGGCGTGTTGTTGATGAAGGCCGAGGCGGCGATGGTGGCGAATATGAAGATGCCGATGGCCAGAAGCGGGCGGTCCCTGGCGCGGCCGATCACCAAACCGGCGATGGCATCCAGCACGCCGGTGCGCACCAAAGCGCCGGAGACCACGAACATCGCGGCGATGGTGATGGGCGCGGAGCTGGAAAAGACGTCCATCACCTCGTCCGTGGGCACGAGCCCGAGGATGATGAAGAGCGCGGCGGCGCCGGCGGCGGTCACTTCGGGTGGATATTTTTCAAGCGTGAAGGCGACGAAGAGAAACGCGAGGATGACAAGCGCGATGACAGGGGCGTTGGCCCCGATGATGTCGTACATTTCCGCAACCTGGAACGAGATACTCTGCGGCGGAGCATAGGCCTGTTCGGTGCGATGACCAGAGGGATTCGCGCACAGAGCGGCAGGGTGCCGAGTTGCGGCAGGCGAGCCCTTTCACAAGAGCCCGCCAGACGCGGTGTTTCGGGGATATGGCCTTAGCGGGCCTTCAGCGCGTCGCGGATTTCCACGAGCAGGTCGATCTCGTTGGGGCCGGGGGCCTCTTCTGGCGCTTCTTCCTTTTCCTTGAAGGCAGTGTCCTTCACCTTGTTCACGTAGCGCACCAGCATGAACACGACGAAGGCGATGATAAGGAAGTTGATGATCGCCATGACGAACGCGCCCCAGGCGAAGACGGCGGCACCGGCTTCGCGAGCGGCTTCCAGCGAGGCGCCCTCGGCTACGTCGCCCGACAGGACGGTGTAGTTGTTGGTGAAGTCCAGCCCGCCGGTCACAAGCCCGATGATCGGATTGATCAGGTCGGCGACCAACGACGAGACGATGGCGGTGAAGGCCGCGCCGATGATGATGCCGACGGCCATGTCCATGACATTGCCGCGGGCAATGAAGTCTTTGAATTCGTTTAGCATTGGTGTGTCCTCTTTCCGTGGCGAGACTGTTTTCGCCCCTGCCGGAGCTTCCATTAGCACAGGTTAATAAAAGAGTGTGACGATTTGTGTGGGGAAAGATGCGGGGTCTCTCCCCGAGATTGACTTTTGCCGACCCCTCGCGGACGGTCCCTTTGGGTGCAGGCAAGGGACGACGATGACAGACCGGCGGAATGGCACGATCGTGGGGATCGACGTTGGGGGCACGTTCACCGACCTGGTGCAGCTTGATCCGGCCAGCGGCAAGGTTCGGTTGGCCAAGGTGCCGACCACGGTGGAAAATCAGGCCTTCGGCGTGATGGATGCGCTGGCGGCGGCCGAGGCGGAACTGGCGGCGATCGACCTGATCGTGCATGGCACCACCACGACGACGAACGCGGTCTTGGAACGCAAGCTGAGCCGCACGGGGCTGATCACCACGCAGGGGTTTCGTGACGTGCTGGAGCTGGGGCGGCGGACACGGCCGCAAGCCTATGGCATGACGGGGGACTTCACGCCAATCATCCCGCGCGACCTGCGGATCGAGGTGCCGGAGCGGGTGGATGCTGCCGGCGAGATAGTGGTGCCGCTGGACGAGGACGCGGTTCGCACGGCGGCGGAGCGATTGCTGGCCGAGGGATGCGAGGCCGTGGTGGTGCATTTCCTGCATGCCTATGCCAACCCGGGGCATGAAATGCGCGCCGGGGAGATCATCGCCGAGGTCTGGCCCAACGAGCACATCACTCTGGGTCATGCGATCCTGCAGGAAAGTCGGGAATACGAGCGGGGTGTGACCGCGGCGGTCAATGCGAGCGTGCAGCCCATTCTGGACCGCTACCTGAAGCGGTTGACGAACAGCCTGTCGGAGGGTGGCTACGACCGGGACGTGCTGGTGATGAACGGCAATGGCGGCATGGTGTCGGCCCGGCTGGTGGCGCGGGAGGCGGCGAAAACGGTGATGTCGGGCCCGGCCTCGGGCGTGATGGCGGCGGCGTATACGGGGCGGCAGGCCGGGCTGGTGAACCTGATAACCTATGACATGGGCGGCACCTCGACCGACGTCGCGCTGATCCGGGGGGCGGAGCCGCCGGTGTCGAACGAGATCGAGATCGAGTACGCCATGCCCATTCACGTGCCGATGGTGGATGTGCGCACGGTTGGGGCCGGGGGTGGGTCCATCGCGCGGGTCAACGCGGCGGGGCTGCTGGACGTGGGACCCGAGAGTGCCGGGGCCGATCCCGGGCCGATCTGTTACGGGCGCGGCGGGACACGGCCCACGATCTCGGATGCGAACCTGATATTGGGGCGGCTGGATGCGGCCAAGCTGGCCAAGACCGGCGCCGTCGCGGCAGGCGACGTGGCGCAGGCCTTTGCCCGGGAACTGGCCGAGCCGCTGGGGCTGGACGTGACCGAGGCGGCGCTGGCGGTGATCCGCATGGCGAATACCAAGATGGCCGGGGCCATTCGCATGGTGTCATTGTCGCTGGGGGCCGACCCACGGGACTTTGCGCTGTTCGCCTTTGGCGGGGCGGGGCCGCTGCATGCCTGCGCGCTGGCGCGGGAACTGGGCGTGCCGCGCGTGCTGGTGCCGGCGCGGCCCGGCATCACCAACGCGCTGGGTTGCGTGGTGGCGGACCTGCGGCATGATTTCGTGCAGACGGTGAACCGGCCCGTGCATGTGCTGGAAGCAGGCGAGATGGCCCAAGTGTTTGCGGATCAGGCGGCGGCGGGCAAGGCGATGCTGGACCGCGAGCGCGTGGCGATGACCGGGGTGCGGCATGTCTATAGCGTGGACATGCAGTTTGTCGGGCAGACCCACCTGTTGCGCGTACCGCTGGAGCGGCCGGACGTGACGTCGGAGGAGCTTCAGGCGCTTTTCGAGGATGTCTATTTTGCACGCTTCAAAATCCGGCTGCCCGAGATCCGGGCGCATGTGGTGAACGCCAATTGCTCGGTCATCGGAGAGCGGGCGCCGCTGGATTTGTCTGTGCTTGTCGACCCGGCGGGGCGGAAGGCGACGCTGGAAGAGGCCCGGCAGGGATCGCGGCGCGTGCGGTTCGAGGATGACTGGCACGAGACGCCGATCTATTGGCGCGATCACCTGCCGTTGGAATTTCGGCTGGAAGGGCCAGGGGTCGTGGCGCAGATGGACACGACAGTGCTGATCGAGCCGGGTTGCGTGGCGACGGGAGACGCGCATGGCAATATCCTGATCGTGGTGGGAGAGGGGCCATGACGATGGATCCGATCACGCTGTCGGTCATCCAGGCCGGGTTGCAGCAGGTCTGCGATGAGATGGACCTGGCGTTTTCCCGCGCGGCGTTTTCGCCGGTGATCGCCGAGGCGAATGACCGCTCGGACGGGATCTATGCGGCCGCCGATGGAGCGTTGATCGCGCAAGGTGCCGGTGGCCTGCCCGTGTTCGTGGGCACGATGCAATATTCCACGGCGACGCTGATCGAGATGATCGGTGACGGGCGCGTGGGCGCGCCGGAGCCGGGGGATATCTATATCGTCAACGATCCTTATCTTGGTGGCACGCATTTGATGGATGTGCGGTTTGCGCGGCCATTTTATCGGGGGGATCGCCTGTTCTGCTGGCTGTCGAACACCGGGCATTGGCCCGATACAGGCGGTGCGGTGCCCGGAGGCTTTTCCGCCAGCGCCACGGCGGTGGAGCAGGAGGGGCTGCGCCTGCCGCCGGTGAAGCTGTTCAAGCGGGGGCGGATGGATGCGGAGATCTACAGCATCATTTGTTCCAATATCCGCGTGGCCAATCAGCGGATCGGGGACGTCCGGGCACAGGCTGCGGCGCTGGACCTGGGCGCCGAGCGGCTGGATGCGCTGATGGACCGCTATGGCGATGACGTGGTCGAGGCGGCGATTGCCGAGCTGCGGGAGCGCGCGGCGCAGCAGATGCGGCGGTTCATTCAGGAGATACCCGAGGGCGCATACGACTCCGTTGCGTGGATCGACAGCGATGGCGTGATCGACGAGCCGTTGGCGATCCGCCTGACGGTCACGCGCGAGGCCGAAGGGTTGGTTTTCGATTTCACCGGGTCGGCGCCGCCGTGCCTCGGGCCGATGAATTCGGTCCGGGCAACGACGCTGAGCTCGGTCTACCTTGCGATGCGGCATATCTTTCCCGACGTGCCGATCAGCGCGGGGGCGTTCGAGCCGTTGAAGATTGTGGGAATCGAAGGCACGTTCCTGGATGCGCAGTATCCCCGCCCGGTGTCGGGCTGCGCAGCGGAGGTCAGCCAGCGGATCGCGGAGGCGGTGTTTGCCGCGCTTGTGCAGGCGCTGCCCGAGCGTGTGACGGCGGCGCCTGCGGGGACCAGCGGAAACTTCGCGCTGGGCGGGCATGATCCTGAAAAGGGGCGGGATTTCGTGATGTACCAGCTGTCGGGCGGCGGTTACGGCGGCTGGGCTGAGGGCGACGGGATCACCAACGGTTGTTCCACCATCGGGATTTCCAAGGCGCCGCCGGTGGAGATCATGGAGCAGGCCTTTCCGGTGCTCTACCACCGCTATGCCCTGCGCGAAGGGTCGGGCGGCGCGGGCCGGATGCGCGGCGGGTTCGGGCTTGATTACGAGGTGGAGTTGCGGCGTGGCCAGGCCAAGGCGAGCTTTGTCATGGATCATGGGCGGTTCGGGCCGCAGGGCGCACTGGGCGGCGGCGACGGCGCGCCGAACGAGGTGACGGTGTGGCGGGGCGAGGTGCCCTATACGCCGGTGCACCTGTCAAAGGAGCAGGACATTCCGCTTGGTCCCGGCGACCGCGTGCGGGTGAAAACGCCCGGGGGTGGCGGGTTTGGCGACCCGATGCAGCGGGAGCCGGCGCTGGTGGCCCAGGATGTGCGACTGGGGCGGTACAGCGTCGAGGAGGCGGAGCGGCTCTTTGGCGTGGTCATCGAGGATGGCGCGGTGAACGACGTGGCGACGACGCAGCGGCGGTTGACGGGATGAAGAGTATGCCGTGGGACTGGAGGTCTCGACGAGGGGTTTGCCTCCGTCCCGTTAAAACTACACAAGCGTTGGCGTTCAGGCGGGCCGCTAAATGTTGGCCCTGAAAGTAGCGTATCTATCGGGCAATCAGAGCGATGTTGGTTTCAGGCTACGCTTGCATTCTTTTGGCGGTTTGCGATCTCTACTTAGAGCATCCATCCCGCAAGTCCTGCAACGCCATCTGTTGAAGCCGCTTCTTGGCTTCGATGTGTCGCGCTTCCACCGGCAGGGCAAGCGCTCGTTTCGCTTCCGACGCCTAAAGAAATTCCAGAGAACAAAAATAAGGATCGCGATGATTAGAGCGACCAGAACCCAGTTGGTCTGATTGGTGGTGCTCGCGACGCTTTCGAACTTCATCCAAATTCCCGCTTGGTTTCTCCCGCGCAGTCACAATGAAGCGCTATTCAGAGCATACACAAGTCCTTTGCTTCGCTTCATCTCAACAATGCCTGAGCTACGCTTTTGAAAAAAAGACATCTTTCAAGGGTACTCGAAATCCAGTTTAGTAATTTGTTTGTAAATGCCCAGCGTCCACTCTTGGGTAAATCCCGCTATTCTGGCTCTTTGATTTCATCCCTAGGATCTACGCCCAAGTGCAGAAACATGTGATCCGCCCCACTTGAGCCATCACACAGTCGCCTGTTTCACCGCACCCACGACATCGTCCAGCACCGTGTCCAGCAAGGCGGGGTCGACGGCCTCGCCCATGACGCGGATCAGGGGTTCGGTCCCGGACTTGCGGATCAGCAGGCGCCCGTCGCTGCCGAGTTTCTTTTCGCCGTCGGTGATGGCCTGTTGCACCGCGTCAGCCTCGAGCGGGGTCTGGCCGGACTGGTAGCGGACATTCACCAGCTTTTGCGGGATGGGGGTGAAGACACGCGCCAGTTCGCTGGCCTTCTGGCCAGTTTCCACCATCGAGGCGAGGAATTGCAGCGCGCCGATCAGGCCGTCGCCGGTGGTGGCGTAGTCGGTCATGACGATATGGCCGGACTGCTCGCCTCCCAGGTTATGGCCGCTGGCACGCATTTCCTCGACCACGTAGCGGTCGCCGACCTTGGTGCGCTTTAGGCCGATACCCTTGGATTCAAGGTGCCGTTCCAGCCCGAGGTTGGACATGACGGTGGCGACCAGCGCATCGCCCTTCAGCCGGCCTTCGGCGGCCCAGCGGGTGGCGATGAGGGCCATGATCTGGTCCCCGTCGGCGATATGCCCGGTTTCGTCGATCAGGACGAGGCGATCGGCGTCGCCGTCAAGGCAGATGCCCAGGTCGGCGCGGGTTTCCAGAACCTTGCGCGCGGCGGCCTCGGGGTGGGTGGAGCCGCATTCGAAGTTGATGTTGGTGCCGTCGGGTTCGATGCCCATGGAGATGACATCGGCGCCCAGTTCCCACAGCACGGCGGGGGCGGTCTTGTAAGCTGCGCCATTGGCGCAATCGACCACGATGCGCAGCCCTTCGAGCCGGCCGCGATAGGGAAAGGTAGTCTTGGCATACTCGACATAGCGGCCACGGGCGTCCTCGAAGCGCTTGGCGCGGCCGATGTTTTCCGGCTTGGCGAGGCGAACGCCGTCTTGCAGCAATTTCTCGATCCCGGCCTCGGAGTCGTCCGACAGCTTGAAACCGTCTGGGCCGAAGAGCTTGATGCCGTTGTCGCTGGCCGGGTTGTGGCTGGCAGAGATCATCACGCCCACGTCAGCCCGCAGCGAGTGGGTCAGGTACCCCACGGCGGGTGTCGGCACCGGGCCGAGCAGGAAGACATCCATGCCGGTCGAGGCGAAGCCGGCGGTCAGGGCGTATTCGATCATGTAGCCGGACAAACGCGTGTCCTTGCCGATGACAACGCGGTGTTCCTGGTTGTCGCGGCGAAAGTGACGCCCGGCGGCGGCGCCCAGCTTCAGCGCCAGCTCGGCAGTCATGGGCCAGGAATTGGCCTCGCCCCGGACGCCGTCAGTTCCGAACAGTTTGTCAGCCATGCACCCGCACCTTTTGCCCCGTGACGTTTTTGTGACCATTCTCATACAAGTGCCGCCGCGCCCTGTCCAATGGTGCGCGCCGGCATGAGCCATTTGTGGCATAGAACGCATAATGCCGCCGACCCGTCGCAGATGCGCGTTGACGGACGGCGAACCGGGACCGCATAAGAAGGGCGGGGGCGACAGGCAGATCAGGGGCGAAACCCGATGAAGATTGCGATGATTGGAACCGGCTATGTCGGGCTTGTGTCCGGGGTGTGCTTCTCGGATTTCGGGCATGACGTTGTCTGCGTCGACAAGGATGCCGCCAAGGTCGAAAAGCTGAACCGCGGCGAGGTGCCGATCTATGAGCCGGGGCTGGACGTTCTGATGCAAAAGAACGTCGAGGCCGGGCGGCTGTCGTTCACGCAGGACCTGCCGCAGGCGCTGGACGGGGCCGAGGCGGTCTTTATTGCAGTGGGCACGCCCACGCGGCGCGGCGACGGGCATGCCGACCTGACCTATGTGATGGCCGCGGCGCAGGAAGTGGCGGAACTGGCCAAGGATTACATCGTGATTGTCACCAAGTCGACGGTGCCCGTGGGCACGAACCGGCAGGTGAAACAGGCGGTGCGCAAGGCGAACCCGGATCTTGAGTTCGACGTGGCCTCGAACCCCGAATTCCTGCGCGAGGGCGCGGCGATCGAGGATTTCATGAAGCCCGATCGCGTGGTCGTGGGCGTGCAGTCGCAGCGCGCGGCGGAGGTGATGGAGGATATCTATCGCCCGCTTTACCTGCGCGAGTTTCCGATCCTTGTCACCGATCTGGAAAGCGCGGAGATGATCAAGTACGCGGCCAATGCGTTCCTGGCCACCAAGATCACTTTCATCAACGAGATCGCCGCGCTATGCGAGCGCACCGGCGCGGATGTGAAGCAGGTCAGCCGGGGCATGGGCCTGGATGGGCGGATCGGGAACAAGTTCCTGCATGCCGGGCCGGGCTATGGCGGCAGCTGCTTTCCCAAGGACACCCGCGCATTGGCGCGGACCGGGCAAGAATATGGCGTGCCGCTGCACATCACCGAGGCGGTGATCTCGGTCAACGAAGAGATGAAGCGGCGGATGATCGACAAGCTCTTGGACCTTTGCGAGGGCAGCTTCAACGGCAAGATTATCGCGGTGCTGGGCGCGACGTTCAAACCCAACACGGACGACATGCGCGAAGCGCCGTCATTGACCATTGTACCCGCGCTTGTGGGCGGCGGGGCCAAGGTGCGCATCTGCGACCCGCAGGGCGAGCGCGAGGGCACCGAGCGCCTGCCGGGCGTGCAATGGGCGGAAGATCCTTACAAGGCGGTGGGCAATGCGGACCTCGTGGTGATCCTGACGGAATGGAACGAGTTCCGGGCACTGGACCTGAAGCGGATCGCGCGACGGATGAACGTCGCCCGGATGGCCGATTTGCGCAACATCTATTCGGTCAAGGACGCCAAACGCGCCGGGTTCATCGCCTATGACAGTGTCGGGCGCACGGCTTTTGAACGCAAGCCCGAGGCGGAAGAAGCGGCGGAGTAGGTCAGTCGCCGAGTTCGGCCCGTGCCACGGCAACCCAGAAGGCTGCGCCGTGCGCGAGGGCCGCATCGTTGAAATCGTAATCCGCCGAATGGAGCGGGCGGGCGTGCGGCCCTTCGGTGCCGTTGCCCATCAGCACGAAACAGCCCGGGCGTGTGGCGGCCATTTCGGCAAAATCCTCGGAGAAGAGTTTCGGCGGGCAGGCCGCATCCAACGGTGCGCCGATGGCTTGCGCGGCGGCGGTGGCCGTGGCGACAGGTTCGGGCGCGTTGATCGTGGGGCGGAAGATCGTGTCGTAGGTGACATGGCCGGTGACGTCATGGGCGGCGCAGATGCCATCCACGATCCGCCGCATGGCCGCCTCGATATTTGCGTCGACGTCGGGCGTGAGCGCCCGGGCGTCGCCGGTGAGGGTGGCGCGGCCGGGCAATACGTTGCGCTTGCCGTCGGTTTCGAAACCGGTGACCGAGACGACGCCATTCTGAGCCGGGTCGAGCTTGCGCGAGACGATGGTTTGCAGGGCGCCGACGATTTCCGCCCCGATGGTGATGGCATCGGCGCCCATGTGGGGCAGGGCGGCGTGGCCGCCGCGGGCATCTATTGTGATCTCGAAGAGCGCCTCGCTGGCGGTAATCGGCCCCGCGCGGGTGGCGAAGTGGCCCACCGGCATGCCGGGGATGTTGTGCAGGCCGTAGACGGTCTCGACCTCAAAGCGGTCGAAGACACCGTCGGCAATCATGGCGGCGGCGCCTTTCCCGTGTTCCTCGTTCGGCTGGAAGAGGAAGACGATGCGGCCCGAGAGGTCATCGGCTTCGGCCAGCGCCTTTGCCGCGCCGAGGGCCATGCTGGTGTGGCCGTCATGGCCGCAGGCGTGCATCTGGCCGGGGACCTGCGAGCGGTGGGCAAAGCCGTTCTGCTCGGTGATGGGCAGCGCGTCCATGTCGGCGCGGATGGCGATGGTGCGGGTGCCATTGCCCTTTTGCAGAACACCGACGACGCCGTACTGGCCTACGCCGGTGTGAACCTCCAGCCCGAAGCCGCGCAACAGGTCGGCCACGCGGGCGCTGGTGCGGGGCAGGTCGAAGCCCAGTTCCGGCATCCGGTGAAAGGCGTGGCGCCATTCGGTCATCTGCGCGGAAAGGTCGGGCGGAAGGGTCATGGTTTGGGCAGGACGAGAATGGCGCGGAAGTCGTTGACATTGGTGAGCGTGGGGCCGGTCACGACCTGATCCCCGATGCGCCCGAAAAAGCCGTGCGCGTCGTTGATGGCGAGCGCGTCGGCGGCGTCGGGGGCTTTTGCGAGGGTGTCGGGCGAGACGATCGCGCCCGCGACCTCTGCCGCGCCGTCGACGCCGTCGGTGTCGCAGGCCAGCGCGTGGATGCCGGGTGCGCCGTCAAGCGCGACGGCGAGAGCGAGGCAGTATTCCGCGTTGGGCCCGCCGATGCCGTTGCCGCGGCGGGTGACAGTAAGTTCGCCACCCGACAGCAAAAGAACGGGTTTGTCGCCCTGTACCTTGCTCGCAAGGGCGGCATGTTCGGCGGCGACGTCGCGGGCCTCGCCTTCGAGGGCGTCGCCGAGGATTTGCACCTCGATTCCCTCGGCCTCGGCGATTTCGGCGGCGGCGGCGAGCGATTGCGAGGGGGCGGCGTAGATCACGTTTTTCACGGTCGAGAGACGCGGATCGTCGGGGGGCAGGGGATTGCCGCCCGCGTTCAGGTAGTCGGTGATGGAGGGCGACGGCGTGACGTTCCAGCGGTCCAAGGCTTCCAATGCGCGGGCCGGGGTGCCGGTGTCGCCCACGGTCGGGCCGCTGGCGATGTCGCTTGGGTTGTCGCCGGGCACGTCCGAGATCAGCAGCGCGAGCATCTTGGCGGGGTGGGCGGCGGCGGCGAGCTTGCCGCCCTTGACCGCCGAGATCTGCTTGCGGATGCCGTTGATGGCGCCGATGGGCGCGCCGGAGGCCAGCAGCGCGTCGGTGAGCGCCTGTTTTTCGTTGAGGGTGATACCTTCGGCAGGCGCACAGAGCAGTGCGGAGCCGCCGCCGGAGATAAGCGCCAGAACGGTGTCGCCTTCGCCGCAGGTGTCCAGCAGGGCCAGCATCCGGCGGGTGGCGTCGACGCCGGCCTGATCGGGAACGGGATGCGCGGCCTCGACGATTTCGATGCCCTCGCAGGGGCGGGCATAGCCGTAGCGGGTGATCACCAGACCCTCACAGGGGCCGTAGGTGGCCTCAACCGCCTCGGCCATGCGGGCGCTGGCTTTGCCGGCGCCGATCACCACCAGCCGGCCTTCGGGGCGGGGTGGCAGGTGGGCGGCGAGGCTTTGCATCGGGTCGGCCACTTCCACGGCACGGTCGAAAAGGCGGCGCAGGAATGGGTCGGGGTCTTGCATGGCGGGCTCCGGTCTTACGTCGGCGCAGGTTAGCGTCGCGGGCGGCACATGCAAGCGCGGCCTGCCCAGCTTGACAAAACCGGGGGCAGAGGCGACAGACGCGGCCATGTGGATGACCTTTCTCCAGGTGGGCCTTGGCGGCGCCATGGGCTCGATGTTGCGCTTCGGCGTGGGGCAGGCGGTGGCGCGTCACTTCGGTGGCGGGTTCCCGTTGGGCGTGCTGCCGGTGAACGTCCTGGGGTCGTTCCTGATGGGGATGGTGATGGTTTACACGTTCCACAAGGGCATCACGCATTTGAACCCGTTCCTGATGGCCGGTGTGCTGGGCGGGTTCACGACATTCTCGGCCTTTTCGCTGGAGGCGTTCACTTTGTACGAGCGGGGCGCGGTCGGCACGGCGGCTTTGTACGTGGTCGCCTCGGTCGCGCTGTCGATTCTGGGGCTGGCACTGGGAGTCTGGCTGGCGCGGGGGATTTGGGCATGAGCGGTGTGCAGACTTTGACGGTCGAGACCGGCGAGGGCGATCAGCGGGTCGACCGCTGGCTGCGCCGGCGGTTTCCACATGTGGCGCAAGGCCGGATCGAGAAGATGTGCCGTAAAGGCGAGCTGCGCGTCGATGGCGGGCGGGTGAAGGCAAACACGCGTCTGGAAGAGGGCCAGCAGGTGCGCGTGCCGCCCCTGCCGGAGCCGGGCGAGGTGGACAGCGCGCCGGTGGAGAAGCAGAAGACGAAGATTTCGGGCGCGGACGCGAAAATGATCCAGGACGCGGTGATCTATCGCGACGATCACATCATCGCGCTCAACAAGCCGCCGGGCCTGCCGGTGCAGGGGGGCAGCAAGCTGACCCGGCACGTGGACGGGCTGGCCGATGTGTTGCGGTTCGGTTTCGACGAGGCGCCGCGTCTGGTGCACCGCTTGGACAAGGACACGTCAGGTGTTCTGATCCTGGCGCGGACGCGCGCGATGGCGGCGGCCATGACGCAAGCGATAAGGCACCGCGAGACGCGCAAGATCTACTGGGCGGTGGTGGCGGGCGTGCCGACGCCTTACCTGGGTGAAATCAAGTACGGGCTGGTCAAGGCCGGGGGGCATGGCGCGCGCGGCGAAGGCGAGAAGATGGTCTGCATTCATCCGGGTGAGGTGGACCGCACCAAGGGCGCCAAGCGGGCGATCACGCAATATGCCACGCTCTACCGGGTCGCCAGCCGGGCGTCCTGGGTGGCGATGGAGCCCATCACCGGCCGGACGCACCAGTTGCGCGCGCATATGGCCGAGATCGGCCACCCCATCGTGGGTGACGGCAAGTACGGCGGATCGAGTCAGGAAAACCTTGGCGACGGCTGGGGGGCAAAGCTGGGCGGGATCATCTCGAACAAGCTGCACCTGCATGCGCGGACCATGGCGTTCGAGCATCCGGTGACGAAAAAGCCCGTGGTGATCGACGCCGAGTTGCCGGAGCACATGGCCAACACGTTCGAGACACTTGGTTGGACGCCGGACCTGGCCGCCGAGGACCCGTTCGAGGCGCTGCGATGAGTGCGCTGCGGCTGGTGATCTTCGACGTGGATGGCACGCTGGTGGACAGCCAGGCGGATATCGTCGCGGCGATGAGCCATGCCTTTGCGAGGGCCGAGCGGGAGGCACCGACGCGCGAGGCGATCCTGTCGATTGTCGGGCTGTCGCTGGACCGGGCCATCGCGTTGCTGGCGCCGGACGTGGATGCCGGGATGCGGGATCGCATGGTGGAGTGGTACAAAGACGCTTATGTTGCCTTGCGGGCCGAGATCGGGGCAGCGCAATCCTCGCCGCTCTATCCCGGGGCGCGGGAGGTGCTGGAGGCGCTTAACGCGCAGCCCGAGACGCTGCTGGGCGTGGCAACCGGGAAATCTCGCCGGGGGCTGGACAAGCTGCTGGAGGGGCACGGGCTGGAGCGGATGTTCATCACCCAGCAGGTCAGCGACCATCATCCGTCGAAACCGCATCCTTCGATGATTCGCGCGGCCCTGTCCGACACCGGGCTGGAGCCGCACCAGGCGGTGATGATCGGCGACACGAGTTTCGACATGGAGATGGCTGCCGCGGCGGGCGTTGCGGGCATTGGCGTCGGCTGGGGCTATCACCCGCGCGAGGCGCTGGGCGCGGCGCGGCACGTGATCGAGCGTTTCGATGACCTGCCGCCCTTGTTGCAGCAGATATGGGAGCCCGCAGCATGAGTGAGTGGAAAGCCAAGCGGTTCTGGAAAGAGGCCACCGTCGTGGAGGAAGAGGGCGGGTTCGGCATCCGGCTGGATGGCCGGGCGGTCAAGACGCCGGCGAAGGCGGCGATGGTCGTGCCGACGCGCCCATTGGCCGAGGCGATCGCCGTCGAGTGGGATGCGCAGGAGGACCTGATTCAACCGGGCACGATGCCGGTGACACGGTCGGCCAATGCGGCCATCGACAAGGTGCGGCACCAGCACGCCGAAGTGGCCGATATGTTGGCGGGTTACGGCGATACGGACCTTCTGTGCTATCGCGCGGACAGCCCCGACAGCCTTGTGCGGCGACAGGCCGAGGCGTGGGATCCGCTGCTGGACTGGGCGGAATCGCGGTACGGGGCGCGGCTGGTGCCGGTGGCGGGCGTGATGCACCGTCCGCAGGACCCCGGCGCACTGGCGCTTTTTTCAGCAGAAGTGCACGGGATGGACAATTTCGCCCTCACTGCCTTTCACGATCTCGTGGGCTTGTCAGGCTCTCTGGTGATCGGGCTTGCCGCGATGCAGGACGCCTGGCCGGTAGAGGACTTGTGGGAGATTTCGCGCCTCGACGAGCGCTGGCAGGAAGAACAATGGGGCATTGACGAGGAAGCCCGCGCGGTCGAGGCCGTCAAACGCGCCGAATTCCTGCATGCCAAGCGCTTTCACGATCTGGCGCAACGCGGCTAGACCGGGTCTTGAACGGTGGTTTCCCATACGGAAACATTGGCCTGAGACCATCGTTTTTCGTGACACGGGTCTTGACGTTCAGGAATGAATCCACTCACACTTATGCACACTGACGTGGGGGGAACCCCTTTCACAGTATCGCTCCGGTCCTGTTGGACCGACCAAACCGCCCTGGAACGGGCGGATACATCAGGAAGAGGTAAACATGAAAAAATCCGTATTTCTAGGCGCGCTGACGGTGGCCGGCCTTACGGCTGGCGCAGCTGCAGCCGCGACACTTGACGATGTCAAGGCGCGCGGCACGCTGAACTGTGGCGTGACCACCGGCCTGGTCGGCTTTGCCGCCCCGGATTCCAACGGGAACTGGGATGGCTTCGACGTCGGCGTTTGCCGTGCTGTCGCCGCCGCCGTGCTGGGCGACCCGCAAGCCGTCGAATTCGTGCCCACCACCGGCAAGACGCGTTTCACCGCGCTGGCCTCGGGCGAAATCGACATGCTGGCCCGGAACACCACCTGGACCTTCTCGCGCGATGTCGACCTGAAGTTCGAATTCGTCGGCATCAACTACTATGACGGTCAGGGCTTCATGGTTCCCAAGGAGCTGGGCGTGTCCTCGGCCAAGGATCTGGACGGCGCGACCGTCTGCATCCAGACCGGCACCACGACCGAGCTGAACCTGGCGGACTACTTCCGCAAGAACAGCATGAACTACGAGCCGGTTCCGATCGAAACCAACGCCGAAGCGCAGCAGCAGTACCTGGCCGGTGCATGTGACGTCTACACCACCGACGCCTCGGGCCTGGCCGCAACGCGCGCCGCGTTCGAAAATCCGTCGGAGCACGTCCTGCTGCCCGAAATCGTCTCGAAAGAGCCGTTGGGCCCGCTGGTCCGTCACGGTGACAACGAGTGGGGCGACGTGGTTCGCTGGACCCTGAACGCGCTGATCGCGGCAGAAGAGCTGGGTGTCACGAGCGCCAACATCGCCGACATGGCCGGATCTGCCGGTGACAGCCCGGAGATCAACCGTCTGCTCGGCACCGAGGGCAATCTTGGCGAGATGCTGGGCCTCGAGGCCGACTGGGCCGTGAAGGCCATCTCGGCTGGCGGCAACTATGGCGAACTCTTTGAGAAGAATATCGGTGAGACCACGCCGATCGGTCTGGCGCGCGGCCTGAACGCGCAGTGGACCGATGGTGGCCTGCTCTACGCGCCGCCGTTCCGCTAAGATACCAAGTCGAAGGGCGCGGATCACTCCGCGCCCTTCGCGCATCTAACCAAGGACAGGCCCACCCGCGCACAAGCGCACACAATAATCCGGGCCGCCAACGGGGACACCTCAGATGACAACAATGACCGACCCTCATCAGGAGTCGTTTCGACCGTCTATGCTGTTGAACGATACGCGCTATCGTTCCTACACATTCCAGTTCATCGCCCTGATCGTGCTGATCTCGATCATCGCCTACCTGGGCTATAACCTGGTGCTCAACCTGCGCGCCGCGGGTTTGAACATCAGCTACGAATTCCTGGGCGAGCCGGCGGGCTATGACATCAACCAGACGCTGGTGGAGTACACCAGCCGAAGCTCGCATCTGACCGCAGCCGTCGTGGGCATCCTGAACACGCTTCTGGTAGCGTTCCTGGCCTGTGTGACAGCGACCATATTCGGAGTGATCGCGGGCGTGCTGCGCCTGTCGAACAACTGGCTGGTGCGCAAGCTGATGGCCGGATACGTCGAGGCGTTCCGCAACGTCCCGGTGCTGATCTGGATCATCATCATTTTCACGATCATGACGGCGGTCCTGCCGGCGCCAAGCGCGTTTCGCGGGGATGACCCCGATTCCTCAATGATCCTTGGGTCCGTCGCTTTCACCAACCGGGGGGTCTATATACCCATGCCGATCTGGGGGCCGGGGTCGATGGTGGTCGTGGTGACGTTCCTGGCGTCGATCGTCGGGGTTTTCGCTTATCGCGCCTATGCCAAGAAACTGTTGTTCGATACCGGGAAACTGTTGCCGATGGGGTGGCCATCGCTGGCGATACTGTTCGTGCCGTCGATCCTGATGTTCTTCATCATGGGTCAGCCGATCTCGCTCGATTTTCCTGAGTTGGGCGGCTTCAACTTTCGCGGAGGTCTTCAGATCGGCGCGCCACTGATCGCATTGTGGTTCGCCCTGTCGATCTATACCGGCGCCTTCATCGCCGAGAACGTGCGTGCGGGCATCCTGGCCGTCAGCAAGGGCCAGACGGAGGCCGCGGCAAGCCTGGGTCTGCGTCCGCGCCGGATCATGAACCTGGTGGTTCTGCCGCAGGCGTTGCGGGTGATCATCCCGCCGCTGATTTCGCAGTACCTGAACATCACCAAGAACTCCTCGCTGGCGATTGCGGTGGGCTATGCCGACATCACCGCCACGCTGGGGGGGATCACGTTGAACCAGACGGGCCGCGCCATCGAATGCGTGCTGCTCCTGATGCTGTTCTACCTGCTGATCAGCCTCGGGATCTCGGCGGTGATGAATATCTACAACAACGCCGTGCGGCTGAAGGAGCGCTGAGATGTCTGACACACATGCAGAATCCGTCGCTTATGTCCGCGACACCATGTTGCCGGAGGCCCAGCCCCCGGCAGCGGAAACCGGCGCCACCAAGTGGATGAAGAAAAACCTGTTCGCAACGATCCCGAATTCGGTACTGACCGTGGCGGCGATTGTCGTGATCTACTTCCTGCTGGCCGCGACGCTGCCCTGGATCCTGAACGGGATCTGGAATGCCGCGTCGATCCGGGAGTGCCGCGAGATCCTCGACGGTGCGACCGGCGGCTGTTTCGCGGTGCTGAGCGACCGGTGGAACCAGCTTCTGTTCGGGTTCAAGTATCCCAGCGAGCTTTACTGGCGTCCGGCACTGGCCTTCCTGCTGCTGTTCGCCGCGGCGGCGCCGGTGATGTTCTTCAAGTACCTGCCCAGCAAGCTGCTGCTCTTCACGGCTATCTATCCGTTCCTGGCCTTCTGGCTGATCTGGGGCGGGTCGATCCTGCCGCCGCTGATCCTGCTCATTGGCTTTGCGGCGGCCTACGTGGCGTTCAAGACGATGGAGCGCAAGGGCTTCGGCATCGGGGTGCTGAGCGGGCTTGGCGTGTTGATCGTGGCGATCCTTCTGGCCGGGCTCTTCGCTGAGAGCAATGTGCTCGCGCTAGAAGCCGTGGCGTCGCGCGACATGGGGGGCTTCATGCTCAACATGATCCTCGGCACGGTCTGCGTGTCGCTGTCGATCCCGATCGGCATCGCGCTGGCGCTGGGGCGGCAATCGGACATGCCGATCATCAAGTGGATCTGCGTGGTCTTCATCGAGTTCATCCGGGGTGTGCCGCTGATCACGCTTCTGTTCGTGGCGAACGTGGTGCTGGCCTACTTCCTGCCGCCGGGTACGACATTCGACCTGATCATCCGGGTGATCATCATGATCACGGCCTTCGCCTCGGCCTATATCGCCGAGGTGATCCGGGGCGGGCTCGCCGCCCTGCCGCGCGGGCAGTACGAGGCGGGCGACAGTCTGGGGCTGGACTATGCACAGGCGATGCGGCTGATCATCCTGCCGCAGGCGCTGAAGATCTCGATCCCGGGCATCGTGAACGTGGCGGTGGGCCTCTTCAAGGACACCACGTTGGTCTCGGTCATCTCGATGTTCGACCTTGTCGGCATGATCCGGGGTCCGATCCTGGCCTCGACCGACTGGAACGGGGTCTATTGGGAGCTGTTCGGGTTCGCCGCGCTTCTGTTCTTCGTCGTCTGTTATGGCGTGTCTCAATATTCGCAGTGGCTTGAGCGCGAGCTCAACACTGATCACAGGTAAGGGGAGGGTTATCCATGGCGGAAACCGCTCAAATGCAGGTCTCGGACGAAATCGCGATCCGGATCGAGAACATGAACAAGTGGTACGGCACGTTCCACGTGCTGCGCGACATCGACCTGTCGGTTCACCGGGGCGAGCGCATCGTCATCGCGGGGCCGTCCGGGTCGGGCAAGTCGACGCTGATCCGGTGTATCAACGCGCTGGAAGAGCACCAGAAGGGCCGGATCGAGGTGGACGGCACGGTGCTGTCGTCGGACATCAAGAATATCGACAAGATCCGGTCCGAGGTCGGGATGGTGTTCCAGCACTTCAACCTGTTCCCGCACCTGACCATCCTTGAGAACTGCACGCTGGCGCCGATCTGGGTGCGAAAGACTCCCAAGCGGCAGGCTGAGGAAACGGCGATGCATTTCCTTGAAAAGGTGAAGATCCCCGAACAGGCCGACAAGTACCCCGGGCAGCTTTCGGGCGGTCAGCAGCAGCGGGTCGCCATCGCGCGGTCGCTGTGCATGAAGCCGCGGATCATGCTGTTCGACGAGCCTACGTCGGCGCTGGACCCCGAGATGATCAAGGAAGTGCTGGACACGATGGTCAGCCTTGCAGAGGAAGGCATGACGATGCTCTGCGTGACGCACGAGATGGGCTTTGCCCGGCAGGTGGCGAACCGGGTGATCTTCATGGACCAGGGCCAGATCGTGGAACAGAATGAACCCGAAGAGTTCTTCAACAATCCGAAAAGCGACCGGACCAAGCTGTTCCTCAGCCAGATCCTCGGGCACTGATCGGGGGCCTTCGCGGCCTTACACCCAAACGCGCCGCCGGGCCTGCAGCACCTGCACCCGGCGGCGTATTTCGTTCTGCACGGGGCCATGGCGGGGCGTGTCGCGGAGCGTTTCCACGAGGTGATCCGGCCGGTCGCCGCGCTGGCGGGTCCAGCTGAGGGCTGCAAGGACCGACCGCGCCCGTTCCGGCAGGCGGTCGGGAATCTCAAGGCCGTTGAGCGTGGCCCAGACGCCGGACCAGAGCCGGCCGACGGTCCACGGGTTGTATCCGCCCCCGCCAAGGACCAGCAGGCGCGGGGCCATCTGTTTCAGGGCCGTGACGACTTGCCAGTGCGCGTTGTTGGACAGGGCCAGACGAGCGAGAGGATCTTCCAGCACGGCGTCAGCCCCGCATTGCAGGACGATCACTTGTGGTTGCCAGTCCTGAACGGCGGGCAGCAGTACTGCGTCGCGCAGCAAGGCGAAATCGTCGTCATGGGTGCCGCGCGGCAGGGGCAGGTTGATGGCGTGGCTGCCGGCCCGGTCCTCCAGCGCGCCGGTGAAGGGCCAGCGGGCCTCCTCATGGGTCGAGATCATCAGCACGCGCGGATCGCCATGAAAAGCGGCGGCGACGCCGTCGCAGTGATGCGCGTCGATATCGACGTAGGCGATGCGGGTCAGCCCTTGCGCGAGGAATGCCTTGATCGCCAGAACCGGGTCGTTGAGATAGCAGAAGCCTGCGGCGTGGTCCGCCATCCCGTGATGGGTGCCGCCGCCCGGGTTGTAGACCAGGCCGCCCTGCGCCAGCAGATCCGCCGCCAGAAGAGAGCCACCGGCAGCGGTGGCCGGGCGGCGGTAGATTTCGGGGAAGATCGGGTTCGACAGCGTGCCGATCTGGTGGCGGGCACGGGTCGGCTCGTCGACCCTGCGGGCTGCCTCGGCCTGTTGCAGGGCGGTGATGTAGGCGGGTGTGTGAAAGCGCGTCAGCGCGGCGGGCTTGGCGCGCGGGCTGACGCGAAACTGATCCCGAGGCAGCCAGCCCAACGCGTGGCACAGGTCCATGACCGTGGGCACGCGCGGGATGCTCAGCGGGTGGCGCGCGCCATAGCTGGAGCCGCGGTAGATCTCGGACCCGATGAAAAGGGGATGCGGCCCCGCGCCGGTCACTCGGTCAGTTCGCGCGGGACCACGAAGCCCTCGAGCCGTCCGGTGCCGGGTGTGAACGCGGCCCAGTCGTCGATGTCGAACCGCGCGACCAGCGTGGCCCCGGTGGGGTAATCCTCAAAGCGCGCGTGATCGGGACGCTCGGCCATGATCTGGTGTGCGAAGGAGGCGATGCCGGGATTGTGCGCCAGCATCAGGACGGTCTGACCGGTGGCGCCCTTCAGAACCTTCAGCATCTCGGATGGACCGGCGTGGTAGAGCTGGTCGAGCACCTGCCGGTCGCAATCGATCTTGAGCCGCTGCATTGTCTTGACCGTGCGGACGGACGACGACACCAACGCCTCGTCCACGACGATGGTTTGCGCGCGCAACCAGTCGCCCAGGGCCTCGGCCGAGCGTTTGCCGCGCTTGTTGAGCGGGCGGTCATGGTCGTCTAGGCCGGGATCGCCCCAGCTGGATTTGGCGTGACGCATCAGGACGAGACGTCTCATTTGAAGGCCCTCATGTGAAAGGCGGACTGGTCGTCCAGCCGCCCGTAGGACTGGCTGACCGGGCAGGCCCGGCGCACGGCGCATCCTTTTGACATACAATCATTTTCCGGCCTGTCCAAGTCTGCCTTGCAGGCGTCGATATCGTAGGTCCCGCTGGCGAAGGCATCGACGGGGCAGGCGGTGAGGCAGGGCCGGGTGGTGCAGCTGTCGCAGGGATTGGGCGGCGGCGCCGGTGCGTCGATGATGTGACCGAAGCCAAGCGCGCCGCGATAGGAGATCATCAGGCCGGCGGCATCGTGCACCAGCAGGCCGACTGGCGAGGAATGCGCCCGACCGCTGGCCTTGGCCCAAGTGATGAAAGGCAGGTAGGGCGGGCCTCCGAAGGGGAAGAAAGCGGTGCCGTCCAGATCCTGGGCGAGGCCGCCGATCACGCGTGACGACCAGCGGTCCATCGCGTCGGGGTCGGCGTCGACATATTCCGGTGACGCGGTGAAGGCAGGCCAGAAGCCGGGCTCCTGCGGGCCGAGCAGTACCAGCGTGCCGATGCCCTCGGGCGTCTCCGCCCCTGTCACCACGCCGAAGGTGGCCAGATGGTGCGGGGCTGCGGCCTGCGCGATGTCGTCGAGAGTCGTCATTCGCGGAAGAAGGGCAGACCAAGGGACCAGCCGAGGCGCGAGGGACGGTCGTCCTGCCACTCAAGGCCGATGGTCATGTCGTCATGACCCTTTCCGGGCTGGGCGATGTAGGTGCCGAAGATACGATCCCAGATCGACAGGGCGAACCCGTAGTTACTGTCATGTTCGCTGCGCTGGTCGGAATGGTGAACGCGGTGCATGTCCGGCGTCACCAGAACTTTGCGCAGGACCGCATCCAACCCCAGAGGCAGCTTGATATTGGCGTGGTTGAACATGGCGGTGCCGTTGAGGATGATCTCGAACAGGATGATGCCGAGCGCGGGCGGGCCGAGCAGGTAGACAAGCCCGATCTTGAGCAGCATGGAAAGCGCGATTTCCACCGGGTGAAACCGGATTGCAGTGGTCACGTCGATATCGCGGTCGGCGTGGTGGACCCGGTGGATGCGCCACAGGAGCGGCACCTTGTGGGTCACGAGGTGCTGTGCCCAGATGGCCAGATCGAAGATCAGCACGGTCATCACCACGGCGACCCAGCCGGGGATGTCGAGGGCGTTCATCAGACCCCAGCCATTGGCTTCGGCATCCACGGCGGCACCCACGGCCAGCAGAGGCAGCGCGAGTGCAAGGGCGCGTAGAGTCAGGGTGTCCAGGAGAACGATGGACCAGTTTGTGATCCAGCGCGTGTTGCGGGGTTGCGTGCGCACCCGACGCGGGGCCTTGGCCTCGATCAGGGCCAGGGCCGCGAAAAGCCCGATGAACACGGACAGGCGGATGAGCAACTCGTTTTCCATGCGGTATATTTATTGCATCCGCATGTGTCGGCAAAGAGACGAAGGGTCACAACGTGGTGTGCGCCGTTCAGCCTGCCCGGATCAGGGAGCCGGAGCCGTGTTCGGTGTAAAGCTCCAGCAGCACGGCGTTGTCCAGCCGCCCGTCAAGGATAACCACGCCGCGCACCCCGTAGGAGAGGGCATCGAGCGCGGTTTCCGTCTTGGGGATCATGCCGCCCGAGATGACGCCCTGATCGGTCAGCGACTTGATCTGCGATGCGGTCAGTTCTGTCAGGATGTTGCCTTCGCCGTCGCGGACGCCATCAACATCCGTGAGCAGCAGCAGGCGGTCGGCCTGAAGGGCGGCCGCGACCGCGCCGGCGGCGGTGTCGCCGTTGATGTTGAAGGTCTCACCGTTCCGGCCTGCGCCCAAGGGGGCGATGACCGGGATGGCGTCATCCTGGAAGAGCGTGTGCAAGATCGAGGGATCGACCTTGTCGGGTGTGCCGACGAAGCCGAGCTTGGGGTCGGTGGGCACGCAGGTGATGAGACCCGCATCCTTGCCCGACAGGCCCACGGCCTTGCCGCCCTGGGCGTTGATCGCCTGCACGATGCGTTTGTTGACACGGCCAGAGAGAACCATCTCGACCACTTCCATCGTGGCCTCGTCGGTGACCCGCTTGCCGTTCACGAAATCGGACTTGATGTTCAGCTTTTCCAGCATCTGGTTGATCATCGGGCCGCCGCCATGAACGATCACCGGGTTCACGCCGACCTGCCGCATCAGCACCACGTCGCGGGCGAAGGTGGCCATCGCCTCGTTGCTGCCCATGGCGTGGCCGCCCAGCTTTATCACCACGATGGCGTCGTCGTAGCGCTGAAGATAGGGCAGGGCCTCGCTGAGGGTGCGGGCGGTGGTGAGGTTGTCGCGGGTCATGTCTCGGGTCTTCATGGGCGGGATCCTTGTTCGGGGGCGTTATCACCGGACGGGCGCTGACGCGCAAGACTTTAGGTGACCCCCACCCTGACCCTCCCCTCGGGGGAGGGAAGCGGGACTGCGGGCCGAGCGCGTTGATGGAGGGGTGTCGCCTGTTGGGGCGGTTGTGCCGTGAGTATTTCCGGCAAGAAAAAGCCGGGGCCGATCCTTGGTTATTCCAGTGTGGCGATGATGGCGCGCAGGGTGGCGATGCCGTCGCCCTTTTCCGAAGAGGTCAGGACGATCTCGGGGAAGGCGGCGGCGTGGGTCGCAAGGCGGGTGCGGACCTGCGCCAGCATCTTGTCGCGCTCGGCGACCTTGACCTTGTCGGCCTTGGTGAGAACGCATTGGAAGGTCACGGCGGAGCTGTCGAGCAGGGCCATGATCTCTTCGTCCACGGGTTTGATGCCGTGGCGGGCGTCGATCAGCAAGAAGGCGCGGCGCAGGGTGACGCGGCCCGAGAGGTACTGTTTCAGCAGCGCCTGCCACTTTTCGACCTTCGGCAGAGGCGCGTTGGCGTAGCCGTAGCCGGGCAGGTCCACGAGGAACGTCCGGCCGCCGAGGTCGAAATAGTTGATTTCTTGCGTGCGGCCCGGCGTGTTGGAGGCCCGGGCCAGCGCCTTGCGACCTGTCAGTGCATTGATCAGGCTGGATTTTCCGACGTTGGAGCGACCGGCGAAGCAGACCTCGGGACGGTCGGCGTCGGGCAGGCCGGACATGGCGACCACGCCTTTGACGAAGGTGACCTCGCCGGCGAAGAGCTTTCGGCCGGACTCCAGAGCGGCTTCGCTGGGCGCTTCGGCGAGGGGGAAGGGTAGCGCCATCAGAGCAGCCCGACCGTGTCGCCGACGCGGAGCGTGCCGCTCCGGGTAACGGTGGCGTAAATGCCGAAATCCTGATGACCGAAGCGGGTGTTCAGCGTGCCGAGCGTGTCGGCGTCGCGTTCGCCGGTCTGCGGATTTGCGGTGGTGGCAAGGCAGCGCTTGATCCGTTCCCGCACGCTCAGTTCGGCGTCACCGATGCGCAGGGTGCGGCCGACCCAGTCGAACTCGGCCCATGCGTCCAGTCCCGAGAGGTGGATGTTGCCGCGCCAGCGCAGGGGTGAGATGTCTTGGCTCATCGCATCGGTCATGGCGTCGTTGGAGGCAAGGTTGATCAGGCTGATCGACGCATAATCGGTGTCGGTCATGCCGCGCCCGGGGACGCGCACGAGCCGGGCCGATTGCGCGCGGTCGGCGGGCATGAGCGGGCGGACCCAGTCGAGGAAAGTGTCCTGCTCCCGCTCGGGATCGAAAGTCAGATCGGGCCGGTCGGGATGGGTGAGCGTGACGCGGCCATCGGCTTCGTCCACCTTTGCCGATATGGCCATGAGCGTGCCGGTCTTGGCCCCGCGCGAGAAATTGGCGCAGGGCACCCATTCGGTCCCGTCGGCCTTGGACATCTCGTGCGCGACGGCCCAACGGCGATCCCACGGCATGGTCTGGCCCTTGGTCAGGGTGACCGTGTCCAGCGCTTCGCGGCCGTGCCCCTTGATGGGGTGACGCCAGAGCGCGGCCACGGTTGCCATCACTTGTCCTCCGGCGGCGGGGTCTTGGCCTTCTTCTTGAAGCTGGACTTGATGTTGCCGAAGACGTCCGGCTTGTAGCCCTGACTGCGCATGATCAGGTATTGCTGGCTGAAGGTGATCACGTTGTTGGCGATCCAGTAGACCACGAGGCCCGACGCGAAGCTGCCCAGCATGAACATGAACACCCAAGGCATCCACGCAAAGATCATCTGCTGCGTGGGGTCGGTGGGCGCGGGGTTCAGTTTCTGTTGCAGCCACATGGACACGCCAAGGCAGAGCGGAAGGATGCCGATGAAGATCAGCGCCAGGATCGAGCCGGGTTCGGGCGCGGCCCAGGGCAGGATTCCCCAGAGGTTATAGAGTGACGACGGGTCGGGTGCGGAGAGGTCGTCGATCCAACCGATCCAGGGGGCGTGGCGCAACTCCAACGTCACGAAGATCACCTTGTAGAGCGAGAAGAAGATCGGGATCTGCATCAGGATGGGCAAGCAGCCCGAGGCCGGGTTGACCTTTTCCTTCTTGTAGAGCTCCATCATCTCTTTCTGGAGCTTCTGGCGGTCGTCGCCCGCGTTTTCCTTAATCTTCTCCATCTGAGGCTGAAGTTCCTTCATCTTGGCCATGGAGACGTAGGACTTGTAGGCCAGAGGCAGCAGGACCGCCTTGATGATCAGGGTCAGCGCGATGATCGCCCAGCCCATGTTGCCGATGAGTTCGTTGAGGTTGTGCAGCAGCCAGAAGATCGGCTTGGTCAGAAAGAAGAACCAGCCCCAGTCGATCGAGTCGATGAACTTGGTCACGCCTTCGTCGTTTTGGTAGTGCCGGATGGTTTCCCATTCCTTCGCGCCTGCGAAGAGGCGGGTCTGGATGGTCACTTCCTGCCCGGGCGCAACGGTTTCGGTGCGCTGTTTGATGTTGGTCTGGTAGATGTTGCGGTTGGTGTCCTGGAAGGTCGAGAAAGTCGAGCCTTCGGCCTGGCCGGGGATCAGCGCGGTCATCCAGTAGTGATCGGTGAAGCCGGACCAGCCGGCCTCTTGCAGGGCAATATTCTCATGCGCGCCGGCGGCTTCGAAATCGTCATAGTCGATCTCGCGCAGCTCGCCGTCGGTCAGGCTGATGCCGCCTTCGTGCAGGATGAAGAAGTTCTTGAGGTCCGGCGGCAGACCGTGGCGGGCGAGGATGCCGTAAGGCGCGACGGAGGCGGCGTTGTCGCCGGTGTTCTGGACCGATTGGGAGACGTCGAACATCGAGCGGTCATCGACGGACATTTCGCGGCGGAAGGTCAGGCCGGCGCCGTTGTCCCAGGTCAGGACCAGCGGGTTTTCGGGGGTCAGCGGACCATCGGTTTCGACGTCCCAGACGGTGTTCGCGCCGGGCACCTGGTCGGGCGTCAGACCGCTGCCCGGCGCCCAGCCGAAGAGCGCGTAATAGGCGCGGTCGGTGCCGACGGGCGACAGGAGCGTGACGATCGGCGCGTCCGGTTCGAGCGTTTCGCGGTAGTTCTTGAGTTGCAGGTCGTCGATCCGCCCCCCGCGCAAAGAGATGGTGCCTTGCAGGGTGGGCGTGTCGATCTCGATGCGCGGGGTGTCGTCGGTCTCTGCTTCGGCCTGTTGCGCCTCGGGTGTTGTGGCGGTGTCGTCGGCCGTACTTGGCACGATGGCCGTGTCGCCCGCAGGCTCGGACGGGGTGGTGCCGGTTTCCGTTGTGGACGTGCTAGTGGTGGTCGCCTCTGGCGTCTCTTCCGGTTCGGGCGGCGGGAAAAGCAGGAACCAGATAAGGATCACCAACAGGCTGAGGCCCGTTGCCAGCAGGAGATTGCGGTTCTGTTCGTCCATCGCGGATGGCCACCCGTGCAAGTTTCAATCGCTTGGGGCGTTCAACAGAGTGCAGCAGCAAAGGTCAAGGGGTCAGAGCAGATTCGTGGCGATGTGAAAAACTGTGTCGCAGCTTGCGCCGAAGCCGATCGACAGGTTTGCAGCGAGCCTGGGTGTCACGGATGAGGTTGTGCCCTGTGACACGGTGGCGGCGGCGCGGTGGGCTAGCCGGCGCTACGGCCGATGTGTGGCGGCGTCTGAACCCGCGCAAGATGATCGTGGATCCACTGGATTGTTCTGGAGGCCGGCATGGGGCGGGCGATGCCGAAGCCCTGAACGTGGCCGACCCCAAGTTGGGCGAGCATCGCGTGTTCGCCCGCGGTTTCCACGCCTTCGGCAATGGTATCGAGGTCAAGCTGTTCGGCCATAAGCTGGATTGCGTTGACCATGCGCTGCTGCTCGACGTCGCGATCGAGTTTCTTGACGAACGAGCGGTCGATTTTCAACCTGTGCACGGCGAACCGACGGATCGACGAGATCGAGGCGTGCCCGGTGCCGAAATCGTCCAGGTCGATGTGACAGCCCATCTCGGCCATGCGCCTGATATTGCGCACGATCGTACCCTCGGGGGAATAGGCGACAACAGATTCAAGAATCTCGACCGTCAGTCGTGTCGGCGCGATATCGTAGCGGTCAAGCTCCCACGTGAGGCGGTCGACCAGCTTTGGGTCGCGCAGTTCGCCGGCAGAGAAATTCACACCGACCTGAGGTATATCGAACCCCGCATCGTCCCAGGATTTGAGCGCGGACAGCGCGTCTCGCAGGATTTTCATGCCAAGAATGTCTGTCTTGCCAATTTTCTGCAGGAGCGGAAGAAATTCTGCGGGCGGAATCAGACCGCGCACCGGATGCTCCCACCGCGCCAGCGCCTCGAACCCGGAAATACCGCCGGTATCGGTGGAAATCTGCGGCTGGAACCAGGCCTGTATCTGCCCATCTGTCAGTGCGGTTAAAACCTCTGTTGCGGTGCCCTCGGGCAGGGGCGAGACTTGGCGCAGCTCGGGGCTGTAGGCGCGAATGGCCGATGGCGCGTGACGGCGCGCCTCGACCAGCGCGATACCTGCAGCATCGGACATGTCGCGCCCGGTGCCGCCGCGAATGAAGCTGTCAAGGCAGAAGCCCACCGAGGCTGAGACATAGATCGTGGCGGCATCGAGTGAGATCGGCTCCTCCGCGACGGCTTGCAGGCGGGTGGCCAGTTTCAGCCCGGCTTCGGAGTCAAGTTGGCGGACGGGGGCAAAAATGATGCCGAACTGACCGTTGGAAAGCGGAAGCAGGACGTCATGTTCGCGCAGTACGGTCTTGAGCCGGTCGGTTACGCAGATGCTGACCCGTTCCGCCGCCGTGGTCCCATGCCGGTCGAGCAGGGTGTCGTAATCGTCGATCTCGACGATGGCACAGCCCATGCGGCGCAGACAATTGCGGGCAAGATCAAGCGTTTCCTGCAACTGTCGTTCGAAGTCATCCTCACGCTCCAGGCGGATCGGCGGCGGCGCGAAATGGCGCACCCAGGCAAGCCCGAGCGGCACGGCCAGGGCAATGGCCAGCAAGACTGGCTCTCCGCCGAGCCAGAAGCCGCCCAGCACCAGCGCGGGAAGGAATGCCAGCGCCTGCGGGCCCGTCAGCACGGTCGCGAGGGAGAAACGGAAGGAAGACACGTAGTGGCGCAAGAGCATGGTCCGGGATCCGAAGCGGTCTTGGTCACGCTATCCCGAGTTGTTCAATAGCCCCTTAACGCAACTTCGGCAGGCCGTCTTCTTTTTGATCCAATTTTAGAGATCCCCGGGTAAGCCCTTCGAAATCAAAGAGTTTCGGATCGAGCAGGTGCGACGGCCGGGCGTTCATCAGGGCCCGGAACATGACCTGACGGCGGCCCGGGCTATTGGTCTCCCAGCCGTCGAGGATCTGCTTGACCTGCTGGCGTTGCAGCCCGTCCTGAGAGCCGCAGAGATCGCAGGGAATGATGGGATAACTCATCGCGCGGGCGAACCGCTCGCAATCGGCCTCGGCCACATGGGCCAACGGACGGTAGACGAAGAGATCGCCTTCCTCGTTCACCAGCTTGGGGGGCATGGTGGCCAGCCGCCCGCCGTGAAAGAGGTTCATGAAAAACGTCTCGAGAATGTCGTCGCGATGATGGCCCAGCACCACCGCGGAACAGCCTTCTTCGCGGGCGATGCGGTAAAGGTGGCCGCGGCGCAGCCGCGAGCAGAGCGCGCAATAGGTACGGCCCTGCGGCACCTTGTCGACGACAACGGAATAAGTGTCCTGGTACTCGATCCGGTGGGGCACGCCCATGTCTTCGAGAAACTTTGGCAGGACCGTCGCCGGGAAGCCGGGTTGGCCTTGGTCGAGATTGCAAGCAAGGATATCCACGGGCAGAAGGCCGCGCCATTTCAGCTCGTGCAGGACGGCCAGCAGGGTGTAGCTGTCCTTGCCGCCGGACAGGCAAACCAGCCAGCGGGACTCTTTCTCGACCATGCCATATTGCTCGATCGCCTCGCGCGCCTGGCGCACGATGCGTTTGCGCAGCTTGCGAAACTCCGTGGTTTTCGGAGCGCCGGCAAACAGCGGATGGATATCGTCGGCATCGTCGAGCATGCTTGGGCGTTTAGAGCGATTCACGCCACCGGGCAAGCAGAGGCGTTAGGCGCCGGCGTCGATCAGCGTCTGCAGAATCGACTTGGCGCTGTCGGAACTCCAGTCTGCGTCGCCCTGAAGGCGGGCAATCTCGCGGCCCTCGCGGTCGAGGATGACCGTGACGGGCAGGCCCAGAACGCCCATCTGGCGTGAGAGGCCCATTTTCGGGTCGGCGTGAAGCGGCAGGTTGTCGACGCCGATCTCGTCGAAGAACTTTTTCATCGCGGAGGGCGCGTTGCGGCCCGAGGCGATGGTGACGACCTCGAAACCTTCGCCGCCGAGTTGAGTCTGAAGATCCGAGAGCATCGGCATTTCGTGGCGGCAGGGGGCGCACCATGTGGCCCAGAAATTGACAAGGGTGATTTTGCCCTCGTAGTCCGACAGGGTCAGGTCGCCGCCATCCTGGGATTTGAAAGCCTCGGCAGGCACCGGTTTGGCCTCGGAATGCACCACGAGCTTTTTCATGTCGCCGTCGCGCAGGTCGGCAATATCCGGGGTCTGCGCCGCTGCGGCGTTTGCACCGACTGCGAGGGCCATATAAAGGACGATGGACTTCAGCGAATTCATTGCGCCTCCGAAGAGTTGGGACATGACAGACAAGACCTCTAACCAGATGTGGGGCGGCCGGTTCGCCGCCGGGCCCGATGCGATCATGGAGGCAATTAATGCCTCGATAGATTTCGACAAGCGCCTCGCGGCGCAGGATATCGCCGGGTCGCGCGCCCATGCGGCCATGCTGGCCGCGACAGGTATCGTCAGTGATAGCGATGCGGACGCGATGCGGGAAGGCCTGCTCACGGTGTTGTCAGAGATCGACAGCGGGGAGTTCCCATTTTCGAAGGCGCTGGAGGACATTCACATGAATGTCGAGGCGCGGCTGAAGGAGGTAATCGGCGAGCCGGCGGGTCGTTTGCACACCGGGCGCAGCCGGAATGACCAGGTGGCGACGGATTTCAAATTGTGGGTGCGTGATCAACTGGATGCTTGCGACGCGGCGTTGGTGGCGCTGATGAAAGCGTGTCTTGGGCAAGCCGAGGCAGGGGCGGATTGGGTCATGCCGGGGTTCACGCATTTGCAGGTGGCGCAGCCAGTGACCTGGGGGCATCACATGATGGCCTATGTCGAGATGTTCGGGCGGGACCTGTCGCGTGTGCGCGACGCGCGAGCGCGGATGAACGAATGCCCGCTGGGTGCGGCGGCCCTTGCGGGCACCTCCTTTCCCATCGACCGGGACATGACGGCAAAAGAGCTTGGGTTTGACCGCCCTTCGGCCAACAGCCTGGATGCGGTCAGCGACCGGGATTTCGCGCTGGAATTCCTGTCGGTGGCCAGCATCTGCGCCATGCACCTGAGCCGGATGGCCGAGGAGCTGGTGATCTGGTCCTCGGCGCAGTTCCGTTTCGTGAGCTTGAGCGACCGGTTCTCGACCGGGTCGAGCATCATGCCGCAGAAGAAGAACCCGGATGCGGCCGAGCTGATCCGCGCCAAGATCGGGCGCATCTTTGGCGCCAACGTGGCGCTGATGACGGTGATGAAGGGTCTGCCGCTGGCCTATTCGAAGGACATGCAGGAAGACAAGGAACAGGTCTTTGACGCCGCCGACAACCTGATGCTGGCGCTGGCGGCGATGGACGGGATGGTGCGCGACATGACCGCCAACCAGGAGGCGCTGAAGGCGGCGGCGGGGGCCGGGTTCTCGACCGCGACGGATCTGGCGGACTGGCTGGTGCGGGTGTTGGGCCTGCCCTTCCGCGACGCGCATCACGTGACCGGTGCTTTGGTGGCCAAGGCCGAGGCAAAGGGGTGCGACCTGCCGGAGCTGAGCCTGGACGAGATGCAATCGGTGCATGGCGATATCGACAAAACGGTCTATGATGTCCTTGGTGTGCACAATTCGGTCGCTTCGCGCGTGAGCTATGGTGGGACCGCGCCCGAGCAGGTGCGCATGCAGGTCGATCGCTGGAAGGAGATCCTGGGATGAAACGTGTGATCGCATGTCTGGGCCTTATGGTGCTAGCCGGCTGCGGCGTGGATGGCGAGCCGATACCACCGGGCAGCGAAGCCGACGATACTGTGGCGCGGAATGATCCCACACCGGTGCGGCCAAACCTGAACGGGTCGCTGACCGTCGGCACCAACGGATCGCGGGCCAGTGTTGGCACGTCGGTCGTCAGCGGTAACGTGTCGGTCCACGTGGGCACGGTGTTTTGAAATACGTTTTCCTGGCCTTGGCTATCTGGGGGGCACTCCACCCGATGGCGTGGTTCGTGGCTTGGTTCAACGCGAACGGGTACAGCCTGATGGGCATGGTGGAGGCGTGGCACGCCAATGCCGCGACCAGCGGGCTTGTCTGGGACCTGACGATTGCCGCGGTTGCGCTGACCCTCTGGGTGATCTGGGAGACGGCAAAGGCGCGTGACTGGCTGCGCCTGATCGCGATACCGGCGACCTTCTGCATCGGGGTGAGTTGCGGTTTGCCGCTTTATCTGTTTCTGAGGATGCGGCGCGGGTGAGACCCGCCGAGTATTGAGTATTCTTGCCAAGAAAAAGCGGGCGATGGATCATTTTCTTTACCGAGACGGCGAGCTTCATGCCGAGGATGTGCCGGTGGCCGAGATTGCCGCCGAGGTGGGCACGCCGTTCTATTGTTATTCGACTGCGACCCTGACGCGGCATTTCCGGCTGTTCGACGAGGCGCTGGACGGGATGCCGCATCTGGTGTGCTACGCGATGAAGGCGGCGAGCAACCAGGCGATCCTGAAGACGCTGGCGGGGCTTGGCGCGGGGATGGACGTTGTCTCGGGCGGCGAATACCTGCGCGCCAAGGCGGCGGGTGTGCCGGGGGAGAAGATCGTCTTTTCCGGTGTCGGCAAGACCCGCGAGGAAATGCGCATCGCGCTGGAAGGCGGCGTGCGACAGTTCAATGTCGAAAGCGAACCGGAGATGATCGCTCTGTCGGAGGTCGCGGTGTCGCTGGGTGTGGAAGTGCCGATCACGGTGCGGGTGAACCCGGACGTGGACGCGAAGACCCATGCCAAGATCGCCACGGGCAAGAGCGAGAACAAGTTCGGCATCCCGATCGCGCGGGCGCGGGAAGTCTATGCCGAGGCCGCGCGGTTGCCGGGCCTCAAGGTGATCGGGATCGACGTGCATATCGGCAGCCAACTGACCGATCTGGAGCCGTTCCGGCTGGCCTATCAGAAGGTGGCGGAACTGACCGAAGTGTTGCGGGCGGATGGTCACGAGATATCCCGCCTTGATATGGGCGGCGGGCTTGGCATCCCTTACGAGCGGTCGAACGCGGCGCCGCCGCTGCCAACGGATTACGGGGCGCTGATCCGCGAAACGGTCGGGCACCTTGGCTGCGAGATCGAGATCGAGCCGGGGCGGCTGGTGGCGGGCAATGCCGGTATCCTTGTCAGCAAGGTGATTTACGTGAAATCGGGCGAAGGGCGTGATTTCCTGATCCTCGACGGCGCGATGAACGACCTGATCCGCCCCGCGATGTACGACGCCTATCACGATATCGTCCCGGTGAAGGAGCCAGCGCCGGGCGCGGAGCCTGCCAAGTACGACATCGTCGGCCCGGTCTGCGAATCGGGCGATACTTTCGCCAAGGAGCGGGTCATGCCGCATGTGGGCGAAGGCGACCTTGTGGCGTTCCGCAGCGCGGGCGCATATGGCGCGGTCATGAGCAGCGAGTACAATACAAGGCCGCTGGTTCCGGAAGTTCTGGTGCATGAGCATCAATTTGCCGTCATCAGGCCCCGGCCGACCTTTGACGAGATGATAAATCGCGATACCATCCCCGAATGGTTGTGACGCGACGGGCGCGTTCGCAACCCAACCGCAGGGATGCATGGCACAATCTGACAACACCACGTTCAACAAGGTCATCAGGCGGCTGAAGCGGCCCTTGATGCTGACTTGGGCCGGGCTGATCGCCGAGCGTCTGGTTCGGGCCTTCTGGCCGCTCTGGAGCGTGGTTATCGCGGTGTGTGCCGCCTTGATGCTCGGGCTGCACGACCTTGCGCCGGTGGAAATCGTCTGGACGCTGGCCATCGTTTCGGGGCTGGCCGCGCTGGGCTTCGCGGTGCGCGGGGCGCGCCGGTTCGACTGGCCGTCGCGCGAAGAGGCGATTCGACGGATGGATGGTGTGCTGCCGGGGCATCCACTGGCGACACTTGCCGACAGGCAGGCCATCGGAGGCGGCGACACGGGGTCGCAGGCGCTGTGGCGGGCACACATCGCGCGGATGGAAGCCCGCGCTGCCGCTGCGAAAGCGGTCGAACCTGACTTGAGACTGTCGCGCCGGGATCCGTTCGGGCTGCGCTATGTCGCCCTGCTGGCGCTGGTCGTGGCGGTTTTGTTCGGGTCCGTCTGGCGGGCCGGTACGGTGTCGCAGATGGCGCCGGGCAGTGGCGCGGCGCTGGCCAGCGGACCGACATGGGAAGGCTGGATCGAGCCGCCCGCCTATACCGAGTTGCCGAGCCTTTACCTGAACGATCAGGACGGAGCGTTCAGCGCCCCCGAAGGCAGCCTTGTCACGCTGCGCTTTTACGGCGAGGTGGGCGCGCTGAGCATGACCGAAACGGTCTCGGGCCGGACCGAGGACATTCCGCCGGCCACCGACATCGAGCAGAGCTTCGAGATCGCACAGGACGGGACGTTGCGGATTGATGGGCCCGGCGGTGAGGAATGGACGATCACGGCCCTGCCCGACGCGCCGCCCGAGGCATCGATCTCGGACGGGCTGGAGGTCACGTTCGACGGTCAGATGAGCCAGCCTTTCGCGGCCAGCGACGATCATGGCGTGGCCGGCGGCACCGCGACGTTCGAACTGGCGCTGGGCGAGGTCGACCGGCGCCATGGCCTGATTGCCGAACCCGATGCACGCGAGTCGATCGTGCTGGACCTGCCGCTGCCGATCACCGGCGACCGCGCGGACTTTACCGAGACCTTGATAGAGAACCTGTCCGAGCATCCGTGGGCGCATCTGCCGGTGCGCCTGATGCTGAACGTTCGCGACGAGCGCGACCAGACGGGGCAAAGCGAGCCAATGGTGATGGATCTGCCCGCCCGGCGGTTTTTCGATCCGATGGCCGCGTCGGTGATCGAACAGCGGCGCGATCTGCTTTGGGCGAAATCCAACGCCAGACGTGTCAGCCAGATGCTGCGGGCGGTGTCGCACAACCCCGAGGAGGGGCTGTTCAAATCCGAGACGGCTTATCTGAAGCTGCGGGTGATCCTGCGGCGGCTGGAGACGTTCATCGACCACGACAGCTTGACCGACGAGACGCAGGACGAACTGGCGCAGGCGTTGTGGGATCTCGCCGTGCTTCTGGAGGATGGCGATATCGGCGACGCGCTGGAGCGGATGCGGGCCGCGCAGGAACGGCTGAGCGAGGCCATGCGCAACGGGGCCAGCGAGGAAGAGATAGCGCGGCTGATGCAGGAATTGCGCGACGCGACGCAGGATTACCTGCGCCAGAAATCGCAGATGGCCCAGCGCGAGGGCGATCAGACGGACGAACCTGACCGCGGCCAGTCCGAGAACATGCAGACCCTGACCGACCAGGATCTGCAGGACATGATGGACCGTATCCAGGAACTGATGGAGCAGGGCCGGTTCGCCGAGGCGCAGCAGGCGCTGGAAGAGTTCCAGCAGATGATGGAGAACCTGCGCGTGACCGAGGGTCAGCAGGGGCAGGGCGGCGACAATCCCGGTCAGCAGGCGATGGAAGGTCTGGCCGAAACGTTGCGTGATCAGCAGGGCCTGTCGGACGAGGCGTTCCGGGATTTGCAGGAACAGTTCAATCCCGGCGCGCAGGCCGGGGAATCGCAGGGCAACGAGGGCCGCAACGGCGGCCAGGGCCAAGGCCAGCAGCACTCGCAACAAGGACAGGGCCAACAGCAGGGTCAGGGCCAGCAGCAAGGGCAAGGCCAAGGTCAGCAACAGGGTCAGCAACCCGGTCAGGGCCAAGGCAACCAGTCCGCCGAAGGGCAGCAAGGCAACGGCGCCGGCGCCCTGTCGGAGCGGCAGGAGGCGCTACGGCGCGAGTTGGAACGCCAGCGGCAGGGTCTGCCGAATGTCGGCGGTGAAGCCGGGGAAGATGCCCGCGAGGCGCTGGATCGAGCGGGACGCGCCATGGAAGGTGCAGAGGAAGCGCTGCGCGGCGACGACCTTCCCGAGGCGATCGACCGGCAGGCCGAGGCGATGGATGCCCTGCGCGACGGGATGCGCAGCCTAGGCGAGGCAATGGCCGAGAACAGCCAGTCCCAGCCGGGCCAGGGCCAGGCGCAGAGCCAGACACCGGGGCAGTTCGGCGAGCAGGATCCGCTTGGCCGGTCACAGCGCGGGCTGGCCGGGGACCAGGGCGAGTTCACCGCACGGGAAGACGTGTATCGCCGCGCCGGAGAGTTGCTGGATGAAATCCGCCGCCGGTCGGGAGATACGGCACGGCCCGAGGTCGAGCTTGATTACCTGCGGCGGCTTCTGGACCGGTTCTGAAGTGAGTCGAAATTCCGGCGCGCGGCACAGCGTCCGCGGCAGGTGATCAGCCGTCGGTGGCGCCGTCTTCGGACAACGAGCTGGCCAGGCCCTGAATGAGGTCGTTGAGACCGGCACGCCAGGAATTCACCATCTCGACGTACCCCGTCAGCGGATCTGCCAGCTGGGGGACCGCCCCGGACAATTGCGGCGCGAAAACGTAGAGCAGCAAGCCCAGAATTGCGAGGATGACCGCAAACCGGAACCCGGAGCGGAAGCCGCTTTTTCGCGGGGCGACGCTGGCCTCGGCGGACGCTGACACGGAGCGCGGCTCTTCTTTCTTGCCGTCGGAATCAAGCGACGAGTTGATCTCGTCGATATCGGGCAGCAGGTTGCTGCGCGACGAGGGGTCGATCTCGTCCATCTCGGCATCGGTTTTTTGCGCCTCGGGTTCGCCGCGCAGGCGGGCCATACGGGCGCGGGCCTCTTCCGAGCGGCGCTGAGCGTCGTTGTCGGTGTCCTGAAGCCCAAGCTCCTGCTGGGTCTCGACGGTACCGCGGTTGTCTTGTTCGCGCGCGCGGGATTCACGCTCGGCCTCTTCGCGAAGAACGTCGGCCACGACGGGATCGATCTCGCGCCGCTTGTGGTCGGTTGCGGGTGCGGTGTGGTCCTCCGGAGTATCCTCGTCCTCGCCCTCGTACCTGTCGTCGCGCTCCGGCGGGGTCGCGTCGCCAGCTCTGGCGTCGGCGCTGGCCGAGTGGGTGTCCTCCTCCTCGTCTGCGCCATAGTCCGCGTCCGGTGCACGCCCCGAGGACATGTCTTCGGGCTCGTACTGCTCCTGACTGGCAAGATCATCTGCCGCTTCGGGAGGCTCTTCGGGGGGATGGTCGGGATGGTGCTGGAACCAGGTGCTTCCGCAATCGGAGCATTGCACGTCGCGCCCGCTTGCGGGGATGACTTCTGTAGGGACTTCGTATTGTGCCCCGCAATTCGGGCATATCAACCGCATCTTGCCACCCGTTGCCTTCCGCCTGACCGGCATAAGCCTATTGTTTGGCGTACCTTACGCACAAATACCGGACCGGGAAAGGGGGCAATCACGGAAGTGCCGTAGTCGTTGCACAACTGTGTCCCGTGGGGCATGAAGGGCAAAACGTATTGGGGGTCGAAGTGATCGAGCTGGAAAACGTCGCCTACAGCTATGGCGGGGGGGAACTGCTGAGTGATGTCTCGCTCAAGCTGCAGGCCGGGTCATTTCATTTCCTGACCGGTCCGTCGGGAGCGGGCAAGACCACGCTTCTGAAGCTGTGCTACGGCGCGCTGATGCCCACGGCCGGCGAGGTCCGGCTTTTCGACACGGATGTGCGCGCGATGGAGCGCGACGACATCGCCTATGCACGGCGGCGGATCGGGGTGGTGCATCAGGATTGTCAGTTTCTCGATCACATGAGCGTGGCCGACAACATCTCGCTGCCACTGATGGTGTCGGGGCGCGACCTGCTGGGCGAGTCCGCGAACCTCAAGGAACTGATTGGCTGGGTGGGTCTCAAGGCGCGGGCCGACGCTCTGCCGCCGGAGCTGTCGGGCGGAGAACGTCAGCGAGCGGCGCTGGCGCGGTCCATCATCATGTCGCCGGACGCGGTGCTGGCAGATGAGCCCACGGGCAACGTCGACTGGGAAATGTCGCAGCGCCTGCTGCGCCTGCTGATCGAGCTCAATCGGATGGGCAAGACGATCATGGTCGCCACCCATGACCTTGCCCTGATCCGGGCCGCGAAAACCCATGTCCAGGCACGGGTGCTGCGGATCTCGAACCGGCGGGTGCAACTGGCGGGGGCGGACCTGTGAAGCTGGATTTCAACCGCGTGACCGAGTTCGTCATGGGCGATGCACAGGCCGACCGGGTCGTGCCGCCCACAGGGTTCACGGCATCGCTGACGGTGTTCAGCGCAGGGGCGATGGCCTTTCTGGCGGTGTTCGCACTGGCCTTGTCGATGGCGACGGGGCGGCTGGCCGATCGCTGGGGGTCGGAATTGGCGCGGTCCTCGACCATCCGGATTTCCGCGCCCGAAGGGCAGATGGCGGCGCAGACCGCGGCGACGCTGAAGATCCTTCAGACGACCAAGGGCGTCGCCTCGGCCCGGGCGCTGGACCCTGACGAACAGCGCGCCCTGCTGGAGCCGTGGTTCGGCCCCGACCTACCGGTGGATACCCTGCCGATCCCGCAATTGATCGAGGTGATCGAGGAAGGCGAGGGGTTCGATGCAGGCGGGCTGCGCCTGCGGCTGTCGGCCGAGGTCCCGGGGGCGATACTGGATGACCATACCCGGTGGCGCCGACCGCTGGTGAGTGCCGCAACGCGCCTGCGCATGCTGGGTTATATCTCGATACTGCTGATCGGGGCGACGACGGCGGCGATGATCACGCTGGCGGCCAATGCCGCGCTGGCGGCGAACACGCAGGTGATCGGCGTGCTGCGCCTTGTGGGCGCGCGCGACAGCTATATCGCGCAGGCTTTCGTGCGGCGGTTTACGCTGCGCGCCCTGACCGGCGGGGCCGTGGGCACGGTGCTGGCCGGGGTGGCGGTGTTCCTGTTGCCTGCAGCACAGGAAGAGGGCGGGTTCTTGACGGGTCTCGGCTTTCACGGCTGGCAGTGGCTGTGGCTGCTGGTGATCCCACCGCTGGCTGCGGCCGTCGCCTTTGCGGCGACGCAGGCGGCGGCCCGCAAGACGTTGAAGGACACGCCATGAGATATGCCATTCAATGGATCCGTTCGGCGATCTATGTGGGACAGATCTATTTCATGATGCTGCCCATCGGGATCGTGTTTCTGCCCTGGGCGCTGGTGTCATCCAAGGGCGCGAACGCGGCCTGCAAGACTTGGTGCGCCTGGGTCCGCTGGACGGGTCGCTGGATGGTCGGGCTGAAAACCGAGGTGCGCGGCACGCCACCTACGCAGGAATGCCTGATCGTCGCCAAGCATCAGTCTTTCCTCGATATTATCCTGATCTTCGCCAGCGTTCCGGCGGGCAAGTTCATCATGAAGCGCGAGCTGATGTATGCGCCCATCATCGGGCAATATGCGCTGAAACTGGGCTGCGTGCCGGTGGACCGGGGCAAGCGCAGCCAGGCGATCAAGAAGATGATCGCGGATGTGGGCCGTGGGCGTCTGCGGCCCGGGCAGCTGATCATCTACCCGCAGGGCACACGCATCGCGCCGGGGGTCAAGGCGCCCTACAAGGTGGGGTCGTCGATCCTCTATGAAGAGATGGCGCAGGAGTGCATTCCGGTGGCCACGAATGTCGGTCTGGTCTGGCCGCGCAAGGGTGTCATGCGGCATCCCGGGACGGGGGTCGTGGAGTTTCTGCCGGCGATCGAGGCGGGATTGCCGAAAGACGAGTTCATGGCGCGGCTGGAAGACACCGTCGAGAGCAATTCCAACCGCCTGATGCGCGAAGCGGGGTTTGATCCGGATGGAGTTCATTAACGATATCAAGGCGCTGGAGGCGCTCTATCGCACGCCTGCCGCGGCCAGCACCCGCAAGGTGGTGCACCGGTTGACGCCGCTTTACCGGCAATGGATCATGACCTCGCGCTATTGCGTGCTGAGCACGGTCGGGCCGGAGGGAACCGATGGCAGCCCGCGCGGCGACGATGGCCCGGTGGTGCTGGAACTGGACGAAACGACCCTTGCGATGCCCGATTGGCGCGGGAACAACCGTCTGGATTCGCTGAGGAATATCGTGTCGGACGGGCGGGTGTCATGCATGTTCATGGTGCCGGGGTCGAACACGGTGGTGCGGGTCAACGGCACAGCCAGGCTCACCGTCGACGAGGCGTTGCGGGCGAGGTTCGAGCAGCAGGGCAAGCATCCGGCGACGGTGATCGTCATCGCCATTTCCGAGATCTACAGCCAATGCGCGCGGGCCACGATCCGGGCCGGGTTGTGGGGCCGGGACGACAGTGCCGGGCTGCCGACAGTGGGCGAATTGCTGGCCGAAGCCTCGGGTGGAGACGAGGGCGGCGCGGAGTATGACGCCGCGTGGAGCGCCCGCGCGGCGAAGACCATGTGGTAGCTGGTGGAGGGATGGTTAACGCGATTTGGCACGTCGGTATCGCGTCGGTATTTCAGTAGCATCGCGTCGGTGGAAATGACTGGAGGCATGAAAGCTTAACATCTCGTGCTGTCCGCCGATGGGAAATCATCTTCGCTGCCGGGAATGTCAGGTTCAAGCCCCTTTGCGGACAAGTGTGATCTATAGCCTCGAGCGCCATTGACGGGTCGCGGCGCGGCGATCCGACGGTCGTTCGGCAGCATTTTATCCAAGCCAAATCCGAAACAGAATTGAGCGATGCACCGAACTGCACCCAATCGCCGGGCCGTGGGGGCGGCCCGTCAATGGCGCGGGGCCTGCGGCCTGATTCCGCGCCGGGGCCGTAGATCAAACGTCTTTTATGTCCGCAAAGCGAAGGTCCAAGGCGACCGCCCTGCGCGGTCACACAACCAAACATTTGCTTCGTCCCGCATCGCAGTCGTTCCACGCGGCATTGGTGCGCCGCGAGCCTGTCCCCGTCAGCGAACAATTCAATCGCTAGAGATCGCAGAGATGCAGGCGGGGCGAACCTCGCCTGCTGGAAGGCTTACGAGTGGATCGGCCCGTCGCCGCAGGCCAGCGCGGCCTCGCGCACCGCTTCGGAATAGGTCGGGTGGGCGTGGCAGGTCAGGGCCACATCCTCGGCCGCGGCGCCGAATTCCATGGCAACGCAGATCTCGTGGATCAGGTCCCCGGCCATCGGGCCGATGATATGCGCGCCGAGGATGCGGTCGGTTTCCTTGTCGGCGAGGAGTTTCACGAAACCGTCGGCGGCGAAGTTGGCCTTGGCCCGGCCATTGCCCATGAAGGAGAACTTGCCGGCCTTGTAGGCGCGGCCTTCTTCCTTGAGCTGCTCCTCGGTCTTGCCGACGGCGGCGACCTCGGGGTGGGTGTAGATCACGCTGGGGATGACGCCGTAATTGACGTGCCCGTGCTGGCCCGCGATGACGGATGCGGCGGCCATGCCCTCGTCCTCGGCCTTGTGCGCCAGCATCGGGCCAGAGATACAGTCGCCGATGGCGTAGACGCCCTTGACGTTGGTCTGCCAGTGGTCGTCGGTCTTGATCTGGCCGCGGTCCGTCATCTCGACGCCGAGATCCTCCAGCCCCAGCCCGTCGGTGAACGGCTTGCGGCCGGTGGCGACCAGCACGACGTCGGCATCCAGTGTTTCCTCGCTGTCGTCCTTGCGCAGCTTGTAGGTGACCTTGGCCTTGGTCTTCATCGCCTCGACGCCCTGAACGGCGGCGCCCATGATGAAGTTCAGGCCCTGTTTCTTGAGCAGTTTGTGGAAATTCTTCTGCACCTCGCCATCCATGCCGGGGGTGACATGGTCGAGATATTCGACGACCGTTACGTCGGAGCCCAGGCGGGAATAGACCGAGCCAAGCTCCAGCCCGATGACGCCGGCGCCGATGACGACCAGTTTCTTGGGCACCTTGGGCAGTTCCAGCGCGCCGGTGGAGGAGACGACGGTTTTCTCGTCGATTTCGACACCGGGCAGGGTGCTGACCTCGGACCCGGACGCGATGATGATGTTCTTGGCCTTGTGCGTGTCGTCGCCGACCTTGACCTTGCCCGCCTCGGGGATGGAGCCCCAGCCCTTGAGCCAGTCGATCTTGTTCTTCTTGAACAGGAACTCGATGCCCTTGGTGTTCTGGCCGATCGTGTCGTCCTTGTAGGAGAGCATCTGTTTCCAGTCGACAGAGGGTGATTTGCCCTTGAGGCCCATGGCGGCGAAGTTGTGTTCGGCCTCGTGCAGCATGTGCGACGAATGCAGGAGCGCCTTGGACGGGATGCAGCCGACGTTGAGACAGGTGCCGCCCAAAGTTTCGCGGCCCTCGACACAGGCGGTTTTCAGGCCCAGTTGGGCACAGCGGATCGCGGCGACATAGCCGCCGGGGCCGGAGCCGATTACGATGACGTCATAGGATGCCATTTGGGAGTCTCCTTCGGATATCGGGCGTCTTTGTCCCGAACCTATGCTGTTTGTGGTGAAGTGTCACGATGTGGGGGTGGCGCAGTCCGGTACGGTTTTCAGGATTTGGTGCAGAAGGTCCATCCACTCGGCGTCGGGGTTGTTTTCCATGAAGCCGATGGCGGGGATGAAAGCGTTCTGGAAACCGGGATGGAAGGTTTCGCCGTCCGACCACCAGGGCGTGATGGTGCCGCTGACGAGGGTGAAGTCGATGGTTTTCCCCGGCAGGTCGACGCGGGTGATCTGGAAACAGCCGTCGCCTTCGCCCTTGGGGGCGCCGTCGGTGAAAGTGTTGGTTTTGCTGTCGTAGTCGCGATGCATGACGAAGAATGTGCCTTCTTCGATCACGAACTCGGCGGCGGCCGGAGTGGCGACGAGCGCAAGGACGAGGGTAAGGGGACGGATCATAGCAGGGCGGCCAGGTACATGAGGGCCGTGGCGATGAATCCCACCATCCAGATCAGCGACCGCCAGGGGCGCAGGCCGAGGTAATAGGCCGGGATATAGGCGATGCGGGCGATCAGGTAAGCCCAGGCGCAGGTTGTGGTGACCCAGGTGGACTGGCCCGAGACGGCGACCACCACGCAGGCGATGGTAAACAGGATCAGCCCCTCGAAATGGTTGTCCATTGCGCGGCCCAGACGGGCGGTGCGGTCGGACATCTGGCGCGAGGGTTCGCGGTCGCGCGCCGAGGTGGTGTAGCCCGGGCCAAGTTCGAGGTTGGCGGGCACGGCGTAGAGGGCGAATTGCACCACCTGTAGCAGGGCGGCGAGGGTGAGGACGGTGAGTTCGGGGGTCATGTGGTTTGAATGGACTCTGCTATGGCTTCCGCCTTGGCGTCAAAAGTGCCGGTGCGGGCCGAGGGATGGGGCGCGCGGATGTGCGGCACGTTGAAATGTCTGAGGACACGGGCGGCATCGTGGCCGAGCGCGACGGGGCGGCGGCCGAGGCGTTCGTGCTGGCCGATCGCCTCCCAGCTGGCGCGGGCATGGGCGGGCGAGATGGTGGAGGAGCGCTGCGGCGTGAGCAGGTGAAAGACCGGCGTTATGTAGATGTCGGCGCGGGTGAGGTTCAGCAGCGCCAGCACCTTGTCGATGACCCGGTTGAAGGGGTTGGTGGACAGGTAGCCTTGCCGCGTGAGTTCCGCGCGGTGGCGGCGGACGGACGGCGCGTCGAGCCAGTCCTTGGACACCAGCATGGGGCCGGTGAGGGAACCGGAGGTCATCTGGATGGGTGAGACATAGGCGCCGTCGAAGCCTTCGTCGGCCAGCGTCGGGTAGCCGGGCAGGCGAAACGCGCGGCGTGCGGCGACGGCGCGGGCATATCCGGCGGCCGGGGTCACGGGTGGGCCGCGTCCCGGGCTTGACCCGGGACCTCTGTGTGGGCGAGAGGCCCCGGCTCGGGGGCCGGGGCGGGAAGCTCTTGGCTCATGCTGTCTCCAGCATGTGGGAGGCGGCGGGGCCGTGGCCGAGGCCGGTTTCCTTGTCGACCCAGGCCTTGGCGCGGGCCACGTCGTTGACGTCGAAGAGGACCCAGTGGGTGCCCGTGCCCTCGCGCCACATCTGAAGCTGGGTGAGACCGGCATTGGCCCGGTCCTCGGCATGGGAGTCGTGGGCGCTTTGGTCGAAGCTGTCGTAGCGGAGGAGGAGTTGGGTGGTCATGGGGTGTGTCGCCTTTGCGCCTCATGTTTCGGAATGGTGGGTTGGCACCCACCCTACGAGATGCACGTAGGGTGGGTGAAAACCCACGCGCGGCGTCACAAATCCATCAACAACCGCCGCGGATCTTCCAGCGCGTCCTTCACGCGGACGAGGAAGGTCACGGCGCCCTTGCCGTCGACGATGCGGTGGTCGTAGCTGAGGGCGAGGTACATCATGGGCCGGGCCTTGATCTCGCCGTTCACCACCATCGGGCGCTGCTGGATCTTGTGCATCCCGAGGATACCCGATTGCGGGGGGTTCAGGATGGGAGAGGACATCAGCGAGCCGTAGACGCCGCCATTGGATATGGTGAAGGTGCCGCCCTGCATTTCGGCCATGCTGAGCTTGCCGTCGCGGGCGCGGGCGCCTTTTTCGGCGATGGCTTTCTCGATATCGGCAAAGCCCATCGCGTCGGCGTCGCGGATCACCGGAACCACCAGGCCGGTGGGCGTGCCGGTGGCGATGCCCATATGCACGAAGTTCTTGTAGACGATATCGGTGCCGTCGATTTCGGCGTTGACCTCGGGCACCTCTTTCAGGGCGTGGCAGCAGGCCTTGGTGAAGAAGGACATGAAGCCCAGCTTGACGCCGTGCTTCTTGAGGAACTCGTCCTTGTACTCGTTGCGGAGCGCCATCACCTCGGTCATGTCCACCTCGTTATAGGTGGTGAGCATGGCGGCGGTGTTCTGGCTGTCCTTGAGGCGGCGGGCGATGGTCTGGCGCAGGCGGGTCATCTTGACCCGTTCCTCGCGGCTGGCATCCTCCGCCGAAACCGGCGCCCGGGGCGCCTGTGCGGGCGCCGACGCGGCGGCGGGCGCGGCGCTGCTGGCGGCCGCGGCGGCCTTGGCCACGTCCTCTTTCATCACGCGGCCATCGCGGCCCGAGCCCTGCACCTGATCGCTGCTGAGGCCTTTTTCGGCCATCGCCTTTTTCGCCGAGGGCGCATCCTCGACATCGCGGCCCGGGGGTGGGGTGGTGTACTGGCCGCCATTGGCGGTGGGCGGGGCGTCATCCGTCTTGCCCGTGGCATCCTCGGGAGCGGGACGTTCGGCGGGTTCCACCGTGCCGTCCGCACCGCCCGAAATCACGGCCAGCTTGGCGTTGGCCTGTACCGTGTCGCCTTCCTGAGCGAAAATATCGGTAAGCGTCCCGGCGGCGGGCGATGGGACCTCGACCGAGACCTTGTCGGTTTCCAGCTCGCACAGCATTTCGTCTTGGCTGACAGTGTCACCGACCTTCTTGAACCAGGTCGAGACGGTCGCCTCGCTCACGGATTCGCCCAGGGTCGGGACCATGACATTGGTGTCGCCTCCCGATGCGCTGCCGCCGCTGCCGCCGCTGTCGCCGCCGGACTTGGCGGGCGCGGGGTCGGCGCTTTTCTCTTCTTTCTTTTCGGCCTTTTTCGGCGCGCTGTCCGAGCCGCTGTCGCCTTCTGACAGGGTGGCCAGCAGGGCGTCGACGCCTACGGTCTCGCCCTCTTGCGCGACGATCTCGGCCAGTTTGCCGGCGGCGGGCGAGGGCACCTCGACGGTGACCTTGTCGGTTTCCAGCTCGCACAGCATCTCGTCGGCCTCGACCGTGTCGCCGGCCTTCTTGAACCAGGTGGCGACGGTGGCTTCGGTCACGGATTCGCCCAGCGTGGGCACGCGTACTTCGGTGGTCATTACGTCTTATCCTTCGATCGTCAGCGCGGCATCGACCAGCGCTTCTTGTTGGGCTTTGTGTTGGCTTGCGAGGCCCGTTGCGGGCGAGGCGGAGGCGGAACGCCCGGCATAGACGGGCCGGGTGTGCTTGGCCTTGATGCGTTGCAGCACCCATTCGATGTTGGGCTCGATGAAGCTCCAGGCGCCCTGGTTCTTGGGCTCTTCCTGGCACCAGACCATCTCGGCTTTCTTGAAGCGCTCAAGCTCCTTGACCATCGAGATGGCGGGGAACGGGTAGAACTGTTCGACGCGCAGGATATAGACATCATCCAGCCCGCGCTTGTCGCGTTCTTCCAGCAGGTCGAAATAGACCTTGCCCGAGCACATGACGACACGCTTGATCTTGTCGTCGGATTTCAGCTTGGTGTCCGAATTGCCGTATTGGGCATCGTCCCAGAGAACGCGGTGGAAGCTGCTGCCGGTGGTGAATTCCTCGGCCTTGGAAATGCACATCTTGTGGCGCAGAAGCGATTTCGGCGTCATCAGGATGAGCGGCTTGCGGTAGGTGCGGTGCAGCTGCCGGCGCAGGATGTGGAAGTAGTTCGCAGGCGTCGAGCAGTTGGCGACGATCCAGTTGTCCTGTCCGCACATCTGCAGGAAGCGTTCGAGGCGCGCGGAAGAGTGTTCCGGGCCTTGCCCTTCGTAGCCGTGGGGCAAGAGGCAGACGAGGCCGGACATGCGCAGCCACTTGGATTCGCCCGAGCTGATGAACTGGTCGAACATGATCTGCGCGCCGTTGGCGAAGTCGCCGAACTGCGCTTCCCACAAGGTCAGGGCGTTGGGTTCGGACAGGGTGTAGCCATACTCGAAGCCCAGCACGGCGTATTCCGAGAGCATCGAGTCGATGACCTCGTACTGCGCCTGGCCTTCGCGGATGTGGTTGAGCGGGTAATACCGTTCCTCCGAATCCTGGTCGACGAGGCCGGAATGCCGCTGGCTGAACGTGCCGCGGGTGCTGTCCTGACCGGCGAGCCGCACGCGGTAGCCTTCGGTCAGGAGCGAGCCGAACGCGATCGCCTCGGCGGTGGCCCAGTCGAAGCCTTCGCCGGTCTCGAACATCTTGGCCTTCGTCTCCAATAGGCGCGACACGGTCTTGTGCAGCGGCGTGTCCTTGGGCGGGGTGGTCAGCGCGCGGCCGATCTCGGCCATGGTCTCTTGCTTGATGGCGGTTTCGCCGCGCTGGTAATCCTCGTCCTTGCTGTCGAGATGGGACCATTTGCCGTCCAGCCAGTCGGCCTTGTTGGGGCGGTATTCCTTGCCCGCCTCGAACTCGTCGGCGAGGTAGGACTGGAACGCGGCCTTCATGTCGTCGATCTCGCCCTCGGGGATGAGGCCGTCCTTGACCAGCCGCTCGGTGTAGAGCGAGAGCGTGGTCTTCTGCGACTTGATCTTCTTGTACATGATCGGGTTGGTGAACATCGGCTCGTCGCCTTCGTTGTGACCGAAGCGGCGGTAGCAGATGATGTCGATGACCACGTCCTTGCGGAACTTCTGGCGGAACTCGGTGGCGACCTTGGCGGCGTGCACCACGGCCTCGGGGTCGTCGCCGTTCACGTGGAAGATCGGCGCCTCGACCATCAGGGCGATATCGGTGGGATAGGGAGAGGAGCGCGAGAAGTGCGGCGCGGTGGTAAAGCCGATCTGGTTGTTCACCACGAGGTGCATGGTGCCGCCGGTCTTGTGGCCCTTGAGCCCCGACAGGCCGAAGCATTCCGCGACGACGCCCTGGCCCGCAAAGGCCGCGTCGCCATGCAGCAGGAGCGGCATGACGGCGGTACGCTCCTTGTCGCCCAGCTGGTCCTGCTTGGCGCGGGATTTGCCGAGGACCACGGGGTTCACGGCCTCGAGGTGCGAGGGGTTCGCGGTGAGGCTGAGGTGCACGGTGTTGCCGTCGAACTCGCGGTCCGAGGACGCGCCGAGGTGGTATTTCACGTCACCCGAACCATCCACGTCTTCGGGCTTGAACGACCCGCCCTGGAATTCGTTGAAGATGGCGCGGTAGGGCTTGCCCATCACGTTGGCCAGCACGCTGAGGCGGCCCCGGTGGGGCATGCCGATGACGATGTCTTTCACGCCCAGCTGTCCACCGCGCTTGATGATCTGCTCCATCGCGGGGATCACCGCCTCGCCGCCGTCAAGGCCGAACCGCTTGGTGCCCATGTACTTGACGTGCAGGTATTTCTCGAAGCCCTCGGCCTCGACCAGCTTGTTCAGGATCGCCTTTCGGCCCTCGCGGGTGAAGGTGATTTCCTTGTCGTAGCCCTCGATGCGTTCCTTGAGCCAGGCGCTCTCTTCTGGGTCGGAGATGTGCATGTATTGCAGGGCGAAGGTGCCGCAATAGGTGCGCTTGACGATCTCCAGGATCTCGCGGATCGAGGCGACCTGCAGGCCCAGCACGTTGTCGATGAAGATGGGCCGGTCCATGTCGGATTCGGTGAAACCGTAGGATTTCGGGTCAAGCTCGGGGCGGTCGGGCGTCTCGCGCAGGCCCAGCGGATCAAGATCGGCGGCCAGGTGGCCGCGGATGCGGTAGGCGCGGATCAGCATCAGCGCGCGGACGGAATCGAGCACGGCGCGTTTCACGGCATCGTCCGAGACCTCGATGCCCTTTTCGGCGGCCTTCGACTTGATCTTGTCGCCGGCTTTTTGCGCCTCGACCTCGGGCGGGTATTCGCCGGTCAGGGCGCTGGTCAGGTCATCGGCGGGCTGCGGCGGCCAGTCGCCCCGCGCCCAGCTTGGCCCGGCGGCCTCTTTCTTTACGTCCGTGTCCCCGTCGCCCAGTTCCCGGAAGAAGGCCTGCCACGCCTCGTCGACCGCATTGGGATCGTTGGCGTATCGCGCGTAAAGCTGTTCGAGATATTCCGCGTTGTGCCCCTGCATGAAGCTGGAGGCGTGGAACTGGTCGTTGGGGGATTGGTCGGTCATGGGTATGTACCTCGGGTTGCTAGGGCGGCGCGGTGTCAGGCGTCAGGTGGCGCGCCGTACTCATTGGCTTCGGGTTCCGACGGTCGGGTGAGCCACCAGATGAAGATGATCGCGATGACGAGACCGACAATGCCCAGGAACGCGCCAAGGATGGCCCCTCCCATGGAAGGCACCTCCAGCGGCATACCGGTGTCGGGATCAAGCTCGTACCTGCCGAAGCCGAAAAACCGCACCAACAGATTGTAAATCGAGGGGATCAGGAAGTACCAGCCGGGGCGGCCGGTGTCGTGCATCCGGCGGAAGCCTACCGCCAGAAGCGGCAGGAACATTCCCAATGCGTAGATCAGTGGCAACAGGGGAAAGAGAGAGACAACCAGCGCCCCGATGATGTAGGCGAGCAGGAACCACCAGAATTCCGAGCGCGATGCCCGACCGGAGAAGTCCATGTACTTCTCGGTGAGGCAGGTTTTCACGCTGGTCTGAATGTCCATCAACTTACTCCTGTCGCTGTTGCGCGATTACTTTCCGATCGCCTCGAGCACGGCCTCGCCCAATCCCGCGGGGGATTCGGCGACGACGATGCCAGCGGATTTCATCGCCTCGATCTTGTCGTCGGCACCGCCCTTGCCGCCGGCGACGATGGCGCCCGCGTGGCCCATGCGGCGGCCCGGAGGCGCGGTGCGGCCGGCGATGAAGCCGGCGCAGGGCTTGGAACGGCCCTTCTTGGCCTCGTCTTTCAGGAACTGCGCGGCGTCTTCCTCGGCCGAACCGCCGATCTCGCCGATCATGATGATCGATTCCGTCTCGTCATCGGCCAGGAACCATTCCAGCACGTCGATATGCTCGGTGCCCTTGATGGGATCGCCGCCGATGCCCACGCAGGTGGACTGGCCGAGGCCCACGTCCGATGTCTGCTTGACCGCCTCGTAGGTCAGCGTGCCGGAGCGGGAGACCACGCCGACGCTGCCGCGCTTGTGGATGTGGCCGGGCATGATGCCGATCTTGCAGGCGTCTGGCGTGATGATGCCGGGGCAGTTGGGGCCGATGAGGGTGGATGTGCTGCCCTCGAGCGCGCGCTTGACGCGCATCATGTCGAGGACCGGCACGCCCTCGGTGATGGCAACGATCAGCGGAACCTCCGCGTCGATCGCCTCGAGGATCGAATCCGCGGCGAAGGGCGGCGGCACGTAGATGACGCTGGCATTCGCGCCGGTCTCATGCATCGCCTCGTGGACCGAGTTGAAGACCGGCAGATCCAGATGCGTCTGGCCGCCCTTGCCGGGGGTGACGCCGCCGACCATCTGCGTGCCGTACGCGATGGCCTGCTCGGTGTGGAACGTGCCCTGGCTGCCTGTGAGGCCCTGGCAGATGACTTTGGTGTTTTCGTCGACGAGAACGGCCATGTGGCGTCTCCTTCCTTGATGGTCTGTCCCCGTCAGGCGGGGTATTGTTGGTCGTGGCGCGCGGGGCTCAGCCCCCACGCACGGATATTTCGAACGCCTCAGATGCCCGAGGCATAGCCCAGGTCATAGGCGGTCAGGGTGCGGCCTGGCGTGCCCCTGATCACCAGGATCAGGTTGCCCTTGGCGCCCAGGTTGTAGACCCGCGCGGGCGGGGTGATCCGGTCGGTCATGCGCGGCGCGCCGAAGCGTTCGGTCATGGCCTGTTCCAGCGTGTAGACATTGCCCGGGAACCGCGCGCTGACGGCACAAAAGGTGCGGCCCTCGGGTGTGCGGGTGACGGCGGCCGAGACGGATTCGGTGGGCGAGAAGTTGCGTCCGCCCTCCTCGACCGTCAGGCCCTCGGCCACCATGCGCGCCTTGGCCCCGGCAAAATCGGGGCGGGTCGGGCCACAGATGCTGTCGTTCAGCACAATGGCCCGGTCGAGGCTGACCGGGTCGGTGCCGGAGCGCGAGATCCCGTCGCCGCCGGTGCCGCAAGCGGCAAGCAGGAGCGTGGCGGCCAGCAGGCCGAGGTGTATCGAGCGCGCCATTGTCAGCCCTTGACGGCCTTGACGATTTTCTGGGCGCCGTCCTTGAGGTCGTCGGCGGCGATCACGTCAACATCGGAGTTGTTGATGATCTCCTTGCCTTTCTCGACATTGGTGCCCTCGAGCCGGACGACCAGCGGCACTTGCAGCCCGACCTCTTTGACCGCCGCCACGACGCCCTCGGCGATGACGTCACAGCGCATGATGCCGCCGAAGATGTTCACCAGGATGCCCTTCACCTGCGGGTCGCTGGTGATGATCTTGAACGCCTCGGTCACCTTGTCCTTGGTGGCGCCGCCGCCCACGTCGAGGAAGTTCGCGGGCTCGGCGCCGTAGAGCTTGATGATGTCCATCGTCGCCATGGCGAGCCCCGCGCCGTTGACCATGCAGCCGATCTCGCCATCCAGCGCGATGTAGTTGAGGTCGTATTTAGACGCTTCCAGCTCCTTGGGGTCTTCTTCCGTGGTGTCGCGCAGCTCGGCGATGTCCGAGTGCCGGTAGACCGCGTTGGAATCGAACCCCATCTTGGCGTCGAGGCACTTCAGCTCATTGCTCTCGGTCAGAATGAGCGGGTTGATCTCGAGCATCTCCATGTCCTTTTCGAGGAACATGTTGTAGAGCGTGCCCATCAGCTTGACGCATTGCTTCACCGCCGCGCCCTCGAGCTCGAGCATGAAGGCGATGCGGCGGCCATGGTATGGCTGGTAGCCGGTGGCGGGATCGACGCTCAGGCTGAGGATCTTCTCGGGCGTCTTCTCGGCCACCTCCTCGATATCCATGCCGCCCTCGGTGGAGGCGACGAAGCTGACGCGCGACGTCACGCGGTCGACCAGAAGGGCCAGGTAGAATTCCTTGGCGATGGCCGCGCCTTCCTCGATATAGATGCGGCCCACCTGCTTGCCGGCGTCGCCGGTCTGCTTGGTCACCAGCGTGCGGCCCAGCATTTTCTTGGCTTCCTCGGCGGCCTCGGAGACCGACTTGGTGATGCGCACGCCGCCCGCGTCGCCGGCGCCGTCCTCCTTGAAGCTGCCCTTGCCGCGGCCACCCGCATGGATCTGCGCCTTGACCACCCAGACGGGACCGTCAAGCTCCCCCGCCGCCGTCTTCGCCTCTTCCGCGCGCAAAACGACACGCCCGTCCGATACAGGCGCCCCGTAAGAGCGCAGCAAGGCCTTCGCCTGGTATTCATGGATGTTCATGCGGATGTCCCATCTTTCTGTGCGTTTGCATCTGGTATAGCCACAGGATGAAGCAGGACTTAACCCCTTTCGTGACCTGCGCCCCGATTTACGGCGAATTTCCGCTTTTTGTGATCACACGATTTTAGGCTGTGATCACAAATCAGGACATTGATATGCATGACGAATCGGGTCTCTTGCGGCGTCGGCCGGCGGCCAGCGGCAAAGAAAAACGCGCGGGCCGGTATGGTCCGCGCGTTCAGATTACAGGCTATGGCCGGGGTTCAACCGAGCGAACTGTCGATGCCCTTGCACGCCTCGACGAGGCCTTTCACGGCTTTGACGGAGGTGTCGAACATCTCCTGCTCGTCCTTGTTGAGCTTGATGTTCACGATCCGCTCGATGCCGCCCGCGCCGATCACGGTGGGCACGCCCACATACATGCCCTTCAGGCCAAACTCGCCGTCGCAATGGGCGGCGCAGGGCAGGACGCGTTTCTGGTCCTTGAGGTAGGCTTCGGCCATTTCAATGGCCGAGGTGGCGGGGGCGTAGAAGGCCGAGCCGGTTTTCAGCAGGCCGACGATCTCGGCGCCGCCGTCGCGGGTGCGCTGCACGATCGCGTCGAGTTTTTCCTGCGTGGTCCACCCCATGTCGACAAGGTCGGGCAGCGGGATGCCGGCGACGGTGGAGTAGCGCACGCAGGGCACCATGGTGTCGCCGTGGCCGCCCAGGACAAAGGCGCTGACGTCCTTCATCGAGACATTGAATTCGAGGCTGAGGAAGTGGCGGAAGCGGGCGCTGTCGAGAACGCCGGCCATGCCGCAGACCTTTTCGGGCGGAAGGCCGGAGAACTTCTGCAGAGCCCAGACCATCGCGTCGAGCGGGTTGGTGATGCAGATGACGAAGGCGTCGGGGGCGTTGGCGGCGATGCCTTCGCCCACGGATTTCATGACCTTGAGGTTGATGCCCAGAAGGTCGTCACGGCTCATGCCCGGCTTGCGCGGAACACCGGCGGTGACGATGCAGACGTCGGCGCCGGCGATGTCGGCATAGTCCTGCGTGCCTTTCAGCGCGGCGTCGAAGCCTTCGGCCGGGCCGGACTCGGCGATGTCGAGCGCCTTGCCCTCTGGGGTGCCTTCGGCAATGTCGAACAGGACGACATCGCCCAGTTCCTTGATGGCGGCGAGGTGGGCGAGCGTGCCGCCGATTTGTCCGGCGCCGATGAGCGCGATCTTGGGTCTGGCCATGGAAATTGATCTCCGGTGGGTTTGTTTTCGCGCTACGGCGTAGTCGCAAACCGGGGTCAATTCAAGCGTGCTGCGCCGCGGCGCGGCGGTGCCGGACGAGTGCGGCGCAGCGTGGATGCCGAAAGCCGATGAAATCTCAGGTATTTAGGAGGAGCGCGGCGGTGGTGGTGAGGGTGCATCGAATTGCATGCGCCCCGCAAGGCCGAGGGCGAATCTGATGTGCGGGCGGCGCACCGCCCGCGCCGCGTCAGGCGTCGTCGCCTTCCACCGGCAGCGCCTCGGCCAGTGTCTCAAAGGACTGGCCGCTGGCGACAAGGCAGGTCATGCCATGAACCGAGGTCACGGTGATCGTCCAGGTGCCGGTTTCGGAGGAGGCGAACACCTCGACCACCGCATTGTTGGCGCCGAGGCCCATGGATTGCCGCGACTCACCGTATTTGGACGCGAGCCGGTCGACGACCGCATCGCGCGGCGCGCAGTTTGCGGCGAAGGCGGGACCGGACAGACCCGTGGCCACGAGCGTGGCAATCATCATCAGTGTGGTCTTCATTGTCTTACCCTTTCAGCTATGGATCCCTGCCGTTTTTCTGGTGCAGACAGCGTGGGGGCGACGGTATCAAGCCAAGGTTAATGGACCGTTCGCAGCGCCCGGGCGGTGCTCGAAACAGGCCCATTTCTGCATCGCGGCGAGAAAGGCCTTGAACTTTCGTTCCAAAAATGGCGAATTCCCGCGCAAGAAAATTGCGACCAGATAGCGGGGCACGCCATGGACCTGACCACCCATCCTTACCGATCCGTTCTTTATATTCCCGGCTCGAAGGAACGGGCGCTGGACAAGGCGCGCACCCTGCCCACCGACGCGATCATATTCGACCTGGAGGATGCCGTGGCGCCCGATGCCAAGGCCGAAGCGCGCGCGACGCTGGCGCAGGCGCTGAGCGATGGGGGATACGGCAACCGCGTGAAGGTCGTGCGGATCAACGCGCTGACCACCGAGTGGGGGTTCGAGGATGCGCGGGTGCTGGGCGATGCGGGGGCGGACGTGATCCTGCAGCCGAAGGTGAACACCTATGCGGATGTCGACAACCTGTCGGACCTGATCGGCACCGAGATCCCGATCTGGACCATGATGGAAACGCCCGCCAGCGTGTTCAACGCCCGCGAGATCGCGGCGCACCGGCAGGTGACGGGGCTGGTGGCCGGCACGAACGATCTGACCAAGGAGCTGGGCTGTCGCTTTCGGGCCGACCGGATGCCGCTGCTGGCGTCGTTGCAGATGATCGTGATGGCGGCGCGGGCGGCGCGGGGCGTCGTGGCGCTGGACGGTGTCTATAACCGGTTCCGCGACGGCGACGGTCTGAAATCGGAATGCGAGCATGGCCGCGACCTGGGGTTCGATGGCAAGACGCTGATCCACCCCGACCAGATCGAGATTGCCAACACGGCATTTGCGCCCACGCAGTTCGAGATCGACATGGCCATGCGCCAGATCGCGGCCTACGAGGAAAGCAAGAAGCAGGGGCAGGGGATTGCCGTTGTGGACGGGCAGATCGTGGAAAACCTGCATGTCGTGGCGGCGCAGCGGACGCTGGCGAAGGCCGAGGCGATTGCACAGATGGCGGCGGAGTAGATCATGGGATTGCTGATTGCGGGCGTGCTGCTCTGGTCGGTGGCGCATTTGTTCAAACGGATCGCGCCGGGGCCGAGGGCGGCGATGGGCAATGCCGGCAAAGCGGTGATCGCCGTGGTGTTGCTGGTCAGTATCTGGATGATGACCAAGGGCTACCAGGCGGCGGATGGCGCATTCTTCTGGGGGCGGCACCCGATGACGGTGGGCATCAACAACCTGTTGATGCTGGTGTCGGTCTACATGTTCGCGGCGTCGGGGATGAAAACCGCGCTTGCGCGGAAGATGCGGCATCCGATGCTGGGCGCGGTGAAGGTCTGGGCGCTCGCGCACCTGTTGGTGAACGGCGATGTGCCGTCCTTCATCCTGTTCGGCGGGCTGCTGGCCTGGGCGGTGATCGAGATGATCGTGATCAACAAGTCGCAGCCGGAGTGGGTGCGCCCCGACCCGGCGCCGAAATCCAAGGAAATCGCCGCGGTGGCGGGCAGTGTCGTTGTCTACGGCCTGATCGTGGCCGTGCACTACTGGCTGGGCTATCCGGTCTTTGGGTGAGCAGATGAAACTTTATCGATTCCTCTCGGCCGATGACACGTCGGCCTTTTGCCACAAGGTGACTGAGGCGCTGAACAAGGGGTGGGAGCTGCATGGCAGCCCGACCTATGCGTTCGACGCGGCCAACGGCGTGATGCGTTGCGGGCAGGCCGTGGTGAAAGAGACCGAGGGCGATTACAGCCCCGAGATCAAGCTGGGAGAGCAGTGAGTATGGCCAAGACCAACCCGGGGCGGTTCTTCGAGGATTATAATGTCGGCGACGTGATCCGCCATGCGGTGCCGCGCACCGTTTCGGGGGGCGAGCGGGCGCTTTATCATGCGCTTTATCCCGCACGGCACGCGCTTTATTCCTCGGATGAATTTGCGCGGGCCTGTGGCTTGCCCGCCAGCCCGATCGACGATCTGGCGGCGTTTCACATCGTCTTTGGCAAGAGCGTCCCGGATATCTCGCTGAACGCGGTGGCGAATTTGGGCTATGCCGAGGCGCGGTGGCTGCGGCCGGTCTATGCCGGGGATACGCTGCGCTCGGAATCCGAGGTGATCGGGGTCAAGCAGACATCGAGCGGCAAGACCGGGATTGTCTGGGTGCGGACGACGGGCCTGAACCAGCGGGATGAACCGGTGCTGCAGTTCGTGCGCTGGGTGATGGTGAGGAAAAAGGATGTAGATGCTCCTGCGCCGGAGCCGGTGGTGCCCGAGACCGCGCCGCATGTGAAGGCCGAGGATCTGGTGATCCCGGAGGGGCTGGATTTTTCGAACTACGACATGACGCTGGCGGGCGAGCCGCATGGTTGGGGCGATTACGCCGTGGGCGAGACAATCGACCACGTCGATGGCGTGACCATCGAGGAAGCCGAGCACATGATGGCCACGCGGCTGTGGCAGAACACCTCGAAGACGCATTTCGATGCGACCCAGCGCGAGGATGGCAAGCGGCTGATCTATGGCGGACACGTGATTTCCCTGGCGCGCGCGCTGAGCTTCAATGGGCTGGCTAATGCGCAGATGATCGCGGCGATCAATGCGGGCGCTCACGCGAACCCCTGCTTTGCGGGCGATACCGTGCGGGCATGGTCAGAGGTTCTGGACCGCGCCGAGACCGCGGTACCGGGGATCGGCGCACTGCGGCTGCGACTGGTGGCGACCAAGGGTGGCGAGGCGTTTAGCCTGCGCGGCGAGGACGGCAAGTACCTGCCCCATGTCCTGCTGGACCTGGATTACTGGGCGCTGATGCCGATCTGAGGCGCGGGGCGGCGTTTTCGGTTTGTTAAGACCTAGTCTGTAGCCTTCGGTTCTGTGCGAAAGGAGGTTGCCATGCCTGATCCAACGCCTCGTGAAGGCCCGCAGTTGCGTTGCCTTGTTCTTGAAGACAGCGCCCATGACCAGGAGATGATCCGCCGCGCCATGCGCGGGGCACGGGTGGAGGCCGAGATTGATTTCGTCTCGACCATCGAAACCGCCCGCAAGGCGCTGTCACAATCCAGATATTCGGCCATCCTGTGCGACAACAGCGTGCCCGATGGCTCGGGCAGCGAGTTTGCCGGCGAACTTGCCGGAGAGCCGGACCTGTCGGACGTGCCGATCGTGATCGTTTCGGGCTGGCCGTCGCCGTTCATGTGGGACAAGGCACGTGCGGCGGGCCTGTGCGTGATCGACAAGACGGACGACCCGATGCGCAAGCTGCGCGATTTCTTCCGCGAGAGCGTGGGAGACATGATTACCCAGCGCGTGGCGGGACCGATGCGCCGCAGCGCCTGACTGGCGGGCCAACGCGAATGTGAGCCGCGCCCCGATCGGTTTTTCTGGGCAGCGACGCCGGTTCGGTTCATGCTTCGAGCCATGCGACGTGCGGTCCGGTATCTTTGGCTGTCGACAGTCACCTGTGGCGCGGCGGTGTCCGCTGCCGCCTGCGAGGTAGCGCTTGTGCTGGCGGTGGACGTTTCGGGGTCGGTCGACGAATCCGAGTACCGCATCCAGATGCAGGGATTGGCGGACGGGCTGCGCGATGGCGCGGTCAGCGAGGCGCTGGTAGTGGGCGAGGCGGCGCTGCTGGTGCTGCAATGGACCGGCACCTCGCGCCAGCGCGTGATGGTGCCGTGGCAGCGCCTGAGCGATTTCGACGCGATCGAGGCGCTGGCGGCGCGGATCGAGACCACGCCGCGGGTCTGGCGCAACTTTTCCACCGCCATCGGCGAGGCGCTGGAGGTCGGCGCGGCGCAGTTCGCGGACGTGCCCGACTGCAAAAGACGGGTCATCGACATCTCGGGGGACGGATCGTCCAACGAGGGGCCGGAGCCGCGCGCGGTGCATGGCCTGCTGACCGAGGAGGGGATCGTCGTCAACGCGCTGGTCATCGAAGGGGCTGAGCCGAGGATGACGGAGTATTTCTGGGAAAATGTTATCCATGGGACCGGTGCGTTTGTGATCACAGCCAATGATTATGACGAGTACCCGGCCCGAATGCGCCGCAAACTGCTGCGCGAAGTCACCAAACCCATCTCGAAAGCGAAGGGTGATTCCTTTGCGCCACATTTGTGATCACGCACATAGCTATGTGATCACGAAAACTGCTTTTGCGACGAAATGCCTGCACTATTTGAAGAATACGGGTTTGCAGACGCCCCGGATGATTGGATAAAACGAACTCAAATCGCGGGGCAGGCCGGCTCACCCGGGTCGGCGCCACATCGCGACGAGAAAGGGAATGCCAATGGCAGACGTCAATCGCGGCAACCGGCCGCTTTCGCCCCACCTCACAATCTATCGCCCGCAGCTGACGTCGATGACGTCGATCCTGACCCGGATCACCGGGAACGCGCTGCTTGTCGCCGCGCTGTTGATTGTCTGGTGGCTTCTGGCCGCTGCGACCTCGGCCGACTATTTCGCCACGGCCGACGCGGTGGTGACCAGCTGGTTCGGTGACATCGTGATGTTCCTGTCGCTCTGGGCCCTATGGTATCACACGCTGGCCGGTGTGCGGCACCTGATCTGGGACAATGCGATGATGCTGGAAGTCGACCGCGCCGAGATGCTGGGCTGGATCGCGATCGGCGGATCGGTCGTTCTGACCATCCTGACCGTGCTGTTCATCTGAGGGAGGCCCCGGACATGCGTTACCTGACAGACCGCAAGCGCGCCGTGGGCCTTGGCTCGGCCAAGACCGGCGTGCATCACTTCTGGGCGATGAAGGTGCAGAGCGTCGCGCTGCTGATCCTGATCCCGCTTTTCGTCTTCACCTTTGGCGGCATCCTGGGCGCATCGTTCGAAGAGGTCACGGCCTATTACGCGCGGCCCTTCCCGGCCATCGTTGCGGCACTGACGCTGGTCGTCGGCTTCAAGCATTTTGCAGACGGGTGCCAGGTGCTGATCGAGGACTATGTGCATGGCACGGCGCAGAAGGTGACGATCATCCTGGTGACGTGCCTGAGCTATGGCGCCATGGCGACGGGGCTGTTCGCCATCGCGCGACTGGCGCTCTGAGAGACATTCAAGGGTAGGGCGCGCGCCGCCTTGGCCCGTATGACACCATATAGCCGGGGCCGGCATGGCCCGAGCAGACGAACCGGAAAAGGCACGAAGCATGGCGGCTTACGAATACGAGACACATGATTACGACGTTGTTGTAGTGGGCGCGGGCGGCGCGGGGCTGCGCGCGACGCTGGGCATGGCCGAACAGGGCCTGCGCACGGCGTGCGTGACCAAGGTGTTCCCGACGCGGTCGCACACCGTGGCGGCGCAGGGCGGCATCGCGGCAAGCCTTGGCAACATGGGGCCCGACAGCTGGCAGTGGCACATGTATGACACCGTGAAGGGGTCGGACTGGCTGGGCGACACGGACGCGATGGAATATCTGGCGCGCGAGGCGCCGAAGGCGGTTTACGAGCTGGAGCATTACGGCGTGCCGTTCTCGCGTACCGAGGAAGGGCGCATCTATCAGCGCCCCTTCGGCGGGCACACGACCGAGTTCGGCGAAGGCCCCCCGGTGCAGCGCACCTGTGCCGCCGCCGACCGGACCGGCCACGCGATTTTGCATACGCTGTACGGGCAAAGCCTGAAGAACAACGCGGAATTCTACATCGAGTATTTCGCCATCGACCTGATGATGAGCGAGGACGGCCAGTGTACCGGCGTCGTCTGCTGGAAGCTGGATGACGGCACGATTCACGTGTTCAACTCCAAGATGGTGGTGCTGGCGACCGGCGGTTACGGGCGCGCCTATTTCAGCGCGACCTCTGCCCATACCTGTACCGGCGACGGCGGGGGCATGGTGGCCCGCGCGGGCCTGCCGCTGCAGGACATGGAGTTCGTGCAGTTCCACCCGACGGGCATCTACGGCTCGGGTTGCCTCATTACCGAGGGTGCGCGGGGCGAGGGCGGCTACCTGACCAACAGCGAAGGCGAGCGGTTCATGGAGCGCTATGCGCCCAACTACAAGGACCTTGCGCCGCGCGACTATGTCAGCCGGTCGATGACGATGGAGATCCGCGAAGGCCGCGGTGTGGGTGAGCACGGCGATCACATCCACTTGAACCTCAGCCACCTGCCCGCCGAGGCGCTGAACTTGCGCCTGCCGGGGATCTCGGAATCGGCCAAGATCTTTGCCGGGGTGGACGTGACGAAAGAGCCGATCCCGGTGCTGCCGACCGTGCATTACAACATGGGCGGTATCCCGACGAACTATTGGGGCGAGGTTCTGAACCCCACCAAGGACGACCCGCACGCCGTGGTTCCGGGCCTGATGGCCGTGGGCGAGGCGGGCTGCGCGAGCGTGCATGGTGCGAACCGGTTGGGATCGAACTCGCTGATTGACCTCGTGGTGTTCGGCCGGGCCTCGGCCATTCGTGCGGGCAAGGTGGTGAACCCCGACAGCGCCGTTCCGGCGACCAACACGGGCCAGGTGGACAAGGCGCTGGAGCGGTTCGACAGTTTCCGCCACGCCGATGGCGGCACGCCGACCGCCGAATTGCGGCTGGAGATGCAGCGCACGATGCAGGAGGACGCGGCGGTGTTCCGGACCTCCAAAACGCTTTCCGAGGGCGTCAAGAAGATGGATGCGATTGCGGCCAAGGTGGGCGACCTGAAGGTGACGGATCGCAGCCTGGTGTGGAACAGCGACCTGATGGAGACGCTTGAACTGACCAACCTGATGCCGAACGCGCTGGCCACCATCGCCGGGGCCGAGGCGCGCAAGGAAAGCCGTGGCGCCCATGCGCACGAGGATTTCTCGAAGCGCGACGACGAGAACTGGCGCGTGCACACCGTGGCGCGAGTGGATGGCAAGTCGGTCGATCTGAGCTATCGTCCTATCATCGAGGACCCGCTCACGACCGAATCCGAGGGTGGGATCAATTTGAAGAAGATTGCACCCAAGGAAAGGACATTCTGATGAAAGCCATATTGAGAACCACCGCCGCCATTGGTGGCCTGACGATGCTTGTCGGCGCGGCACATGCCACCGACACCTCACCGGCGAATCCGAACCGTTATATCTCGGTCGGCGAACAGCGCAGCGCCATCTTGGACTGCAAGCACAAGTTCGGCATCGGTGGCGGTGTCCGCCTTGGTGGGCAATGGCAGGAAGTGCCGATCGGTCAGCAGACCCGAATCTGGATCGTGCCTCATGGCCGTGTGACGGTTGAGGCTGCGAACCGGATCAACGCTTGTGCCGACCACGCGCTGGGCCGGGGCGGTAGCCCGGTGGTCAAGGTGACGCGCGTCGTGCGCAAACAGGGCCCCTGCCCGAAACATGCGCCTGTCCTCTACGGCGGTACGCAATACTGTATCGGCAACTGATCGCGATGCCCAAGGCCGCCACGCATATCACGGCAAAGCCCGCCCGTCCGGCGGGCTGGCCGCGTGCGAGGGGGCGGCATTATCTGGATGTGCTGGAGGTACTGCATTTGTCGCGGAACCCCGAGTGGTATCTGGAGATCGGCGCGGGGCGGGGTCATTCGCTTGCGCGGTGCCCGGGCAAGGCGATTGCCGTAGATCCGGCGTTTCGCCTGAGTGGCGACGTGATGGGCGACAAGCCCGCGTTGCATCTGGTGCAGAAGACCAGTGGCGATTTCTTTGCCAGCGGGCAGGCGCGCGAGCTGGTGCCGCGCATCGACATGGCGTTCATCGACGGGATGCACCTGTTCGAATACGTGCTGGACGATTTCATCGCCACGGAAAAGCTGTGCCATCCCGACGCGGCGATCCTTTTGCATGACCTTGTGCCGTTCTCGCCCGCCGCCGCCGAGCGCGAGTGGGACCCCGAGCGCACCAAGGGGTGGTCGGGCGACGTTTGGAAGATGACGCTGATCCTGCGCGAGTACCGGCCCGAGCTGGCGTTTGACGTGCTGAACCCGCGGCCCTGCGGGCTGGGGATCGTGACCGGGCTGGACCCCGACAACCGGGTTCTGGAGGATGCGCGGGACGAGATCGTGGAGAAGTTCATGGACCTGACGATCGAGGAGTTCGGGCCGAAGAACCTCAAGCAGATCATGCAGATGCGCAAGGTCGAGGACGTGCTGCCGGAACTCAAGGAAATGGAGGCGGCGGAATGAGGTGGCTTGCCATTCTTGCGCTGCCCCTGCTGCTGGCGGGGTGCGACGCGGCCAATGACGCCGCCGACGCGATCGCGCGGGAACGGGCGAAGTCCGTGGTCAACGGGATCGTCGCGCGGCGCTTTCCGGGCGTCACCGTGGCGCCCGTCACCGACTGCATCATCGACGCGGCCTCGGCCGGGGAAATCATCTCCATCGCCCGCGATTCCGTCGGCGGGGTTCAGCCCGCGACGGTCGAACTGGTGGTGGATATCGCAAGCCGGCCACAGTCGGTTCAATGTATTGCTGAAAACGGTCTTGTCCTGCTGGGCCGCTGAAAGAGAGGAAACGTAAATGGTACAACTGACGCTTCCGAAGAATTCCCGGATCACCAAGGGAAAGACGTGGCCCAAGCCCGAGGGCGCCAAGAACGTGCGCAAGTTCCAGATCTATCGCTGGAACCCTGATGACGGGAAGAACCCGCAGGTCGACACGTATTTCCTGGACATGGACAAGTGCGGGCCGATGGTTCTGGACGCGCTGATCAAGATCAAGAACGAGGTCGACCCCACGCTGACCTTCCGACGGTCCTGCCGCGAGGGGATCTGTGGGTCGTGTGCGATGAATATCGACGGGATCAACACGCTGGCCTGTATCTATGGTCTCGATGAGGTGAAGGGCGACGTGAAGATCTATCCGCTGCCGCACATGCCGGTGGTCAAGGACCTGATCCCGGACCTGACGCATTTCTATGCCCAGCACGCCAGCATCATGCCGTGGCTGGAAACCAAGACGAACCGCCCCGCGAAGGAGTGGAAGCAGTCCATCGAGGACCGCGAAAAGCTGGATGGCTTGTATGAATGCGTGATGTGCGCCTCCTGTTCGGCGGCTTGCCCCAGCTATTGGTGGAACGGTGACAAGTATCTTGGGCCGGCCGCATTGCTGCACGCCTATCGCTGGATCATCGACAGCCGGGACGAGGCGACGGGCGAGCGGCTGGACGATCTGGAGGATCCGTTCAAGCTGTATCGGTGTCACACGATCATGAACTGCGCCAAGACCTGCCCCAAGGGTTTGAACCCCGCCAAGGCGATTGCCGAGATCAAGAAGATGATGCTCGAGCGGGCCATGTGATGAGCAAGCCGCGTCCCGAGCTCGATTTCAAGTCGAAGGAAGAGTTTCGGGACGTGTGCCGCCACCTGTCGGGGCGGCTTCACTACCTGAACCGGACGGCGATCGGGGAGAGCAAGTTCGTCAGTGAATTGGCGGGGCTTGTCGAGCGCGCGGGCAAGGTTTTCGACGAGTATTACGACGACAAGGAGGTCTTCGCCGCCTTCGGCGATGGCTGGGACCAAGGGACCTTGTCGCGCGAAGAGCGGCCTTTGGCACTGTTCGGATTGCTTTATCCCGAGGTCGGTTCGGACAAGTCCTGATCCAGCAAAGACAGCAGATCGGTGATGCGGTCCAGTTGCCCCGGCTTGGCCCGGGGTGCGAGGAATGCGTTGAGCGCGGAGTCGCGGGTTTCGACCATGGCGATAAGCGTGGAGCAGCCCGCCTCGGTCAGGTGCACATGCTTGAGCCGCTTGTCCGTGGCATCTGCGACGCGGCGGATCAGGCCGTCTTTTTCCATCCGGTCCAACAGGCGTGACACGCCGTATTGCGGCAACATCAGACTGTTTTCCAAGGATTTTGCCGTTTGCCCGTCGGGCCGCGCGTCAAGTGTGGCCAGCGCATCCAGCACGTCGAGCGCCGGCAGGCCGTCAGCCTTGAGGGCCGATTCCAGATGGCCTTGAAGGCGGCGGTGGGTGCGCGACAGGACCTGCCACGCGGAAAGGTTCTGGGGTGTTCTGCTCATGCCTGGACCATAAATGCAGGTGCATTTGGGGGGCAAGGGGCGTTTGCCGGCCTGCACGAAATCTGCGCAACCGGGGCGGGGGCGTCTGCACGGGGGCCTGCGCAAAACGGGGCATCGGAATAAGAAATGAGAGGACATTCCTATGCTGCGTTCCCCCGGATTGCGTTTCATCATCGTGGGCCTGCTGGTCTTGCTGATGACCATCCCCGTGTTTTTCGTCGGTGCGATCATCGACAGTCGTGCGGACTATAACCGCCAGACCATTGCGTCGGTCGGGCAGGAGTGGGGCGGACGGCAGCTCTTGTCCGGTCCCGTCCTGATCATTCCGGTCGAGGAGACGGTGATGGTGCGCGAACGCGAGGAGGTGATCGACCCGTTGACCGGTGAGCAGAAACTGGATGGTGACGACCAGCCGGTGTTTCGGTTCAAACAGGTGGAGCGGGTGCTGCGGCGCGATCCGGTTTATGTCTATCCCGACACGCTGGACCTCGGCGTGGACAAGACCACGCAGGAGCGCAGCCGGGGCATCTTTTCGGTGCCGGTCTATACCGCCAAAGCGGAGGGCGCGTTCGATTTCAACGCCGAGGAGGCGGGGGACGCGTTGCGCGGCGAGGAGGTTCTGCTGTGGGACGAGGCGGAGGTGCGGATTTACGTGAGTTCCAACCGTGCATTACGGGGCGAGACACGGCTGATGGCCGATGGTCGCGCGCTGGAGATGGAGCCGGTGGCGGGTGAAAACCGCTATATTGGCGGGCTGCGCGCGCCGACGGGGGACCCGCGAGAGATCGGGACGTTCGATCTGAAGATGGGGCTGAACGGGGCCGAGGCGCTGTCGTTCACGCCGGTGGGGCGCGAGACGCGCGTGACGCTGACATCAGATTGGCCGCATCCGGAGTTTCAGGGCGCGTTCCTGCCGGACAGCCACGAAGTGCGCGAGGACGGGTTCCAAGCCAATTGGGTGATCCCGCATCTGGCGCGCCCGCTGCCGCAGGTCAGCCGCGAGGATCAGAACGAGGTTGCGCGGAGCCAGTCGAGCTTTGGTGTGGGGCTGTATCAGCCGAACGATTTCTACCAGAAGGCCTATCGCGCGGCGCGGTACGGGATCCTGTTCATCGGGCTGACCTTCCTGACGATTTTCCTGGTGGAAGGGCAGACCAAGCGGCCAACGCACCCGGTGCAGTATATCCTGATCGGGCTCGCGCAATCGGCGTTCTTCCTGTTGATGCTGGCGCTGTCCGAACAGGTCGGGTTCGGCATGGCCTACCTGGTGTCGGGCGCGGCGACGGTGGGGTTGGTCACGGCCTTTGCTGCAACGGCGCTGAAGCTGGGTAAGCGAACTCTGGTGGTGGGTGCGATGCTGGCGGTGCTTTACGGCGTGCTGTACCTCATCCTGCGCAGCGCGGATTACGCCCTGCTGGCCGGGTCGATCCTGCTGTTCGCGGCGATTGCGGGCACGATGTTCGCCACGCGGAACGAGAACTGGTACGGCGAGCCGCGCACCGGCCCGCGCCGGGGGTGGTTCCGCAAGGCGGAGCCGCAGCCTGAGACGCCACAGCCCACAAGCTGACGCGACGTTTCCTTCCATGATGCGGGGCGGCCGGGTTAGGCTGCCCCGCAAATGTGGGAGGGACCATGGTGAAGACCGATATCGCGATCGTGGGTGGCGGGCTGGCCGGCCTCGTGGCCGCGTATGAGGCGGTGAAGCGCGGGCGCAAGGTCGTGCTGCTCGATCAGGAAGGGCCGCAATCCCTGGGCGGGCAGGCGTTCTGGTCACTGGGCGGTCTGATGATGATCGACACGCCGGAGCAGCGGCGCATGGGTATCCGCGACAGCCGGGACCTGGCGGCGCGGGACTGGATGGGCAGCGCCGGGTTCGACCGGCCCGAGGACGAGAACCCCCGCCGCGTGGCCGAGGCGTATCTTGACTTTGCGGCCGGGCCGATGCGGGGGTATCTGCATGATCTGGGCATGCGCTGGTTTCCGGTGGTGGGCTGGGCCGAGCGGGGCGGGGCCAAGGCGGACGGGCATGGCAATTCGGTGCCTCGCTTTCACGTGACATGGGGCACTGGGACGGGCGTTGTCGCGCCCTTCGTGCGGCTGGTGCAAGAGGCTGAGAAGGCGGGCAAGCTGCGCTTCGCGTTTCGGCACCGGGTGACGGGGCTGGACGTGAGTGATGGGCGCGTGACGGGGCTGCGCGGGGATGTGCTGGCCGAGGACTACGCGGTGCGTGGTGCGTCCACCAACCGCGAGGTCACGGGGCAGTTCGAATTGCAGGCCGAGAGCGTGATTGTCGCCTCCGGCGGGATCGGCGGGGACCACGAGAAGGTGCGTAGGCTGTGGCCTGTTGACCGGCTTGGGCCCGCGCCCAAGGTGATGGTGGCGGGCGTGCCGGATTACGTCGATGGCCAGATGCAGGACGTGGCCAAGGCGGCAGGCGCCGGGGCGATCAACGAGGACCGGATGTGGCACTATTGCGAGGGGCTGAAGAACTGGGACCCGATCTGGCCCAACCACGGGATTCGCATCCTGCCGGGGCCGTCCTCGATGTGGTTCGACGCGCTGGGCGTGCGGATGGAGGCGCCCTGTTTGCCGGGGTTCGATACGCTGAGCACGTTGAAGCGAATCCTCAGCACGGGGTTTGAGCATTCGTGGTTCATCCTGACGCAGAAGATCATCGAGAAGGAGTTCGCCCTGTCGGGCAGCGAGCAGAACCCCGACCTGACCTCGGGCAAGTGGCGCGAGGTGCTGAAGGAACGGCTGGGCAAGGGCGCAACGGGCGCGGTGGAGGCGTTCAAGGCGCATGGTGAGGATTTCGTCGTGGCACAGGATTTCGAGACTCTCGTCGAGGGGATGAACCGGATCACGCCGGAGGCACCACTGGACGCAGGAGCCTTGCGCGCGCAGGTCGCATCGCGGGATGCGCAACTGACCAATCCGTTCGCCAAGGATGCGCAGGTGATCGCCATCAGACAGGCGCGGGCCTATTGCGGCGACAGGCTGATCCGCACGGCGAAACCGCACGCGATTCTCGACCCCGCCAACGGTCCGCTGATTGCCGTGCGGCTGAACATCCTGACGCGCAAGTCGCTGGGCGGGCTGCATACCGATCTGGAGGCGCGGGTGTTGCGGCCGGATGGCAGCGTGCTGGACGGGCTTTATGCCGCCGGTGAGGTCGCGGGGTTCGGCGGGGGCGGCTATCACGGCTATAACGCGCTGGAGGGGACCTTCCTTGGAGGATGCATATTCTCGGGCCGCGCGGCAGGGCAAAACGCCTGAAACTGATGTAGTGAAAACACAGTTCAAACCGTGTGGAAAAATTCATCTGCCGCTGTGCAAAAACTCTTGCGCGACTCACGGTTTGGCCCCATGTGCGCGATCAGACGCCAACGCACGCGCCTCTGTCCCGAAGGCACTGACCAAAGCGGTTACGTAGCGACGGTAACGTCTCTGAACTTTACCTCGCGGCCCTGCGCCGCCTCGTGACCTTTGGAGATGTCCATGACCGCTTTCGTCACCGACCTGTCGGGTGATTTCCGCCATGCCTGCGCCGCCCGTATCGAGGGTTTCCTGCGTACAACCACCTTTGACCGCCCGACGCTGGTGATCGACACCGACGTCGTGCTGCAAAACTACCGCGCATTGGCGCAGGGGCTTGGGGATGCGCATATCCACTATGCCGTGAAAGCCAACCCCGAGCCGGAGGTGATCGAGGCGCTGGTGAACGAGGGCAGCCATTTCGACGCGGCCAGCCGCGGCGAGATCGAGCTGTGCCTGTCGCAGGGCGCGCGGCCCGAGGATATCTCGTTCGGCAACACCGTGAAGAAACCGGGCGACATCGCGTTCGCGCACCATGTGGGCGTGACGCTGTTCGCAGCCGATGCCGAGGAAGAACTGGACAAGATCGCCGAGCACGCGCCCGGCGCCGAGGTCTATATACGCCTGATCGTCGAGGCGTCGGGCGCCGACTGGCCGCTGACCCGCAAGTTCGGCTGTGCGCCGGATCATGCCGTGGCGCTGATGGACTATGCCGTATCGCTGGGCCTGCGCCCGGTGGGCGTGTCGTTCCATGTCGGCAGCCAGACCCGTCAGACCGCCATGTGGGCGCCGGTTCTGGACCGGATCGCCGACGTGTGGCGTGCTGCGCAGGACGCGGGCCACGCGCTGGACCTGCTGAACATCGGTGGCGGTTTTCCGGCCTTTTATGGCGAAGAAATCGCGGCGCCCGCGATCTATGCAGCCCAAGTGCGCGACATGGTGGCCGAGCGTTTCGGCGACGTGCCGCGCGTGATGGCCGAGCCGGGCCGTGGCCTGGTGGCCGAGGCCGGCATGATCGCCGCCGAGGTGGTGCTGGTGTCGCGCAAGTCGCCCGACGACCTGCACCGCTGGGTCTACCTGGATATCGGCATGTTCTCGGGGCTTGCCGAGACCATGGACGAGGCGATCCGTTACCAGTTCGTGACCGCCCGCGACGGCGAGCGGACGGGGCCGTGCATCCTAGCCGGACCGTCCTGCGACTCGGCGGACGTTCTGTACGAAAAACGCATGATCGACCTGCCCCTTGGCCTGAAATCGGGCGACCGGGTGTTCATCCGCAGCTGCGGTGCCTACACCTCGTCCTATTCCAGTGTGGGCTTCAACGGCTTCCCGCCGCTGGACGTGGTCGTGCTCTGAACTGCCCCCCGATCCGGGGCGGGCCGGTTGGCCTTGCCCCGCGGGACAGTGTAAGACCCACGGCATGTTCATTGTCGTGGGTCTTGTCATTGCGTTCATACTGGTAGCGATCTATGCGCGCCCCAAGATGCGCAATTGTCGCTGGCGCGAGGACCGTGGCGCGTCTACCCCCTCGCAGACGGCCTTTCGCTGTGCGTTCTGCGGAGCGCGGGCCTTTACATCGGATGGCAAACCGCCTTTGGATTGCCTGAGGAACACGCCGCAATCCTGAGGACCCCATGCCGGAACCCACCGATGCCGATGTGCGCCGGGCCGTCGCGCCTGTCGTCTGTTATCCGAACGACACGTTGCCCGTGCCGGACCTGGAGTTGTACCGCGCCGCGCGGGAGGGGGCGGAAAAGCTGGACGAGGTGATCACCCCGCCGCGAGAGGCCGCCTGCTTTCGCGTCGCGGCGGGGCAGTTCTTTCGCATCACCAGTGTCGAGGGCCCGCAGGTGGGGGACCTGAACCTATGGAATGCGAAAGATCTGGGCGAGCGGTTCTATTCCGGCAAGTCGCGGGCGCTGCATGGCACGCACCTGACGACCGGCGAGCGTATGTGGTCGGGCTTTCCTTACCTGCGACCGATGGCGACGATCGTGGAGGATACGCTGGATTGGTACGGGATCGATGAATATGGCGGGTCGGTGCATGACGTGATCGGTACGCGCTGCGATCCCTATACCGGCAACCTGCTGTCCGGGTCGCAGTATCACCATTGCTGTCATTCCAACCTGATCCGGGCGGTGGCGGATGAATTGGAGGTCCCGCTGGAGGAGGCGGAGCCGCTGGTGCATGACGTGCTGAACGTGTTCATGTGCACCGGGTTCACGCGGGACACGGGGCAGTATTTCATGAAGGCCAGCCCGGTGCGGCCCGGAGACTACCTGGAGTTCTTTGCCGAGATCGACCTGCTTGGGGCGTTGAGCGCCTGCCCGGGCGGCGATTGCTCGTCCGAGCATTCCAGCGACACGGCGGCGTGCTATCCGCTGAAGGTCGAGGTGTTCGCACCGGCGGAGGGGGCCTTGGGCGATTGGGTCAGCCCGCCGGTGAACGGGTATGACCGGACCCACGGGAGGTAGCGGCATGGACCGGGTCGAAGGCGGGTGCCTGTGTGGGGCCGTGCGGATCACGGCGGAGGGGGCGCCGGACCGGGTGGGGCTGTGCCATTGCCTGGACTGCCGCAAGCATCACGGCGCGGTGTTCGCTGTGGTCGCGATCTTTTCCGAGGGCGCGGTGACCTGTCGAGGCGACACGCGGGTTTGGAAGGATCGGCATTTCTGTCCGCGTTGCGGCGGGTCGGTGTTTTCCGTCAGCGACGGCGAGGTGGAGGTCCATCTTGGGGCGCTGGATGAACCGAATGTTTTCGAGCCGACCTATGAATTGTGGACCGTCCGGCGGGAGACGTGGTTGCCGGAGGTGCCGGGGATTGCGCGGTTCGAGCGGGATGAGACGTAGGTTGGTCTAAATTTACAACCAAGTCGTTAACGGTGCGGACCGCGCGGAATCAAGGCGCGCTTGCGCGCCGCCGCGCGATCGTCCGTTGACCGAAAGGCGATTGCCTGCAATCGCCGAAAGGGGGGCCGCCCGGGCGGGCTGGCGATTGGGTGACGTGTGCGCCTCGATTTGAGGTTTGGCGGACTTGGCAGGGATAAAATGCCTTGAACGCATGTAGGCTCGCCAGCCCGCGGTCTGGCAATCGCGCGGCTCCCTGAACGTCCGCTAGGGCCAAACGAAAAAACCCCGCCGAGGCGGGGTTCGTTCAGCAGAACCAGATCGGAGTCTCAGCCCTGGCGGGCCTTGAAACGCTTCTGGGTCTTGTTGATCACGTAGACGCGGCCTTTGCGGCGCACGACGCGGCAATCGCGATGGCGGTTCTTGAGCGAACGCAGCGAGTTCCGGACTTTCATCACTCGTCTCCAATGTCGTGGCGCGGCGCGCCGGGTTGCGGGTGCACCGGCAAGGCCGGGCAGTGAATATGGTGGGCGATACTAGGATCGAACTAGTGACCCCTTCGATGTCAACGAAGTGCTCTACCGCTGAGCTAATCGCCCTGATACCGGAATGGCATGGCCCCCAACGAATAGGGGCGCGGAGAACCGCGCCGGTGAGGCGTGTCTATAAAAGGAGTCGGGCAGGGGATCAAGGGCTTTTAGAACCTGATTTTCAGACTATTATGACTTGTCAGGAGAGAGAATGCCGAAAGCCGCGTTTACACTTACACATCCGGAGCGTCGCACGACATCCGTGGTGTTCGCGTCGCCCCATAGCGGGCGGGATTACCCGTGGTCTTTCGTGCGGCGCACGAACCTCAATGAGCTGAGCGTGCGCAGCTCTGAGGATGCATTCGTCGACGACCTGTTCGAGGCCGCGCCGCGCAACGGGGCGCCGTTCATCAAGGCTGGCGCGCCGCGGGCCTTCGTGGACCTGAACCGCTCGACCGAGGAGCTGGACCCGGCGCTGATCGAAGGCGCGCGGCGTACGGGGCACAACCCGCGCGTGGCATCTGGCCTGGGGGTGATCCCGCGGGTGGTGGCCAACGGCAAGGCGATCTATTCCGGCAAGATCACGATGGACGAGGCGCAACGGCGCATCGACACCTATTGGCGGCCTTATCATGCGGCGCTGAAAACCCAGCTGGATCAGGCGCTGGGGCTGTTCGGCCAGGCGATCTTGATCGATTGCCACTCGATGCCGCACGAGGCGATGGATGCCGTGGCCCGCAGTGGCGCGCGGCGCCCCGAGGTGGTGCTTGGCGACCGGTTCGGCGCGGCGGCGAGCGACGAGGTGGTGGACCGGATCGAGGCGGCATTCAGTGCCGCCGGTCTGAAGGTGGCACGCAACGCGCCTTTTGCCGGAGCGTTCATCACCCAGCATTACGGCCGCCCGCAGGAGAACCGGCACGCGGTGCAGGTCGAGATCGACCGGGGGCTTTACATGAACGAACGGCTGATCCGGCCCAATGGCAAATTCGAGGCGTTCAAGGCGGTTCTGGAGGGAGTGATCGCCCAGATCGCCGAGGTAGGGCGGCCCAAGCCGCAGCAGCTGGCGGCCGAGTGAGGCGAATCGGACCTTAACGGCCTTGGAGACCCGAAATCCGCATCGGTATCGCGTCGGTATGTCCGACTGTAACGCGATGGTGCAGGTTGCCGACGGCCCGAGTTAAGACACCGTGCGTCGGATGCCCGGGCGACGGGTCAGTACCGGCGCGTGTAGGTGAAGTGGACTTCCTCGTCGGTCTTGGTGTCGGTGACGGCAAAGGTCACGTCCGAGCGATCCTGGAAATCGTAGCGCGCGGCGAGCCCATAAGCCGAATTGGTGCTGCCGCGCGAGACTTCGCCGAACCCCGAAAGTGTCAGGTCGCGCCAGGCATTGTAATTCACGTCGAACGCCACGGCGTCGGGGCGCTGGTTGGCATCGGGGTGCAGGAAGGCGGCGCCGATATCCAGTCGCCCCTGCTGCCAGCGGGCACCGAGCTTGGCGTTGATCCCGTCGAAATCATCCTTGGGGGCCCAGACGCCCTCGATTGCGGCGGCGAGGGTCACGGCCTGCGCCTGCCATTCGGCGGACGCGGAGGCAGAGCGGAAATTGCCGTCGCTGGCATCGAGCAGCGAGACGGCCCAGCGCATATCGCCCGTGGTTTCGCCATAGGACATGCCGACCGGCACGGAATTGAAGCGCAACGCCTCGGTCGTGGCGCGGGCGCGAGTGTATTCGGCGCGGGTTTCGGCGATGGAGGCGGCGGTGAAGTCGAAGGGCGAGATCAGCACTTGGTCATAGGCGGGTTTCACCACGCCCAGCCGGAACCGGTCGTCATAGACGAAGGCGGCATAGGTCTCGTGCGGGCGGTCGCCCTTGTAGAAATAGCCGAAGGTGCCGAATTCGAACGCGAAGGGGCTGTCGCCGATGTCGAACAGCGTGAAAGTCAGCATCGCGTCGATTCGCGACATGAAGGCGTTGTCCTGGATGCTGTTGGCGCCCACCGAGATGTCGCCGGAAAAGTCGAACCAGTCGGCGGCGGCGGCGGCATCGGGGCGCAGACCGGCGGCGCAGAGCGCAACCGCAGCAAGGCGGGGTATGGGACGGGTCGATATGCGTTTCATGACCGAAGCAACGTGGCACGGGTTGGAAAGTTGCACGAGCAATAACCTGCGGCGTCGATGTGATTTTTCGGCAACAGGGGATTACCGGTAACACCCTGTCATGGCTTGGAAAACCCGGCTCAGCGCAGGGAGCGGCCCTTGAGGATGGCATCTGCGCCGAAGCGGGCGCGGATCTCATCCGTCGCGCGTTCGGCGCGGCCGCGCTGGCGGGCCTGGGGGTCGAGCAGGTCACCCGAGGCCTCGGCGGCGGTCTCGGGTACGAGGTCCGACAGGCCCACGCCCAGCAGGCGGTAGGGCTTGGTGTGATCGACCTGGTCAAAAAGCGCGCGGGCGGTGCGATAGAGCGTGTCGGCCAGTTGCGCCGGATCGCGCAGTGAGATGCGGCGGGTCAGGAGCGAATGATCCGAGCGCTTGAGCTTCAGCGTCACCACGCGGCCCGCCAGATGCTTGGCCTTGGCGCGGTCGGCGACTTTTTCGGCCATGCGCCAGAGGTGACCGTCGAGGATATCGGCGCTGGCGGTGTCCTCGCGGAAGGTGGTTTCGTTCGAGATCGACTTCATCGGGGAATGGGCCGAGACGCGGCGGTGGTCCTGTCCGCGGGCAAGGTGCCAGAGCCGCTCGCCCATGGAGCCGAAGCGCGCCACCAGGTCGGTCTTGTCCCAGCGCAGGAGGTCCGCGAAGGTGCGGATGCCGGCGGCATCCAGAGAGCTGCGCGCCGCCTGACCCACGCCCCAGATCAGGCTGACCGGCTGATCGCGCAGGAAATCCGCAGTCTCTGCCTTGCCGATGATGGAAAAGCCGCGCGGCTTGTCGAGGTCCGAGGCGATCTTGGCCAGGAACTTGTTGTGCGACAGGCCGATGGAGCCGGTGAGGCCCAGTTCGTCGCGCATCCGTTTGGTCAGGCGGGCGAGCATCACGGCGGGGGGCGCGCCGTGCAGGCGATGCGTGCCGGTGAGGTCCAGAAACGCCTCGTCCAGTGACAGGGGTTCGATATCGGGGGTCAGATCCTCCATCATGCGGCGGATCTGGCGCGAGACCTCGGCGTAGAGTTCCATCCGGGGCTTGATGATGAGGGCCTCGGGGCAGAGTTTCAGCGCCTGAAACATGGGCATGGCCGAGCGTACGCCGCGGATGCGGGCGACATAGCAGGCGGTGGAGACGACGCCGCGCCGGCCGCCGCCGATGATCACGGGCTTGTGCGCCAGATCGGGATTGTCGCGTTTCTCGACCGAGGCGTAGAAGGCATCGCAATCCATGTGCGCGATGCTGAGGTCGTGAAGTTCCGGATGCGACAGCACGCGCGGGCTGCGGCAGGCGGGGCAGCGCGCGCCGGTGTCGAATTCTGTCAGGCAGTCGCGGCAAAGGGCGGGCATGAGTGGGCTGCTATTGGGGTTGCGGTCCACCTATTGTAGAGCTCGGGCGCGAAGGGGGAAAGCCGCGATGCACGAGGACGGGTTCGAAGGGACGAAGCTGGCGTTGTTTCTGGACAAGCGGCTGGCGGTTATAGAGCGAGATCAGGCCCCCGACATTCCGTGGCCGGGTTTCCTGGATCTGCCGGGGGGCGGGCGCGAGGGGGACGAGAGCGCCGAATCCTGCGTGCTGCGCGAAACGCGCGAGGAGCTGGGGCTGGTGCTGGACCCCGGCGTGCTGCGCTGGCGGCGGTTCTACGCGGGGCCGACGCGGATGTGGTTCTTTGCGGCGCACTGCCCGGCGGCGCTGGCCGACGAGGTTGTTTTTGGCGACGAGGGGCGGGGCTGGTGCCTGATGCCGCCCGAGGATTACGTGGCGCACGACAAGGCCGTGCCGCATTTCGCCGAGCGGGTGGCGGCGTACTTGGAAGGGTAACGGGCGGCCATGGTGGGTTTCACCCACCCTACGTCAGGCGATGTCGTTCAGGATGGCTTGCGTGGCGGCGCGCGGGTCGTCGGCGGCCCAGATGGGGCGGCCGACGACGATGTGATCGGCGCCGTCCGACAGGGCCTGTGCCGGGGTTGCGACACGTTTCTGGTCGCCCAGTGCCGCGCCGGCGGGGCGCACGCCGGGGGTGACGATCAGCTTGCCCGCGGCCTCGGGCTGGGCGCGGATCATCGTGGCCTCCTGCGGGGAGGCGATGACGCCGTCGGCCCCGGCCTCGAGCGCGCGGGCGGCGCGGGTGGCGACGATATCGGGGATGTCGCCGGGCGCGATCAGCGACGCGTCGAGATCGGCGCGGTCGAGCGAGGTCAGCACGGTGACGGCGAGGATCTTCATCGGCTTGCCCGCCGCCCCTTCGCGGGCGGCGCGGACCACGTGGGGGTCGCCATGCACGGTCAGGAAATCGAGATCGAACTGCGCCAGCCCGCGCACGGCGTTTTCCACCGTGGCGCCGATATCGAAGAGCTTCATGTCGAGGAAGATACGCTTGCCGTGATCCTGCTTGAGCTCATTGGCAAGGGCGAGGCCGCCGCCGGTCAGCATCCCGAGCCCGATCTTGTAGAACGACACCGAGTCGCCCAGCCGCTCGGCCAATTTCAGGCCCTCGAGCGCGTTGGGCAGGTCGATCGCCACGATCAGGCGGTCGTCGGCAGGCGAATTGGGTCGGAGTTGGACAGGGTCTGGCATGGGCGCAACCTTTCACGTCGGGTTGCGCCCTTCTTGCGGCCCAGGGCGGCGGCGTCAAGGTTGTTGGGCAGCGAGCGGCCAAGCCGAATCTTCGATCACGATGGCCTGAGGGGCGTTACGATATTCGGGCATGCGGCGCATTTGACGCAGCGCGTCTTGAACCAGCGCGCGGGTAACGATGGCGGTTTCGGTGAGGCCGCCCAGCATCGTGGCAGGCATGGCCGAGGCGCGCAGCGTAAGTGAAGCCTTGTCGCCATGCAGCAGAACGGTGGCGACATGCGCTCCGGAATGCGGTGAAACTGCCACGTTTTCCAGGGAAATTCGCTTGATCCTCATTACGCACTCCGCTTTTAACGTGCAGAAAGAATGCGTCAATCAACCAAAGCTTGCGAGGGGAAAATGGTTAACGTGCGCCTCCGCTCGCGAGTTGTTGCCTGTTTATCAAGCGGCGGCGGCGCCTTGTGCGCGCTCGGGCAGCGTGGAGCGCAGGTCGTGCGCCTTTTGGGTATGGCGCAGACTTGCTTTTTGCGTAAGGCCGCGGGCGATCAGCGCGTATTCGGCGTTGAGCGGAGCCTTGAGGTGAACCGGGTAGCGAAAGATGTGACCGGACTCGTGGATACGAACGGCCGCTTCGAACGCTTCAAGCTCGGGATTGTAGCGGATTGCGTCGAATTCAAGTTTCTCGATCTGCATGGGTCTGCTCCTGTTTTACGAGTTAACCAGACGACTTAGCCTGTGGATAACTGTGTGGATAACGTTGGGTCGGACGAAAAAGTTGCAAGGTTCACAAAAAAATTTGAGCGGGTTTCCGCACATGTGGTGGTTTGGCCCCAAGATTAATCAACATTTGGTTGCAGTTTTCGCGATGTGAACAATTTGCAGGTCCTCTTGAAGCTCACGGTCGTGTTACCCATTTAAATGTCTGAGGTTCCCGAAGCCGCACGCCTAATGCTGGGTGCGCCACCGGGATAACGCTTGTAAAAAGGAGAGACGGGATGGACTTGTCGAAGTTCACCGAGCGGTCGCGTGGTTTCATTCAGGCCGCACAGACGATCGCGATCCGGGAAAGCCACCAGAAACTGGCGCCCGAACATGTACTGAAAGCACTGATGGACGACCCCGAGGGGATGGCCAGCAACCTGATCAAGCGGGCGGGCGGTGAGCCGGCACGCGTGGTGCAGGCGCTGGACCTGAGCCTTGGCAAGATCCCGAAGGTCAGTGGTGATGCGGGCCAGACCTATATGGACGGCCAGACCGTGAAGCTGCTGGACGAGGCAGGGAAGCTGGCCAAGAAGGCCGGGGACAGCTTCGTGCCGGTGGAACGCCTGTTGACCGCGCTGGCGATGGTGAAAAGCCCCGCCAAGGATGCGCTGGAGCAGGGCGGGCTGAGTGCGCAAGCCCTGAACGAGGCGATCAACGACATTCGCAAGGGGCGGACGGCGGACTCGGCCAGTGCCGAAGACAGCTATGAAGCGCTAGAGAAATACGCCACGGACCTGACGCAGCGGGCCGAGGACGGCAAGATCGACCCGATCATTGGCCGCGACGACGAGATCCGGCGCGCCATGCAGGTGCTGAGCCGGCGGACCAAGAACAACCCCGTTCTGATCGGTGAGCCGGGCGTCGGTAAGACCGCGATTGCCGAAGGCTTGGCCCTGCGGATCGTCAATGGCGACGTGCCCGAAAGCCTGCAGAACAAGAAGCTGCTGGCTTTGGACATGGGCGCGCTGATTGCCGGTGCAAAATATCGCGGCGAGTTCGAGGAGCGGCTGAAGGCCGTGCTGAACGAGGTCACCGATGCGGCCGGGGAAATCATCCTGTTCATCGACGAGATGCACACGCTGGTCGGTGCGGGCAAAGCGGATGGCGCGATGGACGCGGCCAACCTGATCAAGCCGGCACTGGCGCGGGGCGAGTTGCACTGTGTCGGGGCGACGACGCTGGACGAGTATCGCAAGCACGTTGAAAAGGACGCGGCACTGGCGCGGCGGTTCCAGCCGCTTGTGGTCGAGGAGCCGACGGTCGAGGACACGATCAGCATTCTGCGCGGGATCAAAGAGAAGTACGAGCTGCACCATGGTGTGCGGATCTCGGACTCTGCGCTGGTGTCGGCGGCGACACTGAGCCATCGGTATATCACTGACCGCTTCCTGCCGGACAAGGCGATCGACCTTGTGGACGAGGCCGCGAGCCGGTTGCGCATGGAAGTGGACAGCAAGCCCGAGGAACTGGACGCGCTTGACCGCGAGATCCTGCAAAAGCAGATCGAGGCGGAGGCCCTGAAGAAAGAGGACGATGCCGCCAGCAAGGACCGGCTGGAGAAGCTGGAAAAAGAGCTGGCCGACATGCAGGAGAAATCCAGCCAGATGACCGCGAAATGGCAGGCCGAGCGTGACAAGCTGGCGGGCGCCCGCGACATCAAGGAACAGCTGGACCGCGCACGGATCGAGCTGGACCATGCCAAGCGCGAGGGCAACCTGGCGAAGGCCGGGGAGCTGAGCTATGGCGTCATTCCGCAGCTGGAAAAGCAGCTGGCCGAGGCCGAGAAGGCCGAGGAAGACGGCGATGTCATGGTCGAGGAGGCCGTGCGGCCTGAGCAGATCGCGCAGGTGGTCGAACGCTGGACGGGTATTCCGACCGCGAAGATGCTGGAAGGTGAGCGCGAGAAGCTGCTTGGCATGGAAGGCAACCTGCACCGCCGGGTGATCGGCCAGGATGCCGCCGTCAAGGCGGTGGCCAATGCAGTGCGCCGGGCGCGCGCCGGGCTTAACGACGAGAATCGTCCCTTGGGCAGCTTTCTGTTCCTGGGGCCGACCGGCGTCGGGAAAACCGAGCTCACCAAGGCCGTGGCCGAGTTCCTGTTCGACGACGACAGCGCGATGGTGCGGATCGACATGAGCGAGTTCATGGAGAAGCACTCGGTCGCCCGTCTGATCGGCGCGCCTCCGGGCTATGTGGGCTATGACGAGGGCGGTGTGCTGACCGAAGCGGTGCGGCGGCGCCCCTATCAGGTTGTCCTGTTCGACGAGGTCGAGAAGGCGCATCCGGAGGTCTTCAACGTGCTGTTGCAGGTTCTGGACGATGGTGTGCTGACCGACGGGCAGGGCCGGACGGTGGATTTCAAGCAGACGCTGATCATCCTGACGTCGAACCTTGGGTCCCAGGCGCTGAGCCAGCTGCCGGAAGGGTCCGATGCGGCGGACGCCAAGCGTGACGTGATGGATGCGGTCCGGTCGCATTTCCGGCCCGAGTTCCTGAACCGGCTGGACGAGATCGTGGTCTTTGACCGCCTGAACCGCGACCAGATGGATGGTATCGTGGATATCCAGATGGCCCGTCTGCTGAAGCGGTTGGCAAGCCGGAAGATCACGTTGGAGCTGGACGATGACGCCCGCAAGTGGCTGGCCGACGAAGGCTATGACCCGGTCTATGGCGCACGGCCGCTGAAGCGGGTGATCCAGAAGGCGTTGCAGGACCCGCTGGCCGAAGGGCTCTTGGCCGGGGATATCCTGGACGGATCGACGGTGCCGGTGAGTGCCGGGGCCGAAGGCTTGATCATCGGTGAGCGCGTCGGGTCGACCAGCCGCGAGCGGCCGGACGACGCCGTGGTGCATTGAGCTTTGTTTGCTGACAGGTTTGACCCCCGCCGGAGAAATTCGGCGGGGGTTTTCGTTTGGGGGCGTGCATTGTCACGTGCCAATGGTGGGTTGCCACCCACCCTACGACGTCCCGGATCAGGTCCGGGACGGGCTAGAACCGTTTCCTCGGTCGGGCCAGCCCCAAACACAGGTTTATTTGGGGGCCAGCCCCCAAACGCAGGTTTATTTGGGGGCCAGCCCCCAAACCCCCGGGATATTTATGGCCAGAGGAAGACGGGGCGGGGTGTTGCGGAAATGGCTGTCGCGTCGACAAATTGAGACGAGTGTTGCGTGGATTCGCGGGGGGCGCGTATAGTGGCGCCAAAAGCGGAACGGCGCGGATTTACCGCGTGGCAACCACATCAGGCATTAGATCGGGCCATGGCCGAGCAGGACAATTCAGCAGACCAAACGCCAGCGCTGCCCCGCTGGTTCGACGAGCTTCGCCCCGGGGGCGAAGGCGAGGGGTTCATGGAGCGGCATCTGCGGCATTCGCTGATGTACGTACGGCGGCCTGTTAACCGGCTGCTCGTGACCTTCGACAACCTGAGCAACGTCAACGACACCTCGACTGAGCGCGAGCCCTGGGCGTTCAAATTCGCAAGGGACGTGAACATCTCGCATCTGGGCGTGATGGCGCATGTGGCGGATTGGTACCGCGATGCCGACCTGATCGCGCGGTTCGAGAAGCTGCGCGACGAGGGGTTCTTTGACAGTTATGACCGGGTGATTTTCGCCGGCGTGTCGATGGGAGGCTATGCTGCCATCGCCTTTGGCTCGCTGGTGCCGGGGGCGCATGTGGTTTCCGTCAATCCGCAGAGCACGCTGGATATCGGGTTGGTCCCATGGGAGACGCGGTACGAAGGCGGGCGGCGGCAGGACTGGACGCTGCCTTTGTCGGATGCCGCTGCGCTGACCAAAGGCTTGGGCCGGGTGAATATCTTCTATGACCCCTACCACGCACTGGACAAGCAGCATGTGGGGCGCTTTGCCGGGGACAACATTCACGTGTTCCATTGCCGTCATTCGGACCACAAGACAGCTGTTTTCCTGCGCAAGATCGGCGCGCTGAAGCCGGTGATGCACACGGCGATCTTTGACGAGCTGGACCCGCTTGAGTTCTATCGCCTCTACCGGGCGCGGCGCGACCTGCCTTGGTACAAGAACCAGGTGGCGTCGTATTTCACCGACAAGGGCCGGGACGAGATCGCGAATGGGTTCGGCATCGCCTTTCGCAAGCGGCTGAGGCGCAAGCGGCGCGAGGCGGAGCGCGTGGCGCCCGAGGATGATGGGCTGGGGGACGAGGCCGAAACGGAAACCGCTGTGGACCAGAAGGCGCGCGAGGCGACCCGCGATGCGACCGACGAGACGACCGGGGCGAATACCGACGAGGCGGTCAAGGCGCAGGCATCCGAAAAATCCGTGCAGACGAAAGAGGCCAAGCCTGCCGCTGCGCCGGGCAAGAAGGTGCGCTCCATTCCCAATTTCGACCCGAAATCGGTCAAGTTGAACCGGCCCATGGGCGAGCGGCGGAACGATCGCTGTGCCATCGTCACGACGATGAAGAACGAAGGTCCGTTCATGCTGGAGTGGATCGCCTATAACCGGGCGATCGGGTTTCAGGACATCCTGATTTACACGAATGACTGCGACGACGGCACCGACAAGATCGCCATGCGGCTGGAGGAGATCGGCGTCGCGGCGCATGTCGACAACCAGTTCAAGAAAGGCGAGAGTCCTCAGCGGGTGGCGCTGCGCCGGGCGTTGAAACACGAGTTCTACGAGAAGGCGGATTGGATTATCTGCGCTGATTGCGACGAGTTTCTGAATATTCGCGTGGGCGAGGGGCGTTTGCCGGACCTGTTCGAGGCGATCGGCGATGCGGATGCGATTTCGCTGTGCTGGAAGCTTTTTGGCTGTGGCGATCAGGTGGCGTATAAAGATCGGTTCATCCACGAAGATTTCGTCTGGGCCGCGCCCGAGGATTTCCGCGCAAAGTACCGCGCGCTGGGCCTCAAGACGCTGTTTCGCCCGTCAGAGGTGATCCGCAAATTCGGTGTGCACCGGCCGAAGTTCTATGCGGATATCCCTGTAGGGTTCATCTGGAAAGATGCCGGGGGCCAGCCCATGCCGGAGGCGTTTTTTCAACAGGGTTGGCGGGCGCACCCGACATTCCGACACGATTTTGCGCGGCTGCATCACTATGCCGTCCGCTCGGTCGATAGTTTTCTGGTGAAGCGGGACCGGGGCCGCACCAACCATATCGACCGTGACCAAGGCGTCGCCTATTGGTCGGACATGAACATCAACCTGCAAAAGGACGCGAGCCTTGTGCCTATGGCCGAGGCCACGCGCCGCGAGTTCGACACGCTGATGGCGGACCCGGAGATCTCGCGGCTGCATGCCGAGGCTTGTGCGTGGCACCGGGCCAAGATCGCCGCGCTGAAGGCGAACGACGAATGGGCCGCGCTGCATGAGCTGCTGAAAGTGATCAACCGACCCGGTGAAGATCTGGTCAACAGCGAAGAACTTCTGACGGATCTGGCGGGCGAATGAGTGCGCGGCCCTACATCGTCTTGCACGGTGGATTTCACAAGACGGCCACCAGCCACATCCAGTCCATGCTGGCACGCAATTCCAAGATGCTGGAACGGGCCGGGGTGCATTACGTGCATCATCGCAAGACGCGCAAGGAAGTGACGATCCCGGTTCAGTGCAACGCGTATATCAAGCTTGGGATCGGTTGGAATCCTAAGATATACGATGAGGAACTGGCCGAGATGACGGGCGCGTTCTTTGCCGAAATCCTGGAAAACAAGCCCAAAAGGATCATCCTGTCGGACGAAAACCTTGCAGGCCATTGCGGACATTGCGTACGCTTTGGCAAGCTGTATCGCTGGGGCGAAACGCTGATGCAGGTGTTTGGCACGCAAGTCCCGTCCGGCCCTGACGAGGTGCATTTCGGATTGCGCAACTACGCTGACTTCTTTTCGTCCGCCTATGTGGAATATCTGCGCTCGGTCAGCGGGCAATGGTTCATTGACGAGCGTCACATGCGCCGCGCCGTGACCGCGCGGATGCCGAACTGGCACAGGGTTCTCGACACGGCAAAGAAAGCCTTTCCGACCGCCAAGGTCTATGCATGGCGTTACGAGGATTTCCGCAAGCTCGACCTTGCGATCCTGGGCAACCTGTGCGGCCCCGATGTAGATGTCACGAAGCTCAAGGAGCCCAAGGACAAGAACAAGCGCCCGACCGCGTCGGGCCGTGCCGTGCAGGAACTTTTGCAGATGATCCACAAGGAAGGGGCCGACGCGGCGCTGGCCCAGCGTGTGGAAATCCAGGAGCGGTATCCACGCGGCAATGAATATGGTGGGTACGACCCCTGGACCCGTGGCGAGCGCGAGCACCTGACACGCATTTACGAGCGCGACGTTCGCGCGATCGAGGCGGACCCCGACATTACCTTCCTGCGTCCCGAGCAGAGCAAGATGCACGCCGCGGTCTAGCCCTATGGAGATACATGATGAAGTATAATGCCCAAGCGGAGTACGAAATCGGGATGCTCTGGGTGGAAGGCCCGCTGAGCTATGTGGAAGTTCTGTGCGCCCAGTCATTCCTCGACGCGGGACACCATGTGAAGCTTTACCACTACAAGGAAGTGCAGAACGTGCCCGAGGGGGTCGTGCTGATCCATGGCGACAGCGTGCTGAAGATCGACCGCTTTATCCAGCATGGCCGCACGGGCAGCTTCGCGCTGTTTTCCGACGTGTTCCGGTACCATCTGTTGCAACAGAACGACCGGATGATCTGGGCCGATCTGGACGCCTATTGCGTCAAGCCGTTCGAGACGCCGACGGGTCATTTCTTTGGCTGGGAATCGGACACGCATATCAATGGCGGGGTTCTGGGCCTGCCGCCGGACAGCGAGGCGCTGGGCCAATTGCTGGAGATGAGCGAGGACGAGTATGGCATTCCGGAATGGTATTCGGACCGCGAGAAGGCGAAGTTCCAGCAGAAGAAGGACGCGGGTGAGCCGGTGCATGTCAGCGACATGAAATGGGGCGTCTGGGGGCCGCAGGCCGTGACGCATTACCTGCACAAGACCGGCGAGGCGAAGTATGCCCTGCCGATCGAGGGGCTGTATCCGGTGGGCTTTCGCGAGCGGCGGCTGCTGATGCGCGGCCGGGCGAAGAAAAAGGTCGAGGAGATGATCACCGACAAGACCTATTCAGTGCATTTCTACGGGCGTCGGGTGCGCGAGTTCCTGTCGAAACAAGGCGGGATGCCCGAAGCGGGCAGTTGGATGGAGCACATACTGAACAAGCACAACATAGATTGCGAGGCCGCACCTGTGCTGTCACGCGAGGAAAAGGCGGAGAAGAAGCAGGCCGAGCTGGCCGCCAGCGTCTCCACCGCACCGCGCCTGCCCACCGGCAAGGGCGGAGAAAACCTGACCGATCTTGCCGATCGCTATGGGTCGGACAAGGGGTCGAAGAAGCATCGGTACACCGAACTGTACCACATGCTGTTTCATCCCTATCGGCAACGCAAGATCACCTTCCTGGAGATGGGCCTGCTGATCGGGGGGCCGGAACTTGGGGCCGACGCCGACCGCGAGACGACGGATTGTCCATCGATCCGCATGTGGCTGGAGTATTTTTCGAAGGCTCAGATCCACGGGCTGGACGTGTCGGATTTTTCCTGGTTCGAGCATGAGCGGTTCAACTTTCACCGCTGCGACATGGAACATCGCGACAATATCGCGGCTGCGATCGAGGAGATCGAGACCGCGCCGACCATCGTGATCGACGACGCAAGCCATGCAAGTCATCATCAGCAGAACGCGTTCCTCGAGATTTTCCCGCGTCTGGAATCAGGCGGGCTTTACCTGATCGAGGACCTGCGCTGGCAACCGGACACTCTTGAGCAGGAGGGCATTACGAAGACGTCAGATCTGTTCAAGGACTGGGTGGCAAAGCGCACCTTCACCCACAGCGATCCGAAAGTGGCCGCGGAGTTCAACAAGCTGGCCGAGGATATCTCGGGCGTGCATCTGGCTCCGGCGCGGATGGTGCCCGGCATGCTATTGCAGGTCGCCGTGATCCACAAGAAATAGGGGCGACCCGAAGGCCGCCCCTGACAACGTCCGGAGGAAGACGTCGATTACTCGGGCATGATCACGCCGTCGATCACGTGGATGACGCCGTTCGACGCCTCGATATCGGCGGTGACGACATTCGCGTCGTTGACGGTCACGCCACCCTCGGTGCCGATGGTCACCTCGGAACCCTGCACGGTTTCGGCGGTCATGCCGTCGCTCAGGTCACCGGACATCACCTTGCCGGGCACCACGTGGTAGGTGAGGATGCTGGTCAGCTGATCCTTGTTTTCCGGCAGCAAGAGCGAGTCGACCGTGCCGTCGGGCAGGGCCGCGAAGGCATCGTCGGTGGGGGCGAAGACGGTGAACGGGCCATCGCCTTTCAGCGTTTCGACCAGCCCGGCAGCCTCGGCCGCGGCGAGCAGGGTGGAAAAGTCGCCGGCTTCGGTGGCGGTGTCGACGATATCCTTGCCGCTTTCGGCAAAGGCGGTGGTAGCGCCGCCGAGGATGGTGGCGGCGGTCAGGGCAAGATAAGTTCTGCGAAGCATTGTTGGTCTCCCTTGTAAGGTGTCTTTGGTACGAGTGTTGGCGATGCCCGTGTTGCGCATCGTGTCCCTGCTACGTGGGTCGAGGCTGTTCGGTTCAGCGGGGATTTCCGCCGGTGCCATTTGACGAAAATGATCCGCCGCCTAAGCCAGGGCGTTTTTCGAATTCCACTGAAAAATTCGTGAACCGGCGTGAGAGTCCCGGTGCCCTGATGCGGGTTTAACGCTTGAGACGCTTGAGGTCTGTGGCATAAGGAGGCCACGCATTTTCCGAAGGGGCGTTGATGGACCTGGTATTCGAGATCCTCGGCTTTCTGGCGCTGGCCCTGGTGCTGGCGATCGGGGTCGTCATCGCGCTGGCGCTGATCTTTTTCGTCATCGACAAGACCCAGACCGGAGACGCAATCCGGCGCAACTATCCGGTGATCGGGCGGTTTCGCGGGCTGTTCACCACGCTGGGCGAGTTTTTCCGCCAGTATTTCTTTGCAATGGACCGCGAGGAGATGCCGTTCAACCGCGCGCAGCGCGACTGGGTCGGGCACGCCTCGAAGGGCAAGGGCAACACGGTGGCCTTTGGCTCGACCCGGAACCTGAACGTGGCGGGCACGCCGATTTTCGTGCCGGCGGCTTTTCCGCCGCTGGATGACCAGTTTGCCGTGACCGAGCCGTTGCAGATCGGGCCCTATTGCCGGACGCCTTACATGGCGCGGTCGATCTTCAACGTCTCTGGCATGAGTTACGGTGCCATATCGCGTCCCGCGGTCGAGGCGCTGAGCCGGGGTGCGGCGGAGGCGGGTATCTGGCTGAACACGGGGGAGGGGGGATTGAGCCCCTATCACCTGACCGGCGGGTGCGACGTGGTTTACCAGATCGGGACGGCGAAATACGGGGTGCGCACCGCCGATGGTGGCCTCGACGATGACAAGCTGCGCAAGATGGCCGCGCATGAGGCCGTCCGCATGTTCGAGCTGAAGCTGGCGCAGGGGGCGAAACCGGGCAAGGGGGGGATCCTGCCCGGCGAAAAGGTCGGGCCGGAAATTGCCGAGATCCGCGGCATCACGGTGGGGCAGGACAGCATCTCGCCCAACCGGCACCGCGAGGTGAACAATTACGGCGAGCTTCTGGATTTCATCGGCCATATTCGCGAGGTGACGGGCAAGCCCGTCGGATTCAAGACCGTGGTGGGGTCGAGCGAGGCGTGGGACGAGATGTTCGAGCTGATCGTCGAGCGCGGTGAGGAAAGCGCGCCGGATTTCATCACCATCGACGGGGGCGAGGGCGGCACGGGGGCCGCGCCGATGCCGCTGATGGACCTGGTGGGGATGCCCATCCGCGAGGCGCTGACCCGGATGGTGGATTTGCGTGACCGGCACGGGCTGAAGAGCCGCATCCGGATCATCGCGGCGGGCAAGCTGGTCAATCCCGGCGACGTGGCCTGGGCCATTTGCGCGGGCGCGGATTTCGTGACCTCGGCACGGGGGTTCATGTTCTCGCTTGGCTGCATCCAGGCGCTGAAGTGCAACCGCAACACCTGTCCCACCGGGATCACCACCCATGACAAACATTTGCAGAAGGGGCTGGTGGTTCAGGACAAGTACCTCAAGGTCGCCAATTACGCGCGGCAGGTCATCGAGGAAGTCGAGACCATCGCGCATTCCGTGGGCGTGGCCGAACCGCGGCTGATGCGGCGGCGGCATGTGCGGATCGTGCAGGCGGATGGCACGTCGATCCCGCTGACCAAGATCCGGCCAAGCGTGGACGCGGCGCAACATCCCTAGAGGCGAGAGGTCCCGGATCAGGTCCGGGACGGCGGTGCTCTGTCGCTCCGCGCGGAATCAAGGGCCGACAGGCCCGCCGCGCGATCGCCAGACCGCCCGGACGGGCTGGCGATTGATCGACGTCAGTGCTTCGATTGCAGGTTGTTCGGAAGCTACAGAGATAAAGTGCCCTGAAGGGCCGTCGGGTCGCCAGCCCGCGGTCTGGCAATCGCGCGGCTTGGTCTCGCGCGCGCACGCGCGCGCGAACTAAATGCCTCCGCCATTGTTACCGCGCTCCAACGTCTTCGTGAGACGGCTTGTTTTGTCGGGCCGATGCGCTTTCCTTATGTCACGACTAACAGACATGCCCGCGAGAAGAGGAGAGCCCGCATGGCCTATCGTTGGAAGAACACGCTGCGCGAAAAGGATGTGACCGACGAGGCCGCGTTCCTGAACCGGCGGCAGTTGATGGCCGGGGCCGCGGCGGGCGTGGGGCTGGCCGGTGTTGGCGCGGCCCAGGCGCGGGCGCAGGACCTGGAGCCGACCTCTTACGAAGATGTCACTACCTACAACAACTACTACGAGTTCGGCACCGGCAAAGGCGATCCGGTGGACCATGCCCATATGCTGACCACCGAGCCGTGGAGCGTGACCATTGACGGACTGGTGGACCGGCCCGGAAGCTATGCCTTTGAGGATATCATGGCGAAGATGACGGTGGAGGAGCGCATCTATCGTTTCCGCTGTGTCGAGGCCTGGTCGATGGTGGTGCCGTGGAACGGGTTCGAACTGGCCGACCTGCTGGAGATGGCGGGCGTGCAGTCGAATGCCAAGTACGTCGCCTTCGAGACCGCGCTGCGCCCCGACGAGATGCCGGGGGTGAAATACCCGGTGCTGGACTGGCCCTATGTCGAGGGGCTGCGGCTGGACGAGGCGACGCATCCGCTGACACTGATGGCGACGGGGATTTATGGCAAGGACATCCCGAACCAGAACGGCGCGCCGCTGCGGCTGGTGGTGCCGTGGAAGTATGGCTTCAAGTCGATCAAGTCGATCGTGCGGATCACCCTGACCGAAACCGAACCGCCGACAAGCTGGAACAAGGCCAACGCGCGGGAATACGGGTTCTACAGCAATGTGAACCCCGAGGTGGATCACCCGCGCTGGAGCCAGTCGAGCGAGCGGGTCATCGGATCGGGGCTGTTCGCGCGGCGTCAGGACACGCTGATGTTCAATGGCTACGGCGACGAGGTGGCGAGCCTGTATGAAGGAATGGACCTGAAGGCGAACTTCTGATGCGGTCAGGGCCCGAAAATGACCTGGTGCATGATGCGACCCGGCCAGAGGGTGAAAAGCCCTGCACCAATAAGCGCGATGGCGAAAAGCTGTTGCATGGTGCGGCGATGGGCGGTGACCCGTCCGGCCCGCGCATAGTAGAGGCCGAGCGGTGCCGAGATCAGGACGATGACCGACAGGATGTGGATCGGGCTGAACGGGCCGATCACTTGCATCGTGTGTATCCAGAAGCTGGATGTGGCGACGACCAGCATCAGTGCCACCCATATCATGCCGACGCCGCGATGCAGGCCGGTGCCCTTGGGCAGGGTCAACTGCATCGCCCCAAGTACGAGGGCCGCGAGGGCGGCCAG